>CAWFPF010000001.1:0-1602500 GCA_963817705.1 uncultured Alphaproteobacteria bacterium
GGCGAGTTGAGCGCGGCCTCGAGGGTGGCGGCGTCTGTGGCGAAGACGAGGGCTACGGGGGTTGCGGCGTCGATGCTGGAGACGCGGGGGATCTCGTATGAGGCGGTGGGCGGGGCGCGCCGACGAGCTCCGCGATCTCGGCGATGGTAGCCATGCGTGCCTCCTTTGCCGCTTCCAGCATGGCACAGTTGGGTCGCGGGCGGGAAATGAAGGCGGCGGGGCCGGGCGAGCGGCGAATAAAATGGAGTGATGGTGAAAACGAATCTCTGCCCCGCTCCCGCGCAGCAAAGCGAGGAGCAGTCTGTGCCGGGCCAGTTTTGCAATGAGGCGTTTCTGGACTTCACGCAGCCGAAGGTGAGGCGGGCGATGGAGGAGGCGCTGGTGCGGTGAGGGCGAGGCTGGGGCGGGAGTACGACCTGGTGATCGGCGGGCGGCGGGTGAAGACGGAGAAGAAGATCGTCTCGATGAATCCGGCGCGGCCGGCGGAGGTGGTGGGCGTGCACCAGGCGGCGGGCGAGGAGCATGTGGAGGCGGCGATGCGCGCGGCGCAGGCGGCGTTTGCGGACGTGGTCGCGCGACGCCGGTGGCGGAGCGGGCGGCGCTGCTGTTTCGCACGGCGGGGCTGGTGCGCGAGCGCAAGTTCGAGCTGTGCGCGTGGCTGACGTACGAGGTGGGCAAGAACTGGGCGGAGGCGGACGCGGACGTGGCCGAGACGATCGACTTCCTGGAGTTCTATGCGCGCGAGGCGCTGCGGCTGGACGGGGCGACGCACGCCGATCCAGTTGCCGGGCGAGCGCAACCAGTTGCGTTACATTCCGCTGGGCGTGGGCGCGGTGATTCCGCCGTGGAACTTCCCGCTGGCGATCATGGCGGGCATGACGGCGGCGGCCATCGTCTGCGGAAACACGGTGATGCTGAAGCCGTCGAGCGATGCGCCGACGATTGCGGCGAAGTTCTGTCGAGGTGCTGGAGGAGGCGGGGATGCCGGCCGGGGTGGTGAACTTCTGCCCGGGGTCGGGCGCGACGTTTGGCAACGCGACTGGTCGGCGCATCCGAAGACGCGGTTTATCGCGTTCACGGGATCGAAGGCGGTGGGGCTGGACATTCACGAGCGGGCGGCGAAGACGCAGCCGGGGCAGATCTGGATCAAGCGCACGGTGCTGGAGATGGGCGGCAAGGACTCGATCATCGTCGACGCGGACTGCGACCTGGACGCGGCGGTGGAGGGCGTGGTGGCGGCGGCGTTCGGATTCAGCGGGCAGAAATGCTCGGCGTGCTCGCGGGCGATTGTGGAGCGAGCGATCTACGATGAGTTTCTGCGAGCGGCTGCGGGAGCGGGTGGACGCGATTGACGCGTGGGCGATCCGGCGGAGAATTCTAACATGGGGCCGGTGGTCAACGAGGCGCGCTACAAGCAGATTTTGGAGTACATCGAGATTGGCAAGAAGGAAGGGCGGCTGATCGCCGGCGGAAATGCGGTCGGAGAACGCCGAAGGCGGGTATTTATATTGCGCCGACGGTGATTGCGGATGTGGCGCCGGAGCGACGCATCGCGCAGGAGGAGATTTTCGGGCCGGTGCTGGCGGTGATCAAGGTCGAAGGAGCTTCGACGAGGCGCTGGCGATTGCGAACAACACCGAGTATGGGCTGACGGGGGCGGTGTATACCGCGATCGCGGGAGAAGCTGGAGCGGGCGCGCGAGGAGTTCCATGTGGGCAATCTGTATTTCAACCGCAAATGCACGGGCGCGATGGTGGGCGCGCATCCGTTTGGCGGATTCAATATGAGCGGGACGGACTCGAAGGCGGGCGGGCCGGATTATCTGCTGCTGTTTACGCAGGCGAAGTCGATTGCGGAGAAGGTGGGCGTGGCGGAATGACTGTAGGGGACGGCGGAATAGCGAGGAGCTATGCCGTCTTCGCGTGGAGCATTTCGCCGGCGCGGGCGGCGTAAAGGCCGATCGCGACGCTGCGCGGGCGCGGCAGCTTGTAGTCCGGCAGTTCGAGCATGAAGGGCGGCGTTGGGTTATCGCGCCAGAACAGGAATTTCGCCACCGCGGACACGGTCAGCGCACTGACGATGCCGCCCGCATAAAGCCCGAACATGACGAGGCCTTGCAGGTTTGCAAAGCCCCACACCGTGCGGGCCGGAATGAAGGCCGAGATGATAAGCGTATAGACGGGGATGCGCGCCGAGCAAGTCATCAGCGGCGCGACGAGGATGGTCGTCAGCCGGTCGCGGCGGTTGTCGATGACCCGCGTGGCCATGATGCCCGGAATGGCGCAGGCAAAGCTCGACAAGAGGGGGATGAAGGCGCGTCCATGCAGCCCTGCGCCGCCCATGATGCGGTCCATCAGGAAGGCCGCACGGGCCATGTAGCCCAGGTCTTCCAAAAGCAGGATGAACAAGAACAGGATCAAGATCTGGGGCAGAAAGACGACGACACTGCCGACGCCGGAGATGACGCCGTTCTGGATGAAGCTCTGCAGAAGCCCCGCAGGCAGCGCCGCATTCACCAGCCCGCCGAGAGAGTCGAAGCCGGACGAGATGAACTCCATCAGCGGCTGTGCCCAGGTGAAGACGGCCTGGAACATGACGAACAGGATGGCGAGCAGGATGATGAGGCCACCAGCCGGATGCAGAAAGATCTTATCGAGCCGGGTGGTCAGCGTGTCGGGCGCGGCCGGCTTCCTGACCGCGATGGCAATGATCCGGTCGGCCTCGCGCTGCGCGGCCCGCAACTCGCTGGTGGCCGGTGTCTTCCATTTAACGCCGGCGGCCGGGGCGGGTATGTTGAGCGCCAAGTCGTCGAGCCGGCGCAGAAGATCGTCGGTCCCGCCTCGGCGCACAGCCGCTGCCGTTATCACCGGCACGCCCAGCTCTGCGGACATGCGCTCCAGGTCGATCTCGATACCGCGCCGTTTGGCGATGTCGATCATGTTCAGCACGAGGAGAATAGGCCGCCCCAAGCGGATGAGTTCGACGACGAGACGCAGCGCGACCCGCAAGTTCGTGGCATCTGCGACGCAGAGGAGCATATCTGGCGGGGTTTCGGTGTGGAAACGGCCCAGCACGAAATCGCGGGTGACTTCCTCGTCGGGGCTCCGCGCGCGAAGCGAGTAGGTCCCAGGCAGGTCGATGAGATTGACGCTGTGGCCGGCCGGCGTCTGAAACACGCCGCTTTTGCGCTCGACCGTCACGCCGGGATAGTTCGCGACTTTTTGACGGCTGCCAGTCAGCGCATTGAAAAGAGCCGTCTTGCCGCTGTTCGGCGTTCCGATAAGAGCGAATTGGCGCAGCCCGGTTTGTGTGATGACCGTCATATTGCGTCTAATGATTTCACGAGAATAGCCATTGCTTCGCGGCGCCGGATCGCCACCGTTGTATCGTTGACGCGCACGGCGATTGGATCCCGGCCAAACAAGCCTTCATGCAGGATCTCGACACGAGCGCCCTCCGTGAAGCCGAGTTCGAGCAGGCGCCGCTCCAGTTCGCCTTCGGGAAGATCGGAGTGGTGCGGCTGCACTTCGAGAGCATGCACATGGCCACAATAACCGCGTTTTGACTGGCCAAGCGCCGCGGAGCGCTCCCTGCTTCGTAAATGAAGGTCGAGACTCATTCCGATTCTCCGCAACTCACTCTTCTCTATGTCTGTGCCATACCAGCGCCGGGGTCAATAAAAAACTCACACCTTACAATAACTTAGAACAATTATAAAGTGATAGCCCGGCACTGTCCACAACTGCGCCGCCATTCACAGTCTCACGCATCCGCAAACAAGTAAAGCGCTGCATTTATACGCCCTCGTCACGTCAATACTGCTGGTTGCCGTACGCCAAAAGAATAATCGTGCAAGGATTAGAGCATACGCGCCTAATCTTCCCTACGGCGGCCCGACAGATGAAATGGCGCCGGTATGCCGGATGCGTTCGGGCTACTAATATGGATGCCCGAAGGCTCAAGCGAAAGTGCAAAAACCATGCCGCGGCTCCTGCGATTAACCCGCCGCTAAGCGTGGCGCGCTATCGTGACCCGCGCAGGAGGGCACCTATGGCGGCAGCGGGACAAGGGCGGTTTTTGCGGCAATTCGCACTCTTCGCGATGCTGCTCGGCCTCATCGTGTATGTGGCCTCCGAGGCGATCCGGGGCGCACACGGACTCGCGGCCAACAAGCAGCTCAACGCGCGCGTCGAAGCCCTGACCAAGGAACTCGCCACGTTGAAGGCGGAGCGCGCCAAGCTTGAGCGCGACGCGGCGCTCCTGGGCCCGAAAGCCGCTACCGAGCCTGGCTCTGCTCGATGAAGAGGCCCGCTCGCTCCTCGACCTTGCTCATCCCAACGACATTGTGATCGTAAACAGCGACAAATCCGCGCCCTGACCTTCGCGCCTGCGAGACGACCCCATGGCAGGGCGCCCAAAAAACGATTAAGAGTAGGAATTCGCCGGGCGAAGTTTTCTTTCTCCCGGCATAGCTTCCGATGACATGAAAGTGCATGCCGATGCCCGACGATCTTCCAGAGCCGGCAATTGCGAGTTCGCCCGCCGTACCGGAGTTAAGCCGGGGTGAAGAGCTGGGCGCCTACCGGCAGATGCTGCTCATCCGGCGTTTCGAGGAAAAGGCGGGCCAGCTCTACGGCATGGGCCAGATCGGCGGCTTCTGCCATCTCTATATCGGCCAGGAAGCCGTGGTTGCAGGCATGCAGATGGCGATCCGCGAGGGCGATCAGGTCATCACCGCCTACCGCGATCACGGCCATATGCTGGCTTGCGGTATGGACCCGAAGGGCGTCATGGCGGAGCTGACCGGGCGCCAGGGCGGCTATTCCAGGGGCAAGGGCGGGTCGATGCACATGTTCTCCGTGGACAAGGGCTTCTACGGCGGCCACGGCATCGTCGGGGCGCAAGTGCCGCTCGGAACCGGGCTGGCCTTCGCGAACAAATACCGGGGCGACGGCCGCGTCAGCCTCACCTATTACGGCGACGGTGCCGCGAACCAGGGGCAGGTCTACGAGGCCTTCAATATGGCGTCGGTGTGGAAGCTTCCGGTCATCTATGTCGTCGAGAACAACAAATATGGCATGGGCACGCGCATCGACCGCGTGTCGGCCATGACCGACCTCTCCCAGCGCGGCAAGAGCTTCAACATCCCCGGCGAGCAGGTGGACGGCATGGATGTGCGCGCCGTGAAGGCCGCCGGGGACAAGGCCGTGGCGAACGCGCGCCAGGGCAGGGGGCCGTACATCCTGGAAATGCTGACCTACCGCTATCGCGGCCACTCCATGTCCGATCCGGCCAAGTACCGGTCGAAGGAGGAGGTGGAGAAGATGCGCCACGAACGCGACCCCATCGAGCAGCTGCGCGTGCGTTTGATCGAGACCGGCCGCGCCAGCGAGGACGAGCTGAAGGCCATCGACAAAGAGATCAGGGGCATCGTGAACGAAGCTGCGGATTTCGCGACGCACGATCCCGAGCCGGAGCCTGCGGAGCTTTATACCGATGTATTGAAATAGTGGCGAACAATTTTCGGTGGGCAGATGTCTGAGTATAAAACATGGGGAGTAGCGTTGGTCGACTACGTCGTACAGGATCAAGGCGGAGCAGACAAAGCTGCAAAAAACCTAGACAAAAAGCTGAGTGAAATATTGTCTTTAGGACACGAGATATTCTCGATTACCCCGTTATCATCTCCATCCGGCATGAAGGAATACGGCAGTATCACACGTTTTGTATTGATTACGGGTAAACGCTGATGAATGAAGACAACCAACTTGAGAGCGGGTAGCACTTTCTGCAGGTCGCAAAAATCGCGCGACCCTAGACCCACAACTCTTTGCTCAAGTCGACTCCGTCGCCAATTGCAGCGGGCAAAGGGCAGAAGATCGCTCCGGCTTCGCCGGCGCTTAATCAATCAAGGCCGCAGGAACTCAGCTCTTGCCGCTGGAGCCAAAAATGCCGACACAAGTTCTCATGCCAGCGCTGTCGCCGACGATGGAAGAAGGCAAACTCTCCAAATGGGTCAAGGCCGAGGGCGACGAGGTGCGCTCGGGCGATGTCATCGCCGAGATCGAAACCGACAAAGCCACGATGGAGGTCGAAGCGGTGGACGAGGGCAAGATCGGCAAAATCCTTGTGCCGGCCGGGACAGAAGGGGTGAAGGTCAACACGCCCATTGCCGTGATCCTGAGCGACGGTGAGGATGTGACGATTCTCACCAATGGGCATGCGCAGGAGACCCCCTCAACCCAGCCCTCTTCCCCGGGGGGAGGGAGTCTGGCCGCGGTGCTGGTGGAAGCGTCGCCTCTCCCCGGCGGGGAGAGGGACAGGGTGAGGGGGGACTTGCCGAAGGTACAGGACGCACGACGGTCGATGTGCGCGTGACCGGAAGCAAGCCGGATGCGCTCCCCGCCGGCTATGACAGCGCCACCGAGATCCCCGAAGGCACCGAGATGGTGCAAGTCACCATGCGCGAAGCGTTGCGCGACGCGATGGCCGAGGAGATGCGCCGCGACGAGAGCGTGTTCGTCATGGGCGAAGAGGTCGCTGAGTATCAAGGCGCCTATAAGATCACGCAGGGGCTGCTCGACGAGTTCGGCCCGCGCCGCGTCGTGGATACACCGATCACAGAGGCCGGGTTCGCCGGGCTGGGCGTGGGCGCGGCGCTTGCGGGGCTTCGGCCCATCGTGGAGTTCATGACGTTCAACTTTGCGATGCAAGCCATCGACCACATCGTCAATTCGGCCGCGAAGACCTTGTACATGTCCGGAGGCCAAATGGGCTGTCCGATCGTGTTCCGCGGGCCGAATGGGGCAGCGGCGCGCGTCGGCGCTCAGCACAGTCAGGAATACTCGGCCTGGTACGCGCATGTGCCGGGATTGAAAGTGATCGCGCCTTCGACCGCTGCCGATGCCAAGGGCCTGCTCAAGGCCGCTATTCGCGATCCGAACCCGGTGGTCTTCCTGGAGAACGAAATCCTTTATGGCACGACGGGACTGGTGCCGAAGACCGGCGACTACGTGATCCCCATCGGCAAGGCGAAGATCGCGCGGCCCGGCAAGGATGTCACCATCGTCTCGTGGTCGCGCGGCATAGTCTATGCGTTGGATGCGGCCAAGACGCTTGAGGCCGAGGGCATCGATGCGGAAGTGATCGATCTGCGCACGCTTCGCCCGCTCGACATGGACACGGTGCTCGCCTCGGTGCGCAAAACCAACCGCCTCGTGACGGTCGAGGAAGCTTGGCCAGTGTGCTCGCTCGGCTCTGAGATATGCGCGCGGGTTACCTCGGAGGCGTTCGATTACCTCGACGCGCCGCCCACGAAGGTCTCGGGCGTGGATGTGCCCATGCCGTATGCCGCCAATCTTGAGAAGCTCGCGCTGCCCAATGCCGCGCAGGTGGTGCAAGCCGTGAAGGCCGTTTGCTACAAATCCTGAGGCTGCCATGCTCATCTCCCGGCGCGCGTTGAGCTTGATGTTTGTCATCGTATTGGGATCGGCCGCACTTTCGGCGCCTCTTCGGGCCGCTGAAAACGAGAGTGCAAAGCTGTGCCCTGGCACTGCGCTCTGCCAAGAGGGCGAGGATGGATCGGCCTGTCTCGAAAGGCTTGGATCTCCTGGGACAGCGCTTGAGAAAGAAAAGCAGGCGGATTTTCGATGGACTTGTAAAATCAGAGCCAGTTGTCCCGGGCCGGATAACGTACAGTTTCCCAAGCGCTGCAGCGAGATCGGAATAAAGGCAGGCCCCGCGCCCTGTTCAGCCAAAGACAAGCAGGCCAATTATAGCGCGTATAAGAAGTCGTTTTTCAGTTGGCTGGCCAATTATAAGGTGATGATGATTAAGATTGGTTGCTCAGAGTTTGTCGTGCCTACCGGATTCACCGAACGCGATATTGCATCGATGCCAGAGAAGTGTATCTGCGACATGCTGAACAAGATGCAACTCGCGATGAAGGAAGAATTTCTCATCATAAGTTTTATGGTCCCTGACGCTTGGAAGAGTCCTGACACCCTGATGAATCCGTCAATCTCCGGTCGCCAAAGCAAAAAAGCGGAGTAGCCGATGCCGACACCGATCCTTATGCCCGCTTTGTCGCCCACCATGGAGCAGGGCAAACTTTCGAAATGGCTCAAGAAAGAGGGCGACAAGGTTTCGTCCGGCGACGCCATAGCCGAGATCGAGACGGATAAGGCGACCATGGAGGTCGAAGCCGTCGATGAGGGCACGATTGGTAAGATCATGATTCCGGAAGGCACCGATGGTGTAGCGGTCAATACGCCGATTGCGGTTCTTCTCGCCGAGGGCGAGGACTCGGCGGCGCTGAAGGGATATGGCGCCGAGCCTCCGCAACCCGCCCCGCAGCACGCGGCGCAGGCTCAGTCCGAGACCGCTGCCGCAACGAAGACCGCCTCACCCCAACCCTCTCCCCAGGGGGAGAAGGAGAAAAAAGTCAGCCCTCTTCACAGGGTGAGCCGGCGCAACAACGTCCCTTCTCCCCGCGGGGAGAAGGACAGGATGAGGGGGGACTTGCACCGAAGCCGAACGGCCACGGCCGCATCTTCGCCTCGCCGCTGGCGCGCAGGCTCGCGGCTCAGTCCGGGATCGACTTGGCGCAGCTTAGAGGTTCGGGTCCGCACGGGCGCATCGTGAAGCACGATGTGGACGAGGCCGCGCGCTCGGGTGTGACGAAGGCGGGTCCGGCTCCCGGAGCGCCCGCCACGCCCGCGCAAAATGGCGCGCAGGCGCTGGTGCCATCGCGTGCATTCCCGGCGGCGATGCCGGATGACCAAATCCTCGCGCTGTATGAGAAGGGCAGTTACGAAATCCGCCCGCTCGACAACATGCGCAAGACCATTGCTGCGCGGCTCACCATGGCGGCGGCGACCATCCCGCATTTCCGGCTGAACGTCGATTGCGAGATCGATACCCTGCTCGAAGCACGGCAGCTTCTCAACGCGCGCTCTCCAAAAGAAGGCCCGAACGCCTACAAGCTCTCGGTCAACGACTTCATCATCAAAGCCATGGGGCTTGCGCTTCAGCAGGTGCCGGACGCCAACGCCACCTTTACCGAGCGCGGCCTTTTGCTGCACAAGAGCTCGGATGTCGGCGTTGCAGTCGCGCTCGAAGGCGGCCTGTTCACTCCCGTCATCCGCGGCGTGGAGCACAAGACGCTCGCGCAAATCTCTACCACCATGAAAGAGCTGGCCGAGCGAGCCCGCCGCCGCCGTCTGGCCCCTCACGAATATCAGGGGGGGACGACGGCCATCTCGAACCTCGGCATGTTCGGCATCGACAATTTCGACGCCGTCATCAATCCTCCGCACGCGACCATCCTTGCGGTTGGCCGCGGCGAGAAACGCGCGATCGTAAAGGACGGCAAGATCGTGGCGGCGACAATGATGAGTTGTACACTCTCCTGCGATCACCGGGTTGTCGACGGCGCGCTCGGAGCCCAGCTCTTGAGCGCCTTCAAGGGCTTCATCGAAGAGCCGGTCACGATGCTGGTTTAGCAAGCCATGATCCAAGAGTTCGATTGTGTTGCGCTCCTCGATGACATCCCAAGCTCCGGTCTTCAATCGGGCCGCGTGGGCGCGGTTGTTTTTGTTCATGACAACGGCGCGGCTTTCGAGGTCGAGTTCGTGGGGCCTTCCGGCGAAACGATTGCGATTGAGACGCTTGCAGCTGGCTCCCTTCGAGCTGCCCGCAGCGATGACTTAGCCGGCGCGGGGAAACATACTTAAATCGCAGGCGCGGCTCCATGCTCGCACCCGGCATCCCATATCCATATGAAGAGGCACAATGGCAGAAGCATTCGATATCGCGGTGATTGGAGGCGGGCCGGGCGGCTACGTGGCGGCGATCCGGGCGGCGCAGCTCGGTTTCAAGACAGTGGTGATCGAGCGCGAGCATTTGGGCGGCATCTGCCTCAACTGGGGCTGTATCCCGACGAAAGCGCTGCTCCGGACCGCCGAAGTGTTGACGCTGTTCCACCACGCGGATGAGTTTGGGCTCAAGGCTAAGGACATCGGGTTCGATCTCACCAAGGTGGTGAGCCGGTCGCGGAAGGTGGCCGAACGGCTATCAAGCGGCGTCGCTTACCTTTTGAAAAAGCATAAGGTTGCGGTCATCGACGGCACCGCGCGGCTTAAGGGCCGGGGCGTGATCGCTGTCACGGGCAAGGACGGCAAGGCGCTCGCCGAGGTCGAGGCGAAGCACATCATCGTCGCGACGGGCGCGCGGGCGCGTTCGCTGCCTGGCCTGGAGCCGGACGGCAAGCTGATCTGGACCTACAAGGAAGCCATGGTGCCGGATGTGACGCCGAAATCGCTGCTGGTCGTCGGGTCGGGTGCCATCGGCATCGAATTCGCGAGCTTCTATAATGCGCTTGGCGTGAAGGTGACTGTGGTCGAGATCATGGACCGGATACTGCCGGTCGAGGATGAGGAAGTCTCGGCCTTCGCCAAGAAATCTTTCGAGAAGCAGGGCATCAAAATCTTTACGGGAGCGAAAGTCGATAAGCTCGAAAAGGGCGCCGATAGCGTCAAGGCAACCCTCACGCTGAAAGACGGCAAACAGGAGACGCAGGAGTTCAGCCGCGTCATCCTTGCGGTTGGCATCGTTGGCAATGTCGAGAATCTGGGCCTGGAAGAGCAGGGCGTCAAAATCGACAAATCGCACATTGTCATCGACGAGTATTGCCGCACCGGCGTGCCGGGCCTCTACGCCATCGGCGATGTGGTTGGGCCGCCCTGGCTCGCGCATAAGGCCAGCCACGAAGGCATTATTTGTGTCGAGAAGATCGCGGGCAAGAATGACGTGCACCCGATGAAGGTCACGAACATTCCCGGCTGCACCTATTCCCATCCGCAGGTGGCCTCGGTCGGCCTGACGGAAGCGGCGGCGAAGTCGAACGGCCGCGAGATCAAGGTCGGCCGCTTCCCCTATCAAGGGAACGGCAAGGCCATCGCGCTCGGCGAGCCGGAGGGCTTCGTCAAGACCATCTTCGACGCCAAGACCGGAGAGCTTCTAGGCGCGCATATGATCGGCGCGGAAGTGACGGAGTTGATCCAAGGCTTTGGCCTGGCGAAGACGCTGGAAACCACCGAGGCCGAGCTGATGGAGGCCATTTTCCCGCATCCGACACTCTCCGAGATGATGCACGAGAGCGTGCTCGATGCTTACGGGCGCGTGATCCACATCTGAGAAGCTTTCGAGTTTTACGTTCTACCGGTCCCGCTTCTCGCCTTCGGGGAAAATCGATCCCAAAAGCATAATAAGAGCCGGTATTTCCTCCGTTACCGTCTTCCAAAGTATGCCCGGTCGATGTCAAAATATGCGTGGACGAGCCGGTTCCGCATTCCAACTATTGATGTGAGTGACCCGGGAAGCCGCCTCCCCAATAATCTCAATGGCGCGAACAACAGCATTTGGTCCGAATCGAGACTTTCACGCTGGCGGCCTGCGATAAATCGTTGCGCCGTTTCCGCCGCCTCGATCATATGGCGGATGCGAATGGCGTCCTCAGGCGGCATATTGTGTCTCGGCGGACCGCTCAACTTCGTCACGAAAATAGCGGCTTAGATCCTCCCGCGTGCGCAGGTCCACACGCCGTCCGCCAAGCAGCGCCGACAACTCGGCTTCGATGCCGCTGAGCGCCAGCAAGCCAGGCTTGCGGCCTTCCTCGAATTCCACCAGCAAGTCAAACATCGCTGTCCTGCCGGTTCGTCGCCTTCAGCGTCGAGCCGAACAGCGCTAGCCGCCTGATATGGCGGCAGCGGCAGAGGAGCGTTAAAGCTTCGGCATCGGGAAACAAGCAGGCTTGCATTATTTTCTCCATCTACAAAACTCTCGCGCAGGGATGGGAGGTCCGCGACCCCCTATATTCTGATTCCTTCGCGCCAGAGATCGTATCTCGCCTTCAGCCATCTTTGTGCGATGCGAGTCCGGATCGTAAACGCCAATGACGGGCGCACGGAATGGTCTTGCGGTGCTCCGTCGATAAACACCTCTTTGAAGAGGCGCATGACATTTGGCGGTGTAAACGCGCTGACTGAGTCTTGCCAGCGGCCGTCCCCGCCGCATTTTTCAAGACTGGTCAGTATTCTCAGCAGATCCGGGTTCCGTCTATAAACGAGCCTATGATCGGGAAGCATTTCCAAATGATTTCTATCCACGCCGCCCGCCCAGCATATCACCGGTTTGTCGAAGAACATGAACTCAGCGACCGCCAAGCCGAAGCTCTCTCCACGGCTTCTTGCGTGTAGCATCGCATCGCAAGCGTTTATAAAGTTCGACTTTGCTAGCGTATCGGTGATAACGGGGAGATGTATGACCCGTTCGTGCTCACAGAAGCGATGAGTATTTACAAAAACAAAATATAAATCTTTTCTTTTGCTAAGTGCCTTGATTACAGCTTCGTGGACAAATTTCAGGTTGAAGGTTTCGCAAGCACCATGCCTGCCGATCACAAAAGCATCGGGTGGAATTCCTAGCTCCTGGCGCATGTTGGAATCCGGTGGAGGCAAGTCCACGATGTGGGGAACATACGGATAGAGTCCGCCCGTTTGTATGTTGGCGAGCCATTTGGACGCGAAAGCATAGACATCGCCATGAGGATCGAAGTGTTGAAAGATCGCATGGACGCGTTCTTGGATGACCGGGAAAGACGGCCATCATTGTCGCCTTGTTTGATAAAATAAGAAAGGTCTATTCTTCTAATCTCGATTGCACGCTGTAAATCATCGAGCGTGTTATACGAGATAGTCTCGAATTGCTTTTTGAATCGATCGAGAATAGGTGGAGATGCCTCGCCTTGGTAAAAGACTATAGAATCGTGACCGAGAATGGTTTGGGCGTAATAAGCATAATCGTATACCGCAACCGAAGTTCCGCGTTCATTAAGCAAGCCAACATCGAAGCCAATTAGCATCGCAAATCCCCCACGTTTGGCGAGTAGGCCCCGCAAATCTCGACGCTGCAAAGGCGCTATAGCAACGTCCGATCCGTGTCCAGACGGATACGATTGCGTTCTTCGCCGAAGCGCCGGGCGGTTTCGCAGCATCGATCATGTGCCGGATCCGGAAGGCATCATCAAGACGACGCGAACTTCCCGCGTCCAAGTTCCCTGAATCATGCACGGGAGCGTGCTTGGCGCTTAGGGCGCGTCCATATGAAGGGGATAACCGTCCGGGCCACTTTGACCCGCCTTCTGGCATGTCCCGGCGGCTGCTAGCCTTCAACGGGAGGCGAAACGATTCGCTTCTGACCTTGGGGGGAGCGCATCATGGGGCGGCCGGCTTTGCTTGAAGACACTGAAGCCTTAGACGCGGATTTGGCGGAATGCGCCGATTTACGGGAAGAGATCGAACAGGGTTGGGCCTTTCTCTCCTATGCCAACGGCCTGATGACTGCGGCCGCCGCCGGACCGGAGTTCATCCCACCGGCTGAGTGGCTGTCCGAAGTCTTCGATCCCGCGGACGCTGACATGAGCGACGAGGATACGCGGCTCGCAAATGAAACGATGGAGTCCGGCTACCGCAGGATCGTCGAAAGCCTGAATGAGCCGGACAGCGCCTATGAGCCCTTTTTCTGGACCGACGGCGAAGGGCGCCTGATCACGCGCGATTGGGCCGAGGGCTTTTTTGCCGGCATTCGCTTGCGCGAGGAGCAGTGGTCTCGCATCCAAGAGGGCGATGGCGTTATCCTTTTCGCCATGCTGGCCGCCCTTCTCCAGGACGAAGACGTCGATGCCAAGATCGCGGAGGACGGCGTCGATACGAAAGAACTCTTCGGCGTGGCCCGGGAATCGCTTCCCGATTTGATCCAGGCTTTGCACGGCCTTCGTTCGGAGCAGCCAGCGGATCGCGGCGGCTCCCACGCCCGCAAAGCGACGATTCCAGGCCAAGCGGCCCGGGCAAGACGGGCTGAAAGCGCTGTGTGAATTTGCGGGCTGAGGAGGCGCCGCGGCCTATATGTTCGCGGCGCGAGCCACTTTTGCCTGCCATAGACAGAGACTGGGCGTCACCACAAGCTCCATAATGAGCGCGGCGATCATGGGATCTTCGGGCAAATCGTAGACAAAGATGCTGGAAAGCCGCCCGAGGCCGCCGAGGACAACAAAGGCGGTCAGGAGCCGGAAGAGGTCGCCCTTTCGCTCGATGCCGGGGATGGTGCTCCAAAAGGCCAGCCCAATCCCAAGCAGCAATCCCGAGAGATAGCGGAAATGGCTGTCGAGATCCGCGCCGCCGCTGGCGTCCCCTACCAAGGACGAGCCCAAAACCATTCCGCCGAGACCGGCCGCGACGGGAACGATCCCCGCAACGGCGACCGCTATCTGCAATGCGCGTTTCATCGTATCCCCTCTGCTTTGGCGAACCGCAGATGTCATTGCGAGCGCGAACGCGCGCTGGACGCGGCTCGCGATGTTATCCATATAAAGCGGGTGCGGTGGAAGGGCTGGAAGCGATGGCGATGGATGACGATAATTTGACACTTCGGCTCTTGCGCGAGATCCGGGATGCGCAGTCTGCTACAGACGCCAAAGTTGACGCCATCGGAGCGAAGCTCGACGCAACTTCGGCAAAGCTCGACAAGCTTACCGTTGAAGTCATTGGCGTGAAGGGGCGGCTGCGCAAAGTTGAGGACGGCATGGAACGCTCATTTCTAGTCATGGCCGGGCTTGACCCGGCCATCCAAAAAGCCCTGATGGATGGCCGCCTCAAGGGCGGCCATGACGCGTTGTGAAACGCTAAGCAGCAATCATGGTCACCCTTATCGACAAGCGCGAAGGCGCGCCGCGCCACCCGGAGAAAGCGAACAGGCCCGATACGCCAATGCAGCGCAAGCCTGCATGGATTCGGGTCAAGGCGCCGGGCTCGGCAGACTATGCGGGCACGGCCAAGATTGTGCGCGAGAATAGCCTTCACACCGTGTGCGAAGAAGCAGGCTGCCCGAATATCGGCGAGTGCTGGGAAAAGCGCCACGCGACCATGATGATCATGGGCGACACCTGCACGCGCGCCTGCGCCTTCTGCAATGTGAAGACGGGCCTGCCGGGCGCGCTCGACGACGCCGAGCCCGGAAACGTGGCCCGCGCCGTGGCCGCTCTCGGCCTGGAACATGTGGTCGTCACATCGGTGGACCGCGACGACCTGGCCGACGGCGGCGCCGCGCATTTCGCCGCCACCATCTGCGCGATCCATGCCGCGGCGCCGGGCACGACTATCGAGGTCCTGACGCCCGATTTCCTCAAGAAAGGCAACGGCCCGCTCGAAACCGTGATCGCGGCCAAACCGGATGTGTTCAACCACAATCTCGAAACCGTGCCCTCGCTCTATCTCACCGTCCGGCCAGGGGCGCGCTATTTCCATTCGCTGCGCGTCCTTCAACGCGCAAAGGAACTGGACAAAACCATGTTCACCAAGTCCGGCATCATGGTGGGCCTGGGCGAGAAGCGGAACGAGGTGCTTCAACTGATGGACGATTTGCGGTCGGCGGATGTGGATTTCCTCACCATTGGGCAATACCTCCAGCCGACCCGCAAGCACGCCGCCGTGGACCGCTTCGTCGAGCCGTCTGAATTCGAGAGCTATAAGAGCATCGCCTTCGCCAAGGGCTTCCTTATGGTGGCGGCGAGCCCGCTCACGCGCTCGTCCTATCACGCAGGCGACGATTTTCGGCGCCTGAAAGCCGTCCGCGAAGCTTCGGTTGGGTCCAGCGATGCTCGTGGATGAAATCACGTGGACGTGCTCGCGTTGCAGCAAAATCCACCGGGGCTTGCCGGCGATCGAGTTGAGGGCTGCCCAGAGCGCTTCGACTTCACATTCCTCAAATTGGCCCGGACTTTCCGGCAATCCCATGCGGCGAAATACCGTCTCGCCTTGGCAACTCAAGCCCCGCATGCCAATGTTAGGATCTTGGCAACGAGCCGCGATGCCGATCGATTTCTCCTCACCTTGAGCCGCTGATGCCGTCTTTTCATACCACCCGCCGCGTCGCGCACCCGGCCTCCGATATGTTCGCGCTTGTCGCCGATATGGAACGCTATCCGGAGTTCGTACCGCTGTGCCAAGGCATTCGCATCCTGCGGCGCCAGCATAACGGCCAGCATGAGACCGTAGTCACCACGATGACGGTGGCCTACAAGCTCTTCGTCGAGAGTTTCACCACCCGCGTCGTGCTGAAGCCTCAGGACCACACGATCCTGGTCAGCTACCTCGATGGGCCGTTCCGGCGCTTGGAGAACCGGTGGGTGTTCACGCCCATGGGCGATGCGGCGAGCCAGGTTGGCTTCTCCATCGACTATGAGTTCAGGACCAAGCCCCTGCAGCTGCTTATGGGCAAGGTGTTCGACCGCGCCTTCCGCAAATTCGCCGATGCGTTCGAGGCTCGCGCCGATGCGATTTATGGCCGGCGGCGCGTGCCACCGCCCGGTGCGGCGACGCCCGCGCCGGCGGCGAGCTAACCGGTACGAAAGCAACTTTCATAAGCTTGCTTCAGGCGAAGCGAAAGCGGCCTGCGCCGCTCGCACGGATTGGTGCCCTCGAGTCCAGAGAGGATCGGTGGCATCCTCATGCGTGAAAAGCTGAGCGTCGCTTAATAGTTTTTCCCGGCAGGCGCGCCGCACAAGGTCCGCCCGCCGGGTGTCCACCTCTCATTTGCAGACTTCGGGGACAGCCGAATCCCGTGTGAGGATGAAGACGACGGTATCGGCTTCCAGAATCAGCTGACCGAAGCGCTCCTGCCATTCCGCGCCGAGGATGCCCTTCGGTCGAGCGTGGACTGGATTCGTCACGATTTACCGGCGCCAGCGCGCAGCGTCCTTCGCGTCGCTTTCGCGGGCGTCCACCCACTGGCGGCCTCCGGCGGTTTCTTCGGTCTTCCAGAAGGGCGCCTCGGTCTTGAGGTAATCCATCAAGAACTGCGCAGCCTCGAAGGCCGCCTGACGGTGAGCGGACAAAGTCACGGCGAGCACGATATTGTCTCCGGGTAGGAGCCGCCCGACGCGATGGACAATGAGGACATCGAGTAGGGGCCAGCGCGCGCGCGCCTCCGCTTCGATGCGGGCAAGCTCCTTCTCCGTCATGCCGGGGTAATGTTCGAGCGTCATCGCAGCCGTTGCGTTTTGGCCGGCGCAATCGCGGACGGTGCCGATGAACGCGGCGATCGCGCCTGCATCCGTGCGGCCGTTGCGCAAGCCCGCGATCTCGGCGCCGATGTCGAAATCTGCCTCTTGTACCCGGATCATGGCAGGCTGGTCCTCACGGCCGGAATATCGCGCGCTTGCGGTCAATCAACCAGTACGTACGACTAACCGCGCTGCACGGCCGGAGTTGCGATGACCGGCGTAGCATCGGCGCGGGGGCGCCCTCTCCGTCCTGCCCTGCCCGCCCCCGGCGAGCGATGCCCGGGCTGCAAATGCGGCCGCTTAACCTTTTTGTTTAGCGCAGCGAGACGTTTGGCGCCGCAGACGATATTCCGCAGATCGGCCACTTTTGCGCCTTCGGGCGTTGCGACCGGCCAGGAGGCCAGGGTGGGCGCGAGCACGGCCTTCCAAGGATAGATCTCGAACCCATGCTCGAAAAGCCCAGCCGCCCGTATCGTTCTCGCCGCCCCTGAATTCTCGCCCAGCACCACTGCGACAAGCTGACGGCCATCGCGCGTCGCGCTGGCGACGATGTTGTAGCCCGCGGCGCAGATGAAGCCGGTCTTCATCCCGTCCGCGCCGTCATAGCTTTTCAACAGCCCGTTATGCGTGCCGACCATGCGGTTGCCGATCTTCACCTCGGTCAGGGCGAAGACGTCGGCATATTGCGGGAATTCCCTTAAGAATCATGCTCGCCAGGATGCCCATATCGCGCGCGCTCGTCACCGACTGTTCCGGCGCCTCGACGTTTTCGGAGGCGAACATGGGAAGTCCGTTCGGATTGACGAAATGCGTGTTGGTCATGCCGAGCCGCTTCGCGGTCTTGTTCATCAAGTCCACGAAATTGGCCTCCGTGCCACCGATCTTCTCGGCAAGCATCACGGCCACATCGTTCGCCGATTTCACAATCAGGGCCTTCACCGCGAGATCGACCTTCAGCGGCGCTCCGACCGGCATGCCAAGCCTGCTCGGCGGCTGGCTCTGCGCGTGCTGGGTGCAGAAGACCACATCCTCGGGCGAAAGCTTGCCGTCGCGGATGGCCTCGAAGGTCAAGTAGGCCGTCATCAATTTGGTGAGCGAGGCGGGCCGCCATGGCAAGTCGGCATCCTCAGCGTAGAGGACGAGGCCCGTCGAGGGCTCCATGAGCAGCGCGGGCCCGGCCGCAACAGGACCGGCGGCAAGCCAACCGGCCGCCAGACCAGCGAATATCAACCGTGCCGCACTCCACATTCGCTTCTGCCTCGATGGACCGGCTCAAACGATGGTGCCCCAGGCCGGACTCGAACCAGCACGCCCTTGCAGGCAACAGATTTTGAGTTTGCCGCGTCTACCGTTCCGCCACTGGGGCTGTCCATCGTGAAAGCGGATCATAACGAGCTTCCCTGTGGCGTCAACTGCCCGATCCCGAAAATGTATGGACTGTCAGTCCGGGCGCCACCCCGCTCAGCGAAGGGGAAAACGCCCCGACGCAATGAACGGGCGCCCGGAAACTGGCCCCGCGAAGGGATAGGCCCAAGCCCAAAGCGTTCCGCCACGCGCAAGGCGCACCTCGACACGATCGCGGCGGAAAAGACCGGGCTCCGTTCCTTGCCCCCCGCAGCCTTCATAGGCGTCGAGCGCATCGAGCAAGGCGGTGCCATGCAGGCGGAAGACTTCGCCGTGTACCCTGGTGGGCCAGCCTTCACCGAAGACCGCGCCGGGAAAGCGGCCGAGATGATAAAGCCGGCCGGCAGCGGACGCTTCGCCCACGAACTTGGCGCGCATCCGCAGTAGCTGCGCATAGGGGCTGCGGCTCCCCCGCATCAGCGTGCCATAGACGAAAAGATGCCGCGGCCCGGCTTCCTCGCGCGTCACAGCTTGATGACCACCTTGCCCTTGATCTGCCGCTTATCGAGAAGGCCGATCGCTTCCGCCGTCTTGTCAAGGGGGAGCACGTGATCGATGTGCGGATGAATGGCGCCCTCCACGTACCAGTCCACGAGCCGGGCCATCTGACCCTGGAAGGCTGCGGGGTTGAGCTGGGCGTAGCGGCCGAAGAATACGCCAACCAGCTCACAACCCTTCAGGAGGAGAAGGTTCAGCGGGATCTTCGGGATTTCCCCCGCCGCGAAGCCTATCACCAGGTAACGCCCGCCCCACGCGATCGACCGGAGCGCAGGCTCCGCGTATGGACCGCCGATGCAATCGTAAATGACGTTGGGGCCCTTGCCACCGTTCAGGGCGCGAACGGCATCCTTGACATCCACATTCGAAAGATTGAGCAACCCGGCCGCGCCGCGTTCCGCGCAGAGAGCGAGCTTTTCATCCGAGGTCCCTGCCGCGATGACGGTCGCGCCAAGGCGCGCGGCGACCTCGACCGCGGCGAGGCCTGCGCCGCCCGTCGCGCCGAGAATGAGCACCGTTTCCCCGGCTCGCAACCGGCCGCGATCTTCAAGCCCGTGTAGCGCCGTCCCATAGGCGATGGGAATGGCCGACGCCGCTTCATCGGAAATGCCGTCCGGGAGGCGAATGATGTCGCTGGCGGGGAAGACGATCTCCTCGCGGCAGCCGTTATAGCCGGGATAGGCGAGAACGCGCTGGCCCGCCGAAACGCCCCTTACGCCAGGGCCTAGACGTATAACGGTGCCGGCAACCTCACCTCCCGGCGAGAACGGCAGCTCGGGCCGCGTCTGATACCGGCCTCGCGTGATCAGCGTATCGAAGAAATTGAGCGATACGGCCGAAACCTGGATCGTAACTTCGCCCTCACCGGGCATTGCTGCTGGCAGCTCGCCGAGTTCGAGAGCTTCGGGCCCATCAAGAGACTTGCACAAGACTGCTTTCATCGCATACCTCAGTTCAAACGCCCGTCATTTTACGCGAAAAGGCGCAAGCGTGCGCGGATACTTTGCCATCGGAGCCGAACGGATATCGAAGCCCACGAATCTGGGCAACCTGCTGCGATCCGCTCATGCCTTTGGCGCCAAGTTCTTCTTCACCATCGGCGCGCATCCAAGGGCCTTCGAGGCGTGGTCCGACACGTCGAAGGCGCCGCTTCACTTGCCTGTCTATCATTGGAAGTCCGCGAGCGAGATGGTGCTGCCGCTCCGCTGCAAGCTTGTGGGGATCGAGCTGATCGAGAGCGCCACCGACTTGCCGGCTTTCCGCCATCCGATTCACGCCGCCTACGTTCTAGGGCCCGAACTGGGCATCCTTTCGGACGAGCTTCTATCCCGTTGTGACACGGTCATCAAAATTCCGACGGCATTCTGCATCAATGTTGCGATGGCTGGCGCCATCGTGATGTATGACCGTATGCGGAGCCTGGGGTCATTCCCCGATAGAATGAAAGCGCCGGCAACGCCGGGCAAGCCGGGCTCCCGCGGTTAGGGCGGCGATCCGATTCACTCTTGACGCCTGAAGCGGGATTGGCAAAGGCTAAGCTTCGGTAAAACGGGAACTATCTCATGCGGGCTCGTCTGCTCCTTACGGCATCATGCTTAGCGATCCTGGCTCCGTTTGCCGCCGCGCAGCAGGTTCAGCCTCCACCGCCAGCGCCCCAACCGGCGAAACCGAAGCCCGCCGTCGCGAAACCGAAGCCTGCTCCTGCGACAAAGGCGGCAGCGGCGGTGAAGGCGCGTCTTCTCGAAAAGATCGGGGATTGGTCCGTCTTTGCCTATGACGATACCGGCGGCCGGGTTTGTTTCGCTGCCGCGGCGCCAACGGAGATGCAGCCAAAAACGGCAAAGCGCACGCCTGTCATATTCTACGTGACGACCTGGCAGAAGGACGGTGTCCGGAACGAGGTGAGCGTTAAGCTGGGCTATTCTCTCAAGGCCAATTCTCCGGCGACAGTCACGGCCGGCGGCAAGAGCTTCGCGCTGGCCAGCGATGACGACAAAGCCTATTCGAAAGACGCTGGTGAGGAGCGCAAACTTCTCGCAGCGATGGCGGCGGGCGGCCCCATGGTTGTGAAGGCCACCTCCGCCAAGGGAACAGCGACGACGGACCAGTATTCGCTGGAGGGTGCGGGCAGCGCCGTGCAGAAGCTGCAGGAAGCGTGCCCATAGATTTACCCGTCCCTCACCCGGCCGCCTTGCGGCCACCCTCTACCGCGAAGGGAGAGGTAAGTGCACGTAACCGCAAAAGACAGAGGGCTGTTCCGGCGTCCCTTCTCCCCCTGCGGGAGAAGGACAGGATGAGGGGGCCTGTCTTAACGCGTTGGGACCTAAAAAATTCATGTTCTACCGCGCGCTCGCGGTGCCCGAGCCGATCACGCCTCCATCATGCGTGAAGCTCCGCCAAGCGCGCCAGGATTGCGGCGTGGCTCAGAATGCCGTTTTTGAGGCATTTTAGCTCGAATTTCTCGTTCGGGCTGTGGATGCGGTCATCGTCGAGGCCAAAGCCCACAAGGATCGAGTCGAGCCCGAGCTGCCTTTGGAAGTGACCCACCACAGGGATCGAACCGCCGCTGCCGATCATGGCGGCGGGTTTGCCATAGATGTCTTCCAGCCCGGCGCGGGCCGCCCGCATGAAAGGGCCGCCGATGGGCGCGAGGATGCCCCCCGACGCGCCGAACTGCTGGATGTGCCATCGACAATCCTGAGGCCTGCGCGCATCGAGGAAGTCCTTCAACCCTTTGAGGATTTTCGCCGGATCTTGATGGGGCACGGTGCGGAAGCTGAGCTTTGCGGAGGCGCGGCTCGCGATGACGGTTTTTGCGCCAGGCCCCGTATATCCGCCCCAAATGCCGTTCAGGTCGCAGGTTGGCCTTGCCCACAAACGCTCCAGGGCCGAATACCCGGCCTCGCCGGTGGAGTGCGCGAGCCCGATCTCGCCGAGGAAGGCCGCGTCATCGAAGCCAAGCGCCGCCCAGGCTTGCCTCTCGCTGTCCGGAAGCTCCGCCACATCGTCATAGAAGCCCGGGATTTGAACGCGGCCCTTTGCATCGTGGAGCTGCGCCAGCACCTCCGTCAAGGCGTTGATGGGGTTAACAACGGCGCCGCCATAAAGGCCCGAATGCAGATCGCGGGTGGGACCTTCAAGCGTTATCTCCACATAGACGTTGCCCCGAAGCCGGTAGGTGATCGCAGGAGTCTCGATGTCCCAAGAGTTGGTGTCGGTGACGATGGCTGACGCTGCTTTACGGAGCGTGCCTGCGTGCGCGGCTAGAAAGCCCGGCAGCGACGTACTTCCGCTCTCCTCCTCGCCCTCGACCAGGACAGTGAGCCGGACCGGCATGGAGCCATGAACGGCTTTCCAGGCCCGGAACGCTTCGAGGAAAGTCATGACTTGCCCTTTATCGTCCACCGCGCCGCGCGCGACGACGCGCTTGCCGTGTGGGCCGTCGACGATCGCCGGTTCGAAGGGCGGGCTCTCCCAGAGTTCGAGAGGTTCTGGCGGCTGCACATCGTAATGGCCGTAATAGAGGATGTGCGGCGCGCCGGGGGTCTCGGCGCCGTGCTGGGCGAGGAGGATCGGATGGCCTGGGGTTTCATGGAGCGCGGCTTCGAACCCGAGTGCCTGGAACTCTGTCTCAAGCCAGCTGCCAGCACGTCTCACCTCGTCCTTATAGGCGGGGTCGGTCGAAACCGAGGGGATGCGCAGAAATGCGAGATATCGCGACAGCGCGGCCTCGAAATCCTGTTCTATCCGCCCCAAGACGGGCTCCAGCCTATTCATATCTCGCTTCCTCGACGGGCGCCGCAAATTTGCCAAGCCCGCGCATAATGATGGACGTTCGCACAAAGTCACATTAAACGCATCGAAGCTAAGCCGCACGCAAACTCTGCGTGACAGGCACCGGTTTACGAGGGATGTCATGCCTAAAGTTAAGACAATCGAATTTTGGCTCGTTGCTCTTCCGCTTCTCATTGTCGTGGCTGGGATCATTGCAGGTTTTGATCAGGTCACGACCGCAGGAGGGGTGATCATACCCATGGCCGTGGCCTGGTTGATCCTGGCAATATTTTGGATGGGACGAGAGATCTTTCGCCGGATTAGCGACTAAAAATCCGGGCTTCGACGAAACACTCCTCCGCTGCGGTCAATAAGAAAATGGCCGCCCACTTGGCGGCCATAAAAACTTCTGCTGGTGCCTGCGTCTATGTCTGCGGCTGAGGCTCCATGCCGCCAAGATCGGGGTCCTTGCGGGGCGCCCGGCTCCCGGTTGCAGGCACCGCAGAGCGGCGCTTCGGCTGATCTTCCTTCATAGTGAACTCGCGAACCGGCGGCTTGCCGTTGAGCAGATCCCGCACTTCCTGACCGGACAGTGTCTCATATTCGAGCAGGCCCTTCGCGAGCGTGTGCAGATCGTCGATGTGCTCTGTCAGGAAGTGGCGCGCCCTTTGCTCGCCTTCGTCAACGAGGCGGCGAATCTCGAAGTCAATGAGCTGGGCCGTCTCAGGCGACATATTCTGCGAGCGCGTTACAGAGTGCCCCAGGAACACTTCCTCCTGGTTATCGCGATAGCGGATGCGGCCGAGTTTGTCGCTCATACCGAATTCAGTCACCATCGAGCGCGCCATGTTGGTCGCCTGCTTGATGTCGTTGGCTGCACCCGTCGTCACGTTCTCCGGCCCGAAAACCAACTCCTCCGCGATACGGCCGCCGAAGACCATCGCGAGATAGGCCTCCATCTCGTGCTTCTTCATGCTGTAACGGTCGCGCTCCGGCAGGTTGTAGGTCACGCCCAGCGCGCGGCCGCGTGGGATGATCGTCACCTTATGCAGCGGGTCGTTGCCAGGGATGAACAGGCTCACCAGCGCATGACCGGCCTCGTGATAGGCGGTGAGGCGCTTCTCGTCCTCGTTCATCGCCATGGACCGGCGCTCGGCGCCCATCATAACGCGGTCCTTCGCATCCTCGAACTCGGCTTGCGTGACAACGCGCTTGGAGCGCCGCGCCGCCAGAAGGGCAGCCTCGTTCACCAGATTGGCGAGATCGGCGCCGGAAAATCCGGGCGTGCCGCGCGCAATCAGCTTGAGATCGACATCGGGGGCCAGCGGAACCTTCCGGACGTGCACTTTCAAAATCTTCTCGCGCCCGACGATATCCGGTGCGGGCACGACGACCTGACGGTCGAAGCGGCCCGGCCGCAGCAGCGCGGGATCGAGCACATCGGGGCGGTTTGTCGCAGCAATCAGGATGATGCCTTCGTTGGCCTCGAAACCATCCATTTCGACGAGAAGCTGGTTGAGCGTCTGCTCGCGCTCGTCATTTCCGCCGCCAAGGCCGGCGCCGCGATGGCGTCCAACCGCGTCGATTTCGTCGATGAAGATGATGCAAGGTGCGTTCTTCTTGGCCTGTTCGAACATGTCGCGAACACGGCTCGCGCCCACGCCGACGAACATTTCAACGAAGTCCGAGCCCGAGATGGTGAAGAACGGCACATTGGCCTCGCCAGCGATGGCGCGGGCAAGCAACGTCTTGCCTGTGCCGGGAGGGCCGACGAGCAGCGCGCCGCGCGGAATACGGCCGCCAAGCCGCTGAAACTTCTGCGGATCGCGCAGGAATTCGACGATTTCCTGCAAATCTTCCTTAGCCTCGTCTACGCCTGCCACATCGTCGAAAGTAATGCGGCCCTGCTTTTCAGTCAGCAGCTTGGCCTTGGACTTGCCAAAACCGAGCGCGCGGCCGCCTCCCGACTGCATCTGGCGCATGAAGAAGACCCAGACCGCGATCAGCAGCAGCATCGGGAACCAGTTCACGAGCACGCCAAGCAGCGACGGAACGTCCTCGGAAGACGGCTTCACATCGAACCGGACCCCCTTGTTATGGAGCCGCTCGATCAGTTGCGGGTCGTTCGGCATAAAGGTCTGATACGGCTGGCCATTCGCCAGCATGCCGGTGATTTGGCTGCCGGACAGCGTCGCCGAGCGGACACTACCGCTGTCGACCTCGGTCAAGAACTGCGAATAGTCGATGCCGCTCGCACGCGAACTCTTCGGGTTGTTCTGGACAAGATTGAACAATGCGACCAGGAGTAGAGCGATAACGATCCAGATCGCCAAATTACGGAAATTCGAGTTCATTGAGACGATGGTTTCCCCTGATGACGCGCGGCCTCGCGCGTTGAAGGCAGTCGCTCGGGCCTTCCAGCTCAAGAAGCGAGGATAAGTCCAATCCGGTGGAAGATAGGGTACGGGTTGGGCTTTGCCAAGCTCGCTCCCGTCTTCGGTCACGCCCGATCCTGGCTGGAATAAGGCGGCCCCGGAATTTTTACCTTTCGCACACAAAACCCAGCGGAGACGTAGCAGCGAGAGCGGCGCAAAAGGGCATCCGATGTTTTTGAAATGCAAACCCGGCGGAAAATTGCAAAGGCCTTAATGCCGCGCTTAAGCGCTGCAGCGAGCATCCCTGTCTAAGCCCTCATGGTTCGAGATGGCCGGGCGGCCCGCCATGGGGGTGCCTCATACCGATAAGGCGCCGGTGAGAACGCGTCATCCAGAGGAGCCGCTACAGCGGCGTCTCGAAGGATGAGGCTTCGCGAAAAGCGGACAAACCCTCGGTTCCGTAGCGGGGAACTCCGCTTATACATTCCAACAATTGCGCCCCAAGCATCGGCGGGGATACGATCGTTTCAAAACCCGGAACAGCAATTTGGGAGGAATTTTCGTGCAGCATTCCATCGCGTTTTTAGACCGTTCAACGCTTGAGGCCAGGCTCCGGACGCCGAACTTCCCGCATAGCTATAAGGAGTACCCGGAAACCGCACCCCATGAGACCGTTGACCGGCTTCAAGGCGTCTCCATCGCCATCGTCAACAAGGTTCCGATGCGTGCGGGAACGCTGAGCCAGCTCCCCGGTCTCAAATTGATCGCGGTCGCGGCGACGGGCACGGACATCATCGACAAGGCTTATTGCAAGGCGCACGGCATAACCGTGTCGAATATCCGCAATTATGCATTCAATACGGTTCCGGAGCATGTGTTTACTCTCGCTTTCGCGCTTCGCCGCAATCTCATGGCCTATCGCGACGAGGTGCGCGCCTGCCGCTGGCAAAAGAGCGCTCAATTTTGCTTCTTCGATCATCCCATCCGCGACATGAACGGCTCCACGCTCGGGATCGTGGGCTTCGGCGCGATCGGCAAATCGCTGGCCAGGATCGCGGAAGCGTTCGGCATGAAGGTGCTCGCCTACGACGTTCTGCCGCAACCGGGGCTTGTCGACCTCGAAACGCTGCTTCGGGACAGCGACATCGTCAGTCTGCATGTGCCGCTGACGCCGGGAACAAGAAACATGATCGGCGCGGAACAGCTCGGCATGATGAAGCGCGACGCCATTCTCATTAATACCGGGCGCGGCGGGTTGGTGGATGAACAGGCGCTGGCGGATGCGCTCACAAACGGCATCATCGGCGGCGCGGGCTTCGACGTTCTCACCAACGAGCCGCCTAAGGAGGGCAATGTTTTGCTCGATCTGCGGCTGCCCAATTTGATCGTCACGCCGCATGTCGCCTGGGCGAGCCAGGAAGCGATGCAGATCCTCGCCGATCAGCTCATCGATAACATCGAAGCGTTCGCGGCCGGTAAGCCGGCGAACGTCGTGGACGGATGATTGCCTCTCCGCTGCCGGTGGCGAAGGCGCGGCGTCACAGGCTCTCAAGCTGATACGCTTCACTCACGCCGGGGTGGATAATGGCCGCGTGAAGCGCGAGCAAAATCAGGCTGGCATCGAGGCCCTCGCCCGCTTCAAGCGCCGCCTCGACGCGCTGAGCTGCTACGGCCGCAGCCTCTTCTCCATTGGCCACAGCAAACACCTCGTGCCCGAGCGTGCAATAGCCAAGCAGTGCGGCAACATGACGATAGTCCTCCGCCGTTGGGTCTTCGCCGGCGGCGTCTTTGAGTACATTGAGGACGGTCAGCTTGACGGCGTCGGGAATAAGGGCCGGATGCAATCCGGCCGCGCGTAGCGCTTCGTCGAGCGCCCGCAAATCTCCGGACCGGCCGAAGACGCCAAACAGTCCAAGGGAGCTTCTACGCCGCGTCATGATGGTTGTTCTACGCGATTGTCGCGGCCGTTTACCAGACGGGGCTATGCCCTCACATCGCTGTCCTTTACTTCGGTGCGGGTCTGATGGCCTCACGCCATCCGGTGCGAATTCTCTCTCGCCTGGCGGGTGATAAACCTGTATCTGCTTGCCTGGCCGCTCGGGCCAATGCGCGAAGCGATTACGATGCCTCAACTCTCCGGCCACACATGACGAATGCATGGCTTCAACTGCTGCTTGCAATCGGGGCAGAGGTGTCCGGCACCTTGCTGCTGAGTCTGTCGGATGGCTTCGAGAGACCTGTCCCCGCGGTTGGATCGATGGGATTCTATCTTGTTTCGTTCTACTTTCCTATCTCACGCGTTTAGGGTTCTGCCGGCCGGCATTGCCTACGCCGTCTGGTCGGGATTGGGCACAGCGCTTGTGACTTTGGGCAGCTATGCGATTTTGAGACAGGACATTGGGATTAGGGCCCTGGCGGGAATCGTCCTGATTCTCGCCGGGGTCATCGTCCTGAAGGGCGGCCAAGCCTGACTAGGTCCGCCTGGCATGCGTGAAGAAGAACCGCACCATTTCCCTCGACGCATCGGGTCCATTGGGGTCCGTGAATGAGCCGGACGGGCTGCCCCCCGCCCACGCATGCCCCGCCTCGTGGATGCTCCAATGTTCGCAAATCGCCGCGCCCTCTGTATCGGCGTAGATCGTACGGCTATAGGCATGGCCGCCCGCGGCCTGGCCGCGCTCCGTTGTCTGCCGCAATCCGCTCGCAGACCCAAGCATCTGAGCGGCGACCGCTTCTCCATTGCGCGGATGGACAACGGGGTCCTTGCTGCCGTGAAAGACGATGGTTGGGACAACCCGCGCGCTCCGGCCTTTGATTGCCGCCCCAACGCGCATCGCGTCGAAAGCCGAACGGAGATCGCGGGCCGCTCCAGAGGGCAAACCGGAATGCACGCCAACCGCGGCGTAGAGATCGGCATAAGCGTCTCCCATGATCGCCGCTGCCGCGCCGCCCGCCGATAGCCCCGCGATGTAAACCCGTCCCGGATCGACGGCATGTTCGCCTATGATCTGTTGGGTGATCCCCGCGATCAGCGAGGGCTCCCCC
Source organism: uncultured Alphaproteobacteria bacterium (assembly GCA_963817705.1). GTDB lineage: Bacteria > Pseudomonadota > Alphaproteobacteria > Rhizobiales > Rhodomicrobiaceae > Rhodomicrobium. Next base: position 28,216 of record CAWFPF010000001.1, read on the forward strand.
TTGCCGCGGCGCTGATCGTCCGGCTTGAACCAGTTCCAGCATTGGCTGACATTGGCCTGGGCGGGCTGCGCAGGATACGCAACGAGGAAGCCATGCTCCTCGGCGAGCGCGTTCATCCGTGTGCCCGCGGCGAAGTCGTCCGGGGATTGGGTGCAGCCATGCAGCATCACAATCAGCGGCATCCGCTCGCTGGTGCGGGTACTGGGGATGTAAAGCTTGTAATTGCGCTTGCCGGCCGCGTTGGAATAGCTGGCCACCGTGAACGACGCACCCTCCGGCATGGGATCGGGAGCCGGCCGCGGCGTCAGGCGAACATTGGGACCGAACGTCTTGGCAATGCCGGCGAGACGGTGCACGGACTCGCGTAAGCTGGTCCGGGGTCCAAACTCGTGTGAGGCTGCAAACCGCGCTCTGGCCTGCCCGGCTTGCGGTGCTGAATCGGCGGAGACGGAGTCCGCATCGACCGCCGTGGCCTGAGCGTCGCCGGGCCGGGCCCTGAGCAGCCGCTGAAGGAGCGCCGTCGCCTCGGCGAGTTTGCCCAGCTGGGTTAGGCGCGTCGCCTCAAGCATTTCGGGGGGAATTTTGTAGGTCATGCGGGCACTTTCTTTCTGGGAAGGGTGTTCCGGGCTTCGGCTCGACGAGGCTGAGCCTCACTGAATGCGATCCTGAAGCGCGGCCTTGACGGCTGCGCTTGCGTGGAGCGCGCCCAATACGGCCAGCGACGAGATGGTGGCGCGGGCAAGTTCGGGCGTGACGTCTGTGGCGATGCTGGCAAGGCCAAGGACGCGGATATCGAGCATCTGTCCGGCGTCCCTTACCGTTTCGAGGTCGGCCTTGCTAAAATGCCGGAGGCCAAGATCGACGCTCTTTCGCGTGACGGCTTTGCGGACCGCATCGGCGTGACGTTCGATCTGGTTGCGGATCGCGGTCCGGATGAAGTCGGTGCGGTTCGAGTAGAACCCCTCCTTCACCAAAAGATCGACATGCCCGAGATCGACAAAGCCTAGATTGATTGTAATCTTCTCTGTGTCGGCTGCCTTGGGGCGCAGCTCATGCACGTTGTCTGGCATCTCTTCACCATCCTGCTGGATGGTATGTGGAGGGGAATTTGGCTTCTTCAAGACTTGAGACGCGTCCCGGTTGGGCGGAAAATTCGCAAGTGCCGGAAACGGAGCAGCGATGAGCGTGGACGGGGACGTCAAGATGCGCGCCGTGCGCGTCGTCGTTACAGGGCGTGTTCAAGGCGTAGGCTACAGGGTATGGGCCGCGCGCAACGCGAAAGCGCTGGGGCTAAGAGGCTGGGTCCGCAACAGGCGCGACGGAGCGGTCGAAGCGCTGTTCGCGGGGGAAGCCGGCCGCGTTGCCACGATGATCGGACGATGCCATGAAGGACCGTGATCGGCAGGCGTTGCAAAGGTGTTGACCGTCGAAGACAGCGGTCCCGTACCGCAAGATTTCGCTGTATTGCCGACGGCGTGATCGCCTGCTGGTGAGCACTCTGGTGGCTGATAATGATATGGCGTATTAAACGATTTTGCCGGAGCGCCAAGTCTAAGTTTCAGCTATTGAGACTTGAGTGATGATTAATGAGGCCTTTTCTTTAACTGTGTGGAATGTATGTCCAAAGATAAAGGCCGAAAAATAAAAGCATTTTGACAAAAGTTAAGGCGATATTATACTTGACGTACTAGCCTAACTAGGCTATATATAAGGCCAAGGGGGATACTCCAATGGCCGACGTTCTTTCACATAAGCGCTTCCAGGATGAAGAAGCAGCCTACGAGTGGGTAGAGGCTCACTTGTGGCCGAACGGTCCGTTTGCCGCGCTGCAAGGGCATGGACCGGATCACCAAATTGCAGGGCAAGAGCACGCGCATCGGCACCTATAAGTGCAACGCTTGCCGCAAGCCCTTCACCGTGAAGGTCGGAACGGTCTTCGAAGACAGCCACATTCCGATGAGGCTTTGGCTTCAAGCGATTGCACTCCTTTGCGCCAGCAAGAAGGGCATCAAGTTCGAACCAGCTTCACCGCATGCTGGGGATCACGCTCAAGAGTGCTTGGTTCATGAGCCACAGAATTCGCGAAGCGATGCGGACGGGTGGTCTCGCTCCTATGGGTGGCGCCGGTTCTATCTACGAAGCCGACGAAACCTTTATAGGCAAGAAGTCCGACACGGTGAAGCATCCGAACGCGCGCGGCTACGCCCACAAGCAGGCTGCGCTGAGCCTCGTTGAACGCGGGGGCGAAGTCCGCAGCTTTGTGATTGATAAGGCAGACACCGCCAACATCAAGCCGATCATCGACAAGAACCTCGCGAAAGAGGGGATGTTGATGACCGACGAAGCCGCGCTTTACGGGAAGATTGGCGCGGAGTTCAAGCATCACTTCACTGTCGAGCACGGCGCTGGCGAATACGTTCGCGGTTCGGTCCATACCAACACGTTGGAAGGGTACTTTTCTATCTTTAAGCGCGGAATGAAGGGTGTGTACCAGCATTGCGCAGAAAAGCATCTGCACCGCTATCTTGCAGAGTTCGATTTCCGGTACAACAACCGTATCGCGGCTGGGATTGACGACACGACGCGGGCGCAGAAGGCATTGCTGGGCGCGGCTGGAAAGCGCCTCACCTATCGAAAAGCTGGTGAGCAAGAAGCAGCGTCTTGAAGATGAATAAATCGATGCCCCGGCCGATCAGGGGCATCTTTAGAGCGCTAGAAAAGGCTCTCCATTCATCTGTTTATTTTCCGTATCGTTTTGACGGTTATTGGGTTTTTCCAGATCCCCACATAACTCCAGTTGCTTCCGACGCGTTCTACGTCTCCGGAAACCTTGGCTCTATGGCTAAGGGCGGAAAAGACGTTGTTAGTGGGGTTCACGGTCTCAAGCCGGAACCCGAACTCAAGAACGAGATCGGTCACTTGCCGCGTAGAGAACGTTTCTGCGGATCGCTCTCGAAGTATGCGCATGCATCGCTCGCCAAGTCCGTTTGAGCGCGGCGGTGGACCGCGGCGCTTTGCCGGTCGCGGTCTTGCAACGTCGGCTGCTTTCTCCGGCCTGGGCGAGATAGTTTGAGTTGGCGAGGGCAATTCAAGCTGAACCATGGCCTCAAGCATGCGTATTGTGCGGTCTAATTCGTCCCGCTTCGCCCGTAGATCGGCTATGACCGTGGCGTAACTCTCTGTTGAAATTTGATCATTACGCATTGGCAGATTCTCCAGTTAATGGTAGAAAAAGCGACGCTACCGGACAAGCCGGTAGCGTCGCCCTTTGCCCTTCCGGGCTCAGGGAGATTTGGCAGTCATCTTCCTAACCTCCTTTTGGCTGTTGGAGGGGACGCATTACTGCTAGATACGTAGGCTCACCATCATCGGGCTCACCAGGCGCATACAGGGTGGTTCCTGTATGCGCTTTTTCTTTAATGCCATAGACCATAGATGCAGCACCAGAACCTCTCATCGGCAATCCACAGCCAAGATAACATGCCCTAGGAATCCAAAGACCTAGACGATGCCAAAACGGACGATACAAGAACACAGCCAAAGATGGTTCTCGGATTAAGGAGGTCGCCCGCACGCAATGGCCGACCACGTAACGCCTCCGAAGCGTAGCGAGATCATGAAGGCGGTCGGGACGAAAGATACCGGCGCCGAAATGGCCGTAAGGCGCCTACTACATGCGAAGGGTTATCGTTACAGGCTCCATCGCAGGAACTTACCCGGCGTGCCGGATATCGTCTTTCCGAGACTTCGCAGGGCTATCTTCGTTCATGGCTGCTTTTGGCACGGCCACGGATGCGACAAGGGCAAATTGCCGAAATCGAAGCTCGAATATTGGGGGCCAAAATAGAAGCGAACAAAGAGCGCGATTTGCGCGCTGTAGCTGCGCTTGCGGAGTTAGGTTGGAACGTAGCGATCGTATGGCAATGCGAATTGCGCGACACTGCCGCACTAGAGGTCAAGCTGGACAATTTCTTGTTAGTAAACCCGTTTTCAGATTGCGCCGAAGGATCGAGTGGGATCTCCTCTTAATCGGAGAACGAACGCAATGGTTACGAACCAGAAACACTTAAGCGAAGGGCCTGTCGTTTTCACTCTAAAATCGGGGGTTAAATTGATGGGCGAACTGCGGTTCAACGATCCTATTTCGGAAGTTTTTTGGCTTGAATTGGAGGAAGGTTATTTCGAGCCTCTTCCTTATTCGGAGTTCGAAAGCGCGGTGCGGCTGGCGAGCCTCAAATCGAAACGCTACGATGCGTAGACCTATCGCGGTCGATCTCTTCGCGGGCGCTGGTGGGCTCAGCTTAGGGTCTAGAACAAGCTGGCTTCGACATAGCCGCAGCAGTTGAAATCGATCCAGTCCATGCAGCCGTTCACAGGTTCAATTTTCCGAACACGACCGTCATAACGTCTTCTGTGGAAGGGCTTACGGGAGCGGCAATTAGGGATGCCGCGAACCTGGGCAAAAAGCGCGTCGATCTCGTTGCAGGCGGCGCGCAGTGCCAAGGGTTTTCGCTAATCGGCCACCGAGCCTTGGACGACCCCCGCAACTCTCTGGTTAGAGAGTTCGTCCGCTTAGTGAAGGAGCTTAATGCAAGCTACTTCCTTTTTGAAAACGTGAAGGGCTTGACCGTTGGGAAGCACCGCGCCTTTCTCGAAGAGGTCATCGCGGCTTTCGACGAAGCCGGCTACACCGTTAAAACGCCTTGGCGAGTTCTCAATGCCGCCGATTTCGGAGTGCCCCAAAATCGAGAGCGCTTGTTCCTTCTGGGCGGCAGAAAGGGCTTGCCGCTGACAGAGTATCCAGAACCAATTTGTCGCCCTGCCGGTCCGGATGCGCCGTTGCTTGGGCTTCCATTGAGGCCGAACTGCCGCGATGCGTTGGACGATTTGCCAGATGCCGAGCGCTTCGAAACTCTGATCAAAAAAGACAGTGTTCGCACCGAAGTTTGGGGCGCGCCGAGCGCATACGCCAAACGCATGCGCTGCATAGATCGCGAAGGATGGGGCTATGGCTACATCCGCGAATGGGATTAGAGCGCGCTAACGTCCAGCATGCGCTCGGAACATACGGACATTTCTCGGCGCCGCTTCGCCAATACACAAGAGGGCGACACCGAACCGATTTCGCGGTTCTTCAAATTGTCCTCTAGCGGGCTTTCCAACACGCTTCGGGCTGGCACGAATTATGCTCGCGGCGCCTTCACCAGTCCGCGCCCGATCGATTACAAGTATCCGCGGTGTGTTACTGTACGCGAGATGGCGCGCCTTCACGGCTTCCCGGATTGGTTTCGCCTTCACGCCACCAAATGGCACGGGGCAAGACAAGTTGGAAATGCGGTTCCGCCTCCTCTCGCCAGAGCGGTCGGCTCCGCTATCGTTGCGGCCATTGGCATAAAGCCAGCACGTCCGCGCAATCCTGTGGAACTTGGCGATCCTGCGCTCCTTGAAATGGGCATGGCCGAAGCTGCATTATTAGCAGGCGTAGCGGTTCCCATAGGCCGCAGAGACAAGAAGAGCGGCGCTAAAAAGCGGAAACAATGGGAGATAGAGGAAGCCCGCTTGCGGGCCGCCTGACATGGCCAAGCCGGCGCAGGAAAATAGATATCGGGCGATCTTGGCGAAGATCTTCGAAGATCGCTATACGCCTGGGGCGACCGAGGTCCAGTTCTCTATGTCCGATTATAAGCCCGTCGTAGAGGCCCTACAGATCGAGATGCCGGAAAATCTGCCCGACATCGTTTACAGCCAACGGTATCGCGCCCTATCCATCCCTTCAATGTTGGCAACTCAACCTGAGGGCTATGAGTGGATTATAGAGGGGCGCGGAAAATCAAAATATGTGTTCAAATTGATTTAGGCAGTTAAAATCGAGCCGAATCCTTCTCTAGCAACAGTCAAAATACCCGACAGTACCCCGGAAATTATTACAGCATATGCGCTAAACGACGAGCAGGCTTTGCTAGCAAAGGTCCGGTACAATCGGTTAATAGATATATTTCTTTCGGTTACAGCTTATTCACTTCAGAATCACGGACGAACATTTGTAAAAGGTTGCGGGCAGCTGGAGGTCGATGAGGTGTACGTCGCACATACGTCAAGTATAATATCGCAAAGTTAAGGTAGTGGCGTAGAAATTGTTATTATAGGGGCAAAAGAGGGCTTCGCCGGCAAATAGAAAAATAACAAAAAGGGCGCCCACGATGATCAAGGAAATTGTCACAGCGGCTGACGCACGGCGGCATTTCTATGCCGGCCTGGCTGCCTCTTTTCGATCAGATTGCGCAGGGGTTTTTAAAAGCCGCGGCTAGCCGCAAAAAAAGCGGTCTCTTTGCGGTTATGAACTATCTGGATGATGCGGTCATGATAGATGGCGCATTATACACGCGCCGCGCCGTTGTCCTCGCCATGGAAGACTTAAAGCAGCAGATAGAAGCGCCGTCCACGCTTCAAAGCGAAACGCGCGCTCAAATGTGTATGCTTGACCTCGATCCGATCCCGGAGTTGAAGTTTTATCGCGATATAGCGACAGCCATTCTGAGAATGGATGCATCTCTGCACCAGAACTTGAGGATCAGGGCCCCGGAAGCTTTAAACCCTGGACCTGTCTTGCACTGAGCAAGTTTAGCGGGAGGTTTTTTCGCAAACGCCCAGGGGCGGCGCTGAGCGTGCTGACATTGCGCGCTCAGCGGCAGGCGTTTGCGGCACGGGCGCTACACCGCATCTCCATGGAGGGCTAGCAAACCCGGCGTGCGAGGAAAAAGCCATGTTAACGGCACAGGGAACCTACCCAAGTGAAACGCAGTTCGGCGGCCGGCCAGTCATTTTCCGGTTATTGCGCGGAGCCGACAAAGATCTGTTCAAGCGCTTCATGCGCTCGCTTCCTCCGAAGGATAATTACTACCTGCTGGTGGACGTGCACAACGATCAAGCCATCGACCGTTGGATGAACAGGGTCGAGTTCGGCCAGACCGCCTGCCTGATCGCGCTAGAGGGCGGCCAAATCATTGGCTATTGTCTACTCCATATCAACGATCTTCCGTGGACCCGCCATGTGGGCGAAATTCGCATGAGCGTCTCAGCCGCCCAGCGCGGCCGTGGCGTAGGCCGGGCTCTTGCCGCGGCGGCCGTCTCGATCGCCAAGGCGCAGGGGCTGGAAAAGCTCTGGGCACGGATGGCAGCCAGTCAGGAGGCTGCTCAAAATGTCCTTAAGAATTTGGGCTTTCGCACTGAAGCCCTTCTCTCCGGCTTCGTCAAGAACGGGAATGGCTTGACGGAGGACCTAGTCATCATGTCCTATGACGCTGGAAAACGATGGGCATTATAGTACGATGTTAGTACAATCAACCCGCCCCTGAGAGGGCAAGACGGGATACGCAGACTTAACTCGATGAGAAAACGCCAATAGGGCATGGGTGCAGGCCTCCCGCGCCAGCGACACGGGGATAAAAATGACGGCACTCGACGTAAGCAGCACCTGGCCGGCCGAAGAAAAAGACAAAGACAAAGACCGGGAAATGCCAGCCGCCGGCCTGAGGAGGGAGTTTGAGCGCCATCTCAGGCGGACACTCGCGAAAGATCGCTTCAGTGCAACCGACCGCGACCGGTACTATGCGTTGTCCCTGGCGATACGGGACCAGCTCGTCGACCGGTGGGTTGCGACCCAGCAGACCCATCACACGAAAAATGTTAAAAGAATCTATTACTTATCGCTCGAGTTTTTGATCGGGCGCATGATGGGCAACAACGTCATCAATCTACAGATGGACGACGTCTGCCGCACGGCCATGTATCAAGAGGGGCTCAATTGGGAGGACCTGCGAGAGTATGAGGTCGATGCGGGCCTTGGCAATGGCGGTCTGGGCCGGCTCGCCGCTTGTTTTCTGGATTCGATCGCCACTTTGGATCTTCCAGCGGTCGGCTATGGCCTGCGTTACGATTTCGGGATTTTCAAGCAGAACGTCAAGAACGGTTACCAGGTCGAGCAGCCAGACGAGTGGCTCAAGCACCGCTATCCCTGGGAGATCCCCCACCCGGAATTCTCCTTCGATGTCCAGTTCGGAGGCAAGGTAGAGTGCCGGTCCGGCCCACGGGGTCTGGAATGGCACTGGCTGGATGCCAAGCCCGTCGTCGGCATCCCTTACGATCTTCCCGTTGTGGGCTATGGCGGGAGAACCGTGAACAGCCTGCGGCTGTGGTCGGCCACGGCCGCGGAAGAATTCGATTTTGACGATTTCAACCGGGGCGAGTACGTCGACGCGGTGGCGAACAAGGTTCTCGCCGAAAACTTGACCAAGGTCCTTTATCCAAACGATAGTGTCTCCGCGGGCAAGGAACTCCGGCTCAAGCAGGAGTATTTCTTTGTCTCCTGCACGCTTCAGGACATCCTGCGGCGCTTCAAGTCGGACGGCAATGCCTGGGAAACATTCCCGGATAAGGTCTTCCTGCAACTGAACGATACGCACCCGGCGCTCGCGATCCCTGAGATGATGCGCTTGCTGATCGATCGTGAAGGGCTGGGGTGGGACCAGGCCTGGCAGATTACGACCGCCTCGACCGGCTATACGAACCACACGATCCTGCCCGAAGCGCTGGAGAAGTGGCCCATCCACATGCTGGACCGGCTGCTTCCGCGGCACTTGCAGATCATATACGAGATCAATGCCCGCTTCTTGCGGGAAGTCGCTTCCCACTATCCTTTCGATGCCGACCGCCTGCGCCGCATGAGCATCGTCGAAGAGGGCGAGCCGAAGCATGTTCGCATGGCTCACCTCGCAATCGTCGGATCGTGCTCGGTAAACGGCGTCTCGCAACTCCACACCGATCTCTTGCGGAGCAGCGTTCTTAGGGATTTCGCAGAATACTGGCCCTCGAAGTTCAACAACAAGACGAACGGCATCACGCCGCGGCGCTGGCTGTTGAAAGCCAATCCAAATCTCGCGCACCTGGTTACCGAAGCAATCGGAGACCGGTGGATCACAGATCTCGGCCAACTCCGTCACCTCGAAAAGTTCGCAGACGACTCCAGCTTCCGGGAGCGTTTCCGGGCCGCTAAACTCGCGAACAAGAATGTGCTGGCCCGGCTCATCGGCAGCACGCTGGGCATCGGCGTTGACCCGGAGTTGTTGTTCGACGTTCAGGTCAAGCGGCTGCATGAGTACAAACGGCAGCTCCTGTTCGCGCTCTACATCATCGTGCTCTACAACCGGCTCAAGAGCGACCCGGGGCTGAATATCTCGCCGCGGACGTTTGTCATCGCTGGCAAAGCTGCGCCCGGTTACATCACGGCCAAGTTGATTATCAAGCTGATCCATCAGGTCGCCGACGTCGTCAATCGGGATCCTCAGGCCAGCAGCAAAATCAAGGTTGTGTTCCTGCCGAACTACAGAGTGTCGCTGGCCGAGAAGATCATACCGGCCGCAAACCTGAGCGAACAAATCTCCCTGGCCGGAACCGAAGCCTCAGGTACCGGCAATATGAAGCTGCAGCTCAACGGCGCTGTGACCATCGGGACGCTCGATGGCGCCAACATCGAGATCCTCGAAGAGGCGGGCAAGGACAATATCTTCATCTTCGGCTTGACGGCAGAGGAAGTTGCTCAACGCCGTCACTTCTATAATCCGTGGGACATCTATCACGCCGACGAAGAGATCCGGCGCGCCGTGCAGATGATCGAGCGGGACTTCTTCAGCATGATGGAACCGGGGATCTTCAGGCCCCTGACGTGGTCCCTTCTCGAAGGCGGCGATCAATACATGCTATTGGCCGATCTCAGAGACTACATCCGCACCCAGGAACGGGTCGATGCGGCTTACAAAGATCGCGATGTATGGGACAGAATGGCGATCATGAACGTCGCGCGAGCTGGGAAGTTCTCGTCGGACCGCACGATCCAAGAGTACGCGTCTGAAATCTGGCACATACAGCCCTGTCCGGTCGGGCCTTAGCCATTTCATTGAATTTGTTGTGTAATCGCCAGGAAAAGCGGGTCAGCCGCAAGCGTGATCCCCGCAAGGATTACGCTTGCGGCTTGCAGGTCCGGCTTTCCACCGGAGAGCCCTTCCTGATCTTCCACGCTGTGCACAGAGGGGTTAATGCTTCGCGGTTTGGCCCCGGTCGGCGCGTGCAAGAAACTCCCGCGTAAAGTTCGGAATCTGCGTCTCGAACCAATCCCGCATCTCGACTTCTTCACGCAGAATGCCTTCGCACACATCAGCGGTTTCGTGATCGCCGAGGTGACCCGCGGCTACTATGATCGATTTGTAAGAAGCGATCTCCATCTCCTCGAAAGCGGTGCTTGCCACGACGGCCTTCATGACCTCGTCGCCGGCGAAAAGTCCGGCCGCTGCCTGACCCAATCCCATCGCTTTCCCCGCAGCCTCCTTCAACAGTGACGCACTGCCGCCCCTCCGTTCAATGCAGCCGCGAACCAAATTGGCTTGCCGGCGCGATTGTTCGGCGTGTTGCTCAATTTTCGAGCGAAGCTCTGGGTAATTCTCTAGCCGGCTAGCGGTTTTTGTAAGCATAGTTACGGCTTGTTCTTCAGCAGCATGGGCGTCGCGCAGCCATTCCATGTATTGGTCCTCGGTCTTTGCTGCTGTCGCTGTTGCCATCATTGTCCTCCAATACGTTGCCGTGAGCTTGAAATCTGCCTGAGTGGCATACATCCAAAACGAAATGCACCGGTGCTTGTTCCAAATATTGCCCAGCTGAGCCGCAGGCCTGCTTCCAGCGGGCATGACAGCGGGCACGAATTTCGAGCAAATAATGAAGGACAAGCCAGGGAACTAAAGTTTTGCTTTTGCCTTCTCCGTGCACTGCAAAATCGCGCATCGGCAAAAAATGGAGGAAGGTTGTGGCAATCGAGTCGGTGATTGTGTGGCTAGTAATTGGGGCAGTTGCCGGATTTTTGGCCGGTCTCATTGTTACGGGCTACGGGTTGGGAACTGTTGGAAACATCGTTGTCGGTATAATCGGCTCAATTTTAGGCGGAGCGTTATTGCCACGTCTTGGGCTTTATACTGGCGGTGGCCTACTTGGAGAGATTATCAGCGCGACAATTGGTGCCGTAATACTGCTCTTTCTGATTGGACTTTTCCGGAGAACCGAAACGTCCTCGCGTTTTTGACGAGGGAATGAGCCGTTGGAATCACAAATAAAGGGTGAAAGAATGCGTAGACTTACACTAGCCGCCGCTCTTGCCGTGGCGATCGCGGGGCCGGCAACGGCTCTGACGTGGGACCAGATTTCCGGAGACTGGAAGCAGTTCGAGGGTCAAGTGCAGAAGCAGTGGGGAAAACTCACAAACGACGATCTGCAGCAGGCGAAGGGCGACCGGGAAATATTGGCCGGCAAGATACAGGAACGCTATGGCGTTACGAAAGAGGAAGCCAACCGTCAGGTCAAGTCCTGGCTCGACTCCCATTAGAGCGTAGAAGCCCCGGTCTCAAGCCGGCCGCCTTGAATCTCAAGAAGGCTCCGCGACCAAAGTCGCGGAGCCTTCTCCATTTTAGACGCCGTTCTTTCGGCTCAGAGAGCGCTGAGGAAGTTGGCGAGGTCCTGCTTTTCTTGACTCGTCAGGCCAATACTGAAGCGCTTGTTGTAGAAGTTCACGACGTCAAGCAGCGTTGCCGCAGACCCGTCGCTGAAGTACGGTGCGCGCGATGCCAGTCCCCGCACTTGCGGCACTGACAGCCGGCCAATATCGCGGCAGTAGCCTGTGATCAGCGCCACCCCAGGATCGTTCGTTAAGACCACATTGCCGTGGAAGCCCAGCGGCGTTTGAGGATTGGTGGCTGTGCATGTGAGTTTATAGATTGGCAGATCCTTCGCGGGCTCCGGACCGTATAACTCGGGCGAAGAGCCGCCGATGCCGATGTCATGCTGGGCGGCACGGAACTGGTCGGTGCCGCTATTCGGAACGGAATGGCAAACTGGACAACCGCCATTTTGGATGGGTCCGTTGATAGCGGGAATGTTGTTCAAGCCGGACACTTTACTGATCGAAAAGAGTTTCGGGTTGTTGAAGATAACCATGCCCCGGTAAATCGATGCCTGCCGCGACCAATCCCCCGCGGTTTTCCAGGAGGCGTAAAGGCTGAATGGAGGGGCTACAGTGCTGGGGATTTGCGACACCGTTTGCTTTAAGTTTGCCGGGCCGCCGAGACCTCCATTCGCAGTCAGGCTTCCCGCCAGGAAATCAAAGAGCTGCGCGCTGTAGAGGCCGTTCTCGAAGTCGACGATCTGCTGGAGCTGGATAGAATTCGGGGGAGAGGCCGGGGGGTTCATGTTCTGCCCCGTCAACTTGGCGATTTGTGCAGCGCTAGCTTGAGCATGACCTGCCGTGGCGTCGATGGCCTGGCTTTGAAGCGTCGGCTCCCGGCCGTCCCACATGATGTTGCCACTTTGGACAAGCCCAGTGTACGGATCAGGATTTCAGCTTTATGCCGGTGAGCGGATCGAAGTCACCAAGTTTGACGCCGTTGGGAAGTACGGGAAGCGGAGGATTGAGGTCCGTGACGAATTTGAGATTCGTCGAAATAAACGGCCGGCGGTAGACCGATACAATCTGCGCGCCCGTATTGGGATCCTTGTTATACTTGGGGTCCCAGTTGCATCCAGTCGGATCGCTCATCACCTCCACCGTGAATTCACGAGGGGTACCGGCAGGAGTTTTGTCGGGGAGCGGCAGGAAAATGCGGAAAAGCCCCTTATTCAACAGGATGCTATGATTGTGGGGCTGATTAGGACAATTGGCGCCATCCACCGCCGCGAATACCGGATCTTTATCGCCGGTCAAACGGTATAGGGTATTAAGAGCGCTCGTGCTAATGCCCATGCCGGAGGACATCTGGTGACAGGAGAAACAGGTCCGGCCATTCGTGCCGAGCGACTGGAAAAAGGCATTCGTCTTGGTGATGGTCGGGCCGTTCTGATTAACGGTGCCGAGTACACCCGTGGCATCGACATCCTGTTCCATCGACGGGACCACAGGGGGCGGCAAGGTTCCGCCAGGAAGCGCGACCTGAGCGCCGGCTGGGATGTTGAGAGCCTGATTCAGCATTGGCCCGAACCAAGCCGGCCAGCCCGCGGGCAAGGATTTCACAATTGACTGTGCTTCGGGATTGACGGTTTGGGCGGCCGCCATCCCCGTTATGGACAAAGCCGTCCCGGCGAGCGCCGCGGCGGCTACCATTGTTTTTTTCGACATGGGTTGACCCCTAATTATAAGAAGTGTTTCTGCGGTCGCCCCAACCCGATGCCCAAATGCTCAAAACAACTCAATCTGACTTAATTACATGGGGTACTTTGCTTCGCAGGAAGCCGCAAGTAATCACCTTCAAGGCAAAGTTTTTGTTTTTTCTATGTGTCCTATTTGCGGCACATGACTTAAGCACAACCAAAATAACGTTTTAGTAGATCGCGCTCTTATAACTGAATAATACTGCAATTATCATCAAGAGCAGTGCGTTGACTATTCGACTGGCGATGGCCTGCAGCCGCGCTTTCGAGCAAGCCCCACCGGCAGCGCACGCCTATCACCCCCGCGGCAACGTTCGGCTGGCACGGAAGGGCCGTCCGCGGCGGCAGCTCTGCAACCTAAGCGAGTATTTTAGAGTGGACGCGGTTGCGCGACTCACTTAGTTGGAAAGCAAAGCTCACGCTTTGGGAGTTGGAGGGGAAAATGAAACTGTTGTCTAAAATCGTTGCGAGCCTGGCTCTGTCTTGTGCCGCAACACAAGCGCTTGCCAACCACGAAGTAAGGTGCAAGCAACTCAATGGGGGTGGCATCCAGTGGCAGTTCAAAATTTCGGCAACACCGTTCCCCCGCTTCCGTGACATCGAAGACCGTTGGCAATAACTGAACCGAGGATCGCCGATGGCTCTTTGCTCACACCCTTCATCCCTTCCGCTCATTTACCGAAATAAGCCGGCTGCCAGCCGGTGTTGCTTGCGGAGTCCACAGGTCTTCTATTATCTGGGGGAATGTAATATTTCGGCGGCTGCTCCGAGGGGGTCTTCTTGAGGTAATCGTAGCTTGCGCGGGTCGAGTAATCGCCATCGGTTCCGCTGTAGAAATCCCAGCTTGAGCGCCTCGGAAGCGACTGCGAGCGGACAAGGCGCGGCGTGATGGTGAGCACCAGGTCCGTCCGGTCTCCGGAATTGCCCGCATTAGAGAAAAGCCGCCCGACAAGACTGTCTCCGGGGAGGCCAGGAATGCCGTTCAGACTGCGCGACTCGTCTTCACTGATGAGCCCGCCAAGCACAGCCGTCTCACCCTCGCGCAAAATCATTGTCGTATGGACGTTCCGTGTGTTGATTGAATAAGCGGGTTGAGCCGCTGTTCCCAGATTCTGACCAAGCGAGCTGACCTCGATAGTAAGATCGACGAAAATCGAGTCATCGAGGTGATATTTCGTAATCACATCGAGCTTGATACCGATGTCGTGATATTCGTAGAGCGTCTGGGTTTGACCGGTCGGATTTGTGATGGATGCAGATTGGAGCGGCACCCTGTCTCCTACATGGATTTTTGCGGGCTGGCCGTCCACCGTCCGTATGCGCGGGTTCGATAAGGTTCTGGCTTCCGTATTGCTTTTAAGATAGTTCAGCGTGACGGTTGGAAGCGTAACGAAGCTCTCATTCACGTAACCGTTTCTGCCGAAAAGGTCCTTGACGTTGATTTGAGGCGACTGAATGGTGAGCTGGCTGCCATAGTCGATGCCGACCTGAGCCGCCTTGGTCATGTCGAGTTCCAGAACCTCGACGTTGAGCAAGATTTCCGCGGGCTTTCTGTCATTGACCGCGATCAGCTTCTCAACCACATCGAGTGTATCGCGCGAATCCCGGACCTGAATAGTTCCGAGATCGTTGTTGGCGACGATTGTCTTGATGTCCATCGAGGATTTTATGATCTCGGCCATGCGTTCGGCTTTCAGCGTCGACAAGTGGAATGTCTTGAAATACCTGTCGGCGTACTGCTTCCTTTTTTCAGGGGTGTCTTCATAGATGAAGAGCGAATTCGGGCCGAGGACCTTGTAAGCCGTGTGGCTCGATTGGAGAATCATGTCAAAGGCCTGCTCAAACGTCACATTTTTTGCGCTGACGCTCACATCGAGATTGTCCGTATTCTTATCGAAGACGAAATTGAGATCGTAGGGATCGCAGAGGACCTTGAGCGCGTCTTTGAGCTTCGCCTCCCGGAAATTCATAGCGAGCGGTTTGGGCGACTGGAAAGCTGCGAGAATAAAGCGCTGATCCTCGCTCTTTCTCGAACGTTCAATCTCGACGAGTTCCTTTTTGAGGCCGTCACTCTCAGGATCGAGACCGGCTGCCTTTTGAAACAACGTATCCGCGAGGTCCAGATTGCCAACCGACTTCGCCCGCTTACCTTCGATATAGAGCCGCGCAACCTCTTGGTGGCCGAGCGCAGTCTGCCTCGCCTGTTGCAACTCCGCATTGGATGGTTGAACCAGCAGCCCCAGATCGTACTTCTCGATGGCTTCCCGGAAGCGTTCGTCCCTGGCAAGCGCGCTGCCCGCAGTCAGAAAATAGGAGGCCGTCGCCGCTTCGGCACCGCTCAATGCCTGCAGGCCGGCAAGATCGGCCGACCCGAGATAGCGCTTGCGTAGATCCAATACGGCCTGAACGCGGCGGCGATCATCTGCCTCGCTTGCCGTGGCCGGCGCTGACGTTTGCTTGGTCCCTTCTTCCGCTGCAACGGGTGGGAGGAGGCCAGGGATAGCTCCTCCGGAGCACCCGGCGGCAAAGGCGCATAGCGTGACAACAGCGGCCGCCCTGACGAACATCACCCTAGGCAGGAGCCGGCGCCGCATCGAGAGATGCGGCCAAGTGCACGAGAATCAGAAGTCAGTTCATTGTCCAACATTGAATCTGTCCGGGTTGTCTGAAATCGTAGTATGTCGATTCGTGGCTTACCTCAAGTTGTAAATATACCGACAAACAATCTTAGATAGTCCGTTCATGGTCTG
This sequence comes from uncultured Alphaproteobacteria bacterium, assembly GCA_963817705.1. Classification (GTDB taxonomy): domain Bacteria; phylum Pseudomonadota; class Alphaproteobacteria; order Rhizobiales; family Rhodomicrobiaceae; genus Rhodomicrobium. The sequence continues at coordinate 44,205 of CAWFPF010000001.1, forward strand.
GGAAAGGTCCTATCCGGCGCCTTGGGTCTATTCCTCGCTCAACGTGAACATACGTGCCGTTTCCGAAGCACTGTTCAACGGCGAGGACGCCCAAATCTTTGGCCAAGCTCAGCGGCGATCGGTGCTGACCGGCATTAACGAAGGCGAACAAACCGTGACGGCCCTCGTCCTCCAAAAGGCGGAGGCAGGTAAGCCGCCGCTCTGCAGATTCGGGACGTATTCTGAGCGGAGGTATCTGCTGCGGCGTCAAAGAAAAATAGGCGGCGAGTCCAAATATCGCTGTGACTGCATAAACGATGTAGCGTAACCTTTCGCAGCTTGGCATTCGGCTCGCTGCCTCGGGCTGGCAGCCCTAGCGCTTGCGAAAAGAAGAGGATGATCGAGGCCATGGAAGCCAGAAATGATGCCTATCTCGGCGAGGACGCTCTTGACACCGAACATCAAGGCCAGATTGATCTTCTTCTCATGGTCGAAAAGGAACTGAGCGGGGCCGCGGACCCGGGCCGGCTCGCCTCGCTCCTCGACCAACTCATCGAATTCACCGATATTCATTTTATGAGCGAACAGGTTCTGATGCGCGAGCGTGCCTATCCCGGCATGCGGGCCCATGAGGAGGAGCACAGCGAGCTTATCGAGCAATTGCGCAGTTTTCAGAAGCGCATTGAGGCGGCCGGGCGGACACTCACCGCGGCCGACGTAGCGGCGTTGCGCGGCTTGGTGATCCAGCACATCCAAACCAAGGATGCTGCATTTGCCCGCTTTTCCGGCGCAGACGCCTAAAGTGCGGACAGACGGCGCAGTCCGCCCTGCGGCTGCCGCTATATCTGAGAAGCGGCCTGCTTTTGCAACGCAAGCAATACGCCTTTCGCAACGTCCGCTGCTTTGACCCGGATATCGGGTATCGCTGTCACTTCCCAAAACGTGCCGCGCGTGACGGGGCCAAGTGCGAACAGAGCAGGCTCAACCCCGCCGCACACGCGGATCGCCTTACCGGCAGCATCAACCGCAAGACCTAGGCCCAACGCGTCCGGTGTGATAAGGCCGGACGACAGCAATTGACGGATGAGCGGAAGGGGCGACTGGCGAAGATCATGCCCAGGACCCATGCAGTTTATAATTTTCTCCACCCGCATTTGCACCATCGTGGCGGAGGCATAAGGGTTCCAGAAAACGCATACCGGCGCCCGCGCGTCCCCGGTCAAGCATAAACTCTTGATCCGCCCGCGCCGGATTTCGAGCTTCCCGGATCTCATGAGCGCGTCCAGCTTTTCCGCCGCCTCAGGGGCAAGCCTGTGCCGATGGACTTCCCACCAGGCGCGTGCGTGCCGGACGAACCGTTGCTGCTCGATGCGAGGCAGGGAACGCCAATAGGCGATGGTGATTGGCCTGAGCGAATCGATAACCTCGCGCCAGTCGCGGCCTTGGAGGGCCTGCTCGCGAATAGCGCGGCGCAGAGACCGAAGATCCGCAACGGCATTCGATGTCAGCGGTACCCTGATTGGGGAAGCGTCAACGGTTCCGGCGCTTGCGTGACGCCGGGGAAGCAGGCCTCTTCGGGATAGCGCGATGATGGGACCCCGATGGCCCAGCCTCTCCAGCGAAAGAACGGTATCCACCATTGTAAGACCCGTTCCTAGAATGAGAGTTGTGCCATCTCCCTGAGCAGCCCAGGAATGGCCTTGCGACCAGGGATCGGCAATGTAATGCGCGCTGGCGCACACGCCGCCATCCGAAACGCCCGGAGGGGGCGGAGGCGGGTTCCCTATTGCGAGAACGACGGCATCGGCCACGATATCTTTGCCAAGCGCGAGCCTGATCGAAAACCGGCCGCCACCGAGGGCTCGGATGGCAATGGCTTCATCGGGTACGATGTAAAGGCGCCCAGCCGCGCCCGGCCCCGTTGCTGCGTCGAGCAAGAGCGAGCGGAGGTAGCGGCCATAGGTCTGGCGAGTCACAAAGCTTGCGGCACTGACGGGTTCGCTCCCGGCTGGGCCATTTGCTTCCAGCCAATCTAGGAAGTGACGCGGCCGGCCGGGGAAGGCGCTCATATTGCCGGCGCGGACGTTCAACAGATGCGATGGATCGTTGGTAGAGTAGGCTGCGCCGAAGCCGAAGGTGTCCTGCTTCTCGATCAGATAAACGCGAGGACCCCGGCTCCCGCTTTCATTGAGGATTTGTATTGCGGCGAGAAGGCCACTGGCACCGCCACCGGCAATTGCGACAGCTTGTTTGCTCAGCATCTCTGTCCTTTATGTGCCGTCCGCAACCGCAGTATGAAATTATCACGTCATCTTAGCCTGCGCGAGACGCACGGCTCCCGCAAAGGGCGAAAGAAGCACAAAGTCCAAACATGCTCCGGGCGGGGCCTCATCTCGGGTCCATCCTCAAGGGTTAACCGTGTTATCGGGCCGGTGCCCGGTACGGAATCGATCAAACGCCGCAAATTGCTTGCGCTGCTCGGTGCGGAGCTTATTTTTGGCACGGCCCAAGCCGGGAACATCGTTATCGCTAGCATTGGGGCGGGCAGCACAATCGCCGGTGTTGTCCGGTTCAAGTCCCTGCCAGGCACACAAGGGCGAGTTGCAAGCTAGCCGGAGCGCGAACGCAGATTGCGTCTCGCGCTCCGGCTGAGCGCCACCCTAATGCGCAGCGTCTTGCGAATAGGGCCGGGACGCGGCTGCAATCGCCGTGCTGACGGCGCGGCTTAAGTCCTCGAGCTGATAGGGTTTCCGGACGAGCACGAACTCTTCTCCGACCGATGCCGGCACCCGGCTGTAGCCGGTGACAAGAACGATCGGCATATCCGGCTGACGCCTTCGGATGGCTTGAGCGAGGTCGATCCCGTCCATGCCCGCCATGACGATGTCGCTCACCACGAGTTCGAACTTTTGGCGTTCGGTGGCTTTGAGTGCTGGCTGTGCATTGTCGAAAGCCTCGACCTGGTAGCCGAGTTCTTGAAGAAACAGAGCGCTCAGTTCCAACACATCGCGATTGTCGTCGACCAGCAAGGCCGTCCCGCGCCCCTGTGCTTGAGCTGCTGCTGCAGGCTGAAGCCCTGCGGCGGGCCGTTGCTCGGCATCGCCCCTTGGAAGATAAAGTCTAACCCGCGTTCCCTCTCCCAATTTGCTGTCGATCGTGACGGTCCCGCCCGACTGATGGGCGAAGCCATAAACCTGGGAAAGCCCCAGTCCCGACCCTTTGCTCACCTGCTTGGTGGTGAAAAACGGGTCAAAAACCTTGGGCAGGATTTCTTCTGCAATCCCGGTTCCATTATCCGAAACCGAGAGCGCAACATAATCCCCTTCGAGCCCGGCGGCCGTTTCATCCCCCGAAAGCTGAACATTCTCCGCGGTCACAGAGATGATTCCGCCGCCGGGCATAGCGTCGCGCGCGTTGATCGTGATGTTGAGGAGAGCCAGTTCCAATTCGCCGATGTCGGTCTTGATGGGCCAGATTTCGGGCGTAATCGAAGCGACAAGCGTGGCGGGACTGCTTGAGCTTCCGAGCATCCGGCTAAAGGCTTCAATGCGCTCGGCGACCCCAGCAACCGTAGGGTTCAGTGTCTGGCGCCGTGAGAAGGAGAGCAGTTGCCGCGTCAGGGACTGTCCGCGATCGACGGCAAGGCCAATGGCTTCGACGGCGCGCGCGGATTTGGGATCCTGCGCAGCGGACTTCTTGAGCGTTTGGGTGAATCCGCCGATGATCATCAGCAAATTGTTGAAGTCGTGCGCGACGCCTCCGGTCAGATGACCGAGAGCCTCCATTCTCTGGGCTCTGCCTTGCTCTTCATCCGCCTTTTGTAGCGCTACTCTCGTATTTCGTTTTTCCGTGATGTCCTGTGTGATCTTCGCGAAACCGGCAAGGTTGCCATCGCTGTCGCGGATCGGATCGATCACCACATTGGCCCAGAATAGCTCACCATTCTTACGGACGCGCCAACCCTCGGCCTCGAAGCGCCCCTCTGCCGCTGCAACGTGCAGCGCCCGGTCCGGCACGCCCGCTTCCCGGTCGCGCTCCGTGTAAAATCGCGAAAAATGCTGACCTATGATCTCATCGGCGGAATAGCCCTTGATCCTTTGCGCGCCAGTGTTCCAGCTTGTGACGATCCCTCCGGAATCGAGCATGAAGAGGGCGTAGTCGGTGACAGCCTCGACAAGCAGATGGAACTGCTTTTCGCTTTCAAGAAGCGCCTCCCCCCAAAGCTTGCTTTGCGTGATATCGCGCGACACCGATGCGAAGCCGATCAGGCCGCCACCACCATCGCGGACCGCGTCGACGGAAGCCGAAACCCAGAGCCGGCTTCCATCCCTACGCACGCGCCAGCCCTCGCTTACCACGCGGCCATTCTCGCTTCCCTCGCGCAGTATTTTTTCAGGCAGTCCCGCCTCGCGGTCCTCGTTCGTGAAAAGAAGGGAGAAGTGACGCCCGAGCACATCGCCGGCGCTATAGCCCGTTACCTTCTCCGCCGCCGGGGTCCAGCTCGCAATCAAACCGCCAGGGTCAAGCATATATACCGCATGACCAGACACAGAATCGATCAATAATTGCAGCTTTTCGCTCTCGTTCAGCCCGTCCAAATAACTTGGATTGGCGGAGCTATCCATCTGCTTATTACTACCAGCCATCTTCCTTAGACTTCCAAGATTTCGCGGATTGTTTGGAACGAACTAGAATAAGAACCGCCCAGCCCGTTTGCAACGACTTTCATTGCCAAGGTAAACCGAACAACGGCAGTGGATGAGCATGCATTTTTCATGCCTTTGCGCATTTGGGAGACAGACTGGCATAAGCCGAATCGGCTAGGCTCAGGCTCCATATTTTGTTGGAGCCTCGATTTGCGACCCCTGTCCCTGCCCTTGCAACAGCCGCAGCGAACGTCTGCAGCCTTCCTCGGTGTCGAGCGTTCGGCGCGCGGCCTCAAGTGGGTCGAGCGACTTTCTCCCTCGGAAGCCTATCTCGGCGCTGCGATTGCCCAGCGCCATGGTTTGCCCGAGATCATCGGAAGATTGCTCGCTTCGCGTGAGGTTTCCCTCGAAGAAGTGCCGGACGTTCTCAATCCGACGATTCGCGCGCTGTGTCCCGATCCGTCGGCGCTGACCGGCATGGACAAGGCCGCCTCGCGCCTGGCGGACGCGATCGCGGCTGGCGAACAGGTCGCCATTTTTGGCGATTACGATGTCGACGGCGCCTGCTCTTCCGCGTTGCTGCACCGGTTTCTCACCTGGCACGGTCTTTCGCCACGCATCTACATACCCGACCGTATCACCGAGGGCTACGGACCGAACCCGGCCGCGATGGCCTCGCTGATCGAGGATGGCGCGAGCCTCATCGTGACAGTGGATTGTGGCTCGACAGGCTTTGAATCGCTTGAAGTGGCAGCGCGAATGGGCGCCAGCGTGACCGTTCTGGATCACCACCAGGTGGGCGATGAGCTTCCACCCGCGCATGCGCTTGTCAATCCCAACCGGCAGGATTGCCTGAGCGGCCAAGGGCACCTATGCGCGGCCGGAGTCGTCTTTCTTCTCTGCGTGGCCTTGCAGCGGCGGCTGCGGGCGAAGGGCTTCTATGCGAAAGCCAAGGCGCCGGATCTGCTCGGCTGGCTCGACCTCGTAGCGCTGGCAACGGTCTGCGATGTCGTTCCCCTCAAGGGGCTCAACCGCGCCTTTGTGGTGCAGGGCCTCAAGGTCTTGCACAGCCGCAGGAATCCAGGTCTTAAAGCCCTCTGCGACGCGGCAGGCGTCAACAAACCGCCGACGCCGTACACGCTCGGTTTCATGCTTGGCCCGCGCATCAACGCAGGCGGCCGTATTGGCGACGCGGGGCTCGGCGCCCGGCTCCTTGCAACGGAGGATGCCGGAGAGGCCGCGCGCATCGCGGCCACGCTCGACGCGCTGAACCGCGAGCGCCGCGAAATCGAGCTAAAAACAGTGGAGGAAGCGGCAGCATGGGCGGACCGGACCCTCCTTGAAGACCCTGGCTGCCCCATCATCATCGCCGGCTCGCCGGACTGGCATAAGGGCCTGGTCGGCTTGGCCGCGAGCCGCCTGACCGAACGCTTCCAGCGCCCTTGCCTGATCTTCTCGCATGACGGTGACGCGGGCGAGGCGACAGGGTCGGCGCGCTCGATTGCGGGCGTCGACATCGGAGCCGCCGTGCGTGGCGCGGTCGAGGCGGGTATCGCAAAAAAAGGCGGTGGTCATGCCATGGCGGCCGGAGTGACCGTGATGCAGGCCAAGCTGCCCGAATTCGGCGCCCATCTGCGGGCAGCCGTCGGGCCATCGTACCGCGCCATGGCTGCAACCGCCACGCTTGCCGTCGATGGCGCGCTGACCCCGCGGGGAGCAACGTTGGAATTTTCGGAACAACTCGAACGCGCAGGTCCTTTCGGGCAAGGCAATCCTCCGCCGCGATTTTGCCTCCCATCGGTCAGGCTCGCCATGGTGAAGGAGATTTCCGGCGGCCATTTACGCTGCGCCTTGCAGGCGGCGGACGGCAGCCAGATCAGTGCGGTGGCATTCCGGGCGGCTCAATCGGAGCTTGGCACCGCACTCGAACGCGGGCGCGACATGGCCTGTCACGTGGCCGGACGGATTACGCGCGACGAATGGGGCGGGCGGAGCCGCGTCGAGTTTCAGATCGAGGATGTCGCCCCAGCCGCAAGAGGATGAAGCTCTCTGGGCGCCACGTTCGCCTTGGGCCTTGCCAAGCCGGGCAAACCGGACTTATATCCAAACTTCGCCACACACCCGGCTGCGCTCCCTTCGTCTATCGGTTAGGACGCGAGATTTTCAATCTTGAAAGAGGGGTTCGACTCCCCTAGGGAGCGCCAAAACTAGATTTTTCAATAGGTTATCCTTGACGTGGGGCACTCTTCCTCCTTTATACTTTTTATATTGAAATGTGCCTCCAAAAAAAGCGGTGCCTTGCCAATTATAATACCGAATAGGCGCGCTTGGATTGCGAGCTATCATTAATTTGCCGGCCTGCGTTCGAGTTTGCGGCCATTAAGCTGCGTAAGCTCCATCCCTACGAAGGCTCGCAGGACAACGGCTGTAATCGGCGAGGCGCCGGATTGCGAACCGATCCCGATGGGCGCCAATGGCCAATAGGCACGATCTTGAACGTCAACGACAATTCGTATCTTGCTGCGAGCGACGCGCGCCGCTGGAACCAGATTCTTAACTGCTATCGCGAGCCGAGCCGCGCGCGCAGTATTGCCGAGCTCGCGATATCGGCATTGCCTCTCGCGGCGCTGTGGCTCGCGAGCTGGTTTGCATTCTCGTGGGGGTATTGGTGGGCTTCGCTGCTCATCGCGGTCCCCGCTGCCGGTTTCCTCGTGCGCCTGTTCATGATCCAGCATGACTGCGGTCATGGCGCCTTTTTCTCAAAGAGATGGGCGAACGATTGGACGGGAGGCGTTATCGGTGTCCTCACCTTGACGCCCTACGGCCTCTGGCGGCGAACGCATGCCATTCACCACGCCAGCACCGGCAATCTCGACCGCCGCGGTATCGGCGACGTCGCGACGCTGACGGTGCGCGAATATTGTGCGCTTTCGCGCTGGGGCCGGCTCAAATACCGGCTGTACCGCCACCCCTTGGTGATGTTCGGTCTCGGCCCCGCCTACCTGTTTTTTCTGCAGCATCGCCTGCCGATGGGGCTCATGCGCTCTGGCTGGCAGCCCTGGGCGAGCACCATGATCACAAACGCTGGGATCGCAGCAATCGCTGGCGCACTTGCCTGGTTAATCGGCATCAAGGCAGTGCTGCTCGTTCATCTTCCGATTGCGCTTCTCGCCGGCACGATCGGCGTTTGGCTGTTCTACGTGCAACACCAATTCGAGCATACGGCTTGGGACGCCGATGCGGATTGGAATTTGCAAGAAGCGGCCTTGCACGGCAGTTCGCATTACGCTCTGCCCGCGGCACTCCGCTGGTTCACGGGCAACATCGGTTTGCACCACGTCCATCACCTCTGCAGCCGCATCCCCTATTACAGGCTGCCGCAAGTGCTGCGCGACTATCCGGAACTTGGCGATATGGGCCGGCTGACGCTGCTCGAAAGCTTTCGCTGCGTACGCCTTGCGCTATGGGACGAGACGCAACGCCGCTTAGTATCGTTCAGCGATCTCCGTTCGCGCCCCGCTGCGGGCCTGGATTGAGATGGGATACTGGCGCCGCGGTACGCAAAGAAGTGCCCTGTCGGATTTGATTGGTGGCTGAGAGACTTTTCTTGAATGCGGCGAGATTGTCCGCGAGTTCATGGCCGTTGTGGCAAATACGCAATAGGCACGGAATTTTCGCGCCGCTGTGCATAGCCTCAAGAACGAACACCGCTTATAGCTAGAGCATGCGGCGGATTTGATTCCTGCGCCAAGAGCGCGGGCGGTGGTGTGGATATGAAGACTTTGCGAGCCTTGAGCGTTGCGATCGGTGGCCTTCTGGCATTGAACTGCCTTGCGGCGCCGCAGAGTTACGCGGAATGTTACGTGAAGGAGCCGCTGCACCGGGTTCATCGCAATTATATCCGGCGCGATGTTGTGGAACCCGGCGTTTACGAGGTCGCCCGCAGCCCCTCGGTTTACGGCTGGACCTCCGCAGCCGTGGAGCAACCCGGCGCCGTGATCGTGCATGAGGAGCCGGGGGTCTATCGCACCGTGCGGGTCCGCGTGCGCCGCGCCGGCGGTTCGACCTGGCAATCGGCATGCATTCGCGGCAAGGAAGGCGTATGCCGGGTGCGCCACCCTGACACCTACGAGACCGTTGAAAAGCGCGTTCTCGTGAAGCCGGGACGCCGCTGGACCGAGCGCACCCCGTCAACCATCGGTTATGTGGAGAGGCGCATCTTGCTCCGGCCCTATAAGAACTACGCACATTTCGAGCGGCCCTATATCGCCTGGTCGCGTGAGCATCTAACCATTCAGCCCGAGGGCTACCGTTGGGTGCGCGCCAAACCGGATTGCTGACAACGGCCAGCGGTTGCCGGCGCCGGTCCTAGCAGGAATCGCCGTGGCACGTGTGAAGGCAGCATGTCACGCTTTTCGCGCAGGTCATGCTGCAATCGAAGTCGTCCAGGCCGCCGTGGCAGTCTGATTTCAGGCAAACCAACAACTTGCTCCGGCACCTTGCGCGGCATTCCGCGCTCGATGCTACAAGCATAAATCTGCGTAACGGCGTCTCTTTGCGAGTCACCTGGGAGGAGGCGTCCTGTGCTTGGCTGCTCATTGGGGCAGCGAAGAGCGCAACAACGCAAGTGAACGCGAATACAAACTTCATGATTGGAGACACAGCCGGTTAGGTTCAGGAAGACTTGCCGTAAGACCTCTAGCGGCCCCACACCGCTAGGGGGCTCAGATTGCTCGGAGCCGATCTTATTGAGAGGCTAAAGCTTTTATTCGTCAACGTCTAATGGCGTCTGAGCAAAAAACCAAAGCTGGTAAATTGCAAAGCTTGAGATTGTTCCGCCGGAAGCGCGGCTGACCTGCGGGCTTCCATGTTCCGCCTGCGATGGTCTATCTCAAGCAGATTGAAAAAGCCCAGGCGTTTCGAGAACCGGCTCGGGTATCTTCGCGGCCGGTGCGGAGGAACCGCTGGCTCCGAAGATGGCGAAGAGCCGCCGCCGCCGTTGATCTTTCTGATCGCGCTCTTGCTTTTTCATGTACTCCGCGAGAGCGAGATAAGGGTTCGCAATAGCGCGGTCGTCGGTGGCACCTTTCGTAATCCGGTGCCAGATGACGCCTAATGGCCGCCGCGTCCTCATCTCGACCGCGCCGATCACCATCACGGCGATATAGGGCAGTATTTCTTGAAGCGCTGGCGCCTCGATGGGCAGAACCTCGGCCCGCTTGCTGACGATTTTTTTGATGCGGTCTTCCCGCACGAAAAGGTAATCGAGCACACGCTGGCCCTCCTTCAGGACTTGCTCATGGCCGAAGATGCGCGGATCGTCCAGGAAGCGGTCGTAGCGCCGCGAGCCCAGGAATTCCAATACCGACAGCAGGCCTTCCGGGGTTTGCGCCCGTTTCTCGATGGCCTTGGATATGGCGGGGATGAAATAGCGGACGGTTTGCGCCATGAGCTCGTCGCCATAGCCGAACGCCTGCCCCATATTGAAGAAAGCGCGGCTGCCCTGCGCGCTTGCGATGATTTGAAAGAGCTTCATTAGCTCGCCTCGTTAGCCCAGTTGGCTTCGAGGCGAGGTGCGCCTCTTAAGCCTGTTTCTCTTGGAAACTCGCTGTACGCACCGAACCTATCCTTCTCGCCCGCGCCCCATGGGCGCGAATCACTAAACTCTTAAAAAGGGTAAATAAGATTCGGCCCAATGCGAACTCCCGCGGCGTATCCGGAGCCCGAGTTCGGTCAAATGCATCACTGCTGTGATAAACTTGCATCATAATCAGGAGGGAGCCATGCTGGATCGTACACAATCTGGTCCAAACGGCGGGGACACCACGGGAACTGAAGTCGTGCGAGGCGGCCTCACCCCGCTTTCGGTCCGGCCCGCACCGGTGCCGCTGCCGGTTCATCGCTTTCTCGTTCAGTTCGTGCAGAACCCTCTGCGGATCGTGCCCTTTGCCGCTTACAACGAGAAAATCGTCGTCAGGCAGCGCCGGACTGGGGGCAAGGTCGCCTGGATCACCGATCCTCAGTTGATCGAAGAGGTTCTCGTCAAAAACACAGCCATCACCTGCAAATCCGATCTTGAGAAGCGGGTCCTCGGGCGCAGCATCGGCGACGGGATTCTCACCTCGGATGGCGCGCTCTGGCGCTGGCAGCGCCGCACCATGGCTCCGCTTTTCCGGGCGCAGGATATTCAAGCCTATGTGCCCGCCATGGCTCAGGCGGCGCATGAGCAGGCCGGACGCTGGCGCCGGGAGGGCAGCGGCTGGAAACGCATCGATGACGATATGACCGCGACGACATTCGCGATCATCGCCCGCACTATGCTGGGCGGCGATGATTTCCCTGAAACCGGAACGATCAAGAAGGCCACCAGGCGCTACCTGTCGCGCGTCTCTTGGGAAATCGCGTATACGGCGCTGGGACTGCCGCGCTGGATGCCGCATCCTGGCTCCCTTCAGATGCGCCGCGCGGCGAAGCAACTGAGAGGCTCTGTCGAAAGCCTGATCGCCCGCCGCCGCGCCGGGATGCAGGCAGGGGACGGCCGGGACCTGCTTTCCCGTCTCCTGGAGGCACGCGACCCCGAAAGCGGCGAGCCGATGTCCGAAGCCCAACTCGTCGATAACCTCCTGACGCTGCTCGAAGCAGGGCACGAGACGACAGCCAAGGCGCTGACTTGGACGCTTTATCTGCTGGCCCGCTCGCCGGAGTGGCAGTCCGCCCTTCGCGCCGAGGTCACTCGCGTTGCAGGCATGGAGACGATCGCGGCCGCGCATCTGCCGTCCCTTCCGCTGCTGCATAGGGTCTTGAAGGAATCAATGCGGCTGTTCCCGCCCGCCCCGTCGCTCGCGCGGCTGTTTACCGCCCCCTTCTCGCTCGGCGGGGAGCAGTTCAGTCCCGGCGATTTGGCCGTCTTCCCGGTCTTCTGCATTCACCGCCATCGCCGGCTGTGGACAGACCCGGACCGGTTCGATCCCGAGCGCTTCGCGCCCGAACGCGAAAAGGCGTATCCGCGAACTCAATACATGCCGTTCGGAGCCGGGCCGCGCATCTGCATCGGCAGCACGTTCGCGATGGCCGAGGCTGCAACGGTGCTGGCAACCCTCCTGCGCGAAGCCCAATTCGATTGGGACGGCAAACACGAGCCGGAACCTGTATCGAGGGTGACGCTCCGCCCACGCGGCGGCATGCGCCTGTTGGTGAGCCTGCTCTGAGCAACCTGCGCTTCTCTGCCAACGAATGGCGTGGGCTACCGTGGCCGCGTTAGTCCGCCGGCCAAATATGGCCTCTGGCTGGACAGGCCAAGGCTGAAGCCTCACCCGATACTAGCCCCCTTAGCCAGGGTATGTGACGTTCGTGGTCGACAATGAGTTCGCCCTCTGGCGTAAGCCTGCCTACGGCATTGCGGTCATCGTCAAATGCCACCGTGCATTTCGATAAAGCACCGTCTGCCCGGATCACGAAGGCATTCGCCCGGGCGGCATAACAGACGAAATCCGGCTCGCTAGTTTCGGGCCGCTTCTTCAACTGACGAACCTGGCTCGGACCAAGCCCTGCTTGACTCACACGATCCAATAAGTCTCCAAGTGCCGCACGCGAGTCCTGGCGGCTGCCAAAGAATTCGATACCTTCCGCGCTCCCTGCTCCCCATTTCTCTACGGGGTGGAAATAAAGCTTAAATCGCGGGTCGTGACGGACAAAAGTTTCGATAATCGTGTCGAGAAAACTTGGCTGTTTGATGAGTATAGGCCACGAGGCCGCATCGAAATGGACCCTGATCGTCACCTCCAAGCCGTCCAAATCTGACGCATGCATCATGGCGAGCCGCTGCCAGATCACGTCGAACGACCCTGTTTTATGGGATGACACACGGCGAGCGTCGTGTATCTCGCGTGGCCCATCCAAGGTGATTTGGAATGCGGTAATCCCGTGTTGCACCAGCCACTCAAGACGACGCAGGTGCAGCAGAACGGAGTTTGTCGTCATGCCCCCGACGAGGTTTACGCGATGCTGCTGGCAAAGCTCGTAGATGTTCCCGGTTACATATTTAACCGTATTCCATGCGCCCAGAGGTTCGCCGCCGAAAAATTCGATCTCCAGCCAGTCAAGTCCATCTTCGACCCTTTTTTCAACGAGACGGACAATTCCTTTGGCGACGTCTAACTTCATGTGTCCGAGCGCAAACGTCTCATAGCAATAGACGCAGCGCAAATTGCACTGCTCGGACGAGTTTACGATCAGCTTAAGGCCGCGGCTTGTCACAGCCGCAGCTATCTCCGGGTGCAGAGCTAGAGACATACGCGGACCTTCAAACTGAGTTGCTATTGCTAGCCGCTACAGTTATCCCCGGTTCCGGCTACCCGCACGGGCACCACGATGGACCCAATCTCAACTGCCACTTTGCCCATCGAACCGACTCGCAGGTCTTCAAACGAAAGCCCTGTTTTCTGGCTTAGTTGAGGAGTAATTGCGGTGGCCGCCGTGGTGCGATATGGAGCGGCTATGGCGCCCGATATTCCTGCTACGGCTAAAGTTACAGCTGCTGTTTTGACCAAGCTCTTCATAATCTTCTCCCTGTGCAATGGCTGGCCAGCCGCTACAGCGACGTAGGGCTTTATTTTGGGTTGGGAGCACAATTATCGCCGGCAACCCGCTGGGGCACCGCGGTGGATCCAATCCTAACGGGCACCTTGCCCGTCGGGGCCACTCGCAAATCCTCAAACGAAAGCCCCGTGCCTCCGCTTTTCTCAGGTCCTTTCGCCGCTCCTTCCGTTGTGCGATCTGGAGCGGCCGCCGCGCTTGATATTCCGGCCACGGCTAAAGCTACCACGGCCTTTTTTACTAAGTCCTTCATCCGATCACCTTATGCCATGCCATTATCCTTCCATAATACCCATCCAATTGTAGCAAAAGTGGGGTCATTTCCGTCGAGCTGGCGAATTTGACTGCTCACTAGCGTTTTGACGATCCGAATGTTAGACAGCTATCCAAGGCTAAGCTGACTGTGGTGGAGGCAGCGAGATACTGATGCGCTATTTTGCCATTTTGCTTTTTGTATTCATCTGGGGCGCGGCTCGTGCCGACAACCGTCCGATCCCACAGCTCGACACCGGCGGCCATATGGCGATTATCCGGGGCATCGCGTTTACACCGGATGGCAAGCAGCTCGTTTCCGCCGGCGAGGACAAAGTGATCCGGGTATGGGACCTGGCGAGCGGCAGGACGGTTCGTACATTAAGGGGCGAAAGCGGTCCGGGCAGTCTGGGCAAGATTTTGGCCATGGCTCTCTCGCCGGATGGCAAATGGCTGGCGGTTGCGGGAGATTTCAGGATTTCCACCGGCCCAGAGCTTCAGGGCGGCGAACAAACTCAAGCAATACGCCTTTACCATTTCGAGAGCGGTAAACTTGTTGCGTTGGCAAAGGGGCATACGGGTGTCATCCGTTCTCTCGCCTTCTCGTCCAACGGGAGCAGGCTAATTTCGGGGAGCAGCGATAACACTGCAATCATCTGGGACACGGGAGTGCAGGCCGGTGTCCAGGTGCCGGAGCCGAGACTGCTCTATAGGCTTGAGGGACACAAAGCTGACGTTTTTGCCGTTGCGTTCAGCCCTGATGGAAACCGCGCGCTGACCGGCTCTTATGACAAAGATTTGCGGCTTTGGCAGGTGTCCGATGGGTCGCAAATCGCGCTGATGGCTGGCCATGGCAATAAAGTGCAAAGGCTTGCCGTTGCCCCAGATGGGACAATCGCCAGCGGCGATATATCCGGCGCTATCCTGCTCTGGGATGGGCGCGATGGGCATCTCCTGCGCACCTTGGTTCAACTTAAAACCGGAGTGGGCTCGTTACGTTTCAGCCTCGACGGCAAACTCCTTTTGACAAGTTGCGGGATGGGCGGCTGCTTTGGTTCGCAGGCACACGCACATGTTTACGATGTCGCGAGCGGTGAACTGGCCGTTACCTACCCTGGGCATAACAACGCTGTGCCCTCAAGTGCCGTCAGCCCGGATGGACGCTGGGTAGCAACCGGCGACAGCGGCAATTACGAAATCCACCTCTGGGACCAATATACGGGAGAGCGCCGCCTTGGCCTCGATGGACAGCCGCTGCGGCTTGGCGGACAGGGGCAGTTGGTCTGGTCGGCGGGTTTTTCTGCGGATGGACGGCAGATCGGGTGGGGAAACGTAGATGCATGTCCGGAGAAACCCGATTGCCCGAACGGGCAAATCATGTTGCAGAAGGCTTTGACCCTGCCTCTGGGGGATGCCACGCTCGGCGCTCCCGAGGCTCTGGCCAGTTCCAGCGCAAATAACTTTCGCTACGCGTCTCCCGGCTTCGACAGCTGGACCCTCGCAGATCGCGAGAGCGGAACCCTAGGCTCCATAACGCTAGACATCTTGAATGCAGGCCAAGTGGTAGCCTCCATTACCCGGGATGCGAGCAATGGTCTCAACCACCATGCCTATAGCTTTTCGCCAGACGGCGAAACCATCGTCTCCGCCGGCTCTTACGGCGTGATGACCGGGTATGACCGTGAGGGCAAGACGCTCGGTGCATTCGCCGGGCATGAGGGCAATATATTCGCGCTCGCGCCTTCTCCCGACGGGCGCTATCTGGTCTCGGCCTCGGGCGATGAGACCGTACGCTTGTGGAATTTGAAGACCCGGGAGCTGCTCGTCACTCTGTTCCAGAGTGGGGACGGCGAATGGGTGATGTGGACGCCGCAGGGCTTCTACACCGCCTCCGGCCCCGGCGCCGAGCTGATCGGGTGGCAGATCAATCATGGCCCGGAGCACGAGGCGGACTACGTTACCGCCGCCCAGCTCCGCCTTCACCTGAACCGGCCCGACATCGTCGTCCGCGCCATACAGCTGGCCTCGGCCGAAGCTGCGGTGAAGGAGGCGCATGGCGGGAATTTCAAGCTCGCCGCTCTTCTCGCCAAGCCGGTGCCGAAGCTGCGCGTGCTTTCGCCTGCGGCCGATGCCACGCTGAAAGGCGGTCGCGCCCAGGTGACGGTGGAACTGGAGGCGACGCCCGATCCCGTCAAGCTCATCCGCATCCAGGTCCACGGCCGGCAGGTCGCCGAAAAATTCCCGCCTGAGGGCGCGGGCTTCGCCCCAGGACAGCTTACCTTTGACGTGCCGCTCGCCAACGGCGCCAACAAGATCGCCATCGCTGCTGTCAACGACACGGGCGAGACGGTGTCGAGCGTTACCGTCTTCCATGAGGGCGAAGGCGAACTCGACAAGCGAGGCACGCTCTACATCCTGGCCATCGGCGTCGACGAATATAAAGGCCTCGGCAATTCGTGCGGCAAAGACGGCATGCGAAGCTGCGATCTGCGTTTCGCGGGCGCGGACGCCAAGGCTTTCGCCGAGGCGATGGAACAGCGCGGGGGTGTGCTGCATGACAGTGTGGTCAAGCGCGTGCTCGTCAATGGCGCGGCCCCCGAGGACGCGCCCACCGCCGCCAATATCGAGGATGCGCTCGGGCTATTGCGCCACACCGGCCAGAACGATACGGCGATGCTCTTCGTTTCGGGACACGGCGTCAATGAGGGGGCGAACTACCGCTTTGTCGCCACCGACGCGGCCTGGGGCGCGGACGGATTCTTGCGGCCAAGGACGGTGGTCCCGTGGTTCGCCTTCCAGGAGGCGCTAACGAGCGCCGCCGGGCGGCGAATCCTCTTCCTCGACACCTGCCATTCGGGGAACGCCTTCAACCAGAAGCTTATAGGCGACAGCTACGAGGCCAACATCTTGGTCTATTCCTCGGCGCGCTGGGATCAGCTTGCGCGGGAGGATGCCAAGCTTGGCGGGGGGCATGGGTTATTCACCTATGCGCTGGTAGAGGGTGTGAACGGCAAGGCGCGCGACGTGGCCGGCGAGGTGCACGCGGAAGCCTTGCGCGATTTCGTGCGAAGCGAGGTGCAGATGCTCTCCGAGAAGCTCAACGCCGCGCAGGAGCCGCAATATTTCCGCGCCCGCGACGCACAAGATTATGTGCTCGCGCGGCTGAAATAACGGTCACGCGGCGCTCCCGGCGGCGATAAAGACGAGGCTTGCGCAGTATCCGCGGTGGAGAAGATCCAAGCTCGCGTCCAATAGGCTGCGCGCTCAAGCATCCTCCTTCTCTAAACTTACCCCAACCATCAAAGGAACCCAAAATGTCCAAGACCAAATCCGTTATTGCCGCTGGCGCGTTGGCTGTTGCCGCTGGAGCTGTCTCTATCTTTGGTGCCTCCGCAGAGGTCGCTAACCACCCAGCTCACGAAGGCCCCTCGGTCAGCATCCCCGCCGATCAAATCAAATTCTTTGGGGCTGGCGTGAAGACCGAAAAGGGCGAACTCAACGCCGGCCCAGCCTATGGCGATCTGCAAAACGGCAAGCATGGGACCTTCATTCTTATGCCGCATGGCTTCGTCAGCCCCGCGCACACCCATACGGAAGATTATTTCGGCGTCGTGATCAAGGGCGTGGGCGCCAATCAGGCGCCTGGCGGCAAGATCGTCCCGTTGGTTGCCGGCTCCTACTGGTTCCAGAAGGGTGAAGAGACCCACGTAACCCAGTGCCTATCGGAGACCGACTGCCTCTTCTTCATCGTTCAACCCGGCAAATTCGATTACCTGGCGGCCAAGTAATCGGCATCGAAGGATAGAACGTTACAGCCACCTATATAATGGGTGGCTGTCCTCTTGCCACAGGAGCTCATGCCATGACCCGCCCCCCAGTCCCTCCGTTTACAGCAGAGACCGCCGCCCAAAAGGCGCGCATTGCGGAAGATGCCTGGAACTCGCGCGATCCCGCGCGCGTCGCGCTCGCCTACACGCCGGACAGCCGCTGGCGGAACCGAGCGGAGTTTGTCGAGGGCCGCGAGGCGATCGAAGCCTTCCTTGCGCGCAAATGGACCCGCGAACTTGACTACCGCTTGATCAAAGAGGTCTGGGCTTTCCACGGGAACCGCATTGCTGTCCGCTTCGCCTATGAATGGCGCGACGATAGCGGAAGCTGGTTCCGCAGTTACGGCAATGAGAACTGGGAATTCGACGAGAACGGACTGATGCGCCTTCGCATCGCCAGCATCAACGATCTGCCCATCAAGGAAAGCGACCGCAAATTCCATTGGCCGCAGGGCCGCCGCCCGGACGGTCATCCCGGGCTGAGCGATCTCGGTCTGTAAGGAGGCTGCCATGGAAAACGCCCAAATCTATTCGAGCGACGTCGCCTTTACGCCAGCCGTCAAGGCAGTCCAAAGCCGGAAGGGTTCGCGCCGCGGCTATGCGCGCATGGAGGAGGGCGGCGCCTGGGAGACCGCGATAACGCCCGAACTTGCGGCGTTCATCGCGGAGCAAACGAGTGTCTTCTTCGCGACCGCCAATAAGGAGGGCCAGCCCTATATCCAGCATCGCGGAGGCCCCAAAGGCTTCCTGCGCGTGCTCGACGGGAAGACAATTGGCTTCACCGATTTTGCCGGCAACCGGCAATATATCAGCCAGGGAAATCTCGCCGAGAATCCAAAAGCCCATCTCTTTCTCATCGACTATGCCCATCGCAGGCGGATCAAGATTTGGGGCGAGGCGCGCGTCGTCGAGGGCGATGCAGACCTGATGGCGAAACTCATGCCTGAAAACTACAAGGCGCGCCCGGAGCAGGTCATCCTTTTCACCGTCTCCGCCTGGGATGCAAACTGCCCCCAGCACATCCCGCAGCGGTTCGAAGCCGCCGATGTCGCGGCGGTCCTTGCCGAACGCGACGTCCGCATCGCGGCGCTTGAAGCGGAGATCGAACGGCTGAAGCGCGCCGCGGTCGCTGAAACAGTCTGGCCAACACCGGAAGTAGAGTTTGCCAGGCCGTAGACTTTTTCACTTCGTGCTTCGACCTTTGATCCCCTTTGATGAGTTCACCGGCAGAGAAACTACCTACGAAGCAGCGAAGCCTGTACGCTGGCGCCGGAAGACCTGAAATAGGCCCACTTGCCATCTGTTCGCTTCTCCGGATAGGGTCATTCGCGCCGGCACGAAATGCGTGAACGTCTCCGGCAACTCAAAGCTAAAAGAGGTTGCGCGAAGCCTCCACATATGCACCAGGGCGCTACTTTTGCCCGCTTTCCCGGCAATGCCACCCGCCATGCCTTATTCCCAAGTTTTAAGCACAGGCAGCTACGTCCCCGAACGCGTTATAACGAATGCCGAAGTTGACACTCTGATCGGTGAGGCCACGAGTGATTGGCTCATCGCCAATGTTGGTATCCGCGAACGGCGCTGGATGGCGCCCGATCAAACCACGTCTGACCTCGTCGTAGAGGCCGCCCGCCGGGCTCTCAAGCAAGCCGGCCTTCAACCTGCCGATCTCGACCTGCTCGTTGTCTCCACCGACACGCCCGATTACCTTTCCCCGGCGACGTCGGCCGTCGTGCAACACAAGCTAGGTGCCGCACGGGCAGCCTGTTTTGATATTAACGGCGCCTGCGCCGGCTGGGTCATAGCCCTAGACCAAGGCGCACGCTATCTGCTCACGGAACCAAGCGCCAAGTACGTTCTGGTAGCAGGCGGGTATGGCATGAGCCCTTTTCTCGATTTCAAGGACAAAAAAACGGCCAACATATTTGCCGATGGGGCGGGAGCCGCCATCCTCCGCCGCGGCGCTGCGCCGGGTTGGCTGGGCAGCAACTTATTATCGATGGGAAGCTTTCACGACACATTAGGGATATACACCGGCGGCGCATTCCGGCCCTGCTCACCACAGAACTTGGAAACTTTTGGCAGTCCCAAGGTTGAGTTCGTCCGCCCGTTCCCGCGCAGCTTCAGCACCGGATATTGGCCGAAACTTATGCAGGGTGCTCTAAATAAGGCCGGCCTCTCCTTCGATGCGGTGGACCACTACTTCTTTACTCAGTTTAATCTGCGCATCATCGAACAGGTGATGGAAACAATTGGCCAGCCCTTAAGCAAAACTCATTGGATCATGGATAAATGGGGATACACTGGATCCCCATCCATGGTAATGGCCCTCGATGATGCGATAGCACAGGGGCGCGGTCCTCTGCCTGGAGAAACAATCCTGTTTTGTGCTTCTGGCGGCGGCATCACGATGGCTGCCTCAGTCTGGAAGTGGACGGTTTGATAGGTATCGCGCGGCCAAGGATCACGCTGCTGCGCCTCTCGTCAATGCCGGCCAACGCAACGCTCCTAAGCTCGCGGAGTGGCTTGATCTCCTGGACCCCGGCTGGAGCGTGATATGATAAGCTTTGCAGATGAGGTCGCGGCCTCGATTCCGGCCCAGTTAACGCTGCCACAAGAGTTTCGGCTAACGCTGGAATGGATGGAGGCACAGGGTACATCCACACCTATCGCAATCGCAGCTCTGATGCAGGAACCGCGGAAAAGTGAACCTTGACCTCGCGTCCATCGCGACAGCGCACCAATGCGCGAACCTGAAC
Source organism: uncultured Alphaproteobacteria bacterium (assembly GCA_963817705.1). GTDB lineage: Bacteria > Pseudomonadota > Alphaproteobacteria > Rhizobiales > Rhodomicrobiaceae > Rhodomicrobium. The sequence continues at coordinate 64,263 of CAWFPF010000001.1, forward strand.
TCCTTTCGCCAGGAGCCCGGTAACGATCTAGGAAGGAGGGGAGGCGCGCTGCTGCTTAAGTATCACAATTGGCATCAGGTTAGTCAGTCTTGCCATCGTCTTTCTGCTGTTTGCCTGCAGCTGTGATTTCGTCGCGAACAAGCTTCAAGAGCCGGTTGCTATCGGCTTCCCTGTTCCAAATCAGCCGCTGCGTCCACGGTTGCAGCGGGATTGGCGGCTCCAAGACTTGGCAGCCCTCTCCCGGCCCAAGCCTGTAGGCGATCTGTTCGCTGATGGTGGCGAGGAAGCCGGTTCGCGCGACAAGCGCCGGAACCGCGAGGACATGGCTGACCGTCAAGGCCACCCGCCGTTTTTCGCCCAGTCCGGCAAGCGCGTCATCGACGGCGCCTTGGGCATCGTCCCGGAGCGTGAAAAGTATGTGCGGAACTGAGAGATAGGTTTTCAGGGAAATCTTGTTCTTGGGAGCCTTGACGTCCTTGGAGGCGATAACGGCAAAACGGTCGCGGATAATGGCCTGGGTCATGAACCGCTTCGGCGGGTCGTCGAAGACGCCGATTACAAAATCGACGCGCCCGGCATCGAGGTCGCCATACGCCTGCTCCTTCTCCAGATTGCGGATCCGCACGTCCACGCCGGGAAGATGGGCGTGCAGCCGCGCCAAGACCTCGGGCAGAAATGTGAGGGTCACGATGTCGCTTGTCGCCATCCGGACCGTTCCCTTGGCGAGGGCGGGGTCGAAGGTGAGCTCACTCAAAACCGCATTGCGGATTTCGGACAGAGCGCGCCGCAATCCGGGCTCGATCTCGACGGCACGGCGCGTCGGGCGCATCCCGCCCGGGACGCGAACGAAGAGCTCATCACCGAGGATCGACCTGAGGCGCTCCAATGCCTTGCTCGCCGAGGGCTGCCCAACACCGATCCGGCCGGCGGCGCGCGTCAGATTCCGCTCTTCGTAAAGCGCTTCAAGCAGAACCAGCAGATTGAGGTCGACGGAACTGAGGTCTTTCGTCATTGCTAGAAGGAATGATACATATCCCATCTTGGCATTGGAAGAATGATTTAGGGAGGCATAGAATCCGGCCCGGTCTATGAGAGGAATTGTCCATGCCTACCAGTTTGACGCCGGATCAGATGAAGCAGTTCGTCAGGCGCCATTTCGAGGAGTTCGTCAACAACAGAAACGCCGCTGTCATCCATACGAACATGACTTCGGATTTTTGCGACCATGACGGCCCTGGCGGCGCACCCGCCGATGCGGCCGGTGACGAGAGGATGATGCTTGGCATGTACAAAGCCATGCCGGACCTCAAGGTGACGATCGAAGACATGCTTGCCGAGGGCGATAAGGTGGTGTGCCGAAACGTCTGGCGCTGGACCGATGCTGTATCGGGAAAGAAGATGCGGTTTCGCGGCTTCGTGCTTTGGCGCTTCGAGGGGGAGAAGATCGCCGAGCGCTGGGCCACGGTCACACCGCCCTCCGAGGATCGACCGTAAGCCTTTTTCGAGTTAGGGCCGCCGGTAGTATCAGCAACGTCATTGCCCCCGGGAATGATCAATATGAAATATTAGCATTGGAAGAATGATTTGAGGCCGCCTAGCATGCGGATCGATGATATCATCCCTCTCCGCTTCGGCGAGCGATGTTCAACTCCCGAGACGCTGATAGGAGCTAGTCATGAGCCTTTTCACCAAACAGCACGGACATAGCGGCTCTCCGGCTGGCCATCTTGCAAACGGCGCCGTCATCTTGTTTGCGGACCTGCAGGAAGGCATCAGCGATCTGACACTGACGGTCGGGCAGGAGCATCTTCGCCGCTCGGTGCGCGCTCTTGCGCAACTCGCCAAAATCTTCAGCATGCCTGTCATCGTCAGCACCGTGCCCGGACGGGATGGCGGCCCCGCCAAGGTCATGCCGGTCATCGGCGAAATTCTCGGCCATCTCACGCACTATCAGCGCACCACCCCGGCCTGCTTCGCCAACGAAGTCATCGCCGCCGCCGTTGCAGCGACGGGACGCAAGACGGTGATTGTGTCCGGCGTGGCAACCGAAGTCGCCGTGCAACTCGCCTGCCTGTCGGCGCTCGAACACGGCTATCGGGCGCAGATCGCCGTCGATGCATGCGGCGGCATCAGCCCAAGGACCGAGGACGCGGCGCTCCGCCGTTTGACCGCAGCAGGAGTCACGATCACCTCGGTGCCGGCATTGGCCGGCGAACTCGCCGGAGACTTCAGCCAGCCCAATGGGCAGGCAGCCATCGGCGTTCTGTTTGAAATGGCCGCCGGCTAAGATCGTGGTGTGCGATTCCCACGTAACGGCGGCTGAGACTGAAAGCTCCCGCCGGACACTCGGTTTTTGGGCCATTGCGGCCACTATCACCATCCTCGTGCTTGGGGCCAACACGCCGCTGCCGCTCTTGACCATCTATCAGGAAGACTGGCATTTCACGACGGCGACGCTGACCGTCATCTATGCCGTCTACACAGCCGGTGTCGTCGCCGCGGTTTTCGTGCTCGGCCCTCTCTCTGACCAGGCCGGACGCAAAACGGTCCTCCTCCCCTCCATGGTGGCGATGGCTCTTGGCCTTCTCGCGGGGCTTTTTGCCCAAGACGTGCCGATGCTGATCGTCTCCCGGTTGCTACAAGGGATGGCGATCGGCGCCGGGGTTACGACGGCGATCGCGGCGCTCGGCGATCTGACGCCCCGAGGTAAGGATCACGGCTTTGCGGCACTCGTTACAACCTTGGCGACGGTCTTCGGCCTTGCGGGCGGCCCTCTTGTCGCAGGCATGTTCGCTCAATTCGCGCCCTGGCCAAAAATTGTTCCCTACGCAGTTAGAGCCAATGCTGTGGGATTTGCAAACGCGACCTACGCCTTCTTGGCTCCGATCGCCGTACTTTCGCTCGCCGGCATCGTCTGGATCGCTCGCAGCAAGGAGCCCGCGCTTGGTGTCTGAGTTGAGTGCCGTTTCGCGCCGCTTTTCAATCCCGCTCTGTACCGCTTTTCTTCCGGTGGGACAGGATGGCCGTGCACAGCACATTCTTGATCTGCTACGGCGGCTTCGGGTTCAGTTGTAGTCATGAGACATCAATCATTTAAAGTTCAATTGCGGTCCGGGAGGCGGCATTCCGCCTCCCGGTTTTTTCTGCCACGATTCTCAACCGCGGATGAAATCCGCGATCACCGCAGGTGCGGCGGCGTCAAAGCCCGCCACATCCAGCATCCCGCCATCGTTCGGGTCGGCGATCGAGAACTGGTTCGATACCATCCCAACCACAACGAGTTTCGCCGCGATGCCGGTCTTCGTCCGGTACTCCTGCAGCGCCTGCACCGGGTGGATCTTCCCGGCCCAGGTCTCCGAGTCCGTATAGACCACGAAGGCATCCACCTTCAGGCCCTTCTCCAGCGCGTGGAGCATGGGCAGCGCGCAGTCCGTGCCCCCGAACGGCAGGTTCGACACGGCCTTGACCGCATCGTCGAGCCGCATCGACGGCGTCAGCGGCAGCGGCGTCAGCTGGGTGTTAGTCTGCCAGTTGCCGCCGGAGGTCGTGAACCCCACGATGTGGTAGTTCTCCTCCGTCGCCGCCGTCATCAGCGCCATCGCCGCCGACCCCTCGCGGGGCGTGAGCGAGGTGCCCGCGATCCCGCCCCCGGCCATCGAGCCGGAGACGTCGAGCGCGAGCAAAATGCGCTTGCCCGTGGGCACGACATTCGCAAACGCGGTGTAGAAGGCCGCGTTCAGAGCGTCGATCACCTGGGCTACAGGCTCCCAAGTCAGCTTGCCCTTCTCGCCGCGCCCCTGCGCATAGGTGTTGAGCGCAAGGAGGATCGCGAGCGGGTGCAGGCGCGCCTTCTTGATGCGGTCTGCGTCGCGCAGGGCCGAAAGCACGAGCGGCATCGCATCGCCAAGCGGCGTCACGACGCCAACCGCGGACAGCTTGCCGAGATTGCGCACGAGCGCCGTCATCGGCATGCGCTGCAAGAGCGCGGTCCACACCTTCGCGTCGTTCAGCCACTCCGTCGGCACCGCCTCGCGGGGCAGATCGTACTCCACGATGAGAGCGGCGATCTCCTCCGCGGACTGCGCCTTCGAAAGCTGCACGAAAGCCGTGACGAGCTTCGGCAAGCCGTCGCCAACCGTATCGCGGCAAACCCAATCGAACAGCTCCTTGCGCGCCGCCTCATCGGTCGAGGGATGCGCCAGCCGCAAGAGGTCGCGGTGCGTCCAGCCTCCGCGCTGGCGGTACTTCACCACCTGCAACGCAAGCTGATCGGCAGGCTTCGCCGTGTACCACGCCGCGATCCCGCGCCTGAGCCCGCGCCCCCAGCCCCGGAAGCCTTCAACGGCCTCGGCGAACTGGAACAGATGTGTACCCGTGCGGCAAACCTTTGGGATCGCCGTCATCGCGAGCCGCTTCGTCTCGTCATTGCCTACCGCCGAGGCAAGCGCGAGTGCGAAGATCGCCGGATCGTTCTTCGGTGCCCGGCCGGAGTGGCTGATGTCAACGATACGCGCAACCGCGCGCGCGCCATCCTCCTGGATAGCGCGAATGGTTGCCTCCGCGTTCTCCCGCGTCAGCGCCCGATCGGTCGCGTAGTAGCTCCCGCCCTCGGACCCGAGCACGAGAAACCGGTCGAGGCGAGCCCAGTCATCGACCGGGAACGCGAAGCCGCCAGCCGAATTCACAACCGTGCCGGGGATCGGCTCGGACTGCGGCGTACGGCGAAGCGAGAAAAGCTTCCTGTAGTCGATCATGGTTCACCTCCTTCAAAATTGGACCGGGCGGACGTGTTGTGACGGAAGGCGGTTTGCCGCTCTGGCCTCTGAGCTACGCGAGCATACGGTGCTCGCGGCAGGAGTTGAACCTGCGACCTGCCCATTAACAGTGGTAACCTTCAATCTCCGGCCCGCCCGGGCCAAACTGCAAACTCAAAATCCGGCGCTGCTCGCGCAAGCATCGGCGCCAAACCAAGGCACTGCTCAACCGCCGAGCGTCAGGCCCATAGGGCGCGCCGGTATGGATTTGAACGAAAAGCTGCCGCTCCCGTCCGCTGCGAAAACTTGCAGCCTGTCTTGTCAACCTGAGGGTGTGCAAGACCCCCTCACCCCAACCCTCTCCCCAAGGGGAGAGGGAATTTCAAGCGTCCTCTCTCCCCTTGGGGAGAGAGACAGAGTGAGGGGGGACTCCCCCAAAGCATCCCCGCACCCGAAAAACAACCACAAAGCCAGCGCTTTACATCATCATCAAGCGCAGCGACAGCCTCTCTTGGCGGTCCAGTCTGGATGCTTTCGCGACGGCAAATAAAGCCGGGCGGGCATGTTGCGTTCAAAGTGTTCCGGCGCGCACCGTTACCAGCCGCCTTCCGCCTCCCGAAGGGTAACCTTCGAACTCCGGCCCGCCCGGACCAGAACCGTTCCAGCGTTTCCGGCGCGGGCATAGTTTGCACAAGCGCTGCTCACCCTTTGAGCGGCAGCCCGGCATAGGTCGGGCTGGATGGAGTTGAACCAGCGATAACGCTTCCGCTCCGGCCCGCGCCGGAAACACAATCTCATTTTCATGGCCGGGCGGGCATGTCGCGACAAAGGCGTTTTCCGGCGCTCTACCACTGAGCTACGTGAGCTTTCGCCCGCGATGGGAATCGAACCCATGACATCCGCCGTGGCAAGGTAACCTTCGATCTCCGGCCCGCCCGGGCCAAACCGCTATTCTCTTCGTGCCGCTGACGGCGCTAGCCGGGCGGGCGTGTTGCGATCGAGGGGGCGTGCCGCCATGCACCAAGCCGGACTCGAACCGGAGCGCGTTTCCGCGCAGATAACCCTCAATCTCCGGCCCGCCCGCGAGCAACATCAAAGCGGCACGGGCATGTTGCGCCAAGGACGGGGAGCATCTTACGATGCTTGCGAGCCTCCGAGCCCGCGCCCCCACATGTGGAGGATAATCCTCAAGCTCCGGCCCGTGCCGGTATCGTCATAACGCGGGCATGTCGATGTCCAAAGAAACTTCCGCCGCTCTGTCCTGAGCTACAAGCCTTCCGGCGAGGCAGGACTTTCACCTGCGGCCCGCGGATCATCGATAACTTTCGAACTCCGGCCCGCGCCGGAAAATTCCGTCAGCCCCGGACGTGTTGTTGCGGATGCGAGCTTCAGTTGAGGGTGAGGTAACGCATCGGCTCCGGCCCGGGAGCGCACTTATGACGCAAGCGGAGCAGCGCGTCAAACGAAAACTTTAATTTTCTTTAAGTTCGCGAAGCCTGGCCTATGCAGCGCCAACAGTCACCCATCCGTCCTCGCGGCCCCTCAAAATTTTTTCTATACGGCCATGAACCGTTCTTCGGCATGCAACGACAAATGGATACCGCAACGAGCGGACTGGAGAACCGGAAATCGATGGATTTCAATGCCTTCCCGTCAGCGCTCACTCTTGGAAGCTCAAGGAGACCATCATGCTGAAGCACCTTACCATTACCGCTCTTGCAGCGGCGGTTGCCCTATCCGTGCCCGCCATTTCTCCGGCCTCTGCCGGGTTCCGGGGCGCCCATTTCGGCCATGCACGCAATTTCGGCCACGCGCCACGTTTCGCTCCTCGCAACCATTTCGCTACGAGAGGGTACTTCGCCCATCGCTTTCGCACGGCCCACCTACCGGGACCCCACCATCCTCCTCAGCACTGGTGGCATTGGCGCCATCATTCGCATGGCGGCTATGGCCCAGGCTATTACGGCGGTTACGGAGCTTATGGCGATGCCACGCCCGTCTCTGGCGGAACATGCAGCTGCCTTTCCAAGACATACTTGGAAGATGGCACGGTGGTATTTACCGACCGCTGCACGCATGAAAGCGCTGCTGCGGCGCCGGTGCCCCCTTCGCCACGCGGCTAAGCCCCTGTGCGCAAAAGGCTCGCTTTTTCACAGCGAGCCTTTTTCCTTAAGTCCTTTGGCGCGATCTGCGGGAAGACGGCGGCGCGGCCTGACGATCCGGGTCCATGCTAAGGTGTTTTTGCGCCTTCGGCCTTCGCCGATTCCAAAGCGGCGGCAAGCCGAGCCGGATTGATCCCGAACCAATCGCCCGCCGGCAAGAGCCTCTCCTTCAGGAAGGCAAACAAGACGGGCGGGCGCACGATTTCCTGGAAATCATGCATCGGCGGCGCCACGGCAACGAGCCCCGCGAAGGCGGCACCCATGAACGCCGAGGTCCCCAATGCGCGATAATCGAAGAGCTTGAGGGCTGTGCCGAACGACTTCTTGATCGCGGCACCCTCGATATCGACGGAATAGATTTCATCCAGCACGAGGTGAATGATGAAGCCGATGAGCACGAACAGGCCCGTCAGCCATGCGAGCGCCGCGGGTTCGCCGAAAACGCGGTCGAAGATGACGGCTGTGAGCGCCATGAAGAACCCGCCCGCGAGCAACGAGTGGAAGACGCCGCGATGGTGCGTTTTCTGAAAGAAGACTGTGTGCACCCCGTAGCGGACGAAGAGATAGGCGGTGAGCCAGACGATCCAAAGCTCGGCAATCGAATATTGTTTCTTGAAGGCGAGGAGCACGATGAAGGCAGCGATCACGCCCAGCGCGCTGAACAGCATACGCGACGGAACCGCCTTTTCGAGATCGACGTCCGGCAAGATACCGCCGATGGTGCCCGCGAGCGTCAGCGTCAAAAGATAGTCGTGCGGCGCGGCATGTCCTGCTAACGCAACGGTCGCACACAGGCCGCTGCCGACAGCCGCGACCGCCAAATGCGTATTGAAATTCGCCATCGGTCCCTCCGTTAACGCGACGTTAACCGATTCGCAGGTCTGGCGAGAGAGTGAGGGGAAATCGTAGTTTGTAGAGCCGGCGGAGTTTCCGGAACCGGCGCCGTAAACTCAATGTGATGAGGGCCTTCCAGCGCACGCAGGTCTATTTTAAGCCTGTGAACATCTCCAACTCCTATGTTTTCAACCAACGTAGGTTTCTCTCCCCCCCGCGGGAGTGGTTCAATCCGATGTTAGTGCCGGTTTCTCGCGTTCAGACTTTGAGCCGCCCCGCGAAAAGCGTCCGGCGCGGACTCCTGCGCTTGAAAAAGGGCATCGCCTCGCCGTTCCGCCGCCTGCTTGTCCGGCTCCGCGAGAACGAGGTCGCGTTGATCGGTATTGCCGCTGCGGTGGGGTTCGCGGTGGGCGTAGGCGTCTATGTCTTGAACGGCGCCGTGGTCTGGCTGCACTACGTTCTTTTTGGCGTTCCGATAGACGGCCATTTGAGCTCGGGGGTCTCGGTTCCGGCTTTCAACGCCTTCGCCGGGCCTGCCATCGGCGGCCTGCTGGTTGGCCTTCTCGCCACGGTTATCCGTTACCTCCGGCCGCGCGAGATTGTCGACGCCATCGAGGCCAACGCGCTTTATGGCGGCCGGATGTCGCTGCTGGACAGCCTGAACCTTGCGCTCCTGACCGTCGTTGCGGTCGGGTTTGGCGGAAGTGCCGGACTTGAAGCCGCCTACACCCAGGTCGGGTCCGGGCTCGCGTCGAAGGCTGGCCGGAATCTGCGCTTGCGGCGGCAAGACCTCCGGCTGCTTGTCGGATGCGGAGCTGCCGCGGCCATTTCCGCAGCTTTCAACAGCCCCCTGACCGGCGCCTTCTATGCCTTTGAGCTTGTGATCGGGAGCTACACCCTGCAATCGCTGGCCCCCGTCGCCTCCGCAGCCTTGTGCGGAAATCTGGCGATCAAAGCTGTTTCGGACAGCACGCCGATGTTCGTGATGCCCGGTCCCGTCACGCTGCAAAGCCACGACTACGCGCTGTTTCTTCTGCTCGGCCTTGGTGCCGCTGCCATCAGCATTGCGACGATGCGGGCGGTCACTTTTGTCGAAAACAGCCTTCGCCAGCACAAGGTGCCGGGCTGGTTGCGCCCGCTGATCGGCGGAACCGCGGTGGGCTCGGTTGCGATCTTCTATCCCGAGGTGCTAGGCAGCGGCCACGGCGCGATTACACATCTGTTGAGCGGCGGTTTCGCGATGGCACCGCTGACCTGTCTCCTCATAGCCAAGATCGCCGCCTCCGCGCTGACGGTAGGCTCGGGGATGCGCGGCGGACTTTTCAGCACATCGCTTTTTCTCGGGGCTGTCTTCGGCGGTGCGATTGCTGCGGCGCTGCAGACGATGGCACCGCATGTCGAGATCAATCCCGTCGCCTATGCGCTCGTCGGGATGGGCGCGGTTGCCGGCGGCATTGTCGGCGCGCCGCTTACCATGACGCTCCTCGTGCTTGAAACGACAGGCAATTTCTCGCTCACCATCGGTGTCATGGCGGCCGTCATTGCCTGCACGGTGGTGGTTCGCCAAAGCTTCGGATACTCCTTCGCAACCTGGAGGTTCCATGTGCGCGGCCTTCGCATCACCGGCGCGCACGATGTCGGTTGGATCGCGGACCTCACCGCCGGCAAGCTGATGCGGCGCGATGTGCATCTTGTGCCAGCCTCGGAAACCATTGCGGAACTGCGTGAGCACTTCCCGCTTGGCGGTCCGAAATACGCTTTTGTGGTCGACGGCCAGGGTGCCTATCTCGGCACGATCGAGACCATCGAAGCCCACTCCACCGCCTACGACGCGAAAGCGGAAGAGGAGACAGCCGCGGCTTTGATCCACGACGAGCCGCTCGTCCTGACCCCGGAGCAGAACATTCATGTCGCGCTGCTTCTGTTCACAAGAACGGCGGCCGAGGTGCTTCCCGTTGTCGACAACCTCAAATCCCGCCGGGTCGTGGGCTTTGTCAGCGAAGCGTATGTCCTCCGCCGCTATAGCCAGGAGCTCGAAAAGCGCCGGATTGAGGAGGCGAATGGCGGCGTGTTCAGCCCGGAGGGGTCGGCTGTCTGAGGTGGGGTTTGTCAGCCAGGTCAAGGAATGGGTGAGAGAGCGGCGCGAGGTTTCGCGGCCAGGTCTATGCGCGGGATTCAGCCGGAACAGCGCTTGAGGCCGTTTGCTGACCTCGCGGTATTAGATTTCTTTCTATATTGGGGCAACCGCTTTCGGATCTTCTAGCGGACGCCGCTATACGGGGCAGCGGGCCCGGGCGCAATGCTCTCCGCAGCCACGCCCGGCCGTCGCTTGGCGGGCGGAGAAAGCGCGGCGCCTTTGGCTGTTTCGTTGCCGGCGGGCGCGCGATGAATTAAAACAAAAGGGAAAGTTCTTTCAGCACACGGAGCGGCCTCATGCTTGGGCTCGGCACTATTCTATCCATCGTCGGCGGCGTTTCCGAAACGGTCAATGTCTTCAAATTCGTCAGCACTCTGGCCAAGGGTAGCGACGCCTCGCGCGCGCTTGGGGAGCTGTCCCGCATCCGCGCCCAGGTCGAGCGGCTTTCCGACAACATCCTCTACGCGCCAGCCGTGGAGGGCTTGCGCGATACAGCGGGCGCGGCGCACCGCCTCAGTGGCCTGCGCGAAGCGCGGGAACTTCTGGAGCCGGTGCAGATGGCCGTGGGCGGAGAGATCCTTTCTTCCGGCCTTATCGGGACGCCGCACAAGATGGAACGGGCGATGGCGGCGAACCCCTGGGCAGTGCTGGAAGACATCCGGCCGCAGCATTTAGCGGTGCGTCCGGCCAATCCCGACAAGGTGCCGGTGCTGTTCATGCTCCAGGGTATGCACTTCATCGGCTGGCAGATGCGCGGGGTGCTGCCGGTTCTGTTCGATTGCGAGTTGCACGATCTGCCGGGCCTTGGGGCTTCGCTGAGGCCCGAGGTTCTGGACATTCAGGCGGTTCCTCCCATTCCCGCCAGGGATACGCGCCCGGCCTGGGCCGCTGCGGCGGCCAGCGACAAATACGGCCGGTGGGCGGAGTTCGGACTTGGCGGCGTCACGCAGCGGATGCGCTGGATCGCGCCGGGGAGCTTCATGATGGGTTCGCCCAAGGACGAGCCGGGCCGCTTCGACAATGAAGGCCCACTACACGAGGTGCGGCTGACCAAGGGCTTTTGGCTCTGCGATACGCCGGTGACGCAGGCGCTGTGGACCGCCGCGATGGGCGGCAACCCAAGCTACTTCAAGCACCCCAAGCGCCCGGTGGAGCAAGTGAGCTGGGACGATGCGCAGCAATTCCTGCAAAAGATGAATGCGCGCGTTTCCGGCCTCGATCTGATGCTGCCAACGGAGGCGCAGTGGGAATACGCGTGCCGCGCGGGCACGGATAAGGCGACCTACGGCGGGCCGATGCAGATTTTGGGGGATTACAACGCGCCGGTGCTGGATGGGATCGCGTGGTATGGCGGCAATAGCGGCGTTGGGTTCGAACTCGACAACGGGGTGGACAGTTCGGGTTGGTCTGGGAAGCAATACAGCCATAGCCGCGCTGGCACCCGTCCGGTGGGGTTGAAGACGCCGAACGATTGGGGGCTGTACGATATGCTGGGCAATGTTTGGGAGTGGTGCGCGGATGACTCTGCGGGACTATAAGGCCAACGCCGTTGCCGATCCTGCCGGCCCTACTGAAGGCGCCTCGCGCGCGCTGCGCGGCGGCTCCTGGTTCGACTGCGCCGGGCGCGCGCGGGCGGCGTACCGCGGCAGGGACGAGCGCGAGGACCGGTTCGGCAACTTCGGGTTCCGCTGCCTTTCAGTTCGCCCGTGAGCAAAAGCAAGCAGGCAAGGCGGAGCAGGCTGGAGCATGCGGCGCGGGAGGCGCCGTTTAGCGGAAGACGGCTTCGCCGGTTACGGGTGGCAAGCGGGCAACGGGGTAGGATGAGGTCCAGGAGGCGAAGCCTCCTGGCCGCTGCCGAAGGGCGTTTACGGCAGGGGGCAGTGAGCAAGCGATGCAACTAAAGGCATTTACCATACCGATCCACGATGCAGGCGGCGCATTGGAGGAGGTGAACGCCTTCTTGCGCGCGCACCGCATTCTCTCCGCGGACCGGCATTTCGTTCAGGATGGCGCCAACAGCTTTTGGGCTATATGCGTCAGCTATCTTGGCGACGCAAACCGGCCGCTTGCGCCCGGCAAGCGTTCGAAGGTGGATTACCGCGAAGTCTTGTCCGAAGCGGATTTCGCCGTGTTCGCGAAGCTGCGCAACTTGCGCAAGGAACTGGCCGAAAAGGAAGGCGTTCCCGCCTACGCGCTTTTCACCAACGAGCAGCTTGCGGAAATGGTGCAGAGGCGCGCCCGCAGCCTGACCGCGATGAAGGAAATCGAAGGCGTGGGCGACGCGAGGATCGAGAAATACGGCGCCCAATTCCTCGCTGTGCTCAAGGGGGAAGACCCTTCCCAGCATAACGGCTCGGGAGGAGGGCATGAAGCGGAGCGCCATTGATCTCGCCGCCATCGCGGAATGGGACAATCTGACGGCGGCGTTTCATCGCGCGGCCTTGGGCAAAACGAACCGCGCCGAGGTGAGGGGCTTCCAATCGAACCTCGACCGCGAACTCGCCCGCCTGCGCGAGGATATCCTGGCCGGCGAACCACGCTTGAGCCCGATGCGGGCATTCCAGATATTCGACCCGAAGCCGCGCCTCATTCATGCGCCCGTCTTCCGCGACCGCGTTTTGCATCACGCGCTCATCGCCCATATCGGCCCGGTGCTGGAGCGTTCGCTCGTCTTCGACACCTATGCCTGCCGGGTTGGCAAGGGCACAATAGCTGCGGTCAGCCGGGTGCAGCATTTCGCGCGCCGTTTTCCGTGGTGCGCCCAAATCGACATCCGAAGCTATTTTCCGAACATCGAGCACGGGATTTTAAGCGGGCTTCTCGAACGCCGCTTCAGGAATGGCCGGCTGCTGCGCTTCATCAGCGGCATGATCGACGCCCACGGCACGGGAGCGGGCAAGGGCCTGCCAATCGGCGCGCTGACTTCCCAGCATTTCGCCAACCTGTATCTCGACGGATGCGACCGGTTCTTGCTGGAAAGCTTAAAAGCGCGCGGGATGGTGCGGTATATGGACGATACGGTCTGGTGGGCGGACAGCAAGGAGGCGGTGCGAAGCCAGTTGGGGGCGGTGGCCGGTTTCCTGCGAAGCGAGCGGGGGCTCGAAATCAAGCAGCTGGCCCGGATCGGCCGGAGCGCGGACGGGATTTCCTATTGCGGCTTCCGGGTGCTTCCGGGCGCGATCCTGCTTTCGCGGCGCAGGCGCCGACGCTATGCCGAAACGCGCGCCCGCTGGGAATTGGCTTTCGAGGAAGGCCGGACAGATGCGGGCGGATTGCAGGCGGGATACGCATCCGCGCTGGGCATGACTACCGCGAGCAATTCAGTCTCATGGCGCAAGGAGCAACTACGGCGGGTTCCGCTTGGCGGCGCCGCCGCTTCCGTCTAAGGTGGCGTCAGGGGTGAGGGCCGGAAAAAAAGCGCCTCGCGCGCGCTGCGCGGCGGCTCCTGGAACAACAACGCCAGGAACGCGCGGGCGGCGAACCGCAACAGGAACGAACGCGAGAACCGGAACAACAACATCGGGTTCCGCTGCCTTTCAGCTCACGGGCGGATGGATGTGCGCCGGCGAACAGGCCCGCATCCCCGCCACGCCGCAGTGCTTCGCGCACAGGCGCGGCAAAACGCAATGGCCGCCGGCGTGCTAGTAGGATCGGTGGATGCCGGTCCGGACGCTCGCCGGCAGGCCGGCCTTCAGCTTCCCGGCGGCTGCGGCTTGGCGCGGAAGGTCAGGTGCGAGCCTGCCTGGGGAGGTTTCAGAAAGGTCCGCATAAAGATCCAGAAGCCGCCTTGGCGTGCACGGCATCGCGAGAAAACCGCCACTTCCGCAATCGACCCTGGACGGACGAGAGGGCGTGCCTTCATGAGGTGTCACGATTTCAACTCGCTCCGCTAAAACCATACGCATCGAGCCGGAGCACGGCGCCGTCCGAGCTGCGATGCAGCCGCTCGGCTTTGGCGCCTGGACCGGCAGCGCCGAGCGCCACAAATAACGGCAGCAGATGCTCGTCCGTCGGGTGATTCCTCTCCGCGTGAGGCGCGAGCCGCCGGTAGCGCACAAGGTCCTCCACCCGGCGCTGCGACAAAGCCTCGTCGAACCACTCCGCGAATTCCGTCACCCATGGCGGCTCGCCGGCCGCCCCTTCCCGCGCGTGGAAGAACTCGGAGAGGTTGTGCGTGAAGCTGCCGGACCCGAAAATGAGGATGCCCTCGTTCGTGAGCGGCCGTAGCGCTTCGCCGATCGCGAGGTGATGCGCTGGCCCAAGATGGGTTTGCACCGAAAGCTGCACCACGGGGATGTCCGCCTTGGGATAGGCCACGATCAGCGGCACCCAGGCGCCATGATCGAGCCCGCGGCGGGTATCGATCCTTGCAGGAAATCCCGCTTCGGCAAGAAGGGCCGCCGTCCGGTCCGCAAGTGCAGGCGAGCCTGGCGCCGGATATTGCAGCGCATAGAGTTCACGCTGAAAACCGCCGAAATCGTGGATGGTGCCGTTCACCGCGACGGCACTCACGGCGGGGCCGGCCGTTTCCCAATGCGCGGAAATGACGAGGATCGCTTTGGGGCGCGGAAGCAGCCGTGGAAGGTGCTGCAAAAACTGGCGTGCAGGACTTTCCGCGATGGCGAGATAAGGCGCGCCGTGCGACACAAACAGGGTGGGAAACATTGCAAATCCTCAATGCGTGACGCTGGCCTTCCATCGATACATCGCCAGCGTTGCCGCACATGTTTTATGCGGAGGTGTTAGACAAGACCCTCATCGCAAACGGAGCCACCGGCATGTTGAGAAACTGCGCCTTGATATTCACCGCATCCGCCCTGATCGGCCTTTTTGTCAGCGCCGGCGCCGGACGGGCTTTCGCCCAGACTACGCCGGAAGCCATTCCCCAACTGCCCAAAGACTACGTCCTGCTGACGATCTTTCTCAAGCACGACGAATTGAAGACGCTCGCGGAGATCAACAAGGAACTTGAGCAGCGGAACTGGGCGCGCGACTTCCCGCCCGCGGGCGTCGAGGTCGAGTCCTGGTATATCGTGATGGGGATCGGGCAGGTGGTCACGCTGCGCGTGCCTCCGGAGAAACTCCGCGAGGTCAACCGCATAATCGAGGAGAGAGCCTGGGGGCCTTACCGCACCGAATTCTACCTCACTTACGACTACAAGGCTTCAGCCAAAGCCGCCCGCGAGAAGGCGCTGCAGGCCAAATAGCGGTTGCTGGCCGGTTCGAGCGGCGGCAACCGCCATGCTGTTGCCGTAACCTCCGAAAACAGATAAACCGGATAGCACCAACAGGGGAGGGGCACGATGAATGAGCGAGCGGCAATCGACACTCCGCCTTTGCCGCCTCCCCCTCCTGCCAAAAGCGAGACCCATTCAGGCCCCGGCGCCGCCGGACAGCCCATTGCATCGGAAGCTCCGGAGAAGTTCATCCCTGTGGACCGGACAGACATCATTCGGCTGACACTCGACAAGCTCTTCGAGCCGGGGCAGCGCGCGCTTGCGAGCGAGGTGCTGCGATACATTTGCATCTTGCGGCAGGCGGAGTCCGCGAAGTCGCTGGATACGCTCGTCGAGCTTTACGACGCTTTCAATCCCGATGACGAGACCGTCAATCTGGTGGAAATACCAAGTGCGCAGCGGCGGTTGCAGCTCGAAACCTTGAAGGAAAGCGTCATCGATCTGGTGACGAGCGCCAACTATCTCGAAATCGATCAAGCCGCCCTTGAGAAGATCCTGGAAGAGGAGTCCGGCGTCGGCTTTAGGGCAGAAGTCGATCTCTGCGAATACGATTTCCATCTGCTTTATTATCGCGGCGCGATCAAGGACAACCTTCCCGTCGTAAGCTGGAAGCGGCTTTGGCTCTTCGAAACCGAAATCGAGGTTGACGCCTACCGGCGGCTTTTCATCGGCCTCAAACTGAAACCTTTCGAGGCGCGGGTCGCCGAGCTTATGAAAAGCGGCATGGGCAAGCGGAAAGCCGAGCGAACCGTGCGCCGGGCGAGAAACTATCAGATGCTGGAAGGCGTGTCGGAAAACACGCTGCATCTCAAGGTCTTCCGCCGCATCGCGCGAAGCGAGCTGCAAATACTTTTTCCCAATGCGCGTATCCGGTTCACGCTGTTCGACAAGCTCTGGCTTTGGCTTGGGTCCGGGGGCAGCACCGTCTTCGCAATCGTCATGGCCGCGCTGAAATTCTTTGCGCTGGTCATTATCAGCCCGTTCGTCATTGTGGTTACCGCCGCCGGCGCAATCGGAGCCATCTTCCGAACCGTCACAAGCTTCCTCAACACGCGCACGCGCTATATGGCAAAGCTTGCCAAGAGCCTTTACTTCCACAATATCGGCAGCAACCAGAGCGTGCTGACACTCCTCACCGACGACGCGGAAGAGGAAGATTTGAAGGAAGCGGTGCTCACCTACGCGCTCCTGCTGCGTGATGGCCATCGCGGCCTCGATGCCGTGAAATACGAAGCGGAGAAGTTTTTGAAAGACGAGTTTGACGTCGAGTGCGCATTCGACATCGAGGATGGCTGTGTGCATCTGCGCGGGCTTGGGCTCCTCGTCGAGGATGAGCAGGGTTCCCCTCGTATCCGCGACCTTGACGATGCGCGCGAGCACCTCGCCAGCCGGTGGGCTGCCATTCCTGCCGAAGGCTAGCGTGCCCCTATCCCGCAAGACAGTTCTTGGCTTCCGGTGCGAGCGCGACGCGGTCGCGGCCAGCGCGGTATTGAGCGAATCGCCAGAGTTCGACGTTTTCTCGGTGGTCGTGCTGGAGGAAGGCGGGCAATGGGTTCTCGAATGCTACGATGACGGCGCATTGGCTGAGCCGGACGGCGCGGCCGTGCTGGAAAATGCCGGTGTGGCCGCTGAGTTACTGCGCCGTCGTAACGGTACCCGGTGCGGATTGGGTCGCCGAGACGCAACGCTCGCTGCCGCCTGTGCGCGCGGGCCGCTACATCGTCCATGGCAGCCATAGCCGTGGCGAAGTCTTTTCGCGATGGGCGATTGAGATCGACGCGGGCCGCGCCTTCGGGACGGCGCATCACGGCACCACGAAAGGGTGCCTTCTCGCTATCGCGTCTTTGCCGCCGGCCTTCAACCCGCGCTCCGTGCTCGATCTCGGCACCGGCTCGGGCGTGCTCGCCATCGCCGCGGCGAAGGCCTTCGCCGGGTGCCTTCAAATCGCTGCCGTGGATAACGATCCCATCGCCGTCGCGGTTGCGCGCGAGAACTGCCGGAAGAATGGTGCGGCCGGCTGCATTCGCCTTTTCGTGGGCGACGGGTTGAAACCAAGCCTTGCCTACGCCCGCGCGCCGTTCGATCTCGTGACGGCGAACATCCTGGCGAAGCCCCTGCTCAAGCTTGCGCCGCGCCTGCGTGTCTTGACGGCACGCGGCGGCTTTCTCATTCTGTCGGGTTTGCTCACGGAGCAAGCGCGCGAAGTTCTGGCCCGGTACCGCGCTACCGGCTTCGGCCTTGTCCGCCGCCGCGACCTTGAGGGCTGGGCCACGCTCATGCTTAAGCGCTCGCAGTGATAGTCATGCCGGAAGACGCAAACATGAAGGTTCGCGACAAGGGAGCAGCGCAGCGCCTCGACGCCTTCCGCGCGCGGCTGCGTGCTTCGGGACTAAGCGGTTTTATCGTCCCGAAAGGCGACGAATTTCAAAACGAATACGTCCCAGCCTACGCCGATCGCCTAGCCTGGCTTACGGGATTCACCGGTTCGGCCGGCTGCGCGATCGTCCTTGAAGACAAAGCCGTCCTCCTCACCGATAGCCGCTATACGCTGCAGGCCAAGGCGCAGGTGAGCGAGGCGCTCTACACAGTAGAGCTTGTCCCTAAGGTCTCCGTGGCTTCCTACCTCGCCGCCAATGCTGGGGAAGGCACGGTCATCGGCTACGATCCGGCTTTGCATACCCTCGCGGGTTTCAAGACTTTGCGGCAAGAGGCGGCGAAGAAGGGGTTTAGGCTTGCGTCCCGAAGCCAGAATCCCATCGACCGGATCTGGACCGGCCGGCCGAGGCCCGCCTATGCGCCCCTTTTCATCCACGATGAGAGCTTCGCCGGAGAAAGCGCCGCTTCGAAATTGGAGCGTGTGCGGAACGCCATCGAAGAGAAGGGGGCGGCGGGACTGTTCGTCTGCGCGCCCGACGCAGCCGCCTGGCTGTTCAACATCCGCGGGCACGATATCATCCACACGCCGCTTCCCCTGGTCAGGGCTTTCGTGCCCGCGCACGGCACACCCACTCTGTTTACGTCACCCGGCCATGTGACGCCGGAAAACCAGGAGGCCATAGAGGCGCTCGCATCGATTGCTGACGCGGCCACCCCGGAGAAATCCCTGAGAGATCTGATCGAGCCGGGCGCGAAGATTCTCATCGATCCGGCCCAGGCGACGCTCAAAATTGCCGCCGCGCTCAATGGATGCAAGGCGAAGCTGATCGAGACCGCAGACCCTATTGCGCTGTTCAAGGCCAAGAAAAACAAGACGGAATTGCAAGGCGCACGCACCGCCCATCTGCGCGACGGCGCGGCGCTGTGCCAGTTTCTGGCATGGCTCGACGCCGAAGCTCCTTCGGGCCGGCTCGATGAGCTTTCCGCTTCGGACAAGCTTGAAGAGTTCCGGCGCGAAACGAACCAACTCGAAGATTTGAGCTTCGATACGATCTCGGGCGCGGGCTCGAATGGCGCCATCGTCCACTACCGGGCAATGCCGGAGACGAACAAGAAACTGCTTCCGGGCACGCTCTACCTCATCGATTCCGGAGCCCAGTACCGCGATGGAACCACCGATGTGACGCGCACCATAGCGATCGGCGAGCCGACGGAGGAAATGCGCCGGAATTACACTCTGGTGCTGAAAGGCCATATCGGCATTGCGACGGCGCGTTTCCCGGCCGGTACGCGCGGCATCGATATCGACGGCTTCGCGCGGCGTGCGCTTTGGGCGGCAGGGCTCGATTATGGCCACGGCACCGGCCACGGCATCGGCAGCTACCTCTCGGTTCACGAAGGCCCTCAATCGATCTCGCGTAGCGGCATGGCGGCGCTGGAGCCTGGCATGATCGTCTCCAACGAGCCCGGTTATTATCGCGAAGGCCACTACGGCATCCGGCTCGAAAACCTGCTCGCCGTGACCGAGGCTGAGGCCGTCGAGGGCGGCGAACTGCCTATGATGACTTTCGAGACCCTAACGCTGGCTCCGTTCGACCGCCGGCTGATCGTCCCGGATCTGCTGACAGCCGAAGAGCGAGCGTGGCTCACCGCTTATCACGCGCGCGTTTGGGACGAAGTTTCGCCTTCGCTCGACGCCGGGGCACGGAAGTGGCTCAAACTGGCCACCGCCGCGATTTGAGGATCATGCCGCCTGGCCTGACATTTTGGTTCAGGCAGAAGAAGTTGTCTGGATCGTAGCGCCGCTTGATTTCGGCGAGCCGCTTGTAGTTTCCGCCATACGCCGCTTCCACGCGCTCCGGTTCATCGCCCGGCATGAAATTGATGTAGGCGGTCCCGGCAGCGTAAGGTTTGGTGGCTTCGAACAGACCGCGCGCCCAATCGATACAGGCCCGGTCGTCATCCGGCAGCCGCCAGCGGGCGTGGACATTCATCACGAAGTGTGAATCCCGTTGCGGAAAAGCCGTGGCTTCGGTGGCGATGCGCCCGGCAGCTCCGCCCACATGCCCGATGAAGATCTCGCATTCAGGGCCAGGGAGATTGCGCAAACCCTCGCTCAAGATCCCGATCAAGGGGCCGGAAAGCTGCGTGAAATCGTGGCTCTTCCAATAATTGCGCGCGCCGGGGGCCAGCAATGGATCGAAGGCCTGCTGCCAGTTCACGAAGGGCACTTGAGCGACCGCATCGGCGATTGGCTTTCCGATGGAACGCAAGCCCGCGGCCGCTTCCTTCCCTGTCCCGATATCCCCGCAATAGCAAAGGGCGAGGATCAGCACGCCCCTGCTATGCCAATGAGGCGGTATAAAGGGCAAAGCCGGTGCTTGCCGCATCACTGCCCAGCATGTGAGTTCATCGGGCGCTTTTTCGAGAGCCTTCGCGTATTGCCTGAGAACCGCTCCCGCGTCATAGGCCGGGTGGACCACGAGTCCCGCCAGCACCTCCGGCCCCGCCTTGTTGAGCTGAAACTCGAACGAGGTGACAACGCCGAAGTTTCCGCCGCCGCCACGGAGCGCCCAGAACAAATCGGCGTTTTCCTCGTTGCTGGCGCGAAGGCGCTCGCCATCGGCCGTCACGACTTCGGCTGACAGAAGATTATCGGAGGTGAGGCCGAACTTCCGGGTCAGCCAGCCAAACCCGCCGCCTAGGGTCAGGCCGGCGATGCCCGTCGTCGAATTGATCCCGGTTGGCAGCGCGAGGCCGAAGGCTTGCGTCGCCCTGTCGACATCGGCGAGGGTCGCTCCCGGCTCGACCTTGGCACGCCGGGCGGCCGCGTCCACTTTTACCGCCTTCATCTGCGAAAGGTCTATGACGAGGCCTTCCTCGCAGATTGCAGTGCCGGCGATCCCGTGGCCGCCGCCTCGAACAGCGACCGCGAGCCCGTAGCCGCGCGCAAATTCGATGGAGGCCGCGACATCCGATGCGCTGGCGCAGCGGACGATAAAGCGAGGCCTGCGGTCGATCATTCCGTTCCAGATTTTGCGCGCCTCATCATACCCCGGCGCGGTCTCGTCGAGCAAAGCGCCGTGCAGCTTTAGGGCGAATACTTCAACGTCGCCGTTTTTTATTGTTGGTTTTATTCTTTCTGGCATTGCGGTGTCTAAGCTAATCATGGCGTTCTTCCTCCGTTTATCGCCTTTACCGCCGGCATAGGCATTGTGCTCTTGTTCTATCGATGTCACAAGCGCGCTACTCTCAATCGAAAAGCGGATTTGGGTGGCGGCAAAATCAGGCCCGTACCCGGCTTATCTGACCCAGCTCGCATCGAACGGAGACGGAGCCGAATATCTTTCCCATTCGGGAGATCGCGGAAGAAGAGCGTTGTTTCAAAGACGGCCAGCTGTGGCGTATATTCTGTTATTCGAGCCTGTATTAGATATATTTTCTTATTTTCTGGACAACACGCCATACCGATAGTAAATTATTTCACGTTCTGTTTAACTCCGGCCACGTCTGAAAGTCAGCGGCGGTGCTGGAGTTATAGAATATGTCAGAGACCTTTGAACGCGCGTGGCAGGCCCCGGCGGCAGCGCCCAGACAGGCGGCGAGCGCTGCCTCTGCTGCCACTCACCGTCAGCCACGGATCAGCGAAGATTGGCTCGCGGTCTGGATCGGCTTTCTCTTTTTTGGCCTTGCCGCAGCCGGGCTCTACGGCCAGGATCTCCTGGGCTGGGCCGTCACAACATCGGTGTGGATTGACGCGGAAAAGGCGTTGGGAACCGCATCGAAGGCATACAGCAGCCTCGGCGGTCTGACTGCCTTGGCCCTGACCTATGCGGCGCTGCTTGGTGTCTTGACGCTGGCGGCGATAGCGCTGCGCGCCAGTGTCTGGCGTTTCGCCCTTTCGTTCACCGCCGTCTTCGCCATTGCCTATGCGAGCTGGATCGCGGGAAGCTTCGCGCATTTCGCCGTGGTGACGCCGGCCGATCAGCAGAAATTCGGGATCGGCTGGTCGTTGAAGCTGACAAACGAAGGTGGCTTCATCATCGCGCTGATTGCGGGACTTATCATCGCAAACTTCTTTCCCCGCTTTGCTGAACGGATCAAGGAAGCAATCCGCCCCGAACTCTACATCAAGATCGCCATCGTGATCCTCGGTGCCGCTCTCGCCGTAACGGCCGCGGGCAAGCTCAATCTCGCGACTTCGCTCCTGCTGCGAGGCGTTGCTGCCATCGTCGAGGCCTATCTCATCTATTGGGCAGTCGTGTACTACGTAGCCCGGAAGTGGTTCGGGTTCAGCCGCGAATGGGCGGTGCCGCTCGCTTCAGGGATTTCGATTTGCGGCGTTGCGGCGGCGATTGCCACGGGCGGCGCGATCCGGGCGCGGCCATCGGTGCCGATCCTGGTCTCGTCGCTCGTGGTGATTTTTGCCGTGGTCGAGATTTTGATTCTGCCCTTCCTGGCGCAGACTTTCCTTTCGGACGAGCCGCTCGTGGCCGGCGCCTGGATGGGGCTGGCGATCAAGACCGACGGCGCGGCCGTCGCCGGCGGCGGCATCACCGAATCGCTGATCCTCGCAAAGGCCGCCGCGCAAGGCATCAACTATCAGCCGGGCTGGATCCTCGGGACAACCGCGACGGTCAAGGTGTTCATCGATATCTTCATCGGCATCTGGGCCTTCGTCCTCGGCTACATCTGGACAAACCACATCAACCCTTCCGCCAATGGCGAAAAGGCGAAACCGTCCGAGATTTGGCAGCGCTTTCCAAAGTTCATCCTCGGCTTCATCGTAACCTTCGCCGCCGGCCTTTATCTCGCGCTCGGGACCTCCTTCGAGCCGGCGAAGGTGGCTGCCGCTATCGGCGAGGCGAATGTATTCCGGGTGATCTTCTTCATCCTGACGTTCTTCTCGATCGGCGTGCTCTCGAATTTCCGGAAGCTCTGGCAGGAGGGCCTCGGCAAGCTCGCCGCAGTCTATCTCGTAAGCCTGTTCGGCTTTGTGATCTGGGTCGGCTTGGCGATCTCCTGGATTTTCTTCAGTGGTGTGAAGCCGCCGCTCGCCGGCTAGAACAAGAGCACGATGTCCGATCCCGATCTTCGCGAAGAACTGAAAAAAACGCCCGCCGAGCCGCTCCTGCCGATCGAAAAAAAGCTGATTGGCTGGAGCCTCGGCTTAGGCATTGTGCTCCTCGTGGTGCTGTTTCTGATAAACACGCTCTATCCGTTGAACGCATGAGGAGCAGCGGCATAGTCCCCCCTCACTCTGTCTCTCTCCCCGAGGGGAGAGAGGACGCCTGAACTCCCTCTCCCCTTGGGGAGAGGGTTGGGGTGAGGGGGTCTTTCCCGTGTATAGAGGACGAGCGCGCGCCTTCCGGCCCCCGGGCTGCTGTGTGTTGCTTCTTGGCTCAGTTCCGGTAAAACCCAAAGAGCGCCTGCATGCCCTTCGGGTGCCGGCGCACTTTAACAGTGCGGAGCATTTCAAATGAGCGATCACGTTTACAAAATCGTCGAAATCACCGGCTCATCCCCAAAAGGCATAGAAGATGCGATAGAGACTGCAATCAAGCGGGCCAACCAGACGATCCGGAACCTGCGCTGGTTTGAGGTGGTCGAAACACGCGGCCATATCGACAATGGCGTGGTGGCCCATTATCAGGTCACTCTCAAGGTCGGCTTCACCATGGAAGGCGCCGGCAGCTGACGGCGAGAGGGGTTCGTCCTGCCTGGCGCGCGGCGTACGATCCTTACGCGTTCTTTTTCCCACTATCGCGCTTGTGCCGGCGGCCTGCCTCTTTTAATCCTTGGTTATGGAAATAGAGAACTCCTTTCAAGGACAGGGCGCTTCGAGAGACGCGGCCACCCTCGCGGATAAGGTCCGCTCCGGGAACCGCGTCGCGCTTGCCCGCGCCATAACGCTGATCGAAAGCCGAAAGCCGGCTCACCGGATCGAGGCGCGCCAGCTCCTGACGCTGCTCAACGACGCCGCCGGCCGTTCGCACCGCATCGGCATCACGGGCGTACCAGGGGTCGGCAAGTCGACGCTGATCGACACCCTCGGAAGCTTTCTGACGGCTCAAGGCCATCGCGTGGCCGTGCTGGCGGTGGACCCTTCCTCAAGCCGGTCCGGCGGAGCCATTCTTGGCGACAAGACACGCATGGCGCGCCTTGCCATGGCGCCGAATGCCTTCATCCGCCCTTCGCCATCCTCCGGTACCCTCGGAGGGGTGGCGCGAACCACGCGCGAAACGATTCTCCTTTGCGAGGCTGCCGGCTTCGACATCGTGCTTGTCGAGACCGTCGGCGTCGGACAATCGGAGATCACCGTCGCGGGGATGGTGGACTTTTTTCTCCTCCTCATGCTGGCAGGCGGCGGCGATGAACTGCAGGGGATCAAGAAGGGCGTCATGGAACTCGCCGACATGATCGCGATCACCAAGGCCGACGGCGCGAACGAGGGTCCCGCCAGCGCCGCCTCCGCCAACTACAAGACCGCGCTGCACATTCTCACGCCGCCGAGTTCTACCTGGCAGCCGCCGGTCATTACGATATCGGCGGTGGACGGACGGGGCCTCGACGAGCTTTGGAAAAATGTCACCAAGCACCGGGCCGTGCTCGAAAAAACAGGCGAATTCGACGCCAAGCGCCGCAGCCAGGACGTGCACTGGATGCACGCAATGATCGAAGACCGGATTCGCGAGATGTTCTTGTCCGGAGGGGCCGTCGCCG
This sequence comes from uncultured Alphaproteobacteria bacterium, assembly GCA_963817705.1. Classification (GTDB taxonomy): domain Bacteria; phylum Pseudomonadota; class Alphaproteobacteria; order Rhizobiales; family Rhodomicrobiaceae; genus Rhodomicrobium. The sequence continues at coordinate 88,486 of CAWFPF010000001.1, forward strand.
CGAAAATCCGGGAGCTGGAACGCCTTGTGAGCATGGGGCTGACGCCGCCGTCTGTCGCGGCCGACGAGGCTATATCGATGCTCCCGGGCTCGCCATGATCTGGGCCGGCGCCTCTCCGGTGCGTGTGCTGGTGACGGGCTTCGGGCCGTTCCCAGGCGTTCCCGATAATGCGTCCGGATCGATGATGACCGTGCTGGCAGCGTCCGCCGCTGCGCCCGGCATCCAGCACGCAACGGCAATCGTTCCGGTGACGTGGGCCGAAGCAAGGACCGTGGTGCGGGAGGCTGTCGCGCGGGTCAAGCCGGATGCCATTTTGCATTTCGGGGTTTCCAAGCGCCTGACCGGCTTCGAGATCGAGACACGCGCAATCAATATCAGCGGCCCCAAGGAAGACCACGCTGGCGTTGTAAGGCCGGGAAAGCCGCTCCAGCGCTCGGGAGATGCCTTCCTGCAAGCCACGCTGCCGCCACTGCCGCTACTGCGGGCTTTGAGGCAAAGCGGCCTCCCAGCGCAGCTTTCCAAGGACGCGGGCCGCTATCTTTGCAACGCCCTTTTCTATTGGAGCCTTTCGGACGCGGGGGCTTCCGGTCCGCTTGTCAGCTTCGTCCACATGCCCGCATTCGATCCTGAGGCGAAGGTGCAACTGTGCCTCACCGCTGAGGACTGCGTGTCGGGCGCGCTTGTTCTCATTCGCGCAAGCGCTCAGGCTGTGCTACGCGCGAGACAGAGCAGCAACGGTTTTGGCGGGGGCGGCAGGAGCAATGGATCGCAGGCATTTCATGGGATTTGGCGGGGTAGCCGCCGGGCTGTTTGGCACGGCCGCTGCTGAGGCTGCGCCCCTCGCCTTCGCCAGAACCGTCACCGAGATGGGCGTCGCTCCGGATGTCTGGGCCGACCAGTCGCAGGCCATGCAGAAGGCCATCGACGAACTCGCGGCGGCCGGACAGCCTATTGTCATCCCCGCGGGCACTTACCGCGTATCGGGACTGCGGCTCCCCTCGCGGTCGTCCGTGATCGGCGTGCCGGGCCTAACGGTGCTCACCGCGCCACTGGGCGCCTACGTCTTCGCAAGCCTGAACGCGCAGGATTTGGGCCTCAGGGGCGTGACGTTTTCGGGATCGGCTCTTCTCGCGCGCGAATGCCGGAATGTCACCATTTCCGACTGCCAGATTTTATCGAGCGGCGGCAACGGCTTCGTCTGTGCGGGCACGGGGCTTTTCATTGCCGGCAACAGGGCTGCGGCGTGCGCGGGAAGCGCGATCTGGGTTGAGGGCGATGGGATCGTCACGAACAATCTTGTGAGCGGGTATGGCGAGTTCGGGCTGCGGCTTGGCAGTCGCGCGCGGCTTGGAACGCTCTCGGTTATGAACAATCGGATTGAGGGCACCGCCGTGGGCATCGGCGCCTCGAACGCCGCCGATGGCTATGCGTTCATCGTCATGAATATGATCTTGGGGGCGAAAAAGGGCGGAATCCGCGCCCTCAATGGCGATGAGCTGACCGGCAAAGACCTCACGCAGGGCGGGTCCGAAGCCTTCCGCAACCTCGGAATCGCGGGGAATGTTTCGAATTAGAGAGCTTGCTCATATACGGACCTACGGTCCAAAGGGAAGGAGGCGCGTTAAGCTCCCCTTACGGTTCGAGACGGCACTCACCCTGAGCCTTTGGAAGGGCGGCTCTTCACATGAGGCCTTATCCTGAGAAGCCGTCGCCGGCGGCGTTTCGAAGGGTGAGTTTCCTCGAAAAGAGGGCAAACTCTAGCCGCTTTGCGTCTCTTCTTTCTCGCCTGGTTTCATGGCTTGCTGGACCGCTGTTTTGGCGGCTTGCTTGACCCCTTGTTCGGCGAGTTTTTTGCCGAGCGCGTGATGCGCTCCGTGATGAGCGGCACTTTTCGCAATAAACTTGCCCGCGACCTTCGCCAGCAAAAGGGGTAGAAAATGGATCGCCATGAAGCCCTCGCCCTAAGCTTGTTTAATCAGCATATCGAAAATTGACTCAAAAGCCAGTCAGCACCGTGTGCGTGTGCTCCACTACGGGTGGCGCCACGAAATGCGGGCTGACCAGCCGGCGCCATTCCTGAAAATCTTCCGAGTTGCGGAAATGGACGACGTGGTCATCCAGCGTTTCCCATTTGACCATGAGCCGGTATTTCGAAGGCTTTTCAATGGAACGCTGCAGTTCCATGCCGCGGCAGCCTTTGGCGCGGCGGAACAATGGCACTGCCTTGGCGACGGCGGCCTCGAAGTTGGCATCCTCGCCGGGCTTCACCTCAATTTCCGCGATCTCGGTAATCATGGCATTTCCTCTCTCCTGTGGAAGCGCCGCGTCTTTTTGGCGGCTGACTATGCATTCCTCAAAATGTGCCCCAGGAAGCGGGCAAAATTCAGCCCACCACGCCAAGCCTTAGGCAAAAGTAGGCTGGCATGCTATTCCCTTCCGGAAAGTCCATGGCCACATTGCGCCTACCGATCGCATCTGATGAGGTGAGAGATGACATACACGATTATCATTGCAGCCATCGTCACGATCTCGGTCCTCGGCACAGGCGGAGCTATGACGACGGTCGGGCCTTGGTACCGCAATGAGCTGCGTAAACCGTCTTGGAATCCGCCGGAGTGGGTGTTCGGGCCGGCCTGGGCCATTATTCTCGGATTGGCCGCATGGGCGGGCGTGCTGGCATGGACCAACGCTCCGGATACGGATGCGCAGCTCACGGTCGCCATCCTTTTCGCGGTGAACATTGTCTTTCACCTGCTTTGGAGCCCGCTGTTTTTCAATCTGCGGCGCCCGGATTGGGCCCTGATCGAGGTTGTCTTCCTTTGGGCATCTGTCGCCGCCATGATGATCGGTCTGGAACCCTTTTCGCCCACGTCGAGCTGGCTGCTGCTGCCTTACCTCCTGTGGGTAACCTTCGCTGGCTATCTCAATCTTGTTATCGTGCGGATGAACCCGCCTTTCGGTAAGGCACTCAAAGCGTAGCAGCAACTACGCGCCAATGTGGTGGTCGTGCAAGGGCCGCTCGCGCTGGCGCGCAATCCTTGCACCGCGTTTGCGCATGTCCCGCAAAGTCACATAAATCATTGCCGTCATCAGGGCGTCGTTGAGCGCGTCGTGCTGTCCGAGGTTCGGCAAGCCTAAATCCCTGAGGATCGAAATAAAGCGCAGATCGATCGTGGTTCCGGCGGGCGCGTCGCCGTATTTGCGCTCGTAGTAAAGCTCGGAGACCTCGATCCGGCGGTTGGGTAAGCCGATTTGAATGAACGGCAGCACATGCTTGTTGATCATCTTGATATCGAATTCGAGATAATAGCCGACAAGCGGGCGCGGTCCGATGAAGTGGAGAAGATCGCGCAGAATCTTTCGGATCGGCTGTTCCTGCTCGACATCGGCCTCGCGCAAGTGATGGATTTTCATCGCGTCCGGGGCGATGCGGGCTTCCGGGCGGACCAGAACCTCGAATCGCTCGCTCGTCAGGATGCGGTCCCCCTTGATGCGAACGGCGGCGATGGTGATGATGTCGTCTTTGGCGAAGTTGAGCCCCGTTGTCTCGCAGTCGATTGCGACCGCTTCACCGGGCGGAGGTTTCTTGAACAGAAAACGGTAGGACTGATCGCCGATCGAAGCCTGATAGAACAGCCTTCGCAGCCAATGGGCCAGCATCAAAAATACCCGAGATTGAAGCGATGGCGCACGATCTCGCGGAACTCGCGGACGACGCGGATCGCATTCCGCAATATGTCGCGGTCCGCCGTCGAGAGTTCGTTCATATCGACGATGGACTCGCCCGCAAGGTTGCCAAGGCGCTTTGCCTTCAATTGAGAGCGCAACCGCAGTTCCATGAAAACGTGAAGCGCGCTGATCAGGTTTTGGGCGAAGTCATTGTCGAAAATGCGGGTGCCTGCGAGCAGTTCGATGCGCTTCACGGTTCCCGTTTCGAGGATACCCTTCTCGATCGCAAGTGTCCGGATGCCGTGAACGATCGGGAATGTGCCCACCTTCTTCAGGTCTACGGCGCCGGAGCGAGCGCCCACCGACACCATCAGATTGCCGAAACGGCCAATCTCGGAGCTGGCGAAAAGATCGATGAAATTCGCAAAATGCGCGAGATGCGCGGTCTCTCCCCGCAACATGTCCATGAACGCGAGCTTGGCCCGCACCAGGATATCGTTTCGCCCTGTGACGGTCACCGCGTCGCAGAAAATGCCGAGATTCATGGCGCTTTCGCCACCGCCCGTCATGATCCAGGTCTTCACTTGGCGGATGAAACTCTCGACCGGTTGCGACCAAAGCGGATTTCGCACCATCACGTTGCCGAGGCAAGGCGGAAAACCGCAGATGTCTAGCGACTCGGTGAACGCCTGCCTGAACTGAATAAGATCGCTTTCCGGCACCTCCGCCGCGAGCAAGAGGCCGTTATCCTGATCGGTCCTGACCGTTTGTTCGCCGCGCCCCTCCGAGCCCATGACCATGAGGCAGCCCTGCTCCTTGATCGAAGCCGGCGCGGTCAGTTCGAAGACTTTCGACATCAAGCCGCGGTTCAGGTCGGATGTGATCGCGGCGATGACTTCGACCTTCACGCCCTGCTCGTGGAGCCTCTTCACCTGCTCCTGAATGTCGCTGGCGCAGACGATGAGGTCGGCAAGGTTCTTGGCGCGATCGATACGTCCTGGAATAAGCTGCGAATTCCCTGCGAAGAGTTCGAGAATATTGATGTCTTCGAGGACGCCCGTATAGGTTCCGTTGGCCCGGATGCCAAGGCGCCGCTTCTTGTAGCGCGTCATCGCGATCAGAGCATCGAACAGGAAATCGTCGCGATTCACGGCGGCGACGTCGAAATGGCAAATGTCGCGCACCGGTGTTTCGAGAGCGCGTCGTTCGAGAATAACGGCCTTGGCCAAGTTCATCCCGGTTACGATGCCCGTGCGATCTCCATCGGTGACGAATAGCGTGTCGTTGTGGTGCTCCTCCATCGTGTGCCCGGCTTGTTCGATGGTCAAACCGCCATCGACAAATACCGCGTCGATGCACCGGGCTTCCGATACCCTGAGGCGCAGCACCGAATCGAGGCCGCTGGGATTGCGGTGTGCCGCGAAGGCATCGAGGCGGCGGGAGAGCTCTGAATAGAAGAAGGCTGCGAAGGCCTGATTCTTTTGCACCAGCTGCAGGATTAGAAGGCGGGGTAGCAAATAGCAGAGCGTTTCTTCCACCGCGACGAAGCTGGCGTTTGCCGATCCGTGAACCACAGCCTCGCTATCGAAGGTGTCCTTGGGGCCGAGCAAGGCCTCCGTATCGTCGCCGTTCTTTTCGGCCACCGATCCCTTGATGACGACGTGCAGAAATTCGGAGCTGCCGCCGCGCTCAACGATAATGCTCCCTGGCGCGAAATAGCCAATGTCGATTGCGGCGCGAAGCTGTTCCACCTCAGCGTGGGTTAGGCGGTCAAACGGCGGATTGAGCGCGTCAAACCCATGCATTGTTGCGCCTCATCGTAAACGCTTCGAAGCTCATGCAAAGTCTTAAAGGAAAGGGGGCAAGCAATCCGGCCCGCCCCCTCCCATGGCTAGTGGATATTCGCGGCGGCTGCGCCAATGCCGGTTTCCGACCGCACGAATTGCGGTGCGAATGCGGCCTTCTCGTTCCGTGCGCGCACGGTCGCGTCGATCTTCGAGAACAGCCAGATGCCAATGAATGCGATGGGCATCGAGAACAGTGCCGGGTTGCTATAGGGGAAGATTGCTGTCGGATGGCCGAGAACGGTGACCCAGACCGCTTTGCTGAGCACGACCCCTGCAACCGAGCTTAGAAGCCCGAGGATCCCTCCCACAAAAGCTCCCACGGTCGTTGTTCCTCTCCAGAACATCGTCATAAGGAGCACAGGGAAGTTAACGCTCGCCGCAATGGCGAACGCGAGGCCCACCATGAACGCAACGTTGATCGTCTCGAAGATGTAACCGAGATAGATCGCGATGAGACCAATCACCAAAGCAGAAATCTTCGACACTGCGACTTCGGTCTTCTCGGACATTCCCTTTGCGAAAACCAACGCAAAGAGATCATGGCTGACCGCAGATGCGCCAGCCAGCGTCAGTCCTGCCACCACCGCGAGGATGGTTGCGAAGGCCACGGCCGAGATGAAGCCCAAAAGGTAAGGACCTCCGACGGCGTTTGAGAGCTGAATGGCGGCCATGTTCGTGCCACCCTTCAGGTTGGCTATCGTTACTGCCACAGTCCCATCGGCCGCCGGTTTGAAGTAGGACGGATCGCTCAGCAGAAGCGTGATGGCGCCGAACCCGATAATGAAGGTCAGGATATAGAAGTAGCCGATAAAGCCTGTCGCGAAGAACACGGACTTACGGGCTGCCTTGGCGTCGGCGACGGTGAAGAACCGCATCAGGATGTGAGGCAGGCCTGCTGTGCCGAACATCAAGGCGAGACCGAGTGAGATCGCGGAGACGGGGTCTGTGACCAGATTGCCCGGCCCCATGATCGAAACGCCTTTCGGATGGCTCTTGATCGCGGAGGCGAACAGATCGTTCATGTTAAAGTTGAATTTGATAAGCACGAGAAGGGCAACGAATGTTGCGCCGAAAAGCAAGAGGCATGCTTTGATGATCTGCACCCAGGTCGTGGCCTTCATGCCGCCGAAGGCGACATAGATGATCATCAATACGCCGACGATAACCACGGCATGGAGATAGTCGAGCCCGAAGAGCAGCTGGATCAGCTTGCCTGCGCCCACCATCTGCGCGATGAGGTAAAACGAAACCACGGTAAACGTGCCAATCGCGGCAAGGATGCGTATCGCGCTTTGATTGAGACGGAACGAGGCAACGTCCGCGAAGGTGAACTTCCCGAGGTTGCGCAGGCGCTCAGCGAGCAGGAATAGCACAATCGGCCAGCCCACAAGCCACCCCACCGAGTAGATCAGGCCATCGAACCCGCTCGCGAACACGAGGCCCGAGATGCCGAGAAACGAGGCCGCCGACATATAGTCGCCGGCCATGGCGAGGCCGTTCTGGAAGCCGGTGATGCCACCGCCCGCCGCGTAAAAGTCGGACGCGGACCTCGTCGAGCGGGCCGCGCGATAGGTAATAACCAGCGTCATGAACACGAAGCCGACGAACATGCCGATTGCGGGCCAATTGACGTCCTGCTTTTCGACCGCGCCGCTGACGGCATCCGCAAAGGAGGGAGCTGCGGACATGACGATAGCAGCGAGCGCCAGCGTCCCTGTACCCAAGAGTTGTTTGAAAATCATTTTGTTACCTCTTGGATGAGTTCCCGGTTCATCTCATCGTATGTGCCGTTCGCCCGGGCGACATAAATTCCGGTGACGAGAAAGGCGAAGACGATGACGCCAAGCCCGATCGGGATGCCGATCGTGATCACGCTGCCGCCAATCGGCGTTGCGAGAAAGCCTGGGAAGAACGCGACGAGAAGAATAAAGCCTTGATAAACAAGCAGCATAAGTATGGACAAGGTCCAGGCGAACCGGGAGCGGCTGCTAACCAGCTCCTGGAATTTCGGGTTCTCCGAGATCGTCTCGAAGGTCTGATATTTTGTTTCCGGCATGTTCGTTTCCTCCCGTCAAGTGCGGTTGGCCGATCTTATAGACAAAGTGAGTTTTGATTTCCATATGCGACAAGCGCAATCAGACTTAAGATACAGGCGAGTTGGAATTGCGGCTTATTTCAAGACCTCGCCGGGATACACCCCCCAAAGATTCTTCTGCGGCACCCAGCCTTTTTGCGAGCCCGCATAGACTTCGCAAGCTTCCCCGTCGCAACTCATGATATCGACAATAGCGCCGGATTCCACCCGCGCCACTTCCGCCAAGCCGCCCCTTGAGGATGTGAGCGCCGTTGAGGTGCTTCCCTTTACCCAGGGCGAAACCATGGCTGTGCGCCGCGCGCTCAGGAGGGTTGACGCGACCCAGCCGGTGCCGCCGTCGCTATCGCGAACCTGCCGCCACGTATCGAACTCCGCCAGGACTTCCACGGGAAGCCCAGCGCGCTTGAACACCCACGCGATCTGATACTCCGGGCCCGGTCCAACGCGCGAATTCACCTCGCTCGCCTTGAGGCTGACGAACCGGGGAATTGCCAAGCCGGTTACCGTGCCCTTGAGACCGCTGCCTTCTTGAGCGAAGGCGGCGGCGAAGGGCATCAATGCCATTGCAGCTAAAATAGCGCAGCTTATGCGAGCCTTTGTCATCCCATGCCGTATCTGATAGATAAGGAGAGCGAAATTGCGTTACCTATATCAAAGAAGGCTGAGAACGCCACTCCGGGCACCCAATGAACTCACAAACTGTAAAAGTCGCCGTCACACGCAAACTCCCAGAGCCTGTCGAGGCGCGCATGCGCGAGCTTTTCGACGTTGCGCTCAACGTCTCGGACGTCCCGATGACGCGAGACCAACTCGCGGCCGCTATGCGGACAGCCACCGTGCTCGTTCCTACCGTAACGGACAGAATTGACAAGACACTTCTTTCGCTGGCTGGGCCACAGTTGAAGCTCATCGCCAACTACGGGACCGGCGTCGACAATATCGACCTCGAAACGGCCCGCAACCGTGGCATCATCATCACGAATACGCCCGGGATTCTGACAGAAGATACAGCGGACATGACCATGGCGCTGATCCTCGCCGTGCCGCGCCGGCTCGTCGAAGGCGCCCACTATTTGGAATCGGGCCAGGAATGGTATGGGTGGTCGCCGACATGGATGCTCGGCCACCGGATTTGGGGCAAGAAGCTCGGCATTATCGGGATGGGCCGGATCGGCCGCGCCGTGGCACGCCGGGCGAAGGCCTTCGGGCTTTCCATCAACTACCACAACAGGCGCCGCGTTCCCGCCGCCGTCGAGGAGGAACTGGGCGCGACCTATTGGGAAAGCCTCGACCAGATGACCGCCAACATGGACATCATCTCGGTGAACTGTCCTCACACGCCCGCAACCTACCATCTTCTCTCAGCCCGGCGCCTCAAGCTCGTGAAACCTACGGCTTACATCGTCAATACCGCCCGCGGCGAGGTGATCGACGAGAATGCATTGGCGCGCATGATCGAAGCGGACGAGATCGGCGGAGCGGGGCTCGACGTATTCGAGAACGAGCCCGCCATCAACCCCAAGCTCTTGAAAAATAAAAAGGTTGTGCTTCTGCCGCATCTCGGCTCGGCGACCATCGAAGGCCGCCTCGACATGGGAGAGAAGGTGATCATCAACATCCGGACCTTCGTCGATGGGCACAATCCGCCCGACCGTGTCCACGCCGCGATGTTTTAAGAGGGTGGGAGTCCGGATCGGCGAAATCCGCGCGGGCGGGGGTTAAAGTATGACGGCGATTCCCGTTATCGTCCTTTTGTCGGCCGCGACAGCGCTCGGCATCTATCTTCTGTTGCTTTATTTTCGCGGCGTCCGGAAGCCGGTACTCGTCGGCTTTCACCTCCTGTTGGGTGTCGGTGGCCTCGAACAAATGGCTATCCTGCTGCACGGCGCGCCAAATGGCGAGCCGGCGCGCGGCGGGCCTCTGCCTTTAGCGGCCGGGCTCATTGCCGTATCGCTGATCGCGGCGTTGACGGGCGCGCTGGTCGCCAGAACATCGCGTCGCACCGCGGAGGCTTTCCTGGCGGCGCATATCACCCTTGGGTCTGCCGGTTTGTTGGTTTTGCTAGGATGGGTTTCGAACTGGTAGAGCAAGCGATACGCTCTAAAGCCCGAGCGCTTCCAGAATGAGCGCGTTAACCCCATTCACGCTGTAGAACCGCAGGGCCATGCGCCGGCTTTCTTGCGCCATGGACGGGATCAAGTCCGGGCGCTGAAGGATCTGCGTCATCGCGCGAACAAGCGAACCTAAATCGCGAACGGGGACGCGATATCCGTTCAGTCCTTGCTGGACGAAGTCGCGGCAGCTCCGCGTATCGGTGGTAACGACGGGGCGCCCGGCAGCGAGAGCCTGATAAAGCGAGCGGGGCGCGCCATGGCCGTAAGACGGCGCCACCACCACATGGCAGCGCGCGATGACCGAAGCCGCGTCGTCGACAGGTCCGACATATTGAACGGCGTCTCTGCAGTGTTTGAGCTCCGCCGCCGGCATGACCGACGCGGCGTCCCCCGGTGTGCTCGCGATGAAAAACCGGGCTCGCCGAGACTTGGCCCGGATCGCCTGAGCGGCCTCGCAATACTCGGCAATCCCCTGATAGCGGTCGAGCGGCGCCGCAAGCACGAATAGAACGCCGCGGTCGAGCGGCGGGAGCGGGCGCTGAACGTTGCGCGCGAGATCCTCCCCCCAACCTCCAACAGTGAGATACATTTTCGACTTCGGGAGAAGATGGTGGTCTTGCAGATACTTGCAGTCATGCGGGCTATGAAAGATGACCGCGTCGCTCAAGCCAAGCACGGCCCGGTAAACCGCCTTCATGGCTTGGCGCTCGCCCCAGGACGAGGAGGCCGCGGCCTCCATGAAGGCGGGGCCGAGGCCCGGCACAACCGTTACGACCTGCGGGACCCTGGCGATCTTCGCAGCCGCCACGCTCGCGGCCCCGCTTTGCGCCGATTGCACGAGCGCCACATCGGGATCGGCCCGGCCGAGAATGGTGCTGAGTTCGCGCATTTGGCGGTATTTGTCGAGCAACGCCAGCTTAGGCGGAAGTGAGTAAGCCTCGGCTCCGATGTGAGCGAGAATACGAAGATCGCGGTTTGCAAGTTCCGGCGCGAAGGCAAAGACCCGGTGCCCGCGGTTGATCATGCTCACGATGAGACCGTAGCAGCTGCCGGTCAGCGCGCCGGCAGAGGGAGCAATGACTGCCGCGCATTTCCTGTGCGAAGGCAACGGCAAGTAGCCGTCATAGGCGCCGGTCTCATCTCCGGCATGGCCGGCCGGCGGTATGGCATCCAAAACGGACCGCATCGCAAAAAAGGAGCCCAGCTCTCCGCACGACAGTCTGCCGCGTTGCGCGGCGAAGCTGACTTTAGATCGCAATGCCGCCGCAGGTCAAAGGCTTCGCTTAAGCATGGCCCGCAGGCACAGCACCGGCGCCTGCCGCCGATGCCGCGTCGGCCTTGATGCGTGCCACCATGGAGGCGAGGCCATTCGAGCGCTGAGGCGTAAGATGGCTGTTCAAGCCAAGCTTTGCGAACACGGCCTTCTCATCGGTCTTAAGGATTTCGCCGGCGCGTTTTCCTGAATAGAGCGCGAAGAGGACGGCGATCAGACCGCGCACGATATGGGCGTCGCTATCACCGCGAAAGTGTAGGGTGGCATCCGTGCCCTCGCGTTCGGCCTCAGATATCAGCCAAACCTGACTGGCACAGCCCCGGACCTTGGTCCCGGGGGTCCGCTCCCCATCCTGCAGCGGCTCAAGCCCACGGCCCAGCTCGATCAGATAGCGATAGCGGTCCTCCCAATCGTCGAGAACGCTGAAATTGTCGATGATCTCGTCAATATTCATCAGGTCACCCAAGAGCACACCACCTTTGCCTTACCTCATAATTCGTTGATTTTTGTCAAGGATCAAAAACAGCTTGCCAAGACAGAGCCGAGATCGAGAAACAAGGCTGGACCGCGCACAACCATGAGATACGCCGCGCCCGCGCATAAGGCGGCGACACCTCCGATTAAGCTCCACTTTATGCCCGGCGTCACTTCGTTTCTACTCCGCCGCCGCCCCTGCCGCAGCCAGCCCGGGCGCTGGATATTCCCTGATTGGCAGATGGAGAGCGGCTGCGAGCACGGCAACGGCCACCGCGACCCACCAGAGCAAATTGTAGGAATGATATGTGTCGTAAACCCAGCCGCCGAGCCAGGCGCCCATGAAACTCCCCACCTGATGGGACAGGAATACAATCCCATAAAGCGTGGACAACCAGCGCGGGCCGAAAAACGTCACGATGAGGCCGCTCGTCAGCGGGATCGTACCGAGCCATAGCAGGCCGAGTAAGAACGCGAAGATCAAGACCGTCATTTCGGTCAGCGGTGCATAGATCAGCGCGACGAAGATGGCCCCTCGCGCGAGATAGATGAAGGCGAGCGCGAGACGCTTCGGCATGACATCGCCAACCCGGCCGCACAGATAGGTGCCAAGGATGTTCGCCGCGCCGACAACCGTCAGCGCGATGGCCCCGAGCCCAGGGCTAAACCCCTTATCGCCCAGAAACGCCGGCAAGTGGATCGCGACCGCCGCAATGTGGAAGCCGCACACGAAGAACCCCGCCGTAAGCAGGAGAAAGCTTGGATAGTTCAGCGCCTCGCTGAGTGCGCTGACAAGGCTTTGCGAAGACCGCGCGTTTGGATGGGCCTCCGCGGTGCCCGCGCGGCCGAGAGCGAACGCAAGCGGTGCCATGAGAGCCGCCGTCCCGGCCATCACAAAGAGAGAGGTGACCCAACCGGTGGCGTCGAGGAGCACATGCACAAAGGGCAGCGAAACGAATTGGCCGATCGCGCTTCCCATTGTGGTCATACCAAGCGCCGAAGCGCGGTGCTCCGGCGGCGCTGCGCGCGCAATCACGCCGAAGACGGCGGTAAATCCGGTGCCGGCAACGCCGAGCCCGATCAGTGCGCCTGACAGGACAACTTGGCTCCCGCTTGATGCCGACGCCATCAACACGAGCCCGGCGATATAGAAGGCCGTGCCCAAGAGGGCCACGCGCACGGCTCCAAGCCTGTCGCTGAGCGCTCCGGCGAAGGGCGCGGCGAGCCCCCAAACCAGGTTCAGCAGCGCCATGGCGAAAGAGAACACCTGACGGTCGAGATCGAGATCCTGGCTCACCGGCTTGAGATAAAGCCCGAACGTTTGCCGGATCCCCATGTTGATCGCCAGCATGCTTCCCGCACAAATAACGAGCGTCCAGATCGGGTGCATCTTGCGCATGCAGGCGTTCCCAAGCCAAAGTTCGGTTTTCTCGTACTATGCGCCCCAGCGCATGGGACGGCTAGCGGAAATTTGGCCCGGGGATTCCCAGTTGCGTGATCGGCTTCCATCTGTGCAAGCACAAAGCCGGTTCTCCGGCGCGGTTACGCGGAGTGGACAATCCTGGTCCCCAATACGGCGAGGAACTGGGCAATCCAGGCCGGGTGCGCAGGCCATGCCGGTGCCGTAACGAGATTTCCGTCCGTCACAGCGGCATCGATGGCGATATCGGCATAGTGTCCCCGCGCCAACTCGACCTCGGCCCGGCAGGCCGGATAGGCTGAACAGGTCCGCCCCTCAAGGACGCCGGCCGCGGCAAGCAGCTGGGCCCCATGGCAAATGGCGGCCACGGGCTTGCCGGTGTGGAAGAAATGCTGCACCGCTTCAATGACCTTCGGATTGAGACGGAGATATTCGGGCGCCCTGCCGCCGGGAATGATAAGGGCGTCGTAGGAGTTGAGGCTGACGCCGTCGAAGGCGGCGTTGAGCGTGAAGTTGTGGCCGCGCTTTTCGCTGTAGGTCTGCTGGCCCTCGAAATCATGGATGGCGGTCGCGATCCGATCGCCCGCCTTCTTGCCTGGGCACACGGCGTGGACCTCATGCCCCACCGCGAGGAGGGCCTGAAACGGAACCATGATCTCGTAATCCTCGCCGAAATCGCCGCAGATCATCAAAATGCGCTTGCCGGGCATATTTCTTTCTCCTTTCAGGGCTGAACGCGATAGAACGCGCGCCGTGTTATATTTGACAGGGCTTCCGCCAGGTTTCAAACGAGTACCCGATCCGAAACAGCGAGGATTTCGCTTGATGGCCCTTTTGCGGCGGTTGCCGGTTCTGTTGCTTTGCCCCTCATCATGGGGCTTGCACCCCTGAGCTGGGAGGATAGTTTTTTAGCGCGTATCGAGCTTCTTGCCCTCATCGAGACCCTGAATGCGGATTTGCTCGGCCACCCCAGCGCCACCTTGACGCTCGAACGCTGGTGCGCGGATCACCGCCTTGCCCTGGCCGGAAGAGTTATCGCGAATCTCGACCGCGGCGCGGAGAAAAAGCTCGATGACCGGGACAGGGAGCGGCTTGCTCTCAGCGCTCAGGATCGCCTTCGCTATCGCCATGTCCGGCTCTTTTGCGGGGAAAAGCTGCTCTCGGAAGCCGACAATTGGTATGTCGAAAACAGGCTCACTCCCGAGATGAACCGCCTTCTCGACGAAACGGATACGCCTTTTGGGCGTGCCGTCAGCGGTCTCAATTTCCGGCGGGAAACGATCTCGGCAGAACTCCTTTGGCGGCCGTTGCCGGAGCATTGGGAGACTTCGCCCGCGATCGCGGCTTCTCCAGGCGCCCGGTTCGAAGCCCCAAGCCGCATTTTGGAACACAGGGCCATCCTCCGGACCGGCTCGAACGTCCCGTTTTCGTTCGTCGTCGAGACGTATACGAGCGATGTCCTAGCCTTCCAACTACCGAAGTGATTGGCCGGGTTCGCCGGCCTGAGGCCACCGTTGCAGCGCAGCCCGCCCCGCATCCGTGAGCGTATACACACCGCGATTGGTCCGCTCGAACCAGCCATAGACATTCCGGAGCAGGATCTTCGAGGCATCGGGGATCGACGGCTTCAAATCGCGCGGTCGCTGCATACCGAAGGCCACCTTGGCCGCGCAGGCAAGCGCCTGCTGCCGGTAGGCCGTCATGACCGGGGCGCGCGAGCCTCCGCCTGCCGTGGGATCGCCCCGCCTGCGTTTATGCTCTTCGGCAAGACGGGAGCGGCGGCTTGGATTGCGGCGCGGCATCGGCGCGGCCGGGCTTACGATGACCTCAACGGAGCCGGAGCCTGAAACGGTCAGCAAGCCAAATCCCAGCCGGCGGCAAAGCTTGCGCACGCGTGCATCGCGTTCGCGACCGCCGCGCGGGCGGGCTGCGACCGCGAGCCAGACTTCGTCGCACGCTTCCGCCCGGTCAACGCCTTGCAGAACCAGATCGAGATTGAAGCTGAGTTTCAGCTCGCCGATCACCACGACGGGAGGCGAGCCCTCGGCGATAGCGACCAGATCGCAACCGCCAACTTCGCCCTTCACTTGGAAGCCGAGGTTTTCCAGGAATCGTTTGACCGGAAGATAAAGGTTCGTTTCCATTTTCGCTTGAGCCGTGGCAAGTCGCAGAGGCTTGTGGGTGATCGAGCGCAGCCTTTGCGTGTTCGCCGGCCGTTGCAAGCGAAGAGTTTCATGAACGGTCTGCGGCATCGAAAACGCGCGGGCCGGTGTGGGAGCGGGAATCGCCGTGGCATCGCAATCGCGGTAGATTGCAAGGCCGGGACTCGCTAATGTGGACTTAAGCATTAGCTTTCCGGCGCGCATTCATGAGCAAAATCTTCATCTCCTACCGGCGGTAAGATTCCTGGCCCGTCGCCACGCTGATCTACGATCCGCTCGCCAAGCATTTTGAGGCGAAATTCGGCGCCGGCGCCGTGTTCATGGACGTGCACGGCATCCCGCTCGGCGTGAACTTCCGCACCTACCTGAACGAGCAGGTGGCGCGGGCGGATCTGCTGCTCGCGCTGATCGCGGACCGCTGGCTCACTTCGGCGGACGAGGGCGGCCAGCGGCGGATCGATAGCCCGAACGATTTCGGGCGCATCGAGATCGAGGCGGCGCTGAAGCGCGGCATCCCCGTCGTGCCGGTTTATGCACACGATACGAAGTTCCTGCACGAGGCCGATCTGCCCAGCAGCCTGAAGGAGCTGGCCTGGATGAACGGCTTCCAGCTCAGCACCGATCCCCGCTATTTTAGCGACGGGCCGCAACGAACAAGCGGATCGCCGAAGAAAAGCGCGGCAAACAATACAAGTGGGAGGGTTGGTTCGGCTAAGGCAAGACGCCGCCGGTTCGCTTGCACTGGTTTCCGGAAGCTTGCGTTTCGGCGTGGGCAAATGCCGCCTTCATCGTAGGACCTTGCCAACCGCGCCTGGCCAAGCGCATATTTGCTTCAGGATCAAGCGCGCTACGCTGTGAATTCAAGGGACTGCAAGCCGGACTGGATGGAAAGATCGATGAGCGCTCAAGTTGAACGGCTGGGCCGGGAAGCGATGCAGCTTTCCCCTGACGAGCGGGTGAGACTGGTCGAGATTGTGCTCAACTCCCTGGAAGGCCGGATGGGCGAGTGCGAGTTTAACCCGGACGAACAAGCCCGCCTTGGCGAGCTGTGGGACGAGGGCGTTGCGAGCGGGCAGGCCGAGCCGCTTAGCATACAAGAAATCATCGCCCGCGCCAAACTGGGGATGCCGGAGTAGAAAGGAAGCGGTAAACCCGCCTGCCCAGCTGGATTCCAGGCCGGAAAACGGCGGGCTTTTGCCTTTCGCTTAGAATTACCGCAGTCGAGGGACCGGAGATCTAGGCATGATAAAGGTGCGGCGGACAAAGCGTGCGAACGCGGATCTTATTTCGATTTGGCGCTATGTCGCGCAGGACAATCCCGAAGCGGCGACCGAGCAGCTTTTGGAACTGGAACGGAAATTCCGTCTGCTATCATTCTTTCCAAAAATCGGACGGATGAAGGAAGATATTCGCAAAGGTTTGCGGGTATTTCCCTGCGATGCCTATGTGATCCTCTATCGCGAAACCGCCCGGAGCATCGAGATCGTCCGTGTCGTTCATGGCGCGCGCGACCTGCGCAAGGCGTACCGGGAGAAGCCGTGAGACTTTGTCAACTTTGTCTGGATTATCGCAAATTCATCTCATGAACGAACGCGTGACAAAACTGACCGGAGAAGCGGGGCGGTTGACACCCGAAGAGCAAGCCGAGCTGCTCGACGCGCTGACAGCAATGGTGCATGCGGACGATCACGAGATCGATCCCGCACCCCTTGAAGAGTGCGAGCGCCGCTGGGAGCGCCACAAAGCGCGGCGAGACAAAGTCCCACAGCTGGGAAGAGGCGAAGTCCCGCATCTGGAAATGATGGGCCTTCGATTTCTGGAGGAGGCGATTGCCGGGCTCCAACCTTAAGCTTGCGGCAATAATCTCACCGCTTCTTCGCGGCGGCGGGTTTGGGCTTGGCGGGCTTCTCCTTAGCTGCCGGCTTCTCCGGGGCTACGGGTGTCTCCGGCGCCGGTGGCGGCTCTTGGGCCGCCTGCTGCCCGGCGCTTGCCGTTACCGTGCTCCGCGTCCAATCCACGAGGCCCGTCTCGATCCCCGCGAACGCTTCGCTGAGCGCGCGTGCCGCTTCGGCCTCATCCGGCGACTTCACGGGCGCCTTGCCGCTGAAAATGCGTGCCGCCACGATGTGGCCATCGCTGGCCACGAGCTTAGCGCTGATCTCGGCCTCGGCAGTGGGCTCGGGCGTCTGCACAATCTGGAAGCGGCGGATCTCGGTCAAGAGCTGATAATCCGGTGAAACTCCGTCGATGGGCCGGTTCACTTCGCCCAGCGGGCCGGTGTTCTCGAAGCTCTGGACGATCTTCGCCTGCATCAGCTTCGGCAGCGAGTCGCTCCATTTGGCGCCGTTAAATCCTTCGAGCTGCCCCGCCGCATTTTGCGTGAGAACCTTCTCCGAGTCGAAAGCCATCAGCGCGTTCGGATCGGCAACCGCGACCTGCTTGCCAAGCGGCGCGGCCGGGGTGGCGGCCGCGGGGACGGCGCTCAAATTGTAGAACGTGCCGGACGCCTTGCCGCCGCCCGTCATGCGTTCCAGCCCGGCAACAACGGTATCGACCTTGCCGGAATTGCGGCCCAAGGCTTCGGAGAACGACGCGAGGTTCGAAATCATGTTGCGCAGATCGCTTTGGTTCTCCGAGAGGATCGAGTCGACCCGGTTCAGCGCTTGCTTCGCGGCCTCGCTCATGGACTGGCCAGCGGCTGCGTTCGCCACGAGCCGTGGCAGGCCGCCGCCAACCGGAGCCGCGATAGGCGGTGCGCTGGGCGAGCCGCCGGTCAACGTCACGATGGCCCCGCCGGTAAGCCCCTGAAACTCAAGCGAAGCCACCGTGTCCGCCCGCACCGGTGTGTTCGTGCCGACCGAGATGGTAGCGTCTACGAGCCTCGGGTCCTCCGGCACAAGCCGCAACCCGCTCACCTCGCCAACGCGGATGCCGTTGAACACCACGGCGGAGCCGGTCAACAGACCCGAGACCGTATTGTGAAACCGCACCTCGTAGCTTGTCCGCTTGCCCAGGCTGCCCGCCGTATCGAGCCAGTACACGAAGGCGAACCCTCCCGCGATGACCGCGAGGGTAAAGAGCCCCATGAGAACGTAGCGCGCCCTGATTTCCATTGGATATCGCCTATACCGTTGTGTGCGCGATTTGGGCCAATCCCCGGCCCCGCTGACCTTGAAAATAGGATTTCACCCAGGGATGCGTGGAAAGGACCACCGAGGAGATGGGCCCCTCCGCGACCACCTTGCCATCCGCCAGCGCGGCGACGCGGTCGCAAATGAGATAGAGGCTGTCCAGGTCGTGCGTGACCATGAAGACGGTGAGCCCGAGCGTTCGTTTGAGCGTGAGAATGAGTTCGTCGAACTCCGCGGCGCCTATGGGGTCGAGGCCGGAGGTCGGCTCGTCGAGGAACACGATCTCGGGGTCGAGGGCGAGCGCACGGGCCAGCGCCACCCGCTTCGTCATACCGCCCGAAAGTTCGGAGGGAAACTTATTGCCGTCAGCGGGGTTCAGGCCAACCATTTCGAGCTTCGCCGAAGCGATCTCGTCCATAAGCTTTTCCGAGATCGCGAGATATTCCCGCATTGGGAATTGCACATTTTGGCGCGCGGTCAGCGAGGAAAACAGCGCACCCTGCTGAAAAAGCACGCCCCATCTCCGCTCGATGGCATGCACCTCGGCGTCGCTGGATCGATCTCTGTCCGCACCGAAGATGCTGATCGAGCCGGCACGCTTCGGCACAAGGCCGATGATCGTCCGGGTTAGCACGGATTTGCCGCTGCCCGATCCGCCGACAATGCCTAAGATCTCGCCGCGATACACATCGAGCGAAAGCCCGTCCAAAATTGTCGTGTCCCCAAAGCCGGCGTTGAGGTCGCGGACCTGGATAACGGCTTCGGCGTTGCCTGTCATCGTCACATCCCGATCGATGCGAAGAAAATCGCGAAAAGGCCGTCGAGCACGATAACAAGGAAGATCGACTTCACCACCGATGTCGTGGTTTGCAGCCCGAGCGACTCCGAGCTTCCCGCGACCTGCAACCCTTCCGCGCAGGCGACAACGCCGATGACGAGCGCCATGAAGGGCGCCTTGATCATGCCCACCTCAAAATGCGTGACCGTGATGGCATCGTGCAGACGGGCGACGAAAATGTCCGGGTTCATGCCGTCATAAGCCCATGCGACGAGGCCGCCTCCGTAGAGGGCAGCCATCGAGCCGAGAAAGGTCAAGATTGGCAAGGCGATGATGAGGGCCAGGACGCGGGGGAGGATGAGCACCTCGACCGGATCGAGACCCATGGTGCGGAGGGCGTCTATCTCCTCGCGCATCTTCATCGAGCCGAGTTCCGCCGTGTAAGAGCTGCCGGATCGCCCCGCCACCATGATGGTCACGAGCAGCACGCCAATCTCACGCAGAATCAGAATGCCCACCATGTCGACGACATAGTTTTCGGCACCGAACCGGCGGAAATGAAAGAAGCCTTGCTGCGCTATGATGCAGCCGATGAGGAACGTGATGAGCAGGATGATCGGCGTAGCCTGCCAGCCGACGCGGTCGAGCTGATGCACGGCCGAGGTGAGGCGGAAGTTCTTGGGATGCCGGATTACGCGGAGTGTGGCCGCGCCGATCGCGCCGAGCATATTCAGAAACGGCAGCATACCGCGCGCGCCCGCAAGCACAGCATCGCTATACCGCTCGAAGAGTTGGATGAGCCCGCCCGGCGATGCCTTCGCGACCTCTTTGCGGTTCACCTCATGCAAATCGCGAAGGAGCCCTTGGAACTCGTCCTTAAGGCCAACGATGCCGGTTTGCCCGCCCGCCGCAGACCGCTCCCGTATCAAGCGTTCGACGAGCCAGGCGCCAAAGGTGTCGAATGCGCCCACATCGCGCATGTCGATGGACACATCGTGCGCCTTTGAGGCTTGCTCCGCCGCTTGGCCGATCAGCGTTTCAAGGCCGGCGGCGTGCACTGCCGTCCAAGCTCCCGACGCAAGAAGCTCGCACCGGTCGCCTTGCACGCGGGCATTCAAGGACGGCGCCGCGTTCATCGATGTGCTCCTGTCCCGTTACCCGCGCGAAAAGGCGATGGATACATTCTTGAAGCCCGGGCCGCCCGAGGAGATGTTCACATTATGCGTGGCGCCATTCACCGTGACCGTCAACGAGCCTTGAAGCTGCCCCGAGATTTGCAGGCTGAGCTTGTTCGCAGCGGCTCGCCCGTTCAACTCTCCCTCAAGGCCAAAAACCTTCTCCTGCCAATGCCCGCTGAGCCGGCCGCCCTCGTCGGTAATGCCGCTCTTCATGTCGATCTTGTTGTTCGCGGACTGGCAGTGGATGGCGAGCGAAAGTTCGGAGCCGCCCGATTTTTGGGCGTAGAATCCACGGCAGGAGAGGCGCTCGCTGCTGCCGTCGGTGAGCCGCACCTGCCCGGAGCCGTGCCAGCTTCCGGCAAGTTGATGGAAGGAAGACGTTGCTTGCGCGTAAACGGCGGAAGGGGCGGCCAGCGCGCAGAAAACGGCGCAGGCCAGCCAGATAGAAGCGCGGAATGTCGAGGTCGGCATGGATGTCACCCGGTTTAGCGAAATTTCGAGGCAAGAATGACTAAAGCGGAGGCTTCATTCCGTACCGCCCACGGTCACTTCAGTGATGGAAACCCTCATATAGCACTCAACTTGGCATTCTGAAGGCGCGAGCTTCAGCGTGTGGCGAATTGATTTACCGCAAGGCAAGGAGCACGGGCAACTGCTATCCCTCCCGCGAATTCCTGTGAGCGTCACCTCATGACCGCCAAGGCTCAAATCGTCAAGCAGCTTGGAGAGACGGAGGTTCTGCTCCCCGAGCTGTTGGCGGCGGCCCTCGAAGCGAACGGCCGCGCTAAAGTGCGGCTGTCGCTGCTGCAGGAAGCGGTCAGTCACGCGCTCAATCCGGCCTCTCCGCCGCAAACTCTCGATGCGGAGCGCCGCGCGGCGGGTCTCGATCATCTCTTCGAATCCATGGTCAAGGAAGCCCGGGCGCTAGCCGATGGCCGGTTCCTTGTTCCCGGCGCGGATGAGCTGATACAGGGGCTCGATGCGGACATCGATGCGATGCTGGCGCCCATCCTCCTTACGGATAAAGGCGAAGGAGAGGCCTTCGCGAAACGCCTCGCGGCGCTGCGGTCCTCCGATGCGTCTGCCGAAGGCGATCTGCTGACGCGACGGTCGGTCGCCGCCATGACCACGGCCAGCCCCGGAGGTTCCGATAGCGAGCATCTGCTCATCATGGACATGCACAAGGCGCTGAACCGGGTCGAGGCGGAGTCCGCCGTCGAGACGCTGGCGGGAGCGCGGGTGCACCGGCTGACGCCCCCCGAAAAGCAATGTGTCGGGGCTTTCATGCGCGGGCTCAACCGGACGCGCGGCTTGGCTTTCGGCCATCCCGGCCTTGGCACCGCCGCAACGAGCAGCGGCGGCCGGCTTATCATCCAGAACGACATCGGCGCGACCGATGCGCATGTCATTATCGTCCACGTCGAAGGTCCTGAAGTCACCGTCACCTATACCGACATTCACCGGGCGCGCGCGCAGTTCTTCATGCGGCTCTTCGACCGGCACGCGGTCATTTGGAGCCCGCTTTCGGAGAAAAGCGCGCGGAACCTTGGACGGGAGGGGCAATTCGTTATGCTGACGGGGCGCCACAGCGCCAAGAATGCCGCCGGCGTCGACGAATTCCTCGAATTTCTCGGGTCCAGGCTGGTCTTCCTGATCGACTGGAACAAGGCGCGCAAGGCATTGCGCAATTTTGTGGACGGCGAAGCAGCGGTCGGCGTCTTGCGCTGGGCCGCCCGCCACGACCTCGGCCATCGCGGCTTCCTGGAGCTTGGCGGCGCGGAACTCATCTACGAGGCCGTTCGCAGCGCCGGCGCCGGGCACGTTCCTTATCGCCGCCCGGCTCGACGACGCGCTTGGCGCAAAAGAGACGGCCGAATTTTTGAAGCACACCCTGCAGGTGGCAAGCGAAGGCCTGACCTCGGGCCGCTCGACCCGGCTGTTGAAGGACGAGATTCAAGCGAAGTTCGTGTCCGAGTTCGAATCGATCGAGGGGTCTCTGCTGACGATCATCGCCCGCCATCTTGGCCTCTCGCGCACGATGGCGGGCCTTATCATGGACGCAATTAGTGACGGCACCACCAGCGGGACCGTGGAGAGTTCGCTCGCCGGCCAAGCGCGCCGCCTTGAGCATAAGGCCGATGCCCTGACCGCCGAGGCACGCGCGCTTGCGCTCCGTCTTCCGGCAAGCAGTAAGCCCGTGTGGACCGTCGCAATCAACGCGGAACAGGCGAACGACGCTTTGGAAGAGGCTGCCTTCCTTTTGAGCCTCGTTAAGCAGATCGAAACTGGACCGGCCGAGCTGCAGCCGCTCGCCGGGCTCGCCGGAATCGCCGTGGAAAGCCTCGCGCACATGATCCGCGCTGTGGAAGCCAGCCACAATTTGCCGGAAGGGCTACAGGCCGACGTGACCGATGCGCTGACCGCGATCGATGCCGTCATCGGTGAGGAGAAGAAGGCCGACGAAGCGGTCAGGCAGGCGATGACCGCCTTCATTGCGGACAGTTCCGACGCGCGCCTGCTCGTTCTGCGTATCGAGATTGGCCGCGCACTCGAAACCGCGACCGATCATTTGGCGCATGCGGCGCTCGCGCTTCGCAACCGCATCCTCGGCGAGTTTCCCGCATGAGTTCCGCGCCTGCCGGGAGCGATCTCTTTTTCATCGGCACGGGCGAAGGGCATCAGCCCGTCAACGCGGATCTCGCCGGCTCCAAGGCTGCCAATCTTTGGCAAATGGCGCAGCTCGGACTGCGCGTCCCTCCCGCCTTCGTGGTGTCGTCGCGCCTATGCCAGCCCATCAACGGAGGCGACGCCCAAGCCGGGGAGCAACTCCGCCGGGCACTCGCCAACGGCATCGGCGAATTGGAAAGGGCGACGGGCCGCACCTTCGGCGACGCGCGTCTTCCCCTGATCGTCTCAGTACGCTCCGGCGCGGCGCGCTCGATGCCGGGTATGCTCGACACCATCCTGAACACCGGCATGACGCCGAAGACGGTGCATGGCCTCATCCGGATCACCGGCAATCCGCGCCTCGCCTGGGATTGCTACCGGCGCTTCGTGCGGACCTATACGGAAATCACGGCCGGGGCCAGTAGCGCGGCCTTTCAAGCCAAACTCGACGCGCTCATCCAGTCCGAAGGCGCAGCGAGCGAAGCGGAACTCGATTCCCTGGCGCTCGAACACCTGACAGCGAGCTATCTCGACGAAGCCCGCGCGGTAACAGGCGAGCCCACACCCAGTTACCCCTATCATCAACTTGAGGTCGCCGCGAAGGCCGTCTATCGCTCCTGGGAAAGCGAACGGGCGCGCGAGTACCGCCGGCTCAACAATTTAGAGGATCTCCCGGGAACGGCTGTCACCGTGCAGGCCATGGTGTTCGGGAATGGAGGCACGCAGTCCGGCGCGGGCGTGGCTTTCACACGGAACCCGGCCACGGGCGCCAAGGAGCCGTACATCGATTTCCTGTTCGACGCTCAGGGCGAGGACGTCGTCTCGGGGCGCCGGGTAGCAGCGCATCCCGAATATTTCAAGGAGCGGCTGCCGGGCGCGGCGCGCGAATTGGAAGACGGTGCCGCGCGCCTGGAGAGCCATTTTCGCGATATGCAGGATATCGAGTTCACGGTCGAGAACGGCACGCTTTACTTTCTGCAAACGCGTCCGGCAAAACGCACTCCCCGCGCGGCGCTGCGGGTGCTGATCGATCTTGTGCACGAGGGCGTGATCGGCACGGCCGAAGGTGCCAGGCGCGCGGAGGAAATCGACTTCGGAGCCGCGGCGGTAACACGCTTCGAGGGGGAAGCCCTTGCGATCGCCGCCGGGACGCCTGCTTCGGCGGGTGTTGCGAGCGGACGCGCCGCGTTCGACAGCACGCGCGCCGATGCGCTCCTAAAATCATCGCCGGAGCCAGTCATCCTGATCCGGCCCGAGACCTCCACCGCCGACGTGGCCGGCTTCGCGGTTGCCGCCGGTATTCTGACCGCGAGCGGCGGCCGGACTGCTCATGCCGCGGTCGTCGCCCGTCAGCTTGGCAAGCCCTGCGTCGTGGGCTGCCGCGCCCTTGCCGTGGACGCTGCCGCGAGGCGCGCTGAGATTTCGGGCCGCACGGTCGAGGAAGGCGATTGGGTGTCCATCGACGGCGAAAGCGGTGACATTTTTTTGGGCGAGCGCCGCATTGTGACCGAACGGCCCGAAGCCGAGATCGCCGAGATCGAGCGCTGGCGCAGTTTGGCCTGCTGAGAACGTACGCCACCTCGCCACCGGTTGAGTCGTCTCCAAGTCCTTCATAGCTTGGGCGCAAGCGCTTTGCTTTTATGCGCGTTGCTCCGGTGCCGATGAAGTCGGCCCGAAACGGCGGCTTTCCTTTGAACCGGCAACATCGGCACAGATTGGAGTGTCCAAAGCACACCTCAAATCATGCGGTCGGTTGCAGTCCATCTGCCCGCTTCAATTTCGCCGCGAAGCAGCCTTAAATTGATTACATTTAAACGCTGACCTGGCCTAAGCGGGGGGTGGTGTCATGGCGGACGGCGACGGATGGCTGCAGATTTCGACCGAGGGCTTTGCTTCGTTCAACCAGTCGCGCCCGCCCGGCCATCTCGTCAAGGAACTCGTGCAGAATGCGTTCGATGCCATTGGGGACGCCGCTGGGAGCGTGTCGCTGTCCTACCGGCATGATGGCAGCGCCTTTCTCGTCGAGTGCCGCGACACGGGTGGCGGCATTTCCGATCTGTCCGCCATGCGGGTGGTCTATCTCACCTTCAAGACCGACAGTCACTTGAAGCGCGGGCGCTTCGGCCGCGGCTTCAAGGAAATTCTCTCGGTCGCCAAATCGGCGAGGGTGGCAAGCGGCGCGGACATCATCGAGTTCACGGTCGAAGATGGCCGGCAGGTCACGCGGACCGTCGAAGGCCAAAGGCTCGCCAAGGGATCGCAGGTGACGATGAGCTTCGATTGGCCGGCAGAGACCGTTTCCGAATTCGACGCCTATTTCTCGCGTTTTCTCGTGCCCAAGACCATCACGCTGCTTTTGAATGGCCGCGCCGTTAAACAGCGCGCGGTTCGCCATAGTATCGAGGCGCAGCTTACGACCGAGATTTACAATGCCGATAGCCACAGCTGGCAGAAGCCACGGCGCAAAACCATGATCGAACTCGTCGAGACCCGCGGCGATGAGGAGCCTTTCATTTATGAGATGGGCATTCCCGTTGCACTGGCCGAATGGACGGTCGCATTTCACGCCAACATCTTGCAGCGCGTGCCCATGAATCCGAACCGCGACGCGCTGGCCTCGGGCTACGCGAAGCGCATTCACAGCGCTTGTCTGCCAGCCCTTTTGCCGGAACTCGACAAAGAAGCGATCACCGCCGATTGGGTGGGCGCGGCCGGCATGGAGGTGGCGCCTGAGGTCCAGAAGGAGATCGTGGCCAAGGCCTTTGGCGAAAACGCCGTCCGCTCGGTTCCCGCCATGGGCAAGCGCGACTTCGACGACGACGCCTCCCGTATCGGGGCGAACATCGTCAAGACATCGCAAATGTCGGGCGGGTTCCGCGAGATGGCCAAGACGCATTTGCAGACTGCAAAGGAAGCCGTCACCAAAGAAGAGGAACGTGTCGCTGCCGAGATGGCGGCGAGCCGCTTTACCGCCGCCCAGATTCAAGACCGTGCGGACAGGCGCCACGCCTGGATCGAAAAGCGCGGCGGCCAAGCCCGGGTTGACCGTTGCCTGGCCTTCGGCGTTTGGGTTTGCCAGAAGCTCGTCGACTCCACCGGCGATAAAGAGAAGCCCGTCACGGGAGCGCTCGCGCTCGGCAACGATCCAATCTATTATCACATGGGCACTGGCCGTTTCCTCGCCCATTGGAGCGGTGACAACGAGTTGACGCTTGCGCTGGAATGCGACTGTTTTTGGAAGGAGCCGGCGGGGGCTCAATCGCTTTCCATCCTGATCCACGAGGCGGCTCACGCGCGCAACGTGCACCACGGCCAAGGCTTCCACGAAGAGGTCGAGCGCCTTGGCGGCGTGGCGGCCGAGATTATGTTCCGGCATGCGGATGAAATCCGCCGGGATTGGCCGGATCTTGTGGGCGAGGCCGCTTCGGCAGGCGCAAAGCGGGCTCGGCGGAGCGGGTTGCTTGGCTCGCTTTTCCGGTCTTGAAGGCTTATCCGGCAAGGCGATTGTCTCTATCGCCTGGAGCCGGGCGAGATCGGCGCCGGCTTTGCGCATCGCGGCATCTTAGGGCGGCGCCGGTATCCAGAAAGGAAAGACGTTTCATGGCGAGCCACCCGCGTGCGCGACTGTGCCTTGCGCGGCCTCCTCGGCGGCGAGGCAATGCCCGGCGATTTCATTGGCGAGGAGCGGAACCAGCGCTTCAGGCAGAAAGTGACCCATGCCGGGGATGATGCGCAAGCGCGCGCCGGGGATGCTGGCGGCCGTATCCTCGCCGCAGGCCACCCTGACGAGCGGATCGCCGGAGCCGTGCAGAACGAGGGCCGGTACGCTCAAGCGGCGAAGCGCCTCCACGCGGCTCGGCGCGGTGCGCATGGCGATGAGCTGCCGCGAGACGCCGCCCGGCCGGTAACTGCGCTGCACGGCCCGCTCGACTTGGGCTTGAAGCTCTGCGTCTGACGGCGGATAGGCAGAACCTCCAATCAGGCGAAACAGCGCGATGCCGCGGCGGATGGCGTCCTCCCTGTTGCGCGGACGGGGCCGAAGCATCGCACGAAGCACCTTCGCCTCCGGCCCCGGCAGACCGCGTTTGCTGGTGCTGGACATGATCGAGGTGAGACTTTTGACGCGTTCCGGGTGCTCGATGGCCAAGATCTGCGCAATCATGCCGCCCATCGAAGCGCCGGCGACATGCGCGCGCGCAACCCCGAGCGCGTCCAAAAGTCCAAGCGCGTCGCGCGCCATGTCGTTCAGCGTATAGGGCGGTTTGACCGGCAAGCGCAAAACGAGGCGTGCCATCGTCAAGGTCATCGAGAGCGATCCGCCCGGCATAAGGGTCGAATGGCCGGTGTCACGGTTGTCGAAGCTTATGACCCGGAAGCCGCGCGCGGCCAGCGCGTCGCAAAACGATTGAGGCCAGCCGATAAGCTGCATCCCAAGACCCATGATGAGCAGAATGGCCGGCCCGTCGCGCGGCCCCGTTTCGGCGTATTCGACGGTGATTCCATTGGCAGCCTGGACAGACGTCATGTCTTAGCCTTTCACGGACGTTCGCCATGCCACCCGGCGCGACAACGGGCTTGCCGGGCGGGAGATGCGCACCACCGGTCAAAACGCGATTGCAAGGCCCGGTGTGCAAATCGTTTCGCCTTTGAGGCAAGCAGCGCTCCGCTCGCCCGGCCGCTCCGCTCTGTGGCCTAGGCTCCCGGATACTGCAGGACATAACCGTTGCCGAACCCGGAAGATGGCTTGGAACTACATAATCAGGCTAGCAACTTAAGCCATCGAACGGCGTTGATCTCCGTCAATCGGACGGCTGAGATAGCGGCGAAGGGCACCCCGGTAGCGTTACGCGATGAGCAATCTATTGAACGAAGGGAGCGGGTCCGGCGCCCTTGTATCCGGCGCGCATTTCCGGCTTACTGTCCGTTCCTCCAAGCGGCGAAAGCGATGCAATCAACCTCACTCAATTTCAAAGCAAATGCCGACCGCGCGCTGCACGATCCGCAGCTTCAGCGCGCGCTCGGCCACGTCAAGACCGGCTTCGTCGTCAAGCGCGCTCTGGCACGCGATGCGTTGCCGGAGTTCGACGCTCTGCGCGATGTGGCGGTGGAGATCAAGAACCACGTACTGGCTCATCTCGACATCTATCTGGAAGAGTATGAGCGCCGCGTGCAGGAGACTGGCGGCCATCTGCACTGGGCCCGCGATGCGGCCGAAGCCCGCGAGATCATCATCAAGATTTGCCGCGACGCCGGTGCGAAGACCGTCACCAAGGGCAAATCCATGGTGTCGGAGGAGATCGGGCTTAACGCCGCGATGGAGGCGGCAGGCATTCAGCCGGTCGAAACCGATCTTGGCGAGTATATCATTCAAATCCGGCATGAGACGCCGAGCCATATCATCGCCCCGGCCGTTCATTTGAACCGCGACCAGATCGAGAAAGATTTCCGCGGTCTCCACAAGAGCCTGCCGGCGGATCGCGATCTCACCGAGATCCCGGCGCTCGTGGGCGAAGCGAGGACCATGCTCCGGCAGAAATTCATCGCGGCGGACGTGGGTATCACGGGCGCGAATTTCCTGATCGCGGAGACCGGCAGTTCGGTGATCGTCACCAATGAGGGAAACGGCGATCTCACGCAGCTTCTGCCGCGCACGCATATCGTAATCTCCAGTATCGAGAAGGTCGTACCGACGCTTGAAGACGCGTCGACGATCATCCGGTTGCTTGCCCGCTCGGCGACGGGTCAGGAAATTTCGACCTACACCACCTTCTCCACCGGGCCGCGCCGCGAAGGCGATCCCGATGGCCCGGACGCCTATCACGTCGTGCTGGTCGATAACGGCCGCTCGGATATGCTCGGCACCGAGTTCCAGGACATGCTGCGCTGCATCCGCTGCGGCGCTTGCATGAACCATTGCCCCGTCTACGCCGCGGTCGGCGGGCACGCTTATGGCTGGGTCTATCCGGGGCCGATGGGCGCCGTGCTCACGCCCCAGCTCATCGGCATTCACGAGGGCGCCCACCTTCCAAACGCGTCGAGCTTTTGCGGACGTTGCCAGGCCGTCTGCCCCATGCATATTCCGCTGCCGAAGATGATGCGGCACTGGCGGGAGCGCGATTATCTCCAGAAGTCAGCAACCTCGATGCCAAAACTCGGCTTGAGGACCTGGGCTTATTTCGCGAAACGGCCATCGCTCTACAGGTTGGCGGCGAACACGGGAGCACGGATGCTTTCGATGCTGGCAGGAAAACGCCGCCGCTTCTCCAGCCTGCCTGGCGCCGGCGCTTGGACGAAGTATCGCGACCTGCCCGCACCGGCCCCGCGGACCTTTCAGTCGCTTTGGCAAGAGCGTGAGCGGAGGAAAGGTGCGGCATGGCTAAGGCACAAAAAAGCGCCCGCGAGGATATACTGGCGAGTGTCCGCGCCAAGCTTGGCGTGCGCGGCGACGAGCCGGGAAGGCACGGGCTCGTGCAATCGCGGCTCAGAAATCCAAAGGCCAATCTCATACCCGCCCGCGCCCAGCAGCCTCGGCCGGACCTCATCAAGCTCTTCCGGGCCATGCTTGAGAAGAGCGGCGCGAAAGTCAGCCGCGTGCGCGCCCTCAAAGAGCTTCCCGAAGCGATTGCCACTGCGCTACGGGAAAGCAACCTGCCATCGCGCGTCCGGCTCGGCGAGGATGCTATATTCGACGGTCTGAAGGCGGAGCCGGGGCTCTTGGAGATTCAATCCGGGCCGGCGCAGGAAAAGGATGCCGTGGGACTGAGCCACGCCATCGCCGGCGCAGCCGAGACGGGTACGCTGTTTCTGATATCTGGCCCCGATAATCCTTCGACGCTGAACTTCTTACCGGAAACCCATGCCGTGGTGGTCTTGGCCAGCGATATCGTGGGGTCGTATGAGGAGGGGTGGACGAAGTTGCGCGCCATTTCCGGCAACGGTACCATGCCACGCACGGTGAATCTCGTCAGCGGCCCATCCCGTACCGCCGACATCGAGCAGACGATCGTCATGGGTGCTCACGGCCCAAGAAACCTCATCGTTGTTATTGCCGGTTCTTAACAGGTCGAAATTTTTTGTTAAGATTAACAGATCGTAAGTTGCCACACATATGTCATACCGATGCGTGATGCTCTCAACTGGAGGCGAAGCATATAACCTCCACGAAGGGCCATGGTAACCCCGCGCCTTGGCCCTTCTCTTCCCAATTCTAGGCGCGCGCGCCGCAGGCAACTCCAGAGGAGTGGGCGCCCTGCCGTCGCCGGGCGACGGTTATGCGGCGTGCACCGCCCTTGGGTCCGGCGGAAACTGAGAACTCGCCGGAAGGGCCGCGTCGTAGCCAAGCACTCGCTCGACCGTGCCGGAGGCCCCAATCAGCGGAAGCCTCATCCAAACCAGCAGAAGATGCTCCCGCCCCGACACAGGACCACGCACAGCGCCCTGCATGGCGGTGCGCTCCCCAATGACCTTTTGATAGACCGAGCGCCAATAATCCCGCTTGTGCTGGAGCCCGCTCTCGAAAACGGCGCGTCCCGTAATCTCCGTTCCGTAGATTTCCCGGACGCGGGTGCCAGCAAGCCGGTAGCGGAGTTCGTCGAGGTTCTCCCCGGCATCGAGAAGGCTCAGGCCTGGAAGAAGATGGGGAATATCGACGGGATCGATATCGTATCGCGACGGGACCGGGTTTCTGTGCGCGCAAGAACGCCAGTAGCCATATAAGTCCCGCTGCTCGCGCAAAATAACCTGCGCGCGGAAAGCGAGTTCCGATGGCATGGCCCCCTCCGAAGTCGCGCGCCGGCCCCCCGCGGAATACCGGTCATGTCGACGGACAGACTATCGGTGATTTGCATAAAGGAACGCAAGTGGTTCGCTCATGCGTTCTTGCGCTGCGGGAAAAACTGAAGAATGCGCGCTGATATGCCCGGCCAAAGGTAGGTCTTTCTGGGAGCCCCGGTTCGGGAGACCGGGGCAACTCCGGTGCCGCACGCGTCGAAGCACCGGCAGAGGACCAAACACCCAGACCGCCCGCAACGCCATGATCCGCATCGATTGGTGCCGTTTTAGCAGGCTCATCGAAACAGACTGTCCCCACCGGGCAGGCTCGCCATAAAATCCCAGCCCCTCAGCCAGTCGAAGGATCGAGCCTAATACCCACCAGCAGAGTTAGCTAACGCCCCTTCCGCTGACCAAGCCCCATTTTCTTTGCCAGATTGGAGCGGGCTTCGGCGTACTTCGGCGCGACCATGGGATAGTTGGGCTCAAGACCCCACTTCTCGCGATATTCCTCCGGAGACATATTGTAATGTGTGCGCAAGTGCCGCTTCAACGACTTGAACTTCTTGCCGTCTTCCAAACAGATGATGTAGTCCGGAGTGAGCGACTTCTTAACCGCTACAGCCGGTTTCAGCTCTTCCTTTGGAGCCTGGACCATGTTCGAGGAGGCACGGGAAAGCGCCGAATGCACGTCGCCAATCAGGCTCGGCAGGTCTCCGGCTACTACAGCGTTATTGCTGACATAGGCAGAGACGATGTGAGTCGTGAACTCGACAAGCTCGTTATTTTCAAATTTGTCTTCTATCATTTGCGGGGTCCTAGAACGGCCTTGAGCTGAACTTTCCAAAGTTTTGTAGGAATTGCCCTGGATCTCGGATTTGTCAAGCCAGCGCGCTTCGTTTTTGCGTTTTCCGGCGAGATCCTTGACCTTATTTGCTTGCTTCACAATCGTTTGCCTTTCGGAGTTTGAGGGGAATACATCACATATATCACAGATGTATCGCTTCACAAGAATTCTGTTGACAATTTTCCGCGTTACTTTAGTCCGTAGCGCCAAGGTGTCTCCCAAAAGACATGGCCTGTCTTGACTTTTCCGGTTTTCTGCTATGCCGATGAAAATCCTCCGGTAAAGCGTCCCTTACCAATTCATCAGGCGCGCGCCGCTAATTCACCCAGCCCAGATGTGGGCGTCTCCACCGAGCAGCAGAGTGCTCCATCGAGCGATGTATGGAATTCAATAGTTGCGGCTTTCTTGCAGAGTGAAGTCTGGCGCGGACAATGTGCAATGCCTGTAGAGAAGATGGCACGCATTGATGCGAATTAACCTTTTGCAGGTGAATTCAACTCCCCCGGCGGCTGAGCTTGCAAGGTATGCATCTGCTGCATAGCTGGCATGCGTGGCTCCATAGCTGGGAGCAGGCGCGGCTTCTACTCTTTACCTCCCTGCATAATCAAAGCAACCTGGAACGGGTGAGCCGTCTGACGGCGCGCCTCCTAGGCACTTTGCAATCTTAAGCTTGTCCAAAGCTGTATAACCAAAGGACGCCCGTCCGCAATGCGAACTCTCACCCGCATTCTTCGACTGCGCAGAAAGCAGCCTGATTGTGTCTTTTGGGTCTCATTACAGTAAAGAGCTGAGCTTAGCAATTTTGGACCTGAGCCTGCGGCTGGAAAAAGCGGGCTTGTGCGGATTGCAGGAAAGCATTCCGGCGCTGTCTTCGCTGACGGTCTTTTACGATCCTTTGGACCTGCCACGCGAGAGGCTGATCGCGGCGATCGAGACGTTGTGCAAGGTGAATCTGGCTAGGCCGCAATCCGGGCCGTTATGGGAGATTCCGGTTGTTTACGGCGGTGAGTGTGGCCCCGATCTTGGGGACGCCGCTGCGCGCGCCGGGCTGTCCGGGGAAGAGGTCATCGGGCTTCATGCGGCCCAAGTCTATTATGTTTATATGCTTGGCTTTTTGCCGGGCTTTGCCTATCTCGGCGACCTGCCTGGACCCCTGCGGCTGCCGCGCCGCGCGACGCCGCGTGCCCGCGTACCAACCGGCTCCGTCGCGATCGCAGCGGACATGACCGCGGTCTATCCTCTCGAAAGCCCCGGCGGCTGGCATTTGATCGGTACGACGCCGCTGGTGCTGTGGGACTTGGCCCGGCAGAACGAGCCGCTGCTCAAGCCCGGCGACCGGGTCCGCTTCAAGCCTTCGAGCGCTCGCGAAGCTGAAGCGCTGCGGCAAAAAGCCGCGGACGGCTGGCAGCTGCAACCTGTGGAGGGAGCGTGACCCAGTCCTTGCACATCATCGAGCCTGGCGTTGCCGCAACCCTGCAGGATTGCGGGCGCCCAGGTTCGCAGCGCTTCGGCGTTCCACTCTCGGGCGCGCTCGACGCGGTCAGCCTCCGGATCGCGAACATCCTAGCGGGCAACCCGCCCTGCACCGCCGCCATCGAAATCCTAGGCGCGGGCCTGGCGCTTGAGGTCGAGACCGAGAGCGTGACGCTCGCGCTCGCGGGCACGGCCGCGCCGCTGACACTTCAAGGCGGGAGAGCGGCGGTGCGCGTTCCGCCGTCGCGCAGCGTCACCGCGCAGCGTGGCGATATTGTCCGCATTCCTCCGCCAAAAGACGGTGCTGTGTGCTATCTCGCCGTTGAAGGCGGCTTCGCCGTGCCGCCTGCCCTGGGAAGCGTCTCCACCTACCGTCGCGCGGGGCTGGGCGGCTTCCAGGGCCGCGCGCTCACCGCCGGCGATCGCTTGCCGCTGCGGCTTGCAGTATCGAGCCGCGAGCCCGCCGGCCTCGATGCAGACATCCGTGCGCCGAAGGTCTTGCGGGTGATGCGCGGACCGAACATGGATTATTTCACGCCGGGCGCTTTCCAGACGCTGTTCGCGTCAGAATATAAAATCGGGGCGGCTTCAGACCGGATGGGGCTAAGGCTGCAAGGCCCCGCGCTTGATCGGGCCATCGCGGGCGAACTCCCCTCCGAGGGCACGACGGCGGGCGGCCTGCAGGTGCCGTCGGATGGCCAGCCGATCATGCTCCTCGCCGACCGGCAGACGACCGGCGGTTACCCCCGCATCGCGACCGTGATCGGCGCCGATATCGCTGCCGCCGGCCGTCTTGCGGCGGGGATGGCCGTGCGTTTCGAGGAGGTGAGCCGCGAGGAGGCGGTGCGGCTCCTGAAGGCGCAACGCGAGTGGCTTGCCTCGCTGCCGTCGCTACTCAGGCCCGCGCCGGCCGATGCGCTTTCGGTGGAGCGGCTGCTGAGCCAGAACCTCATCGGCGGCTTCATCACCGGTTCGCCGGGGGAGGGGTGACTGCAAACATCGCCCTGCTTCCCCCTGGGTTGCGTGCTGCCGGCGGCGGCTTTGCCCGGCAAGTTCAAATGCGATATATTGCGACTATGACGTTTCTCAATTTGCGCGAAAAAAATCTGGACCGGGCGACGCAGGCTGCGGAAGGCTTGCCGCGGCGGCGCTGGACCGTGGCCGAACTTGAGGCGATGGTGGCGGCCGGCATCCTCGATGAGGACGAGCGGATCGAGTTGATCGGCGGGGAGGTGGTGCCGATGTCGCCCAAGGGCAATCACCATGAGATCCTAAAGCATGCACTGATGCATTATTGGGCGAGGCGTTTGCCGGATCGTCTCACGTTCGTCCCTGAAACGACGTTCCGGCTCACGCCCGACACCTATCTCGAACCGGATTTTGTCTTCTACGATAAGGCCACGGGCATTCGCGGCCTCAATCAGAGGACCGCCCATTTCGTCGTCGAGATCGCGGATTTCGAGCTTTGCCTACGACATCGAGCGCAAGGCCGCGCTGTATGCGGGCTTCGGCATTCCGGAATTGTGGGTGATCCATGCGGTGCGGCTTGAAACTCGCATCCATCGCGACCCGTCCCCGGCGGGCTACCGGGACATCATCGACCTCGGCTCAGATCCAAGAGCTTGTGCCAGCCTTCGCGACGGAGCTTTCCGTCAAACTGTGCGAGCTGGAGCTGAATTAGCGTCACGCCTCAACATAGGCGAGGCGGCTTTCTCCTTCCGGCACCGCGAGGCCATCCTCGCGCAGCCCTTCGATATGAAAGCGGATCGCTTCGCGCATGCTCTCTTCGGTTTCCTCCGGCGTCGCGCCGGTTGCGACGCAGCCCGGCAAATCCGGCGCATAGGCGGAATAGTTCTCTGTGGTCTTTTCAATCACGATGGCGTAGCGCATCAAGCCTGACCCTTTAAACCGAAGTTCCTGGCGCGCCACCGACGTTTTCCCTTTTACTTCAATCTGTTACGATTGAAGCGGGAGGCGCGGTACTGTCTACACCGCGATGGCGGCGGCAAGATCGAGGGCTTGCTGCTGCTTTGGTGTGGGCCGCGTGGTGAGGCTGAACATAGCCTCGCCGGGGCTGGCATCGGTGCGGCGCATGGTGTTGCGCACGATGGTGGACAGGTGCGCGAGCAGGCCGCCAAAGCTGAGTGCGGGCGTGCCATCGGCGAGCTGCCGGCTGTGCACCTTGACAAGCGCGGCTTTGGAACGCTTGGCCGGCGCCACGGGATCGCGCTCGCGCGCCGGGTCCGCCAGCGCGTCGTCCGCGAACAGCAGCGGCTTCCAGGCTTCGGCGAGATGCCATTGCACATAATAGGCCAGCATGCTGAGGAAGATGTGGGCCTTGACGCGGCTCTCAAGCCGGTGCCGGATCGGGCGAACCTGAAGGTCCACGCCCTTGAGCGTTCGGAAGGCGCGCTCCACTTCGGCGAGCCGCTTGTAGTTCAAGACGGCGGCTTCGGCGCTCATGTCCGCCTCGGCGGCGGAGGTGCGGATCACATAGAGGCCGTCGAGAGCGGCTTCGGCCGCAACGCGGTCTTCGTTGACGCGGAAGCTGAACCCGGTGTCCTGGATATCGAGATCGAAGTGCTTGCCAACTTTGTATTTGTTGAGGACCTTGCCGACGCGGACGCCGATCTTGTCCCGCCTGGCGAGCTTGCCTGCGGCAACTATGCCCGCGACCTTTTCCAACTCGCCAGCGGTGGCCGCGATCAGGTCCTTGCGCTTGGCCGCGCGCAGTTTGGCAAGCTCGGGATTGCGGCACGCCACCAGCCGCTCGCCGGGATAGTCTTCGCTCGTAAAGCCGATGAGATTGCGCTCGTCGAACAGGTCAAGCTGCAATTGACCCGCTTCGGCGAGCTTGGCGATGGCGCCGTTTTTCAGCGCGGTAATCCAGCCGGTGCCTTCCATTTTGCGCATGGCCTCGATCTGCACGTTCGAGATCATGCCGCGGTCGCCAACCATGACCAGCGAGGCGATACCGAAGCTGCCGCGCACCTTCTCCACCTGCGGAAGAAGCGTTTTGGGATCGGCCGTATTGCCCTCGAACACGGAGACCGCGACGGGGCAGCCGCGTGCGTCCGTGAGCAGGCCGTAGTTCACTTGCAGCGTGCCGGGCTTGCCGTCGCGGCTGTAGCCGATCTTCGCCAGCGGGCAGGTGGTGCCCTCGAAGCTTGAGGAGGTCAGATCGAACAGCACAAGCCCGCCTTCCTTCAAGTGCCGCTTGGCCAGCCGCTTTTCGATCTTGTCCTGGCGTTCGATGAGCCAGTCCATCGCGGCGTAAAGCTCGTCTTCATCGGCATCGGCGATGCCCAAATCCTCCGCCAGCGTTGTATCCGCCCAGGCATGCGTCATGGCCAGCTTGCTTGCCTCGGGCGCGATAATGCGGCCCGCTACCATCGCCACAACCAGATCGCGCTCGCGCGAAGCCTTGCCATCGATCAGTTTCTCGAAACCCAGCCGGCGCATAGCGATGCGCACCGCCTCAACATGGCCATGCGCCAGCGAGCGCAGGCACTCGAGGCTGCCGCCCGCGGCGGGCGCAAGCCCCTCCCCTTTGAGCACCAGCCGGATGGCTTCCGCCTGATCGAGCGTCAAGGCCGAAAGGTTCGCAATGGTCCGTTTTTTGATGCGCTTGCCCTCGCGCACGCTTTCGCGGAGCAGGATGGCGGGCTTGGAGCCCCGGTTGGGCACAAGATCGATGTACATGCCGCATCGAATAGCCGATTTGCTGAGCTTTTACCTGAGTCATGCTGTCGCACTTACATGGGTACACAAAAGCGCCTCGGCAGGCTAACGCCCTGAAATGACGGGGCAATCGCCTCTTCGGGGCCAGAACTTCGGTTTAAACCTGCTTGCTTTAAGATGCTCGCGAATGTCACCGGTGCCATACCGCCGGAAATTTATGGTTTCGGCCAGCGTCCTTGAGGCCAATTGCGCGAGGTGTGGATAACGTGGAGAACGACGATGAACTCGCCTTCGGCTGCTGTTTCAACCGCGTAGGCGATGATGTACGGCAGCCCGGCAACGGATTTCTCAAAAGTGCCGTCGACTCGGCCCTTCCGGCCGGTGCTGCGGATGCCGAGCTTGTGCCCGGCCTCGCGGATCGCCAGCGCAACCTTTCTCGCTGCTTCTGGATTATCCCGCGCAATATAGGACACCGCGCCTTTCAGATCGTCCAGCGCGTGACGCGACCAGAAGACCGGCCGTGTCACTTGCTTTCGGCCGCCAAAGCAATAGCAGCGTCGAGTTCATCCATGGCCTCTTCATGCGGCACGAGTCGGCCGAATTTCAGATCGTCGAGGCCGCGCGCGATGCCGTCGAGGATGCTGTTCTCGTGCTCGACATAAGAGGCGACGGCTTCAGCCGCGAGCGCGGCGGCCGGCTGCCGGGTCCGCGCCGAAAGCTCGGCGAGCTTCTGGCTCACTTCGGGCTTGAGTTCGATTGTGAGGGTTGCGGTCATGCGGTGCTTGCCTCGCCTTTCCGGAACATCATAGCAGACCGGAGACCATGATCCAAAGCCACAGGGCGCGATCATCGCCGCGCCTCCCGCGGCTGCGTCCACTCCGACACATCCCACAGCTTCAGCGTTTTGTCCGCGCTGCCCGTAAGGACCAAACGGCCATCGTAGGAGAAAGCGACCGATTTTACATCGCCAGTGTGTCCCGTGAACTCATGCGCTGGCCGGCATCGTAGGAGGCGAAGACCTCGAAGCCTTGCGCTTTGAGCTTTGCGGCCATCAGCCGTGCATCGTTGACGGGGTTGGCGAGCGCCGCGCGCTTATAGGCCGCATTGCCGATGACCAGCGCGACGCGGTTGGCGTCCTGCGCACAGGCAGCGCCGGTTACAAAAAAAAGAACAAAATAAAGCGCCGCGCGCACCAACGCCATGGAGACCGCCCCCGCAATGCAGACAATCCGCTTTATATCTGGAAAGACTGTGCCCGGAAATGGCAAAGGTGCTTATTTGGCTCCGGCTCGCCATACGGTCTGCCCGGCAGCTTGCGCCAAGCCTGTCCGTAGCCGCCCGCCCTTTCGATAATTCGGATGAAGACTTAAGCCCAATTTGCGCAATTTTCCGGAAGCGGTACGGTCGCACCCATGAAAACAAGCTCGAAACCTTTGTTTTTGCATCGTGTCAGTCAACGCTAGGCGCTTTCTGCGCGCGCTCTTCGATTCCGCCGTTTCCGCCGCGCTTCCGGCCAACTGCATGGCGCAGCATTTTCCAGAGGTGCCCGCCCATGGCAGGATCGTCGTCATCGCCTGCGGCAAGGGCGCGGCGGGCATGGCGCGGGCCGCAGAGCTGCATTACGAGCGCGAAAACGCGCTGCACCTTCTGACAGGCCTCGCCATCACGCGCCACGGCTTCGGCGCGCCGCTCGAGAAGCTCCGGCTCATCGAGGCAGGGCACCCCGTTCCCGACGAGGCCAGCGCCCGCGCCGCCGAAGACGCCATCGCGATGGCGCGCTCTGCTGGGCCGAACGATCTGATCCTTTTCCTCATTTCCGGTGGCGCTTCGGCCTTATGCGCTGCACCCGCTGGCGCGATTACGCTCGCGGAAAAGCAGGAGCTGACGAAGGCGCTGCTCCGGGCAGGGGCGCGGATTTACGAGATCAATTGCGTGCGCAAGCATCTTTCGCGCTTCAAAGGCGGCCGTCTCGCCGCCTTTGCCTCGGGTGCGCCGATTGTGACCCTCGCCATCTCGGACACGCCGGGGGACGAGCCCGAAACCATCGGGTCCGGCCCAACCTGCCCCGATCCCACGACGCTCGAAGAAGCCCGCTCCATCGTTGCAAAATACGCGCTCGACCTGCCGCCCGCGATCGCCGCCGCGCTGAAGGACGCCGCGAACGAGACGCCCAAGCCGGGCGACCCAGCCTTTGCCCACGCCCGCTACGAGATGGTGGCGACGGGGCGCGATTCGCTCGATGCAGCGGCAGAACTCGCCCGCAGCCTCGGTTACGGCGTGATCATGCTGGGCGACTCCCTCGAAGGCGAAGCGCGCGAGGTCGCCCATTCTCATGCGCTGCTCGCCAAGCGTTGCCTCGCCGATGAGCGCCGAACGGTCATCCTTTCGGGCGGCGAGCTGACGGTTACCGTGCGGGGGAACGGACGCGGAGGCCCGAACCAGGAATATGCCCTGGCCCTTGCGATTGCGCTCAATGGCGAGCCGGGCGTCGCCGCGCTTGCAGCCGACACGGACGGCACGGACGGCGGCACAGGTGCCGCTGACGATCCCGCCGGCGCGTTTGCCGATCCCGGCACAATCCGCCGTGCCGCGGCGCTCAATCTCGCTCCAGCCACATTTCTCGAAAATAACGACTCGACCGGATTTTTCCGGTTGACGAACGATCTCTTGGTGTGTGGCCCGACGGGCACGAACGTAAACGACTTCAGGGCCATTGTTGTCGATAGCTCAATCAGAGATTAGTGTTGTGGCGGGCGACTCACTCGATTTCTGGATTCCAGGATGACCTTGAATAAACTCACCCAATCCGCACGGCCGGTGCTCGCCGTTGTGGCTGTTGCGAGTTTGACCGGCATGGGGGCAGCCTTACCTAGCTCCGCTCACGCCGAATTGAAGCTCTGTAATAGCACGTCGAGCCGCATTGGCGTCGCCATCGGCTATAAGGATAAGGACGGCTGGGCCAGCGAAGGCTGGTGGAACGTCGATAGCCAGTCCTGTGCTCTCCTCATACAGGACCGGCTTCGCGCCCGGTTCTATTATGTCTATGCCTTCGATTACGACAAAGGCGGAGAGTGGGGGGGGCCCATCCCGATGTGCACCAACGACGTGGAGTTCACGATCAAGGGGATCGGCAATTGCGACGGGCGCGGCTACAAGAAGAGCGGATTCTTCGAGGTCGATACCCAGGAGCAAACAGACTGGACCGTTAAGCTGACCGATCAGCCAGACGCCGCCGCGCCGCCTGTGGTGAACGCAACCACTGCGCCGCAGTCGTCTCAGGCAGCCGCCGTTGCGACGCCGGGAACGAAGAAGCGATGAGGCGCGATCGCCGGGTTAAAATCGTCGCAACGCTCGGCCCCTCGACAAGCGATCCTGCCGCCATGGAGCGCCTTGTCCTAGCGGGCGCCGACGTATTCCGCATCAATATGAGCCATTCCAGCCACGATGAGCTTCGCAGCTACGTCGCGGCGCTGCGAGGGCTTGAACCGCAATATGGGCCCATTGCCATCCTCGCCGATCTGCAAGGACCGAAGTTGCGTATCAGCTCGCTTGCCGAGGGCCAAATCCGCCTTGAGCACGGTCAGCGCATCGTTTTCGATGCCAATCACGCGCCGGGCACCAAGAAGCGCATCGGGCTTCTTCACCACGAAATCTATGCCGCCGCCGAGCCGGGTCACACGCTTTTGCTCGACGATGGCAAGCTCAATCTGCGTATTCTGGAAGCCATGCCGGGGCGTATCCTCGCGGAGGTCGTCGTTGGCGGCGTTCTCTCCAGCCGCAAGGGCGTGAACCTTCCCGATGCGATCTTGCCGTTGGCGTCCATGACCGGGAAAGACCGTCTGGACTGCGAGGCCGCCGTCGAGGCGGGTGTGGATTGGATCGCGATTTCTTTCGTTCAGCGCGCGCAGGACGTGATCGACGTGAAGCAGATCGTCAAGGATCGCGCCGCGATCATGGCGAAGATCGAGAGGCGCGCGGCGATTTCCGCTATCAGCGACATCCTCGACGAGAGCGACGGCATCATGGTGGCGCGCGGCGATCTTGGCGTTGAGCTTCCGCTGGAGCAGGTGCCTGGCCTTCAAAAGCAGCTGCTCCGCGCGGCGCGCGATCGCGGAAAGCCCGTCGTCGTGGCGACGCAAATGCTGGAAAGTATGATCTCCTCCCCCGTGCCGACACGCGCCGAAGTCTCCGACGTCGCGACCGCCGTCTTCGAGGGCGCGGACGCCGTGATGCTATCGGCCGAATCCGCCGCCGGCGCCTATCCCACCGAAGCGGTGGCGACCATGGACCGCGTCGCGCGCGAGGTCGAGAAGGACATCAATTACGAAAGCATCTTGCATGTCCGCGACACGGCCGCCGACCACACCACGGCAGGCGCCATCAGCGCGGCGGCGGCGTCCATCGCGCAGACGCTGAACCTGAAAGCTATCGTATGCTACACGGCGACCGGAACCACGGGCCTCCGTGTGGCCCGGCAAAGACCGCGTCAGCCAATCCTCGTGCTGACGCCTGTTAAATCCATATCGCGCCGGTTGAACCTCGTATGGGGCCTCCATTGCGTGGAGACAGCCGACCCGGCAAACACAACCGAGATGGTGCGGATAG
Organism: uncultured Alphaproteobacteria bacterium; assembly: GCA_963817705.1. Lineage (GTDB taxonomy): Bacteria > Pseudomonadota > Alphaproteobacteria > Rhizobiales > Rhodomicrobiaceae > Rhodomicrobium. The sequence continues at coordinate 129,670 of CAWFPF010000001.1, forward strand.
CGGACGCGGTTTCACGGGCCGAGCATTACACCACCGAGGGCGACCGCGTGATCGTCTGCGCGGGTGTGCCGTTCAGGAGGCCAGGCACCACCAACACGCTGCGCGTTTTCACGGTCGGCAGAACGGACCCTCCCCGGCGCGGCAGCTAGGCGGGATGACTTCGAATTCGATGCGCCGGATGCTGACCAATACCAAGACAGGCCGGCCGGAGCACACAATGAAGCGCCATTCAGCCGCTGATATCATCGTGCTGACATTAGCGCTGCTTTTGATCGCCGCTCAGGCGAAGGCGCAGACTGTAACTTTGCCTGACGGGGCTCCGGAGGTCATCGTCCAAGGAAGCGGCGATGTGAGCGCGGGCGGCCAAGCCGCAGCGCGAAAAGGCGATATCACCGATCGTGCGCAGCCCATTGCCGGAGGGTCGAAGGATGTTTTCATCAACGGCAAGCCCGCTGTTACCGTGGGAGACAAGACCGCTTGCGGCGGCGCCATCGTTGGGGGTGCATCGAATGTCTTCATCAATGGGAAGCCCATGGCCCGCAGCGGCGATCTAACCACTGGCTGCCCAGGCAAATAGTGCCTGCAACAGCGCCTTTAGGCATGAGGTAAATTTAATTTAAACTAGCGAAACCGCTATTCCGCGCTATCTCCCCCAAGTGGGCGTTTTGGCAACAGCGCGCAAAGAACAGTCGAGTGGGTATTTCCCCCACCGATCCGCTGTCACATTTGCACCCGAAGCTAAACTAGGCTGGGGCCGCCGTGACCGCGGCAGGCGCCGTGAAGGTTGGAGTTTGAGATGGTGCTTCCTGGCAGCCGCGGCGGCTCGTCTTATTCATCCCTTATGATCCTCCTCTTGACCGGCCTAAGCGCGCTCGCGTGGATCTCCACTTATTCCGGCATGCTTCAATTGATCGCTGCAAGTTCCGGCGACATTGGTATGGGAGCGAAAGTCGCCCTAGGCTTCGCCGTGCTGATGCTTCAAGGCATGATCATATACATTCTCGATTCGCTCTTTTCGGGACAGCTCCGCCTGGCGCTCTATCCGTTCTACATTATTGGTTATTTTGTTCTTGTGTTGATTTCCGTGGCCTTCGCCTTCGGATTCTATTGGCGATTTTTGGAGGCAGGCGCGCAGACGACACAAGCGGCAGGCGCTTCGGTTTACGAGGTCCAGCGAGCGCTCCAGACCGGTCAGAGCCGGCTTGAACTTCTCCAAAACACGTTCACGGCGCTGAGCACCATTTCGTCGCAGAAGGCCGCGACGGAGCGCGCCTCCGGGGGAACGTGCCCCAGTAGCCGCGCCGGGGAAGGCCCGAGGCGGCGCTTGCGTGAGACCAACTCCCAGCGTTTTCAGTTTGCCAACGATTTAATCGCGGCAAGAACAAACGCGGTTAAGGGCGACATCGCGGACCTGAATGCCGACCTGCAGCGCGTCTTGAAAAAGGCCCCTTCGACGGTCGATCCCGAAACCGGGACCAGAACACCCTTCATCGAGGGCCTCGACCGCAAACTCGGACTTGTTGTCACGCGCTTCAATGCACTGCGTTCCGACCCGCAACTCCGCCAGATCCGTGACGAGTTCGCGGCGAGGGCGAAGCAGACAAGTTTCCAAGATGACCGCGGGGGCACTTTTATCTGCCCGGATGGGCAGTTGCAGATTGCTCTGGGCGGCGTTGTCCGCTCGATTGACAATCTTCCTGAGCTTCAAAAGCCGGAACTGCGCTCGGTGGAGGGCTCGGAAGCCGTCATCGAAGCCTTCCGGCGCCTCTCGAACACCGCAATCGGGCTCGTCACGAACGGAAAGGTACCGCCGTCCCCTGAGCGCATCAGGAGCGAACAGGGCGCCGCGGAACGCCCCGGCAGTTTGGAAAGCGTATTCACCCAGGATAAAGCCGGCCTCAGCGACCGCGACTACATCCCGTTGATGATCGCAATTTTTGTGGACGTCTGCATCCTGCTTGTTTCGGTGAACCGCCCCTTCGGTCCCTTCTTCAACCTCGGTCAGGATCTCTCGCGGGCCAAGCAGCGCGGGCCAATGCAGGGCGTGCTGGAAACGTTCTACCGGGTCTTTCAGGATCAGTTTCATGTACCGCGGGGCCAAGGCCCAATGCCCGGCGATTTGATCGCGCCACTGCAGGATGTCGTGTTCGATTACAGGGGCGATTATTATGCAGCCGTGCCTCTCGATTTCCGCGAGGAGAATTACGAGCAGTGGGCCAAGGCCCGGACCAATGCACCCAGCTTCGAATCGTCCCGCGCCCTGGAGCGCTCGCGCTATCTCGCGGCAGTGTTCGCGATTCTGGAAGGCGAAAAGCTCGTTCGCTTGCTCGGCGATGAAACGAGCCGGTTCCGGAGCGGAGGGGCTTCAGGCCTCGGCGAAGAAACCGTGCGGACGAAGCTCGACAAGCAAGGCAGCATGTATGCGCAAGCGGACGCCTTCCGTATTTACCGCTTCCGGCCTGGCAAATGGGCTGGCCTTTTGATCGAGACCGTGGGCAGCGCCGCCGCGCGCGAGGATTCCGGCCGCCGCTGGCGTGAGGGAGGCGGCGAGGTCTTTGCCGGGTGGCTCAAAGGGCGCCGGATGCAGCCAGCGTTTCCAAAGCAGCGCGAAGAGCAGATGGAAGAGGACGAGCGCCCGAGGCTGCCGGACCGCTCGCATGCAGATTAAGCGAGCTGGCGTTCGGCGCCCCTTCAGTAAGCGGCCATCCGAACCACACTGGGCGACGCGCACAACAACGTCCGGGCAACGGCGCTTAATGCCGCCCGTCTACCGTCCGTTTGGTGGCGGCTCGCGCGTCGCGATCAGCCCTGACGGGCCTTATAGCGGCGGACCGTCTTGTTGATGATGTAGAGCCTGCCGCGGCGGCGCACGACGCGGTTGTCGCGATGACGCGTGCGGAGCGTCTTGATCGAATTCTTGATCTTCATTGCCAAAACCCTAATAGCTCCCCGGCGGCGGACCGCGGGAAGCACAAGCCGTTGGTTGATTTGCGAGCGCGAAGTGCCGGGAGCGCCGCTCGCTGATTTTGGTATCACGCTTCTTGGTTCTTTCCAACCCCTCTGCCTGGCGCAAGGCATATGGAAAGCCGGAAAAGCGCAGGCGCTCAGTCCAATTCCTCAAATAATGGGTGCCAAGCGGCCGCGCCAGCGCTAAAGTCCTGCGGAAGGGCTCGCGCTGCATGTCATTGCCAATGCGGCGGCCTTGAACCGGAAATGAGTACGTGTATGTGCCGGTCAGTAAGTATCGCGGCGCTCTTTGTTCTGAGTGCCGGCGTTATCCCACCGTTCGCCAGTAACCCGGCCGCAGCGGTTGCATTTGTTGGGGCTGAAGCGTCCCCTTGCAGGGAAGCAGGGCATCCCGTGCCATCTTTCCTGCCTCCGGCCATCGAAGAAGCACAGAGCTGCGAACAGGGCTACGGCGGGATGCAAGCTGCGTCCGATGCCCGTTTTCGAGCCCCGAACCGGGATAATCCGAAACCTGAGCAGCCGGTCTTGGTAATCAATCCGTTCCTGTCGAAGGCGCCCTAGGGCGGACCTCGCCGGACTTGCCAACGCTTTTATCCGCCTGTCACGAAGCGAAAGGTCTTCGTGAACAGCCTCCTCGCGAATCCCAACGCCGCAACCGGCGGGGCAACCGGCGCCGTCTTCCTTGTCTGGGCGGCCCGTGCCTCCGTCCTTTCGGCACCATCTTGCGATGGGCCTGAGGGAATTTCATTCACTTCGCCAGTCTTGACCGCCGCTGATGCGTTGAGCATCCATGGCGGCAAGTATGAGTGGTTGTCTTCTTCAGCAATGCTCGCGCTTGCGAAAGTAAGACCGGACACAAGAATAAAGCCATGTAGCCAAGGCGCGCCGGAAGTCGGTGTGGCATGTTTCTGAGATCCTCAGTTTTGTAAGATCGAGCTGAGAATCGATTTTGAGCACGGCAGCCTTTCGCGAGGCTTCGCCACAATGACGGGGACTGCGCCTCTGTGAAACATGCTTCGTCCGCCCATGGTTCGGCATGCAGGCGACGGGACCCGGCCTCCTAGCGCAATCCGTCGCGCGAGCGGTTGTAGGTCACAATGGCGAGCAGGGCGAAGCCCGAAAGCATCCCGGCGTAAATGGCATAAAGCCCCGCTTGGCGCAGGCCGAGGGCGCCTGTCACGAACAGCGCCGTCGCGGCCGGAAAGACGAGCCGCGTCGCCCACACGAGGAGAGTTTCGGAGAACCGCTCCTTCGGGATCGCGAAAGTGAGCGCGACGAGGGTCACCGCGGCGGCGTTCCATTTTGCGGCGGAGATCGCGGCCTGATAGGCAATGCGGGCGCCATCGATGGGGACGCCCGCCAAGGCCATGTCGAGGCTCGTGCCCATGGTCGCGTTCTCCCAGAAGTCGAGGCCGGCCACCGCGAAGGCGCCAAGCCCCGCGGCAAGCGCGGCCGCCGGCTTTTCATCGCGAAAGCCGAGCACCGCAAAGCCAAGCGCGCCCAAATACGCGACGATGAACAGATCGTCGGCGGCAAGAACGAGGTGGAGTTGATGCCCGGCCTCGATCAGCGCGGCGGTATATTGCGCGGGATCGAGATAGACCTCAAAGCGTTCTTGCGCAGCTGTGCCACCGGACACAAAGGTCAGGGCGGCAGCCGCCAGAAGCAGGAGCAGCGCGAGCAGGCTCAGCGCAGCGGCCGTACGCAGGTTCTCCCGCCGTTCCATCGGTACCTCCCAAGCTCTGGCGTTGGCATTAACATGACTAGTCGCTTCATGGAAGCCACGGCTTGGCTGCACGGAACGGCGAAGTGCGACGCGGAACACGCCGGACGGGGACGCGCAGACCGCGCATTCCGGCAAATGCGTCATCCAAACTATTTCCCTCTGCGATCACGCGCGTGTTCTCTCACGTTCCGCGATAGAGCGTAAATATGCGGCTCTAGGGCAACTACGATGCAACCCACGGGACTTGGTAGCTCTCCTTCCACTTTCCGCCGAAGCCTGGAAAAGGATTGTCCACAAAACCCTTCGAGGGGCCAAAGTTTCCTCCTAACCCACGGAAGAAACACATAAAACGCCTCTGGCACGACCGTTGCAGATAGCGCCCCGGGACCGCATGCCGAAGGTTACCCGAAAGAATCGTCAAAGGGAGGAGCGCCGCTTATGGCCGAAACGTTTTACGAGGTATTGCGGCGGCAAGGGATTTCGCGCCGCAGCTTCATGAAATTCTGCAGTCTGACGGCTGCCGCGCTGGGGCTCGCTCCCGAAGTCGCGCCGCAAATGGCCTACGCACTCGAAACCAAGCCGCGCGTTCCCGTGCTTTGGCTTCACGGGCTCGAATGCTCCTGCTGTTCGGAAGCGTTCATCCGTTCCGCTCATCCGCTCGCGTCCGATGTCGTCCTGTCGATGATCTCGCTCGACTATGACGACACGATCATGGCGTCGGCCGGCCATCAGGCGGAGGCGATCGTGGACGAGATCGTCAACAAATATAAGGGCGAATACATCCTTGCCTGCGAAGGCAATCCGCCGCTCGCCGAAGACGGCATGTACTGCATCATCGGCGGCAAGCCCTATCTGGAGCAGCTCAAATTCGCCGCAAGCAACGCCAAGGCGATCATCTCGTGGGGCTCTTGTGCCTCCTGGGGCTGCGTCCAGGCCGCGCGCCCGAACCCGACGAACGCCGTGCCGATCCACAAGGTCATCCGCGACAAGCCCATCATCAAGGTGCCCGGCTGCCCGCCAATACCCGAAGTCATGACGGCCGTCATCACCTACATCTTGACCTTCGAGCGCCTCCCCGAGTTGGACCGCCAGGGCCGTCCGAAGATGTTCTACAGCCAGCGTATCCACGACAAGTGCTACCGCCGGCCGCATTTCGATGCCGGCCAGTTCGTCGAGGCCTGGGACGATGAGAACGCGCGCAAAGGCTACTGCCTTTACAAGATGGGCTGCAAAGGCCCCACCACCTACAACGCCTGCTCAACGGTGCGCTGGAATGGCGGCCTCTCCTTCCCGATCCAGTCCGGTCACGGCTGTCTCGGCTGCTCCGAGGACGGCTTCTGGGATAACGGCTCGTTCTACAACAGGCTGACCAACATCAATCAATTCGGCATCGAAGCGAACGCGGACCGTGTGGGCACGATTGCGGCCGGCGTTGTCGGCGCGGGGATTGCCGCTCATGCCGCGATAAGCGCCATCAAGCGCGCGAGCTCCAAGGGAGGAGATGAATAATGACCATTCAAACGCCGAACGGTTTTACGCTCGACACCAGCGGCAAGCGCGTCGTTGTCGATCCCATCACCCGCATCGAAGGTCATATGCGCTGCGAAGTGAATGTCGACGGCGACAACATCATCCGCAACGCGGTCTCGACGGGCACGATGTGGCGCGGGCTTGAGGTGATCCTGAAGGGCCGCGATCCCCGCGACGCCTGGGCCTTTACGCAGCGCATTTGCGGCGTGTGCACGGGCACGCACGCGCTGACCTCGGTGCGCACGGTCGAGGACGCGCTCAAGATCGATATTCCCGAAAACGCGAATTCGATCCGCAACATCATGCAGCTGACACTGCAGGTGCACGACCACCTCGTGCACTTCTATCACCTGCACGCGCTCGATTGGGTAAACCCGGTCACTGCCCTGCAAGCCGATCCGAAGGCAACGAGCGACTTGCAGAAGCAGGTTTCGCCGCATCATCCGAAGTCCTCGCCGGGCTATTTCCGCGACGTGCAGAACCGGCTGAAGAAGTTCGTCGAGAGCGGCCAGCTCGGGCCATTCAAGAACGGCTATTGGACGAACCCGGCCTATCTCCTTCCGCCGGAAGCGAACCTGATGGCGGTGACGCACTATCTCGAAGCGCTCGATTTCCAGACGCACATCATGCGCATCCGCACCGTCTTCGGCGGCAAGGACCCGCATCCGAACTGGCTCGTAGGCGGTGTGCCATGCGCGATCAACGTCGACGGCATCGGCGCTGTTGGCGCTGTGAACATGGAGCGGCTTAATTTCGTGAAGCAGATCATCGACGAGTCGCTTGAGTTCGTGAACAATGTTTACATTCCCGATCTGCTTGCGATTGCCTCGTTCTATAAGGGGTGGCTCTACGGCGGCGGGCTTTCGAGCAAGTGCGTCATGTCCTATGGCGATATCCCCGACCATGCCAACGACTACACGGCGTCGAACCTTTTGATGCCACACGGCGCGGTGATCGATGGGAACCTCAAAGAGGTCCATCCAATCGACCTGCGGGACCCCAATGAGATTCAGGAGTTCGTGCCGCACTCCTGGTACAAATATGCCGACGAGAAGAAGGGCCTCCACCCTTGGGATGGCGTCACCGAAGCCTCCTTCAAGCTCGGGCCAAACGCAAAGGGCACCAAGACGCGTATCGAGGAAATCGACGAGGGCGCGAAATACTCCTGGATCAAGGCGCCCCGCTGGAAGGGCCACGCGATGGAGGTTGGGCCGCTCGCCCGCTACATCGTCGGCTATGCATCCGGCAATAAGGAGATGACGGAGCAAATCAGCTTTGTCTTGAAGACCCTCGACGTGCCGGTGGATGCGCTGTTCTCAACGCTCGGCCGCACCGCCGCGCGGGGGCTCGAATGCCAGTGGGCAGCGGGCAAGCTGAAATACTTCATGGACAAGCTGATCGCGAATGTGAAAGCCGGCGACACGGCCACCGCTAACGTCGAAAAGTGGGAGCCGAAGAGCTGGCCTGCGGACGCGAAAGGCGTCGGCTTCAGCGAAGCGCCACGCGGTGCGCTCGCCCATTGGATCCGGATCAAGGACACCAAGATCGACAACTACCAATGCGTGGTGCCGACCACCTGGAACGGCAGCCCGCGCGATAATGAGGGCAATATCGGCGCCTTCGAAGCCGCGCTGATGAATACGAAGGTGGAGCGGCCCGAGGAGCCGGTCGAGATCCTGCGCACCTTGCACAGCTTCGATCCGTGCCTCGCCTGCTCGACCCACGTCATGAGCGAGGACGGGCAGGAACTGGCCCACGTTACGGTCCGCTAGGAGGGAACTATCATGTCTTCGTTTCAGCCCTCCGTCTACGTCTACGAAGCACCCATGCGCTTGTGGCATTGGGTGACCGCGCTCGCCATCATCGTGCTTGCCGTAACCGGCTTTCTGATCGGGAGCCCGCCGCCGTCAGTGCCAGGCGAGGCAAGTGCGAACTTCCTCTTCGGCTACATCCGCTTCACCCATTTCGCTGCGGCCTATGTGCTGATCGCCGCCTTCATCGGCCGCCTTTATTGGGTGCTGGCGGGCAACTGGCATGCGCGGGAAATCTTTTTCCCGCTCATCCTGGTGAAGCAGTGGTGGGGTGAGGTTTTTCACGAAATCCGCTGGTATCTCTTTATCGAGAAGGAGCCGAAGAAGTACATCGGGCACAATCCGTTCACGACGATCGTGATGCACTTCCTTTTCGTATGGGTGGTGACCTTCATGATCTTTAGCGGGCTCGCACTTTACGGCGAAGGCGCCGGAATGGGCTCTTGGCAGTACCGCTTCTTCTCGAGCTGGTTCATCCCGCTGATCGGCAACAGCCAGGACGTTCATACCTATCACCACCTCGGCATGTGGATCTTCGTCATCTTCATCATGGTGCATGTCTATGCAGCCTTCCGCGAGGATGTCATGTCGCGGCAAAGCATTATCGGCACCATGATCTCGGGATGGCGCACCTTCAAGGACACGCGCCTGCCTGACGATCAGCACCGCGAGGAGAGAGCCTCCAAGGGGTTCATAGCCTCCAGGGGCTTCAGGAAGAAGTAGCCCAAAAAGGCGCGGCTGGTCCGCGCCTCATTCGCTTAAAGCAGGTTAATTCTGCGGTGAATTGAGTCCCTTACGAGAGCATGACCTATAACCGGCCATGACACTCTTCTATGATTGAGCTTCCCCAAGATCATCTCCAGCCCATATTGGATCAACGGTATGCACATTCATTCTTGAATAGTTTTCTACGAAGAGCGGACTAAGCCGCCTTAAAACTTTATTAGATCAATACGAAATGCAGGTGTAGGCGGGCCGCGCGCCTTGCGCGGTTCGCTTCACCCGTGCGACAAGAGACCCCAACGCGCCTCCGGCCGGAAGCACCTATAAGGAAGCGCTCAAGTTGCCGGTCCGCACCGGCGCAGACACTAATCCTTTATGGCGGGGCTTTGTCATCGCCGGGTGACGACATGTACCGCCGCAGCCTTCCCCCATTTCCAGACCTGACTTCTTTTCTCGCGCATTTGCGCGCGCAGGGCGACTTTCTCAGTATTGCGGCGCCCGTCGATATGCAGCTTGAAGCGACCGAGGTGCATCGGCGCGTCATCGCGTCGGGAGGCCCGGTGCTGCGATTCGAACGGCCAGTTTCGGCCGGACAGGTTTCGGGCATGGCTGCGATCGCCAACTTGTTCGGCACGCGCGAGCGTGTTGCAGCTGGGATCGGTACAAGTACGGCGGAATTGGAAAGCCTCGGTTCGTTCATGGCATGGATGCGCGCACCGCAGCCGCCCAAATCTGTCGCCGAGGCGGGCCTCTTTCCGGCGGCACAGGCTGCGCTGCGGTCGCGCCCAAAGATCGTCTCCGAACCGAAGGCTTGGGAGGATGCCTGCGCAGACCTTTCCGCCCTGCCGGTGCAGACCTGCTGGCCCGGCGACGCGGGGCCTCTCATCACCTGGCCCATCGTGGTGACGCGGCCGCCCGGACCCGATGGCCCGTCAGCCTACAATCTCGGCATCTACCGGATGCAGGTCCTTGACAAAGACGCGGCAATCTTGCGCTGGCTGCCAATGCGCGGGGGCGCCGCCCATCACAGGCTGTGGGCGGCCCAGGGCCTGGAGATGCCCGTCGCGGTCGTTATCGGGGCCGACCCGGCGACGATCTTGGCCGCGGTCATGCCGGCTCCTGAAGGCGTGAGCGAGCTTTCGCTGGCAGGCCTTCTCGGCGGCAGGCGGCCGGAGCTTGCGCCCTGCCGGACAATCCCGCTGCACGTTCCGGCAAGCGCCGAAATCGTGCTCGAAGGCACTGTCTCGCCAACCGAAACAGCGCTCGAGGGCCCCTTCGGCGACCATACCGGCTATTACAATCCTCCGGAGGTCTTTCCGGTTTTCCGCCTCAAGCACATGCGCGTCCGCGACGGCGCCGTTTATCTGACCACCTTCACGGGCCGCGCCCCGGACGAGCCATCGGTGATCGCCGATGCCTTTCTGGAGGTCTTCAAGCCTCTCCTGAAGCAGCAGCTTCCGGAAATTCTGGATGTGTGGCTGCCTCCCGAAGCCTGTTCCTATCGCATCGCGGTGATTGCAATCGATAAGCGCTATCCGGGGCAGGCGCGGCGGACCATGATGGGATTCTGGTCGCTCTTGCCGCAATTCACGATGACTAAGATTCTGATCGCGGTCGACGCGGACATCGACATCCGGTCGTGGAGTGACGTGATGTGGGCGGTCGCCACCCGTATGGACCCTTCGCGCGACCTCATGACCGTGGACCGGACTCCCATCGATCATTTGGACTTCGCCTCCCCTGTCATGGGCCTCGGCGGCAAGCTGGGCATCGACGCGACACGGAAAATCGGCACCGAGACTATGCGGGAATGGGGGGCGACCATGCAGATGGACGGTGACATTCAGCGCCGGGTCACGGATCGGTGGCGCGAGCTGTTTCCGGAGGTTTCGCCTCCCGCGTTGCGTGGGTAGCAATGTCGCACCCGTGTTCCGGGGTCCTGCCGAAGCCGCAGCCGGTTTGGTTCCGGGAGGAAAACACCGTGCCGATGCTGATTTGGCGGAGGCTGAAAACCACAGTATGCGCTAGCACGCAAGCGAGGCAAGGCTCTATCCAGATTTGACCTTGGTCAAGCGCAGGCTGCGGCGAAAGGGGTATCGTTTCATGTTGGGTGAGTTCCCCCTCATCCTGTCCTTCTCCCGCGAGGGGAGAAGGGACGTTGTTGCAAGCGCGAGCCACTCCCTCTCCCCTCGCGGGAGAGGGCTGGGGTGAGGGGGCTTCCTAACTCCGCGCTATCGTGAATTGCTTTGTTTACGGGGTGAAATGGCTGAACGTTTCAAAGGCGAGCTGCCTTACCTTTTCCGGCTTCTCGCCACTCCGGCGGGTGTGCTTCCGCTTGGACCGGTTTTAACCCGTTCCGTCCGCGACCTTGCGCGACGGCGGCCTGGGCTGTTCGAGAGGCTCGGCGAGCATCGCCGCTCCTCGTACTTCGTCGATCCCACCGACCTCAGCTTCGCCTTCATCATCATACCGGACGGCGCCTCCGGAGAAGTCAGGATGGTTGGCAAAGAAGACACCGCAGCGAGCGACGTGATCGTGCGCGGGCCTTTGCTCTCCCTTCTCGGCCTCCTCGATGGGACATTCGACGGGGATGCGCTCTTCTTCAACCGCGGCCTCAGTATCGCGGGCAAGACCGACGCCTTGCTCGCCCTTCGCAATGCCATCGAGGATGCGGAGCTAAAACCTTCGGATTTCCTTGGCCTCGGCGGTGGGGTAGGCTCCTTGGCCGATAGCTTTGTCCTTAACGCAGTCGCGGTCGCCCGGCGCATAGCCGGAACGCCGGTGGTGTCTTCCCATGAGTTCTTGAGCTTGTCTGTCCGGCGGGAACGCCGTCCGCATTGCGCGCAGCGGTAGAAGCCGGAGCGCATTCGGTTTATTGCGGGTTTCGCGACGAGACGAACGCCCGCAACTTTCCTGGCCTCAACTTTTCTCCCGCAGAACTGCGTGAAGGCGTGCGGTTCGCCCATCAGCGCCGCGCCAAGGTGCTGGTTGCGATCAACACCTTTGCACGCGCCGGGGCCATGGAGCCCTGGAAGACGGCGCTCGCCTGCGCCGAGGACGCGGGAGCCGACGCCGTCATCCTCGCCGACATCGCAGTGCTTGACTATGCCGCCGCGAAGCATCCCAAGCTGAGGCTGCATTTGTCGGTTCAAGCCGCTGCCGCGACGCCAGAAGCCATCGGCTTCTACATGGAAACCTTCGGCGTGAAGCGCGTGGTCCTGCCGCGCGTGCTCTCGGTTGAAGAAATCGCGGCGCTGAACCGCGCGATTTCCATCGAAACCGAAGTCTTCGTGTTCGGCGGACTCTGCCCCATGGCTGAGGGGCGATGCGCGCTGTCATCTTACGCGACGGGGCGCTCGCCGAACATCTCGGGCGTGTGCTCGCCGCCCGAATCCGTCACCTATTCCGAGGAGAAAGGCGGCACAACCGCCAAGATCGGCGGGTTCACGATCAACCGCTTCCAGGCGGATGAAGCGGCCGGTTATCCGACACTGTGCAAGGGCCGCTTCGTGGCGGGCGGCAAATCCACCTATCTGTTCGAGGACCCGACGAGCCTCAACGCGGCCGGCCTTATCGGGAATCTCAAAAATGCAGGCGTTACCGCGCTGAAGATCGAGGGCCGCCAGCGCGGCAAGGGCTATGTCGCCGAGGTGGTGAAGATGTTCCGCCGCGTCGTCGATGCCGTCGAAGCCGGGCAGCCGCCCCTTGAAGCCGAGCGCATGCTGCAGGCGTTCGTGGAAGGCGGCCGGCAGACCTCCGGCGCCTATAAGAAAACGTGGAGGTGAGCGCGTGCACAAGATCGGGCTGACGCTCGGGCCGCTCCTGTTCAATTGGGAGCCAAACCGGATTCTCGATTTCTATAGGGGGATCGCGGAGGGTTCGAAATTCGACCGCGTGCATCTGGGCGAAGTGGTATGCGGAAAGCGGATGCCGTTTTCCGATCCGTTTTGGCCGGACCTCATCGACCTTCTGGAAACATCGGGAAAGGAAGTGGTGCTTTCCACGCTCGCCCTTCCCTCGACCACGCGGGAACGCAAAGCCGTCGCCTCGATCTGCTCAGACAGCGCTCACCTTGTCGAAATCAACGACGTCACGGCACTCCCCTTGCGGAAGGGAAAGCCTTTCGTGGGCGGCCCACTCGTCAACGTCTACAATGAAGGCACGGCCGCATTCCTCGCCACGCGCGGCGCCAAAACCATTTGCATGCCCGTCGAGCTGCCGATGACCTCCGTGGCGGTAATCGCGGTAGCCTGCCCGGACATCGAAATCGAGGTGTTCGCGTTTGGCCGCATTCCTCTGGCGTTATCCAGCCGTTGCTATCATGCGAGACTCCATGGCCTGCATAAGGATTTATGCCAATTTGTCTGCGAAAAGGATCCGGACGGATTGGCGGTCGATACAATCGATGGGCAGCCCTTCCTCGCAGTGAACGGCGTGCAGACCCTTTCCCAAGGCGTGCAAGCCTTCTGCCCTACCGCGGCGGAGGCGGCCTCTTGGGGCATCCGCAGGCTCCGGGTGTCTCCGCATACGGCCGGAACGGTCGAGGTGAGCGCAATCTATCGCGACCTTCTTGACGGCGTCATCGATCCGGCGCAGGCACGCGGACAGTTCATGAGCCTGGAGTTGCCCGGTCAATTAGTCGACGGTTACACGCGAGGCGTCGCCGGATGCGCCCGTGCCGCGACCGGCTGAGCAAAAGCGGGCGGCCGTGGAGCGGCCTACGCCGCCTCGAGCTGATCCGGCCGTGAAATCTCGATTCCGTTGGCCTTTACAGGGCCTCGGGCTTTGACAAAGGGCTCAACACCCGCATTCGGTAACGAAAGGGCCCCCCAGGAATTAGAAAACTGTGGATGCCACACCAGCCAAGGCAGCGTTGGACCCAGCGCAAACCCATATAAACAAAAAACTTGTGCTGGGACTTCTTCGCGCTCTGAAACCCTGTTGATGAAAGCGCAGTCAATACGATCGGCCGCAGCCTGCATGCCCCGAAGCACGATGCGCAGCGGATGCGCCTCTGCGCCCCAAAGTTCGACAAAAGCCAAGGCTGTGCCAATGGAGCGCAAGAGGCCGGAAAAGGGGCCCTTGCCTTTCGTGCATTCCGCCACCTCATTCGCGGGAAGCGTAGCGGAGGAGCGCGGCAGCCACGAAGTGAAAGCGGCAAGTCGTTGGCCGATTTCTTCATGAAGCCACACAAAACTATCCTTGTGCGCCAGCTCGCCGCCTCGTTTGCTTTCTAACATCCATGCGAGCGCTTCCCAGCCGCTCCGCAGATCGTCGCAATTGGCGGCAAACAGGTTGAGAGCAGCGTCGCTGAAATCGCAGACACGACGCGATCCCTGTGTTTCGGAACAAAGGCCAGTATGCCCACCGTTACCAAGCGTTGTTAAGGAGTTTTCTCGCATAAGAATGTCACCACCCTTGATTGTCTTTGCAAGAAAGAAACCGCCTGTAGAGTTATAAACGCCCTAACGCACCGGAGAACTTAGAATAGAACTGCTCAAGCGGTATGAAAATGCAACATGCTATCAGCTTCGCGTAAGTTATAAGCTGGGTTTCTGAGCGCGCCGCGGACCGGCACACGGGCAGCCGTGCGCCAGCGTCGCGTTGCCCTGCTGATCTGGCAATAACCTAATCTCGACAGTTGACATATACGATCGTGTTTATAGACTATACGTAACGATGCCAAGATGCGACCGGAGCCAACCTATCGGAGCGCGGCCGCCGGTCTTACCGGACGGCTCCGCGTCCAATCCGCCGATTTTCAATTCCACGAGTTGGATGGCCGCTTTTGTTCGGGGAACCGCATAAAGCGGCCGCAAGGGCCCGCTAACTTTCCCGGCAAAGACCACACAACATATCGCGTGAGGAGTTCGAGCCATAAAATCGATACCTGAGTTCGTCGAGGGCTGCGCGGCACAATCCGTCGTCGCCCTGCCGGGGGACGCATGCAGCTGACTGATGCGAGCTTTCCGGATCACGGCAGCGGAATTGCCAATGCCAGATCCGGCATAAGCTCAGAGGGCGCGGCGCAAGGCCTGACGCTCGCCGTTGCTTGTGATACGGATTCTCAATCGTGGTTCGAGCAGCATGATGGGCCGACGCTTCTTGTTGCGGCCGCGATCTATGCGAGCTGGCTATTGCTGCTTGCCTCGCACGAGTATGTCCCTTGGTGGATCACCGCGCCGCTGGCGGGCTATGCCGTGCAGTGGCATTCCTCCTTGCAGCACGAGGCAATTCACAGCATGCGGGGTATACCGGCGTGGTTGCGCCGGACGCTCGTCTGGCCGCCGATCGGTGTCTGGTTTCCTTTTGAGCTCTATCGCCGATTGCATTCCCAGCACCATCGCAACAGCTCTCTCACCTATCCAGGGGAAGATACGGAATCGTACTATCACAAGGAGGAGGACTGGGCGGACTATGGCGCTCTGTGGAGGTGGCTACTCATCGTCAACCAGACATTCCTGGGACGGCTCTTTATCGGTCCATTCCTGCAGACACCTCGCCTGTACATCGAGGAAGTTGGCAAAATGATCGCCGGCGACACTGCAAATGCGGGCATTTGGATTCGCCACTTCATCGGTTTGGCCATGATTATGCTGCTCGTGACGAGAGTATTCCACATGTCCGTTTTGCAGTACCTTGCCGAGTTCGTCTATGCCGGTCTTATCTTTGGCATGATGCGCAGCTTCACCGAGCACCGCTGGGGTGAGCGGCCAAGCGAACGCACCGCTGTGGTTGAATCGAACTGGGTGTTCGGTCTGCTGTTTCTATGGAACAACCTTCACGTCATTCATCACCTCTACCCTGCGCTACCATGGTGGAAAATACCTCGTGTATGGCGCCAGCATCGTGAGAGCATCCAGGCACACAACGGCGGTTTCGTGTTTC
This sequence comes from uncultured Alphaproteobacteria bacterium, assembly GCA_963817705.1. GTDB lineage: Bacteria > Pseudomonadota > Alphaproteobacteria > Rhizobiales > Rhodomicrobiaceae > Rhodomicrobium. Next base: position 145,315 of record CAWFPF010000001.1, read on the forward strand.
GAGGTTACGGTGTGATCGCCCGGCGATGGCTCTTAACGCCGAACTTCATTCCTATTCATCCACCAAGCCTCGCCAGCAACAATGCAGCGGCTGATGCGGCTGTGCCCGGCCCGAATGTCGCAACATAGCCGCACTTTAGGCTGGATGCCTCTGGGTCATGATTTAGACTTTCAGCGCGGAATGAAATGATGCGGACGGCAAGCCTGCCGATGTACTCTCTTCCCGAGATGGTCCCCGCGAATTACGCCCTCTGGACGGCCTTACAAAAACGGCTTTGCGCCAAGGGCGCCGATACGGCTGACGTCAAGTTCGATAACGGCGCACGTGCGGTGCCGGACGGCATCGGGCCGGGGGTTTTCTTCACCCAGATTTGCGGCTATCCACTGTTCAAGCATTACCGCGATCAGGGACGCGTTCTTGCCACACCGCACTACGCAGTGCCTGGATGTGTGGGGCCCACTCATCGCGCCTTTTTCATGGTCCGGCGCGATGATCCCGCCCAACGCCTGGAAGATGTGCGCGGGCGGATATTCGGTTGCAACAGCTTATTGTCGAACTCCGGGATGAACCTGCCCCGGCTATCGCTGGCGCGGATTGCGGGCGGCAAGCCCTTCTTTTCCTCCGTGATCATGACCGGCGGGCATGTCGCGAGTCTCGAACGTCTCGCCGGTGGCAGCATCGATGTCTGCTCGATTGACAACGTGACCTGGGGATTGTTCAGGAAGTTCCGCCCCGTCGCCGCCGAACGATACCGGATACTCGGCGAGACCGTATCTAGCCCGTCATTACCATTTGTGACCGCAGTAAACACGAGCGAATCCGATGCGATGGCTATTGCCGGGGCATTGCATGAGATCATGGACGATCCAAAGACTGCCGGCCTACTCGGGAGACTGGAACTCGCCGGCCTTTCAGAGCCCGATATCGCCGCCTATGAACGTCTCGCGGATTTGGAGGGCGAAGCCGCCGATCTCGGCTTTCCCGAGATTAGATAAGTCAAAACACTTCAGTTGGCCGTCTTTACTTGCTGTGTACAAGGCTATCAACGGCGAAGGGCGCTCAGGGATTTTGCTCACGGCATTTCCCTTAGCCGAAGCCGGTCATCGCTAGGATCGCGCTGGCGATCGCACCTGAAACTTTCGAAATGAATGTCGAGATAAAGTTCAAATTCAATCCGAGGTTCTGGCCGAGAAGCGGAAGAACGAAAATAAACCCGAGGATGATCAAGAACCCATAGGGTTCAAATTCGGCGAGCGGCCGGCGGTCTGACCGTATCATCTGTGCCGTGATCATGCCCTCGAATCATTACGAAGAGGCGATCACGCTCAACCGCGGAGTCGCTCCAAAGCAACAGGCTTTAATTTTTTCGCTGCGGCGGCGTTACTACAACCGCATTTTAGCTCCGCCGCCGCTCAAGTAAACCAATAGCTGCGGATTGCTCCCCATACGGTGCAACCAGCTGCCTGTTCCAGCAGCAGCTTGACGCCATCCTACACAAAACCGGCCGCGTTGAGGCTATTTGGCACTTCACCACCAAATACGACGGCTGCAACCCCTGATTTATATCGCGTAGCGATTACGAATACTCCAATGAAAGAACGGGTAGTTTGGGGGAATGTATGATCCGGTATGCTTTATTCTTCTTGATCGGCGCCTTTGCTCTAGTCTCTTTGGCGTACGCAGGCGATGTCCATCGAGCCGCTTCGCGTAAATGCCACCACGCTAAGGTGAGGCACGCGCGGGAGACCGCTAAAATCTGCTGGCGATATTATGGCGGACCGAAGGGCGGGCTGTGGCCCGGCCCGTGCTAGCGGTAGGGCTTTTGCCGCTGAAGCCAACGGACTGAGGGGAACATCGATCAAGGAGGTCGTGCTGCTGAACGGCCACGGCCGGAGCCTGGTTCGCAAGGTCTAGCGGGGACAGAAATCGGACGTTTTTTGGATTCGCGAACGCGTGCTGGAACTCCAACTTCGTTAGCTCGAGTCAATGGCCGGCCAGCCAGCAACGGTCGGACCTTTGGCGCGGCCTCAAGGGCCTGGGATTTCGCGGTTCGATAAGGGCCATCACGGAATGGGCGACGCGCCGGGAAGCTGATGCTGAAGGCCTGAAGCACGGGTGGCGTCGGCAATACCGGTTTCCCGGCCGATGACCATCGTCGCGATACGCTATCGAAATCGGAGATAGTGATCATCGCCACATATGATGCCGAGGGAAGATTGACCCTGCTTCAGGCCCGGCTGATCCGCGCCAAGTGATCCAGCTACATTAAATTGCGGCTGAGCTTCTGGTAGGATGTTGCAAAGCTGACCGGGATCGTAGGGCGTAGTGAGGTCTAAAACTCCCTCAACCTTTCCGCATTTTGCGGGTAAAGGCCTTTCTCACGGTGAACCGCTCGCTGCTGCTCAGCGGTGTAGCGTTGCTGCGGCCGATCCTCACCTTCCGCGCATCCGCTAGGCAGACCTTTCCTCTTCGGCAGGGGTTTCGTCGTTTTGTTCGGTTCCGCGGCCGAGGAATAAGGTTTGAAGGGCCGGGACGACGATAAGCAGCATGATCGGCCCAATGAGCATTCCCCCCACGACAACGATCGCCAGGGGTCTTTGTACTTGGCTTCCAATACCCGTCGACAAGGCAGCGGGGAATAGCCCGATACAGGCTGAAAGGGCCGTCATAAGCATGGGACGCATTCTTTGCGTTGCTGCGTGAAACATGGCGTCGCGTGTGCTTTCACCGGAGCGCCGCAACTCGTTAAAGTAAGTCATGATCAAAATTCCATTCATGACTGAAACACCGAACAGAGACACGACGCCGATGGCGGCTGATATCCCGAAGGCCTCACCTGATATTGCAAGAGCAATAATTCCGCCTGCGACCGCAAATGGGATACCGGTCAGCACGAGAAGGCTATCGCGGATTGAATTGAAGAGCGCGTAGAGCAAACCTAGAATGAGAAGCAGGCTCAGCGGAACCACGATCGATAACCGTTTTTGCGCCTGTTCGAGTTCCTCGAATTCTCCAGCCCATTCCAGGCGGTAGCCGTTCGGCATGGTGACCGCTTTTGCAATCTTCTCCTTGGCCTCTGCCACTGCGCTACCCAGGTCGCGGTCGCGCACGCTGAATTTGATCGGAATAAATCTCCGGTTGCTCTCGTGGAAGATATACGAGGCGCCGGTGTCGAGGGTGATATCGGCGACGTCGCTCAGCGGGATGTACCCTGTGCCATTGGGCGCCGTGTAGTTGATCTTTGCGTTTCGGACGGCGTCCAAGGAGTCACGGAATTTCGGCGCAACCCGGACATTAGCGCCAAACTGGCGATCCGATTCGTAAATGATGGTTGCGACGTTCCCGCCGAAAGCGGTCTGTACGAAATTATTCACATCACCAGAGTTGAGCCCAAAGCGGGCCGCCTTTTCACGATCTGCCTTAACATTGAGATTCGGCTGCCCCAAGACGCGGAATATGCCCAGATCGGTCACGCCCCGGACATCGCTCATGATCCGCTTTACCTGGTTGGCCAGGTCTTCGAGCTTGAATAAATCAGGGCCTATGATCTTGACCGAGTTCGCGCCCTTCACACCCGACAGGCCTTCCTCGATATTGTCCTGAATATACTGAGAGAAATTCAGATCAATACCCGTGAACTCAGCAGCGAATTCATTCTGCAGGTCTTTGACCAGATCCTCCTTTAGACGGCCAGGAGTCCATTCCTCGAATGGCTTTAGAGGAACAAAGAATTCTGCGTTGAAAAAACCGGTCGCGTCGCTTCCATTATCTGGACGGCCGTGCTGCGAAACGACAGTTATGACTTCGGGGTGGCTGTTGAGGATTTCCCTCATGCGGTTCACGATCGGCATGCCAGCCTCGAGCGAGATGGTCGGCGGCATTGAAGCCCGAATCCAAAGGTTTCCTTCCTCAAGCGCCGGGAGAAACTCGGTTCCCAGCTTCGTTGCCAGAAATCCGCTGAAGACGAGGAACACCACGCCGAATATAACGGTCAATCTGCGTGCCTTGAGCGCAAGCTGCAACACGGGGGTATAGGCGGCGCGAATAGCTCGAACGACGACGGTTTCTTTCTCCTCGACATGCTCCGGGATGAGAAAGGAAGCGAGCACAGGCGTAATCGTGAACGTCGCCAGCAAGGCTCCGATAAGCGCGTACGCGTAGGTCCTCGCCATCGGGCTGAAAATCTGACCTTCCACGCCCTGCATCGTGAAGAGTGGAACGAAAGCGGCAAGGGTAATGGCCGTTGAGAAGAGCACTGCCGTATCGACTTGCGTGGCGCTGATGTAGATAAGGCGTATGCGGTTAATCATGCTGACGTTCTTGGCGCCAGCACCGTTTTCGTCTATCGGCGTCGGCCGTCTCAGGAGTTGTTGCCGCTCTTTCGCCTGAAAGACACGGAATATATTTTCTACAACGATAACGGCAGAGTCGACTATGATGCCGAAGTCGACGGCGCCCAATGACAGTAAGTTTGCATCCTCTCCCCGTAAGACAAGTATAATAATACTAAAAAATAGGGCAAACGGTATGTTGACACCAACGATGATTGCGCTCCTTAAATCTCCCAAGAAAATTAACTGAATAAGAAACACTAAAATACAACCAACAACAAGATTATGCATAACTGTGCTGGTTGTCACAGAAACGAGACCGGATCGATCATAAAAAGGAACGATTTTCACTCCTGGTGGCAATGTACCATCGGTGTTTATTTTTTCTACTTCAGTTTTAATTCGTGCGATAACGTCGTTTGTATGCAATGTCCGGTTCATAACAAGAATAGCTGCGACAACATCATCCTCTTGGTCGCGTCCGGCCTTGCCAAGCCTAGGCACGTAACCAACATAAACTCTTGCAACATCCTTAATCTGAAGTGGCACTCCCCCGAACTGGCCGAGCGCGATGTTCTCAATATCTTCGCCTTTGCGTCCGAGGATTAAGTCCGTATTGCCGCCGTCATCGATTAGCCCGACACCACGGATATTAACAGACTGCTTACCGATGTTTATGGTGCGTGCGCCAACGTTGATGTTTGCGTTGCTCACGGCGTTTACGAGCTGAGCCAAAGTCACATTATAAGCTTCAAGCTTGTCCAGGTCGGCTTCGACCTCGTATTCCTTTGTCGTGCCACCCCAAGTGTTGACTTGCACGACGCCCGGGACTGTCAAGAAACGCCGCTGCAAAATCCAATCCTGAATCGTGCGCAGGTTGGTGATGCCGATGTGTTTTGGCCCGGAGACCTGATAGCGGTAAATCTCGCCGACGAGGCTTGAGGCTTGAATTTGAGGCTGCACATTGTTTGGAAGGTTGACATTTTGAAGTAGACTTATCTGCGCTTGCTGCAGCGCAAAGTAATAGTCAACCCCATACTCAAACGTCACCCGAACGAAGGATAGACCGTAGAAAGACGTCGAGCGAATGTTGTTCACCCCTGGCGTTGGTGCGAGCCCCACCTCCATTGGAATGGTGTAGAGACGCTCCATCTCCTCCGCCGAAAGTCCAGCTGACTGTGCCGTAATTTCCAGGATAACCGGCGCAGGATTGGGGTAGGCTTCAATACTCAGTTTCGTGAAGGCGACTGCACCCCCAACAATAAATGCCAGGAGAAGAAGAAGGACGACCGGCCGTCTCGTCAGACCGAATGTTACGAGAGCCTTAAGCACAAAACACCTCTTTCGATCGACTCACGGGCTCTGATTTATTGGCCAGCGTTGACGTACTGATTGGCGATGAATATTGAGCCATCAGTCGCTACCAGCTCGCCAGCCTGCAGGCCCTCGCGGATCTCTGTTAATCCGGCGCTCATCAAGCCTGTTTTGACGATGCGCTTCATGAACTTGCGCCGCTCTACAGCCACCCAAACCGTCATGGTGCCGTCACCTTCGCGAACGACGCCATCCTGAGGGATAGCGAGTGATCTTTTGGGGGGGGCAATTGTGATTTCGAAGTTTGCGAACATGCCGGCGCGAAGCTCGTTTTTCGGGTCTGCGATCTCGGACCGGACGAGTACACGCCGCGTGTTGGGATCAACAGTCGCGCCAATTGTCACGATTTTGCCCTGGAAAACGCGGCCGGACAGCGACGAAACTGTCGCTCTCACCTCTTGCCCGGCCTTGAGTGCCGGTGCGTCCTTCTCCGCGACATTCGCAAGCATCCACATCGTGGAGGTGTCGGCCACGATAAACACGGGGGGTGGATTGCCAGGTTGAACAAAAAGTCCCGGAGCCGCATTGCGGGCCGTTATCAGCCCCTCGATTGGGCACGGGACAACAAGAGCGGGATCGATTTTGCGCTCCGCGACAATTTTGTCGATCTCGGCATCGGTCTTGCCAAACACTTTTACTGCTGCGCGTGCAGCCTTGTAGGCGCCCTCGGCAGACTGCTGATCCGAAATCGCTTGCTCGTAGTCTTTTTGGGCGGCCGCGCTCTGCTTATAAAGGTTTCTCTGCCGTTCGAGAGTCTTGCTTGTTAGTTCAAGTACTCCTGCGGCGCCAATAAGGGTTGACTCGGCCTGTACCAGGTCTGGACTGTCGATGGTAAAAAGAGTGTCGTCTTTCTTAACTCGATCTCCGGCACTTGAAAATGCCCTGAGGATACGGCCTTGATAAGGTGTAAAGACCTGCGTTAGCAGCTCCTGGTTGAAGTCAATCGTTCCAACGGCCTGCTGCACTTGCGGAAACTCATACTCCCGGATTGGTTCACTCTTGATGGACCTAACTTGAGTCTCGGATAGTTCGACGATCGCTTCGGCTTCGGGTTGCGCGGCGTCCTTTGCTGTTGCTGATAGGCTCCCGGCCAAGACTGCTACGCTTACCAAAACAGCAGTGGGCGTGAACCGGAACAGCCTGCATGGCATTGAGATCATGGAAGAACTCCTGGTGCTTTGCCCGTAGACCGCCACTTACCGTGCTTCATTTTTTGTCGCTCCGGCATACTCTGTCGCAACGGGATCGGTCCCACCTATGACACTGGCAAGCCAACCTTCCGGCGCGCCTGGATGTGGAGGCGAAGCGCGAGTCCACCAGCCGCCGCCCAGAGATTGAAAAAGGGCGACCGTATCGGCATACCGGTTCGTCTGAGCCTGAATGACCGTCAACTCCGCCTGCAGATAGGATGTCTGAGCGGCCAGGAGTTGCGGAAAGGCGATCTGCCCCTGGTCGAGCTGGATCCGCGTGAGATGAAGGGCTTTGTAGGTTGCTTCTTCGGCCAAAATCGCTTTTTGGAGAGCGACTGTGTCGTGCTTGATTGCGTAAAGCGAGTCCGCCATGTTCTGGAACGCGGTCAGCACCGCGAGCCGGTATTGCGCCGCGGCTTGATCGAAGCCCGCTTCCGCCGCCCTTTGCTTTTGTTGCAAAGTGAAGCCGTCGAAGATGGTTTGCGATGCATTCGCAAGCCCCGTGTAGAAATAGAAGGCGGGGTTGCTGCTGAAAATATTCTTGAACTGGGTCCCGCTGTTTCCGATGTCGCCCGACACCGAAAAATTCGGCAGCCGATTGGCGATGGCAGCGCCTATCAGCGCCGAGGCCGCGCGCATATTTTCCTCCGCCGCGCGGACGTCCGGCCGTTGTGTAACGAGCTTGGAGGGCAGGCTGACCGGCAGAATGCGCGGCAGTTTGAGGTCCTTGAACTCGAAGCGCTCCGGCAAGCCTTCGCCCGGAAGATGGCCGGACAAAGCCGTGAGCGCATCGCGTTGCTGCGCGAGCGCTTTGCGGAGCGGCGGCAATGTGGCCTCGGTTTGAGCGACGAGCGCCTCCTGCCCCGCAACATCCAGCCCGGTCAGCTGGCCCGCCTCCTTTTGCACTTTGATTTTGGCGAGAATCTCGCGCGCGATGACGATGAGGCGATCCGTGACGCCGATCTGTTGCCGGAGCGATGCTTCCTGGATTGCGCCAAGAGCGACGGTCGATGTCAGCGTGAGGAACGTCGCCTCGTTCATGAAGCGCTGATTATCGCGGACGGCTTCGAGGTTCTCGACCTGCCGGCGCGTGCCGCCCCAGATATCGGGCACATAGGACACGCTGAATTGGCCTGTATGCAGAGTGTAGTAGTTGCTGGAAGAGTTCAGAGGTGACGAGACCTGACTCGCCACTCTTCCGCCGGTACCGCTGTAATTTGCGGTTGCCATCGGGAAAAGCTGGCCAACTTCCGCATACATATTGGCCTGCGCCACGCGAAGGGCGGCGCGGGCGGCGTCGATATTCGGATTATCCCTGAGCGAACGATCGACGAGACTGTTCAAGGCTGTGCAGTGAAACAGCGTCCAATATTCGGCCGGCAAATCCAGCCCGATCGCGTAACGCTGCGACTTCCCCCCCGCCGAGTTCGAAACTTGCAGCCGGTCAGCCGTGAATGTGCCGATTTCAGGAGCGGCCGGGAGCTGGAAATCCGGGCCCACAGCGCAAGATTGAAGTCCAATCAATCCGGCCACGCCAAGCGCAAAGCAACATTGTCTTACACCCCGTTTTATCGGGGCCGCGAAGCAACTCTTAGCGATCATCCCCTACCCACGCCCCGCCCATGCCCATACGAAGCGGATGCCCACTTATCCTACAAGAGAATCACAATTTGAAGGGTTAAAGCACGTGTATCCAGGAACGTGCACTGAATTGAGCGCACTGTGTTGTGTTTGCTACAAATATAGCAGCGCTGGTTGATTCAGTGCCACCCTGTCCAAACCAAGAGCATATGGCAAAAGAGATTTATTTTTACCGGTCATAGCTCAGATATTGGTTATCAAAATTCAGAATGCACAGGAAATAAGCACGATATTCTGAGGCGTACTGTGAAAAAGACGTCCGGAGTGCGTGCGGGGCACATAGTGCCCTGCTAGTAGAATTACACCTTGCCCTCCGCGATCGCCAAGGATCATTTATTTCAAACCTAAAACATGATCTCTTTTGATATATGCCCTTCGCCTTGGGTGCGGCCATAGGAGAGTTTACGCATGCGTCACGTCGATACAGCTGTTCGATTGCGAATCTTTGTCGGGGAAGACGACAAATATGAGGGGCGGCCGCTCTATGAAGAGATTGTCGTTCAGGCTCAACAATCGCACATCGATGGTGCCACTGTGTTCCGCGGCTATTTGGGTTATGGCAAAACAAGCGGCCTGAGCCCAGGAAAGGTGCTCAGGACTTCAAGAGATTTGCCGGTCGTTGTTGAGATCATGGATACCGAAGGAAAAGTGAACGCGTTTATGGAGATACTCGATCAAATACTCACGACCGGCGTGGTTACGATGGAGAAAGTGCAGCTGTATCGATACAGCCGCAAGAAAAAATGATAACCGCCGTTGGCATAGCGCCAAATGCGGGCCTTTGCGTAAACCCCGCGTGAGCGGGGAAACAATATAATACCTGCTCTTATGTACCAGATATTGCGGTCTATCCCCTCATTGAAGGGAAACAAGGCTTATCCAGGCGCCATGAGCGCCTCGATCATATCATGTGTTTGTTTGGACTTCTGCCGCGAAGCAGCAGCATTCCAAATCCGAAAGCGCGGTGTCTTCCGATTCCGCGCGCGACGAACTGACTGAACATCTCAGCATCGGAGATTTCAAGAGTGCCAGTAAACGTAACGTCAGGCCCATCGAGAGAGGGAGCGCCCTTCCTGTAAACCTGCGTTCTTTTCATAGATCGTATCCGAACCTCGCCTACCTTTGCTCCAGCGTTGGCAACCTGCTCTCCAAACCAAGAAAGATACACCGTCTGCCTGTCAAGCCACGCTTCTGCGGTCTTGTGCGCGATCGCGTGAAGAAAGACGTCGCATTCTCGCGAGAGCCCGCGCTCCTTCGCGTGACTTATGCGCGTAACGGGCCGGGTCCGGACGGCAAAGTGATAGCGATCGCCAAGCACGCAAGGTCGGCGAAGCGGGACAGCCTCCATCGCCGGAAAATTGAGTGCAGCAGAAGAAAGCTCCCACCCTTTCGCTTTTTGCTTCTGCTGAAGCCCAAAATCGATGAGCTGGCTCACCGTATAACGTGAGTAAGCAAGCAGCTTGAAATCACGGGTCTCAAAGAAATGAAAAGGCTTCGGTGCAGCAGCTCCAAAGGTCTCGGTTAAGGCCTGATGGATCGCGTACCCCAAGTCTCCGGAAGGTGGAATAGTCTTCCGTGCAGCAGCAATAGAAATCAGTCGAACAGGGTTCACCGAAAAGGAGACCAGAGGAAGTTCCGTGGAGGGCATCAGAATTGCCTCCAAAGGCTTGGAGCCACATCAAGTACGTGGACGAGCCTTTGCCCCGCGTGGACACCGGTGATCCAGTTCCGCTCATCACAGATCGGCTCGATGCTGAAGCGATCAAAATCGCGGAGGAGCGGGTCGGTCTCATCAGGTCCTTCTGAAGCCGGCCATTGCAAGCGCGCCGGCCCAAGGTGGCGATCATCCCAAAGTGCCATCAAAGCGTGGAATGCGCTCTTGGCTGCGATGTCCCCGTTCAGAATGGGCGAGGACGGGATGCAAGACTTACGGCCCACGAAGAGCGGACGGGCCTGGCCACGGAGCGCATTCTCAATATCCTCAATGGTGAACGGGCCAGTCTTCAACAACCGGAAAAGGACGGTTGCATGTGTATCCGGCCAATAGTCACGGAACCTGAGATGCGGCCCCGAGTAAGTGCCAGCGCTGCGCCCGCGGGATTCAACTTTTCCGCGCGTTGTCCAGCCTTGCTCACTCTTTACAAGTTCCGCTGTCTGGAAGTCTCGAAGCAACCATTGGTCCCCATCAATTCGGCTTCCCATAATGACGCTATCTTGGAGGGCTTGAAGTGTGTTTCCATCCTGCCGCTCAATTCCAAGCGCGTTCGCAAGGAGGCCCGTAATCATCGATTTCGCAGGGAAGGGGCGAATCACGCCATAGTTGTCAATCATCTCGCCGCCAAAAGCGATAAGCGGCGCTTCGAGCCGGAGCACAAGGAACCGTTCCATCGTCAAACGCGGCCTGTCGCCACAGCGTTCTTCACCCAGTCTGAGAGCTCGACCAAGGTTTTGCCCGCTCCGCCCGCGAACTCGATGAGCGAGCTGTGTCCGCCGACGCAGAACCCAGCCCGTGCCTCACGTTTCCCGTAGACTTGGTCGAGGGCAGCCAAATGCTTGCTCAGAGCCTTGACGGCTTCCTCGCTGACGTTGTTCCGCAAGCTCACCGGATTGCGAAACGCATTTGACAGTGTCCGCGGTTGGCTATTTCCGGCCTCCAACAGCATTGTCTCCGCATAGGCGTAGGGAGCCGTTGATCCTTTTTTTGCGCCAGGACTTACGGTTGCAATCAAATGGAGCAGACGTGAAGCCACTTCCGCCGGAAGCGTTCTGTCTACGTCCGGCGAGAGCCACTTTTTCGCCGGGCTACCCGTCAAATTCGAGACGAGGGTCGGCACATCGATAACGGCATATCCGTAATAGAGCCCGCTTGTAAGTTCCGACTCGAAAATACCGGCTGCCCCCGCATCTTCGCCGGGCTGCCTCAAATCGTCGACCACCGTTAGAAAATCGAGTTCCTTCTCTGCCTGATGAACTGTAATAGCGTGTGCCACATGAAGCGATGCCTCAATATTCGCTTCGGGATCGGAAGTGATAAGGCGTCCGAACAATGCGGCCTCAAAAGCCGGCACCGCCGATGCATTGGGCATTCACCGCGCGAAAGACTCGGCGGATGCCATCTTTCGCAAAATATTCTTTGCACTGTGCCTCAGCATCCTTGCGGTCGCGGGACGCTCTTATGATCGCTTTCGCTTCGCGGCGCATGTACCGGATCTCGGGCCATCCCAGGAGCAAAGCTTGCCGGCTCTTCTTATCTTTTGCCTTGTCCCCGTAGAGCGCTTCGGTGAAAGCGAGCCCCACAGCGGAGACAATCTCGGCTGCGTTTCCGCTCTCCTCCGCGAGACCGGATATGACCTGGCGCTCAACATGCTCCCGCGACCGCTCACCACTGTGAATATCCTCGATCAGAGCGATATTCATGCTGTCGTTGGCCTTGCGCCATGTCCTCTTCAAGCATTGAGAGGATATTCGGGTTCGCATGACGCCGCCGAAGGGGAGCGATTTGGCGAGGCCTGCCTCGTCCCGGTTCAGAAGCGTTCCGGGGTAGCTTGCAAGCCAATGGATCTGAATAAAGCGCGCTTCGATCATTAGAATGTTTGGCCTATCGCGGGAGTGTCGGCAGTTGCCGTCGTCTTAGTTTTCTTGGAAAGATTTGTTGCTGTGGCGATCATGAAGTCGCGGCTGATCGCGATACGGGCGTTTTCCGCCCATGAACTTCTTGGCTCTGTTGACAGAACGAGCGGAGCTATTTTCGACCAATTCACGGCTACACCGGCCCGAGCCATCCGGCTGGCGGCGCGTTCCAGAAGCGTCTCGAATGCTGGCCCTTGTGATTCCAGCAACCTGCCAAGCCACGTCTCGCCGTAGCCTATGCGATGCAGAACGAAACCGGGTTTGGCTCCGTTCGACGTACTGTGCGGATCGCGGTCGGGTGCGCTCATAACCGCCATGCAATGGACGAGAAATATCCAATTTCTCATTTCCGCGGGGTTCATGGCCTCGACTGCTGCGCCTGCGTCGATAAGCACGCGAAGGCCGGCTATCTCCCCCGCGGACCGAGAAGACAAACCCAATCGCTTTAGATTGCTGCGATGGACATGCGGAAACCATGCGGCACTCAAAACATGTCCGATTGCTCCGATAATGCTCGATAAAAGCAGCGGCTGGGTGCGGCTGGCTTCTGATGTATCTATCGAAATCATTCCGAATCTCCTTGAGTGCGGGCCGGAAAAGCAAACTCAAAAGGAGGAGTTTTCGCCAGTTTTGCCCAAAGCGCAGTTCCTGCCTGCGATTTTGCCTGGTATCTCCGGCTGGCGGGATGGGGGAGCGATTGGAAGGAGTTCCGCCAAAACCCTCTGCGCAAATGTCAGCTGGTCCTTCAGCCAATTTTTGTGGATGTCCTCCCGCTCGGTTTCAGGAGCATTCAGCTCTTCCAGCAGGTCAGGAAAAAAGCCGGCATCGGCTCCCCTCTCAAAACGCTCAAGATAGGGTTCCACGAATTTTCTCGTGGTGTCTTTGTCTCCAGCGACCTTTTCCGGGCCGCCCTGCGCAAAGACGAAGAGAGCCAGCCGCAATGCCAGCCTAAGTTCACCCAGAGCATCTACGCGTCTTTTGGCAACGTTCGCGAGGTCTTGATTTTTGAGCGCGTGTCCTAGGGGAATGCGCCGGTCGTGATAGCCTTCGGTCTTCCCCTGCCCACGGCAAACCGCCTGGGCAACAAGTGCGATCCCCTCGGGATCATTTCCGGATACCTGGGCAAGAACCGGCAGCCGTGTTTTCTCCGGATCGAGCACCTCTGATACTCTCCGATAGGAAAAACCCGCCCTACCCACCGAGAAGGACTTCCCTTCGATGCTGACGGGCGTCCAAGGGTCTCCCGTATTCCCCCTGAGTTCTTCCGTCCCCCCAATGCGCGGCTTGCTGCTCATCGATTCGAGGGCCGTGATGCGGCCATCTGCAACGCAAAGCCGGAACTCGGCGACAGACTTCCACATACAGAGGATGAAGCTTTTCAAAGGCGATTTGCGTGGAGCCGTCCCACGGCTCGAGCCAGAGGAGCGAAATGGCCTTTGGTCCCGGCCGGTCTGAGCCAGCGCGTTCTCTCGCGAGAGAGAGCAGGATCGACACCTCTCTCCTGAAGCGGAAGCCCATGTCTCCGGCCAAATCAATGGCAAACATGGGACGGGAGCCATAACCGCCATTCATGCGGCTGATGCCATATTTGCCTCCACCCATGATGCCTTCTTGAGTTTGCAGGCTAATAAGCGCGTAAAGCCAGTCTTCCGGCCCGGCGTGCCACATGCGCTCCTTTTTGAGGTCGTGGTTTTTCGAGGTGATCAGCATGTCGAGGCTGTCAGGCGTTTCGATCTTGCGGAACGCCGAGAGGTTTCCGCCAGGAATGGGGGCTTGCATAAGTGCGGGCTTGCCAGCGTCAGGGATAACGAGAGACCAAGGCTCTCCGCCAGCATCGGGTGTGAGGCCTTCGAGAAGGACCCGCCAATCGCCTTCCTGGTCCGGAAGTGCCGCCTCACCGGCTTTTTCGAGAGCAAGGGCTGCGACCTGAACCAGGAAAGCGTGCCATACGTGGCGCTGGTGCGGACGCAGCGACGAAAAACTTGCGATCTCGCCGCGGACAAGGCCGGCCAACGTCTCAGGAAGCGAACGTTGCGCCTTCATCCCTTGTGTGGAGATCGTCGAAACAAGCTGCTCTTCCAGGAGGTTCAACATGACGGCATACCCAAGAAACGAAAATCCTTTCCGGAAATTTTTTCAAGCCTGGCCGGCTGCGAGTGGATTCCGTTGCTTTCGATTGAACATGAACAAGAACAAACCCGCTGATATTGGTTGCCGCAAGCATCGTGTTCTATGATCCGTTGCGCAATCAAATTTGTGTAGCTTTAGCCAGGGTCATTAATATAAATTTTACTATATCATCAAGGCTTTTTCGGAACAGGTATTGGTTACCAAACCTGAGCGGCATGATCGCGCCAGCGTTGATTTAGAAAACTGGACTGCAAGTGGCCGATTTCTTCTTATTACGAGGAATACAGAAAAAAGACGGCAAAAATGATTGCCGCCTTTTCCTGTAGTTGATTGGCTGCCTGCTTAGAAGTGGATGATCAAGTCGGAAGCAAACTCAACCATCTCGTACTTAGTCCCGGGGATACCCAAGGTCGGGTTGCCATTGAAGGCCGCATTGCCAAAGGAGTGCCAGTAGGAGATTTCGGGGCGCATCTCGATTTGAGGCGAAAGCCAGTGCTGCCAACTGAGAGCGGTATCGAAATACTGCGCTGCAGTGGCCGTGCGCCAGCCATTCGGGTCATCGTAGTACTCCAAGCGGAGCGACCAATTGTTCAGAGCATTGGGTGTGTAGTTCAAGTAGGACAGCACACCGATGGTATGAGCGTCGCAGGTAACCCTGCTTGGATCGCAAGAGGCTAGGTTCGGCCCATTGAGCTTGATGTTTTGCGGGGAGAAGGGTGTTCCGCCGTTATTGTAGATATACATGGCTGTTGGATTGTTAAGGTTCGGAACGCCGCTTTCATTGATGTAATAGGACTCGAAGTCGAGGTGCCATTGGTCGTTGAACTTATGATAGTATGTAAATCCGTGCCATTGGATGTTGTTATACCCCCAGTTGCCCTTGTTGATTCCATCTATGCAAGGATAAATGTTGTCCCAGCCGTCATTCCAAGTATAGCGAACACAGGCGGCGACGGACGGCTGATTGCCCGGATCTTTCAGATAGGTGTTTCCCGGATACAAAATGTCAGATCCATAACCGTTGACCACAAAATAATTGGGGATTTTGACGCCATGATTCCATAAGGGCGTTTCCGTGCCATCGTCGATGCCCACTTGCACCATAAGTTGCTTCGTGACTTGAAGCGAAGTGACGATGCCAGTGTTGGTGTAGTTATCCCACGCATAGGTCAGCGAATGCGTGTAGGTTAAGTTGTTCGGTGCGAGCTGCGCTTCAATATCAGGGATGGAGATATAGCGGCCTATGCGGAATTCGAGGCCCTGCAAGACTTGCGGAATGTAGATGTCCGCATACACCATGGGGAGGTCCCAGCCATTCTCGTTGTTGTACTTGTTAAATTGATAGCTCCCTAACCCGTAGGAGTTTGTGTACCTATAGTCACTGCCATAGAGGCCGGAAACACGGAAGCCCCAATCAACGTGGTCGGTCTGGACCGTGTCGGGAAGGCGCTCGATGTAAAGAACCGCTTGATCGAGGTTCAAGGTATTAGAGGAATAGGTGTACGCCACCGGAGCGTTTGCTCCCTTGCCGCCAGGATTGGTGCTGAGGTTGCCACCGCCATTCACCCAGCCGTAAAGCTGGATGTGGTTGTCCTGCAGCCATTTGCCGGTGTCGGTGTTCGCGATCGCCACCATGAGCGGGCTGTCGACCGAATTAGGGCGGGTCACGCCGATGCTGGTCATCGCCCCGGTCGGCCATTCCGTATAAGCCAATGGTGGCACCGTCGTAGGCGTTCTTGGCCAGCCGTCTACGCGGCCTGGAGGGGCCTTCGGATCTGTGGGCGCCGCGCCTTGGCCCCATTCGAGGGCGTAGTAATTGAAAAACCGCCCTAACACGCTAGTGCCGAGATAGGTGTCGAGGCAGGAGTAGTTCTTGTAGGGATCGCAGCCGTCGTCCTTATAAGAATCCGCCAAGGCGCTGCTCGAACAGCTGGCCGCAAACCCAATAAGCGCCACACCCGCGACCCATTCCTTGCGCAGTGCTCTGCCGGGAGCCTTGATGCACGCTGACTGCGGATTATTGCGAGAAGCCGGCTCGCGCAATCCGCCGATACTGTAACTAGTCCACATGATAAATCCCCAAGTGCATGTCAAAAGGTGGCCCAGAGCCAACCGCGGATCGGCGCCGATTGAGTAATCGGCCCCCCCACTGCCATGGAGATTAAGATCGGAGAAAATTTCACACACATAAAAAAGGTGTATAGAGGCCTCTACACAACTTATAACTTCGTTATGGATAGGTATTGGTCGATTTTTTTGGGCGAGTTGTCATATTGATGTAAGCTTTGGCGAATTGATGTGATGGTTTTAGCACAGTGTCCAAAAAACTTGCAAATGCGGGTAGGATAGCGCACGCGATGGGCAATGGATTGGAAGCGGAGCGTTGGTTAAGAGGGGGGAGGGAAGGATGCCGGATGCGAAAGAGGTTGTCTCTGATTTGCCAACGCAGCCTTCGCAGAATTGTGGCCGGGAACGCTGACCCGCACCCGAGCGAAATGCGCCGTTCAGAGCTACGTCCGGGCGAACCAGCTTAGGATTGCGCAGTCTCAGAAGGGTCTACAAACCGGTACCCAACCCCCTGCTCGGTGATAATGAAGGGTGGACGCTCAGAGGGCTCACCGAGTTTCTGCCTCAGACTACGAATATAAATTCGTACATATTGCGTGTCCGCTTCTCCAGACCAAAGCTGTTCGAGAATAAATTTGTGAGTTAAGACTTTGCCTGCGTTGGCAACCAGAATATTCAACAGGGCATATTCTTTAGGCGTGAGCTTTATCTCTTGTCCGGCAAGGGTAACGACTCGCCTTATATGATCGACACTCAGGTCTCCCGCCGAAAAAACGGGCTTTTCACCTGCCACCTGCAAGCGATGCCTGAGAGCAGCGCGAATCCTCGCCAGCAGTTCCCTCGCTCCGAACGGTTTGGTAACGTAGTCGTCAGCCCCGAGGTCCAAGGCAGCGACCTTGGCATTCTCATCCGATCTGTTCGACAGCACTACGATAGGGAGAGCGGACCCCGATCCCCGGATTTTCTTAATAACGTCGAGACCGTCCATGACCGGGAGCGCGAGATCCAGCAGCAGCAAATCGATCTTGTCAAAGGCACGGATTGCTTCCAGGGCGGCGCCTCCGTCCTGCGCTTCCGTGATTTTGTAGCCTTGGGTGTGCAAAATGGTGCGCAGCAAACGCCGCATTGCCGGCTCGTCCTCGGCCACGAGAATATGATCGGACAAGGCAGTCATATTGGTCATTTCGATCGCCCATCGCCGCTGACACTAACCTAGGGAATTCATTACGATATGTGCTGGCCTGAATTCGGTCAACGCAGCCGGTGGGAGCGGTTGGACCGCCGCCGGGGCCACCGGCAGCTTGATCGTGAAGACAGCACCTCTGGCATCGCTGCGGTTCGACGCCGAAATCGAGCCGCCCATGGCCTGCAGGAACCCCCTGCATATCGCAAGTCCAAGTCCCGTCCCCGCGGGTTGCCAACTCTTCGTTTCGATGCGGCGGAATTTTTCGAAAAGCTGTTCTGCCTCCCCTTCGGGAATGCCCGGTCCTTCATCGGCAATGCTTACTGAGATCACATTGCCCTGGTCCACGGCCGAAACCGTGACCCGGCTTCCCTCCGGTGTATATTTTGCAGCGTTCTCAAGAATATTGAATAAAACCTTTTCCATGAGGACCGGGTCAAGCTCCACCATCGGAAGACCGTCAGGCACCAGAACGACAACGGCATGTCCGGAAAGAAGCCGTTCCGCTCGATGTAAGGCGCTCCCCACCACGTCTTGAAGATCGACGGGCTGCCGCTTAGGGCGAACCGCCTCTGACTCGACTTGGCTCATGTCTAGTAAATTAGCAATGAATTGATCTAGGCGCTGCCCTTCATCGAGGATGGATTTTAACAAATACTGCGTTGCATCTACGCTAAGACTTGACCTTAGTGTAGAGAGGCTGCTGGCAGCCCCTAAAATAATGGACAGCGGCGTTTTTAGGTCATGCGATATTGCCGTTAAGAGCGCAGACCGAAGTTTTTCTGTTTCTGCTGCAACCCGTGTTTCTTGAATTTCATTTGTAAGCGCGATGCGTTCGAGCGCTGCAGCGGCCTGGGCGGCAAAAAGGTCCATCGTGCGCGCTCGATCCGAAGGCCTTCGAATGCGCCGGGTGGTCTTGCCCACAATTAGCACCGCGCTCTTTTTGGGGCGCCCATCAAGCGGGAGCGAGGAGCAAGTCAACCCATCATGTACCATCGGGTTGCCAAGCCGCCGCTGATGATCAGGCCGGCTCACCTCGGCAAGCTCGCTCTCGCTGAGACGGGCGTTCCTGGGATGAACTGCGGTAACGTCTGAAGAACCCAAGCGAAGCAACAAGAAAGTTTTTGCGCCCAGAGCCACGCCAATGCTCTTCGCAGCAATTTCAGCGATCGCCCCAGCACTATTTGCTTTCAAAATATGCTGGCTCATCGTCTGAAGCCGTTTTGTGATAATCTCTCTATGGCGCGCAGCTCGAGCTCTCTCTCGCAGACGCTCTGCCAGGAGGCATACGGCGGCACAGGCGAGACCAAAGATCAAAACGGATAGTGCATTTCGCCAATCGTCGATTTCGAAACTATAAATAGGTGGAAAGAAGAAGAAGTCGTAGGCTAGGCTGGCGAACACGCTTGAGATAAGCCCTGCGCTCCAGCCCCAAAGAGATGCAGTCCCCAAAACTGCCATGAGCAATATTATGCCGGCTGTGGCGAAGGCTGTTTTTTCCGGAAGATGCGAGGCAGCAACTACGGCCAGTGCAATCATGACGCCGCTTGCCAGATGTGAATTGATGCGCCTGAGTCTTCGTCCCAGCCGAAGAAGTCTAACCATTGCGTGTCCGGTTGAATTAAGGAAAAAGCGCCGAGTTCGCCGTTCGCGGTTCTACTTGTTGGCCCCCACGCAAAACCCACGCCAAAGCCGGCGGCTATTGCCAACGTGCTTCACATGATCGCAGCCCTGGTTGGCAGTTGCGGCAACTGGCATAAGTTTATTAAAGGTTTTCAAGATAAGAGCCCCGATCCTGCCAATCCTGTAAGGACCATGTCATTCCGTCAGGCTAGCCATTTGGGGCCGAGCCTGACAGTTCCTGCTTATTGGGTGTTGCTGCCGGTGTTGGTAACCTCTGAAGCGAAATTCCATGCGCCTTAGCGCTGGCGCCGGGAAATGGTCCGGCGGCCTCAAAAGAACACCTGGATGTTTGGACATTTATTCATGATGGCAGCAGAATTCGAATTCCAAGGGACTGCCCACCGCAACGCGCGGGACATGCACGATGCCATCGCCGAGGAATGGCTGAGCGCGGGGGGAACCAACACCGTCGAAGACATCGAAAAGCTCCTGCGGCTCTCCGATGATAGCTTGGCTGACGACGCTGCAAACGGTTTTGGCCTTGACGGTCACCCAGCCTTCAACTGCACGGCCCTCCGGGAAGCGTTCTCAAGGGTTCGCATCAGCCTCGAAAATCGCTTTCTAACTGACTAAGACCCCGCGTATGCGGGGAAGAGCAATTGACCGGCACAGCTCAATACGGTCTATCCCCACGATCGTAGGGAAAACAGCCCGTACATCATGGTGGCTAGACTGTCAAGTCTGTGTCTGTAACGGCTGCAACCGGCGTTAAGCCATGGGATGCTACGTCCTCGACCGTCAGGCTCACCACATCGAGCAGCGAAGCTGCTGTCGATCGCGAGATTGAAAGCGCAAGGTCGCGTGCGCTGCATTTGCGGCCCGTGGCAGATCGCCCAGACGTGCTTGGGCTACGATGGCGGCTTGGAACCAACAATCTTGCCCTTGTTCCAAGGCCTGCGGGCGACCGCAGCATTTATGCTTTCAACAGTATCCACGGTCTCTCTCCATTCAATTGGGGGAGAGACTCTTCAGGAGAACGGCCGGCCGCCTTTTCTGGAGCGTCTTGGCCGTGTTCGTGCCGTAGCCAGGAAAGATCGGCTGGGGCGATGGCTATGAGATGGCCGGCGCTCTGGTGCGCAAGCGGCATCAAGACCATAAGGTCAGTGCCATCATAGCTTCGCGTGAGGACATAGCCCTCGGCGCTGAGCCGGCTCAAAATGCACCTTCGCGCGGTCGAGGCTGACGTGGGAAAGTTCGCTGTCCCAAAACGCTGGATTGTCGAAAGAACGATCGCATGGCTCAACCGTTGCCGGTGTGTGGCCAAAGATTGGGAATGCCTCAATCGCAGCGGCCTTGCCTTTCTACGCTGGGCATCCATCCGGCTTATGCTGCGAAAGCTTTGCAGGAAAACAAAATGATCCCGGATGGACTCTAAGGGCCGGAACGAAAAGAGCGGACTATAAAGCGCATCCGCACCCGACGGCTTAGTCTTTTTTACAGCACAATAGTCATCAGCATAAACTGCAGTATTTCCCGGCCTAAAGCGTCCGATGTGCGCAAATAATCGGCGATTGTGCTGGAATCGCCACAGCGTTCGCCAATGATTCGCTTAAGACTCACGTAAGGTTTGCTTACATCTCACGCGGGGTGCTTACTGGCGGCATGAACATTACGGGTGAGGGTAAGTATGAGGAACTTTCGCATCGGCCTGATGAGGCTTTCGCTGACAAGCGCTTTTGCGCTTATGCCGTTCTGCGCGGACGCCGCCGATATATACCCTGCGTCTGGACCCGGGTACAAAGATGCGCCCGTTTCTAACTCTTGGACCGGCATCTATCTCGGCATTCAAGGCGGCGGCGCTTGGGGAACCCAAAGCATAACTGTGCCCGGCGTCTCCGACAGTATCAACCTCGATGGCGGCTTGTTTGGCGGGCAGATCGGTGCGTTATACCAATTCCATAATAACTTTGTACTCGGGGCCGAGGTTTCAGGTCTTGGAGCGTTTTCAACTGGCTCGGCCGCTTGCCCCAATCCTGCATATACATGCCACGCCAAAGTGAATGATATCGTCGAAGTTGTTGGCCGCTTGGGTTATTCGCTGGGTGATATTCTGCCATATGTGAGGGGCGGATACGCGAATACAAGTCAGAGTAGCACGGTGACACCGCCGTATGCCGGATTCAACGAGAGTCAATCGCATAACGGCTGGGTCTTGGGTGGTGGTGTAGACTTTGCTCTGAAACACAACATCGTCATCGGTTTCGAATTCTCTCACATCGAAACGGACAGCGTCACCTACTCTTCAGGGGTTTTCGGGGCGCAACGTAACATCGATGCAGAACTAACTACGCTCACCGCACACGTCAACTATAAATTCGCGAACGACTACGTCCCCTTGAAATAACAACTACTCGTCGCAGATTCGGCGCCTTCGGGCGCCGTTTTTTTTGCTCCAGCCGGCTCGCAGCCCAAGAACTGAAGCATCTCGGGCCGGTGCTCAAGGCGCGGCCATCACCTCGGCAACACGGCCGTTATCCTTGCATGGGCGCCTGTATATTTGTTTCCGGCCGCGATAGCCGGCCGACGTGACGGGCAACGCGATAAATACAGTTCGCTCAAGACCGGATTTCGGACCTTCGTGACGCAGACCCAAGTGGTTACGAAGCTGATCGCAGAAGCGTTCCAAAAGTCAGCGCGTCACTGACCGTTCCCGCTGCTAGCGCGCCTGAGCCAAGGGGCTTGAAAAGGGAGCCGGCGCGTGAGAGGACCGTATCGGAGCTTTGCGCCACCAGAAAGGCTTGCGGTGCTGGCGCCAACTCACGGACACGCTCGTCTTACGCCAGAAACATAGAGGGATAAGGTGCCGGGACCGCACGGTGGCGGTTAGGCGCCAGGCCCTAACCGCCATTGCAGCGACGGCCGCCTCCGGAAGATACCCGCCGCCGTGAGCAAGCTGGAGAAGCCGCGTCAGGCGTCCTGCAGGGTCTCAGCAGCGCTCCTTTTTAGGCTTTCAAGGATGCGGGTTAGCTCGGGAGCGCTTTGCCCAAATAAAGATTGAATGCCCGTTGGGGCGATATCGATGTAGGGAGACTCGAAGAGCCTGGCCAGGCTCCATGATGCCCGCCCGCGTCAGCTCCTCGATGATCATCGTGATAAATTCTTGCTGATCGGAATTGAGGTCCCGGCCTCGGAGAAAGCTCTCGAAAGCCTTCATGGCGGCTTGCCGGTCCAGACCCACCAAAGACGTAATGAAAAGGCCGAGGCCTTCGCGCCGGGCTGCGTCATAATTTTCTTCGGTGCCAAGCTTGGCTTCTACAAGCAGCCGGTCGAGTGCGTCGAGGTCCTGGCGGGTTAACCCCAAACCTAAGCGGAGCTTTTGGAGGGCAGCTCTCTTTCGCGCGGCCGCAAAAAGTGGCGGACCTTTTCTTTGAAGCGCTCGAAGCTCTGACCGCCGCCACCGATTGGGACAGGAACCGGCACGTCATCGCCGCGCTCGTCTTCAAAATCGGTGTGAACTTTACGAGGTCGCGAAGCTGCTTGCGGACCGCCTCCAGGCGAACAATGGTAACGTCCTGCCAAAACTCGTCCGTCTGTATCTCCTGGATCGGCGCCAACCGCTGCGCGACCATCGGAATGGCGGCCGTCGCCTCAAGCGCCTCGGCAAGTTCGCGCACGCGCGCTGCGAGCTTTGGGAAGTCGCGGCCATTGCGCAATCGAGCAAGCTGGAGGCGCAGCATCAGCGCGTCGAAGAGCTTCGCTTCGAGGCCGGTATCGCTCGCGGCCGATGGCAGCCCGGCAACTTCCCCAGAAAGCTCTTGGAGCTGCCCGGCTTCAAGCTTTACCCAGTTTTCTGGTTTTGCGTAATGCTCAACGAATTTCCTTTTCGCGCGCAGTTTCGGCGTTCCGCAGCGGCGCCGTCGCATCGTCCGCTGCGGCCAGACTGCGGCGCCAGCCGCGGCTGAACAACGCGGTCGGCACCGTGCCCTTATGGCCTTTGAGGCAGGCGATCTGGTACCGCTTTCGCCCTTCCGCAGCGGCGCCATCCTATCGTCCGCTGCGGCCAAAATGCAGCGGCCAGCCGCGGCTGAACAACGTGTCCGCACCGTGCCTTGGTCTTTGAGGCAGGCGATCTGTGCGTTCCCCAGACGCGCCATCTTTCGTCCGCTGAGGCCAGAATGGAGCCGCCGGCCGGGGGCTGAACAACGTGTCCGGCAGTTCCGCAGCCGCGCCGTCGTATTGTTCGCTTCAGCACAGGGCAGGCCGGGGCTGAACAACGTGTCCGGCACCGTGCCCGCGTGGTCTTTGAGGCAGGCGTTCTGGTACCGCTTTCGTTGAAGGCCGATATAATCCACCCGAATGCGGGGCAGTTTGTGGGACAGATGTTGCACCGAGCTAGATTAACCGTTACATTACAGCAGGTTAGATGTGGACTGGCGGAGGGGGTGGGATTCGAACCCACGATACGCTTGCGCGTATGCCGGTTTTCAAGACCGGTCTATTCAACCACTCTAGCACCCCTCCAGAAGGAAGCTCGCAATAACTTCAAAAGTGAAGCTTGGGAAAAGTTACCGTACCTACGTTTTACCAATAGGGGTAATCTGAATAGCAAAAGCGGCGGTCGCGGGCAACGCGTTAATGCGACACCATCCGTGGGTCTAGCTTTCACACAGGCGGGAGCAACGGGAAGATGAGGGCCACATTGGGTGGGAAAGCGGCTCCCAGCCACGAGTGGGATCGAAAGTCGACGATCGAGGCATTGGACGCCATCTTCTCGCAAACCTTGACCGCCCGCGAAGACGCAACCAGATGACTTGCCAAGACCCTGCCATCCGGCCCTGATTCCCTGGCTCCACCCCCGATGCCAACCCGAAAGGACGCGGCGTGATCGCTGAAAACATCCTACTCCAAGACTGGCAAACGCCCTTCAAGCTGCCTCCCTTCGAGGCGATCCGCGACGAAGATTTCCTGCCGGCCTTCGAGGAAGCCATGCGGCTTCATCTGGCGGAAATAGACGCGATTGCCGGCTCGCCGGAAGAGCCCACATTCGCAAATACGATCGAGGCGCTCGAACGCGCGGGCCACGCACTCGAAAACGTTGCCGCTGTGTTTTTCAATTTGTCGGTGGCCGATACGAACGATGTGCGGCAGACCATCGAGCGCACCCTTTCGCCGCGGCTCAGCGATCACGGCATGGCTATTCTCACCAACAAAAAGCTCTTCGAGCGGATCGACAAGCTCTTCCGGGAGGCGGGCACGCTTGGGTTGAGTGCCGAGCAATCCCAGCTCCTGGAGAATTACCACAAGAAATTCGTTCGCTCCGGCGCGAAGCTCGATGAGGCGTCCAAGCAGCGTTTGAAAGAAATCGGGGCGCGCCTCTCGGAGCTGAACACGGCGTTCTCACAAAATGTGCTCGCGGACGAGAAGGCGTTCCAACTTGTGCTGGAAAGCGAAGACGATTTGAAGGGGCTCCCCGATTTCGTCCGGCAGGCCGCGGCGCAGGCGGCCAGCGATCGCGGCCTTTCCGGAAAATATGTCATTACGCTGTCGCGCGCTAGCATCGAGCCTTTCCTGGAATTCTCAGAGCGGCGAGACCTGCGCGAAAAAGCCTATAACGCCTATGTAGCGCGCGGCGAGAACGAAGGCGCCTCTGACAACAGGCTGCTGATCCCGGAGATTTTGGCTCTGCGGGCCGAGCGGGCGAAGCTATTGGGCTTCGAGACCTACGCGGACTTTCAAATCGCCGATGCGATGGCGAAGACTCCCGCCAATGCCCGGCGGCTTCTGAACAACGTTTGGCAGCGCGCCAAGGAAAAGGCAGACGCCGAGCGGGTGGCGCTCCAGGCCATCGCGCAGGGCGAAGGGAACAATGAGCCCCTCGCCGCTTGGGATTGGCACCATTACGCTGAAAAGCGGCGCAGTGCAGACTTCAGCATCGATGGCACGGCGCTGAAATCCTACTTCGAACTCGATAATATGATCGCGGCCGTTTTCGAGACTGCGCAACGGCTTTTCGGGCTGAGCTTCGAGGAGCGGACCGGCATTCCAGTCTATCATCCGGACGTGCGCGCGTGGGAGGTCATGGACCGCAGCGGCAAGCCGGTCGCGCTGTTTCTCGGCGACTATTTCCAACGCCCGTCGAAGCGCAGCGGCGCTTGGATGAGCAGCTTCCGCAAGCAGGAGAAGCTCGATGGCGACGTGCTTCCCATCATCGTCAACGTGCTGAACTTCACGAAGGGCTCGCCCGGCCGGCCGTCGCTTCTCAGCCTCGACGACGCGCGGACGTTATTCCACGAGTTCGGCCATGCGCTGCACGGCCTGCTATCGGATGTGACCTATGGGAGTTTGGCCGGAACGAGCGTGGACCGCGATTTTGTCGAGTTGCCCTCGCAATTGTTCGAGAATTGGCTCTTGCAACCGCAGACGCTGAGCCGGTTCGCGCGCCACGCGGAGACGGGTGAGCCCATCCCCGGGCCGCTTGTCGAGCGCGTGCTTGCGGCGCGGCAGTTCAATCAGGGCTTTGCGACCGCAGAATACGCCGCATCTGCGCTGTACGATCTCGGCGTTCACGAGGCGGCGCCCGAGGGGCTCGACCCCATCGCGTTCGAAGACGAGATGCGCGCACGCATCGGCATGCCGGACGCGATCGCGCTGCGCCACCGTCCCGCGCATTTCCAGCACGTTTTTGCCGGGAGCGGTTACGCGGCGGGCTATTACACCTATCTTTGGGCCGAGGTGATGGAGGCCGACGCGTTCGGGGCGTTCGAGGAGGCGGGCGACATCTTCAGCCCGGCCGTCGCGGAACGGCTGCACAAATACATTTATTCGTCGGGCGGGACCCTGAAACCGGACGAAGCTTACCGCGCCTTTCGCGGACGCGATCCCGCTGTCGAGCCGTTGCTGGAGAAACGCGGATTGGGGAATACCGAAATATAGGTATCGCCTGGACAAAACTGTGCTGGGATTCGAAGGCATCGACGAAGGCGCATTTGAAACGCATAGCGGCGGCCCAAAAGGCCGCCGCCGCGAGTACCGCTTTCCACACTGGAATAAGTCTTCCACAAACCGGGGCTATTTCAGCGGGACATAACCTCCACCGCCGGCGATCTGAACAGATACGCGGCCAGCAAGCTGTCCACCGTTCGTACCGACACCAAACCCTCCGCCGATCGACACCATATCGCCGGGCCCCATGACGTCATGGGCAATCGCCGCGATAACAGAAGCTGAGAAAGCATTGTAGCCGGCATAGTCACCCCAATTGAGTGCCATTGCCCAGGTCTGCCCTCCTGTTCTATCTGGAGTAGCAAGCGAGGTCGCGATTGCAACGCCTTCGCTCACTCTGTTGATTTTCGTATTCGCGGCCAGGAGCCCTTGATCAACGTAAGCTTTATTGGCAGCATCGGAACTCTGCGTTGGAGCCGCGACATCCTGAATTCGATTTCCCCCAAAGTCGACAGTCGTGGGCGAAGCCCCCGTTGCGGGTCCAGCAACGGCAAAGTTTCCATTCACCTTTGTGTTGCCGTTCACGCTGAGGCTGTTCCCAACGGTGACGTCACCATTTTCGATCTTTGTCGTTCCACGGGTGGTGCCATCGGTTACGGTCATAGCCGGGTCGGATGCTGTATTTAGAGTAATGGCACCACCGTTAGGGCTTGTCTGAGTGTATTGCCCCGTCCCGAGTGTCGTTACAGTGCCATTGGAAGCGGCGAAGGCAACGCCTCCGCTGAAAGTGGCGAGACCTGACACGCCAAGCGTTCCACCAATTGTTTGATTGCCGCCGACCGCTAAGTTCCCGGTCACACCCGCATTGCCGTTGGTTTGCGTGCCGCCGTTGAACGTCGCCAGGCTCGTCACGCCGAGTGTGCCAGTTTGCGTGCTCCCCGTCACAATCGCATTGCCGTTCGTTTGCGTGCCGCCGTTGAACGTCGCCAAGCTCGTCACGCCGAGTGTGCCAGTTTGCGTGCTCCCCGTCACAATCGCATTGCCGTTGGTTTGCGTACCGCCGTTGAACGTCGCCAAGCTCGTTACGCCGAGTGTGCCAGTTTGCGTGCTCCCGGTCACAATCGCATTGCCGTTGGTTTGCGTACCGCCGTTGAACGTGGCCGCACCGGTAACGCCCAGTGCGCCGCCGACGCTAGCATCGTTTGTGACTGTCAACGCGCCGGTGGCCGTTGTGTTGACGATGTTCAAATTGCCGCCGGTTACGCTGGCGCCATTCTGAAATGATGCGGCCCCCTGGAATTTCGATGTGGAGCCGACGGCAAGCGAGTCAACCGTCGCGCCACCGGTGACAGTCAGCTTGCTGCCGGGTGCGCCGCTTCCGCCAACGGCCAAAGCGCCGCCAATTGTCTGATTGCCCGTAACACTAAGGCTGCCACCAAAAGCTCCGTTACCGCTCGCGTTGATATTTGTTGGGTTAAAGTTGGTCACATTGAAATTGGAGGCAAAAAGCGTGCCCGTGGTTACGGAGGAGGCATTGATGTTCGTCGTGTTACTTCCATCCGTGAGCGAAAGAGCACTGCTTGTCAGTGATGACCGGACACTTGTGTTCGCCCCGAAAATAACGCTAAGTCCCGTGCTTTGCAACGTAGCGAGATTACCGGATGTATCGCTTCCTATAAGTTGTCCATTGTACACTTGAGATAAACGGTCGCTTGCAGCGTCCGTCGAGGCCCAGCCCACCGTATTACTCGACGAGTATGACTGAGCATCAGCAGATGTGAGGGAGAGGGCAAGTGTGGCTGTGCCAGCGCCAACAATGAGAGGCACACGCAACATCCTGAGCAACGCGAAAAACGCAGCCCGTTGTTTACTTCTATAACTGGACATAACTACCCCGCTTTACATTTAACAGAACAACTTCTGATTGCATAATATCCAAATTCAAGCAAGGCGAGCGGTATGCAAGGGCTGTTTTGTTGCTTGCCTGCAACAGGAGGTTGTGGATAAGTATCCAAGCCGAAGCTAAGCCATGGAACGTAAAAGCTAGGCTTATGCTGCGCTTTATTGCGATGTGACTTGCCAATGGGGCTGCTCGGCAGTCTAACCGGCCGGAAGCCTGTTAATTCCCGGCGGCGGCACCGTAAACTCTGCACCCACTCAACAGAGCGTTCAAAAAATTGTCGCGCGGAAAGCTTTCGCGAAAATAAGAGCTGCCGGGAATCGACGCGCGATGTAAACCTGCATCACATGAGCTGGAAACATGGCGGCCCCGGGCGGCGCGGATATCATCATGGCAATTTGCGCGAAGCGCTGATCCAAAGCGCGCTGAGCCTGATTGGCGAGAAGGGGCCTGCCGGTTTCACCATCGCCGAAGCCGCACGTTCGGCAGGCGTCAGCCCTGCCGCGCCGTACAGGCATTTCCGCGACCGCGAAGACCTCATGGCCGATGTCGCCCGGCTTGGTTTCGAACGCTTTGCTGCCGATCTCGAAAAGGCTTGGCACGGGGGCAATCCTTCGTCCCTTGAGGCGCTTCAGAATGTGGGCCGCGCCTATCTCGCTTTCGCCCGCAACGAGCCTGCCTATTACGCGGCCATGTTCGAGACCGGGCTTCCGAAAACGCCGAACGCCGCGCTGGAGCAGTCGGCGGATCGCGGCTTCGAAGTGCTGCACACCGCCGCGAAGCGGCTTGTGGAAAAGCTGCCCGAAGCCGACCGCCCTCCTTCGCACATGGTCGCGCTGCACATTTGGTCGCTGTCGCATGGAATCGCCTCGCTTTTCGGGCGCCAAAATAGCGAACCGCGCATCCCGGTCTCGCCGGAAGAACTCCTGGAAGCTGCCGTGCTTATTTATTTGCGCGGTTTGGGGCTGGCTGGTGGAGCGGCTCCGGCAGTTGTGGTCTGACGGGCCGCTAGCGAGCTGCGCCTCATAACCGGGAGACGAGGAAGCTAAACAGGGGACGCCGCCGCCACATCGCTAAAAAGGTAGAGTGCGCCCACCGGGTGAAGCCGCGCCGCCGGAAAATCGCCGTCCTTGCTGACAAGCCGGGCAAAGATCGCGCTCTTGTCTTTCCCCGCGACCAGAAATGCGGCGCGGGCGCTGCTCTCCAGTGCGGGATAGGTCAGCGTAATGCGCCTCTCGGATTTAACGCCGGACACCGCCGCGACCCACCGCTCACGCTCATCGAGCGTGTCTGTGCCTGGGAACAGCGAGGCCGTATGTCCATCCTCACCCAGTCCCAGAAGCGTCACGTCGAAGAGCGGGCGGGCCGGGTCGAGACGGTCCGCCCCATAGAAGGCCTTGAGTTCGCGCTCATACGCGGATGCCGCCGCCTCGGGGCTGAGGCCCTCGGTTGGAATGGGGTGAACATGGCTTGCGGGAATGGGCGCGCGGGAGAGCAGCGCCTCCCGCACCATGCGGTAGTTGCTCTGGATATCGGCGTGAGGCACAAAGCGCTCGTCGCCCCAAAACCAGTGCGTGCGTGACCAGGGAAAGCTTTCGAGATAAGGCGGCTTGGCCAGAAGCGCGTAGAGCCGGCGTGGCGTCGAGCCACCGGACAAGGATACGGCAAAGGCGCCCTCTTTCGCCAACGCTGCCCCGAGCATCCAATCCGCGACCCGGAGCGAGAGCGCATCGGGATCGGCGAGAACCTCTAGCCGAAACTCAGCGGGTGCTGTCATGATTGCGTCCTCCTGCCCGCTGCCGGTTCCATCGGCGGCCGCGAGCCTTGCCACTCCTCCAGCCCTTTCACGATCCCGGCGGCGATCGAGGTTGGCGATTGGCTTATATCGGCAACGATCGGGTGCTCGTCCGGCGTAGGCTCTTCGAGGGCCGCAAATTGACTGTCGAGCAAAGCGACCGGCATAAAGTGTTCGTGCCTTGCCAGCATGCGCCGGTGGATGAGGTCATAGGGGCCTTTGAGGTAGACCAGCGCGACGTCCGGGCGGTTGCCAATGATCATGTCCCGATAGGATCGCTTCAGCGCCGAGCAAGCCATAACGCCAGACTCGCCGTTGGTGCGCCAGCCGTCGATTTCCTCAGCAATCCTGTGAAGCCAGCCCATCCGGTCCGCGCCGGTCAAAGGCCTCCCCATGCGCATCTTCTCGATGTTGGCGGCGGGGTGCAGATCGTCGCCGTCCTGGAATTGACAGCCGAGCGCAGCCGCCAGGAGGGCCGCAACCGTAGTTTTCCCGGAGCCGGACACGCCCATAACGACGGCGATAACCGGCCGGCCGAGGACGTGGGGTAGCGCAGGCCGCCATGCGCCATGCTCAGCGGGCATCTGGAACTCCTGCGGGATGCAGAACGTACTTTCGCACCGCCTTGGCGAACCCCTCGTCTTCATTGCTGGCGGTCACGGCGTTAGCCCGCGCCTTCACCTCACCGGTTGCGTTGCCCATGGCAATCGAAAGGCCGCTCTTCTCGAACATGAGCACGTCGTTCGGCATGTCGCCTATGGTGGCAATCTCTTCGGGCGCTATGCCGAGAAGCCTGGACAGCGTCTCTACGGCCGTCCCCTTGTTGGCTCTTGGGTTGGTCACGTCGAGATAATAGGGTTGCGAGCGCGCGGCGCTTGCTCTCTGGCCTAGGGCCTCACGGACAGCCTTCTCGCAAGCGGCGACCGATTTGGGATTGTCCGAAACACCAACGATCTTAATGGCGCGCGCCAGATGCGCATCGGTAAACGCCGGCACCACCGTGGCACCAAACTCCACCGTGCGCGTCTCTCGCGCCACATGCGGTGCGTTTTCGTTGCGGATCAGCCATTCGTCATCCGTGTAGACCCAAACGTCCAACCCCCGATCCAGAATGAGCTTGAGCGCCTCACCGGCCGTTGCTGCGCCGAGCTTATGGCACTCGATTAAGGAGAGATCGGGATGGACAAATACGCCTCCGTTGAAGCCCGCGATGGGGACCTCCAGGGCGAGCGGCTCGATCAGCATGCGCATGCCCCGCGGCGGCCTGCCGCTCGTGATGGATAACGCAATTCCGGCATCGTGCAACTCGCGCGCCGCCTGCTTGGCCGCCTCGGTCAGCACCTTATCCTTGGTCACGAGCGTCCCGTCGACGTCCGTCAGGAGAAGCCGGATTTTGTGTTGCCCTCTCATGATTGCGGCGAACAGGCCGGACGCCAGGACCGCTCACCCTGGCGTGCAATGAGTTCGTCCGCCTCTTCCGGCCCCTCGCTGCCGGATTCGTAGATGGCGACATCGCCCGTCACCGCCCAGGCGTCGAGAACCGGCTGCACGACACGCCAAGCCTCCTCAACCATGTCGGCGCGCATGAACAGCGTCGAATCGCCAATCATGACGTCGTAGATCAGCGTCTCGTACCCAACATTAGGCTCCCTTGGAAACCAGTCCTTTTCGTGAAAATCCATCCTCACGCCGGCGAGATCCACCACAGGCCCTGGCCGCTTTACGGCGAATTGCAGCGATATCCCCTCGTCGGGCGCGATACTGACGATGAGCCAGTTATCCGGCAGGCACTCGACCGGCGTGTGCTCGAACGGGGTATGGGGCGCTTGCTTGAAGCGGATTGCGACCTCAGTCTTGCGGCATGTCATGTGTTTGCCGGTGCGGATATAAAATGGCACCCCGGCCCAACGCCAGTTGTCGATCTCGAGTTGCATCGCGACATAGGTCTCGACATTGGACTGGGGCGAAACTTTCGGTTCATCCCGATAGGCGGCGACGCGGTTGCCCTGAACCGTGCCCGCGCCATATTGCCCTCGCACCGCCAGCTCAACCTTGACCGGGCGGATCGCCGCGAACACCTCAGCCTTCTTCGCGCGGATGGTGGCGGCATCGAATCCGCCTGGCGGTTCCATCGCCACCATCGAGAGCAGCGCAAAGACGTGATTGGGCACCATGTCTCGAAGCGCGCCTGTCGTCTCGTAAAAGTCTCCGCGCTGCTCCACGCCGACTGTTTCTGCAACCGTAATCTGCACATGGTCCACGCGGTCGCGGTTCCAGACCGGTTCGAACATGCCATTGGCAAAGCGAAGCGCGAGAATGTTCTGGACGGTCTCCTTGCCGAGGAAATGATCGATCCGGTAGATCTGGTCCTCGCCCAGCATGCGCAGGACGCGTGCGTTCAGCTTCCGCGCCGATTCGAGGCTATGACCGAAGGGTTTCTCGAACACGACCCGGCGCCAGAATCGCGGCTTCCCGTTTTCATCGAGTGCCTGCTCGATCAAGCCGGCCCCGCAGAGTTGCTCAACCGCGTGACAGAAGTACTTCTCGGCGAGTGCGAGATAGAAGATGACGTTTCCGCCCGTGCCGTGGGTCTTCTCTGCCTCGCTGAGGGCACTGCGGAGCTTTCCGTAAAGATCGGGCTTGGAAAGGTCACCCTGAACGTAGGACATTTTTTCCGCCAGCCGTCCCCACGCCTCCTCGTCGATGCGCCCGCCGTTGAACTCCGAGGCGCTGCCGGCATAGCTCTTAAGCTTCTCGTAAAGACGATTGCGCCAACCCTCCGAAGTTTCCTCCGACCGGGCCACGCCGATCAGTGCGAAGTTTTCCGGAAGCATCCGCGTCCGTGAGAGGTTGTAGAGAGCGGGCACGAGGAGGCGCGCGGTCAAGTCACCGCTGGCACCGAAAACCACCATCGCGCAAGGGCCGGGCGGCTTGGGCTCGTGCCGCGGCGAACACTCGACGATCCGGATCCGGTCGGTGATCGAAATTGAACGGTTGCTGGCCATTTCGCTACTCCTTGGCCTCCGCGGGCGCACTTCGTGCGTGTTCGGTCTTGGGCTCGGTGTCACTCAGTTCGGCGCCCTCGATGTGACCGCCAAACCCGAAGCGCATGGCGGATAGCATTTTCTCTGCGAAGGTGTACTTCTGCCGCGAGCGGAACCGCGCGAACAGCGCCGAGGAAAGCACCTCCGCTGGAACCGCCTCCTCGATCGCGGCCTCAATGGTCCAGCGGCCCTCGCCGGAGTCCTGAACGAAGCCCGAGAAATCTTCGAGCTCCGCGTCCCGCGCGAGTGCGGCTGCGCTAAGGTCCAGCAGCCAGGATGAGATGACGCTTCCGCGCCGCCAAACCTCCGCAATATCCGGAAGGTTCAGCTCGAAGCGTTGGTCCTCCGGCAAGTCCTTCGCGTTCTTGTGGCGCAGGATGTCGAAGCCCTCGGCATAGGCCTGCATCAGCCCATACTCGATACCGTTATGCACCATCTTCACGAAGTGCCCGGCACCGGAGGGGCCGGCGTGGATGTAGCCTTTCTCGGCGCGGCCATCGTCACTTTGCCGGCCCGGTGTCCGCGCGATATCGCCCAGCCCAGGGGCGAGCGCCGAGAAAATAGGATCGAGGCGATCCACGGCGTCCTTCGGGCCGCCGATCATCATGCAATAGCCGCGCTCGATACCCCAGATGCCGCCGGAGGTTCCGCAATCGACGTAGCGAACGCCCTTTGGGGCCAATTCTTTGGCGCGCCGGATGTCGTCTTTGTAATAGGAATTGCCGCCGTCGATAATGATATCGCCATGCTCCAGCAGGGCGCCGAGACGCTCGACCGTCTCTTCGGTGATCTTGCCCGCAGGCAGCATCACCCAGACTGCGCGCGGCTTTTCCTTCAGCGCTTCGGCCACCCCGGCGAGCGAGTCCGCCGCGGTAGCGCCATCCCTTACCAGCGCCTCACGCGCATGCGGGTTGGCATCGAAGACCACGCAACGGTGTCCCGCATTCATCAAGCGGCGGGATATGTTGCCGCCCATCCGCCCGAGCCCAATCACGCCGATTTCCACGTTTTCACTCCCTGATTTGCGAACCGCTGCTACTTGAGCGCCTCGCCGATGGCTCGCTCCAGCTCGGCCAATCCGTGTCCTGAGTCCGTGAGGTGAACGCGCAACGCCCGGCGGCCGCGTTCCGCGAGAACCTCCAGGTCGCCGCGCGCCTGCGCCGCCTTAACCACGCCGAAGCTGTAGGAATGTCCGGGGACGCCGATATCGGTGGGATCGTCGCTGGTGATCTGTAAGAACACACCGGAATTGGGACCGCCCTTATAGGCTTGCCCGGTCGAGTGCTGGAAGCGCGGCCCGTAACCGGCTGCCGTTGCTGCATGAGTCTTGTCGCGGATGCGCGCACGGATCGCGTTCAGGAGGTCCGTGTTTGCGCCGTCGCGCTGGATATAAGCGAGCAGCGCGACGTAATCGCCCGCGTGGACCCGTCCAAAATGGCTTTTCAGATAACCGGCTAATGTGCCGTGCTGGCCGAGTTCGGCAGCGTTGCGGGGATCGGCGTAGAGAGCGACGCCATTTTCGCGGAACAGCGGCGCCTCATCGGGCAGACGATGGGACGTTTCGTATGCCTCCGTCAGAGCGCGCGTCTTCAGCTTGCTCGCTTCGACATCGGGCTGGTCGAACGGGTCGATGCCGATGATAGCGCCGGCGACGGCGGTCGCGATCTCCCAAAGGAAGAATTCCTGGCCGATATGCCAGAGGTCTCGCACATGAATGCGCACCACCGGTTGGTCAGCGCATTCGAGCGCAGCCACCGCCTCACGCTGCTCTGCATCGAACTGCTCGTCCAGCTCCAGATAGACGACAAGCCGGTCTTGACCGTAGTGCTCCGGTGTCCCAAGCGGCTCGCCTGCGAGCGGTATCAAACCGCGGCCACGCTTCCCAGTGCTTTCCGCGAGAAGCTGCTCCAGCCACGCGCCGAAGCTGGCGATTGCCGGCGACGCAACGATCGTGACCTTGTCGCGCCCGAACCGTGTTGCCGCGATGCCCATCGCGACGCCCAGTTGAACGCCCGGATTTTCCGCAGGCGGGACATCGGGGCCGCAGGTTCGCGCCATCTCCAACGCCGTCTCAAGCAGGCGCTTGACGTCGAGACCCATCGCCGCCGCCGGCACCGTGCCGAACTTCGACAGAACCGAGTAGCGTCCGCCGATGGAGGCCACGCCGTAGAAGATATGAGCGAAGTGCAGATCCTTCGCGCGGCCCTCCAGCGAAGAACCGGGATCGGTGACCGCAACGAAGTTTTCGCCGGTCTTATCCTTGCCAAGGGCGGCAGCGGCGCGGTCGAAGAAATAGTCGAGGAAAATGTTGGGCTCCAGCGTGCTGCCGGATTTGGAGGAAACGATGAAGAGCGTCGTCGCGATGTCTATCGCCTGCTCCGTGGCCTCGATCTGTGCGGGATCGGTGCTGTCGAGAACGTGGAAACGTGGCCAGCCGGGCTGCTGTCCGAAGGTGGCGGCAAACACTTCCGGCCCTAGGCTCGACCCGCCCATTCCGAGCAGGAGAACGTCCTTAAACCCGCGCCGCTTCACCTCGTCCGCAAAGGTGGTGAGGCCGGTCATATCGGCCAGCTCACGCTCGATAATTCCGAGCCAGCCGGTCCACTTGGCCTCATCCGTGCCGTCCCAAAGCGACGCGTCGCCTTCCCAGAGTTTCCGGATGAGGCCGCCCGCACGCCAAGCTTCCATCTCCGCCTCGAAGGCAGACTTCATCTCCGGGGAATGAAGCGCGATTTCGATGGCATCGAGTTTGTCCTTCACGAGTGCGCGCCGTTGCCTCGCGACCGCCTCAAGCAGTTTGTCGAACGCATCCGCGAATAGCTGCACGCCCTCGATGACGAGCTGCTGCGTAACCTCTTTCAGCGAAATGCCCGTCTCTTCCAATGCGCTAAGCGTTGCGCGGGCCCCTTCGGCATCTCTTTCAATCGTGCCGCACACCGCCTCGCCGTGATCGCGAAACGCATCCATGGTTGCCGGTGGCATGGTGTTGACGGTTTCGGGGCCGACAAGCTCGCCGACATACCGCGTGTCTTTGTAGGCGGGGTCCTTGACGCCCGTCGAGGCCCACAGCAGGCGCTGGGTCTTGGCGCCCAAGGCAGCAAGGCTCTCCCAGCGCGGAGCGGAGAAGAGCGCCTGATAGCGGGTATACGCGATCTTGGCGTTGGCGATTGCGACCTTGCCGCGCAACCGGTCTGCTATCGCCGTGTCGCTCAGACTATGCAGCCGTTTGTCGACCGCAGTGTCGATGCGGCTGACGAAGAAACTGGCGACGCTCGCAGACTTTGAGACATCCCCGCCCGTTTGCCTCAGATCTTCGAGCCCGGAGATGTAGGCTTCCACAACCTCTTCATAGACATCCACCGAAAACAGCAAGGTGATGTTGATATTCAGCCCGCGCCCGATCAACGCGCGAATGGCGGGCAGCCCAGCCGGGGTCGCAGGCACCTTCACCATAAGGTTGGGCCGGCCCACTGCCGTCCAGAGGCGCGTCGCTTCGGCCAATGTGGCTTCGGTATCGTTGGCGAGGTAAGGTGAGCATTCGAGGCTGACGTAACCGTCCCGGCCATGCGTCCTATCGTAGACCGTCCTCAATACATCAGCCGCCGCCCGGATGTCGGCGATGGCGAGATCCTCGAAGACTTCGGAAACGGTGTGGTCGCTTTCGGCCAGAAACTGCTTGATCGCGCCGTCGTATTCCTCGCTTTCGGCAATGGCCTTCTCAAAGATGGAGGGGTTGGAGGTAATGCCCTTCAGTCCATCGCGTTCGATGAGCGCTTTCAGCTCACCCGATTGGATCAGGCTGCGTTTGAGATAATCGAGCCAAACCGATTGGCCGCAACGTTCGAGCCGCTTCAGAGGGTTCATCGGGTGTGTCCCTTGGTCTTTGCGATCTGCTCCTTGGCCGCCGTGAGCACCTTCTCCGGCGTGAAGCCGAATTTCGTCAGAAGGTCGCCAATCGGCGCGGACGAGCCGAAGGTGTGCATGCCAATCTTGCAGCCGGAACTTCCGGCATAGCGATCCCAACCGATGACAGAGCCCTCCTCGACCGAAACGCGCGCCTGGACGTCGGGCAGAAGCACGCTTTCCCGGTAGGCTTGATCCTGCTTTTCGAACAACTCCCATGACGGCATGCTGACGACACGCGCGGGAATGCCCTCCTGCTTGAGCGTTTCGTAGGCACCAATGCAGAGCGCAACCTCGCTGCCCGTACCGATCAAAATCACGTCCGGCTTGCCGTTCTGCGCATCCGCCATGACGTAGGCGCCCCGCTCCAGCCCCCTCGCAGAGGCGTAGCGCGTGCGGTCGAAGGTCGGCAGCGGCTGGCGGCTCAATACGAGGCAGGCGGCCTGATGCTTCAGCCGCATCATGACGCGCCACGCCTCGACCACCTCGTTGGCGTCCGCGGGCCTGAGCGTGATGAGGCCGGGGATGGAGCGCAGTGCGATCAGCTGTTCGACCGGCTGATGCGTTGGGCCGTCCTGCCCGAGGCCAATCGAATCGTGCGTGAAAATCCATATCGCAGGCAATTCCATCAGCGCGCTCAAGCGGATGGGTGGTTTCATATAGTCCGAGAAGATCAGGAAAGTCGCGCCATACCCCCGAACCTTGGACAGGCAGAGCCCGTTGACGATGGCGCCCATAGCGTGCTCGCGAATACCGAAA
Organism: uncultured Alphaproteobacteria bacterium; assembly: GCA_963817705.1. Lineage (GTDB taxonomy): Bacteria > Pseudomonadota > Alphaproteobacteria > Rhizobiales > Rhodomicrobiaceae > Rhodomicrobium. The sequence goes on from CAWFPF010000001.1 coordinate 182,827, forward strand.
TGCAGATTGCGGCCGCCATAATTTCCGGCCTCGAAATCTCCGGCACCTTCGAATGTGAGGTTGGTCTTGGTCGATGGCGCCAGATCCGCCGCGCCGCCGATCAGCCAGGGATAATGGGGCGCAATGGCATTCAGCACTTTCGCGGACGATTCGCGGGTGGCAACGCCCTTGGGATCGGGGGGAAAGCTTGGAAGGCTCTCGTCCCAGCCCTCCGGCAGTTCACGCCTTTGCATCCGTTCCAGCTCGTCCGCAAGGCCGGGATACTCTGCGCGGTAAGCGTCGAACCGCTGCGCCCACGCCGTCCGTAGTTTCTGGCCTCTCTGATCGATCCCGGCGCGGAAGTGCTCGCGCACGCCATCTGGGACGAGGAACTTGGCATCTTCCGGCCATCCGTAGTTCCGCTTCGCCAGACGGATCTCTTCCTCTCCGAGCGGCTCGCCATGGGCGGCGGCGGTGTCGTGCTTGTGCGGTGCTCCATAGGCAATATGGCTGTCGACAATGATGAGAGTCGGTACGGCGCTGACCTTCCGGAATGTCTCAATTGCACGGGCAACCCGATCCGTGTCATTGGCGTCAACGCCGCATATTACGTTCCAGCCATAAGCAAGGAAGCGAGCCGCGACGTTTTCGCTGAATGCGAGGTCGGTGTGGCCTTCGATCGTGATGCGGTTGCTGTCGTAGATCCAGCAGAGGTTCCCGAGCATCAAATGGCCTGCAAGCGAAGCGGCTTCGCTCGCGACGCCTTCCATCATGTCGCCGTCGCCGCACAGGGTATAAACATTATAGTCGAACAGCGTGAAGCCGGGCCGGTTGAAATGCTGCGCGAGCCAAAGCCCCGCCATCGCCATGCCCACGCTCGTCGCACAGCCCTGTCCGAGCGGCCCGGTTGTCGTCTCGACGCCGGTCGTCAAGTGATATTCGGGATGGCCGGGACACTTACTGCCTGCCTCGCGGAAGTGCTTGATATCGTCGAGGGTAACGGCGGGAGCGCGGAGAACTTCGTAGTTTGGGCTGACCTGTCTCACGCCCGTAAGATGCAGCATCGAATAGAGCAGCATCGAAGCATGCCCGTTCGAGAGCACGAAACGGTCGCGGTTCGGCCAAATCGGATCGTCCGGATCGAAGCGAAGGAAGCGCTGCCACAGCGTATAGACCACGGGCGCCAAAGCCATGGGGGTGCCGGGGTGGCCGGAGTTGGCCTTCTGCACGGCATCCATGGACAAGGTGCGGATCGTGTTGATGCAAAGGGCGTCGATGGGGGCTTCGCCTGGTGCGGACTTGAACTTCACATCGGCTTCAAGGGTCATGATATTTTTCCGGACCGGCCGGTTCTCATTTGGGGCTCTTCGTATTGAACGCGCAGGAGGCCGGTTTGTCCCATTGCCGGAAATTCGCGCCGGGGCGCCCCATCGGCTAAGCGTCTTGCGTTCGCGGACGGCGGCGATGTTGTTCCGCTAGCGGCGGCATTTGAGTTGCAGCCAAGATGAGAGCGCTCGCCAAAGCCTCCGGGTCTAGGGAGCCGTCATACCGGACACCATTGATGAAGAACGACGGAGTGCCGTTAACGCCGCTTCGAACGCCGCTCATAAAATCTTCGCGAATGAGATCGTAGTAGGCGTGATGCGCCAGGCTGTCTGTGAAGTCTTCGATGTCGAGGCCAAGGCCGGTCGCATACCGCAACAGATCAGCAGGCTCGAGGGCTTGCTGGTTCTCGTAAAGGATATCGTGCATCTCCCAGAACTTGCCCTGCGCGCCTGCTGCTTCCGCCGCCTCGGCCGCCGGTTCAGCGTAAGGGTGTATCGTGGTCAGCGGGAAATTCCGGAATACGAACCTGAATTGGTCCCCCATGCGGCTAAGCAGTTCCATGACGGCGATGTGGGCATGCCCGCAGAAGGGGCATTGGTAATCGCCGTACTCCAGGAGTGTGGCCGGGGCGCCCGCAGCGCCACGAATATGATCGCGCTCGCTTACGGGACGGAAAAGACGGGGAGCAAACTGGCTTATCATGGTGGAACCCTTCTTTCGGTGGAAGGCTCGTTGCGCCGTTCAGTTGGCGCCTTCTGTCTTCTGCAATCTATCGAGAGCATCCAAAATGCCATCCGCCCCTGGATTGACGCCTACCGGCGAGACGTAGCTCCAGTGAACGATGCCCTTGGGTGTGATGACAAAGAGCGCGCGCTCGGACGTACCGTCTTGAGCGCGGTAAACGCCGTAAGTGCGGGCGACCTCACCCTTCGGCTCGAAGTCGGCGAGCAACGGAAAGTGCAGCTTACGGTTTGCGGCGAACGCATCGTGACACCAGGCGCCGTCCACGGAGATACCGGTGAGCAGAGCGTTGTAGCGGCCGAACTCATGGAGAAGCTCGTTATAGAGGACGAGCTGATCGCCGCAGACTGGGCTCCAGTCGGCAGGGTAAAACACGAGCACGACGGGCCGTCCGCGCAAATCCGATAGTGAGACGGTCTGGTCCGGCGTGCTGTGCAGGCTGAAATCGGGCGCGGGTGTACCTGGCTTTAGTGGATCAGGCTGAGCGGTGCGCGACGGTTGCGGGGCCATGCGGGCTTTCTCCTTCCGGCGTCTCGTGCCGATCTCTTGCGGATGCGAGATCAGGGACAGATTATTGGCCGTGGCGATGATTCCGGCGCCGTCCAGGCTCGTGCACTTACGGCGTTAACACACGGCGACGCGTACAAGTTCTGAGGCGCAACAAGAGGCGCGGCGAAGTGTTCCTCGCGCGAAAGCGTGTTCCGGATCAAGTTTTGGGGGCCGGTTGCTTTGATGCCCTCCGCCTATATCAGGCTCAGCACTCCGTGGATCTGAGACACAACGGCAGCGCCTTCGCCAACCGCCGCCGCGACGCGCTTCGTCGAACCCGACCGGACATCGCCAATCGCGAAAACGCCGGGCCGACAGGTCTCAAGCGGCAGAATTGCACGGGACCCATCGCGAGCGCAATCTGCCCCGACGAGGACGAACCCCTTGCGGTCCAATGAGACGCAGCGATTAAGCCATGCGGTGTTGGGATCCGCGCCTACGAACAAGAAGAGATGACGCAATGGGCAAGTGTGAACCGGGCCCGCCGCGCCCTTGCGAAACGCTGCGGCGGTAAGGCCATTGACCTCGTCACCTTCCAACCCGGCCACCTCGGTACCGGTGTGCAACTCCACATTGGGCAAGGCCGCGATACGGTCGATGAGATACCGCGACATCGAGGCTTCGAGGCTTGGCCCGCGGATCACGAGGTGCAGGCGTTTCACCTTCGGCGCCAGGAAAACCACAGCCTGTCCGGCGGAATTGCCTCCGCCAACCAGGGCCACTTCCTCGCCCTCGCAGAGTTTTGCCTCCACAGCGGAAGCCCAATAGGAAACCCCTCTGCCTTCGAAGTCCGCAAGATTTGGGATGGCGGGGCGGCGATAGCGGGCACCCGAGGCAACCACCACCGTTCTGGCGCGCGCCGAACCGCCATTGGTGAACTCAAGGCGCATGGGCTGGCCAGCTCCTTGCCCGGACGCCCCGCATTCGAGACGCGCAACCTCAAGCGGTATCGCAATCTCCGCGCCGAACTTCAGCGCCTGATTGAAGGCCCGTCCTGCGAGCGCCATGCCTGTGATGCCGCTTGGGAAGCCCAGATAGTTCTCGATGCGCGCCGACGCGCCCGCCTGACCGCCGAAGGCTCGCTGGTCGAGCACGAGCACGGACAGCCCCTCCGATGCCGCATAGACGGCGGCGGCGAGCCCCGCAGGTCCTGCGCCCACAATGGCGACGTCATAGACTGTGTCGGGGTCCAGCTCAGGGGTTATGCCGAGGCAGACGGCCGCTTCGGCATCGGAGGGCCGCTTCAAGACGGACCCATTCGGACACACCATGAGCGGTAACTCGCCGGGGAGCACGCCAAAGCGCTCGACGACGGCGCGTCCGTCTGGATCGCTGGTCGCGTCGAGCACGGCATAGGGATAGCCGTTGCGGCCGAGAAAGCCTTGCAGCCGGACGAGATCGGGCGCACCCGGACTGCCCACCAGCACCGACCCAGCTCCGCCCTCCTCGATCAGCCCTACCCTGCGGAGAATGAACGCCCGCATCATGATCTCGCCCACCTCGGCGGAGCCGACCATGAGGGCGCGCACATGTGCCGCATCGAAAGGCAGCGCGGTGCAGCCGTCCGAACCCGCGCGCCCGGAAGCGAGCGATTCCCGCCCGGAAAGCTGGCTGACCTCGCCGGAGAATTGGCCGGTGCCGTGAGTTACGATCGGCGCCTCGCGATGAAGTCCGTCCCGGCGAACCACATCGATGGAGCCCTTGAGCACGAGCCAAGCCGGCGCGTTGCGCTGACCGGCGTCAAACACCAGTTCGCCTGGTGCGAAATCCCTTTCAGGGCCGCTGGCAAAGCGCTTTGCTGTCTCGATTTCGCCGGCACTGAGCACGGGAAACAGCTGGTGGCTGCGGGTCTTGATAAGGGTCATCGGTGCTCCCCTGGCTTGTGGCGTCCAGTCTTTGGCACGAACTCGAAGGCGTACCGCTTCGGCGCCCCTAGCATATCTGCTCTCGTAGACACGCCCCGGTAAACTTCACTTGTCCGGCTGGAACTCCTGGCAAAGTCCGTTTGGGCCATCCCGGATGGAACCGCCCGGAGCGATTCGGCCTTTGCTTCTTAACCGCCCCGGCTCATGGGAGGTTGCAGGTCCAACAGGGCTTCGACGCACGTTCCACGGCTGAAAACACATTCGGGCCCAAAGCTGGAGATGGAAACCGGCGTGATCGACGAGTTTAGAGTCCAACATTACGAGTATGTCAGCACTCGATCTTTCGAAGATACCGTCGCTGCTTTCGAGGCGGCGACCGGTTCGGTGGAGGAAGGCGGCCTTGCCGGGACGATCGCCGGCGCCTCAGGAAAAGCAGATTTCGAAGCACGGATTCACGCCAAAGAAGGCGAGAGCGGCTTCATGCGGTTTCTTACGACGGATCACGGGGCGTGGCTTAAGCTTATGGGGCTGAGCGCCAAGGCCAAGATGTATACGCTCGGCAATCCGCTGATCGCTGAGACCATGATTAAGCACGATCTTGCCGCTGGCCTTAACGTGCCCGTGCGGATGATGATCTACGAGGATGCTGCCAGCGTGACCCGATTGACTTATGATCTCCCCTCTTCGCTCATGAGCCACCTGCGTAATGAGCAGGTCACGGAAGCAGCTCAAAAGCTTGATTCGAAACTGGCGGCCCTGGCTGAGCACGTGACGGGCGCTTCAGCCTAGCATCCCGAAAAAGCGGGCGGCCTATCGAAACAATTACTGGGCCGATCTGCCGTCATCGACGCCGACGATCTGACCGGTGAGATTCCAGCCCCGCGGCCGGCACTTCAAATCAGAGCCTGGTCGCTTGATTGGAGAGGCCATCCAGAAAATAACATAACATTTTGAAAGGTCTATGGATGGCAGCGGGCGAGCGGCAGCTGTACTGCCGCCGCGTTCTCTCAGTCATGCGTTTATCATCGCCGGGCTGCTTAGCGGTCCCGGTCGAGGCCGAAGGGTGAAACCATAAAGAAATTCTCAGCCACTTTTTTAGTCGGATCCAACTCCGAAACCTCAATGCGCGTGTCGAGGCCCTGGGCATCGGTGATGATCCATTCCTTCAGACTCATATCGGGCTTGTTGAAGAACAGACGAATGCGGCCTGAGCTATCGCCGTTCTTGTCCTCGACATTGAGAATGAAGGAATTGTCCCCTTGCTCGACACCGATAATCCGCGCGTCATTGGCAAGATCGACAGTCTCGGACAATAAGAGACGGAACGGTGTTACATCCAGCGGATAACGCTCGGATGTATTCAGGTTGAGATCCTCGATGAAGAGGTTCCTGCCGTCCGATATGATCCGCAAGCTGCTCGGCGGCGCGTAATCGAACCGGATCTTGCCTGGGCGCTGAAAATAGAACCGGCCGCGCTTCTGTTTGCCATCGGGATCGGTCTGAATGAAGGTGCCCTGCAGATCCTCAAGCTTGTTGAAATAGTCGTTGACCTTGGTCACCACCTGGGCATCGCTCTCCTGCGCAACTGCCGGAGCGGCGGCAACCGGGGCCTGCGGAGGCTGTGCCACACCCGTTTGCCAGTGCGCGCCTGAGCCAACAGGGCTCACAGGCTTCGCGGCCGGGGCAGGAGGAACGGCCGGGGGCGGAGCGGCCGGAGTAGGCGCAGCGGCAGCCGGGTAGGAAGGGGTCGTCTTCGAAACTTCGGTTTGACCGCCCTGCGCGCGGGCGAGCGGCATATGCGCGGCGCAGATCAGTAGGCTCGCCGCGCACAGACTGACCCACCGTGAGGCCTTGAAAAATCTTAGAACTTTCCGTTCCTGAACCATGTCCTGCCGCCTCTTACACTCAAGAGCTTTCAATGCGTTGGCCGGCATGAGTTTGCATGAAAGCGACAAATTCGCGGCGGCCCGTCGTGTCATCGAATCTTTTTGCGATTTGAAGACGGCGCTTCACGGCCCTCGTCTTCATACTCACCCATGGCACAGACGAGAGCCCATTCCTCTGGGGTAACGGGCTGAACGGAAAGCCTTGAGTTTTTCACCAGAACCATATCCGCGAGGCGCGGCTCGGCTTTGATGCTTGCCAGCGTAACAGGCTTCGGGAAAGCGCCCACGGCCGCGACATCGACACAGTTCCAACGGCCGGAAGCGTCGGTCGAATCGGGGTGAATTTCCGTGACGACCTTCACCACCCCCACGATGCGCTTCTCATCGACGGAATGATAGAAGAAGCCAAGCTCACCGGGTATCATCGCCCGCATGTGCTTTTGTGCGAGGGCGTTGCGGACGCCGTTCCACTCCTCGCCCTTAGCCCCAGCCCGGACTTGATCGTCCCAGGAGAAGGTTCCCGGTTCAGTCTTGAACAGCCAATATGCCATTTGCCTTTAACGATACGGCGCTAGCCCTTGATCCGGGCAGCCGCGACAATCGGGCCGAGCGTATCTGCCTGCAAGAAAACAACGAACATGTCCCCATCTTTCGGGATCGAACCCAGGGATACGGCGTAGGATGCGGGCGCACCCTGCCATTCGCCGGCATCGGTGAGATGGCGGACCACATTGGTATAGGTGACGACGCGGCCTGCGTTTTCGCCGCGTCCGATTGAAACCGGCAAGGAGCGCCTTACCGAAGCCACCCAAACCTTTCCCGCCTTATGGCTGGAACCGGAAGGCGCCGCGCCCGCCTCGATCAGAAGCCGGCCGGCTTCCCGGTGCACCGTCAGGGGAACCGCCTCCTTCCGGAGAGTGGCGGCGGTCGAGCGAAGCGCGGTTTCGATCGCCTCGCGGTTGCTGCCGACGCAGCTCTGCGAGCCGTTTACGACAACTTCGGGCGTGTAGACCTGCCCGTCCCGTTGGATGGTTGCGTACTCGCGCTGGCGTTCGGTGTATTCCGGGCGGGCGAGCGTATCCTTCCAACCGAGATAATCCCAATAGGTCACGGGGAAGCTGAGGGCGATCAAATCCTGCCTCTGCGATAAGTCTTGCAACAGCCTGTCGGCGGCAGGACAGGACGAGCAGCCCTGACTTGTGAAAAGTTCTATGACGGAGACCGGGTCCGGAGCTGTTTCCGCCTTGGCCATCCAGTCCGGCAGGGCCAACCCCATAGTGCCGGCTAGAATGAAAATCCCTAAAACGAAATGCTTGGTCACGAGCGCCTCCGGGCACCGCCCCGTTTGGAAAAACACTATGTCGGAGGCTAGCTTCAACTGCCAGTCACGTCTCCTTGTCTGGATGCCGCAGCCCGCATCGTTGACCGGCGGCCGTTATCCGAATTGCGTGCCCTTGCCGAGCGGAAAACCCCTGAGGAAATCGGCTCCCCCCATGGGTTTCTTGCCCGCGCGCTGCACCTGAGTGAGCCGCACCGCCTGAGAGCCGCAAGCAACTGTCAAATTTGCGTCTAGAAGCTGCCCTGGATCTCCCTTGCCCGGCACCAGAACCGAGCGCAGAACCTTGATCCGCTCGGCTTTGCCAGCAAGCAGGGCCTCGAACCAAGCTCCGGGGAAGGGCGAAAGCCCGCGCACATGATTGTGAACCTCAGGTCCCGGCCTCGTCCAGTCGATCCGGGTTTCCTCCTTGGCGATTTTGGCCGCGTATGTCACGCCCCCGGCGGGTTGCGGCGTAAAGGAGATTTCCCCCTTCTCAAGCAATTCGAGGGCGTTCCGCATCAGCGATGCGCCCATCAGCGCCAGCTGATCGTGGATCTCGCCCGCCGTCGCGTCGGGTCCGATAAGCAGGTAATCGGCAAGCGCGACCGGACCGGTGTCCAGCCCCTCCTCCATTTTCATGACCATGACGCCGGTCTCTTTGTCTCCGGCCATGATTGCGCGCTGAATGGGTGCGGCGCCACGCCAGCGCGGCAGTAAGGAGCCGTGCAGGTTGAGACAGCCAAGCGGCGGCACGTCCAGCACCGGCTTCGGAAGAATAAGCCCGTAGGCCACCACTAGAGCAACCTCGGGCGCAAGGGCCGCGAATTCCTGTTGAACTTCGGCGCGCCGGAGGGATTTCGGCGTGAACACGGGGATGGCCGCTTCCTCCGCGAAGGCATGGACGGGAGACTTTCTTTCTTCCATGCCGCGGCCGGCCGGCCGTGGAGGCTGGGTGTAGACGCCCGCCACGTCGTGGCCGGCGCTGACGATCTCGCTCAGGGTTGGGACCGAGAAATCGGGCGTGCCCATAAAGACAACGCGCAAGGCCATGGTTCTAGGGCCTCCTAGCTGGCACCCGCGCGAGCCGGGGCCCGGCCAGGCGCGAATGCCGTGTTAAAGCCCGGCAGCGCCCGTTTTGCAAGCAGAAGCTGTGAGCTTGTTCGCCCCGTTCTCAGCTCTCCGCCGGCGGCTTTGCTTTGAGGCGTAGCCCGGCGTATTGCGGTTAGCGGGCCGGGAAGCTACAACCGGGGCAAGGCGCTTCGTCGCAATAAACCGCCTGAGCGGGCATTTTAAACATAATGCAACATGTTAACACACAAGCAAATTGATCTTGTCTGCCCATCCGCTTACGCCTAAGCCATGCCTCAATGATGGGCACGCTGAAGTTGCTTAAGAGGAAAAACCGCAGTGCCGCAGCCGTCGCCCGAAGGCCCGCTGGTCATGCGCCGTGAAGCGCATACGGAGCCGCCCTTGACCCTAATATCGCATCCTGCAGCGGCCGTTCCTTGCCTTGGGGCTATTCTGCCTCTCTCAAGTCACCGTTTGGACGCTCATCCGCACTCTTACGAGCTGGGCTCCGCCCCGCGATACGCTGGAGAGCTACGGCTGGGGGCACGAATGGGTGATTGGCACTTACAAGCACCCCAACCTGCCGGGCTGGGCCCTTGAGGTGAGCCGGCGCGTAACCGGCGCAACAGGCTGGCCCTCTTACTTGACCTCTGAGCTCTTCGTCGCCGCAACGTATCTATGTGTGTTCATGCTTGGCCGGGAGATGATGGGTGCCCGCCGCGCACTTGCCGGGACAATGCTGCTCGCCGGCCTCTATTTTATGACTTATGCCGGGACAACGTTGAACCATAATCTGGCGATGATGCCCTTTTGGGCCGCCATTGCCTGGGTCCTCTGGAGCGCGCGGACCAACCCCGGTCTCTTGAGGTGGACGATACTGGGCGCGCTCGGCGCACTCAGCCTCTACGCCAAGCTGTCCTCGGGCTTGCTTCTCATCACAGCGGCTCTTTGGATCGTCTACGATCCAAAGCTGCGCTCGCAGCTCCTGACGCCCTGGCCCTGGGCGGGTTTGGCGGTCTTTGGCCTCCTTCTTGTGCCGCTTTACCAATGGCTAGCCGGGTCGGGATACGCTCCCCTCCTCTACGCAAAGCAGAGTGCCGATGTGAGGGGCGGTGCGTTGAAATTCCTTTTCGATCAACTCCTGGTCGCGTCGAGCGTAGCCCTCGTCGGGTATTTTGCCGGGCTGATCGGGCCGCGAAAGCGGCATGGGCCTGAGCACCCTTCGGAGTTTTCCACGACGCTCGATCCAGCGGCTATTCCCTTTCTCGCGACCTTGACCATCCTGCCTCATCTGCTGATGGCCGCGACCGTCGTAGGCATGGGCTCGGGCGCGAGGTTCGAATGGGCCGCTCCGATGCTGAATTTGTGCGGCCTGCTTTTGGTCGCCATTGCTTGGGACCGTTTCGGCCGGCGCGCTCTCGGCCGCATTGCGCTCGCGGCGTTAGCGCTCCTTTGCATATTGCCGGCCAGCCTGGCGCTCCATACGTATGTCAAGGTATGCATCTCGGGCGGCCTGACGCAGGATATTTGGCCGCAAGCCGCGATATCGGCGCGATTTCAGCAGATATGGCAGGACCGCGTCGGCAAGCCCATGGGCATTGTGGCTGGATCCTTCTGGATCGCCGGCCTCGTCGCCTTGAAGCCTGGTCCCATGGCCTCGGTCTACACCGACGCCGATATGCGGATCGCAACCTGGATCACGCCCGAAAGGCTACGCCGGGAGGGCGCGCTCGTAGTTTGGCGAACGTCTAGTCTCCAGGCTGAGCCGCCCGTGGAACTTCGATCGCTAGTAGGGACGCGGACCGCCAGCGTCGAACAATTTACATACCCGCTTTGTCCGCGCGGCCAGCTGCTCCTCATCGCCTATGCCATCGTGCCGCCGGAGTAAGCGCGGGCACTGCCTTTGAGCCTGCCTGCGCGGGCATGCCGCGTGCACCACTCCGCGCCTTTGGTAAACTGACACATTAATGCATTAAGACATTTCCCAGCGGTGCCAGGACCAATGCTTGTTGCCGCTCGCGGCATGGAAATGCTGGATGACGGCGCCGGTAGCCGGGGAAAGGGCTCACCATGATGCATGAAAACAAAACCTTCGGCGAGATTGCCGTTGGTGACGAGGCTCTCGTGAAGCGTGTTTTGACGGCGAACGATCTCTTCATCTTTGCCCGGGCGTCCGGAAACCTCAATCCGCTGCATTTGCCCCATGAGGGCTCGGAAGCTTCGCAGGAGGCCGTCGCGCCCTCGATGTGGCTAGGCGCGCTGATCTCCTCCGTGCTTGGCAACATTCTTCCTGGGGCGGGAACGCTCTACATGTCGCAAACGCTGAAGTTCCTCAGCCGCGTCCACGTTGGAGATGAATTGACCGTGAAGGTCCGGGTCCGCGCCAAGTTGCCCGGCAACCAAGTCGCACTCGACACGACCGTGACCGCTAGGAGCGGTGCCCTGATCGCCGAGGGCGTTGCGGAGGTTCTGGCGCCCACAAAAAAGATCGTCTTCGAAGACGGACCGGTTCCTGAAGTGATGATTACGCGGCACCGGCATTTCGACAGCCTCATCGAAAAAGCCCGCAAGCTCAAACCGCTCCGCACCGCCATGGTCGCGCCAGAAGCGGATCATGCGCTGAAGGGCGCCATCATGGCGGCGGAACTCGGGATCATCGAACCCTTCCTGGTCGGGAACCGCCACCGGATCGAGGACGCGGCGAAGGCCGCCGGCTGCGATCTCAGCCGCTACGAAATCGTGGAAGCCGGGTCTACGCATGAGGCCGCGGCCAAAGCAGTCGCCTTGGTCAATGCGGGGCGAGCGGATACCTTGATGAAAGGCCATCTTCACACGGACGAGATCCTCCACGAGGTCTTGACGAAGGAAGGCGGCCTTCGCGGCCCGCGCAGGCTGTCCCATGTCTTTGTCATGGACGTTCCCGGACTGGACAATCTGCTTCTGATTTCGGACGCCGCGATCAATATTGCGCCAACACTTGAGGAGAAGGTCGACATCACGCAGAACGCCATCGATCTGGCGATTGCGCTCGGCATCAAGCAGCCCCGCGCCGGTATTCTCTCCGCTGTTGAGACCGTCACGCCCAAAATCCCGTCGACGCTCGATGCCGCAATACTGTCGAAGATGGCCGAGCGCGGTCAGATCACAGGTGGCGTGGTCGACGGGCCTTTGGCCATGGATAATGCTATCGACATGGATGCCGCCAGGACCAAGGGGATCACCTCATTGGTGGCGGGCCATGCCGACATTCTGATCGTTCCCAATATCGAGTCCGGCAACATGCTGGCGAAGGAACTCTCGTTTATTGCGCATGCCGACGGCGCGGGTATTGTGCTCGGCGCCAAGGTCCCCGTCATCCTGACCAGCCGCGCCGACAACGAAAAAGCTAGGCTCGCCTCCTGCGCGGTTGCAGCGCTTTACCGGGCTTGGCAACTATCCAGCGCGCCGGCCGCAGGACCTCTTCGGGAGGCCGCATGACAACACACATTCTCATACTGAACGCTGGCTCCTCGTCCCTTAAATTCGCGCTGTTCGAAGCAGACGGCGAGGACCTGACTGCTCAAGCCAGAGGCAATATCGAGGCGCTGGAGACATCGCCTCATCTCACCCTCCGCGCGGGGACTGGCGAGAAGCTTGAGGACAAACTCGTCCCGAAAGACGGCGCCCACGCGCACGAGGCAGCGCTGCACCATATCCTCGCAACCCTCAAAACGCATTTCCCGTCGACGCAAATCGAGGCGGTAGGACATCGCGTCGTCCATGGCGGCCCGCGCTACGCCGAGCCTCTTGTGCTGACCCCGGCCATCATTGCCGAACTCGAAGAGTTCATTCCGCTCGCGCCGCTGCACCAGCCGCACAATCTGGAGGGCATCGCGGCCGCGCACGCGGCTTTTCCTGACGCCGTGCAGGTCGCCTGCTTCGACACGGCATTTCATCGCTCCCATCCCTGGGTCAACGACACCTTCGCCCTGCCGCGCGCCTACTACGACAAAGGCATCCGCCGCTACGGGTTTCATGGTGTGTCCTACGAATACGTGTCGGCGAAGCTTCGCGAGATCGACCCTGTGGCGGCGGCCGGCCGTGTCGTCGTGGCTCACCTCGGCGCCGGCGCGTCCATGTGCGCCATCCGCGACGGACAAAGCGTGGCCTCGACCATGGGCTTCTCGGCTCTCGACGGCCTTCCGATGGGCACGCGATGCGGCCAGCTCGACCCGGCCGTCGTGCTCTATTTGCTCGATCATGAGCGGATGACGAGCAAGGAAATCGCGGACATGCTTTACAAGGACTCAGGGCTGAAGGGGCTCTCCGGCTTGACCAGCGAAATGCGCGAGTTGGAAGACGCCGGCACTCCGGAAGCCGAGCAAGCGATCGATTATTTCGTGTTCCGCGTCCGGCGCGAATTGGGCGGTTTGGCCGCCTCTCTGAGCGGTCTGGATGCCATGGTTTTCTGCGGCGGTATCGGCGAAAATTCTGCCCGCATCCGCCACCGGATCTGCGAGGATCTGCATTGGATAGGCCTCGACGTGGACGATACCCTTAACGCGCGTAACGAGGGCTTGATTTCCAAGGCAACGAGCGGCGCTAAGATTTTCGTTATCAAGACCGACGAAGCGGCGATGATTGCCCGGCATACGGTCGATCTTATCGGGCGGGAACTGCGCTTGTGATATGCACGGGGGGTTCCCGCAGGGCGCAAGCATTGCTGAACGAGGCGGGAGTGCAGCAACGAAGATCCCCCCGCTCCGGTCCGGTCCGGAACCATCGCCCCCGGCACGGCGGTGTATTTTCCGCGAACTCGCAGAGCTGCCTGCCGAAGGTCGTGTTGTCCGCCTGCTTAACCGGTGTCAAGCTTCCGAAAAGGAGCGGTGTATTTACGCCGGCAGGGAGGGCCAATGTCCTGGGTGGAATTGAACGGTTACGCTGCATCGGCGGCGGTGCTGGCGACTTTTCTTATGAGCACCATGATTCCGCTCCGTATCCTCGCGCTCGTCAGCAATGTGCTGTTCATTTCGTATGGCTATTTCAATCACATATATCCGGTGCTTATCCTCCATGCCATTCTGTTCCCGATCAATCTGCGCCGTCTCCTGCAATTCCGCCGGCTGATCGAAGACGTGAGGAGTGCCCACCGCAAAGAGATTTCGATCGACAGCCTCTTGCCGTACATGACGAGGCGCGAATACGCGGCTGGCGAGACGCTTGTCCGCAAAGGCGATAAGGCAGACCGGCTCTTCTATCTGATCGAGGGGGAGATCGAAATTACGGATCTCGGCAAGATACTGGGACCCACCGCCATGGTGGGCGAGATCGGCGTATTCGCAACCGACCAGCTCCGGACGACGACGATCGTGTGCCGGACCGCTTGCACCTTTTGCGAACTTTCTGAAAGCGTAGCAAAGCAGCTTTTCTTTCAGGACCGGGCTTTCGGCTTCTCGGTCATGCAGCTGATCATCAACCGCCTGTTGGAGAACAACCTAAGGCTCCTGGAAGCCAAGGGCTAATACGATGCGCAAAGCTTCGCCTGCGGTCGAGCTTCTCGCCCTGTCTGGACGCTGGCCCTCGCGCGCCATCCGCGCTACCGTTCTCTCAAAGAGCCGTGCATGAGCAGGTCAATTTGGCTGATACGCTACTTTCCGCTATTCAATCGCCTTTTCAACGGATGCGCGATCTCCTTGAAGGCGAAGAACCGGGCGCCCCGCCCATCGACATGACCATCGGCGAGCCCCGTCACGGTGTGCCGGGCTTTGCCGCGGACATCATTCAACAGCGCGCGCAGGACTTCGGGAGATACCCGCCCATCGCCGGCATACCGCCTTTGCGTGAGGCCATCGCGGCGTGGATCGAGCGGCGCTACAAGCTTTCGCCGGGATACCTGGAAGCAGACAAGCATATCGCACCGCTTTGCGGGACACGGGAAGGGCTTGTCTCCGCGCTCGTCATCGCGGCGGCGCGGAAGGGACATAACCGGCCAGCCGTTTTGATGCCGAACCCGTTCTACCAAGCTTATTTTGCCGCCGCGATCACATCGCACGCCGAGCCTGTGCTTTTGGACGCGGGCACCAGTACCGGATTTCTGCCCGATCTCGACGCGCTCGATCCCGCCCTTCTCAGCCTCACGGCCGCGTTTTACCTCGCCTCGCCTGCCAATCCGCAAGGCGCGGTGGCCACGGAGGCCTATTTCGAAAAACTGATCGCGCTCGCGCGGAGGTACGGCTTTTATGTTTTCTCCGACGAATGTTACTCGGAAATTTACCAGGAGGCATCGCCGCCCGGCATCCTCGAAGCAGCCGCCCGCTCGGGCACATTCGATCGCGTTCTGGCGTTCAACTCGCTTTCCAAGCGCTCGAACGCGCCCGGATTGAGATCGGGTTTTATCGCGGGCGATCCCAGCTTCCTGAAAGAGTATTTGCAATACCGCAACGTCGCCTCCCCGCAAGTGCCCGTTCCCATTCAATATGCCTCGGCGGCGCTCTGGGCGGACGAGGCCCATGTGGAAGCGAGCCGCCAGCTCTATCGCCAAAAGTTCGCCGCTGCCTCTGAGAAATTGGGCGCGATGCCTGGATACCGGCAGCCGGCCGGCGGCTTCTTTCTTTGGCTCGGCCTTGCCGATTTCGGTGGAGGTGAAGAGGCCGCGAAAAGGATTTGGAAAGGATGCGGTGTCAAAATCCTGCCGGGAGCTTATCTGGCTCAGCCAGGCACTGACGGGACCAATCCCGCCAGGGACTATGCCCGGCTCGCGCTCGTGCACCCGCTCGATGTTACGCGTGAAGCCTTGGATCGCCTTGCGTCATGCCTTTTGTGACGCCGGGCAGCATTGGAGTGGCGTGCGAAGATGCAAACGCGGCGGACGCGCTTTTTACCGAAAGTGCTGGCGGTCGAACTGCGCCGCCTTCCATGGCGCGTGGCCGGTCTGTCGCTCTTTGGAGCCGCCGCCGCCGCTTGGCTCGCACTTTTGAGCTGGTCCTTCGTTGATCCGAGCCCCAGTTACGCAATCCTTACGCAGCCGCACAACCTGCTCGGCTACCAGGGCGCAAGCGTCGCCGATTTTTTGATGGAAGGCTTTGGCCTTGCGGCGCCTTTGACCGTGCTGCCGCTGGCCGCGTTGGGTCTGCAAATTGCAACGGGCTACGCGCCTCTGCGCCCCAGGCTGAGGCTTTTCTTCTGGACGGCGGCGCTTTTGGCGCTGCCCGCCTCTTTCTCGTGCCTTGCGGTGGTACCGCGCTGGCTTTTGGGAACGGGTCTCGGCGGCATCGTTGGGGACGCCATCGCCGGGCGGGCCGCGAAACTTTTGGCCGCCATTCCTGAGGCCGTGCTTTGGCCCGCCTTGGCGCTCTTGTTCTTCATTCTCGGGGTTTGGCTGCTTTTGCGCGCCTGCGGCTTCAGTGGTAAGGAAGTCGCGCTGATCTTCCAAAGCGCAAACGGGACCGCGCAAAGCCCATCCACGTTTCAGGAGACGTTCCCGACTCCCGAAACGGGCGCCTTGGCAAACAGGGTGACGAGCTGGGCAAAATACTTCTCACCGCGCAACCGTGCCCTTGTTCCCAAAGAACCGCGCGAATTCTGGATGACTGAAGCGCGGGCCGAGCCCTCCCTCTCGCCAGCCCCGGCCGGACATCCGCAAAAGGAGCCAGAGGTTGCGGAGGAAGCCCAAAACTCAAGGGTGCGCCTGCCGGGTTGGGCGACCCTTTCTTCAGCTACGGGAGCCGCACGGGACCTGGCCGCTTTTCAGACAGCACCGCAGCAAGAGCGGAAGGCGGATGGACAGGACTCCGGTCCAAGCGAAGCGGCGTTCGATGACAATCGGTTAGAGCCGTTTTTCGGACCCCGCCGCGAATCCGCGTCTCCTGGGGAGACCGGAGGCGGCCCGCCACCGGAAACGCCTTCATCAAACTTCCGGCGATTGACGGACAGGAGCGCTGAGGCCGCCAGCAACGGCGCGCAGGGAGTCTCTGAAAGTGTTGCAGCCGCGGTCAGAAGCCGGAAACCCCTAGTCTTCGCAAAAGGGGAGCCGGTTCCCTCCGCGGAGCGGTCCAGGCAAGAGGAGCCGTCCTGCGATTACGCTTCGGATCTGCCGCCTCTTTCGCTGTTGGCGCCGGCAGCATCCGGCTCCCGCAAGCGCGACGCGGGTGAACCCGCTCTCGCAGAACTCGCGGCTTCGCTGACCGGCGTGCTCGGGGATTTCGGCGTAAAGGGCCGTATCTCCGGGATTTACCCCGGCCCCGTGATCACGCTCTTCGAATGGGAACCGGCACGCGGCACGAAGTCCTCACGCGTGGTTGGACTTGCCGACGACATTGCAAGGTCGATGAGCGCGGAGTCCGCCCGGGTCGCCGTGGTGCCGGGCCGCGATGCCATCGGCATCGAGCTTCCGAACCCGAAGCGGGAGACGGTGGTGCTGAGGGCTATTCTGGAATCGCCGGCCTTCCAGAATTCGCAAGGCGCGCTGCCGCTGGCGCTCGGCAAATCCATCGGCGGCGAACCCATCGCGGTCGATTTGGCCCGCATGCCGCATTTGCTGATAGCCGGGACGACCGGCTCCGGCAAATCGGTCGGGATCAACGCGATGATCCTGTCGCTCTTGTACAGGCTGCCGCCGGGGCAATGCAATTTCATCATGATCGATCCGAAGATGCTGGAGCTTTCCGTCTATGAAGGCATCCCGCATCTGATCGCGCCGGTCGTGACAGACCCGAAAAAGGCCGTAACCGCGCTGAAATGGGCCGTCAAGGAGATGAATGCGCGTTACGAGCGCATGAGCAAGCTCGGAGTTCGCAACGTCGCGGGGTACAACGCGAAGGCCGCCGCCGCGCAGCTCCGCGGCCAGCCACTGCGGCGCGCGGTCCAGACGGGTTTCGATCCGCGCACCGGGCAGCCGGTCCAGGAGGAAGAAACCTTCGATCCGTCGCCCATGCCCTATCTGATCGTCGTGATCGACGAGATGGCCGATCTCATGCTGACCGCGGGAAAAGATGTCGAACTTGCGGTGCAGCGTCTTTCTCAGATGGCGCGGGCGGCAGGCATCCACCTGATCATGGCGACGCAGCGCCCCAGCGTCGACGTGGTCACCGGGACGATCAAGGCCAACTTTCCAAGCCGCATCAGCTTTCAGGTCACATCGAAGATCGACAGCCGGACCATCATAGGCGAGCAAGGCGCCGAGCAGCTTTTGGGCGCCGGCGACATGCTCTACCTGGCGGCCGGCGGCCGCATCATCCGTGCCCACGGTCCCTTCGTCTCGGACGAAGAAGTCGAGGCCGTGGTGGGCTATCTCAGAAGGCGAGGCGTTCCCTCTTATCGCGACGACATTTTGGAAGACAGCGGCGACGATCTCGAAGCCCCGGCGGCCAAGTTCAGCGATGCCGGGCGCGACATTTACGCACGGGCTGTGGAGATCGTCATGAAGGATCGGAAGCCTACGGCGGCCTATCTTCAGAAGCGTCTCGGCATCGGCTACAAGCGCGCCGCATCGCTGATCGAGCGCATGGAAGAGGAGGGCATCGTCAGCGCGCCCGGCGGAACCGGGCGGCGGGAAATATTTCCGGATGCGGGCGCGTGATGCCGATAATTTTGCGGGAACCAAGCGAAGCCTTAGCTTTTCGAACAAAAAATTCTCAAGCCGCGATGAGAACTTGCGGCAGATTCGCCACTGTCAAGCTAATAAACGCGCATTTTCTGTTTGCATCCAGCCTCACTCATGCTATCTTTTGGGGTATTGAGAGGCTGGTGCCAGTCACCATCGGTAGTGCCCCCCCGTCTAGCCGAAGGCCCAGCCTCTCAGCGCCGGCTTCCCTCCCGGCGCATGCGTGAAAACGCAAAGCGCCCAACCTTCGCCGGAGTTGGGCGCTTTTTTTTGTCCATGATTCGAATCGCGACGTGGAACATCAATAGCGTACGGCTGCGCCTGGATTTGGTGGCGCGTCTCCTGAAGCAAACCGAGCCAGACATCCTCTGCCTCCAGGAGATCAAATGCCGCGAGGAGCTTTTTCCACGCGAGCCTTTCCAGGAGCTTGGATACCGGCATATCGCGATCAGCGGGCAGGCCGGCTATCACGGCGTCGCCACGCTTTCGAAGTTTCCTCTGACGCCGCTACCGAAGGAAAGCTTTTGTGGAACGGCGGACGCCAGACATCTTGGCTGCCGTGCGGATTTGCCGGGCGAGGCCGGCCCAGTCGATATTCACAACATTTATGTTCCGGCCGGCGGCGACATCCCAGATCCCGCTATCAATCCAAAGTTCAAGCAGAAGCTGGCCTATCTCGACGCACTCGCGCGGTGGAACGGGGGCTGCAACGGCGGCCGGGCCGTTCTGCTTGGCGATTTCAACGTCGCGCCACTCGAAACCGATGTCTGGTCGCACAAGCAGCTCCTGAAAGTGGTCAGCCATACGCCCGTGGAGGTGGAGGCGCTGACGAAGGTGCTGGAATGCGGACACTGGGTCGACTTGGTACGCCGGTTCATAGCACCGGAGCGGAAGCTGTTCACATGGTGGAGCTACCGCGCCCGCGACTGGAAGGCTTCGGACCGCGGCCGGCGCCTCGATCATATCTGGGGAAGCCAAACGCTTGCGGCCAAATTGCGGGCCGCATCGGTGTTGAAAGAGGTGCGTGGCTGGGATGGGCCATCGGACCACGTGCCGGTGATAGCGGATTTCGAGTTTTGAATAAATCCCCCCTCACTCTGTCTCTCTCCCCGAGGGGAGAGAGAGGATGCTAATAAGACGATCTTAGATTCCCTCTCCCCGCGGGGAGAGGGTTGGGGTGGGGGGTCTTCTCACAATCCCAGAAGCTGTCCGCTACGGTTGCACCACCGGTATCCCGGTCAAATCGGCGAGGTGGGATGTCATTACCGTGGCATAGCCGCCGCTCGTCTTCAGTTTCGCGATGGCGCCGTTGATGGTCTGTAGAATCTCGGCCCGCCGCGGGTGATCTTTGGCTACGATGGCATGAAATCCTGCCGGGACCGTCAAGCGCTGCGAAATCTGCAGAGATTGCGTCAGTTTCAAACGGTCGATGGCATAACGCACTTCGGGTTCGACCGCGATCAGAGCGTCGGCCTCGCGCCGGTCGGCTGCGGCAAGGCAATCGATCAGGGTCTTCGGCCGCAGCGTCTTGACGCTACCGGCCTTGAGCCAGGGCACGGCCGCCAGGGCTTCAGCCGGCACGGGGCGGCTTTCCGGTATGCACAGAATGCGGCCTTGTCCAGACTCCGGCCCCTTCGGATCGAGTGGCATATCGAGGCGCGTGAAGACGGCCAGGACGGCCTGCATCAGCGGCTCCGACAAAGCGGCCCGGTCACACAAATCGGCCTCGCTCGAAGTTTGGCCGGACTCGCATCCCGGCGTTTGCCAGAAAAGTCCGGCATCGCTGGGGTTAGCGCCGGTCAGGCCGCCGAGAAGCGTTTTCTCGTCCGCAGTCCATTGCACGGTCACAGCGATGCCCGCCGCGGCGAGCGCGTCAGTCAAAAGCTTCAAGACAACCCCGCCGTCTTTCTGTTGCGGATTTGTCAACGGCGGCCGCGCGACGGCGAGAATCTTCAAGGCAGGAAGACGGGCCCGGCGCTTCCCCGGCCGAGAAGCCAGCCATCCTCGCTCGCCGAGGGCGCCGCCGCGGCCGCGGCTAAAGGCGCCGCCGTATCCAAACGCTGCCAGCCGGGTACGGCGGCTCTGACATCGGTCTTGCGCAAGGGGGACTTTGGATTGCGGCTGCGAAGTTCCGGCAGCAGCGCGAAAAATTTCGCCGTAAAGTCCGAGGCAGAGGGGTAGCGGCTATGCGTGGAATTCCAGTCGAACGCGGCAAGAAGCGTCGTCACTTGCAACGTATCGCTTCCGGTTGTGGCAAACCCTTCGATGGGAGACCGCCCAAGCTTTCTCGCAACGTAAGCCTGCGCAAGCGGCCCGGATGAGGAAATTGCAAGGATGCGGTAGGCGCCGGGCGTAATGCCCCAAGACTTCAAACGCGGCAAGTCCTGCTCGAACGTCAGGAGCGCATCCACATCGCCCGGCAGTCCCTTGTCGAGGTTTTGTCATCGAGCTCTGCCACGCGCGCATCGATTTTCAGAAGCCCAAGGATGGTCCTCGCTGTTACCCCGCGCGATGGGCGGGAAGCGGGAACCGCGATCTTGCGGCCTTTCAGGTCGCCTATCTTTTCAATCCCGGGACGCGCAAGAACGAGGACGCGCTGATTGACGAGCGGGGAGAGCATCCGCACCTTCCCCGCCGCGTCGGGAAGCGTCTTGGCGAGGTTGAGATAGGCGAACGCATCGTTGTTCACGACAGCAAAATCGGTCCCGCGAAGTTGAATAAGGTCGCGGACATTAGCGGCACCGCCATAGTCGTCGATAATCAGGGCGCGCAGGTCCCCCTCGCGGTCGAGGAGAATGGAAAGGTCCCGCAAGATTCTGGGAAGCCTCGCTGCCTGGCTCGGAGAGGGCATCGGACAGGATCGAGACGCCTTTCCCCGGCCCCTTTGGCAGGGCGAAGTTTGTTTGGGCCAGAGCTGGCAGGAAGAGCATCGGAAGCAAACTCAGGACTAGCATCAATAAGCGCATCTGTTCCTTCGCTCCCGTTCGTTGCATCGGCCGCGTTCGCGCGATGGACATGGATGATGGCGGACGGTCATTGCATCGCGTTGATGATGCGCTGAAGCCGCCCGTTATCCATTTCCAGGCCGCTCTTCACCGCCAGATCGTACCAGGCCCGATACCACCGCTCGGCCTCGGCGCGGTTTGGAACCGCGTTCGCGCTGGGCAAAGTACGCAGGTAATTCGGATCGTAGGATTGAGCGAGCAATAAAGCCAGATCGGCATTCCGTTCAGGGCCGGCGCTCAGCAGATCGATCGCGAGCGAGCTTGACGTCACCCTCGCCCAAGAGCGAGCGGACCCCGGTCAGAAGCTTTGCAGCATCCTCTTTATTGAGAATTGGCGAGACGCCGGAAAGCTGCTCGCGAACCCATGGCACATCCGCCGCGATAGTGAGATACGCCCCAGCGCCGGCGATCACGGCAACGGCCAGGCCCAGGTAGAGCCCCGTCCGCCGCTTCGGCCGAGTTGGAGCCGGAGGCTTCGTCAACGCGGTCAGCTTCCGGTCGAAAACGCCAATTGCTTGGGGCGGCACCGCCGGACTTGCATCCTCAGGACATGTGTCCGGTGCCTCGACGCCGCTTCCGCCGGGCTGAGGTCCGTCCGTTCCGGGCAGATCGAGCCGTTGCAGCTTTTGAAGCACGGCTTTGACGCCGGCGAGATCTGGGTCTTCCTTGGCTCCGGACATAGACGAACCCCCCGTTCGCCAGCCCCGGCGTTGCCTGAGGCGCACGCGGCATGACTCGCGAAACCTTATGGCTAATCGCGGGCGCTCGCGTCAACCGCGACGATCACCTGTCCGCAGCGGAGGTTCAAGAGCGAGGCCGGCGGGGCGTTCTTCTCCGCGAAAGAGGGAACGTTCTGGCCTGCCACTCGCTTCACGTCGAAGTAGATTTGCCGGCTGGGCCGCAAGTCAGGACGCAATCACGCCGGGCTACAAGGCACTTCCAGTGCGCGTCAAGCGCCCGGGTAGCCAGGCTCGCGTTCCCGCCACGGTTTGATCGAGAAACGCACCGCCTTGGCGGTGCGTTGCCCCGGTCTATGGCTCCAGCTCGGTATCCCAATAGAGATAGTCGAGCCAGCTTTCATGAAGATAGTTCGGCGGAAAGAAACGCCCGTTGCGATGAAGTTCGTGAACCGTCGGCCGGTAGGGCCGAAGCCCCGGAAACATCCTCGCCTTGGCCGGCATCTTACCGCCCTTGCGCAAATTGCAGGGCGCGCAGGCCGTCGTCACGTTATCCCAACGCGTTTGCCCGCCACGCGAGCGCGGGATGACGTGGTCGAACGTCAGATCGTGAGGCGACCCGCAATATTGGCACTGGAACCTGTCCCGCAAAAAGACGTTAAAGCGGGTGAATGCAGGATACAGCGCGGGCTTCACAAAGGTTTTCAGCGAGACGACACTCGGAAGCTTCATCTCGAAATTCGGACTGCGAACAACGCGGTCGTAAAAGGAAACGATATGCACGCGATCAAGGAACACTGCCTTGATCGTGTCTTGCCAGTTCCAAAGGGAAAGCGGGTAATAGCTCAGCGGCTGATAATCCGCGTTGAGCACAAGAGCCGGAAAGTTTTCCGGCGGAGACCCGGCGGTCGCTGCCAATGCCGTCACGTTAACCTTTCCTCAACGGTTGCCGTTAAGTTGGGGGCCACGCTCGCACGACGTCGCTCTAACACGGTTTGGATACTACAGTCGCGTGTCACTTCTGTGAAGGCCAGACTTTGCACAGATATTGCTTCATGATAGCGTTGAGGGGCTGCTTGAACAAGAAGAAGGTCAGTTTGGATGACCAAACGCAGCGACATTGAAGAGGCCCTGCGTCACTTGGCGCCAGAGATGCCGGAGTATGAGGCGGGCGCGATTGCCGACCATGCGATGGACTGCCGCGGCCTCAACACAGCATCGCCGCAGGCGGCTGCATGGCTTTCGATGGTCGCCTTCGTGCGCCATGCTCTTACCGAATACGACTCATTGCTCGAAGAAGGCTACGACCGGGACAGTGCCCGGCACTTCGTCGCGGCCGACATCCAGGCCGTGCTTAAGGAGTGGGGCGTCCGCCGCCCGCTCACCCCGCAGGACTAACCAAGCTTTATGAGAACAGGATCGAGCAGGCCAAGCGTTCGGTCCCTGTGCCCGGTTGCTTTGCCATACCCGTTGGTGCGTGAATAGATTGTGGATAGCGCTTTCAAAAGCTTAAGCGGTGGCGAGAATCGTAGAACACTTCTGGCGAGACCGCTTTCGTGAGAATTCGATGACAAACCATGAACTTGAACCCACGGCTTTTCATGTCGTTCTGCATCTCAAGGAGAAGCCATTCTATTTCTCGACTTATGTGCTTGCTCTAATAGAAAAATACGCGATTGAGGTCGCGCAGGGAAAGTTGCGCGATCAATCCGAAATCCTCGGTATGGAGACCGTCAAACCTCACTACGCCACAGTCAGTAATGGCACGGCGGAGCGATATTTCGTCAATCGCGGCGGAGAGTGGTTTGAGCTGGAAGTCTGGCGCACCCTGAAAGCGGCGCGGAAAGCGGGCGGGAACGTCCCCTACGGGCGCCAACCGCAGAACTTGGTTTCGGCAAAAGGCTAAGCTGGAGCCGCTATGGTGCCGGTGCATTCTCCGGCACGCAGCTACGGCGGCTACTCAGGATGAGGCTTCGACCGGCCGCTCTGGATGAGCCTTGAGACGGCGGCGGCTCCGTACTTTTCAGGCTTTTCGAAAACGAAGACGCAGTAGCGCATCGCGCCGGTGCGATAGGCGGCCAAAATGAGAAGCATGGTGGCTGCAAAGACCTTATTTTGAGCGCCCGGCGCGAACAGAAATGCGCGGTAGCGGCGATCGGTCATAAGCTTCGCGGATAAGCGCCTCAGGCAAATTGCCCAGGTTCGCTGCACATTCGCGCTGATATCCGCGACGTTCACCGCCGTGAAACCAGCGGCGTGCGCAAGATTAAGATACTCCTCCTCGCTCCCCATGCCCGGCAGCCGGCCCTGGCGGCAAATGGGCTCCAGCAGGTATTGGCGCTGCCACGCGGATGCGCCGCTGCTGGCGAGCCACGCGCAGACGGCGAGACGGCCACCAGGCCTCAGCACGCGGTAGGCTTCCGAGAAAAACTTCTCCTTGTTCTTGATGTGCTCCGAGCTTTCGATAGCGTAGGCGCGGTCGAAATGGCCGTCCGGGAAGGGATTCGCCAGCCAATCGCAGAGTTTGATGGAAACGCGATCCGCTGGACGTTCCGACGCGACCTGAAATTGAAGAGGCGAAATCGTTACGCCTTCAACCGAGATGGCATGCCGCGAGGCAAACAGTCTGGCCGTCTCTCCGTAGCCGCATCCGATATCGCAAACCGTCATGCCGGGGGTGAATTCGAGGCGCCCGGCGACCAGTTCAGACAGGGCTTCAGCGGCCGCGGTGCTTGTTTCCCGGCCCGTTGTCCAATAGCCGTGGTGAACGTGACTTCCCCAGATGTCTCTATAGAAGCCGTCGAGCTCGTCATAATGTCCAGCAACGGCGGCGCTCGTCTGATCGATATTCGGCGTAATCATCTTGACTCTGTGCCAGCCTCAGGGTACCGGCCCTTATCGCGGTTCGCACGCGATGGTGGTCCTCCCTCCATAACACAGATGGCGGCTTTGCGGCATCCGCGCTCTGACTGGCGCTCGGCCTGATAAGCCGTGTGTTGCATTGACGAATTGAGCGGGAACGCTCACAGGATAAGGTAAAAGGACTAGCAAAGTGGCGTTTGCCTTGAATAAACAAAAAGCTAAAAAACACAGCAAACATAATAGATTTTTCGCAAAGTTTTTTTTATTGTCAGTCCGGCGCTTTCCTTTCGCAAGGCTTACCGGCAAGAGTGGCTCCTATCCGGAACTTGGCGGCAAAGCTGGTTTGGCGCGAAAAGAAAATGTAGACTGGTGCACAGGCGCGGCTTGCCTTGCCTGGGCGGGAGTTAAGCATGGCTGGCAATACCTTCCGTTTTTGGCATGGATTACGCAAGACCTCGCACCCGGTGCAAGGGGCTTCTGCCCCGGGCGCCGCATCCTCGAAGGCCAATAGGAAGAGTATCATGACCGCACACACTTCACAGACCCAAAAGAATGGCGAACAGGTCATCGCCGAGCTGCGCGAGGCAGTCCTTTCCCGCTTAACCTATACGGTCGCCAAGGATCGGAGCGCCGCAAGCCCGCGCGATTGGTTCGTGGCCACGGCCCTTGCCGTCCGCGACCGGATCGTGGACCGCTGGATCGCTTCGACCAAGGCGAGTTACGCCGAAAGCCAGCGGCGGGTCTATTATCTGTCGCTTGAGTTTCTCGTCGGCCGCCTTTTGATGAGCTCCCTCAACAATCTCGGCCTGACAGAACCGATGCGCGCAGCCTTGGCGAGCCTCGATGTCGATCTCGACGCCTTGCGGGAGATCGAGCCCGACGCGGCGCTCGGCAATGGCGGCTTGGGGCGTCTGGCCGCCTGTTATGTCGAAAGCATGGCTTCGCTCTCGATAGCGGCCCATGGCTATGGCATCCGCTACGAGAACGGCTTGTTCCGGCAGAAAATCCGGGACGGCTGGCAGCAGGAGCTGCCTGAAGACTGGCTGGAGTTTGGCAATCCCTGGGAGTTCCCTCGGCCGGAGATCAGCTACCCCGTGGGGTTTGGCGGCACCGTTGAGCCGGTGCAGCACGGCGCCGTGGCGCAAATCTGGCGCCCCTCCGAAATCGTGGAGGCCGTCGCCTACGACACGCCTATTCCGGGCTGGCGCGGTGAGTCCGTGGCCACGATCCGTCTCTGGTCCTCGCACGCGCCCGATCCCTTACGCCTCGACATGTTCAACGCGGGCGATTACCTCGGCGCCCAAACCGATATCGTCCGCGCTGAGTCCATCTCGAAGGTGCTTTATCCCAGCGATTCAACCTGGGCAGGTCAAGAGCTCAGGCTGCGTCAGGAGTATTTCTTCGCCGCGGCCTCTCTGCAAGACCTCATCCGCCGGCATCTCAAGCAGCATGGCGACATCACCAAGCTTGCCGACAAGGTGGCCATCCAGCTCAACGATACGCACCCAGCCATCGCGGTCCCTGAGCTGATGCGGCTCCTCGTCGACGTCTACGGATTGGGCTGGCAAACCGCTTGGAGCATCACCGAGGCAACGTTTTCCTATACCAACCACACGCTGCTGCCCGAAGCTCTGGAAAGCTGGCCTGTCTCGCTCATGGAGCGCCTGCTGCCGCGGCACATGCAAATCATTTATCTTATCAACGCGTTGCATCTGGACAAACTGCGGGAGTCAGGGCATCAGGACGCGCATCTTCTTTCGAATGTGTCTCTCATCGACGAGTATGATGGCCGGCGTGTCCGCATGGGCCATCTCGCATTTCTCGGATCCCACAACATCAACGGCGTCTCGCAGCTCCACACGGACCTCATCAAAGAGACGCTTTTTCACGACTTCAATACGCTTTATCCCGAACGCATTGTTAACAAGACCAATGGCATCACCTTCCGCCGCTGGCTGTTCCAAGCGAACCCCGGCCTGACAAAGCTCTTGATCGATACGATCGGCAGTGACTTCACCGACCATGCCGAAGCCCTGGTGAAGCTTGAGCGATTTGCGGGCGATCCGGACTTCCAATCCCGCTACGCCCGCGTCCGGCGTGCAAACAAGGAAGCGCTTGGCAAAATCATCACCGACCGGCTCTTGATCAAGGTCGACCCGGACGCGCTATTCGATGTCCAGATCAAGCGCATCCATGAATATAAGCGCCAGCTTCTCAACATCCTGGAGACGATCGCGCTCTACAACGAACTCCGTGCCCATCCGACGCGGGACTTCGTACCCCGCGTCAAGATCTTCGCGGGCAAGGCAGCGGCCAGCTATCATCAGGCCAAGCTCATTATCAAGCTGATCCATGACGTTGGCCGCGTGGTGAACAACGACCCAACCGTCCGGGGTTTGCTGAAAGTGGTGTTCCTGCCAAACTATAATGTCAGCCTGGCCGAGTTGATCATTCCAGCCTCCGACCTCTCCGAGCAGATTTCCACGGCGGGGATGGAAGCTTCCGGCACCGGCAACATGAAATTCGGGCTCAACGGCGCGCTGACCATTGGAACCCTTGACGGCGCCAATGTCGAAATGCGCGACCATGTTGGCGAAGAAAACATTTTCATCTTCGGGCTAACCGCGCCTGAGGTGCAAAAACGCCGTACAAAGGGTATCGACGCGCGCGATGTCATTGCGGCCTCGCCTGTGTTGCGCGACGTTCTCGACGGGGTAGCCAGCGGGGTCTTCTCTCCCGACGATAAGCACCGCTATCAGCAGCTCGTTCAGACGCTGACCTATCACGATCATTTCATGGTTACTGCCGACTTCGAAGCCTATTACAACGCGCAACGCACCGTCTCCACCCGCTGGCGCGATTACAAATGGTGGTGGCGCGCGAGCATTCTGAATACGGCACGCATGGGATGGTTTTCATCCGACCGGGCGATCAGTCAATATGCCGAAGAGATTTGGCGGGTCCCCGCCGGAAAGCAGTGAGACATGAATCAAATAAAGGACAAAGGTGCCGGCGGCAGTGTTTTAACGGTGGATTGGCGCGCGCGGGACGAGGACGTTGGCCGCATCGCCGCCGGCAGCCACGGTGACCCGTTCGCCGTGCTCGGGCTCCATATTGTCGAAGGCGGGGCAGTCATCCGCGCCTTCGTGCCCGGTGCCGGCCGCGTGGAGGTGGTCAGGCCTGAAATTCTCACCGATGTCCCGCTCGTTCATCGCAGCCAGGGGTTTTTCGAGGGCTTTGTTCCCGGAGAAAAAAGCCGCTTTTCCTATCGCCTCCGCGCGTCCAACACAGAAGCAACCTGGGAGTTTGACGATCCGTATTCCTTTGGGCCAGTCCTCGGTCCCCTGGATGACTATCTTCTTGTCGAGGGCACGCACCGCAAGCTCTATGAGCGTCTTGGCGCGCATCCGATCAAGCATGAGGGCGTCGATGGCGTGGTATTCGCCGTTTGGGCGCCTCAGGCACAGCGGGTCTCGGTCGTCGGCGATTTCAACTACTGGGACGGCCGGCGCCACCAGATGCGCAAGCGGGTGGAAAGCGGAGCTTGGGAGATTTTCGCGCCGGGCTTAAGCGAAGGCACCGTCTACAAATACGAGATCGTCGGTCCTCACAGCAGGCTCGTGCCGCTCAAGGCGGACCCGGTGGGCTTCAGCGGCGAGTACCGGCCTTCGACCGCCTCGATTGTCGCGAGGACAGATCGCGTCCGCTGGCACGATGCCAAGCATATGGAAACCCGTGCAGCCAAAGGCGGGGCCGAGGCGCGTCATGAGCCGATGACCATTTACGAGGTGCATCTCGGTTCCTGGCGGCGCAATTGGGGCAACAGCTTTCTGACCTATGACGAACTCGCCGATCAACTCATCCCCTACGTTTCGGATATGGGCTTCACCCATTTGGAGTTGATGCCCGTTTCCGAGCATCCGCTCGATGCCTCTTGGGGCTACCAGCCGATCGGCTTGTTCGCACCGACCCGCAGGCATGGCGATCCGGGAGGGTTCCAGCGCTTCGTCGACCGCGCCCATCAGGCCGGCCTCAACGTGATCCTCGATTGGGTTCCCGCGCATTTCCCAACGGACGAGCACGGGCTTGCCTATTTCGACGGCGCTCCGCTTTACGAGCATGCCGATCCGCGGCGCGGCTATCATCCGGATTGGAATACCGCGATTTTCGATTACGGCCGTCTTGAGGTGGCTAACTTCCTGTCCGCCAGCGCAACCTACTGGCTCGACCGGTACCACATCGACGGGCTGCGCGTCGATGCGGTGGCATCCATGCTCTATCTCGATTATTCGCGCCAACCCGGGGAATGGCTGCCCAATTGGGAGGGCGGCAATGAGAATCGCGATGCGGTGCGCTTCCTGCAGGGAACGAACGCGCTGGTCTACGGCACATATCCAGGCGCCATCACCATCGCCGAAGAATCGACCGCCTGGCCGGGTGTCTCTCACCCGACAAGCGCCGGCGGCCTCGGCTTCGGCTTCAAGTGGAACATGGGCTGGATGAACGATACGCTCTCTTATATGGCGCTCGATCCCATCCACCGGCGCTGGCACCACAACAAGCTGACCTTCGGTCTGCTCTATGCCTTCACCGAGAATTTCATTCTGCCCATCTCCCACGACGAGGTGGTGCATGGCAAACGCTCGATGCTCGGCAAGATGCCTGGAGACGATTGGCAGAAGTTCGCCAATCTCCGCGCCTATTACGGGTTCATGTGGGGTTATCCCGGCAAGAAGCTGCTGTTCATGGGCCAGGAGTTCGGCCAGTGGGCGGAATGGAATTTCGACGGCAGTCTCGACTGGTGGCTTCTCGACAAGGCGCCGCACCGCGGACTTCAGTCGCTCGTGCGCGACCTGAACCGGCTTAACAAGAAGAAACCGGCACTCCACGCGCGCGACCACGAACCCGGTGGCTTTCAGTGGATAGCGGTCGACGACGCCGGCAATTCAATTTTTGCCTGGCTCCGTTGGGGAACACCGGACTCCAAGCCGGTTGCCGTGATATCGAACTTTACACCCGTGCCGCGAAGCAGCTACCGGATTGGCTTGCCCTATCCCGGCCGCTGGAAGGAAATTCTCAATACCGATGCCCCCGCGTATGGAGGCTCCGGCGTAGGCAATCTGGGGGCGGTAACCGCGGTGGCAAAGCCATCGCACGGTTTTCCGGCTTCGGCTGAAATCGCGGTGCCTCCTCTCGCAACGATCTACCTCGAGTTTGACGCAGGTTAATATCTTGAGTTTGACCCAGGTTAAATTAAGGCTGGCAAAAGGATTGTACGCTGTCCTTTCCAGACTAGGGAAGCGCCTATGAACCCCGTTCGACCATCCCCCCTTGCCCGTCATGCGATGGCCTATGTCCTCGCTGGAGGACGTGGCAGCCGCCTCATGGAACTGACGTCCTGGCGTGCAAAGCCAGCCGTCTACTTCGGCGGCTATTCGCGAATTATAGATTTCGCCCTCTCGAATGCCTTCAATTCGGGCATTCGGCACATCGCTGTCGCCACTCAATACAAGGCACACAGCCTTATCCGGCATCTCAATCGCGGCTGGAACTTCATGCGTCCTATCCGCAACGAGAGCTTCGACATCTTGCCGGCGAGCCAGCGGGTCGCCGAGGAACTCTGGTATCTCGGCACTGCCGACGCCGTTTACCAGAACATCGATATCATTGAAGGTTACGCCCCCGAACACATCGTGATCCTGGCGGGCGACCACGTCTACAAGATGGACTACGAACTCATGCTGCAGCAGCATGTGGACCAGGAGGCGGACGTTACGGTCGGCTGCCTCGAAGTTCCGCGTGACGAGGCGTCCGGGTTCGGCGTGATGGACGTCGACGAGAACGACCGGATCATATCCTTTCTGGAGAAACCCGAAGACCCGCCGGCAATGCCGGGCAAGCCCGATACGTCGCTCGCCAGCATGGGCATCTACGTGTTCGAGACGAAGTTTCTCATCGAACAGTTGAAGCGCGACGCCGCGGATCGCACCTCCACGCACGATTTCGGCAAGGACATCATCCCCTACATCGTCGAGAACGGACGCGCGTCCGCGCATAGTTTCGAGCGCTCCTGCGTGCGGTCCGAAGCGGAGCGAAGCGCGTATTGGCGTGACGTCGGTACCGTGGATGCCTACTGGTCGGCCAGCATCGATCTCACCGATGTCGTGCCGGAACTCGACATCTACGATGCGGCCTGGCCAATCTGGACCTACAGCGAAATCACGCCGCCCGCGAAATTCGTCCACGACGAGGACGGGCGCCGCGGGCAAGCCATTTCCTCGCTGGTGTCGGGCGGCTGCGTGGTTTCGGGCGCCTTCATCCGGCACACGCTGCTCTCGACAGGCGCCAGGGTCAATTCTTATGCCGTGGTCGAGAATGCGGTCATCCTGCCTTATGTGAATGTCGGGCGGGCGGCGCGTTTGAGGAACGTCGTCGTGGATGCGGCGGTGACGATCCCCGAAGGTCTCGTCGTGGGCGAGGACAAGGAACTCGACGCCAAGAGATTCCGCCGGACGGAACGCGGCATCTGCCTGATTACCCAGCCGATGATCAACAGGCTTGCGAAATGAAACGTCTGCAGGTGCTCTCGGTAGCGTCCGAGATATACCCGCTGATCAAGACCGGCGGCCTCGCCGATGTCACGGGCGCGCTTCCCGGAGCGCTGTCGAGCGAGGACATCGATGTGCGGACGCTCGTGCCCGGCTATCCCTCGGTGCTTGCGGCGTTGGAGGAGAGCGAGGCTATGCGCGCCTTCCCGAACCTCTTCGGGAGCCGCGCACGCCTGCTTCTCGGCACGGCCAAAAGCCTCCAGGTCTTTGTTCTCGACGCGCCGCATCTCTATGCGAGGCCCGGTAATCCCTATGTCCGGCCCGACGGTGCCGACTGGCCGGATAACGCCTTCCGGTTTGCGGCGCTTGCAAGGGTTGCCGCGGAGATCGGGATTGGCCTGATCCCGGGTTTCGTTGCGGATGTCATTCATTTACATGACTGGCAGACGGGCCTGGCTCCCGTTTATCTGCGCTACAGCGGCCGCAGGTCGCCTCCCACCGTGATGACGATTCACAATCTCGCCTTCCAAGGGCAGTTCCCGCCGCATCTGCTTCCCGCTCTCGGCCTGCCGCCCGAAGCTTTCTCCGTGAGTGGCGTGGAGCATTATGGCGCGATCGGATATTTGAAGGCCGGCCTGCAACTGTCGGATTGGATCACCACCGTCTCGCCGTCTTACGCCACCGAAATTAAGTGCCCGGAGACGGGAATGGGGCTGGATGGCCTGCTTCGCACGCGGTCGGCGCAACTCACCGGCATTCTCAACGGCATAGACACGGAGGTCTGGGACCCCGCCACGGACCCAGCGATCGTCATGCCCTACGACGCCGCTCATCTCGACTTGCGCGCCGCCAACAAGGCCATTCTGCAAGACACGCTGGGCCTGCGGGAGGACGAAGACGCCTTGGTGGTCGGGGCCGTAAGCAGGCTGTCCTGGCAAAAAGGCCTCGATTTGCTCCTGGAGGCACTTCCGGTCTTCATAGAGGACGATATTCAACTCGCCTTGCTCGGATCGGGCGACCCCGATCTTGAGTCGAAGTTCGGCGCAGCGGCCAAGTCCCATCCCGGCAGTATCGGCGTTAGCCTGCGCTACGATGAGACGCTAGCCCATCGCATTCAGGCGGGCGCGGATGTGCTGCTCGTGCCTTCGCGTTACGAGCCCTGCGGCCTCACGCAACTCTGTGCCCTTCGCTACGGCGCCGTGCCAATGGTTTCGCGGGTTGGCGGGTTGGCCGACACAGTTATCGATGCCAACGAGATGGCGCTTGCGGCCGGTGTCGCCACTGGCGTTCAGTTTTCCCCGGTAACCAGCGTGAGCCTGATCGCGGCCTTGCGCAAGGGAGTTCAGTTGTTCCGGGAGCGGCCGTCCTGGCAGACAATGCAGAAGAACGGCATGACGGCCGATCTGTCTTGGCGCAGGCCGGCGCGCCAGTATGCCAATATTTTCCGCAATCTTTGCAGCGTAAGAACAGGAGGGGTGGCTTCCATGGCCGTCGCATGACGAAACGCGTAAGCGAAGGCTCGCCAGAGCCCCTTGGCCTCACACTCGATGCGCGCGGCGCCAACGTTGCAGTCTTCTCGGCTCACGCCTCCGCAATCGATCTGTGCCTGTTCGACAGCCGCGGTCAAAACGAAATCGAACGCCTGCGGCTCCCTTGCCGGACGGGCGATGTCTTTCACGGTCATTTCGCCGGGATCGGCGCCGGACAGCGTTACGGACTTCGTGCGCACGGCCGTTACGCTCCCTCTGAGGGCCACCGCTTCAATCCAGCCAAGCTCCTCGCCGACCCTTACGCGGTTGCGCTCGACCGGCCTTTCTCCTATTCGCCGGTCCTGCTCGATTATCAGCCCGGAGGACCTAGCACCGATCTGAGGCTCGATCCCACCGATAGCGCACCTTTCATGCCGAAAGCCATTGCGAGCGCGCCTTTGCAGGCGAAGCGTCCGCCGCCGGCGCGCAAGGCGTGGGCTGAAACGTCCATCTATGAATTGCATGTGCGCGGCTTTACCAAGAGCCACCCCGGCGTGCCCGAAGCCATTCGCGGAACCTTCGCCGGCCTCGCTCACCCGGCTGCGCTCGATCATCTCGTCCGGCTCGGCATAACGGCAATCGAAATCATGCCGGCCGCCGCTTGGATCGACGAACGGCACCTTCATAATTCGGGGCTGACCAATTATTGGGGCTACAGCCCGGTCACATTCATGGCTCCCGATCCGCGTCTCGCGCCGGGCGGCTGGGCAGAAATCGCCGCGAGCGTGGCCGCAATCCAAGCGGCCGGGATCGAAGTCCTCGTGGACGTCGTGCTCAATCATACGGGCGAAGGCGACCATCTCGGGCCGTCTGTATCGCTACGCGGCCTCGACAACGCGACATACTTCCGGCTGCTGACCGGCAATTTCCGCACCCCTATCAACGATACGGGATGCGGGAACACGCTGGCACTCGACCACCCGGCGGTGGTGCGCCTTGCGGCCGATGCGCTGCGGGCGTGGGCCGAACTTGGCGGTGTCGATGGCTTCCGCTACGATCTGGCGACAACGCTGGGGCGCCGCGATGATGGGTTCGATCCCGCCGCGCCGCTCCTCACGGCCATATCGCAGGACCCACTGCTGCGCAAACTCCGGATGATTGCCGAGCCCTGGGATTTAGGGCTTGGAGCCTACCGGATCGGGGCCTTTCCCGCCTCCTGGGGCGAGTGGAACGATCAATATCGCGACACCATGCGGAAATTCTGGCGTGGCGACGGGTGGCTCGCAGGCGAAGCCGCAACGCGCTTTTCCGGCTCCTCGGATATCTTCGCACCCCGAAACCGCCCACCGTCCCGAAGCGTCAACTTCATCGTCGCGCATGACGGCTTCACGCTCGCCGATCTCGTCTCTTACGAGCGGAAACACAACGACGCGAATGGCGAGAACGGCCGGGACGGCACCGATGTCAACTACTCCTGGAACAACGGTATGGAAGGCGCCACCGGCGATCCAGCCATCGTCGCGGCGCGCCGCAAGGATCAGCGAAACCTGTTGGCAACCCTGCTCCTCGCGCGCGGGACACCGATGCTGACCATGGGCGCCGAGTTTGGCCATTCGCAGGGCGGCAACAATAACGCCTATGCCCAGGACAACGCCACGTCCTGGCTCAACTGGTGCGCAGCCGATAAGACGCTCGCGGCCTTCGCGGCGCGCCTCCTGGAATTCCGGGCCTCCCACCGCGCCTTGACGCGCGACCGTTTTCTCACTGGCGAGGCTCCCGATGCCACGCTGATCCCCGATGCGGAGTGGCGGAATCCCGACGGAACGCCTATGCAGCCGGGCGATTGGCATTCGGAGCGGCGCAGCTTGATTGGCTCCTTCTATGCCCCGGCAGAGCATGAGAACGGAGCAGACCGGGTCACCGTGGTGTTGCACGCCGGCCGTGAAGCCCTCGATATCATTTTGCCAGAAGCGCGGGACGGCTATCGCTGGCGGCTTTGCATCGATACCGCCGAAGAGACGGGCGGCG
Organism: uncultured Alphaproteobacteria bacterium; assembly: GCA_963817705.1. GTDB lineage: Bacteria > Pseudomonadota > Alphaproteobacteria > Rhizobiales > Rhodomicrobiaceae > Rhodomicrobium. The sequence continues at coordinate 217,728 of CAWFPF010000001.1, forward strand.
CGGCTGCGCGCTCATTCGAGGGCGGCTCGGTTCTTGCCATGGCGCCGCGCTCCTTTGCAGCTCTGGACGAAGTTCCAAACCAGGCGAGCCAGCGCGCGGAGGGACGCGGTCACTCCGAATCGCGGTTCCTCGACCGGCTGGCGAGTGCTGTAGGTATTTCGGCCGATTGGTATGACATCGCAGGCGCAAAGCACATCGTTCCCGCAGACACCAAGGAGGTGCTTCTCGCTGGCATGGGTTTTGCTGCGGGCAGCGAAGCCCAGGCGCGTGAAAGCCTTGGCCGTCTTGCGGAGGAGCAAGACAGACGCCTGTTGCCCTCGACCCTTGTGGTGCACGAGGGCGAACCCCTCATCGTACGCGTGGCTCTTCGCGATGGCCGCACGCCGACTTCACTATTGATCGAGCGCGAGGACGGCAGCTTGCACAACGTCCGCCTGTCGCCCAGCGATGTCGAGTACGAAAACCACGCAGGCATCGATGGGCGCCGGGTGGATACCGTGCTGGCAAAATTGCCGCCGGAGCCCGCCGGCCGGCATCGCATCATGCTGGAGCATGCGCCCGAAATCGCCTGTCAGCTGACGGTTGCGCCCAAGCGGTGCTTTCTGCCTCCGGGGCTGTCGTCCGGCCGGCGCGCCTTCGGCGTTGCGGGCCAGCTCTATGCGCTGCGCCGCAATGGCGACCAGGGCATCGGCGATTTCACGACACTCGGCGAGCTTGCGCGGCTGGCCGCTAAGGCGGGCGCTGCCACAGTAGGCCTCAATCCGCTTCATGCGCTCCCATCGTCGGACCGGGGACGCGTCAGCCCCTATTATCCCTCCGATCGCCGCTTCCTCGATCCGCTTTACATCGATGTGGCGGCGTTGAGAGGCGGCTGCACTCAGGCCGCCCTTACCGAAAACGCGAGGAGGATAGCCGCGCTATCCGCTCTGCCGGAGGTGGACTATGAGGGCGTCTGGGCGCTCAAGCGCACCGTGCTCGAAGCGCATTTCGCGGATTTCAACGACCTTTGCGCGGCATCGCCGGGGAACCCCCTTCGCGGCGAATTCGAAGCTTTCATAAAACGGGGCGGAACGAGCCTCGAACAGTTCGCCTGCTTCGAGGCCATCGTGGAAATCAGAAAGGGCGAGGCTTGGCCTCATTGGCCGGCCGGGCTCTCGGGCCGCGATCCTAAGGCGCTCTCCGCATTCGCGGAGGAAAACGCCGGCCTCGTCCGTTTCTATCTCTTCCTGCAATGGCTCGCCAACCGCCAACTTGCGGAAGCCGCCGCGCAGCCGCATGGCGATAAATCCTGGCTTGGCTTTTACTGCGACCTCGCCGTTGGTGCGGCCCCGGATGGCGCCGAAGTCTGGTCGAATGCGAATCAGTTCCTGGACGTGGCTTCCGTTGGCGCTCCACCCGATCCGTTCGCCGAGGGCGGCCAGAACTGGGGCTTGCGTGTGCCCAATCCCCTGGCGTGGCGAGCCTCGGGGTATAAGCTTTTCACGGAGGTCGTTGCCGCGAGCATGGCCTATGCGGGCGCGCTCAGAATCGATCACGCAATGGGACTGGCGCGCCTCTTCGTCATTCCGGCCGGAGCGAAGGCCATCGACGGCGCCTATCTCGGCTTTCCCGAGCGCGATCTGTTCGCGCAACTCGCGCTTGAGAGCCGGCGCGCCCGGTGCTTGGTGGTCGGCGAGGATCTCGGCACCGTGCCGATGCATTTTCGCAATACGATGGATGCCGCCGATGTCCTGGGCTATCGCGTCCTCTGGTTCGAGCGCAATTGGGACGGCTTCAGCCCGGCGGAGGCCTATCCGGTCAAGTCGGCCGCTTGCGTCTCAACCCATGACCTTCCGACGATTACCGGCTGGTGGCGGGGCGAGGACATTCGTGAGAAAGAGGCGCTCGGCCTGATCTCGGCCGAAGACGCGCTGGCTGCCAATAGGGAGCGGGCCGTCGCGAGGAAGGCCTTTCTGCGCCTGCTCGGCTTGGATAACGAACTCGAAACAGGCACAGTGACGGAACAGGCGATCATTGCCGCGGCGCACCGTTTCATCCGGCGGACGCCCTCGCTGCTCTCGATTGCGCAAATCGACGATTTGCTTGGAGAGTTGATTTCCGTTAATCTTCCAGGGACAGATCGCGAAAGAGCGAATTGGCGGCGCAGATCGAAGGGGACAATGGCGGATATCGCCGCCGGTCTCGCTGCGCTTGGGAAGGAGTAAGTTTACTGCCGCGACATTGTGCAGAAGCCGGGTGCAAACCTGCCAACCCCTGGTGTTTCTTTCCGGCGCAAACGCTTGGTTTTGGTGCCGAAGGCCGAGTTACTTTGTTGTAAGCTTCCCTAGAACGTGGCGATGTGGGCCGTCCGGCTCAGGATTGAAAGGTACCGATGCAGGGCACGCCGCCACGCCAAAGTGTCCTGCAGACAAAAAATGCTCTTAATGAGCCAAGGCGATCTGAGCAGAAATCGCTAAGTGGAACGGAGGAACACGACCATGAAAGATCGGATCCGTCAGATACTGAGCTACTATGCCGGTGAAAATCCCGGCGTGCGGACCAACCTCGCTCGCTTGCTCAATCATGGCCGCTTGGCCGGGACAGGCAAGCTGGTGATCTTGCCGGTGGACCAAGGCTTCGAGCACGGCCCGGCGCGCAGCTTCGCGCCCAATCCAGCAGGCTACGATCCGCGCTATCACTTCCAGCTTGCCATAGACGCGGGCTGCAACGCCTACGCCGCACCGCTCGGCTTCATCGAAGCCGGTGTCTCCGACTATGCCGGCGACATTCCCTTGATTCTAAAGGTCAACAACCACGACGTGCTGCATGACGAGAAGGACCCCCTCTCGGCAGTGACCTCGGGCGTCGACGACGCGCTGCGCCTTGGTTGCGTCGCCGTCGGGTTCACGATCTACCCCGGTTCGACCCATGCGCAAATCATGTATGAGCAGCTCCGCGAACTGACGGCTGAAGCCAAGGCGGCCGGCCTTGCGGTCGTTGTCTGGTCGTATCCGCGCGGCAGCGACATCTCCAAGGAAGGTGAGACAGCGGTCGACGTGATCGCATACGCGGCGCAGATTGCGGCGCAGCTGGGTGCTCATATCATCAAGGTGAAGCTGCCTAGCGCAAAGGTCGAGCTGAAAGAAGCTCAAGAAAGTCTACGAGAAGCAGGGAATCCCGATCGGCACGCTCCCCGAGCGCGTCCGTCACGTCGTGCAAAGCGCGTTCAACGGCCAGCGCATCGTGATCTTCTCTGGCGGCGCCACGGTGGGCGACGAGGCCTTCTTCCAAGAGACGCGCGCAATCCGCGATGGCGGCGGCTTCGGCTCGATCATCGGCCGGAACTCATTCCAGCGCAGCAAACCCGAGGCTGAGAAGTTCCTCGGCAACGTGATGGGTATCTACGAAGGCTCCATCAAGTAGTTAAAAGCAACCCCCGGCAGGAGGGATTGACCCTCCCGCCAACACGCACTTCCGCTGCTTTATAAGGAGTGGAAGTGCGGCATGTTCATACCTAGAGCCTATCCGCTTTTGATGGAATTGAGAGCGGAGTCTAACTTTTTGTTTCGGCGTGCGTCTTTTCGGAAAACCGCTTCACACTTTTCCCGACGCACTCTAAGCAAACGCCACGCGAAGACTGTTTTTGCCTCGCTTCCAGATGGGCATCGACGGTAATCGCCAGGCGCCGGATTAAGCCAGAAGACCGCAATAAAGAGGACACGAGGGGTTTTTCATGTCGCCGACAAAAATCTTAGTCGCCCAGGGTGGTGGCCCAACCGCAGTCATCAACCAGTCGCTCGCTGGCGTTGTGCTTGAAGCCCGCAGGTTTCCCAACGTCACCCGCGTTTACGGTGCCCTTCACGGGGTGCGCGGCATCATCAACGAAGACCTGGTCGACCTGTCGCAGGAGACGACCCAAAATCTAGAAGCGGTCGCCGTCACGCCGTCATCGGCCCTGGGCTCGACCCGCGACAAGCCGGACGCCAAATATTGCCAGCAGATTTTCCAAGTCCTGCGCGCGCATGAGATCGGCGCCTTCTTCTATATCGGCGGTAACAATTCCTCCGATACCGTGCGCATCGTCAGCGAGGAGGCGAAAAAGAACAATTATCCGCTTCGCGCCATGCACATCCCGAAAACCATCGACAACGACCTTGTTGGCAACGACCACACGCCGGGCTTCCCGTCGGCGGCCCGTTTCGTAGCTCAGGCGTTCGCTGGCGCAAATCTGGATAACGCCGCTTTGCCAGGTGTTTACGTGGCCGTGGTCATGGGCCGCCATGCTGGGTTCCTCACCGCCGCCTCGGCGCTCGGCAGGAAGTTCCCCGGCGATGGCCCGCACCTGATCTACGTTCCGGAGCGCACATTCGACGTTGAAAAGTTCCTGACGGATGTAAAGGCAACTTACGACAGGCTCGGCCGCGTCATCATTGCGGCTTCCGAAGGCATTCACAACTCTTCTGGCATGCCGATCATCACCAAGCTTGCCGAGCAGGTCGAGCGTGACGCGCATGGCAACGTCCAGCTCTCCGGCACCGGGGCGCTGGCCGATCTCTTGTGCGAAGAGGTCAAGAACAAGCTCGGCATCAAGCGTGTTCGTGGCGATACCTTCGGTTACCTGCAGCGCTCGTTCCTCGGCTGCGTCTCTGACGTCGACCAGCGCGAGGCCCGCGAAGTTGCTGAAAAGGCTGTGCAATACGCCATGTGGGGCGATCGTGACGGTACGGTTTCCATCAAGCGCACCGGCAACTACGCGGTGAATTACGAGTTGGCTCCGCTCGAAACCGTCGCAGCCAAGACCCGCGTGATGGAAGACGAACTTCTGTCGCCCAACAGCGCGGACGTCACCGAAGCGTTCCACGCCTATCTGCGTCCGCTACTCGGCTCGGACCTGCCGGACGCCAACCGCCTGCGCCTCAACAAGGTGGCGAAGGTCTTGAACAAAGCGTAGTGGCTGAAAGGAAGTCCCCCTCATCCTATCCTTCTCCCCACGGGGAGAAGGAACGCTATAAGCTCCCTCCCGTCTCGGGCGAAGGCAGACTGTTCTCCCTCTCCCCTCGGGGAGAGGGCTGGGTAAGGGGGGGGCTTCCTGAGCAAGCTTAAGCGCTCAGCTTCTCCATGACGCCTTCGCTCATCTCGAAATTGGCGTAGACCGCCTGCACATCGTCGGAATCTTCGAGCGCGTCGATCAGCTTCAGAAGCTTCTCGCCCTTCTCCTCATCGACGTCGATGGTGTTCTGAGGCCGCCACACGATGGACGCCGATTTCGCGGGACCAAACTTGCTTTCCAAGGCTGAGCAAACATCGTGATAGGCTTCGACGCTCGCGGTGAGCCAATGGGCGTCCTTGTCGCTTTCGCAATCCTCGGCGCCGGCGTCGATGGCGGCTTCCAGCATGGCTTCGGCACTTCCGGCCGAAAGGGGATACTCAATCTCCCCTACGCGGTCGAAGCCGAAGGAAACCGCGCCGGTCTCGCCCAAATTCCCGCCATGCTTAGCGAAAATCGAGCGCACCTCGCCTGCCGTCCGGTTGCGGTTATCGGTCAGCGCTTCGACGATCACACCGACGCCGCCCGGCCCGAAACCCTCATAGCGGACCTCAACGTAATCCGCGCCGCCCGCCTCCTGGCTCTTCTTGACGGCGCGCTCGATATTGTCCTTCGGCATGTTTTGCGCGCGCGCGGCCAATATCGCGGAGCGCAGGCGCGGATTGAAGGCCGGGTCGGGCAGGCCAATTTTCGCCGCTGCGGTAATCTCGCGCGCGAGCTTCGAAAACATTTTCGAGCGCTTTTTGTCCTGCGCGCCCTTGCGGTACATGATGTTCTTGAACTGCGAATGCCCTGCCATGGGATGCCTTTTGCGTCGCTTTAGCGGTCTTGAATGTTGTGAGCGCGGGCCGGGACGTGCCACGAGCCGTTGGCGGTCTTACGGTTGTGCATGAGCGCGCGGGACTTTGCAAGCTGCGGCCGCCCACTGCGGAGACTATAAAGGTATATGGCGCCGCCGGACCGGAATTCGAGCTGCCCTTCGCGCTCAGAGTGCGCTGGCCGCTTTGCGCGCCGGCGTTTCACCCGCCTTTCGCGTGATGGCATTGTCGAGTTCGGCGCCGAGGAGACCGCTGAAGGTTGTGATCCAAAACCAGAACAGAAGAACGGCCACAGCGCCAATCGAGCCGTAAACCTTATCGTAGGAATTGAAGGCAGAAACATACCAGGAGAAACCGAAGGACGCGATCAGCCAGATCGCGGTCGCGGTCCCCGAGCCCCAGGTCAGCCACTTCCATCGCGCGTGCTCACGGTTCGGTCCGTAGCGGTACGTGAGAGCGAGTGCCAGCGCCATGAGAACGGCAAGCGCCGGCCAGCGTGCATAGCGAAGAGCGGCGGTGAAAAATGAGCTCATTCCCAAAAAGTTGAAAAGCATGGGAAGGACGATAAGGACGCCCACGGCGATCAGCAGGATCGCAATGGCAACGATGGTGAAAAGGAGGGCGATGGCGGTGGTTCTGATGAAGCCCCGCGTCTCCCTCAGACCGTAGACAGCGTTCAGGGCCTCCATCATCGAGGAAGCAGCGAGACGCGCCGAGAACAGCGCGATGACAAGACTGACGATACCGGCCAAAGAGAGGCTCGTGCTCCGCGAGGTCAGGGCTTGGAGCTGCTTCTCGATCACCGTCCAGGCCTCGGCCGGAAGAACGTCGCGCACAGTGTCGAGCTGGTTCTGGAGGGTCGCAGGATCGGCGAGCTGGCCAAAAATCCAGGTGGCGGCGCCGAGCGCGGGAAAGATCGCGAATAGGGTATAGAACGCAACACCTGCCGCGAGCAGGCTCAGGCTATGGTCCCCGATGCCCCGATAAGCGCGCATGAGAATGTCTTTGATGTCTGCAAAACTGAACCAGCCCGATCGCTCCTGCTGCAACGCTTGCTCGTAGGCTTGATCAGCGGCCGGCTCGCCTATCGCCTTCGACACGAGAGGCGCGGCCGCCACGGCTGCCACAGCAAGAAGAAAAAATCGCATGGTCTCTCCGGACAATCTTAGGCGGGGCGCCGGCATCGTCCGCCACTCCTCGCATATCAAAAAGGGCGCATATAAAAAGTTCCGGCGCCCGGTGCCGCTGCCAAACGTCGAAGAGCTTAGCTATCCGGAGGGGGCCGCACCGATGGAGCGTTAGGGCAAATAGCCCTCAAGCCAAAGCGCCTGCTGGGCCGTCATCTTCATCGTGCAATAAGCTGCAATCGGAGCCGCCATCGTCCCCTTGAAAAAGAGCGATGGCTGCCCGCAAGACGCATCCCTGAAGGCTATCCAGGCCCGCTGAACTTTGCGGAAACCCTCGGTAACATCGTCGTCCTCGCCGCTGGCCATCAACTTCCTGTAGGCGGCATTCAGCCTCGCATCCCAAACATCCCGCTCCCGCCCGTAACAGTCTACGAGCACCGGGGTCGACATATTGCCCTCGGCTTGAATGCAGGTGGTTGCCACGATGCCGACGCAGCTTTCGCTCTCGCTCACGGCCCCGTCACGCGCCGCGCCGAGGTGTCCCTCGGGTCCGGTCTTCTCCGTGAGTTCGTCCGGTTCGTGTGTGCCGCGTGCGTCCCGATTTTTCTGCGTAAGGCGGAGACAGGCTTCGACGGTGGCCCCATCGCCGGCGCGTCGCGGCTCTCCCGCGCGGGCACCAAGAAGTTCCCCGATCGCTGCGATAAGCACAGCGGCCAAGAAAGGGATGCGACGAACCGTCATGCTATTCCCCTGCGATAAAGCGAGCCGGCGGAAACGATATCCCGGCGTCCCGGCCAGATCCATGGCGCTGAGGCTGCCGTGCTGCCGCTTGGACAAATCGATACGTGTTCGTCCTCAATAACGCTATCGGCCGCTTCTCCGCCACAAAAACGGTGAGCCTGAAGGGCTGAGCAGACAGAAGGCCCGTCCATGTCTGACATACGATCCTCGCAGGCCGGCAATCAGCCCGCAATCGCGGACAAGCCGCTTCGCCCCGTCAATGGCTTTCTGATGCTCTTTGCGGGCCTGGGTTTGCTCGCCTATTTCTCTTGGCTTTGCGCGATGCAGTTCGCGGAAGCCGGAACGAGCCGCTTTGCTCCGCTCAACCTTGGCATGGATATCGCCGGCATCATAGCCTCTTTCATCGTCAGCGTCGCCGCGCGCAGGCTGGTGGTGAAGGGAGCAGTCAGCATTGTGGAGGAAGTGCTCGGCGACCTCGCCAAGGCCAATATCGGTGCTCCGCTCGACGCGGAAAAAAGAGCAAGCGATGATCTCGAAACTGCTTTTCGTGCTTGTGGGCGACCACGAAGCCACCCCCGTTATCAATACGGGCACGCTGAACCAGGCGGCTTAAAGAACTCGCGGTCAGCTCCGCGATAACATCGGCTGAAACCGAGCGATAAACGGCTTATCGCCCGAACGGCAGTCAAGAAAAAAGCCCACCAACATGGGCTTCCAACTCCCGCTTTACGAAGATAGGCCGGACTTATGAAGACAGGCCGGTAGGCTCGGCAATGATCGCATGTGTGCCAGGCAGTGAGGCCGACATCAGCCTTGGCTTGCTGCTTATATCGAAGATCGCTTTTTCCGGCTGGAAGACAGGCTCGGCGTCCGAAACATCAAGGGGGTTGTTCATCTTGGGAAGATGGAGGGCCGCATCCATCCTTAGAACCGCCGTGGCAATCTCGCGATAGAGTTTCAATTCGGGGATTGGGTCGAGCTTGAGGAGGTTCATTTGAGCGCGGGCTTCATGTTGAAGCGTCAACGGCGCTTCCACCGCCTGCTTCAAGTCTTCGATGGATAGAACGATGGCACGGCGCGTATAGGTAGCGCCTTCAAGCTTGACCGGGGCATCCAGGTAATTCAAGCCTGAAATGATGCCGCCGCTTTCTTGGTGGCGTGCCGCGGCATTCAAAAACCCCAAGGCTATACGATCGAAGAGGGGTAAGCGGCCAGCGTCGAAACGCGGGCGGGATTCTGGCTTTGCAGCGAGTTTTGGATTCATTAGGTGGGCGCCCTTTGTATTTTCTTTTTCTACCGAGATTAACCGATGCTGTCATGATTATCAGTAATAATTGTGACGATTTCCTTGCTTTTTGTCAAACCGCGAGTTCTTTTTCTGAATTTATTTTGGTGATACATGCCGGAACTGAGAAGTGGTGTGTGGTATATAGAATTGACCGAGCACTCGGCGCTCTGATCTTGCACGCGCGAGCAAATCAATTTTTGCCACGGATCGTCACGGGCCGGCCAACTCCGGCTTCCCGGTGTGTGGATTCTGACCGCGAACGACAAATGTCCGAAACCTTGCGGATTGTTTACCACTATCGTTAGCCAGGGCCCGGCTGTCAAGCCCGGATGGCACGGGCGTGTCAATCAATCGCGGCATGAGTGCAAAAGAATTCTCAAAGGAATACAACTCTTTGGTGCGGGCGGAGGGACTTGAACCCCCACGACTTGCGTCACTGGAACCTAAATCCAGCGCGTCTACCAATTCCGCCACGCCCGCAGCGGATTTGCGACTCAGCGGCATGTCATATCACAGTTCGCCCGCGCATCCAGCGCCTTCCGCAGTGGCTGCGCGGCCTGTCTCTCTTGATCGAACGCAAAAAGTAAGCGGCCGTCCGGACTTCTCTTGCTTGTGCTTGAGGTGCGGCGCGGCTATCGTCCAACAAAAGTGAACGAGGCGAAAGCCGCCGCTTATCCGTTATTTTTAGAGAGATCAAAGAATGGCATCGATGCCCCCTTCCAAATCCACCGTCAAGACGAAAGTGCCGGCTGTTTCCGAGACCGAGGCAACGGAGGTAATCCCTGTTGCCGTGCAGCCGAAATTCACGCGGCAGGAGGCACTGCAATTCCACTCGGAAGGCCGGCCCGGCAAGCTCGAAATCCTGCCGACCAAGCCTATGGCCACGCAGCGGGACCTAAGCCTCGCTTACTCGCCGGGCGTCGCCGTGCCGGTGGAAGCCATCGCGGACAACCCAAGCCTTGCCTACGATTACACCATAAAGGGCAACCTCGTCGCGGTCATCACGAACGGCACCGCAATTTTGGGGCTTGGCAACCTTGGCGCGCTCGCTGCAAAGCCGGTGATGGAGGGTAAGGCGGCTCTATTCAAACGCTTCGCCGACATCGATGCCATCGACCTCGAGATCGATACACAAGACCCCGACACATTTGTGAACGCGGTGCGTTATCTCGGGCCCTCCTTTGGAGGCATAAACCTCGAAGACATCAAGGCGCCGGACTGTTTCATCATCGAAAGCCGCCTGCGTGAGCTGATGGACATTCCTGTCTTCCACGACGATCAGCACGGGACTGCCATCATCGCGACGGCCGGGCTTATAAATGCGATGCATCTGACGGGCCGCAGCATCGAGAACGTGAAGGTCGTCTGCAATGGCGCGGGTGCGGCTGGCATCGCCTGTGTCGAACTGATGAAGGCGATGGGTGTGCGCCACGAGAACGTCATCATTTGCGATACCTCGGGCGTGATCTATCAAGGCCGCGAGAAGGGCATGAACCAATGGAAGTCGGCGCATGCGGTCAACACTAAGGCCCGCACGCTCGCGGAAGCGCTCAATGGCGCGGATTTCTTCTTCGGCCTCTCCGCCGCCGGCGCGATGACGAAAGAGATGGTGGCGAGCATGGCGCCGAAGCCCATCATCTTCGCGATGGCAAACCCCGACCCGGAGATTACGCCGGAGGAGGTCGCCGAGGTCCGCGACGATGCCATCGTGGCAACGGGACGCTCGGACTATCCGAACCAAATCAACAATGTACTGGGCTTCCCCTACATCTTCCGCGGTGCGCTGGACGTGCAGGCCAGCACGATCAATGAGCCCATGAAAATCGCGGCGGCGGAGGCGCTCGCCGAGCTGGCCCGCGCCGATGTCCCCGACGCCGTCGCCAACGTCTACGGCCGGCGCCTGCGCTACGGAACGGACTACATTATCCCAGCGCCCTTCGATCCGCGCCTCGTCTGGGCCATCCCATCGGCCGTTGCAAAGGCTGCGATGGATTTGGGAGTGGCGCGGCGCCCTATCATAGACATGGAGGGCTATAAGGCGCGGTTGCTGGAGCGACTCGATCCGACCGCCGGCTTCATCAATTCAATCTTCAATGCCTTGCGGCTCCGGCCCAAGCGGGTCGTTTTCGCGGAAGGCGAAGAGGAGGAGGTGGTTCGTGCCGCGAGTTCGTTCGCGTCGCAAAATCTGGGTCATCCAATTCTCGTCGGGAGTGAAGACCAGGTACACCAAGCTTTCTTCATGGGCGGCATTAACAATTTCGAGACCTTCGAGATCCAGAACGCGCGGATATCGGATCGCGCCAAGGACTACACCGAGTTCCTGTACCAGCGCCTGCAGCGCAAAGGCTATCTTTACCGGGATTGCCAGCGCCTCGTGAACAATGACCGGAACATTTTCGCGGCCTGCATGGTCGCGCTCGGGGATGCGGATGCGATGGTGACCGGCGCCACCCGGAAACGGGCGGCGGCGCTCCAGGATGTGCTCCGCGTGCTTGACGCGAAGCCGGGCCTGGCGCGTCATCGGCCTTTCTGTTATCATTAGCCGCGGCCGCGTGATCCTCGTTGCGGACAACTCTGTCCATGACAAGCCAAGCGCGGAAGAACTGGCGGAAATTGCCATTGAAGCGGCAGGCGTCGCGTCGCGCTTCGGCATGACGCCGCGCGTTGCGATGCTTTCCTACTCCACCTTTGGGCAGCCTCCCAGCGAACGTTCGGAGCGCGTCCGCGAGGCCGTGAAGGAACTCGACCGGCGGCACGTCCACTTCGAGTATGAGGGCGACATAGGAGCCGACGTCGCGCTCAACCGGCGCGCAATGGCCCAGTATCCGTTCTGCCGGCTCACCGATACGGCCAATGTCCTGATTATGCCGGCCATCCATTCGGCCAGCATTTCGACCAAAATGCTACAGGAACTCGGCGGTGGTACGGTAATCGGGCCGATCCTGGTAGGCCTGTCGAAGCCGGTGCAGATCGCGGCGCTCGGTGCGAGCGACGCCGATCTCGTGAACATGGCCGCGCTCGCCGCATTCGACGTCACCGGCTAAGTCTCGCCCGCCGGTAAGTCCTCTCCCGCGGGGAGAGGGCTGGGGCGAGGGGGGACTTCGCGGCGTTACAGAACTTTATGGACTCTAGTCACGGAGATCGGCGATTCTTCGCTTCCCACATCCCAAGCCGCCTCAAATCGGCGAATACCTGGAAGTTGCGCCGGGCGTCTTGTGGTTTCGCGTGCCGCTCCCGTTCCGGCTCAATCACCTCAATATTTATCTCATAGACGATGGCGACGGATGGGCGGTTCTCGATACGGGAATTGCCAACACGGTTACGAAGGAGATTTGGGAAGCGCTGGTCTCGGGGCCCTTATCGGGCCGGAAGCTCACGCGGCTCATCGTAACGCACTACCATCCGGACCATATCGGTCTCGCGGGTTGGCTGGCCGGACAATTCGGCCTGCCGCTTCTGACAACCCAGACCTCTTATCTCCAATGCCTCAGTATCTCGCTGAGCCCGGGCGCGCTCGACGCGCCGGTCTATCGCGACTTCTATCTCCGCAACGGCCTGACATCGGAGATCACCGGGATCGTATCGACACTTGGCCATGGTTATCTGAAGATGGTCGTGCCACTACCGCCCGTGTTCCAGCGGATCGTGGCGGGCGAACGGCTGACGATCGGCGGGCGCGTCTTCGAGGTCATCACCGGTGACGGCCACGCGCCGGAGCAGGCTATGCTCTATTGCGCGGAGGACAATCTCTTCTTTGCCGCCGACCAGGTTCTCGAACGCATTTCGCCCAATGTGAGCGTGTGGGCCGCCGACCCACACGGCGATCCGCTTGGCCTTTATTTGCGGTCGCTCGCGGATCTTCAAGAACGCCTCCCCGCCGATGTTCTCGTGCTGCCGGGACATCACCGGCCCTTTACCGGCCTTCACGCACGAGCTTCTGAACTTGCCGCGCATCATGCCCAACGCTGCGCCGCGATCCAAGATGCGGCCCGCGAGCCGGAATTCGGCCGCCGGCCTTATGCCCTCTATCTTTCCCCGGGCGCTCGACCCGCATGAAATGAGTTTCGCCTTCAGCGAGGTGCTGGCCCACGTCAATTACATGCTACGGCAGGGCACGTTGGTCTGGGCCGAACCGCACGATGGCATCGAGCGCGTTGCCGCCGTTCCGGTGTAGCGAGGGCCAAGCCCGGTCATCCGGCGGTCGAGCGCTTGAAGTGGCTGGCCATGCGGGCGAATGCCGATTCCAATAATGCGGGTGGCACGCAGGCAGCTTGACCTGGTGCAAACGAATTGACGTGCGCCGTCAAAAAGGAGAAGACGGCAGGCAGGCCGGAAGGTCATCCAGACCATAGCGAGAGCAACCATGGCGGCAGACCGGAGCTGGTATAACCCAGTGGCATTCATAAACTCGGTCATGATCCGTCCGAGGTTTTTCGGCGCCGCGATCGCCGTCGCGCTAGGGCTTGCCTTTCTACCGCATAGCTGGCCGCAAACGGTCCGCTCGCCGGTCGCCTGGGATATAGGAGGCTTCCTTTACCTCTTCTTCGCTTTCAGGCTGATGTGGAGTTGCGGCTCGGATCGGATCAAGGCGCGCGCCGCGCGGCGCGATGACAGCCGGGCCGTTATTCTGACGATCATCCTGCTCGCCATTGCAGCAAGCTTCGCGGCCATCGCAGGTTTGATCGGCGAGGCAAAGCTTCCATCCACCGGCCCAACCGAAAAACTCATCCTGGCAGCGCTTGCGGTGGTCACGATCATGACCTCATGGGGTGTGACCCAGGTTGCTTTCGCGATCCATTACGCCCATGATTTCTACCGGCCTGACGACGGCGACGAGGCTGGAGGCCTGATCTTCCCGGATTGCGAGCTGCCTGACTATTGGGATTTTCTCTATTTCGCCGTATCCATTGGTGCGACCTCGCAAACCTCCGACACCGCGATCCGCTCGCGCGCTCTGCGGCGGCTTGTGACCCTTCACGCGATTGTCGCCTTCTTTTTCAATACCGCCGTTCTCGCGCTCACGGTCAACATCGCCGCGAGCCTGGCCGGGTAGAATGCAAGCGGAGATCGATATGCCCAGCAGTCCCTTTGAACAAGGCTCCCACGCGCGAAACGCTTTGCTTTTTGGGGCGCTTTTCGCGCTTGTGGCGCTGGCTTATTTCTTCGCCGACAGGCAGTTGGCGGGTGCGTTGCGGCCATATCTCAACGGCGTGCATATCTTCATTTGGCTCACCTATATTGTGAAGCCTCTGGCACCACTTGCGTCGCTGATTGCCGTGGTGGTCGCTGCGAGAGCCGCGAGGGGATGCGCACTGACGCCAACCGAGTCGGCTCTGTTGCGGCTGGCCTGCGCGATCCTGATCGCGGGCGTCCTGACCTACGAGCTGAAAGACGTCTTCGGCCGTACCTGGCCAGAAACCTGGATCAACAACAATCCGTCCTATTTTGGAAACGGTACTTATGGGTTCTTCCCGTTTCATGGCGGGCAAGGCTATGCCTCCTTCCCGTCCGGCCATACGACCGCGATCAGCGCCTTTGCCGCTGCGGTCTGGTTTCTCTGGCCGCAATTTCGCTGGCTGGGCGTGGCGCTCGTCCTTGCCGTCGTCATTGGACTGCTCGGCGCGGATTACCACTGGCTGAGCGATATCCTGGCAGGGGCGGCCGTCGGCGGGACGACAGGAACCGTCGCGGCAAGGATCGGCCGCGACGGCTCCGGACTTACATAGGTTCGGCGCCGCGGCCAATCGCGGCTGCGCCGGTACGAGCGACTTCAACGAGGCCGAGCGGCTTCATCAGGCTGATGAAGTTCTCGATCTTCGGAATCCGGCCCGTGATTTCGAACGTGAAATGGTCTGTCGTTGCATCGACAACCTGGGCGCGGAACGCTTCCGCGAGCCTGAGGCTTTCGACGCGCTTCTCGCCCTTGCCGGCGACCTTCACCAAGGCTAATTCCCGCTCAAGCGGATCGCCACGGAGGGTGAGATCGGTCACGCCATGGACCGGCACGAGCCGTCCGAGCTGACTCTTGATCTGCTCGATGGTCGCTGGCGAGCCGCGCGTGACAATCGTGATGCGCGATTCGCTCGACTCATGACTGACTTCCGTCACGGTGAGGCTATCGATGTTGTAGCCCCTGCCCGAGAACAGCCCAATCACACGGGCGAGAACGCCCGGCTCGTTATCCACGAGGACTGCGATCGTGTGCCGTTCGACTTGCTCGTTTTGCGGTTCGTTCGCCGGCATACCTGCGCCCCAATCCATTTTGTTCATCGATCGACCCCTTTACACCAGCATTTTTCCGGCGTCGGAGACTTGGAAGCTTATATCGTCGTTTGCGGCTTGATCGCCGAGGATCATATTGTTGTGAGCCTCGCCCGATGGGATCATCGGGAAGCAGTTCGCCAGTTTGTGAACCCGGCAATCGAAGATGACCGGTTTCGGCGTCTCGATCATCTGTATGATGAGATCGTCGAGTTCGTCCGGCTTTTCGGCGCGCAATCCGACACCGTGGAACGCTTCGGCAAGCTTCACGAAATCCGGGAGAGCCTCGGCATAGGAATGCGAGTAGCGGCCGCCATGCAGCAGTTCCTGCCACTGCCGCACCATGCCCATATACTCGTTGTTCAAGATGAAAATCTTGATTGGCAGGTTGTACTGTGCCGCTGTCGACATCTCTTGAATTGTCATCATGACCGAGGATTTGCCCGCGATGTCGATGACAAGGCTTTCGGGATGAGCGAGCTGCACGCCCATCGCGGCGGGAAGGCCATAGCCCATCGTGCCGAGCCCGCCGCTCGTCATCCAACGGTTCGGCTCCTCGAATTTGTAGTACTGGGCGGCCCACATCTGATGCTGGCCGACCTCCGTCGTGATGTAGGTGTCGCGGTTCTTGGTCAGCTCGTAAAGCCGCTGCACCGCGTATTGCGGCATGATGACATCGTCGCGGTTCTCGTATTTCAGGCAATTGCGGTCGCGCCACCCTGCGATTTGCCCCCACCACGCCTTCAGCGCGCGCTTGTCGACCTGCGGCGAACGCGCGCGCCAGACGCGCAGCATTTCCTCAAGCACATAGCCGCAATCGCCGACGATGGGGATGTCGGCCATCACATTCTTATTAATCGAGGACGCATCGATATCGATGTGGATTTTCTTCGAGCCTGGAGAGAAAGCGTTGATCCGGCCGGTGATCCGGTCGTCGAATCGCGCGCCCACGCAAATCATCACATCGCAATCATGCATGGCGAGGTTGGCTTCGTAGGTGCCATGCATCCCGAGCATGCCGAGCCATTGCTTTGACGCCGCCGGATAGGCGCCGAGACCCATCAGCGTGGAGGTGATGGGATAGCCGGTGAGGTCCACGATCTCGCGCAAGAGCTTGGAAGCGCCCGGCCCCGCATTGATGACGCCGCCGCCGGTGTAGAAGACCGGCTTTTTTGCGCCAGCCATCAGATCGACCGCGTCTCGGATCGCCTGTGCGCTGCCCTTGATCTGGGGCCTGTAGGTTTTGTGCGCGACCTTGCTCGGGCCCAAATAGGTGCCCTTGCTCATCTGAACGTCCTTCGGAATGTCGACGACGACCGGCCCCGGCCGGCCGTTCTGCGCCACATAGAACGCTTCGTGCAGAATGCGCCCGAGATCGTTCACGTCCTTGACGAGATAATTATGCTTCGTACAGGGCCGGGTGATCCCGACCGTATCGCACTCCTGGAAAGCGTCCGTGCCGATCAGCTTCGTCGAGACCTGACCCGTGATGCAAACCAGCGGAATTGAGTCCATGAGCGCGTCGGCAAGACCCGTCACGGCGTTGGTTGCACCGGGGCCGGAGGTGACGAGAACCACGCCAACCTTACCGCTCGACCTAGCGTATCCTTCGGCCGCGTGGGTCGCGCCTTGTTCATGGCGCACCAGGATGTGCTTGATCGTGGATTGGTTGAAAATCTCATCGTAGATGGGAAGCACGGCGCCGCCGGGGTATCCGAAAATGTACTCCACACCCTGATCGGCTAGAGCCTGCAAGACCATCTCGGCCCCTGTGATCACGCGCGCCATGGCGAACTCCAAAAAATGCGGCGGCCGCGGGCCGCCCTCCAGTTCAATGATGGATGCTTTTTTGTGCGAGACTGCGCTAAGACTTTAACCGGCTGAGGTCAAGCGCTTTTTGAAAAAAATTTCGACTTCACGTTTTGTTCTTTCCATTAATTGCGTATTGAGCTGTTTCCATGTGCTAAAATTACTTCTTATCCAAGTCAGTTGCCGCTTGGCATAATGGCGCGTGCTCATTTTTGCAGCCGCCGCCGCTTCACTGAGAGGCGTCTCGCCGCGCACATAAGACAGGAGTTGCGGCAGCCCAACTGCACGCATCGCGGGAAGCGCAGTATCGAGACCGAGCGCGGCGATTACATGGGCTTCCTCGATGGCCCCTTGCGCGAGCATGGAGTCGAAACGGGCATCGCAACGGCGGTACAATTCGCTGCGATCCAATGTCATGGCTATCGGATAGGTTTGGTAAAGCGGCAGCAGCGGGGGCTGCTTCTGCGCCTGCCATTCTGCGAGCGGCCGGCCAGTGGCTTCAAGCACTTCGAGAGCGCGGACGATACGCTGCGGGTCGCTCGGGTGCAGACGCGCGGCCGTTTGTGCGTCGCGGCGAAGAAGCTCGGCGTGGAGGTCTTCCGGGGGCCGTTTTGTCGCCGCGAGCCGGTAATGCGCGCGAATGGCTTCGGGAATCTCAGGGATTTCGGACAAGCCTTCGGTCAGAGCCTTGAAGTAAAGCCCGGTGCCGCCCGTCAGGACCGGCAGCCAGCCATGCCGTTCTGCCTCGGCAAGCGCGGCCCTCACATCGGCCAGCCACAGCGCGGCTGAGTAGGGCTCGCGGGCCGGCCGAACGCCATAAAGCCGGTGCGCCGCCGCTGCTTCCTCTTCCGGCGAAGGCCGGTTCGTGACGATGCGCAGCTCGGCGTAAACTTGCATAGAGTTGGCGTTTACGATCACGCCGCCGAACTCTTTCGCAAGCTCCAGCGCGAGCGCCGATTTGCCGCTCGCCGTCGGTCCGCAGATCAGAACCGCGCCTTTACCACGGGTTTCATCCATCCGAAGCCCAGCCCCTCCCTGCCCATGACATCGGCCCAAAGCATTCATTTGAGCATGGCGAGGCGCATTAGGAAACAACAGCATTCCCGCTGGCATCGAGCGGATCGCTTGGACCGCGCCGCTACCGGGCCGCCGAAATGGACGCAGGCACGGCGGCAGGCTCTGCTTTCAGCACCGTCTCGCATTCCGGAGGGAGTTGTCCCATGGTGAGCGGCGGCTTCTTCTTGTTGAAGACCGCCTTCAGGCCAGGCCTCACCTGTGCTTTTGGAGCTGGCGCTAAAGGCCGCTTCATCAAAGCCTCGATCCACTTGTCCAAGCCCTTGCCGCATCCTTCATCGGCCGGGTTTGGCGGCTGGTTCTGGCAGCCTGGATTGTCCGCGGGGCAAACAAGCCGCACGTGGAAATGATCGTCATGCCCCATGATCGGCGAGACTTTATGCAGGAAGGAGCGATCGCCCTTTGTGTTGTCGCACAGCCATTTCTTGATCGCGGGGTTCACGAAAATTCTCGCAACTTGCGGGTACGAAACGGACCTGCGCAGGAGCTGCTCAAATTCCGGCTTCCAAACCTTGGGATTGATATGGCCAGGATCGGTGAGGAAGCTCTCCATCTTCATGTCCTCGCGCTCCTGGGCCGAGAGCTCATGATCCGGTTCCGGCTTATACCAGATGTCCACATCGAGGCCGACCTGATGGCTGGCATGACCGGAGGGCATCGGCCCGCCGCGCGGCATCGAGAGGTCGCCGACCAGGAGGCCGGGCCAGCCATCCTTGGTCTTGGCGTCCTCAGCGAAGCGCTCGATGTATTTGATGAGCGAGGGATGCCCCCAGTTGCGGTTGCGGGAAAGCCGCATGACTTGCCAGGCCGGACCATTCACGGGCAGCGGCTTTGCGCCCGCGAGGCAGCCATGGGCATAGAAGCCGATGGACCTCGTTGCGAGATTGGCGGGCTCCTTCACGGCGCCGAACAGTTCCTTCGCCACGGCAGTTTTTGGGATCGCGGCGGGGCCCTGTGCGTGAACGGGAGTGGACACGGGGAGAGCGCGCGCCGCGCTTACAGGGGCTTCAGGAGCCGGAGGAAGCTGAACGGACGCTTGTTGAACCGTGGACCACTCACTCGGTTGATCCGGGTTGGCGGGCGCCGGAGGGTCTGAATTCTGTTGAAGCGCGGACCATTCAGTCCGCTGGTCCTTGGGGCTAGCGGGTTCCGCGGCGGCGGCCGGAGGCGTGGGCACTGCAGGCGCCGTCTGGGTTTCCTCCGCGGGGGGCTGCACAGGAACTTGCTCGGCAATCGCCCGCTCTTCGATCCGGGGTTGCTCTACGGGGATCCGGGGTTGCTCTACGGGCTGAACCTGCTCTACGGACTGAGGCGGTTGTGGCGGGACCGAATTGCCGTCACCGAAAACGGCAAAAAAAATTGCCAGAAGGCCCACAACGATTGCTGCATTCAAGAGAAAAGTGATGATTCGCATGGGCCGCTCCCTATGATCAAACTAGTATCCCGGCCTCCCATAGGCAAGGCGAAGGCGGCCGCCATGGGTAACATTGAGTTGCCTTTTGCACCGTTGCATTTAAAACGCGCATCGGCCAACCTGCCTTCATGCCCTCGCTAGAGCTATCTCTCTTTGCGCCTGACGCGCCGGAAAACGCCGCGAAGGCCGATGGCTGCCCCACGGTTCCGGTTCTCCTGCCGTTGGCGCTCGACGAGCCCTACACCTACGCGGCGGGAGAAGGGGAAACGCTGAATCCCGGCACCTTCGTTGTGGTCCCGCTCGGGCCAATGAAGCGTATCGGCGTTATCTGGCGCGAAGCTGAAAGCGGAAGGAAGGCTTTCGACCCCAAAAAGCTGAAACCGGTCGTTGCGGCGCTCGACATCCCGGCTCTACCGCCCATCAATCTCGCTTTCGCGGACTGGGTTGCGAACTACACGCTGGCCCCAAAGGGGATGGTGCTCCAGATGATGATGAGCGCGCGTCTCGTTTTCGAGGCGGAGGAGCCGCGCTGGGGCTTTCAGCTTGGAGGCGGCGCACCGGCAAGGCTTACCGCGGCGCGGGAGCGCGTGCTCGCCGCGATCCAAGATGGCACGGTCTGGCCGAAGAAGAAGCTGATGGAGGCGGCGCAGGCGAGCGCTGCCGTCATTGACGGGCTGGCGGAAGCCGGTGCCTTGATCCGCGCGGAGCTTCCCCGCGCACGCCCGCCAATGCCGAAACCGGATTTCGTCCGCGCCGCGTTGACAGACCATCAAACGGAAGCCGCCGCCAAGCTCTGCGCAGGCATCGAACAGGGCGGCTTCGCCCCCATGCTTCTCGACGGCGTCACTGGCTCGGGCAAGACTGAGGTCTATTTCGAGGCCGTGGCGGAAGCCTTGCGCCGCCGGCACAGCCAAGTTCTGATCCTCTTGCCCGAAATTGCGCTCACGAGCCAATTTCTGGAGCGGTTCGAGGCGCGTTTCGGCTGCCGCCCAGCCGAGTGGCATTCCGCCGTTTCCGCCAGGGAACGCGCACGGGTATGGCGCGGCGTGGCTGAAGGCGAAGTGCGAGTGGTGGCGGGCGCGCGCTCGGCGCTGTTCCTGCCGTTTGCCAACCTCGGACTGATCGTGGTGGACGAAGAGCACGACCCCTCGTTCAAGCAGGAGGACCGCGTCAGCTATCAAGCCCGCGACATGGCGGTCGTGCGGGCCTCCTTGGGCAAGATACCGATCATCCTCAGTTCAGCGACCCCGTCCGTCGAAAGCGTTGTCAATGTCCGGCGCGGACGCTATGCGCACGCCGTCTTGCCGGCGCGGTTCTCAGGCAACAGCCTGCCGCATGTGGAAGCCGTGGACCTTAAGGCCGCGCCGCCGGAGCGGGGCACTTGGCTCAGCACGCCGGTCGCCGAGGCGGTTGCGGGCGCACTCGGCAAGGGCGAGCAGGCGCTGCTCTTTCTCAACCGCCGGGGCTATGCGCCGCTCACGCTGTGCCGGGCTTGCGGCCACCGCTTCACCTGCCCGCAATGCACGGCCTATCTCGTCGAGCATCGCCTGCGCGGACGGCTCATCTGCCACCATTGCGGCTTCTCGCTGCCCTTTCCGAAGCTCTGTCCGTCCTGCCACGAGGAGGGGAGGCTTGCGGCATCGGGGCCCGGCATCGAACGGGTGCTGGAGGAGGTGGGCCAGCGCTGGCCCGAGGCACGCGCGTGTGTGCTGTCGAGCGACCTCGTCCCGACCACGGCGGCGCTGCGCGGAGATCCTGACCCGGATTACGGAAGGCGGGGTAGACATCATCGTCGGCACGCAGCTCGTTTCGAAGGGGCACAATTTCCCGAAGCTAACCTTCGTGGGCGTTGTGGATGGCGATCTGAGCCTCGCCACCGCCGATCCGCGCGCCGGCGAGCGCACCTTTCAGCTTTTGCATCAGGTGACGGGCCGCGCTGGACGCTTCGGCGCGCCGGGCACGGGGCTCATCCAGACCCATTATCCCGATCATCCCGTGATGCGGGCGCTCGTGACCGGCGACCGGGCCGCGTTCTATGAAGCCGAGATCGCGCTGCGCGAGGAGGCCGCGCTGCCGCCCTTTGGACGCCTCGCGGCCATTGTGGTGTCGGCCAAAACCAAGCCAGAGGCCGAGTCCTATGCCCGCGCGCTTTCGCTGGCTGCTCCCGAGGCAAGGCTTATCCAGGTGCTTGGGCCCGTGGAAGCGCCGATCGCGATCATCCGCGGACGGCACCGGCAGCGCCTCCTCGTGAAGGCCGCCCCCGGCGCGGATTTGCAGGCCTATCTTCGGGCCTGGCTCGAAGCCGCGGACGCGCCGCGCGGGAGCCTCAAGCTGCATGTGGATGTAGACCCGTATAGCTTTTTGTGACTGGGGAAGCGACGTTATTGGCGTCGCATAAGGCCCCCCTCCTATTCCCCAAAACATACGGTATATTTGCCTCAAAAGGCAATTTATGCCATAAATGATCAAGATCTTCGTCTTGGTCATGGGGTGACTATGAAAAAAGACCCGGTCCTTACCGATCTTGCCGGCATGACGCAAGCGGAACTGGAGGCGTTTATCATCGCCCAGTTGCACGAACTCGCGATCTCCGCGCAACGCATCGAGATGTTGAATGAAACCCGCGACAGCATCGAAGAGCACGTCGCTGAGATGGAAGCCCGCTTTCCCCGGAAGCTATCGGCTTAGGTCCGCTTCATGCTGTGCTGCGCTTGGAAGCCGGGCAATATGGCCAAGGGGGGTGGGGAGGAAAATAGCTTGGCCTTCTGCCTCCACCGGGTTCCGTGGTCAAAATCTCCCACTCCAATAGAGCGATCCCACAGGGTGCATAAGGACAGCCTTAGTAACTTCATCGGTTAAGCAAATTCATTGCGAGCAAACGCTCGTCTCCGATCGCCTGCTTCAAATCCGTGGGAGTTTGTGTTAAGATTAAGCTTAAATTAGGAAGCAACCAACTGCCTTCTAATTAAACAGCTTTCACCGCGTTTCCTTAAACTCACCGGCAATCCATCATCGGAGTTGACAATGCGAGGACTTCTACGCGCGTTAGTCCTATTGATATCGGCCGTTCTCCCGGTGGCGTCGTCATTCGCCGGCGACAGCACGGGGGTAACGGCCGATACGATCAAGATTGGGCTTTTCGGACCTTTGACCGGCGCGGCGAGCGTCGTTCAGAAAAACGTATTCGGCGCCGCGGCAATCTACAAAGAGGTCAACGACCGCGGCGGGATCAACGGCCGCAAGATCGAGCTTGTGATCGAGGACGACGGCTGCAACCCGAACAAGGGCATCGCCGCGCTCAAAAAGCTGCTTTACCAGGATCAGGTTTTTCTTTTGCACGGGGCCTGGTGCAGTTCCGTCGCGCTCGCGATCAAGCCCGAAGTCGCCAAGAACCCGCTTATCCCCTACATGGTGCTAGGGGCGGTGAGCACGGAAATCTCGACGCCGGTTCTGCCGAACCTCTTCCACCCCGTCGCCACGACACAGACCGCCGGAAGCGAGATGGCGGCATTTGCCCTTTCGAAGCCCGGCGCGAAGAAGATCGCGATTGTCGCTCACTCCGACGAATGGGGCACGATCTATTCCAAAGCGGCTATCGAAAAGCTAAGGGAAATCGATATTGAACCCGTCATCAACGTCGCCCTTGAGCGGGGAGCAACCGACGCGACCACACAGGTGCTCTCGATCAAGGAAAAGGCACCGGACGCCGTGCTTGCGTTTCTCTTTCCGGCGGAACTCGCGATCTATCTCCGGGATGCGTACAAATTCGGCCTGAGGACGACGACGGTGGGAAGCACGGCCGCGTCCATCGACGATACCGATAAGCGGGTGGGGATCCCGTCGGCGCTAAAAGACGTCTATATGGCCTACCCCTTGGCCGGCAGCATCACGTCGCCCGAGATGGCGAAGTTTGCGAAGATTTTTTCCACATATTATCCGTCGGAGGCGCTCGACACGATGAGCTTTTATACGATGGGCGGCGCCATCGCGATTGTGGAAGCGATCCAGCGGCTCGGCCCCAACGTGACGCGTGAGGGCGTGATCGCCGAACTCGACAAGCTCAACGATTTCGACACCGGCGTTCAGTCGTCCAAAATGACCTTCAGCCCTGACGATCACAGGGGAATCCGGTCCATCAAGATGATTGGCCTCGTCAAGCAGCGCGAAGTGCTCTTTGACAAATACCCGGCCGTTACGCGTTGAACTGTATGGATTGACAGGCTCACACAACACACCGGAGATCATGTCACGATGCTGACTTTAGACCGCAAATCCATCGTGCAAGACACCTATGATCGCGAAGCGGAACGCTACAAGACGGCGTCCACGATGCAGGCGTTCAATCTCGCACGTCTGCTGTCGCTTGCCGATGGACCGCTGCGGCAGCCCCATGTCCAGCGCATCCTCGACGTGGGGTGCGGTCTTGGTCCTGCCGCCGGCGCGCTGAAAGAGCGCGGGATTCTTG
The DNA here is from genome assembly GCA_963817705.1 of uncultured Alphaproteobacteria bacterium. Classification (GTDB taxonomy): domain Bacteria; phylum Pseudomonadota; class Alphaproteobacteria; order Rhizobiales; family Rhodomicrobiaceae; genus Rhodomicrobium. Next base: position 241,751 of record CAWFPF010000001.1, read on the forward strand.
CTGGGGCCGAGTATTTGGGGATCGACTTGTCCCCCCAAATGATCGCCGGAGCCAAACAATTCCATGAAAGCGAGGCCATAAAATTCGCCGTTGGCGATGCCGAGGCGCTCGACGTACCGGACGCGTCGGTGGATGCCGTTCTATCCAACGTGGCGCTTCACTGGCTGAACCAGCCCACGTTCGGGATCACGCCTGCAAAAGCTTTCTCGGAAGTCTACCGCGTGCTGAAGCCGGGCGGCGTGTTCGCCGTTTCGATCCCGGCGGCAGGAAAAGCCGGGCGCTTCCTGAAGGTCTATCGCGCGGTCTTGGCGGGCTATCGCGGGACGAGCATTTTCGATGCCGCCCAGTATGTCGAGGATCCGATAAACCGGATGCAGCTTCACGAGGTGGTCGACCTCGTGCTCGATGCCAATTTCCTTGTCGAGGTGGGGCAGCTTCATTACCAGCCGCAGCCCTTCGCAAGTCCCCAAGGCTATATCGACGCCGCTCGCGCCTATGGCTTCACATGCTTCATGGCGCCGATTGCGCCCGAGCTGCAGGAAAAGGTTTGGGCAGAGGTTGCGAAGGCATTCATCGAAGCCGTTGGCCCCGTGCCCTATGTGCACGACCTCTACATCGCTTATGTGATCGCGAGGAAACCAAGCATCTAGAGTGCGGCCGCTAGGCGGGCTTCACTTCCTGGATCACCTCGAAGCCTTCGAATTGCGGTCCGCCGATATACAGCGGCTTGTTGCCGCCGGCGCCCTTATGGGCCGCCCGGAAGCTTTCCGAGCGCGTCCAATCCTCGAAGGCTTTCGTGCTCGCCCAGATGGTGTGCGAGATATAGAGGCTGTGCTCCTCGGTCTGGGGCCCCTTCAGCATATGGAACGCCACGAACCCCGGCTCCTTGTTGATGAAAACCTCGCGGTTCTGCCAAACAGCCTCGAAATCCGCCTCGCAGCCGCGCTTCACCTGGAACCGGTTCATGGCGATAAACATGCTCTTCTCCTCGCAAGGCTGGAACTCATCACACACTGCCGGATATTTAAGGGCTTGAACAGGCAAACACCACCGCGCCCCGATAGGAGAGACGGCCATGGATTATCAGCTCGAAGGCAAGCTCGCATTCGTCACGGGGTCCACTAAGGGGATCGGCAAGGCGACGGCAGCGCTTTTGCGCCGCGAAGGCGCTGAAGTCATCGTCCACGGACGGACGGCGGAAAGCGTCGAGCGCGTTCGCCACGACTTGCCCTCTGTTCATGGCGTTCACGGCGATTTGCGCGACCGCGCCGCCGTCGAGCGGATCGTCAACGAGGTCAAGGACATCGGTATTGTCGATATTCTCATCAACAACGCCGGAATCTTCGAGGCAAAACCCTTCGCCGAGATCCAGGACGAGGATTGGTTCCGGTTTTTCGAGGTCAATGTCATGTCGGGGGTGCGCTTCTCCCGCGCCTTTCTTCCGGAAATGCTGCTGAAGAACTGGGGCCGCATCGTCTTCATATCCTCCGAGTCGGCGATCAACACTCCCCAGGAGATGATCCACTACGGCATGACGAAAACGGCACAGCTTGCGGTCTCGCGAGGGCTCGCGGAGTTGACCAAGGGCACAGGCGTCACCGTGAACGCCGTGTTGCCGGGCCCGACCGCATCAGAGGGCGTGATCGATTTCGTGAAAAACGCCGCCGCCGCCCATAGCCAGGACGCGAAGGCCTTCGAGGCGGATTTCTTCAAAAAGGCCCGCCCCACCTCGCTGCTCCAGCGCTTCGAGGACCCGATGGAAATCGCTCAGACGATCGTCTTCGTGGCGAGCCCGCTCTCAAGCGCCATCGACGGCGCCGTGCTCAGGGCCGACGGCGGCGTCGTCAAGTCCGCGTTTTGATGCGGAAAAGACCCCCTCATCCTGTCCGTCTCCCGCAAGGGGAGAACGGACGCTTAGCAACCGCTGCGACCTGCCCCTCTCCCCTGCCATATCCGCTTGCGGATATGGCCACGGTGAGTTGGCAAGCTCGCCAAGGCGAGCTTGCGGGAGAAGGACGGGGTGAGGGGGTTTTCCGCTGATCAAGCTAAAACCCGTGACGCAGGCAGCGCGCGCGCCTGCGCCAGGAGCAGTAATAATGCGTGCAAACATCGAAGCGGCCGCGCCCGCAACTGCAATGGTTGCAGCCGTCCGTGTAATCCACGCAAAGCCGCGGACAGCGGCCGCCCTCCATAAGGGCTCCCGCTTGTGCACGCTCTCCCAAACCAAATACGAACAAAGCCACAAACATCGCAACGACGCGAAAAATCGTCATGCCAGGACCTCCCAAAAGCTCTTCCCTGCGCCACCTTGCCGGCATTATAGGGGGCATCCGCGGTTTAAGGCGTGGCCTTCGCGCATCGGTGAGCCAGGAAATGCAGCCTACGCCGGCCACAGACAGGGGGACGAAGCACCCGCGGCGAAGATGACACGGCCGCCTTCGAGCCGGACGGCGCCGCTCGCCACAAGCCGCAGTGCCATCGGGTAGAGCCGGTGCTCCATGGCGAGGACGCGCGCGGATAGCGTTTCCTCATCGTCGCCGGGCAGCACGGGCACGGCGCCTTGCGCGATAATCGGCCCTGCATCCATCTCTTCGCTGACGAAATGCACGGTCGCGCCCGCGATGTGCACGCCGGCTTCAAGCGCGCGTGCCTGCGGGTGAAGCCCCCGGAACGCCGGGAGCAAGGAAGGGTGAATATTGAGCTGCCGCCCGTACCATTCGCGGACGAAGGCGGGCGAATGAATCCGCATGAACCCCGCGTTGCACACAAGGTCCACGCGCGCGTCTTGCAGTGCTTGGGTGATCGCCGCGTCGAAGGGTTCGCGGCCCTTATAGTCTTTGTGGCCAATGACGGCCGTGGCAATCCCGGCCTCGCCTGCACGCAGGAGCCCGAAAGCGTCCGCCTTGTTCGAGATCACGCGCACGATCTCCGCCGGATAGTCCGGTTCGCGGGCGGCGTCGACCAGTGAGGCGAGGTTGCTGCCCCGGCCCGAAATGAGGACGCCCACGCGCTTGCGGGTCATGCGCAAAACTCAAGCACGCCGGAATAGCGGACGGCCTCCGCGCCGCCCGCGCGCTTCTCGACGAAGCCGATCGGAAACGCCTTTTCGCCACGGCGCTGGAAACAGCGGATGACCGCGGCCGCATGCTCGGGAGCCGTGACCGCCACGAACCCCACGCCGCAATTGAAGGTGCGGAGCATTTCGGTTTGATCGACGCGGCCGCTTTTCGATAGCCACTCGAAGACAGGCTCCAGCGGCATCGCACCGAGGTTGAAGGTGACTCCAAAGCCTTTAGGCAACACGCGCGGCACATTGCCCGGCAAGCCGCCTCCGGTTATGTGAGCGAAAGCCTTGACGTGCCCCGTGGCATGCGCGGCGAGAGCCGCCTTCACATAGATGCGCGTTGGCTCGATCAGCGCTTCGCCCAGCGGCCGCGCGGCATCGAAGGGTGCCGCGTCTTGCCATGTGAGGCCACGATCGCGCACGATCTTGCGCACAAGCGAAAAGCCGTTGGAGTGAATGCCGGAGGAAGCCACGCCGACGAGCAGATCGCCCGCCGCGATATCCGCCCTCGGCAGCAGGTTGCCGCGCTCCGCCGCGCCCACGCTGAAGCCCGCCAGATCGTAATCGCCCGGCGCATACATGCCCGGCATTTCGGCGGTCTCACCGCCGATCAGCGCGGCGCCCGCTTGCTTGCAGCCTTCCGCGATGCCTGCGACAACGCGAGCGGCGATTTCGACATCGAGCTTTCCGCTGGCGAAATAGTCGAGAAAGAACAGCGGTTCGGCGCCCTGCACCACGACGTCGTTCACGCACATGGCGACAAGGTCGATGCCGATCGTATCGTGCAATCCGGTCTCGATAGCAATTTTGACCTTGGTGCCCACGCCGTCGTTCGACGCGACGAGGATCGGATCGGAGAACCCCGCAGCCTTCAAGTCGAAGAGGCCGCCGAAGCCGCCAAGCGCGGCCGACGTTCCCCGCCGGCGGGTCGCCTTGGCAAATGGCTTTATTTTATCGACGAGCGCATCGCCGGCCTCGATATCGACGCCTGCGCCGGCATAGGACCCGGAAGATTTGGAGGTCATGCTGCCTCCCATCGGGTTATCTCGAACGGAGGGGCAAACGCTTGCGGCGCCATGGGACACCCATTAAGAGAGGGGCTATCACGCAGCGCGCATTATACACAAGCGCGTCCGGGCTGACGAGCGGGGAGTTATCGATGGCGTTGAACGGCGCAGTCAAGACATGGATCCTTGCTCTGGCGGCAGCGTGCCTGGCTGGCCTGCCTGCCATTGCGCAGCAAAAAGCCCCAAGTGTATTCACGGTTGGGAATGTCAGGGCGGAGGCAGACGCGGCGGATTCGGTAGAGGCCAAGAAGCTCGCTACAGCAAACGCCGGGATGCGCGCTTTCCGCACTCTGATAAGCCGGATCGCTGATTTTCGCGCCCAGGCGCGCGTGCCTGAGCTTTCGCCTGCGGAAGTCGAGCGCCTCATTTCGGATATCGATATCAGGGGCGAGGGTGTTTCGGGCACGTCGTATGTCGCAACCTTCGGCGTGACATTCTCCGAGCGCGCGACGGGGGCGCTGCTTGCCCGCTATGGCATCGTTCCAATCCTCGATCGCGCACCGGAAATTCTGATCGTACCCGTCTATATCGAGGAGGGTGCAGCGGTGGCGTCGGATCGCAACCCATGGCGAGGTGCCTTGACTGCGCTGGACCTCACGCACGCGCTTGTTCCGGCGAAGGTGGCGCCTGCGCGCAGCGATCTCACAGCGCCTATCGCCAATGCCTACATCGCCAATCCGGCGGCTGGGATCGACGCACTCAAATCGCAATATAGGACCGCTCAACTTCTTCTGGCGGTGGCGGAACTCGACAGCAGGGGCGCGATCGTCGTCAAGCTCGCAGGCAGCGATGCTTTGGGTTCGCTGACGCTCCAGCGGAAGTTGACGTCGAAAGACGCGGCCGGCGAGACCTTGATCCAAACGGCGGCGCGGCTAGCGTTCGAAACCCTCCAGGAGCGGTGGAAGCTGACTCGCAACTCTTACGTGCAGACGGCCAGCTCTGGCCCATCTAGCGCGGGCGATTATGCCGGCGGAGGCATGGCGCCCCTTCAGATTACGGCGCAATTCTCGGGCCTAAAGGAATGGCAAGCGATCCGGGCGCGGCTGCAAAGCATTCCCGGCATCCAAAACTGGGACCTCAGGTCTGTGAATCCTCGAAGCGCCGAGATTTCCTTCGATTTTCCGGGCGGAGCCGGCCGGTTGACATCTATGGCCGCCGGACAAGGGCTGAGCGTAGAGAATGGCCCCGAGGGGCTCATCGTCAAAACCCGCTGAGCAACCGGCTCGCCGCACCGCGAAGGTGCCGCGAGCCCGCGCCTTACTGGCCCGGCCCCTTGTTGCCGGACATGCCTGGGAGCGCCGGAGCCGCACCGATATTGCGGAAAAGCTCGCTGAGGAGACCTTGGTCGCGGCTGTAGCTTGGCGTCTGGCGCTTGATGAAGTCGAACACCTTGCCATCCTTCAAGCCGTAATTCGCGATCTGTTCGACCCGGTCCTTGTTATTGAAGTAGACCGCGACAATCCGCCTGTCGGTCACCTTCGGGCTCATGAAGGCCATCGGCTGCTCGGCAGTTTGAGAGATATAATAGAAGGTCGCGGCGCCGGCTGTCGATTGCGTGTCGGGGGTCCCCAGCGCCAGAATCACCTGATCCTTGCCCATCCCCTCGTGGACCTGGGCGAGGTCCTCTTCCTGAAACAGATGTCCCTGCCGGATGATGTGCTCGCCGCACCCCGCCATGACGAGACTGCCGGCAACAAGGAGCGCGGAGGCGATGCGCCGGCGCCGGACAACCCGGTCCGCCATGCGCATGGTTTGCGCACCCTTAAAGGATTTATTTGACATTTAGCCCCCAAAATTGCTGTCTGCTGTTGGCGCGCGCGTTCCTGACCTAACTTTGCCGCATGACTGAGCAACCTTTTCGGATGCGATTAAGGCATTATAAGGTACAGTGGCCTGTAGTCGCGAAACTGGAGTTTAAGGCTGAATAATGTTCCGCTGGTTTGCAGAACGGGCAGCCCGCCGCGAGGCTGCCGAGAAGATATACGATTCGATTGTCGCGCAATCGCGCAATCCGGTTTTTTATGTCCGGTGCGGCGTACCCGATACGCTGTCCGGACGATTCGACATGCTTGTCATCCACATGTTTATCGTCATGCAGAATTTGAAGCTTGGCGCCAATGAAGGTAAACTTCTAGGCAAGGAAATTATCGAAGCTTTCGTTCGAGAAATGGATAGCATGGTCCGGGATCTCGGTATCGCGGATATTTATGTCGGGCAGGAAGTCCGCAAAATCGCGGATCTCTTCTACAGGCAGCTTGTGGTTTATACCAACGCCGTCGAACAGAAAAACAAGAGTGCGCTGGCGGAAGCGATCTGGAAAAGCTTTCAATCCGGCGACGAAAGCGCCGATGTTGCCGCCGACGAATTGTCTGCCTATATCTTCCAAGCCATCAAGAATGTTGGCGAGATGCCCTTGAATCTCCTCTTGCAAGGTCATCTCAACTTCCCAGAGGTTTACGGACTGAAACAGGCCGTCTGAAGGTTTCAGAGGAACCGATGATGTCACCACCGCTCGATTGGAGCGTCGATATCGCCAAGGTTTCGCGCGGGTCTCCTGTCAGCTTTTCGTACGAGGCCAATAGCGGCGAGCGCGAGGCTATCAAACGCTACGCGGAGATCGTGGAACTCACGGACTTTCGCTCAGAGGTCGAAGTCGCCGCTCTCGCCGGTGACCGGTTCCGGGTTTCGGGAACGCTCGATCGCGAGCCTCGTTCAGGCCAGCGTTGTCGATCTTGAGGCGGTTCCATCGCGCATCGAGGAGAGGTTTTGTGTGGAGTATTGGCCCGCCGGATCCATCGCGGATGCGGAACGCGCGCCAATCGACACAGACCCGCCCGAGCCCCTCGAAAGCGGGCGTATTCCCATTGGGAAACTCCTGTGCGAACTCTTCGCCGTCTCGATTGACCCCTATCCACGCAATGAGGGCGACAGCTTCGCTTGGACGCCGCCCCAAACGGAGCCGGAAACGAGCCCCTTTGCTGCGCTTGCGCATTTTCGTCCTGCGAAAGCCCCTAAGAAGGGCTGAACGCCACCTGTCCATGCGGCAGCGCAATATTTTGATTGTCACCTAGAGCCAATACAGTATGTTCTGCCCGCCCGGCCGCCGGCCGGGCCGTTGTGCCGCGGTGCGGGCTGTTCAGGTTTTGGATATGGGGTCGCCAATCACGATTGCGCTCGACGCCATGGGCGGGGACTTTGGCCCCTCCGTGGTCATTCCAGCCGCGGCTTTGTCGCTCATCCGGCATCCGGAGACACATTATATCTTTTTCGGCCGCGAGGAAGAGATCCGGGCCCAAATGTCGGACGGTTCTCCGCTCGCGCGCGTAAGCCGGATCGTGCACACCGATGTGACCGTGTCGATGGAGGACAAGCCCAGCCAGGCGCTCCGCCGCGGACGCTGGAAAAGCAGCATGTGGCTTGCCCTTCAAGCCGTGAAGAACGGCGAGGCGCAAGCCGCGATCTCGGCCGGCAACACGGGCGCGCTGATGGCAATGGCGAAGTTTTGCCTGCGCACGCTGCCCGGCATCGAACGGCCTGCCATCGCGGCGCTGTGGCCGACGCTTTCAAGCGAGAGTGTCGTGCTGGACGTCGGGGCCAATGTCGGTGCCGACGCGCGTTCGCTCGTCGATTGCGCGGGCATGGGCGCCGCTCTTGCGCGTGCGCTGTTTTCGGTTGAAAAACCGACGGTCGGGCTTCTCAACATTGGGGTCGAGGAAGTCAAGGGCCTTGAGGAAGTCAGGGCCGCGGGCGCCGCGCTTCGCAGTCCGGGCCTCCCCATCGACTATCGCGGGTTCATCGAGGGCGACGACCTCGGCAAGGGCCTCGTCGACGTAGTCGTCACGGAAGGTTTCAGCGGCAATATCGCACTCAAGACCGCTGAAGGCACCGCCAAGCAGATCGGGGTTTATCTGAGGGCGGCCATGAACCGGTCGCTTCTGGCGCGCATTGGTGCTGTGCTCGCTCAGGGAGCCTTCCAGGCGCTCAGGGCGAAGATGGATATCAGGAAGATGAACGGCGGTATGTTTCTCGGTTTGAATGGTCTTGTAATAAAAAGTCATGGCGGCGCGGATGCTGTAGGCTTTGCAAGTGCGATCGACCTGGGCTACGACATGGCTGCAAGCGGGCTTGTGGCTAGCATCGAGCGTGACGTCGAACGCTTCCACAGCGCCCTTCAAATAAAGACGGGACAACGCCTGAAGGCAGCGGCGCAGTGACAGAAACCAGATCCGTAATTATCGGCTGCGGAGCTTATCTCCCCAGCAGAATCCTCACCAATGCCGAACTCGCCCGTGCGGTTGACACGAGCGACGAATGGATCACCGAGCGGACGGGGATTAAGTCGCGCCATATTGCCGCGGAGGGCGAGAAGACCTCGGACCTCGGGCTTGCGGCCGCGATCGATGCGCTCAAGGACGCCAACATCGAGCCGGGTACGATCGATTGCATCGTGCTTGGAACCTCCACGCCCGATCAGACATTCCCCGCGACTGCGGTTGCCATCCAGGCCGGGCTTGGCATCACGAGCGGTTTCGCCTTCGACGTGCAAGCCGTTTGCTCTGGCTTCGTCTACGCGCTGGCTACGGCCGATAATTTCTTGCGTCTGGGGCAGGCAAAGCGCGCTCTTGTGATCGGCGCGGAGACATTCTCCCGCATTCTCGATTGGGAGGACCGCGGGACCTGCGTCTTGTTCGGCGACGGCGCCGGCGCCGTCGTTCTCGAAGCTCAAACCGTCCAAGACCCCATGCGCGACCGCTGCGTCATTGGCTCGCGGCTTCGCTCCGACGGACGCCATAGGGACAAGCTGTATGTCGATGGCGGACCGTCCTCGACGCAAACGGTCGGGCATTTGCGCATGCAGGGCAAAGAGGTTTTCCGCTTTGCCGTGAATGCCATCTCGGAGGTCGTCGAGGAAACCATCGCCGCATTCAATTTAAAGCCGTCCGATATCGGCTGGTTCATTCCCCATCAGGCGAACAAGCGCATCCTCGACGGCACGGCCAAAAAGGTCGGTATTCCTGCCGAAAGGATCGTGATCACCCTTGGCCAGCACGGAAACACGTCGGCCGCTTCGATCCCGCTCGCGCTCGCGACGGCCGTCCGCGATGGCCGTGTGAAGAAGGGCGATCTCGTTCTTCTCGTGGGGATGGGGGGTGGATTCACTTGGGGCGCCAACCTCATCCGGTGGTGAAGCGTAATCTTGACCTTACATCAGGTTGAAACCGGCAGCATTGTTCGGGCTGCGTCAAAAAAAATATTGACTTAAAAGGAGAATTTCACAGCTTAGTGTTTGCGATAGGTTTTATTAGGCACTAATATTATCTGCGCGGCGTTCTTTGGGGAGGGACACAGCGCATCATGGCGCTAAATGGCAAAACACTGACGCGGGCGGACTTGGCAGAAGCGGTCTTCGACAAGGTCGGTCTACCGCGAAACGAGGCGGCGGAGCTCGTTGAACTGGTTCTCAAGCAAATCGTCTACGCGCTGGAGCGTGGCGAATCCATCAAACTGTCATCTTTTGGCTCGTTCGGGCTCCGGCAAAAATCGGAGCGCGTGGGCCGCAATCCCAAGACCGGCCAGGTGGTTCCGATCACGCCGAGGCGCGTGATCGTATTCAAGGCGAGCAACATTATGAAGGACAAAATCAACGCCTCGCTTTTGAAGCCGGTACCGGAGAAGAAGCGCGCCAGTTCTTCCCGGCGCTGATGACAGGCCTTGACGTCCCAGGGAATAGTCATCACAGTGCCGGGACACGGAGCGTAGCGCAGCCCGGTTAGCGCACCGGTCTGGGGGACCGGGGGTCGGAGGTTCAAATCCTCTCGCTCCGACCATTTAAGCCGCGGAAACATCACGGAAATCTCTTGTCCTGAGATTTCCGGAAGGCCTGGAGAACGGCGTTGTCAACGCCAGCGGAACGCTCAGAGCCACCGCCCCCAGCCCCTCGAAACTCTCAAGATCGCCGTCTACGTTTGCACCTGCCGGCGGCCGGAAGATAAGGCCGCGGCCTCACCCCACTTTCGAGCCTTTCCGGCGCGGGCATTCGCTCACAAGCGAGGTCTGCCGGTCGATTGGCTGCCCGGGCTGGCGTCAAACTTGCGGGTCATGGATAAGCGGCAACAGCATACCGCCGATCCCGCGGTGGTCAGTGCCCCGAACTTGCTGGCTTCGCGCCGGGTATGTTAGCTCTGAAGTCGAGATAACTAATCAGGCCCTATGGCAAGAACACTCACGATCCCGAGGAAGGTCATATCGATTGCCCTTGCTGCTGCGCTTTCGGCATCGAATGCGGAAGCTGCAGTGCTGACCAATGTCTGGGGCAAGGTTTCGATCGACAAGGGCTCCGGCTTCATTCCAGCCGAATCCGGCACGGTGGTTTCTTCGGGCGATCGCGTTCGCGCTGGCGCCGGCTCAGCCGTTATCGATTACGGGAACGGTTGCGCCGTACGCGTCGGCCGCGGCGAAGAGGTGACGGCCGTTTACGAGCCTCCGTGCGGGGCAGCGCCAGCTTCCGGATGGTGGAATGATATTGGGACTGACGCTCTCATCCTTGGCGCGTTGCTTGCAGCCGCGGTGATCGCCGCGGGATCGGGGCTTGGCCGCTCCGGCCACAATAGTCCGTAGGCTACACCATGGTGGGGCCGGGGCAAGCACCGCTGGCAGCCCCTTACTCCACAGGCATGCCGTGGAGAGCCGGTGCTGTTTCGAGGTGGACTGGCTCAGCAGCGGCGGAGCGGCCCCGCTCGCTATCCGAGACGAGCGAAATGAGGTGGCGAAGCTCGCCACCAATATTTAAAATATGAAGTTGCAGGAGGCGGTCGGTTTCTTCGGGCAGGCCGTCGCGAATGGCGGAGGCGATACGGTCGTGCTCCTCGATTGAGGTATTGAGCCGGTTGACCTGGTCAAGCTGCAGCCGCCGGTAGCTGGCAACCCGCTTGCGTGTGCTTCTCGTCAGTTGGATCAGGTAGCTATTATGGCTCGCGCGGTAGATCGCGTCATGAAAGGATTCGTTGGCGAGCTTGTAGCCTTCGGGATCGTTGGCCTCAACGCGATCGCGGCAGATGGCCAGCGCGGCGAAAATGTCCTTCACGTCCGCATGCAGGCACGATTTTGCGGCGAGCCTTCCGCAGGCGCCTTCAAGCTCGGCCATGACTTCCAAAAGCTCCACGAGTTCGCGCAGGCCTAGCTTAACAACCACGGCGCCCTTGTGCGGCCGGATTTCTATCAGGCCATTGGCAGAAAGCTGCCGCAATGCTTCGCGCACGGGCGTCCGCGACACACCGTAACGCTCGGCTAGCTTCGCTTCGTCGAGCTTGTCACCAGGCTTCAGCTTGAGCGAGAGAATGTCTGCTTCGATCAAGGAACTCAGACGGCCGGCGTGGGACGACGAAGTCATTCTAGTTGATCCTCAGCAAATGTGCCGTCTCTTGGAAGCCTCTCCCACCGAAGGATTTTTAAACCCTCGCATACGGTTGTGACACCGGACTTTTCCAAAAGCTATGCTATCATTCTGACGAATGCGATAAATTGATGCAAAGCAAAACGTGGACCGGAGCTACGCATGGAAGTTTCTTTTTTTCAGGAGCTTCTCAGCAGGATCTCAGAACGTGGCCGGCAGATCCTCGACCTTTCTTCGCTCATGGGCGCCGAAGTTGAAGATACCTTTCAAAGCCAATGCAGAGCTCTCGTGTCGAGCCGGGGTGAAGCGTCAGGAGTGGCTTTGGCGCGCCGTATCCTCGACCGCTACCGCGATGCCTCGGACCAAGAGAAGAACGCGATCTTTTCGTTCCTGGCTTCCCAGTTTCTTCCGGACTCGACCGCCATCGAAAAAGCCGCGAAAGCGTATCTCCATGAACCATCCTTGCAAAACCTGGAACGGTTATCGGTAAGTGTCGAGTCGCCGCGGCAGGAGCTTCTGCGGCGGCTCAACCTCGCACCGGGCGGAACGGCCGCCTTGGTCCATATGCGCGAAGACCTTCTTAACCGCCTGAAGGACAATCCTGCGCTCGGCGGGTTCGACCGCGATTTCATTCACCTTTTCAGCTCGTGGTTCAACCGGGGCTTTCTCGTGCTCGTGCGCATGTCCTGGTCCAGCCCGGCAAGCATCCTCGAAAAGCTCATCCACTACGAGGCTGTTCACGAAATCCAAGGATGGGACGATTTGAGGCGGCGTCTCGACCCGCACGACCGTCGTTGCTTTGCCTTCTTTCATCCCGCATTGAACGATGATCCGCTCATCTTCGTCGCGGTTGCTCTTGGCAACGAGATCCCCGGCTCAATCCAGACGGTGCTCAACTCTCACGGCGGCCCCGAGAATGCCGAACCGGAGCCTGAAGTCGCCGTATTCTATTCCATCTCGAATTGCCAGGAGGGATTGAAGGGGATTTCCTTCGGGAATTTTCTCATCAAACAGGTCGTCGAAGACCTGACCAAAGAGTTGCCTTCACTCCGCACCTTCGTGACGCTTTCGCCGGTTCCGGGGTTCAAGTCCTGGCTCTTCCGGGCAATCGACGGGAAGGAGCTTCCCTATCTGACCGAGGCGCAAAAGCTGGGGCTTGAGCGGCTGCGCGGGGAGGGCTGGCTGACGGACGAGGCGGAGCAAGACGCGCTGCAGCCGGCGATGCTTGCCACCGCGGCCCACTATTTCCTGCTGGCGAAGGACCGGTCGGGGCGCCCGCTCGATCCTGTCGCGCGTTTCCACCTCGGCAACGGAGCGAGGCTTGAGCGGATCAATTGGTTGGGGGATACATCGGCAAAAGGTGTAAGGCAGGCCTTGAGCTTGATGGTCAATTACCGCTATGACCTCCGCGACATCGAACGGAACCACGAGGCTTACGTCAACCAGGGCTTGGTCATTGCGTCCAAGCATGTCCGGTCGCTGCTTCTGGCACCGGAGAAAACACGCGCGCTCGTTCCAGCGCAGGGGTGAGGCAGATCAATGAGATGGCAGGGGCGCCGCGAGAGTGAGAACGTCGAAGACCGCCGTTCCGATGGCGGAGGTTATGACGATGGGTCCGGCGGCGGCTTCGGGATACCCTTCCCAGGCGGCGGAGGCGGCGGTTTTCAAATCCCGATGGGGCAGGGCGGTGGCGGCGGCCTCGGCATCGTGGGCATCATCGTTATTGTGGGAATTGCCCTGCTCTTGGGTGTCGACCCGCGCGTCATCCTGAATGGCGGCGGAGGTATGGAAATGCCGGGCGGGTCGCGGCAGATCCAATTGCCGCGCGATACTCAGCCGCGTGCCGTGAGCGCGGAAGACGAGGGCATGAAGCGTTTCGTGTCCGTGGTGCTGGCCGACACCGAAGACGTATGGACGAAAATCTTCCGCGACATGGGGCGGACCTACCGGGCGCCCAAGCTCGTGCTGTTCAGGGGCGGCATACAATCGGGCTGCGGGCTCGCAAACACCCAGATGGGGCCCTTCTACTGCCCGAACAACCAGAAGATATATATCGACCTTTCCTTCTATGACTTGCTCAAGCGCCGCTTCAAGGCGCCCGGAGAGTTCGCACAGGCCTATGTGATCGCTCACGAGGTTGGGCACCACGTGCAAAACTCGCTCGGCCAGCTGCAGCAGGTGCAGCGCCTGCAAATGGCTTCCTCCGGCCCGCAGCGCAACGCTCTGCAAGTCCGCGTGGAACTTCAGGCCGATTGCTATGCCGGGGTTTGGGCCAAGAATACGGACCGCATCAACAAAACTCTGGAGCCGGGCGACATCGAGCAAGCCCTGCGGGCGGCGTCGGCCATCGGCGACGATACGATCCAGAAGAGCACGCAAGGCTATGCGGTGCCGGACTCCTTCACCCATGGTTCATCCGAGCAGCGCGTGCGCTGGTTCAAGCGGGGCTATGACGAGGGCACGATCAGCGCGTGCGACACGTTCGGGACGCAAACCTTGTGACAGCGGCCAACCCCCGCTCCTAGGGCGGGAGTGGCAGAGATTAGCACCACCTGAATAAGCCTGAGATTGCGGCGCCAGCTACGAACAAGTCCGGCCCGCCATACTCGGGGTCAATGGCCTTCCGGCTCACCGCTGCCGCAAATCCGTGCATCCATTTTTTTGACAGCCCGCTTCTGCCGTAATAGGCACGGAGCGGGCGAAACCTGATGAGGCTTGAACATGGTCGCATTTCACGCGGTTGTGCTTGCGGCGGGACAAGGGACCCGCATGAAATCGGCGATGCCGAAAGTCCTGCATCCGCTAGCGGGACTGCCGCTGGTGATGCACGCGATGAAGGCGGCGGCGGCGGCCGGCGCAGATCGGTGCTCGGTGGTGATTCCGCCGGATAGTTCCGGCTTTGAAAGCCTCAACGCGCCGGTCGAGACCCAGTTTTTCGAGCAGCGGGAACGGCTTGGCACAGCCCATGCCGTCCTGGCGGCGCGCCCCGCTCTCGAAGGAGAAACAGGCCCCGTGCTTGTTCTCTACGGCGATACGCCGCTTGTCTCGCCCGAAAGCCTGAAGAGACTTGCCGCCGTGCTCGAACAGGGCGTTGCGATGGCGGTCATGGGCTTCGATGCGAAGGACCCCACGGGCTACGGGCGCCTCATTACCTCCGGCAATGGCGAATTGCTCGCGATCCGCGAGGAGAAGGACGCAACGGCGGAGGAGCGCGCGCTCTCCCTATGCAATTCGGGCATCATGGCATTCCAAGGCAGCCTGATCCTGGACCTCCTTGGCCGCATCGGAAACAGTAACAAGGCCGGCGAATATTACCTAACCGATGCGGTGGAAGTCGCACGGGCGCGCGGGCATCGCGTGGCATTCGAGCGTATCGGGGAAGACGAGGTCCGCGGCGTGAACACACGAGCGCAGCTCGCCGAGGCCGAGGCGTTGCTTCAGCATCGCTTGCGCCTCAACGCGATGGACGGCGGCGCAACGCTCATCGCGCCGGAGACCGTGACATTCTGCCACGACACGGTTGTGGGACAGGATGTGCTGATCGAACCGAATGTGTTTTTCGGGCCCGGAACGGTGGTTGGGGCTGGCGTGACGATCAAGGCGTTCAGCCATATCGAGGGTGCACATATCGAAAGCGGCGCGGTTGTCGGCCCCTTCGCCCGCTTACGGCCAGGCACACGCCTCGGCAAAGGCGTCAAGATTGGTAACTTCGTCGAGCTGAAAAACGCCGAGCTGCAGACCGGCGTCAAAGTCAACCACCTCAGCTATATCGGCGACACCAAGGCCGGTGAAGGGGTCAATATCGGCGCCGGCACAATAACCTGTAACTATGACGGCTATCGTAAGCATAAGACCGAGATTGGCGCCGGAGCCTTCATCGGCTCCAATAGCTGCCTTGTCGCACCCGTCCGAATCGGGGAAGGGGCCTATGTCGGCTCTGGCAGCGTGATCGGCCGAGATGTACCGGATCAGGCACTTGCGCTCACCCGTGCGCCGCAGGTCACGCGGGATGGCTGGGCAAAGCGCCTCCGCGCAAGGCTCGCACAACCGAAGCAGGGCGGCGATGCGCATGCGTCAGACGGACAGCCTGCAGACGGCGCGAAAGCCAGTCAGAAAAGCGGCAAAGCTTCAGAGTGAGCACTCAACTTAACCTTGCCTTGAAATAGTCTGTAGCACTCTTTGAGTTGGCCTGCCGCGCCGCTTGGGCTATGGCACGCCAAAGACTCTCAAGCGGCCCTAGCTCAGGCCCAAAGGAAAGCAAGGTCCTTCGATGTGCGGAATTATTGGCATTCTGGGAAAAGAACCGGCCGCGCCGCGGCTTGTCGATTCGCTTCGCAGGCTCGAATACCGGGGCTACAATTCCGCAGGCATCGCGACGTTGGAGAGCGGCATCCTGAAGCGCCGCCGCGCGGAGGGAAAGCTGGCCGCGCTTGAGCGCCGGCTTGCCATAGAACCTCTGTTCGGGACGGCTGGCATCGGACACACGCGCTGGGCCACACACGGCAAGCCCGTGGAGCGCAACGCCCACCCGCACATGACGGCACGGGTGGCCGTGGTCCACAACGGCATCATCGAGAATTTCCGTGAGCTGCGCGAGGAGCTTGAGGCCAAGGGCGCGGTTTTCGAAAGCGACACCGATACCGAGACCGTGGTGCAGCTGCTCGATAGCGAACTCAAGGCGGGAGCCGATCCCGTTCAGGCGCTGAAGGCCATACTCACGCAGCTTCAAGGTGCGTTCGCCCTTGCGATCCTGTTTTCCGGCCACGAGGATTTGATGATCGGGGCACGGCGCGGCAGCCCGCTCGCGATTGGCTATGGCCAGGGCGAGATGTTTCTTGGGTCGGATGCCATGGCCCTTGCGCCCTTCACGGACCGCGTCACCTTCCTCGACGAAGGCGATTGGGCCGTGCTGTCGCGTTCGGGCGCAACCATCTATAACGAGACGGGCGAACAGGTTTCCCGGCCCATCGTGAAGACATTGGCCTCTGCGCTCTTGATCGACAAGGGCAACCGCCGCCATTTCATGGCGAAGGAGATCCATGAGCAGCCGGAAGTCATCAGCCGGACATTAGGCCATTATGTCCGCTTCGGAGACAGTTCGATCCAATTGCCGGGCGCCGCCCTTCCTTTTGAGACGCTTTCCAAACTCACGATATCGGCGTGCGGCACCGCTTACTATGCCGCTTTGACCGCCAAATACTGGTTCGAGAAGCTGGCCAAGCTCCCGGTCGAGGTGGATATCGGATCGGAGTTCCGCTACCGCGATGCGCTGATGCCGAAGGATGGCCTGGCGGTGTTCGTTTCCCAATCGGGCGAGACCGCCGACACGCTGGCGAGCCTGCGCTACTGCAAGGAGCATGGACAGCTGATCGCTGCCATCGTCAATGTGCCGGAATCGAGCATCGCCCGCGAAGCCAACGCGGTGCTGCCGACGCTGGCGGGCCCCGAGATCGGCGTTGCCTCCACGAAGGCGTTCACGTGTCAGCTTACGGTCCTTGCCTGCATGGCCATCGCCGCGGGCCGCAAACGCGGCGTCCTTTCGGCGGCCGAGGAGCAGGAGTTGGTGCGCGCGCTCGTCCAGGTGCCGCGCCTCATCACCGACGTTCTCCGGCGCGAAGAGGAGTTCGATGCGCTGGGGCACGTCCTCTCGAAAGCGCCGCTCGTGCTCTATCTGGGGCGCGGCTTGACCTATCCCATCGCTCTGGAGGGTGCCCTGAAGCTCAAGGAAATATCCTACCTTCACGCGGAAGGCTTCGCGGCCGGCGAGTTGAAACACGGGCCGATCGCGCTGATCGACGAAACCATACCGGTTATCGCCCTCGCGCCGCAGAATATGCTCTACGACAAAATGGTCTCCAACATGCAGGAGGTCGCCGCGCGGGGCGGCCAGTTGATCATCTTCAGCGACGCCGCGGGCCGTACGTCGAGTTTCAAGGCCGCGTTGCATTTCAACCTGCCGGCGGCGCATTGGCTCGCGATCCCGATCCTCTATGCCATTCCGATACAGCTCATCGCTTATCACACCGCCGTGGAGATGGGCACCGATGTAGACCAGCCTCGCAATCTGGCAAAGTCGGTGACGGTGGAGTAGCCTGCCTGAGTTGTGCGCGAATTCTGTGCACAACTGTTGCAGCTTTCCGATCCTCTGTGGAAAGCGTGCCCGCACGACTGCGGCGCTGCGTACGAATCGCCGTACGCATAGACATGGCAATGCCCCAATTTCGTGATTCAAGTTTTTCTGGGGTGTTGCGTCAGCGCCATGGTTTTCGCAGTTGAGATTGGATGCTTCTGATTCCATGCGGACTTCCAGCATCATAGGACTTTCCACTGCTCTGTTTTTGAGCTTCGGAAGTGCCGTCTGGTTTCCCGGCGGCGAGAGCGGAGCACTGGCTCAATCTGGTAGCGACAAGGGGCTTGAATACCTGACGCGTGCCAGCGCGGCGTTCGAGTCCCGCGATTACGGGGAAGCGGCCACCTATATCGAGGAAGCCATGAAAACCGGCCTCCCGAAAGAGCTGGCGGCCCGCGCCACCTTCATGCGCGCGCAGATCAACGAACAAAACGGTCTTCTCGCGCGGGCACTCCAGGATTATTCCAGCGCTCTCTGGATGGACACGCTCTCTCCCGCCGACCGGAAGAAAGCATCGGACGGCAAGGTGCGTGTGATTGCAGCCATGGGTCTGACCCCAGCACAGCCCAGCCCGCAGAGACAGGCGAGTTTCACGGGTGGTGCGTCGAGTGTCCCGCAGGCCGCCGCCAGTTCGACGGCCGGGCCGGGCGGTCCGCGCGCCGCCGCCAGTTTCACCGGTTCTACGCCGAATCCACCGCAGGCCGCTGCCAGTTTCGCCGGTGGCGCGCCGAGTGCACCCGCGGCTGAATCGTCATCCAGTGGCATTTTCAGCATGTTCGGCGGTCTGTTTGGATCTTCCACGCCCGCAACACCGCCGGCGCCTCCGCCAAGCCCTCCACAGCCGGCCTGGCAGACGGCGACAGCCGCGGTGGCCGTGGAGCCGAAGGTGGATGCCACCGAGCCAGTTCGCGCGCCGGCCCCGCGCAAAGCCGTCAGGCCGGTGCCGGTCCAAGCACCAGCCATACAAACTGCATCGCTGCAGCCTGTGTCCATTACAACCCCGGCTGCGTCGGGATTTCTTATTGTGTTCGGTACAACGCCAAGCGAGGCGGCCGGGCGCTCAAGGGCCCGCCAAATCAAGTCGCAGCTCGCGGACATTCTGGTCAGCCGTGAACTCGACGTCGAATCCGGAGCCGGCGGCTATACGATCACGGCGGGACCCTACAAAGCGAAGAGCGCGGCTCTGGCGCTCTGCTCGGCGATGAAGCAGCGCGGCGTACCCTGCCAGGTTATGCCGTAATACAAGCTGTGCGAGGCCGGGACACGGCCGCAAGCAACGCACCCGCTCACCATTGCTGTCATCCCCATCCCTCTGCCCAACCAGCACCTTCATGCGGATGAAAAGACCTGAGCGGCGCTCATCCATGCTATCAATCACAGACGAGAGGCGGCCGCCGTTCGCCCGCGTTAAGGGCTTGCTGACCCAAAATCGGAAAACACGACCCGCTCAAGCGGCGCGTAAGGCTCTCGCGCCTAAGCTCTTGACCTCTATTGCTCGAAATGTGAAGACCGGCCATGAAATCGAGAAAGATGAAACGTCTCTGCGTCTATTGCGGATCGGGATCGGGGCGCGACCCGCGCTTCAAGGCCGCCGCCGCGGCGCTGGGGCGCGCCATGGCCGAAGCCGGCATCGGGCTTGTCTATGGCGGTGGCGGCAACGGGATGATGGGGACGGTCGCCCAGACCGTCCGGGAGAACGGCGGCCACGTCACGGGCATCATCCCCGCCTCGCTCCTCGAACTCGAAAACGCGCTCGAAAACATCAACGAGCGCTACGTGACCAATGGCTTTCACGAACGTAAAATGCTGATGTTCAATCTTTCCAACGGCTTCGTCGCTCTGCCGGGCGGCGTCGGCACGCTGGAGGAACTGGTGGAGCAGCTCACCTGGACGCAGCTCGGTCATCACGACAAACCCGTCTATATCGTGAATACGGCGGGCTACTGGGACCTGCTCTTACAGATGTTCGACCGGATGCGGGATGAGCTCTTCATCCGCCCCGGCATCGAAACGCGCTACATCGTCGTGGACGATGTGGAGGATGTGGTGCCCGACTTCCTGAAGCGGCGCCCGCGCCGGACCGCCGCCGCAGGGTTGATCCGCGCGTAGCAAGGGGAGCAGTCAGAACCGCCGCTTTGGCCGCGCGGTCCGGACGCCAATCCGCCGGTGCTGGCTCGCTCCGAACGCAGCCGGCAAGGTTGGCCGGGCGACTGGCGGACACAATTCTGGGTGAACGTTCGCCGGCCACGCCTGAGCCGGCCGCGCAGCCGAACGGCGCGCTTCATTCGGGCAATTGAGAGAGGAGAATCCGCCGGCGCCGGGCGCCTAGCGCAAATTCGTCTTCGCGATCTGGATCCACTCCTTGTCGCCGGGCGTCGTGGCAACCGGCCGGATGCTCGACGCGCGCACGACATCCTGGAACAGCTCGCGCGCTTGCTGGACGCGGCCCTGCTTCAGCAGCAGCAGCCCGTAGCGGGACCGCGCCTCGTAGCCCGCGTAATAGCGCGACAAGGCTTCGTATTCGACGAGGGCCTCCTTGGTGTGGCCCGCCGCTTCGAGGGCGCGCGCAAACAGCAGGTGCGCTTCCTGATTGCGCAGGGTTGGGTGCAGCTCTTCGAGCTTTTCCAGCGTATCGAGGCTCGCCGCCGGGTCGCCGCCGCCGAGCTGAGCGCGGGCGAGGCCGATGAGAACGGGCGGATCGTCCGCGAAGATGCCTTGCGCTGCGGCGGTGTAAAGCCGGATGGCGTCGTCCCACTGCCCGCGCTTCTCGCATTCCTCGGCGAGCGCGCGCTTGGCATCCACGGAGTTGCAAAGCTCGGCCTGGGCCACGCGCTCGCGAAACTCCTTGCCGGGATCGAGCATGGTGCCGATGCTTTCGGCGGCCTTCTTGGCCCGGCGCGTCTGGAACATGGGCAGCACGATCTCGATGGCGACATAGGCCAGCGAGCCGATGAAGGGCACGAGCAGGAGGATGAACAGCCACCATTGCGAGCGGCCGGTCTTCATCGCGTGAATGGCGAGCCCGACGGCGATGACGATGTAAAGGAGACCGGCTTCATACATGCGAATGACCTTGGCAAGCGTGGGTGCAGCATTGTGTTAGCCGGGTATATATAGGTGGGCAAGCGCGCGGCGGCGAGGCGGGGGTGCGGCGGAGCGTTGGCTTGGCAACGCGAGCGCGCGGCCTGATGGTTTTCACACTCCGCCGGCTTGGAACCGGGCTGCGATACTATCGACGAATTGAGTGGCCTGTTGAATCATATCCAGTGCGTCACCGGCATAAATCTTGGCAAGCGGCCCCACCTCATAGTCGCAAAGGGACTTGTAGTTATAGGCCTGTCCGAGAAAGGGCAGAAGGCCTTTCGGAACCTGCGGATCGTCCTTCGCCAAGCGGCTGAATTCACCGTGAACGCCCTTGTGGGTTTTTGCGATGTTTCCGGTTTGCTCGAAAATATAGCATTCCGCAGCGTGAAAAGCGGCATAATACGCTTCTCTGGCGGCAACCTCCGGGATATTGGCAGCGGCGATTGTGCGGGCATTGGACAGGTGCCATCGCGCTTTCTCAAGATAAAGGGCGGCTTCCTCTTTCACAGGTCGATACCCTCGCGCCGTACCTCTCGCATCAGGGGCGTCCGGGCGGAGTAGGAACCCGCGGGGTAGGGAAGCGCCGAAATCAGTTCGCCGGTATCCTGGACGATATCCGCAGTGATTTCTGAAATGCGCTTCATTTCCTCGTGACGGCTGGCCAAGTCGAAGTTCTTGAGGAACACGAGCACGTCATAATCGGAGTCCGGCCGGGCGTCGCCCCGCGCGCGGGAGCCGAACAACACGACGCGTTCGATGCGCTTGCCGTACATCTTGTTAAGCGCTTCGCGAAAACGGGTCAGGATGGGGTCGGCGGCAGCGGCCATGGCAGCTTACGACGATGCATCCGCTAAGATAGCAAGCCGAGTGGCGATGACGATATAAATGAGACCGGCTCCGTACATGCGATGGTCCTTGGGTCAAGCGTGAGTGCAGCACTGTGCTAACCGGGAATATATAGGTGGGCAAGGGCGCGGAGGCGAATCCGGGGAGAGGTCAGCGTGAAGCATAAACCGCATCTCCTGTTCGCTCGGCCCGGAACGAGTACGCGAAAGGCGTTCCCTCTGCTATGATTGGCGCCATACTTCGATGTGATCAGCGCCCGTATCTTGATTATAGTCGACGATGGCAATCGTGGAAGCGTCATGAGTAGCCCACACAGACATAGACGCATCGTCTTTTGTGTCGACCGACCATTCCTCATTGCAGGTAGGCAAGGACAGCAGACGTATTTTTCCGTTTTGAGTGCACAGAAGCGAGCCAGAACGCTCGACAAGGCAAAATTCTCCAACGTCTTGAACGGTAGCAGAAAACAGACGTCTCTTCGATGCGATATCGAAGCTTACTGCGGACACTTTGCTAGGCGTAATACCGTCGCAGTCGCCGGCAGCTATTAGCAGCGCACTGCCGTCTTGGGAAAAATGCATATGAGTGGAAAACGTGTCGCTTAAGCCAGTCTTGATTGAATTGACGTGCCGCCAGCTCTGCAAATCGTATAATTTGACTGTTCCGTCAACGGAACTCACGGCGAAGAGGCTTTGTTGGGGAGCAAAAGTGATCGCCGCAACAGAGTTTGGAAATCCAAAAGGGTCTAATGCCTTGATTGTCTCGTAGCACGCGAAATGCCAAAAGTGTACGGTCGTCTCGCCTGCGGACGCAACCATTTCATCCTTGCGGTCGAAGCAAGCCGACTTAATAACCGCGTCAAAGTGACCTTCGAAGTCTTGATATTGTTTGCCGGTGGAAAGATGCCATAGTTTCAGGCGACCATTTGTGCTACCTGAAACTACGAACTTTCTGTTATGACTTAAAGACAAAGCAGAAATAGGGGAGTTGTGTGCCGATACAGTCCAAATCTTTTCTCGTGTTATAATATTGAAAATGCTGAGGTCTCCTTCACGGCTTCCTATTGCCATGAGATTCCCGTCCCTTGATAGGGTAAGGGCGCTGATTAGCCGTTCATGCGTTTCAAAGATCGGCCCATATAGGCGTTGGGCGGGCTGGATGGAGCTGGTTGAGCTAGTGGACACTTGGGGATTATGTGGATGTATTTGAGTTTGCTGAAAATCCACGAGCGTAGACTTAACCCAGATGCCATCCTCTGTTGGGATGCCTTGCTGGTTAGGAGCGGCACCACGAGTAGGTTTGAACTCAATCAATCGCTTGCAGTTTTGGCAGGTACCTCGAACGCCGCGCTCGCTTACAACGCCACGGATAACTGTCCCATGATGGCAATCGGGACATTCAATGATAAACCTTGACCGGCGCTCTGAGTTTGCTTGCCGTCGCCTTGCTTCGAGTTCATCGATTCTTTCTTTAGCGAGTTCAGAAAAGTACGTGCCGGAAAAATGTTGAGCAAAGCGCTCCAAGTGCAAGATATCGTCTGTTTGGCACAGCCGGGCCCACTCCGAGCCGGCAACAACAAGGAGGGCGGAGTCAAGATCGGATCGTAGAGATGTTGGAAGTGCTCTTTTTCGGACGCGATGAGCTGATTGCGAACTCGTCCTTGCCTTGGGCGTCTTTCCTTTCAATGGCGGCTAGAATTGCTGATCTGTTGGTAAGAAGGGCCGTTTGCAAAGCATTGAACGGCAGGGGAATTTCATTAATATCGAGGTCATTCGAACGAACCGGGATGAGCTTTCCCGTTTCCAGCGCCCGACTGGCTTCCGCCACCACCCACTTCGAGTCAACGGAGGTTTTGGTCCAAATAACAATAACGATTTTAGCGCGGTCGAGCTCGCGCATGATTTCTTGAGAGAACATGTCGCCAGGGACTAGACTTGCATCCCACCATGCGGAGAGCGAGTGAGCCTCAAGATCTTGCGCCAGCGTCTGCGCGATATAAGCGTCAGTTTTCGAATATGATATAAAAATATCAGCCATTAGCGCTGCATCGCATTCTTGTCGATCCGCAAAACTACCGCGGAAGGTCTAAGGTCGCCAACTCAAATAAGCTAGAATGTGCCCTCGGGAAAGGCGTCATGGGTCAGGACGATCCGTGCGCTTTTCGTAAAAGTGCCCCGCCTGATTTTCTCCTCGGCAGCCCGATAGAAGACCGGAAAATGGTTCTGGATGCATAATGCCCGCGCCTCCACCGTGTGGTAGCTGGTGCGGTCGATGTCATCGAGAACGGAGCGAGGAATAACAACCCGGTGTTCGATCCCCCTGAAACGAAACCTCATAACCATGTCATCATAATCAGGCGTAACGCTGGGTATGTACTCCAGTTCAATTAGGCGGAACCGGACGCCGGCCCCCGCGCCATTTTCTGGAATGAAAGCGATTCCCCCGGCCTCCAAGGCGCATCTGACAGAGATAAGGTTCTGTCGCATAAGCGTTCGCTTATTCAACTCGAAGTCTGCAATCGCGGCTCTGGAGACCTGAGCGTTCTTCGAAAGCTCCTCCTGGCTCCAGCCAAGAAGGGCGCGAGCGGCCCGGCATTGTGCGGCAGATACATTCATGGTTTTGGCTCGTAATTTGTCTAAGTCGAGACAAATTATATCGGCCGAGATTATTTGTCAAGAGGATATCCGGCCTCGAATCGGCCCGCTCGCTTCGAAAAAAATGTTGGAGACTGCGCGGAGGCCAAACCTCCGCTCATAACTTGGCATAAACCCGCGCGGCCACCTCTTTCAGACGGTTCACCGAACCGGACTCCGGATGCGGCTTCGTAGGCGCAAAAACGATCCAAGCCTCCCGGCCGTTTTTCCAGACATGGATGCTGACGGCATTGGTGTTGCCGCTCTTGCAGGAGTGCTCGCCGAAGGCCTCTTTGCCGAACTCAGGCAAGGGCACATGCTGGCAGCCGCCCGGCCTGTTCTTCATGGACATCACGGTTTCGGACGCCACAGCGGTCACCGCAACCATCAAAGTGTTGGCCGCTCCGTCATACATCAGGCAAGAGTTTGCCCCCGTGCGCTGGAGCGTCAACGTGCTCTCGTCGAGAAAGCCGGCCGCGTCGGCGGCCGAAAGCCATTCGCAGCTGCCAAATCTTTCGCTGGATTTGCTCGTGTTCTTGATGGCCTGCACGGCAAGCGCCGAAAGCGGCGCGAGAGTATACGGATCGGCCGGTCCGCCCGTTTTATGAAGATCGATGGAGACGATAGAGTCGCCCGAGAGCGTAAGGACCGCGGCTTCGGCCTTCTTGGTCTCGGACGGGCTGGTTGCGCCGGCATAGGTTTGTTCGCCGAGCCCAGGGATCGCGACGAGAGTCATTCTTTCGCCCAGCGTTTTGCGGAAGGTCTCGTAAAGGTCTTTGGCGCGGTCTGCCGATGGTTGCCGGTACACCGACAGCATCAGCGTATCGCCGGCGTTGCCCGCGAAGATGCAGCCTCTCCCATCCTGGTTTGAGAGCAGCGTCCAACTGTCATCGCGCGTGGCCGCGACAAGCTGGCGCTCGGTGAAAAACGGGCAGGTTTCCGCACGGCTTTCAGCGGTTGAAAGGCACAGGAGAAAGAGGGTGAAGAGACAGGAAAATAGGCGCATCGCGGAGCCTCATCGCTCCGTAAGCGGAGCCAGCATTGCCATTCGTCAAATCTCCGGATTGCGTGGTGCCTGTCAAGCCATAGCCGGGTTCCCGAAGCCTCGTCCGAACCGGCCGGCCGAATTTCATAGATGGTGTAACGGGCCGCGGCCAAGGCCATAGACATCTTGGCGGTCATCCCTCTATAACTGCTCACGGCTTCAACCCAGGCGCACAGCGTCCCCGGATCGATCTTGCACCTGCCATCGCTGCGCACGCCGCCGCAAGGACCGTTGCGCATGCGCTTGGCGCAGTTCATCGGGCAGGCCATGCCGGTGGAGGACAGCACGCACTGCCCGCACATCTTGCAGTCGAACAGGAGTTGCTTGGCGGTGCGTTCGACCGTCGTTAGCATGCGCTCCGCGCGTTTCGCGCCCAACCAATTCAGCGGGCTGCGCAAATGGGGCGCAACGCGTCCGAACACATCGTAAAACCTCTTCAGGGTGCGTGCCGCACGCTCCAGAGCCGCAACGCCTTCATGCGCTCAACCCTTCCGCGCGGTGGCTGCAGGGGGCGCTTCGTCCGGGCGGAGAAACATGTCCGCGGAGATCTCGCCGCCTTCGGGCACGATGACAAACTCGCGATTGTCCCGGTCGATCGTCTTCGTCATCTGCAAGATGGCATCGAGCAACTCGGTCGTTCCAAGGATCTCCTCATAGGCCATGCCCCAGCGGCTTTCGCAAAACCCGGCGATCTTCCGCAACTCCGGGCGGCATTCATCCAGCTCCTGCTGCGAGAAACCGACCATGCACAGCCGCTTGTAATGCCGGTATTTCATGTCGGCGATGTAGTCCGCATCCTCCTGGCCGTAGTCCCGGACATAGTCGTTGTAGTCGGTGAGGGGCTCGTCTTTCGCTTCGATCCAGCCGCGCGTCAGATAGTAGGTGTTTGGATTTGCGAAAAAGCGCTGGATGTAGCGCTGATGGGAGCCGAGAAAAATCGCGACGCAGTCATGGGTGCGTGGGATAACCAGGGTGTGCCCGCGGGCCTTCACGCCAACAATGCCGTTGCCGCAAAGGCCGTAGCCGACGACGATGTTGCTGGGCTGCTGAACGGAGTTGATTTTCTCTTGCAGGACCGCGCAGAGCTTCTTCGGGTGGTTGTGCAGCAGGATGTCGAGGTAGACACGCGGCATGTCATCCGGAACCCTCGTTTCGAGCAGCTCCTGCATCACACGGCAGGCGATGACAACGGTCGGTCGCATGGCTGGACCCTCAAATCATGGTTCTGGCTCTGATTTCGGCTGACGTCAGCGGCGCAAGCTCTGTGCACTCGATGAAGGTGTCCTGAAATTCATGGCGATTGCTGAGTTCGACAACCTTCATGCTCTTCGCCAAGCTTTCTGCCCGCCTCCGGTGTTCCAAGTTGAACAGCGCGATGCGGGCGCCGTCGCCGGCCGCGTTCCCGATGGTTTGCACGCTTGGCACCGGCACTGGCGGCACCATGCCGATGCTCAGAATGTCGGCTGGGTCGAGATGACTGCCGAAGGCGCCGGCGAGATAGATGCAATCCGGCTGCTCGATGTCCTGATCCCGCAAGAGAATATCGATGCCGGCGCGCAGCGCTGCCTTACCCAGTTGAACATTGCGCACGTCGGCCTGTGTCAGGACGATATCGCGCTGCGTCCGGCTCTCTCCAGCCGGCACCAGGACGAGTTCGGCAGCCTTTGTGCCCGCGCCGGTGCGGACTGCCGGGTGGCCTTTCGCGAAAGCCCCGCCGATGCCGAGGATGCCCGAGCCGGCAAGCGCCGCCACAGCGGATATCACGCCTGAACCGCAGAGTCCGATGGGGCGTGTGTCGCTGTATCTATCGTGGTGGGGGATCGCACTCCATCGCAGCGCGCCTCCCTTTTCGACCCAGACGCGCTCGATGGCGCCTGGCGCCGCACGCATCCCGCATTGGATATGGGCGCCCTCGTATACGGGTCCGGTTGCGCAGGATGTCGCCGTGAGCACGCCATCCTTCGCGAGCACCACCTCGCCGTTGGTGCCGATATCCACCAGGAGCTTCGTTCCCTGATAGAAGTCCGGACCCCGCGTCAGCACGGCTGCGACGGTGTCGCCGCCGATATAGCCCGACGCCATGGGCAGCACGTAAAGCCGCGCGCCCGGACCCGCCTCCAGGCCGACGCTTACCGCTTCGATGTCGCTGCCTCCGGACCATAATGTCATGTAGGGGCCGCGCCCGAGCGGCTCCGGATTTACCCCGAGCAAAATGTGCTGCATCGTTGGGTTGCCGGCCGCCACAACATCGAGCACATCGCAGATATCGATGCCGGCTTCTTGCGCAGCTTCGGCGATCAGCCGGTTGACACCGGTCACAAGCAACGATTGCAGTTTCGTTAGCATTGCCGGATCGCGTTGAATATGCGTCATGCGCGAGATGACGTCTTCGCCATATGCGGCCTGCGGGTTGCTGGCCGTGCGAACCGACCGGATCTCTCCGCTTTCGAGATCGCATAGGAACATGACGATGGACGTGGTTCCGATGTCGAGCGCGACGCCGTAGAGCCCAGCCCGCGGGCCGGACCGCATTTGGATGATGCCCCGGTCCGCGTGCGTGACGATGGCCAATTGCCGGGCCGTGTCGAATCCCGCTTGCCGTGAATAATCGGCGAGCACGGCTGGCTGAATTGCTGGCCGTGTGTGATCCGGGGCGCCAGGCAATGCTTCGCCGATGCGCGCGGCGAGAGGCCGGACCGGCTCGTCATAAGGTCCCGCGATATCGATCGTGACGCGCGACACGGCTGGAGCCACGGCGATGCGGGAGACGGTATAAGGCTTGCGCGGCGGGGTCTCCGCGGCCTCGCTTTCCGAGGGGATGTGAACAATCGCGTCGCCACATACCTGCGTCATGCAAGCGAGCCGGAAAACCCGGCGATCCGGGCTTGCCGGAAGCAACTCCGTTTCCTGTTGCGTGACAGGCGAAAGCGCACGAGCCATGGCCTCCGGATCCGGCACGCGCACAAGGCAGGTGCCGCACTTCCCCTGGCCACCACAAACGGATTTGATGGCTATGCCGGATTGCCAAGCCGCGAAAAGCAGCGTGCTACCTTCCGGGACCCTCACGCTCCGCGCGCCGGGCTCGAATGTAACGGAGATCGTGGGAATTCTGCTCAACGCCACTACTCAGGCTGTGGTTGCTCGAAGGAAGTCCCCCCTCACTCTGTCTTTCTCCCCTCGGGGAGAGAGAACGCCTAAAACTCCCTCTCCCTTTGGGGAGAGGGCTGGGGTGAGGGGGTTTTGCTCGCTTGCCGTGGCAATGCAGTCTCCAGCCTTCCGTCTTGGAAAGCTTGGATGAACTCCATGCAATATTCGTCTCGTCCGGTCGCCGCCTCGGCCGCGTAAATACCGGCCATCAGCGCTGTGTCTGTCGGATCGGCGATAACGGCATCCAAGCCGTAACCGATGGCGGCCACGAGGAAGGTCCGGTTTAAGAGCTTCCGGGCAGGCAAGCCATAGGAGACATTGGTCAAGCCACAGATGGTATGGACGCCTGGATAGCCCTGCATGATCCCCGCGATGGCGGAAAGGGTCGCTGCGCCCGAAGCGGGGTCCGTCGCGAGCGGAAACACCAGCGGGTCGATGTAGATATCGCCGATGGGAATGCCTCCGCCGGTAAGCCGGTCAATCAACTGGCTGGCAAGCGAAATTTTGCCTTCCGCCGTAGTCGCTGGCAGACCGTCCCCTTGGCACAAAGCGATAAGCTTTGCTTTGTGGTCGCGCGCGAGCGCGAGCACATCGGTGAACCTGCCGCCTTCGAGCGTGATCGAATTGATCATCGGCGGCGCTTGCTTAACCCTTGGCAATGCCGCGGCAAGAGCAGCGGGGTCGGAACTGTCGAGACAGAGCGGCAGGCTGGTGGCTTCTTGCGCAACGTCCACGAGCCAGGACAGCAGCTCCGGCTCGCGGCCGGGAAACGTGCCCCCATTGACATCGATATATTTGGCGCCCGCCGCGGCCTGGTTGCGCGCCTCTTTTTGGATGGCCGCCGCGTCGAGCTTCTCCAGCGCGGCCCGAATCGCCTTGCGCGAGGCATTGATGCGTTCCGCAACGATCAGCATGGCATCCTTCCTATTTCCTCACAGCGCGCGGCTGCCCTTCACCCGGCCGCTTTGCGGCCACCCTCTCCCGCGGCGGGGAGAGGGTCACTACCTTTTTCTCCCCTCTCCCTTTGCGGGAGAGGGGCCGGGGCGAGAGGGGTTCGCATTTAATAGCGGCGGTACTTTTCGATGGCCTTGGACATCGCCCAGACGTTCTCGATTTTGCAATAATCGGTGATGCTGTTGGCGCTGCTGGTGATATAGCCGCCGCCCTTACCGATCTTCTCGATACGGTCCTTCACCTCGGCATCGACCTCTTCGGGCGTGCCAAGTGTCAGCGTGTAATCGAGGTCGATATTCCCGACGATGCAGACCTTGCCGCCGTACTCGGCCTTGACCCGGTTGATGTCCATGGCGGCGGGCTGGATCGGATGCAGCCCCGACATGCCAAGTTTGATCAAGCCGGGAAGGATCGGAAAGATATTGCCGTCGCTGTGGAAGATCCACGGCTTCTTGATCTCCCTTGCTACGATCTCCTGATAAGGCTGAATGAACTCCTCGAACATCTCCATGTTGACCCACGGTGCCTTTGTGTCCGCGTGATCGTCATTGGCCCAGATGAAATCGAGGTCGAGCTTGTTCAGGTAGCCGACAACAACGGCCGACCATTCGGAGAAGCGGCGGTGGACTTCTTTGACCAAGTCCGGATCCTCGTACATCTTGATCGAAAAGGCTTCGAGCCCCATGCTCTCAAAGGTGCTGGCGGTCCCGAGCCGGATGCGCGCGAAGACGGCGAAATCCTCGCGGTATTCTTCGATCCACTTTGCGATTTGGTCGTAGCGGGCCTGATGGTGCGGATCGGGGAGAAAGTCGTCGAACAGCTTGAGGGAATCCCGGCTCGTGAGAAGGCCCTGCTTGACGTAGGTGCGCCCGCTCGCGGCATCGACGCCCATGTCGGCGATCCAGGGGGGCACGAAATCGAAGGTGATCTTCTTCGGATAGTAGTACAAGTCCTTCATGGAGGCGCCGCTTTGCAGCGATTGACCGGCCGTCGCCAGTCCGCCGCTCGGAAAGTGGTAGCCAAACCCGTCCATCCCGAGTGCGCGGCAAAGCTCGCCCGGTGTGAAGTCCGTGCGTCCGCCCATGACCTTGATCTGGAGTTCCTCCTCGATGTCGTTCTCCACCCAGGGAACCATATCGGGCTGGCCTCGCCGCAGAGCCGTCATGACTCGTTGTTTCGGTGTCATCTCAATCTCCAGTAAGCAGCGTTCCGGTCAGTTCAGCAAGGCGTTGCATTTCTCGACGGCGCCATAGGCGTCCGGGCTATAGAAATCCGCGCCAATCTCGTCGGCGAACTTCTGCGTCACCGGCGCACCGCCCACCCCGATAACGATCGATTTGCGCAAGCCGGAAGACTCAAGAGCTTGGATCGTCCGGCGCATGTTTTCCATGGTCAAGGTGATGAGCGAACTCATCAGGACGGCCTGCACGCCCTCCTTTTGCACGACCTCGACAAATTTCTCGACGGGCGTGTCCACGCCGAGATCGATGACCTCGTAGCCGCCGCCCTCAAGCATGATTTTGACGATGTTCTTTCCGATGTCGTGGAAGTCGCCGGCCACGGTGCCCAGCGCCACTTTTCCGCGTTTCTCGTAGCTTGTCTCCGCGAGATGCTTATTGAGAACAGTCATCGCCTCGCTCATAGCGCGGGCGGCGATCATCATCTGCGGAAGAAAGAACTCACCGCTGGAATATTTCTCGCCGACGACCGCCATCGCCGGGATCAAGGCCGTAACCATGATGTCCTTGGCATCGACGCCTTCAGCGAGTGCAGATTTGACAGCCTCGACGAGGTCCGCCCGTTTGCCGTTGATGCATTTGTTCTTGATCAGCTCTAACGCGGCGCTCACGGAACCCTCCCTATGACGACGATCCGACGCTTTCCCTATCCGGCCTGCTATCGCCCGGCCGGATTTCCCTGTTTGGGTCTTTAACGGCGCTTATCCCACCTTGCGCCTTACCCTCTAGCTTAGCAGAACGGCATGAATATATCAGCGGTATATTACCGCAGCACACTGCCATATTCAGAAAGGTGGTAAATGGCCGGGCAAACCAACCCTCCACACGCAAAAAGGCGCGGAGGAACCTATTAGCACCGCCCGGGTGAACGCGTCGCGCGGCTCGCCCGTCCGCGCGTTCCAAGGATCGCTGTTGGGCCCTGACATCGGGCGCCTCACGGACGCACCGGAAGGCGCCGGGCTTGACCAGGAGTAAGCCGCTACGCATCTGCCGGCGGCCAGGCCTCCAAGGAGGGCGGCTGTATGAAGCGGATAGGGCGCCCCGTAATGAACGGCGGCAGCGTTCGAGCATGAGGGCGTGAGAACGCCGCTAGTGAGAAATTGGCCTGTGGGTAGCGCGCTAAACGGGATGGCTGTCCGGCGCTCCTATCATTCAGCCGCGATAGACGCCGAACTACTCTCCGGCTTCTCCTGGCCTTGGCCGAAGCGCTTTTCGATATACTCCTGGACCATCGCCATGAAATCCTGCGCCAGCGTGGGCCCGCGCAGCGTGGTCGCCTTGCGGCCGTCGATGAAGACCGGCGCGGCGGGGGATTCGCCCGTGCCGGGCAGGGAGATGCCGATGTCGGCGTGCTTCGACTCGCCTGGCCCGTTCACGATGCAGCCCATGACCGCCACGTTCAGCGTCTCGACGCCGGGATAGGTCTTGCGCCATTCCGGCATCTTGGCGACGAGATGAGTTTGGATGTCCTTGGCCATCTCCTGGAACAGCGTTGAGGTCGTCCGTCCGCAGCCGGGGCAGGCCGCGACGATGGGCACGAAGGTGCGGAAGCCCATGGTTTGCAGGATTTGCTGCGCCACCTCGACCTCTTTTGTCCGCGCACCGCCCGGATCGGGCGTGAGCGAGACGCGGATGGTGTCGCCGATGCCCTTCTGCAGCAGAATGCCTAGGGCAGCGGAAGAGGCCACAATGCCCTTCGAGCCCATTCCGGCTTCAGTCAAGCCGAGGTGCAGCGCATAAGTGCAACGCGAAGCCAGCAGCGCGTAGACGCTGATGAGGTCCTGAACGGCGCTGACCTTCGCCGATAGGATGATTTTGTCCCGGCCCATGCCGATCTTCCCGGCAAGCTGCGCCGATAAGATCGCCGATTGCACGATCGCTTCGTGCAAAACTTCGCGGGTGGTCTTTGGCTTTGCACTCCCCGCATTCTCATCCATGAGACGGGTCAGAAGCTCCTGATCGAGGCTGCCCCAGTTCACGCCGATGCGCACGGGCTTGTCATGCTTCAGCGCAATCTCGATGATGTCGGAAAACTGTCTATCGCGCTTGTCGCGGAAGCCGACATTGCCGGGATTGATGCGGTATTTCGCGAGGGCTTCGGCGCAGGCCGGGTATTCCGACAGGAGCTTGTGGCCGATATAATGAAAGTCGCCGACGAGGGGCACGGTGACGCCCTGCGCGTCGAGCTTTTCGCGGATGTGAGGCACGGCCGCCGCGGCCTCCTCGCGGTCGACTGTGATTTGCACAAGTTCGGAGCCTGCCTGCGCGAGTTGCGACACCTGGCGCACGGTCGAGTCCACGTCTGCCGTGTCGGTGTTCGTCATGGATTGAACTACGACAGGCGCGCCGCCGCCCACGGTAACGCCACCAACCTTGACCGCCGTTGTGATGTGCCTCGCCTCGCGCAAATCCGTCATCGTTCGTCTCCAGGCTTGCCCCGTCCGTCACGGGATACATAGGAGAAAACAACGCGGTGCGCTAGCGTTCTATTTGACGCCGGGGACAGCGCCACAAGGCTCAATCCCGTTGTCCAACGGGGATATGATGGCCAGCGGCCGCCCCTAACTGAGGCCCAGCGGGAGGGATCGGCGATGATGGGACGGCAAACGGCGGATTAAGGTGCATTGTTCTACGAGTTCCGGCTTGAGGACCGGGTGCCGGAGCAGCACCTTTTGCGCCGGATCAACGCGGTGATCGCGGCGGTGCTCACCAGCCTCCACAAAGACCTCGCCCCTTATTACAGCAGCATGGACCGGCCTTCGATCGATCCCGGGCTCATGATCCGGATGCTGATCGTGGAAGGAATAGGCGGCGGCAAACTCATCATTAAAGCCCTTCGATTTGATATGGAATTTGTTTGAATGTGACTCCTTCGCGAGATAGGCGGTCTTCTGGGATCGAACAGCCTTCAGCATAGACGATGCGACGGCCTGAAAATCCAGGTTCCGGCTGCGGCAGCTTGCGAAGCACGGATGTGTCAGCACGTTCCCAGCGCGCAGCCAGCGGAACCGGGAGCTTGAAGGAGATAGATCGCTCGCCCCTGGAAAGTGCCAAGCAGCGGCGTTGCCCCATCAGCGCGTTTTGGAATGGGGTGAGCCTGTCTCACAGAAAAAGACGTGAGCGGCAAGCGAGGGGAAAGTGACGGCAGGGCTGACGTTGCCTTCGGCGTCGAATAGCGGCTCACCAAGCGTGCAGTATCGAAAGCCGCTCTTCAAGTTGAAAGAGTACCAAGTTCAAACGCTCGCGGCATTACGAAGCTATCCCGAAAAAGCCGCCTCCTTCAACGGCGCACGCACGGCATTCGTTGAAGAGACAAACCTGCCTTATCATGAAGCGCCCGGCACCTGTTAAAGCCATTCTCCGCATGCTTCGCCAAGACCAGCAGGCCGCTCACGTTTCGAGCGGCTTTTGAGCTACGCTAAGGCCGCTATCGATCGGCCAGGAGCAACTCATTCATCATGGACCGCTGGGAGGCGGTGACCGCTAAAAAGATTCAGCGCGCTCGCTTCATTGCGAGGTAAAGGTGTATCTGCGGCCACTGCGCCGATGGCCCGCAATTTCAGTCCGATGCGGGCCAGAAAAGGGGGGGTGAGCCCGGCCTCATTCATCGCCGTTTCGTCGATCAAAATATCGGTGGCAGGCCCTTGGGCAATGATCCGGCCTTTCTGGAAGAGGGCGGCATCATCGGCGAAGGCCCAGGCGAGACCGGCGTCATGGGTGGTGAAGACCAGAGTTGTCCCCGTCGTCTCTAGCTGTTCCAGCACGGCCAGAAGATGCGCCAAACCCTGTTGGTCGAGCCCGGCGGCGGGTTCGTCAAGCAGCAGAATTTTAGGCCTCATCGCGACCGCGCCGGCAATAGCGGCCCGCTTTTTTTGTCCGAAGGACAGCATATGCGTGGGCCGGTTCGCCAAATCCGCGATGCCCAGCGCGGCCAGAGCTTCTTCGACACGCTGGCGCGCCTCCTCGTCGCTTAAGCCCAAATTGAGCGGGCCGAACGAAACGTCCTCGGCCACCGAGGCTGCAAACAACTGGTCGTCTGCATCCTGCAGGACAAGTCCGACGCGCCGCCGCCAATAAGACAGACCGGCGCGCGAATAGCCAGCCGGCGTCCCGTCCAGGAGAATCCGGCCCGAAGCGGGACGCAGAGTACCGTTCAAGTGCAGCAGCAATGTCGTCTTGCCAGCTCCGTTCGGACCGAGGATGGCAAGGCGCCGGCCTTTCTCGATGCGAACGTCCAGTCCCGAGAGCGCGGTGACACCGCCCGTATAGGTATAGGTTAAGCCTTGTGCTTCCAGCAAGCTCATGAGAACCAAATTCCTACCGCCAGCGTTGCAGCCTCGGCCAGCAGCACCAGGGCCAGACCCAGCACGGATAGTTTTGTTTTGTTTGAAAGCACCCGCATCTCGCCGTCCCATCCCCGCGCCGCCAAACCCACTTCCAGCCGCCGCGCCCGGTCGAAGGCGCGCGGCAACAGATTGCCAATCAAAAGCCCCAGCGAGCGCAAGCGCCGCCCCGCGCCGGCATGGCCAAGCCGCGCAGCCTGGGCGGAGTTCATCGCGACCGCCGTATCGCTCAAAAGGAATAGAAAGCGATACATGAGCAGCGCCATCTCGCTGATCTCGGCGGGCATGCCAAGGCGGCGCAACCCTTCGATCAGATCGGTCGCTGGCGTGGTAAGCGCCAGGAACAACAGGCAGGTCAGGGCGGCAAAGGAACGCAGGGCCAGTCTCGCCGCCGCCGTCAGACCGCCCGGCGCCAAACTGAGGCCGCCAGCATCCGCCTGAATTGCGAGCGAGAACGTCCCCGCCAGAAGAAAGCCGATGGGCGCGGCCGCGCAAGCCAGCCACACCCCCGGCGGAACTCTTGCGCCTGCCAAAGCCGCGATGATCATGACAGCTGCCACCATCGGTGCCCCGGGACCCGGCGGCAAGATGAGGGCAAGCCCCAGCATTCCTAAGGCCAAAGCGGCCTTCTCGGTGAGCGAACGATGGCGCCAGCGGCTGAGGTGGGCGGCTCTATCGACGGGCGACATCGCCGCGCGACGAGTGGCGGCGGCCGATCACGTAGCCAAGAATTCCAGCCCCAAGCGCTGCCTGCAACGAGAACAACAGACTTTCAACTTCGTCGCTCGGGGGCTTCCACAAGGGCTGGAACCATGGCTGATAGCCGGGCTGCGCTTCGTTGATGGCGCCGGTAGCGAGATCGTCGGATCCCTTGAACTCGCCACGCAGGCCAGGGATCACGAGGGGCGCGGCGACAATTGCGGCAGCGGCCCCGACCAGCCAGATTGAACGATTGAGTGCCATTAGTTCTTCTCCCCGGCCAGAAAAGCGATTTCATCGGTCTTGCCTGCGCGGCCGGACAGCGCGTTGATGACGACCACGGTCAGCAGTCCTTCAGCGATGGCAAGAGGAATTTGTGTGATGGCGAAAATGCCGCCAAACTTCAGCAAGGAGCCCCAAAAGCCGGAGGCGGAATCGGGATAAGCCAGTGCCAGCTGCACTGAGGTCGTGGCGTAGGTGGCGAGATCGCCGAGAGCCGCGGCAAGGAACACGGCCACCGGCACGGAGCCGAGCTTGCTCGCGCCGCGCCATATCACCCAGGAGACCCAGGGGCCCGCGATGGCCATGGAGAACACGTTGGCGCCCAAGGTGGTCAGGCCGCCATGAGCCAGAAGCAGTGCCTGGAACAACAGCACGATCGTGCCCAGAACCGCCATGACGGAGGGGCCGAATATGATGGCGCCAAGGCCCGTGCCGGTGGGATGCGAACACGAGCCGGTCACGCTGGGCATTTTCAGTGCCGACAGCACGAAGGTGAAGGCCCCGGCCGCGGCCAATGTCAGGCGCGCTTCGGGCCGCCTACGCAGGATTCTCTTCAAGGAAATAGCGCCGGCTATAACGAATGGCGCCGATGCGGCGAACCAGCCTATGGCGTGTTCGACCGGAAGAAAGCCTTCCATGATATGCATGATGTCCACCTCAACCGGTCAAAGCGCCGCACCATCAGCCCTTGGCCAGTCATTGACCGGCGCAAGGAGCACGGCCATTGGGACACCCGCCCAAGGACGCGTACGACGCAGAAAAGACGGCAGGTCTCCTGGCTTGCGGGTCAACGTGTCTCGGCCAAGCCTTCCCGGTCGATCTGCTTCCCCGGGTGGAAATTCGGGGTAGCGACCAGTGGCCGATTGCCTTCCGGCAATCCGAGGGACCGATCCCTCACCGCTCACAGTTGCGGGTACAGCCACGGCTTCAGAAATTTCACTCGAAGGCCGAAAAATCCTCGAATGGAACGCTGCTCCCGTGTTCCCTTTTAACCTCGTCCGGACTTGCAAAACGAGGAACCGTCTATTCTTAGAGAAAAACATAATTGTGATCGAATAGCAAGAGCGCAGCCGGGTGCGCAAGCCGTCCGCTTGTCGCACGCAAAATGTGCACCGGCTCCTCAATGCAGCAAACGCCGGGTTTATGACGTAAGCGGGTTAAGCGCGAAGGGTCATTTGTGACAACCCCTGCTGCTGGAGGGTATTACGGCACCCTGGGCTGGGAATCGGACCCGAAATTCAAGAACTTGGAAGCGCTTTTTGAAATCGGGCACCGGCACGAGTTGTGGGGCCAACCCGGAAAGCTCAAGGTCACAGGGTATTTCGTTGCGGGCGACATGGGCGACTACCAGGAAGCCATCAGTCTCTACAACAAATACGGATCCGCCACCCCATTGCCTCCGGCGACACGGCCGCCGACTACTGTATAAACTATTCTCGCAAGTACGTGACCGCGCCGGGCGTGAACTTTAATCCTCGGGGTGTTCGCCCGCGCCGGCTGGTGCGACGGCAATGAAAAAGATCGGGTCATTCGTGGAGCGGAATGCAAAACATTCAGTTCAACCGGGCCGGCTGGTGGGGACTGTCGAGCGAGAAAGCGGGAATCTCTATGTCGAAACTCTCACCGTGCTCGTTTTCCATCTCATAGCTCCCGGACATGATGCCTGAAGGAGTCGTGAGCGGCGTCCCGCTGGTGTATTCGAAGGCGTCGCCAGGTTCGAGCCGCGGCTGCTCGCCGACCACGCCCGAGCCGCGAACTTCCACCAACTCGCCGCGCGCGTCGGTGATGCGCCAATGGCGGCGTAGCAGTTGCACGGTCTCTGAGCCATGATTCTCGATTGTCACGTGATACGCCCAGACGAAATGCCGATCCTCGGGTTCCGATTGCTCAGGCAGATAGGCCGGGCAGACCGTCACGCAAATCTCCCGCGTGGTCGCGCTGTATTGAGTTTTGGATGCCATAACCCGTCTCCCGAATGATCGTAAGATCCTAATTTAACCCAAGAAAGCAGGACGCGCCACGCGCAAGGGTTGCCGAATTCCGGCTGGCCGGGCGGCTCGGGGTTTTGCGTGTTCCTTGAATGCATAATCACCCGGGTTTTCGCGACAACGCTTGTGGCGCTGCTCGGTGCAGCCGTGCACGCTTCTGCCGCTGACATATACACGCGGCCAGCCTCGCCATCCCTCTCATCGGGCGGCACCGCGAGACCTTCCAGGTGCTTGTGGAACCGATCGCTGCCGGGCTTGACTCTAAGGATACGGTGATATCGAAATGCCTTTGGGCATATTTGGGGGGGGCGAATCACCATGCTTAGCAGCAAGGGTGGAAACGTTGTCGCGTTTCCGTTATCACGAAGCGAGCGGCTTGCACCGGCACGGAAGCGTTTGAAAATCGTGGATGGGAAAATCGTCGCGATCCCGGCCGGAAGTACCACGCCGATAAACGTGCGGGAAGCTGCTGCGCAAATCTTGGCGCGGTCTACAGCTAAAACCGGGCGGGCGCAGGCGCGAACTTGACAGCGCTTGGTTCTGCCACTTTTGGTCACTGCGCTGGCTTGAAATAGAAGTCCCCGTCCGGAATGCGGGCGTAGACAGCGTGGCGCGGCAGGCCGAATTCCCGGCGGCAATGCGGCCGGCGCGCCTAAAGCGCCGGCGAAACCTGCTTCTTCTCCGTCCCCGCCGCGGGCAGGCCGGCCTCCGAGATAGGCCATCGCGCCCGGGCACGCACATCGAGCGGATCGGTGTATCCAGCCGCGAGGCGGCAAGCCCCGGCCCAGGCAATCATGGCCGCGTTGTCCCCGCAAAGGCCGGGCGGCGGTGCGTGAAACGCGTAGCCGGCCGCGGTGCATTCTTCGAGCAGCGCGCTCCGCAGCGCCTCGTTCGCCGCAACACCGCCCGCCACCACGAACCGTTTCGGCAATCCGGACGCGCCATAGATCCGGAACGCGGCGCGAACCCGGTCCCGGACGGCGCCCGCCGCAGCGGCCTGAAAGGAGGCGCACAGATCGTGAAGGTCCTGCGTCCCTAGGGGCGCAAGCGCCAACGCCGTTTGCCGGACCGCCGTCTTCAAGCCGGAGAAGGAAAAATCCGGCGCGTCACGGCCCAACAGCGGCCGCGGAAAGGCAAAACGGCGGGGATCGCCGTCCCTGGCAAAGCGCTCCACGGCGGGACCTCCGGGAAAGCCGAGACCCAGCATCTTGGCGACCTTGTCGAAGGCCTCGCCGAGCGCGTCGTCGATCGTTCCGCCGAGCTTACGGTAATCGAAGGGGCCGGACACTTTCAAAAACTCGGAATGTCCGCCCGAGACCAGCAAAAGCAGGTAGGGCGGATCGAGCGCCTCGGTCAGTCCGACCGTGAGCGCATGCCCCTCCAGATGGTTCACGGCCATCAGCGGCAGATTGTGGACAAGCGCGATGGCCTTTGCCGTGACGAGCCCCACGAGCAGGCCGCCAATCAAACCGGGACCGGCCGTCGCGGCAACCCCATCGAGATGGTTGAAGCTGACGCGCGCCTCCTGCAGCGACGCCTGGATCAGGCGGTCGAGAACCTCCACGTGTGCCCGCGCCGCGATCTCCGGCACAACGCCCCCATAGGGCGCATGGTCGGTGAACTGCGTCCGCACGATATTGGACAAGAGGACGCCTTGTCCCCCCGCGCCACGCCGCACCACCGCGGCGGCGGTCTCGTCGCAGCTTGTCTCGATGCCTAGAACCGTAAGTCCAGTTTTGCCCTCACCGGAGCGCAAGAAAACGTCTTTAAAGGCGGCGCGCTGTTGCATGGATCGGGATTGCATTCCTTCTTAAGTGCTCAAAACGCTGTACTTTCGATAAAATAGCGCTAGTGTCGGCCCGGTTCTAGCACAGATCCAAGAAATCATCCATCACGCGCCCAGCGTTAACAATTGAAGAAAACCATGAACAAACACCCCGGCGCAAGGGCAATTCGCATCGGCACACGCGGAAGCGCACTTGCTCTTGCTCAAGCGAAGGAGGTTCGCGAGCGCCTAACCTCCATCTTCGGAGAAGAAATCTCCTTCGAAACTTGCATCATAAAAACCTCTGGCGACAAAATCCTCGACCGCGCCTTGGCGGCTGCGGGCGGCAAGGGGCTGTTCACAAAAGAGTTGGAAGAAGCGCTGCTCGACGAAAGCATCGATCTTGCCGTCCACTCCATGAAGGACATGCCCGCGATTCTCCCCGACGGGCTGGAGATCGCATGCCTGCTCCCGCGCGAAGACGTGCGCGACGCTTTCATCTGTCACATCGCGCCCTCTTTGAAAGAGCTTCCGGCTGGCGCCGTCGTCGGCACGGCCTCCGTGCGCCGCGAAGCGATTATCCGCCACACCAGGCCGGATTTAAAAACGGTGCTGTTCCGCGGCAATGTCGAGACGAGGCTCAGAAAGCTCGCCGAGGGTGAAGCGCAGGCCACACTGCTGGCTTCGGCCGGCTTGAACCGCCTTGGCCTAGCGGACAAAATTACGCGGCATATTCCGGTTGAGGAGATGCTGCCCGCGCCGGCGCAAGGCGCGATCGGGATCGAAATCCGCACCGGCGACAGCCGCACGCGCGAAATCGTCGC
Organism: uncultured Alphaproteobacteria bacterium; assembly: GCA_963817705.1. Lineage (GTDB taxonomy): Bacteria > Pseudomonadota > Alphaproteobacteria > Rhizobiales > Rhodomicrobiaceae > Rhodomicrobium. The sequence goes on from CAWFPF010000001.1 coordinate 282,253, forward strand.
CGCGATCCACGATGAGGCGACAGGCATCGCCATCTCGGCAGAGCGCGCCTTCCTCGCGGAGCTCGATGGCTCGTGCCGGACGCCGATCGCGGCGCTCGCGAAAACTGCAAATGGCAGGGTTGCGATGAAGGGCATGATCCTGACGCCCGACGGCGCGCGGGTCTACGAAACGGAGCGCGAGGGCAGTGCTGGCGAAGCTGCGGCACTCGGCCGCGACGCCGCGCAAGAGCTCTTCAAGCGTGGCGGAAAAGACGTGTTCCGCCACGTTGCCTGACGGGAGGCGCTATGCGCCTTCTTGTCACGAGGCCGGAACCGGACGCCGCTACGCAGGCGGAGGAGCTTCGCCAATTAGGGCATGACCCGGTTCTGCAACCTCTTCTTGAGTTCCGCGTCCTCGACTTCGACCCTGCGCCTCTCGCATCCTGCGATGCGCTGATCTTAACGAGCGGCAGCAGTCTGCGCGCACTCAGCGGAAATCCCGTTCTTGGGGCGATTGCCGGCGTGCCACTTTTTTGTGTTGGAAAGGAAACGGCGCGCCGCGCGGCTTCGGCCGGATTTCAATCGGTGGCAGCAACAGCAGAGACAGCAGAGGCCCTGGCCGCCGCGATTGTTCCAGCGGTTGGGAAGGGGACGAAGATTGTCCACGTCAGCGGCGAGCATCAGGCTTTCGACCTTGAAGCCGCGCTGAGGCGGGAGGGGATCGAGGTCCGCACCCTCAGCGTGTACGGCATGGGCGCGCGGCAGGCATTCGAGCCGGAGCTTATAGCACTCATGCAGTCGGGACAGCTCCACGGCGTCCTGCTGATGTCCCCGCGCACAGCGGAGATCTTTGTTTCATTATGCCGCAGGCATGACCTGCTCGATCAAAGTAGGATTCTTCGTTACTTTTGTTTAGCACAAAGCGTGGCAGAAAAGCTCAAGCCTGCCGGGGCGCAGGATATTGCCGTGGCGGCAAAACCGAACCGGGCGGCCCTCCTGGCGCTCCTTCCGGCTCTGCCTCCGCTAAGCCAAGATCGTATGGAATCTCACGTTCACCATAAGCCATAGGCTGAATACAACGATGCCCGAGGACAAACGACCGAAACCGTCGATCGATCTCAGTGCCGGCTCCGCGAGGCAGGCCGGGCCGCGCATTCCGCTTCCAGGACCCGATAGCGGAGCCACAGGCGGGGCTCAAGCGCCCCGAGGCCCGAACCCGCTGGAGCCCGGGAAAAAGCCCAACCCGAATTTGGCCGGTTACCTTCTCGCCGGTCTTGCGGGGGGTATTGTCGCCCTTCTTGCAGGCTATCTCGGCTTGGCGGCTGAAAAGCCCAGTGCAGGCTTCAGCGATTCGCATGCGGAGCGCCGGGTCAAGGACCTCGAAGATCGTACGGCATCCATTGAAGGCAGGCTTCGTAATATCACCGCACCGGTAGCGGCGGTTCAATCCGCAAGCCCCGGACCCGAGTCGTTGAACGAACTGCGTTCCAGGCTGGACACCATGGCCGAAACGTCGCGCGGCCTCGATGGCTCGGTTCAGGCCTTGTCCCAAAGACTGCAGGTGCTGGAGCAGCGTCCCGTAAGTACCGGAGAAAGCAAGGACACCGTACCGGCGGGGAGTCCCGCGCAGCTTGCTCAGTTGGCCCAACGTCTCTCCTCCGCTGAGCACGGAGTCGAAGCGCTCTCTCGCGCTCAAACCGAGAGGCAGGCCGACGCACGCACGGCTGCGCTTACGCTGGCGTTGACAAATCTGAAGCGCGCCATCTCCGATGGCATGCCGTTCCCGGCAGAACTCGCGGCAGTGGAAACGATCTCTGCGGCCAAGCTGCCCGTATCCCAGCTCGCGCCCTACAAAGATGAGGGAATCGCCTCGCTTGCCGCCCTGCGGAGCGAGTTTGCCGATGTATCGAGAAAGACGATCGAGAAGCACTACAGCAATAAGTCGGACGACATCATGGGAGAAATGCTTTCCCGTGCCAAATCGGCGATCCAGGTCAAGCCCTCGGGTAGCACCGGCAGCAGCGTCGAGGCCATTCTCGGGCGCATGAACGCGGCGCTCAAAGCTGGCGATCTCAAGGCGGCCTTGGTCCAGGGCGCTGCGCTGGATCATCCCCCTCAAGAGATGATGGATTGGTTCGAGAAGGCTCAAGCCCGCGTCGCCGCCGACGAAGCGATCCGCAAGACGGATCAAGACCTCCTGGCATCCTTGACGAAGGCAACCACCCGCCGCCAATAGCCGGCGCGCGTTAAAACCCCGCGGTGGCCCCGTGCAAGCCGCATGACAAAGTGAAACGAGTTCAGCCATGATTCGCCTTGTATTATATTTTCTGCTGATCGCGGCCGCGGCCTGGGGCCTGTCCTGGATCGCCGACCGTCCCGGCAGCTTGACCGTGGAGTGGCTCGGCTACGACATCCAGACAAGCGTCTTCATCGCTGCCGTCAGCCTCATACTCTTCCTCGCCGCTTTTTTCATCCTCGGCTGGCTCGGCCTTCTCACCTGGACTGCGCCAAAGCGGTTCGCGCAGCGTGTCAAGCGGCGGCGCGAACGGATCGGACAGGAAGCGGTGCGCCGCGGCATTTTCGCGGCGGGCGCCGGCGATAAGATCGCCGCCTTGAAGGCCGGAGCCATAGCGAAGAAAAACGTTCCCCATGAACCGCTGGCGCTCCTTCTCGAAGCCCAGTCGGCGCAGCTCAACGAGGATTCGATCGCATCGCGTCAGGCCTTCGAGCGCATGCTCGAAAAGCCAGACATGGCGGAACTCGGACTAAGGGGCCTTTTCGTGGAAGCCAAGAAGGCCGGGCAGGACGAAGCGGCCAAGCAATTTGCCGAGCGCGCCCTCGCTGCCAATCCCCAGCTCAGTTGGCCTTCGAGCGCCCTGTTCGAGATCCACTGCCGCGAAGGAGACTGGCGCGCAGCGCTTCGCGCTTTGGGCTTGGCAAAGCATCACAATCATTTGGGGAGAGGCGAGGCCCATAGGCGCCGTGCGCTGCTTCTCACGCAGCTCGCCATTGAGCTCGAAGAGACCGAGCAGAGCAAAGCCCTAGCCGCAGCGCAGGAAGCCCTTCAGCTCGTGCCATCGCTGACGCCGGCGTCAGCCGTGGCGGGCAGGATCCTTGCCGCGCAAGGCAATGCCTCCAGGGCGGCGAAGATTTTGACCGAAGCCTGGAAAACATCCCAGCATCCCGATATCGCGCTCATCTACGCTTATGCCCGGAGCGGGGACGCTCCGCGTGACCGGCTCGCAAGGGTGAAGTCTCTGGTGGCATCCGGGCCCGCCAGCCTTGAAGGGGACATAGCCGTCGCCGTTGCTGCTATCGAGGCCAAGGACTGGGCCGCCGCGCGCCTGGCGCTAGAGCCGCATTTAGCCAATACGCCGCCCGCGCGCGTTTGCCGGCTCATGGCGCGCATCGAAGCTGGCCAGAACCGCAACTCGGGACGCGTCCGCGAATGGCTCGCGAAGGCCGCGCGGGGTGCTCCCGATCCGCTTTGGGTCGCCCCCGATGGAACGGTTTCAGCAGAATGGCAAGCAGTGTCGCCGGCCTCTGGCGGATTGGGAGTATTCGAGTGGAAATCGCCCCCCGCCGGGGTCCCGCAGATTGGCGACGACCTGATCGAGGAGATATCCGCGCTGGACTCCCCTGCTGCGAAAGTCGAGACGGTTTCCGAGGCGTCCGCCGCGCCAATCGCGGCTAGCGGAGAAATTGTCTGGCCCATCCCAAATGCTCAGCTGCCGCCGCCAGAACCTAGTCTAGCGCCAGACGGAGGCTTAGGGGATCAGGAGCCCGACCGCAAAGGCCAAAAGCCCGAGGGCGGGATAGAACCGGCCATATCCTCCCGCGAGGCTACAGCCGCAGCCGGCGGCAAGCCGAGGGCGGAAAAACCGAAGCCCAACATATTCACGCCTGGCCCCGCGCCGGACGATCCGGGACCCCGTCCCCGTGAGAGCGAGGAAGTCAGCACGCCGCTAACCCGCTTCAGGCGCCCATCGTGACCGCAAACGCGGTTATGAGCCTTGCGCCGGGTTTGGTCAGTTGATAAGGGTATCGCACCTGTTTCGCAGACAGTTGCCGCTTTAGCTCAGCCGGTAGAGCACATCATTCGTAATGATGGGGTCGCGTGTTCGAGTCACGCAAGCGGCACCAATAATTTCAAGGGGTTGGCTGGTTTATATAGGGGCTCCGCAAACCTTCGCCCCGGTTTCGCCCCGGAAACGTCTCCCTCCATAGGCTCGTTCAACCTCGTTTTGCGTTCCCGGCTTCCGGGGGCGCACCATGGCGGGCGATGAAGAGAACGGCGCCGAGCGCGCCGCGAATGAAATCCTGCGGGCGCTGTGGAATGCCGAGCCGCCGCCCGAGCTGCCGGACGATCCTTTCACAAAGCAAATGGTGGGCGTCGGCTTCACGCTTCCCCATGACCCGCCCGCGCGATATTTCTACAAGGATCGGCGCCCCCAGGCGGTGCTCGGCACTTTGGAGCGCTCCGAAAGGCTGGACCGCAAGACGGGCCAGCGAGTTCCCGTCCTGGGAGCGGACGGCAAGCAGCGTGAGGACTTTTCCCCGATTGCTTCGCCCTTCGCGGTGACGCATGCGCTCCGCTACTATGGCGAAGCGCATCGCGAAGGCCTTCGCATCGCCGTCTCGCCTGGCTACCGGCCAAAGAGCGGCATTGCCACGATTTATGTCGATATCTCGCGCGGCGATCTTGTCGACCAGAAAACCTGGATGCGGCTCCTGCTAGACGCGGGCCTCCGGCCCTTCGACAAGCGCATGATTGCGCAGATTGTCGAGCTGGCAAACCCGCGTGCGGAAATCCTCATCTTGCCCGCCGCCGGCTGGTTCACCGTTCCGGACGGCGACGGCGGCCGCCCGGTCTTTGCGTGCCCCGATGGCGAGATCATCGGCAAGCCTGGACACGGAATCGTTGCCGAGCTTGATCGCGGATCCATCATGGATCCAGCCGTGGCGAAAGGCGGAAGCCTCAGCAAGTGGAAGCAGGCCGCCGCCGCGCCTTTCGAGTGCGAGGACGCGCCACACTTCGCCTTAGGCGTCATGGCGGGCTTCGCCGGGCCGGTGCTTGCGCTCGCTGGCCTGCCATCGGCCGGCGTGGTATTCACCGGCACCACCTCACGCGGCAAAAGCACGGCGCAATCGCTCGCGGTCTCGGCATGGTCCGCCCCAGACATGGGACGGCCCGGCTTGCTGCAGTCGGCTCTGTCGACCGCGAACGCCCTCGAAGCGCTTCTCAGCCGGGGCAACGGCACCGTGCTTGCGCTGGACGAACTGGCGCTCATGCGCGGCGAAGATCAGGGGCGGCTCATCTTTGAAATCTACTCTGGCACCGGCAAGCAGCGCATGCGGGCGGAAGGCGGCTTGCGCGAGGTGGCGAGCTGGCGCACCTTCGCGCTGCTATCGAACGAAAGGAAGCTTGCCGATAGCGTGCGCGAGGCGGGCGGCAAGTGGACGCCCGGTGCCGAGCTTCGCCTGCTTGACGTCGACGTCTCCACAATCAGCCCTGATCTGCCGGCGGCGCTGTTCGTGGCGCTGGACGGCATTCGCGCGAATTACGGTCACGCCGGGCCCGCCTTCGTCGAAGCGCTGTTCAAGCACAAGCTCCCCGAGAAGCCCGGCGATCTGCGCGACCTCATCAAGAGCAAGGCGCGCGAGCTGGCGCGATCGATGCCGGACAACCAGGCGAAGGCGGAGCGCGCCGCGCTTGGCCTCGCTTGCGTGTGGGTCGCGGGCGATCTTGCGAAACGCTTCGGCTTGCTCCCGGCCTTTGCCGAGCCGGAATTGGCGGTGCGCTGGGCGTGGCAGCGCTTCGCCGATGAAGCGGACGTGCTCACCGGTAGTGCCGAAGATCGCGCCATATCCGCGCTGGGGCTTTGGATCATCCAGCGCTGGAATGTCACCGTCAAAAATCGCGATGCAACCAGCGCCGGAGTCCGCGAGGCCGAAGCGTGGTATGACGACGACGCCGTTTATATTCCAGTCGAGACGCTCGCGGCTGCGGCGGGCGGGATGCTCCCCCAGAAAGCGCTCGCCACGATTCTCAATGACCGCGATCTATTCGCAAAGAGGGGCCGCGATCACTTAAGCATTATGTTCGGCGGCCGGGACTCGCGAATCAGGGTTTATGCCCTCAGGCGGCAAGCCTTCGCTCCCGTCCGTGACGATAGCCCCGAGAACGCGCCCTACACCGGCCGATAGCCGCGCCGTTCACGATCACAGCCCACCGCGTTCGTGAATGTGAGCGGGCTTTCCCTTTCCCCCTGCGACCCCCAAACAATCCTGCTCCGGTTCCATCGGCCGTGAGCCGGTCAATCGGCTATGGAAAGAGGACAAGCTATGCGGTTTTGGGTAGGCTGCAACCGATGGTGAGCCGCTGTGTTGCGGCCGTGAGCCGATGGACATGGATTCATCGGCTCACGCGATTACGACGCTCTAACAAACAGTTAATGTGTCATAATCGCCCCGTGAGCCGATGTGAGCCGCGTGAGCCGATGAATCCGGGGGCAAGAGAAAATGTCGTGCACATCCCCCACTATTGTAGCCATGATGCAACAGTGTTGCAAAGTAGCACATGTGCATGCGCGCGCGCCTGCGTGCGAGAGTCATCGGCTCACGCGGCTCACGGTTGTGGATAAGATAAGATGATGATGATTTATCTATATCAATATCAATGACTTAAGCCACTCAAAACCCGTGAGCCGATGGACCTCTTTCATCGGCTCACCATCGGCTCACGGCGCGATCATCGGCTCACGGCCCAAAACCCCCTCCCCATAAAAATATCATACCGCCCAACGGCTTGGCATCGGGCCGTCTGAGCCTCGCGCCGCCCGCCGCATGTGCTCCCCGATGTAAAATCACCCAGCATAAAATATACCACGGCCCCCCGGCGATTATCCACACCCGCCGTCGCCCTGCTCGCGTCTCGCCTCGCGTCGACAGACTCGCGCCTTCCGGCCGAGCGCGAGCTGACCCGCACACCGGCGGCCGGGAGGTTCCCCAGGTTCGCGCCAAGATGCTGTGAACAAAGCCAAGCCCAGCGCGAACGGCGTTGCTCGAATCGACGGGGCCTGAGAAAATAACGGCATACCCCTAGGCAGGGTCTGCTCAATTCGAGACCCCGCGCCGCAACCGCGCCGCTAGGGTAAAAGTCCGCCACGCGGATTCCTGAAAACTTTTTTCGGCCAATGGCTTAAGCCATTTTGGACGCCTTTCCCCTCCCGATCTAAGCTTGGATTCTTCCAGAATCGCGCCCGATTCGCCGCCGCCGCCCCGATAGGCGCCCCGCTGGCAGCTCGCGCCGGTCGATTCCGCGCGAATGAGCGCAACTCAGCGCAACTGAGCGTCAAACATGCAACTGAGCGCGAACGTGGCTTAACCCTCCCAGGCGGCCATGCGACCTTGGCGTTGCTTCGTCGCGGGCCGTCCATGCCTCCGCATCATGGGCGGCCCCGCAATGCCCCGACCGAGGTAACGCAATGCCCGCATGCCATGCCGTAGACCGTCAATCGCGCCCTCGCAATGGGGATCGCCCGGCATGCTGAGCGAGATCCGCGCGCGCTTCGCCAATGCCATTCGCCCGAAGGCCGCCTCGCAGGCCGTGAGCGTGCTTCCGCTTTGGTGGGAAGGCTACGGCGGCCCGATCATGGACACCGCGGCCGGCATCGAGGTTTCGCCGCTGCTCGCCTATCGCGAGGCAACGCCGGTCTATGCCTGCATCAAGGTCATAGCGGAGTCGATAGCCCAGCTTCCGCTGCACCTCTACAGCGACGACAAGGGCGCGCGCCAAAGGGAGTTGACGCACCCGGTCGCCCGTGTGCTTGAGCGCGCCGCGAACGAGTATATGACCGCCTTCGACTTCCGCCTGAAGATGATGGAAAACGCGTTGTTGTGGGGGAACGCCTATGCGGCCGTATCGCGCGACAGGAAAGGCTATGTGCGCGAGCTCTGGCCGATTCCTTCCGAGATGATGGCCGTCGAGTTGGACCTCGAAACGCTGGCGCCGATCTACAGATACACCGATGCCGGCAATCGTCAGCACGTTCTGAACGCCCGCGATATCCTGCACATCAAGACGCTGGGGCACCGCTACTATCTGGGCGAGTCGCCGATCATGATGAACCGGGGCGCGATTGCCCTCGTCATTGCGATGGAGCGATTCGCAAGCCGGATCTTCGGCCACGGCGCGAAACCCTCAGGGGTGCTTGAGACGGATCGAATTCTCGGACCCGAGCAGGTCAAGACGATGCGCGAGCAGTTCGAGCGCGTCTACGCGGGCACGCGCAACGCGCAGCGGACAATCGTGCTTGAAGGCGGCATGAAATGGGCGCCCACGCAAATGACCTCTGTAGACACGCAGTTTTTCGAGCTGCGCAAGTGGCAATTAAGCGAGGTGGCGCGAATATTCCGCATTCCCCTAATCCTTTTGCAGGATTACGAGAAGACCTCGCAGAACAACACAGAGACGCTTGGCCGCCAATTCGTAAGCATGACGCTGCAACCGTGGCTGACTAACTGGGAACAAGCCATAAGTCTTACATTATTCACCGAAGATGAAGCGGAGCAATATTATCCACGCTTCGATCTTTCCGACTTCACCCGTGCAGATACACTTGCGCGATATCAAGCTTGGGTGGCCGGGACTTGTAACGGACTTCTCGCGCCCAACGAAGTAAGATCGATGGAAAACCTTCCTCCCTATGAAGGGGGCGACGAATTTTTCCGCCCCTTAAACACCGGCAAGGCTGCCGGCACGCCCGCCACACAAGGCGCTCTCAGCCATGTCGTCGATCCAACTCAGACGATGACGCCGGCGCTCACGCTGCACTCGCGCCGTGCCGAGCTTGAAAACTTTCTCGCGCGGCCCCGCGCGCCGCGCCTTCCCCCCCAGACCATAGACCAAGAGGACTGACCATGCCCGATACCGTGAAAGAGATCATCGAAAGAAGCCGCCAGACCCGTGAGCGCATCTCAGCCCAGCGCGCAGCTCGCGGCGCGGGAGCCGCCACGGGCGGCGCCTTAGGTGTGCGAGCGGCGGCCGTGCTTCGCCGCCTCGATCGCGCCGCCGATGGCATGGAGCGCGAGACGCGCATGGCCGAAATCAGGAGGGGACGCCCCGGCTTCCTCGCTGGCGCGGATCGCCGGGGCGATGTGCATGACCTCGTTCGCTCCGAGCGGCGCCAAGCCTTTAACGCCTTTATCCGCCATGGCGAGCGAGCCATGAGGCCGGAACAAATCAAGGCGCTGCAAACCGCGAACGATGTTGGCGGCGGCTTCCTCGTGCCGCTCGACTTCGAGCGCCAGCTCGTTCGCAATCTGGTACAGGTCTCCCAGGTCAGGCAATGCGCGTTCATCGGACAGACCTCGAACGACACCGTTCGTGTGCCGCGCCGCACGAGCGCCAGCACCGCCGCATGGGTTGCCGAAGTGGATACCGCCCCGAGCACCGGGCCGGCCTATGGCGCGATTGACATTTCGATCAACGACGCCCGCTGCTACGTCGACGTGAGCAACAGCCTGCTCGAGGACGCGGCAATCAATATCGAGGAAGAGCTGGCCCTCGAGCTCGCGCGCGAATTCGCGCGGCTCGAAAACCAATCTTTCCTGCTCGGCACTGGCGTGAAACAGCCGACCGGCATGCTGACCTCACCCGCCGTCAACTATGTCGCGGGCGGCGATGCCAGCGATATTCCCGCCGATGCGATAATTAACCTTCCATTTAGTTTGCCAGCAGCCTATGCGCAGCAGGGCGTGTGGTTGATGAATCGTTCGACGATGTCGGCTGTGCGTCGCCTCAAAGACCAGGTATCCAGATACTTGTTCGACGAAAACTTGAACAAGGACGGCCTTCCGACAATCCAGGGGCGCCCGGTTTACGACGCGGTCGACGCGCCCAACATTGGCACAAATACCTTCCCAATCATCTTCGGGGACGTGTTTTCCGCGTACCGGATCTACGACCGGCTGCAAATCGCGATCTTGCGCGACCCCTTCACTCTCGCAACCACAAACCAGACCCGCTTCCATGCCCGGCGCCGCGTCGGCGGAGGCGTGGTGCTGGGCGAGGCGATTGTGAAACTCAAGGTCGCAACGAGCTAACGGAATTCCGCCACGACGGGCATCGCGGCGGAGTGAAAGCCCTTGCCGAAACTCCATTCCGGCAAGGCACGGTTGAGGATGGCTTAAGGGCTTTACGCTTCCTCATCTTCCGCCTGCCCGGCGGTTTCGAGACGCCGGGCAGGTATCCCTTTTTCGCTCTGACCGTCTCAGGATAGGAACGCTCCATGTCGATCAAAGACCTCGCAACCAGGATCGGAAACGCGCTGGCCATTGCGCCGGCCGTCTACAGCGCTAGCCCAACGCCAGTGACCATAGACACAGCCGGTTATCATTCCGTCGCGCTCCTTATCGCTATCGGAATCGGCGGCATCACATTTTCGGGCACGAACCGGATCGATTTCCAGCTTCAGGAAAGCGACGATGGCTCGACATGGGCCAACGTCGCTGCCACAGAGCTGACCGGTCCGGGCGCCCCCTCTTCCGTCTCGGGCGGAATAATTCTTTCGCTGACTGCGGCGCACGCGGCAGCCACGCTGACGCGCGTCGGGGTAATCTCGGGGCGGCGCTATCTGCAACTCACTCCGGTGTTCGGCGGGACACATGCCACAGGGACCCCGCTCGCGGCGGTTGCCGTGCTGGGCAACCCGGAAATCATGCCCACAAGTTAGCCTGGCGCGCATGGACGGGAGCGCGATGCAGTTCGCGCATCCGAGCCGCCCCGGCTTCGCCCCGCATGACCGGCCGGGCAATTCCATCGCGCCGGGCGCCGGCCGCCCGGCGTACCGGTGCCGCGCGGCACGGATCGGGCGGCTGTCTTCCGAAATCAAAGGGGATTCACTATGACGAGATTTCGCAGCGAGCTGGGCGCCGATAACATCACGCCGGAAATGCAGGCTTTGGACGATGAAAGGGAGCGGGCCGCGGCCGATGGCCTCGCGATCTGCAACGGTTGGGGCGCGCAGAACCTGGCTGAGCTTAAGGCGAAGCTCGAATCCCTCAATAACGATGTCGAATCCGTCCAGGAGCTGCACGACCGCTATGACGAGCTTACCGAAAAGCTCGCAGATATGGGCGCGGGGCCTGTTCTATAGGAGAAGCGATGTCTTACGTGAAACGGGGCGGCGGGGGCTTCGCGGCCCGTGCCGAGCAGGCCAGGAAGAACCTTGAGGCCAACGTCAAGGAAGCCAACGAGCAGGCGGCTAAGATCATCCAGGAGGAAGTTGTGGCGCGATGCCCGGTTAAGACCGGCAAGCTGCGCTCGCTCTTCGCCAGCAGCGATGCCATCCAGAGTTCCTGGAAATACCGGGGCGGTTTTGTGTTCGGCCTTGTCACGCCCCAGCTTAAGGGCGATGGCTACTATGCGCGATTTGTGGAGTACGGCACGAAGGGCTATCACAAGGGTGAGCTCCGCTATGCCGGCAGGGACAAGAAGACCGGGCGCATCAAGTGGAAGAAGATGAAGCGCGCGATATTGTCACACCCGGCGCATCCGTTCTTCCGGCCCGGCGTGGCGGCCGGCCGCGCGCGCGTTCGGGCGCTGTACGCGGCGGCCGTGAAGGAAAGCTTTGACGGCGTGTAGGCACAAAAAAAAAGCCCCGCTCGCATCGCTGCGGCGGGGCTAATGTGTTCGGTGCCCGCGCCGGGCTATGCCTTGACCGTCTGCCGGCTCCGCCTTCGTGGCGGCGGGGCTTGCTCATCCCCGGCGCTGGGGGGCGGGAGCAATGCGCGGCTGAGCCTGGGGGCTCGCCGCTTGCGCGGCCGGGCGGCCAGCGCTTTCGCTGCAGCGGTCAAGTCTATGGGCGTCTGTTCTTGAACGGCGGGCTTGAGTGGCGCGGTCTCCAGCGTTGCCGCTTTCGCCTTTGGCGCCCATGGGCTGAGGGTGAACTTGAGCGCAGCGCAAGCCACCAGTTCAAGGATGACACCGATAAAGACCGGCCAAGCCCGGCCGACCTTCGCAGCGTCACCCCCTATCACCCAGGCGAGAGTTTCCGCCCCGGCATCCTTCGCGCCCGGCCGCCCGAGCGCGATCTTATCCGAAGCCGCCTGGATGCGGCCTTGAGCGCTTTGAACATTGGCGCAGAAGGATCGCTCCTTCTTTGTCGTGGCATTCGCGCAGCTCGAGGAAGCTGCCCAAAGTTCATCGCGTTTCATGCCGTCGAGCTCCGCGATCGCCCGGGCCTTGTCCGCTTTCGCGTCCGCGTACCCGTCCATAGCCAGCCCTCTGCCTTCCACCGTCTCTACCCGGTGCGAGCTGGCGAACACAATCGCATTGGCAAGGACAAAGACCAGGGCGAGCACCCAGCACGCCTTAGCTGTCCAAGCCTTGCCATAAGCTCCAAGCCGGGCGCACCATGACGCGACCGGCAGCATCAGCCATGAGAAGAAGACCACGGCCGCGAAGCCCACACCGAACATGGGGCCCGCCTCGCCGGGGTCTACCAGTTTACCGTTCGAGAATGCGGCATAGGCACAAACCGCGCCCGCCGCGCACCCGCACGCCCCGACCAGTAGCCGAAGCGTGAGGCCTATGATACGATCCCCCATTGTGGAAATCTCCTTGATCCGGGGTTTTCGCTGCCCGGCCGTGAGCACCACCTCACGCCGGGCGACTTCTGACTGCTCGTCAGGCCATGGCCGTCACGCCATGACGACGAAGCCGCGAGGGGGCAATCCTCGCGGCTCGTTTCGCTTTTAGGACTTGATCTCCCTGCTGATCTTCCGCAGCGCCCAATCGAGCGTGAGGCCCCATGCGAGCGCGGTTGCGCCCCAGGCTATGGCCCATCCGGTTTTGCCGTCCATGGCATAGGCGAGGGCGTTAAGCCCCGCGGTGCCGAGTCCGAACATTCCGAAAAGCCACACGAAGATCTTGAAGACGCGGTCGATTGACATGCTTTACTCCTTGGCTGCTCATCAGGCCGGCGCGCCACCGCCCGGCGACCGGCACGCGGCCGGTTTCGCTTTAGGACATGACCCGCCGCGGCGGCGCTGCGACCGGATGCGCGGTGCTTGGCTGCGGAGCCTGGTCACAATTGTGACCAGGAACGGCGGCGAGCGGTGCGGCCTTGGTCTGCCCAGCGGGGCGCGGCGGCGGGATCATGTGCAGCCCGGCGCCGGTCATAGCTTCGCCATTCCCTCGCTTGGGGCTGTGTCTCGGGCTGTTGGAAATCCCCTGCCTTTGTTCCTCTTTCGGCCGGAGCCTCTTAGCGCAGGACGGGCCAACAACCGTCTATAGCGCTAATCTATACGCACGTTGTGCGTTGTCAAGTAATGACGAAGTGTAAATGAAGCTTTTTCAATATTATTTTTGAGATTTATGATCCGCTAAGAGGCGGCGCGCAAGTAAAACCGCAGGCCCCGGAATCGCGCGCTTGCTCATGCCTTCGTCCGCTTCCCAGGCCTGATAGCCGCGCAGCTTGACGCCCAAGCGCTTCGCCATTTCGGTTTGCGTGAGCCCAAGCTCCGCCCGGATGGCTCGCAGCTCATCAGGTTCCATTGTGGGGACCGGCTCACTCATAGGCTTGACCTTCTGCGCACATTGTGCGTACCGTAAGGCATAGTTAAAACCGCGTTAAGAGGATGCCAGCATGTCATGTCAGCCACAAGAAAATGACGCGCGCGCCAAGTCACTTTGCACAGCGCAGCTTCTCCAACTGGTTGAGCACGTTCGAAAGGGCACCTATGCCCTGCGGATCGTCGCTCGCGACGAGGAGCTTGACTCTTTTATCGGGAATTCGCTCGACTTCATAGCCGAGAGCCAGGAGCAAGAGCTTGAGGTTATCGCCGCTGGCATCCGCGCGCTTTGCCCAGCGTGAGCGGCGTCGCCGTTATCCACAACCGAAAATTCCGGGAAGGCTGTTTCCATCAGCGAATCAGCTTAACGTCAACATCAAGACGTTCGCAATTAACCGGGGCCGCCGATGCCAAAGTCATTCACGGGTTTAGGGGAGCGCTGCGCACCGATCGCGGGGCGCAACGCGTCGGTTTTCCGCGCGGCGGCGTCCTCGCTCAAAAAAGAGGGATATCTCTTGGCGCCGCCCTTGACGGATGCCAAGGCCGCGCTCTTCCTGCCGTCAATCTTCGCTGGAACGCCTGCGACGGCCGGCCGGTTTGCGCGCGAGATCCTGGGGTTGCGCCGTCATCTCCGTCCCCACGTCGCCGAGCTTTCCCCTGAAAACCAGGACGTACATAGCTTTTTCGCCTCCTTCATCAAAGCGGCGCCGGAAGACATTCTGGCGGCCAATGCGAACATCATGCTCCTGAATTGGCCAGTGACCCTGATCTTTTCATGGGGGGATGAATCGGCGGTTTTCATATCCGCCGCGCCTCGCGCGCGAGGACTCCGGGAAGCGAAGCTGATCGAGCCAGAGTTGATAGCGGCGGTTTCGGCCTACATGAGGGAGCCCGAGTTCGACTTCCCGGAGGTTCGCCGGGGCAATGGGTTTTTGCAGCCGATGGAGGACGCCACATGCGGCGCTTGAAAAACTTCGATGGCCTCGACCAGTCGAAGGACGCGGCGTTCGACGCGCGCATCATCGGAGATTTCCTCGATCAGGCCCGCGCGGACAACGCGCTGGACGCCAGCGGACACCTTCACGGTCTGACGCCGGCGATGCATCGCTTCGTCTTGAGTGCAGTTGTGCACCGAGCGCACGCGCACCGGCTTGGACTGCCGGGCACGCTTCCGCCTGATGTCGAAGCGGACCTCGACAAAATCACGGCCATGCACGCGCTGGCGCGGGCCTACGCCAATGGCGAGCTTCCGGCCGGGGAGCGGGCCGCGAGCTGACGATAGTTTGATGGCGCCGGCATCGGCGCGCGACGGAGCAAAGACCATGGGGAACACAAGCGGCCCTTCTTCGGCCGCGCGGGAGAGCCGCGCCTTCCATCAGGCACCCTTGCCGGACGGTGACGCTACCCTCGACGCGATCTACAGCGACATCATGGACGTGCCGCAGCTCGCGGCGTTCCTTCGCAAGAGCGAGCACGCCATTTACAGGCTGCGGCATAAGGGCTGGCCTATCTGGCAGTGCGGGCGGACGCTCCGTGCCCGGCGCAGCGAAATCATCGAGCACATAAGGCAACTGGAGCGGAAACGGCGGCCGGCATGACCGGCGCGGAAGAGATTTTCGCCGCCTGCGAGCGCCATGGGCCGCTCATGGCCGTGGCCGCCGCCGCGGTGCGGTACTTGGATACCGCTATAACCCTGCACCCCTCGCTCACTGGCGCGGAACTTGAGCGGTACCGGGACACCACACCCGCGCCGCCCTCGCGGTGCCCAGATACCACCCTCGAGCGATCCCTGAGGTACCATGATACCGCCTCACTTCAAGGGCGCGGCGATGGCCTCGCGGCGGCATACCGGGCCGTGCATGCGATCCATGACATCCTTTGGCAGAGCGCTTGCGCAACTCCTCATGGACCATCGCGCCAGCGGCACCTTGACATTGCCCGGCGCACCGGTGGGAGCAGCTTCATTGCGGGCGCGGCCAAAGCTGCCGAGCGCTACCGGGCCTTGCATGTAATCATCGATGAAATGAAAGCGGGAGACCGTCAAGACGCGAGGTGACCGCGAACGTGTCACTAGTCCAGCGCGGGCTGCGGACCCGCCCCACGAGGAAACAATGACCGTGCCCTAATGTCTTTGCCCGAATATTTTCCCCTCGCTGAAGCTGCACAGCGATTTTTTCCAGCGTCGGCGCGTGTCACAGCGAGCACGCTGCGGCGCCTCATCAAGCAGAACCGTCTCACTGCCTCCATGATCGGAAACCGGTTCCTCGTTTGCGAGGCGGATATAGTCGCGTGCCTAGAAAGGTCAAAAGTGTCATGCCCAGAAAAAAGCAGCCCCCAAGGCTTTACCTCCGCAAGCGCGAGGGAAGAGAAGCAATTTGGTGCATCCGCGACGGAGACAGCGAATATAGCACTGGCTGCGGCGAAGCGGACACTTCTGGAGCAGCGGAAGCGCTCAAAGTTTATCTCGAAAAGACCTATCGGCCCCCCCGCGAAAATTCTGCCGATAAGGTGCTAATCGCCAACGTGATATCCTTCTACATGAAAGAGCGCGTTCCCGACCTTAAGCAACAGGAGTTGGCGTTGAACGGATGCGCTCACCTGCTCGAATGGTGGGGATCGAAGAAGGTCGCAGACATTAGGCCGGCGGCTTGCCGCGCCTATGCCGCGTGGCGCATTTCGGCGGGCGAAAGGCGATTGTCGAGCAGCACGGCACGCCGGGATCTTGCCGTCTTGTCGAGCGCCCTGAATTTCTATCATTCCGAGTTTTGCCTGGACGCGGTACCGGCCGTCAAGCTTCCCCAGGCCGCGCCGCGCCGCGAAGCATGGCTCAGCCGGTCGCAGGCCGCCGCGCTCTTATGGGCCGCTTGGAGGAACAAGGAATCGCGTCACTTGGTGCGTTACATTCTTTGCGCCCTCTATAGTGGGACTCGCTCTGCCGCGCTTCTCGGCCTTCGCTGGATGCCAAGCGCGAGCAGTGGCTGGATCGATCTTGATGCCCAGCGGCTTTATCGCCGGGGACAAGGCCAGAGAGAATTGACGAAACGAGCGCCGCCCGCTCCCCTCCACAGCCGTTTGCTCCCTCACGTCGCCCGCTGGCAGCGCATGGATGCGAAGGGCGGCATCACCCACGTGATCCATTGCAAAGGCAAGCCCATAGAGAAACTGCGGCGAAGCTGGCGCACAGCGTGCAAGGCCGCTGGCCTTGGCCCTGAGTATGTGCCTCATAGCCTGAGGCACACATGCGTGACCTGGCTTCTGCAAAGTGGAGTTGACCGGTGGGAGGTGGCCGGCTTCACCGGAATGACCGTCGAAGTGATCGAGCGCTTTTATGGTCATCACAGCCTGGACTTTCAGGCGAACGCGGCGAAGGCCATTGCGCCCCGGTTATGCCCCGGAAACGACGCTCGCGACCGTGAACAAACCGCGATTCCCAGAAAGGCGATTGCATGAGAATCAACGCTTTGACAAACGCGCCATGCATTCGTAATGATGGGGTCGCGTGTTCGAGTCACGCAAGCGGCACCAATAAACCCCAATAAAATCAAGGGTTTAGGCGGACGTAGAGCGGTCTATCTATTCATCTAATAACAGAAATACTCACCGCGCACTCACGGTGCGCCTTTGCTGCAACCTAAGCGCACTTTCATGTGCGGCCCGATAGCTGACCCCGTAGCTGGCCTCATGGACCCGCCCGGCCTACCCCTCCCCCCTTTGCCCCGTGCGCCCGCCGCGTGCCACCTCCCACCGGCTGTAAGCGCGCTGCCGTGCATGGGTGTGGCCGCCCCCCGTGCCGATGACCGCCCGGCGGGCATGGCCCGCCCCGCGTGGTGCGCGGCGCGCAACTGGGGAATGGACCCCGCCCTCTCCCCCTTCAAAAATTTTTATGCTCAGCTCCGGAAAGTGCAGCGCTTTTTGAAATCAGACTTCACCTTAGCAATAAGAAACTGCGGCGCGGGCAAGCTGGCGCCAAGCTGACCTGCCGGAGGCGGACCACACGGACGGCAGCGCGGCCACAGAATGACTTTAAACAATTTAAGCGCTGGATTTCTCGCTCAAAGCGCGCATCAAAAAAGGTAGCACAAGCTTAGGTGGTAATATTGTGGATAGATATACGTAAGAGGAGGACTCTTCTGATGACGCGTGCCAACGTCCGAGCAGCTATCGGGGATTGGCAGCTATGGTGCGACGTAAGCTGACGGGCAAAGCCTCAAAGAACTTTACGCTTGCAATTGGAGCGTGCGTCTTGCTTAGCGCCTGCGCAACCACGCAGCAGCTGCGGTTTGATAGACCCGACACGACGCAGGTTGAATTTATGAAAGACCGCCTCGACTGCGTAAAGCAGGGACAGCAGCCGAGCTATTCAGCACAAATAGACGGATATGGCGGATCAGCGAACGGCGGAATAGTCGTGAGTCGCGGCATAGTGGCGTCGTGCATGCTTGCGAAGGGATATAACATCTCCAAAGACGGTGCACTGGCAGCCCCACCAGAAGCCGTTGTTAGAATGGTCAATTAGGTTTTAAGCGCCGATGCAGGGTGGGATTGACCATCCACCTATTTTCCGCGATACCGTTAGCGGGGCAATTAGATGCGCGGGGCGGGGCTATGCCGGTTGAACAGGACACGGATAGAGCGGGCATCTCGCTAGCGCGTGAGATACGCGGTCAGATATTCGTTTGGGTAGGCATTGTTGGCGGTGCGCTGACTATCGTCAATCATTGGAGCAATTTCTTATCATTGGCCGATTGGACACGTTGGCTAGCAAATAATTGGGGCAGCCTTACTCATGAGTTTTGGAGTTTTATCGGAAACTCATTAGGCATTCACATAAGTCGTTCCGCATCCTATGTATTATCATTCATGTCTTTCTATATCAGCTTATCTTTTGGTGCAGTTGTTTTGTCCGGCAGGAGGAGACTAAGATTTGCAATGGATTTTGAAATATTGAATAACAAGGATGCGATAGCGGTGCTTATGTTTATTTTTCCCGCCGTTCTATTTTATTTTATAAAAATTTTGAGGCGTGACTACTCATACGCGCCGCATGGAGACTTAGAAATAGTACTTTTATGCCTAACGACCGTAGGGATAGTTGCTCTCTTGCTTGAAGGGACCTGGTATGAGAGACTGCTTGGTAGCCTACTCTATCTAACTTTGACGACCCTTAACCTAAGGTATCTACTGACTCCGATAGAAAGCGCGTTTGCAGACGCTGCAAAAGGTAGTTTGCATGAAGACCGTTTGACTTTAACGATAATGATATCACAATTTCTAGGCGCTGTGGACGGATTGTCGCAAGTAGAACGAATATGGATTCCCAAATCAGTTTTTCAGTGATTCATGGGTGACCGGCTTTGGGAGGGCCGGTCATGCTGACGCAGATGTCGGAGAAGGATTGGGACATTGCTATCGAGGTGTTCCGGGCGGTTCGCTCCAAGCGGGGCGAGCCCGGCCACGACGATCGCAAGTTTCTGGAAGCGCTGCACTATTTCACCGTTCACAACATCACATGGCGGGCTTTGCCCGCTGAGTTCGGCAATTGGAACAGCGTGTGGAAGCGGTTTTGGCGGCTCAGTCAGACAGGAACGTTCGAGGCGTTTTTCGACGCGCTGGCGAACTTAAGCGAAAGCGCCCATCTGGTTCAGATGTTCGATTCCACCATTGTGCGGGCGCATGTGTCCGCAGCGGGCGCAAAGGGGGGCAGGACGCCCAAGCGCTCGGCAAATCGCGTGGGGGCTTCTCAACGAAAATTCATTTAAAAACAGATAAGGAGGGGCTTCCCATCGCCTTTCATCTGACCGGCGGCGAGGCCCACGATAGCCGCTCCTTCGAGACGCTGCTCGACATCGGACCGGAGACCGCGCCGCGGGCGGCCGTGGCCGATAAGGGATACGATGCGGCAGCCAACCGCGCGGCAGCGCGCAAACGCGGCATCTGCCCGGTTATCCCCTTCCGGTCAAACGCCAAGAAGAAGCCGGCTTTCTTCGCCAAGACACTGTACAAAGGCCGCGCTCGCATCGAGCAGGCCTTCGGTAAGCTTAAGCGCTTCAAGCGGGTCGCCATGCGATGCGAGAAGACTGCGCAGAATTATGCCTCGTTTGTGGCCCTTGCGCTTGGCATAATCTGGATCAAATCCGTCCACATGGCCTAGTTTTTCTGCCGGTTTTTATAGTCCCTAGCCGACAGCTTCTGAAGCGTGTGAGTTTTCTGCTTATCGGCGTAGCCATCATCTTTGGACTTAGCGAAGTGAGCAAGCAGGTCGAAAAGCTGCGCACGGCGGCAATTGCGATTGAGGAGCAGCACTAAGCAGCGTCTAAAGCTTCGGGATAGAAGACTCCCCGCCTGCCATTGGCCTCTTCAAAGCTGATGCCAGCGAAGCCGAAAGCGAAAGCGGGGCCTAAAAAAACAGGGCCGGCTCAGCCAGCAAGCGGCGCGGCGGGCACGCCAGCCGAAGGATTTCCTGGCGCCACCGGCGGGGGCCCTGCCGGGGTTGCGAGTAAGGCCGCCAGCCTGAATGCCGCCCGCGAGTACATTCTGCCCAAGATCGGCGTCAACAGCTACGAGTTGGACCAGCAAACCATCGCCGCGCTGCCGCAGGGCGATAATGCCTCGCTCGACAAGCTCCTCTTGCAAACGCCGGGCGTCTATCAGGACAGCGCCGCGAGCGGAAACCTCCACATCCGCAACGAGCACGCCAATCTGCAATACCGCATCGACGGCATTCAGCTCCCCGATGGCGTTTCGGGGTTCGGCCAGGTCCTCGAAACGAGCCTAATTGCCAACATGACCGTCGTGACCGGCGCGCTCCCTGCCCAATATGGGCTCAGAACGGCGGGTCTCGTCGACATCCAGACGCGCGCTGGAACGCCCGAGCCATCGGGCGAGGTTAGCATCTATGGCGGCAGCCACGACACCTTCACGTCCAATATTCAGTATGGCGGGATCAGCGGCAGCACGCCGCTCAAAAATTTTAACTAAGCAGTAGGACGGAACCGCTGTGATTGCTGCTTAATCCAATGCTGCTCATGGCCTGACTACCCGCTTCCGCAGTTTAAAGCTTGGCTTTCTGGATTGACTTTCAGCACGGTCTCTCGAATGCGCGAAGGCCGGGAACAATGAATGTCTCTTGTTGGTCCTCAAGGGAAAGGGCAAGCATTTTCAGGCACTTCCGCAGGTGGACGTTCAGCGGCCGCATTGAAATCGTTCACGAAATTACCGGCCATGACCCGGAGCAGGCATGGGACCCACACGCGCAGTGACATCGCTTCGGCAGTGAGCACCGTGGCTCGGGATCCTCACAATCCAGCTAAGACAGTTTTGCCTCGCTGCAGGCTCCGCAGGCGCTTCGCAACTGCGCCGCGGCGCTTCCCTCATCCTCTCCCGGCGGGACAATTTGACAATATCAGCTATCAGAATATCTTATCCTGTAGTCAGAAAAGTCAATTATATCTGATGCTCCGCATAGTCTAAGCTTTTTTGCTATGGTTGCTTAAGAAGAACAGGGACACGCAATAGGAGACGACATGAGTGAAGACAGCAAATGCCCGTTTGCGGGGGGGACCCGCGCGCGCACGAACCGTGACTGGTGGCCGAACGAACTGAACCTCCAGGTTCTTCATCAGCACTCCACCCTATCCGATCCGATGGGCGAGGCGTTCAACTACGCCAAGGAATTCAAGAGCCTCGACCTGAATGCCGTGATCGAAGACCTGTATGCCTTGATGACGGACTCTCAGGATTGGTGGCCGGCCGACTTCGGCCACTACGGCGGGCTGTTCATCCGGATGGCCTGGCACAGCGCAGGCACGTACCGCATCGCCGACGGCCGCGGCGGCGCCGGAGCCGGCCAGCAGCGCTTCGCGCCGCTCAATAGCTGGCCGGACAACGCGAACCTCGACAAGGCACGCCGGCTGCTGTGGCCGATCAAGCAGAAATACGGCCGGAAAATCTCTTGGTCCGACCTTATGGTTCTCGCGGGCAACGTCGCGCTCGAGTCGATGGGGTTCAAGACCTTTGGCTTCGCCGGAGGGCGCGAGGATACCTGGGAGCCCGAACAGGACATCTACTGGGGCCCCGAAGGTAAGTGGCTGGCCGACGAGCGTTACAGCGGCGACCGGGACCTTCAAAATCCCCTTGCCGCCGTGCAGATGGGTCTGATCTACGTGAATCCAGAAGGGCCGAATGGCAACCCGGACCCGGTCGCCGCGGCCAAGGATATTCGCGAAACCTTCGCGCGCATGGCGATGAACGACGAAGAAACGGTCGCGCTCATTGCCGGCGGCCACACCTTTGGCAAGACCCACGGCGCTGGCGATGTGACGCTGGTGGGGCCCGAGCCCGAAGCGGCCCCTATCGAGAACTCAGGGCCTGGGCTGGATCAGCCGCTTCGGCTCCGGCAAAGGAAGCGACGCAATCACTGGAGGCCCGGAAGTCACCTGGACGCAGACGCCCACGAAGTGGAGTAACCACTTCTTCGAGAACCTGTTCAACCACGAATGGGAGCTCATGAAGAGCCCGGCCGGCGCCTATCAATGGAAGGCGAAAGGCGGTGCGGCCACGATTCCGGACGCCTTCGACCCGTCGAAGCGCCACGAGCCAACCATGTTGACCACGGATCTCTCTCTGCGGTCCGATCCCGTATACGAAAAGATTTCAAGGCGCTTCTACGAGAATCCGGATCAGTTCGCGGACGCGTTCGCCCGCGCGTGGTTCAAGCTCACGCACCGGGACATGGGCCCGATCGCGCGTTATCTCGGCCCGCTCGTTCCGAAGGAGACCCTGATTTGGCAGGACCCGATCCCCGCTGTGGATCATCCGCTGATCGGGGAGCAGGACATTGCCGCTCTGAAGGCGAAAATCCTTAGCTCTGGCCTGTCCGTTTCCGAGCTGGTCTCGACGGCTTGGGCGTCGGCATCGACGTTCCGCGGCTCGGACAAGCGCGGTGGAGCGAACGGCGCGCGCATTCGCCTTGCGCCCCAAAAGGATTGGGACGTGAACCAGCCCGCTGAGCTGGCGAAGGTGCTTCAGAATCTCAAATCGATCCAGGCAGAGTTCAATGGTTCACAGTCCGGCGGGAAGAAGGTCTCGCTGGCCGACCTGATCGTTCTCGGCGGCGGCGCGGCAATCGAGAAGGCCGCGAAGGCCGCCGGACACGACGTCAGGGTCCCCTTCACGCCGGGGCGCGTGGACGCGTCGCAAGAGCAGACCGACGCGCATTCCTTTGCGCCACTTGAGCCAACCGCCGACGGGTTCCGCAACTATATCCGCGGTAAGCAGCGCCTGTCGCCGGAGGAGCTGTTGGTGGACCGGGCAGAGTTGCTGACACTTACGGCGCCTGAGATGACGGTTCTCGTTGGCGGCCTGCGCGTGCTCGGCGCAAATGCCGGGAAGTCCCCGCACGGCGTCTTCACCAAGCGGCCAGAAACGATGACGAACGACTTCTTCGTTAACCTGCTCGACATGAGCACGCACTGGCAGCCGTCTGCTGGCTCGGAAGGCGTGTATGAGGGGCGTGACCGGAAGACGAACGAGGTAAGGTGGACCGGCACGCGTGCTGACCTTGTCTTCGGTTCGAACTCTCAGCTGCGTGCGGTTGCGGAAGTCTATGCTTGCACGGACTCGCAAGAAAAGTTCGTGAACGACTTCGCGGCGGCGTGGGCCAAGGTAATGGACCTCGACCGCTTCGACCTCGCCTGATCTTGCGAGAACGCTCATCGAGGGCTGTTAGAGCGTATCCGCGACCAACGAGACGACGGTACCTGTCAACGTGGGAGATCCGGGCAAAGCCGGCTCGTCGAAGTTCAGCTTCACCGTCGATTGCAACGCGCCGTTCCAATACACGATGCAGTCTCAGAATGGCGCCATGCGGCTCGCCGGTGCACCCGCGTTCACACTCAGAAACGCGGACAGCAAATCTTGCGACGCTGCCTAAGCCTTCTTTGAGGCGGGGACGCCGAAGGCGCGCTCGGGCAGCGGCGCGTTGAATTATCAGATCGCTCAAGCTTACGGCGCAGGGCTGACCCAGAACGCAATTTCTCCGCCAAGCGTGCTTCAGGCGAGCCCCAATGCCGCCTACGTTACAGCGGGGGCCAGGCAAACCTACGCGGCGAACGCCTTGATCAGCGTAGCCGGCGGGCAGGTGGTGCCCCAGGGACCTATGCCGATCAGCCTGTTCCCGGCGTTTATCAGAGCGCAGGGAGCGGCCCGTACACGAAAGCGCAAATCCCGCCCACGCCTCTCGCCGTGACAGTCGGCGTCAATTCCCAGATGACTGTTGCGCTTCTGGCGGCGGGCTGAAGACCACTCTGAACTTTGGCGATTTTGTTTCGGGCGCGACACGTTCCGTGCGGCTGCAGGCCCACTCGAACCAGGGTTTCCGTCTGATCGTAAGCTCAGATAACGCCGTCGTCATGCAGCCAGTCGATCCCGCCGCGATTGCTGAAGGCGTTTGGCGCGTACCGTACACGGTTGCGTTCAATAGGACGGCGCCGGTCACTCTTTCGCAACAGCGGACGCTCTCGCTCTGGCCGGCGGGGACGCAAAGGTTCGGTGTTGCCATCCCCATCGACGTGCAGGCCGGCTCCATCTGGCCAGCGCGCCGGCATATATCGCGATGTTATTACAATCGCCTTGGATGCTGGACCGTAAGCAGCGCGTGCGAATTGGTCCAATTTAGACATGCTTATGTTTTTCCCTTCGTGGTGACCGTCCGCAAACAACCAAACACTTTTTCATGGTCTGCTCTTTTCATGATGTGCATGAAAGTACGCCGTACAGACGACGAACTTTTTTGAGGCTAAAAACCGTGAAAGAATGATGGACATATGCCGGAAAAACCTTGTAAAATCAGCAAGTCCAGCTCATTCGTAATGATGGGGTCGCGTGTTCGAGTCACGCAAGCGGCGCCACTACCCGTTTTGAACCGACCCGTGACAGAGAACCCATACATGGTCCTTGCCCTTGCCGGGGCCGAACGGGCCGCGCAGCTCGGCGAGACGCCCGTGGGCGCCGTCGTGGTCGCGCCCGGCGGCGAGGTTGCGGGCCGCGGGCACAACCTCGTCGTTGCGACCAGCGATCCCACTGCGCACGCCGAAATCCTGGCCATCCGCCAAGCCTGCCTCGGAGCCGGCAGCGAGCGGCTTCCCGGCTACGACCTCTATGTTACGCTGGAGCCTTGCGCGATGTGCGCGGCGGCGATTTCCTTCGCGCGCATCCGGCGGCTTTATTTCGGCGCACCGGACGAGAAGGGCGGCGCGGTCGAGCATGGGGTACGGCTTTTTTCGGCGGCGACATGCCACCACCGGCCCGAGGTCTATGGCGGCATCGCGGAAGCGCGCGCCGCGGCTTTGCTTCGCGATTTTTTCCGCAAACTGCGCCCGTAAATTACCGGGCCGCAGAATGGCCCGCGATCATCCAATAGACACCGCCGGCCACGAACCCAGCCATGGCGAGGGGGGCGGCGGCTTGCGTGTGACCGGCCACGGCGGCTTGTTGCCACAGCGCGGCGGCAAGCACCGCCGTCAGCGCACCGGTTGCACCGGCGTAGAACAGGAGCGAACGCGTCTTGAAGACCTCGCTCAGAAGCACGCCCGCGATCGCCGCGGCCAGGAACAGCGCCGAGCCTCCTTGAATGGTGTCAACCGCCTGCATCATCGTCTGCGGGAGCCTGCCAAGATCGTTGTCCGGCGAGGCTTCGAAGGCTTCGAACCGCTGCCAAATCTTGATAACGTTGAAGGCGGCCAGTGACATCCAGCCGATCACGCCCGACAAGGCGATGGCAATCAGCAGCCGTACGATATGGGAAAAGCTCATCGGCCCTGTCTCACTCCTACCGGGCGGCCGCCTCTGCCGTGTCTGCTCCACGCAGTGCGCTAGCCCGCATTTTTTCGCTCGCCGACTTCAACTGTCCGCACGCTGCCATGATGTCGCGGCCTCGCGGCGTCCGGATCGGGCTCGCATAGCCCGCGCGGTTGACGATATCCGCGAACCGCTCGATCTGCGCCCAATCAGAGCATTCATAGCGCGAGCCGGGCCATGCATTGAAGGGGATTAAGTTGATCTTCGCCGGAATTTTCGCGAGCAGGCGCACCAGTTCCTTGGCTTCCGCGAGGGAGTCGTTCACGCCTTTCAGCATCACATATTCGAAGGTGATCCGGCGCGCGTTGGAAAGGCTGGGATAGTTGCGGCAAGCATCGAGCAACGCGGCGATCGGATATTTGCGGTTGATCGGGACAAGCTCGTCACGCAGTTCGTCGCGCACCGCGTGGAGCGAAATCGCGAGCATGACGCCCATCTCAGCGCCGGCGCGCCCGATCAAGGGCACCACGCCCGAGGTCGAAAGCGTGATGCGCCGTTTTGAGAACGCGAGCGCGTCCGGGTCGGCGGCGACCGCCATCGCGTCCTTGACGTTCTCGAAATTGTAAAGCGGTTCGCCCATGCCCATGAGTACGATGTTCGTGATTTTGCGCTCAGCATCGGGGATGCCATGCCGGTCTAGCGGTGCGGCGGCACCGGGCCAATCGCCGATGCGGTCCCGCGCAACGAGGATCTGCCCGACGATCTCCGCAGCCGTCAGGTTCCGCACCAGCCGCTGCGTGCCGGTGTGGCAGAACGTGCAGGTGAGCGTGCAGCCGACTTGGCTCGATATGCACAGGGTCCCCCGGTCCGGCTCCGGAATATAGACGGCCTCAACCTCCGGCGCACGCTCGCCGGGCCGCTGCGGCGCGAGCCTGAGCAACCATTTCCGCGTTCCGTCCTCCGAGACTTGCTCGGCAGCAATCTCCGGCCGTGCCAGCGTAAAGTGAGCGTCGAGATCGGACCGCAAGCTCTTCGCGATGTTGGTCAGTTCCCGAAAATCCTGGGCGCCCCGGGCATAGATCCAATTCCAAAGCTGCGCCGCGCGCATCTTGGTTTGGGCCGCGGGGACCCCTGCCGAGACGAGCGCCTCGATCAGCCGGTCCTTCGTCATGCCCGCAAGCGAGGGCTTCCCGGGCGATGATAGCGGTGCAGGGGCTGCAGGCGAGCTTTGGAGGAGCGTGGTCATGTCCAGCAAAATAGAAGACCGGCGCGCCCTTCACAAGCGAGGCTGGAGGCTAAACGGTTGGTGTCCCAAGCACCCGGGGCGAAACGGTCCTCCCCCCGGCGGCATCCGCTTGCGGATAAGGCCTCTCCAAGAGACAATCTCACCCAGGCGAGCTTGCGAAGAAGGACGCTGGCGAAGCGGTCAACGCCATCGAAAGCAGGGCGCAAACGGCGGCCAGCATGGCGGCGTGTGAACAGCTGCGCCTTACGGCTCGCCTCGCCCGTGCCGGTAGGGATCTTCGCATTCTCCAAAAGGGCGCCCTGGGGTTCGTTCAAATGGGTCATGGCCGTAACTGGATTCCGCGAGTCTTTCACCTAAGGAAGGGTCTATTCGAGTTTATGCGACCGGGATAGAATTTCTTAACCCGCGGGCGGAAGGAGGCACCGATGAACATAGCGGAATGGCTGAACCGCGCGGCCCGCGCATTCCCGGACAGGCCGGCGCTTCTGTGGGGAACACGGGCTGTGGCAGACTATCGCGCCTTCGCGCATCGTGCGAGCGTTCTAGCGCATTGGCTTGCCACTCGCCTTGGCGTCCGCGCTGGCGATCGCATCGCGATTTTCATGAGCAACCGCCCAGAATATTTCGAGGTGCTTTACGCGGCATGGTGGATGGGCGCCGCCGCTTTGCCGATCAACGCGAAGCTCCACCCCAAGGAAGCCGCCTGGATCCTTGCCGACGCTGGGGCCAGCGTCCTGTTCGTTTCGGACGACGTCGGGGACGCGCTGCGTGGCGAATTGGGCGGCATAGCCTCTCTGCGCGACGTGATTTCGGTCGACGGCGCGGGCTTCGGGCGGCTTCTTGGCGGAGACTCCGCCGAGGGCCCTTGCGTGGCGAGTGGCAGCGATCTCGCCTGGCTATTCTATACCTCCGGTACGACCGGCCGGCCCAAGGGCGTCATGATCACCCACTCCAATATAGCGGCCATGACCGCTTGTTACTTCATGAGCGTCGATACCCCGGAGCCGGGCGACGCCAATCTCTACGCAGCGCCGATGTCGCACGGAGCGGGGCTTTACAGCTTCATGCAGATCATGAAAGGCGCGCGGCACGCTATCCCCGAATCTGGAAAGTTCGATGCGGCCGAGATCCTGAATCTTTCGAAGCGTCTGGGTAACGCAACGATGTTCATGGCCCCGACCATGGTGAAGCGCCTCGTCGAGGCGGCGAAAGCGCGGGGCGGAGCGGGCGAGGGTATCAAGACGGTCATCTATGGCGGGGGTCCGATGTATCTGGCCGATATCGAAGAGGCGCTCGATGTCATGGGCAACCGCTTTGTCCAAATTTACGGCCAGGGTAAGTCGCCGATGACGATCACGGCGCTGAGCCGCGCGATGCACGCCGATGACGGCACCCCCGGATGGCGCGCGCGGC
Source organism: uncultured Alphaproteobacteria bacterium (assembly GCA_963817705.1). Lineage (GTDB taxonomy): Bacteria > Pseudomonadota > Alphaproteobacteria > Rhizobiales > Rhodomicrobiaceae > Rhodomicrobium. Next base: position 310,265 of record CAWFPF010000001.1, read on the forward strand.
TGGCCTCGACCGGCGTTGCGCAAGCCCTGGTCGAGGTGCGCGTCGCGGACGCGGGTGGGCGCGCGCTTCCAACCGGAGAGATTGGGGAGGTGCTGGTGCGCGGGCCTTCGGTGATGGCGGGCTATTGGGGCCGGCCCGAGGCCACGGCCGAGACCTTGCGCGGCGGCTGGCTGTGGACCGGCGACATGGGCGAGATGGACGGCGACGGCTTTCTCACGCTGCGCGACCGCTCCAAGGATGTGATCATCTCGGGCGGATCGAACATCTATCCGCGCGAGGTGGAGGAGGTGCTGCTTACCCATCCTTTGGTGGCGGAGGCCGCCGTGGTTGGCCGCGCGCATCCCGATTGGGGCGAGGAGGTGGTCGCTTTTATCGTGACGCGCGACGGGCAGCCTTGTGAGGCGTCCACGCTCGACAAGCTGTGCCTCGATAATATCGCGCGCTTTAAAAAGCCGAAGGCGTATATCCAGGCCGCAAGCCTGCCGAAGAACAACTACGGCAAGGTTTTGAAGAGCGAACTGCGCCTCAGTCTTATGATCGAAAGCCATAGCGAAGCATGATCGCGCGCGAGGCGTCGTTTAGACCCATCAAGAGACGCGCCACAGTTTCGAAGCGTGCAGCATGAAGAGCTTCGGCTCCTCCTCGTGGAGCCCTCGTATGGCGGGTGAAGAGCAGGAAAGACCGCCCGCGAAGGCGCCAAAGGCCGGTAGGATGAGAAGATCGGGCCAAAGGCAGAAGCAGCGCCCGGAGAACCTGTACCCGCCTGCGGACACGCTGACTTTCGGATGAAGATGGCCCGCGACCTGCGCGCCCGGCAAGCGAGGATTTGGCTCATGGCGCAGGAGTACGCCGCCGATCCGGATCTCGTCCAAGGTGCTGCCGGCGCAAAAGCCCGGCACTTCGGGATCGTGATTGCCACCGATCCAAACCCACTCGGGGACCAACGCGCAGAGCGAGCCCAGCTCGTCCTTGTCCAACGCGGCCATGCGTTCGCCGGCCTTGGCATCGTGGAAACTGTCGCCCAGGCAAACAACGCGCGCCGGGCTGTAAGTCTCGATGGCCTGCTTGAGGCGAAGCAGCGTGTCGTGGCTATCCAGAGCGGGGAGAAGCCTGCCTCGCGCGGCAGCGCCCGATCCCTTTTCCAGATGCAAATCCGAAACGATGAGGGTCCGATGGTCTTCCAGGTAAGCCGCGCCGGAGCGATCGAGCGTGAGGGCTAGGGCGCCAAACGTCTCGCGCCGGGAAGATTTGCCTTCGCCCAAGGCGGGCGCCGGTAGCACCTCGTCCATCGGAATGCCGCTGAGCCCGCCCATGCGCTCCCCGCGCGTCAGGAGAGCGCCGTCGCGACAGCCCACCAGGCCGGCCGCGCGCTGGTCATCGCCTCCACAGCCTTCCCCGCGGCTTCGTCTGAAGGAAATAGGCCGAAACACGTCGGGCCGCTACCTGAGAGGCGGGCCAGAAGGCATCCTTCCTGGCTGCGGAGCGCGTCGAGGACGCTCTTCACGGCCGGTTCCAAAGCGATGGCGGGCGCCTCAAGGTCATTGCGTCCCTGCTGTAGCCAGCGCGCGGCGCTTTCGGGGGTCTCGAAATCCTCATTCGTAAGCGGCGCATGACTGCTTTCGCCCGGGTCATAGGGAGGCGCGGCGAGCCGCTTGAAAACCTCCGCCGTCGAAAGCTTCACGCGCGGGTTGACGAGCACAGCCGGCAGCGGGCTGACAAACCTCACGGGCGTAACCCGCTCGCCAAGCCCGCACATCCAGGCTGCCTTGCGGTGAAGGCAAACCGGGACATCCGCACCGATGGCCGCTGCTCTTCCTCCGAAGCTTTCCCAATCCGTTCCATTGCCATAGGCTGCGAACAGAATCCTGATCGCTGCCGCGGCATCCGAAGAGCCGCCGCCAAGTCCGGCGGCAACGGGAATGTTCTTTATGAGGCGGAAATCCCCATGGATGTCCTTGCCGATCCAGCCCGCGACGGCCCTTTTTGCCTTGAGAACAAGGTTTTCCCCATCCACCGCGCCGGCGAAAGGGCCTTCCATGCTTAGGCTGTCCTCCAGAGCGGGGCTGAAGCTGAGCACGTCGCCGAAATCCGCGAATACAACCAGGCTCTCAAGCTCATGATAGCCATCGGGCCGCCTGCCCAGGACATGCAAGGTGAGGTTCACCTTGGCGCGGGCCTCATCGCGCAGAACAGGCGGCGCGTCCTCTTGCGTTGAGCTGCCTTCCGGAGGGGCCTGCGTAATCGTCATGGGGAAACCCGGTTGTGATCCATCGAGCCGGGATGAGTGCTAGACCGGCGCGCGCTGCTTGTCGATGCTTTGAGCGCGAAACTCACAGCAAGGTGCCGTGCTTGCCTGTCCCCGGCTCAAGGATTGACATTGGAAGGCTGCGGCGTCTCAGCGGGTGCCGGGCTTGGCTCCGGAACCGCGATGAGCTGATTCTCAAGCTCGGCGCGCGGGCCGGCCTCATCGGGCAAGCCCGTCTCCAGCTTCTTTTTGATCTTCACGGCGTCCTCGGGCTCTGGACTGAGGGTCAAGGCTTGCGTCCACTGAAACTTCGCTTCCAGCTGCCGCCCGAGCCGCCAATAAACGTCCCCGAGGTGATCGTTGAGCGTCGGGTCTTCGGGACGGAGTTCCACCGCCTTGTCGAGATGCTTCACCGCCTGCTCGTAGTCCTTCTGCAGGAAATACGCCCAGCCAAGGCTGTCAATGATGAACCCGTCATTCGGCCGGAGCTTGACCGCTTTCTTGATAAGATCGAACGCTTCCGGGATATTCATGTTCTGATCGAGCCAGGAATAGCCGAGATAGTTCAGGACTGCGCCTTGCTCAGGATCGAGGAGGAGCGCTTCCTTGAAGTCGGGTTCGGCCTTGGCCCATTGTTTGGTGCGCTCATAGGCGACGCCGCGCGCATAGTACAACTGCCAGTCTTTTTTTACAGGTGAACTGAGCAGAGCGATCGCCCGGTCATAGTACGGAATCGCCGCCTCATATTTCTTGCGGGCGCTTTCTATCGTGGCGGCGGTCTGGAGGATTTGCTGATCCGCGGGGTTCTTTACCAAGAGGTCCGCAAGCAGTGCCATCAATTCGTCGGTTTTCTGGAGAGCGTTCAAGTAGAGCGCCTTCCGGACTTGCGCGTTCTGCCAGAAGGGCGAGGGCTCGCGTATTTTTTCGATGACCGCGATAGCCTTGGAATATTGTTCGATATTTCCGTAGAGTTCGGCGAGTTCGAGTTTCGCGATGTCCGATGCCGGATTGAGGAAGAGGGCGAGCCGGAAATAGATCTGGGCCTCGTCCAATCCATTCTCTGCCGAGAGCTTCTGCCCTATTCCCAGAAACGACTCGCCCAGCCCCTCCTCGACGTTCGAAACCATGAGCTTGGGCCTTTTGCCTGCCTTGAGTTCGGCGGTCAGTTCCTTACCGAGTGGCGTGACGCCAGCGCCAGCCTCTTCCAGAAGATCTTGCGCCTGCTTTGCGTCGCTCCAAACAGCGAGGTGGCGCGCCAAGGCTTCCGCTATCCGCGTGTTGGGGGTTTTCTTGTCATAGACGGCGCGATAGGCCTCTTCGGCCAAAACCTTCTTCTTTGCGACATCGGCCATGAAGGCGCGCTGCACTGTCTCGAAAAGATTGACCCAGGCAGACTTGCCCGAGATCTGCAAGGATGCGATCGCCTTATCGGCGTGCCCCTGCGCCACCAAGACCCATGCCCTTGCGATCTTCAATGTCGGCTCGTCCGCCGGGGTGGTGCGCTGGGCGGCCCGGAAGTGCTCATCCGCTTTTTCGTAGTCCCGGTTTTTGTAGGCGTCGAGCCCGAGAAAGATATGGCCGATGATGTTGTCCTTCTGACGCTTCACAAGGCGCTGGGCTAGGCTGCGCGCGGCATCGATTTCTCCGGCCGCAAGTTCCAGCTTGAAGGCGTCGTCCAGGATCTCCTCGTTACCAGGGTCTTTTTCGAGCGCGCGCCGGTAATAAAGGGCCGCGCTCTCATTGTCCCGTTCGGAGCGTGCAACATGACCCGCGAGATAACTGCCGAGCAGGGTGGTGCCATCCACCGCCTCTGCCCGGGGCACGGATCGGCCTTTCGCCCGCAGAGCCTGCGCCTCCGGCGCCATTCCGGCCGTTCCGAGACAGAGCGCGATGAGCAGCGCCGTCACTGTGAGCGGAAGCCGGACCGATGCAGCGGTTATCCTGGAGATCATAAGAAGCCTTGCCATTTCGATCTTGAGGTGCAGCGCAGCAGCTCTTCACGCCCTGCTTGATTCTCGCTCTGGAATAAGTCATTGCCGGGTATGTGTCAAAACGAACAGGCGCAGCGCCCCGGCCGGACGGCCTACAGTCCCCATACAATGGGACGAAATCGCGGCGGCTGTGTGGAAGGACCAACCGGATTATGAGGGGGCGAGCGCGCAGGTTCCGCCCTCGCAGCCCTTGACGCCGCCGCCCGTGCGACGACGCCTTCGGCATTGGCTCGGACACGCCACGCCCCGTGAATGACCGGGACTACGATTCAGGGCGGGTGCAAACGCAACATCGCGCCGCACCGGGGTGTCCGGCCTCCACCGGCTCGGATTTCTTATGTGACTGTGTGGACAAATCCGCGCGGTGGGATTACCCAGTAGGCCTCGCGGCACGAGAGATTTGCTCATGCTGCGGCGTCCAAAAAAATTGCTTCAATGGCGGACGTGGCGAAACGGTAGACGCAAGGGACTTAAAATCCCTCGGCTGAAAGGCTGTGCGGGTTCAAGTCCCGCCGTCCGCACCACTTTTGCTTTCACTGGCATCCCACCGGATTTGCGGAAACGCGCGAGGGCATCAGCCGATAGCTAGAGCAACGCTCGGACTCGCCGTCATTGAGAGCATAGCGACGCAATTATTCCTGGTTCGCCACGGCCGGCAAATGCCGCCTCGCGACGACGGTGCGCCCATTTAAGCGCACGAATGCTCTAAAATGCCGCGTCCGTCTTTTGGAATAGCAGCCCCTCATTGCTCGATGTCTACCTTTTCACCGGGAAGCCCCGCGAGGACGGATTTCAGTTCAGGCGAAGCACCGTCGAGAGAAATCTCCGTGTCGCCGTTTCTAATCGTTACCAGCGTGGAGCCTGAAATTTGGCGCACAACAACTTTGCCCGCGGCCTGCCCTTGCCACGGTTGCACAGCGGTCACTGGGCTTTGCGATCTTGGCTGCGAAAGTGCGCGCACGCTCGAAGTGCGCTCAATCGCGTTCATGGATGTTAGATTGCTGGTATTCAGGAACGCGATGTCGAGCGTGCCATTAGCCGTATTCTTTCCCGATAGGGTTGGAATGGGCCTGGCATTCTGCACGAGCACGCTTCGTATCGTCGCAGGAGTGGCCGTGTTGTAGTACGGCGAGCTCAAGAGGAGGCTGACCGCACCGGCGACGTAGGGAGCGGCCTGAGACGTGCCGGAAAGCTCCGCATAAATACCGCCCTTGAAAGTGCTGAGGATCGTATCTCCAGGCGCGGCCAGGTCGACTGTCGACGCTCCATAGTTCGAATAAGCCGGTTGGGCATCGTTCTGATCGATGGCCATAACGGAAATCATGTTGTCGCTGCTGATTGAAGCTGGATACACCTTTTGATAGTCGTTGTTTCCGCCCGTATTTCCGGCGGCGGCGACGATGATCGCACCCTTGTCGAGCGCCCGGGTCACGGCTTCCTTGAGAGCCAGGGGAACGGAATTACCGCCTGGCGCGCCCAAGCTGCAGTTAATCACCTTTGCATTATGGTCCAACGCATAATCGATAGCTGCAACAATGGTGTCGTCGTCGATGAGAGCCCCTCGGCCGGTAACCACCTTCAGAGGAAGCAAGGTCACCTTCCAGCTCACCCCCACGACGCCCAGCCCATTATTTCCAGTTGCTCCTACGATGCCCGCGACGTGAGTTCCATGCCCGTCTTCATCGGCGGGCGGCCCGCTTTCGATGAAGTTTTGTCCGTCGGGTGAGATTTGGCCGCTTAAGTCCGGGTGACTGAAATCTATGCCCGAGTCTACGATAGCAACGATGACATTCGAGGCGTAAATCGAGGCCCACGCTTCGGGTGCATGGATGTTTTTGAGCCCCCAGAGCTTACCCTGTTGATAGTAAGCATCGTTCGGTTCTTTAGACGTCGCTTCGAGCTTCCGTGTGAAGCGGGGCTCCACGTATCTTACTCGGGGATCGGCTGCGAGTTCCTTCAGCTCTTTCGCGGAAAAGTCGGAGTCGCCACGCCCAATGACGATGAAGCCTCCGGGTTTATATTTCTTGACGATCGGAATCCCATTGAAACTATCGGCATCGAAGACCTTGTCGGGGTTGGCGCCGTCCGCTTGAGGCTGCGCCCCCGTTTTGCCCGGCTTATTTAAGAACAAGGTGACGTGCCTGATTCTCGTGATGGACTCCTCCGCGATTTTCCGCAGATCGAAACGCATCGACCGGGTGAGCACGTCGCGCGCTCCGCTCTCCTCCACGGCCGGAGCGCCGGTTCCAGCCTTTTCTGGCGAATCGAGAACGGTCTCGCCTTTTTCGGTCAATCCCCTGAAATTCATCCCGGAGACGGCAGCAGCTTTCAGCTCGGGAGAAAGCTTGATGTCCTCGGGATTGCTTCCCTTTATGGAAAGACCGCGTTCCGTCGCTAATCCCGGTTCCGCCTGCGACGGCGAAGCGACATAAAGGGTGTCCGCCAGCGCAACGGATGCCGCCGGCAAGCAAGACAGCGCGAGAACAATCAGCTTTGATGCGGTTTTCATTAAAATCGTCCGTTCAAAAGGTGACAACAAACGAAGATGCTTTGCTCTGCCGGTGGTTAGGCATTACCGGCCAGCGCCCTAGCCGTGAGCTGCCAAGCACACGCCGCAATCCGATCCAAAATTTAAGCCAGGCTATTTGGTTTGCAAGGTCCCGAAAATCGCCAGCGGCTCCGCGCATGATTATGAGAGTTGCTTGGAAAAATTGTGGCTTCAATGGAATTTGCCGGCAAAAAGGCTGGCTTCAATCCGTCCGCCGGGTGAGCAAAAAGACGCGGATCGCAGCGGAGAGGCTTGCGGGGGCGCGCGAAGCGTCGATAGCGGAGACAAGCGCGGTAACGCTTACCTCTCTTTCGGCAGCCGCGCCTTTCAGCTCGCGCCAGAAGGCATCCTCCAGCGTGATCGAGGTGCGGTGCCCGGCGATGGTGAGCGATCGCTTCTTGGGCAGGGCCAAGCCGGGATCGAAAGAAAGCGCGAGCTTTCTCTCTTCACCACCCGTCCGGCCTCGCGGCATTGTTAAGCGCCGGGCTTTATCATCAGCTCGGGCTTCATGAGCGCGTTGAAATCCTCCTCGGAGACATGGCCCAGCGCCAGCGCCTCCTCGCGCAGCGTTGTGCCGTGCTTGTGCGCGGTCTTAGCGATCTGCGCGGCCTTGTCGTAGCCGATCTTGGGCGCGAGCGCGGTCACGAGCATGAGCGAGCGTTCGAGCAGTTCGCGGATGCGCTTCTCGTTCGGCACAACGCCAACCACGCAATTGTCCGTGAAGCTGACGGCCGCGTCGGCAATGAGCCGGATCGACTGTAGCAGGTTATAAATGATGACGGGCTTGTAGACGTTCAGCTCGAAGTGGCCCTGGCTGCCAGCGACCGTGATCGAGACGTGGTTTCCCATGACCTGGCAGCAGACCATGGTCAGCGCTTCGACCTGTGTCGGGTTGACCTTGCCGGGCATGATCGATGAGCCGGGCTCGTTCTCGGGCAGTGATATCTCGGCGATGCCGGATCGCGGGCCGGAGCCCATCAGCCGGATGTCGCTTGCGATTTTGAACAAGCTGGCCGCGAGGGTGTTCAGCGCGCCCGACAGCTCCACCTCGGCGTCGTTGGAGGCCAGCGCCTCGAACTTGTTCGGTGCAGTCAGGAAGGGCAGGCCCGTGTCGCGCGCAACTTCTTCGGCGAACTTCTCCGCGAAGCCCACAGGACAGTTAAGGCCGGTCCCAACCGCCGTGCCGCCTTGGGCTAGCAGATAGATCCGCGGCAACGCCACCTTCACCCGTTCGATGCCGTAGCGCACTTGCGTCGCGTAGCCGGAGAACTCCTGGCCGAGCGTGACGGGCGTTGCATCCTGCAGATGGGTTCGCCCGATCTTGATGATGGTCTCGAAGGCCTGGGATTTGTCCTCCAACGCGCGCGCCAGATGATCGAGCGCCGGCAGCAGAGCTTCATGCACCTGCATCGCGGCGGCGATGTGCATAGCGGTAGGGAACACGTCGTTCGAGGATTGCGCGCGGTTGACATGGTCGTTGGGATGAACGGGCTTCTTCGATCCCTTCTCGCCGCCCAGCATTTCGATCGCGCGGTTCGAGATCACCTCGTTGGCGTTCATGTTGGTCTGCGTGCCGGAGCCCGTTTGCCAGACGACGAGCGGAAATTCACCGTTGTGCTTGCCGTCGATCACCTCCTGCGCCGCCGCGACGATCGCCTCGGTAAGCTTTGCGTCGAGATTGCCCATCGCATGATTGGCCTTCGCGGCGCTCTTCTTGATGATGCCGAGTGCGCGGACCAGGGGTAGTGGCATGCGCTCGCCGCCGATCTTGAAATTGCCGAGACTGCGCTGGGTTTGCGCGCCCCAATATTGGCTGGCCGGTACGGCTATAGGGCCGAAGGTGTCGGTTTCGGTGCGGGTGGCGATGGTCTGATCCGTTTGTGTCATGGCGTTTCCCGGCTGATTTTGCGGCCGCATATCTAGCATGGCGCTTTGGCCCGCGCCACCGTTCGCACGCCGCCAGGACAACAAGCTGCTTAAGCCTTTACGTGATATCATGATGATGGCTATGTCCTAAATTCCCATGGCAAATGGGCGAACGTCATTGGATCACATTCAACCCGGCTGAGAGCCATTTGACGGTAGTTTTTTGGCGGTATGCCGGTACCGTCACTTTATACCGTCCATTTGAGGCGTTACAACGGCCTCACGCGGTCCGGTGAAAAGCCGCAGCACGCTTTTTCGTTACATTTGAGTGATTGAGTGGTGCTATGCGCAGCTATGAATTGATGGAATGGTGCCCAGAAGAGGACTCGAACCTCCACGCCTTGCAGCGCTAGTACCTGAAACTAGTGCGTCTACCAATTCCGCCATCTGGGCAACATCATCAGAGGTAAAGGCGGCCGGGCTCTTTGTCAATTGAGCGGCGGCGCGGCGGGCGCTGAGACCGCAAAAATCCAAGCTGCGGCACGGCGCGGCTTTCATTCCGTGCAAAGCCGCGTTATGCCTTGCTGGAAGAATCCGAAAACGCGAGCGCTCCAAAACCGGCGAGGACGCAATGGCCATTACTTTGGGAAACAACACCGTTGTCACAGTCTTCGGCGGCTCGGGCTTTCTTGGCCGTTACGTGGTGCAGGCGTTGGCGCGCACCGGCTGCCGTATCAAGGTGGCCGTACGCCGCCCGGACCTCGCGCTCCATCTCCAGCCCCTTGGGGGCGTCGGACAGATCGCGCTGATACAGGCGAATGTGCGCGACGACCGCTCCGTATCCGAAGCCCTGCGCGGCGCGGACGCGGCCATCAACCTCGTTGGCATTTTGCAGCAGTCTGCCCGGCAGAAGTTCCGTGCCGTTCACGCCGAAGCGCCGGAACGTATTGCAAAGGCCGCCCGGGCCCATGGCGCCCAAGCCCTGGTCCAGGTCTCGGCCATCGGCGCCGACCGGCTTTCCAATTCGGTGTATGCGCGGACGAAAGGCGACGGCGAGGCGCGTGTGCAGGCCGCGTTCCCCGAGGCCGTCATCGTGCGCCCGTCTTTGATCTTCGGGCCGGAGGACAATTTCTTCAACCGTTTCGGTGCGCTCTCCCGGCTCTCTCCCATCATGCCCGTGATCGGCGGCAAGACCCTGATGCAGCCTGTGTTCGCGGGCGATGTGGGGCAGGCGATCGCGGCGGCGCTAGGGGGCCAAGCGACCGAAGGCGCGGTTTACGAGCTAGGCGGTCCCGCCATCTACACCTTTAGGGAGCTGCTGAAGAAGACCTGCGAGTGGACCGAACATCCACGCCCTTTGCTTTCCATCCCCTTCTGGATCATGAAAATCCCGGCATTCTTCCTGCAACTCGTGCCCGGCTCTCCCATCACGGTGGATCAACTGCGCCTGCTCCAATGCGATAACGTCGTCAGCGCCGATGCGGTGCACGATCGCCGGACGCTCCAGGGGCTTGGCGTTTCCGAGCCGCAAAGCATCGAGGCGATTGTGCCCTCTTATCTCCAGCGCTACCGCCCGCATGGCGAATTTTCCACGGAGCGGGCCCGCGCCTCGTAAGAGCGGCAACCCCGTGATAAGCTCCGGCCGATGTGGACGCTCCTGCACTTCCCGCTTTGCCCGGCTTCCCGCGCGATAAGGCTGGCGCTTTTCGAAGGCGGCATTCAAACGGGCTTTGCCGAGGAAAAACCGTGGGCGCTGGCGCGGGAGTTTCTCGCCCTGAACCCTGCCGGCACGCTGCCGGTGCTGACCTTCGAAGGTACGGCCCTTTGCGGGGCTTATCCTATCGCCGAGTATTTGTCGGAGACGGCGCGGCGAGAGGGGCCAGGTGCCGCGGCGCGGACCGCGGTCTGGCCGGGATCGGCTTCGGAACGCGCCGAGGCCCGCAGGGTTGCCGATTGGTTCTTACGAAAATTCGATGCCGAGGTGAGCCAGTATTTGCTTGAAGAGAAAGTCTATAAGCCCCTATCGCGCGTGCGCTCCGCGCCCGATCTCAATGTGATGAGAGCGGCCCGCAGCAATCTGCGTTATCACTTGTCCTACGTCAGCTTCCTGAGCGAACAGCGGAAATGGCTCGGCGGGGATCACCCGAGCTTCGCCGATTTCGCCGCCGCCGCGCAGCTTTCCACGATGGATTATTTGGGCGAAATACCCTGGGAGCAATTTGCCGAGGCCAAAGCTTGGTATGCGCGGCTCAAATCGCGGCCGTCCTTCCGCCTGCTGCTCGCCGACCGGGTGCCGGGCTTCAATCCGCCGGAGCATTATGCAAACCTTGATTTTTGAGACGGAGGCGGAAAAAGCACCGGATACGATGCCAGGTCGACGAAGGCAACTCAAGACCCCCTCGCCCCAGCCCTCTAACCAAGGGGAGAAGGAGAAACTGCGTTCCTTCTCCGGTCGGGGAGAAGGACACGATGAGGGGGGACTATTGAGGCAACTGCCACCACCCGTGCCCACCCTTGAGGACTGGATCAAGGAGCGGGCGCATCGCGAGGGCTTCGATACCGCCGGCATTGCGTCGCCGGACGCGATGCCCGGCGCGGGCAGCAATCTGCGGAGCTTCATTGAAGCCGGGTTTCACGGCGAGATGGCATGGCTCGAAGCGAAAGCCGGTCGCCGTGCCGATCCGTCCGTGCTCTGGCCCAAGGTCCGCTCGATCGTCATGCTGGGCATGACCTACGCCCCCGAGTCCGATCCGTTGGCCGCCTTAGCCGAGCGCTCGCGCGCTGCAATCTCCGTCTACGCGAAAGGCCAGGATTACCATGATGTCATCAAGAAAAAGCTCAAGGCCGTAGCCCGGGACTTCGCTGCGCGGGCGGGCGCCGAAGTCAAGGTTTTCGTGGATACGGCGCCTGTTATGGAGAAGCCGCTCGCACAAACGGCAGGGCTCGGCTGGCAGGGCAAGCACACGAACCTTGTCTCGCGGGACTTTGGGTCTTGGCTTTTCCTCGGTGCAATCTTCACATCGGCGCTTTTGCAGCCGGACCAGTCCGAGGGGGATCGTTGCGGCTCCTGCCGGCGCTGCCTCGACATCTGCCCAACCCAAGCCTTTCCCGCGCCCTATCGCCTGGATGCCCGGCGCTGCATCTCCTATCTCACCATCGAGCACAAGACGCAGATCCCGTATGAATTCCGCGCGGCGATGGGCAATCGTGTCTATGGCTGCGACGACTGCCTGGCGGTCTGCCCCTGGAACAAATTCGCGCAACAGTCGCACGAGGCGCGGTTCTTCGCGATGGAGAGCGCGGACAACCCGACGCTGGCCTCGCTCCTCGCGCTCGACGACGCCGCCTTCCGCGCCCGTTTCAGCCGCTCGCCCATCAAACGCATCGGCCGGGACCGCTTTATAAGGAACGTTCTTGTGGCCGCCGGAAACTCGGGTAGCAATTCGGTCTTGGCGGGCGTGCTTCCGCTCCTTTCCGATGCCTCGCCACTCGTTCGCGGCCTGGCGGTTTGGGCGATGCGCCGCCTCGCTTCGCCAGATGAGGCAGCCATTTCGCGTGCGATGCATTATCCCAAGGAATGCGACGGGGGCGTGCTTATGGAGTGGGACCGGGCCTCATGAACCATCTTTTTGCTTTCGGACTTGGCTATTCGGCTGCAGCAACCGCATCATTGCTTTTGGCGGGCGGATGGCGTGTCACGGGAACTGCGCGTTCAGCGTCCAAGCTCGATGAAATAAGCAGGCAAGGCTTCGCGCCACTACTCTTCAGCGACCGCTCAGGCGTAGAAGCTGCGCTCGCGAGTGCCACGCATGTGCTTGTTTCAGTGCCGCCTGGGGAGTTGGGAGACCCGGTTCTCAGCGCCTTTGCCGGAGCTTTGCGCGATGCGGCGTTATTGAGATGGGTTGGCTATCTCTCGACGATCGGCGTTTATGGCGACCTTCAAGGCGCGTGGGCCGATGAAGAGACGCCCGCCGAGCCAGAGACGGACCGTGGCGGCGCGCGCATCCGCGCCGAAAAGGCGTGGGAGGCGTTCTGCGCCGGGCGCGGCGTTTCCCTCGACGTTTTTCGCCTCGCTGGAATCTACGGGCCGGGGCGCACGCCCTTCGCGCGCATCCGGATGGGTGACGCCCAGCGCATCGTCAAACCGGGCCAGGTCTTCAACCGCATTCACGTTGACGATATCGCGCAAACCGTTGCAGCCGCGATTCTGCAAGACAGGCGGCAGGCGGAGACGCGCCTTTTCAACCTGGCCGACGACGAGCCCGCGCCGCCGCCGGACGTGATCCTCTACGCGGCGGAATTGATCGGCGCACCGCCACCGCCCGAAATCCCTTTCGAGAGCGCGGACCTGTCCCCAATGGCGCGAAGCTTCTATGCCGGCAACAAGCGCATCCGGAACGATAAGATCAAGCGCGAGCTTGGCGTGGCGCTGAGATATCCGTCCTATCGCGAGGGCTTGTCCGCGCTGGCGGCAGAGTCCGGCGGCGAAAGCGGCAAAACACTACGGCGCCAGAGCTGACAGCGCCGCGCCGAGCAGGAGAGGGTCGCCGCAAGCAATGTATCGGCCTGCCCCTGTGGCGGGTTCTCCCTCCCAGTTCGTGACGATGCCGCCAGCCTTCTCCACGATCGGGATCAGCGGCACGATGTCAAACGGCTTGAGCTTGGCTTCTGCCACGATATCGATATGTCCGAGGGCCAGCATGCAATACGAGTAGCAGTCGCCGCCGAACCGCCGCATGCGGACGGCTTTGGCAAGACGCTCAAAGCGGATTTGGTCCCCGCCGTCGAACATATCGGGCGTCGTCGCGGCGAGAAAGGCCTGATTCAAATCGCCGCAGGTTCGCGTTTTGCAGCGCGCGATTCTCTGAGGGCCGCGGTACCAGGCCGCCTTCTCGTCGCTCCAAAACCGCTCGCCCGTGAAAGGCTGATCCATGACGCCGAGGATAGGCTTGCCCTTATATTGCAAACCGATCAGTGTTCCCCATAGCGGCATGCCGAGGATGAAAACGCGCGTCCCATCAATGGGATCGAGCGTCCACACGTAATCGGCTTCCTCATTGACCGTGCCGAACTCTTCCCCGGCTATGCCGTGCTCCGGATGTTCGCGGGCCAGAATGCCGCGCATCGCCTCTTCTGCACCCCGGTCGGCGGCAGTGACCGGATCGAAGGCGCTCCCGCCCTTGTTATCCGCGGGAAATTGCGTGCGAAAATGCCTCAGTGTGATCTTGCTTGCCGCATTTGCGAGAGCATGAGCGGTATCGAGTAAGGCGCCGAACGAGGCTGTCACCCATCTATCTCCCTGTTTTAGATGCACAACGGACCGGAGCTGTTGAAGACTTTGGCTTTACCGGCATGGCCGTCCGGGGTCTGTGACCCGCTTGCCTCAGCTTTTACCACAGCCTAAGCCACCGCAGATACCAGGCTTGCTTTTTGTGCGGTGCAATGCGATATTACTGCGGTGCGGTATGCGCTCCGCGCGTATCGCTGCCCTCCTTGGGCGTTTCCTCCCTAGACTTGGGGCCGTTCAATCATTTTGAATGGCCTCTTTTTTTATGAGCAGCTGGAGCGCCTTACTCGGCCGCGATTTTATAGCCGCCCGTCCACCGCGGAAGTTCCTGGACCAGCATGGCGATCATCCGCGAGATGTCCCACTGAAGTCCTGCGAATGACGCAGACTTCTCGAACGTTTCCTCGTTCATATAGAGGCTGCGGTCCACCTCGATCTGCAAGACGTGAACGCCTTGGGCCGGCTTGCCGTAAAATTCGGTGATGTAGCCGCCGGCATAGGGCTTGTTGAGCAGCACACGGTATCCCAGGCTTTTCAGGAATGTGTGCGCCAATCTCGTGATCTCGGGCGCGCAAGATGCGCCGAACCGGTCGCCGAGCACGAAATCGGGCCACCCGCCGCGCTCGCCCTGGCCCGACGGCATGGAGTGGCAATCCAGCAGATAAGCCGAGCCGAACCTCGCGCGCGTCGACTCGATGAGAGCGGCAAGGGCGAGGTGATAGGGCTTATACAGTTGCTCGATCCGCGTAAGCGCGGTTTCAAGCTGGAGCGGCGCGTTGTAGATTTCTTCCTTTTCGTTGACGATGCGGGCGATGGTGCCAAGGCCGCCAATGGCGCGCAGCGATTGGCTGTTGGCGTAGTCGGGCAGGCGGCCGTTGAACAGGATGGGATCGAGCTCATACGGTTCGCGGTTGATGTCGAGATAGGCACGCGGAAAATGCGCGTGCATCAGCACCGCGCCATGCTCCGGCGCAGAAGCCAGCAACTCCTCGACATAGGCGTCCTCGGATTTGCGCAACGCTTGAGCCGATAGCCGCGAGGCATCTATAAAGACGGATGGGTAGACCCGGCCGCTATGCGGAGAATTGAATATCACGGGAACGCGCTGTTTTTCCGCGCCGATGATGGAGTACGGCGGGTTTAGCTCCGCCGCGATGCATTGGGCTTCTTCTTGGGACATTGCAGGTCCGAAAGCACCTGGATCGATGGTCTGGTGTTAATGTCTCAAAATACCACCGGCGGCGCAATTGCGATCTCGCCGCCCCCTTCAAACGTTTATGACCGGCTGAGCCACACGAATACGATGACAGCGCGAAGCGACACCCCGGCAGGAGCCAGCGCCATCGTTTGGTTTCGCCGCGATTTGCGCCTGTCCGATCACCTGGCGCTCGCCGCTGCCTTGAGCGATGGCGTGCGCGTGATCCCCCTTTACATCCTCGACGATGAGACCCCCGGCGATTGGCCTATGGGCGGCGCAAGCCGCTGGTGGCTCGCACAATCGCTGCAGGCGTTGGATGAGAGCCTGCGCGGGCTCGGCTCCCGGCTGATACTGAGGCGCGGCCGCGCGGACCGGGTTCTCTGCAAGCTGGCGGGGGAAACAGGCGCCCAGGCCGTGTACTTCACGCGCGGCTACGAGCCATTTCAGCGGCGGCTCGAAGAGCGGCTGAAAGGCGAGCTTGGCGTGGCCATTCGCCGCTTCGGCGGCCAAATCCTGGTCGAGCCCGAAAAGCTTCGCAATAAATCGGGGGAGCCGTTTCGCGTCTTCACCCCGTTTTACAAGGCCTTGCTGAACGGCGAATCACCAAAGCCGCCGCTTCTGCCGCCGAAGGAACTGCCCGGCCCCTCGTCCTGGCCTCAATCGGATAAGCTCGAAAGCTGGGAGCTTGAGCCAACCAGGCCCGACTGGGCGGGCGGCTTGCGGGCCGCGTGGACCGCGGGCGAGGCCGCTGCGCACCGCCGGCTTGCGCTTTTCCTCGACACGATGGCGGACAGCTATCCGGCGCAACGCAACTCGCCTGGCACAGACGGCACCTCGCGGATGTCACCGCACCTCTCCTTCGGAGAAATAAGCCCTCGGCAAATCTGGCACGCGACGCTGGACGCTGCACAATTGGTTGGAAAACCCAATCTCGGCGGGGCCTATCTCCGGGAGGTGGTGTGGCGCGAATTCTCCTATCATTTGCTATTCCACTTCCCCACTTTGCCCGAGCAGCCCTTCAAGCCCGAATTTGCTGCCTTCCCCTGGCGGAACGATGACGCCGCCCTTCGCGCCTGGCAGAAGGGCCAGACCGGCTATCCCATCGTAGACGCCGGCATGCGCCAGCTTTGGCAAACCGGCTGGATGCACAACCGCGTGCGGATGGCCGCGGCTTCGTTCCTCATCAAGCACCTCATGATCCCCTGGCAGACGGGCGAGGCCTGGTTCTGGGATACGCTCGTGGACGCCGACCTCGCCAACAACGCCGCGAGCTGGCAATGGGTGGCCGGATCCGGCGCCGATGCCGCGCCCTATTTCCGCATTTTTAACCCGGTTTTGCAGGGCGAGAAGTTCGACCCTGACGGCGATTATGTGCGGAAGTACTGCCCCGAACTGGCGCGGCTGCCGGCCTCGGCGATCCATAAGCCGTGGGAAGCGGACGCCGCGACACTTGACCGCGCCGGCGTCGTGCTGGGGAAGACTTATCCGCAGCCGCTGGTGCAGCATGGCGCCGCTCGGGACCGCGCGCTTGCGGCTTATGAGGGGGTTAAGCGGAAGGATTAGGCCGGGGCGAATATCCCGGTCAGTCGAACTTCTGAACGATGCAAGCTTGAAGACCGGCGGTTTTTAGTTTTTTGCAAAGGCTCGCGGCCTCATCGCGAGACTTGATTGGCCCGGCCAAAACCCGAAACCAAATTCCCTTCTCTTTCAAATCTGCCAACCTCGTTATCAGCGGTATCTCACCTAACACCGACTTATAACTGTCCAAAAATGCCGTGAGAGCTGCTTCGGCGGCCTTTCGATCCTGGTCTGCTTTGACTTGAACAAAATAACCTCGGTCTAAAGCGGAGGGAATCGGTTCCGCCGCCGGCTGCACCGCAGGCCCTTCCGCGTGAGCATCTTTTGGCTGCAGCGCTTCACCTTCAGCCATAGCTTCCGGCCGCTTCGCAGGTTCCAAATATGAGACGATGCTGGGAACGGCGGCTGGCTGCACGGTTTCGGTGCGCGTGCCATCGGGCAAGGAATTTTCGCTTTGCGCGAAAGTTGGCTGCTCCTTAACGTCCCGTTCTGCTGCATCGGGCTGGGCTGGCGGAGCGATTGGTGAGTCCGCGCCATCCGCCGTCAAGCGGCCGGAGTAGAGCTTCTCGCCGCGAACGAGGCCAGATGGTCCTTGCGAAAGTTGCCCGGTAGACTCGGTACCTGACAAGTCTTCGCTGCCAGCCATCATTATCCGATATCCATGCGCCACGCCGAGCGTGATCGCACATGCCATCACAACCGAGATCAACGCTTTCAAACGGATGCTGGCTAAGGCGTGGTAACTACGCAGCAATGCCAGGAGAAGAAAGACCCAATTCCTGCCGGAAGGGTTGGAGCCGCCGCTCCACCTGACCTTTGCTCTCAAACGATCGCGCTGGTCACGTCTTTCAATCTGGATCCGCTTTGCTTTTTCTGTGCGCTCCAGCTTTGCATCATGCCCGGCCGGTGGCTTTTCAGTGACGCCTTGACCGGCAGTGGAAGCGAACCTGCGCCGGTATTCCTGCAGCGCGTCCACTCTCCTCCGCTTTCCGATCGCAACCATGAGCGAAGGTTTCTTGCGTCTCAACTTGCCAGTGAGAAAGAGTTTGAGATTGATGGGGGTAAACCGTTTGCTCCTGCGAAGGAACTGGGCGAGGGCTTGCCGCTGCCGGTTTATGAGGTCTTCCAACATCGCTTTTGATTGGACCCGGAAGATCGCTCATTGCCGCACCGGTCTTCAAAACGCCCTTAACCCGCGCTTTGGGCTTTTTTGAGGTCTGGTACACAATATCGCGAAAGCGGACCGGCGGGAAGGCGCGGGCGGAGCAGGATCGCGTTGATCGCTGTTTCCACCGCCAGCCCCGCGCTGCATCTCTAGCCTCGATTGTGAACCGAAGGTATCGCTGTGGGGCGTACTTTAAGACAATTCCGCGCTCCCAGAGCATTTCTATGGTCTCGATGCGTGTCCCGCGCGCCCAGCGGCGACGGTTCAGGCTTCGCCGATGGCCCAGGTCTCGCCCGAACTGAGTAGCATCTGAAGGTCGCGTGTTTTGCCCGCCGCAGCCTTCCGCTGCAGCGCGGAGACAGCGGCATCGAAAGCCGCCATCGGATCGCAATAGATGACGCCGAGGGCGATGGGGAAATCGGCGGACGGCATATCGATCAGAAGCTGAGCGAGTGCCCTGTTGGTTTCGTCGTGCACGAGCACGCCGGCCGCTTCCCACCGGCCGCCGGCGACCTCCACCACCTCTAACCGCAAATGCTCGCGGTTCAAACTCAATCCCTTCGTGCCTTTGGCGAAGAGCATCGGCTGACCATGATCGAGCCAGAGCACGGCATCGGCTTGCGTTTTCTTGTTCGAAATCCCGGCAAAGGCTCCGTCGTTGAATACCACGCAATTCTGGTAGATCTCGATGAAGCTCGTTCCTTTGTTGGCATGCGCACGCTTGATGAGGGCGAGCAGCTCCTTCTGCCCGATATCGATGGCGCGTGCGACAAAGCGGCCGCCGGCACCGAGCGCGAAGCTGGACGGCTTTGCCGGTTGTTCGACCGAGCCAAACGGCGTCGACGGCGAGCGCGTGCCCGGCCGGCTGGTCGGCGAATATTGCCCCTTGGTCAGACCGTAAATCTCGTTGTTGAAAAGCAGGACCTGGCAGTCGAGGTTCCGCCGCAGCAAATGAGCGAGGTGGTTGCCGCCGATGGACAGGCCGTCGCCATCGCCGGTCACGATCCACACGTCGAGATCCGGGTTGGCCAGTTTGATCCCCGTGGCCACCGCCGGCGCGCGGCCGTGGATGGTGTGGTAGCCGTAGGTTTCGAGGTAATAGGGGAAGCGGCTGGAACATCCGATCCCCGACACGAAGACCGTGTTCTCCGGCTGCGCGCCGGTGTCCGCCAGCGCGCGCTGAACGGCCTTCAAGATCGCGTAATCGCCGCAGCCAAGGCACCAGCGCACTTCCTGGCTGGAAGCGAAATCGGCGGGCAGCAACGGGCGGGCGGGAGCGGTGATGTCCATGGAATCTGCCTCTTATGCTAGCGCCCGATGGATCGCCGCTTCTATTTCGGCGATGCGGAAGGGCTGGCCGGAAACCTTGTTGAAGGATTTGGCGTCGACGAGATACTGATCACGCAACACCGTCTTGAGCTGCCCCGTATTCATCTCGGGAACGAGGAGACGTTCATAGCTCTTCAACAGCGTTCCCAAGTTGCGGGGCAATGGCCAGAGATGCCGGATGTGGATGTGGCTGACATCGGCTCCGCCGTCGCGGGCACGCAGCACACCCTGCTGGATCGCCCCGAAGGTCGAGCCCCAGCCAACGACGGCAAGCTTACCGCCGGCATCCCCAAGCGTGACATCCTGTTCGGGGATGAAATTGGCGATGCCGTCGATCTTGGCTTTTCGCGTGTCGGTCATCTTCTGGTGGTTGGCGGGATCGTAGGAGATCTCACCCGTCTCGAAACTCCGCTCGATGCCGCCGATCCGGTGCGTCAGGCCGGGCGTTCCTGGCTTGATCCAAATGCGCTTCAGCGTCTCGGGATCCCGCGCATAGGCATTGATCCGCCCCGCCGCCGGCAGCCGGTCGTAAAATTCAGGCGCGAAGCTTTCCAGCGCCGTCACGTCCGGCAGCCGCCACGGTTCCGCGGCGTTGGCCATGTAGCCGTCAGTCAGCAAAATGACCGGCGTCATGAACTGCACGGCCAGACGTACCGCCTCGATCGCCGATTCAAAGCAGTCGGATGGGCTTCGCGCCGCGATCACGACGAGCGGGGCGTCGCCATTGCGGCCATAAACCGCCTGGTAGAGGTCCGATTGCTCGGTCTTCGTAGGTAATCCGGTAGAAGGGCCGCCACGCTGGCAATTGACGACGACGAGGGGCAACTCCGACATGATCGCAAGCCCGAGTGCCTCCCCTTTCAGCGCCATCCCCGGTCCGGAGGTGGAGGTGACGCCGAGCTTGCCGGCGTAGGAAGCGCCAATCGCGGCACAGATCGCGGCGATCTCGTCCTCGGCCTGGAAGGTCGTAACGTCGTATTCCTTGAGATGCGACAGATGGTGCAGAATGCCGCTCGCCGGCGTGATGGGATAAGAACCGAGGAACATGGGCAGCGCGCAGAGCTGGCTTCCGGCAACGAGACCGAGCGCCGTCGCTTCGCCGCCCGTGACCGTCCGGTAAAGGCCGGGCGCCATCGCAGCCGGCGCGATCCGCATTTGGCTCAACGGCAGCCCGAACTCGGCGTTCTCGCCGTAGCAATGACCGGCGTTGAGGGCCGCAATGTTGGCGTTGGCAAGCTCATCGCTCTTGGCGCCGAATTTGCTCCTGATCCAGTCTATCACGGGCTCGCGTTCGCGATCGAACATCCACAGTGCGAGACCGAGCGCCCACATGTTTTTGCAGCGGAGGGCATCGCTGGAGGCGAGCCCGTGCGGCTTAACCGCGTCGACGGTCAGACGGGAAATGTCGAGCGCGACCACCTCGAAGCGCGCGAGCGTCGAGTCCTCGAGAGGATTGGTTTCATAGCCCGCCTTGCGCAGGTTGCGGTCGCCGAAAGCACCGGAATCGGCGATGATCAGGCCGCCCGGGCGCAAATCGGCCACGTTCACCTTGAGCGCCGCTGGATTCATCGCGATCAGCACATCGGGCTCATCGCCGGCGGTTTCGATGGACGCCGAGCCGAAATTGATTTGGAAGGCCGAGACGCCGGCGGTCGAGCCCTGAGGCGCACGGATTTCAGCCGGAAAATCTGGAAAAGTGGCGAGCGCGTTGCCGGCTGAGAGCGGTCGAGAGCGTAAACTGGCTACCGGACAGTTGCATACCGTCGCCTGAGTCGCCTGCGAACCGGACGACGGCGGACTCACGCAGCACAACCGCTGGCGGTGTGAAAGAAGGTGCATATTCGGCAGTATCTCGAGGCATGTTAACCTGCTTTTCAATAAGCGGCAAAACGGTTCCCTGCATCGCCCGCGCCGGCGGGCACCATATTACCGGGGTGGCGGCGTCACGGCCTCACCGCGGGATCGTTAGGTCATAGCCAGCTTCGGCCACGCCCGCAAGCCGGCGTAAGCATGTGATGAATACGAGCGCCGCAACCTCCCTCGCGATGCTGAAGCAAACTCCGCACGGAGCTAGTCCGGCTAAGACCGGCCTTCGCTATCCTGAACGAGTTCACGCATCGTCGCCTCGATGAAGCTGATATGCGTATTGACGGCGTCCCGGGCGGCGACGGCATCGCCCTTCATTACAGCTTGATAAATGGCCTGGTGCTGATCGTTCAAGCGGGTCTTGTTGGCCCCGTGCAGGTTGAAGATGCGATCGCGAAAGCGCAATGTGCTGGTTCGCATCAAATTCATAAGCCCATGCATGACGTGGATCAGGGCGACATTGTGCGATGCATCGGCAAGCGACATGTGAAACTCAAGATCGGCATCGGCGCCTTTAAGCTCGTCTCCCTCGCCCCGGTCAGCGTTCACGAGAGCACCGTACCTTCTGGTGATCTCCTTCCGATCGGCCTCGGTGGCGCGTTGCGCGGCCAGAAAAACGGCGAGCGTTTCCAATCCATGGCGCAGTTCCAGGATGTCGAAGACGGCGGGCGGATGCCTCTGAAGCAAATGCACCAATGGATCGGTAATGGTTGGGGCCGTGACGTCGGCAACGATATATCCGCCGCCACGGCGGGCCGCAACGAGGCCCCGGGCTTCGAGCTTGAGAAGCGCCTCGCGCAGGGAGGAGCGGGAAACTCCAAGCGTTTCGGCGAGTTCCCTCTCCGGCGGCAACTGGTGTCCCGGTTTGAGGGAGCCTTCCAAGATGTGGGACTCGATCTGCCCGACGATAGAGTCCGATAGCTTCAGGCGCGCGGGCGGACTGATGGCTCTGAACCGGTGGCTGGAGAGTTTTCTGTGCACGGCTTTCATTACTAAAGCTAAAGGTGAAAGCAGAAAAGCCCTGATGCATGAACTGGGCTGGTTGCGGCAACGCGGCAAGTGGGCCACTGCGCCATTATAGACGTTTCGACTATCTTGACAGCCGCGTCCAAGTTGGACCAAGCTATCACCGGTCGGACCGGTCCGACCAGCCGGCCGAACAAGAAGAAGCTAGATGCCTCTGGGTAGCAAGGCGGCTGCGAGTGAATTGAATCAAGCCCGCGCGGTATCCTGTGCCCCAGAGCAAGCTCAAGCATAAGATTGCTGCCCCCCGGCAGCAAGTCCTGGGGAGGACAAATTTTGCAAACCTGCATCGGTGGCCACTGCGGCCATAGCATCCTAGCGTGTCCTGAATCCCTAGGTTTCCGCCTCGCTGGAGGCCCTCACGCGCGGGCATTCCGAACTCATGCCTCAAATCTGCAACGTAATGGCTGCCGCCCTTCGCTCCATTCGCGGTGCGGCAAGGACCAAACCAAAGGGTAATTGAGGTGATGCACCGCTGGGCTTCTAACGGTGTTAGCCTGGACTAGTTTAAGTGCAGAACAATACAAGAATCAAAATCGTGGGAGGATGTAGTGTTCAGTCAGCTTTTGACCCCAGTCGGGGATAGCCTTCTGCTGTCCTTTCTGGTGGCAATCCTGCCGGTCGTTACCGTGCTGGTGCTTCTAGGATTGCTACGATTGCCCGCTTGGCTTGCAGCCGGGGCTGGCCTGCTCGTCGCGCTCGGAATCGCGATCGGCCTCTGGCAAATGCCACCGGAGCTCGCGGTGAACGCCATCGCAAACGGCGCCGCCTTCGCGCTCTGGCCCGTGATGTGGATCGTGATCAACGCGCTCCTGCTCTATAACGTCGCGGTGCGGTCTGGGCGCTTCGACGCCTTCCGCAATTGGGTCGCGAGCTACCTGCCGAACGACCGGCGAGTTGTGCTCGTTGTGGTCGGCTTTTGCTTTGGGGCACTGCTCGAAGGCGTTGCAGGATTTGGAACGCCGGTCGCGATCACGAGCTCGCTTCTGATCCTCGTCGGCTATCCGCCGCTCGAAGCGCTCGTTTTCGTGTTGATTTTCAACACCGCGCCGGTTGCCTTCGGCGCGCTTGGCGTGCCCGTTACCGTGCTCGGCGCGGTGACAGGGCTACCCGCCGCGACGCTTGGTGCCATGATCGGCCGGCAATTGCCGATCATCGCTTTCATCCTGCCCTTCTACGTCATGGCGCTTTATGGCGGCTGGCGCTCGATCCGCGCGATCTGGCCCGTGCTCTTCGTCGCGGGCGCCAGCTTCGGCGCTTCGCAATTCGTGGCGTCCAACTACATCGACTATACGCTGACCGACGTGCTTTCCTCGCTCGGCTCGCTGATCGCCACGATCCTCTTCCTGCAGGTTTGGCAGCCGAAAGACGACCCGGAGTTCCGGGTTGCGAATTCGATGGAGGGGCGCCGCTCCCAGACCACCGTCCCGGACTGGCAGGGCTGGCTGCCCTGGATCGTGGTCTCGGCGGTCGTCATCGCATGGACCTCGTTCGGGGTGGCAGCCGTTGCCCAGGAGAAGATCGCTTGGCCGGGCTTGGACAAGGCCATTTCCATCACGCTTTATGGCGGCAAGCCCTATGGCGCGGTCTGGACTTTCCAGCCCTTGGGAACAGGCACCGCCATTCTGCTCGCAGCGCTCATGACCGCGATCTTCGTCCGGCTTCCGTTGCGGGCCTTCTTCGGCTGCATTGGCGAAACGCTGCGCCAGGTGTGGCTGGCGGTGATCACGGTCGTGCTCATCATCTCGCTCGCTTATCTCATGAACTACTCGGGGCTCGCCTACACGCTGGGTAAAGGCGTTGCGTCCACGGGGACGTTCTTCATTCTGCTCTCGCCCTTCCTCGGCTGGCTTGCGGTCATGCTTTCGGGCAGCGACACATCAGGCAACGCGCTGTTCGGCAACCTGCAAGTGGTCGCGGCGCGGCAGCTCAATCTCGATCCGACGCTGTTCGCCGCGGCGAACTCGTCTGGCGGCGTCATGGGCAAGATGATCTCGCCGCAGAACATCGCCACCGGCGTTTCGGTGACGAAGATGCAGGGACAGGAAGGCGTGGTGTTCGCCCGCACCTTCATTCACAGCATCGTCTTGACGCTCTTGCTCGGCGGCATCGTCGCGGCGCAGCAGTTCCTGATCCCGTGGGTCATTCCGAAGTGAGCGCACCATGCCGGTAATCAGCTATGCCGCTTTGGCCCGCTCGCTTGAAACGGCCATACCGAAAAAGAGGATCGCAACGGATCGCCTTCGGAGGTTGTCCTATGGCACCGATGCGAGCTTCTACCGGCTGATCCCGGAGATCGTGGTTACGGTCGAAAGCGAGGCCGAGGTGATCGCGGCGATGGCTGCCTGCGCGAAGGTGGGAGCGCCGGTCACCTTCCGCGCCGCTGGGACCTCCCTTTCGGGGCAGGCGATCACCGATAGCGTTCTGATCGTGCTGGGCGATGGCTGGCAGGGCTCGCAGATCGCGGCCGACGGCTCGGAAATCGCCTTGCAGCCTGGTGTGATCGGGGCGGAGGCGAACCGCCGCCTCGCCCCTTACGGCCGCAAAATCGGTCCCGATCCGGCGTCCATCGGTGCCGCCATGATTGGCGGCATCGCCGCAAACAACGCGTCCGGCATGTGCTGCGGTACCGCGCAAAATTCCTATAAGACGCTGAAGTCCATGCGGGCCGTCCTGGCCGGCGGCACAGTGCTCGACACCGGCAGCGCGGAGAGCCGGGCCGCATTTGCTGCGGCAAAGCCGTCTCTCCTGGAAGGCCTCGCCAGGCTCGCGCAAGAGGTACGTGCGGATGAACGGCTCGAAGCGCGTATCCGCCGGAAATTCGCGATCAAGAACACGACGGGCTACTCGCTCAATGCGCTCGTCGATTACGAAGATCCCTTCGACATTCTCGAACATCTGATGATCGGCTCCGAGGGGACGCTCGGCTTCATCTCCGAGATTACCTACCGCACCGTCCCCAACCACGCGCACAAGTCGTGCGCGCTGCTCTTTTTCGCGACGCTCGTCGAGGCATGCCGGGCCGTGACGCGGCTGAAACGCGAGCCCGTTGCCGCGGTCGAATTGATCGACCGGGCCGGCCTCGCCTCCGTGACGGGGAAGCCGGGCATGCCCGATTTCCTGGAAACGCTCGGCCCAGGCGTCACCGCGCTGCTCGTTGAGATTCAGGGCGCCGATGACCCGGCCGTCGATGCCCATGTCGAGGCCGTGACGCGGGCGCTGTTGGAAACGCCGCCGTCCCGTCCTGCCGAATTTACCAAAGACCCCTATCTCATCGAGAAATACTGGAAGATCCGCAAGGGGCTGTTTCCCGCCGTTGGCGCCGTCCGGCCCGTGGGCACCACCGTCATCATCGAGGATGTCGCCGTCCCGATTGAAAGTCTCGCGGCGGCGACGGCCGACCTTCAGGCCGCGCTCGAAAAGCACGGCTACCGTGAGGCCATCATCTTCGGTCATGCGCTCGACGGCAATCTTCACTTCGTCTTTGCGCAAGGCTTCTCCGACGAGGACGCCATCCGCCGCTACGCCGCGCTCATGGACGACGTCGCCGGCATCATCGTGACGCGCTACGACGGCTCGCTGAAGGCGGAGCACGGCACCGGCCGTAACATGGCGCCATTCGTCGAAATGGAATGGGGGCGGCGCGCGACCGATCTCATGTGGCGGATCAAGCGGCTGTTCGATCCGGACAGCCTTCTCAATCCGGGCGTGATCCTCAATGCGGACCGCGACATTCATCTGAAGAACTTCAAGCCGATGCTCGCGACCGATCCCATCGTCGACCGCTGTATCGAATGCGGTTTTTGCGAGCCCCTCTGCCCGACGCGGGGTCTGACGGTGACGCCCCGCCAGCGGATCACCGGCGCACGTGAATTGGCCCGGCTTAATGCGTCGCCGGGTGAGGCACGGGAAGCCGATACGTTCGAACGTGCGTTCCTGGATTTCAGTATCGATAGCTGTGCGGCCTGCGGTCTGTGCGAAGGGGCGTGTCCGGTCGGGATCAATACGGGCAGCATGACAAAGTCGATCCGCGGGCGCCACCAGGGTGCGTTTGCCGAGGGCGTGGCGGAATTTGCCGGACATCATTACGGCACGGCCATGGGTCTTGTGCGAACTGGCTTGAGGGCGGCGTCGGTGTTCGATGCTGTCACCGTGAATCAGGGTCTCAATGCCGCCGGCGCGTTGATGCGTGCCACGCTCGGCAGTCAGGCGCCCCTTGTCTCGCGCAAGGCGACGCCGAAAGCCGGCGCGAAGCCAAAAGCGCAACGGGCCGCTCCCAACAGCGAAAAGCCTCGCGCAGTCTACTTCGCGAGTTGCGCCGGGCAGATGTTCGGACCTGGGCGCGACGATCCGGATGGCGAACCGCTCACGGCGACACTCCGCCGCTTGGCCGGGAAGGCCGGCCTCGAACTCATCACGCCGCCACGGCCCGGAAGCCTCTGTTGCGGGCAGCCTTTCGAACTCGAAGGGCCTTTCCGCGGAGGCTAGCCGCAAAGCGGAAGAAGCCATCGCCGTTCTCATCGAGGCAAGCGAAAGCGGACGCTGGCCGATTTTCACCGATACAAGCCCCTGCGCGCAGCGCTTGAAGACCGCTGCCAAGGGCCGCTTCGAACTGCTCGACATCACCGAGTTTCTGCACGATCACATCCTGCCGCGCGTCGGCATCCCGGAGCGGCCGGCGGCGCGCGTTGCGCTGCATATCACCTGCTCGGGGCGCCGGATGGGGCTCGATGCGAAGCTGCTCGCGGTGGCGGAAGCCTGCGCCACCGAGGTCGTTGTCCCGAACGGTATCGGCTGTTGCGCCTTCGCCGGCGACAAGGGTTTCGTCCGCCCGGAGATGAACGCGCACGCTCTTCGCACGCTCGCACCCGCCATTAAGGGCTGCGAAGCCGGCTATTCGACAAGCCGGACCTGCGAAATCGGCCTCAGCTTGCATGGAGGAATTCCGTACCGGTCGATCGCCCATCTTCTCGACCGGGCGGCGGTCCCGCGCGGGGTGTAAGATGATGCGCCATCCTCGGAATTCCGTCCTGGCCGGGCTTGACCCGGCCATCCAGGCAAAATTGATAGCGCGCTATGGATGGCCGCATCAAGTGCGGCCATGACGCTCGGGGCGGCAGAGTTTCGCGGCAATAAGCCAAAGGCGGCTTGCGAAGGCGGCTTGTTCTTCTGTCTCCAACGGCAAACGCTGGTCTGACGCAAGGAGTTTCGATGAGGACGGCCCGGCCACGCAGTGCCTATGCTCACTTCGTGGAGCTATCCACGCGCTGGATGGACAATGACGTTTACGGCCACATCAACAACGTCGTCTACTACTCCTATTTCGACACGGCGGTAAACGGCACCCTCATCGCGGCGGGGGTTCTGGATATTCAGAATAGCCCGATTGTTGGCATCGTCGTCGAAACGGGTTGCCAATATTTCAAGTCCATCGCTTTTCCGGATGCGGTATGCGCCGGCATCCGGGTGGCGAAACTCGGCACGAGCAGCGTCCGCTACGAAATCGGCATTTTCCGGGAAGGCGATGAGAGCGCCGCCGCCGAAGGCCACTTCGTCCACGTCTATGTCGATCGTGGCACGAACCGGCCCGTGCCCATCCCCGAAAGTGTAAGGGCCGTTCTCGCACGGCTTGTTAAGGCAGAATCGGACAGGAGTTAGAGGCCGCCGAGCGCTACGCAATCGCGGGGAAGTCTCCTGTCCTTATCCCGCCCGCATCCGCTCGCAGGTGCGGGATCTCAGAGTCGCAAGCTCGCCAAGGCGAGCTTTTGGGAGACAGGACGCCTGGAACGCCGTCTTCGCTTAGGAAGCCGCCGCGGCTTTCACCCTCTCCCTTGGGGAGAGTGGGTCTCAAGCAGCTGCCTTGCAATTAGCCCGCGTATCGATCCGTCACCGTCACGATTTCATGGACGATGCCGGGTTCGGTCATGGCGTGGCCGGCGTCGGGCACGATGCGCAACTCCGCCCGGGGCCAGGCTTTCGACAAGTCCCAGGCGTTCCTCACCGGGGTCACAGCGTCGTAGCGGCCATGGACGATGGTACCGGGCACCTGTGCGATCCGGCTCGCATCGTCGATGAGCTGGGTGTCCGACCTCAGGAAGCCCTTGTTGATGAAGTAGTGGCATTCGATCCGGGCGAAGGCCAGCGCGTAGGTCTCGTTGCTGAACTTCTGAATCCGGTCCCGATCTTGGAAGAGTGACAGCGTGGTGCCTTCCCAGATGCTCCAGGCGCGCGCGGCCTCAAGCTGGATCGCGCGGTCGCTTGAGGTGAGCCTCCTGTGATAGGCTTCGACCATTTCGCCCCGTTCTGCGGCGGGGATGGGAGCCTGGTAGCTTTCGAAGGCTTCGGGAAAAATCCAGCTGCAGCCCTCCTGATAGAACCAGTCGAGTTCGGCCTTGCGAAGTAGGAAGATGCCGCGCAACACAAGCTCGCTTACGCGCTCGGGGTGTGTTTCGGCATAGGCGAGCGACAGTGTCGATCCCCATGAGCCCCCGCAAAGCTGCCAAGTCTCGATGCCGAGATGCCCCCGCAAACGCTCCATGTCGGCGACGAGGTCCCAGGTTGTGTTCGCTACAAGCGAGGCGTAGGGCGTCGAGCGCCCGCAGCCGCGTTGATCGAAGAGCACGATGCGGTAGCGCGCGGGGTCGTGATACCGGCGCATCGCAGGGTTGCAGCCGCCGCCCGGTCCCCCATGGATCATGGCTACGGGTTTGCCGCGGGGCGAGCCGCATTCCTCGTAATAAAGGTCGTGGCCGCCCGGCACTTTCAGCCAGCCGGATTTATAGGGCTCGATTTCGGGATAAAGCTGACGGCGCCCAGCCCCCGGACCGGAGACGCAGCAGGAAGAATTGGCGTGGCGCATGACAAATCCTCACGGCGCGGAGCAATTTGGGGCCAGCCGGTTATTGTTGGCGTAGCGGCTTGGCGCGCGAGGCCAAGCGCAGCGTACGGGATTGAAGCGTCTCGCCGGCGGGTATACGAAGCTCGTCAGCCGCGTCCAAAGCGGACTTGTCAGGGGCTCCAGCCGTCAGGCTCCCGAAAATGGCCGCAGCAAAGCTAACGGGAACACCAACAGCGGCGGCGGTCAAGGGGTCGATGCCGAAAAGCGGTGTGCCACTTGCACTCAGGTAGAGCGCGGTCACCGCAAATCCGGCCAGCATGCCGAACATGGCCCCTGCCGCGGTCAGCATCCGCCACCAGACACTGAGAACGAGGACCGCGAAGAATGTCCCCGCGCTGAGAGAGAAAGCGGAAAGAACCCACCTCAAGGAGTTCGACCTCCCGGCTTTGGGCGGCAACGAAAACCACCGAAATCACCAGCAGCATCGCAAGCCGCGCGGCCAGAAGCCGCCGGGCCGGAGAAGCGCTCTTGTTCATGAAGCCGCAATAAAGGTCGTCGCTCATCGAATTCGCCGTCGCGACGAGTTGGGCCGAGGCACAGGAGGCCAATGCGGCCAGGGCCGCCGCGGCGGCGAGTTCGAAGAAGACCCTTGGCAGGCCTCCCGCCACCGGAAGGATCAGCGCGAGCGTGTCCCTTTGAAAGGTTACGGCCTGCGCGGCGTTCATCGTGTCGAAGCGGTTGCCGGGCAGCGCCACCAGTCCGAGCTGTTGCAGCGCCCGGCTCCAGGCGGGCAAGTTCGGTACCGGAACGCCGACAAGCGCTTCCACCGCCATGGCCTTCGTGAAAAACGCGTAGGCCGGAATGGTTAGCACCACGAAGGCCGCGAGGACGGCGGCCCAGCCGTAGCATCGCCGGCTGGAGAGGATGGTTGGCGTCATGCTCAAGCGCGGCAGGAAGGCGGGGTGCGCGGCGATCCCGGCGGCAAGACAGAAGACGAGAAGCATGAAATCGATGGGCCGCCACGCGCTGAAAGCCAGTTCCGATGGCCGGGTCACGCTTGAAGGCGAGGTTTTCGGCAAGCTGACGCTGAGGGGTCGGGGCTGGGAAATGGTTACGATGCCTCTAGTGGACTCCAGCGATTTCAGTTCCTCAAGCTGGCTTCCATAGGTGAGCTGAGGAAGCGGAAGGTTGGTTCGCATCACGGAGACAGCGATCAGGGGCGCCAAAATTCCGAGAAAGACGATGAATTGGGCTCCCTGAGTCCACGTCGCCGAGCGCATGCCGCCAAGAATCACCATGAGAACGACGCTGACGCAGACGAGAAGCGTGAAAAAGGCGGCGGGCGACGAACTGACGCCAAGCGTCTGCGGCGCCGGCAGGAGGGTGCTCACAATCTTCGCGCCAAGGGCCACTTCCGCGATCAGAATGATGCAGCATGGGACGATGGCCAACAGCGCAGCGGCAAACCGCACCCGGCCTTTGCCAAGCCGCAGATGGAGCCAGCCGGGCAGCGTGTTGGCGCCGGCCTTCCTCAAATGGGGGACGAAGAGCACCCCCGTTAGGACGAGGCCCGCGAAACATCCCAGAGGGATCGCCAATGCGTCGATCCCAAGGAAAAAAAAGCTTCCGATGCTGCCGAGGAGAATGCTGCCGCCCGAAAACCGCACCGCAAAGGGCGACGGCATTGTAGAATGGGGGTACGCGCTGCCCCGCCAGAAAGAAATCGCCGGTGGCGAGCGTTCTCGTCAAGAATCCGATGACGATATAAAAGCCTGCTGGGGCGATGACGATGAGCTGATCTATGGTAAACGCAGGCAAGCCGAGTTGCTCAAGAACAACGAGCATGAGGACAAGGCATGTGTAAGCGCTCGCGAAAATCGAAAAGCTTGAGCCAAGCCTTGGATTTACCGCTGGGGTGCTGTAATTGAGCGACATGTCAGAATTGGAGCGTCATGTTATGGGCGCGATCGCTTCTTTGCTGTTCGCCGAAGAAGGCGTAAAGAAGAATAGCGAGAGCCAGAAGCGCGGCGTTGCCCACGAGGAAATATCCCAGTGGAAAACGCAGGAAGCGATAGGTATTCAGTGCAGGCATAAAAGCCGGAAGCAGCAACATAAGACCGGCCACGAACATTGTCATTCCGAGGGTCAGGCGGCGGATGCGTCGCCAATAGGCTTGCTTGGTATCTTCGTCAGACATATTTTTGATATCTCAGATATTCGCTCGTTACCAATTATGCCCCGGGGCGTTGGTGAGGTCACCCTATCCTAACCCCAATGTGAAACAAGAGTAATCAAAACGCAGAGCGTTACGAAGGAATAGGAAACGGTCATGACAGGGCTCCTGCATCCCGCCCAGCTATCGGATCAAAAGCGATGACAACGCATCATGTCATCATTGCGGACGACCATCCGCTTTTTCGCGATGCGTTGAAGCAAATCTTGACGGCCACGCTTCCTGGGGCAACGATCGCAGAGGCCGAGTCGGTTGAGAAACTTCTCGAAAGTTTGTCTCAAGACGCGGCCGCCGATCTTGTTCTTCTCGATCTCAAGATGCCGGGTGAAAAGGGGGCAGCCTCTCTCTCCGGACTCACGGGATTGATGTATCTGCGCAGCCAGCACCCGGGGATCCCGGTCGTCATCTGCTCGGCGAGCGACAACCCGGGTATGATCCGCCGCTGCCTTAACCTCGGCGCTTCAGGGTTCATATCGAAATCGCTGCCGGTCGAGCAGATCCGCTCGGCGGTCAAGACGGTCCTCGATGGCGGTGTTTGGTTCCCGGCCGAGGTTCAGCGCGAGGCCGCCGGCGACGAGCTGAGCGAGCTTGCCGCGCGGCTGGCAACGCTAACGCCGCAACAGGTGCGTGTGTTGTCGATGCTCGGGCAGGGCCTCTTGAACAAGCAGATCGCCTTCGAGCTGAGCGTCTCCGAAGCAACTGTGAAGGCCCATGTGTCGGCCATCCTCCAGAAGCTCGGGGTCGATAGCCGGACCCAAGCCGTGATTGCCGTCAACCGCATTTCGGTTCTGGACGGCCATGGCGATGCCGGCGGCGATCTGGGCTAGCGATTGTTCAGCCGGCGCGGACGTAACCGCCGGTGAGCCCCAACCCTTGCATGTTGGTTGGGAGGCGGCGGGAAAGGCGCCACCAGTTGTGAGAACTGGTGGCTTTTGATCGTGATGAAGCCCAGCTTTTTCCGATCCTAGCGGCGGGTCTCCGTTTGCGAGCTGGAGCCCGCGCCAGCCTTGGCTTGCTTCTCCTGATTGGATTGCAGAGCTGAAATAGCAAAGACGCCGCTTGGGCTTAGCGACATGATGGTCGGATTGCCGTCCTTATCCTTGGCCTGTACAACGAACGAATCAGCAATAATTTGGATGTCGCTAAATCCAGCCTTCTGCAGATCTTGTTTCAACTTATTGATGGTCAGAAGATTGCTGTTGTGTAAGGGCGATGTGGAACCCTCTTGTTGTGCTGGTTGCTCGGTGACGGCTGGCGGCGTCTGAGCAGTGGCTCCGGCCGGTGCCTGAGCGAGAGCCGGCGTGGCAAGAGCAAGAGCGGCTGCGAGTGCGGGCAGGATGATGGATTTCATCGGGATGCTCCTTGTTTTGGTTGCAACCCAAACAGGGGAGCCGGGAGCAGGTTCCCCCTGGCCGGTTTCGCGAATTCGCGGAAAGCCGGGGAGCCTGATGCCAAGGAGAGCGTTTCCCGCCTGACATCCCACAGGGCGGCGCACAATATGGATGAAAAGTCTGATATTGCGGATGGCAAACGGCAAGCGAGGGCCCTTTGGTACACGGCGCCTGGGAAAGCCGAGCTGCGAACCGAACAGCTAGGGGCGCCACGCCTAGGCGAAATCGTCGTCCGCTCGCTCTATAGCGGGGTTAGCCGCGGCACTGAGCGTGTCGTTCTGTCCGGCGGGGTTGGCGAGAGCGAGCACGAGCGGATGCGCTGTCCCATGCAGGCAGGCACGTTTCCCCACCCAGTCAAGTATGGCTACTGCGCTGTGGGCAGTGTCGAGCAAGGCGATACAGACTTGCTTGGCCGCACCGTTTTTGTACTGCATCCGCATCAGGACATCTTCATCGCGCCAACGGCCATGGCTTTCGCCGTACCCGAAGGCGTTACGGCCCGCCGCGCGACGCTCGCAGCCACTATGGAAACGGCTCTTAATGCTGTGTGGGATTCCGGTGCAGCCCCGTCGGATCGCATTGCGATTATCGGTGCGGGCGCCGTCGGATTACTGCTGGGCTTCTTGGCGGGCCGTCTTCCCGGCGCCGAAGTGACCCTCGTTGATGTCAGCGAGGAGCGGCATGAACTCGCCACGGCGATGGGCTGCCGCTTCGCCACGCCGGATGGAGCGCCCGCGGATTGCGACGTGGTCTTTCACACCAGTGCCACCCCGCAGGGGCTTGCTACGGCGATCGCCTGCGGTGGGTTTGAGGCGGTCATCGCCGAACTGTCCTGGTATGGCGGGGAAAGCGCCACGCCCGCGCCGCTGGGAGGAGGGTTTCACAGCCGGCGGCTCAAACTCATCTCGTCGCAAGTGGGTCATGTCCCAGCAAGCCGGCGGCCAAGATGGAGCCACAGACGGCGCATGGAAGCCGCGCTTGGCCTCCTCGCCGCTCCGGAACTCGACCTGCTCACGGCTGTTGAAATCCCAATCGAAGAGGCCGCCGCGCGCCTTCCGGAGCTTCTTCGCCCGGGTGCGCCGGGATTGGCCCCGGTCATCCGGTATTTTCGAGAGACGCAGTAACGGCGCGCTCAGTGCCGCTTGGCGAAAGAGAAACCCCATGTACGCCGTCGAAGTCCGCGATCGCATCATGATTGCCCATAGTCTGCCGGATCCCTTCTTCGGACCCGCTCAGAATCTGCACGGAGCCACCTTCCTGATCGATGTCGCTTTCTTCAGGGAGTCGCTCACCAAGCACAATGTTGTCGTCGACATTGCCGCGGCACATGACGTTCTCCGCTGGGCGCTGCATCCTCTTGCCTTCCGGAATCTGGATTGTGTCGAGGAACTGCGAGGGGCGCTTACGACAACGGAA
The DNA here is from genome assembly GCA_963817705.1 of uncultured Alphaproteobacteria bacterium. Taxonomy (GTDB): domain Bacteria; phylum Pseudomonadota; class Alphaproteobacteria; order Rhizobiales; family Rhodomicrobiaceae; genus Rhodomicrobium. The sequence continues at coordinate 344,239 of CAWFPF010000001.1, forward strand.
TATCTTTGCAAGCACATCTTCGACCAGATCACGGAGGCCATTCGGTCCGGCGCACTCGGCGAGGACGCTAAAAGCCTCGCAAAAATCCGCGTCACGCTGCACGAGACCGATCTTGCGAGGGCTTCCTATGAAGGACCCGTGCGGGCATAGGCGCTTCAGGATCGCCTTCTAGCTGCCGGGAGCATGCGCTGCAGAACGCCATCCTTCCGGATGAAGTAATGATACAACGCCGCCAGGATGTGCAGGCTCACGAGCGCGATGAGCACGAAGGCGAGCGATTTATGAATGTAAAGGACCTGATCGGCTGCGCCGCTCTTGCTCGCGATACTGGGAAGGTTGAACAAGCCGAAGATGTCGAGAGCTGGGAACATCGAAACGCCGATCCAGCCGAGAATCGGCATGGCGACGAGGAGGGCGTACATCGCCCAGTGATTGGCCCGGCTCAGCGTTCTCTGCCAGGAAAGCAGCCCAGGCTCCGGCTGGGGCGTGCCGAAGAACAGGCGATAGCCAAGCCGGAGCACGATCATCCAAAGCAGCGTGAAGCCGATAAGTTTATGGGTGCTGTAGAGATTATTGGTGAGCGAGTCCCAGATGTCGCGCGCTCCCCGGTCCGCCATCACGATGCCGGTCGGAATAAGAACCGCGACGAAAAGAAATGTGATCCAGTGAAACCACCGGGCCGAGAGGCTGTATCGTACTGAACTCGTAGCAGTCGTGGCGGTCGTGATTGTGTCCATGATTTAGTCCTTCTTCGCTCGCATATCGCAATCGAACAGCACATCGCCGCCAGGGAGCTGATACGTCTGCACTTTTGGGCGGCGGGCTTCGGCCAGATGCGCGATGGCCGGGAGGTCTATCCCAATCTTGCCCGAACCGATCACCAGGGGCGCCACGAGAACATGCAGTCTGTCGATAGCGCCGGCGCCGATAAAGGCCGACACCGTTGCAGCGCCGCCTTCGATCAGCAGCCGCCTCAGTCCCCGGCTGAAAAGGGCGCCTACGATGTCCTCGCACCTGATTTTGCCGTCTACGCAAGGCAGGGGGATAACTTCGACGCCGTCCTCACACCTCATTTCGCGCCCCGAGACGACGATGCGGCGTGCTCCATCGCTGGCCAGGCAGCGCGCCGCCGCCGGAACCCGGCCGGATGGATCGATAACAATCCGCGCGGGATTGCGCCCGCTAACGCGGCGGACGGTAAGCATCGGGTCGTCTGCGATCGCCGTGCAGGCCCCGACAACGACGCCATCCACGATGGCGCGAAGGTGGTGGACGTGGTCAAGCGCGCCACGGCCATTGATCCATTTGCTTTCGCCCGTTACCGTGGCGATGCGCCCGTCGAGCGATTGCCCAAGCTGTGCGATGACAAACGGACGTCCGGGCGCCGCATGAACGATCGGCGCGTAGGAGGCCTCCGCATACGCTTGCATTTCTGGATTGCAAATCTCGATGGTCATCGCGGTTGATGTGACGGCTCACACTCGCTTGAGATGCCTTCCCGGTTGTTCAGGATTCGCGGATGGATGCGCGAAGAGGTCGAGGTGGCCGATTTCGCACTGTGCCGCCGCAACGCGGGCCAGACGCCAGTCCGCTGCCACAAGGCCCGTCTCGGAAGCGGCGGAAGCGATACCGTCCGCGAGAGCTGCGATGAGTGCTGTGTCATTCCTACCAAGCCGCCAGAAACTTGCGCCTGCCGAAACACGATAACCGCGGCCTTCTAATATCTGTTCCAGAATGCTCGCTGCTCGCGGGCCGGCCGCGGGGCCAAAGCCCTTGTCCATCGTCTGATGCCTATGAAAGGCCTGAAACACCGCAGCATCGGCGGCATGGGCTGGGTGCCAGACTTGCTCGCCCGAATAGTTCAGGACGGTGTAAAGGGGCAGGTTCCGGGCCTTCTGTTCCGTGCAGAATTGCTCGATCCAGCTTGAAGAAACAAGGTCGAAGAAGGCAGCCGCGGTGACGAGATCGAATGCCCCTTCAAGCGCGCGGCCAAGCTGAGTTTTGAGGTCCAAATGCTCGAAGTTCACGTCTATGACATGGCTTTGCTTACGAAATCTAAGCGGGCTGCTGGATAAGACTTCGTCCGCGAAGGCAATCAGGGTCTGGTGCGCAGCGGCGAGCAGATACGGATCGGAGTCGACAAGACGCCACGTCTGCCGCTTCGGCAGGTACTGAATAAGACCGCGTAGGTTTGAGCCTGTGCCGCAAGCAAGATCGGCGATGGTGATGTGCTCGCGGCCGCTGAAGGCTATGACCACTTCGCCGAGCACGTCCCCGTTACGCGAGCGATGGTCGGCAGGTTCTCTCAGAGAGAGCCATTCCGGTGAAAAGCCGCTCATGCCGAAGCCAAAGCCACCTCATTGACCACGCTTACGATAATACCGGCCGTGTCGCGCCAAGTAGGCAGGGTCTGCCCCGCTCGCCATGACGCGCCAGCGAGACGTTCGCGAAGGCCGAGGTCAGCGATGACTGCCCTTAGCGCTTCCCGCAAAGCGGCGGCATCGCCGGGCGGGACTTTCAGCGCGGCGTCATCGGGCACGGTTTCAGCGGCCGCCCCTCCTGTCGCCGTGACGACCGGCAAGCCCCGCGCCATGGCCTCCGCGAGCGCCATTCCATAGCCTTCGTAGAGCGAGGATGAAACGAAGACATCGCTGCGGTGGTAAACATCGTCCAGCGCCGCCCCCTGCAACTCGCCCAGGCATTCAACACGCGAACCGAGGCCGCGAGCCTCGATCAGCCTTGCCAAGGCCGCTGCCGTATAGGGCGAATGCCGCGCGCCGCCCACGATTCTCAGGCGCCAAGCGGTGTCCGTAAGGCCTGCCAGCGCCTCCACGAGGACATCGAACGCCTTGCGCGGGGTGATCGAGCCAACGGCCAGCAACGAGAGAGAACCGCCGGAGCCTTCAGCGCGCCGGGCGGGCGCGGTGCCGGGCGGCGCGACTGAAATGCGGGCCGCGGCTAGGCCGAAATCCTCTTGCAGCGTGCGTGCCGTGAAGTCGCTCGTCACGATGACGCGGGTTGCATGTGCGAGCGCCTTTTTCTCCGAGGCCAGCAGCGCGCGGCTCCGTTCGGGCTCAAGGCCGGCCTCCAGTCCCAGGGGATGATGGCACAGCGCTATAATGGGTGCGTTTATGGCGCGGATCGCCGTTTCAGTGAAAGCGCCGAATGCCAGCCCATCCATCAAAACCAGATCGCTTGGCGAAAGTTTTCCGTTGATCGCGCGAACCGCTACTTCCAAGTCATCAGGCCCAGGATCTGGAAAACGGTCAGGCAATCGCAGACGCATGGCGTCAACTCCGAAATCGGGAAAGAGCGCCAGGACCTCCCTTGCATAACAATAACCGCCGGTGAGCAAGCCGGGATCGCCAGGGATCGCAAAGATCAGCCTCATGCCTGAACCTGAGTTATCGATGTGCACAGCCACGGCGCCGGCGAAAGAACCAAGCTGTCAGAGGATCGGGAGAGTTCTCTCTCCACAAGGGGCCTAAATGGTTATCCAATCACGTTGTTCCGATTGGGTTAGCCCAGCATCACTCTGGAATGAACGGAAATATCCGCGGAGCCGTATCTGGCTCGGCGATCAAGACATGGTTCTCCGGAACCGGAGTCCACAGGTCCCGGTCTGCGTCGAGCGGCTCGGAAGCGATAACGGTGCCGTCCCGGTTGCTTCTGTAATAGAGCGTGTTCGCACTATCGTTCACGGCGTAACGAAAGGCGTAGATCGTGCTCCCATCCGTCAGTGCAGCCGTAAAGCGAACCTGATTGCCCCCATCTCCCTCGCCACCGATCCGCTTAAGCTCGATCATGATTTTCTTTGCGGCTGCAACCGGATCTCCGGCGGAGCTAACTCCAAGAATGGCAAGAAAAATGGCTTCCGAATCCGTGGTGCCGGTTCGAGCAGGGTAGAGATGATCGGGAATGAGATCCTCGACGGAACGGCGGAGGCGGTTCCAGTTCCCGATGAATCCATTATGCATGAACATCCAGCGGTCGAAGGCAAAGGGGTGGCAATTCAACCGGGACACCGGCGTCGCCGTTGCCGCCCGCGCGTGGGCGAAGAAGAGCCGCGAGCGGATGTGACGGCACAGATGGAGAAGATTCTTGTCAGACCAGGCCGGAGTGACCTCGTGGTAAAGGCCCGGCTCCTCGTATTCGCCGTACCAGCCAAGCCCGAACCCGTCGCCATTGATGCTGGCGGTGGCTTCGAGCGCATTGAGGCTCTGCGAGATCAGCGAATGTTCCGGTTCGGTGACATAATTCTCCAAGGGGATTTCCAATCCCCGGTATGCGATCCAACGGCACATAGGGTGCGGCGGAAGCTGCTAACAGGCGAGCGTTTCCCCGGCGATCCACCGGGCTACCGCTTGGAGCGCGGCCTCGCTGCCCTCATGCTTCCTCTCCTGGTGTAAGCGTAGCTGGCAATCAGCCGAAGTGCCACCCGAAATGATGACGCGGCAGTGCTCGATTTCGTTTGAGCAGCCAAGCGCGGCAGCATCTTCGGCGGTCATCGCGATGATTTCGTCCAGGAACTGCGCAACGCTTTGCGGCCCGCGCCTGCCCGCGAAGGTGCCATGAACGCCGTATCGCTGTGCAATCCATTTGTTTTCGACGGCGATGGCACGGTCCGCAGGGGTGAGGCCCGCGTTCCTTTCTGGCGTCCTGAAGAGGTGCCGGGCGAGCGCGCGATAGAGGCAGGCAATGGCCATGGCATCGTCGAGCCTCGTGCAGACATCGGGCGCCCGAAGTTCGAGCGTCGGATATTTGAGAGACGGGCGCACCATCCACCAGATATAGCTGGCGTCCTCGATCGCGCCTGCTTGAGTCAGGGCCGAGACGTAACGGTCATACTCCTCTTCACTCCCGAACAGCTCGGGAATTCCGCTCCGGGGCAGCTCGTCGTAAGCCGCTGGCCTGTACGCCATGAGCCCTGTCTCCGCGCTTTGCCAGAAGGGGGACGACGCCGAAAGGGCGATGAACAGCGGCAGATACGGCACCAAACGGGTCATCACATCCACGCGGCGACGCGGGTCCGGCAGTTCCACATGGACGTGCATGCCGCAAAGCATGTTGCGACGGCCGATCATCCGCAACATGTCCATCACTTTGAAATAGCGCTCCGATGACGAGGGGGAAACCTCCCGCCATCGCGCGAGCGGATGCGTGCCCGACGCGAGGAGTGCAAAACCATGCTTTCGCGCGGCTTCGGCAGACGCGAGGCGCAAGCTGCGCAATTGCTCCCGCGCCGCGTCCACGGACAAGGAGGGCGCGGTGCTCACCTCCATCTGCGCCTGCAGCGACTCCCTCTCCGCCGTTCCATCGCTCCTGGCCCCGAACTCCCGAAAGAGCGCTTCGGATGTTTGGAGCGGCAACCTCGAAAGTACCGGTGTCCGCGAGGAAATACTCCTCCTCGATGCCAAAGCTGTAGCTGCCATCCGGCGCAGTGTCAGAGGCCATGGGCTTGCAACCAATATTCGAGGACGGCGATTTGCCAGAGCTTGGAATTTCCCTTTGGGGTCAATTCCCCCTCCGGGTTCGCAGAGCAACCGCGCGATATAGGATTGCTGAAACAGTCCGCGGTTGCGCGCGGTATCGCTCGTGAGCACGCCACGGACGAATTCGAGGATCGGTCCGCGAATGAATTTCAGCGCCGGAACCGGGAAATAACCCTTGGGCCTGTCAATGACCTCATCCGGCACAACCTGCCGCGAGGCCTCCTTCAGAATGTATTTGCCGCCGTTCTTGACCTTGAGACCGGCGGGTATGCGGGCGGCAAACTCGACCACCTCGTGATCGAGGAACGGCACACGGGCTTCGAGTCCCCAGGCCATCGCCATATTGTCGACGCGCTTCACAGGATCGTCGACCAGCATGATCGCCGCATCGAGCTGAAGCGCCTTGTCCACCGGGGAGGGGCTTGCGACGCTGTCGAAATAGCGCGCGACGAAGTCACGGCTGTAATCGCCGCCGAGGTAATCGGCGGTGAGCACCTCGCGCATTTCGCGATGGTCGCGATCGAAGTAAACCTTTGCGTAGTCCGCCGTTGCATCCTTGGAGCCGATCAGCTTCGGATACCAGTGGTAGCCGCCGAAGACCTCGTCCGCGCCTTGCCCGCTCTGCACCACCTTGACGTGTTTCGAAACCTCCTGTGCCAAGAGGTAGAAGCCCACCGCGTCGTGGCTCATCATGGGCTCCGACATCGCCTCGATGGCTTCCGGCAGCGCGTCCAGCGTCCGGGCGGCGTCGATGTGCATGCGATGGTGCCGGGTCCCGAAGTGCTGCGCTATGAGGTCCGAATATTTGAACTCGTCGCCCTCGACGCCACCCACGGATTGGAAGCCGATGGAGAACGTTTCGGGCATGTCCGCCGCCATATCCGCGAGCAGTGCCACAATCAGCGAGCTATCGAGGCCGCCCGACAAGAGCACGCCCGTGGGCACATCGGAGACAAGCCTGCGCTTCACCGCCTTGCGAAGCGATTCGAGCACGCCCTGCCGCCAATCGTCCTCGCTAAGCGCGCTGTCTTCCTCGCGCGCGCCGACGCTCAGCGTCCAATACACGTCCTCCTGCGGCGAACCGTCGGGATTGACGATCAGAACTGTCGCGGGAGGGATTTTCCGGATGCCCTTCAGGATGGTCAACGGCGCGGGCACGAGCGCATGCAGGCTCATGTAATAGTGGAGGGCTTCGGCATCGATGGCGTTATCCGTGCCGCCGCCTGCCAGCAGCGCAGGCAACGTCGATGCAAACCGGAGCTTCCCAGGGGTCTCGGCGAGATACAGCGGCTTTATGCCGAGCCGGTCGCGCGCGAGCACCAGGCGGCCGCTGTCGCGCTCCCAGATCGCGAAGGCGAACATGCCGTAGAAGCGCGTTACGCATCGCGGCCCCCAGGCTGCGTAAGCCTTCAGGATCACCTCGGTGTCGCCATCCGAGAAAAACCGGAAGCCTTGCGCTTGCAGCTCCGCCCGGAGTTCCCGGAAATTATAGATACAGCCGTTGAAAACGATGCCGAGGCCGAGGTCAGAATCGATCATCGGCTGATGCGAGGCCGCGCTCAGGCCGAGAATCGAAAGTCGCCGATGCCCGAGCCCAACGCGGTCTTCGACGAAAAGGCCGCCGGCATCGGGGCCGCGCCGCTTGAGAGTCGCGGTCATCCTTGCCAGGGCGTACGGATCGGCCGTCTCTTTGAGGGCGAGTTCGCCGCTGAAACCACACATGAATTTCTTTCCGTGTCAGGCCCAGCACATCGCGGCCAACGGCATCGGAACCGTCACGGCGGCAGAAAGGTTCCCGGAGCAGCCGGCTTGGGAGCAGTTCGGGACGGGCAGATGGCCCGAAGTCCCGGTCTATACTCTCCGAACCGCATCCTTCGAGACGCCGCCGATGGCGGCTCCTCAGGATGAGGTCATTGCCTCGTAGTGAGGTTGAGGCCCCCCACGTGGTGAGGCCGCAGGCCGTCTCGAACCATGAGGGGAGGCAACTCCCTTAAGACGGCGGCACGGATGCTCACCAGCCCTATCCGCCGGCCGCCTGCTCCGCCCCGTGTGCATTCCGTGCCGCTCCCTCGGGGTGCTGTTGCGCGGGCTTGTGCGGCGTGACTGCGGTTTTGCCTTCACTGTCATAGCCGGTGATCAGGCGGGCGCCGCTCTGGAACGTGATGTAGTTCCAGAGCCAGTTCGACACGACGGCAAGCCGGTTCCTCACGCCGACGAGAAAATAGATGTGGGCGATGCTCCAGAAGAGCCATCCCAAGAGCCCCGTCAAGGTGAACCGCTTCAGTTTCACAACCGCCGCGCCGCGCCCGATGGTGGCAAGATCGCCCTGATGCCGGTAGTGGAAAGGCCCTACGTTCTTTCCTTGTAATTCCGCCGCGATCTTCTTGCCCACATACTCCCCCATTTGCTTCGCCGCAGGGGCAATGCCGGGCACGGGCTTCCCGTCTGGCCTGCGCACCAGAGCCGCGTCCCCGATCACAAAAATATCGGGGTGGCCGGGGACGGAGAGATCGCCGGTGACTTCCACACGCCCAGCCCTGTCAGCACTCACGCCCAACCATTTCGCTACGGGTGAGGCGATCACGCCCGCGGCCCAGATGATGGTGGCGGCTTCGATGAAGCCCTTGGCAGTTTCGACGCCGTCTGCGTTGCAGCAGGTGACGGCCGTCGAAGTTTCGACCTCCACCCCCATGCTGGTGAGCGCGCGCGTCGCATAAGCGCTCAGGTCCTCCGGCAACGCGGGCAAAATGCGCGACCCCGCCTCGATGAGCTTGATCGTCGCGTCCTTCGCGTTGATATGGCGAAAGTCCGGTTGCAACGTCTCCCGCGCGATGGAGGCGATAGCACCCGCCATCTCGACGCCGGTCGGGCCGCCGCCAACAATCGCGAAGCTGAGGTAACGTTTTCGCTCTTCGGGCGTGTGTGCCAGTTCGGCCTTCTCGAAGGCCAGTAGCATGGCGCGCCGGATTGCGGTTGCATCCTCGATCGTCTTCAGTCCAGGAGCAAACGCCTCCCACTCCGGATGGCCGAAATAAGAGTGCGTCGCCCCGGATGCCAGAATAAGATAGTCGTAAGGAAACCTGTCCGCGCCTGCCAGAACCAGTTTCGCGGCTGTGTCGACGCCTGTAACCGCAGCGAGCAAAACCGTTACGTTTTTCTGATACCGGAACAGCGTGCGGATCGGCCATGCAATGTCCGCCGGGGAGAGGGCAGCGGTCGCGACTTGATAGAGAAGCGGCTGAAAACAATGATAATTCTGCCGGTCGACGATCGTGATCTCGACGGGGGCATGCCGGAGAGCTTGCGCCGCGTTCAATCCGCCGAAGCCTGCGCCTACGATCACGAGCTTGGCCCGCCGCGCCTCCTTAGCCGGAAGCGGATGCCGGAACCATCTAAAAATGCCCAACAAGCTCGTCATGCTCACCGCAAGCGGAAAAGATCGCAATCACGATCTTCAATTCCGTTGCGCGGCAGGCCGTTCCAATTTGCTGGTGGCGGCCACTCGGAGCGCAGACTAGCCGCCGCGGCTGACGGCAGGAATGCGCCACGCCCGTTAGCCGGGCTTCTGTCGCCCCTTCGATTACCGGCGGGGGCAACTTACCTTCGTCCGCTTTACGGCTTGGAAGCAGACCTCGGCCGGCAGAACTGAACTGGCCTATTGCTGCACGGGCTGAATTTCCACGCTTTCGCCGCAACCGCAGGCGCTCGTCTGATTGGGGTTGTTGAACACAAAACCCGAGGTCAGCTTATCGGTGCGGTAATCCATCTCGGTACCGAGCAGAAACAGGATCGCGGACGGATCGATAAGGAGCCGCACACCCTTATCCTCGACGACTTCATCAAGGGGGCTCGCTGCGGCGGCGTATTCCATGGTGTATTCCATGCCGGCACAGCCGCCCTTCTTGACGCCCACGCGCAAGCCCGCGAGAGGGGTCTCGGAGCGAGCCAGGAGAGCCTTCACGCGCTCAGCCGCAGCGTCCGTTAATGTCACGACTTTCTGTCTGGCCCTTGCCATAGATTTGCTCCCGTCTTGTCGTCAATGGCCGGGATCGACCCAGCCATCCGGCCGAAACCGCGCCTAGATGGCTGCATCGAGTGCGGCCATGCAAGCGCCTAGAACATATTCAATGCGACCCGGGCCTCGTCGGACATCCGGCCAGGGTCCCAGGGCGGGTTGAACACGATCTCAACCTTCACCACGCCCACGCCTTCAACGGCGCCCACCGCATTTTCGACCCATTGCGGCATCTCACCCGCAACCGGACATCCAGGAGCCGTTAGGGTCATCTCGATGTCGACCGAGCGCTCGTCGTTGATATCGATCCTATAAATGAGCCCAAGCTCGTAAATATCAACGGGGATCTCGGGGTCATAAACGGTCTTGAGCGCGGCAATGATGCCTTGCGTGATGCGCTCCAGCTCTTCCTCTGGGATCGCGCCTTCGCCCGTAAAATCCTTCGCCACCTCGACCGTGTGAGCGCAAGGCTCCGGCAAGTCTTTATGGTGGGGCGGCTCTTGCGGCCCGTCCCAAGGCGCTGTTTCCACGAAAACCTTCCCTTCGTCCATCATGTCCGTCATTTGAACAAACGCTCCGCTTTTTGCAGGGCCTCTGCGAGCGCGTCCACCTCGGCGCGCGTGTTGTAGAGGCCGAAAGAGGCCCGGCAGGTGGCCGTCACGCCAAAGCGCGCGAGCAAAGGCTCCGCGCAGTGCGTTCCAGCCCTGACCGCGATGCCAGACCGGTCGAGGATGGTGGCCACGTCATGGGCATGCGCGCCTTCCATCGTAAACGAGAGGATTGGGCCTTTATGTGCGGCTTGGCCGATGATCCGGAGAGAGTTCATCGGCTGCAGCCGCTCTTCGGCATAGCGGCGCAACCCGTCCTCATGGACGCGGATACGCTCTTTGCCGATGCCGTCCATGTAATCCAGTGCGGCGGTCAGCGCGGCCGCTTCCGCGATGGGTGGCGTTCCGGCCTCGAAACGGTGGGGCGGATCGTTATAGGTGACCCGGTCCATGGTCACGGTCTCGATCATCTCGCCGCCGCCCTGATAGGGCGGCATGGCCTCCAAATGCTCGCGCTTGCCATAGAGAGCGCCGATGCCACTCGGGCCATAAACTTTGTGCCCGGTAAAGACGTAGAAATCGCAATCGATGTCTTGCACGTCGGCGGAGAGATGAACCGCACCCTGGCTGCCGTCGACGAGCACATAAGCGCCGTGCGCATGCGCGATCTTGCAGACCTCCTTCACCGGCACGGCCGTACCTAGCACGTTCGACATCTGCGTGATCGCGACCATTTTCGTGCGCGGCGTGATCGCAGCCTCGAAATCCTCGATGCGGAACTCGCCCCGATCCGTAACCGGAACCCATTTGATAACCGCGCCGCGCCGCTCGCGATGGAAGTGCCACGGCACGATGTTCGAGTGGTGCTCCATGATGGAGAGCACGATCTCGTCGCCCTCGCCGATATGGACCCCGCCGAAGGATTGCGCGACGAGGTTTATCGCCTCGGTCGCGTTCTTGGTGAAGATGATTTGCTGCGGGCTCTCTGCGTTCAGGAATTTCGCCACGCGTGTCCGCGCGCCCTCATAAGCTTCCGTCGCGAGGTTGGCCAGTTCATGCAGCCCGCGATGCACATTCGCGTACTCTTCGCGATAGGACTTCATCAGCGCTTCGAGCATTGCCTTCGGCTTCTGCGCGCTCGCCGCGTTGTCGAGATAGACGAGCGGTTTGCCATGCACCTGCAGGGAAAGCGCCGGAAAGTCGGCGCGGATGGCCTCTACATCGTAGGGCTGCGCTTGGATATTTCTTGGCACGAGCGTCATGATTGTTCTCCAAGCCAACTACCCCGCACCCTGTCCCTCTCCCAATGGAAGAGAGGCAGGATGAGGGGTATTAGCCCCGAATTAGTTCGTGGAAAGCCATTCACCGGCTTTCTCCTCCAACGCTGTGCGCAGGGCCTCATTCTCGATCTCCCCGAGCACTTCGCCAACAAATGCCGCGATAAGCAGAGCGCGGGCTTCCGGTTCAGGAATACCCCGCGCGCGCAGATAAAACAGCATGTCCCCGTCGAGCTGACCCGCCGTAGCGCCATGGCCGCAAACGACGTCGTCGGCAAAAATCTCAAGCTCGGGCTTCGAGTTCGAACTCCGCCTCGTCCGAAAGAAGCAGCGCATTGGCCATCTGCTTGCCGTCGGTCTTCTGCGCCCCGCGCTCGACGATGACCTTGCCCTGGAACACGCCGCGCGAGCGCCCGTCCACGACGGCTTTGACGAGTTCGCGGCTTTCGCAAGCCTCCGCGGCGTGCTCGACAACGAGCGTGAAATCGGCGTGCGAACGGCCGCGAAGCAACATCGCGCCGGCATAGTGGCACCGAGCCTCCGGCCCATCGAAGCGGATGCGGACCTGTGCGCGGGTCAGCGCGCCGTCAACGGTCATCTGCGCAGGATCGTACTGGCTGCGTGCACCAAGGTTCACCGATGCTGAAGACAGGTGCTTCGAACCCGTGTTGAAGCGGACATGCTTCACGGCCGCGCCAGCTGCGATGCTGAGGCGCATGTAGGCGAAGGTCTGGGATCCGCTTGCCGTCGCGTGCGTTTCGATCAACGAAACATCCGCGTCTTCTCCAATGCCGATGACGTTCTTTATCGCGGCGAGATGAGGCGCGGCAGAGCCAATGAAAATAAGGTGAATGGGCTTATCGGGCCGCGCGCCCGGCGGCACGGAAAGGATGACGCCGTCGGTTGCAAAGGCCGTCGTCAGCGCAGCGATCGCATCGCGGTCGATGGGAGGGCGTTGCGTAAGCGCATCCGCTACGCTGTCCCCCCTATCGAGGGCTGCCCGAAGGGGCTCGAACGTCACCGCTGCCGCCTCCTGGACCGTCGAAAGGTCCGGACGGAACAAGCCGTCTACGAAAACCGCGCGATAGGCATCGAGATGCGCCAACGCCTTGCCTGTCACGGCCTCCACGCTGATATCCGCGGCAAGCGCGGGCAGAAGCCCCGCCAACGGATGAACTTCTGGCATCAGCGTGCGCAGGTCGGTGTATTTCCATTCTTCGATGCGGCGATGAGGCATGCCGAGCCCAACAAAGCGGTCGAGGGCCGCCTCGCGCCAAGCGCGGACGCCCGCATGCCGGGCGCCTGGCAGACGCTCCGCAACGCTCGCGTAAAGATCGATAAAGCGCTGCTCCGCGGGTGTAACGGCCGGCCTGATCGTGGTTGATTGGATCGTCATCGGTGTCCCTTAAGCCGCTTCAGCGCCGTAGGCCGCGTACCCTGACTCTTCGAGCTCCAGCGCGAGTTCCTTCCCGCCGGAGCGCAAAATCTGGCCGCGCGCCATGACATGCACCTTGTCGGGCACGATGTAGTTCAAGAGGCGCTGATAGTGCGTGATGACCACAATGGCGCGGTCCGGCGAGTGCAATGCGTTGACCCCCTCGGCCGCGACCCGGATCGCATCGATGTCGAGTTCCGGAATCGGTCTCGTCGAGGATGCAAAGCGTGGGCTGCAAGAGCGCCATTTGCAGAACCTCGTGCCGCTTTTTTTCGCCGCCGGAGAAGCCGGTGTTCACCGGGCGCTTCAGCATCTCCATCGACATGCCGAGCTTTTCAGCCTGAGTGCGAACTGTGCGCATGAAGTCTGGGATAGGCATATCGCCCTCGCCGCGCGCTCTCCTTTGAGCGTTCAAGGCCGTGCGCAGGAAGGTCAAGGAGGCTACCCCCGGTATTTCCATGGGATATTGAAATGCAAGAAACACACCTGCATGCGCGCGCTCGTTGGGCTCCATCTCCAACAGATTCTTGCCGTCCCAAGTGATCGAGCCTGCCGTGACCTCGTAATCTTCCTTGCCCGCCAGCACATACGCGAGCGTGGACTTGCCCGAACCGTTCGGACCCATGATTGCGTGGATCTCGCCCTTCGGCACGGTGAGATTGAATCCCTTCAGAATTTCCTTGCCGTCGATTTCGGCGTGCAAATCTTTGATTTCGAGCATCTACTTTCCTACTTTTTCTTTGCCGCTGGCTCCCCAGCGCCAGCGCCAGGTCCCATCGGTTTTTTTCCAGGCAATCCAAACAAACGGCACGATCACCGCGATCAAAGCGGCATACCAAACCAGCAAGCCCTGCATGCTCCCGCTCCGGCCTGGCTCCAGCAACCACGCAAGGCCAGCGGCCAGGCCCACGAACGCGGCCGTTAAAAACCAGCCTTTCCAATTGGATGGCGTTGCGCCGTACCCGTAGCGTTTGGGTCTGAACCAGTATGTCATCTGGCGCCTCTATTCTTCTCCATCCCAATAATTCACCGCTGAGTCCAGACGCCCGACATAGGCCAACTGCGCGCTCGTCAGTCCCTTGCCCTCGGGGACCATGGAGGCGACGCCGAATTTCCCTGAGTCGGGATACTCGACGACATCCGGATCGAAGCGCGTCGAAAAGCAAAGGTAGCGCAGTTCTTCCGCACCGGTATTCATGACTTGATGGGCAGTCTCTCCCTCGCCAGAAGGCGCTGCGATCACATCGCCGGCGCGCACCGGAAAGGTTTCATCGCCCAGACGATACGTTCCTTGCCCGGACAGGACGATCATCATTTCCTCGTTGGCGTGATGCGCATGGCGGGGGAAGGCCTTCTTGCCTGCCGGGACAACGTGGAGCTGGCAGCCAAGCTTTTGCGCGCCAATCAGCGGCCCTATGCGCCCAAGCTGAGCCGCGAAGCTCTCACCGTGAGCATGCTCGCGAAGAGGCACATCCGCTATGTTTACGATAGGTTTCGTCATTTGCGCACCAGAACCAGTCCCAAGATCAGAAACACCGGCAGCGTTATAAGCTGACGGATGGCTTGCGCATGGCCCAGTATTTTACCCGCGACGAAGTAGTCCCCAAGCGGCACCAGCGCGCCCAAAAGCAGGACGATGCCAAGCGCCGCCGGCTTCCGGGCAACCGCCAGCGCGGCGAGCGTCAAGCCATAAACGATCTGCCGCACACCGAGAGCGGGAGCGAGCCCGAGGTCGGCCATATGCGACGGATCAATTCCGAAGGCCGATACGGCCACCTCCGGCGACGCTAGAAAGACTGACCCCGCAAGAGCGAGAAACAGCCCGAACACCCCTGTGAAAATCAGCGCCATGATCAGTAAATCCCTCGCAGCATCGTCCCCTCTCCCATGGGGAGAGGGACCGGGTGAGGGGATCCGGCCTTGGCGGTCTTCACGATTTCTGTGAGAACACCCTCGATATTGGCTAGAACGTCGTTATTCCAAAACCGAAGCACGATATATCCCGCTTCCTGTAGAACCCTGTTCTTGTCTCGTTTTTTTAGACCGTGTCGCATCAACTTCTACGATCAGCTTTGCTTCCTCAGAGAAGAAATCAGACAGCTTTCGCTCGGCATTTGTACTCTCGCGGCGCAGATCTCTCGCCCATCTTTCTCCACCGCCGTAACCCCTCACCCTGTCCCTTTCCCCATGGGAGAGGGACGCTCACCCAACGCTGCCTTCGAGACTGATGGAAATGAGCTTCTGCGTTTCGGCCAGGAACTCCATCGGCAGTTGCTGGAGCACGTCGCGGACGAAGCCGTTCACGATCAGCGCCACCGCCTCTTCCTCGGACAGTCCGCGCTGCAGGCAATAAAACAACTGATCGTCTGAGATTTTCGAGGTTGTCGCCTCGTGTTCGAACTGCGCGCTCGCATTTTTGGCCTCGATGTAGGGCACGGTATGCGCGCCGCACCGGTCGCCGATCAAGAGGCTGTCGCATTGCGTGAAATTGCGGGCTCCCGTAGCGCGGCGGTGCGCGGAGACGAGGCCGCGATAGGTGTTGTCTGAATGGCCGGCCGCGATGCCCTTTGAGATGATGCGGCTCGACGTGTTTTTGCCGAGATGCACCATCTTGGTCCCGCTGTCGACTTGCTGATAGCCGTTGGAGACCGCGATGGAATAGAACTCGCCCCGGCTGCCGTCGCCGCGCAGGATGCAACTCGGATATTTCCAGGTGATGGCCGAGCCCGTCTCGACCTGCGTCCACGAGATCTTGGAGTTGCGGCCGCGGCAATCGCCGCGCTTCGTCACGAAATTGTAGATGCCGCCCTTGCCGTCCTTGTCGCCGGGATACCAGTTCTGGACGGTCGAATATTTGATTTCGGCGTCGTCGAGCGCGACAAGCTCGACAACCGCAGCGTGGAGCTGGTTCTCGTCGCGCATGGGCGCGGTGCAGCCTTCGAGATAGCTCACATAGGCGCCCTTGTCCGCGATGATGAGCGTACGCTCGAACTGCCCGGTGTTCTTCTCGTTGATGCGGAAATAGGTCGAAAGCTCCATCGGGCAGCGCACGCCTTCCGGCACATAGACGAAAGAGCCGTCGGAGTAGACCGCGGAGTTGAGCGTCGCGAAATAGTTGTCGGAGGTTGGCACCACGCTGCCGAGATATTTGCGCACGAGTTCGGGATGCTCCCGGACCGCCTCCGAAATCGAGCAGAAGATCACGCCCGCCTTGCTCAGCTCTTCCTTGAACGTGGTCACGACCGAAACGCTGTCGAAGACGGCATCGACGGCCACGCGCGGACCCGTCACTTTCGCCCCCTCTACACCCGCGAGCACGGCTTGCTCCTTCAGCGGAATGCCAAGCTTCTCATACATACGGATAAGTTCCGGATCGACATCGGCAAGGCTTTTCGGTCCCTCGGTCGATTTCGGCGCGGAGTAGTAATAAAGGTCTTCGTAGTCGATCTTGGGGTAGTGAACGCGCGCCCATTTCGGCTCTTCCAGCGTCCGCCAGCGCCGGTAAGCCTCAAGCCGCCATTCGAGCAGCCATTCGGGTTCGCCCTTCCTCGCGGATATGTAACGGACGATATCTTCGTTAAGGCCCTTCGGCGCCTTGACGCTCTCGATGTCGGTCGTAAAGCCATATTTGTACTTGTCGACGTCGATCTCGCGAACGCGCTGAACGGTGTCCTGGACTGGCGTTGCCATGTATCACTCCTTGCCGCGGCCCGAGCCCCGGCGCCATAATGCTATGCGGCCTGGCGGGCTTTCCCCGCGCCGCAAATTCTCTCAAGAACAGTCAAAAACCGGTCGATGTCCGCTTCCGTCGTGGTCCAGCCGGTGGACACGCGGATAGCGCCGCTGCCAAGCCGCATATCGACGCCCATGGCGCCGAGCACATGCGACCGCTCGACCTTTCCCGAAGAGCACGCTGAGCCTGAGCTTACAGCGACGCCCTCAAGATCGAAAGCGATCAGCGACATCTCCGCGCTTCTTCCGGGAATTGCGAAGTATGTCGTATTCGGGAGCCGGTTGGTGGCTGCTCCGAACACGGCCGCTTCGGGAGCAACCGACCGCAGGCCGCTCTCCAGCTTTGCCTGCAACGCCGCGGCGTGTGTTGCGAACCCGCCTTGCTCCTCAATCGACGCTTCGAGAGCCGCCGCCATACCGGCGATGCCCGCGACGTTCTCCGTGCCTGAACGATGCCTGCGCTCCTGTCCGCCTCCCCGGATGAGCGGGTGGAGTGGGAAGGCGCTATCGCGGACCAAAACTGCGCCAACCCCCTTAGGGCCTCCGCACTTGTGCCCGGAAAGGATCAACGCGTCCGCCTTCTCCAGATATTGGAGCGGAATGCGGCCGGCGGCTTGAACGGCGTCGCAAACAAGCGCCGCCCCTTTCGCCCTGGTGATCTGCGCTATGGCGTCCAGCGGCTGCAGCACGCCCGTCTCGTTATTCGCGGCTTGAACCGCGGCCAGGGCATCGATCGTCAGAGCCTCCTCGAAGGCAGCAAGATCGAGAACGCCATCGTTTGCAAACTGGGACCGTGCTGAAGAAGCCCGGCTCAAAGCGGTGCCCCTTAAGGACGCACCGATGCTCCACAGCAGAAAGAACGAGTTCCGCGCTTCCTTGCGGCTGCAAGAGCCAGTTCGCGGCCTCGGTCCCCCCGGACGTGAAATAAACCCCTGACGGCCTCACGCCGAACAGCGCAGCGATGGTTTCGCGCGCCTGCTCGACGATCTGGCGTGCAGCACGCCCTTCTGCGTGAACCGAAGACGGGTTGCCCGTATAGTCGAGCGCGGCACACATCGCATCGCGCGCCTCGGGTCTCAGAGGCGACGTGGCATTATGGTCGAGGTAAACGCGCAGCTTGTTCATGGTCCAACCTCCGCCCCGGCGGCAAGCCTACTCAGCAAAATCTCCTGTGGCGTCGAAAAACGGCCGCCGAGGACGTCGCCAAGTGTCGCGGTGGCGAGGAAATGCTCAATGTGGGCGCCGAGAGCGTCCCACAGATAATGCGTGCTGCAGCGTCGGGTCGAGACGCATCCGGTATGGTCCTCGCCTACGCACCGGGTGATTTTGAAAGGCTCATCGACAGCCGCCATGATCTCGCCGATGCTGATCGCGCCCGCGTCGCGTCCCAGCACATAGCCGCCACCTGGACCACGCACCGATTGCACGAGCCCATGGCGCCGCAGCTTCATGAAAAGCTGCTCCAAATAGGCAAGGGAAAGGTCGAGGCGTTCCGCGACCTCGCCAAGCGAAAGAGGCGTCGCACGGCTCTGTTTGGCAATCTCAACAATGGCCATTACGGCGTACCGCCCCTTGGTGCTCAGCAGCATCTTGCCCCTCCTTCGAGCCATGGCGCGAAGGTCATGGAAATTATCGCGTCTGATATGATATGCCACCTGAAACGGGTCACAAAACCCTGTAGAGCCGTACCATATGATTTCCGACTGCTGGAGTCAAGTATTGCGCGGCGGTCAATCCGGGAAGAAGAGGTTCAACAATATGCCGGAAGTAATTATTAACGGGCCCGCCGGCCGGATCGAAGGACGCTACCATCACGAGCCCACGCCCGGCGCGCCCATCGCGATCATACTGCATCCGCACCCCCAATTCGGGGGGACCATGAACAATCAGGTCGTCTATAGCCTTTACTACTCCTTTGCCCAGCGTGGATATTCGGTACTTCGCTTCAATTTCCGGGGCGTCGGCCGGAGCCAAGGCTTGTTCGACCAAGGCCCAGGTGAGCTTTCGGACGCCGCGACGGCTCTCGATTGGCTTCAGCTTGCCAACCCCGATGCGAAATCCTGCTGGATCGCCGGCGTGTCGTTCGGAGCCTGGATCGCCATGCAGCTTCTCATGAGGCGGCCGGAGATCGACGGGTTCATCGCGGTGGCACCGCCCGCCAACCTCTACGATTTCAGCTTTCTCGCGCCGTGCCCGTCATCCGGCCTGATGATCAATGGCGACCGCGACCGCGTGGTGCCCGTCAATGCCGTGAAGACCCTGGTCGAAAAGCTCAAGACGCAAAGGGGCATTGTCGTGAGCCATGAGATTGTGCCGGGTGCGAACCACTTTTTCGAGGACAAGGTGGACGATCTGATCGGGACCATCGAGCGTTATCTCGATAAGCGCGCGACAGCTGCACCGAAGCCCACGCGCAAGGAGAAGCTTCCGCCGCCACCGCCGGTGGAGGAAGACCTTCCGTTGGACGAAGAGGAATAGGCCGGAGCAAATCGCATGATCGACGTTTCGCGAGCCGCCTTCGTGCATCCCAGCGCGCTTCTCTATGGTGAAATCCAGGCCGGCACAGGCTCTTCCTTCTGGCCCTACACGGTCGCGCGCTCGGAAATCCATTCGATCGCGATTGGCGATTACACCAATATCCAAGACTTCGTCATGATCCATGTCGGCTATGAGACGCCAACAATTATTGGCTCCTTCTGCTCGATCACGCATCACGCGACGGTGCATGGATGCACCATCGGCGACAACTGCCTGATCGGGATTGGCGCGACCATTATGGATGGGGCGGTCATTGGCGAAAATTCGATTGTCGGCGAGCATGCGCTGGTGCGGGCCGGGATGATCGTGCCGCCCAATTCCATCGTGGCGGGCGTGCCGGCGAAGGTCGTCCGCGAGCGGGACAGCAGTACCGCCAACCGCTTGAACGCGCTTTATTACCACGAAAACGCCCTAAGCCTATGCCTGCGGCGAGCATCGCGCGTGGGCGCATCCGGATTTGCCTGCGAAGTTGAAGGCGCGATTGCAGGCGGAGGGCTAGAGCCCGAACGTTTAACGATCCCGCACGGCATCAAGCATTAGCGTTGCCGCTCAACGCGGGAAAAAGCGGCCATCATGGCCGCACTTGATGCGGCCATCCAGAATAACGCATAAAATCGAGGTTTTAGCTGGATGGCCGTGTCAAGCACGGCCATGACTATAAGGGGTCAGGCGCTTGCTTCTCCGCTCGAATAGCGAGAACCTCTAAAGCGCAGGCGGGGACCACGATAGACGCGAAGGCGATTTCCGGGATGGGACGGAGGCGGGGTTCGTTCCTTATTCCCTTTTCTTCGCCACTTTTCGATCTAAGATCGCGTGTAAGACCCGTTGCCCGCGAAAAGAGTGGATCGGCCCACGATCCCGCATAGGCTGCACCCATGATTGTGTCTTTCCAAGACATCGCCGATGAGATCTCAGACCATCTCGCCGAGGCTGGCGAACCGGCCGTCGCGATTAGGGCCGTTAACGGCGGCGCGTTCCAGGAAAATCCGCGCGCGTTCGTTTCCCCCGCGCAGGCCGCGTGGCTCTCAGCCACGGGATGGACCGCTAAAGCCGGCAGCCATGTGCTCCTTCCCTGCGCCTCTGGCCTCGATGCGGTGTTGTTCGCCCTTGGCGAGGGCGAGCCTTCGCCTGCAACGGCCATGCAGCTTGGCGCGCTTCCCGCGGTCCTTCCGGAGGGAACCTACCGGTTGCTGGATTTTCCAGGTTCGCCCGATGACGCGGTCCTGGCCTGGCTTATGGGTGCCTACGCATTCCGGCGCTATCTCAGCCAGGAGCCTCGAAAGCTTCGCAGGCTTGTTTTGCCGAGGGACGCGGACCGGACAGCGGCCGTGTCGAAAGCCCAGGCCATCTGGTTTGCGCGGGAGCTGATCAATCTTCCCGCTAACGATCTCGGTCCCTCCGGTTTAGCCAATGCGCTCTGCGATCTCGGCCGCGCTCATGGGGCCGAAGCGCGGGTGATCGAAGGCGACGCGCTTCTTGAACGGAATTTTCCCCTGATCCATGCCGTGGGGCGCGCGAGCAATAGGGCGCCGTGTCTTGCCGATCTGGTCTGGGGCGAGCCAGAGCATCCAAAGGTCACGCTCGTTGGCAAGGGCATCTGCTTCGACACGGGCGGCCTCGATCTCAAGCCATCGCAAGCCATGGCGCTCATGAAGAAGGATATGGGCGGCGCGGCGACTGCGATGGCGCTTGGCGCGATGATCATGGCGGCGAAATTGCCGGTGCGCTTGCGCATCCTGATTCCGGCCGCCGACAACAGCATTTCCGGAAACGCCTTCCGGCCCGGCGACATCATCAAGAGCCGCGCGGGGCTGACTGTTGAGATCGCCAACACCGATGCCGAAGGGCGCCTCGTGCTGGCGGACGCGCTGGCGCTGGCGAGCGAGGACGCGCCCGATCTTCTCATCGACTTCGCCACACTGACTGGCGCGGCCCGCGTCGCGCTAGGGCCTGACCTGCCGCCCTTCTTTACCGGGGATGAGCAGCTCGCCGCCGATCTTCATACCGCCGGACTGCATGTGGCCGACCCGCTCTGGCGCTTGCCACTGTGGATGCCCTACGACATCTACCTCAAGAGCAAGGTCGCGGACGTCAATCACATCTTCAACGGGCCGTTTGCGGGCTCTATCACGGCCGCGCTGTTCCTGAAGCGGTTCGTGAAAAACGCCCGGCGCTATGTCCATCTCGACATTTTCGGCTGGGTGCCCCGCGCTGTTCCGGGCAAGCCCGCGGGCGGCGAGCCTCAAGGCGCACGGGCGTTGTTCGAAATCATTCGCAACGAATACGGAAAAACTTTGCCATGACTCAGCTAGATCCGCGTCTCAACGCGTTCCGGGAGGATTTGGCGGCGGCATCCTTGCAGGACCGTATTCGCGCGGTGCGCTATGCTGAACCTGAAATCCGGCAAGTGGCGGCCCCCGCAGCGCCGCTCCGCGTGGCGCCGAGGTTCGATGCGCAGCTCGCCACCGAAGCTTTGTCGGGCGAGTTGGTTGCGGCCTATGAATTTCGCGAAGGCTGGGCCTGGGTGCAGCTCCGCGAGGACGGGTATGTCGGCTATATGCCCGTCGATTGTCTCTCCGGCATGGTGGAGGAGAACAGCCATCGCGTCAGCGCGCGCCTGACCTATCTCTACCCGGCGGCAGATATGAAAAAGCCGCCGATTACGAAACTTAGCTTCTCGTGCACCGTCGCCCCTATCGCAAGGCCGGAGGGCCGGTTCGTCGAGCTGTCGCGCGGTGGCTTCGTTTTTGCCGATCACCTCGTCGGCATCCGCGAGCGGGCCAAGGATTTCGTCCGCGTGGCTGAGCGCTTTGTCGGGGTTCCCTATCTCTGGGGCGGCAAGACTTCGCTCGGCATCGACTGCTCGGGCCTTGTACAAATCGCACTGCAAGCCGCGGGCGTTCACTGCCTCCGGGACAGCGACATGCAGATGGCGACGGCGGGGGAACCGCAGGATCCGGCGAACATCGATGCCATCCAGCGGGGCGACTTGCTGTTCTGGCAGGGACATGTCGCCATCGCGCAATCGCCGGATTGGATGATCCATGCAAGCGGTCACCATATGGAGGTGGTTGTCGAACCCATCCGGCGGGCGATTGAGCGGACTGCGGAAAGCCACGGGCCGCTCCTCGCAATCCTCCGCCCTCTTATGGATCGGCCAGCTCACGCAGCGCCAGCCGTTCAGCAGCCTGGCGCGCGCGAGGCGCCCGCACAAGCCGCAGCACCCGGCCAGAACCAAGATCAGGGGCCCCCGGTTAGGGAGACCCCGCCTCAGGCGTCATCCGGACCCGATGAAAGCCAAGTGGCCGCCGCAGCCGCAGCCGTTCAAGCGGCGGCTGCCGCCCCTCGCCCCGGGGCCCCAACTCAGGATCGGGGCGAAAGGACACCGGAGTTGCAGCAGGGACGGGGACCGGGACAACGGCCGCCGGGCAAATAAGACACCTGCCCGCGCTGGAGAGGCAGATCGCTTAAGCTGAAACCCAAAATAGTCATGGCCGGGCTTGACCCGGCCATCTATAAGACTATGCAATCAATAATGTTTTGCGGGATGGCCGCATCAGTCGCAGCCGGGACAGCTTGGGGGGTTATTCCCTCTCTTCAGTGGGTTCGAGTTCATGCAGGGCGGCTTCGATCAAGTCACGCGCACGGTTCAGCTCTGCCCAAGCGGCGATGGCGCTCAGCTCCCTGAGCATGTCCGCGAGGTATTCGCGCGTTTCCTGCTTGCCGGCGGCCACGCCCTCCAGCTCCTTCGGATCTTGGCTTTGATAGGGCGAGTTTTTCTGCGAAAAAACCGGTGTTAGGACGCTCGTCATCGGGGGCTCCGTCGTTTCCATGGCGAGTTTGAGCGTTGTCTCAAGTTCGCCTTGGGGTAAAAATAACCTTCAGTTGTTTTTAGAGGCAAACTCATCTTTAAATTGAGTATGGTTTGCAAACCGCTTGTGACATTTTTGAAACAGACAAGTGCAATCTAGCCGCGCTTGTAGTTTGGATCGCCGCACGGCATGATGCCGCAAACCTACGCTTGCCTTAAAGGGATGCGCCGTGGACCAGATTTCCCAAACTTTGATTCGCCAGCAATGCCTCATCGGCGGCCAATGGACGGGGGAGCCGCATACCCCTGTGTATAACCCTGCGACGGGTGCCGTGATTGCAAAAGTCCCCAATCTCGGCGCCGCTGAGACACGGACTGCCATCGAGGCCGCGCGCGCAGCGTTTCCCGGCTGGAGCGGACTCCTGGCGAAGGAGCGCTCGGCCATCCTCCGGCGCTGGTTCGAGCTGCAGCTTCAGCATGCGGAGGATTTGGCGCGGCTCATGACCGCGGAGCAGGGAAAGCCTCTCGTGGAAGCGCGCGGCGAGGCCGCCTATGGCGCGTCCTTCGTCGAATTCTATGCCGAGGAGGCCAAGCGCGTTTACGGCGAGACGATTCCCGCGTTCAAGAAGGGCGGCCGGATTATCGTGCTGCGCCAGCCTATCGGCGTCATCGCTGCGATCACGCCTTGGAATTTTCCGCTGGCGATGATTACGCGCAAGGTGTCGCCCGCGCTTGCCGTGGGATGCACAGCCGTCATCAAGCCCGCCCCGGACACGCCTCTCACTGCCCTTGCGCTCGGCGAGCTTGCCAAAGAGGCGGGTATTCCGGATGGCGTCTTGAATATCGTGACGGGCGATGCAGAAGCGATCGGCAAGGAACTCACATCGAACCCGATTGTGCGCGCGCTCACTTTCACAGGCTCGACGCGGGTCGGCAAGATCCTCATGGAGCAGTGCGCATCCACGGTGAAGAAGGTGTCGCTGGAACTCGGCGGCAACGCGCCTTTCATCGTTTTCGACGACGCCGATCTCGACAAGGCCGTCGAGGGCGCAATCGCCTCGAAGTTCCGCAATATGGGTCAGACCTGCGTCTGCGCGAACCGTATCCTCGTTCAGGACGGCGTTTACGATGCTTTCGCCGTAAAGCTCGCCGATCGCGTGTCCAAGATGAAGGTTGGGCCGGGTGGCGAAGACGGCGTGGTGCAAGGGCCGCTCATCAACGAGGCGGCTTTGAAAAAGGTGGAAGCCCATGTCGCCGATGCCCTGTCCAAGGGCGCCAAGGCCGTCACGGGCGGAAAGCGGCATGCGCTTGGACTGACCTTTTTCGAGCCAACGGTGCTGATTAACGCCAATGCAGACATGCGCCTAGCGAATGAAGAGACTTTCGGCCCGGTGGCGCCACTTTTCCGTTTCAAGGAGGAACAGGAGGCGGTCGCGTTCGCCAACAGCACGCCCTATGGGCTTGCGGCATATTTCTATTCCCGCGACGTTGGTCGCGTATGGCGCGTGACCGAGAGGCTGGAATTTGGCATTGTGGGCGTCAATGAGGGCATCGTGGCCAGTGAAGTTACGCCCTTCGGCGGCGTGAAAGAATCCGGCCTCGGCCGGGAGGGCTCGCGGCATGGCCTCGATGAGTTCCTCGAAATGAAATACATGTACCTTGGAGGACTTTCGGATTGACGGGTGAAGCGCAAAATTTTAAGCGCCAGGCGGCAGCGCAGGCCTTAACGCTCGTTGAGCGCGGCATGGTGCTGGGCCTTGGCACCGGCTCGACCGCGGCTGAGTTTGTCAGCTTGCTCGCCGAGCGCTTGAAACATGAATCTCTGGACCTTCGCTGCGTAGCGACTTCGGAACAGACGCAGCGGCTTGCGGAAGCGGCCGGTATCGCCATCGCGGATTTTGGCACCATAGCCGATCTCGATCTCACAATCGATGGCGCCGACGAGATCGATCCGCAGCTCAACCTCATCAAGGGGGGCGGCGGCGCCCTTCTTCGCGAGAAAATCGTCGCCATGGCCTCGGATCGCGTCTGCATCATTGCGGATGCGAGCAAGCGCGTCGAGCAGCTCGGCAGTTTCCCGCTGCCCGTGGAGATCGTGGATTTCGGCCTTGCCGCAACGCTTGCGATGATCGACACGGCGGCCAGTGACGCCGATTGCACCGGCCGCTTGACGCTGAGGCGCGGTCCCGATGGCACGCCGTTCCGCACCGATGGCGGACATTTGATCGTGGATTGCGCGTTCGGGGAGATTCCCGATCCGGAACTGCTTGCCGATATGCTCGATATTATACCGGGCGTTGTCGAGCATGGGCTGTTCATCGGCATCGCCGACGAGGCTTTTCTCGCCGGCCCGTCGGGGGTGACCGTGCTCCGCGCGGACGATGCTCTTTAGCGGTATGGCAGTCTCTCGTTGCCGTCCGCGCTCGATTTAGGGATGACAGGAGAAACGCCATGCGCTGGAAATCGACCGTGCCCGCGCTCCTCGTAGCGCTTACGGCTGTGCTTGCGACGGTGAGCCTTGCTCAAGACAAGCCGCCTACCGCCGCGGAGGCTCCCGCACGCGCCGCAGCCGATCCGCAGATTAAGCAAGCAGCCCGGCGGCTGATCGAGGAGGCTCTCAGTGCATCTCACGCCGCGGAAATCTTCGGCGATATGCGGCGCACGCTTCGCGAAGTCTACATTCCTGCCGTTCGCGACGCCATCGAGGGCAACATGCCCGGCCTTTCGTCTCCCAATGCCAGAAGCGCTGCGGCAATGGCAAAACTCCTGACCGTCATGGATTACGCGCGCAAGGCGGGGGACGAACTCGACGCGGCGCTGTCCGAGAATCGCGAAGCGATGATTTCAGATTTCGCGGAGCAAATCGCCAAGACCGCCAAACCTGTTGAGATCAAGGATGTGCAAGGCATTTTCCGGCTTCCCGCCGTCAGGAAGGGGCTCGATGCCTTCTACGCCATGACGAAGCTCGCAACCGGGCTCAGCCTTGACGACACGAAAGCACTCTCCGGCTTCTCCAATTGGGCCAACGGGCTTAACCTCGACATGCAGCAATCGATCCCTGGCACGCCAGGGGCCACCGTACCGACCAAGCGGAAGATCGCCAAGGCGCAGGCGCTCATGGATGACCTCCTAACCACCTCCCATCTCGATGAGATGGTCGTTGCGGTCAGGCGATTCGTGCAGGAGGTTTACGCCGAAACCGCGCCCATGTCCGAGGAGGAGCGCGAAGACCTGCGCGATCAGGTCAATCAGTACGAGTTCCTGTACACGATGCAAAAAGCAATCGTGCTTGCAGCGGCGCCGTCCGTCGTGGCGGCGGCGCTGACCGACGAGCAGCTCGATAGCCTGCAGGTGTATGTGCGCTCGCCAGCCTTTGCGAAGGTCTTCGATCTCCTAAGAAATGCGGTCAAGTCCGGCACTGCGTTCACTAAGGAGGATATCCTTGAGGCGCAGAAATCCTTCAAGGACCTCGAAAAACGCGCGAACGCGATGGATCGCGGCGCGGCGGAACAGGAAAAAGCCAAGTCGGAGTGGGACGCTTTGATCGATAAGTGGACCGAGCGCCTCAAGGACCGGATCTCCCCCGAAACGCGATCCGGGCTCGATAAATCGCTGGAAGACCTGGAAACGAACGACTTGCCGATCTAATCTGCTCCAAGTTTGCTAAGCTTTGCTAGCGGCCGGCGCGGCTGGAGAAGGTGGTCCCCTCTCCCGCACCGTAACCGCTTGGGGATACGGCCAATTTGAGTGGCAAGCTCGCTGAGGCGAGCCTAGTGGAGACGGGCACGGTGAGGGGTAGCGGCTTATTTCTGAACGTATCAACCCTCATCCTGTCCTTCTCCCATTGGGAGAAGGAACGCTTGTTCAGAGTTTCGTGCGCATTGATATTTCAGAAACCCACTCCAGCCCGCCACGGTAGGACATGCCAAAATTCGACTATGACTTGTTTGTGATCGGCGGCGGTTCGGGCGGCGTCCGGTCGGCAAGACTGGCCGCCGGACTCGGTGTCCGCACCGCGATCGCCGAAGAGCACCGCTTCGGCGGCACATGCGTGATCCGGGGCTGCGTGCCGAAGAAGCTGTTCGTCTACGCGAGCGAGTTCGGGCACGCTATCGACGATGCGCGGGCCTATGGCTGGACGGTGGGGGAAAAGCGGTTTGACTGGAAGACCCTGGTCGCCAACAAGGATGCCGAGATCGCCCGTATCAGTAAGGTCTACTCCAATGGCGTCGAGGCGGCGGGGGGAACCGTGATCCACGATCGCGCCGAGGTCGTTGGGCCGAATACCGTAAAGCTCGTCAAGGAGGACCGCACGGTAACGGCGGAGCGCATCCTCATCGCGACGGGCGGACACCCTTTCATCCCCGAGATTCCGGGCGCTGGACTTGCGATCACGTCCAACGAGGCTTTCCATCTGGAGCAGCTGCCGGAGAAGATTGTCATTGTGGGCGCGGGCTATATCGCGATCGAGTTTGCTGGGATCTTCCGCGGTCTCGGCGTCGACGTGGAAGTGCTCTACCGGGGCGGCGAGATCCTGCGCGGTTTCGATCATGATCTGCGGTACGCGCTGACTGAAATCATGCGGGCGCAAGGCACCACGATCACCTGCAACGCGGAACCGGCCGCCATCGAGAAGACCGGCGGACGTCTCACCGTCGTCACCACGCGCGGCGGGGTCATACCCTGCGATGCCGTCATGTTCGCCACGGGACGCCGGCCGAACACGGTTGGCCTCGGTTTGCTGAAACTCGGCGTGAAATGCGGCTGGAACGGCCGCATCATGGTCAACGATTGGTATCAAAGCTCAATTCCCAGCATTTACGCCGTGGGCGACGTCACAGACCGGGTTAACCTTACGCCGGTGGCCATAAGGGACGGCGTGGCCTTCATCGAGGCGAACTATAAAAACAATCCGCAGCCGGTCGATCTTGCCTTCCTGCCAACCGCTGTGTTCTCCCAGCCCGAAATCGGAACCGTGGGCTATACCGAAGAGCACGCCCGTGAGATGTACCGTGCGGTCGACATCTACAAGTCAAGCTTCCGCCCCTTGAAGAACACGCTTTCCGGGCGCCCCGAGCGCATGTTGATGAAGCTCGTCGTGGACGCGGAGACGGATAGGGTGGTAGGCGCTCATATACTCGGCCCCGACGCGGCCGAAATGGCGCAGGTGCTTGCGATTGCGCTGAAGCTTGGCGCGCGCAAATGTGACTTCAACTCGACCATCGCGCTGCACCCGACGCTCGCCGAGGAGCTTGTGACAATGCGCGAGAAATGGCAGCCGCCCGCGTAGATCTTATGCATTTACGCCGCCGGCGCACCGGCACAAGCAACGCGTGCCGGAGCATGCGCGGTATCCGATTGCCGTAGTAGTTAGACCTCGCACCAGCGGGCGATAATCTCCGAGTAGATCGCTTCCGCTTCCTCGATCCTCTCGATGTGGCAATACTCATCGGTTTGATGCGCGAGCGCAGGCTCGCCCGGCCCGAGAATGATCGTTGACGGGTTTCCCATGCCAGGCTTGAGCGGGGCCGCGTCGGTGAAATAGCTCGCGCCTCCGATGGAAGGGGCGATCCCGGTCACAGATTGCGTGATCGCCGCAACATCGCCGATCCAGGGGTCGCTTGGATCGGTCCAGACGGGGTCCGAAGTGCCTTTGACCTCGAATACGACGCCGCTTCCCACGGCGCTTGCAAGCGATCGAGAAGCCGCGCCCGGTCGACTCCCGGCACGAGCCGGATATCGAGGCCGAAACGGGCTTCGTCCGGCACGGAGTTGATGTTCAGCCCGCCGCGCAGCCATCCGACGTTGAGCGTTGGGCGCCCAAGAACGGGGTGCTCGTCCGCCGAGAAATCGAGGGCGGCCAAGGCCAGCACCGCTCGCGCCGCCTTGTATACTGCGTTCACGCCTTCTTCTGGCATGGAGCCGTGCGCGGTGACCCCGCGCGCCATGCCTTCGAGCCAAAAAACACCCTTATGACCCGCGAGCAGCCGGTTCGAAGTTGGCTCCGCCACCACGAGCGCACCAGCCTCCGGCAGTAAGTTTTCGTGCACCAGGAATTTTGCGCCCTCGCAGCCGCGCTCCTCGCCGGCGGTGATGACGAGGACAAGGCCTGGAGTCCCCGCAAGACGTGGTGCGAGCTTCGCAGCGGCGGTCACGAAGGCCGCCACACCGCCTTTCATATCGCTGCTGCCGCGTCCATAAATCTTGCCGTCCGCGATTTCGCCGCCGAAGGGCTCGACGCTCCATGGAGCGGCCCCGAGAGGCACCACATCGGTGTGCCCGGTGAAGGCGAGCGGCAGCTTATTCGCGCTCCCGCCAATCCGGGCGATGAGATTATCCCGGTTAGGCCCTAGTTCGATAAAGCGGGTTTCAAATCCGGCATCCTCCAGGATCCGGCCGAGATGACGGGCGCAGCGCGTCTCGTTTCCAGGGGGATTGACCGTTTCGAAGCGGATGAGTTCTTGTGTAAGCTGGATATGTGATATGACTGGCACAGCGTCTCTTTGCCTCATGGGGCGTGTTGGTGGGGAAAATCAAGCGGCTAGGGGTTCGCAGGCTCTTTATTATTTATAGCCTTGACGTTGTTCCATCATTATCATATCGGCGGTCTGAACCGGGGATTTCTTGATGAAAAAAGTGTTTCCAGACGCGAAAACGGCCTTGGCAGGAACGATCAAGGACGGCATGACCTTGATGTCGGGAGGCTTCGGTCTCTGCGGTATCCCCGAGGAGTTGATCGAGGCGGTCCGCGACTTAGGCGCGAAGAATCTTACGGTCATATCGAACAATGCCGGCGTGGACGGCATCGGTCTTGGCGTCCTGCTCGAGACCAAGCAGATCAAGAAAATGGTCTCGTCTTATGTCGGCGAGAACAAGCTCTTTGCTCAGCAATTTCTCTCGGGCGAGCTGGAACTCGAATTCAATCCGCAGGGCACGTTGGCGGAACGCATCCGCGCCGGCGGCGCAGGCATCCCCGCTTTCTTCACCAAGACGGGCGTCGGCACCATCATCGCCGAAGGCAAGGAAGTCCGTGAGTTCGACGGCGAGCAGTACGTCATGGAGCGCGGGCTGACGGCCGATATCTCGCTGATCCACGCTTGGAAGGGCGACACGGAGGGCAATCTCGTCTACCGGAAAACGGCGCGGAATTTCAATCCGATGATGGCCACGGCGGGCAAGCTTACCATCGCCCAGGTCGAGCATCTGTTTCATCCCGGCGAGATCGACCCGGACGAAATCCATACCCCTGGTATCTATATTCAGCGGATCGTACGCGTTTCCGACGCGAAAAAGCATATCGAACAACGCACCACGCGCAAACACACGTCGCCTCCGGCGGCTACGGGAGGAGATCTCTAATGGCCTGGACCCGCGATCAAATGGCTGCGCGCGCCGCGAAGGAATTGCGCGACGGATATTATGTCAATCTCGGCATCGGCATACCGACGCTGGTCTCGAATTTCATCCCCGCAGGCATTAGCGTGCAGCTCCAGAGCGAGAACGGCATGCTCGGCATGGGCCCCTTCCCCTATGAGGGCGAGGAGGACCCCGATCTCATCAATGCCGGCAAGCAGACGATCACGGAGCTGCCGACGACAAGCTATTTCTCCTCCTCAAATTCCTTCGCTATGATTCGAGGCGGCCATATCGACCTCTCAATTCTTGGCGCGATGCAAGTCGCCGAAAACGGCGATCTCGCCAACTGGATGATCCCCGGCAAAATGGTCAAGGGCATGGGCGGAGCCATGGATCTCGTCGCCGGAGTGAAGAAGGTTGTGGTGGTAATGGAGCATGTGGCCAAGGATGGCCCGAAATTCCTCCACAAATGTAACCTGCCGCTGACCGGTTCCCGCGTCGTGGATCTCCTGATCACCGATCTCGCCGTGTTCTCCATCGATAAGCACGGCAGCGGGGCTAAGCTCATCGAACTCGCCACAGACGTGACGATCGACGAGATCAAGGCCAAGACCGAGGCAACTTTCGAGGTTGCGTTGTAGCCGTGGCACGCGTCTGCACAATTTAAGGTAGAATGACTTAGTCTGCACACTTTCATGTGAAAGCATGAGAGGAAGGACTCGCTATCGCCAAAAAAAGCTTCTAAACCTTAACATTCTGCAACCCGGGCAACTAAACGATGCTCGTGGTAGAAGTTCCGGCGGCGCTAGCACCCACGATCCTTCACGCATGGATGAAACCGGTCTCAAACTTCGACGTGTACTGAGCTGGCTCGCTGCCGGAGGCGGGACTGCGTTGCTCGCGGCGGCGGCCTTGGCAGCCCTCGTGCCCGTCCTGATCGAAGGTCACGCAGTTCGCGAAACCCTTGTACGCGGCTTGTCCGCTTGGAGCGGGGGACCGGTGCGCATCGATGGCCCGCTCCGCGTTGCAAGCTTTGCAAGTTTGTCGATCGAGGCAAAGGACGTTCACTTCGCTGCAACGCCGCGGCTTTCTCCCATCGGCGGCGTTCGAGCGAAGTCGGTGATTGCGACGGCAACCTTGCGGTCTTTGTTCCGGGGAAAGCTCGAATTCAAGACGATCCTGGTGGAGTTGCCCCGGTTTGTGTTCAAGCGCGGCACAACTCAATTTAAACTACCCTCTTCCGGCCTGGAAACCGCTAGCCTCGCCCTAGCGCTGGCAGAACGGAGCCCTTTTAGGCGTCTGAAGCTCCGCGATTGCCTTTTCGTCTCGGCGGACGGCGAAAACCGCGCTTACAGGCGATTCCGTGCTGCCGAAATAAACCTAGACAAAAGGGCGGTGGCCAAGGGCTCGAAGGCCCCCCTGACTTCAATTTACTTGAGAGACAATGGCTTCGAGGCATCGTTCCGCGGAACGCTCGACGGCGCGAACGAGACGGCTCTGGGCGCATTCCGGCTTACCGTGCCGGCGAACCATCCCGCAGCAGAAAAGATAACGGCATCCATCGCGCCGTGGGAGCGGGGCCAAAGTATTTCCGTCTCGGGAGATCTGAGTTGGACGGGAGCGCGCGCCTCACTCGACGCCGCGCAAATTTCGTTTGGCGACCGTGGCGCGAAAGGATCCCTCGCGGTAGCCATCCGGCACGGGCGTGCGCTTCTCGAAGGAACGCTCGCCTATGACAACCTTGAGTGGACTCAGGCAGATCATGACGGCGGGCGCACGGGCGGAACGCTATTGGATTCGCTTCGCACGTTGACTTTCACAAGCGGCGAAGCTGGGCGCAATCTCGACCTCGACATGCGGATTTCAGCGAAGCGTTTTCTTGCGGGTTCCTATGAGGCCGGACCGCTTGCTGTGGCACTCACCTCAACTGGCGGCCGCTTTAGCATCGATGTTGCGGAGCTGGCGCTTTTCGGTGGAAAAATAACCGGCCGGATCGACTACGATCACGCGCACCTCATGCCGTTGACTGTCAGCGCAAGCGGAACGCACCTCGACTTAGGGGCTATGGCAAGCGCTTTGATGCTGCCTTTCGGCGTCAACGGACAAACCACTGTCCGGCTCGCCTTGGACATGCCATTCACGGGAAAGCCGCTTGCCGAGGACGTGCGAGCGTCTACGAGCAATTTCACAATCGAGTTTCCCGCAGGCGCCACCATCGAAGGCGACTTTTCCCGCCAGCTTAGCGCCGCATTCGAGCATCGCGATCCTTTTTGGCGGCTGCCGTCGAGTTCGTTTCCCCTTACCGCCGCAAGTATCGAGGGTTCGGCAGCACCGGGCGGAGTCACGCTCCGCATCGATGGTGAATATTCAGGCGGCCGTCTCGACGGTTCGCTTCGCGTCGCGTCGCCGGACAATACAGTGAGCGGTACATTGTCAGTGACCGGATCGCCTGAGGAGGGGCCGGCAACGGACGAACAAGGCGCGGTTACGGATGCACCAGCCGCGGCCAACATCAAGCTGTCTGGCCCTTTGGCAGCGCTGAGCTTCTCGCCTCCCGGCAAGCCCAGCCTATCGAATTGAGGAACCAGGTTTCCGGGTTTTTATTTTCTCCTTGCGGGCGCCCTCTGTTTTCATGGCGCCACCAGCATTGGGGACGTGCCATCGGCTTTAGTTCGCCATATTCGAAGCTTATCCGATGGGTTGTTGTTACAATTTAAGAAGGAACCGGGTGTAAGAACTTGATATATACGTTGCTGGGCGGCTAGGGGATCGCGATTCGCGGGGGGTGTCATGAGATACCGTGCAGATGAAAGAGTCGCGTTGCGTTGGGCCGGTGACGAAACATTGCGCAGGCGCCTAAGGCCGTTGGCCGTCATCGTCTTTGCCATCGGGCTCTGCGCCGGATTGCAGGCTTGTTCGGGCGATCCGAGCTGGCCCGCCCTCGGCAAAATCTCGGACTTGGATAACGTCATGACGCCGGAACAGCGCCAGAAGACTGTGCAAGACATCCAAAAGGACGATCCGAGCCAAAGCGGCGGCGCGGCCAAGACAGCGAGCAAACAGGACCAGTAATCGCGGTCTCGCCGGCCGGGAGCGCGGCCTGTAACACTGTTCGCAACCTGC
Source organism: uncultured Alphaproteobacteria bacterium (assembly GCA_963817705.1). Lineage (GTDB taxonomy): Bacteria > Pseudomonadota > Alphaproteobacteria > Rhizobiales > Rhodomicrobiaceae > Rhodomicrobium. The sequence continues at coordinate 377,566 of CAWFPF010000001.1, forward strand.
AATACCTCATGGACATGGGCGCGGCGCGCGCTTTATAGCTAGAGAGGCGCTTCGCTTGCGCGGAAGCGCTTTCATCCTGGAAAGAACCTGGCCATGTCTGAAGAATTTCACCGCATCAAACGCCTGCCGCCCTATGTCTTTGAGCAAGTGAACAAGCTCAAGGCCGCGGCCCGCGCGCGCGGTGATGACATCATCGACTTCGGCATGGGCAACCCCGACCTTCCGACGCCCGAGCATATCGTCGAGAAAATGGTCGAGACAATCGCCAAACCGCGTACGAACCGCTATTCGGCCTCGCGCGGTATCCCGGGGCTGCGACGCGCGCAAGCGGCTTATTATGCAAGGCGCTTCGGGGTGAAACTCAATCCCGACACACAGGTGGTGGCAACGCTCGGCTCGAAAGAAGGCTTCGCCAACATGGCTCAGGCGATCACCGCGCCGGGCGATGTTATCCTCGTGCCGAACCCGACCTACCCGATCCACGAGTTCGGCTTCATCATATCCGGGGCGAGCATCCGGCATGTCCATGCGAGCGTCGATTTGGAGTTCCTAGTCTCTGTCGACAGGGCCGTCCGGCATAGTGTGCCGAAACCCCTCGCGCTGGTTCTCAATTATCCGTCGAACCCAACCGCCCTTATGGCGAGCCTCGATTTTTATCGTGAAGTCGTCGAATACGCCAAGAAACATGACCTCATCTTGCTGTCCGATCTCGCCTATGCCGAGATCTATTTCGACAACGACCCGCCGCCCTCGATCTTGCAGATACCGGGCGCGATGGACGTCGCCGTCGAGTTCACGTCGCTTTCCAAGACCTATTCGATGCCCGGCTGGCGCATGGGCTTTGCCGTGGGCAACGAGCGGCTCGTAGCAGCGCTGGCCCGCGTGAAGTCTTATCTCGACTACGGTGCGTTTACGCCGATCCAGGTGGCGGCAGCAGCGGCATTGAACGGCCCGCAGGACTGCGTCGAGGAGATGAGACAGATTTACAAGCGCCGGCGCGATTGCCTTGTCGAATCTCTCGACCGTGCCGGCTGGCATATTCCTGCGCCTCCCGGAACAATGTTCGCATGGGCGCCTATGCCTCCGGCTCTTGAGAAACTCGGCTCGCTTGAGTTCTCAAAACTCCTTTTGGAAAAAGCAGGTGTCGCCGTCTCTCCTGGCCTCGGCTTCGGCGAATATGGCGAGGGCTTCGTCCGCATCGCGATGGTCGAAAACGAGCATCGCATCCGGCAGGCGGCCCGCGCGATCAAGAAATTCCTATCCACGGCGGACTCGTTGCTTCACAACGTCATCCCCTTCGCGCAAGGGCAAGCCCGCTAGCAGGCTTTAAAGGGCAACGAACGCGATGAAAGCGCAAAAACCGCTCCGGCTTGGGATCGCTGGGCTTGGCACGGTCGGGACCGGGCTTCTCAAACTCCTGCGAGACCATGCAGAGGCGATCGCGGAACGGAGCAGCCGGCCCATCGAGGTGGCGGGTGTGAGTGCTCGCCACCGCAACAAGGACCGCGGCATCGATCTTGGGTCCGTGACTTGGTTCGCCGATCCCGCCGCGCTGGCGGTAGACCCCGGGATCGACGTCTTCGTCGAACTCATGGGCGGCGACGGCGGAGCCGCACTTCAATGTGTGGAAGCAGCCTTGAAGGCCGGCAAGCATGTGGTCACCGCAAATAAGGCGCTTCTGTCCCGGCATGGGCCGGAGCTTGCAGGGCTGGCCGAGAAAGCTGGCGTCGCGCTGAATTTCGAAGCAGCGGTCGCGGGCGGCATCCCCATCGTCAAGGCATTGCGGGAGAGCTTGCTTGGTAATTCGATCTCTCGCGTTTACGGGATTTTGAACGGCACCAGCAACTACATCCTCACGCGCATGCAGCGCGAAGGCTTGCCGTTCGGCAAAATTCTCGCCGACGCCCAGGCTCTCGGCTATGCCGAGGCTGACCCAACCTTCGATGTGGACGGGCAGGACGCGGGCCACAAGCTTTCTCTTCTCGCAGCACTTGCCTTCGGCCTCAGGCCTAACTTCGAGGCTATACATTTGGAGGGCATCCGTGGGATCACGCCCGCCGATTTCCGCGCCGCGGACGAGCTTGGCTACCGCATCAAGCTGCTTGCCGTCGCGATAAAAAGCGCTGCCGGCATCGAGGTTCGCGTCTCCCCCACCATGATCCCGAAAACGAGCGCGCTGGCGGGTGTGGATGGCGTCTTGAATTGCGTCGCGGTCGAGGGCGATTATGCCGGCCTTATCATGCTCGCGGGACCAGGAGCTGGCGCCCGTCCCACAGCATCCTCCGTGGCAAGCGACATCATTGACATCGCCAAGGGGCATACAAGGCCGCCTTTCATCGTGCCCGCAGCAAAGCTCCAGGATCTTTCATCCGCGCAGATGCGCGCCCATGAAGGCGGGTTTTATATCCGACTTTCCGTCTACGACCGTCCCGGCGCCATCGCTGCAATAGCAACACGCATGGCGGAACAACGCATCTCGCTAGAAAGCGTGGTTCAGAAACGCGACGCGCCCGATCTTCCGGGATTTGGGCGCCCTGGCGAAGAAGGCGAACCAACACCCGTCATCATGATCACGCACCGCACACGCGAGGATCTACTCCGCGATGCCCTTGGCCTAATCGTGAAAGACGGTCATGTCGCAGGCGCGCCGCAAATGATACGGATTGAGGGTCTATAGTCAGCCGTGTTAGAGCTGTTCCATCGTCAATTAAAGGGAGCGGCTCATGGAAAAGAAACAAGCACTCGAAAATGAACTCATGCGCCTGCTTTCGCTGGAGGTCGCGCGCGTGACGGAGTTTGCAGCGGTCGCCGCGGCGCGCTTGCGTGGCCGCGGCGATGAAAAGCAAGCCGATACCGCGGCGGTCCAAGCGACGTGGCGGGAATTGCGCGAGCTTCCGATTTCGGGCCGCGTCGTCATCGGCGAGGGCGAAAAGGAGGAAGTGCCTCTGCTTTATATCGGGGAAGAACTCGGGCGCGGCGGATCCCAGGCCGATCTTGCGGTCGACCCCCTGGAAGGCACGACACTTTGCGCGAAGTGTATTCCCGGCTCGCTATCCGTTCTGGCCGTCGCGCAGCGAGGCGGGCTCCTTCGCGTCCCAGACATCTACATGGACAAGGTCGCCGTTGGGCCGGGCTACGAAGCCGGCATTGTGAGCCTTGATTATTCGGCCACCGAGAACATCCGCAGGCTCGCCGAGGCTAAAGGTGTGCCGGTCGGTGAAATCACGGCTTGCGTTCTCGACAGGCCACGGCATGGGAAGCTCATCGAGGAGATCCGCGGGACGTGTGCTGCTGTCAGCATCATCGGCGATGGTGACATTGCGGGTATCATTCAAACCTGCGAGCCTGAGGAAACCGGGATCGACATCTATCTCGGCCTGGGGGGTGCCCCTGAGGGTGTGCTCGCCGCTGCCGCACTGCGCTGCATGGGCGGACAAATCGAAGGCCGGCTCGTCGCCTCGAACGACGAACAAGTGAAGCGCGCCGCTCTCATGGGGATCACGGACCTGAACCGCAAATACTCGACCGCCGACATGGCATCGGGCGACATCATCTTCGCGGCGACGGGCGTAACCGATGGTCCGCTCTTGACCGGCGTAAAATTCTACGACCGGCAGGTCGAGACGCATACGGTCATCATGCGGTCGGCCACTGGCACCATCCGCTGGGTTTACTCCGAGCACATGGATCCAGACAAGTTCGCGCCCTTGAGCTGAGCCAGCTTCAAGCGGTGTACCTTCCTTTGGCGTGGCGAGGCGCCTAAAGCCGCCGCCGCCGTGCCAATTAACCCTACATCGAAGACGGCACCTCGGTCGCTACGCTGTGCGGCGGCGGAACCTCGCTGACTCGAAGCCCGGTGCCGTAACCGAGGCTGAGCAGCACGCCCGCCCCTGGTTCCCTGAGGAGGCGCTTCGCCTCCACGGCGCTCCCTTGAGATGTAGCCAGCGGAAACTCCACGCGCTGTGCAGTGCTTGCGCGGGTTCCCATCTACAGCTACGAGGGATTGGATTGCCGGGCGCGGGCGGCGGCGATAATCCGCCCGATGGGAGCGGCCGGCCGGCGCTGCGCAAGGAGGTTGCAAGGTTCATGAGCGCGACGACGCAAAATCCGGCACAACCCGCTTCCGGACACGAAGCCTATCGGCGCATTGGCATTCTGGGCGGCGGCGCCTGGGGAACTGCGCTCGCCCAGACCATGCGCCGTGCCGGACGCGACGTGATCCTGTGGGCTCATGAGGCCGAAACGGTTTTGGAACTCAACGCGCAGCACACGAACCGGGTTTACCTGCCCGGCATTGCCGTCGATCCCGCGATCAAGGCCACCACAAAGGCGAGCGATCTGGCGGATGTGGACGTTCTGCTTATTGTCGCACCGTCGCAATTTATCCGCGTGGTTGCCGCGGAGATGGCGCCCTTTTTTGCAGCCGGCAAACCCGCAGTCATTTGCACGAAGGGCTTTGAGGAACACACGGGCGCCCTCATGACCAAGGCCGTAAGCCAGGTGCTGCCACAGGCGCCACTCGCGGTGCTTTCCGGACCGAGTTTCGCAGGGGAGGTGGCGCGCGATCTGCCCGTGGCGCTGACGCTCGCCTGCGAGGACCGGGAACTGGGCGCGAAACTGACCCAAGTGCTCTCCCACCGCGCTTTCAGGCTTTATTGGACCGGCGACATCATCGGGGCCCAGATCGGCGGCGCCGTGAAGAATGTGCTCGCGATCGCGGCCGGCATCGTCGAGGGCCGGCAATTCGGCGCAAGCGCCCACGCCGCTCTGACGACGCGCGGATTCGCCGAACTGGTCCGCTTCGGCACAAAGCTCGGCGGCAGGTTCGAGACGCTCACCGGGCTGTCGGGCCTCGGCGACCTGATCCTGACCTGCTCCAATCTTCAATCGCGCAACATGTCGCTTGGACACGCGCTCGGGCAAGGACAATCGCTTGAAAACATTCTCGGTGCCCGGAAGGCTTTCACCGAAGGCGTTCATTCGGCCGGTGCCGTGGTCGCGCTCGCGAGGGAGCATGGCGTCGAGATGCCGGTCTGTGAAGCTGTCAACAGCGTCGTGAAGGGCCAAATGACCGTGGATGAGGCAGTGGAGGCATTGTTGTCGCGGCCGTTGCGCGCCGAAGCGGATTATCCGCACGCGGCCTGACTGATGTAAGACAGTTTATTAGGAAGGCGGTTGCAAAAACCCCCTCATCCTGTCCTTCTCCCCAAGGAGCGAAGGGACGCCTGAAACGCCCCCCTAGGGAGGGCCGGAGCTTCTTCTCCCTCTCCCCTCGGGGAGAGGGCTGGGGTGAGGGGGGACTTCCGGCGAATCCGTCAGGAGCGGGACGCGCACGGTAAAGCGAAAAAAGGATGGAAGCCATGAGCACGCACAGCCCAACCGCACTTTCCCTCGATCGCCAGGGTCCCGTCCTGCATATCCGCTTGAACCGCCCGAATGTGCGCAACGCCATGTCGCAAATCATGCTTCGCGAGCTTCTGGATGGGCTTGCGGAGGCGGAGTCCTCGGGCGTGCGCATTGTTGTGCTGCGCGGGAGCGGCGGACATTTCTCGGCGGGCGCGGACCTGAAAGACATGGCAGCCGCGCGGACTGCACCTATTGCGCACGAAACGGACCCGATGGCCGAAGCCAACGCCGCATTCGGGCATGTCTGCGCGGCCTATGCGCAAACGCCGCTCGCAGTGATTGCCGTGCTTGAGGGCGCTGTCATGGGCGGGGGCTTCGGCCTCGCCTGCACCGCCGACGTGGTCATCGCTTCGCATACCGTCGATTTCCGTTTGCCCGAGACGTCGCTGGGCGTGATCCCCGCGCAGATCGCGCCGTTCCTCGTCGAGCGGCTCGGCTACTCCGAGGCAAAGCGCCTCGCCGTCTCAGGCGCGCGGCTCGGCGCGGCGGAAGCCTTCCGGATCGGGCTCGTTCACAAGGTCTGCGCCAACGAAACCGAGCTCGAAGCCGCCGTGTCCACGGCGGTGCGGGAGATCCTCGCCTGCGCTCCCGGCGCCATCGCCGAAACCAAGAAGCTCCTGCGCCGCGCGCGCTTCGCCGATCCGGCCAGCCTGGTCGAGCACGCGGCGTCAGTCTTCGCCAAGGCCGCGCGCGGCGAGGAGGGCTCGGAGGGCCTGCGCGCCTTCATCGAGAGGCGCAAGCCATTTTGGGCAGCTGATTAGGGTTCCCCCTAAGCGGCGTATTTAGAATGACGCGATTGCGCCTACTCGCTCAACAAGGTGCGCACGCGAAGGCGCGGGGTCAAACCGATCAGCGAAATACTGCGTTTCCTTGGCCACCAGTCCTTCGCGAAATTCCATGATGCTCATTGCGTAAGATGGTATCCCGTCATAGGTAAGTACGAATCGGTGACCCAGAGATCGCCGCTGCCGATAATTCAACGAACCGTAAACGCTTCTTGTTTGGCTGAACGAACCGGCTTCCATCACACAGCGGGACTGAACATCTAAGCCGCCCTGCGCCCATGCCGTTCACGCACAAGGTGGCGTATCTTTTTCAGCGAAGGCTTGGCTGCGATTTTCGGATCCGCCCCGACAAAGAAGCGGCACCGCGGATATTTTAGCGGACAATCGACGCTCTTCGTATAGGCGGCTGTTTCCGTCCGGCAGCGCGCATACTTCGCGGGGCAGGTGGCGGGACTTTTGATGGCAATGCGGAGCATCCTGCATTTCAGCGTCTTTGCGTTACATGTTCGCGCCTCGTTCTCAGCGGTCTGCTTGGGAGTTTCCACAGTGGCCGGAACAAGAGATCTGTCTTGCGCGGGAACATTCTCAGCACTCCGCTGACCGGAGTACCGCTCGTCGAGCAGTTTGCAGCCGGGCATGTGCACGGCATGCCGGTGGCTGTCGCCGCGCCGGTCTGCGAAATAGTACCGCCCATCGCAGATATATGCGATCGGGGGCAGCTTGTCCCTTTCGAAAAGGAGATCGGCACGCCGGAGGTCGGTCCAGAACTCATTCAGCTGCAACGTCGCCTCCTTGGCGGGAGCGAGTGTTGTAAAGCGGAAGGGCAATGACAAAACCGGAACGTAAGCCTGCCCATTGTGGAGGGCAGCCCGGACAGCTCCGTAAACGTCTTCGACATTCTCGTCGCGAATGGCAAAGCAGCCGATCGAGCCGCACTTCCCGTGGATGAGAATAGCCGAACCGGATCTTCCGTTCATGACGTCGAACGGATTCGGGTAATTGATATTCATCGCCCGGTCCCAGCGCGCATTGACGATCAGATCGGCCAATGTGATGCGATAGAGACCTTCGGGAGATTGCCTGTCTCCTTCGTAGAATTTGGGGCCAAGTCCGCCAGACCAGCGGCAAATGCCGTAGGTCTTGTAAAGTACAAAGCGGGGACCTTGCTGCACCCAAAGTTCCATCTCCGACGTTCGCTTGTAGACTCGGATGAAAATAGGCGCGCCAAGTTTGAGGCCCCTAGCCTCGAACTGACGGGAAAGATCGGCTTCCCTTGCCGTGACGGATTTGGGACGCCAGGACCGGCTCTCTGCGTTAGCCTTCTCAGTAAGGGGCACAAATAACGCAAACGCGGCGAGTATTGGACCTGCTAGGCGAAACTGCATCTCAACTCCTTCTACACGTCACGCCCGATACAAATTGCCGGCTTCGGGCGTAACCAGATGCTTCCCCTGATGCGGGAAGTATACAAGCGAGGTAAATTCCTGATTTAAAATGTGATCTTTATATGGCCTTGCTTGGACACATTGTCGCTCTTTGCCTTGTACACGCCAACCATTTGTTAACCAGAAATAGTTTGCGTGATCTTGAGACTCAAAAAATCACTAAGGATTACAATAATTTTTCACACCGTATTCCTCTTATTAACCTCGTTGCAAAAAAGGCCCACGTCCAGTGATATTTTTATCACGAGGCGTAGGTTTTTTTGTTGGGCACCATGACTGGGCACACTTTTTTGCAGTTGGCGCCCCGCCACGTGGCTAACAAACTCTCTAGAAAAGGAACAATCCGGGCACTTGTTCCCGCAACCCCGGAGGCCGGTGGAGCGAGTTTTTGTGCGCTAGTGCTGGACAGGCCGTAGACGTATTCGCTCGCCTTAACACTTTTTAATTTGGCGGCAAGTGGCCTGTAATCTTCGCTTTCCTATATCAGCTGCAGGACTAATTCATTCAGGGGAGTATCAAGCCGATGGCATCCGGACAAATCCAGGATGATAGGGGCAGATTTCAACCACGCCGGCGTTTGAAATCCGTCAGTGCTGCGATCGGTGCGGGCTTCTTGGGCGCGGGTCTCCTTGCAGCTCCGCAAGCCTCTTTCTTGACCGCAGCGCACGCGGCCGCTCAAGACCAGCAGCGCCCGCCGAGCTTTGCCGATCTCGCCGATAATGTGCGGCCTGCGGTCGTGAGCGTAAACGTGAAGTCGAGCGGTGCCGTCGGCGAGGTTTCCAGTCGCGATTTCCCCATGCCGGACCTGCCTCAAGATCATCCGCTGCGCGAGTTCTTCGATCAGTTCAAGCGCAACCAGCAGCCGGAACGCCACCCGACGCGCGCGCAAGGCTCTGGCTTCTTGATCTCGCCCGACGGCTACATTGTCACCAACCATCACGTTGCGGACAAGGCTGACGAGATCGAGATCACCTTCGAGAACGAAGAGAAGTACAAGGCAAAGGTTGTTGGCAGCGACGCCCGGACGGACATTGCGCTTCTGAAGATCCAATCGAATAAGAAGTTCGATCATTGGCTCGACTTCTCGGATTCGGCGCCACGTGTCGGCGATTGGGTCCTCGCGGTCGGCAATCCCTTCGGGCTTGGCGGCACCGTCACGGCAGGCATCGTGTCAGCGGCTGGCCGCGATATCGGGTCCGGCCCCTATGACTTCCTGCAGATCGACGCTGCCGTGAACCGCGGCAATTCGGGCGGCCCATCCGTCAATCTCGACGGCAAGGTTATCGGGGTGAACACGGCGATCTATAGCCCCAGCGGCGGCAGCGTCGGCATCGCCTTCGCGATCCCCGCGTCGACGGCACGCGATGTTGTTCAAAAACTTAAGGACAAGGGCAAGGTCAGCAGCGGCTGGCTTGGCGTGCAGATCCAGAATGTGGACGACAATATTGCCGAAAGTCTCGGGCTGAAAGAACCGAAAGGCGCTTTGATAGCCAAGATCCTTCCTGAAGGCCCAGCTGCGAAATCGGAGCTGAAGACGCGCGACGTGATCCAGCAGGTTAACGGCAAGTCCGTCAACAATTCGCGCGAACTGGCCCGGACGATTGCGGCCCTGGCTCCGAACTCGGAAGCGCGGCTGCACATCTTCCGCAATAACGCCGAGACCGATGTCACCATCAAGCTCGGCGAGTTTCCCGATAACGAGAAGGTTGCCTCGCTCAACAGCGGCGGCTCCGATGAGAACGAACCTGGCGGGCGGGAGCTGGAAGATCTGGGCTTGACGCTCATCCCTGCACCCGAACTGCCCGGCGGCAAGACCAAGGAAGGCGTCGCGATCTCCAACGTCGATCCAACGTCCAAGGCCGCCGACCAGGGCTTGAGGCGCGGCGACATTATCGTCGAGGTCAACAACAAGCCCATCTCATCGGTGGACGACGTTGTCGCGAGCATCCGCGAGGCGCGCGAGAAGGGCAAAAAGGCTGTGCTTCTGCAGGTTCGCAGCCGCGACCGCCAGCAGCGCTACCTCGCGCTCCCGATCGAGCATAAGGAAGCAAGCAAGGACAAAGACCCGGCCAAGGAAAAAGACCTCCAAAAGCAGGATAAATAGCGGTAAGCGGACCGGAGACGAGGGGCTTCCCCTCGTCTTCTCGCTTTTATTCATATATTCCAGGGGCTAGATTTCAAGCTCGCACGGGGTATCGATATGCGCGTTTTGATCGTCGAGGACGACCGGACGGCCGCCGAGTTTCTCGCCAGGGCTCTCGGCGAGGCTGGCTATCAAACCGAAATCGCGAGCGATGGCGAAACGGGATTCGATCTCGCGAGCACTTCTTCCTTCGGCGTCCTTATCATAGACCGGATGCTTCCCAAGCTTGATGGTCTGACGCTCGTCGAACGGCTGCGAGCGCGAGGCGACCGGACTCCTGTACTAATCCTGAGCGCGCTCGGCGCTGTTGACGACCGCGTGAAAGGCCTGCGCTCTGGAGGCGACGATTACCTGCCGAAGCCCTACTCCCTCGTGGAGTTGATGGCTCGGGTCGAGGCCCTGACCCGGCGCGGGCCGTCCGAAGGAGCTGTCACGTCCTATACCGCAGGGGATCTCGTTCTAGACCGGCTTTCGCACAAAGTGACGCGCGGCGGGGAAACGATTTTGTTGCAGCCCCGCGAATACAGGCTTCTCGAATATCTGATGCGTCACGCCGGGCAAGTCGTCACGCGCACCATGCTTCTGGAAAATGTCTGGGATTATCACTTCGACCCCCAAACCAATGTGATCGACGTTCACATCTCCCGGCTTCGCGGCAAGATCGACAAGGGGCAGGACAAGCCGCTCCTGGAAACGGTACGAGGCGCGGGCTACATGATCCGCAATGACCGCACTTGATCTGGAGAAGCTGTTCCCCCGCGTTGTCTTCGCAACGCCCTTCCGGATCTTTGCGATTTACATCTCGCTGTTCTGTGCAGCGGTAGCGGCGACATTCTTCTACGTCAACATCTCGATGCAGGACTATCTCAGCCGCGAGGCACAAGCCTCGGTCCAGGCGGACTACGACTCGCTCGCGGCGCGCTACCGGGACGGCGGTTTGGAGTCTCTGATTGCGGCCATCTCGGAACATTCCGCCGCGTCGAGCGGCACCCTCTACCTCTTGACCGACCAAAGCGGCCGGCGGCTCGCGGGCAACCTCGACACCGTCGGGCCGGCCTTTGGAACACACAAGGCGCCGCTCAATTTGCCTATCGCAGGCGCGATGGCGGCCGCGTCAGCGAACGCGAAGCGTTGGGGCTTGTCGCGCAACTCCCTGGCGATCTCCATCTCATTGTGGCGCGCGATGTCGAGAATCAGGAAAAGCTCAAGCGCGTGCTGAGGTCCGCGTTTCTGTTGGGATATGCGCTCATCTTCGCTATAGGAACTGCCGGAGGCATCATTGTGAGCCGGAGCATTCTGCGCCGGGTCGACGCGGCCTCGAATACCGCCGGTGCCATCATGCAAGGCAATCTCGCCCGGCGCATTCCCCTTACTGGCCGCAACGATGAGTTCGAGCGGCTCAGCAAGAGCCTCAATGCCATGCTCGACCGCATTCAGGATTTGATGGCGGGCTTCAAGAACGTTTCCGACAATATCGCGCACGATCTGAAGACCCCGCTCCACCGGTTGCGGACAAGAGCGGAGCGCGCGCTGCAATCGGAGCGCTCGCCTGAGAAACTTGCCGAAGCCTTGGGCTCGGTGATCGAGGAAGCCGACGCTTTGATCCAGACCTTCGACGCGCTGCTCAGCATCGCGCGCCTTGAGGCCGGCTCGCGATCGGAGACCTTCGGGCCGCTGAATGTATGCGCGCTCATCCGCGACGTGGCCGATCTCTACGAGCCGGCAGCCGAGGAAAGTGGGCTTTGCTTGCGGCTGTCGTGCATGGGTGACGTCATGATTTGCGGCGAGAAGCATTTGATTGGGCAAGCGCTGGCAAATCTTTTCGACAACGCCATCAAATACGCCGCTCCGCTCGCAGAGGCTGCGGCCGCTGGCGGTGGAACGCCGCTCACGGTCGACGCCGGCTTCGAGGACAAGGGCGACACCGTCGACATCGTGATCGCGGATCAAGGGCCTGGCATCCCGGCAAAAGACCGCGAGCGCGTCCTTCAACGCTTCGTCCGGCTTCAGCCGAGCCGCTCAATTCCGGGGAGCGGCCTTGGCTTGAGCCTTGTCTCGGCTGTCGCGCATCTGCATGGAGGCTCGGTTTCGCTGGAAGACAACCGGCCGGGCTTGAGAAGTCCGGCTTACACTGAAAAAGAATGTGCCGGCCGCAGGCCTCAAGACCGCTGTTGAGCAGCGAGCGCTCAGCCATGCCGGTTGAAGACATTTTTTCGGACCGGCTACGCGAGGCGCCGCTCGACAGTGAGCCCGGCACCGGGCGCCGGGCGCTGGAAAGGATTTCCGCAGCATTGAAGGTTGACGGGGGGCCGGAAGAGAGTTTCTCCGGTGCCGCCGGGGCCTTCCTGAGCGGGGTTTTTGCCGGCTCGTCCTACCTGCTGGGAATAGCGGAACGGAACCCGCGCCTGCTCGTAGACACGCTCAACACGTCCCCGGAGGCGCATTTCGATAAGATCCTGGCCAGCGCCGCGCGCGAGGCCGGGAGTGCCGAATCCATCCGCGACACCATGCGTATTCTGCGGCTGGCGAAGAACGAGATTGCCTTTCTGATCGCGTTGGCCGATCTCGGCGGGCTGTGGCCCGTGGAGGAAGTAACGCGCCGCTTGAGCGCTGCAGCCGATTGCTTTGTGAGCCTTGCCGTCCGCTTTCTCTTGCAACGCGCGGCAAAGGCAGGGCAATTCATCCCCCGCGACCCTGCAAGGCCCGATAAGGACAGCGGGCTCGTCATCCTCGCCATGGGTAAGCACGGCGCCTTCGAACTGAATTACTCCAGCGACATCGATCTCATCGTCTTTTTCGATCGTGCAACTGCCCCGGTGGCAGACCATATCGAGCCGGCAGGCTTCTTCGTCCGCCTGACGCGCGATCTCGTGCACATCCTGCAGGAGCGCACGGCAGACGGCTACGTGTTCCGGACCGATCTGCGATTGCGCCCCGACCCAGGGTCCACCCAGGCCGCGATTTCGACCGAAGCCGCATTCCGCTATTACGAGACGCTTGGCCAGAACTGGGAGCGCGCGGCGCTCATCAAGGCGCGGCCTGTCGCCGGCGACATCGCCGCTGGAGATGCCGTCCTCAGGGCCCTCGATCCCTACATCTGGCGTAAATACTTGGATTATAACGCCATCGCCGACATTCACGCGATGAAGCGGCAGATCCATGCCGCAAAAGGGCACGGGCGGATCGCCATTGCCGGCCATGATCTCAAGCTCGGGCGGGGCGGCATCCGGGAGATTGAATTTTTCGTTCAATCGCAGCAACTTATCGCAGGTGGCCGCCAGCCAGCGCTCCGCACGCGGCAAACGCTTGAGGGGCTCGATCTGCTCACGCAATTCCATTGGATCGGTCCTGACGTTCGCAAAGAAATGAGCGAAGCCTATCGCTTTCTCAGGCGCATCGAGCACCGCCTCCAGATGGTTGCGGACCAGCAGACCCACAAACTGCCTTCGAGCGCGGATGAGCTGAGCCGTTTTGCGCGTTTCGCTGGCTACGAGCGCTTGGACGACTTTCAGGACACGCTGCGGCGGCATATGGAGCATGTGGCGAAGCATTACGCCGCGCTTTTCGAAAAGGTGCCCGAGCTGACGCCGAAGCGTGTCGCGGGCAACCTCGTCTTTACCGGCGGTAAGGACGATCCGGGAACGCTGGAAACCTTGAGCAAGCTCGGCTTCAAGAATCCGTCTGCGGCGATCGCAGGCATAAAAGGCTGGCATTATGGGCGCTACAGAGCCATGCGGAGCGAGCGGGCGCGGGAGATTTTGACCGAGTTTACCCCGGCGCTCCTCGAAGCGCTCGGAGATAGGGGCGATCCCGATCTTGCGCTTGCCACCTTCGACACATTTCTGAGTGAGGTGCCGGCCGCGTTGCAGTTCTTCTCGATGCTGCGGGCCAATCCGGACCTTCTGCGCCTCCTCGCTCAAATCATGGGCTCTGCGCCCCGGCTTGCCCGCATCCTTGGCCGGCGCAGGCGCCTGATGGACGCGATTCTCGACCCCGGTTTTATTGGCGAGCGCCCCTCGGATGAGGAGCTGAAATCGCTCATACGCCGGGAGATTCTGGAGGCAGGCTCCTATGAGGATCGTCTTAACCGCGCGCGGGTCGTGGGGCAGGAGCAGGCATTCTTTATAGGAGTGAAGCTCCTCTCCAGGCAACTTACGCCTCAGGAGGCAGGGTGGTCCTATTCGCTTGTGGCGGAAGCGCTCATCGAGACGCTTCTGGACACGGTGCAAGCGCAGTATGGCGGCAGCTTTCCGGCCCCGGCCGTTATAGGGATGGGAAAGCTCGGCGGCTCTGAGATGGCGGCCTCCTCGGATCTTGATTTGATCGTGGTCTATGGGCCGCCGGAGGACGCTGCCAAGGCCGCGCAGCATTACGCACGGCTGACGCAACGCCTCATCAGCGCGATCGCCGCGCCGACGCCAGAGGGGGAACTTTATCCAGTCGACATGCGCCTGCGGCCCTCCGGAAAGGCTGGTCCGGTCGCCGTGCGCCTCGATGGGTTTCTCTCCTATCAGCGTAGCGAGGCCTGGACGTGGGAGCATCTCGCGCTGACCCGTGCGCGGCCCGTCGCGGGGCCGGCTGCTCTTCGCGAGCGGCTTCGCCAAGACATTCGCGAAGTGCTGACCATGCCGCGGGACCGGGCCAAAACGGCGGCCGATGTCCGGGACATGCGTGCCATGATCGAAGCTGAAAAGGGCACCGCCGATATCTGGCAGACCAAGACCCACAAGGGCGGGCTTATCGATGCCGAGCTTATCGCACAATTTCTGCAAATTGCGCATGCCGCCCGGGAGCCGGCGATCCTAAGCCAAAACACCGCGCAAGCTCTGCGAAACCTGATAAACGCCGGCATCTTGAAGCCGGCGGACGGCAAGGCGCTTCTCGGCGCTGTGGAACTCTACCAGGATGCCGCGCAGATCCTGAGACTTTGCACAGACGGCCAGTTCGACCCGGCGACGGCGCCCAAGGATCTCATCGGTCTGCTCGTGCAAGCAACCGGAGCGGCCGGACTCGAAAGCTTGGAGGTCCGTCTGATCGCCTCCTATGAGGCTGTTGCGAGACTTTTCAGCGAACTCATCGTTTGAACAGAGCGTGCAGCCGGCGCCCGGCGAAGCAAGTTGTCCGAGCGTTTTTTTACAAGTGTCTCATCCTTCGAGACGCCGCCGATGGCGGCTCCTCTGGATACCCCTCATAGTGAGCAGGCCGCAGGCCGTCTCGAACTACGAAGGGACAATTCCAGCAGCGCGTCATTAGTCTAAGGAAATAAACGACCAAGGCGCGCCAATGTTTTCTTGAGCTGGGCCTTTGCAAGGTTGCGGTTGGCGATCAGATGCACGTCGGCTGGCGAGATTTCTGGGAGAAGATCCACCTTAACGGGCTTTTCGGCAGGATCTTCGGCATCCACCGTCTCCTCATGGAGCACCACCGGCCGGGGGAAAGTTGGTTTCACCCAGGCCGCGGACACCGACGCCTCGAAGCCGTTGACCGCTTCTGGCTGAAATGCTGAGCGATCCGGCTGGACAAAGGGGGCAGGAGCGGACTCGGGATTTTGTGCCGCCTGCGCCTGTATCAAGGCCAGCGCGGTGCGCTCCTCATTACGGGTCTTCAGGGCCGCTCTCATCGCGGCTGCGGTCGCGTCCGGCACCATCGTAAGCAGCGTATTGAACAAGTGAGGCTTTACATCCGCCACCCGCAGGGCAGCCTTACGGACGCATGCGTCGGCTTCCTCCAAAGCGCGGCCGGCGCCTTGAAGCTCGGCATGGCACAAGAACACCGGGTTCGACGCAAGTTCCGCTTGAGCCTCTTCGCGGATTTGGGCAGCCGCGGCGCTCGAAATGCGGCGGTCTTTGTCGGTGAAAGCGTTCAGCTCCTGAAGGAAGCGGTAGGGGCGCTCATGCTCCAGTAACCGGGCGACCTCGCTGGCGAGCCAACGCACCTGCTCGGCCGAGTTCAGGGCCGGCCGGGGCGCTGGCGGCTCTGGCTTTTGCGGCGGCTGCACGATCAGCCTCGCCCCGTGATGGTTTCCGGGAAGCGGCGGCAGGCGCCGTCCTGTCTCCTGCGCGACCTCGGCGTGAGCCGCTTTGAGAACCGCAGCCGCCTCGAACTTGCCGTCCTCCAAGATGGCTTCCAAGACGAGACCGCCATGCACCTCGATCATCGAGCGCGTCTCGGCGAGCGCGGATGCCAGCGCAAGCACGCGCCGGAGCGGTGCGGAGGCGGGTATATCGAGATGCGGAGCCACTGGCTTTGGAGCATCGGAGGAGGGCGGTGCGAGCCTCGGCACGTCCTGCACCGCGTCCTCCGCAGCCAATCGCGACCCTTCGAGCTTCGTAAGAGGTATCTCATGCCGCGCGAGAAAATAGACGGCGTCGAGATCTTCGAGGATTGCGCTGAACAGGTGCTCGACGTTGACCTCGAGAGATCCCTCGTAATAGGCGGCGAGTTGAGCGTGCTCGATGGTTTTCGAGAAACGCTCAGATGGCGTGACCCATCCCAATTCTGCTGCAAGCGTTCGACCCATGAAACCCACTCCGCTGCCTGAGATTGAACAAGTTAGGGCCAGTCATGCCCTACTGGTTAACGGCTTCATGGCGCCTCATAAAGTTATCCACGGTTTTGTAGAAAAATTGGCGCCAAGCGCGCGGGGGGCTCCTGATAGAGCGCCGGTGTTCGGAGCGCAACGGAGCGAACAGCGCTGAAATGGCTTGTGCGCCAGCGTCACTGTGATATGAAGGGATAGGTGGCGGCCGCTGGAGCGGCCTTCTCCTATTCCCCGGTAGCTCAGTCGGTAGAGCAAGCGGCTGTTAACCGCTGGGTCGCTGGTTCGAGTACGCACAGTCCTGAACCGTGTCCTCAAGGAATCCGCCGCGGTTCCCCTCTTCCTAGCCCAGACCTTCATTCAGTCTCTCCGTGACGTAGGCTATGACAGCACGACCTCGGCGATCTGTGAGCACATAGACAACGGCATTGGCGCGGACGCGACCGAAATCCGCGTCTATATCCGCCAGACAGGCAAAAAAGGCGCGCTCAAGACCGATATTCTCGTCTATGATAACGGCTACGGTATGCCGCCCAACGTGCTGAAAGTTGCGACCTCGTTCGGTGGCTCGATGGTCTTCAACAACCGCGATAGCATCGGCCGTTTCGGCATGGGGATGAAGACCGCCGGCCTCTCGATGGCCCCCGCCATGGAGATCATATCCTGGCAGGAAAGTGGAGCTATCTACCGGACAATCCTCGACACCGATGCAATCGGCCGTGACAAGGCGAATTTGCTCACCGTTGGCGAGCCGGAGTATCTTGAAACCCTCGACGCGGACGTCGCCAGCATCTTTACGATACCCATGGGTTTTCCGCGTGACGCAAAGGAACAGGAAATCTTTGCCCCACACGGCGTCGAGCTCAAAGATGCGCTCGGAAATTCCGGCACGATTGTCTACATGCCCGATTGCGACCGGCTTAGCTCAGCGACGGCGAAAACCCTTGTCGAGGATGCAACGAAAACCTTCGGCCATGTCTATCGACGCAAAATCTCGAAAGGCCTTCGCATCTACGTCAACAATCGTCTCGTTGAAGCCTCCGATCCGACTTTTTCAATGCCGACGGCCCGCCATACGCGCCATCCGGCAATCGAGGAGGCCGGTGTCAAGACGAGCCGTCTGGTAACGACGCGGGTAATCGCCCTTCCGTCCGCCGTCGGGCCGCTGGGCTCCTACAACATGACGATTAAGATCTTCGCGCTTCCGATCCGGGAGTGGAAATTTTCGCGTAAGGTCTTGACGGAGATCGGGGTCACTAACGACCAACACATCTCGATCTGCGCAATGACCGGGAGGTTTTTGCTGGACATATCTCTAAGCTCGGCAAGCGCCATTCGACAAACGCCTGGTACCGCGTGGAGATCGACTTCCCCGGTGAACTCGACGAGGCTTTCGGCGTCGCCGCCAATAAACAGGGCGTGCGCATGAAGGCCTTCGTCATCGAGTCCATAAAGAAGGCGATCGGTGATGACCTCGTTTCGATCAAGAGAAGACATCGAGGAGGTCCAAGCGCAACGGGCCGCCGAGAAGAAGGCCAAGGGGCCGAGCCTCTCAGAAATGACGGCATCCGAAGCCGACGCTTTCCAGGCCGATCAGCTCGACGTTAGCCTGGCCAATCTGAGTGATGAGCAGAAGGCGCAAATTGAGGAAAACCTTCGCGGCCTCGCGGTCGGATTGACGCGGGAAAACGAGACGGCGGAAGAAGCTTTCCAGCGCGTCAAGGCCTCGCGCTACATCATCCGCTTCCACCATGACAAGTTCTGGCCCTTCTACGACGTCGACCACAAGTTCGGCCGCGTGATCCTCACTATCAACACCGCTCATCCGTTCTACTCAAAGCTCTACGAACCCCTGATGGCACACAGGGAGGAAAACGGCGAGGATGAGGCCGCGGAGGGCCATGTCCAGGAAAACAAACTGACGACGGTGCTTGACCTCGTGCTTCTCTCGCTCGCCCGCACCCAAAGCGTGATGAGCCAAGCGAATGAAGACGCCTCAGCGATCTTCGAGGATTTCCGCCAGGCTTGGTCGCAAACCCTGAAAGTCCAACTCTCGCGCTAACAGTGAAGGTGAACCCTTGATCATGCCGCCGAACGGTGGCATGATCCTTCGCTGCCGTCTCGAAAGACGCATGCGATCCCGATAGTGACGCTCCGGCATAGCGACCAGAAGCGCCCCGATGAGGACCAAGATCGCAAGTGCCAACTCGCACGGCTCATTACCGATCCGAACGATCACAGCGATCGTTCATAGACCTTGGATGACGACAATGAACCAGCCACTTACCGAGGCGTGGGCTGCTAAGTCCGGCCCGGGGAGCCACTATTCAAAAGGCATCGCCTGTACACCGCACATGGTGCCGCCCGCGCTCCAAGCAAAGCATGCCTTAGCCTCATCCCCGGCGCGCAATGAGCGCACCGGTCTCGATCACCTCGCTTATGATGCCCTCACGGCTAAAGCGTGTGCCGAGCTCTTCGATATCATCGACCACAAGCTTAATCTTGCTGCCAAGACGATCCTCTTTGATGGCTGACATGGAAAGGGCGCGTTCCACAAGCTGCTCCGCAGGCAAGGTGCGTTTCTCGATGACGGAAACCCGCCCCAGCCGCGCAAAAGGGGAATCGAGCAAAATCTCTTCGTTGGAAGGCCAATCGGCTGAACGCCGGCGGGATCTTTGAACATCCCCAGCCGCATAGCCATCGATGATCCGCTTGTACGGCTCGACCCATGCGTTGTCACGATGCTTTGGATGAGAATTCGGAAAACAGCGCGACGGCTCCGTCTCTTTCGACCATGGCATCGAGACGCCGCAAAGTGCCGGGCCGGTCCATCCAGTGAAAGGCTCGGCCAATCGTCACCAACCGGAAAGTCCCAAGTTCAGGGCCTATGTCGAATGAGCTTCCGGTTCTGAAGTGGATATTATCCGCTCCGGCTGCCGCATGCCGCGCCACTTCGAGCATCTCAGCCGACGGATCGATAGCCAGCACGGATTTGACGAACGGTGCGAAGAGCATTGCGAGCTGCCCGGGCCCGCAGCCGAGGTCCATAACCGCATCTTCCGCTCCGAGGTGAAGCTCCTCGGCGATCCGTGAGATGAGCCCCTTCGCATAAGGCGGCCGGCCCGCAAGGTAGTGCTGGGCCGCCGATGCAAAACGGCGCGGTTCGAGGACGGCTTCTTCCGGCATTGCAAACATCCGAGGTAGCCACCACGTGGCCCACAAAATTAGATTTCAGTGGGAGAGAGTATAGGCCTCCTGCATCGGCTTTTTCAGCTGTCAGTTTTTACAGGCTAGCGGCGCCTTCTTCCGCCGGCACATCAAGGAGAGACCCGGCGGCTGGCCCGGCCGGTGTCACGATTGAAGGCTTACTGAACGTCAAGCCGCGGCAATTGAAGAGTTCGCCGCGGCCGGACCTCGGCCCCGGTTTCATCCCTGCGGCAATCGCGCGATGCGCAGGAATGGGCCGGAGGCCATTGTTTCTTACTTCACATCCGGCCCCAGTCCACAACCTGGTTGACCTCAACAATGCTGAACGTTTCCAACATTGCCCTTCTCTGCCGCCGCCACCACTTGTTCTGTTCCAGATTGCGGGCATTCTCGGACCGGAATTCGGCAGCGTCGCGCTCGGCTTGTTCCTTATCGGTATAAGTGACGTCGAGCTCCGGAATGCCTCTCGCTAGGACCTGAACCGAAACGCTGTCCTTCTCTCTCTTCATCCAGAATTTCAGGTCTTTTTTGGCGTTCTCCATGAGAATTGTATATCGAACTGACATGTTCTTTCCTTTCTCATATCGGCTTTGTTCGCCTTGATCGCCTTAGCGATTAACTGAACGCGGCGAAGTCCTTCGCGAGGGTTGCTGCGCAACTCTGCGCTTCCCGATAACAAAGCCGTTCTTGCGATGAAGCTATTGCAAATATGATGCCATGAACCGGCACGCCGGAGCAGTTCATGCGATCGGCGGCCGCGGCCGCCAATCCCGGTTATTGCACTCGTCCCCTACCCGCGAACGCGATGGCCGCTGGCGCGAAGACGTGCCTTTGCCGTGCGAAAACTTTAGGATCCGTTCCCGGATGTACGAAATACTTGGCTCAAAGCAGGGGGTGAGCGTCCGGCAATACGAGAATGTACAGATTTGAACATTTATGGCGCTTCCATCGAAAATGTTCGCGGAGGTACAAATATTCAGGATGACATAACCTGTACGCTTTCAGACAGGAATGCCGGACTGTCTGATTCTAGACATGAGAATATTTCGTGGTTACAAAGCTCATTGCTTGAGCGGTGCGACCCCTGCGCAAAGAACGCTGTGGGCCAGCAACCGCCAGAAGCGCCGCCGAAAGAAATAGAAAAGTTGGTCAAGTTTGCGGCTTTCCGGCCCCATCGGCTCATGACAGCTTCCGGTCACACACAACAAAGACTTAAACAGAGTATTAGGATTCTGCAAAATCGAGCGCCCGGAACACGGCGCAGCGTTTGAAGACTTCGAGCGCTGGAGACACGTTCTTCTGCCGGCAATATTTCGCCACGAGCTTCGCGAGCCCCTTGATGTCGCGGCCGCTTGCGGCCGGAAACAGGTCAGTCAAGCGAGGTATCAATGGCAACGCCTGATGAAGCTCGAATTGCTCCATCATGACGCGCCAGATCTTGGCCCGCGCTTCCCGGTCCGGAGGATCGTATTTGATGATGGCGATGCAGCGCGAAACAATGGCCTCGTCGATGTCGTCAACCCGGTTGGTGGTGAGGAACAGAAGCCCGTTGAAATATTCGAGCACGCGCAAAAACACCCCGACCACGGCGTTCGCGGCCATGTTGTCGTCGCGCCGGCGGATATAAACGTCGGCTTCGTCGATCAGCACGACCGCACCCCAGCGCTGAGCGCGCGTGAGGACGTCTTTGAGCGCTTGCTCCATCGCCGCGACGTTCAGGCCGAGCTGCCCGGAGTGCACCCGGTAGAGCGGGCGTCTGATGATCTCGGAATAGACTTCCGCCGTTAGCGTCTTGCCGACGCCTGGCGGTCCGGCACAGAGAACTGTGGTGCCGCCCGATTTGCCTTCGATGATGTCGTCCGCGAGCACATCCATCTCGGCGGTGAGGATATCGATGAGGTCGGTTTGCTCCTCCGGCAGAACGAGTTTCTGCTTGAGCAGCGGCTGATAGGCGTAGACTTCGAGATCGTCCACATGCACCCAGACATAGTGGTGCAAATCGAGATGAAACATCAGGACGTAAGGATGGACCGGCATGTGGCGGAACATCCCATCGGGAATTGCGCTGCGGGTCTCGATGGCTTCGTCCTCGGCCTCAAAGGCCGAACTTTTTGCGGCTTTGCGCAAATAAGGTCCGAGGATATCGCCCGCGACATCGAGGGTCAGCGCCCGGTTCGCAAGGATCAACTCGTCGTTGACAAGACGCGATGGCGCGCCGCTTGCCGAGAGGATCACGACATCTTTGCGTGACCAGTCGGTATCCCTATGCGAGGCAGTGGGATTTTCGGCATAGAAGCCGGTGCCGGAACCGCTGAACTGCGTCCCGTACCGGGCGCGCCACTCGAAATAGCGCTCCGCGGTGACATCATAGGCCGCGATCATTTCTGGGGTTTCGGCGAGAAATCCCTTCGCCGCCAGAATTTCTCCAACGGTCTTGCCGTCGATGTCGCTTTCGCTGATGCGGACGGTGGCGGAAAGGATCGTGGCTTTCGCGTTCGCCTTCAGCTCCATGAAAATACGGCCCGCCTCATCGTTCGTGGCGGGAGTGTAATCGAGCCGCGTTATCACATAGGGAAGCGGGCGGCTCGTATATTGGGCCGTGAAGAGCCAGCCGCGCGCACCATGTGCGAGAAGATGACGGACGATGGCTGGCAGAACCTCTTCCAGATCGCCCTTGCCAAACTTGCGGCCGTCGCCATGCAACGCCGCGATCAGCGTGGCGAGCTGAGCCGCGCGCAACTGCATCGTCGGGCCAGCCTTGACGTAAAGCTCGTGCAGCATGGAGAGCGCCGCCTTCGGCGCGTTCCCGGCTTCGATTTCTACCCGATCGCCGAAGCGGAGCTGATCTTTGAAGCCGCCAAGCTCCGGGAAGGCTTTGGCAAGGGCTTCGGCGTAAGTGCGCTCGATATGTAGCTTCATTACCCCTCGTTCCTACCTAAGGCACGCGCAAGAGCAGGCCGATAAGGTAGGTTTTCATACACAGACCCCTTGCTCAGAGGTTTGTCAGCAAAAAGTCAGCCAAACTCGTGCAAGGCCTTCCGGCAAGCCTCGCAAACCCGCTTATTTTAGCCTCCACGAGGATAGGATCGGCCAAGCGGCGCCATCACCGTTCTGCGTTCGCAAAGAACGCTGAAATGAGGCGCGGAAAAAAGGAAACGTCATCTCGATGCGGGGTCTGGATTTGGCTTGCGTCCCGTCAGGAATCTGTCGAGCGAAACCGGGGCCAAGCCATTGAGCTCTGTCTCAATTGCAAAGACAACCCCGCGTGCGATCATTTGGTCGATCCTCTCGATCCCGCTTACTTGCGCCGAAGACGAGGTCACGATTTCGGCAACCGCTTCCCCCGCGCACACCGAGCGTCCATCGCGTTGGAGGCCGCGGATGCGCCCGGCTACGGGAGAAAGCACCGGCGCCGAGCCGATCAGGCCCAGAGGCTCCTCCGCCGTTACCCTTTCGCCGGTGATCCTTCCCGTTTTGAATATGCCCGCCTCCGGCGCGACTGCATGCTGGGCACTCTCCTTAGAGTCTGTTGCGCGGACTGGACGCGCGGCTCCGTTCCGGACGATGGCCCCGGCATTTGGACCAAAAACCTCGATGACGAGATCGCAATCGGCACCGGCGACCGGTCCCGGGCCCAAAGCGATCTTCAGCCCGGCGTTGATATCGATCGGGGCCCGGCGTTCGCCAAGCGTCTTGGCATCGACGATCGCATCCCAGGCCCAGCGTTCGACATCGCCGAAGGTTTGGATCAGCAGCGGAATGAACATGCGATTGCGGAGCCCGATCATAAAATCGGAGCTTAGGTCTGCCCGGCGGGCCTGGACGCCGTCGAGCATCGCAGCCCCATCGTGCCAGGCATCGGCAAGCGACATCTTCCGCCGCAGAGTTGTTGGCGGGGTGGGCTGATGCATCGCGACGGCATACCCTGACAGCAACAGAAGGCGCGCCACCGCGGAAGCTGTTTCGTTAATGCCGCAAACGAGCACGCTGGCTTGATCATTCATGGGTCTGGCTTGGTCCCGGGGTAAGCTCGCGATTTCCTCAAGGATAAAATTTATCTTATATAACTGACAATACAGCTTTGGCGCAACTGCGCAAAGTCAATTCGCAGTCGCGCCGCCCGGCAGGAAGCCGGCGCAGCCTTTAACGAACGCTGGATCGCCAAGTGCCGGATCTCCTTTTGGTACCGGACGGCGACGGCTCGCCCTCAGGAAAAATTGCGGGGCTGCTTTACCAGCCAGGCCTGCCGCCCTTATGAGAAATGCGATGGTAAGGCTTAGGGAGCGTAGACCAATGCCGGCACTGAGCATACGGATCAATCTCGATCCTGGCGGAAGAATCGGCCCCGGCAAGATCGAGCTTCTCGAACAGATAGCGGCCCATGGATCCATCTCGGCGGCAGGGCGCGCCATGGGCATGTCCTACCGGCGAGCGTGGGACCTCGTCGAGGAAATCCAAACGATCTTCGGAAAACCCGTCACATCGCGCCAGGCCGGCGGCAAGCATGGCGGCGGCGCGACCCTGACGCCGTTTGGTGCCCAGCTCATTGCCCGGTTCCGCGCCATCGAGCGTGCCGCTTACGACGCCGCGCGGCTGGACCTTGAGGCGCTTCAGAACGAGGTCGAGACTCGTAGGTCAGATTTGAGCTGAGCAAAACCCCAACGCTTAGAGAATGCCTCGCTGTGTTTCGGCCTTCGCAGTGGCGCTTCATTTCGGGCGTCGGCTTCAATACACCGCCGGATCATAAGCGCGCCTTTCTGTCGCCGGGATTGGGCGGCATTGAATCGATTTTTGATCTTTTCTCGATCTCTAAGCGCAAAGCGAGCTGCGAAGCTTTTATTGAGAGTTTTGCCGGCCTGGGCAACGCGCTAACCAGTACGATCCGAAAACATCTGGAAAGACTGTCCCCCCGTTTTTCCCCTGGATCTGCCGGACTGATCGGACCCTATCGGTTAGATCCTCTAGGTACAGTCCTGATTTTTCTGGAAATCAATGGAGGCCACGCCCGGAATCGAACCGGGGTACGCGGATTTGCAGTCCGATGCGTCACCACTCCGCCACGTGGCCCATGGCTTTTTCGTAGCATGATCGCGCGCGCCTGAAAAGCCGTTCATAAGCCCGCGGCTCAACGCCCTCTGGTCAACGCCTCTGAATTTTGTTACGCGTCTCTCTCATCTTGATCTTTGGGGCAGGGATAATCGCGATGAAGTTCGAGACGGCGCGGCTCGCCATGGTTGAATCGCAGTTAAGGCCGAACGGCGTTCGCGATCCCTCGATCCTGAACGCGTTTGCAACCCTTCCCAGGGAAACCTTCGTTCCGGAGCAGCAGAAGGCGCTCGCTTATAGGGATGAAGCCGTGGCCGTGGCGGCAGCAGGACCTGGCTCGCCCGCCCGTTTTCTGCTTGCGCCTATGGTGCTCGCCCGCATGTTGCAATTTGCGGCACCCTCGAAGGCGGACCATGCCCTCGACATCGGCGGCGCCACAGGCTATTCGGCCGCGATCCTGTCCCAGCTTTGCGGGAAGGTTGACGCGCTGGAGGGCACCGAAGCCATGGCGGCGGGGATGCGCCACTGCCTGCAAAAGGCGGGAGTGGGTGGCGTTGCCGTCCATGCCGGGCCTATGAATGATGGTCTTGCCGCTTCGAAGCCATTCGGTCTCATCCTCGTGAACGGAGGAGTGGGCGCCGAGCCGAAGGTCTTGTTCGATCAACTCGCCGACGGCGGCCGGTTGATCGCGATCATACGCAAGGGATGGTTTGGGCAAGCTTTCCTTTTTTCGAAATACGAAGGCGCAGTCTCAGGCAGGGCGGTGTTCGACGCCGGCGCCGAGATCCTTCCGGGCTTTGAGGCCAAGCCGGAGTTCGTTTTTTAAGGCTGCGAGCGGCAAATGCGCAACGCCGCGTTGGGAAAATCCTCTCCCTCGCGGGGAATTAACTTTTGGATCACCGAATCCGCGATTAAGTTGCGAGGCGGTGCACAATGCCGGGGGGCGTTTAGAGCGTGGGTGTGCGCGTTGCGGCAAATCTTGAAACGGCGGATACAGTCCATGCTTTCTTCTGAGTCTTCGCGTTTTCGCTTGGCGGGCGGAATGCGATGGTTGATCTTGCCGGCGGCGGGCGCGCTTATCGCTGCGTCCATGTGCGCGCCGTTGCATGCTGAAACTTTGAAGCAAGCGTTGACGGCGGCCTATCTCTTTAATCCGACGCTAAAATCCGCGCGTGCGCAGCTCCGCTCGACCGACAACGGCGTCTCTTTGGCGAAGTCCGGATACCGCCCCACCATTAGCGCGACCTTTTTAGACGGTTACGATAATCTCAATACCAAAGTAGCCACGTCGCCGGCATTGGCCGGATCGCTTCCGGTTTGCCCTGGATCGATCGTTCCAGGCGTCACCGCGACATGCACCAGCAATTTCAGCGCTCTCCCGCTTAGTACGCTATCGAGCAGCAGCATAGGCAACGGCCCCTCTAATCCCCGTTCGGCGCAGGTCGCGCTTCAGCAAAACGTGTTCGATGGGTTCCGTACCTATAACAACATCAAAGGCTCGGAGGCTTTGGTCGAGGCAGGCCGCGAGGACCTGCGCTCCTCGGAGATCAGCGTTCTCTTGAATGCGGTAACCGCCTACATGAACGTCGTTCGGGACCAGGCCATCGTCAATCTCCGCCAGAACAACGTCCGGGTGCTTTCGGAACAGCTCCGGGCGACACAAGACCGCTTCAAGGTTGGCGAAGTTACGCGCACCAACGTGG
This sequence comes from uncultured Alphaproteobacteria bacterium, assembly GCA_963817705.1. Lineage (GTDB taxonomy): Bacteria > Pseudomonadota > Alphaproteobacteria > Rhizobiales > Rhodomicrobiaceae > Rhodomicrobium. The sequence continues at coordinate 403,839 of CAWFPF010000001.1, forward strand.
CGCAGGCACAATCTGGACTTGCTCAGTCGCAGGCCGACCTCAGTATTGCGCAAGGCACACTTTACGGCGACCAAGCCCTTTTCGCACAATTCATCGGCCATCCGCCAGGCACGCTCAAGGATCCGGGACCGCCGTCGCGCTTTTTGCCGAAGAGCTTGCAAGGAGCCATCGATGTTACTGAGGCTGAGAATCCGGGCATCCTAGGGGCAATTTTCCGCGAGCGCGCCCAGGAGCACCAAGTGAAGCAGACGAAAGGGCAGCTGCTGCCGAGCTTGTCTTTGAACGCTAGTTGGACCAAGAGCTCTCAACCTTTCGGTCTACCCAACGTCGTCGACGAGGAAGAAACGCGCGTCTACGGTCAGCTTACCGTTCCGCTTTACGAGGCGGGGAGCGTGTCGGCGCAGATCCGGCAGGCCATCGAAACGCTTTCGCAGCGCCGCCAGCAAATCGATGAACAGCGTGAGCTTGCGCGTCAAAATGTTAGCTCTCAATGGGGCTTGCTGATCGCGGCGCGAGGCAACGTGGCCGCTGGCAAAGCCGCGACGGAGGCCACTCAAATTGCGCTGCAAGGCGTGCGCGAAGAGGAAAGGGTCGGTCAGCGCACCATTCTCGACGTGCTCAATTCCGAGCAGCAATATTTGAACGCGCAGGTTAATCTCGTGTCGTTCCAGCGCGATCTCGTCGTTTCTTCCTATGGGGTGCTCGCCTATATGGGCCGGCTTACGGCCTACGATGTGTCGCTTGAGGCCGAGCTTTACGATCCCACCCGTTATTACGGCGAGGTCAAGGATGCCTGGTATGGGTGGGGAGCTTCGATAGAAAGCCGGGAGGATCCGCGCGTCGCTCCCGTCGACGATCCGGGCCGTACACCGGAACAGAAATCGACGGACGGTCCGGCATATACCCAGAAATTGCCGCAGATTCCATGAATCGGGTAGCATCAGGCTGCCAATTTCACTAACCTTAAGCAACTTCGCCGGGCGCGGAATCGAGTCGCCTGACGCATTTTGAGGTATCTGATGTTGGCGTGCCTACAGGGGCGGGCGCGCTCAACTCCCCGGGGTGAAATGGAATGAACCGCGCAGATCAGGCTCCCGAGCCTTCCATGGAGGAGCTCCTCGCGTCGATCCGGTCGATTATTTCCGACGCAGACAAAAAGAGCCCCCTGTCGAGGGAGGCGGGGTTAATCCGGCCCGCACTTGCTCCGGCCGCGCACGATGCGCTGGCGGGCGATGAGGTCCTCGATCTTACCGAAGAACTGGTTTTTCCCGAAGACAACGCAGCCGTGCTGGCGCCCGAAGCAGCCAAGCCCGCGATGGCGCATGCCGCTGCCCTTCCCAAAACCGGCAATGGCCGGCTAGGGGACCCACAAGCGCCGGCAAACCGCGATTTACCTGCATCGCAGGCCCCAGCTCATCCTAGGGCTGGCGACGCTCAGCCGCGGCAGGAGCAGACGAAGGGCCCTCTTCAGCGGCCGGTCTGGTCGCGCCGCGAGATTTCTTTTCCCGGCGCGCCCTTCGAACCCGCCGCGCAGAGGCCGCGCCAGGAAGCCGCGCAGTCCAAGCCTGCGGTCAGGAATTGGCCCGGCGACATTCAGATGGCCGTGCCCGAGCAAGGTCCTGTCTCCCTCGTTCCGCCTGCGGAACCGGAGCGTGCGCGCGCTGGGCTTGCGCCGGAACTTGCAAACGATGAGGCCGGTGCAGCTGCTGGGGGATTGGACGCCGGCGAGGAGGCCGCTGTCGCGGTTCTGGCCAAGAAGCTGGCTCGATCGGCCGTCGGCTCAATGGAGGCCGGCGAATTGGAGACCGCGCATCAGGTCGATTTCGACCGCATCGGTGATGACAGCAGAGCGGAAGTCACAGTCAAGTTTGCGGACGCGATCGAGCGCGAGAGCACGGCGCTGAACCAGCCGCTGCCCAGCCTCCTTAACGAGGTGTTCCGCCAGGACTTTCGCAGGGAACCGGAACCGCCGGAACCCGCTCGAGAGGATGAGCGTTCCGAGGCGCTAGAAGAGGCCGGCGGGGCCGCGGAAGCTCTCGGGCCGGCCGCCGGGGCGCGTGAAGCCGAGTTCGCAGGCAATAACCGAACCACCTATGTGGCCTGCCTCTTTTGAGGCGTTGACGGCCTCGCAAGTTCAGAGCCAGCCTACGGTTCCTCAGCCGCAGCCGGTGCCAGTTCAAACTGTAGTCCCCTCGCAGGCGCTCGTGCCTTCGCAGGTACCGGTACCGCCACCCATGCGGACCCTCGAAGACGCCGTCCGCGAGATGCTCCGCCCGCTCCTGGTTCAATGGTTGAATGAGAACATGCCCCGCATCCTCGAAAGCGCGATTCGCGAGGAGATCGCGGCGCGCGGCTTGATACCGGGACCCGACCGCTAGCCCAGGGACGCAGAACAATCTGAGCGACATGCTGCTTCGCTTGCCGGAGCAGCTTCTTCTTTTTAAAGCTAGCTTCCAAAGTCCCGCTCTTCGAACCGGCACCCATGCTTGAAAAAACTTACAGTTACGCCGACATCGAGCCCCGGATCTCAGCCCAATGGGAGGAGGCGCAAGCCTTCCGCGCCGGGCGTGCGCTGAGCAAGAACCCCAAGGCCAAACCATTCTCCATCGTGATTCCGCCGCCGAACGTGACGGGCTCGCTTCATATGGGGCACGCGCTCAACAACACGCTGCAAGATGTGCTCGCACGCTTCGAGCGGATGCGAGGCCGCGATGTGCTTTGGCAGCCGGGCACCGACCACGCCGGCATCGCGACGCAAAGTCTGGTCGAGCGGCAGCTCATGGAGAAGCAACAGCCGGGGCGCCGCGAACTCGGCCGCGAGGAGTTTCTCCGCCGCGTCTGGGCCTGGAAGGAGCATTCGGGCGGCACGATCGTCAACCAGCTCAAGCGCCTCGGCGCGTCCTGCGATTGGAGCCGCGAGCGCTTCACCATGGACGAGGGCCTATCGCGCGCTGTCGTCAAGGTGTTCGTCGATCTCCACCGCGCCGGGCTCATCTATAAGGACAAGCGGCTCGTCAACTGGGACCCGAAGCTGCAAACCGCGATCTCGGACCTTGAAGTGATCTCGGTCGAAAAGCGGGGCACGTTCCTGTGGTCCGAAAAGACCAGGGATGAGAAGCCGTTCGACGCCGCTGCCTTCGCGAAGCTGATGAAGCGCGACCCGGATGGCCATCTCTATTATTTCAAATATCCGCTGGTCTCGAAGGTGAAGGGCTATAAGGCCGATCATATTGTCGTCGCGACCACACGCCCGGAAACCATGCTCGGCGACATGGCGGTTGCCGTGAATCCCGAGGACAAGCGCTACGCTCCGCTGCTAAAGGCGGGAGCCAAAGTCCTCCTGCCGCTGGTTGGCCGCGAAATTCCGATTGTTGCCGACGAACATGCCGATCCCGAGCAAGGGACCGGCGCCGTCAAGATCACACCCGCGCACGACGTCAACGACTTCGAGGTTGGCCGCCGGCATAATCTTACGCCGGTTAACATTTTCACGCCGGAAGCCAAAATCAACGAACAAGTGCCCGAGCCCTACCAGGACCTTCCCCGGTTTGTAGCGCGCGCGAAAGTTGTCGAGGACCTCGAAAAGCTTGGCCTGCTCGAAAAGATCGAGCCGAACACCATGAAGGTGCCCTATGGCGACCGCTCGAACGAGGTCATCGAGCCCTATCTGACCGACCAATGGTATGTGGACGCGAAGACGCTCGCGCAGCCGGCGCTGGAGGCCGTGCGCGAGGGCAAAACGGCATTTGTCCCTGAGAATTGGCGCAAGGTCTATTTCGAATGGCTTGAGAACATCCAGCCCTGGTGTATCTCGCGCCAGCTTTGGTGGGGACACCAGATCCCGGCCTGGTATGGGCCTGACAAACACATTTTTGTCGCGCACGATGAGAAGGAAGCAAAGGCGCTTGCCAAAAAGCACTATGGCAAGGCGGTTGAGCTGATCCGCGACGAGGACGTGCTCGACACCTGGTTTTCTTCCGCGCTGTGGCCGTTCTCGACCATGGGCTGGCCGGATAGGACGCCCGAGCTCAAGCGCTATTACCCAACCTCGGTGCTCGTCACGGGCTTCGACATCATCTTCTTCTGGGTTGCGCGCATGATGATGATGGGGATGCACTTCATGAAAGAGGTGCCGTTCCACGACGTCTACATCCACGCGCTCGTCCGCGACGAGAAGGGCGCCAAGATGTCGAAGTCGAAGGGCAATGTCGTCGATCCGCTCTCGGTCATGGACGAGTACGGCGCGGACGCGTTGCGCTTCACCATGGCGGCGATGGCGGCGCAAGGGCGCGACCTCAAGCTGTCCATGCAGCGGATCGAGGGCTACCGGAACTTCGCGACGAAGCTTTGGAACGCGGCCCGCTTCTGCGAGATGAACGGTTGCGTGCGGAGAGAGGGCTTCGATCCGTCGAAGGTGAAGTCGACACTCAACAAATGGATTTACGCCGAAACGGCCGCCACGGCTGCCGCGGTGACCGAAGCGATTGAGAGCTACCGGTTCAACGATGCCGCCGGCGAGGTCTACCGCTTTGTGTGGAACCGCTTCTGCGATTGGTATGTCGAGTTCGCAAAGCCCGTTTTCATGGGATCGGACGAAGACGCCAAGGCTGAAACGCAGGCCATGGCCGCCTGGGCGCTCGATGAAATTCTGAAGCTCCTGCACCCGTTCATGCCCTTCGTCACCGAAGAGCTTTGGGCCGTGCTCGGCGAGGAGGGGCCCAAGCGCGAAACGCTTCTGTGCCTTGCAGACTGGCCCAAGCTGGCAAAAAAGGGAGACAGCAAGGCCGCCGCCGAAGTGAACTGGGTCATCGATCTTGTCAGCGAAATCCGCTCGCTCCGTTCCGAGATGAACGTGCCCGCCGCCTCGATGCTTCCTTTGACGGTCTCGGGCGCGGAGAAGGAGACAAAGGCGCTGGCCAAACGCTATGACAGCTTTATCAAGCGCATGGCCCGGCTCAGCGATATCGTTCTAGCGGAGACGCCTCCGCGGGGCTCGGCTGAGTTTGTGCTTGGCGAGGCAACCATGGCGCTGTCGCTCGCGAACGTCATCGATCTTTCTGCAGAGCGCGAGCGCCTGTCCAAAGAGGTTGGCAAGCTTCAGCAGGAAATCGACAAGATCGACGCGCGCTTCGCCAATGAGCAGTTCATGGCCAAGGCGCCCGAAGAGGTTGTGGATGAAAACCGCGAGCGGCGCGCCGAAGCGGAGGCGGCGGTGGAAAGGCTTGAGGCCTCCTTGCGACGCTTGGCAGCCGTGGCAGAGTAGCGGGCCACTCCGTCTTGAAACAGCCGCCGGCGGCGATCCGGAATAAACTCATCGCAAGATTTTGCAGGAGCGCCGTCGTAAGCGCTCCAGGTCTTTTGTTCGCTATTTCAGGGGCTCGAAAACTTGGTTGATGTGATAGTTCAAGCCGATGCGAGCCGTGTTGTAGGTATGGTCTATCCTGCTGGTTGAGAGGGCACCAAGGAAGGCATAAGTTTCTAAGTCTGTCGAGAATATCGTTCCTTTGATGCTGCTGCTGCCCAAATCGATGTACTGGTATTCCGCCTTAAGAGACCAGGCCGGCGAAATCAGATATTCGAGGCCCCCGCCGATTACATATCCCGTTCGCGTTTCGTTGTTCGAGAAGCTAAAGCTGCCGTAATCCGGGCTAGAGTTCACGGAGAGGGAGTTCTTTACCGCGCCAACCGCGAAGCCGCCGGTCACATAAACCAAGGCGGGGCCGGCGGCGTAACCGAGGCGCGCCCGCAGTGTGCCGAACCAATCGAGCTCGGATTTCGCTCCGGCATTGATCGTGATTTGCGGGTCGACCAGATCGCCGGTGTTGGCGCTGGCATTGACTTTGCCTTTGATGTCGGAAGCCTGGGCGTCGATCTCGAAGCCGAATACGATATTGCCCCGCTGCAGATTGTATCCGAACTGACCGCCGGCAAATCCGCCTTCGGGCGCAAGCTTGCCTATGGCCAGCGGAAAGGTCCCGGGCGATACGTTGCCATCGTAGTAAAGATAGTCCGTACTCGTGGAGAGAGTGCGATTGCTGGCGCTCCCGCCATACCCGCCGTTGGCGCCGAAGTAGAAACCTGTCCATGTATTCACCGGCACATAGACGGGGGCATCCTTGAGCCCTCCAGTGTAGACGTCGGCAGCTTCCGCTGAGACAGACACCAAAGCGAGCGCCGCCGCGAGCAGGCCTCTGTGTTTCTTCATTGATCGATTGAGCATATCTCAAATCCTCAAAATAGATGTGAACCGAAGACCGAGGCACGCGAAACACGCAAAGGGCGGTCTTTCAGGCGGTAAAAAGCGTCCATCCGCTAATGCTGAGATGCCACTTTAAACATCCTTAGGTTGCATATTCTCTTGTTTGCTAGTGCGCACAATACCAATCTTGGGTTGTATAATGGTTTGGTGAGTATTCTTCAACGGGGCGTTGTAAAGGAGCAACTTCGGAAACGGCGAGGATCAACCTCGCGACCCCGGGCGCCAAACGCGGGACTGCCAGTGGCATCGAGGCCACAAGTGTGGGCAAATTTCCGGTTTGCGGCCCAGCCATACGGCGCCGGGCTTGCCTTTTGCTGCCCGGACCAGTGTTAATCACCGCACAACAGGCGGGGTTATCACATGACGCCGATCTTCCCAGGACATCAAGCGGGCTTGCCCCAACAGTGATGGGCAGCGCGCGTATGGATCACGAGACGCTGCAAGCGCTCATCGAAGTCTACCGGGTTCGCGCCAGCACCGATCTTCTTTCGATTATTCTCGACGAAGCGGAGGGACCGCAGGGGCGGACGGCGGTTCTCGATCTTTTGAATTCGCTTCAGCCAGCCGCGTTGTGGGAGTCCGAATTTGCGCCGGTGCGGCGCAAGGCCTGCCAGTTTTGCCTCGGTTCCGGAGATTTCGAACTCGCCGACAGGTTGGCCCGGGGATCGGAGCAGCCGGAAGACAGGGCGATGCGCGCAAGGGCCTTGCATGGCCTCGGCCGTGAGCAGGAGGCCATCCTGCTTTACCGGCAAGCGATTGCGCAGGACCCCGCCATGCGCAATCGCGAGCTTGAGCGCTTCCTCGGCATCCGGCCAGGCAACACTTTGACGTCGCCGCCTGCCAAGATCATCTCGCTCACATCCTACTCCCTGCGGCGCGAGACCAAGAGCGAGCCGGAGCGGCGGGAAGCGCCTGCAGGCGACTTCCTCGACGATCTCGACAACTCCGCGGTTACCTTCGCCGACGTCGCGGGGCTGGACGCCATCAAAGAAGAGATCCGCCGCCGGATCGTGCTGCCCTACCTTAAGCCGACGCTTTTTGAGCGTTACCGCCAAAAGCCCGGCGGCAATCTTCTCCTCTATGGGCCGCCTGGCTGCGGAAAGACCTTGATCGCCAGGGCAACGGCAGGAGAAAGCGACGCCCGTTTTTTGTCCGTCAATCCAGAAGAGATCCTCGACAAATACGCAGGCGAGGCGGAGAAACGTCTCCGCGTTTTTTTTGACGAAGCCCGTTCGGACCCGCCGGCGATTCTATTCTTCGACGATTTCGACGTCTTGGCCTTCAAGCGCGGCGTGTCGCAGAACGAGACCGCACCTGCATTGGTTTCCGCCTTCCTGTCGGAACTCGACGGGACGATGCGCAACAACGCCGGTGTGCTCGTTATTGCTGCGACGAACGCCCCCTGGCTGCTCGATTCCGCTCTCTTCCGGGCCGGCCGGCTCGACCGCGCGATCTTCGTCCCGGCGCCCGCCGTTGAGGCAAGGAAAAAGATTCTGGCGAACGCGATTCTCGACGTTCCGGGCTATGAGAAAATTGCGATCGATAGAATCGCTCGCAGATCGGCCGGTCTTTCCGGGGCCGATCTTCGTGCACTCGGGGACTGGGTCAACAATACCGCGCTGGCCAAAGTGCTCACAGGCAGCCCACAGCCATCGATCACAACCCGCCTCTTCGAGGAGGGCCTGAAAAGATTTCGGCCATCCACTCTCGACTGGCTCACGCTCGCGCGCGTTCAGATCAAGCCATTGCAGCGCCAGGAAGCTTTGGCCCGCATGTTCACGCCAGTCTTTCGCGCTTGATCGCTTTCGGGTTGAGACGCAGCCGAGGGGTCTTCACAGGTTGCCGGTTCTGGAAACACTGTTGCGTGAATGTCACGAAGTGAGGCATCGCTGCCCCGTTTAGGCCATAAACGCGCAACAGATTGCTGAAACCGAATCCGGTGGGTCCGGTGAAACTCAGTAATGCAGGTCATGCCAACGAAGCCGCCATTCGTTTTGCGTATCGGGCGCTTCTCTCCACACAAAAAAACCACATGTAATCGCAAACCGGTGTTTTCCGGTGGAGGGTGCAATTTTGGTCGTCCGGACGTTCGATAAGCCGCGCTTGCCAAGCAGGCACGTCACCGTGGGGCCAGACCGGGCGCCTCACCGCTCGTACTATTACGCCATGGGCCTGACCGAAGCGGACATAGAACAACCCTTCGTGGGCGTCGTCTCCTGCTGGAATGAGGCCGCACCCTGTAATATCGCCCTGATGCGCCAGGCGCAAGCCGCCAAGAAGGGCGTCTCGGAAGAAGGCGGCACGCCGCGCGAGTTTTGCACAATAACAGTGACCGATGGGATCGCCATGGGTCACCAGGGCATGAAATCGTCCTTGGTGTCGCGTGAGATCATTGCCGACTCGATCGAGGTCACCATGCGCGGCCACTGCTACGATGCGCTCGTCGGCATTGCAGGGTGCGACAAATCGCTGCCGGGCATGATGATGGCCATGCTGCGCCTCAATGTCCCGAGCGTTTTCCTGTATGGCGGCTCGATCCTTCCCGGCAAATTCCGTGGCAAAGATGTCACGGTCGTCGATGTCTTCGAGGCGGTGGGTCAGCACTCTGCCGGCAAGATGTCGGACGCGGATTTGCATGAGCTCGAATGCGTGGCCTGTCCGAGCTCCGGCTCCTGCGGCGGCCAGTTCACGGCCAACACCATGGCCTGCGTGTCAGAAGCGATAGGACTTGCGCTTCCCTATTCCTCCGGCGCTCCTGCGCCCTACGAAACGCGCGACGAATATGCGAGGAAAAGCGGGCAGGCGGTCATGAACCTGCTCTCTCTCGGGCTGAGGCCGCGCGACATCGTGACCCGCGAGGCGCTTGAAAACGCCGCAACCGTCGTGGCGGCGTCGGGCGGCTCGACAAACGGCGCGCTTCATCTTCCCGCTATGGCGCACGAGGCCGGCATCGAATTCGACCTGTTCGACGTCGCCGAAGTTTTCAAACGCACGCCCTATATCGCCGATCTCAAGCCCAGCGGCCAGTATGTCGCCAAGGACATGTACGAGGCGGGAGGGGTGCCGATGCTTCTTCGGACGCTGCTCGATGGCGGGTACCTGCACGGCGATTGCATCACAGTCACCGGAAAAACACTGGCCGAAAATCTTAAGGGCCTTGCATTCGACCCAGGCCAGCTTGTGATCCGTGATGTGAAGACCCCGCTCTCTCCGACAGGCGGCGTGGTCGGCTTACGTGGCTCGCTCGCGCCGGAAGGGGCAATCGTGAAAGTCGCGGGAATGAAGACTCTGCAGTTCCGTGGACCAGCCCGCTGCTTCGACTGCGAAGAAGATGCTTTCGAGGCTGTCAATTCCCGCGCTTACAAAGAGGGCGAGGTCCTGGTGATCCGCTACGAGGGCCCCAAGGGCGGCCCAGGCATGCGCGAAATGCTGTCAACGACGGCTGCGCTCTATGGGCAGGGAATGGGCGACAAGGTTGCGCTGGTCACCGATGGCCGGTTCTCGGGCGCCACGCGGGGCTTCTGCATTGGGCATGCCGGACCGGAAGCGGCGGGCGGCGGACCGATCGCCTTAGTGCAGGATGGCGACATCATCGCCATTGACGCAGAGGCTGGAACACTCAACCTCGATGTGCCTGAAAGCGAGCTGAATCGCCGCCGTTCCGCCTGGAGTCCGCCCAAAAATGACTACAGGTCTGGTGCATTGTGGAAATATAGACAGCAAGTCGGGCCCGCGCGGTTCGGTGCCGTGACCCATCCGGGCGCAAGCGTGGAAGTAGTGTGTTATGCAGATATCTAGGCTATTCCACGCGATCAAGGTTTTGTCCGTCCCAGTGCTTTTCTCCGGGGCTGTTCTCGGGCTTGCAACGGTCCACCTATCTTTGCAGGGAAAAGGAGAGCACGCAAAAATACGGGCGGCTGAGCTCCTCGCCACTCATGACGTTGCCGCGCCCCGCAAGCTCGTGGGCGTCAAGCTGAAGGACCTCTCGGCAGAAGTTGCGAAGGGCGATCTTCCAGCCCAGATCGAAATGGGCCGGCGGCTCGCAGAAGGCCAGGGCGTCAAGAAGGATGAAGGGCAGGCGGCGCGCCACTTTCAGGCTGTCATCAGCCAGGTCGGAGAGATTGCAGCCCGGGACAAACGGGCTCCGCTCGTAGCAACTGCCTTCCGCTATCTCGCACAGTTCTACCGGCGCGGTGTCGTTGAGGCTCATATTCCTGCAAATCCGACCTTCGCCTTCGATCTGCTCCATCACGCCGCGAGCTATTTTGGCGACCCGGAATCGCAGTTCGAGCTTGCAAAGCTTTTGTTGGCTGGAGATGGCGTGACGAAGAGTACGCGGACCGCAGCGCAGTGGCTTCTCATCGCATCGCGGAAGGGGCACGCCCCGTCGCAAGCCTATCTCGGCGATATGCTTTGGCGCGGAAACGGCGTGAAGCGCGTGGCGGGCGACGGCTTGGGTTTGCTCGCGATTGCGCGCCGTAACGCCTTGCCGGAAGACAAGGCCTGGGTCGGCCAAATGTTTGAGACCGCACGTTCAGAGGCGCTGCCTGTCGAAATCCTGGAAGCGAATGCCTTTATCGTCCAAGAGTTGAGTGCGTCTCACTTCGGCGGGGCGAGCGGGCAGCTCATCGATGGGGAAACGAAAGAACCCATTCCAGGGGCTGCCTCGGCTAGGCTCGCGGGTGAAGAACCGGCGTTGAACATTCGCGGCGGTTCTCCGGCTCTATCAAGTCTTGGAGCGCATCCGATGATTTACGGGACTGGCGCGCCGGACCGCGAAGGCATTGCGGATCAAAGTGAATCGAATCTGTCTGCGGAAGTCATGCAAATGTATCGGCCTTGGCAAATCGAGGTGCGCGAAGACGGTCCTGTGCCTATCCGCTATGCCGGCGTTTCCAAGTAACTGGAGCACGATATTCTGACAAATGGAATCGCCTCCCCTCACGGTTAGAGTCGGCGTTCGACCTCCTCACCATGAGGGGAGGCTCACTCTAGCTTAGACATTGCCGGCTTGACCCGGCCATTCGGGCTTGATGTTCCGGACGGCTCCGGAGGGCCGTATCGAGTGCGGCCAGGCAGCGCCAAGGACCTGATCTAAACCGGGCGCCAGTCCTGCAGGGCGCGGGCAATCTTCCCGGCCATCCCGGCTTTGAGGTCCTTCAACGCCTCTGTCCAGCTGGCCGCATTCGAGCAAACCAGATTGGCCTCCGACTTCAAGATAAGCCCGTCGTTCAATATCCGAAGGCCGTTCGCCTTGAGCGTCGATCCGGTTGAGGTGATATCCACGATCGCCTCCGCGGTGCCGGCCGCCGGCGCGCCCTCGGTCGCGCCGAGACTCTCCACCGTCCGGTAGCTCACGACGCCCTTGCCCGAGAAGAAGCGCCGCGTCAGCATGGGATATTTCGTTGCCACGCGAACGCGTCTGCCATGGGCGGCCGCGAACAGGGCACCCGCTTCTTCCAGATCCGCCATGGTCTCGACATCGAGCCAGCAATCGGGAACGGCGGTCACAACATCGGCATGTCCGAAGCCAAGCTTAAGGAGGAGAGCCACCCGCTCCGCCGCATCCGGGATCTGCTCGTACACAAGGTCCTCGCCCGTTACCCCCAAATGAATACGGCCCGCCTGCAAGTGGCGCGCAATTTCCCCCGCGGAGAGAAATTCGATCGCAGCACACGGCTCGCCGCCGATCGCGCCGCGATAACCGCGCTCGTCGCCCTGTTTTTCGATGGGAAGTCCGGCCGCGCGGAAAATGGCGAGCGTGTTATCCATCAGGCGCCCCTTGGACGGCACGCCGATCACAAGTTTATCCGCCATCCCTATCTCCGTGCCGCCGCGAGCAGGCGTTCGGTGTGAACCGCCGCGCCAACGGCTGGAATGTCGCGGGTTCCTCCGGACAGAGCCCGGATGAGACCGTCATACCGGCCGCCGCCCGCGATTTGCCCGGGAGTGCCTCCGCCCTCGATTCCGATCTGAAAAACCATGCAGGTGTAATACTCGAAGTGCCGTCCGAAGCCGGCATCGAACACTATAGGGGCCGGCCCGGCGATGGTACTCAGGTCCTGAAACAGAGCGCGGGCCTTCGCGAGTTCGTCTCCAAGCTTAAGGTCGTTCTTCGTGAAAAGCGCGTCCAGCGCGTCGAACGTGGACGTCAACTCGCCGGAGATCTGAAGGTAAGCCTCCAGCAGGCGGACTGTCTCCATGGGAAGCGGCGTTTCGCGGGCGTCAGCCGCCTTGTCGTGCAGCCGCTTCGCGATCTCGGACGGTCTACGCAGGCCGATGAAGCCGATGCCGCGCTCGTCCAAGGCTCCGAGCAGTTCGTCGTCGGTGAGGCCGCCCGGGGGGATGGACAGGGAGGGGCCGGCTTGCGGCCGGGAGAGGGCCGCCAACTCGTTCGCGAATGAGGCAGGGCGCCAGAACGCATGCGCCAGCCGCGCGCGCCAGCGCTGAGGCATTTCAAGCGCATTCAGAAGCGCGGTGAAGAGCCCAATATGCCCAACCTTGATGTTGAAGGCCTTGATGCCGCTGCGTCGCATGACCTCGACGGTTAGGGCTACGACTTCGAGATCGGCATCCTGACCTGGCGATCCAAAGCGCTCGATGCCGGCCTGCCGGAACTCACGCGGACGGAGGGGATCGGGCTTGCCCTTCTGAATGCGGAAGGCGGGGCCGTTGTAGCAGAATTTACCGCTTTCCCCCTGCATCTGGCGCTCCAGATAGACCCGGCAGACGGGGATCGTCATTTCGGGCCGGAGGCAAAGCTCCTCGCCGTTGGGATCGGTGAAGACATAGGTGCGCGCGCGGAGCGCCTCGCCGATCCGGTCCAGAAACAAGCTCGCTGGCTGAATGAACGAGGGCGCAACCCGTTCATAGCCGGCTTCCGCGAACACGCTCATCAAGCTTGCCGCCTGAGCCTCCAGGGCCTCGAACTCGATCGCTCCCTCGGCCGTCATGCGCGCTTTTGCCGTTCGAGGAGATTGCGAACTTCGTTAACCATGTCTGAGGCCGGAACCGCAAACTGAGCGGGACGGCCCTCGCGCCACTCGGCGTGGGCGGCAATCTCGCCGGAAAGACGCGAGCCTTCGACGAGGTCCTTGATCGTGACCTCGCCGCGCGCGCGCTCGTCCTCGCCCTGGATGATGACGCAAGGCGCGCCGCGCTTGTCGGCATATTTCATCTGGGCCTTCATGCCCGCGTCGCCGACGTACATTTCGGCGCGGATGCCGGCCTCGCGCAAATCGCGGGCCATGGCTTGGAAATCGCCGGTGCGGGCCTTGTCCATGACCAGCACGACAACGGGCGCTTGGCCCGCGGCCTCGTCCTTGAGCTTGCCGAGATGCGAGAGCGCCGCGTAAAGCCGCGAAACCCCGATGGAGAAGCCTGTGGCAGGCACTGGCTGCGAGCGGAAGCGCGACACGAGGCCATCGTAGCGTCCGCCCCCGCCGACCGAGCCGAAACGCACTGACTCGCCACTCTCGTCCGTTGCTGGGAAGGTCAATTCCGCCTCGAAGACTGGCCCTGTGTAGTATTCGAGCCCGCGCACAACCGATGGATCTATCCGAACCCGGCCATCATCGTAGTCCATTTGCGCTAGCAGCCGCCAAATTTCGCGGATTTCACGAAGTCCCTCTAGGCCGATAGCCGATTTTTGCGCAGTTCGGGCAACACCAGCAAGAATTCCGTTAGCTCGCCGCTCTTCATATTTCTTTATATCAAGGAGTGTAGCGCCATGAGATCGAGTGGGAACTCCTTGTTGACTTAGGGCGCTATCTGAGAAACCTGTTATTTCAAATAGCACCATAATTTCCGCCTGTTGATATTCATTAAGCTCCGCACCGGCAGTAAAATCTCCAGACTCGTCCTTTCTACCGTGCGAGAGCAGGAGTTGGACACCCTGTGGTCCCAGCCGATCAAATTTATCAATGGCCCTTAGTATTTTAAGACGTTGGGGGGCAGCTTCCGGACCAATGAGCCCAATAGCCTCCATCACGCCGTCGAGGATCTTGCGGTTACTGACCTTCACGACATAGGCACCGCGCGGGATGCCGAGCGCTTCCAGCGTATCGGCGGCGAGCATACACATCTCGGCGTCGGCGGCGGGATTGGCCGTGCCAACCGTGTCCGCATCGAACTGCATGAATTGACGGAAGCGGCCGGGACCGGGCTTCTCGTTCCGGTAGACGTAGCCCGACTGGTAACGCCGGAAGGGCTTCGGCAGGGCATCGAAATTTGCGGCGACGTAACGGGCGAGCGGCGCTGTCAGATCGTAGCGCAGCGAGACCCATTGCTCGTCCTCGTCCTGGAACGAGAACACGCCCTCATTCGGACGGTCGGTATCGGGCAGAAACTTGCCGAGCGCGTCCGTATATTCAAAAGCCGGGGTGTCGAGCGGCTCGAAACCGTACCGCTCGTAAACGGAGCTGATCGTGCCCAGCATGTGCTTGAGGGCACGGAGTTCTTGCGCATCCACGTCGCGCATGCCCTTCGGCAGGCGCGCTTTCACCTGAGTGGTCTTCCTCTTATCGCTCATGCGACAAGAAATGCAGGTGTCTGCGCTTCAGCGCAATAGAATAATGAAGCGATCCCCGAAGCGCTCTGCGCGGCGTTTAGCGGGCACAAACCTTACCGTGCTCTTTATGAGCGCCGCCGCGTCGAGCAATTTGGGAGGGAGATGGCCTAAGCCACCTTTTGCTCGGATTTGAGCTTTTCGATCTTTTCCTTGAGGCGGAGTTTGCGGCGCTTGAGTTCAGAGACTTTCAGGCTATCGACGAGAGGGCGACTCATTTCCAATTCAATCTGGCGGTGAATGGCTTGGTGCTTCTCGGTCAGTTCCTCGATATGCGCAAAAAGGCTCATTTAACGGCCTCCTATATTGTTAACACTCTATCGCAACGCCATAATATGGCGTTTCAATGACAAAATTAAGGGCTAATTGTGGCGTGGTTGCCAAATTCTTATCTGCAACCCACGCGGTTGCAGAGTTGCCGAAACTGTTAATGAAACTCTCGCCGCGGCGGAAATCGCATGATCGGCTCTTAAGGCTATGCTATAGCTCTATTTAACCCGCGATTGCGCTTTTCGGGTTTTCGGGAACTTATGCTATGATGAAATATATCAGCGATTTTTCCGGGCCGTATACCTACGGCGCGATACCCGGGGGGTTGATGAGCACTTCGGAAGACAGGATCTTGCGTCACAGGCTTGCGCAGCTCAGGCAGGAGCACCGTGACCTCGATGATTCGATTATAGCGCTGGAAGCGGCGCAAGAGCGGGATCAGATTCGCCTGACCCGCATGAAAAAGCGAAAGCTTGCGCTCAAAGACGAGATCGCGCGGCTGGAAGATCAGCTTCTTCCCGATATTATCGCTTGAAGTTTCTACTGTTTCAAGAAATCGTGGGGAAACGCGCGGGGGCTATGCTATCCGCTTCCGGCGAGCTTGATTCCGTGATTGAAATCCCCCATGACGACTCGATCCCCCCCCGTTGCCATTATCATGGGCAGTCAATCCGACTGGCCCGTTATGCGCGCCGCCGCCAAGGTTCTCGATGAGCTCGGGGTCTCCTATGAGGCCCGCGTCATCTCGGCGCACAGAACACCGCACCGGCTCTATGAATTTGCGAAGTCCGCCCGCGAATCGGGGTTCAAGGTTATCGTTGCGGGCGCAGGTGGCGCTGCTCATCTGCCCGGCATGACCGCCGCGCTCACGACATTGCCGGTGCTCGGCGTCCCGATTTCTACAACGGCGCTGAACGGCGAGGATGCGCTTTACTCCATCGTCCAGATGCCGGCCGGCGTGCCGGTGGGCACGCTCGCCATCGGCGAGCCCGGCGCCGTGAATGCGGGATTGCTTGCCGCGAAGATCCTCGCTCTCGCCGATCCGGCTCTCTCGGCGCGCGTCGAAGCCTGGCGGAAGGACAGAACGGCAAAGGTCGCGGAGCGTCCCGCCGATGCGACTTGAGCCTCTGCAACCGGGTTCGGCTATAGGGATCCTGGGAGGCGGCCAGCTCGGGCGTTTCCTTGCCATCGCCGCGGCCAAGCTCGGCTTCCGCACGATCATCTACGCGCCGCAAGAGGATAGTCCCGCGTTTCAGGCCTCGTCCCAGCATCGGATAGCCTCCTATGCGGATGACGCCGCGCTGGCGTCCTTCGCCAAGGCGTGCGGCGTTGTAACCTTCGAGTTCGAGAACGTACCAGCGCGGGCGCTAGAGATTGCCGCGCGCCACACGGTCGTCCGCCCTGCGGCACGTGCCGCCGCCATCGCTCAGGATCGCATTGCGGAAAAGCGGTTTCTCTTGGCGCTTGGCCTTCCCATCGCGCCGCATGCGATTATCGAGAGTGCCGCCGATCTGCCTGCCGCCGAGGCCTTCCTTGGCCAAGCTGGAACGGGCATCCTGAAGAGCGCCCGCGAAGGCTATGACGGCAAGGGTCAGCGGCGCATTTCATCGGCCGGGGATCTCAACGCCGCCATTGCCGGTTTCGGCGGACCTTGCGTCCTCGAAGCCATGCTCGATTTTTCGATGGAGATCTCGGTGATCGGTGTCCGCTCGGCGGATGGCGCGGTTTCCTGCTACGATTGCCCCGAAAACGCCCACGCCGGCGGCATCCTGCGCACAAGCACGGTGCCTGCGGGATGCTCGCAAGAGCACCAGGCACGCGCGAAAGATATAGCCGCACGCATCGCGGATGCGCTCGGCTATTCCGGCGTTTTCGGTGTGGAGTTCTTCGTGATGCCGGAGGGCAGCGGAGAGCCCATACTCGTCAACGAGATCGCACCGCGCGTGCACAATTCCGGCCATTGGACCCTCGATGCCTGTGCGATCAGCCAGTTCGAGAACCACATCCGCGCCGTGGCGGGCTGGCCTATCGGTTCGGTGGCACGCCACTCCGATGCCGTGATGACAAATTTGCTCGGAGAGGATGTGCTACGCTGGCGCGAAATCCTTGAACACGATCCCAATGTCTCGCTCTATCTCTACGGAAAGGCCGCAATCCGGGAAGGCCGGAAGCTTGGGCATGTCACCCGAATATCACGGCAACAAAACATATAGGAAAATCCACGCCTATATCTTTCGAAAAATAGACAGAGCCAAGCTAGCCTGCTATATTTGCGTAGCCAGCCTGCATGCGTGCAGGCTTTTTTGTTCATCCGTCAACTGCAAGAGGAGCCAGCGTGCAAGTTCACGTTCGTGACAACAATGTCGACCAGGCGCTTAAAGCGCTCAAGAAGAAGATGCAGCGCGAAGGGATCTTTCGCGAAATGAAGCTGCGTAACTATTACGAGAAGCCATCCGAGAAGCGCGCCCGCGAAAAGGCCGAGGCCGTGCGCAGAGCCCGGAAGCTTGCGCGGAAGAAGGCTCAGAGGGAAGGCGTCGCCGCCCCAGGCCGTACCGCGATGCGATAAAATTTGTATCGGAATTCAAGTGTGAAGCCGGTTGTTGACACACGGCCAACGCTTTTTCGATACCGTACCGATTGTGGCCGCATTCTAGGGCCAGTTTTGCGTATCTGAAGAGGATAGGCTGGGGTGGAGCCTGGGGTAATGGCGGGTTTGACGGCAAGACGAGTGCTTACGGTGAGTGGGCTGGTTCTGGCCTTGGCCGGGCTTGCCGCCTGTGAGACGGCGAGCGACCAGCACGCGGCGCTGAACCATCCGCAGGCCGATCCAAAGAACAATATCGCGTCGATTTCGGCGGTACTCGCCCAGAACCCGCGTGATGCGAACGCGCTCAACCTGCGCGGAACCGCCTATGGCCAGTCTGGCGATTACGATAAGGCGCTCGGCGATTTCACCGCCGCGATCCAAGTCAACCCTCAATTCTACCAAGCCTACAACAACCGCGCTCTGATCTATTACCGGATGGGCCGGCTGGATGCCGCACTTTCCGATTACAATCAAGCTGTGGCGGTTAAGCCGGACTACGCTGCTGCCTATGTGGGCCGCGGCAACGTCTACAAAGAGCGTAAGAATTACCCGCTCGCGATCGCCGATTTCGGAAAGGCCATCGAGTTCAAACCCGACGATGGGGCTCCCTATTATGCGCGAGGCCTCATTTATCAGGCCATGAACGATCACCGCAGCGCCGTCGACGACTTGAGCGTGGCTGTGAACTACAGGCCCGACGCGCCCGATCCGCACTACGCCCGGGGCGTAAGCTACATGGCCCTTCAAAATTACAAGAAGGCCCTTGAAGACTTCCAGGTCGCTGGCACGAACAAGGTCAACAATTACGAGGCATGGGCTTACGCAGGGCAGGCCGCCGAGGCCATGGGAGATCGCAAGGGGGCTGCCCAGGCTTATCGAAGGGCACTTCAGATCAATTCCTCCAGCAGCGCGGCCTATGAAGGCCTTCGGCGCGTTGGCGGGGACGAAGCGTAAGCGCACGCTTGGTCCAGGCGAGATTTTCGATGCATCTCAGCTTTGCCGGCTCCTAGCCTTTGCTTTCGACATTTTCAGCTTTTTTCCGGAGACTCTCGATGCCCGGCATTTATTTGGAACCGGTTGGCTTGCTTTATGGGATCGTCGCGAAAGACGCCGTCGCGCTCGGCGCCGCGCTGCCCCTTGCCGGGGGCCCGATTGCGTTTTCCGCCGTGCGCCTTTGGGAAGGTGAACCCGGCAATGTAAAGCACGCGATCGTCCGCACGTCGACCATCCAAGCGATCGACGAACCTCGCGTGAAGGACGTGCTGGAAAGGCTGGTCGCACCCCGCGCTCCCATCGCGGGTGTTTCCATGGACGGCCCCCGCCTAATGGGCGTTGTCAATGTGACCCCCGACAGCTTTTCGGACGGCGGCGATTTTCTCGATACGGGCGCTGCGGTATCGCGAGCGCTTGAGTGCGCCGCAGAGGGCGCGGACTTCCTCGATATCGGCGGTGAGTTCCACTCGGCCCGGCTCAATGCCGGTGCCGGTAGAGGAAGAGCTGCGCCGCTTGCTGCCCGTGCTCCAAGGCCTCGCGGGACTCCACGTACCGGTTTCAGCCGACACCCGGAAGCCGGAAGTCATGCGCGAGGCGGCTCTAGCTGGGGCAAGATTGATCAACGATGTTTCGGCTTTGAGATTCGCCGCGGATAGCCTCAACTTGGCCGTCGCTCTGAAACTCCCGGTGGTCATCATGCATGCGCAGGGCGAACCGGCAACCATGCAAGAGAACCCGGTGTATAAGGACGCCGTGATCGAGGTTTACGATTTTCTAGAAAACCGCATCGAAGCCGTGGCTGCCGCCGGCTTGCCCCGCGAAAAATTAATCGCCGACCCGGGCATCGGATTTGGCAAAACCATCCAACACAATCTATCTATTTTGCAGAGCATCGGGCTCTATCATGGCCTCGGCGTGCCCCTGCTCATAGGAGCGTCGCGGAAAGGGTTCATCGGAACAATAACGGGCGGCATGGAAGCGAAACAGCGGGTCGCGGGAAATATCGCAGCGGCGCTCGACGCGATTGCCCAGGGAGTGCAGATCGTTCGCGTCCACGATGTGCAGGGGACGCGCCAAGCTCTGTCTCTTTGGCAGTCTTTGCGTGGAAGTCCTGATACCCCCATAGGCACCACCTAAGCTTTCTGCTTTGGGGCGGCGAACTTACAATCTAGTTCGTCTTATACCATCATCGAGCCAGTGCGGGACATCGGCGCCATGGCACGCTTTCGTTGCAACCTTAATCGCGCCTAGGTAGCCGCCAAGAATATCTCTATTTTGGGTTGAAAACCTAAGCAGAAAAGTCCCATTAACACTAGTAAACTCAACTTAGTTCTTTTCAGACGAAGCTTTCAGCTCAGGTTTTTAGTGCAACCAGCTCGATCTCAAGCGTTATTTAACCCTGGCAGTTTACTACGTAAGGCGGTGGCTAAGCCCGCCGCTTCATTGCCTGGATGAGAGACATGAGCTTCAACACATTCGACCAAATCTCTTCCGTTTCGCCGCTTCAAGCCGCAAGCCGTTTCGATCCCTGTTTCGATGTTTATGGCCTGAGCCTGAAAGAGGAGGCCGATCTTGAGCAGCGGATCATCACGCTGGTTGCGCGCTCGCCGGCCTCGCCTCCGGCTCAAGCTCTCGCCATGAATCTCGCTCGCTTTCAACCTCTTACCGTCGAAGTGCGCATCATCTTTGCGCAAATCGCGCCTGCTAGCGCCATGAATCTCGTGGTCGCCGCACTGATGGCAGCTTGCCGCCACAAGCCCGAATCGATCATCCGCTGGGCGAAGAACCGCGCGCTCCTCGACGCTCATGAGCGCCTGACACTTGGCCGGTCTCTCTGCTGGACCGGCAACTCGATGCGCCGATCCGATGATGCCCGCAGCGCAATCGACCGCGTGGACGACGGCACCCCTTCTATTCTGGCAGAAGCCTATGCCAGCTTTGAGGCCTTATGGGGCGCATCCAAACCGCTGCCGGGGACACTCTTCTCGCGAAACACGCTCCCAGCAATCGAAAGCTACGCCATCGAACCGGCCGGTGCCGATCCGAAAATCATCCATATCGATAACTATCTGCGTACACGCCGCCACTGAACGCGAAAGAACAGAGTTCCCGGCTTGAAAGCCCGAGGCGCTACCGTCACACCCTCGCCTGCAGCTATGCGCTACACAGCTTGTCTAGCTAGTAGCTCCGGAGCACGGCCCCTCATCCTTCGAGAGGCCGCCAGTGGCGGCTCCTTAGGATGAGTACACCCTCGTGGTGAGGAGGCCGCAGGCCGTCTCGAACCATGAAGGGCCGCAATCCGAGACGGAGTTTAAACGCATCCCGCCTTATGGCCCCGGCCTAGGTTTTGATTGAATGGGCTGGGCTATTTGCTCGAGTCCCGCACGCCGGAACGCGTCGGCGAAGGCGCCGCCGCCGGCCTCGGGCCTACTGCTCTTGGGCGCGGCACTCATCTTCTTCGGCGGCATTTGCCCCTTCGGCGCGCCGGCCTGCGGCTTGCCATCCTCGCCGGGCTGATCGTCGAGCCGCAGGCTGAGCGAAATGCGCTTCCTCGGCTTGTCCACCTCCATCACCTTCACGCGCACGACATCGCCAGGCTTGACCACCTCGCGCGGGTCTTTCACGAAGGTCTTCGACATGGCGGACACATGGACAAGACCGTCCTGGTGCACGCCGATGTCCACGAATGCGCCGAAAGCGGCCACGTTCGTCACTACGCCTTCGAGAACCATGCCTGGCTTCAGGTCGGAGAGGGTTTCAACGCCCTCCTGGAAGGTTGCGGTCTTGAAGGCCGGGCGGGGGTCACGGCCGGGCTTTTCCAAGCTCGCGCAGGATGTCTGTCACGGTCGGAAGGCCGAAAGTCTGGTCCACAAATTCCTTCGGGGCCAGCCCTCGAAGGATGGGCGCGTTGCCGATAAGCTTCTTGATATCGGTGTTGGCCGCCTTCACGATCTTGCGAACCACCGGATAAGCCTCGGGATGCACCGCGGACGCGTCCAGCGGATCGTCGCCATTGGGGATGCGCAGAAAGCCCGCCGCCTGCTCGAAGGCTTTCGGCCCAAGCCGCGGCACCTCCTGAAGCTCGGCGCGCTTTTTAAATGCACCCTTGGTGTCGCGATGGGCGACGATGTTCTTGGCGAGGGTCTCGCTGATGCCGGAGACGCGAGCGAGCAGCGGCGCGGATGCCGTGTTCACATCTACCCCTACTGCGTTCACGCAATCTTCCACAACCGCGTCGAGCGAGCGCGAGAGCTTACCTTCGGCGATGTCGTGCTGATATTGGCCGACGCCGATGGATTTCGGATCGATCTTCACAAGTTCGGCGAGCGGATCTTGGAGGCGCCGTGCAATGGAAACTGCGCCGCGAAGGGAGACGTCAAGCTCGGGCAGCTCTGCGCTCGCATAGGCGCTCGCGGAATAAACGGACGCGCCAGCCTCCGACACCATGATTTTCGTGAGTTTCAGCTCGGGCGCCCGCGCGACGAGTTCAGCGGCGAGCTTATCGGTTTCCCGCGACGCCGTACCATTGCCAATGGCGATCAGCTCAACCTTATGCTCTTTGCAAAGGCGGCCAAGGATGGCCAGCGACTCGGCCCATTGCTTCTTCGGCTCGTGCGGATAGATGGCCGTCGTCGCCGCCACCTTGCCGGTGGCATCCACGACCGCGACTTTCACGCCAGTCCGGAAGCCCGGATCGAGCCCCATCGTCGCCCGCGTGCCAGCCGGCGCCGCGAGGAGCAGGTCCCGCAGATTGCTTGCGAACACGCGAACGGCCTCGTCTTCCGCCGCCTGCCACAGCCGCATGCGCAAATCCACGGCGAGATGTCCCTGCACGCGCGTACGCCATGCCCAGCGCACTGTGTCGTTCAGCCATTTGTCGGCTGGGCCGCCCACGGTCGGCGATGTTGAACTTGCGCGCGATCCGCTGCTCGTAGAGGCTCGGGCCGCTGGCGGGCGACTGTGCCGGATCTTCTGGCTCGAAATTGAGGTCGAGCACGCCTTCCTTCTCGCCGCGAAACATCGCGAGAATGCGATGCGCCGGCATTTTCTGAAGCGGCTCGGCCGTGTCGAAGTAGTCGGCGAACTTGGCGCCCTCCGCCTTCTTCTCCTCCTTGACCTTCGCCGCGAGCCGGCCGCGGCCCCACATCTCCTCACGCAGATTGCCGATGAGATCGGCGTCCTCCGAGAAGCGCTCGACCAAAATCGCGCGCGCGCCTTCCAGCGCGGCTGGCGCGTCGGCAACGCCCTTCTCCGCGTCAACGAACGTGGCCGCGATGGCATCGGGCATCTTGGTTGGGTCGGTAAGCAGCGCCAGGGCCAGCGGCTCCAGGCCGGCTTCCCTGGCGATCTGCGCCTTGGTGCGCCGCTTCGGCTTGTAGGGCAGATAGATGTCCTCCAGCCGCGCCTTCGAGTCCGCCGCCATGATCTGCGCTTCGAGCGCATCGTCGAGCTTGCCCTGTTCTCGGATGCTGCCGAGGATCGCGGTGCGCCGCTCCTCCAACTCGCGCAGATAGCCGAGCCGCTCCTCCAGCGTTCGGAGCTGCGCGTCGTCGAGCATGCCGGTCGCTTCCTTGCGGTAGCGTGCGATGAACGGCACCGTCGAGCCGCCGTCCAGAAGCTCGACGGCAGCCTGCACTTGCTGTGTCCGCACGCCAAGCTCTTCAGCAATCCGCTGTTCGATGGGTTTCATGCTCACCTGCCCCAATTTGTGGCGGCCGCCCAGATGGCGGCACGAATCGAACCATCATACAGGGCCGGGACGGGGGGAGACAAATGCTGCACGCAAAATTGTGGGGCGGGGGAGAGGCGCGGCGGCGCCCGTTTTTAAGACTACGTTAGCCCTCACGCCTTGGAATAAATCCGCGCCAAGAAGCGGTTTTCTCAGCCAGAAGCACCGGGGCGTTCGCAGTGAGCTACGATGCCGGCCGCAGTGTCCTGGGGCTGCCGCGCTACGCCGGCGGTCGCCACTGCGGCCTTCAAAAAGGGGAGCAAGATCGAGGCAACAGCGTCCGGATTGTCGGCGAAAGGCCAATGGCCACTGTCATCGAGAATGGCGACCTCGGCTTGAGGGAAATAGTCGCGCTGGCGCTCCGCATATTGGACCCGAATATAAGGATCTGCGCGGCCCCAGATGACCAGCACAGGGCAGGTCCAGCTTCGAAACGCTTGGCCGTACTTCTCCGCCATTTCGCCCGGATTGTTTGCCGAACGGTACAGCCGCAAAATAGCGCGCTTCGTGCCGGAGTCGATGTTGTCGTACATCGCATCGATGAACGGCTTTGGCAGACCGCGCGGGTTGCCATGCTTGAGTATTAGATTGAAGCCAGTGCGGCTGGCGGATGCCATGTAGAGTTCCCCTAACAAGGGTGTTCGCCATATGCGGGCGAAGGTGTGCCAGCGATAGCCCGGCAGCAGCCCCGTATTGATCAGCGTCAGGCTAGCGAGCGATGTGGGATTAGCGAGCGCCCATGCCAGGCCCCAAGGGCCGCCAAAATCATGCAGTACAAGATGCACTTTGCTCACGCCGCGAGACGACAGGAGGCCGCCGAGATGGCGGGCATAGCCAGGTACCGTGTAATCGAATGTATCGGGCCTATCGGATCGGCCGAAGCCCGGCATGTCGGGCGCAAGACAGCGGGCAAACCCGGACACCCGCTCCATCAGGTCTTCCCAATCTCGGGAGAAGCCTGGATTGCCGTGGACGAACACAACGGCCTCCGCGTTCCCGGGCGGGCCACCTTCCAGCAGGGGCGATCTTACGCCGTCTACGATCGCGTCGCTTAAACGAAGCATTTGCGCCCAACCTTGATGTGCTTCATCGGACCTGCCGATCTATCGCCACGCACCGCTAGAACATTATTACAGAGCGGCGGCCGCGCAGACGTCAATAAGGAACTTTAAGTTTCTTTAAGTTCGAGCTATAAAGCGGCATGATCACCGCCGCCCAGATCCGCGCCGCGCGCGGACTCTTGAAATGGACGCAAGCGGCGCTTGCCGCGAAGTCCGGTCTCTCCATTGTCACCCTCAACATGATCGAGAGCGAGACTGTGCAGCCGCGAAAAACGTCGCTCAACGCAATACGCCAGGCGCTCGAAAAGGGTGGCGTCGAGTTCATCGGAGCGGGCGGCGCCGGTCTCGGAGTGAGGTTTCCAGAACAAAGCCGCAGCACTGCCATATTGCAGGCTTGATAAAGAGAACTTTTGCAAAAGACTTCTTAAGATAATTATGTTAAGCACGTTGATAACGTGAACTGAACTGGAGCGTGCGTCGACACACGCCCCGACGCTCCCAGTGAAAGGGAAGGCGTCCATGACAATCGGCAGCGCCGATCCTTTGAAAGACGAAAAGCCGCGCAAACTTAAGCTTGTGCTGGTCTTCGCGGCAATCGCCTGCGCGGGAGTTTTCTACATCGGCCGTCAATCTCTAGATTGGCAACAGCCGGCTTCGCCAGCGCAAAATGCCCTCGCGCCGGCGCCAGAGCCGCCGCTCCTCGCGTCTCCTCTTGCGCCAAGCTTCGACGCTGTTTCCGCGGATGAAAGCGGCATGCTCGTCGCCGCCGGGAAAGGACCGGCCGGCGCCACCGTCTTGCTCAAGAGCGGCGAGCAGACGATCGGGGAGACAAAAGCCGACGGGAACGGCGAATGGGTCATGATACTCGAAACGCCTCTTGCCGGCGGTGACCATGCCCTGTCGTTGCAGGCCATCGACCCGGAAACGCACAAAAGCGTGCCCGGCAGGCGGACCTACGCGCTCAAGGTTGCTCCGCACACGAAAACCGCCATTCACACGCAAATGGCCTCCACAGCGCCAATCGAGGCGGGCCAGGCCGCACAAGCCAGCGTTGCGGTCAAGCCCACGATAGCGGTGAAACGGGGCGATACGCTGTGGGACATCGCCCGGCGCCATTTTGGCGATGCGTCGCGCTACTCCGAGATCGTCAACGCGAACAAGCCGCAGATCAAGAACCCGGACCTGATCTATCCCGACCAGCAGTTCGAGATGCCGCACAAATAGGCGTTCGGCCGGGCTCGCCATTCCCGCGGCAATCGGGCAGAGCGCTCTCCCGTTACGGAAAACCCGGGCGTGCCCAGGCCAACCGGAATACCATGTACGCGGCATTCTCCTCCCCAGCTAAGCCGCTGCAAGAGAGCTTGGGGGAGCCGCCTTTTGGCCCTATTCTTGCCTATGGTAAAGGAAGGCTTTTGAATTTCCGCGAGAAAAGCGGATTTTCCTTTCAGGATAACACTTGGAAGAAAACGACGGCCTAACGCGTGCTCGAACATTCCGGAAGGCTGAAAAGTAATGCGCATA
Source organism: uncultured Alphaproteobacteria bacterium (assembly GCA_963817705.1). Classification (GTDB taxonomy): domain Bacteria; phylum Pseudomonadota; class Alphaproteobacteria; order Rhizobiales; family Rhodomicrobiaceae; genus Rhodomicrobium. Next base: position 429,825 of record CAWFPF010000001.1, read on the forward strand.
CGTCGACTCGCGCTTGGCGCTTTTCTCATTATCGCGGCCAGCGCTGGCGGAAATCTGATCATACCGTCCATCCAGCAGGAGCATGCATCAGCGGCGGACGCCCGGATTTATAAGGACATGGAGATCTTCGGAGAAGTCCTCCAGCACGTCCGCGACGATTACGTCGAGAGGCCCGAAGACGCGAAACTCATTGCAAATGCCATCAATGGGATGCTGACAAAGCTCGATCCGCACTCCAGCTATCTAAGCGCGAAGGAATTCCAAGAGGAGCAGGTCGAGACCCACGGCGAGTTCGGCGGCCTTGGCATCGACGTGACCATGGAAGAGGGCGTGCTTAAGGTCATCGCGCCCATTGACAATATGCCCGCTGAGCGTGCAGGTGTGCTCGCTGGCGATGCAATCACAGCACTCGATGGAAAGCCGATCAAGGGGCTAACCATGGACCAGGCTGTGGACCAGATGCGCGGGCCCGTTGGCGCACCCATCACGCTGACGATCGACCGGAAAGGAACGGTTCAGCCGCTCGCCCTTAAGGTGGTCCGCGACATCATCCGCATTAATCCGGTCAAATACAGCGTCGAGGGCGATGCCGGCTGGATCAAGATCAAGAGCTTCGAGAATGAGCACACGACCGAATATCTGCAACAGGCGGTCGAGGACATCAAGAAAACGGCTGGCCCTTCGCTCGCGGGCTATATCATCGATCTGCGTAACAACCCCGGCGGATTGCTCGACCAGGCCATTTCGGTGTCCGATGCTTTTCTCGATCGCGGCGTGATCGTGGTCACTAAAGGCAGAGGCCCGAACGATATCGAGCGCGCGACCGCAAAGCCGGGCGATATCACCGGCGGAAAGCCGATCGTTGTCCTCATTAACGGGGGGGCTGCATCGGCGTCCGAGATCGTTGCAGGCGCGCTCCAGGATCACAAGCGGGCCGAAATTCTGGGCACGCGCTCTTTCGGCAAAGGGTCCGTACAGACATTGATTCCGCTCGGCGACAACGGCGCTCTTCGCCTGACCACGGCGCGCTACTTCACGCCGTCCGGCCGGTCGATCCAGGCCACAGGCATCGACCCCGATTATGTTGTCGAACCGGAGCTGCCGCCCGATCTCAAGCTCCAGCTCGCCGCAGCGCCACTTGAAGCGGAGGCCAGGCTTCCGGGGCATCTCAAGAATGGCTCCGCCGCCGAGGCATCGGGAAGCCTCTCCTACGTTCCCAAGGAAAAAGAGAAGGACAACCAGCTCAAGGCCGCGATCGAGCTGCTCCACGGCAAGCCACCTTATGTGGAGAAGAATACCCTGCAACGCGCGCAGGTCACTCCCACGGATAAGCACGGCGCCCTGGAGACGGCTTCCGGCGGCTGAGGCTCAGCAAAAAAAAGGGACAGCTTCATCAGGGCCCCCTCATCCTGTCCTTCTCCCGCGAGGGGAGAAGGGACGCCTTCGCAACCGGTTCAGCCTTCCCCCTCTCCCCTTGCGGGAGAGGGCCGGGGTGAGGGGGTCTTCGCTTCTTATCGGGCTCAAGCCAATGTGAAAAACCGCGAAGCGCTTTCGAACTCCGCGAGGCGGTTCTTCTGGCGCTGGGCCGCCTCGAAGTCTTCGCCCCAGTGGGAAGCCTGCCAATCCTCGTCCACCTGAGCCGCGGCCCAAGCGCCGGCGGTATCGAGGTAGCCTCCTGCTAACGCCACTGCGATCAGGGCGGACCCCGTCAGCGAAGTCATCACATGTAGCGCAGCGAGCTTGAAGGGACCAAGAGGTTCTATTACCGCGCGCATCGCTTCCAGGGACGCCGTGGGCTGGGACACATGCGCTATCCCAACGGTGGTGTGAAACGGCACGTTGTACTTTTCCGCGATCCACTCGATGATCGGGTCCCAAGCCCGCGCTTGCGCCGCTATAAGCCCAGCCGGGTGTGCCGCGCGGTAGCACACGAGATCGCTCGCGGCGTAGTTCAGGATATCGTTTGCGACTTCCCCCTCCCGGCCTGCGACGCCATCGATGGCGCTGTTGGCGAGCCGCGTCAGAGGAAGTGTGGCGGGTACGATGGTCTCGCCCTGCGCAGCCCACTCCTCAGCGATGGCCTCGGCGAGGGTCCGCGTTGGCAGCACGAGAGGCTTACGGCCAGGCGTCTTGATCGAGCGCCCGTCAAGCTGAACGGCGAAGCCGTCGCCCTCGGCTTCGGCAACGCTGGCGTTTTTGTAGAAGCGCTTGCGGCCGGGATTTTGGGAAGCCATAGCCGTTGACCTATGAAACATGCTCAAAGCACGCCGCGCCGCGCCGCCCGCCACACCTTCCAGAACCGGCGCGCCGGATTGACGGTTGCCATTGTGTGCAGGGGGGTGAAGGAGGGCACGGCCATCGCTTTCAAATAGGGCTTGACCACCGAAAGTGGAAGGAAAGCCGGCCATATCGCGGGATCGAGCTGGGGCGACAGCGCGCGGAATTGCTGGAGCGCGCGGGCCGCAGCCCCTCTCAGGTCGGCGAGAGCGGCCCCGAAGGCCGCATTCGACTTCCCCTGGTAGACTGCTGTCAAGTTTACCCCGCGGCCTTCAAAGTACGAGGGCGGCAGCAGCAGCTTTCGCCGCGCGGCCTGCAGCGCAACCGTGCGAAGCGTCTGTGTCAACCCATAGGCAAGGCCCGCATGTTCGGCAGCTTTCCCGGTCAGGTCGCCGCCATCGCCAAGTATCGAGGCCGAAAGCTCGAATACCGCGCCGTATGTGGCGTGAAGCGAGGCCCTTAGGCCCGCGATATCGGCCGGAGCATCCCCGAAGATTTCGGGCACGCGAGCATCTGCCAACTCGATGAGGCGCTGCTTCGGAAGATCGTACTCAAGGATCGCGGCGGAAAGCGCATCGGCGACTGGGTTTCCGGTCTTATTTCCCGGAGCCGCGAGGTCAATGGCATCGCGCCACCATTGCAGGCGGATTTGCGCGACCATGGGCTCATGCGCAGCGAGGACAATATGCGCAAGCTCCGCGTCGAGCGCGTAAAGAGCGATGAGGGCAGCACGCTTTTCAGGCGGCGCGAACAGCGTGCTCCAATAGCGCTCGCGATTGCGCTGCCTCACAAGATTTGCCGCGGCTTCGTTTTCCAGCCGCTTCTGCCGCTTGTCCGCCGGTAGCACGCAAGCTCCCCTGCTTGAGGCCGGTTTTGTAAGGAGTCCGTTGATTGCTTCCTGTTCCGCGCCGTCATTGCACAATTTAGGCGCGCTACGCGCCAGGACAACGCACGCAACCAATCAAGGCGCCGAAGACGCCTCCCAATGACTGACAGGACCGGATATAGGCTTTAGGCGCGCCGGCAGGCCGATGCAAGCCGCTCCGCGTCATACCGGCAGAAGCGCCGCACAGAAAAAGCGGTTTTCGGCGACGAGAATATTAAAGGTGCGGCACGCAGCGGCCGTATCCATGGCCTCAAGGCCAAGTCCTAACTTTGCTGTCTCGTCCCGGAGGCGCGGCGGAGGAAGGAAGAATTTCGGCCCGGTTCCCAAAAGAAGGAAGTCGCCGCGCACCCGTTGCTCCTCGTTGAGAAAACGAAGGAGCCCAGCTTCGTCAATCGCTGCGCTCGTGGATGCCCACTCATAAATGCCTGAGGGCGAAACGATCAGCGCGCCCCGGTGCGTCTTGCCGCCAAATTGGAAGCCGCCTCCGGAAAGCGGCGAAATCGGGCTACGCGGCCCAAGAATTGTGAAAGAGACAGCCATGACGCTCCAGATCGTAGCGCAAAAGTTTGTTCCGGCCTGAAAGCGCGAGGATAATTTTCCGGCGTTCTGACAGCGGCCGGCGAATGGTGCGCTGGGGCCGTCGAATCAAGCGGGCCTCATAGCCTCGATCGACGTCACCGCATCCTCGACGTCGCCGCTTGTCATTTCCCACCCATTGTCGAAATTTGCGACGATGTACGTCATGAAAGGCTGGCAAAGACGCAATGCGCGCTCGGCGTTGCCGGTGTGGTCGGCAAGGATTGCGAGCGCCAATTGCGCCGGCGCCTCTCCCTCATAACTCCACTCGAAACCGTCTTCGGAAATGGCCTTGATATCGGTGCGCTCCGGAAGGGGTTGGCCGTCTACTGTCACGGACAATCCATCGATGGTGCGGTCGCCGCGGTAGATTTTTGGCATGCGCTCCTCCATCCCACTTACGCGGCGCACTATGCCACGAAGGAAGGAGCCGCGCAGCTGATATATCGATGATATACATTGGGGCTACCAGGACGCGCTTGTGGATAGGATAGAATTTGACACAATAAGCGCCGGCGCTACCCGTGACTCAGAAAGGCTAAAACGATGCCCGCCCGCATTAAGTTCATAGTCTCAATAATCGTCGTTCTCGCGGCAATCGCCGGGTATTATTTCCAGGCCGGACTCGGGAATACCGCGCCGGGCTACGCCGCTCTGGCCTTTGGCCTGATCGCGGTCGTCTCGATGTGGATTTTCCCGGAGGTCTCACACAAAAAAGACCAGGACAAGCCGGCCAAACGCTAGACGTCCACGCGCCCAATCGTCACCCCTGCCGCGGAGCATACATGGATCATCCTTCATTCAAGGCAGCCGTTTTGCACCGCTATGGCGAGCCTCTTCGGATCGAGGAGGTGCAGCTTACCGGGCTCAAGGACACAGATGTCCTGGTGCGCATCAAGGCGGCTGGTCTTTGTCATACCGATCTTGAGGTCATCGAGGGTCAGCTCAGAAGCCCGTTGCCGATCGTTTTGGGACATGAGGCGGCGGGGGTTGTCGAAACCGTTGGGAGTGCGGTCCAGGGTGTAGGCCCCGGCGACCACGTGATCCTGTCCTGGAACCCTCATTGCGGGCACTGCTTTTACTGCGACCGCGATCTACCGATCCTCTGCGAGACCTATTTGCGCGAGGGCGCGCGCTCGAAGCATTTCGACGGCGCGGCACGGCTTCAGCAGGGCGGAAGCGACCTGCATCAACTCATGTTCCTTGGCGCCTTCGCGGAGTTCTGCGCCGTTCCTGCTCATTGCGCGATACCGGTCTCTAAGCGCATTCCATTCGAAGCGGCTTGCCTGATTGGGTGCGGTGTCATGACGGGGGCCGGCGCAGCGTTGAACGTTGCGCGGATCGGATTTGGCGACACGGTTATGGTGATTGGCTGCGGCGCCGTTGGGCTGAGCGCCGTGCAAGGCGCTCGCCTGGCGGGCGCGGCTCAGATTATCGCGGCCGATCTCATGCCTGAGAAGCTTGCGCTGGCTCTTGAACTCGGCGCGACCCACGCCGCCGATGGGCGTACCGGCGATGCGGCCAAGATGGCAAGAGATATCACAGCAGGGCGCGGGGCCGACATTGTGCTGGAATGCGCTGGTGCGGGAGCGGGCTTCCGGCTGTCCGCAGAAGCGGTCCGGCCCGGCGGCGAGGTGATCTGGCTCGGAAAGACGGATGTGAACGCGGATATCAGCTTCCGCTGGGGCTCGCTGATGCAAGAAAAGCGAATCCGCCGGTCGAGCTATGGCGGGGCGCGGCCGGCCCGCGATTTCCCCTTGCTTGCCGAAGCCTATCTCGACGGCAAACTCCGCCTCGACACGATGATCACACAAAGGATCGGCCTGGGTGAGATCAACGAGGGCTTCGCCGCGCTAAAAGCCGGCAAGGCGATCCGGAGCGTCGTGATGTTCTGAGACGCAGCGCGGGAAAGCAGACGCACGCGTGCGTCCGCGGCTGCGGCGCCCTCACCTCGAAGCGCTTTTCGTCACGAGTTCGACAATCCGGTCGGTAAAAGGCTTCGGAGGCTTCGTGTTGTCTTTGTCTTTTGATTTCTCGCTCGCCTCGATGCTCTTGAGCCAAGCCTCGAATTCGCGATTAAATGTATTTCGGATCTTCTCCGAAATGCCGAGCTCTTCTGTGACCTGTCTCCGGCGGGAGCGCCGGGAGGTTTCCTTCCCTTCCTCCTTTTCTTCGACGATGACCACCTTGCATTTATTGTGACGTTCGAACCAGTTAAACTGCTCTTCCGTTGGCGATTCCTTCGATCTTCGATCCCAGATCGCCACCCAAAGCGAATAGTTGTTTCCCCGGCAGTTGACGGTTCCAAAATTCGTGGCCTGAACGTAAACGAGCTTTTCGGGATCGCCAAAATCGACCCGAAGCTGATCGACTTGGTCTTGCAGCAAAAGGGCGCTTCCGTCGGACCGCTTGGCCTCGCCTGCATCGTACATTTTGATAAGCTCGAATGCAGAAAGGTAGAAATACTTAGGGTTCGCGTCGGCGCTATCGGGATCGGCTTGCTTCACCCGGTCCATTGTCATCCAAAGCAGGGCGATGGCGCGCTCCGGCGATTTCGGGATCGCCTCGGAGCCAAGGGGGGAGGGGAATCCCTTTCTAAAAAGCTTTGCCAGTTCATATCCGGCGGCCGGAACTCCGCGAGCGAACGCGGTGCTGTAAAGATCGAATATCTCTTGGGCGCCGCCGTCAGGCTTTTTATCGGATCTCGCGGAGTTCGGCCGGAAAAGGACTTTGCCTTTTTTCAGAAGCTCCGCGAGTTCCACCTGTGCCACGATGTCACCCTGCTCGGCTGCGAGGCGCCAGTAACGGGCTGCCGCCTCGGGCTGGGGCGCGGGCAAACCCTCGCCATTGGTCAGCCGCTGCGCCAAGGTCCGCTGCGAGCGGGCATCTCCAGCCTCGGCAGCGCGCGCAAACCAGACGATGGCCTTGCTTTTTGCGACTTCAGCATCGCGTATCCCATCGGGTTGGTCGTCGCTGGGCTCCTTTGAATAGATTTGCCCGAGAATGTACATCGCCTCCCAAGAGCCGCGCGAAGACGAGATTTCCAGCAGTTCGAGGGCGCGCGTCCGGTTCTTGTCGATGCCCCAACCATTATAGAGGGCCTGAGCCGTCTCGATCATAGCCGGGACGTAACCGCTCTCCGCGGCCTTCGACAGCCATTGGAATGCGAGGGCCCGCACGCCTTGAAGGTAGGTCACCCCCTTTTGCGATAGGCCGGGATCGGCATCGAAGCGAAGATCGCCGTTCTTGTAAGCCATGCCAAGGCTATATTGGGCCAGGACATCGCCGAGTTCCGCGCCGCGGCGCATCAGCTCGATAGCGCGGTCGGGATCGGCGGGCTGGCGCGTCAGGACATTGTCCACAACAGCGTAGTATTCGCCGTTTTGATAAAGCGAAGCGAGACTGTTATAGGCCGCGGCGTAGCCGAGGTCGACGGCGTCCGAGAAATATTTGGACGCCTGCTTAAGCGCTTCCTGCCTCGCTATGCCCTCGCTGATCGAGGCGAGGGCGTAATAGCCGCGCCCAAGATTATACTTCAGGCGCGCAACCCTGCCCCTCTCAGTCACAGCGCTTTTGCAAACCTCGATAGAGCGGCCGATCTCGGTGGTTGCGACAGCTCTGTCGATGGTGCCGGACAGGCTTGACAATGAGACTTTCTGAATGTCCCGCGTGCCTGTTCCGGGCAAGCGGTTTGCGTCGAGCGGTGAGGTGGCCAACTCGTCGCAGGTGCGCAAGGACTGGGACTGCGCCGCGGTCGAGGCAAGCTGGCTCGTGGAGAGCTGGCCGCCGCCTTGTTCCTGCAGGCGGGCCAGCCGTTCGATCTCGTTTCCAAGTCCGCAGACGGCAAGGTCGATCCGCTTCTGCTCGATGTCGCCGGGCGAGACGCTGCCGTTCCCGATTCCGTAGCCAAGCGCGGCCAACTCATAGGGGGCGGTGCGGCAGCGGGCAGCCCGGTCCGCGATATTCTCCGCACCTTGCACGAAATAAAAGTTTGCGGCCTCCACGACTTCCGAGTCGGTCGAGTCCGTGAAGTCGGGCACTTGGCCGGCGCCGAGTTCGGTTCTGGCGCGCTCCCTGACCTTGATCTTGACTTTGGCCGCGAGAATATTGATCTCCTGCGGCACGATGATTTCCCGGAGAAGCTCGGTGGTAAAAAGGGAAGTACCCTTCTTTGCCTCTCCTTTCTTTCCCCGTTCCTCGCCGCCTGAGCTTTCTTTCTTGCCGGGAGCATCCCACGAGACCTGGCCGGCTTTTGCCGAATAGAACCGGAAAACCCCATGAGGGCTTTCCTTGGGCTTGACCAGTCCGACGTTTGCTTCGGCTATGCCCTTTCCGTTCGGCACGAAGCTGCGGCAGGCGTCGGCGATCACGATAATCACCCGGGGCTTCCGGGCCGCTATGGCATCCAATATCGCATTTTCGGAAAGAGCGACCGACGACAGCCAGTCTTGATACCGCCGTGCCGCGGCATCTCTCGTCTCACCGGCGGGTGCCCCCTGCAAGTAAGCCGCAGGTCCTTTCGCATCGGGGAGTATAAAGAAATTGCCTTTTTCCGGAATGTTGAACCCATGCCCGGAGAAATAGAATAAGACTTCGTCGTCCTGCTGAATGCGGCTCAAGAACTTATTGAACCGATCGTTGAATGCGGCCTTGTTCGCTGCATCCGCATTCTTCAGAAACTCTACGTTAAACTCGACTCCCGGCCTTTCCAGAACCTGCTTCAGTTGCTCTGCGTCGTTCGCGGGCGCGATCAGAGGCTGAAGTCCGCTTTTTTCCGCGTATTCCCCGACCCCAACGACAAAGGCAAGCCGTGAACCGGCGCTCGCAGGAGCTATACTGGTGAGGGCGAGAAACAGGAACGCCGGAAAAAAAGATAAACGGAACCACCACCACGCGCCGCTCCGCATCGCATTCTCCTCTTGACTGCCGTGCGAGACTGCGGCTCGCGCTGGATCCACGGGAATTGGAAGTAAACGAAGGCTGGCAACCCAGCCTGCGCCTTATCGATGGCGTTTACCGCCCATCATCGCCGCTGGATTGATGGGAGATATTCGAGGTGTCGGTGCGGTTGGACTCCGGTTGGAGCTTCCCCGAAGAGACGAGGCTGGCGACCGTCTTTGTTGCAGGAGTGCGGCAAAACTGATCGACGAAGCTGCTTGCCGCAATCCATACAGGGTTTTCAGCGGACACCGGGAGCGCGCCGGCACCCCCACCCTTGGCTGGTTGCGGAACGAAGCCTTTGCCTGAAGCACTACTACTCACCAGGACACCTTTGGTGCTCACGAAGTCTGGATATTTCGAGGTCAGGCAATCGTACAAGGTGCGGCGGGCGCGAAAGCGGTACAGGAACTGCCTTTCCAAACCGAGCGGATCGGCTTCCAGGGTTTCTTTGCTAACAAACTGCTCACGCGGGATGGAATCGATCAACGCCGTTCCCAGTCTTTCGTATTTGGTGTCGGAGCCCGCCGCCCACAGCCCTTCGTCGGCGCGGTCGCTGTTCTCGTAAATCGTCCTGATAAAACGGTCGAAGCTCAAGCTGACGCCGACCATTTCCCCAACCTCCAGCGCGGAGGCATGAACCTCGCGGGCCGATTTCCCGAGCAGGCTCTTGATCTCATCCACGGTAGGACCCTTCGCGCCCACACCCACAAAATAGGGCTTCAGCGCTTCTTCCGCGTAACGAAGGGTGAGCACCATGAGCCGGTCGCGCGTCCATAATTCGCCGACATGCCGCTCGAACTCGTAGAGTTTGCCCTGGCGGTAGGCGTCGTCGAGGCTCGCCCTGAGTTCGCCCGCCGTGACTTGATTGATGTTGAAGCTGCCGCTCACACCGCGCTGTTTGAGGTCGCTGTGATAGGTGCGAAGCGTTTCGATGAATTTCTCAATTGCCTTGTCGACGTTTCTTTGCCGCTCAAGCTTGTTCGCGCGCTCTTTCTCGGCGTCTTCCTCTTGTTTGGCCCAGAAATTTGCGGAATCCCGGACTGCTTCGGTAAAGCTCTTCGCCTTCCTGTTGCCGGAGTTGCTATCGTCGCCGCTCGAATCGGAGTCTCCGCCGTGGCGATGACGTCTTCCTCCTCCGCCAAACGGGCCGCCGCCGAGGCCGTGGCGCACCATCTCATCAAACATTCCCGCTTGAGCGGGCCTCGATATGGGCTGAGACGCGATCGGAAGAAGTATTAGCGCAGACGATACAAGGGCAATTTTCGCCAGTAGTTGACGCACGGCAAACTCCGGAACAGACAAATAACTATTAATTAATAATAAGCCAACTTCTATATCTTTGCAATAAAAGAAGAGTAAGAAGTTCTACGGCGGCGCGTAACCGTGGCAAAAAGGTCAAGCAGGTTCGCGCGCGTGTTGCGGACGCTTTGAGGAAAATTCTGCCGCTCAGGGTTTGCGCGGCATTTGACTCTGCGCGATGACGGCGAGCACCTTGAGGTCTTCCTCGCTTTTCTCTGCGGTCAAGAGGAAGCGGACCCGGTCGGAAACCCAGCTCACGGCCTTATAGGAGCCGAAGGCTTGCGCGGTAACGGCGCTATCGGAGTATCCGTCCGCCGGAAGAACATAGAGCGTCAACGGCGCTTCTGTCTTCGATGCATAGGTGAGTTGCATCATATTGTCTTGGTTGTACCGCAGCGTCTGCCCGCGAAACAGCGCGAAGCCCTGATGCGTAAAGTCCGGCGGCGTCAGCGCCTTCGCTGTGATCTTCGAGAGCTGAAAGCGAATGAACTCGGGGTTTGTAATCGCCTCCGGGTGCGGCGTCAGCATCTCCTTCGGGAAGAAGCTGTGAAACCTCGAAATATCGGCCGACCAGGTTGCAGGGGTGAAAAGCGGCAACCGGTCCACGATCTTCGGCGGCAGGGGCGCTTGCTGCTGAGCAGTGAAAAGCGTCGCGCCATAACCGCCAAGAAGGCCGCCGGCGAAAACGGCGCTCACGAAGAGGACCTTCCTGAGAATGCGTCCGGCCCTTTTTCCTGCGCGGCTGGCCTCCGGTGCTGGAGCCGCAGCTTGGGGTTTGGAATCACCATCCTCGATTTGAAGGGCATTGCGCGGGAGAGGAATGTCCTCGCGCGCGAATCCGCCCAGCGTCTCGATAAGCTGGGCCTGTGTCCGCTTCAAGCGTGCGACCCGGCGCGAAACCTCTGCATTTGCATTGGCGAGCTGCGAAACCTCGGCAGACTGCCCTTTCTCGAGCTGGCCATCGAGATAAGCCAGCAAAAACTCATCGCTGAGGTGGGTCATGCCGCTTGCCCGTGCTCAAGATGCGGTTCGAGGTCAAGACGGCCCCCTCCGTCCGGAGCGGCCCGTTGATCGAGCCATTGCATGAGCGCGAAATGACCCCGCGCTAGCATCTTCATGAGTGCAAGCATATTCAGCGCCGTAACCTCGGCCGCTTCGTCATAGGAGGCGCCCTCCCCATAGACGAGATAGAGCACGCCTCTTTGCTGCGAAGGAAGATTGGCGATGAACCGTGCGAATTGAGCATTTCCCGCAAACGGTCCCCTAACAAGAGCCGCCGCGAAAATGCGCGGCTCGGACGGGCACTTCTTGTGAATGGCAGGCTCATCGGCCAGCTTGGCGGCCCATAGCGCATACATCCGCCGGAAGGCGCCTGTCAGCCGGTCGCGATCTTCGTCGCGCCACTCGTCGCGCTTGTTCAGCGCCTTGAGGGTCGCACGGACGAGCGCACGCGCCAGATCTTCGTTGGCTGTGAGCACCAGCGCGAATTTATAAAGCCGGGGCAACGCCTTCTGCAGGGCATCGCGGGGGGAGTTGGAAAACTGTCCAATAGTTGCCATGATACGCGGCCTCTCCTCACAAATTTTATGACGCCCAACACCTGCAAATTTGACATGGAAAGGTTGACTTGAGGTAAAAATGCAACAGCCGATTGCGTAGACCTATCCTTTCCCGCAAATGAATAACGTGCAACCGCGCAAGGGGCCCCGCACAAGAAAGAATTGCGTCGCTCAACCTTCGGATTGCAATCGCTCGCATTCGATGCTCATGCTTAGCTAGAGCATGAAAAGGTTGGGCACGGGTTAACAACGATGCCCAAATCCCACGGGAGCTGCCATGCCTAACGGGAAGCCACCGGAGGACAGACCCTCCGCCAGGTTCTCGAACGCCGACGGTGACGCGTGGTGGCGTTCGCCCGGCCAAGCGGAACCTGGAAAGCCTACGCCTTCTCCGCCTGATGCGCCGGATGTGCCGCTTGCGGGTCTTGTCGAGCAAATCATGCGCGAGCGCTTCCTGAATGTGGAGGCGAACCCGGGCGAAGCTGCTTTAGAGGCCGATGCCGAAGTCCGGGAAGCTGCAGAAATGCCACCCCGGAAGCTTTTCGAAGAGTTGAGCGCGGCGAGGGAGCAACTGCAAGCCCAGCCTGCGGCCCCCCCCCTGGAACCTCCCTCCGAAGCCGCTGTAGCAGCGGTTCCCGAGGCACGTCCGGCTGAAATTGCGCTTCCCCGGCTCCCCGGAAGCCACCCGGTTCAAGGGGCCGCCATAAGCGCCGGAGCGGCGCTGCGAGGGCATGCGGATGCGAGCCTCAAAGGCTTGCACCGTTTGAGCCGCCGGATGCGTCTGCGCGACTGGATGCGCCGGTATCTGACCCTTGTGAGCCTCACTCACCGGCACGTCTTCGATCGAAGCATCGAGCGGCTTCTCTTCATCAAGACAACGGGCCCATCCGTTCATTCAGCAGGAGAGGAGGAGGGGACGAAGACTTTCGTCTACCAAGGGCCAATCCCAGGGAAGGTGCTAAGCTGGGCTCTATCGGCGCTTCCCACGGATTTGAGGCGGTTCGCCTTTGTCGACTTCCGCGCCGGCAATGGCCGCGCTTTGCTCTTGGCGGCACGCCGGAACTTCGAGCACGCCGCCGGCTACGCGTTCGACACCGAAAGCTGCGAGGTGCTCGAGATGAACCTCGCGCAATATCCGCGCTCCTATATGAGCTGCCGCGACGTACGCGCGCTCCGCGGCGACCGCGACGGCGTCGCGATCCCGCCGCAACCCGTGGTCCTGTTTTTTCCCGATAGCCTGCCCCCCGGCCATCCAGGTTTCATTCTCAATCACGTCATGGATTCGCTCAGAGCCAATCCCCGCCCAGTCTATCTCATTTTTGAAAACGCCGGGCGCGAAAGCGAGCTTGACCAAATGCAATTTTTCGAGAGAGTACCTTTGCCCACCTTCAACCGGCTCAAGGCGCTTCTTTTTTCCCCCTCAGCGATTTCAGTATACAAATCCGCCAGCGGCGAGGGAAGCGGTTAGGCCTAACGGCGGCAATGCGGAACAGGATCATGGATCAAGCCGGGAACGATATCATCATCGGCATCGAGGGCCGCGCGGCGATCGCGCATCTCAACAGGCCCAAGGCGCTGAACTCGGTCACGGCGGGTATGATCGCCGAACTTGAAGCTTTATTGCACCGTTGCGCCGGAGACCCAAATATCTACGGTATCGTGATGGAGGCGGAAGGAAAGGCGTTCAGCGCGGGCGGCGATATCCGCACCATCCGCGATTGGATCGCGAGCGATCTCGCAACGGCGGATCGCTTCTACGCCCTTGAGTATCAGCATAACTGGTCGCTCCAGTGTTTCAGAAAACCCCATGTCGCGCTGATGAACGGCGTCACCATGGGTGGCGGCGCCGGCATAAGCCTCTTTGGAACCCACCGCGTAGCGGGAGAAAACATGTCCTTCGCCATGCCCGAAACCGGCATAGGCTTCATTCCAGATATTGGCGGCGGGTGGTTCTTGCCGCGCATGCCCGGTATGACCGGTATGTATCTCGGCTTGACCGGGAGGACCTGTGCCAGAGCTGACGCCTATTACGCTGGCGCTGTCACCCATTGCATTCCGGCTGCCCAGTTCGAGACGGTGAAAGCCGCGATGATCGAGGGTGAACCGATCGATTCCATCCTCGATTGCCTTCACGAGCACCCCGGCGAGAGCTTTCTGGAACAGCACAGCGAGCCGATCGGCCGGATCTTCGGCGCGGCGTCGGTCGATGAAATACTGAGTGGCCTCGAGAAAGAGGACGGCGTTTGGCGGGATTGGGCGCGCGAGACGCTCGCCGTGCTGGCGAAGAAGTCTCCACTCTCGCTAAAGGTGGCCTTCGAGCAGCTCCGGCGTGGGAAAAGCTACAGGACGCTCAAGGAAGCGCTCGTCGTCGAATACAGGCTTGCCACGCGCTTCATCCGGCTGCCGGATTTTCCTGAAGGAATCCGCGCGGTGATTGTCGATAAGGACCAGGCGCCAAAATGGCAGCCCGCATCCGTGAGCGCGGTGAGCGACGCTTTCGTGCTGTCGCTCTTCGAGCCGCTCCCCGGCGGAGATCTCTCGCTCACCGATTACTGGGTACCGCCGCTCAGCGCAGCCGGGATTCAGCCATAATGGGGCAAGTTGAGAGCGGCTCGCTTTGGTTGAAGGCGCGCGCCGCGGGTTTATCTGCCCGGTTTCTGCAAAACTCTGATGCACAGGTCCAGCTTTCCCGTTTGGAGGGCGGTTCAGCCATAGGCGGGCGGCTTCAGGACCTGGAAGGCCGTTCGGTTCTCGTCGCGGCTGAGAGCCAGCTCGCGGCCGCGCTTGTTCTTCTCGAATTGGATGGTGTCGCCCGGAGGCTCGTTCTTTGCCCGCCGGATCTTTCCCGGGAAAGCATTCCCGCAATCGTTGAAGGCGCCCGCATCGACACCATTCTGAGTGACCGGGATGAGGTCGTGTTCGGGGAACTTTGCGGCGTTCCCGTGATCCGGTGCGGGACAAGCGTTGAAGAAGCGCAGGTCAAGCGCGACACATCATTTGTAACGGAATGGGTCCTGTTTACCTCTGGCACAACAGGCCGTCCCAAGATGGCCGTTCACACTCTTTCCGGCCTAACAAGAGCCATCAAACCGAAAAGCACTCCCGCCACCTCCTCCGTCTGGGCCACCTTTTATGATATACGCCGGTACGGTGGCCTTCAGATCTTTTTGCGTGCGATGCTCGGCAATTGCTCTTTCCTTCTGTCCGGCGCCGGCGAAACACTGGAGCACCATCTGGCGAGGCTTGCGGACCACGGCGTCTCGCACATCTCCGGCACGCCCTCGCATTGGCGCCGCGTCTTGATGAGCCCATCGGCCCGGATTATTGATCCAGCCTATGTCCGGCTCTCGGGCGAGATCGCCGATCAAGGTGTTCTCGACGCTCTTCGTATGCTCTATCCAAAGGCCGGGATTGTTCACGCCTACGCGTCGACGGAGGCGGGTGTCGGGTTTGAAGTGGATGACGGAGAAGAAGGCTTCCCGGCGCGCTTTGTTGGACGCTCTGGCGCAGATGTCGAAATGAAAGTGGAAGCTGGGTCGCTGCGCGTCCGGTCAAACCGCGTGGCACTTTGCTATCTCGACGGGGCAACCCATGTTGTGGAAGCCGATGGCTTCGTAGACACCGGCGATCTCGTCGAACGGCGGGGAGACCGGTACTACTTTATGGGCCGCAAGGATGGTGCGATCAATGTGGGCGGCCAGAAAGTCTGCCCTGAGGAAGTCGAAGCGGTCATCAACCGTCATCCCCAGGTGCTCATGTCGCTTGTCCGCGCAAAAAGAAATCCCATCCTTGGATCGGTCGTTGTCGCAGACGCCGTGCTGAACGAAGCTTCTCATCGAGAAAACCGGAGCGGCGCTTCCTGGGCGGAGCTGGCTCAAGAGGTTCGCGCGCTCTGCGCTCAATCTCTCGCGCGTCACAAGGTTCCTGCTCTGATCCGCTTCGTACCGTCACTGCCTATGACAGCGGGCGGGAAACTGGCGCGCCACAATGCTTAACGTGGTCGTAACCGGCGGAAGCCGCGGACTGGGGCTTTCGATGGCCAAAAAGCTTTCCGCTGAGGGCTATCGCGTTATCGCTACAGCCCGCCGGATGAGCGATGAGCTTTCCGCTGCGATCGACGAGACCGCCATGAACAAGGCTGGTGCGCTGTCCTTCGTTCCTCTCGATCTCACCAAGACGGAAGAGATCCCGGACTTCACCGCCCGTGTCCGCAGAGAGTTTGGAGAAATCTACGGGCTCGTCAATAATGCCGGCCTTGGAACAGACGGTATGTTGGCGAACATGCACATTTCCAAAATAGAGGAGCTCGTGCAGCTCAACACGCTTGCTCCTATTATTCTCACGAAATACGTTTTGCGATCCATGCTCACAACGGGCAGCGGGCGAATTGTCAATGTCAGCTCCATTGTGAGCTTCACGGGCTTTACCGGCTTGTCGGTCTACGCTGCAACAAAGTCATCGATGATCGGCTTTACCCGCTCGCTTGCACGCGAGGTTGGCCGTCTCGGGATCACTGTCAACGCCGTGGCCCCAGGGTTTATCGAGACGGAGATGACGAAGGACCTCGGAGAGTACGGCATGGGCAAGGTGGCTCAAAGGAGCGCACTCCGGCGCCTGGCCGAGCCTGAGGATGTTGCTGAGACGGTTAAGTTTCTGATGGGCGAGAGCGGGCGCAATATCACCGGCACCGTTCTCACCATCAATGCCGGCAGCACGGCCTGATCCGTTAAAGCCTGACGTGGCCGGCCGTGATGCCTTCGTAAAGCGAAGCGCCGAGTGTGACAAACGCGCCGCGCACCGCATCGTTGAAGTACAGTTCGTCCCCAACAACCTTCGGATCGCATCCTTGCGAAGCCAGAGCGGCCTTCTTCGGCTTGAACGTCGAGGTCAGATCTAAACTTCCGGTAATTCGCAGAAAGAGTGGCTGCGAATAACGCGGCAGATGCTGGTCGAGATGGGCCTTCAACCGGGCCAAATCGAAGTTGCCATCGATAGAAATCGCCGCCATGCCTGCGCGGCCCTCCGCATTGGGCAAGGTGACGCCATAGACGATGGCTTCTCTCACACCCGGACACGCCGCAATCGCTTGCATCACTTCGGAGGCCGAGACGTTTTCTCCCTTCCAACGGAATGTGTCACCGATGCGATCGGCGAAATAGAAGAAACCCTTTTCATTCCGTCTCATGAGATCGCCTGATCTGAACCAGGCGTCTCCTTTGGCGGCCACATCCCGAAGGACTTTCTTGCTGGAGTCCGCTGCGCTCGTGTAGCCCTCGAACGAGGCTGCGCCAGCAGCCTCCTGCCCAATCCGGAAGACGGCCTCGCCGATCTCATTGACAGCCGATGGCAAGCATAAGCCCTCGTCATCCCGAACGGGTTCTAAGTCTTCCGCATTTATCTTAATCAGTTCTATAGGAAAGCGATGCGCGAGATAAGCAGGGATACGGCCGATGGCGCCAGGCTCTTCGTCAACATTGTAAAGTGAAAAGTTCGCTTCCGTTGCCGCATAGAACTCAAGAATGTGAGGGATGCGGAACCTGTCCTTGAACGTCTGCCAAATGTCACCGCCAAGGCCGTTGCCGCAGCATAAGCGAAGTCTGTGATTTTGCTCTTGGGGGGACGCTGGGCAGCTCAAGAGATACCGGCAGAGTTCGCCGATATACTGGAACACAGTGCAGTCCTGCTCGCAGATTTCCTGCCAGAAGTTCTGTGCAGAGAACTTTTCCTTGATGAAAACGGACCCGCCGCTCACGAGCAATGCCCCCGGAGCGGCGACGCCGCCCATGGAATGGTAAAATGGTAAGCAATTATACAGGCGGTCGCTTGGCTGCGTGTCCATCAGCCCGGCAAACCAGTGGCTCCAAGCCATGATGCGGTGATGGCTGACATTTGCCGCTTTGGGCAGACCGGTTGTGCCTGAGGTGTAGATGCAGAGCGCCCGGTCCGCCAGCCTGACCTCGCGCTGCTCGCTTTTTTGCAACGGGGTGCCAGGAAGACGATCGGCATGAAGACCAATGTGGCCGTGGCCCCAGATCTCCGGCTCCATCCTGCTCAGCGGCAAAGCCTCTTTCAGTGCTGAGTTCAGTTCGTCGGCCGCGATGAGATGCCGTACACCTGCAACATCGATGCAATGCGCGAGCGAGGAACCCGTGAGGTTCGTGTTGAGCAAGGCGGCCACACAGCCAATGCGGCTTAACCCGAGCCATATCGCGAGATATTCTGGCCGGTTAGGCATCAAGAGGCCAACGGCGGTGCCCGGCGCCAGCCCCTGTTCCAGGCCCCACCTCGCATATTGGTTTGTTCTCTCAGCGAGTTTCTGGAAGCTGAACGTCTCGCGATGTGAAATCAGCGCCGGTGCGTCCCCGAACCGGTCAGCAAGTTCGTCCAGCAAGACAGGAAAGATCCGCTGAGGGTTCCGCTGCAGTGGAGCTGTCCGCACCAGAGCACGCAGCCACGCCGCCTGCCCCATCTTACCACCCGCGTCAGCGCCCTCTTTCAACACACTCATCTTATGCCCCGGGGTCCATCTTAGCAAAAGGGCTATCACGAGCGCCTTAAGGCCACTCAGGCAAAGCTACTATTCTTCGCATACTGGATCGTTTCATCAAGCGCCAAGGCCAGTGCTTCTAGGATGGCATATAACTCGCCGGCCCCTGAGATGAGCGGCGGCGCGAGAGCGATTGTATCGCCGAGGGCACGCAAGATCACGCCATGGGACCTGCATCTCAGCTCGGCGAAAAGCCCGATGTTGGCCGCAGGATCGAAGGGCACCTTATTCTGCTTGTCGCGTACCAATTCAAGCGCCCCGATATAACCAATGCCGCGAGCATCTCCAACCAGTGGATGCTCCGCAAGGCGGCGGAGGCCATTCTGAAGGATGGGCGCATTTCGCTGGACATGCCCGAGGATGTCCAGTTCTTCGTAAAGCTTCAGCACTTCGAGCGCGACCGCGGCGCTGACCGGGTGGCCGGAATAGGTGAAGCCATGCCCGAACACGCCCAGCTTGCCGCTCTGCCCATAACAGGCTTGCCAGATGCCTTCGCCAATCATGACAGCCGATATTGGCAGATAGCCCGATGATAGGCCCTTGGCGCAGGTCAGGATGTCCGGTCTAAGGCCATAGACCTCGCTTCCGAACATGCGGCCGAGGCGTCCAAATCCAGTGATGACTTCGTCCGCGATGAAAAGGATTTCGTAGCGCCTCAGGATTGGTACGATCCGCTCGAAATAGTCTGCGGGCGGGGGAATGACGCCTCCTACGCCCATCAATGGCTCGGCGACGAATGCGGCGATGGTTTCAGGCCCTTCCCGCTCGATCAGCGCCTCAAGGTTCCCGGCAAGACGCTCCGCGAAGCCGTCCTCGCTTTCACCGGGCAAGCCGTATTTCCAATAGTTGGGGCAATCCGCATGCAGGAAGCCGGGCAGCGGGAGATCGAAATCCGCATGAAACCGGGGAAGCCCGGTCATGCTCCCGGCGCCAAGCGTGACGCCATGATAGCCACCGGCCCTGGTGATGATTTTCTTCTTCTTGGACCGGTTCAAGGCATTGTTGTAGTACCAGGCCAGCTTTACAGCGGTGTCATTAGCCTCGGAGCCCGAGTTCGCGAAGAAGACCTTGCTCATTGGAACCGGCGCAAGCGATAGCAGCCGCTCCGCGAGTTCGATTGCGCGCGGATGGCTTTTGTGCCGGAAAAGGTCGCAGCTCGGCAGTTCCATGAGCTGGCGGTAGGCCGCATCGGCGAGCCGCTCTTGACCGTAGCCGAGAGAGACAGACCAAAGGCCCGATATGGCTTCGATGTAGCGGCCGCCGTCCTCGTCCTCGACGCGGACCCCTTCGCCACGGACAATAGTAAACGGGCCGTCCTCTGCGTGCCGTACAAGATCAGTCATAGGGTGGAGGAGCGCGGCGCGATCGCGCGCAGATATGGAATTTGGCCGGCTGGATGAGTTCACTTCCGGTTTCCTCCAAAAAAGACAATTGCCGCAGATCAAACTGTACATGCGGATTTATAGAGTATCCACCCCCGGGAAGCTGATCTATCGTTGCATCCGTGGATGCAATTTTCAGTTTCGAAGCCAATGGAGATATAATCTGTTCCAGCTTGAGATTTTCTGAGCCACACTTTCAGGTCTCTTTCATGAGTTTAGCGGAACAATATGGTTCTTGGCGGTGATCTACCCGCAACCTGGCCAGCCACGCCCGGCGCGCGCTTCCTGACCCGATCAGTGTAGATGCCGCCGACTCTAATCAGATTGCTGCCAGAGAAAGGTAACAGCGCCGATGGAACCCAAAGCAGAGGAGTTCACAACGATCACGTTTGAAGACGGCACTTGCGCTGTGATGCGTGCCGATCCCGGCCGCCCACGCTTCATGGAGGTGATCGCAACTTTCTACGACGCAGCCCGCGCCAAAGACTATGCTCAGGCAGAGAACACGCACCCTCATAAGCCGAAGGAAGAGGCCGCGCCAAAAAAGAAAGCCGCTACTAAGTCAAGACAGCCGGTGGCCGATCTCAGTGCGCGTCAGCTTGCAGTCCTGAAGGCGCTGCGTGCCAATATGGACAAAAGCAACCTCGTCGAAATCAGGGCTGCTCCCTTGGCTGAGGCCGCACAAATCCCGCTGGGGTCGCTTCACTCCATTCTTGGATCGCTTGAGAAACGGCATTTCATCCATACCCAGCGCCAGGGGACTCTTAGATACCCCGCTATCTATCGTGTCTTGGACACGCCGAAGGAAAGCGTCCAACTGGCCCTGGCTAGGAATGGCAGCGAATAAACGCCTGGGTTGCCCGTTGCTTTACAACGGTCAATTTCATGCTTCTGTTTGCACGCGGGCTAATGGGCGTGCGTCGACGGCTGCATACGCAGTGACACCGGATTCCCGTCCAAGCCCATCGCGAGCTTGAAATACGGGCGCGTCAGGGGAGCCCGCTAGCCGCGAGGAGGCCGTCCTCAAGAACACCGATAAGTACGGTCCTAATTTCTTTAAGGGCGGGGATTTTGGGCATGCCTTCGCTTTTTACGGGACAGCCTTTGTTTGGCGGGAATATCGGCTACACTAAGCCGCTTAAGCGACTCGGAGAGAGGTGACCGATGGGACTGCGGAAACAAGTTGCCGCGTTGCCTCTGCGCCGGACCGGCGGCGTTATAGAAGTTCTACTGGTCACCTCGCGCGACACCGGCCGCTGGATCATACCGAAAGGGTGGCGGCCTAAGGGCCAGAAGAGCCACAAGGCAGCAGCCCGGGAAGCCAGGGAGGAGGCAGGCGTCAAGGGCAAGATCAAGCAGAAGCCGCTCGGCCGCTTTCGATATGTGAAGCATGAGATAAGCGCGAGCGGCCCCATCGATGTGACGGTCTTTCTTCTGGCTGTGCGAAAAGAATTAAAGCGATGGCCCGAGAAGGACCAGCGCCAGCGCGCCTGGTTCGGCCTCGACAGCGCTGCCGAAAACATCCAAGAGCCGGAGCTGTCTTCTATCATCGCCGCATTGAAATGACAGTGATCAAGGGCTCGAAGAGCTCTTTGCAGTGCGAGAAATGGCGGCTTGGCCAATTGCTGCCGTCACCGCAACGATGAGCCGTCCGCGTTGAGTATATCAGCGTCTGTGCTTAGGCGATGGTGCTAGGACGAGGCCCTCTTATCGAGACATCGATCAGGACAGGCCTCGGACTTTGGCTTAGCGCGCGCCCGACAATTGCCGGCCAACTTGCGTTCCGGACTACACAATGAAATTTAGTCTAGCGCACGCGTTTGTCCCTCTGCTCCCGGATCACAATTTGCGGGCGGCCGAACAAGAGCCTGCGGAGCCACGACAAGACAACCAGGAGCGCGAAACCTGCAATCGCGATTGAGGGCCAATACCGCTCCCAGAAAACGCGATAGCCGACAGCCCCGTCGCGGACGAGTTCCGCATCCTTCAGGATTCGGCCGTAGCTGAAAAGGCCGGCGTCTTCGTGGATGACCATGTTCAAAGCCGCGAGCTGATCGCGGCTGTCGAATATCGCTTGCCGCAAGCCTTCGCCTTCAAGCTCGCTCATGATCGACGGCGCCTCGGTCACCTCGCGGAGGAGGCGTTTCGCGGCCGTGGGCTCCAAGCGGCGCTCATAGTCGGCGAGGGCCGCCATTTGGCGGTCGCTGAGCCTCCTTGCCAGAACCCGCAATTGATCGCCGGGAAGGGCGAGGATCAATTCGCGCGCCTCGGGATCGAGATTGGCGATACGGGCGAGCGCGATCCTATCGTTGAGCGAGAGCAGCTTCTCAAGGGTATCGTGAGACAAGCCGTTGGGAGAGAGCCAGCGATAGACGCCGAGATCGACGACGCGGGGCAGATCCTGGCCGGCGATGGCAGTCCAGCGCAGCGCATCGGGAATCGACTTCCGCTCCTCCGCGATCGTCATACCGGCGTCGTTCAAATCGAGGAGCGCCTTGTTGAGCGATCCGTCGGCGGCGCGTTCGAGAATGCGGGCTTCGCCCTCGCTGCCGTATAGGATGTCGACGATCTGGCCGAGCTTGCTCAATTGATCGAGGCGCCGGTCTTTGAGAAACTCGGCGAAGATGGCGTTCTTTTCGCTGAGCGAGAGCAGCCGGTTGTATTTCTGTTTGAAGTCGAGCCAGACGGCATAGATCCGGTCCGCGGTTTCCTCGGCGATGTTGCCGACTTGCTGGGTGATGTCGGCCTGGATGGTTTTGCCAATCTCGGCTTTGATCAGTGCCTTGGTTTCGTCCGACTTCATGCGCTCGGCGACAATGGGAAACACGCCCTCGCCCGCGTCGTAAACGTCCTTCGCGATCAGCGCGAGGCCGACGAGACCCGCCACCGAGGAAACGATGCGGCTTGCCACGATCCCAGCGATCCGGCTGCCGATGCTTTCGGCAATCTGCGCGATGACCCGGCGCGTGACGATCAGCACAATGCCCGAGATGGAGCCCGCGTTGTTGAGGACCAGGTCGGAGGTTTGGATTTTTACGGCAGGCTGCTCCGCCCTCGTGTCGAGGTTCCTCTGGCTTTCCTGCGCAAAGACTTGAGCGATGGCGCCGCCATAGCGCGATTGCAGCGCGGTCTGGACGCAGGCGATGATGGGGTTCGAGACCTTCGCCGTGGCTTTCTCGATCTGCGCGCCGGCGTCTTTGGCAACGCCCTCGGCCAGCTCCTGTATAGCGCCCTTGAAGCCTTCCGAGTTGTAGGCCTTGTCCGCAATAGCAGTGGCGAAGCGGGTTGCGGACGATTTGCTGACCGTCGAATAGGCCCGGTCGATCCAGCTCGAATCGGCGCGGACCGAGGCAATCGCGACGTCGACCTCGCGGTCGATGCGCGCGCCTGTGCCGTCCTTGGCCCAATACTTATCGACAAGGCCCGGGTAGTCGATCGCCGTCAGCTCCGCTTTCAGACTGGTCGAGGCCAGCTCCCGGATACGGTCCCGGACATCGGCGTCGTTCAAGGCACGGCATTCGTCGATTGTGACGACCGGCGCCGGCTGGGCGAGCGCCACGTGAGGCGCTTGGCAGGTTAGCCCTGCGATGGCGCTCCAGGCAAAAATCCAGGCGATAGGCTTACGCATAAAGAGACCCCAGGCTGAACGGTCAATATTTGGCGGCTCATAACAGTGTGGAGAAGGCCTCGCTTGGGCAGTTGTTATACCATAACCTCGGCACCGGAAACACAAAGCCCTCTTTGGCCGGCCGGCGGCTTAGACCTGTGCCTCCAGCATCGCGCGCTCCCACACCGGCCGGAAGCTGCGGCGGTGGTGGCAGGAAACGCCGTGCAACTTGAGCGCGGCCGCATGCTCTTGCGTCCCATAGCCCTTATTGCGTTCCCATGCATAAAGAGGAAAATCGCAGGCGAGTTCACGCATCATCCGGTCGCGCGTGACCTTCGCGATAATCGAGGCTGCCGCGATGGAGAGCGAGAGCGTGTCTCCGCCTATCAGAGCTTCGGCCGGCATGTCGAGCTTGGGATAGCGGTTTCCGTCGACGAGTACGGCTGAGGGAATGCAGGCGAGGTTTTTGATGGCATCGCACATGGCCGCGTGGGTGGCGTGGTAAATGTTGATGCCGTCGATCGTTTCGACATCGGAGATGCCGATACCGGCATGGGCGACCGCCAGTATTTTCGGAAACAGCTTTTCGCGCGCCTCTGCCGTGAGCTTCTTCGAGTCGTGAATGCCGGCGGGCGGCTTTCCGAAGAATATGACGGCCGCGGCCACGACCGGTCCCGCCCAGGGTCCGCGGCCCGCTTCGTCAACGCCGGCAATGAGCCCGCCATATTTGCGCTGGAGCGCTAAATCCGGGCGCCTTGTCGGCTTCGGCGATTTCGAAACAGGCGGCATGGCCTGTTCTTGAACCGCCGCGCTTCCCCGATCAAGAGCCGATAAGCGCAATGGGCTATTTTTCCCAAGCTCAAGAATGCTGTCGTTAGCAAACGCGGTCAGAACAGGCTGAGTTGCAACGCGCCGGGTGGCCGGAACAGATCGGTGCGCAAGGTGAGGTGCCGCTTGTTGAGCCCGAAGCGGTTGAGCGCGAGATCGAAGCGCGCGGCGATCTGCGCGGCGTAAGGGCCTGTGCCCCGCTGGCGCTCTCCGAAGCGCGAGACGTAATCCTTGCCGCCCCTCGTCGAGCGGACCAGCGACATGACACGGCTCGCGCGGTCCGGGAACTCGGAGCGCAGCCACTCCTGGAAAAGGGGACTGATCTCCAGCGGCAATCGCAACAGCACATAAGCCGCCTCGGCGGCGCCGGCCTCGGCTGCCGTCTGCAAGATCCGCTCAAGCTCGTGGTCGTTGATGGCTGGAATAAGCGGCGCGGCCATCACGGCGACAGGCACCCCAACCGCTGAAAGCTGGCGGATGGCCTCGATCCGCCGCTGCGGCGCCGACGCGCGCGGTTCCATCGTGCGGGCGAGCCGGGGATCGAGCGTTGTCACCGACACTGCCACTTTTGCGAGCCCGCGGCCTGCCATCCGGGAAAGAATATCGGCGTCGCGTAGCACCAGCGCTGACTTGGTGACAATCGCAACCGGATGGCTGAACCGCTCCAGAACTTCGAGCACGCCGCGCGTGATTTTCCGTTCGCGTTCGATGGGTTGATAGGCATCCGTGTTGGCGCCGAGCATGATGGTGGCGGGTGAATATCCGGGCCTCGATAGCTCCCGCTCCAAGGCCTCGGCCGCGTTCACCTTAGCGGTGAGCTTCGTCTCGAAGTCGAGCCCCGCCGAATAGCCCCAATAGGCATGGCTCGGCCGCGCGTAGCAATAAATGCAACCATGCTCGCACCCGCGATAAGGATTGATCGACCGGTCGAAGCCGATGTCGGGCGACTCGTTGCGCGCGATGATCGTCTTCGCCACCTCCTCGCGCACTTCGGTCTTGAACGGCGGAAGATCGCCGGGGCTTTCCCAGCCATCGTCATAGACTTCGCGGCGTTCCGGTTCGAACCGGCCCGTGGCATTCGAGACGGCGCCGCGCCCGCGCCGCCGGCCTGCGTCAACTTGTTCGCCCTCGCTCGCGCTTCTTGCCTGTCTCCACGCCATGACGGTAGAATAGGGTCTGCGCGAGAACATTTAAAGAACATTGTGGGCTTATCCCCGCGCGTGAGGTGTGAATGATCTCGGTCATCATCCCGGCGCGAAACGCCGCTTCGTCCCTGCCCGCCCTGTTCCTATCCCTCTACGAAGCCGCCATGGATGGGCTCGTCAGCGAGGTGATCATCGCCGATTGCGGCTCGACGGACAAAACGCCTCAGATCGCGGACGCCGCGGGCGCGACGATCGTCGCGGCAAGCTTCGGGCAGCAACTTCTCGCCGGAGCCGCGGCCGCGCGCAAGCCTTGGCTGCTTTTCATCCACGCCAACTCCGTTCTGGAACCGGGGTGGGAAAGGGAGGCGAGGGTCTTCATGGCCAAAGGCGGAACAGGCGCCGCAGCCTTCCGGGTCAGGTCTGCCGGCAAGGGCATCTGGGCGAGGCTTCAAGCGCTGAGGCGCCCCGGCGGCTGCCCCGCGCTGCTGTTTCCGGCGAAGCTTCTCGAATCAGGGGGCGCGTTACCGCCACCGGTTGACGAAGCCGGGCTGATGAGACGGCTGGGCAGCGGTTCTGTCAAGTTGAACGCGGTGGTGATCGCGGGCACGGGGCGCAAAACATGAGCAAGCTCAAGCGGAAGCTTGCTCCGCTCGCTGCCCCGCCTTACACAGGCGCGACCTGTTTCCCGCCCTTCTTCACCCTGTAATAGGCCCATAGCAGCCGCGCGGCGGCGCTGCGCCAGGGCGCCCACGCATCGGACATCGCGCGCAGATCGCGGGCGGCGGGGCGCGCGGGGAGCTCGAAGGCGAGCCGCGCCGCTTCCTGCAAGGCAAGGTCGGCTGCGGGGAAAATGTCGGGATGGCCGGCCGCGAAGAGGAGATAGACCTCGGCGGTCCACGGACCGATGCCCTTGATCCCGCAGAGCGCCGCGATGGCGTCCCCGGCGCTTTGCCGTTCCAGCTCCGCAAGGTCGAGAGTGCCGTTGAGCGCGGCGTCCTGCAGCGCGCGCAAGGTGCGGATTTTCGGGGCCGAAAAACCGGCAGCGCGCAAGACATCGTCGCTGGCCGCCGCGAGCGCCTCGGGCGTGATTTCGCCAAGCGCCATGTCGAGCCTGTTGAAGATGGCGCGGCCTGCGTGGATCGAGATCTGCTGCCCCGTCACCACGAACACTAGACCTCTGAACCCGCTATCGAGCCAGCGAATCGGAACGCTGCCCGCCTCGGCGGCCAGCGGCGCGAAGGCCGGGTGCGCCTCGGTCAGGCTTCCGATATGAAAGGCGAGGTCCTCGTCCGACTGTATAAACCGCATCAAGATTGCGCCGCCTCAACCACCCGGGCCAAGCAAAGGATCGCTCCCGCAGGAAAGCCCCCGCCCATTGCTGCACCGGGCTTTCCTCTTATGTCTTAACACAGGTCTCAAGAAGCGGAGAGTTGCCATGACTGCCGGGAAAAGCCAGGAAAGAATTTACAGCGGACAAGAGATCGAGGCGCGGCTGAAATCGGACCTTCCGCATTGGTCGTTCCACGATGGGTTTATCCGGCGGAAATACCGGACCCATGGCTGGAAGGGCACGCTCATGGTCATCAACGCGGTGGGACATCTGGCGGAAGCGGCGTGGCACCATCCCGATCTCATTGCGGGCTACAACGCGGTGGAGGTTCGCCTGAAAAGCCACGACGTGAACGCGATCACGGACCGCGACTTCGCGCTTGCCCGCAAAATCGAAGATGTCGTGCAGTGGCAGCCGGGAAAAGAGGGCGGCCCGCTGACAGGAACGCCCAAGGACGCGGGCCACGCGTATATTAAATACGACTGAAGATAAACCGCGTTATACCGGCCCGGGTTGGATGGCCGCATCAAATGCATGCATCAAGTGCGGCCATAACAACGGGACGGTTCCAACTCCGGCGATCAGGCCGCGCCGCCGCTTGGCGCGGCGCCCGGTTTACGGCATACGGCCACCTTCGACAGGAAGGCCGGCACCGCAGACTCGAGCTGCAATCCCGCCTTTGCGAAGATGCCGTCCTCGCCCTCAAGCCGGTCGCCGAGATAATCGAGGTAATAGGGTTCGTGGAAACGCTGCGGAAAGGCTTCGAGGAGCCCGTCATAGGCTTCGACGTCGCCCCATTGCAACGAATCGACGAAAGCGAAGAGCCCGCCGGGCTTCAGGACGCGCTCGATTTCGGCGGTCACGCGGCGGCGCACTTCGTTCGGCAGCTCGTGATAGAGGTAAACGCAAGTCACGATGTCGAAGCTGCCCGCCTCGAATGGCAGCGACTCGGCATTGGCCTGCTGAAAACTCACGTTGCGGCGGCCGTGCAGAAAGCGCGCAGACTCTTCAAGGTAGGCCGCGCTGAGATCCGTCCCCGTCATGGGCATCGCTGGGAAAGCCTGCGCGAGCTGATGCAGAAAGCGGCCGGTCCCGCACGCAACATCGAGCAGCCTGAGCTGGCGCTGATCGCGCCCGCGCACGAACCGGGCGAGGGGGGGGATGGCTTGGCGCCGCATGGCGCCTGCCGCGCCCATGAACAGCGTCTCAACCTGGATGTCGTAAAGCTTCGCCAACTCTTCGGTCAGCCAGCCGCCTGACTGATAATGAAAGTTCTGCGTGTAATATTCCGGCAGGCCTTCCGCCTCGGGGAGCGACGCCGCCTCGTTGGCCCGCTTCTCGGCGCGCCGTTCTGCCGATTGCGGCAAGTCGGCAAACATGCGCCACACCGATTCGACATGGCTCGCAAGCGACCCGCCCTCATCCACCGGACTGGGGTAGGTGCCATCGCGGACGTTCCGCGCGTCTTGCGCCTGCAGCGCCAAAACGTCCTGGAGAAGCGGCAATAGCCCCGGCACCGGCCGTGTAATTTCCGCGCGCCCGCTACCCGCGCCCATGCCGGCCGCCAATCTGTTCGAGAATCGGTAGAGTGCCGCATAATACCCGGTTCGCAGCGTCTGCGAGGCCAGATGAGCGTAGGCTTCAAACCGGTTTGACATCGTTTCCCCTTCCCGGAACAATACGGCGCCGCGCTGGCCGGCCCATGGCGCGGTTTCACCTTCTGAGGTAAGTAAGCGGTCCCCTCATTTTCAAGCGCAACCCGGTCCCAATGCCATGAGAGCTTATAGAAACATCGTGATTTTGACCGGTGCCGGCCTCTCCGCCGAGTCCGGGCTGCACACATTTCGCGACAAGGACGGCATTTGGTCCAAATACGATTACCGCGATGTCGCGACACCGGACGGTTACGTCCGCAACCCAGCGCTCGTGCTCGATTTTTACAATCAGCGCCGCAGGCAGAACGCAGAGGTGAAACCCAACGCCGCGCACGCCGCGCTTGCCCGGCTGGAGGCGGAGTACCGGGGGGCCGTACTTGTGGTAACCCAGAACATCGATCCACTCCACGAAGTGGCGGGCTCGAAAAACCTGATCCACATGCACGGCGAAATCGCGAAGGCGCTGTGCGCGGCTTGCGGTACGCGCCATCTCATCGGGTGCGAGGACCTGACGCTTACTTCCATTTGCCCAAGCTGTGCGCTTCCCGGGAGGCTCCGCCCCGACGTGGTCTGGTTCGGCGAGATGCCCTACCGCATGAACGAGATTTTCGCGGCGCTCCGCCAGTGCGATCTGTTCATTTCGATCGGCACGAGCGGGACCGTCTATCCGGCAGCGAGTTTCGTGGAGGAGGCGCGTCACGTTGGCGCGCACACCGTCGAGCTTAATCTCGAGCCCTCCCAAGGCATCCATGGTTTCCGGGAAGCGGTCCATGGCCGGGCCACCGAGGTCGTTCCGGCCTATGTCGAAAAGCTGCTGAACGGGGCGAAGGACTAAGCGAAGAGACGCGGCGGCATACCAAATCCGTTCATTGCTTCGCTTCCGAAGAGTTAAGACCCCCTAAGCCCAACCCTCTCCCCACGGGGAGAGGGAGCAGGCCGCAACCGTCGTGAAGGCGTTCCTTCTCCCCGAGGGGAGAAGGGCAGGATGAGGGGGGACTTCGGAAGCGATCAACCGGTTTTAGTAATAACTCCCCCTTCCTAATGGGGTGAGGTGCTGCGGCCGATGTGCGGAGCCTATCGCTCGCTGCTCGTAGCTTCCATTCTCCATGGGAGGGGGACGCGAGTTCGGACGCGCAGGCAAGGCCGCGTTGCCGAAGGCGGAGCTACCGCGGCTCCAATGTTCGCTTGACGTCGGCGTAGGACTCGATGGCATGCACGGTGCCTCCTCCATGCGCGAGTTCGATCACGGTGCCGCCCTCGGAGGGCGCTGCGGCTATTTTAACGATATGATGGAGTCCGATAATGATGGGGGTGTTGCCGTCTTTAAGATGCAGCTCGATGAACATCCCGTTCTCCGGTTGATTGTCGCGATGCTCACCAAGTCTACGACCCGGCAGAGAGTTCCTCTTTGAGCATTTCAAGCTCCAGCCAGCGATGCTCGGCTTCGGCAAGACCGGCCTGCGCTTTGGAAAGGGCGGCGCTGGCCCCGTCGAACGCTTTGCGGTCTTTTGCATAGAGAGAAGGATCGCTAAGCCGTTGCTCCAAGCGGGCGATCTCCCGTTCGAGGCTCGCGATCTTGACCGGCAGCGTCTCCAGCGCGTGCTTCTCGTTGAAGCTGAGGCGGCGCTTGAGCTTGGGGTCTCCGCTTCCCGCGGGCTTCTTCTTTGCCTCTGCACGTTCCGCTTTCGCTGGCTTGCCGCCAGCCGGGGTAAACGGCGCGCCGCCGCGCTGAACAACCATGTCCGACCAGCCACCGGCATATTCGACCCAGCGGCCCTGGCCCTCCGGCACAGCGATCGAGGTGACGGCGCGATCGAGAAAATCGCGGTCGTGGCTGATGAGGATCAGCGTGCCTGGGTAATTGGCGAGCGTCTCCTCAAGCACGTCGAGCGTTTCGAGATCGAGGTCGTTCGTCGGCTCGTCGAGAACGAGGAGGTTGGAGGGCTTCGCCAGCGCGCGGGCCAGCATGAGGCGCGCGCGTTCCCCCCCGGACAGAACCTTCACCGGCGTCCGAACCTGCTCCGGCAGGAACAGGAAGTCCTGCATGTAGGTGACGACGTGCTTTGCCACGCCATTGATGACGACGAGATCGCCGCTTCCGCCGGTCAATGCATCGGCCACGGTCCAATCGGGCTTGAGGCTGTCCCGGTTCTGCTCCAGGCTCGCGATTTCCAGCTTTTCGCCCAGCCGCACGGTGCCCGAATCCGGCGCAAGCCTGCCAATCAGCATGCCGACAAGCGTCGTCTTGCCCGCCCCGTTCGGACCCGCAACGCCGACCCGGTCGCCCCGGTTGATGCGCGTGCTGAACGTGTCCACGATGGGCGCGCTGCCGAAGGACTTCGAGATCGCTTTCGCCTCGATGACGAGCTTGCCGGATAGGGCGCCATCGGCAGCATCGAGCTTGATCTGTGCAGGCGCGCGTTTTTGGGTACGCTTCTCCTCGCGCATCGCTTTCAGTTCGGCCAGCCGGCGGACATTGCGCTTGCGCCGCGCGGTAACGCCGTAGCGCAGCCAATCGGCCTCGCGCTCGATCTTGCGGGAGAGCTTGTGGCGCTCCAGTTCCTCCTGCGCGAGCGTTTCGTCGCGCCAGGCCTCGAACGCGCTGAAGCCGATGCCGATGCTCCGGGTCACGCCCCTGTCGATCCAGACCGTGCTGCGGGAGAGATTGGTCAGGAACCGGCGGTCGTGGCTGATGAGCACCAGCGCCGCGCGCATGCGGCCAAGCTCACTCTCAAGCCATTCGATGGCCTGAATGTCGAGGTGGTTGGTCGGCTCGTCCAGAAGCAGCACGTCTGGGTTGGGGGCAAGCGCCTTCGCAATCGCCGCACGCCGTGCCTCGCCGCCCGACAGCGTTCCGGGCGTCTCGGCGCCCGTGAGCCCGAGATCCTCAAGGAGGACGCGCGCGCGGTGCGGATCGCCGGCCGGCCCAAGGCCGCTCTCGACATACTCGCGCACCGTCTTATGCGCGCCAAAATCCGGCTCTTGGGGAAGATAACGAAGCGTAATGCCAGGGTGGACGAAGCGCGTGCCCCGGTCCGGCTCCGCTAACCCCGCCGCGATTTTCATGAGCGTGGATTTGCCGGAGCCGTTCCGCCCGACGATGCACAGCCGCTCGCCTTCGGCTACGGACAGGCTCACATCCTCAAAGAGTGGCGTGCCGCCAAAGGTCAATGCGATGTTTTGGAGTGTCAGAAGTGGGATGCCCATGCGCTCGCGCGTTTTGCCCGTTGCTTCAGCAGATTTGGGCGCGTTTCGCGAGGGATGCAATCTTTTCCGGCAGGCGGCGAACGCCCAGCGACTATTCTGCCGGGGGCGATATCGAGGGTAGGCCCCCTCACTCTGTCTCTCTCCCCGAGGGGAGAGATAACGCCGGAAATCTCCCCTCCGCAGTTGCAGATGGCAGCAGCCTGCTCCCTCTCCCCCTTGGGGAGAGGGTTGGGGTGAGGGGGGACTTTACTCAAAAGACAGGCCTTTCAAGCAGCCTGCTTAGCGGCGGGCGCTCACTGCGCCTCCGGCACGCAGCCCCTCCGCAAGCTTCAAGTGCTCCTTGATGATGGGGAGGGTCTTCACGGCAAACTGCTTCAAAGCGTTGTTGTCGCCGTTCTTCGCGTAGCCTTCGAGTAACCGGACGGCCTGCTGGTGCCCCGTCCGCTGATCCTTTACGTAAGTGCGGTCGAAGGCCCCTTGACTTTCATTTTGAAGCTTGTTCAGGAGCACCTGATGCTCGTGATCGAGTTCCGTGCCGGGTTCTTTCAGGTTCGCTTGCAGCAAGGCCGCCTTGAGCTCTTCCCCGGCCTTGGTGTGATCGTCGATCATGCGCTGGGCGAACTTTCTGATTTGGTCGTTGTGCGATTTTTGCAGGGCAAGCTTGCTCGATTGAATTTCGAATTGATCGCTGACCGCCGCCTTCTGGGCGAAGGTTTCCGCATTCACGGGCTTCTCGGCCCTCAGTCTTAAGCGAGCTTCCGAGGGGGCGGCAAGGCCCGCAAACGCCAAGACCGCCAGGATGGCGGGCAAAAGGTACTTCATGGACCGTCTCCATCATCTTTGCCGCGAGCTGCGGCTGTGTCATGATTGAAACGTCTCGCTCTCTGCCCTGTTCCGGCTTCAGACTGCAGCGGGACACGGAAAGATAAGTGTGCCTAATGCCGCGTTTTTTTTCATGACGCTGGAGCAGCTTCGCATCTTCGTCGCGGTCGCCGAACTGCAGCACGTGACGCAAGCGGCGCGCTCCATCAATATCACACAGTCGGCTGCGAGCTCGGCAGTCGCGGCGCTGGAGGCCAGGCACTCCACGCGGCTTTTCCATCGAATCGGGCGGCGCATCGAGCTAACGGACGCAGGGCGCTTGTTTCTGACTGAAGCCCGCGCGGTTTTGGCACGGGTTTCTGCGGCCGAGCGGGTGCTTCTTGACCTTTCCGGCCTCACGCTCGGCTCACTCTCGCTTCACGCCAGCCAAACGATTGCGAATTATTGGCTCCCGCCGCTCATGCACAGGTTCAACGAGGCGTTCCCGGGCGTGCGCCTGAGCCTGAAGATCGGAAACAGCGAGCACGTCGCGGCAGCTGTGCGTGAAGGAACCGCGGATATCGGTTTTGTCGAGGGACTTGAAGGCGATAGAGACCTGGCGCGCCAGACGATTGAAGGCGATGAACTGGTCCTTGTTGTGGGCGTCCGGCATGTCCTGGCGCGGCAGGGCGACGTTTCGCTCGGCGTACTCTGCAACGCAAGGTGGGTTCTGCGCGAACCAGGATCGGGGACGCGAGCCGTATTCGAACAGGCGATGCGCGAGAGGGGCGCAAATCCGGATCGCCTGCACGTCAGCTTGGAATTGCCTTCGAACGAGGCGGTGCGGGCTGCGGTCGAGGCAGGAGCGGGCGTTACTGCGATCTCCAATCTCGTCGTGAGAGCGGGCTTAGAGGCAGGAACTCTCCAGGGAATTCCATTTCCGATAGCGAAACGGCACTTCGTTGTGCTGAGGCACAAGGAGCGGGCACCGAGCCGAGCTGAACAAGCTTTTCTTGCTTTGATCGAAAAAATCGATTGAACTGAAACAAACGATCAATTGGACAGATTGTTGCTCCCCTGCTTCTCTGTCTACGAATTCCAAGCTTAGGGGGATCGGATGCCGGACGGCACAGGAGAAATTTCGACTCGAACCGCCCGGCATCGTCAGTCTAGACACATCCACCGCCTTCGCGCCGCGCTGCATTTATCCCATCACAACGGCATCTGGCCGGGCCTGTTTCTCTCCTGCATCATCACTAGCGCTGCGTTCGCCTTGCGCCAGCTACCTTGGGTTGCCGCCTTCAGCCCGCTCATTCTCTCGATCCTGCTCGGCATGCTGTTCCACAACCTGCTGGGCACACCGCATCATGCCAAAGCCGGCGTCGCCTTCTCGATGCGCAAGCTGCTTCGGCTAGGCATTATCCTGCTTGGGCTTCAGCTTACGGCGGCGCAAATCGCGGCAGTCGGATTGAGTGGCGCGGCGATTCTTGCCGCGACGCTGCTCACCACCTTCGTTTTCACAAAATGGCTTGGCAGGATTCTCCGGGTCGACTCAAAGCTCAGCGAACTTATCGCCGCGGGAACGTCGATTTGCGGTGCTTCGGCTGTTATCGCGACAAATACCGTGACAGAGGGTCACGATGAGGACGTCGCCTACGCCGTCGCGTGCGTGACCGTGTTTGGCTCGATTGCCATGTTCGTCTATCCCCTTCTGCCAGGGCTTTTCCATCTCAATGAGCAAAGCTTTGGGCTCTGGGCGGGGGCGTCGATCCATGAGATTGCGCAGGTCGTCGCGGCAGCCTTCCAGGACGGCAAGGTGGCGGGCGATTACGGAACGATTGCGAAGCTGAGCCGGGTCATGATGCTCGCACCGCTGGTTCTCGCTCTAGGCTTCTTCCGCTCCCGCCGGAGCGGGGCCTCAAGGGAGGCGAACGCGGCGAAGCCGCCCATGCCATGGTTCGTGTTTGGCTTCATTGCCCTGGTCGCCATAAATAGCGCGATCGCCATTCCGGCGGAAATCCGAAGCGGAGCTGGCCTGGTTACGACCGTACTCTTGTCGATCGCGCTCGGAGCGATGGGACTTGAAACCGATATGCGCAAGATGGCGGCAAAAGGGCTCAGACCGCTGCTGCTTGGCGCGACGGCAACCCTGTTCATCGCGTCGTTCAGCCTTGGCCTCATCTCGATTGCGCCTGCGGGGTGAACGGAATCACTCCGAACGCTGTGCAACCTTCAGAAACTCCGACACGAACTCGCGCAGGCGGGGCTGCCGGGCCTCGATATAGGGCAAGGGCCGCAACACTTCCAAAGCGGCGATGCCGATGCGGATCGTAAACCCGCCATTGATGAGCCCTTCGCCAAGCCGCCTCGACAGCCGCGCCGTCAGCCCATGACCTACGGCCTGCTGAAGCAGATCGTCGGTGAAGGCGAGGCCGCCCGTAACCGCGAGATGGCCGGCGATGAGCCGCAGGAGCTTGAGCAGCGATATGAATCCGGGCCTTCCCCCATAGATGGCGGCCAGGCCACGCAGCATGCGGAAGTTTTCGTAGGCCACAAACCCGATGGGAATGATCGCGGCGGGGCTCAGCGAGGTGACGACCGAAACGCGGCGCCCCGAAGTCCCGATGGCCGTTCGGGCGAGCCGGTCGAGCGGCAGCAAAAGCTCGCGCTCGGCAAGGGTCAGCACCTGTCCTGCGTCCAGTATGTCGCGCTGATGCTGTTTCAGCCGGGCGGCACCTTCGGCAAGCTCGCGCCGGTCGCCGAACATCGTCCGCATGTCCGAGACCACCGCCCGTGCCTCGCGCACATCCTCCGCGCTGAGCGCTACTTCGGCGCGCCGGCGCAGGGCGGTGATGGCGGAAAGGCGCAGGAGGCCGGCTATTTCCCGGCCCACGATCATCGCGAACGCGAAACCGGCGACCGCGAACAGAATGGTGGCGGCCCAGCCCAGCCAATCGCTGCGGGCGAGGAGCGCCATCACGGTTTGCTGGACCCAGAGGATGGCCCCCAGAACGAGGAGGCCGCCCACGGCGCTCCAGAAAACCCCGGCCCAGCCCCGGCGCCTCTCCGGCGGCGGCGGTGGCAGGCTCACGGGTTCGGGGCTCGGCCCCTGCCCTGGCGGCGGTTCGATGTTCAGGCAGGGATCGTCCAGGCCAAATGCCGCGGGAGCCCGGTTTTGTGGTGCGCTCATGCCATTTTGTCGCCAATGAGAAAGTTCAACGCACGGTCAAGCCGGATATGGGGCAGCACCGCGCTCCGGCCAAATTCCGGCGCGGCCTGTTTGGGCGGCCGGAAGCGGACGAAATGGGCGAGCGCCTGACCCGAGTTTAGCCACTCCGGCGAAAGCGCCAGCGCTGGGTCTTTGGGAAGATCGCCGGGGAAGATGGCAAGCTCCTCCACCCCATCGAACTGGCGCTCGCCGAGCCGCTCGCCCCTGAGCGGCGTTCCGATGATGAGAGGCAGGGTGTCGCCGTTTTGCCGGGCCTGGCCCTCCCGCGTCGCGCGCACGCTCGCCAGCGCGAACGCGCGCACCTCGGCGCCAACAAAGGCCGCACGCTCGATGCTCTTCGACGCGATCAGCCGGAGAATGGCCTCCAGCCGGTCGTGATTGACGTGATGCAGATGATCGGCCTTCGTAGCCGCGAACACGATGCGGTCGATGCGCCGCACACCGATCAGCGAAAGCCAGCCGCTTTGGCCCTGCCGGAAACAGCGGAGAATCTCGGTCAGCGCGCGCTCCAGGTCGGCGACCGCGTCCGGCCCCGCGTTCACCGCGGTCAGCACGTCGGCGAGCACGATCTGCCGGTCGAGCCTTGCGAAGTGATCGCGGAAGAAGGGCTGCACCACATGGGTTTTATAGGAGCGGTAGCGCCGCGCCATCATCGCCCAGAGGCTGTCGCCGGGCGCGGTCCGTGCCTCCGGCGTCTCCAGAGGGAAAAATGTGAACGCGGGCGAGCCGGCCAAGTCGCCGGGCATGAGAAAGCGCCCCGGCGGCAGGCTCGACAGCGAAAGCGCCTCCGCCCGGCATTGACGCAGATATTGGGTGAAGAGGTCCGCGCCCTTCTGTGCGGTTTGCTCGTCCTTGGGCAGGAGCGCGCTCGTTGAGGCGAGGAAGGCGAGCCATTCGCCCGCGGCGGGCGCGCGGGCCGTCTCGCGCGCCAGCCCGATCGCCTGGCGCGACCACTCCTCATAGCTCAAATCGAGGAGCGGCAGATCGAGAAGCCATTCGCCGGGGTAATCGACGATGTCCAGATGCATCGTGGCCGAGCCCAGCGTGCGCCACAGGGCTCCGGCAGGCTCATATTCGATGGTGAGGCGCAACTCGCTGATCTGCCGCGTGCTTTGCGGCCATTGCGGCTCAGCCGCCGTGAGCTTGGCGAGGTTGCCCTCGTAGTCGAAGCGCGGCACCGCGTCGTCAGGCTGCGGTTCCAGATAGGCGCGGATGATGCGGCCTTGCGCCAGCGGCTCGAAAAACGGCAAGGCGTTGCCGGCAAGGATATTGTGAACCAGGGAGGTGATGAACACGGTCTTCCCGGAGCGCGAGAGCCCCGTCACGCCGAGGCGCACCGAGGGCGTGAGCAGCTGCGCGGCGGCGTCTTGAGCGCGCGTCCAGGTTGCGAGCGCCGTGCTCGTAAAGCGTTCCAGCAAATCCGGCTCCCTCCGCGCCTGCGCGGGACTGTCATGAAGAGCCGTTTTTAGCAGGCGCCGGGCGGGAACGAAACCGGGATGATACGTTTCCGCGCTATGGCATTACGCCGCCTGCGCGGTGGCGGTGGTTGGAGTCGATCGCGACCGCTCCAGCAGGTTGCTGAAACTCGGATTCTTTGCTCCATCCTTCGAGACGGCCTCTCACCTGAGCCAGTCGAAGGGCGGCTTCCTCGGGATGAGGCCGGTTTCCTGTTGGTGAACTCGCCGGACCATCAGCGGGCTAAACCTCATGGTGAGCCTGTCGAACCATAGGCAAAAGCCTTTTTCAGCGCCCCAATAGACACGCGGCCGCTTTATTGACAATCCAGCCCAAAGCGGTAACATGTTACCCATGAACAAATCTCGCGGACGGCCGTCGCCCAAGCCCCGCCGCGCGGCGGACAAGATGCGTACCTATCGAGCCAAGCTGCGCCGTCAAGGCTTGCGGCCAGTTCAGCTCTGGGTGCCGGATACCAAGGCTCCCGGCTTTGCCGAAGCCATAAGGCAGCAGTCCCTGACTATCTCCAAGTCTGCGGGCGAGGCACGGGATATTGCCTTCATTGAAGGCCTGCTCGCCGAAAATTTCGATCTGCCCGAGCGATGAGGCGCGGCGATATCGTCACCGTTGCCTTCGCCGGCGATTTCGGCAAAGGGCGTCCGGCGGTGATCGTGCAGTCGGATTATCTCAATGACACCCACGCGACGATCCTGCTTTGCCCGTTCACCAGCGCGCTTGCCGATGCACCGTTGATCCGCATTCCCGTGACGCCATCGCTCGAAAACGGTTTGCGTCATCCATCGCAAATCATGGTGGACAAAACGGCACCGATGCGCCGGGAAAAAGTCGGCGCGCGGATCGGCGTGCTCGATCCCGAAAGCATGGTGCGCCTCAGTCGTTCTCTTGCCGTCGTCTTCGGCCTCGTGACCTAGCAGTCCATCGCGAACAAAGTCTCGCGAGGCGGACTTCCTCGCCCTCAAATCATTAGCTTGAGAGCGGCCCGACCAGAACACGCGCACGGTTTCCATGGCAGTCTCCGGTTGGTATATATTAATAGGATATACCACTGCACCGCAAGGATTTGACGTTAGCAAAGCATTGTCGGCACGGTAAACGCGGCGGCAATTTACGATCTTCCCGGCTCAAAAATCGCGATTTTTCGCGTTTGCGTCTATAAAAGCCGCATCCTGGGAAAGGGTTAAATATATTTGCAACTCTCGAATTAACCACTTCGGAAGAAAGCATTCAACCGGGTTTCGAATGACAGGCGTTCGCGATTTTGTTCTTGCAGCGGATTTAGCGGGCAATGGGACTTTCGCGCAAATTGGCGCGATGGCTCCGGTCCCGCTGTTCGCCGCTGCCGTCCGTGCTTTGCAAAGCGGGCAGACCGATCCCGAGTTTTATGGCATCCTCGTGCACGCGGTTGCGGCCGGCGCCGCTGGCCGCTGTTGTTTCGCAAACTCGGAAATCGAAAGCGCCCTGCAGGCGTGCTTCGAGGTGCGGCTTGTTTCGGAGTGGTGCATTACCTTCCCCGGAGCCGGAGACATGCAGGCTCTCTTCGTCATCGCACAGTTTCAGCCGGCCCCAGATGGGACGGGCTGTTTCGACCTTGTCTTGAAACTGTCTAGCAAACCGGTTTTTCGTCCTTTTGGGCCCTGAAGCCTTGGCATTCCGGCCGTTCATCTCAAGTTCAGGGACAATAATCCACTGATAGAGCTAGCCAGTACGGATCATGAGATATATTCGGGCGGTTCTCTTTGTTGGCTTGCTTGTCTTTGGCGGGGATGCGGTTGCCAAGGACACCTGCACGCATGCCTGGGGCAAAGGCAGCTTCAAGAGCTACAAAGATGTGCAGAATGAGCTTCAAGGCTGGCTGACGAACGCAAAAATTCTGAGGCTCTCGCTTTGCGGTTCAGGGACCGAACATTATTTTCTAGCTACGATCCTGGAAACGGCGGGCAAGGTGCGGGTCATCCGGGTTCCCGCTCGCTGAACTGAATTGAAGATCGGACGAATGCGCCTACTGGTTGTCGAGGACGACAAGGATTTGAACCGGCAGCTCGTGACCGCGCTTGCCGAGGCCGGCTACGCCGCCGATGCCGCCTTCGACGGCGAGGAAGCCGGGCATCTCGGCGAAACCGAGCCTTACGACGCCATCATTCTCGATCTGGGGCTGCCGAAGATTGACGGCTTGAGCATCCTAGAGCGCTGGCGCAGAAACGATATCAAGACGCCCGTCCTGATCTTGACAGCGCGAGACCGGTGGAGCGAAAAGGTCGCAGGCATCAACGCCGGGGCCGACGATTACGTGGCGAAACCCTTCCAGATGGAGGAGGTGATCGCCCGTGTGCGGGCTCTGCTCAGGCGCAGCGCAGGGCTAGCCAAGGCTGAGATCGAGTGCGGGCCCTTGCGGCTCGACACGCGGACGGCACGCGTCACGTTCGACGGCAGCCCCATCAAACTGACCGGGCTCGAATTCAGGCTACTTTCCTACCTCATGCACCACCAGTCGCGCGTGGTTTCGCGCTCCGAGCTTGTCGATCACCTTTACCAGCAGGATTTCGACCGCGATTCGAACACGATCGAAGTTTTCATCGGGCGGCTTCGCCGTAAGATTCCGGCCGAGGTGATCCATACCGTGCGCGGGCTCGGCTACTGCATCTCGTTCGCGGCCAACCCCGACGGAGGCGGAAGAAGAAGCTCATGAGAGGGAATTCTCTTGCGCTTCGCCTTGTTATTTCGTCGGCGGCGTGGACATTGATCATTTTGTCGATCACCGCAGCCATCCTGATTTCACTGTGCCGCGATTTTCTGGAAGACAGTTTCGACCGCAGGCTCGAACAGTCGCTTGAGAATTTGATTGCGAGAACGGTGCCGCAAGGCTCCCTCGACATACGGCGCCCAACCGACCTCGGGGAGCCGCTGTTTTCAAAACCTCTGTCGGGAGCCTATTGGCAAATCCGGCCCACCGATGTGGGGACCGATCCGATGTATAAGTCGGACTCGCTCGCCGACGAAACCTACAAGACCCCAAGCGAGCTGGGCATCAAGCCCGATCAGAGACGGGTCCGGCAGGCTTATGTCGATGGCCCCGAAGGCCAACTCCTGCGTGTGCTGGAGCGCGATATCGATTTCGGGCAGGAGAACGAAAGCCGTGTGTTCTCGATATCGGTCGCCTTCGATACGGCCGATGTGGACAACGAAACCCGCTACCTCACGAACACCATCGTGCTCACGCTCGCATTACTCGGGGTGGGCCTTCTTCTCGCGACATTCTTTCAGGTCCGTTTCGGATTGAGCCCGCTTAAGGATATCGGAAACCACATTGCGGCGATCAGGTCCGGCGAGGAAATGCTTCTGGAAGGGACGCCCCCGGACGAAATTCTGCCGCTTCAGGAAGAGCTCAATGCGCTCATCAAGGCAAATTGGAGCATCGTGGAGCGGGCGCGCACGCATGTCGGCAACCTTGCGCACGCGCTGAAGACACCGCTGAGCGTGATCGTGAACGAGGCTGAGGCGCAGGACAATGTTTTTGCGAAGAGGGTGTCACAGCAGGCCGAAGTCATGCGCCAGCATATCTCCCACCATCTCGACCGCGCTCGCATCGCCGCTCAGATCCGTCCCATCAGCGGGGTGACCGATGTGGCGCCGGGGCTTGCAGCGCTTTCGCGCGCGCTGGCCAAAATCCATGAAGCGCGCGCCATCGGCATCGAAATCGATTGCCCCGCCGGCGTTCGCTTTTTCGGTGAGAAGCAGGATTTCGACGAGATGGCCGGCAACCTCATGGACAACGCCTGCAAATGGGCAAAGTCCCGCGTCACCGTGACGGTCGAGCCGCCGCAAGGGCCCGCGGCATCGGCAGGCCGGGTGTTTCGCCTGGTCATCGAAGACGATGGACCGGGCCTGCCGGAGGCTTTCCGCCGCGACGCTGTCGGGCGCGGCCGCCGCCTCGACGAAAACGTACCGGGATCCGGCCTGGGCCTCTCCATTGTTGCCGACCTCTCGCACCTTTATCGCGGGACGCTCACCCTCGAAGAGGCAGCAAGCGGAGGCTTGAGAGCCTGCCTCACGCTTCCCGCGGCGTAATACGACGCAAAAATGCCCAAAAGTCCGGCCTACGGTTGCGAAGCATCAGAATGGAGGGTGGTGTGCGATTCGCGCGCCGCGATGGGTATGAAAAAGCTAGGGCTACTCTTTTTGTCACTTGCATTTGCGCTTCTCGCGTCGGCGTGCGCAACCAAAGAAGAAACGGGAACCCTTTACGGGGCCACGACGGGCGCGTTCCTCGGCAGCGCAATGACCCGCGGAAGTCCCGCCGGTGCTATTGGCGGTGCACTCGTCGGCGGCTTCATTGGCAATCGGATCGGCAAGTCCATGGACGATGAGGATCGCCGCCGCGCCTATGAAGCGCAAATGGCGGCGTTCGAGAACGGCCAGCGCGCGGACTGGCGCAACCCGAACGGACACTATGGCTATATCGAGCCACAGCCCGTCTACTATTACCACGACATGAGATGCCGGGAGTTCACACAAACGGTTTTCGTCAATGGCCATCCGGAGACTATGGTTGGCCGGGCTTGCCGCGGACCTGACGGCATGTGGCGCGAAGTTTAGGCGAGGCGGTTCGTTGCAGGCTATGGCTCCGGCGCTATGGCTGGGGAAAGGACGCCTAGTAAACGGCGGCTTTAGGTGCCAAATCTATTGGCGCTTAGAACCGGGGGGGACCATGGCCGCCAAACTCGCAATTCTTTTCGTTTGCCTTGGGAATATTTGCCGCTCACCGCTTGCCGAAGCCGCGTTCCGGCGCGAGGCTCTCCGCATGGGCCTCGATGCGGAAGCCGACTCCGCCGGCACTGGCAACTGGCATATCGGAGAACCACCCGACGAGCGCGCACAAGCGGTTGCCCGGCGGCATGGAGTGGACATTACGGATTATCGCGCCAGGCAGGTTCGGGAAGAGGATTTCCGGCGCTTCACGCACATTATCGCCCTCGATACCGAAAACCTCCGTGCCCTGAACGCCATGAAGCCGCGGGATGGGACAGCATCTCTCTGCCTCTTGCTCGACTTTGCGGCGGGACATAAGGGCGAGGCGGTTGCCGACCCCTATTACGGTGGCACAGACGGGTTTGACATGACGTGGGAGGACGTCACAATCGGGGCGCAAGGGCTCGTCCGCCACCTCGCGGCGGAAGGGTGAGGTCTGTCGCGGAGGCCGGGGCTGCGCTGCTAGGCGGCGTTCTCCATCGCGCCGAAAAAATTTCCGGCGGAGATTTGTCGCAGATTGTACGCGTTTCTCTTGCCGATGGGCGCGAGGCGATCGTCAAGAGCGGATCTGCGCCTCGCGTGGAGGCGGCAATGCTCGAGGCGATCGCCAAGAGCGGAGCGCCGGCGCCTGCCGTGCTTGCGGTGAGGAGCGATGTGCTGGTGATCGAACCGGTTCCTGCGGGAGGGTCGCTGAACGGCGCCTGGGCAAGTGTGGGGACAGCGCTTGCGAAGCTTCACGCAACAAAGGGCCAGTCCTATGGCTGGGCGGAAGATTATGCCTTCGGTCCGGTCGCCATCGAGAATGGCTGGATGGATGATTGGCCGGCGTTCTGGGCCGCGCGCCGGCTGCTCGTGCATTGCCCGCACATTTCCCCGGACCTCGCGCGCCGCGTTGAGGCTCTCGCCGCCGATCTTCCAAACCGTCTCACGCAGCGGCCCTCAGCCGCTTTGCTGCACGGCGATCTCTGGGGCGGCAATGTCCTTGTCTCCAAAACAGTGACCGCGTTCATCGATCCGGCTTGCTATTACGGCCATGCCGAGGTGGATATCGCGATGCTAGGTCTGTTCGACCGTCCTTCGCGCGCTTTCTTCGAGGCGTACGGCGCGCTCGAACCCGGCCACGAAGAACGCCTTATCATTTACCGGCTTTGGCCCGTCCTCGTTCATCTGCGGCTGTTCGGCGATGGCTACCGGGCGCACACCGCACAGCTCCTATCCGAAGCCGGTGTCTGACTCCGGCGGCCTTTAGCCAGCAGCGCGCCTAGCGAGCGCTTCCCCGGGGGAACCGCCGCGCGGCCGCCCACAAACCGGGCGGACTTCAAGCTGCTTGCTGCCCTCCTGGCGTACCCGTCTTCATGGCCTCGGCAGACCAGGCTTGAAGGGCTTCCATCGCCTCCTGGTTCGCACGGACAAGCGCATCGGAGATCGTGGACGCGGCGCGTTCATAGGCGTGAGTGGCCGCTTCCAGCTTCTCCATTCCCTTTCCCGGCGCCAATGCAGGGAAGTGGCCCGTCATTTCGCCAACGGCCGCCGAGAACCGCTTCTGCATCAGCGACAGAGCGTTGGCATTCGACTTCTGAATCACGTCGAACAGGCCGCCGCTATCGGCGGCAAGGCGCTCATAGCTTTGCTTGACCTCATGCGGCAAGTCCACGCTGGGCGCCCACGTGTTCGGTCCCGCATTCCATTCCTTGACGCCTTCGGCAAGACGCTTTTGCAGCATCTCCCAAGCCTTGGCACTGGTCTCCTGTGCCTTTTCGAAGTTCCGCCAGGTGTCCTTCGCGACGTCTTCATAGGTTTTGACTGCCGCGCTTTCGAGCGACGCCGTTTCAGACGCCACTTTGCCGGTTTCACCCAGCATATTGGTCATCTGATCGCAGAGCATCTGGAAGGCCTTCAAATTGGTGTTCAAAACCAAGGCTCCATAATCCTGGGCATTCTTGAAAGCTTCCTGGCAGGCCGCCAAGCCCATGTGTTGATCCAAGTTCTCTTTGGCCATTTTCTGCATCTCCTCGGAGCCTGCTGAGATTGCGCTTTGAGCCAATTCCATTTGCTGAACGGCAATGGCCTGAAAACTCTTCAGAACGGATGCCATCGCACCAATCCAGGCTTGGCTGTTTTGCTGAAAGGAAGCCAGAACGCTGCCAGGATCAAAGCCCGCAGCGGCGGCATTCGGAAGGGCTCCGAACGAAGCTGGCATCCATGGAAAGCTCGCAAATATACTTGTGTCTTGTTTCTCCATGTTTTGCCTCCTCAGGCGTCTTGCTCTCCTCCCGCGCCGGGGCAGATCGGGAAGGCAACTCTTTCAAAAACCTCATGCGGCCATCGTTTGCCGCTTGCTTCGACTTTGAGCCAATCCGGCAGCAGGCGCAGCCGTTTACTCTGTGTAGAACCAAGCAGTGATGAAATTGATCCGGGAAGTTTTAACGGATCAGATCCCCTCCAGCAGGGCGTCAAGATCGAGGGTGGACTTTTGGCCGACATCGTTGCCGTGAGCCGTCAGAAACTCCTCCGCTGCGCGCCGGCCTTCGTCGCGAAGCATGGTGAGAAAGGCCCA
Source organism: uncultured Alphaproteobacteria bacterium (assembly GCA_963817705.1). Classification (GTDB taxonomy): domain Bacteria; phylum Pseudomonadota; class Alphaproteobacteria; order Rhizobiales; family Rhodomicrobiaceae; genus Rhodomicrobium. Next base: position 473,873 of record CAWFPF010000001.1, read on the forward strand.
CTCCGCGTTCAATTTTGAGGAGGCGCCGAGATTTCGTCATGGCGGGGCTCGAAATCCGGTGAATGCGCATACGCGCCCATTGGGACCCTTCCGAATTTCCGGCATCGGCGAGCTGCCTTAGGATCGCGATCATCCGCAATTCCTTCAGAAGCGTCGCATTGAAGGAGATTTCGTTGAGGCGATCTAGGATTTCACGGGCCATTCTTGGCGTGCCCTCGCGCTCCACAGGGTTGATTTGCACGAGGATCGTGTCCTCCGAGGTGCATTCCCGGACGAGCGGGGTCAGCGTCGGATTGCCGGTATAACCGCCATCCCAATAGGGTTCGCCATCGATTTCGACCGCCTGAAACATCGTCGGCAGGCACGCGGAGGCGAGGAGGACATCCGGGGTGATATCCCCGTTCCGGAATACCCGTCCCCGGCCCGTTTGGACATTCGTGGCCGTCACGAAGAGCCGGATCGGAAAATTCGCGATGCGCTCGAATGCGACGCTTGAGTTCAGGATGTCCTTGAGTGGATTTGTGCCCAGGGGGTTAAGGTCATAAGGCGAAAAGATGCGCGCGGCCAGATCCATGGCGATGTAGACGGGTGAGTTGTCGAGGGTCCACCGCCCCAGGATCATGTCGAGGGGTGTCCGCTGGAACGGGCTAAGCCGGGCAGCGTCCGAGACACGTCGCCAAAAGCCTTCGAGGGCGCGGCGCGCGCCATTCCGCCCCTCGGCCGCGTAGCCGCTGGCCAGGACCACGGCGTTCATCGCTCCGGCCGAGGTGCCCGAGATGCCATCGATACGGAGCCAATCCTCCTCCAAGAGACGGTCAAGCACGCCCCAAGTGAAGGCGCCGTGCGCGCCCCCGCCCTGCAGTGCAAGATCGATCTCGACCGGCGCGCGCTTTGAGGCTGGGGAAGCGGAGGGGTTCGTGATGGTCGGCGCGCCCGCTTCCATCGCCTAGCGCACCGCGGCGTTTCGTTGCCAAAGCCAGTAGAGCACCAGGATCAAGAGCGAGCCCGCGACCGCGGCAACAATGTCACGCATTGAAATTGAGATTTTGTCGAGGTTTGGAAACAAGCCGAAAAGATGGAACAGGTAGCCGCCGACGAGGGCGCCGCCCAATCCGAGGAGAAGATTGGGCAATAGGCCGAAACCGCGTTTCTCGCGCTTGATGAGGAGGCCAGCGAGCGTCCCGCCAAGGAGGCCTACGATGAACCAGACGGCGAACTCGTAAAGCGTGACGTGCATGGGCAAAGCCGATCACACATTGGCGACAAGCCTATTCTGACTCGCGAGCTATTAAGCTTTGTTAAATATCCGCTGGGACAGCACCTCTGGAAATCTAAACTTCGACTGTTGCGAGGCCGCCCTCTATGCAGCATCATCTGGCATGGTTAACAAATCGCCATCGCCTATGGCCGTGTCCCGCCCGGCGATTTACGCAATCTTCCTTTTATGCGCCTTCGCGGCGGCTGCGGCCGGGCAAACACCGGGGCAGGCCTGGCTCGGCGTCGAGCTGAGGAACGTGACCAAAGAGGAGGCGGACGCGCTGGGCTGGGAAACCCCGCGCGGCGCGAAGGTGGTGCGGACGGCCCCAGGCAGCCCGGCAGCGCAGGCTGGCCTTCAACCCGATGACATTTTGCTCTCGCTCGATGGCCTGGAGGCGGATAATGCGATGGCATTGACCGCCGCCGTCCGACTCAAATCTCCAAATGCAACCGTCAAGCTCCGGCTGTTGCGTGCCCGGCGCGAAAGACAGATCGCGGTTGTTCTCGGGGCGCGTCCCGCCCCGCAAACGAAAGCGAGGGCGCCTGATTCCCCGGCCGCGGTCACGCCGCAAGCGGGCCCGCAATGGAACGCTATCAGCGTCTCGGGCGCGCCTCCGGCCGGGCTAAAGGGCCGCGTTATTTTGATCGGCAATAGCAACTATCGGTTCTTCGGGCCACTCGCCGGGCCGGAAAACGATATCAAGGCAGCGGCGTCTCGATTCTCTCAAATCGGCTTCGAGACCATCATTCTCAGAGACCCGGGCAAAGACGCCATCTTGGCTGCGATAAAACAGGCCCAGAACGGCAGCAGCCAGCAATTCCTTGGTATCTATTATTCTGGCCACGCCGCCGAGATAAACCGGGAGAATACGATGGTTCTCTCCGGATTCGATCCCTCTCAGAAGAACTCCGCGAACCTGCTGCCAATCAAGACGGTGTTGTCTCTTTTGGCATCGGCTGGATCAGCCAAATTATTCGTGGCATTCGATGCGTGCAGGGATTTTTACGACCCTGCGGACAGCGGCAGCGAAGCCAAGCGGGCCCTGATCAGGTCGGCTTTTCAGTCCTATCGCGGCGCTGAAATCTCTCCCGAAGACTTGAGCGCTTTGAACAGGAAGGAATACAGCATTCTCTTTTCCACGAGCGAACGGGAAGTTGCGTTGGATCAGTCCTCAATCGGGCTGAGCCCCTTCACGAAGTCGTTCGTCACCGCCCTGGCAAGGGAAACCTCCTTCATCCAAGCGATGCTGCTGGCAAAAAGGCTTACCGAAGAAGAAACGCGCGGAAAGCAGTCGCCAGACCTGGAGATAAAATGGAATAGCGACCTACACTATGCGTCCTCCCAGACGGTCCGGAATTCGGCACTGTTCGAATTAAACACGGCTTTGACGCCGGCCATGTTTACGGATCAGGGCTCCGCCGCTAAAAACCATAGCGTGCTCATGAGGGATCAAGGGATGGAGTACAACGCCCTTGCTTATGAGTATGAAAAATCGGATAGATGTAAGCATGAACGCGATAACGAATACGCGAACTTCTATTGGGTCGTCTCAACATTGGATATAGAATTCTGCTTTCTCAAAGAACTCAACATCCGGGAGGATTCATCGCGGCCCTTGATCTTCGGCACCGAGCCCGGTGGAGCCGTCTATAATACGGGCTTTTATACCAAGGCTTTGTGGAACCTCGATATCGACTTCGACGGAAAGCCCGAAATTTTGAGGGCTGAACTTCGAAACGCCGATATGACCTTGATATTCAAAAGCAGGACAAAGGAGATCGAGTTCCGCGGCCTTGTCGGGCCGAATATCAAGTTCCTTGGCCTTTACGATTTCAATCGGGACGGGGTGCTGGACATCTTTCTCGAATTCGGCACGGAAAACGGATCGGAACTCATAATTCTGGATGGGAAACGTTTGGCCGATGAACGCTTCAAGTCCGAGACGTGTCTTGCGGGGGCAGCCTGGTCGAAGACGGACCTTTGCAGGCGCCTTGTTGCCGAAATGAAGGCCATGAAGGGATCTCTCTTCTCGCGCGACGCCGATAACGCCTACTACGGCGGCGACATCCTGCAATATGCCTTGTATGCTGACTGGAACATCAAAAATTGGGAGTTGAATGACCAGGGCGTGTTGTCGCTCACGACTTACTCTCCGACTTGGAGTTATGAGCGCTTCATGCCTGACAATTATATGCCGAATAAGAAGGTCACCTTCATTCCCGGCACTAGGAAACTCAATATCGGCATCGACGGCAGCAAGACCCTCACGGTCGCCACGGTCGAAGATCAAGTCACGAATGGGAATAAGTAAAGCTGAACCTTTGCCGGCGACCGGCTACCAAAGCAAGGAAAGCGGCAGCTCGGTCGTGCTCTTGACTTCGGAGATCGCCATGGACGAATTCGTGAATTGAACGGATGCAACCTGGCTGAGATGCTTGCGAAAGAAAGCCTCATAGGAGGCGGTGTCCCGCGTGACGACGCGCAAGAGATAGTCGGTCTCGCCCAGAAGGGTGTGGCACTCGACCACTTCGGGAAAGCGCCGGACTGCCTCCTCGAATAAAGGCAAGGTCCGCTGACCGTGTGCCTGAAGCTTGACATGGGCGAAGACCATCATGCCGAGGCCCAATTTCTGCCTGTCCAGCAGCGCCACGCGCTTCTTGATGACGCCGAGAGCTTCAAGCTTTTCGATGCGCCGCCAAACCGAAGATTGCGATGTCGCAGCCCGCGCCGAGATCTCTGCCGTCGAAAGCGAGGCGTCCGCCTGTAGCAGGGTGAGGATGGTGCGATCGATTGCGTCGAGTCCGGCCGGCATATTTATGCAAAGCCCCCATCGGAGTGAAATAAGCCCTCCAAGAGGCTAAGCCACCAGGCCGGCTTTGAAAAGTCTTTTCACATTTCCTATGTCATACTCATAAAATTGCCGCTGCGAGCAAGAAAAGACCGGGGAGACGTCCATGGATACGCTCGTTTATGCCCCTTCCATCGATCTTAGCGAGAAGTACCGCGCCGAGGCAGGCGAAGTGTTCATCACCGGGGTGCAAGCTCTCGTCCGGCTTCCGCTCCTCCGCCGGCAGGTTGATGCACGTAACGGCTTAAACACGGCTGGCTTCATTTCCGGCTATCGCGGCTCGCCGCTCGGCACCTACGACAAGCAGCTTTGGCAAGAGCGCGAGCGCCTAGCCGCGCAGCACATCGTCTTCCAGCCCGGCGTGAACGAAGAGCTGGCCGCTACAGCCGTCTGGGGCAGCCAGCAGGTTGGGCTTTTCCCCGGCGCGCGCTACGACGGCGTGTTCGGAATCTGGTACGGCAAGGGGCCGGGCGTAGACCGCTCTGGCGACGCTTTTAAGCACGCGAACTTCTTCGGAACAGCGCGCAATGGCGGTGTGCTCGCGTTCGCGGGCGATGACCATTCCTGCAAATCCTCGACGCTGCCCAACCAAAGCGACTTCGCCTTCATGGACGCGGAAATCCCCGTCCTGAACCCGGCCGATATCGGCGAGTTGCTGGAATTCGGCATGAAAGGCTTCGATCTTTCGCGTTTCGCCGGGATTTGGGTGGGAATGAAAACCATCGCCGGCACCATGGACGCGAGCGCGACCGCCCGCATCGACCTCAACCGCTACGGAACCTTAGCACCGGACGGCGTGCCCGCCCCGGCCGGGGGCCGGAATGGGCGGCTGCATCTGACACCGCCTCAACAGGAGGATGTGCTCCGCCACTTCCGCCTTCCGGCGGCGATGGCATTCGCCCGGCTCAATAGGTTCGACCGGATTGCCATGGACAGCCCCGCGCCGCGCTTCGGCATTGCGGCATCCGGCAAGGCTTATCTTCACGTCCGCCAAGCGCTGCGTGACCTCGAAATCACCGAGGGACTGGCTGAGGCGCTTGGTATCCGCGTCTATAAGGTGGGGCTCGTCTGGCCGCTGGAGGAAACCGGCGCGCGCGCTTTCGCCGATGGGCTCGAAACTGTGCTCGTTGTCGAGGAAAGGCGCGATGTGATCGAGCATCAGCTTCGCGGCGCGGCTTACGGTCTGGCCGATGGGCGGCGGCCGCGCATTCTCGGTAAGCGCGACGCCTCTGGGGCGCCCTTGATCTCCGACGTGATGGATATCGATACAGCCGACGTTACGCGCGCCATCCTCCACACTGTGCCGGAGGAGTGGAAAACGCCCCGGATGCGGGCCATCGAAGCGGGCCTCACCCAATCCGGAGTTGCAGCTTTAGCCGCCGCGCCGCTCCATGTGCGCTCACCCTATTTCTGCTCCGGCTGCCCGCACAGCACATCGACCCGCGTGCCGGAGGGGAGCCGCGCCATCGCGGGCATCGGCTGCCATTTTCTTGCAACTTATATGAACCGCAGCACGGATAGTTACACGCAGATGGGCGGCGAGGGCATGCTGTGGATGGGGCAGGCGCCATTCACCGACGAGCAGCATCTTTTCGCCAATCTCGGCGACGGCACGTACTTTCACTCCGGAAGTCTCGCGGTGCGCCAGGCTATCGCCGCCGGCCACAGGATGACGTATAAAATCCTCTACAACGACGCCGTGGCAATGACCGGCGGCCAACCCGTGGACGGACAGCTTTCTGTCCCGCAGATTGCCGCTCAGATGCGGGCCGAGGGCGTGAAGCGCATCGCCATTGTGAGCGAAAACCCGGATCGCTATCTCGGTCATCCCGGTCTTCCGGCTGGTGTGACCTTCGACCATCGCTCGCGGCTGGACGCCGTTCAGCGCGAGCTTCGCGAGGAACCCGGCGTCAGCATCATCATCTACGATCAAGTTTGCGCTACGGAAAAGCGCCGCCGGCGCAAGCGCGGCCTCATGGAACAAAGCAACCGGCGCGTCGTTATTAACGCAAGTGTATGTGAAGGTTGCGGTGATTGTTCCCGCGCCTCCAACTGTCTCTCCGTTGAGCCGGTCGAAACCGAGTTCGGGCGAAAGCGCAAGATCAATCAATCGACATGCAACCAAGATACATCCTGCGTTGAGGGCTTTTGTCCGAGCTTCGTGTCCGTCTACGGTGCCAAGCCGAGGCGGAACGTTACGGCGTCACCCGAAGCCGCCGATCTGCCTGAACCTGTGCTGCCCGGGATCGGCGCAGACGGATACAACATCCTGATGACCGGCATCGGCGGTCTTGGAATCACTTCGCTCGCTGCCATTCTAGGCATGGCCGCCCATTTGCAAAGCCGCCAAGTCCGCATCATGGATCAGGTTGGTTTGGCGCAAAAGGGAGGTGGCGTCTATTCGCACCTGCGCATCGCCGAACGGGGTACCGACCTTTACGCTCCGCTCATTGGCGCAGGCCAGGCCGATCTGATGCTGGCCGCCGATATTGTGGTGGCGCATGGCAAGAGCGGTCTGCCCGCGATGAGCGCGGAGCGCACGGCCCTCGTCAGCGACGCGCAAGTCACGCCCACGGCGGAGTTCGTGGCGAACAATGCGGTGGGCTTCGGCGCCGAGGCTATGCTGAGCCGGCTCGAAGGTCACGCGCGCCTTCGGGAGCGGTGCCCGGCGCAGACAATCGCGACCTCGATTCTGGGCGACTCGATCTATGGGAACATGGTGCTGACCGGCTTTGCGTGGCAGAAGGGGCTGGTCCCGCTGGAGCGCGGCGCAATCCTACGCGCCATCGAGTTGAACGGTGCGAGCGTCGAGGCCAATAAGCGCGCCTTTGCGCTTGGCCGTGAGGCAGCGCTCGATCTTCCGGCCATCATGGCCAGGGTTGCGCCTGCACCGAAGCTGTCTCGAGACCCTCGATGAGCTGATCGCCATCCGTGTCCACGAGCTGACCGCCTATCAGAACGAGGCCTATGCCGCGCGCTATCACGTACCTTGGTCGAACGGGTACGCAACCGGGAGCGGGCCATCGCTCCAGGCAGCGAGGCTTTGACCGCTGCCGTTGCCCGGAATCTCTATAAGCTGATGGCTATCAAGGATGAGTACGAGGTCGCGCGGCTCTACAGCGACGGCTCCTTCACGAAACAGCTCAAGGAGCAGTTCGAGGGCGATTTCAAGCTCGCGATCCATCTTGCGCCGCCGATCCTCGGACGCCGCGATCCTGTTTCCGGGGCGCCGGAGAAGCAGACTTTCGGACCGTGGATGTTGAAAGCCATGGGACTTCTCGCAAAGGGTAAGCGCCTGCGCGGTACGCGCTTCGATCTCTTCGGCCATACGGCCGAGCGAAAAGCCGAGCGCGCGCTGCTGCAGGATTATGAATCGCGGATCGAGCGGCTCTTGCCGCGGCTTACGCCGGACAACCTCGGCCGTGCCGCGGACTATGCCTCAGTTCCCGATACGATCCGCGGTTTTGGTCACATCAAGATGGCAAACATCAAGAAGGCCGAAACGCAATACGCAGAACGCGAAGCCGCCCTGTCTTCGCCGCCGGTTCTACAAGCCGCCGAGTAGAGCGGAATGGAAGACGGCGGTGGGCTTTTCCACGAAGGTTGGGTCACCTACTTTTTACGTGACCAGAAGGGCGCTGTACTATGTTCATTACCTCATGGTGAGCCCGTCGAATCATGAGCAACAGGCAAGAGCTTATTTCAGCCTTCAGTTTTCCGGCGAACGAGGATCCGCATGACAAGTATCTACGATTTTTCCGCCAAAGTCGTTGTCCGGCGAAGAGGTCCCGCTCAGCAAATTTCAAAATGAGGTTTTGCTGATCGTCAACACCGCGAGCAAATGCGGATTCACCCCGCAATATTCAGGGCTGGAGAAGCTCTATCGCGACTATCATGCGCGCGGGTTCGAGGTCCTCGCTTTTCCGTGCAATCAATTCGCCGGCCAGGAACCCGGTAACGCCGAGGAAATCAAGAACTTCTGCTCGCTGACTTATGACGTCACGTTCCCGGTCTTCGCCAAGGTCGACGTCAACGGCAGCGGTGCCCATCCAATGTTTCAGTATTTGAAGAAAGCCCGCCGGGGCTTGCTCGGTTCGGAGTTCGATCAAGTGGAATTTCACCAAGTTCCTCGTGAACCGCAACGGTAAGGTTCTTGAGCGCTACGGCCCCACGATGGCTCCGGAGAAGCTGAAATCCAAGATAGAGGCCCTTCTTTGAGGGTGGCAGTAGGAGTTGAATGCAACGCTTCCGCGATATTTTCTAATTTGACGAGAACTTTAAGAGATCTGCAACCCAATCGGGTCCTTTCTCGCTTTATGCAACAAAAGCGGGAGAGGACAAATGTCCTTGCAGGCAGAACTATCTCAAGCGAAGCAAGATGGCTCAGTCCATCAGACCAGGCGTGAGCATTCGGAAGGATGCTTCGCCGTCAGCGTAAAAGATAATGCGAACAGTCCAGAATTGGAGTTCGGCGATATTGTTGTAGTCGATCCAGGTGCTGTGCCGGAGCCTGGAGATGTTGTCTATATAGAAGTTCGCACGAACAACGGGTGCAAGCGGACCTTTCGTATCTACGGCGAAGGCGAGTACGGGGCGCTGTTTGTGCCCTTCAACGGGAGCCACGTTTTCTATACACCCGGCGCGCCGGGAACACCCGGGATCGTCATCCTTGGCAAAGCGGTGGAGTTGTCCCGCTCGTTTTCGCTCAGCGCAAGCCGCTACAGAGCCGATGACCATGCGAAAGACCTGCAGCGGAGGTTTGCCGAGGCAAAGCAATGCCAGCGGCTGACACAGTTGCAGCTTGAGATCGAGGCGCTGAAGCGGGAGCAGGCCGCAGCTCGCAACGGGGAGCGGAAGCCACGCCGGAAGTCAAAGGCATCCAACGGCGCCGCCGCTCTGCAAGATGCTGCCGTGGCAAAGCCATCCTATTCGTCGCGCACCAGTTCGAGAAAGCAAAAGCCCAAGACCACTGCCCCCGTGCCGCTTGCAGCTTAGAGGCTATCTAACCCCCTCACAGGGGGAGAAAACGCACCCTCTCCTCAAGGGGAGAGGGTGAAACGAGCGTCCATTCTCCTATGGCCGTCCGCCTCAGCCCCACACCTCGGCCCCAAACTGCTGGATGGTGCTCCCCTCATAGACGAGGCCCGGCTCGCGGTCGCGTGCGAGCAGCAGCGGCCCGTCGAGATCGGCGAAATCGGCTTCCGCAGCGATCAGGACGGCGGGCGCCATACCGAGCGAAGTGCCAACCATGCAGCCCACCATGATGGTGAGGCCGAGGCCGCGCGCTTTCCCGAACAGGCCGAGCGCCGCAGTGAGGCCCCCCGCCTTGTCGAGCTTGATGTTGATGGCCTGGTAGAGCAGCGCGATAGCGGGGAGATCGGCGGCGGTGTGGAGGCTTTCATCGGCGCAGACCGGAATGCCGCGCCGGGCCGGCCCGAGATCCGCAAGGACGCCATCCTTGCCTGCCGGGAGAGGCTGTTCGATCAGCGTCACGCCGGCGGCGGCGCAGGCCGCGAAATTGGCTTCGAGCGAGGCGTCGTCCCAGGCTTCGTTCGCGTCCGCGATGAGTGTGGCGAGCGGCGCGCCGCGGCGGACAGCTGCGATGCGTTCTGGATCGCCGGCCCCGCCCAGTTTCACTTTGAGGAGCGGCCGGTTCGCCGCTTGGCGCGCTGCGTCTTCCATGGCGTCCGGCGTGCCGAGGCTGAGCGTATAAGCTGTGACCATCGGGCGAGGCTCGGGGATGCCGGCCAGCTCCCATGCGCGTTGCCCCGCTTCCTTGGCCTCCAGATCCCACAGCGCGCAGTCAATGGCATTGCGCGCGGCCCCCGGCGCCATAAGCGTCAGGAGATCGGGCCGCGACGTGCCCCTCGCAATGGCCTCCGCCATGGCGCTGATCCGCGCGGCGATGTCATCCACCGTCTCGCCATAGCGCGCGTAGGGCACGCATTCGCCGCGCCCCTTCAAGCCATTGCTTTCGATGGTGCAAACAACAACGCGGGCCTCGGTGCGGCTGCCGCGCGAGATGGTGAACGCGCCGGCAATCGGCCAGCTTTCCACCGCGACCTTGAGCCGCCGCATCGCTCAGCCCTCCGCGAAGGTTTTGACTCGCGCCGCCGCCGGGAAATCCGCAGCGATGCGATCCACGATCCTCCCAACCCCAAAGCGCACGGGATCGGATGCCGGCAGCGCGTGATCCTCCTGCCAGCCGCCGAGATAATCGCGCGCGGCTTCCTCGTCCAAAGCTTCGGTGTTGATGGCAATGCCAACCGGGCGGATGCCGGGGTTGGTTAGCGAACCGCAGCGCACGGTCATGTCGATGACCGCCTGGATCGAGGGCAGCGGATGGGTCACGCCGCGCATCGTCCGGCGGGTTGGCTCATGGCAGACCACGAAAGCGTCGGGCTGCGAGCCATGCAGTAGGCCGAGCGAAACGCCGGCGAAGGATGGGTGGAACATCGAGCCCTGCCCCTCGATCAGGTCCCAATGATGCGGCATCGTCCGCGGGCGAAATCCATTCGGCGGCGCCGGAGATGAAGTCCGCCACGACCGCGTCAATGGCAGCACCACGGCCCGAGATGAAAACGCCGGTCTGTCCCGTTGCCTTGAAATCGGCGTCGAAGCCCCGCGCGCGCATCTCGCGCTCCAAGGCGAGCACGGTGTACTTCTTGCCCACCGAGCAATCGGTGCCAACGGTCAAAAGGCGCAGGCCGGCGCGCTTTGTCCCTTTTCCCGTTTGGAAGCGCTCGTGTGAATGCCGGACGTCGAGCAACTGGCGGCCATGGCGCTGGGCCGCGGCGGCAATCTCCGGTTTCGAACTCGAGCCGCGTATGAAGGCCGCTCGCCACATCGAGGCCGGCCTCGATAGCTTCGACGATCACGGCCGTCCAATGATCGGGAAGGACGCCTCCCGCATTGGCGACGCCCACGATCAAGGTCTTGGCTCCCGCGTCCGCCGCCTCGCGAACGCTGAGTTCCGGAATGCCAAGGTCCGCCTTGCATCCGGGAAGGCGGAACTGACCCAGACACCAATCCCGGCGCCAATCTACGATCCCTTGCGCCGTCTTGGCTGCAAGCCGGTCGCGGGCGTCTCCGAGGAAAAGAAGATAGGGGGTACGGATTTGCATACACGAACTCCTGGTCTCGCCGCACATATCGGCAGACCGCGCTTCCTCTCCAAGGTGCCCGTGTTCCGATTGCGATCCCTCAGGCCGCATCAAACACGACGGAGACTTTGATGTTGCCAGTCTGTTCGAGGACGCGCAGCGAGATGGTCCCGTCGGAGTGCGGCCGGACGGCAAAGCTGATGGAAGCATCGCCAAGCGTCAGATTCCGCACTGTTATATCCCCCGCCGTCAAGGGCACGGCGGGGTTGCGAAGCCGGATCGCCTTGGCTGACAGATCGTATTCAAGCCCAAGGATCGCGCGCAGCAGCTGAAACACGGCACCGCTGGCCCAGGCCTGCGGCGAGCAAGCCACCGGGTACAGCGTCGGCCCGCGGCTGCGGCGGCGCGGAAACCCGCAGAACAACTCAGGCAGCCGCCGCTGGTCCATGTAAGCCGCCGCTTGCATCAGGCCGTTGAAGATCGGTTCCAATCCGCCCGTCAGCCCATAGCGGGCGAGCCCCGCGGCAATGATGGCGTTGTCGTGCGGCCAGATCGAGCCGTTGTGATAGGACATCGGATTGTAGCGCGCTTCGTTCGTCGCCACCGTGCGAATCCCCCACCCCGAGTTGAAGGAGGGCCGCACGATGTCCGCCGCCACAAGCCGCGCCCGTTCGGCAGACATGATGCCTGTGAACATGGCATGCGCCGCGTTGCTCGTGCGCACGCGGCAGGGCTTCTTCCGGCCGTCCAGCGCAAGGGCGTAGGTACCAATATCGCTGCACCAGAAAGCGTCCTCGAATTTATGCCGCAGGTCTTCAGCTTGTCTCAAAAGAGCTTCAGCGCGAACGTAGTCGCCAAGCCGCCGCGCGCAGTCCGCTGCCGCGATCCGGGCCGCGTAAACGTAACCTTGAACCTCAACCAGGGCTATGGGTCCGTCAGCGAGATCGCCATTGGCGTGGAAGATTGCGTCGTGGGAGTCCTTCCAGCCCTGATTTTGCAGCCCCTGTTCGGTCGCGCGGGCATATTCGATAAAACCGTCGCCATCGGGGTCGCCAGGGCCATCGATCCAGTCCAAAGCACGTTCGATATGGGGCCAGATTTGGCGAAGGAAGTCCTCGTCTCCCGTCCTTTGCACGTAAAGGCCGGCCAGCAGAACGAACAGCGGCGTGGAATCGACGCTTCCGTAATAGAGGCCGAACGGAACCTCGCCCAAGGCTGCCATTTCGCCGCTGCGCATCTCGTGCAGAATTTTGCCGGGCTGTGCGTCCGAGGCCGCGTCATTCCCATTGGCCTGGAACCGCGCAAGCCGTCCGAGCACGCCCCGCGCAGCCGTGGGGTCGAACCATAAGAGCTGCATCGCGGTGATGAGGCCATCGCGCCCGAATGACGTCGAGTACCATGGAATGCCGGCGTAGGGGTATTTCCCGTCTGGGGTCGCGGTCATCAGCATCCGGAGATCGGCGAGCGACCGGCACACGATCTCATTGTGAACCGCGTTCGAAACCTCGATGGCAGCAGCCGGAGCCGTGCCGCCGATGAGCCCGCGCCTTGCATGAACGAGGCCGCGAAGAAACGACGGCGCGGCAGGCTGGCTCCGGCCGTCGCAGGAGACCGAGGTAAACTGCCGCCATGGTGCCAATGGCTCCAGCTTGACCGTGTAACGCGCACGCGATGTGGTGAGTTCATCGGGCTTTGGGATCGAAGCTCAGCGTGGTTTTCCTGACCTTCCCGTCGAGGCCCGTATAGCTGAGAAGCACCTCATCCGGCCCGGTAACCTCTTTGAGGAGCGTGCCGCGCGCAGGCCGGCGCATGCCGCGGACTTCGAAAAGGTCGGCAAAATCGCTATCGAAATCGATGGTGAGGTCGAAGCGATACGGGGGTTGTCCCGTGGTTGGTCAAGGCGCTCCGCTCGCTCAGCGAACCGTCATTGAGATAGATCGTCCGGCCCACATGCACGGTGTCCTTCAACAGGACGATACCCCCATCGGAGGAGATGTCGGGGTTTGTAAGGTCGACGCGAAGGTTCAGATTATCGTCGCGAATGGTCGACCCGAGGAGCAGCGGCTCCTGGCCGTTGATAGCGAGTTCCAGCCGCGACAGGTGGCGCGTGTCGAAGGCAAAGAGCCCGCCCGCGCCGTCGAATGAGCGGCCGATATCGCCATAAGTATCGAGGATGGCGAAGCAGTCGTTTTGCTTCATCGTGCAGCGCGGGCGTGAAGGGGCGCCACCCGCGGCGATGTAGAATGGCGATTGCACGTTGCCGGAGGCATGCTCCGGGGAGCCCGCCGCATCCTGATTGTCAAGCATGGTACGCCTTTCGTTTTGCCGCCGCGCCGGCGCGGGTCACTGCCCGCTCAATCGTTGCTCTCTTGCTTGAAAAAGCGCGCGATCTCGATTCTGGGATTGAAGCGCCGGACCGGTCTGCATGGACCGTCATCCGTTCTTCCCACCACCAAAGACTTTTGACAGGTATCAATGATATCCTAGGAAGTCAGCTCATATCTTGTTGAGACAGTCAAACGAGGCACGTGGCATGGCTCTTGAATCGCTGAAGGCTGAAATCGGCTTAATCCTGGAGATGTTCTCCAATCCGCCCCACGATCGCTATGAGCTGTACGTTCAGCTCAAGGAAAAGCTAAACGAGATGCGCGTCTTCGGTATGACGCCGCCAGACGATTTACTAGAACTCGAGGCGGCTCTCGATCAAGAGTTTGCCGCGAAACAGCACGGCGCTAGCCGGCCGGGGCACCACCGCTCTTGAACCAGCGCCGGCGTGGCGCTTCCTCCTGCGGAACGCTCGGGTCCGCGCCCTCACTTTCGCTCTCAAGCGCCGCCTCGATGACGCCATCGACGTCCTCCAGCCAGACAAATTCCAGGCTCTTGCGCGCATCGTCGGGAATTTCGTCATAGTCCCGCCGGTTGCGTGCCGGTAGCAGAACGCGCGTGAGCCCGGCACGCGCCGCCGCCACAACCTTCTCCTTGATACCGCCGACCGGGAGAACAAGGCCGCGCAGGCTGATCTCGCCCGTCATGGCCGTGTCGCTGCGCACCGTGCGCCCAGTCAGAAGCGAGAACAGCGCGGTGAACATGGCCACGCCCGCGCTCGGGCCATCCTTCGGGGTCGCGCCGGCGGGCACATGGATGTGGATGTCGCTCTTTTCGAAAATGCCGGGGTCGATCCCGAGTGAGGACGCCCTGTTCTTGACCAGGCTCAGCGCGGCTTGCGCACTTTCGCGCATGACATCGCCGAGCTGACCGGTGAGAATGAGGCCGCCTTTCCCCGGCGCGCGGGTCGCCTCGATGAACAGAATGTCGCCGCCGACCGGTGTCCAAGCCAAGCCCGTGGCCACGCCCGGCACGCTGGTGCGCATCGCGACCTCGTTTTCGAAGCGGGGCTGTCCGAGGCTTTCGATCAGATCGGCCGCCGTCACGCGCACCTGCTCGCTTGGCGACTCGGCGATGCGCACCGCGACGTGCCGGAACACCTTGCCGATTTCGCGTTCCGCTGAGCGCACGCCCGCCTCGCGTGTATAGTCGTGAATGATATGCCGCAGTGCATCGTCATCGATGCTCGCTTGATCCGGCTTCAAACCGTTCGCCTCAAGCTGGCGCTGCACGAGATAACGCCGCGCAATCTGCAGCTTCTCTTCCTCCGTGTAGCCCGCCAGCGTGATGATCTCCATCCGGTCGCGCAAAGGCCCCGGCATGGTGTCGAGCATGTTGCCTGTGGCGATGAAGGTGACGCGCGACAGATCGTAGGGCACGCCCAGATAATTGTCGCGGAAGGTGGAATTCTGCTCCGGATCGAGCACCTCCAGCATGGCTGCCGAGGGATCGCCTTGAATGCCCCGGCCCATCTTGTCGATCTCGTCGAGCATCATCACGCAATTGCGGGCGCCGGCCTTCTTGATGGCCTGGATGATGTTGCCTGGCAGCGCGCCGATATAGGTGCGGCGGTGGCCGCGGATCTCAGCCTCGTCATGCACGCCGCCCAAGCTGACGCGCACGAATGGGCGCTGCATGGCGCGCGCGATAGACTGGCCGAGCGAGGTTTTGCCGACGCCGGGAGGGCCAACGAAGCAGAGAATGGGCGCCTTGCCTTGAGGCGCCAGCTTGCGGACCGCGAGATATTCGACGATGCGCTGCTTGATCTTTTCGAGCCCGAAATGGTCCTCCTCAAGGATACGCCGGGCCTCGGCGATATCGATTGGCTTCTCTTCGGGCAGGCTCCAGGGCAACTCGGTCAGCGTGTCGAGATAGGTGCGGATCATGCCCGCTTCGGCAGCCTGCTCGGGCAAGCGCTCATAGCGGCGCAGCTCCTTGCGGGCCTGGGCCTCAACCTCCTTCGGCATTTGCGCCTTGGCGATGGCCTCGTTCAATTCGGCGATCTCGGCAGACTTGCCGTCGCCTTCCCCGAGCTGGCGCTGAATCGCGGCCATCTGCTCGCGTAGCACGGCCTCGCGCTGGCGATCGTCGAACACGGCCTTGGTCTGGCGGCCGATCTCCTGGCTGAGCCGCAGCACCTCGATGCGTTGCGACAAGAGCCGGGAAACCTTGTCCATGCGCAAGGGCAGATCGACGGTCTCGAGGATTTCCTGCTTTTGATCGGCTGGAATATCCATGTAAGCGGCGGTGAGATCGGTGAGCGCGGCCGCCGATTGCGCGTTCTGCATCGCCGCGATAAGTTCGGCCGGAACCTGCGGAAGAAGCTCCAAGGCCTCGATGGCTTGCTGGCGCAAATGCATCGTGCGCGCTTCGATCTCAGGGCTTTGCACCTCAGGCTCGGCAATGCGTTGCACGTGCGCGGTGAGAACCGGCCGTTCGTGCGTGAAGTCGAGCACGCGGAACCGCTCGATCCCTTGCACGATCACATGATGGCCGCCATCGGGCGCCGTCAGATAGCGCGCAATGTTCGCAATGGTGCCAACCCGATGCATGTCTGTGCCCGAGGGCTCTAGCGCCTCGCCGTCGCGCTGCATCAAGATGCCGATTTGCCGCTCCTCGCGCATCGCCTGCTGGACGGCCGCAATCGAGACAGGCCGGCCGATGGAGATCGGGAAGAGGACGCCGGGGAACAAGACGGTTTCGCGCACCGGCAGGATCAGCACGGTATCCTGGCTGCTGGTCGCAACGGAGCTGCCGCTTTCATCGGACTTTGCCTCGACAACCGAGGTCTCGCCGGAATTGGGATGATCCATGATGCCGTTCCTTCTTAAGAGGCGGTCTTCTCAAGGCTGATGAGCAAAAGGCCGTTAATGGCTTGGCGTTTGACGGCGTCGTAGCGGCAGGGGGGAAGTGGAACGCGCCGGGCGAAGCGGCCTTGCGGGAGTTCGAGCTGATGAATGAGTGCGGTGCGAAGCTCCTCCGGCAGGACCCGCCGCCCCGAAACGAACAACACGCCGCTTTCGATCACGGCATCGACGCTATCGGGGTCTACGCCCGGCAGCGCGAAGAAAATCAAAACCTCGGTCTCCGTTTCGAGCACGTCCACCGGCGGCTCCCAAGCCGGGCCTCCCATGTGCTGGTTGACCGTGAAGAACTGCTGGTGAAGCCGCTGCGCCCGCGAAAGCCGGTCCACCGCCTCGAACCACATCCAGCTTGTAAACTCGCTCTTCGTCATGGGCTCGCACTTCCCTTCGAGGTTACGCCGGACGCCGGCTTTGGCCGGGGCCGCGTACAAGGCTGCCAAACTTTGTGACAGCTTATATGGCCGGCGAGGGGCGCGCGTTTCAAGGTTTCAGCCGAAGCCCGCGTAAGCAAGCGCATCCCAGCCGCATTCCAGCGTTTGACGCCAGCCCGCTTCGCGCTTACCTTTAATAGGTTTGCACCACCGAAATGGATATGATGTCGAAAAGGCAAGACTTCCGGATGCCCGCCCTGGAACTGAAGGCGGGCGGCGGCCTACGCGAGCTCAACGAGCGCTACCGGGAGATTTTCCGGAGCATCGTGGAGACGTATCTCGCGACGGGCGAGCCCGTGGGGTCGCGAAACCTCAGCCGGCATTTGCCCATGACGCTGTCGCCGGCCTCGGTGCGGAATGTGATGTCCGACCTCGAAGCGCTGGGACTCATCTATGCGCCTCATGTCAGCGCGGGCCGTATTCCGACGCATACGGGGCTGCGGCTTTTCGTGGACGGGCTGCTCGAAGTTGGCGCCATCGACGATGCCGAACGCGACCGGCTTGAGCGGCAGCTCAGCGGCTATAAGAACGGTGCATCCGGGGTGCTGGCGGAAGCCGGCAACATGCTGTCCGGCCTGTCGCGCTGTGCCGGCGTCGTGCTCGCGGAAAAGCAGGTCAGCCGGATCAAGCACATCGAATTTGTGAGCCTCGACGCCAAGCGCGCGCTGCTCGTGCTGGTGGGCGACGATGGCGGCGTGGAAAACCGGGTTCTGACGCTGCCGGAAGGCTTGCCTCAGCAGGCGCTGGCGGAGGCCACGAACTATCTCAACGCGAAGGTGCGCGGTGCGACTTTGCCGGAAGCGCGCGAGCGTATCGAGGCCGAGCTTGTGGCGAGCCAGGCCGAACTCGATACGCTCACCGCGCGTCTGGTTCGTGCCGGGCTCGCGCAGTGGTCCGGCGGCCGGGAGGACAACAAGAGTTCTCATCGTGCGCGGGCAGTCGCGCCTCCTGGACGATTTGAAGGCCGTCGAGGACGTGGAGCGCATCCGCCTCCTGTTCGAGGACCTGGAATCGAAGAAGGGGCTGGTCCACCTCCTCGATCTTGCCGAGAAGGCCGACGGTGTGCGCATTTTCATCGGCTCGGAGAACAATCTCTTCTCGCTGTCGGGCTCCTCGCTGATCGTGGCGCCCTTCCAAGATCAGGACCGCAAGATCGTCGGCGTGCTTGGCGTCATCGGCCCGACACGGCTGAATTATGCCCGCATTATCCCCATGGTTGACTACACCGCCAAGCTCGTCAGCCGAGTGCTGGCTTGATTATCGCTTCAAAACGGCCGATATAAATTGGTAAATCAAGCGTGCCCATTGGGCGCGGCGTAAAAAAGTTGCAACGGGAACGGCACACGCACAATGAACGATAAACCGGACGAGCCCGCGAATCCTGGCGGGCCGGAGCAAGTTGATTCTGCGGCACAAACGGAGGCGGCACAGGCCAATCAAGCCCAGCTTCAGCAGCTTGCCGAGCTCAAGGCCGAAAACTCGGATTTGCGTGACAAGCTCCTGCGCATCATGGCCGAGATGGAGAATTTCCGGCGCCGGTCCGAACGCGAAAAATCCGATGGCATGAAATACGCGATTTCGGAATTTGCCCGGGACGCCGTTTCGATAGGAGACAATCTGCGCCGCGCAATCGAAGCCGCGCAAAAAGAGCCGCTCGATCAGAACCCCGCGCTGAAGACGCTTCTGGAAGGCGTGGAAGTCACGGAGCGCGACCTGTTCAAGGTGTTCGAACGGCACGGCATTACCCGCTTTGACCCGCTTGGGGAAAAGTTCGATCCGCATGTGCACGAGGCCATGGTCAAGGTGGACGTACCGGGCGTGCCGGCCGACATCGTGGTGCAGGTGTTGCAGGCTGGGTACAAAATCGCGGACCGGGTGTTGCGCCCCGCTGCGGTCATTGTGGCGAAAGGCGGGACGCCTGTGCGGCAGGACAAACCATCTGGCGAAGGATCCGGCGGCGATGGAACGGGTGGCAACGGAACCTCGGGCGACTTGATGCCGCCGGAACCTACGCAGGAGCACGATCCCGACGTGGTGCGCAACCACGCCGGCGCCCCGAAGGGCGCCCATACCGGCCCAAGAGCAAAACCGGCGGCCGAGAAGCGCGCGTCCACCGTGACGAAGCCGGTTACCGAAGGCAACAGGACGGTTAAGAAGGACGACTTGATCTCGTCCTTCGGCAAGCGCCTTGAGGGCGGCCAGTAAGCCTAATGCAGACCTCACGCCTTGCCGATGATCCTGCAGCCGTGCATAGGGAGCAACGATCCTTTGCTGTATTTCGAGGATTTTTCCGTGGGCCAGACCTGGGACTCCGAACCCACAACTATCGATCGCGAGTTGATGATCAGGTTCGGGCGGGAATTCGACCCGCAAACCTTCCACACTGGCGCCCAGCCCGCGATTGACGTTCCCTTCGACGATATCATTGCCAGCGGATGGCATACCGCGTCGATCGGCATGAGGCATATTGTCGATTGCTTTTTGGGTGACTCGGCAGGCGTCGGCGGACCGGGATTGGATTATTTGAAATGGCCCAATCCGGTCTATCCCGGAGACATCTTGCGCACGGCCGTCTCCGTTCTGGAAGCCAGGCCTTCGGCCAGCCGCCCGGCGTTGGGCTTGGTAAAATTCAAGGCCATTGTCCGGAAACAAGATCTGCGCACCGTGGTTGAGATGGTCCCAACCGTCTTCATTATGAGACGGACGCCATGACCGTCCCCGGCTGGCCCGGTCTCTCCGGCTCTTAGGTCCCATCCCCGATCATGTCCAGGAACGCAGTCGCGGCGGCCGGCGCTTTCTCCTTCGCGCCGTTGATGAAAAACACGAAAGCATCGCCGCCGCTTGCAACCCAGTTGCGGGCGCGCCGCGCGAAGTCGCGAAGGTTCTGCGAGCTATATCCCGTAGGCTCATCGGCCCGGCTTTTCATAAGGCGCGCATAGGTGAAGCCAGCAGTTTGCGTTTCAATCCGGGGATAGTCGTCCGAGTTTGCCATCACGACGGCAGCTCCGGCCGCCGCGGCCATATCCGTAAACTCCGCCACGTTGAAGCTTTGATGACGCACCTCAAGCGCATGGTGCAAAGGGCGCCCCCCCACCTCTCCCGGCAGGAGCTTGAGGAAGGCGGCGAAATCGGCGGGGTCGAACTTTTTCGTGGGCGCGAATTGCCAAAGGATGGGCCCCAGCTTCGCACCGAGCTCTTCAAGGCCGCTTTCCACGAAGCGCTGGATGGAGGGCCCTGCCTCCGCCAAGCTCCGTTTGTTGACGGCGTAGCGCGGCGCCTTCACTGAAAACATGAACCCATCGGGCGTTTCGTCTGCCCATTTGCGGAACGTGTCCGGCTTTTGCGTGCGGTAGAACGTGCCGTTGATTTCGATCGCGGTCAGCTTGCGGCTCGCATAGTCAAGCTCGCGGGCATGCGGGAGGCCGGGCGGATAGAAGCTTCCGCGCCAAGGTTCGAAGGTCCAGCCGCCAATGCCAACGCGTATCATCGCTTCACCTCCCACTTACTGCTAACTCCTCACCCCTGCCCCGAGGCGGAGTCCAGTGTCCCTTCTCCCCCTGCGGGAGAAGGGACAGGGTGAAGGGTAGATTTGAATCCCACCCCGTTCCCATTAAAGTGAAACAGCCCTGGGCCGTTTTGTGTCTATGGAATGAGGGACTTCTTTGCCATTTTCTGTTCTTCATGCCTCGCAGGTACGCTGTGCCTGCCTTCAGAAAGACCTTAAGTTTTATGCCCAGCCGCATGCTCATTCCACTGATTGTCGCTTGCGGCCTCTTCATGGAGAACCTCGACGCAACGGTGCTCTCCACATCGTTGCCGGCGATCGCCATCGATATGCATGTCGATCCTATTGCGCTGAAGCTCGCGCTCACGAGCTATCTCTTGAGCCTCGCGGTCTTCGTGCCGATCAGCGGCTGGGTTGCGGATAAATACGGCGCGCGCACGGTGTTCATGGCCGCGATTGCCGTTTTTACCGCCGGGTCTGCGCTGTGCGGCCTGTCTCACAGCCTGCCGGAATTCGTTCTCTACCGCGTCATCCAAGGCCTTGGCGGCGCGATGATGGTGCCGGTCGGGCGCCTCGTCATTCTGCGGACCGTGTCGAAGGCTGAGATGATCTCCGCGCTGGCCTGGCTCACCATCCCGGCGCTGCTCGGCCCTGTGATCGGGCCGCCGCTCGGCGGGTTCATTACCACCTATTTTCATTGGCGCTGGATTTTCTATGTGAATATCCCCATCGGCGTGCTGGGGCTGTTTCTGAGCTGGAAGTATATTACAAACGTGATGGAGGCGCATACGCCGGCGCTCGACAAGACCGGTTTCGCGCTGTCAGGGCTCGGGCTGTCGGCCTTCGTGTTCGGCCTTGCTCTCCTGGGAGAGAATACCGGATCGCTCACCACCGGGTTTGCACTCACCGCGGTGGGAATCGCGTTTTGTGCCGTCTATGTGTGGCACGCGGGGCGCGTCCCTGACCCCGTGATCGATCTGCGCCTGCTGCGCATCCCGACATTCCGGGCAAGCGTGATCGGCGCCTCGTTCTTCCGCATCGGCGTCGGCGCCATCCCCTTTCTCCTGCCCCTGATGCTGCAATTGAGCTTCGGGCTAACGCCGTTTGCGTCCGGCACGATCACCTTCGCGGCGGCAGCTGGCGCGGTCATCATGAAGGCCACCGCGGCGCCGATTATCCGTACTTTTGGGTTCCGCACCGTGCTGATCGTGAACTCGCTCATTAGCGCCGTCTTCATGGGCGTGAACGGCCTGTTCACGGCCAGCACGCCGCATCTCGTCATCGTCACGGCCTTGCTCGTGGGCGGTTTCTTCCGCTCACTCGAATTCACGGCCATCAACGCGCTGGCTTACGCCGACATCGAACCGGCGCAGATGAGCCGGGCCACGAGTTTCGCGAGCGTCGCGCAGCAGGTGTCGCTTTCGCTCGGCGTTGCCATCGGCGCTCTGATTTTGCAGGTGGCACGCGGCGCGCGCGGCGAAATGACTGTCACGCAGGCGGACTTCGCGCTCGCCTTTTGGATCGTGGCGGCGATTGGCGCGCTTTCGGTGATCTCGTTCTTGCGGTTGCCGGAAGGCGCAGGCGCAGCGCTGTCAGGCTTACCGGAGCAAACGGCGGTCACCTCTCAGGCCACCGCCGCCAATCCGCGGGCAGAGGCGACGGCGCCGCAGTAGCCGGCTGAGATGAGATAGTCTGCGCTTTAATCCGAAGGCGCTGAGTTGGCGGTCAGGGTCTAACCAGGCGCAGGGCTGCCAGCACCAACGTGAAGAACATCGTGAACAGCATGACGGCCACCGTTGTTTCGCGCAGCCCGTGGGTTTGCCAGACGTGACCCGCAGCGTCGGCCACTTGACCTGAATCCCCAATTAGCCAGGGAACGATGTGCGTTAAGCCCGCGCTGACGTAATAGAGAATAGCGATGAGCAGCAGCTTCCGGCTCGGTTGGGTGCGTTGCCGCCGCCTTACGCTACCGCGGCGGAGATAGAGTGCAAAGGCCTGATAGAACAGCCAGGAGGTGAGAAGCCAACCCAGATAGTTGGATAGCGGAACGCCAAAATCGGCGCCCCCGTCATGCCATATCCATGCTCTTGCAATCGTCGATTCGGACCGGTCCATCACGAAGTCCCATTGCGTCATCACAAAAGCCGCCACGACGGGCAAAGCTATGACATTGAAGAGCCGATCGAGACGCCAGCCTGCACCATCGAGAAGGATTGAGGCGACCACCCACGAAAAGTAGCCAGCTCCGAACCACAACGGCCCGACGATAACCGGAATGCTTCCGGCGTGCGGAAGATTGGGAGCAACTTCAAAATGGTAATTGCCGAACGGGAAGCCGGTGGCCACGCCAATATTTTCAATAACGACAGTGATCGCGACACAAATGCAGAAAAGGACCAGGGCGGAACTGGCTCCGTAAAGGACAGCCGCATGAACAAGGGCACTTCCAATAAAGATCGCAGCGAGTACTTGAGCGAACGGCGTTGGGTTCCACGAAAATCCGATCGCCGTGGCGAGAAAGCCGGCAAGTGCCAGCCACAGGACGATCTCTCCCCTTGAAGGAGACCAACACCCGCCGGTTTCCGGATTTTCCGCCGTCATTCTTCCCCGTCTTGTACTTGTCTGATTGCGGCACGTTCGGGGCCGAATGCAAGGCCGGGTCGTCTCTCCCTTATCCGCACCGGGCTAAACGCGCCGCGGTCCGCGGACTGGATCAAGCAGTAAGCCGGCGCACAACGCCCTCGATGCCGAACACGAACAGCGCCGTACCCCCCACGAGCAGGTGCGATACCGTCGCGGCGAGAAGCGAATTCGTCTTCGCAAAAAGCCAGCCCCAGAGCAGGCCCGGCAGAAACGCCGCCAGAGCGAAGGCGAGGCTGATATGCGCGTGGGCGGCGCTGAAGACGAGGTTAGACGCCATGATCGAGCACCAGCGGCGCTTCGTCTCGCTCCCATGCAGAAAGGCGTGCAGCGGGGCCTGAATGCCGGAACGGGCCACGAACTCCTGCATGGGCGTGAGCAGGAGATAGACGCCGAATGCGAGCCAGTACCACAAGCCGGTCGTCTCGGCCTTGCCGGCAACTTCGACTTCCGCGCCGTCGATCAGCGGGACGCCGGCTGAGGCTCGGCGACGCGTTGATCAGCATCCACTTCAGAAACAGGAATGACGCCAGAAAAATCGCGGATGCCTGGAGAGAGAGCGAGAGCGCGGGCCGCCAATTATCGAATTGCAGGCCAAAGAAACGGCCGGGAAAGCCGCTCGTCGCGATCACGGGGATAAAGGTCAACGCGAAGAGAAGAATGATCAGCGGGCTCAGCGCGAAATTGGCGTGGGAGACGTTCTTGAAGTTCGGAAGGAAGCTGAGCGTAAGGGTATAGAACGATAGCAGACAGAGCGTCGCGACAACGATATGCCCCACCCCGCTGCGGTAGGCTTCGAGCTGGTTTTCGAGCTGAAGTCCGTTCATGCGCAGGACGGCCGCTTCACCGGCCTGCTGTGTGATGTGATGGCGAAGCTTGCCCACAACCACATCATGGACGCGGCGTGTCGTGCTTCTCCGCCTCCGGCTGGTCAGATCGACAACCGCGACGAGGATGTCGCTCTTCGCCTTAAAAGACACCAGGCTTGGCTTGCCGTCGACGAAGGAAACTTCGCCAAAAATCTCGCTCCGGCGCAGAACCGCAAGCTCATAATCGACAAGGCCGCTCTCCCAATGGCAGAAACCTTCCTTTGTCAGCGCGACTTGTCCATCGACGATGATGTAAATCTTGCCGGGGTTGCGGGTTCCCTCCTGCAAGATCACGCGCCCATGCCTGAACTTCTTGAACTTGATGTGGGGCAGCACGAGCCTAAGTTGTTGCCGCGAAAGGCTCGAGAAAAGCGGGTTTTTCGGAATCTCGATATTCCGGCTTTTCAAACGGGCCGGCAAGACCGGCGCAGTTCTGGCAAGCGCATTTGCGAGTTCACCCATGAGCCCTGACCATCAATTCCGGTAACCTCGTTCAGCTTGTGCCTTCTGCGTAACTCATCAAAACCCGTAAAGCGTAAACGATCCCAGGCCATAATGTTAATATGACTATATGCTTAGCCGGAAAGCAGTTAATCAGGCTACGCCGGAACTTTTAATAAGCAACCGCCGTGCCAAAACCACAGGGCAATGCAGACTTCGGGGCGCGCATACGCTCTGATTAAGAGACAATTTAGTCTGGGGCTGTTCACTTGTGCGGGGCTGTCATGGAAGCGGGAGCCGCTAAATTTAGAAGTTCTTATCCAAGCCTGCCCTAAGGTCGTCAATACGTCCTCGGGTTTGGGGCTAACCGCGATGGCAAACGGAGAGCTTCTGTGCCCGGTCCGCACTTCGAATGGCCAGCCATGCATGGCTTGGGACGGTGGGCTATCAGAGACGCCGCACCGGCCTTCGCCGTCATGATCGCTTTTGCAGCACTCTTCTGGGTTTCCGCGGCGCCCGCTCCACAAGACAGCTTTGCGGGGTCGGCCTCCTGCGCGGGTTGCCACCCCTCGGAGAGCAAGGCGTGGGCTCTATCGCAGCACGCGCATGCGATGCAGGAGGCGACTGAAGCGACGGTCCTGGGCAACTTCGACAATGCCACCGCCGCGCATTTCAGCTCCAAAGCGCGGTTCTTCCGCAGGGATGGCGGCTTCGTTGTGGAAACAGAGGGGCAAGACGGCAAGACGGCGGACTTTACCATCGCATACACATTCGGCATCGACCCCCTACAGCAATATCTCACCCGGTTCCCCGATGGGCGGCTGCAAGCGTTGCCCTATGCCTGGGATATGCGGCCCAAGGAGAAGGGCGGCCAGCGCTGGTTCCATCTCTATCCCGAAGAGGACATTCCGCCTGCCGATCCCCTGCATTGGACGGGGCCGCAGCAGAACTGGAACACCATGTGCGCCGAGTGTCATTCGACGAACGTGCACAAGAACTACGACGCGGCAACGGACAACTTCCACACCACATTCTCCGAAATCAGCGTGGGCTGCGAGGCGTGTCACGGACCAGCTGCGGGCCACATCGCCTGGGCGGCAGGCGTGCGCGATCCCTCGGCGCCACACCACGGCTTCCCATCCGTGGCAGCGCCCCGGGGGGTGGCGTGGCCCCCCGACGCCAAAACCGGCAGCGCCGCGTCCTCCGTTCCACACCCCGCCGGCGGCGAGGTAGAGACCTGCGAGCGCTGTCATTCAAGGCGCGGGCAATTCTCCGAAGCTTGGCGGCCTGGCCAACCGCTCGCCGATACGCACCTTCCCGTTTTCCTGACGGGCGATCTGTTCGAGGACGACGGCCAGATGAAGGACGAGGTGTTCAACTCGCCTTTCCGGCAGAGCAAGATGTTCGCCAAGGGCTTGATCTGCAGCGATTGTCACGACCCCCATAGCGGCAAGCTCAAGGCATCCGGAGCCGGGGTCTGTTCGCAGTGCCATGCGCCTGAAAAGTTCGCGCCGGCGAGCCACACCGGACACGCCAGCGGGCCCGGCGCGCCGGATTGCATCGCCTGCCACATGCCGGAGCGCACCTACATGGTGGTGGACCGGCGCCACGATCATTCCTTCCGGATTCCACGCCCGGATCTTACGGTGAAGACCGGTGTTCCGAACGCATGCGCTTCGTGTCATGGCGATCGCGATGCCGCCTGGGCAGCGGCGGCCGTGGAACGCTGGCACGGCCCGGTGCGCAAGGGCTTCCAGACTTATGCCGAAGCCTTTCACGCGGCCCGGCTCGACGACCCGTCCGCGCGCGAACGGCTCCTTCAAGTGATCCGCGAGCCTGAGACCCCGGCAATTGCCAAGGCAACGGCGCTGCTCGAACTTCAAGGGCGGTCTCCAGCTGGGGTGGAAACTGAGATCGGGAGCGGTCTGAAAGACCCCGACCCGATGGTGCGTATCGGCGCTTTGAGGGCGCTTGAGGCGCTGCCGCTGGACCAGCGCTGGCGCCTCGGGAAAGCAGCCCTCACCGACCCCGTCGGCGCAGTCCGGATGGAAGCGGCGTCGACCCTTGCCGGATATCCAGCCGGGACGCTCGCCGAAGCGGACCGGGCCGCCCTCGATCGCGCATCGCAAGACTATATCGAGGCGAGGCAATTCAACGCCGACCGCGCGGAGGAGCGCACAAACCTGGCGGGCTTTTATGCGAGGCAGGGCAAGGCTGACCTCGCGGAACAGGAATACCGGTCCGCGATCAAGCTTTCGCCCAGTCTCGTGCCTCCACGCGTAGACCTTGCCGATTTGTACCGCGCATTGGGCCGCGAGGCTGAAGCTGAACGCATTCTGCGCGAGACCATATCGTTAGCCGCCGGCGCGGCTGCACCCCATCATGCGCTGGGGTTGTCTCTCGTGAGACAGAAGCGATACGATGAAGCGTTGGATGAGCTAAAACGCGCCGCGGACTTGGAGCCGGCGCAGTCTCGGTATGCCTATGTCTACGGCGTGGCGCTCCAATCGATGGGACAGACAGCGAAAGCACGGCAGGTTCTTGAGGCCGCACTTTCAAAAAGCCCCTCCAACACGGCGATACTCTCGGAGCTGCTGCGGCAGGCCTTGCAGACGCGCGACCTCAATAGGGCGCTCGCTTACGCCCAGCGCCTCAGCGTGCTTATTCCGGGCGATTCCGGCTTGGCGCGGCTCGCCAGCCAATTGAAACACGCGGCCGGCCCCTGAGGGCAGCGCCGCGTTCTTTATGAAGCTTCGGGGAAAAACGCCTGCGTGACTCTCGCGCAGTAGTCACGAAGGTTCGGGTGAGCCTCCGCTTTCAACCGCAGCGGAGTCTCAAACAAAGGACACAGCGCGCTGCCAACCATTCCGAAAACGCTGGCGTCCGCACCGCAAGGGGTCTCACCCATCAGGTAAGGCTTATCGCCTAGAATCGCCGATAGCGATGCGAACGCCCGTTCCGCAAGCGCCGTGCGTTCACCCTCCGTAAATCGGCCCGTACCCTGGCCGTGGAGCGAGGCGCGAATTTGACGCCGGATC
The DNA here is from genome assembly GCA_963817705.1 of uncultured Alphaproteobacteria bacterium. Taxonomy (GTDB): domain Bacteria; phylum Pseudomonadota; class Alphaproteobacteria; order Rhizobiales; family Rhodomicrobiaceae; genus Rhodomicrobium. Next base: position 501,255 of record CAWFPF010000001.1, read on the forward strand.
ATGGACTTCACCAGCCTACGGAGCGGCGCCGGCACCGCCTTGAAAAAGTTCGCGGGTCCGCGCTCGAAATTAGCATCGTCCATCCAGCGGGCGTGAATGATCAGCCAATAGAGATGATCCTCGCAGAGTTTCGCGGCCGCCCAGGCGATGCCCTTCTGCTCTTCAGTCAGGCCGCGGTCGAAATCGGCGTTATAGCGCTGCTCCAGGTAAAACTGGATCAGGGTCGAGTCCGGAATCAAGGTATCCCCGTCCCGGATATAAGGCAGCTTTCCTTTAGGGGCTTCGCGCGGCCCTTTGATTTCTGTCCGATAGGGAAGTCCCGCCATCTTGAGGAGCATGGCGGCCTTGGTCACGAATGGGCTCGCATCGGGAAGCCCCCATGCCGGGCCGAAGCTGTAGAGCGTAATCATCGGGCTTGCCTCCACTCGCCGGGGAGTGCCATCCGGCACTTGAACGGGTACGGCGTATCACACGTGCAAAAGGACACAAGTGCAGGACCGGATAAGTGTTCGCATTGGGCGGGATCTTCTTGCGCGGCCCCTGCGCCCACGATTTATATCGTGCGATCGAACTCGGACGGGATTGAACCATGAACCTCACGGCCGCCGTCAAACCGCTTCTCCTCCTCGCATTGGTCCTTGCGCTCGAGTCGGCCGGCGCGCTCGCGCAGCCCGTGAAGAAGGTTCCGGAAACCAAAGAGCAGATCAACTTCTCCTACGCCCCTGTCGTCAAGCGGGCCGCGCCCGCCGTCGTAAACGTCTATGTACGCCAGCGCGTGCGCCAAGGCCCCGCCTTCAGCAACCCGTTTCTGGAGCAGTTTTTCGGCCGTCAGTTCGGCCAGAGCGAGAGGATACAGAATTCGCTCGGCTCCGGCGTGATCGTCGCGCCGAACGGCATCGTGGTCACCAACAATCACGTGGTGCAGGGCGATGCCGGGACCGAGATCAAGGTGGCGCTGGCGGACGCGCGCGAATTCGACGCCAAGGTATTGCTCAAGGATGAACGCACGGACCTCGCCGTCTTGCAGATCAAGAACTCCGACATCGAGTTCCCGTATCTGACCTTCGCGGATGCCGACTTGCTTGAAGTGGGCGACCTTGTCATGGCCATCGGCAATCCGTTCGGCGTCGGGCAAACCGTGACCACCGGTATCGTTTCGGCGCTCGCAAGAACGCGCGTCGGCATCTCGGACTATCAGTTCTTCATACAGACGGACGCCGCAATCAATCCGGGGAATTCCGGCGGCGCGCTCGTCGATATGCAAGGGCGTCTTATTGGGATCAACACGGCGATTTTCTCAAAAAGCGGAGGAAGCCAGGGCATCGGCTTTGCGATCCCGGCGAATATGGTGCGGCTTGTGGTCGACTCGGCGCTGATTGGCGCGACGGTGCGGCGGCCATGGCTTGGTGCCAATTTGGCCGAGGTGACGGCGGAGATCGCGAACGCCGTAGGGCTCGACCGCGCGGCCGGCGCTCTCGTCTCGAACGTGGCCGATGGCGGCCCTGCGGCCAGTGGCGGGCTCAGGGGCGGCGACATTATCGTGTCTGTCGACGGCAAGGAGATTACCGATCCGAATGCCTTCCAATACCGATTTACGACGAAGGGGGCCTCGGGCGAGGCTACCCTCGAAGTCTTGAGAGCGGGCACACGGCGCAGACTGACCGTGCCGCTTATGGTGGCGCCTGAAAATCCACCGCGGGACGCCCGCGATCTCACCGGCAACAATCCGTTCGGCGGCGCCAAGGTTGCCAATTTATCCCCTGCCGTAGCGGACGAGCTGTCGATAACGGAAACCAAAGGCGTCGTCGTCATAGAAACCGAGGCTTACTCCATCGCCCGGCGGATCGGTATTCAGCCGGGCGACATCGTTGTGGAACTCAACGGTGAAAAGGTCGGGACAACGCGCGACCTTGAGAAGCTTGTCAGCAAGACCGCACGCATTTGGCGCATGACCATCCAGCGCGGCGCTCAAACAATTCGTACCGCCATTGCGGGGTGAAATGGTCCATAGCCGCCGCCATATCAGGGGTGACCATGGCCAAGTCCCGATCCAAGCCTTCCGCGCCCCTCTTCGAGAGCGTCAGCGTTGCCGATGATGCCACGCGTCCGCTCGCGGACCGGCTGCGGCCCCAGTCGCTCGCCGAAGTCATCGGCCAGGGGCATCTCCTGAGCGAGGGCGGCCCGCTTCAACGGATCGCCGAAGGCGAATCGCCACGCTCGATGATTTTCTGGGGTCCGCCAGGAACGGGCAAGACAACCGTGGCGCGGCTCATGGCGCGTGGCGCCGGCCTCCACTTCGAGCAGCTCTCCGCGATTTTCTCCGGCGTTCAGGATTTGCGCAAGGTGTTCGAGGAGGCGCGGGATCGCAGGCAGTTCGGTCAGGGCACAATCCTTTTCGTCGACGAGATCCATCGCTTCAACCGTTCGCAGCAGGATTCTTTCCTGCCCTTCGTCGAGGACGGGACCATCATTCTTATCGGCGCGACCACCGAAAACCCCTCCTTCGAGCTGAACGGGGCGCTCCTCTCGCGCACCAAGGTGCTGGTCTTCAAGCGGCTGAGCGATGCCGATCTCGAACAGTTGCTCGAACGCGCGGAAAGCATTACCGGCAAGCCGCTACCGCTTAAGGCCGAGGCAAGGCATGCGCTCATTGGCATGGCCGACGGAGACGGCCGCTCGGTGCTGAACCTTGCGGAGGACGTGTACGCCGCCGCCCATAACGGGGAAGAGCCGGCAATCGGTCCCGAACAGCTTGTTTCCCTGGTTCAGCGGCGTGCGCCCCTCTACGACAAGAACCGCGATGGCCATTACGACCTCATCAGCGCCCTTCACAAGGCCGTCCGCGGCTCCGACCCGGACGCGGCCCTTTATTGGTTCTGCCGGATGATCGACGGCGGCGAAGACCCCCTCTATCTCGCCCGGCGCATGGTCCGCATGGCAGTGGAGGATGTCGGCCTCGCCGATCCGGCTGCACTCGTCCAGGCCAATGCGGCCAAGGACGCTTACGACTTCTTAGGCAGCCCCGAGGGCGAGTTGGCCTTGGCGCAATGCGTGATTTACCTTGCGGCCGCGCCCAAGTCGAACGCGGCTTATATGGCTTATGGCGCGGCGATGCGGCTTGCCAAGGAGGGAGGCTCGCTTGCGCCCCCGAAGCACATTCTCAATGCGCCGACGAAGTTGATGCGCAGCGAGGGCTACGGGGCTGGCTATGTCTACGACCATAGCACCGAGGAAGGCGTTTCGGGCCAGGACTACTTCCCCGAAGGCATGGAGCGGCAGCAATTCTACCGTCCCAAGGGCCGCGGCCATGAGGCTGAGCTGAAGGCCCGCCTCGATGCCTGGGCCGGGCTGCGCCGCAACGCGCTCAATCAGCCCGCGGGTGGCGACTCCGAGCCATAGGTTGGCCGCGTCACTCTCATCCCTGCGTATACAAGGATATTCCGGTTCAATTTAGAACGATGATTCCTGCAAGCGAGCGCATAGATGAGTCCGTCATGGCCCGGCTTGACCGGGCCATCCAGAAATATCCACTTCCAAACCCTGGCGGTCATGGCCGGGCCTGACCCGGCCATCCAGCCGAATTCTGGTATTGATTCCTCACATCTATAGAAACTGCGTTAATTGCTCAGCCGGAACTTTGGATGAGACGGCTACCGTAAGACGTGCAGCCTTTCGCGCGGCGGCCTAGCGCCCTGATATCCTCAACCTGAGCAAAACTTAATCAAACGCCACCCAAGATTGCATAAAACATTTTCCAGCTCTGTGCAGGTCAACTTAAGGTTTTATTTGCGATAGGTTTGTATGCCTTTCAACATCCTTGAACGGAGGGATTAGGGGGCCGCCCGGCCTCCTTTGGAGGGTTCTCACGGTAATGCGAACGGCGACGGCGAAACCGCCCTCGTCCCTATGTGGCGCGGTTCAACCGCTTTCCGATGCCCTTCAGCTTTCCGCTATGCGCCTAATAAAAGTGCGGATGAATGACAGTAATATCCCATAATTTAAAAGTTTTTTTACCATAATTATTGATTATAGGGGTAGGTCATAAGTAAAAGCCAAGCATAGACAAAAACAACGAAAGGCATACCCCCTCCAATGATCAAAGACAAAGACAAGGAACGTGAGAAGGAAGCCGAAGCGGCGCGACGGCGCTTCTACGCTGGCCGGTTGCCACTCTTCGAACAAATCGCGTACGTGTTTTTAAGCACCGTGGCCAGCCATCAAAAGCGCGACGAATTGTTTACCGTTTCGAAATATCTCGATGGCGCGATCAAAATCGATGGCGCTTCCCATAGGCGCCGCGATTTTGTTCTGGCGATCGAAGAGTCGAAGCAGCGAATCGAAGCGCCGTCCGATCTCCGGAGCGAGGTCATCGCGCGCATGCGCCTTTTGAAACTCGATCCCATCCCAGAGTTGAAGTTTTTTCGCGATATCGCTACGGCCATTCTGAGGATGGACGTCGCGCTGCGGCTCATGGGTCTAGACTTTCAGCCGAGGAGCCTGCGCTTCGACGCCATCCAGGCACAGCCCGCCATCGAGCCCTTCGCCAAGACTGGAAACTCAGGAAGCGGCCATCGCAGGAGACGCAAGGTTTCCCTCATCAGGACGGAGTCCGGCGCGCTTGAGGCCATTGGGGCCCATCTTGGAGGGCGGCTTCAGCGGGCGCGCTGGCGCAGAGTGCGCCGTTCGTCGAGCTTCGCCCTGCAGAGGCGGAGCCACAGCACGGCATAGCCGCTCACCCGTTCGAAAGCTCACGCTCGATGCGCCGGTCCGGGATCAGCCAGATCATCGCGACAAGAATGAAAATCGCCGCCGAGATCCTCGTGTCGATGAAGGAGAATCCGATCGCAGCCAGGTAAAGTAGTGGAGAAATCTTGCCTTTGATATCCCGGCCGAGCGCTTTCGCGAGCGTGGAGCCGGGTCCTTCCCTCCTCAGGATCGCCTTTTGCAAGAGGTAATAGGCGACCCCCGGCATGAAGAGCGAAAATCCATAAAGCGCGGTGGGCACGGTCTCGAAATGGTTTTGCCCGGTCCAGGCCGTTGCAAAGGGCACGAGCGAGAGCCAGAAAAGCAGATGCATGTTGGCCCAAAGGATCAGGCCATCGACACGGGTCACGGTGTAGAGCAGATGGTGATGGTTGTTCCAATAGATGGCGATGTAGGTGAAGCTCAAAACGTAGCTCAGAAACACTGGCAGCACTTTCACCAGCCCGGCCAAGCCCGGACCTTCCGGCACCTTCAACTCCAGAACCATGATCGTGATGATAATCGCGATGACGCCATCGCTGAAGGCTGCGAGCCTGTCTTTTTCCATGGGCTTGGGACCGATTCAGACTGTTGAAAGGTGATGCGCCCGCAGCTTAGCGTGCCTCGCGCCGGAGTTCAGCCCCTTGGCGCATTTGTGAAGGTTTGGACCCCGGCAAAGGAAACGCTGCAACATCCTTTTTATCACTTCGTTATCTATTCCAAAGAAAGGGCACCGTTCCAATCGAAACAACAGGAAAAGGCGAGCCGTTGCCACCTCGCTAAATTCCGGGATGCGATGTCCGGGACAGCTGACATCCGCCGCGCCACCTGATTGAAGGAGATCCTCGTGTCCAAGAACCTCCAAGGAAAGATTGCTCTCGTAACCGGTGGCTCGCGGGGGATCGGAGCGGCAATCGCCAAACGCTTGGCAGCCGAAGGAGCGACGGTCGCCATCACCTACGCGGCGGGTTCGAATGCCGCGGCATCGGTCGTAAAAACCATCGAAGACGCCGGCGGAAGTGCGATCGCGGTCCAGGCGGACGCGACCGATGCCAAAGCCGTCAAGGCTGCCGTCGGGAAAACGGTCGATGCCTTGGGCAAACTCGACGTGCTGGTGAACAATGCGGGAACCGCCATTGCCAAGCCGTTCGAGGAAACCACGTTGGAGGAGCTGGACCGTATGCTCGGCATCAACCTCCGTGGCGTCTTCGTGACGACGCAGGCGGCCCTGAAGCACATGAACGACGGTGGCCGTATCATCACGATCGGTTCTTGTGTCGGCGAGCGCGTGATGACACCCGGACTTGTGCCGTATGCCGCCACTAAGGCTGCCGTAAGGATGTTTACGCAGGGATTAGCCAGGGAGGTTGGAGACCGGGGCATCACGGTCAACAACGTCCAGCCCGGCCCAATCGATACGGAACTCAATCCCGCTGCAAGCGAATGGGCCATCCCGCAGAAGGCGAGCACGGCACTCCATCGCTACGGGAGCGTTGACGAAGTTGCCTCGCTGGTCGCGTTCGTCGCGGGTCCGCAGGCATCGTACATCACCGGCGCAAACCTGACCGTCGACGGCGGCACAAACGCTTAGCCGTAGATGCACGGCTCGAAGGCCTTCATTACGAAAGGAAGGAGCAGAATGTCGAACCATTTTACTGGACTCAGCCTCGGTCCGCCGCTCGGCGACCAGAGACTCGATCTGTGCGACCTCTACGCGTTCCAGTCGCCCAACGACCCTTCAAGAACCGTCATCATCCTCAACGCAAATCCCAATGCGGACGCGCTCCATCCCGACGCCATTTACCGGATCAACATCGATAACGACGGCGATTTGCTGACGGATATCGCGATCAGCTACGTGTTTTCGAAGCCGCAAAACGGCAAGCAGACTTTCAGCGTGTTTTTGGCCAAAGGCGCGGAGTCGCGCTCCCCCGAAGCCGTTGGGAAGAAGATCGTCGCCGATGCGGAAGTCTCATTCGGCCCGACGCCCAACCCTGTCAAGGTGGACGGCTACACATTCTTCGCCGGCAGCCGCAGCGACGCTTTCTTCTTCGATTTCGACGGTATCAAGAATCTGTTCGACATCAGGGGCAAGCGGAATTTCACAGAGCCTCACCTCAGCGGCAAGTATCCTTGGACTGGCGTGGATTCGAATATCGATGCCAACGTTTTCTCGACGGTGGTCGAACTGCCCACGAGCGAACTCGCCCCGAAGCCCGAAGTGCACATCTGGGGACGGTGCAGCCTGCGCCTGGATGGTAGGCTGGACCACGTCGATCGCGCGGGCCATCCCAGTGTCAGCAGCTTCTTCAACACCGACGACACGAAGCTGGAATACAACGCCAGCGAGCCCGTGAACGATCGCAAGCGCTGGCTCGAACAGTTCGTGCATCTGATGGGACACACGGGAAATTACTCGCGCGAAGAAGCGATTGCCGAGATCGACAGGGAGCGAACGCTGCCCGACGTGCTGAATTTCGATCCGTCGAAGCCCGCGAAATATCCCAACGGCCGCGTCTTCACCGACGACGTCATCGATTACCGCCTCGCGTTCCTGACCAAGTGCGAGTGCCCTCCCAGCGGTTTGAAACCGCACACCGATACTCTGAAGGAGTTTCCGTATCTCGGCACCCCGCATCAGAATAAGAGCTAGCTAGGCGGTATGAATTGACCCCGAACCCGGTTCATTGCTTCGCTTCCAACGGGTTATAGACCCCCTCACCCCAACCCTCTCCCCAAGGGGAGAGGGAGTGGGCCGCAACCTTCGGGAAGGCGTTCCTTCTCCCCTTGGGGAGAAGGGCAGGATGAGGGGGGACTTCGGAAGCGATCGAGCGGATTTGGTATGGCTCCGTATCGGAGGGCGTGACCGCAGTTGACGCCAGAGCGTTGTTCTGGATGGCCGGGGTCAGGCACGGCCCGATAATGGTGGGCGGCATCGATGCCCGAGTGCGGGGGGCGTTTTTCCACGGCCGGTGATTCCGCCTAGCCTAGGATTGCCCGGCTTTCCGCATCTTGCGTTTTGCGCGCTTGCCCTCGTTCCCTCACCCGCTCCAACACAACGAAAAATGAAGGCACAAACAGCATGGCAAGCAGCGTCGAGGCGAGCATGCCGCTGAACACCGCGATGCCGATAGACTGGCGTGAGGCTGCGCCCGCGCCGGTTGCTATGACGAGCGGGAAGACGCCCAGAATGAATGCAAAGGACGTCATGAGAATAGGACGCAAGCGCCGCCGGGCAGCTTCCACCGCGGCCTCCGCGATACCCACGCCGGCCTCATGCTCGTCGCGGGCATATTCCACGATGAGGATCGCGTTCTTCGCTGAAAGGGCAATGAGCAGGATAAGTCCGATCTGGGTATAAAGATCGTTCGGGAAGCCGGAGACACCCAGAGCGAAGGCTACGCCGAGCAGGGATAGCGGCACGCTCAAAATCACCGCAAGCGGCCGGAGCCAGCTCTCATACTGACCCGCGAGCACGAGGTAAACAAGGAGCAGCGAAAACGCGAATACATAATAAATCTGATTGCCGGTTATCTGCTCCTGATAGGACATGTCGGTCCAATCGTAGCCGGTGCCCGGCGGCAGGGCCGTGCCGGCAATTTGTCCGATCAGCCCCATCGTTTGCCCTGAGCTGAATTGCGGCGACGAGGTGCCCGTGATCGTGGCCGTGGGGTAAAGATTAAAGAGGGTGATGACCGACGGGCCCTCCATTTTCTTGAGTTCGACAAGCGTGCCGAGAGGCACCATTCCGCCGTTCGGCGTTCTGATCCTGTACTGGGCGATGTCGCCGGGCTCAGACCGGAATTGCGGTTGAGACTGGACGTAGACCTGGAAAACATGGCCGAATTTGTTGATCTGCCCGACATAGCTTGAGCCGAGATAGCTCTCCAATGCCTGGAACACCTGACCGACTGTGACGCCAAGCGTTTCAGCCTTGCTCCGGTCGACCGTGGCGAGCAGTTGGGGGACGGAAGCGCGGAAGGGTGTAAAGACGGTTTGTACCGACGACTGGGATCTGGCGAGCCCCACCAATCGGGCTGAAACGCTTTGCAGCTCTGAAAAATCGACATTGCCGCCTCGAAGCTCGACCTCCATGGTGAAGCCTCCCGCATTGCCTATTCCCTGAATCGGCGGCGGAGGAATCACGATGGTAACCGCCTCCAGGATGCTTTGCTGCAGCGTGACCGTCAGCTTCTTCAACAACGCAGACGCGGTCTCTTCCTTCTGGTCGCGTTCAGCCCAGCTCTTCAGGATGACAAAAGCGGTACCCGCGCTTGAAAGCGTGGCCCTGTTGTCGAGCAGCGACATGCCGCTGATCGCCACAACCCGCTCAACGCCCGGAACCGCTTTCGCGGCATTAGAGATTTTTTCCATGACGCGCTGCGTGCGTTCGAGCGATGCTCCGTCCGGCAGTTGCGCGCTGACCACGAGATAACCTTGATCCTCAATGGGAAGAAAAGCAGTTGGCACGCGGCCGATGCCCCAGAAGGCAACGAAGATGAGGATAATGCCTATCAACCCCACGAGTCCGCTACGATGCACCATGCCGCTTATCAAGCGCGTATAGACGCGCTCGGCCGCGTCGTAGATCCGGTTGAAGAGGCGGAAGAAAAGGTTGCGCTGTGCCGGCGGCACCGCTGGCCGCAGCCAGAGGGCAGACTGGGTCGGCTTCAAGGTAATCGCGTTAATCGCGCTAATGAGCGCCGTGGCAGCGATAACGAGGGCGAATTGCCGGTAAATCTGTCCCGTTAGCCCCGGCAAAAAAGCTGCCGGAATAAAGACGGACAGCAGAACGAGCGTGATGCCCAGGATGGGTCCGGTCAATTCACCCATGGCTTTGACCGCCGCCTCGCGTCCCGGCAGTCCTTGCTCGATATAGTGCGCCACTCCCTCGACAATAACGATGGCATCGTCGACGACGATGCCGATCACCAGCACGAGCGCAAAGAGCGTGGACATGTTCACGGTGAAACCGAGCGCCGCCATGGCGGCAAAGGCGCCGATGATGGTAACGGGCACCGTGGTCGCGGGCACCAAAGTGGCTCGCCAGTCCTGCAAGAAGACAAGAATGACGATGAGGACCAGGAAGCCCGCTATGTAGAGCGTATTGTAAACCTCATTGATCGAAGCATTCACAAAACCGGTCGTATTGAACGGTATGGTGTAGACGAGGCCCTGCGGGAAATTTTTTGCAAGCTGATCCATCTTCGCCTGCACGGCTTTTGCCGTGGAGAGCGCGTTCGCCTCCGGCAACAGGGAGATGCCGATCCCAGCGGATGGCAGGTTATCGACCGTAAAGGACTGGGTGTAGGTTTGTGCGCCCAATTCGGCATAGCCGATATCCTTGACACGAACGAGCTGACCGCCGTTGGCGCTGGCCGCCTTCACGATGATGTTCTCGAATTCGGCAGGGCTGTTGAAGCGGCCCGGAACGTTGACGGTGTACTCAAAGGCTTGGTTCTTTGGCGCGGGTGGCATTCCGATCGCGCCCGCGGTCACCTCCTGGCTCTGCTGCTGGATGGCGGCCACCACATTCTCAGGCGTCAGACCAAAAGTCTGAAGCAGATTGGGATTCATCCAAATCCGCATCGCATATTGGCCGGTGCCAATGATTGTCACATTGCCGACCCCCGGCACGCGGGCCAATTCGTTCTGCAGATTGATGACGCCGTAATTCGCGAGGAACAGGCTGTCGTAGCGCCTGCCGGGCGAAGACAGATTGATGAACTCCAGAATGGAAGTCGACTGCTTCTGAACCGTAACGCCTTGCACTTGAACGGATTGCGGAAGTTGCGCGAGCGCATTCGCCACGCGGTTCTGAACCAGCACCTGGGCCATGTCAGGGTCCGTGCCGATGGCAAAGGTGACGATGAGAGAATAATTGCCATCGCTTGTGCTTGTGGACTGCATGTAGAGCATCCCGGAGACGCCGTTCACCTGCTGCTCGATGGGGAGCGCAATCGTGTTCATGACCGTCTGGGCGCTGGCGCCTGGATAGAGAGTCGTGACCTGGATCGTTGGGGGGACGACGTTTGGATATTGGGCGACCGGTAGTCTGAGATAGGAGGCGGCACCGATCACCACGATGACAATTGCGATGACGTTGGAAAGGATAGGGCGCTCGATAAAGAAGCGTGAAAACATTGGGTCAACCTGGAGTCCGGGCCTTGCGAATGGCGAAGCTCACTCTCATTGTCCGGCTGACGCCGTCATCATGGTACGCTCTTCCGGATTGACTTTTTGTCCCGGTACCGCGCGCTGAATGCCACTTGTTACAACCCAATCAGTTGCGTTGACCCCGGACCGGACGACCTGAAGCCCGCCCTCGCTTTCGCCGGCCGTTATTTGGCGCTGTTCGACTACATTATCCTTGCTGAGAACGAGGAGATATTGGCCGAGCTGATTTTGGCCGATAGCCGCTTGATCCACCCAAAGCGCGCCATCGGTGCGCTCAAAGGGCACGCGCACGCGCACGAAAAGTCCCGGCAAGAGCCGTCCATCCTTATTCTCTAAGATAGCGCGGACTTCGAGGGTTCCGGTCGCGGGATTGACCTGAGGCGCGACATAATCGATGTGTCCCCGGTGGGGGTAATCCGCCTCGCTCATCAAGCCTATTTCAACGGGAACACTGTGATAGTCCTGTTGAGATTGGCCCTCCTCTGCAAGTCTTTCTTTGATGCGCAGCACCACACTCTCGCTGACTGTGTAGTAGACATAGATCGGCTGGATTTGGAGAATGGTTGCGAGCGTGGTTGGACCGGAATAGCCGACAAGAGCGCCAATGTCGGCGAGATGCCTCGTAACAAGCCCGTCAAAGGGTGCCCTCACCCGCGTATAGCCGAGATTGATTTGCGCAAGGTCGATACTGGCTTTAGCGTTCTCCACTGCTGCATTGGCCGCATCGAGCGTTGCCTTGGCGTTGTCGATTTGCTGCTGGGTAACAGCCAGGTTTCCCTGCTTTCCCAAAGTGATATACCGTCGATAGTTGAGCTCGTCCGCGAGGGCGGTTGCCTGAGCGGAAGCGAGGCTCGCCTTCGCTTGATCGAGTTGCGCTTCGTAGGTATTCCGCTGGATTTCGAACAGCAGCGTTCCCTGCTTCACGAGCGCCCCATCTTGATAATTTCTTTTTTCGAGATATCCCTGCACGCGTGCCACGAGTTCGACGCTGTTGAGCGCAGCCGTATTGCCTGTGGCCTCGATATATTGAACCGACGGCTTCTGCAGCGGTTTGGCAACGATGACTTTGGGTGGAGGCGGCGCAACATAGGCATTTTGCTGGGTGCAGGCAGCCAGTGCCGTTAAGGCTGCAAACATCGGCAACGCCGCGCGGACGGCCTGGGCGTGACCTTGGCGCCGGGCTAAAAAAGGGGCATCGCTTTCACGGCCGAACACAATTCAAACCTCACCGTTTCGCTGTGTGTCAAATCCGTGCTGAAGCTAATGTTCCGCTGAGTTCCCGCCCAACGCACAGGGCCGGTGCATAGGCTATTACCGCAGGGGTCTGGAATCCCCCCGTCTTGTTTTCCATTCCATTGGGACGGCAGCAGCTTTCTGGTCTTAATCAGCGGTTGTTTATCGATTTTTAACTTTAGATCCTGCATTCCGCCGGTTGGTTTAGACCGGGCTTAGTGAACCGGACACGTGCGGCGTGTGTAGATCGCGCCAATCGAGGAACCGCGCTCCGGCAAGGTTTTCGAGCGGCTCGGTGCGTTGAACCGCCTTCGCGAAGCCGATTATGCCGCGATCGCGCGGCTCAATCTATGAATCGCATTTAACGCTAAGGGTTGACCTGTATCCTCTTACCGCGTCTAAACTGGTAAATGGAAACGCTTCACATGACGGTTTTCGATGGTGTGCCTCCGTTATTCGCCGAGGCACTTGAGAAACAAGGGTATACGGCGCTGACCGAAGTGCAGCGCGCTGTCCTTGCGCCGGATATCGGTGAGGCTGACCTCCTCGTGTCCGCGCAGACGGGATCGGGCAAAACGGTTGCCTTTGGTCTCGCCATGGCCCCGACCCTGCTTGCGGGGGAAGATCGCTTCCCGGCAAGTTCCGATCCACTGGCTGTCGTGGTTGCGCCCACGCGCGAATTGGCGGTCCAGGTGCGCCTTGAACTCGCATGGCTCTATGCGCCCGCCGGGGCAAAAATGGCCGCCTGCGTCGGGGGCATGGACATGCGCCAGGAGCGCCGCGCGCTTGCCGATGGCGCCCATATTGTCGTCGGAACCCCTGGGCGTCTTCGCGATCACATCACAAGAGGTTCGCTCGACATGTCGTCGGTGCGCGCTTTGATTCTCGATGAGGCGGATGAAATGCTCGACCTCGGCTTCCGGGAAGACCTCGAGTTCATCCTCAGCGCGGCTCCGCCAGAGCGCCGCACCCTTATGTTCTCGGCTACGGTGCCAAAAACGATCGCGGCCCTGGCCAAGCGCTTTCAAAAGAACGCGATCCGAATTACGGCCAACCAAGGAACGAAGCAGCACGCGGACATCGAGTATCGTGCGGTTTCCGTTGCTACAGCCGAACGGGAAAATGCGGTCATCAATATCTTGAGGTATTTCGACGCCGGGGGCGCGCTTGTCTTCTGCGCGACGCGGGAAGGCGTGAAACACCTCGCGAGCCGTCTTGGCAATCGCGGGTTCGGGGTCGTTGCGCTATCGGGCGAACTGAGCCAGGTCGAACGCACGCGCGCACTTCAGGCGATGCGGGATGGGCGGGCGCAGGTGTGCGTTGCGACGGACGTGGCCTCGCGCGGGATCGATTTGCCGAACCTCGATCTTGTGATTCATGCCGATTTGCCGAAGAACAGCGAAGCGCTTCTGCATCGAAGCGGCCGGACGGGCCGCGCTGGGCGAAGCGGCGTGAGCGTTATCATCACGCCGCACAGCAGGCGCAGGAGTATCGAAAGGCTTCTCACTCTTGCCGGCATCAAAGCATCGTGGATGCCGGTTCCCAGTGCCGAGGCCATCCTCCAGCGCGACCGGGAACGGCTTCTCAGCGACCCTGCGCTCACGGGACCGCTGAGCGATGAGGAGCTTGGCTTCGCGAAAGAGTTGCTGGCGACGAAAAGCCCGGAGCAAATCGCAGCGGCGTTCTTTCGCCACAGTCAAAAACAGCGGCCCATTCCCGAAGAGTTCGTGAATTCGGGAGGAGAGGCCAAAGGAGTTGAGACGCCGCGGAACGATTTTGAGGGTGGGGTCTGGTTCAAGCTCTCGGCCGGACGAAAGCAGCGCGCTGAGCCGCGATGGATTCTGCCGCTGGTTTGCAAGGCTGGTGGCGTCACCAAACGCGACATCGGCGCCATCAAGATCTTCGAAACCGAGAGCCGGTTTGAGGTTAGCGCGGAGTCCGCTCACAGGTTCAGCCAAGCTCTCGCCAGGGCCGGAGGGCGGGGAGACTCGATTGCGATAACGCGCGTGAACGGGCAACCGGAAGAGCATGCTGGACGAGGCAAGATGGCCGGGACCGGCGCAAAGAAGGGGATGCCGAAAATGCCCGGATTGCTGCGCAAAAAGAGGTCTAAATTTTCGTCCGCCGCACAAAAAACCTAAAAGACATAGCCGCCTCCCGCGCGGCGGCGGCGGAGGAGGAGGGCGCAATTCGCTCGCCCTCCATTATCGATTGCTTCCGGCCCGCGCGGATCGGTAGCCAAGAGCGTCATCCCAGAGCGTTTAGCCGCCTCGATCACGTGCGATGCTTGACATGGATGTGAAGGAGTTCCGGCGCGCGAACCTCAGGCCGCTCGCGGCAGCATCAAATCGCTTTCAGTAACGACGCGTTCGTGCCGTTCAGCCAGGTTCTTGATTCGGTAACGCGGCTCTATTTGGTAGTCGGAGGCTGGCATGAGGTGGCGAACCTCATAATTGCCCGCGACGGCATTATGCGCGTTGCTTGGGGCAAAATAGACCGTTTGACCGATGGCGAACTTGTGAGACAAAGCTGCCTCCTCCTCGTTAGGGATTGAATAAGACCCTCCGCGATAGAAGCCTGTTGCCGCTTAAACGGCCGGCTTCTTCCGGACCGGCAAGAAAAGGGTGCCACCTGTCCCGGTGATTAGGCCTGGGGAGGCACGAGCACCGTGTCTATGGCATGGATGACGCCATTGGACGCCTCGATTTCCGAACCCCGCACCTTCACCCGGTTCACAGTCACCCCTTCGGTTCCATCGAGCGTTAGCTCAGCGCCTTCGACCGATTTCCGCTTGAACTTTTTGCCAGCCAGTTCGCTTAGAGTGACTCGTCCCGGGATCGCGTGGTACTTTAAAATCCTGGCAAGCTCGCCCCTGTTTTCTGGCTTGAGCAGCCCGTCGAACGCACCTCTCGGAAGCTTCCCGAACGCCGTGTCGGACGGTGCGAAAATCGTCAGCGGTCCACCCCCTCTTAAGCTCTGCATGAGTCCTGTCGCTGTGAGCGCCGCCACGAGCTTGGTGTACGATCCGCTACTCTGAAAATTGTCCACGATGTCTTGGGTGTTTACGGCGTGCGCTTTTAAGGCAGCATCCACATCTAAAGTCCTTTTTTGAGATTTGAATATACGCTATGTTCTCTCAAGAAAATCGCGTAATTTATCATGCCGAATCAATCATATGATGTGTACGTATTGATAATACAAGGCTTTAAGGGAAATGGCCCGCAAATAACATCTGCGTGTAAATTGATATAGAGTTTTCACCTGAGCCGTTTTATTGACTTGGAATAATTAATATTAGCGCCTATATATGCAGAGGAAATTATTAGAACTTCAAATTACACCTCACCTCCATCTGTCGCCATGCGTCCGACGGCTTCTCTAAACTCCCCAACCTTCGGCAGTTTCCGGGACGAACGGCGGCGGCTCCGATGAAATATATGAATGACGACCCGAATGATCGGGAGCACGAAAGCCAGTGATTGCGATGAAAAATTCTGGGTCAGTTTCTTATCTAACACGCGAGTTTGACGATTTTCTCTTTGCGCAGATCGGGACGGCTGGCGAAAAGACGCCGCTTAGCGTGCTTTCAGCGCTTGCACGGCTGGGCCTCGATCCTTGGGATGAGGCGGCTGGACTCGCTCAACTTCCCCGCGCTTCCGCGGCCAAGAGATTAGTCTCGATGATTGCGACGATACCGGGCGCCTCAGCGGCGTATCTCGATGCCGGGACCGTTTCCGATCGCTTGATTAGCCTTCTGCCCTCCCGGACCAGCTTGAAGGTGACTCCCCGGCCTCAGCTTGGCTTAAGCAGGTTAGGTTTCGCCGTTTGGGCGATCCTAGTCGCCATCATTTTGATCATCCAATTCGCCGTGTTGAATGGCTAGATGGAAGCCTTCAGGCTCGCAGGATCATTTCGATCACTGTAGTACCGTTCCCGTTCTTCACGTTTTCGCCTTCCCAGGAAACACCCGATTCTGCAAATCCAACGCCTTCATAAAACTTCTTTGCTGGAGCGTTAAAGCGCAACAGCGCAACGGTGGTATCCTTCTTCCGATCGATAAATTGAAGCGCTGAATCCCAAAGCCTCCGGCCGATCTTCTTTCCTTGATATTCCGGAATGATATAGATCTCAGCTAAGCTGTTTTGCTCTGAACCCCGAACGACCGTACAGAATCCAATCACTTTTTGGTCCAGTTTGGCGACAAAGGTCTCCGATCCCGGCAGCGATTTTTTTTGTGAGCTTTGAATATCGTTTTTGAGCTTTGACTCAATCTCTTTTGAGAGAGTCTGCACTTCGTTCGCGGTGTTCGAAAGCCATGATTGATATTGGACTTCTCGAATACCGTGCGTATCTTCGGGACCTGCGATGGAGATTTCCGGCAAAAGGTGCTCCCTTCGTTTGGGCTAAACTGTAGGGCGTCGCGCGCGCTCCCAATCGCCCGAATCGGAGCCACCCGCGACTGTGCTGGCTTAAGCCATCGCCGGCAACTCGAATTCGATCCCCGGCCACAGTGAGGCCGGCGCTCGCAGGGTGCGGTGCGGGAAGCCGTAGCTCTTATCGGCCACGGCTTATTGGGCAGCATCCGGGAATGCGTTGCCGCTTAGGCGGCTTGCAGATTTTCCGCTGCAGACTTGCCGGTCCTGCTGTCAGAGACAATATCGAAAGAGACCTTCTGCCCCTCCTTGAGATCGTACATGCCGGCACGTTCGACCGCGCTGATATGAACGAAGACATCTTTGTTTCCGTCATCCGGTTGAATGAAACCGAAGCCTTTTTGATTATTAAACCACATTACAGTTCCAGTGTTCATGAGACATTTCCTTTATTTACGTTCGTATTCCGCGCTATATCACAGCTCTTCAATACGAGACTTCTTAGGGAGGGGGGCGCTAGTGAGGCGCTCTTTTTGCGCGGAGCCTAGTCGTCAGGCCGCAGCTCAATTTCGAATATATGGCCGTTCCATAATTGTTCTACAAGGCCACGCTTTTCTTGGAGACGGGGGCGGCGCAATATTGAAACATTCCCGGGATGCAGCATGGCCCCGAATTTGGCAGGCGAGCGCGGCTCTCAAAAGGGCTTGGGGGCGCCTTCATACGAGCTTCTGCCGGTGCGAACCTCAGCTTTTATCCTCTGGTTTTTGGCACACAAAGGCCCGCTTCAGCCATCCCGGCGAGACGGCCGCATCGCCGGCCACGCCAAAGCCAGGACCAGGACCGGATAAAGCGAGGACAGCCGGTAGAGCGTGCCAAGCGGCAGGGACGCCTGCAGCAACCCCGTCATCCACGAACCAACCCCGACACCGGTCATAAGCGCAGCGATCAGCATCGACGAGACCCAGGCCACGCTGCCGGGAAAGCGATCGGCTGCGAGCGAAATCGTGAGCGGCAAGAAGGCGGAGCAGGCAAGACCCGCCACCGCGAAAGCGCCGATGCCTGTCACAGCGCCATTGGCGGCCGGCACGAGCCAGAAGGCCGCAATCATCAGGACCGGCAGGGCTATCCAGATCAGCCGCGCAGGCACCCGAAGGATCAGGACCGAGACGAGAAGCCGTCCGGCGACAAGCGCGCCCCAGAAGGCCGAGAGCGCGTAGCTTGCCGTCATGCCGGAAAGTCCCTTGACATCGCGCAGGAAAATCACTGCCCAGCTTGAAAAGGTCCCTTCGGCGAAGGCGTAGATGACGGTAATCGCGGCGAACAACCAGAACACGGGTGACCCCGCCGGGCGGGCTGCGGCGTCTTCGGCGCCGGGCAGGATCCGCGCAGGCTGGGGTAACGGGATGAGCAAGGAAGCCATCGCTCCGGCCGTGCAGGCGCCAGCGAGAAGTGCCGGGAAGCCGTACCATGCCCCCGCCGCTGCGAACGGCCCAGCAATCAAAGGCCCGACCGCGAGCCCCAACCCGATCAAAGTATGCGCGGCGACGATCGCAGTCTCCCCCCGGCCCGGAAAAAGGAGGCCCGGATAGGTGTTGACCGGGCCGCCGATCAGGCCAAAGCCCAAGCCGAGGCACGACGTGCCGGCGATGAGCAAGGCGAACCCGCCTGAGGCCGGGACGAATGCCGAAGCCCAAAGCAGCCCTTGGCTTGCCGCATTGGCCGCGAGCGCCAAGGCGAGGAGCGGCTTGAGGCCAATTTTCCGGGCAACGCCGCCGCCGGCGACTGCGCCCGCGATTGCAAAGGCGACCTGAGGCAGGAAAATCGTGCCGTAATCCGCGTCCGTCAGGGCAAGCGCCTGCTTGAGCACAGCGCTCACCGCCGGAAAGCTGACCAGCGTCATGCCTTGGAGCAGGGCCGCGGCATAGACGGTCAACACAGCAGGCCAATCTATCGCCGGCCGCACAGCCGGTGAGAGTGCCGTCATCTCAGCGTCCTTCACTCCGCTGCCTCGCGGCTTTGCTGGCTGCTCCAGAAGGCGGGGATGTCCTTGCGGTAGGAACGCAGCACCAGATTGGCGATCAGCCCGGTCCAGCCGGTCTGGTGCGCGGCCCCTAGTCCCTCGCCGGTCTCGGCATGGAAATACTCGTAGAACAGGAGGAGATCGCGCCAATGCGGATCGTCGTGGAACGGCGGTTTGGCCTGCATCGCAGGCGCGACCTCATCGGGTCCCCGGCGATAGATATTGGCCACCCGTCCGGCGATCAGGTTCGCGATGCCGTTGAGCGTGAGCCGCTCGCCGCCGAGGCAGGGCACGGCGAAGGTGAACTCGTCGCCGAGGAAACGGTGGAACTTTTCGACCGCCTGGATCAGCATGTAATTGACCGGCAACCAGATCGGGCCGCGCCAGTTCGAATTCCCGCCGAACAGGGGAGACGTCGACTCGCCCGGCACATATTCGATCATCGCCGTGCCGACCCCCGGCAGGACGCCGAGGTCGCGGTGAGTCTCATGGATCTTACTGACGCTGCGCACGCCGAAGGGCGACAGGAATTGCTGTTCGTCCAGAAGCCTCATCAGCATCGGCTGCAGCATGGTGTGATCGACGACGGAAAGAAGATGCTCGCCGCGGTCGTTCTCCCAGTCCGGGCAGGCGCAGACATAATTCCCGCGAAACAGGCCATGTTGATGTGCGCGCAGGCGCTCGCGGAAACGCGGCGCATGGCTGAGCAGCCTCTTGTCGACCACCTCGGTCGCAAACATCGGGATCAGCCCGACCAGCGAATAGACATCGATGCGATGATAGGATCCGTCCGGGGCGACGATCAGGTCCTTGAAGAAGCCCGCCTCGGCATCCCATAGCGGAACGCCTCCGGTCGCGTAGCCCGCGAGCGCGTTGCAGATCGAGAGGAACTGCTCGTAGGTCTGGATCGCGATGTCCTCGTAGTTTGGATCTTCATGCGTGAGTTCGAGCGCAATCACCGTCATGTTGAGGGCGAACATCGCCACCCAGCCGGTGGCGTCGGCCTGCTTTAGGCTGTAGCCGGCGGGAAGCGGCTGCGAGCGGTCGAAAACCGAAATATTATCGAGCCCGAGAAAGCCGCCCTCGAACACGTTATGACCGTCGGCGTCCTTGCGGTTGATCCACCAGGCGTAATTGAGCAGCAGCTTGTGAAAAATGCGCTGCAGGAAGCCATGATCGCCACGCCCGCGCTGGACACGCTCGGCGCGGAAAGCCTTCAGCGCGGCCAAGCGCATGGACGGGCGGATTGACGTCGGTGAAGTTCCACTCATAGGCCGGCAGCTGGCCATTCGGATGCAAATAGCGTTCGGAGAGCATCAGCTCGATCTGGTCTTTCGCAAAGTCCACATCGATAAGCGCCAATGCGCTGCAGTGGAAGGCGAGGTCCCAGGCCGCGAACCAGGGATATTCCCAAGCGTCGGGCATCGAGATCACATCGGCCGCCTTCATGTGTTTCCACGCGGCATTCCGGCAACGCTGGCGGGAGGCTGGAGGCATGAGCTTGTCTCCTGCGAACCAGCGCTCGACGTCGTAATGGAAGAACTGCTTGCTCCAGACCATGCCCGACAAGGCCTGACGGAAGATGCGTCTGGTCCTCCGGCGAGCCGCCGGGGAGAAGTTCCCGGTAGAACGCGTCCGCTTCCGCCTCGCGCGCCGCGAGCACGGCATCGTTTCGTTCGAAAGGTGCCGCAAGCGGCCTTGCCGACAGAACGAGATCGAGTTGCACCTCCTCGCCGGGTGCGAGCGCGAAGACGTGCCAGGACGCGAATTTGGTGCCCGTCAGCGCCGGATTGACGGCCTCCGCCATGTCTTCGACCACGCAGCGGTGAAACGAGTCCTTCACATAGGGCGACGCATTGGGCAGGCCCCAAAGCCGTTCGGTATCGCTCTCATTCTCCGTGAAGAGGCGCTGTCCCGGCTGCCGCCCATAAAGCCAATAGGGGCCGGTTTCCGGATGCGTAACGTGAACGGCCCAGGCGGCGCCTTTGGGCGGCTCGATGGCGCGGATCGAGGGTTTGACCGATCCTTCGCTCCATGACCATGTGTTACGGAACCAAAGGGTCGGCAGCAGATGCAATCCCGCCGTTTGCGGACCGCGGTTGGCGGCCGCGATGCGGATATGGATCTCATCGGGGCTTGCCTTCGCATAGACGACCTCCGCGTCGAAATAGCGGTCTTGTTCGAAGGCGCCGCTGTCCATCAGGTTGAAAGGCGGATCGAGGCGGCTGCGGCGCGCGTTCTCCTCCACTAGCGCGCGATAGGGAAATGCGCTGTGCGGATATTTATAGAGGTAGCGCAAGAAGCTGTGGCTCGGCGTGGCGTCCGGCATAGAAGTAGTATTCCTTCACATCTTCGCCGCGATTGCCCTGCGGACCGGTGAGCCCGAAGGCGCGCTCCTTCAGTATCTCGTCCTTGCCGTTCCAAAGGGCGAGCGCAAAGCAAAGTTCTGCCGGTCGTCGCAAATGCCGCCGAGGCCGTCTTCGCTCCAGCGATAAGCGCGCAAGCGAGCCTGTTCATGCGGGAAGTGTCTCCAGGCGTCGCCATCGGCACTATAGTCTTCGCGCACCGTGCCCCAGGCACGCTCGGAAAGATAAGGCCCCCAAAGCCGCCAATTTTCTGTGCCCGAACGTTGATTTTCCAGGCGAACCCGCTCGGCGTTGAGGCGGCTCGGGCTTGTCATTGAGTTTCTCCCTGCGATTGCGCAAGCTTATCGGCGACGCGCAGCGCCCATGCGTAGATCGTGAGCGCCGGATTGACCCGGCTGGAGCGCGGCAGCGCGCTGCCGTCGGCGACATAGAGGTTCTCCATGCCGTGGACCCGGCCATACGCGTCGACCGCCGAATTGGCGGGATCGTTCCCCGCAATCAGCGTACCGCAGGCATGCGCGGTGCCGCTGAGCGGGACTGGCTTCACGATCGGGATCATACCCGCGCGCAAGAGGCCGGACTTGAAAGCTCGCACGAAATGGAGGTGCTCGTCGCGCGAGAGCGCGATGCGGTCGCGGTCGTAATCGAGGCGCGGGCGGCAGGCGCCGCTCGCGGCGCCGACACGATTGTCCGGGTGCGAACCGTCTTCGGTCTGCAGGAAAAAGCCGTAGGCGCGGCCGCCGATCAGGTTAGCTGCCCAGCGCGGCGCGAAGCCCGGCAGTTCGGTAGCGACGATCTCCGCGTCGGTCGCACCAAGAGGCTGAACGCTCGAATGCGGGAAATCGTCATGCGTCAGCACCACGGTCTTGCGGAGGAGGTCGCGCTTGCGGGAGGGGGATAGGGCGACGATGGCCGTCAGCAGATGGCACTTGTAATTGCCGCCGATCGAAGCCGGCGAAGGCAGCTTGCCGTCGAGGCCGGATTCCGCAAGATAGTGCTGGAGAAGGCGCGGCGAGGACAGCGCACCTGCGGCGAGCAGAACGGAGCGCGCGCGATGGACCGTCCCGTTTTCCGCGACCACGCCAGTGATCCGGTGCGGCGCAAGATCGTCGCCGAGCAGCGACTTGATCGCCATTCCCGTGACGATCTTAACATTGGGCATGCCGCGTATGCGGTTGATCAGGCAGGTCTCGGCATCGGATTTGAGCCCATGCGCGGAGGCAAAGCCGTCGAACCGTGTCGCTTCGTGCGGATCGTCGAGAATGTTAGGCGAGAGGCCGAGCGGCATCGGCGCCGAACGCCAGGCGGGCACCGCGCGTTTGAGAGCAGCAACGATTCGCTGGGTATCGGGCTCGATTTCGAACTGGCGCACGCCCAAGCAGCGCCTCGGC
This sequence comes from uncultured Alphaproteobacteria bacterium, assembly GCA_963817705.1. Classification (GTDB taxonomy): domain Bacteria; phylum Pseudomonadota; class Alphaproteobacteria; order Rhizobiales; family Rhodomicrobiaceae; genus Rhodomicrobium. The sequence goes on from CAWFPF010000001.1 coordinate 523,558, forward strand.
CTGTTCATAATACGGCGCAAGCTCCTCGTAGGCGAATGGCCAACCGCGGTATTGGTGGCAGGCTTGTCCGCAAACTCTTCGGGCGCGAAGCGCAACAACGCCGCGCCATACCATTTCGTCTTGCCGCCGAGATTGTAAAACTCGCCCGGAACGAACGGTTTGCCGTGACGGTCAGTCCACGGCTCGCGATTGCTGAACCGGCCCTCGCGAAGAACAATGCGCGCATCTTGCGTGCTGCCATCCGCCGGCAGCACCGCTCCCTTTTCGATGAGCAGAACTTTGAGGCCTGCCTGTGCAAGCCTGTGAGCCGCGGCAGCGCCGCCAGCTCCCGAGCCGATGATGGCCGCGTCAGCGCAATCGCTCATGGCTTATCCCGCCTAAAATTGGCCGCTGACGCGATGGAGGGGACCAATCGCGCCAGCGGAACCACGCCCTTGGGGGGCAGTTCAAAAACATGAGGACACATCTCAGCCTCCGGTCTCGAAGCCCGGATAGAGCGTCATGCCGCCGTCGACATAGAGGGTGGCGCCGGTGATGTAGTCGGACTCGTCGGACGCGAGCCACACCGCCGCGCGGGCGATGTCCTCCACTTCTCCGATCCTCTTATAGGGGACGAGCTTCATCAGTTCGGCATAGGCCTCGCGCGTGCTCCACGCCTGCATGTTGATCGGCGTGCGAACGGCGCCGGGGCTGATCGAATTCACGCGGATGCGCCAAGGCGCGACCTCCTGCGCGATCGATTTCATCATCATCGCCACGCCGCCCTTGCTGGCCGCGTAATTGACGTGGCCCGCCCATGGGATCACGTCATGCACGGAGGAGATGCAGATGATCTTGCCTGCCGAGCAGGAGAGGCCCGGCTTGACGCCAGTCCGCTTGAAAAGGCGCACCGCCTCGCGCGAGCACAGGAACTGGCCTGTTAGATTGACGCCGATGACCTTGTTCCACTGCGCGAGCGTCATGTCCTCGAAGGGCGCATCCTGCTGCAATCCCGCATTGTTGACGAGGATGTCGATGCCGCCAAATTCTTCGTCCATCCGCGCGAACATGGCGCGCACTTCATCCTCGTTGGACACATCGGCGCGGTGCGCATAGGCCTTGTTGGCGCCGCAGCTCTTGACCTCATCCACGATCGCCTGGGCTTCGGCCTCGCCGCTGATATAGTTGATCACGACGTCGGCTCCGGCATGGCCGAGGCCGATGGCGATGCCGCGGCCGATGCCCGAAGATGCGCCGGTCACAAGCGCCCTTTGTCCCTTGAGCTTGCGGTCGATCGGGCAGGCCGGCATGACCACAGGCGGCAGGGTGGGATCGGCGAACGGCGGAAGAAAAGCATCATTCATAGTCTGCGCTCCATGGAAGCGTGCGAACCGGCGCAGCCGCTCTCGCTTGACCTCTGCAGCTTGTATGGTCTCCCAGCGCAACGCCGAAGGGAAATAACGGCTTGCTCTCAATTCAATGACGGACGGCTATGGATGCGGAGTTCGTGCTGCTGGAAAGGCAAAATAGCACCCCGCTATCGAAGCCATGCGGGACTGGCATTTCCTTTCGCTCCGGGGATGTACGAGACTTGCGGGTCATTTCGTAATGGCAATCCCGGGAGATCGGACGATGGACAGGTATTCCGCATTGCGCGGGACCGCCGGCCGCATGGCAACGCTTTGCGCGGCTCTAACTCTTGCGCTTCTGATCCTTTCTGGATTAAACGCCCGCGCCGAGGTGCTCGCCATACGCACCATCGGCGTCACCGTATCGAGCCTCGACCGCACGGAGCGCTTTTACCGCGACGCGCTGGAATTTCGCACCGCCGGACGAAAGCACATGCGGGATCCGTCGTTGAATGCCTTGTTCGGTCTGCCGGATGAGGGGATGGATGTGCTCACAATGCAGCTCGGCGATCAGCAGGTCGAGTTTACCCAGTTCGAGCGCCCGGGGCGCCCTTATCCCAAAGACAGCCGGAGCCCCGATCTGTGGTTTCAGCATTTCGCCATCGTCGTATCGGACATGGACGCAGCCTATGCCCGCGTTCGTGGCGCCGGCGCCGAGCCGATTTCGCTCGATGGCCCGGAGACCTTGCCGGAGCGCAACGGCCATGTGCGCGCCTTCAAGTTTCGCGACCCGGACGGCCATCCGCTTGAATTGCTATGGTTCCCGCCCGGTCAAGGACGGGCCGTCTGGCATCGAAGAACGGGGCTTTTCCTCGGGATCGACCATAGCGCCATCGCCATCGCTTCGACGGACACGAGCCTCGCCTTTTACAAAGGCGTCTTGGGGCTGAGCGTGACCTACGGGGTGACAAACGAGGGCGGCACGCAAGAGCGTCTCGATGGGGTGGCAGGCGCCGTCGTCCGTATCACCGGGCTCCAGCCTTCAATGCCCGAGGCGCCGGGAATCGAGTTCCTCGACTACAGAAGACCGGCAACCGGCCGGCCGGCGCCGGATGTTCATGCGGACGATACCGCGCACGCGCATCTGACGCTGATTGTCCGGGACTTGCCCCAAGTCCTTGCAAGCCCCGGCCTGCGGTGGCTGTCCCGAATCTCCGCCGTCGCGGCGCGCGGAGTTTGTTCAGCCTCCATACGCGATCCCGACGGCCACGTCTTGGTTTTGGAAGAGCCTGCACCGGCTTCATCGCCGTTGGCATGTGGCCGCGCGCCAACGGCGAATCGCCCATAAGTTGAGCAAATGAATACTACTTTCCCATGCGACGGCAGCTATTCAGCGGTCCACGTAGTCCCAAAAGATTTCTCAAATTTGTTTAATTGAGATCAAATTTCCCATTCTGATCCTCCAGCGCTATCGGATTCGGTTTTACTGAATCCTGATAGGTATCGGTATACCAGGTGACTATGGAAATGATGCCTTTCTGGTTGTTGTGTGAATGAATCCTGTGACCGATACTTGCCTTAACGCTCTAGGGCGGCTTCACGCCGCCGGCTATCACTCGACGGAGGTTAAATTGCGTACTCTTGTATTGGCGTCAGCAATCGTCCTTGGTGCGATATCGTCCCTGCCCGGTTCGGCAGAGGCAGCGCATCGGACGCAGCATCAACACCGCACGATGACAGCCCGGTTTGCAAATGGCAAGACGGTGTCGTTCGAACTGATCAGAATGGGTGGCCGAATGATGGCCGTCGCTCCAGCCTCAGCCATTCCGCCCTCTGCCAACGGCGGATGACGGTCTTAATCGCCGGTTACCGTTCGATCTGTGCCGCGGGCGGAGATCGAACGGCCCAACTCAGACCTTAGTGCGACCCAGGCTTGAGGATAAGCGGGATGGCAAAGAAATGTAGTCCTTCGCGTCCCAAGGTGGCGATCGTGGGCGCAGGGTTCGGCGGGCTAGCGGCGGCTAAGCGGCTTGCCTACCAGCCGGTCGATGTGACGCTGATCGACCAGCGCAACTACCATCTGTTTCAGCCTCTGCTCTATCAAGTGGCAACCGCGGCGCTTTCGCCTGCCGATGTCGCCTGGCCGATCCGAAGTATTTTTGCGCAGTGTCCCAATGTGCGCGTTGTCCTTGGCAAGGTACAGAGCCTCGATCTTGAAACGCGCCAAGTGATCTCGGATCGCATCCAGCTTTCCTATGATTATTTGATCCTCGCCACGGGCTCCTACCACTCCTATTTCGGCCATGACGAGTGGGCTATGCACGCGCCGGGACTCAAGCGCATCATCGATGCGACCGAAATCAGGAAACGCATCCTGCTCGCTTTTGAACTCGCCGAAGTCGGGATGACGGAGGAAGAGCAAAGGCGTCAGCTGACCTTTGTTGTCATCGGTGGCGGCCCGACCGGCGTCGAAATGGCGGGCGCGATTGCGGAACTGGCGCGCCATACGCTTGCGAGCGATTTCCGCAACATCAACCCCGGCTCCGCGCGCGTCATCCTGGTCGAGGCCGGCGACCGTCTGCTGAAGGCCTTCCCTGAAACGCTGTCGGCCTATGCGAAGCAAAAATTGGAGAGGCTCGGGGTTGAGGTCCGGCTCAATCACCGGGTCGCGGTCAGGGCGAATGAGGGCGCCTGCATCGGCGATATGCTGATTCCATCGGCGTCCATGATCTGGGCGGCAGGCGTCACCGTGCCCCATCTCAAGGACTGGCTGCCGGGCGCGACCGACCGCACGGGCCGGGTCGCGGTGGCGCCCGATCTTTCCTTGCCGCAGCATCCGAATGTGTTCGTGATTGGCGACGCCGCCTCAGTGCCGTGGCGCGATGGCCTCACGGTTCCCGGTATCGCGCCCGCCGCAAAGCAGGGCGGACATTATGTTGCCGGAGCGATACTTGCAGCCGTCAAATCGAAAACGAAACCGGCGCCCTTCCGCTACCGCCATCGCGGCAACCTGGCCACTATCGGCCGTCATGCCGCCATCGCCGACTTCGGCCGGGTCCAGCTGAGGGGCGGCCTCGCCTGGTGGCTGTGGGGGCTGGCCCATATCTATTTCTTGATCGGCGTGCGCGCGCCCATGATCGTCGCCGCGCAATGGTTCTGGGCCTATCTCACCTTCGGCCGTGGCGCGCGCCTCATCACCGGCCTGCAGCCGCTGTTCGAGGACCGCAACATGCCCAAAGAAATGGCTGTGAAGCCTGAGGTTGCTGTCAGCGAAACGCGATGACGTGTCCGGCAATGGTAGCCGTCTCTTCGCGGCCTTCCCGGCCTGCAGCCGTTTATCTGCCTTGGAGCGATTGCGGCCATTTTGCGGATTTCCGTCCAAAGCCGCTCACTCCTACATCCGGAACCATGAAAGCATCGCCTGGCTGTTGACGGCTACAAAGTGCAAAGAACTGCCTGATACCGGTTTACCTCCAGCAGGAGACATGCGTCTGTCTGGCGCGATTGTCCGCCGTTGCCTCAAACGCCATTTTCTGGACGGCCGCACTTCGCCGGCGTTTCCGGCTCTATCACGCCCAAGTGTTTATTAGGATGCCATTTGTCTTTGAATTCAATTCGCCTTACCTTTATCGGTATCGCATCTGGAGCGGGTTTGTGCTTGAGGCCATACTCATGGAAATGCATCAGGTCCGCTATTTCCTGGCAGCTGCGCGTACGCTAAATTTCACCAAGGCTGCGGGGGAGTGCCACGTCTCGCAGCCGTCGTTGAGCCGCGCAATCAAGATGCTGGAAGAGGAATTGGGCGGCGAACTGTTCCGGCGCGAGCGTGCGTTGACGCACCTCACGGAACTCGGCCGCCTGATCCTGCCGATGCTCCAGCAGTGCTTCGAGAGTGCTCGTGGCGCGAAATCTCTCGCCGAATCTTACCAGAAAGGCACTGCGCTGCCTTTGCGCCTGGCGCTCTCATCGACGATCAATCTCGGCCTCCTGGCGGCGCCATTGACGGGCCTCGTCCGGAGCTTTCCTGGCCTTGAGCTGAAGTTCTTTCGCGGCGATGCGGCCGCCGTCGCGGGGGAGTTGAAAGCCGGGCATTCCGAGGCCGCGGTTTCCGGCCGCTTTCCAGGGAGGTGGGAGCGCTTCGATCGCTGGCCGCTCTTCACCGAGCCGTTTTGCCTCGTGTTGAACAATTCACACCCCCTTGCGGGACGAAATATGGTCCGGATCGACCAGTTGAAAGATGAACGCCTTCTCCCCCGTCCTTATTGCGAAGAGGCAAACCAGCTCGCGGAAACCTTGGCGGCCCATGGCGTCCAGCAAAGTCTGGGCGACAGCATCCCTTCGGATTACGATCTGCTCGCCCTGATCGAGGCGGAGGCTGGCGTTTCCATTATGCCGGAGAGTGCGCCAAGCAGCGAAAAGCTTTCGAGAGTGGCCCTGGAAGGCGCCGGCTTAGAGCGGACGGTCTATGTTTACGCTGTGTCGGGCCGCGAGCGTTCGCCCGCCGCCAGCGCGCTCATAAAGCTGCTGCGAAGCGCGGATTGGGCGCGTCTTGCGAGGGCCGAAGGGAGACGCGTGTCGGCGCCGGTCTAAGCTCTGAAATTGCGCTCGTCTCAATGGCGTCCCACCATATCATGCGCGAAGCGCGCGAAGAATATCCTCCGGGTCCATGCGCCGCCGGAAGTCCGGTTCCACGAAGCGGGCCTTGACCGTGCCATCGGCCGAGACCACGAAAGTGGCCGGCACCGGCAGCATGAAGCCTTCATTATTTTGGAAGAGCGCAAGATCGATCCCTCCCACCTTATAGGAGTTCTCGTATTGCGGTCCCAGCGAAAATGGCAAGGCCAAGAGAGAGGGAATAGCCAAGGTCGAGATCGGTGAGCACGGGAAAGGGCACGCCGTTCGCCTCCGCGAACTTGCGGGAATAGGCCGCCGTTTCCGGCACGATCGAGATGGCTTCGGCGCCGGCGGCGCGAAAGGCCCCATAATGCGAAGCCAGCGCCCGCACCTCCAGCCGGCACCAGGGACACCAGTGCCCGCGATTGAAGGATATGACAAGCGGCCCATCCCTTAGGAAAGACTCCAGGGTTCTTATCCTGCTATCCTGGTCTGGCAAGGCGAAACCGGGCATGGGGTCGCCGATAGCGGGGCCGGCATTCTTCGCGGCAGACAGGCGCGCGATTAGAGCGTCATAGGCAGCGTTGATGTCCGGACTGAGCCTGCGGGAGAATACAGAATAAGCATCGAGCCGGGACTGTAGCGCGCCGCCGAGACCCGCGGCGACCTCCAAGGCTTCCGCGCCGGTGGCAGGCTCTCCGGGGTTCGCCGCCATTTTTGTCTTCGCTGTGCGGGCTCTCTCCAAAACTATCTCCAATTAGCCTTGAGCCATTCCGAAACAATACAGCGGCCGCCCATGCTCAGGCGCTTTGAATACAATACGCCCTGGCTCGCCTCGATCAAGAGCGGCCTGCCCGAGGAAGACTTAACCAAGTTTCAGAATTCCTCGCGAATGTGTCCCAAATCAAGGCACAGTTCGTCCTCGCGTACGCCGAAATGGCGCTTCAGTTCTTCCATCCTCTCTTCCAGGCGCATCAGGGTGAGGCCGATGGATTCGATCTGCTCCTCGGAAAGCTTCCCGCTTTCGACACGGCGCAAAGCCTGCCGCTCCATCAATTGCCGGACGATTTCCACAAGTCCTAGTACGAGACGGGCGAGATCGTGCAGCACCGTGTCTGGATTGAGGTCCATGCGGGAAAGCGAACGCGGCAGTGCACCGTCAGCGCCAGCGGCGGGCGTATCGCTTGCGCCGGAGGGCTCGATTGCGGCGAATAGGGTTTCAGATCGCGGCATGCTTGTCCTCGCCCGGTTTCAAGGAATGGTCTGGCCAATCGGTAAATGAGTAGGGTGGCCAAGGCCCGGTGCATATAATCGCCAGGTCCGGGCAGGCCACGGCGAGCATGTCCAGGCGTTTCGTGAAGCACCCGATGCGATCCCGGGGGACCAGGAATGCTATGGAGACCGCAAGTCTTTCGCCGCAAAGCGCCACGCGCGGTGCATTCTCATGCGATGACAACGGTCCGAGGATGGAAATGATCGTCTGTGCGATTGCTTGGGCCCGGCTATGGCGGCTGCGCGCCTGCGCAGCGATGTCCAGCCGCTCGGCTAAGTATCGGGCTCCGGGCCCCGAAGCGGCTAGCGATCCAGCGTGGCCGCGGGCGTAAGCGGCTTCTCCCTCACGAGGCGAGGCGGCCACGTTTAACCTGCTATTTTAAGTCCTACTTGTTACCCAGCTGCCCCGGACACAGGCAGACCGCAGACAATCGGGGGATGGGCAGCACAGAACATCTTTGATGAGACAGGCGATCGACTGGACCCGCATCTTAGCCATGAGCTTGCTTCGGTAGACCTCAATCGACTTGAGGCTGAGATTGAGATCTCTCGCGATTTCCTTGCTGGGGTGCCCATCCAAAATGCCTTTGAGGACTTCGCGCTCGCGCACCGAAAGTTTCGCGAGTTTCTCCTGCACCTCAAAACGCTCTAAAAGTTTACGGGCAGATAATGGGTTTGGCCTGCTAGGGCTAACGTACTGGTGGCGAGCGCATCTCAGACTAGCAGGACGATATCCGTGTCTCGCCGCTGCGCTTCAGGCATCAACGAAAGCCGGCGTGAACAGTGGCTTAATTGCGATGGTGGGGCATCTCGCGGTTCCCGCAGAGCGTCGGGAACTTCCACCGGACAGACCTGTTCGAAGCCAGCGGGTGCATACCAAAGAGCTAAGTTTTAGAGTACGCCTTATCCGGCTTCGTCATCGCTGCTTCGAACTGTCCTGCTTTTTAGCTTCGACCAGGATTGAAGATGAACGAATTCACCGCGATAACCGGAACCGCGCTCGTTCCCTTCATTGCCGTGCAAGCGGAGGAAGGGCCTTTCGCCGCTATGGCAAGGAATTCACTCCGGCGCGCGCCTTAATCTTTGCGATTGCGCCGCCTATGCTCCCCCAAAAAGCCACAACGCGCCCCCGCTGTTCAAGGGCATCGATTTTTCCGAGACAGACATTCTACCGGCTTCATCAGCATAGTGGCCGCTTACGGCTTTACCATGCGGTAAGAGCCTCCCCCCTGCGGTCCCAGGGGGGTACGGAACCGAAGCGGCTAACAAGGAAATCGATGAAGGCACGCACCTTTGCCGGTGGCCGCCGGCTGGCGGGATAAACCGCAAAGATTCCATCGAGATCGACCGGCGCTTGATCGAGTTGGATCGGGAGCAGCAAGCCTGCCGCAATCTCCCGGGAAACCAGAAATGTGGGTGTGTAAACGATGCCCTGTCCCGCGATCGCGGCAATGATGAGGGCATCGCCGTTGTTGGCCGTCAGGGTTCCGCTGACTGGTACGCTGATCTTGCGGCCGGAGCCGAATTGCCAGCGGCCAGGCGCCCACCGTTCGCGAGAGCGTATAGCCGAGGCAATTGTGGAGGGCGAGAATCCGCAATGGTCCGCGGCGTTCCCTTTTCGGAGAGATAGCAAGGCGCGGCGCACAAAACGGTGCGGCAGGCCGCGAGCCGGCGCGCCGCCAAGCTTGAACTCGCCATATCGCCGATCCGGACGGCGAGGTCCCATCCTTCCTCGATCAGATCGACCTGCCTGTCGTTGAGGCCAAGATCGATGCTCACCGCGGGGTGGCTTTGCAAGAACGCGGGGATCAATGGGGCGATCTCGCGAATGCCGAACGAGACCGGGACATTGAGGCGGAGCGTGCCGCGGACCTCCAAGGCGCCGGCCGCGGCTTCGGCATCGGCATCGTCGACCTCGCCAAGAATGCGCTCCACAGCGTCAAGATAGGTGCGTCCGGCCTCGGTGAGCGTAAGACGCCGAGTCGTCCGGTGCAGAAGCTTGACGCCAAGGCGCCCCTCAAGTGCCGCCACATGCTTGGTCGCCATGGTCTGCGACATGCCGAGCGAGCGTGCCGCGGCGGACAGGCTTCCCAATGCCGCAACGCGCGCGAAAACCTGCATTCCGGTGAAACGATCGAGCATGGAAGTTCCTCACACCTGGAGTGTGAGATGATAGCATTCGTTTGGGAATTATCTATGCCCGTGGAGTGTGCCATCTACAGCGCATAAATTGGCTGGAGACTCTCATGATCGATACACGTACCGCACCCTACGCCGCCTTGCTGCTGCGCGTCAGTCTTGGCGTCCTGTTCCTCGCCCACGGGCTTCTGCTCAAGGTGTTCACCTTTACCATTCCGGGCACCGCCGGATATTTCGAAAGCATCGGTTATCCCGGCGCCTTCGCCTATCTTGTGTTGCTCGGCGAGATCGGAGGGGGCGTGGCTCTCATTCTCGGCGCCTACACGCGCACGATCGCATTGCTGCTGCTTCCCATCATGATTGGCGCGACGCTTCAGCACACCGGCAACGGCTGGGTGTTCTCAGGCAAGGGAGGCGGCTGGGAATTTCCCGTGTTCTGGATTGCAATGCTGTTTGTGCAAGCGCTCCTCGGCGGCGGCGCCTTCGCGTGGCGGCCCTTCTCCCTGCTGGCCGCTCCAGCGAAGCCTGCCGGACAAGCACTTTAGTGGAACCCCGATAAAGAGAGCGAGCCGCGGCTCGCCCGAAAGGAAACACCGACATGACCCAGTACAACATTGCCGTTATCACAGGCAGCCTTCGCCGGGACTTGTTTAACCGGAAGCTCGGCCACGGCTTGATCAAGCTGGCGCCCGCCGAATTCTCCTTCCAGGAGGTCCAGATCGGCGACCTACCCCTGTACAATCAGGATGACGATGCCTCCCCGGCTCCCTCCGTCAAGCGGCTCAAGTCTGAGATCGCGGCGGCGCAGGGGCTGCTCTTCATCACACCGGAGTACAACCGGTCGGTTCCCGGCGTGTTGAAGAACGCCATCGATCACGCCTCGCGCCCCTATGGTCAGAGTGCCTGGGCCGGCAAACCCGCCGGGGTAATCGGCGTGTCGATCGGCGCAATCGGGACCGCACTTGCGCAACAGCACCTACGCAACATTCTTGCCTATCTCGACGTGCCGACGCTCGGTCAGCCGGAGGCTTTCATCCAGGCCAAGGAGGGGCTATTCGAAGCTGACGGCAGCATCGGTGCCGCAAGCCGCCAGTTTCTGCAGGGCTGGATGGATCGCTACGTGGCGTGGGTCAAGCGGCACGCCGTCTGAGCCGCAGAAGGGAGTTTCTCATGCTTGTCGACGGCCGGTGGACTTGCGATTGGCAACCGGTGCAGGCGACCGACGCCAAGGGCGGTTTCGTTCGCCAATGCTCCAGCTTCCGCCATTGGGTGACACCCAATGGCGCCCCCGGCCCAACCGGCCGGGGCGGCTTCAGAGCTGAGGCCGGGCGCTATCATCTCTACGTCGCGCTAATCTGTCCGTGGGCATCGCGTACCCTTGTGGCCCGCAAGCTCAAGCGGCTCGGCGATGCTGTGAGCGTGTCGTCCGTCGAGCCGCAACTCACAACGCAAGGCTGGCGTTTCGGCGACTACCGCGGCGCCGATCGCGACACATTGAATGGCGCGATCTATCTTCACGAGCTTTACACCCGTGCCGATCCCCATTTCACGGGCCGTGCAACAGTGCCTGTGTTGTGGGACATCGAGACAGGCACCATCGTCAACAACGAGTTCCGCCGATATTCTACGGATGTTCAATTCCGGTTTCGGGGCATTGGCCGATGACGCAATCGATCTTTATCCCGAGCCGCTACGGGCGGGGATCGATACCTGGAACGCGCGCATCTATCCCACTCTGAACAATGGGGTCTATCGCGCGGGCTTTGCCACCACAGAGGCCGCCTATGAGGAAGCCCTTCACGATGTCTTTGCCATGCTCGATGAGTTGGAACAGCATCTCACGGGACGGAACTTCCTCGTTGGCGAGCGCCTTACGGAAGCCGACATCCGGCTTTTCGTGACCCTGGTCCGCTTCGATGCGGCCTATTACGGCCTCTTCAAATGCAACCGCAAGCGCGTGGCGGACTACGCTGCGCTGACGGCCTATTTGCAACGCATGCTTGCCATAGACGAGGTCCGTGAGACGGTGAACATGGACCATATCAAGCAGGGCTACTCTTCGATCCGTGCGCTTCGCGCCAGCTAATTCCGGCGGGAGCACAATCTTACGCGAAGAGCCGGCAATCGCCGCCCCTCATGGTTCGAGACGGCCTTCGGCCTCCCTCACCACGAGGGGAGGCCTCGTCCTGCGGGGCTGCCGGCGGCGTCTTGAAGCTCTTCCTTACGAGCCGCCTGTGGGAAAGCCTCATCCAGAGGAGCCGCCAAAGGCGGCGTCTCGAAGGATGAGGCTGCGAAAAGCCGAAGTTCTCGTGCCGGCTACACGCTGAAACAGGCATCAGCAGAGTTCGGCAATGGCCTCGCGCAGTTCCTCGATGCCGAACCCTTCCACCGCCGATGTCGCCAGTACAACCGGATGCGCAGCGGGGCGCTTTTTCAGTTCGGCTTCGGTTTCGCTTATGACTTTTGCTAAATCGCCGGACTTCGGCTTATCCGCCTTGGTCAGCACGGCCTGGTAGGAGACCGCAGCCTTGTCGAGAAGCGTCATGATCTCGCGGTCGGAACTTTTCAGTCCGTGGCGGCTGTCGATGAGGAGCATCACGCGCTTGAGTTGAGGGCGCCCGCGGAGATAGTCATGGATGAGTTGCGTCCAGCCGGCAACCAGGGACTTCGGGGCCTTCGCATAGCCGTAGCCCGGCATATCGACAACATACAGGCCGTCGCCGACCGTAAAGTAATTGAGCTCTCGCGTGCGGCCCGGCGTGTTGGACACCCGCGCAAGACTGCGGCGCGCGAGAAGCGCATTGAGAAGGCTGGATTTTCCGACATTGGATCGCCCTGCGAAGGCGATCTCGACGCGATCCCCCGGGGGGAGGCCGTCCACACTGGCCACACCCAGGACGAAATCCGCCGGCGCCTTGAAAAGCTCAAGCGCGCGAGCGGCTGCCCCGCGCGCTTCTCCGTCTTCAGTGGCGGACACAAGTGCCTCACTCGGCCGGCGTTCGGCTGTTCTTCATGCGCGAACGCACATCTTGCACCCGGCCGTGAACCTTCTTGATGCCGACATTGTGCATGATGTCGATGTCGGCGCCCTGCTTCTTCATGATGTACGCCTGCTGGGAGAAGGACAGGATGTTGTTCCAGGTCCAGTATAAGACCAGGCCCGCCGGGAAGTGCGCCAGCATGAAGGTGAAGACGATCGGCATATAGGTGAAGACCTGCGCCTGCACCGGGTCTGGCGGCGTCGGGTTGAGCCGCATCTGAACCCACATGGATATGCCCATCAGCAGTGGCAGCACACCCAGCATCAGGAATTGCGGCGGGGTCCACGGAATAAGCCCGAAGAGATTGAAAACCGTGGTTGGATCGGGCGCGGAAAGGTCCTGAATCCAGCCAACGAAGGGAGCGTGGCGCATCTCGATCGCCACCAGCAAAACCTTATAGAGCGAGAAGAACACCGGTATCTGGATAAAGATCGGCAAGCACCCGGCCATCGGGTTGACCTTCTGCTTCTTGTACAGCTCCATCAAAGCCTGCTGCTGGCGGGCTTTGTCGTCCTTGAAGCGCTCCTGCAGCTTTTTCATTTCAGGCTGAAGCTTCTTCATCTTGCTCATCGACTCGAAGGATTTGTTCGCGAGCGGGAAGAAGGCAAGCTTCACGAGCACGGTCGTGAGCATGATAGCCACGCCGAAATTGCCGACGAGCTTGTAGAGGAAGTCCATCAAATGGAACATCGGCTCGGTGATGAAGAAGAACCATCCCCAGTCCACGAGCTTATTGAAACGGTCTATCCCAAATCGCGCTTGATAGTCGTCAAGTAGATTGACCTGTTTCGCGCCGGCGAAGAGCTTGTTCGTGACGGTTTCGGTCGCGCCCGGCGCAACGGTGACGGGATTTTGGAGAAAGTCGGTGTAAAACTGCTTCCGTTCGTTGCCGAACATCCGCGCTTCGTAATCCGTCGATTGGTTGGGAATGAGCACGGCCGCCCAATATTGGTCCGTGAACCCAAGCCAACCGCCCTTGCCGGTAAACAAATCCTTGGCCGTGTTCGTGGCAGGGTCGAAGTTCTTCAGCGCGGCGGAGTAGGTCAGCTCCTTCAAGCCGGTGCTGCCGAAAACGCCGATCGCACCTTCATGCAGAACGGAATAGCCGAGCGTTTTCGGCTCGTTCAGCCGGGCCACTTGTCCCCAGGGCCGCAGCGTCACCGGCTGCGCCGATTTGTTCTCCACCGTGTCGGCGATGGTGAACATGTAGTGATCGTCGACGGATATCGTCCGCCGGAAAACGAGGCCGGCGCCATTATCGTAGCGGAGCTTGACGGGATTTGTTGCGGTAAGCGGGCCGGTGCCTTCCTGTTCCCAAAGCGTGGCCTCCCCGGGGAGGGTCACGCCCGGCTGACTGGTCCACCACCCGGTATAGGTGAAAAACGGGGCCGGGCTGCCGGAAGGCGAGAGCAAGACGACTTTGGAACTCTTAGGATCGACCGTCTCGGTGTAGTCGCGCAGAACCACATCGTCGATCCGGCCGCCCTTCAAATTGATGGAACCCAGCAAGGCAGGGCTGTCGATCGCGACACGCGGGCTCGCGGCGATGGCGGCCTCACGGTTGCCGTAGCTGGTGGCTTGCGGAGGCTGCTGCGAGAGTGAAGGCGTTCCGCCCGGCGTGTTTGACGCCGTTGGCGCGTTCGCGTCGCCCGGTGTGCCCTGCGTTGCGGGCTTCGGCGGATTAAGCTGCGCTTCGAGCTGTTGCTGCAGACGGGCCCGCTCATTCATCGGCTTCACATAGAAGTATTGCCAGCCCAAGAGGACGGCGAGCGAAAGCGCAATGGCGAGGATGAAGTTTTTGTTGTTTTCCATAAATCCGCTCGAGGGAGACGCCGAAACCCGGCAAAGCGTCCGCATAAAGCAAGACAGCCTAACCGCTTGTAGCCGGCTTAGGCCCTCGAAGGAACATAAACCGTGCAACACCCATTATGCAGTCACGGCACAGGATGACGATCCCCGCCGGAGCGCGCAGGCTGGCTCACTTTATGGAACGCCAGCTGCATATCCGCAAGTAGGCCGGCGAAATTTCTGGTCAAGGCAGCGCCGCGGCCAATGATCGCGTAGTCCCAGCCGGGCTTGGCGTGTTCGGGGAAAGTAAGCCGCACAGCCTCCTTCAAGCGCCGGCGCGCACGGTTCCGATCCACCGCCATGCCGCGCTTCTTCGCGCCCCCACCGTCCTTCGCAACGGCTTTGCTCGAAACTGTGAAGCCGAAACGCATCCCGCCACCCTCGCCGCCTGCACGCGGCAAGCCTTGCAGAATGAAGGCGGGGGTGACCCATTTACGCCCCTTTTGCACGCGCTGGTACTCCGCCCGTGATTTGAGCGTCTCCACAGCAGCCGCCGTTTTAAGCCGACAGCTTCTTGCGGCCCCGGTTGCGCCTGCGGGATAGAACGGCGCGGCCCTGCTTCGTCGACATGCGTGCGCGGAAGCCGTGTTTGCGCTTGCGGCGCAAATTGCTGGGTTGATAGGTTCTCTGTGTCATGCCGGTGATCTTTCGTAGCTCGCTGCGTGCCCGTTTGGGCTTATAGATATGGCGCTTCGTCCCTGCCCGTCAAATCCTTGCGGCTTTTAAGACTTGCGGTACCGGGGTAGACGCCTTTCAAGACGGTATCGAAATGGTGGAAAACAGCGTCGCGGCAGCCGCAACATAATTTGTGCAAGCGCCCGGCATCGCGGACGTAAAGCCGGCCCCGGCGCGTTTCGAGGATGCCATGGGCTTTGAGCTTTTGCAGGACGCGGCTCATATAGCTGCGCCCAGCCCCCAGCATGTTTGCGAGCTGCTCATGCGTCCATGGGACCTCATCGGTTCCTGTCCGGTCGAGCGCGAGCAGCAGTGATTTTGCGGTGCGCTGTTCGATGGAGTGGCTCGCGTTACAGGCCACGGATTGGAACAACTGGGCCAGCAAGCAGTCGGAATAGCGGGCGAGAAGACGACTTAGCTCAGGAGAGCGACTCTTTGCCTTTTCCAGCTCCTCAATATCGATTTTCAGGTATTGTCCGGGATACTGGACGCGTGCCCTTGCGTAGGCTGGAAGATAGCCCTGGCTCAAAATTCCCCCGATAGCACCTTCCCTGCCGATCAGAGCGGAATCGATTTCCCGGCCATCTCTTAGCAAGATCGTGAAGGCGGCGAGAGATTCGCCGCAAGGAAAGTAGGCGGCGTCAACGGCGGCACCCTGCCGATGGATAACGGTGCCCGTCTTTGCATAAATTCTCTTGAAGTGCGGTTGCAAGATCTCCTGATCTTTTTTGCGCAGAGCAGAGAGAAGATTGTTATCCGAAATCACCAAACTTCCATCTTTCCTGTCCTGTTGCAGTGGCAACAAAGTCAACATTTGACCTGGCCTAATGTTCAAAAGTGCACAGACAGGCTCGCTCCTTTTGGTGTAGTCGTGGCTTCGAGATTAAGTTCGATCTTCATCCGCCGCACTTGCGAAGTTCACGAACTCCCCCCACTAATAGATGTAGGTGGTTGCAAAAGAGTAGGCATGGTCGATCTTTGGCCCTTCTTTATAAGCGGCACCCATCGCGGGCATGAAACCGATGTCCGCGCGCCGGACCGCATGCCAGGACAGGGCGCGCCCGTGTCCGGAAAGCGCAGGCGCGCCGTCATGTGCAGGGCCCGCGCGTTACGAAGAACGATCCGCACCCTGGTGAGTGGCGTTGGGGAGGGAGACGGAGCGAATGCTGCGGCACGGCTGGCCGCCATCGTCAGATCCTCCTCCGACGCCATCGTGGGCAAGACGCTCGACGGAATTGTCACAAGCTGGAATGGGGGTGCGGGGCGGCTCTTCGGCTATTCCGGAGAGGAGATGATCGGCCAGCCGATCCGCCGTCTCATCCCGAATGACCGGATGGCCGAGGAGGATGCGATCCTCGCCAGGATCGCCGCCGGGGAGGATGTCGCGGCCTTCGATACCGTCCGGCTCCACAAAGACGGACGCGAGGTCGAGGTTTCCGTCACCGTCTCGCCGATCCGCGACCCGGCCGGAGCCGTCATCGGCGCCTCGAAAATCGCCCACGGCATCGCCCGGCGAAAAGAGGCCCAGAGGAAGCTCGCGGAACAGGAGGCGCAACTGCGCCTATTCATTGAAAACGCTCCCGCTCCCATCGCCATGTTCGACAATCGGATGCGTTACATGGCAGCCTCACGGCGCTTTATCGCCGACTACCGCCTGGGCAGCGAAAGTCTGGATCTAACCGGCCGGTCCCATTACGACGTATTCCCGGAAGTTCCGCAGGAATGGCGCGATATCCATGCCCGGGTGCTGGCCGGCGAAGAGCTGGCCTCGGAAGAAGATCCGTTTCTTAGGCGCGATGGGCGCACCGATTGGGTGCGCTGGTCGATGAAGCCCTGGCGCGACGCCGAAGGAAAAATCGGCGGTGCGATGCTCTTCACCGAGGTCATTACCGCGCAAGTCGAGGCACGCCAAAAAATCCGCGAAAGCGAGATGCGTCTCCGTGCGACGTTCGACAACGCCGCTGTCGGCATCGCTCATGTTGCGCCTAACGGGACCTGGCTTCGCGTAAACAGCCGCCTGTGCGAAATCATAGGATGGCCCAAACAGGAACTCCTCACCAAGACCTTCCAGGACGTCACCCATCCCGGCGACCTCGAAGCGGATCTGGCTAAGGTCCGGGGTATGCTCGATGGCGAAATCGACAGTTACCGGATGGACAAGCGCTATCTCGGTCAGGATGGCTCGGTCACATGGGCAAGGCTGACGGCCAGCGCGGCGCGGAGGATGGACGGATCGATCGACTATTTCATCGCCGTAGTCGAAGATATCTCGGAGCAGAAGCGCGCCGAAATGGCACTGCGCGAAAGTGAAGAGCAACTGCGGTTTGTGGCCGAACGCGCAGACATCGGACATTGGATTTGGGAAATCGAGCCAGACCGGCTGGAATGGACGCCTCTCTGTAAACAGCTGTTCGGCATTCCAGCTGGGGATACCATGTCCTATAAGCGCTTTCTTTCAGCGCTGCACCCCGAAGACCGGGAGCGGACGGAAAACGCTGTTCGGGACTGCTTGGAGAGCGGCGGCGAAAGAGACTACAACATCGAGTTTCGCACCGTGTGGCCCGGCGGAACCGTCCGGTGGATACAGGCCAAAGGCAGCGCCACCTTTGTGCGCGGGCGTCCGCTCAGGATGGCGGGCGTTGCCCTGGATATCACCGGGCGTAAAGAGACCGAAGCGGCCTTGCGCGAGAGCGAGGAGCGGCTGCGGCTCGCGAACGATGCCGCGGAAATCGGCACATTCACAGTCGATCTCAACACCGCCCAAGCCTTCTATTCGCCGCAGCTTGCCGCGATGCTCGGTTTTCCCGGCGTCGAAGTTGCGAACGTGGAAGCCGCCTTGGCGCGCGTGCACAAGGACGATGTGCAACAGGTTCGCAAACCTTACGAAGCGGCGATCGCGGGGGCCAATGGCGGCCATGTGAAGATGGAGTTCCGGTTCGTGCGGCCAGGGGGCGAGGTCCGGTGGATGACCTGGATTGGGCGAGTGGACTTCCGCGAGGGGCCGGGCGGGCGCATCCCCTTCCGCATCGTTGGCGCATGCCTCGACATCACGGAAAGAAAGCGCCAGGAGGAGCATATCAACCTGCTCCTGCGAGAGGTCGATCATCGCTCGAAGAATTTGCTGACTCTTGTGCAGGTGATTGCGCGGCGGACGGCAGCGGCTGGTTCCGAGGGCTTCATCGAGCGCTTCGAGGAGCGGCTCAGGGCGCTGGCTGCGAGTCAGGACCTTCTCGTGAAGGTCGCCTGGAAGGGCGTGAGCCTCGAACATCTCGTGCGATCGCAGCTCGCTCATTTCCGCGACCTGGTCGATACGCGGATCGGGCTGACGGGACCGTCTGTGTCCGTATCCGCCACGGCCGCGCAAACGCTCGCCATGGCCATCCACGAACTCGCCACCAACGCCGGCAAATATGGCGCCCTATCCAACGAGATGGGGCAGGTTCACATCTCCTGGTCGATCGAGCGGGATGTTAGCGGCGCGGAGAGCTTTCAAATCGGCTGGCGCGAGGTGGACGGGCCTCCTGTTGCCGAGCCCGGCCGTGCCGGGTTTGGCTCGACCGTGCTGACCCATCTCACGAGAAGAAGCCTCGACGCCGATGCCGAACTTTTGTACCGGCCCGAGGGTCTGACCTGGCAGCTTCGTTGCCCGGCGGCTAATATCACGGGCGAAGGCCATTAGATCGCGTTGATTTGGGACTGAGCCAAGTCCCCCCTCATCCTGTCCTTCTCCCCGATGGGGAGAAGGGACGATGCCGCAACCGCCGGGGATCCCCTGTTCCCTCGCGGGAGAGGGCAGGGTGAGGGGGCTCTTTGGCTGTGCTGCATAAACGCAACGTTCGGTCCGCTTCGTTGAGGCCGGGGCTCTGTCTTCGTCAGAGCTTCGGGAAATCGAGGCCCATCTCGCGATAACGCTCGGGATCGTCCGCCCAGTTCTCGCGCACCTTCACGAATAGGAACAAATGGACGGGCGTCTCAACGCCTTCGGCGATCTCGCGGCGCGCCTCCATCGAGATCTGTTTGATGGCCTGCCCTTTGGCGCCAAGCACGATTTTCCGCTGACTTTCCCGCTCGACGAAAATCGTTTGGTCGATGCGGACGGAGCCGTCGCGAAGCTCCTTCCAACCCGTCGTTTCCACCGTCGAGAAATAGGGAATTTCCTCGTGAAGGCGGAGGAACAGCTTTTCGCGCGTGATCTCGGCGGCCCATTGGCGCAGCGGCGCGTCCGCGATTTGGTCCTCGGGAAAGAGCCAGACGCTAGGCGGCATGCGGCCCGCAAGGTACGTCCGTAAATCGGCTACGCCGTCGCCCGACAGGGCCGAGACCATGAAAAGCTCTTCCAGCGCCGCGCGCTTCGAGGCTTCGGCGGCGAGCGCGAGGAGCTTCTCCTTGTGGGTTTTATCGATCTTGTTCAGCACCAGGACGAGCGGTATTTTCAGCTCCGCGGCCCGATCGAGAACCGGTTCGGCCACATCGTCGAAACCGCGCGCCGCGTCTGCGACGAGGACGGCGATATCGGCCTCGCGCGCTTCCGTCCATGCCGTGTCCACCATCGCGCGGTCGAGGCGCCGCTTGGGCGCGAAAATGCCGGGTGTATCGACAAGGACGATTTGGCTTTGGCCCTCGATCGCAATGCCGCGAACACGGCTGCGGGTGGTTTGCGCCTTGTGGGTCACGATCGAAACTTTCGCGCCCGCAATGGCGTTCACGAGCGTCGATTTGCCGGCGTTCGGCGCGCCGATGATCGCGGCGAAACCGCAGCGTGAGCCGG
Organism: uncultured Alphaproteobacteria bacterium; assembly: GCA_963817705.1. GTDB lineage: Bacteria > Pseudomonadota > Alphaproteobacteria > Rhizobiales > Rhodomicrobiaceae > Rhodomicrobium. The sequence goes on from CAWFPF010000001.1 coordinate 543,243, forward strand.
TTTCCGTTGAGGCGTTCTCAGGCAAGCTCGCGCTCCCGTCCCCAAACCTTTTCGCGCAGCAGCAGCGCCTCGGCCGCGGCTTGCTGCGCCTTTTTCAGCGACGTCCCTTCGCCCTGGGCCGGAATATGCCCCTTGACGGTGACCTCGACAATGAAGCTTGGCGCGTGGTCAGCGCCGCTCCGTCCCACCTCGCGATATTCCGGTAGACCGCGCTTCTGGCTCTGCGCGTATTCCTGAAGCGCAGTTTTGGCGTCGGGCGCGGGCGGCTCTGCCGTCACGACCAGCGGCGCCCAGAAGCGTTGGATAACCGCCAAAGCCGACGCGAAGCCGCCTTCGACATAGACCGCGCCCAAAAGCGCCTCGCAAGCATCGGCAAGAATAACGGCCTTCTTCCGGCCGCCCGAACGGGCTTCACTTGGCGCCATGATAAGGTGCTGGCCGAGATCCAGGGTTTCCGCCACATTCGCGCAGCAGCGTTCGCAGACGAGCGCGTTATAATGCCGCGCGAACTCGACCTCCCGCGCCTCTGGAAACAGCGCATACAGCATCGACGCAACGCCGAGCCCGAGGACGCGATCGCCCAAAAATTCGAGACGCTCGTTATCGTGTCCGCCTTGCAGGGCCCGGGCACTTGCGTGGGTCAGCGCCTCGCGCAGCAGGACTTTGTCCCTGAAGCTATAGCCGAGTACGGTCTCAAGCTCTTGCGTTTGCGGTTTCTTCGGAGGCACTCAGTGGATCACGTTTCCGATGCGGGACCAAACAGCCTGAAAGGTTAGAAATCGATGGCTCAGCCCCTGGGCTTCTGTCTTTTGAGGCAAGTCCGGAGCCACAAAGGACGAACGCTATGGCTACCACAATTGGCCGCGATGGTAAATCGCCCCGATACCGGAAACCGGAGTGCCGAGCAGACGTATGCGGCGCCGGACACAGAGACGCCCGGCATTCGCGCGAATGCATGGACCGGCCCATGGATGAACTGCGGTGGCGATACCGGCTGCTGGACGGGCGGGTCCACACTCAAGGCAACGGACATTCCTTGGCGAACCACGGAATGTCCGAGTTTTTATGCGTTATCAGGAAACATGCGCCGGTTAACCAAGGCGTGCCGTTAGAATTCTGCTTAGCCGCCTGCCGTCATGCGCAGTTCGGCTTGCGAAGCCACCGCGACGCGGCCCTGCCAGAGACGGCACCATTCGAGGCCGCCGCGAAGGCCCATTTCTTTCCAGAGCGTGCAGAGCGCGAAGACAAGCGAGTCCATGTCCGCGTCGGAATGCATGGGTCCAGGCGTGAGGCGGATGCGCTCGGTGCCGCGCGGCACGGTGGGATAGTTGATCGGCTGCACGTAAATGCCGAAGCGGTCCAGAAGCTGGTCCGTAAGCTCCTTGCACTTGATGGGGTCGCCAACCAGCACCGGTACGATGTGGCTGGGCGTGTGCATTGCCGGCAAATCTTCCGACACGAGCTTCTTCTTGAGCAGCGCCGCCCGTTCTTGCTGGCGAGTGCGCTCGACGGAACTCTCCTTCAGATGCCGCACGCTCGCCAGAGCGCCCGCTACGATAGCCGGGGACAGCGAGGTCGTGAAAATGAAGCCTGGCGCATAGGACCGGATGGCGTCGATGCAGGCTGAGGTCGAAGTGATGTAGCCGCCCATCAGGCCGAAACCCTTGGCGAGCGTGGCCTCGATGATATCGACCTTCGCCATCGCATTGTCGCGCTCGGCGACGCCGCCGCCGCGCCGGCCATACATGCCAACCGCGTGGACTTCGTCGAGATAGGTCAGCGCACCATAATGCTTGGCGAGATCGCAGATGTCGCTGATCGGAGAGAAATCGCCGTCCATCGAGTAGACGAGACTCGAAGGCAACGATCTTCGGTACGCTCGCATCGTATTCGCGGAGCAGAGTTTCAAGATGAGCGAGATCGTTGTGCCGCCAAATCCGCTTCGGACCGCCACCTTGCCGGATGCCTTCGATCATAGACGCATGGTTCTTCTCGTCGGAGAAGATGACGGCGCCCTTCAGGAGTTTGACGAGGGTAGAAAGCGTGGCTTCGTTCGAAACATAGCCAGAGGTAAAGAGCAGCGCGGATTCCTTGCCGTGAAGATCGGCCAGCTCTTTCTCAAGCTCGACGTGGAAGTGCGTGGTGCCAGAAATATTGCGCGTGCCGCCAGAGCCGGCGCCGACTTGGTCGATGGCTTCGTGCATTGCCTTCAGCACGGTGGGATGCTGCCCCATGCCAAGGTAATCGTTCGAGCACCATACCGTTATCGGGCGCGTACCTTCCGGCTTGTGATGCACGGCCTTTGGGAAATCCCCCCTGCGGCGCAGGATATCGGCAAAAACCCTGTACCGTCCCTCTGCCGTCAGAGCATCCAATGCGTCAGAGAAAACGCGATTATAGTCCATGAGAGCATCCTCGCTTGCGGGGGGTCGTGTGAATGAAGCCCAAGTGGTCACGCCGGTGACTGCCAAGCCCCTGCTTTACAACGATCATCGCGCCGGGCTTCGCATTTGTCAAAAAAATATTACACCAGGTAGTGTCAATTTTGGCTGACACAGGCCTTTCGGGCGTGCTTCTCATCGCAGTTTGATCTCGAAGCGGCATGATCCGGCGCCCTGCGCGCAGCAGGAAACCTGATTCACTTTCGTAGCCCGCGAAACTAGTTCACGGAACAGCCGCTCGAAGATCGCCTGGTGCCAGCGGCACCCGGAAATGGCGAGCGGATTGCTATGGATTTCAATCGCAAGCGGCTTGCGGTGGCAGATCACCGTGCCGTTGCCGGCGAAAGTCCAGGCGTGGCGGCCGATTGCTACAAGGAGAAGACGCGCCGCCAGCGAAGGGGGAAGAAGCCTCAATATCGCCTTTGCGAAGCCCGGAATGCGGTTGGCCAGGAGATATTCCGCGGTGCCGATCCCGGCATCGTGCATGATCCTTGCCGCATCGTCTTTTGCGTAGTCCTGGTCAACCGTGCGGAAGAGCTGCTGCGCGTCTTCTTGCCGCACCATGTGTTCCAGGGACTCCGCCGTTAGGTGCTGAAGGCCCGCATGCTCCAAAAGGGCGCGCGCGGCCGCGGGGCCGTACTCTTTCGAGACCACGCCCTCAAGTTGAATGATGGCGTTGGGGCCAACGCGCGCTTCGCTTGGCCCCGCAGCAAGATTAGACATCGCCGGCGCCCACCGTTGCTATTGGACGAGTTCTTTTTTCGCCTCTTCAGGCATCTCGCCCACGCCGCCGCCGCAGGCTATCGCAGCACGGCCGGCCTCGTCATCTTCGGCCATCTCGCCGACGCCGCCGCCGCAAGCCAGCCCGAATTGACGTTCGCTCCGGGCGCGCGAGGCGCGATCCGCTGCGGACTCCCAATCGTCCATTTGCGCTTTGGCGACCTTTCTCGTGTCGTCGAAGCCGAAATCGACCTGGCCCTTCGTTTGCGGACCCCAATAGTGGACCTTGCCGAGGTCGTAGAAGGTGCGCTGGAAGCCGGCCTTGAGGAAGGCCTTAAGGCAGCCGAGAAGATAGCGCCGCCGGAAGCCTCTGCCCCGCCACGGATAATGGAAGAGCGCCTTGATCATGTAGAACCGGCGATAGTTCTTCATCACGCCGTCGAGAAGCTCTGCGCGGGTCAGAGCCTCTGGCTTCATGATCGGGGTGACGAAATTGTATTTCGAGAAGTCGAAGACCTCGACTTTGTCGCCGAGCTCTTGGAACAGGGGTGTGAACGGCCAGGGCGTATACATCGACCAATTGGCGAGATCGGGATTCCAATCCCGGGCCATCCGGTAGGTTTCTTCCAGCGTTTCCTTGGTTTCATTCTCAAGGCCAACGATGAACTGCGCTTCGGTGAAGATGTCCGCCTCGCGCAGAAGCTGGATGGCGCGCTTGTTCTGCTCGACCTTGGTTTCCTTGTTGAACCGGTCGAGCTTCAACTGCGCCGCCGCCTCGGTGCCGAGGCTGACATGGACCAGGCCAGCCTTGCGGTAGAGCGGCAGATATTCGATATCGCGGATGATGTCGGTGACGCGGGTGTTGATGCCCCATTTCACCTTTGCCGGCAAACCGCGCGCGATCAGTTCCTCGCAGAACGCGATGAACTTCTTGCGGTTGATCGTTGGTTCCTCGTCGGCGAGGATGAAGAAGCCAACGCCGTGATCGCGAACAAGCCCTTCGATCTCGTCGACGACCTTCTTGGGATCGCGAACGCGATAATCGCGCCAGAACTTCCATTGCGAGCAGAAGGAGCAAGTGAAGGGACAGCCCCGCGCCATATTCGGGATGGCGACGCGTACGCCGAGCGGGATGTAGATATATTTGTGCCATTCAAGCAGCGACCAGTCCGGCTCGATCGCGTCGAAATCCTTGACGGTCGGTGCGGCGGGCGTGGCGACGATGGCGTCGCCATCTATGTAGGCGAGGCCTTTGATCGAGGCGCGGTCCGTAGGCCAGCGCCCTTCGGCGACGGTCTTAACCAAATCCCTGAATATTTCCTCGCCCTCGCCCCGTACGATCACGTCGATCCACGGCGCTTCGGTCAGCACCTGCTTGTACATGAAGGTGGCGTGAATGCCGCCAAGCACGGCGACCGCGTTGGGACAGACTTCCTTGACGAGTTGCAGCGTCCTTTCGGCCGTGTAGATCGAGGGCGTGATTGCCGTGCAGCCGACGAGGTCGGGCTTCAGCTCAAGCAACCGGTCCCGGCACTGTTCCTCCGAAAGATTATCCGTCATCGCATCGAGGAAGTGGACGTCGGTGAAGCCTTCGGTCTTCAAGGCGCCTGCAAGATAGGCAACCCAAGCCGGAGGCCAATTTCCCGCGATCTCTGCTCCGCCGGAATGATAGTTCGGATGAATCAAGACAACACGCATGCGGCATCCCCTTAGTGTCTAGGAAACATGACACGCGGTGTGTAAACGCTCCTTGACATAGATCAAAGTGCCAAGGCCGCGCCCGGTGCCGGCCGCAAAGGCAAGACTGTTCGGATAAACTGCCACTGCGGCGCAGACGCCGGAGACCGTCCGGAGGGCTTTACGTCTATAGTGCCGCTCCAGGCTACCGCCCGAAAACCTGAACAAAAACGTCCGCCGCTGCATCCTACGCACCAGAACGCGCCGCCGTCCAGCTTGTTCTGTGCGATGGGCGCGTGTGCCTCCAGTCCGAGCTGGGTTGGGTGCGGGCTCTTGGCCGTCCCCAGATCACTCATCAGCGTCACTTTAATCGCCGGGGCCTGCAATCCTGGTTCTTAGCCCTCATGCCTCACTCGCCGGGAGTAGCAAAACCTTCGCCTGGGTGGATCTGACATGCCTGCGGAACACCGGCCTTCTTGACAACGCGGCGCGGGACGCAATATCTACAAAAATGTAGAAACGAGGTATCGCATGGCTGAGACGCAGATTTCGGCATACATATCGGACGAGGCCAAAACCGCGCTTGAAGCTTACGTGAAGCAGCGCGGCGTCAAGAAGGCTTTCGTTATCGAGGAGGCGCTGCTGCATCATCTCCAGGCGCTGAGAGAAATACCCGAGGACATCGTCATCCCCGCCCGGCTAGTGCTCAGCGAGCGAAGCATGCGGGAGGTGGTGAAACGCCTCGGCGCCGATGAAGAACCAAGCGCAGATCTCAAAGCGCTTTTCAGGGATTGAACGTGACAGGTGCGGCCGGGCAGCCAACGGGCGAAGTCCGTATCCGGCTGCTGGCGCCCGAAGACAACCGCTTGGTATTCGCTTGCGGCAATATAGAGATCGACCGTTTCTTTCAGCTTTATGCCGGACAGAACCAGTTTCGCCATCACATTGGCTCGACTTATATCGCTCTGGCGGGGGACGCGATTGCCGGTTTCGTGACCGTCTCGCCCGGCGAAATAACGGCCGAGGCCATTACAGCCGTGTTGAAGAAGAAACTACCGGCCTATCCCATTCCCATTTTGCGGATTGCGCGGCTGGCGGTGGATGCGCGCTTTCAGGGGCGCGGAATGGAAAGCTTCTGCTCCGGGCCATGTTCGAACTCGCGTTGGAACTGCGGGTCCGTATTGGTTGCGCGGGCGTTGTTGCCGATGCCAAACCGGGTGCGGTGAATTTCTACCGGCAGCTCGGATTTATGCCGCTTGAGTTTGTGCGCGGCACGCTGGCGGCGCGCCCTGAACCGTCACCAATGTTCCTGCCTATCAAACTCATCGAGAAAGCGAAAACTGGCGGGAGTTGAACGGTTTTAGATATTTGCCTAGATTATGATATTGGTGGGCTTCGAAATGCCCTCAGGAGCCGTTCGCAATCAGCTACAAGCTTAGGGATTTTTTTGCTCGCCACGTCCCAAACGATGTCCGGCGATACCTTGTCGTAGCCGTGACGTAACCAGTTGCCCATCCCTTTGAGGTCATTCCAGGGGATGAGAGCCAAGCTCCGATTTCGTCCTATCGTCGAGCTTCGTGGTGGCTTCGATGAGGCGCTCGATGCAGCGCTCGACAGCGTCTTTTGTCTTTCTGTCCTTCTGAAAGGCTGCCCCGTCCAACCCCTCAAATATTCGGCGATACGGCCGCCCTGCTCGACGATGTCTTCGAGGCGGAGGGCTGGATTTTTAGAAGGCAACGATGCGGTCCTTGTCGATTTGATCTTGCAAACGCCGCTTTTGGGCGGGCTCGGGGACAACGTCCACCTCACTTTCCAGCAGCGCTTCGAGGCGCTCCTGGATGGCATCGACAAAGCCGATAAAGCTGAGCCCCTGCGGCGTCCGCGCCGGATCGAGCCTCACCGCAATATCGATATCGGAGGCGGGAACGGCCTCGCCGCGAGCCGCCGAACCAAACAAGGAAGCGGACAGCACCCCTAGCGCGTAAAGCTCGGCGCGGTGTGCATTCAGCTTGGCGATGATGGCGTTTGTGTCCATCTTTTCAATATGACACTGTTGCTGTCCGAGGTCTACTCCGCGAGCAATTCGTCGATCTTCCGGTCGCTCTGCGTCTCGAAATGAGTGAGGCGCCCCATGAGCTCTGACTTGATCATGATCTCAAGATCGTCTTTCACAGCGTCTATGCGCCGGGACAAGCGCTTTTCAACGTCAGCGACGTGCCTCGCTAGAGCGACAACCAGCTCCTTCGTTTCGCGCTAATCGTGCCGGATGTCGCGCAGCGTCGAGAGAAGGAGCTTGTTGTCGATCTTCCCGCTATCGGGGATTTCTACGTCTTCTGACATAATGAGAAGATGCGATGTTTCCGGCGGCTTGGCAAGGCGTAACGGTAGCAGCCGCTCTCACGGTTTTAGATGCTTGCCCAAAACATCTTCCCCATCGCCGGCACGGTGCGCGTTCAACTTGGCGATGATGGCGTCCCTGTTCGGTGCGCGCACAAAGGTTAGACCATCCGAAGTTACCCAGCGAGCTGGGATCTAGTCGTCAGTGGAAATGTACTCACGGCGTAGGGGCCTACCGTCAGAACCGCACAAAGGGCATTTGCATTCATACCTCGTATAGTTCCGCCGTTTTTCTGCTGTAAACTAGCCCGCTTCTTTTACAACATAACTTCCATCATGCCTTGTCTTCTTTGCACATCCATTGCAAAAAATATGCTCCGGGGCATTATCGCAAACAAAAATCTGAACGTCACCGGCGGATAGAATTTCGTGGTAGCTACCGCAATGATAATGCGCATCGCCGTAATCTCCTGATGCAAAGTTTCCACACCGGGGGCACGCCACGCACTCCTCCAATCTGATCTGTATCTATTGGTTCTATTTTATCGTGATTGCGAGCTAAAACGTAGATGTTTTCTTGATGCCCCATTGCGCGTTAAGTGTCGCTGGTGAAAGCTCCAGCCTGCTTTAAGTGCCGGGCCGGCCGGTTTTGACGGGCCGGCGGCGCTTGCCGCGCCGTTCGGGCTCGCCGTCATCCGCGACGTCGATGGTCTTACCCGGCTTGAACGTGCGCAGGTCAGGCGCGGGGCGCGACGGTTTCGGCTTTCCGCCGGGCATGGGGCGCTCGGCATGCGGTCCCATCTCGTCCAGGGTGGGTTTGTGCGGCCGCGACAGGCCCGGAGTGCGCACCGGAACGCTCCATTCGCCGATCTTGCGTTCCCTGCTTGTTTCGGGAGCGGGGGCGATCCGGGAGCCTGAAACCTCCGCGTTACTCTCCGCCGCGATATCCCACTCCAGAGGATTGTCCGAACCCTCCCCCGTGGTGAACAGCGGGCTCTTGTCCAGCGCTTGCCGGGCGCGTTCCTTATCGCGGGGGCCGGTCTTGCGCCGCTTGACGCCAACACCGCCGCCGCTGGTCTCCACCGTATCCACGCCAAGCTGCGGCACATGGGATGTGCGGCGCTCGCCCTCATAGCGCCCGGCGCGATCCTCGACCTGCGATTGCCGCGCGAGCGGATCGTCCATGATGGTCATCTCGACCTCGCGCAGGCGCTTGACCTCGTCGCGCAGCCGCGCCGCCTCCTCGAATTCGAGGTTCGCCGCCGCCTCGCGCATGCGCTTCTCCATGTCCGCAATCACGGCCGCGAGGTTGTGCCCCACCAGCGGCGTCTGCGCGCCCTCGGCAAAGCCGGCGTCCACGGTGACGTGATCGCGCTCGTAGACGCTGGCGAGAATGTCGCCGATGCTCTTCTTGATCGATTGCGGCGTGATGCCGTTCGCCTCGTTATAGGCCGTCTGCTTCTCGCGGCGGCGGTTTGTCTCTGCGATGGCGCGCTCCATCGAGCCGGTGATGCTGTCAGCGTAGAGGATCACGCGGCCGTCGATGTTGCGCGCGGCGCGGCCTATGGTCTGGATCAGTGAGGTCTCCGAGCGCAGGAAGCCTTCCTTGTCGGCGTCGAGGATCGCGACCAGGGCGACCTCCGGAATGTCGAGCCCTTCGCGCAGGAGGTTGATGCCGATCAGCACGTCGAACGCACCGAGCCGGAGGTCGCGGATGATCTCGATGCGCTCCAGCGTGTCCACGTCGGAGTGCATGTAGCGCACCTTCAGGCCCTGCTCATGCGCGTATTCGGTCAGGTCCTCCGACATACGCTTGGTCAGCGTCGTGACCAGCACGCGGTAGCCCTGCTTGATGACCTTGCGGCATTCGTCGATGAGGTCGTCGACCTGCGTCTTCACGGGGCGGATTTCGACGGGCGGATCGATCAGGCCCGTGGGGCGGATGACCTGCTCCACGAACACGCCGCCGGTTTGGGTCAGCTCCCATTTGCCGGGCGTGGCCGAGACGAATGTGGTCTGCGGCCGCATGGCGTCCCATTCCTCGAAACGCAGCGGCCGGTTGTCGATGCAGGACGGCAACCGGAAGCCGAACTCGGCGAGCGTGGATTTGCGCCGGAAGTCGCCTTTGAACATGGCGCCGATCTGCGGCACGGTGACGTGGCTTTCATCCGCAAAGACAAGCGCGTTGTCGGGCAGATATTCGAACAGCGTGGGCGGCGGCTCGCCCGGCGCGCGGCCGGTCAGCCACCGCGAATAGTTCTCGATGCCGTTGCAGGAGCCGGTCGCCTCGATCATTTCGATGTCGAATTGCGTGCGCTGCTCAAGCCGCTGCGCTTCGAGAAGCCGGCCGGTTGCGTTGAAACGTTGAAGCTGCTCCTGAAGCTCCTGCTGCATGCCCCGGATCGCCTGATGTAGCGTCGGCTTCGGCGTCACATAGTGCGAATTGGCGTAGACCTTTACGAGGGCGAGATCCTGCGTCTTCTCGCCCGTGAGCGGGTCGAACTCCGCGATGCTCTCCACTTCGTCGCCGAACATTGAGATGCGCCAGGCGCGATCCTCTTGGTGCGCCGGGAACAGCTCGATGGTGTCGCCGCGAACCCGGAAGCTGCCGCGCGCAAAGCCGAGATTGTTGCGCTTGTATTGCAGGGCCACGAGGTCGGCGAGGAGTTGGCGCTGCGAGACGCGGTCGCCCATCTGGATCGTGAAGGTCATCGCCGAATAAGTCTCGACCGAACCGATACCGTAGATGCAGGACACCGACGCTACGATGATGACGTCGTCGCGCTCCAGCAGCGCGCGCGTGGCGGCGTGGCGCATCCGGTCGATCTGCTCGTTGATCGAGCTGTCTTTCTCGATATAGGTGTCGGTGCGCGGGATGTAGGCTTCCGGCTGATAATAATCGTAATAGGAGACGAAATACTCGACAGCATTATCGGGGAAGAACGATTTGAACTCGCCATAGAGCTGGGCTGCCAGCGTCTTGTTCGGCGCAAGGATGAGCGCGGGCCGCTGCGTCTCCTCGATCACCTTCGCCATGGTGAAGGTCTTGCCCGAGCCGGTCACGCCAAGGAGCACCTGCTCGCGTTCGAGCTGAGAGACGCCCTCCACCAGCTCGCGGATCGCGGCCGGCTGATCGCCGCGCGGCTCGAAATCGGACTGAATGACAAAGCGCTTGCCGCCTTCGGTCTTCTCCGGCCGCGGCGGGCGGTGCGGCATGAACACCGGCATGTTGCCGCCAGTCAGCAGCGGGTGATCGCCGATGGGCGACAGCTTGCCTTGCAGATGCGACGGCAGCGGCATCGCGCCGGAGGGTTTCAGGTTGCGCAGCGCGGGGATGAGATGCGCGGTGCTTTCGGAGGTGTAGGCCTCACCCTGGAACGCAGCCTGCGGCGCTTCCTCGAAGCCGGTCGCGGCCTGCTCAGGCTGCCGGAACTTCGATGACTTTCCGCGGGATGATTTTGCCGAAGGCGCTTTCCCCATGTCCTTTATATGACATCGTCAAGCGGATTCGGCTACAGCCGGACTTGCGATTGCCCTGTCAAGATTGGATTGCTCCCTGCAAGATTTCCTTTGAAGGCTTACCTGCTAGCTGCCGCACAAACTCCTGTTGGACATTTGAAGGGACGTTAACTATTCTTACGGTAAGGAAGTAAGGAAATGCACAGCCGCCTCACCGCCAAATCGCAGACCACCATCCCGAAGCGCGTGCGGGACCGGCTTGGGCTGAAGCCCGGCGATGCCGTGAAGTACGAAATCGAGGGCGACCGGGTCATCTTGTCGAAGGCTGATACGGCGGACATCGCGTATCTGGCACAACTTGAGAAGTCGCTCAACGAGTGGGACACGCCGGAAGACGCCGCGGCCTATGACGGTTTATGATCCCTACAACGTTGTCGTCGTGCCGTTTCCCTTCACAGACAAGGCGAAGCAGAAGCCGCGCCCGGCGCTCGTGATATCGAGCCGTGCCTTCAACACTAACCAGGGTCACGTCATTTTGCTGATGATCACGACCGCGGCGCTCACCAAATGGCCAAGCGATATCCCAATCGCGGACCTGGCCAATGCAGGGCTGACGGCGGCCTCCGTTGTGCGCTTCAAGTGCTTCACGCTTGAGGAGAGCCTTGTTACGAGAAAAATCGGCGCACTCTCCGGCCCGGACCGGGAGACGGCTTCGGCCTCGTTGCAACAAGTCCTGGCTTGTGGACAGGCCGCGGAGAGCTTGTGATAGATCAAAACATGAGCAAAACCCCCGGCCCCGCCCGTAGCCTCGTCAAGTTCCGCGATGCGGTCAAAGCCCGCTATGGCGCCCGCATCGAGCGAATGGTGCTGTTCGGCTCCCGCGCGCGGGGCGATGCGCGCCGGGGCAGCGATTATGACGTGGCGATTTTTCTGAGGGATATCGGCAGCGAGTGGGAGGAGATCCGCCGCATTGCCGCGATCCGGTTCGAGACGCTCGATGATCCCGAGGCAGTCCACGTCACTTTGCGCCCCGCCGGGACCTGGGACGAACGCTCCCCCCTTATGCATGAAATCAGACGGGACGCGCAGGATCTATGAAACCGGAAAGCGCGGACTTCCTAGACGCGGCGCTGACTGCGCTCAAGGAGGGGGAGCAGAATCTAGCCATCCACATTCCGCGACAGGCGGCCAGGCTCGCCTATTACGCGCAATTCCATGCCGCGCAGGCGCTGATATTCGAGCGCACTAGGCAAGATCGCGCGGACGCACAAAGGCGTTCAAAACCAATTCCGCAAGCTCACCGGGGAGGAAGGATTCGACGCCAGCCTCGCCCGCGACTTCTCGGCGAGCTACAATTTCAAGCAGAAAGCGGACTACGAGACCGGCTTGCGCGCCCATATCAGCGAACAGGATGCGCAAGAGATTCTGCAATCGGCTCAAAATTTCGTTGCCGCGGTGCGAAGCGCGCTCTCATGACGAGCAAAGGCATGTTGCCGCCGGTCGAAAGCGGATGGCCGGCGATAGGTGCCGCTGTCAGCTCCGCAAAGCCTCCATGCTCGCGGCGATCTGCGCGACCATGCGCTCGACGAGCTTGATGTCGTCCGCTTCGGCCATGATGCGGATCACGGGCTCGGTGCCCGATGCGCGCACCACAGCCGGCCGCAGCCGTTCAGCTCGGTTTGCGCCGCCTCGATGGCCTTTTTCACCTTGGGATTGGCGAGAGGCTTCTCGCCCTTGAAGGTTATATTGCGCAAGAGCTGCGGGACGGGCTCGAAGCAATTGCAGACCTCGCTCACGGGCAGGCCCTCCTCCGAGACGCAGGCGAGGATTTGAAGCGCGGTCAGGAAGCCGTCGCCGGTGGTGGTATAATCCGATAAGATGATATGGCCCGACGGTTCGCCGCCGATGTTGTAACCGTGCTCGCGCATTTGCGCGATGACATAGCGGTCGCCGACGGGAGTGCGCGCGAGGCCGAGACCGAGATTTTTCAGGTAGCGTTCCAGGCCGAGATTGGCCATCACGGTGGAGACCACGCCACCGCCCTTGACGCGGCCTTTCGCGCCCCAGGTCCGCGCGATCAGCGCCAGGAGTTGGTCGCCATCGACAATTTTTCCCTGCTCGTCGGCGATGATGACGCGGTCGGCGTCTCCGTCAAGCGCGATGCCGATATCGGCTCGCACTTCCTTCACCTTGGCGCAAAGCGCTTTCGGGTCGGTCGAGCCGCATTTCTCGTTGATGTTCATGCCGTTCGGCTCGACGCCGATGGACACGACCTCGGCGCCCAACTCCCAGAACGCTTGCGGGACGACCTTGTAAGCCGCGCCGTTGGCGCAATCGAGCGCCACGCGCATGCCGAGGAAACTCATTTCGCGCGGCAGGGTCCGCTTGGCAAACTCGACATAGCGCTCGCAGACGCCGTCGATGCGTTTCGCCCGGCCCATTGCCTCGGGCGTGACGAGGAGTTCGTCCATAGGCGTATCGATCAGCGCTTCGATCTGCTTTTCGATCTCGTCCGAAAGCTTGTAGCCATCGGGCCCGAAAAGCTTGATGCCATTGTCTGCATAGGAATTGTGCGAGGCCGAGATCATGATTCCGACGTCGGCGCGGAGCGAGCGGGTGAGAAGCGCGACAGCGGGCGTTGGCGCCGGCCCGAGCTGGAAAACATCGACTCCGACCGAGGTCAAGCCCGCAACCATGGCGGACTCGATCATATAGCACGAGAGCCGCGTGTCCTTGCCGATGACGGCGCGCGGCTTATGACCGGTCTTGCGGAAGATGTGACCGGCGGCGGCCGCAACCTTAAGGACAAGACCAGGTGTCATGAATCCGGCATTGGCGCGGCCGCGGATGCCATCTGTGCCGAAATAGGTGCGTTTCATCGTATGTTCCCGTCGAGTTAACGCGACTTTGCGCAAGCATGCTGTGCGAGGCTCGTAGTTTTGACCCAGAGGCTGCCAGGGCAGACGTCCGGGCCGTAAGCCAGAGTAGAATTAAAAAGTAACGAGCGCCCCTTTGAAGTTCGCAAAATCCTATCAACACAATGGGGCGAACTTTGGGTTTGCGGCCTTAATGATTCGGCCGGGCTTAGGCGGCCTGAGCGTAAATCAAGTGTTGCTCCCAGGCGAGTGCGTGTGAGACGATGGTCATGAGATCGTCCAGCTTTGGGCGCCATGCCAAAGTCTTCATAATCTTCTGGTTCGAGGCGACGATCGAGGGCGCATCCCCCGCGCGCCGGTCTTCCAGCCGCAACGCGAGCCGTATGCCGGACACTTCCTCGACGGCGCGTATCACTTCGAGCACCGAAGATCCCCGGCCATAACCGCAGTTGAAAATGTCAGGCTCGCCGCCCGCGCGCAGATAGTCCATGGCCGCGATATGGGCCTCGGCCAGATCGCTGACATGAATGTAGTCGCGGATGCAGGTGCCATCGGGTGTCGCATAGTCCGCGCCAAAAACTCGCATGGCATGCCCGCGGCTGAACACGGCTTGGCACGCGGCCTTGATGAGATGCGTGGCCCGCGCCGTCGATTGCCCCGCGCGTCCGGCTGGGTCGGCGCCCGCCACATTGAAATAGCGCAAGATGACGTAGCGCGGCCCGCCCGCGGCGGCCTCGTCGATCAACATGCGTTCGGTCATGAGCTTCGACATGCCGTAAGGCGAAATGGGCGTGGCCGGATGGGCCTCCGTCACCGGCTCGCCGCCTGACTCGCCGTAAACCGCGGCCGTCGAGGAGAAGATGATCTCGCGGATTCCTGCCTCTGCCGCGGCTTCGATGAGCGTCCGGGAATTCGCGGTGTTGTTATGATAGTAGTAAAGCGGCCTGCGGACCGATTCCGGTACGACTGTCGAGGCCGCAAAATGCATAATCGTTGTCACGCCCTCATTTTTTATGACGGCCGGCACGAGCTGCGCATCGCCAACGTCGCCGACGATCAGCTTTGCCGCCGGCGGCACGGCTTCCCTGAACCCGGTCGATAAATTGTCGAGGACGACAACCTCTTCTTTTCTTTCCAGAAGTGTAAGAACGCAATGGCTTCCGATATAACCGGCGCCGCCTGTAACCAATGTTGTCATGGATCTTCCCCATAAACGCAAAACCAAGGGAAGCCAGCGAACTCGCGCGATATGGCTTCTAGGTTGCAGCTTATGGTTTATGAAAGTACTTTCCGTAAAAGCTTGCGGCCGGGTTTAAGCTAAAACCACGTGCTGTTTTATTCGAATTCAACTTAAGCTTTGCATTGGCTGAAGCGATGAAAGAAGAAAGCTCGGCGGCCTGCTTTTTAAGCGTAAAGCTCCGCTCGATATGGGCGCGCGCTCTCGCTTTGAGAGCCTCACGCTCGTCGCCCGTCCAGGACCTTGCCGCTTCAATGGCGCGTATGAGGTCCAAAACGCTGCCCGGCTCGATAAGAAGGCCAGTACCCGGCGCGACCATCTCCTTCACGCCCATATAGCGGCTCGCGATGACAGGAAGGCCCATCGCCATCGCTTCCTTGACAACCATCGGCCCCGAATCCCGCTCGCCCTTCGGCCCGGTCTTGAACGGCAAGATGAGCGCGGCATACGCCTGCCCATGGTCTGCGAACCAGCTCCGCTGCTGCGGCCCGAGGAACGTCACGGAGGAGCCAAGCCCCATTTCACGCGCCAATTTCTCCAGTCCGGCCCGCTGCGGGCCATCGCCCGCGATATCGAGCGGGAGGCGGTGCTCTGGCGGCAGAGCGGCTAAAGCTGCCAGGATGTCATCGACGCCTTTTTGCGGAACAAGGCGCCCTATGAAGAGAAGCTTGCCATTCATAGGCACCGCTTTGCGCAGCGGAAACTTGTCCGGGTCGATCCCGCAATAAGAGAGCACGATGTTCGCGCCAGGCGCCATCGCCCGAAGATCGGCGGCCATGTCCGCGCAGGTCGCAATCACGAAATCGGCAGCATTCAGCTTGGCGGGCAGGTCTTCCGGCTCGCTGTACACATCGTGACCATGACAGATGAAGGATGCGCCCGCACCGGTAAGCCGTGCCGCGACGATAGCGTGTGCCGCGGCGCCCCCGGCAAAATGCGCATGCAAATGCGATGCTCCGTGCCGGGCGGCGATCCCCGCAATCTTGAGGGCGTTGCCCAAGAGCGACTTCGCGGAGAGCAGCTTCTGAGACCGGACGAAAGAGAGCGCGGATAAGGAGCATGGCCGCGCACGGCGAAGGAGGGAAAGAGCGAGACCGGGAGAAAGCGCCGAAAGCCGTACCGCGGTCGCGGCAAGCTCGCGGTCCGCGTCCTGCCCGGGCTCGCGCTGCGCCCGCATCACGATCGGAACGATCGTGTGCCCCAGGGCCTGCATGGCGCGGATCTCGTCGCCGACGAAGGTTTCGGAAAAAACGGGGAACTCCGAAAGAACGTAAGCGATGGTCATGACATATCCCGGCGCAGCTGAAGCCCGCACCGAAATTATCGTCCGCGCTTTAAGGAAGGGACTTTGCTAAATAATACAACTCAAATAGACTTATAGGTGTACTCAAGGAAAATGCGGCCTGTGCTCGCGACTGAAAGCTCAGACTTATCTGTCAGGATCGGAAGCGCAAACACTAAGAGCACGTTGTGTCTAGCATGCACCATCGCCGTCCAGAACAAAGGCTGCGTCCTCCCCTGGATGGCCGCTTCAAGCGCGGCCGAGACCGGCGGGCGATTCGGAGTTCTGTCATTCCGCTTCAGGCACAAGCCTCATGACCCTTGCCGTCAATCCCAGCGCAAAAGTCCGCTCCGCAGGCGCACCGGAGAATGTGGTCCTGGCTATTCTCTCCGGGGCCTTTCTGAACGGTTATTTCAAACCGGTATCGGATTGGACCTATGGACTGTTCTCGAACGCAGAGTTCGGGTTGCCTGTCAGCCTGCTCGACGTGCTTGTGATCGCGGTTGCTGTGAGCCTAATCCGCCCCGCCGGGCTTCAGGCGCCGAAGGCCGGCCCTTTTCCCGAAGGGCGCGGGAGTGACCCTACGCTGGCCCGAAGCTCTTGCGGCAGCGGCGATCCTGATGCCAAGCAGCGCTGTCTCGTGGGCCGTGGCCGCGGGATATGCCTCCTGGCGGTCGATACAGCTTCTCCCTCGCGAAAGGGCCGGCTGCGTGCTTCTGGCCGGCCTCGCACTCGCGCAGCTCTGGAGCACCGTCTTCATCAAATGGTTCGCCCTGCCGCTCGGCGCCGCCGACGCAGCGCTCGCTGCAGCTCTCCTTTCCGCCGCGTTCCCGGGCGTGACGCGTAGCCGCGAACGTGGTGACCTTGGAAGGCGGTCATTCGATCATTGTGCTGTGCGGATGCATGACGGCCTATTTCCTTCCGAAGCTGCTGCTGGTGCAGGCGGCGGCGTCGCTTTCGCTGTCCCGCGGAAAGCCGGGCCGCCTCTGGCGCGGCCTTGTGGCCGTCGCATTGTTCGCGGCGCTCGCCAATGGGATAAGGCTGGCCCTGATGGCCACGTCGCCGGAGTATTATCGTGCGATTCACAGCACACTCGGCGGCAGCGTCTTCGACTTCCTCATGATTATGGCGGTTTTCGCCCTTACCCGATGGGGCCTATCGTCATGATCCGGTCCCGGTTCGCCACAGCCGCCCTCTGCTGGCTTGCCCTGTCCCTGGCCGGGAAGGCCGTGCGCTATGCCAGCCCTTCCCCCAATGCCGAGGTGCAAGCTCTCGCGCCGGTCGAGTTGTTCCTCCGTGGTTCTGGTTGGGAACGCGCGGATCCGGGCGCGCTTCGGGACTCACGCCACCTCTATGCTTTCAAAAAACCGGGATGCGGAAAGCCCGTCTTTATCGCGATGCTCGGCACGGGCGCCGAAACTGTGCCGCTGCTTCGCCAGAGGTTCCAGCACGACCTGATGTTCTTCCAGAATGGGACTGCTGTCGAGGCGCCCGTACTCTGGCGCGGAAGCTTTATGCAGGCCGCAAACGCGGTCTCGCGGCTCGCAGGACGGGCCGGTGCAAAAGACCACGCCGTCTTCGCCGTTTCGCCCGCGCCAGCCGCCAGTCCCGCTGACTGCGCTCCGCCCACCCTGCCCGCTTGGGCTGAATTCCTTTCGAGCGCAGCACTGTAATTCGCGATCCGATGCCGCCGCGCGGCAACCCTAGTGAAAGTGCGATTCAAATTGCTTAGTTTAAGGTTAAGCAGCATTCGGAATCGTCATTGTCATGGCGCGTGATATAACACTGATATGTCAACCGCATACGGTGGAGTACCTCAATGAAACCCCTGACATTTGCATGCCTTATCGCCGGCTCGCTTTTCTTCGCGGCGGACGCGTTCGCCGTTGTCCAAACGGACGAGGGGGGCGGCAGAGGCAACGCACCCTGCGACGCGCCGTTGCCCGCGCTTGGCCTTTCACTCCTCGGCCAGCTTGGCGCCGGCGTGCTGGGTTGGTCGATCTACCGCAAACAGCGCGCGGCCTGACGATAAACGGCGGGCATAGCCAAGCCCGCCGGTATGGAGCTTCCGCTGCCCGTCGCAGACTTTTTGCATGCACTCGATTGCCGGGCTTAAGCACAGTCTCAAATGCCGGGTGTGACGGAGCGGGCTGGCCGGGATGACGGCGCTCTAATCGGAATTCAAGATCACGAGGTGGTTTGGCAGAAGGTTTTGTTTATCGGGCGTGCGTGGAAAATGCGCTGCCAAATGCTCCCCAATGCGCTGGATGGCCTGAATGAACCCGCCGCCCGCGTTTCCTTTGCCGATTTCAGCGGTCAACGACTTGACGATGTCTTCCCACTCGCTGTCTGGAACCTTTGCGTGGATGCCGGCGTCGGTTACGATTTCCGCATATCGCTCCGCCTCCGAAACAAACACCAAAACACCCGTATGGCCGGATACCGTATAAATATCCTGCGCCACGAATTGCTGCATGGCGCGCCGGTGCGCGCGCTGGCGCATGACCGAGCGCGGCACGAGCGCGTAACGCAACGGCCGGTAATGCAGGATCAGAGCGAGGAGAGAGAAAACCGCGAGCTGGATCAGGTAAATCTCCTGCACCGGCATCCAGGTCCAATAAATCAGCGGCCAGGGCACGATCAAGGCGGCGAGCGCACCCCAGAGGTAGGGCACGTAGTAATACCCTCCGCTCGCACGGGCGATAACCGCCACGATTTCGCCCGACGTGTTGCTTTCGGCCTCGCCGATTGCGTTCTCAATTGCCAGCCTATCCGCATCCGAAATCATCGCCGCCCCTTACCAGCTCCCCGAGGAACCGCCACCGCCGAAATCGCCGCCGCCGCCGGAAAAGCCGCCTCCATCTCCGCCGCCGCCTCCACCGCCGCCTCCGCCCCAATCGCCGGGGAAGAAGACCGGGCCGCCGCCATAGCCACCCCGCCTGTAGCGTCCGCCCGAAAGCGGCTGACGCGCTTGCTGGGCTTGCGCCCACATCACAAACAAGAAAATTCCAATGATAAAGGCGAGAGGGATGAGCTCTTCCCAACCCTGGGTTTTGCGCGCCATGGCGGGCCGCGCCGCGGCGCGCTTCTTCACCGCTTCGGCGTCGCCCAGCATCACATCCTTGATATCGCGAACCCCGGCCTTGATCCCGGCGGAAAAGTCGCCGCGCCGGAACTCGGGCAGGATCGCATTCTGAATGATGAGCGTCGTCATCAGGTCCGTGAGGTCCGGCTCAAGCCCGCGGCCGACTTCGATCCGCACCTTGCGCTCGGTTGGGGCTACGATCAGCAGAACGCCGTTGTTCGTTCCCTTTTGCCCGATGCCCCAGGCACGCCCCAGCCGGTAGCCGTAATCCTCGATGGGATAGCCCTGCAGGGAATCCGTCGTGTAGACCACAAGCTGATCGCTCGATTTTGCCTCCAGGGCCTTGAGATCGGCCTCTATGGCGGCCTTGTCGGCTGGCTTCAGGAGATGCGCATCGTCGACGATCCGGGCCGTGAGAGGCGGAAACTTTGGATCGGCATAGGCGCTTCCCGCGAGAAACAGAAGAGTTAGGGCAAGGAAAAAAAGCGCCAGATGCGAAGGCCCCCTCACCCCAACCCTCTCCCCAAGGGGAGAGGGAGAAGAGTGCGGCCAACTCCACATGGATGACGTACGTTCAAGCGTCCTCTCTCCCCAGGGGAAGAGAGACAGAGTGAGGGGGGACTTGAGGTAAAACGCCATCCGTATTGCTATTGCGGCTTACGAGGGCCGAAATCGACCTTCGGCACCTGCGTTTCCTGCGGCGTGATGTCGAACGTCGCCATGTCCTTGGCCGAAGAGTAGAGGATCGATTTCCAGATGCGGCCGGGGAAGGTGTTCAGCTCCGTGTTATAGCGCTGCACGGCTTCGATATAGTCGCGCCGCGCGATGGCGATGCGGTTCTCCGTGCCCTCGATCTGGTTCTGCAAGGCGATGAAGTTCGCGCCCGACTTGATATCGGGGTAGCGCTCGGAAACGGCCAGCAGCCTGCCCAAGGCACCCGAAAGCTGGTTTTGCGCGTCCGCGAATTTCTTCATCGCTTCCGGGTTCGTGAGGATGTCCGGCGGAAGGTTGACCTGAGTCTGTGTCGCCTTGGCGCGCGCCTCGGTGACGCCCGTCAGCACCGACTTCTCCTGATCGGCAAAGCCGCGCACGGATTCGACGAGGTTCGGGATCAAGTCCGCCCGGCGCTTATACTGGTTCAGCACCTCGGACCATTTGGCCTTGGCGTCCTGCTCATAGGTCGGGATGGTGTTCACACCGCAGCCGGACAACAGGACCGCGGCTACGATCAGCGCTGCAATAGGTAGAAATGGGTTAAACTGGCGGCCACGCATCATGGTCTCCCCTAAGCTTTTTAAGTCGCTTATGAATTAGTGCGGCGTTACGGGCACCGCAATTCGTATTTGCCGGAAAGCCTAAAGATTGAACACTTAATCCGGAATAAGCGCGGCGTCTCAGGTTCTAAGAGCTTAACACCTCGAAAACGAGCGCCGTCTCCACCTCGCGCACTGGCCCGCAGCGCCACCTGTGATTGCGTCTCATTGCGGTGGCCGCCTCTCAATGCTATTTTGCCCGCATGGATACAGCGCTTGCGCAAAAATCGATGACGGCCGAGGAATTTGCGGTTTGGGCCGAGGCACGGCCTGAAAAACATTGGGAATTGTTTGACGGGGTGCCGCAGGTGCAGCAATCGCAGAATTGGGGACACGCGCGGCATATCCTCCAAATTTATAGGCTCCTTGACCGGGCAATCTCCAAATCAAGTCTAACGCTCTTTGTAGGCACACAGGGTCTTATCGTCAAAGCTGGGCCGCGAACCGCGTTCGAACCGGATATCGTTGTTTTTGCAGGTCCGATGGCGGATCACGGCATTATCACGCCAAACCCGTTGATTGTCTTCGAGGTGCTGTCGCCATCGGCCGCGCGGAAGGATCTCTCAGTCAAGCTCGCTGGGTATTTCAATGTGCCCTCGATCGAGCACTACGTGATCGCCGATTGGGAAGAGCGCGAGATCATCCACCATCGGCGTGAGGGCGTGGGCCTCGCGCGTCCGGTCATATTGAACGAAGGCATCCTGGCGCTCGATCCTCCAGGAATTGCCCTCCCGCTCGCAGATATTTTCGCGGACTAGAAGGCAACGGCGCGGGCCCTGTCTATCGCTTCCTGAAGCCGCGCTTTCGCGGCCGGCTCCGGCACGAGATCCACGGGGCAATCGAGCGTTTCCTCCAGCTGCTTGCGAAGCGCGTCCAGACGCCCGGCATAGCGGAAGCCCTTCGGCATCGCGCTGCGATTGAGCTTCACCGCGACATCGACATCGGAAAGGCTGGTGTTGCCGGCCCGCGCGACGGAGCCGAACAAGGACAGGCTGCCGGCGCCGAGCTGCCGCAGCTCCGGCTCGCGCGCTTTCAGTTTGGCGATGATGGTGTCTCTGTCCATGACCTCAAAATAGTTCATTGCTGTGGAAGAGCAACAGGGAGCCGGAAGGCGCGTTGGGGAAGTGATTACACCTCCTCATCCAGCATCGGCCTTCTACGGAGATCCAAGCGATAAACTTATCTAGTTTACCGAAAGGATCAGCCTCGGTTGCCGACTTCCGGTCGAGAAGGGTCGAAAGAAGACGGAGCGGCTTTAAGCAGTTTGTTAGATCCAAATGGCCGGTTTCCGATCTTTTTGCGGGCATGCCGGAAACGGCGACGAATTGCCGGTCGTGACCCTTAGCGGTCCTTGCGCAGTCGCAGCATGCGCAGCCGAGCCTCGAGCGCCCTGCGGAGGGAAGATTTTAGCAATCAATTACGGCCTCCGCCGCGATGACTTCTTTCTGAACCTCTTGCTAGAGCTAGAGTACCGCGGTATCGGCGCGGGACGCTGAGAGGGAGACGTTGGATGGCACCAACTCGGCTGCACAGGTGGCGGAGTTGGCGTCGGTTGGGAGACAGTGCCTGCTTCGAAACTCCCTACCCGTAGAGTGATTTTGGGTAAGTCCAGCTGGAGGGCGTCGCTGTCCACTATCACTCGCGCAATGTGTTTGGCTAATTCCTGCGCTTCGCGTTCGTAGGCGCGAACTTTTTGCTCGATACCCGACTGGACTGCATCAATTTGGGACTTGATGCGGACAAGATCTCGTTCCTTTTGCCGTCTTTCCGCGCCGAGACGGCGTTCCTCCTGCTGAAGTTGGGGAGAGTGCGAGGCTTTCGCGGGATCGAAGCGAAATCCAGCTTCTTTTGTTCGCCGCCAATCCAGCAGGATGTGCGTTCTGACGTCACCGAAGCCAGGAACGTCGCGGACGTCACGCTCATTGATGTCAGCAGCCGTCTCGATGCCGTAGCTGGGCAGTGCCGATAGCGCTGACTTTGGGATCCGCGGCCACGCAGCCTGTTTGATGAAGAACTGGTCGAGATAGTCGTTCAACTGAGCGTCGCGAGCATCATTATGGGCCTTCTGACGTGTAGCGAGGAGAGCATCCTCGATGCGGCGAATGTCGGCACAGGCCGCTTGAGCATGGCCTTTTCGGTCCAGGATACTCGACCAGTCGCGTGCCAAGTCGGACGCCAGGTTGGCGGCCTTGGCGGGGAACGTATCGGCCTGCCGTTGCAGAGTCGTGTGGCGCGTCTTCAAGGTCGCGATGGCCGTACTTAATTGACCGTCGGAGTTGGTAGCGGATAGCCGTGCTGATTGTTCGGCCCGAATAGCGTCTGCGAACTTGGCGCGCGCCTCGGTTAGCTGGCAACCCAAATCGGCAAGCACTCGGTCAGCACCTGCCGCCAATTGGCGGCGGTGCTCAGGCCCTAGATCGATGGACAACCGTAATACGTTGGCTTCGGCGGTCAGCTTTGCGGCTGTCTGATGCAGCTGCGTTCTTGTGCTTTCCAGAACGGCCACCGTGATACCGGACATACACAGTAAAACGATGGCGATGGGACCGCTCTGCATCAGGAAAAATATTAGTATCGCCGTTGGAGTTGCCCCGAACGCCACCAATCGCTTCATCAGCTTTGTGCGTTTCGCTTTGGCTTTGGCTGTTGCCATTCTTTCTTGCAATTTCAGCAGGCGCATGCCGTCACTTTCGAAGGAGGCGGCGTGGGCATGAGCGGCTTGGGTGCGCTCCTCGGCTTTTTGCAGCTGCCCCTCAAGCGCGCCAGCCGCGCGTTTTCGTTCGTCGGCCAATCGCTTCGCCTTGTTGATGACGTCCCGTTCGACGCGCCCCTTCAGGACAATGCTGGCTTCAGGCGAGGGATTGCAGCCCGGTTGAAGGCTTGCGGGATCGGGGGCAGAGGCGACGCGAGACGGCTTAAGCCCGTCAATTGCGCGCCAAACCGCTTCGAAATCAATGGCGGGAGGGACAGTTCCTCCGGGAGGTTCAATATAGCTAAACAGATCGACGCGGGTGGTCAGTTCTATGGCGCACCAAGGACACGGTCCGTTTGATGGGACATAGGCATGAGAGGTGTTCAGCTTGCATGGCACGAGTTGGGCCAGAAAGGCACCCAACGTATCGGCCCATTGGCCGCCAGATGGACGTTGTATCCTTCCCCTTGCGGCGGCCGGCGCAAACGCTTGTTCAAACATCGCAGTCAGCGTACCGCCGGAGTATGCGACTGGTGGAGTATGGGGCGGCGGCTGCATCTCGGTTCTGCTGTTTTCTGCCGAATATGCGAAGCGGTGTTCCTGTATGGCCTTCTCGATCGGCATGTCGGTCTGTTTGAGATAGCGCCCCGCGAATGGATGCCGGCCGAGAAACAGCAAATGGAAGATTAGCACAGCCAAGCCGAAGGCGTCATGCTGGGCCGTGCGTTCTACGCCTCGGAAGGTTGGGGCGCCTTGCAGTTCCGGTGGAGTGAAAATGGGGGTGCCGACATCACATCCATAAAGTTTGGCGCCATGCCGATATTGAAAGCTGTCGCAGTCGATTATGCGGACCGTTCCGTCGGCGGTGACCATGGCCACGCGCTCGTTGACGTCACCCACGATAATGCCTGCCTGATGGAGAATTGCAAACGCGCGGGCCAGGTTGGCCGCCACGTGCACAAGGAATTTAAAGTTCGCGTTGGGATACTTCTGCTTGCGGCTCTTGAGGCCGTAAAGGACGTGGGCTTCGGAGGCGTTCGCCACGCGCGGCATAAGAAAACCAACGGCATCCCGCCCGTTATAGAGCATGTCTGCAGGCCAGGCCGTGACTGCGCGAACGGCCGCGGGCGACGAATTGATCATCGCCTCTATTTTCGCCCGGCGCTCGGCTGACATCGGTGCATTGTAGATTTTCGCCACCATGTCGGAACGGCCGGAAACAGACGAGACCGTGCCCTCGCCACCGCCGCCCAAGCGCTGGTCGATGGTGATTGTACTTCCCCCGATCAGCTTGAATGTCTGGATTTGGGGAGGCATAGGCGGCTCAGGAACGAGACGTGGCCGGTTGTCGTGTCGCAATGACGAGCGTGACGTCATCGTCCGTCCGGGATGCAATCGCGGGTGTGCCCAAGTAACGCGTCAAGGCATCCGATAATGGGGCGATGTGCCCGATGCCGTCCGCCGCGCGCAGCGGTTGAAGCATTTTATCAAAGGCGGGAGCGTGGGGGCGGCGCTCCGCCATATTGAGCAGCACGCGCTCCAAGCCATCGCTGAATACTGCAAACTCCACAACGGGCTGAAGGCGATGCGCAAATTGCAGGTTGGTATGGGCACCGTCATCGGTGACGAAATAAGTTTGGTTCGCGAACGTGCCGCGTTGAGGCCAGAACTCGCATCCCCAGTCACCGGAAGCGTCCGTGGTAACAATAGCGCCGTCACCGATTTGAGCGCACGCAGCATTGTGATCGTCGATCAGGACCAAGAGCAAGGTTGCAGCGTAGGCCCTCATGGGTAGGTTAGCGCTTCCGGCTTCGGTAGCAATACTTTCACGGACGCCATCGACCCATTCGAAAACGGTGCTTTGCTCCAGGGTCTTAACGGTGCCACCAGCCGCGAGCCACGCCGCTATCTGGTCCGTCAGGCTGGCGGTAACAAGAGCAGAACCGGTGGCTCCCTGCTCCGCGCTGCCCGCACCATCGGAAATGATCGCGACAAGGACGGAGGTATCGTCCGGGCCCGCAAAAATATCGCAAAGATAAGCATCCTGACAGCCCGCGCCAACGGCGAGATGGGAAGAGCCGGCAACCGTAGCTGCCGCGTAACGCCAGTTCACGGCACACCCCTAAAGTTGCGACCAATCGGAAGAGGGGGGCGGCAATGCCAGCATTTCTTGGGTGGGGCTTGATCGTGATACGGCTCCGAGGGAATTCGACAGCCAGCTGAATAGTTCCTTGAAGCGCAGCCCTTTCAGAATCAGCGGCTTGCGCGGGCTGATCTGCGTTAGCCGGTTCATGTCGGCGCCTTCCACGGCAACCGCAAAGAAGGCCAGCTTCTTCTGCTCGACTGCTGTTCGCAATGCCGCTGCTGGTGCTTGCCAAGCATCAGTAGGGCCGCCGTCCGTGATGAGAAAAACCCAGGGCCGATAGTACGCGACGCCGCCGGACGAGTAGGCACTCTTGCGCTCCTCCACGATGCGCATGGCTTCTGTAATACCAGCTCCCATAGGCGTGTCACCCCTGGCAAGCAAGCGGGGTGGTTGGAACACGTCAGCTGTTTGGAAGGGGTTATGCGTCTGAACGGGGCCGAAGGTGACCACGCTCACTTCCACGCGCTTTACGGCAAGACTGTCGGCCATTAGCTCTTCTTTGAAGCTAGCGACGCCGGCGTTCAGCTGATCGACTGGGGCGCCTTGCATAGAGCCAGAAGTATCTAGCAGGAGTACGCATGGACAGCGCGGTTCAGGATTATCAATAAATTCTTCTGCGAAACCGAAAGGTTGAGCCGTCTCGCTGAATGGTACCTGCGCATAATCGTTACTGGACATAATTGAGTCCCTCTCCGTCCGGCGTGCCAGCGCGAATCAAGCATGAACATTCTCTTTAATAGGGGGCGGACATCATGTGGGCAAGCTATAGGAATGAGTAATTTTGTGAGGCGCACCGCTCGATGCGTTTGGCCGCTTATGGCCCAACTTCCCTGTCGGAATCATTCTTCCAATGCGGCCGCTAAGGGATACAAAACTGGTCGCGTCGATCTAACAAAGTGCTTTGAGACGCTTGGTCGGTGTGTTCAAGATCTTCGAGCTGTAAGGCGCGCTGCAGGGCGGCCGAATTTCGTAGCGCCATGACAGGGTTAAATCCGGCCTGGGTTAACGGCGGAAATGGGGAGCGAATGTCTTCCCCTGCCCCTCCGTAAAACGCGAAAAATGCGAAAAAGAGTTGAAATAAAACGCGATTTGGACGGAGTTGAGAATCCTGTAATTCGGGAATTAACCGCACGGATGTTGCGCGGCTTAACCATAAAACCGAACGCCAGGTTGCTGAGGATGAACCCGCAACTGCCTTGCGCCATGTGCCGGACGAAAATTTATCGTGCAAAGGCAACGCGGTAAGCCGCGCCGGCCATTTAACGCGGCCTCAAGGCGCTTTCGGCTATACTTGTCTTAGTGGGAAGGAAGAGGGCAAAATGATGCGAGCCGGCGGTAAGAAAATCGGAGAGCCCAGGGTAAACGCCGGCTTAAGTCCGCTCCCCCAGGCGGCGCCCATCAATCCAGCCACTTCGCGAGGCACCCCAGCTCATCCGCCTCGCGCGCGGGCTTATCCCAGCGGATGCGGTTGATGCGCGGGAAGCGCAGCGCCACGCCGGATTTGTGCCGCGTCGAGCGATGCACCGCGTCGAACGCCACCTCGAACACCAGCGCCTTCTCCACCTCGCGCACCGGCCCGAACCGCGCCACCGTGTGGTTGCGCACCCATTTGTCGAGCTCCTTCAGCTCCTCGTCGGTGAAGCCGAAATAGGCCTTGCCGATGGGCGAGAGCGCGCCCTCGTGCCAGAGCCCGAAGGTGTAGTCGGAATAATAGGACGAGCGCCTGCCGGTGCCGCGCTGGGCATACATCACGACGGCGTCGACGAGCAGCGGATCGCGCTTCCATTTGTACCACATGCCCTTCGGCCGGCCGGGCACGTAAGGGCTGTCGAGCCGCTTCAGCATCAGCCCCTCGATATGCGGCGAGGCAAGCGTGGCGGCCTCCGCGCGGAGCGCCTGCAGGTCACCGGGGCCGCGGAAGGCGAGCGGCTGTGCGAGTTCGGCGCCGGCCGGTTTCGCGGTCTCGAACCAGCGCGCCATTTCGGCCTTTCGTTCCGTCAGCGGCAGCGGGCGCAGATCGCGGCCTTCAACGGCGAGCATGTCATAGAGAATGATGTGGCCGGGATAGTTCGCGATCAGCTTCGGGTCCGGCGACTTGCGGTTGAGCCGCTGCTGGAGATGGTTGAAGCTCGCGATCTCGCCTCCCGATGTCACGATCAGTTCGCCATCCAGCACGGCGTGGAAATCGACGCGCGCGAGCACGTCGGGGAAGGCGCCGGAGATGTTGTCGCCCGAGCGCGAGAACAGCGCCTTGCCGTTGGGAGTCGAGACCACCTGCACGCGGATGCCGTCATATTTCCATTCGGCCATGAACGCGCCGGCCTCAATCGTCTCCAGCTCCGCGTCCTCAAGCGCATGGGCGAGCATGACGGGATGAAACGTCACCGCGTCCTTCGAGTCCGGCTTCGGACCGCGATTTTCCAGCCAGGCGAAGAGGTCGAGATAGGGCGGCTCCTGCGCGTGCCAGACTTCCTCGATTTCGCCGGTGCTCACGCCGCCAAACTCCGCCAGGACGTGCTTCACCGAGCGCGCCGACATGCCGATGCGCAGCGTTTGCGTGCCGAGCTTCAAGAGCGCCCAGCGTTCCGGCGGGGTCATGGTGTCGAGCAGAAGCGCCAAATACTCGCGGATACGCGGTTTGTCGCGCGTCTGAAACTCGTGGATGACCTCATGCAGCGGCGGCAGGCGGTTCCGGATCGCCCCGCGCGGGTTGCGCGGCCAGATATGCGCGATCGTCTCCGACATCTCGCCCACATAATCGTAGGACAGTTCGAGCAGCACCGGATCGACGCGCTCCACGACGAGATCGCGCACCAGCGCGCGCTTGAACAGCTCGAAGGTCAGCGTGCCGGCGATCACACCCACCGCGAAGCCGCGATCGGGGTCGGGCGTGCGGCGAAGGTAATCGGTCAGCACTGCCGCCTTGCCGAGGTTGGAATGGGTATAATAGAGCCGGTCGAGAAGGGCGGCGAAGGCTTGCATGCAGCAAATGTAGCCATTCGATGCGGGACGGGAAGACGCTGAATGCTTGCTTTTGTCATTTACGTTTCCAGCCACGCGCTGACCTTTCGCAACGAAGACAAAGGGTCGCTGGCGTTCGTAACGATCCGCATTGGTGCGGCGCGAGTTCAAGCCTCGCAGCGCTTGCGGATGATGGTCATGCGGCCGCGCATTTAATCATCCTGAGCGCCAAGAGCTAAAATTCATTCGAATGTGTTGTCCCTTAAACACTTGCGGTGCATCCGCAAGACAGCTAGACCTGGTCCATATAGTGAAACTTTGGCCTGGAAGGTATGATGTCCGCCCAAGAACGCATGATCCGGACTTACGACCGCGCACTCGGTAGCAAGGACTATAGAAACTATTTCGACGATAGCGGCTTCTACAATTTCGGATACTGGGAAAACCGCGCAAAGTCCCAGCGCGAGGCCAGCGAAGCCTTGATCGACGAGTTGGTCGCGGCGATAGCGATCAAGGGCGGCCGCGTTCTCGACGTGGCTTGCGGGCCTGGTGCGACCACGCAGCGCCTCATGCGGTACTACGAGCCGCAGAACATCACCGCCATCAACATCTCCGCGGCTCAGGTCGACGCCGCGCGCGAGCGGGCAAAGGGTTGCACCGTCCTCGTCATGGATGCGACGCGCCTCGATTTCCCGGACGAATCCTTTGACGCCGTGATGTGCGTCGAGGCCGCGTTTCACTTCAATACGCGCGAGACCTTCTTGAAAGAGGTGCTTCGCGTTCTGAAGCCGGGTGGCTCGCTTGTGATGACCGACATGCTGTTCCGGAAGTTCCTGAAACCGTTCGGGGATTTCGGCCAGGTTCCCCCTGCAAATTTCATCCAAGACATCGATACCTACCGGTCGCGGTTTAAGGCCGCAGGTTTCGACAACGTCAATGTGCGCGATGTGACGGACGCCTGCTTGGGTGGCTTCCGCCGGCACCTTTCCCAATGGCCGATGGCCGAGCGCCGGAACGGGCGTATGAGCCTCGGCAAGTCCGCAGTCGCGTCGTTCGCGAGCGCGATGATCGCCCGATACTTCCACACTGTGTGCAAGTCCTATCTGATAGCGTACGGCAGAAAACCCGCTAACACATAGCCGGCAAGGCCGCCGGTCAGGCGAGAATTTCCATGCGCAGCCCTTTGGAATCGCAAGGCGGATCCGGGGGAAAACGCATGGCCTCGCCGTTGACGATGCGGGCTGCCGTCCAGGAGCAGGCGCAGGCATCGAGAAAATCGTCCGGGCCCGCGCGCGAAGGCGGGAACGCCGTTCCACTCAAGAAGCTGCCGGAAAAGCCTCGGGCGAGAAGCAGCTCACGCCGCCTTTCGATGCCCGGGACGTAGGCGCGGCCGCCGCGCTTCTTAGGTTCAGGCAGCGGCTTGCGGTTGTTCATAGCCCAGAACGCTGCCTCGGGATGGCATTCAAAGACCAGGCGCTGGACGTCCGGTGTCATCGCGTCATCCACCTCACGCACCTTAGCAAAGAGCCTAAACATTTGCTGTGAGATTTGGCGTGGAGGCGTCGAACGGGCCATCGCGGCGGCGCACGCTTCGCGATAACCGGTTGCCGCGATAGCCGCGCGGGCCGGCACGGCAAAGACGGCCGCCGCCCGCTTCCCGAGAACGGCGCGCGCCGCCACGTCGCAGGCGCGTCCCGCGCCGTCGATGCGATCCGGCAGGCCGATGGGGATGTCGATCGCAATTACCGCCGGCGCATCGCTGTGGTGCAAGATCGCGGCTATAGTTCCGGCAATGAAGGCGCGCTCCATGAAGGGTTCGTCCACTTGCCTCAAAACGCACAGCCAGCCGCCCCGGCATCCATCCACGCCGGCAACCGTAGTACTCATGACGCGAAGAGGCTCGAAAGAACCGCAAGCGGCGCAAGATCGGGGTTGTCTTTCGCCCAACTCGCCTGCGTTTCGATCAGGCTGAGCTCACCGCGCCCCGCGCTGGCCGCGAGAACGAGGCTCATCGCCGCCGTGGCGGCTTGCAGCGCGGTCCGGTTGCCGAGCCCATTCAGCCGGTGTGCCAGGAACATGGCGGCGAAGAAATCGCCCGTCCCGCGAGCCTGTACCGTCTCCCGCGCGCACACAGTCGCCGCGGCCTCTCCATTCTCGACGAGCATGTTGGCCAGCCTATCGGGAGAGCCGGCGGGCGCCGATGTGATGAGCACCGTGGAAGCCGGCAAGCTACGCGCGGCGGCAATCGCCTCCCCGGCTCCGGAAACGGCGCGCCCCGATAGCCAGGCCAGCTCGAAGCAATTCGGCGTGACGATATCCGCGAGGGGCACAAGCCGGGCACGCACGGCGCACGCGGCTTCCTCACTGATGTAGACCCCGCCAGGGTCGTCCCCAATGATGGGGTCGCACAGATAGATCGCGCGCGCATTCAGGGCCTTGATCCTTCCGATCCATTGCTCGCAGAGCGCGGCATGGCCGGGCGTGGGCACATACCCCGTCAGGACCGCATCCAACCCGTCGAGCCATCCATTGACCGACGCAGCGGCAAGCAAGGCGTCGAACTGTCCCGGTTCGGTTCGCTCGCCAGCAATCGCGCCGTAGCCCGGCCGGTTGGAAAGGAGTATCGTGGGGAGGCTTAGAACCTCGTGCCCCATGCGCTGCAACACAAAAGCTGAGCTCGAATTGCCGACATGGCCGTAGACGACTTGAGACGAAATCGATAACACCTTGGCCATGAGACACCGCGAACCTACGCGCGCCCATTGCACTGGGAAATTTCGCGGGCGCGCTGACACCATCGCGAAGGCGCGTGTGCCGCACGCATATAGGACAGTTCGCGCCAAAACAATAACGGGAATTTCAAGGAGATTGTCATGATGAGGCCTCGCCGCAGCGTGCTTTACATGCCGGGATCGAACGCTCGCGCGCTCGAAAAGGCAAAAACGTTACCCGCTGACGCGCTGATCCTCGATCTGGAGGACGCGGTGGCGCCGGCCGCAAAGGACATTGCACGCGCTCAGGTGTGCGATACGGTCCGGGCCGGCGGATTTGGACTGCGCGAAGTGGTCATCCGGATCAACGGCTTTTCGACACCCTATGCCGCCGAGGATTTTGCGGCCGCCCTCGAAGCGAAGCCCGACGCCATTCTGATCCCGAAAGTGGAGACAACGCGCGAATTGGAGCACGCGCGGAAAAACGCGCCCTCCGATTGCACCATCGAGCTTTGGGCGATGATCGAGACGCCGCTTGCGATCCTCAACCTCAAGGAGATCGGGCAAGCCGCCGCCTCGTCGGCGCTGCCGCTCACCTGCTTCGTGCTCGGCACGAACGACCTCAACAAGGCCACGCACGCGCAAGTGAGGGCTGACAGGCTGCCGCTGATCGCGTCCTTATCCCTCACGGTCGCGGCGGCGCGCGCCTTTGGGCTGGATGTCGTTGACGGGGTCTACAACTCGCTGTCCGACGAAGCCGGCTTCCGCGAGGAATGCTTGCAAGGCCGGGCGCTTGGCATGGATGGAAAAACGCTCATCCACCCGAGCCAGATCTGGCCCTGCAACGAGGTGTTTTCGCCCTGGGTGGAAGAGATCCACGCCGCCAAAAAGATCGTCGACGCCTTCGATCTGCCGGAGAACCAGGGCAAGGGTGCGATTAGCATCGACGGCCGCATGGTCGAGCGGCTGCACGCGGACATCGCGCGCCACACGCTCGCCATGGCGGAGGCGATTGCGGCACGCGGGGAACTCCATCTATCCTGAGCCTGCCGGCTGCCCGGCGATGCAGCCCGCGTGTGGCGCTTTCCGCAGATTGAAACCGCCAAACGCGACTCTTTCAGCCCGGATTAAGGTAGCCCCACGGCCTTGCGCACGCAGGCTCTAGCCTCGTCGAATTCGCGGCTGAAGTCCGGCGATGCTAGGACGGCGTTCGCAAGCGCCGCGCCGAGGAGCTTTCCCGCTTCCACATCGCTGCGGAAGTGAACGCCAGCTACCATACGGCTGCGGGCGTAGCTGTTGATCCGCGCATAAAGCTCGGCGCGCTTCTCCGGCAACATCCGCACAAGCAGCAAGCCAAGCGTGCTCCCCCAGGTCGCATGCCCCGAAGGGTAGGAGAAGCTCGTCTCGGGTTTGCTGCCTTGAACGGGATGGAGGCCGTTGCCCTGCGTGTTGAATGGCCGGAGGCGGCAAAACGCGCTCTTGGCTGCTTCGACCGCGGCGGCTTCTTCCTTCCGGCGGTCCCTGAAGAAGCCCTCACACGCATCGAGGGCCTTCGCCTCGACCGCTATTCCCGCACCCTCGATAAAGCGGGCAACGGTTCCTATTGCATCGTTCAGCGCGGCGCTCTCCTGTTCCTTGGTGCGGGTGCTCTCCAGACCCGCCAGTTCGTCAAGTTCGGCCTTTGTCTCTTCGCATGTTTCGCAAGGCGGCGGCTGAAGCAGCTTGACAAGCGGCTCGGCGGATTGCCCAGAGCACTTAGCGGCCTCTTCCGCGGCGCCGAGCGGAGAAGATGGCAGAAGCCAAAGGGTGAAGGCCAGCACAGCCGCGACACCCGCCGTCCGCTGGAAACTCATGTGCAACCTCCCGCCTCTCCCCAATCCGATCATACCCACAATGCACAGCCAAGCATGGCCCGCAAGCGCGTCTTTCCCGCCACAACCGCAAAAATAGAGCAGCCAGGCCTACGGTTGAAGTTCCGGCGTGGACAATCTTAGGTTGCCGCCGCCGCCGCCGAACGTTAACCTTTCGCCAACTAAGTCTCGGCGAATCGGGGAAGCGATGATTGTGATAGTTGATGACCGCGAAACCGTTTTGAGCGGCTACACGGCTTGGTTTTGCCGCGAAGGCGTATCTGCGACAGGGCTGGCGCCCCACGATTTTAGGCAGTGGGTCAACACGGCGCCAGAGCCCGACATCGATGCCGTGGAAGCCTTCTTGCTCGGCGATTTTGAGAACCGTGAAGAGGTTCCGGTCAAGATCAAGTTGCGTTCAGCAGCGGCGGTCATTGCGATGAACGAGACGAAGTCGTTGAACGATACGCTGGAGCTGTTCGCGGCCGGCGTGGACGACGTCGTCCGCAAGCCCGTGCACGTCCGCGAAATTCTCGCGCGCATCCGGGCCATCAGCCGGCGCGCGCAGGCCGATACTCAGCCGGCGCTTGCCGGGCGCATCCGTGTCTTTTCAGACGGCCGCGACCCCGAAATCGATGGCGAACCGCTGCCCCTGCCCCGGCGCGAGCGCCGCATCCTCGAATATCTCATGTCGAACAGAGGGCGCCGCGTGACGAAAACGCAAATCTTCAATTTCGTTTATGGCCTGTTTGACGATGGCATCGACGAGAACGTGATCGAAAGCCATATCAGCAAGCTTCGTAAACGCCTGCGCCAAAGGCTTGGAACCGATCCGATCGATTCCCAACGCTTCCTCGGCTACCGGCTGACGCAGGATTAAGTCAGGGCGCGTCTAAAGCAAACTGTCATGACTCTAAACGCCCGGGGTCATGGCCGTACTTGATGAGATCAAGCCCGGCCATGACGAAGGTGCAGTCTAAACAACGTGCTCTAAACCGGGACGCGGAATCAACTCCATTATAGCGATGAAGACTTCGCGCCACACGCCGCCCGATTTTGCGCAGGTGGGAAGGCGGCCCTTTGCACACGATGTCCGGGCGCCAGAGACTTGCAGAGCCGGGCTGCGCGCCGCGCCCCCGGCCAGACGCCGTGTCAAACGTAGAACTCTCCCGTAGGAATGCCAACGGCATGGACAAGGCGTAACTTCGGGGATTGGTCGCCGCCGCATTTTGTAGCGTTGAGCCCTTAACTGGGCGGACTGTCATCGCCACGGCGGCATTTGCCGCCGTGGCGATCCCAACTCAATATCCGAGACTTAAACTTGGATTGTTTCGATATGCTCGCAACGGCGGCGAACATCGAGCGTCGGATGCTCTAATTCAGATGCCAGGACAGGCTCAAGCCCGTGGTGACGTTGAACGCGTCGCCCGATGCGATCCGCGTCCCGTTCTGAGTACCCGCGATCCCGCCCCAAATCACGCCGGTAGCCGGGTCGTTGTTGTTGTAAAGGATGCGCGGGACATAGCTCAAATACTCGCCTTGCGCGAACACGCCAAGCGTACCCCATCCGAGTTGACGCTGGAGGTCGAGGCGAAGCGTGCCAATGAACGATGCTTTATCCAAGCTGGAGTTTACAGCGCCGCTATCCGCGAAGTAGCCCACAGGAATAACGGCGGTGTAACCATTATAGCGCCCTTGATAGTCAACGTCGGTGTAGTAGAGGCCGGCGGTTGCGTCGACGCCGATCATCCAACCGTCTCCGAACAATGCCTTCTGCTCGACCCCGACATATCCGCCATAATAATAGGAGTTCAGCATCTCCTTGTACTTCACGGGATCGCAGACCAGCGGGTCGACCGACGTCAAGCTCGCGCTTTCGTTTATCCCGCGCATGGCAACGCCAACTCTGAACGGGGACGGCACCTCAACAGGCGGGCCATCCTTAAAGCCACCGCCAGCCCAGGAACCGAAACGGGCATCGACGGCAACACCATAATAATCGACCTCGCGGTTTGTCTTGACGTTGAGATTACCGAACGGCCCAGTGTTGTTAGGCATAGCCGGATTGGCATCGACAATGTTTACGATCGCGCAATCGCTCGACTGATTAAACATGCAATGCGAATTCGTGGCGCCTTGGTAGTTCGCGAAGAAACCCGACACGCCGAAACTTATAGCGCCCCCGCCCGGCGAAACCCCTTCGGCGAAATTCGCCAGCCTCGCATCTATGCGCCAGCCATCGAGGCTGCCGTCGCCATTGTTCTCCTGGCCAAGGGCTTGGTCGAAAGAAGGTCCACCGACCTTCGTGACCATCCTCATGTCTGGCAGTCCGAACCAAGAATAGCCGGCCCAGACGGTCAGATCGGAATCGACGGGCCTGTGGGCATCGGCGAGGCGCGCGAGCAGGCTGTTTGGACTTTCACCGTTCAACAGATCCTGACCGTCCGGGATAATGCGAATGCCTGTCATGACTCGCAAGTCGTTGTAGGCGAGATACTGGTAATCAAGCTCGTATTGTTGGTAGTGGAGCGCTGTATAGAATTGAACGTGATTGTTGTAGTCCCAAGCAACTTGCCCGTCGATGAACACCGAATTGTAATGAACGCCACTGCCGATGTCGCGCACAACCTGCCATCCACCGGCGGCGGTCGTGGACACGCCGGGCACGGGGAGATAGGTCATCTTCACTGCGTAGGATTTCACGTCGGAAAGAACCGCGTAGTCCGTCGAAGGTTCGCCGATATACCTCTCAACCGATGCAGCGAAGAGTAGGAATGGCGAAGGGCGCCAAGTCAGGCCGCCGTCGAAGTAACTGGAGTCGTAGTATGGGACACGCCGGTCGTCCGTATCGCGCCAGTTGAAGCGCCAGCCAAGGTCGGTGTAGAGGGCTGGCGACAGGGTCACGCGAACGCCGCTTTTGGCGTGGTAGTCGTCCGCGCTGCGGTTCACCAAAGCGGGGTCCGGCTGGTCGGTATAGTCCACCCGCGCTCCGCTAACCTCGGCATAAGGCGCAACCGGCCAGTTCGTGCCGAGAAGGCCGGTCCAAGTTCCTTCGATGCGATTGTAATTGAATGCCGAGTTCAAGTTAACCGGAGAAGCGGGGAGCGCGGACGCGTCGAGATATTGGACGTCGAAGAACCGCCCTCGAAAGACGCTCGCAAAAAGACCGTCCCGATAGGCAAGTTCCACATTAGCGCCGGCGGTCTGATTCGGATTGTAGCTTTGGTCGTCGTAGTTGATGTAAGCCCCGGAGGCGAAGGTCATGCCGGGCTGAACGAGAGTGGTGATATTCGCTTGCGCTGCTCCTGCGAAGCGCAGCGGTTCGCCGAAGATCGTCTCGTTGAAATAGTCCAGCATGCTGCCGGCGGCGCTTATATTCGCCACCGTCGTTGGGCTGACGGAGGCCAGATTAAACCCAGCCCCGGAGCGGATAAAGGCCGATCCCTGTGTATTGGAAAACGTCTGGTTGGGGTTGAAGTCGTAGCCAATTTCGGAAAAAGCCGTAGGCACGAAAGTTGTACCCGGTGCCACGGCAAAACCAACGGGCGCGGGGGGGGGCACGGGGACCACGACGTCCGCCGCCCAGGGCGCCGGACCGGTTTGCGCCGCTGCGGGCTGAACCACCAGCGCTCCCGTAAATAGCGCCGTCAAGCTAATAAGCGAACGCCCCATAATGGTCCTCCCCAAACGTAAGGGTTCTGGCTATAGAAACCCGTCAATCCAGGAGCTCGCGGCGGGCGCTTGGCTCTTGAACTGTAAATTCAGTCAGACGCTAGCTACTTTTGATTCCGTCAAACGGCTCGCTATCGCGGGCCGTTTGGCTTACTGTTTGCGACCGGCGCTGATGAGGAGGAACTGGCTGGCATCGACAAAGTGCCGTCGACCTCTACCCAGGAGCTTCCTCCGTAGGGTGTGCCACGCGCAAAGGCAATCGCGAGTTCCTTGGCCATGACGTAAGTCTTGCCGTTGATGACGACGGTTACCTCGGTGGTGGATTCACCCAAGGAAAGTGAACCGCCGCCCTTGGCGAACGTCAGGGAGAAGGAACTGCTATCCACGGCCACGTTTCCCGGAACCGTTGTCTTGACGGTTGTTGTGTCCCATAACGCAACGCTGCTGGCAGAATGGCCGCCCGCCCCCACACCTGTTGTAGTGGATGTCAGGCTTACGTCGTCGTTAGACAGGCTGATCGTGACGGATTCTGTGGAAACGGAGCTCCCTTTTGAGGAGGAGTTTGCCACAAAACCAGCCTGGCTTTGCTGCACAAAGCCTGGATCGGAATATCCCCCTCCCGCCAGCGCAGGCGCCCCGTATCCTGGGATAGAGATGGCGGACAGAATAAGGATCCGGCAAAATCGGCGTTCCACGGGGCGCATCTTCACTATTCCTTTGCTGGCAACAGAAGGAAAACTGGCTCGCCGGGAAACGCGAGCGCCCCGGAGAACCAGTTCTTCTCAGCTAAGTGATTAGAGTCCGCCTCCGATGCTTGCGCCAACGGTATTGCCGCCGCCCGCATTGATGTGGCTGCCGCCGCCGCCAAACCCAACGCCAGAAGCATTTGTCGCCGAGCTATTGGATTGAATTTCGCCATAGACGCCCGTGGTTGTGACCGTGTTTTGCGAAACGGACGCGCCTCCTGTGGCTCCCACTCCAACCAGCCCGGCGCCGCAAACGGAGCTGCATCCGCCACCGCCGCCGCCAACGATGCCTGCGCCAACGCCGACGCCGTTCAAAGTGCCGGTCGTGCTGGTGTTCTGAACGCCTGAGGCTGAGCCCGCCGTGAAAACGTCAGCTGAGCCTTGAGCGCCAGCGGCTCCTGTCGCATAAAGGCCATTCACGCCGGCGCCTTGGCTGACATTGCTGCCGCCGCCGCTATGGACACTTACGCCAAAGCCGTTCGCCGCGAGCGCGCCGGTTGAAAGAAGAGCGGAAACGGCGACAGCCGTCAGTACACTGTAAAGCTTCATAGTTATCTCCCCTGGCGCCCCCGCACGGAACGCCTAGTTGCCAGATTTCAGACTTGCCGCCGCCGTATTTTTCGCAATTTCAGGTTGCGGCTTGCCGATATCTACGCGATTCGCGGAGGCGAGGTTTGGGGATAACAACCTCAGATAGAGTAAATTGTAAAACTGTTGCGAAAGGGTTACGAATACTAGGGAACGGCTTTACAGGTTGTGTTGGATGCCAGACAACCCCAGCAATTGATAGGTTGCACCCCCTAATTTGCTTCAATATTGGGGATTAGACTTCGAGCACCATTCCATCGTAGGCGGGAACAACCTCAGGTGGAAGCTGCGCCGCGAGTTCATCGTAATCGATTTCGATGTGCAGATGGGTGAGGATGGCGCGCTTCGGCTGCATGCGCTCGACCCAGCCGAGCGCCTTCGTCATCGACAGGTGGCTCGGATGCGGCGTGTAGCGGAGCGTGTTCAAGATCCAGAGGTCGAGACCCCGCAGATGCGGCAGCGCTTCCTCCGGCAGGTCGTTCAGATCGCAGGAATAGGCCACACCATCGACCCTGAAGCCGAGCGTATCGATATCGCCATGGATCTGCCGGAACGGCTGGAAGGTGAGTTCGCCGCCCGGCCCCGCGATGGTGACAGGCGCGAAGTTCTCGATCGTGTGACCCTTGACGATCGCCGGATAGCTAGACCCCGGCGGCGTTTCGAAGCAGTAATCGAAGCGCTGGCGCAAGAGCGCGATTGTGCGCGGATCGGCCCAGACGTCGATTTTGCGGCGCTGCGTGTAACAAAGCATGCGTAGATCGTCGATGCCGTGGGTGTGATCGGCGTGATCGTGGGTGTAAATCACACCGTCGAGGCGGGTGATGCCCGCGCCGAGGAGTTGCTCGCGGAGATCGGGCGACGTGTCGATCAGAACAGATGTTCGTCCAGCCGGCGCGATCTTTTCTACGAGGATCGAGCAGCGGCGGCGCCGGTTTCTCGGATTGCTGGGGTTGCACGCGCCCCAGTCGTTGCCGACGCGCGGCACGCCGGTCGACGAGCCGCAGCCGAGGATCGTGATATGCAGCGTCATGCCGTCTCCATACCGGATCCGGCCATGAGGTTAACCGCATAAGCCATGGCTTGAAGCCCCTCCCCGCAGGCCCAACGGATAGTTCAAACGTCCCTTCTCCCGACGGGAGAAGGACAGGATGAGGGTGCTGCGGATTTTCATGACGTTAACGAAGCAGAGCGTCATGAGGCGCCGGCTTTCGCGGCTTCGTCCGCCACAGCTTTCGCCTTCGAAAACAGCGTGAAGAAGTTCGAGGTTGTCATCGCCGCGACATCCGCTTCGCTCACCCCTTTCACATCTGCCAGGACTTTGGCGGTACGGCGCACAAAGGCGGGCTCGTTCCTCTGGCCTCGGTTGGGATGCGGCGCCAGGAATGGCGCATCCGTTTCGACGAGTAACCGGTCCAGGGGCAGCGAGGCCGCGAGCACACGCAACGCATTGGACTTTGGGAACGTCAAAATGCCCGAAAACGAGACGTAGAGCCCAAGCTCGATGCCTGTCTCCGCGAGGGCCGGTCCGCCGGTAAAGCAATGGAGCACCGCCTTGAAGGGACCCGTTGCCATTTCCTCGCGTAATATGCGCGCCGTATCTTCATCCGCGTCTCGCGTATGGATGACGAGGGGCAAACCGGTTTCCCGCGCCGCCGCGATATGCCGGCGGAAACCAGCTTCCTGATCTTCGCGGCTGCTCTTTTGATAGAAATAGTCGAGGCCCGCTTCGCCAATCGCGACGGTGCGCGGATGCGCCGTGAGGTCTACGATCTGCGATAGCGCGATGTCGCTCTCTTCGCCCGCCGAATGCGGATGAGTGCCCACCGAACAGGTCACATCGGGAAAGCGCTCCGCTACGGCCAGCACCTCGGCGAACCTCCGCACCCGCGTGCAAATCGTGAGCATGTGGCCCACACCCGCGTTCCGCGCACGGGCTACGGTCTGGTCTATTTCCTCCGCGAAATCGGGAAACTCCAGATGGCAATGACTATCTACTAACATTCCAAGTCCAGGTTACAACGCCAGCATCGCAAACGGTCTAAGACCCCCTCACTCTGTCTCTCTCCTCAGGGGAGAGAGCACGCTCGAATTGCTCATTTCCCAAAAGGTGGAGATCCGCAGCTTCTTCTCCCTCTCCCTTTGGGAAGAGGGCAAGGGTGAGGGGGTCTTATTACCCGTTGCCCTTCATTCCTACTCTTCATTCCGCCGCGCGAGGTTCATCCTCAACATAGCGCGGGAAGACCGGCTGTGGAGTGGCAATCGTCGTCCCAGGCTTCAGTGCGCGCCCCTCTTCGAGCGCTTCGAAGCTCCGCTCATCCTCCGGCACACCCAACTGGTCGAGAAATTTGACCGCCGACC
This sequence comes from uncultured Alphaproteobacteria bacterium, assembly GCA_963817705.1. GTDB lineage: Bacteria > Pseudomonadota > Alphaproteobacteria > Rhizobiales > Rhodomicrobiaceae > Rhodomicrobium. The sequence goes on from CAWFPF010000001.1 coordinate 583,394, forward strand.
CCGGGACATAGGGCTGGCTCAGAATCGCCACCCGCCGGACGGTCTCCGCGGTAACATACAGCACAGTTCCCATGCGCTGCGGGTCCGTTTTTTTCAACGACCACGGCTCCTGCGCGGCGAAGTAGCGATTCGCTTCCGCGACAACGTGCCAGACCGCCTCGATGGCCTTATGAATGGCCTGCCGGGCCATAGCCTCACGGCAAAGAGGAAGCAGACCCTGGGCGGCCTCCAGAAGTTGCGTGTCCGCATCGCTAAACGGGCCAGGCGCAGGAATTTTGCTGGCGCAATTCTTCGCGATCATCGACAGCGAACGCTGCGCGAGATTTCCCAGGTCGTTCGCCAGGTCCGCGTTGATGCGGTTGACGATGGCTTCGTGGGTGTAGTTGCCGTCCTGACCGAAGGGCACCTCCCGCAGGAAGAAATAGCGCACTTGATCGGCCCCATAGGTCCCGATGAGGTCTTGCGGCAAGATCACATTCCCGAGCGATTTCGACATCTTCTCGCCCTTGTAATTGACGAAGCCGTGGCTGAAGATGCGCTCAGGCAACGGAATTTTCGCAGACATCAGAAAAGCGGGCCAGTACACCGCGTGGAAGCGCGTAATGTCCTTGCCGATGACATGAACCTGGGCGGGCCAGCGCTCCTTCCAAGCCTTCGACCGGACCTTTGGGAATCCTGCGGCGGTGATGTAGTTGGTCAGCGCATCGACCCAGACATAGATAATATGTCCCGGCGCGCCTGGAACGGGGATGCCCCAGTCGAGCGTCGTGCGGGAGATCGAGAGGTCCTGCAATCCGCCTTTCACGAAGCTCACGATTTCGTTGCGTCGCTCGGGCGGTAATATGAAGTCCGGGTTCTGCTCGTAAAGCTTCAGCAGCTTTTTTTCGTATTTCGAGAGCCGGAAGAAATAGGTCTGCTCCTCCGTCCACTCGACCGGCGTTCCCTGCGGCCCAAGCCGCACGCCATCGGCGCCACGCACCGTTTCGCTTTCTGCGTAGAACGCCTCATCGCGAACCGAGTACCAGCCCTTATAGCCCGCGAGATAGATATCGCCGGCCTTTTCCATGCGGCGCCAAATTTCGCTGACCGAGTTGAAATGGCGCTCTTCCCGCGTACTGATGAAATCGTCGTAGCTCACGTGAAGCGCGGCCAGCATATCCTTAAATTTTTGCGTGTTTTCATCCGCCAGCTCCGCAGGCGTAACGCCAAGCTTGGCCGCCGTCTGCTTCATCTTGAGGCCGTGCGCATCCACGCCCGTTATGAAAAAGACGGAATGACCGTCGAGCCGCTTGAAGCGCGCGAGCGCATCGGTTGCGATCGCCTCGTAGGCGTGGCCGATATGCGGCTCGGCATTCGGATAAGATATGGCGGTCGAAATGGTAAAATGTGTTTTTGCTTCGGTCTCTGTCATGAGATTTTTTTTGAGCAGCGCGTCTCTGGCCGGGAAGTCAGGATGGCTTCCGCGCGACTCTTTCCATATCGGAAAATGCGCTCAGGAGGAAGGCTCCTTTGTCGAGATTAAGCGCTTCAAGTTCCAGCCGGCGCTGCCGCAGGCTCGCCCAAAGCTCCGCCCAAGCTGCGCCGGAGCCCGTTGACTTTGCCAAGCATCGCCTCGCCAGGTCCTCGATCCGCCCCTCGATCAAGTCGCACAAGCGAAGAAACGTCTCTGCATTCCGCGCTCCGCTGCCCGCTTGAATGAGACGGTGGACAAGAGCGAAGTCCATCCGGGGCAGGCCGTCTATAATCTTGTCCAGCGTCCCGGCCAGGGAAAGCAGGCCTCCCGCGATGAAGTCGAGCGACCGGCCGGGAGAGCCTCCGGAAAGGCCGTGCAGCGTCATGAGGGCCCCGGCGTCCGGAGCGTCGAGTTGCGCCGATGCGCAAGAAGCCAAGACGGCCTCTGAAAAATCCGCGAAATTCAGTGGCCGGAAGCTAAGCTTCACACAGCGCGAACGGATTGTTGGCATCACGGCCGCCGCCCCATGGCTGATGAGAAAGAAGACAGTCCTTGGCGGCGGCTCCTCCACCGCCTTGAGGAGCGCGTTTGCCGACGCGATGGTGAGATTGTTCGCGGGATCGACGATCATTGTGCGCCAGCCGCCGGGACTGGTAAGGCCGAGGAAAGAGCGCAGCTTGCGAACTTCGTCCACGCCGATTGAAGAACTGGCGGCTGCGGCCAGGGTGTTGTCGAGAACGAACAGCGAAGAATGAGCGCCCGCTGCGATTTGGCGGGCGGCGGGATCGTCCGCGGGCACAGAAAGCGTATCGGCTTGCTCCGGTCCGCTTGCGCCCCGGCTCAGCAAGAAGCGCGCGGCTTGGTATGCGAACGTCGCTTTGCCGATGCCTTGCTCGCCCGTCAGCAACCATGCGTGATGAAGCGCGCCGCTATTGTACGCGCGCAGGAAAGTTTGCCCGGCGTCCGTATGGCCCAGCAGGATTTGAGTGAACCGGGGATGCAACCGGGTTGCCCCGGTTTCCACGTCCTCGCCTTCGGAGGATTTCGTCCTGGCTGTTGTGCGCTTTGCCATGCTTCTGTTGCGGTAAGGGGTGTTGAAGACCCCCTCACTCTGTCTCTCTCCCCAAGGGGAGAGAGTACGCCTGGAGGTCTCTCTTGATTCGACGAGAGGGTAGCGACTTCTCTCCCTCTCCCCCTGGGGAGAGGGACGGGGTGAGGGGGCACTTCGCCGAAACTATAACTTAAACCGCTCCCGCACAACGGACCAGACATCGTCCGCAACCTGCGCCGCATCCTTTGAAGCGTCAATCAACGCGCAGCGCTCCGGCTCAGCCTTCGCGATGGCGAGGAACTCTTCCCGAAGGCTACTGTGAAAGGTGAGGTTCATGGCTTCGAACCGGTCGGGAGCTTTTTCCGGCGACGCCTCGTCTTCGCTTTTGCGCGCGGTAGCCCGGCGCAGGCCGGTTTCCGGGGGGACATCGAGAATAAGGGTGAGGTCCGGACGGGTCTCGCCGACTACGGCTTGATCGAGAGTTTCTATGATCGATATTGGCAAGCCGCCTGCGGCGCCCTGGTAGGCGCGTGTCGAATCGCTGAAGCGGTCGCAAACGACCCAGGTGCCGCGCTTCAGCGCAGGCCTGATCGCAAGCGCCAGATGAGACTCACGCGCCGCGTAAAAAAGTACGGCCTCGCCGAGGGCTCCGAAGCGCTTGGCCTTTCCCGAAAGGAGAACCTCGCGGATAGCCTCGGCGCGGGGCGTTCCTCCCGGTTCCCGCGTTTGAAGCACGGTGAGCCCGGCCCGGCGCAGCGACTCGGACAGCCGCGCCGCCTGGGTCGTCTTGCCGCCGCCCTCGCCGCCCTCAAGCGTGATGAACTTGCCCGGCGTCACGATTTCGAGATAGCGGGCGCCACGGCCGCTGCTGGCTGCTGAGGTGGTGCCGGCTTCTTCAGGAGTTTCATCACAGCGTCCGAAACATAGGAATTGACGCCGAGCAGAATGGAATCGATCCCCTTGGACACAACACCGCCGTCGTCAGCGCTCGATGCTGCATAAAGCGGCATCGAATTCGATGTGCCTGTGCTATCCGAGGTGATCCGCACGACCCCAATCCGGTCATCTTCCTTAACCGGCGGTTTTAGCGGCCCTTTATAGATAATCTGGGCCTTGATCCGGAGATCCTTGGCCGCGACGGGCAACAAAATCCGCACTTCGGATTTCGTCTTCACGGGCACGGTCCATTTCAGGCCGCCCCATACCCTCGCTTCGCCAATCACCTCATCCTTGTCGAACACTTTATAAGACTTGAAGTTGGCAAAGCCCCAGCTCAAGAATTTGAGCGTCTCCTCGCGGCGGTTGCGGTCCGATTCGAAGCCGTTCATCACGGCAACCAGCCGCCGGCCATCCTTCGGCGCCGAAGCGGTGATGCTATAACCCGCACCCTCCGCAAATCCGAGCTTAAGGCCGTCTAAGGGGAGAGCGGCGTTGAGAAGCGAGTTGACGTTCTTGAACGTGTAGGTCCGGTATTTGAACTCTCTTTGCCCGAAGTAATTATAATAGTCGGGATATTCCTTGATGACGTGGATGGATAGCTTCGCCAGCTCGCGGGCAGTCATCAGGTTCGACGGGTGGGGCAAGCCCGAGGAATTTCCGAACGTCGATTTCTCAAGCCCAAGTGCCCGCGCTTCCTCCGTCATCATCTGCGCGAACGCATCGTCCGTTCCGGCGAGCCCTTCGGCCACGGCAATACAGGCATCGTTCGCGTTCTGGACGGCGATGCCCTGAATGAGATCGCCAACCTTCGCGGATTGATTGAGGGGCACGAACATGGACGTCGTGCGCGAGGGCGCGCCTCCAGTTTTCCAGGCGTAAAGGCTCACTGGGAATTCCGTCTCAAGCGAAATCTCGCCAGCCCTTAGCTTTTTGAAAAGAATTTCCAGCGTCATGATCTTGCTCATGCTCGCTGGCGCGAAGAGCTTGTCGGCGTTCTTTTCGAAAAGAACGGTGCCCGAATCGACATCGATGAGGATCGCTTCCGAGGCTGCCGTTTGAAACGTGGCCGAGGGCTGCGCGGCGGCGAGCTGCGGCAGCACGAGGAGGCTAAAGAAAAAGAAAAGAAGGCGCATGGGGTACCGATCCCGGCTCGTATGTACGTGTTTATAACAACTCGGCCGCCGGTTGGCTAAGATTTAGGTGATCGCGCCCACGATTCAAATCATCGGCCAGCAGAATATGCTGCCGGCTTGGCGCTTGCCGGCTGTGCGCTTGTCAACCAGCTTTCGCCGTCCGTGTTCCGCCGCTTTTCGAACCCACCCTTTTGCACCACAACCGGCCACTCCGTCATGACCGCAACCGCCAGAAAATCTTGCTTGGGCGTGGCAGGCGGCGTAGCGTGCGAGACGACATGCGTTGCCCAAGGCTGCCGCGCAAGCACGGAGCGCTCATAGCTGTCGTCGCCATCGAGCGGCGCCGGGCCGAGATAACGGACGCGAACCGCGGTGCTCCCATGGCCGTAAAAGCCAAGTTCCTGGGCTGCGCGGTGAGATAGATCGATGATGCGCCCGTCGTGATAGGGGCCGCGATCGTTGATGCGGACCACGACGGTGCGGCTGTTGGCCAAATTGGTCACCGCGACGTAGGTCGGCAGCGGCAAGGTCGGATGCGCACCCGTGAGCGCATTCATATCGTAGATTTCGCCATTGGCGGTGCGGCGGCCGTGGAAGAAATCGCCATACCAGGAGGCGATACCGACGCGGTCGTAGGATTGATCGTTGATGGGGACATACCACTTTCCGCCCGCAAGATAGGGATCTCCGAGCTTGAAGACGCCGCCGCCTTTTGGGACGGGATCTCCCACCCTGATCACCCTCGGGCTCAGTTGCTGGGTTTCATCGACCGTGCGAGGGCTCTTCGAGACGGAACAGGCGCAAAGCGATGCGACGAGTGCTGTTACAATCATGGACCGGCCTGAGGGATGTTTGGCGACGCGCCGCAGCCAATCCGGCGCTGCATGCCACGCAAATCCCAGGGGCCGATTTGGGCAATTGCTAGGCGGCCGGCGGAGGCGTAGCCTTTGATCGCCCTCCGGCGCCGCTTTATCCACCGCGCAGACTTGCCCCCAGCGCGCGTTCTTCCGCCCTCGACCCATGGTACACGACGCCCCGCATTACAACCCAAAGACGCGCTCTCTTGATATCGGAGGTCAGTTAACGGACCGTTGCGGAGCGAGAGACTATGCGGCATGGTTTGCCGCTTCGCGAGTCGATGGCGGTCACTCAGCCGGGCGATGACACAGAGGGAACATGGCTATCCGGAGAGCCGGGCGGGCGTTTTGGGATAGGCTGGCGCATGAAATCGAAGGAGACGCCGCCTGCGATCCCTTCACGCGCGGGCGTTACGCCACCGATGCATCCATGTATCAATGCTTTCCAGCCGGCGTCGTGTGCCCGAAGTCGGCGGCAGATGTCGCTATCGTCCTGGAAATGGCGGGGGAGGAAGGCCTACCCGTTATTGCGCGCGGCGGTGGCACCTCGACGGCAGGGCAAGCGCTCGGTGAAGGCGCCGTTGTCGATTTTTCGAAATATCTGAACCGGATCGTGGACATCGACGCCGACACTCTCCGTTGCACCGCCGAGCCGGGTTGCCCGCCCCCGGCCGTAAACGCGGCGCTCAAAGCGCTTGATCTCGTCTTTCCCGTCGATATCGCCTCCGCGCGTCAAGCTACGATCGGCGGCATGCTCGGCAACAATTCGAGTGGCCTCCGCGCTCTCCGCCATGGCTCGATGCGGGACAATGTGGCGTCTGTGGACGCCTTCCTTGCCGACGGACATCGCGTCGTATTCAACGATGTCTCGGAATCAGCCGATGCGCCGGCCGCCCCTGGGCGGGACCGCCTGCTCGATCTCCTCCAGTTCGGTGAGTTGCACGAAAAGGCCATCGCGACGCTTTGGCCTTTGCGCGCGCCGGGAACGCCGGAGCCGGAAGGCTACGATCTGCGCACATTGCTTGCGAGTTCCACCGATCAGAACATGGCGCGGCTGCTGGCAGGCGCCGAGGGAACGCTCGCCATCGCGACGAAGCTCGAACTGAGGCTCTCCCGCCGCCCTCCAAACCGCGCTCTTGGCATTTGCCGGTTCGCCAGTACCGGCGATGCGCTGCGGCTCGTTCCGAAAATCCTGGTGCTCAACCCATCGGCCATTGAGTTGCTGGACCGCACCTTGCTCGAATATCTTGCCGTTCAAGCGAAGGCGGACCCGCAAGCGGCGCGGCTCCTGCAGGGCGAGCCCGGAGCCGTTCTGATCGTCGAGTTTGACGAAGATAACGCCGTGGCCAATACGCGCCTCCTCAAAGCGCTCGACGACTATGTCTCAGACGCCGGCCACGGCAAGTTCGGTGTGATCGAGGTTCTCGGTGAGAACGCGAGAGCCTCTCTCTGGAGGCTGCGCCGGGAAGCCCTTGTGAGGGCTTGGTCGCTCAAATCCGCCGCGCAGCCCCTGTCCTTTCTGGAGGATGGCGCGGTCCCCATCCAAAACCTGGCCGCTTATGGCGAGAACCTGGAGGCGCTATTCGATAAGCATGGCGTCCGCACCGCCGTTTATGGCCAGGTGGGACAAGGCTGCCTTCACGTCCGGCCCATCCTCAATTTGCGCCACGCGCAAGACCGAAAGCGCATGCGCCAGCTCGCCGATGACATGGCGGAACTGCTCCGCAGCTATGGCGGCGTGCTGACGGCCAGTCATGGGATCGGCCTTGCGCGCAGCGAGGCGCTCGAACGGCGGCTTGGCCGGGAGGCCATCGGGCTTTTCGCCGAGCTCAAGGCTCAGCTCGATCCCGGCCATGTGCTCAACCCCGGCAAAATCCTTCTTGCGCCGCGCTTCGATGAGGCAGCGCTGCTTCGCGCGCCCCGGGAGAGCAGGGCCGCAGACAACACGCCGGTCGCCCTTGCGTGGGGATCGGCGGCTTCGACGCCGCGCGCGCTCGATCACGCCCGGCGCTGCAATGGGCTTGGTCTGTGCCGGACCGCGGAGGCCGGATTCACCTGCCCGTCCTTTGGCGTCACCCATGACGATCGCGATAGCCCGCGCGGGCGCGCAAACAGCGTCCGGCTGGCTCTTTCGGGTCAGCTCGGCGAGGGCGCGCTTGGCTCGGCGGAGATGGTCGAGACCATGGCGCTGTGCGTCTCGTGCAAAGCCTGCGGGACGGCCTGCCCCTTTGGCATCGATATTCCAAAGTTGAAAGCCGAGTCGCTCGCCGCGGCCCGCGCACTGGGCCGGACATCGCGTGCCCAGGACCTGTTTGCGCGCCTGCCCGAATACGCGGACCGTGCGAGGCACTGGGGTGCGCTCCTCGCAATTCGCGACCTCCTGCCGGGTTTGGCCCAGCTCACTGAGCGAAGGCTAGGGTTGGCGGCCGACAGGCCTTGGCCGAGATGGGCGCTGCGCCGCTTCCGCGCGCCGGACAAGGCGCCGCCCGGACCTGCGGGCACGGTGGCGTTGTTCGCGGACACCTTCAACCGGACGTTCGAGCCCGCGAATTTGCGCGCGGCGGCGCATGTCTTGAGTGTTGCCGGTTACGCCGTCATCGCCTTCTCCGGCAAGAGGGGCGAGAGGCCGCTTTGCTGCGGACGCACCTACTACGATGCCGGTTACATCGCCGAAGCGCGCGGCGAGGCGGCCCGGATGATGGCGGCGCTTGAAGCGTTCCAGGAAACCGGCATTCCCGTCATAGGCATCGAGCCCGCCTGCGCAACGATGATGCGCGATGAGTATGCGGCTCTCGGCCTGCCAATGAAGGAGAAGCCGGCCATGCTGCTGTTCGAGGAGTTCGCCGCCGAAGCCTTGGCCGCAGGCAAATTCAAGCTCCCCCTGAAATCCATCGAGGCCGATCTTCTCTTGCAAAGCCATTGCCACGAGCGCGCGCTGGGGCTTGAACACGCGGCACAGGCGGTGCTCAAACTCGTGCCAGGCCTTGAGGTGCGCGATGCGCCGCCGAGTTGCTGCGGTTTAAACGGCGTCACGGGCATGACACCCGGCACCTTCGAGGCATCGCTCGCCATGGCGGAAATCGCGCTATTCCCGGCAATCCGGAAGGCCGGCCGCGACGCCCTTTTGGCGGCCACCGGCTTCTCCTGCCGAAAGCAGATCCACGATGGCCTCGGCCGCACCGCACGGCACCCCGCCCGCATCCTGGAAATTGCACTCAAAGGCGATATGGAGATCGTGGACTAGGCGTTACCCGGGGCAGGTCGTTTTGACTACGCGCTCGCGGTCAGAACCTACGAGGATATCGTCGATGCCTGCTGCGATGCCTGGAACGTATTGATGGCCGCGCCACAACGCATCGCTATCCTCACGCGACGGCGGTGGGCAAAGGTGTCATAAGTTATGGCAGTCGGTATAAAGGCGTCTCTTCTCCCCCGCTAGCTAGCCTTGGCGAGCTAGCCACTCCGTGAACCCGCGTCCGCAAGCGTATGCGGGTGGGAGAAGGAAGGGATGAGGGAGGCTCATCGCCGTCCGTCATCAACCGCCGCCCCCCTAGCTCAGACGCTTTCGCATCAGAAGCTCGTCGGTGGCGTCGGAAGCGAGCTTCTCCAGAACGGTGACCGGGGTGAAGCCGAAGCGCTCATAGAACACGCGTGCGCCAGCGTTGAAGGTCGAGACACAGAGCCAGAGCTGGCGCGCCTCCTCCGCCCGCGCTTCGGCCTCCATCCATTGCAGAACGCGCAAGCCGAGTTTCTGCCCCTGATATGCAGGCAGTATGGCGAGAAGCTGCAGGTATGGACCGTGCAGAAAAGGGTATTGAATGGTGACGATCCCCGCGAGTTCGCCATCGGCCAAAATCTCGAACCGGTTCACGGAAGGCTGCTTGCTTTGAAAGGCGCGAGTCAAGCGCGCAGCGGGCCAGCCGATGACAGACCAGGGCGGCATGAAGGCCAGGGCCTCACCGAGAACGCCGGCATTCTGAAGGCTCAGCGGGCGGAGGGTCGCGGAGCCGAGATCATATATTTTTTGTTCGAAGGCTGTCATCGATAGCCCCTCCATCGAAGTCGCTTCAACAGATCGTAAGCCGTGCCGCGACACGCAGGCGCACGTAATCTGCGGTCCAGATGCCGGCCCGGTCGCAGAGACTGGGGCGGAGAAGTTCAACGGCATGCTCAAGCGCGGCTTGCCGCTTCGCGCCCTCGAATTGATCGAAGAACGGCTTGCGGAACGTCATAAGCCAGCCTTCGATCCCCGTCGGCAAGGGTGTGGGGCGCGGTATCAACTCCAGGCGCTCAAACCTAAAACCGGCCTCGCTGAGAAGCGTCCTGTATTCCGATGGGGACGGGAAAAACCAGGGATTCGCCAATGCGGGATCGCCCTCGAAGGCTAGCGCGGCCGAGCGGAGCGCCGTCACGATCGCCGCCACATTGCCATGGCCGCCAAATTCCGCAACGAAGCGGGCGCCCGGTTTAAGCGCCTTGGCGACGCCTGCAAGGACCTTCTCCGGTGCCGCCATCCAATGCAAGGCCGCGTTCGAAAAAACGGCGTCGAATTCGGAGTTGAAGGTCAATGCATGGCCGTCTACTCGACGGACGTCGAGCCCTCTCTCGCGAGCGGCGAGCAACAAATCCGTGCTTGTATCGACTCCCGTAACCAACGCGCCGGCAAGAGCGATCTTCTCAGTCAGGGCGCCGTCACCGCATCCAAGATCGAGAATGCGCTCGCCCGGCTTCGGGTCGAGCCAGCTCAGGATCTCCTGGCCGAGATCGGACACAAATCGCGCATGCCTGTCGTAGCCCGCGGCGGTCCAAGCCTGACGAAAACTGCCGGGCATACGCTAATCGGCGTTCCAGGGTTGATAATCGCCGTCCGATTTGGGCCGGCGCATCTCACCAACCAGGCTGCCGGGCGGATGATAGGCAAGCGGCGTTCCGGTCATGTTTTCTTCATGCGGCTTTTGCCAGGGCTTTGGATGATAGGCCTCTTCGCCGGGCGGCGTATCGGTCATGTAATGAAGCCAGCCATACCAGTCCGCGGAGACCTTGCTCGCTTCCGCGTAGCCCTTATAGATCACCCAGCGCCGCGGCCTTCCGGCGGTGCCTTTGCCGCCCGCATCTTGATAATAGCGGTTGCCGCGATCGTCTTCGCCCACAAACACGCCCTTCGCATTTGTATAGAGCCGCGTCGAGAGCGTCGCGCCGTTCCACCATGTGAAGATATCGCTGAACAAGCCCATGTCCTAAAGCCTTTGCCGCCCACTGCTTGGCGATGTTTAAGCGAAACGCCCGCCGCCGTCCACTGATAGCGCCGGCGGCAAATAACGCCATCACTTCACCAGCGCGACGGCCTCCCGGAAGCGCGGGTGCGCCGAGCTCCCGAGCCATTCGAAAATCACCATTTCCGCCGTCACGGCTTCGGCGCCGTGGCGCTCCATGCGGCGGATCGCGGTTTCCTTGCTTTCGCCCTGCCGGGCCCCCAAAGCGTCGCGCACCAAAAACACACGCCGGCCTGCATCGATGAGGCCGAGAACGGTCTGCAGCACGCAGACATGGGCCTCGCAGCCAGCCACGACAACGTCGGGCCGGTCTCCCAACCATTCAATGAAGCCTTCGGACCGGCACGCATCGAAAGTGACCTTGTGCGCGACCGCTTGCGCCGGCGGCGTGAGGGCTTCTATCGTCGGGCCGAGGCCTTTGGCGTTCTGCTCGGTCCAAAGCACCGGCACGTCGAGCATCACAGCCGCGTCCAAAAGGCGCCGTGCTCTCGCTATCACCGTGCCCGCATCTGCGATGGCAGGCATGAGCCTCATCTGAAAATCGATGATGAGGAGGGTTGCGGTTGCAGCGCACATTGTTCGCATGGTTGCCTCGTCCTTTCATGGCGCGCGATGTGCCCACCGGTAGAGCGTGCCATCGAATTGGGTGCGGAAGAAATCGGACCATCGATCAAGGCGCGGGCTCGTTTGCCGAAGATGCATTGCGGTGAAGCCTCTCCAACCCCCGCATACGCCGGGCCAAGAGTGTAATCGATTTTCGAGAGGCCGTCCGAAATGAGAGGAATATCGCCAACGAGACCGCCCAACCGGAATATCTTCGCCGTTATTGCACTGCACAAAAGAAACCCATTCTTATTGGCACGACCCCGTTTCATTAAGCCCAAGTTTACCTTATTTTGCACTGCAACAAAGGTGAGCGTCCGTTGGGCAACAGCGCAGCGGCCGGCACCATCCTCCGATTACAGCAGCAGGCGAACATGGCGAGAAGCCCGCAATGACGGTGCCGGGGAACCAGCCGGCACGTGCGCCGGCCTGCGCGGAGCTGGCAAGTTCGATGAATAGCGATCTATCCCGCAGCGGGGATCTGACCGGACGCATTCAAGCGGCAGCGCGAGCCCTCAAGGGCCGGATCGCATTTTCGACAAGCCTTGGCATCGAGGATCAGGCGATCCTCCATGCGATCGCCGCCAGCGGAGTGGCCGTTGATGTTTTCACGCTCGATACCGGGAGGCTTTTTCCGGAGACGATCGAGACCATCGCGGTCAGCGAGTTACGCTACCGCATAAAGATTCGCGTCATCGCACCGGATGCCGGGGACGTCGAGTTGCTCGTCGCAAGAGACGGCGTGTTCGGTTTCCGCGACTCGATCGAGGCGCGAAAGGCCTGCTGCCATGTCCGCAAGGTGCTCCCTTTGAAGCGGGCGCTCGCCGGCGCGGAGGTATGGATCACCGGGCTCCGCCGCGAGCAGTCGGCGGGCCGGGCTGACGTACCCTTCGCGGCCTGGGATGAGGAGTTCGGGCTCATCAAGCTCAACCCGGCTGCGGATTGGCCGCTGGAGCGTTTAGAGGCTTACGCCGCCGGGCATGTCATTCCCATCAACCCGCTTCATGCACAAGGCTATCCGTCGATCGGGTGCCAGCCGTGTACGCGGCCGGTCAGCCCAGGCGAGGATATTCGCGCGGGGCGTTGGTGGTGGGAGAACGAGGAACGGAAGGAATGCGGCCTTCATAACCGGCCGCACAAAGGGGAAGCAGCCTAATGTCTCTTATTCATTCCCATCTCGACCTGCTCGAGTCCGAGAGCATTCACATCTTCCGCGAAACGGCGGCTCAATTCAAAAAGCCCGTGCTGCTCTATTCGATCGGCAAGGATTCCACCGTGCTGCTGCATCTCGCCAGAAAGGCATTTTGGCCGCAGAAGCCACCCTTTCCGTTGCTGCACATCGATACGACGTGGAAACCTCGCGAGATGATCGCGTTCCGCGACCAGACTATCCGTGAACTTGGCCTTGAACTTATCGTGCATATCAACGGGAAGGGTGTCGCGGACAACATCAATCCTATCGATTACGCGCCCTCGCTCTACACCGATGTTATGAAGACGCAGGCTTTGAAGCAGGCGCTCGACCGGCACGCCTTCGACGGTGCCATTGGCGGCGCCAGGCGCGACGAAGAGGCCAGCCGGGCGAAAGAGCGCGTGTTCTCGTTCCGCGCGCCAGGCCATCGCTGGGACCCGCGCCAGCAGCGGCCTGAGATGTGGCGGCTTCTCAATGGCAGGCTTGGAGCGGGGGAGACTGCGCGGGTATTCCCTCTGTCGAATTGGACCGAACGTGACATCTGGCGGTACATCTTGCGGGAGCGGCTCGACGTGGTTCCGCTCTATTTCGCCGCGGATCGCCTCACCGTCGAACGCGGCGGCCAGATCATCATGCTGGACGACGGGCGCATGCCGCTCCAGCCGGGCGAGGCGCCGCGCATGCGCAGGGTCCGCTTCCGCACGCTCGGCTGCTGGCCGATCACGGCTGCCATTCCATCGGACGCCGCGGATATCGAGAGCGTCGTTGAGGAAACGGTCGCGGCACGCTCATCGGAACGAGTTCGGCCGTCTCATCGATCACGATGAGGCCGGCGCCATGGAGCGCAAAAAGCAGGAGGGCTATTTTTGATGACGGCGCTCGCGGCGGACGCCGGATTGAAGGCCGTTGCTTCTGGCGCCCGCGATAAACCGCACCGCGTGAGCACAGACGCCTCGGCGCACGCCTCGCTCCCGGCCGCGGAATCAGGCGCGATGGTCCACATCCTCACCTGTGGCTCGGTCGATGACGGCAAATCGACACTGATCGGCCGCTTGCTCTGGGATGCGTCGGATTTGCCGGACGACCAGCGCGAAATGGTTTTGCGCGCAGCAAGAGCCTCGGGCGAACCGGAGCGGCTCGATTATAGTCTCCTGCTCGATGGCCTCGTTGCCGAGCGTGAGCAAGGCATAACCATCGATATCGCCTGGCGGTACCTCGATACAACCGGACGCAGAATTGTGCTGATCGACAGCCCAGGCCACGATCAATACACGAGAAATATGGCGAGCGGCGCCAGCCACGCCGATGCCGCCATCATGCTCATCGACGCCCGTCACGGCGTCAAACAGCAGACCCGCCGTCACGCGGCGATCCTTCATTTGATGGGCGTGCCCCGCGTCGTGCTCGCGGTCAACAAGATGGACCTCGTATCATGGAGCGAAGAACGGTTCCGTGAGATCGAGCGCGACTTCCTGGCTGCGGTCGCGGACCTCGGCTTCGTCGAGGCACGCGCCATTCCGGTGTCTGCGCGAAAGGGCGATAATGTTGCTGCGCCTTCGGGCGAAATGTCATGGTTCGAAGGTCCAACGCTTGTTGAGTATCTCGAAAGTGTGCCGGTCCGCCAGAACGCGAAGGACGGCGGCTTCCGGATGCCGGTCCAGACCGTGCTGCGCGATGGCCAAGACTTTCGCGGTCTTGCCGGCACCATCAGTTCTGGCACGATCCGCGTCGGCGATGAGGTCACCGATGCTCTGACGGGGCGTTCGGCCCGCGTAGCGCGCATCGCGACCATGGACGGGGATCTCGAAAAGGCCACCAGAGGCAAGGCAGTGGCCCTCGTCCTCGACACCGATCTCGACGTGAGCCGCGGTGCGGTGCTCGCCAAAACGGGCGCGCTGCCGGTCAAGGCGAACAGCATCGAGGCAAACCTGGTGTGGCTGGCCGAAAAACCGTTTAGCGCTTGCGGAAGCTTGCTGCTCAGGACGGCAGCAGATCTCGTCGCCGTGGCGTCAGTCGAAATCACCGCCCATATCGATCTCGACACGCTGTCGCCAAAGCCCGGCAGCCTTTGCTCCACGAACGATATCGTCACAGCGTCGATCGTTCTCGCGCGTGCAGCCGCACTCGATCCGTTCGGCGTCCACGCGGAGACCGGTACTTTTTTGCTGGTCGATTCCCTGACCGGGGCAACACTCGCCGCCGGTGTTGCCGTGGCAGCGGCTGCGGGCGAAACCACCGGCATCGCGCCCCGCGCCCCATTCAGGCTCACCCGCGATATGCTGGCGAAGGGGCTGTGCTCGGACCTTAGCGAAACCGAAGCCTGCGAAGTTGAGTTTGCCCGGCGAACACGCGAGGCCATGCGCTTGTTGGAGGCAGCCGGAGTGGCAGTTGTCTATAGCGAAGTAGATTAGCTACCGGTGAGTGCGCAAGCCCCTACGAGCGTGGATCCCGGCGATGAGCTTCAGGCGGTGGCGCGATCCTTGGCGAGCGCTGCCTCGACAAGCTTTTCGCTTTCGGACCAAAGCCTGGCCGCGATGCCTTGATCGTCCGCAAGCGGATTTGGGCGCGCCTGTTTCTGCTTGACGAAGAATGCGCCGCTCACGCCCTCTATCTGCGGCGAGGTCGCGACATAAAGCGAGTTCACTGCGCCGTCCTCCGGGCTAATGATGAAAGGCTTTATGGCCGACCACACAAGCCCCGCCATGCCGCCCTTGTTGCCGATCTGGGTGCCGACGACGCCAGGATGCAGGCAATTCGTCGAGATGGGGCGGGGCGGCAGGCGCCGGGCGAGTTCTTTTGTGAAGAGAATGTTTGCAAGCTTCGATTGGCCATACACGCCGAGCATATTGTAACGCCGCGTTGACATGAGATCGCGCAATTCGATGGTAGCGCGGTTCGCGGCGGCCGAGGCAACCGTCACGATACGCGCGTGCCGGTTCTGTTCGCCGCTGCGTTCCAACGCGGGTAAGAGCTTGTTCGTAAAGAGGAATGGCGCCAGGTGGTTGACCGCGAACGTCATCTCGTAGCCGTCTTTCGTTAGCTCGCGGTTGAGCGAGAAGAGACCGGCGTTATTCACAAGGATATGAATTTGCGGATAGCCTGCAGAGATCGTAACCGCGGCATCTTCGACTGCTTTCAGATCGGCGAAGTCGGCAAGCACAAGGTCCGGCGTGGGACCGCCCAATCGTGACACGAAGGTTTTCGCCTCTTCGCCGCGCTTAGGGTTCCGGCACACCATGACAACATGCGCCCCCGCCTTTGCCAGCCCGGCGGCCGTCCAAAGCCCGATGCCACTACTGGCCCCTGTCACAATGGCGGTGCGCCCGGATTGAGACGGAACAACAAAAGAATTGGTCATGGCCGGTTCTCCGGTTCGCGGCTGTTGGACACAAGCAAGCCACCCTTATCTCCAGGCACTCGCCATGGGATGGAGGTGGTCTTAAAAGGCTGCCGTGCAAGACAAGCGGGGCTGTCCCGGGGAGCCTGGTGCTTGCAAGTGCCTTACACAAGCCGGCTTTGATGGAGGGCCGCACCGACAAAAGATGCAAACAGCGGGTGCGGATCGAACGGCCTCGATTTCAGCTCGGGATGAAATTGCACGCCGACGAACCAGGGATGACCTGGAATTTCGATAATCTCAGGCAGCTTATGGTCTGGCGACAGCCCCGAAAAGCGCAAGCCCGCGCGTTCCAGGCGGTCGAGATAGTGGGTGTTCACCTCGTAGCGATGGCGGTGGCGCTCGCTGATCCGCTGGCGCCCATAGATTTTCGCGACCTGGCTGCCTTCGGTGAGAACCGCCTCGTAAGCCCCAAGCCGCATGGTAGCGCCCTTATCGCTGTCCACGTGCCGGCGCACCGCCGTCTCGCCCGCCATCCACTCCGTCATCAGGCCGACCACGGGCTCGGCGGCCGGGCCGAACTCGGTCGAGTTCGCCCCATTGATACCCGCGACATGACGCGCGACTTCGATGACCGCCATCTGCATCCCGAAACAAATGCCGAAATACGGCACCTTGCGCGTTCTTGCGTAGCGCGCGGCCTCGATCTTCCCCTCCGCGCCACGCTCGCCAAAGCCTCCCGGCACGATGATTTCGTGGATGTTTTCGAGATGCGCGCTCGGATCGCCTTTCTCGAAAAGCTCGGCATCGACCCACTGGATGTTCACGCGCACGCCCTGGCTGATGCCGCCATGGGCCAGCGCCTCTATCAGCGACTTATAGGCGTCCTTGAGATTGGTGTATTTACCGACGATGGCGATCGAAACCTCGCCGTCGGGATTGGCGATGCGGCGGGAAACCTCGCGCCACACCTCAAGCGCGGGCTCCGGCGCATCGTGGATTCCGAAAGCGGCCAGCACTTCGCGGTCGAGGCCCTCCTCGTGATAAGCGAGCGGCACATCGTAGATGTTGGCCACATCGAGCGCTTGGATGACGGCGCTTTCGCGGACGTTACAGAACAACGCGATCTTGGCTCGCTCGCTCTTTGGAACATGTTTCTCCGACCGGCACAGCAGAATATCCGGCTGAATTCCGATCGAGCGCAACTCCTTCACGGAATGCTGCGTCGGCTTGGTCTTCAGCTCGCCGGCGGCCTTGATGTAGGGCAACAAGGTGAGATGGATAAAGACGACGTCGCCCCGTGGCAGCTCATTGCCGAGCTGGCGGATGGCCTCGAAGAATGGCAGCCCTTCGATATCGCCGACAGTGCCGCCGATCTCGGCGAGAACGAAGTCCGCGTCCTCGTTACCGGTCAGGATGAAGTCTTTGATGGCGTTGGTGACATGAGGCACGACCTGCACCGTGCCACCGAGGTAATCGCCCCGCCGCTCGGCAGAAAGCACAGTCTGGTAGATGCGCCCTGTCGTGATGTTGTCGTTCCGTCTCGCCGAGACCCCGGTGAAACGCTCGTAATGGCCGAGATCGAGATCGGTCTCAGCACCATCGTCGGTGACGAAAACTTCCCCATGCTGATACGGGCTCATCGTGCCCGGATCGACATTCAGGTAGGGGTCGAGTTTGCGCAGCCGCACCGAATAACCGCGCGCTTTAAGCAGCGCGCCGAGAGCCGCCGATGCCAAACCCTTGCCCAAAGAGGAAACCACGCCGCCGGTAATGAAGATGTATCGCGCCATGGACTCGAAACGTAATGCTTCAGAGGCCCAAGCGAAAGTCCAAGCTCAGGGTTTTCAACGGCGGCATGACGCCGCCGCATAGGCTCTCTGAAGAATATAAGATTACTGGGATTGCGGAAGTTGAGGCTGCGCCGGAGCCGCCGGAGTTGGCGCCTGTGCGGGTGGCGTCTGCGGCTTCAGCTTATGGAGGCTGAGGCTCGGCAGCGACGAAGGCGCCTTTTCCTCCGCCGGAGCGGAGCCAGGGACTTCCCGAGCCGGCGTCGGGATACCAACGACTGGCGCCGGTGCGGGGCGATGGCCGAGTATTCCAAGTGCAATGCTGGTCGAGAAGAAGATGGCGGCGAGAACCGCCGTGGTCCGGGTCAGAAGGTTCGCGGCGCCACGGCCAGTCACGAAGCCTCCGCCTCCGCCGCCCATGCCAAGCGCGCCACCTTCGGAGCGCTGAAGGAGGATGAGCACGATCATGGAGAACGCGACGGTGATGTGAATAACCAGAAGAACTGTTGCCATGGAACCTTAACCGGCCGGAATGTCGGGAAATCTTGTGCTCTACATGACCTTTTTTGGCGGCAAGATCAAGCCGCTCGTGCTCAATAGACCGATTTCCCCTGCTCTTCGCCGCCTCGCCATTTCGATCAGGACCAGCATTCGCGATCGGGTGCTACGGTAGGGATTCCGGGTGAAATGGCTTAAGAGGAAGGGGAGCCTTAAAGCTGCCAATCACAGCGGCAATGGCAAGATGCCGCAAGCGGATGTCCGAATGAGCCTGTGCTTTACGCGACGCAAGAAAGACGAGCGCGCCAGCCCGGCGTCAAAGACTGCGCAGTGCTGGTGACTCTCGCGAAACACAAAAGGCACAACTCCAAGAGCTGTGCCTCTTCTTCGGCCGGACTAGCGGGTCCAGCCCTCAGCTAAATTGGATCTAGTAGCAGACGCGCCAGCAGCGATAGGGACCGCAGCGCCAGCGGCAATACGGACCCCAATACGGCCCGGGACCCCAGAAGAAAGGCCCGCCAGCCCAGCCCCAGCCGCCGCCCCAGCGCCTGCCGCCATACCAGCGGCCCCCGCCATAGAAGCGGCCCGGCCCTCCCCAGCGATGGACCTGGGTAACACCGCCGGCATTAGCCTGCTCAATTTGAGATGCTCCAACCGCTGACACAGCAGCGGCTGCTTGCGCGGGCGCCGTCTGACTGCCGTTCAAAACGAATATGCCCAGTATCAAGGCGAAAGCCATGACGATAAGCTTCTTCATTCGATGCACTCCGTTCGTCTCACCTCCCTCGGCGAGTTTGACTATACCCTGGAAATTGTGCCGATTGTGGTGGCAGTTGTAACGGCCAATGACTGTGTGCTTGCAGAGAACGGTTTTCTTACAAATTTCACCTTCCCCTGTCACCGCCGGGGGCGCGCCGGGGCGAGAGCGCGAGCGCGGACACATATCTCAGAATGCCGGCGGCCCAGGGTATCGCGGCGGCACTCAAGAAAATGACGTGCCGCTGGCTCGCCGCCTCGACAAACCGCCACGTCCACTCCGGGTAATAGCCGCGCGCAGCCACAAGGGCAGCGCCAAGGACGGCAGAGAACACGAAGCCGAAGCGAAGGGCGCGTGAGAATCTATTGCGGGCGCTCTTGAGAGCAAGAGCCGTGATGGCGTATCCGCCGAAGACAAAAAGGCCGCCAAGCCAAGGCGAAAGCGGGATAAGTCCGCCCCCAACGATACCGGTCAAGATGCCGATATAGAAGGCCGTCCAATCGTCGGGGCCACTCTCGGAGACAGGCAGGAACAACGTCTCATCCTCATGCTTCGATTTGTCTTCGAGATAGTCGATGAATTCGTCGCGGTCCGAGCCAGGAGACATGCAGTCCTCCTCTCAAACTCGCGCTCCGCAAGTGCCGCTTCCGATGGACGCGAGTACCCTAGATGTAGTCCCGCCTGGCAAAGGTTGGAAGAAGCGCGGCAATAAGAAATGTATAGTCTATTGCTTGAATGGAAGGAGCGGGAGCCGCAATGCCATGCGCGACGGCCTATCGCGCGAGTTCCTTGAGCCCAAGCCGGATGAGATCCTCGGTCCGGGGTGAATCGCCGGATTTCTGCAGAGCATTGGAGATAGCCGCATTTGCTTGTAGTGGCGCGTAACCGAGATTGACGAGCGCCGACACCGCCTCGGCGGCGGGAGACGCCGAGGCAGGCACCGGCTTTGTCCCGGGCGTAGGGCCGCCCAATGCGGTGGCCTGGATCG
This sequence comes from uncultured Alphaproteobacteria bacterium, assembly GCA_963817705.1. Taxonomy (GTDB): domain Bacteria; phylum Pseudomonadota; class Alphaproteobacteria; order Rhizobiales; family Rhodomicrobiaceae; genus Rhodomicrobium. The sequence continues at coordinate 603,265 of CAWFPF010000001.1, forward strand.
CAAGCGGCGGCGCTCTGTCCTTCAGCTCGTTTACGATTCTGAGCGCAACTTTCGGTCCAACGCCTGGGGCGCGTGACACAATGGCGCGATCTTGCAGCGCGATCGCATTGGCGAGCTGGCCGGTGTCGAGTGTACTTAGAATAGCGAGCGCGACTTTGGTGCCGACGCCCTGCACGCTTTGCAAGAGCCGGAACCATCCGCGCTCGGCCTCGCTCAGAAAGCCGTAAAGCTTGATCGCGTCCTCGCGCACGTGAGTCTCGATGGAGAGCGTCACAGCCTCGCCCGGCTGGGGAAGCGCGCCGAGCGTCTTTGACGAGCAGACGACTTCATAGCCGACGCCTCCGACATCGACGATGGCATGATCGGCACCAACCGCGTCGACGATGCCCCTCAATTTTCCAATCATGCCCGATCCTCGCGTCTTGCTCACGGGGAAGCGGTTTCAGTCCCCCTCATCCCTGTCCTTCTCCATCGAGGGGAGAAGGGACGCCCTCACAACGGGTTGGGCCTGCTCCCTCTCCCCTCGCGGGAGAGGGTTGGGTGAGAGGGCCTTTTCGCAGCCTCTCATATAACTTAGCCTAAGTCCCGGCGCTGCGCTGGCGCCGGGCTCCAGTTTTACACAAGCGCGGCATAATGCGCCGCCCGCGCGCGGGCCCTGCGGTGATGGGCATGGGTGATAGCAACGGCCAGCGCGTCGGCCGCGTCGGCCGTCCCAGGAGCCGCTTTGGGAAGAAGATAACGGATCATGGCGCGGATTTGCACTTTATCGGCATGGCCCGATCCGGTTACGGTCTTTTTGACTGAGTTCGGGGCATATTCGGCCACGGTTAAGCCAAACCGCGCGGGGGCTAGGATTGCGATGCCGCGCGCCTGTCCCAGTTTTAGCGCCGACCGCGCATTGCCATTGACGAAGGTCTCCTCGACCGCGGCTTCCGCCGGCGCCCAGCGCTTGAGAACGTCCTCAAGGCCCAGGAACAGCGCCGAAAGCCGCTCGCTCATTGGCTGCGCGGACTCCGTCGCAATCGTCCCGCAGGCCACGTAGGTAAGCCGCGCCTCATCCCAATCCACGACGCCCCAGCCGAGATGGCATAGTCCGGGGTCGAGCCCTAGAATACGCGTTTGAGTTCTGTGCATTCAGGCGGCCCCGCTATCCGAATCGGCTGGTCTGAGCGTCAGCCGCGCCGGGGCTGAGGGTCAAGCCAATTTCGTGGTGCTGGTTCCAGCTTTGCTGGCCGCCTCGGGGGCTTCGTTACAAGTGGTTGCCGGTTGGTGCGCCCGTGTCAGCAGGCGCGAGACCGCTGCTTAGCGCCGGTGCCACGGAGCCAAACTTCTTTGTGGCTCTTAACGCATGCGCCAAAATCATCGAGCCATTTTCTGTCAGGTGCGCTTCGTCGAACTGGATCGGATCGTGCTGATCGTCAGTGATGACGCAGTTCTGGGAATTCTCGCATAAGGCGCCGGTAACTGAAATATAGCCTGCGCCCGCCGCTCTGATACGGCGAGCCATTTCGGCGTCCAGTACGAACGGCTCTTTCCGGCGCCGTGCTGCAGCCAGTTGCGGATCGCCCCTCAGCGCACTCAACGTGAGGACAACCGGCAATGCATCCGAATAAGTCACGATAGGCCCGAACACGGTTATCCTCGGTTTGGCGCCTGGGGTCTTGTTCAGACGCTCTATTGTTCTAATGAGAGGGGCCAAGTCGGCCTTTTCCCAGTTGGCGGAAATGATCACGCCATCCAAACCGGCCGAGGGAACGAATTCATGAAGCATCGTTGCCATAAGTCCGGTGCAGCGCCGTGCCCCGGCACTGTCATCGACGGGCTTGCAGCCGGATGCGGTCGCCTGGAGGAAGTTGTATTCCGTGAATTCGCTGCTGAGACCGGCCCAAAGATGCGCGGCGTGGCTATCCCCAAGAATAAGATAGTTGGGCTTGGTTTTGCTTAACGTGAGACAGGCGGCTCGATCCAGGTCGATGCTTGCGTAACTTCTCGTGATGAAGCAGACGCCGCCCCGCATTGCGCCCGGAACGTCGTAGCGATAGGCTGCAAGTTTTCGCACGTCTTCCGGGAATCGGGCTTCGAGTCCGTTACCGGTGCGAAGATAGAAGCCTGCTGAAAGGGCCAGCACGCCGGCTCCCGTACAAGCCAGAACAACCTGCCGCGAGGGTATCGGATTTATCTTCCTTCGGAACGGCTGCTCGATCCACTTCCAAGACACAAAAGCCGCCACGAGCGAAACGGCAAAAAGCGCCACGCGTTCCGGGTCTGTTAGGCCGTTGCCGGTGGCGTGCTTGTAGAAGACGATCACAGGCCAGTGCCACAAATAGAGCGAGTAAGAAATCTGGCCGAGAAAGACCATCGGCGGGCTCGCGAGAAAGCGATAAACTCCCGTATCGCTGGATGAGCCGGTATGGATAATCAGAACGGCTGCCAGGCATGGCAGTATCGACACCCAGCCTGGAAATTGAACGTTCTTATCGAAGGCGCCTGCGCAAGCGATGACGATAGCGAGCGCGAGGAACGCCAGTATGTTCCGCCCCATACGGCTGGCAACCGGTGGAAACCGGCCAAGAGCCAACAGGCTTCCCGCCATCAACTCCCAGGCGCGCGCGGGCAAAAGGAAGAATGCGGCCCCGGGCTCACCGTCTTTTAAGGCGATCATGATTCCAAATGATAGCGCTGAAATGCCCACAATCGAGGCCAGCGTCTGAACCCTTCCGAGCCTTAGGATCGGCGCCAGGATGAGAGGAAAGAGCGCATAGAATTGCTCCTCGATCGACATCGACCATACATGAAGCAGCGGAAGCGTCTCGGACCGCCGGGCAAAATAATTGATGCCATCGTAGAAGTTGACGTTCGCAGCAAAGAAAATTGAATAACCCAGTGACCTCGCATAGCCTATCAGGTCCGTAGGAAAGAGATAAACATACGCTGCTGCAATCGAGGCGAACAGCATCGCGAAAAATGCCGGCAGAATGCGCCTTATGCGCCGGTCGTAGAACCGGATTATCGAATACCGGTTGTTCTCCATGTCATCGGCAATAATGCGGGTAATGAGGTAACCCGAGATGACGAAAAAGATGTCGACGCCGATGAAGCCGCCTTTAGTGAAGCCGACACCAAGATGGAATGCGACGACAGTTAGGATCGAAACTGCACGCAACCCGTCGACATCCGGCCGGTAATTGAGCTGCTTATCGATATACCGCATAAGCAATGCTTCCGTCATCGCCAGCAAAGCGGCTATGATCCTCGATCGCGAAAGGCTCATGGCAAAATGTCAGAATAAAGGAAAGCTCAAGTTTCTAGAGTGCCGGTCTGCCAAAACTCATCAGGGTGCTACTTCATCCAGAACATGGTTGCGCTCGCGTCATTTGCCCTTTGCGTCGCTGCAGTGAGTGGGGTTAATCTTCCGTTCCCGCCTAGGAGATTTGCATGAAAACCGATTTGCCGCGCCCGATCTACCTCAAGGACTACGCGCCGCCACCCTTTTTCATTGCCGGGACAGCGCTGGATGTGGCGCTCGCCCCGCTTCAAACGCGGGTCCGCTCACGGCTTTCCATGCAGCCCAATCCGGATGCAAAAGGAAAACAGGGGGTTCTTAAACTCAATGGTGAGGGGCTGAAGCTGGTCCGGGCCGCGATCGATGGCGAGGTCCTGAATTCGTCGCGGTATAAGGTGACCGCGGATCATCTCACGATAGAAGGCGTGCCGGCGCAGCCGTTCGTGCTTGAGATCGAGACGCTTTGCGACCCCGAAGCGAACAAAGCGCTCAGTGGCCTCTACCGGTCACAGGGCGTGTACTGCACGCAATGCGAGGCCGAGGGCTTTCGCCGGATCACCTATTACCTCGACCGGCCCGACGTCCTGTCGAAATTCCGCGTCCGCATCGAAGCCGATCGCAAGGAAGCGCCGGTGCTGCTCTCGAACGGTAATTTGATCGAGAGCGGCGATGCCGGCGCGGGGCGGCACTTCGCGGTTTGGGAAGACCCTTTCCCCAAGCCGTCCTATCTCTTTGCGCTGGTCGCGGGCAACCTCGCTATGGTGCGGGACAGCTTCACGGCGCGCTCGCGGCGTAAGGTCGATCTGCGCATCTATGTGGAGCCCGGCAAGGAGGACCGGTGCGCTTGGGCAATGGAATCGCTCAAGCGCGCGATGGCTTGGGACGAGCAGCGTTTCGGCCTTGAATACGATCTCGATACCTTCATGATCGTAGCTGTCTCCGATTTCAACATGGGTGCGATGGAGAACAAGGGGCTGAACGTCTTTAACGACGCCCTCATCCTCGCGCGGCCGGATACCGCGACGGACGCCGATTACGAGCGCATCGAAAGCGTCATTGCGCATGAATATTTCCACAATTGGACAGGCAATCGCGTCACGTGCCGCGATTGGTTCCAGCTATGTTTGAAAGAGGGACTCACGGTCTTTCGCGATCAAGAGTTCACGGCCGATATCCGGTCCGCCGCCGTGAAACGGATCGGCGACGTGCGCTTCTTGAAGGGCTCCCAGTTCCCCGAAGATGCCGGGCCGCTCGCTCATCCGGTGCGCCCGTCTGCCTTTATCGAGATCAGCAACTTCTATACGCGGACGGTTTACAACAAGGGCGCAGAGCTTTGCCGCATGATGCAGACCGTGCTCGGCAAAGAGGGGTTCCGGCGCGGCCTCGATCTTTACTTCGAGCGTCACGACGGACAAGCGGTCACGGTCGAGGATTTCGTTACCGCTCTTGGCGAGGCGAACGGCACCGATTTGTCCGGATTTCTACTCTGGTACAATCAAGCAGGGACACCATCGCTCGATGCCCGGCTAACTTACTCGGCCGCGGCAAAGACGGCTCGACTCACACTCGCACAGTCTTATCCGGACTCCCCAAGCGGGGCTAAGCGCAAGCCCGTTCCCGTCCCCGTCAAACTTGGGCTTCTCGGCAAGAACGGGGAAGAACTCCCCCTTCGGATGGGAGGAAAACCGTTGCAGGATGGCCTTGTGATCCTGCGGAAGAAAAAGGATATCTTCACGTTCGAGAACATCGCCGAGCGTCCTGTCGCTTCCATCCTTCGGGATTTCTCCGCTCCCGTAAGTATGAATGCTGGAACAACCGATCGGGACATGCTCACCCTGATCCGCTCCGACAGCAATCTGTTCAATCGCTGGCAGACAGCGCAGGCTTTTGCGCTCAAACATATCGCGCAAATGGCGCAAGCGATTACCAGCGGCGAAGCGCCAAAGGTCAACACGCGCTTCGTGCTGGCGGTGGGGGATGCAGCGAAAGATGACAGTCTCGAACATGCCTACCGCGCCGCGTTCTTGGGGCTGCCTTCCGAGTCCGAGGTGGCGCATGCCATCGGCGAAAACGTCGATCCCGAGGCAATCCACATGGCGCGCCAAACTCTGCGCTCGGCGCTCGGGCGCGGCCTTCGCGAGATTCTGGAAGGTCTATTCGAACGCAGCGCTCCGGCCGACCCTTATAGTCCCGATGCGGAAAGCTCGGGCCGGCGGGCGCTCCGCAACGCGGCTTTAAGTTTGCTCGCCGCCGGAAAGAGCCGCTTTGGCATCGCAAGGGTGAAAGAGCAAGCAAAGACCGCCACGAACATGACCGAGTGCATGGCCGCGCTTTCGATCCTGTCACGCCTCGGCGGCGAGCCTTATGAGCAAGCTCTCCAGCGCTTCTATCGCCGCTGGAAGGACGAGCCGCTCGTCCTCAATAAATGGTTCGCCCTGCAAGCAACTGCGCCGGATACGGCTGCAATCGCGCGTATTCGTGAACTCACCGCGCATCCCTTGTTCTCGATTCAAAACCCGAACAGGGTCCGCTCGGTCTACGGCGCTTTTGCACACGGCAACCAGGTGCGTTTTAACGACGGGAGCGGAGAAGGATACGCGCTGGTGGCCGACGCGGTCATCGCGATCGATAGCTTCAATCCGCAAGTCGCTTCGCGCCTTCTCGGTGCGTTCGAAAGCTGGCGGATTCTCGAGCCGGTCCGCCGGACTTTGGCGGAAGCGGCGTTGAGGCGGGTGCTCGCCAAGGAACACCTTTCACGCGACGTATTCGAGATCGCATCGAAAATAATTGGCGCCGAAAAGGGAGAAATGGCAGCGTAGAAAGTGTTTACCACCGAGTCGCCGGGAAATTGCCGGCGCGCGGTGTTAGATTGCGGCAAATTGCAAGGCTTCTTTAACTAAAGCCGGGCAAAATTAAGACATTGGTGACAGGGGTTAACTCCATCGGCGCAAAGGCATGACCCTCGACGCACTCAGGCAAACTTTTCAGGATACAAGGCGTCCTGCTGGCATTTGGGAGCTGTTTCCTTCGGATTCCGGACCGTCATGCGAGCCGGAGGTCTCAACCGCTGTGGCATTAGGCGCTCGCGGCAAGCTGCCGGCCTTCATTGTTGGTCTGGCAGCTCTCGCCGGGCTAGCGCTCAATCAATTCGGCTACGTGTCCCTAGGCCCCTTGACGAGTTTGGCCAGCCTGGCAGCGACCGCAATCGCATTTGTGATCGTATTTGCTGCCGGGAAACGTGCCGGGATTACGGTCTTACCGCAGGCACCGGACGGTGCCTCTCCGTTGGAAGCCATCGCTGCGGCGGGCGGCGCGACCTTACGGTGGACGCTTGTCGATGGCGGGCTGACCTGGGGAAACGCAGACGCAATTTTTCCTTGCGGCCAAGCGCCCGCCAATTTCCGCGACCTACGGCCCTGTCTCCACCCCGATGAGTCTCTTTATGCTTCGGTCTCGGACGCGCTCAAAGCCTCCGCGCGGGAGGTCTGCTGGACCGTCCGTCTCAAGGATGAAAGGCACGGGTGGAAATCCTACAGCTTGCGGGGCGCGATCTCGCCGGGCAGCGGATCGCAAGAACCCGTCTTTAACGGCGTCATCATACCGCTCGACCAGCAAGACCTCGCGCTGCCGGCACAGCAAAGCGGTCTGACCCGGCTTTCTCCGATTGTCGAAGCGTTGCCGATGTCATTCGCCGTTTGGGACACGCAAAAGCAGCTCCAATTCTGCAACCGGAAATTCCGGCAGCTTTACCGGCTTCCACCGGGAGCGACGTTGCCCGGGACGCCCTTCGACAACGTTCAGGCGCAAGCGAAAGAAACGATTGCCCAAAGCCCTGCCGCAATCAACGCCGCACCGGGCCGTTTCCAGATCCGGGAACAGCAGCTCCCTGACGGGACCTGGCTCCAAGTCTACGAATACTGGACCGGCGATGGGACTATGGTCAGCGTCGGCACGGATATCACGGTCCCGAAGCTCAGTGAGCGGCGTATCCTGGAGCGGGAGCAGGAACTGAGGGCGACTGTTGCAGGCTACGAGCAAAGCCGCAGGCAGCTTGAGATCCAGGCCCACCAGCTTCGCGAACTGGCCGAGAGCTACAACGAAGAAAAGATCCGGGCCGAGGCCGCCAACCGCGCGAAGTCCGAGTTTCTGGCTAACGTGAGCCACGAACTTCGCACGCCGCTGAATGCGATCATCGGCTTCTCCGAGATGATGCGGGATGGCATTCTAGGTCCCATAGGCAACAAACAATACGAAAGCTATGCGAACGACATCAACGCGAGCGGCCATTATCTCCTGGAGATGATCAACGACATCCTCGACATGTCGAAGATCGAAGCCGGGCGCCTGATGCTGTCGCCGGAATGGATCGCGCTGGATGGTCTGTTCAACGAGTGTCTTAGGGTTGTTCATCCAGCCGCAGTTGAGCGGAGGGTGGAGCTGCTCAAGGCCGGCAATTCGAACATGCCCGTGTTCGCCGACAAGCGCGCGCTGAAGCAGATCCTGATCAACCTGCTCGCCAATGCGGTCAAGTTCACACTCCCCGGCGGGAAGGTCTTGCTGCGCGCCTATCGCTACCGCGGCAGCGTACGCATTGCGATCAGCGATACGGGTGTCGGCATCGCCAAGCATGAATTGGGGAGGCTTGGCAAACCCTTCGAGCAAGTGCAAAACCAGCTCACGAAGGGACACAAAGGCACAGGCCTCGGGCTCGCAATCTCGCGCTCGCTCGCCGAACTCCATGGCGGAAAGCTCGATATCAAGAGCAGGGCCGGCGAGGGAACCACAGTTACTTGCATTTTGCCCGCGCATGAGGAGGAGAAGGCTCCGGGATGCGAGGCTGCTTGAGCGGCTGAGTCTGCCCAGCCCCTTCACCCTAGCCCTTGCATGTTGGTTGGGAGCCCGAATCGCTGTGGTGATGAGGGCGTCTCATGAGGGATGGCCATCCCTCATGAGACGGGCGGGCGGGACCGCCGTTCCCTTAAGCTTTTGGCTTGCGGGAGAGCTTGGTCCGTCCGCCCTCCGGCTCATGGTCTGAACAGATGACTGGGGAGCAAGTCCCGCATGCAAGGCAAGATGACATCCGTAGAAGCCGGACCAGCAGTTTACGCCGGGGTCGATGTATGTAAAGCGTGGCTCGATGTTTATCTGCATCCAATTGGCCGCAAGTTTCGCGTTCCCAACAGCAAGGAAGGCTGCGAGCGCCTGGCGCTGGCGCTGACCTCCGCAGCTGCCGGGCTTGTCGTCATGGAGGCGACGGGAAAGCTGCACAGGCTCGCTCACCGCGAGCTGAGCGCGGCCGGTTTTGCCGTCGCCGTCGTCAATCCCTACCGCTCGAAGAAAGCTCGCCGATGCGCTTGGCCAGCTCGCCAAGACCGATGCCATCGACGCACGCCTGCTTGCGCTCTATGGCGCCGCCGTCGGGCCTGAGGCGACCCCGGTTCCTGCCAAGAGGCTGGCTGAGCTCCAGGAATTGGTTTTGGCGCGGCAAGCGGCCAAAGCCGGTGAGACGGCTTTGAAGAACCAGATCGCCGCCGCTGCAAGCCCGGTTTTGAAGCGCTTGCTGAAAGCGCAGCTCAGCGCCCAAACCCGCCTGATCGCAGGTCTTGAGGCGGCTTTCGAGGTTCTTCTCTCGAAAGACGCCAGCTTGAAGCGGCGTTGCGATGTCCTTGCCTCGATCAGTGGCATCGGAACCATCGTCGCCGTGACGCTTGTGGCCTGCCTGCCGGAGCTTGGCCTGCTGAGTGGCGGACAGATTGCAGCCCTTGCCGGCGTCGCGCCCATGAATTGCAACTCCGGCGAAATGCGCGGCCAGCGCCGCATCAAAGGCGGAAGGGCGCACGTTCGAAAGGCGCTCTACATGGCCGCTGTTACAGCCAGCCGCTGCAACCCCGATCTCAACGCCTTCTATGGCCAGGCTTCGCGCCCGCGGCAAGCCCGCCAAGCTGGCGTTGACCGCAGTCATGCGCAAGCTCGCGCTGCTCGCCAACACACTCATCCGCGAAGACCGCTATTGGACACCTCAACATGCTTGACTTCGAACACAGATGCTCTCCCGAAAGCTCGCCTTGGCGTGCTTGCCAATTTACAGTGGCCATATCCGCAAGTGGATATGGCAGGAGAGAGCCGGTTACCGCATTTGCGAAGGCGTTCCTTCTCCCCTCGCGGGAGAAGGACAGGATGGGGGGGCGCTTCGCTGCGGTTCCGCAAAGTTCGCGATAACGTTTAACGTGCCGCGAGCGATCAGTCGAAGCCGCCGATATCGCGGCAGGCGTTGATGTTTTCAGGCTGGGGCGCCGTGCTCACGTCCATGATGCTGGCAAGGTCGTAACTCTCCGCCGGAGAGCCTCCTGCTGTCTTGAGAATGAAGAACGGCCTCTCGACCTGATGGGTTTTGGCGTTGATCCTCGTTTTTCCGAGCAGCGTCTCGCCATCGAAGGCTTCGAGGGCTTCGATCACCTTTCGCGGCTCGCCGCTATCCGAGCGCTGAATACCAAGCAGGATCATCTTGACCATGCCGTAAGCCGCGGCGGCGGGCGATCCCGGCGGCACGCCATGCGTTTTTCGTCTGAAATCGTTGACGAACCGGCGGTTCTCATCGTTGCCGATGCTCCAATAATAGCTTGTGCCGGCTTGAAGGTTGGCGCGCATCCCCGGATCAAGCTGGATCAGTTCATCGAGGCCGGAAGACCACGACAGGATGACGGGCTTTTTGGGCGTGAACCCGAAGCTATGGAGTTGACGGACCGCCCCCACGGCATCGAGCCCGAAATTGATCAGCAGGACAGCGTCGGGATTCGCCGCTTCCGCCTTGATGATGTAAGGCGAGAACTCACGCTGCCCCAAAGGATGGCGGTCGGCGCCCAAGACCTCGAAGCCGAATCGGGGCGCAAGTTGCTCGACATATTTTTGAAGCGACCAGCCGAACGAGTAGTCCGCGACAATGAGATACAGCGTCTTGGCCTCGGGGTGAGCGGTCCTAAACGCGCGCAGGTTCCCTTCCATGGCCGTGTAGGCCGATGCGGCCCATTGGAAGGCGTAGCGATGGCAGCGCTTGCCTGAAATATCCTCGGTGCCCCCGCTGAAAAAATAAAGTACCTTGTTCCTTTTCGCAACTTCCGTAACCGCAAGGGCATCGCCGGACGACCAAGGCCCGACGACAAATCTCGCATTTTCGGTGTCGATCGCCTCCTGGACACGACGGGCGGCAACGCTGGGCTTCGTTTCGCTGTCCCGCGTGACGTATTTGATCGTGAAACGTCCAGCCCGGTAACCCGCCTGCTCCAAAGCCACCTGCGCACCAGCGTCCAACGATTGCCCCAAATCCGCGTAAGCCCCTGTAAAGGGCCATAGACCCAGGATGACCGCCTCCTCTCCTGCAGCGGCGCCTTCGCAGGCAAGCCCCAAGACGCTTGCCGAAGCAAGGAACAGACACACCGTTAGGCGAAGTGAGATTGGCAGCATCGGATCGAACCTCCTCAAATAGAACCCTGGTTTGCGGCGCGGACGGGCAGCGCTCCCCCTCAAAGCCGTGCTTCCGTTCTTGCTACACGTAAAACTGTCGGATAGGTTGTTTGCGTTAAGCGCCGATCATTGAGAGGATTTGCTCTTTGAATGCATTCGATAATGCAATTGAGCTTTGGCTGAGGGCCCCCTGCCCTCGCAACACGGAACAGCAGCTCGACCGGACACGCTCACTATACTTGCGGCCATGATATCGCTGATTGCAAGTGAACTCCTCAATGGAATCGCGACGGGTTTGATCTATTCTCTCTGCGGCGCTGGGCTCAGTCTGATCCTTGGCGTCCTGAATATCCCCAATTTCGCCCACGGTTCTCTCTACGCGTTCGGAGCTTATTTCACATATTCGATCGCGAAATTAACATCATCGCTACTCCTGGCTGTATTGCTTGCGCCATTTCTCGTCGTGCCGATCGGGTTTTTGCTGGAAAGCCAAGTCACGCGCAAGGCTTATGCGAAGGGTCACGACGGCCAGCTTCTCCAGCTTTTCGCAATATCGCTTATCTTGCAGGAAATCATCGTGATCATCTGGGGTCCGGCCGGATTTTCGGTGCTCCCGCCGCCCTGGCTTTCGTCCACGGTTGACCTTGGCTTTGCCCTTTATCCCGCATACCGGCTTATGCTGATAGCAGTGTCCTTATCGGTGATCGCGGGTCTGTGGATTTTTCTATCGCAGACCAAGGCCGGGATCCTGATCAGGGCAGGGATGGAAAATCGGGAGATGGTCGCGGTCCTTGGCTTCGATATCGACCGCGTCTATCTGCTCGCCTTCGGCCTGGGCGCATATTTGGCTGCACTGGCCGGCGCTCTTTCGACACCCGTCGCAGGCCTTACTCCATCCATGGGGAGCGACATACTTCCGGTCTGTTTTGCTATCATCGTCATCGGAGGACTTGGAAGCATTCCGGGGTCCATTTTAGCCGGGCTCCTTCTTGGCATCTGTCAGAGCCTGACGTCGGTGTGGTGGCCCCAGGGAGCAAATCTTGCGATCTACATCGCGATGAGTCTCGTCATCCTGGTCCGGCCTCGCGGTCTTTTTGGGACGCGCTGACATGCCGGACACCCGCAACATCCTAACCCTGGTTCTCCTCGGCGCTGCATTCGCGCTGTTGCCCTTTTTGCAACGCCCCGCCGTAGCATCGGAGATCGTGATCCTTGGCCTCGCCGCGTGCGCCGCCAACATGCTGATCGGCTACGCCGGGCTTCTGTCTTTCGGCCAGGCGATGTTCTTTGGGTCCGGCGCTTACGTGACTGGAATTCTCGTCACGAAGATGGGTGCCCCCCTTGCCGCAGCCTTGTCTGCCGCCGCGCTATTCACCGCCATTTTGTCCTACGTCATCGGGCTCCTCTGCGTGCGGCGGATGGGGCTGTACTTTCTCATGCTCACCTTTGCCTTCAATCAGATGCTGTATTTCGTTGCGGCTTCGTTTCCCTCTTTGACGGGCGGCGAGGACGGCCTTCCCGGTGTGATCCGCCCGGCATCCCTGGCGAACCCGATGGCCTTCTACGCTTTCGTGGCGATGGTGTGCCTTCTGTCGCTCGGCATCCTCAGGCGCATCGTGGACAGCCCTACGGGGCGAATCTGGAGGGCGATTCGGGATAATCCCGCGCGGGCCTCAGCCGTGGGCCATGACATCGCCCGCTACCGGTTGGCGGCCTTCACCATCAGCGGCTTTTTCACGGGATTGGCAGGCGCCCTCTACGCATATCTCTTCGAATTCGTGCCCATCGACAAGATACACTGGTCCTTCTCGGGCGACATTATCTTCATGGCGATTGCTGGCGGGACTGAGTATTTCTTAGGGCCCCTGCTTGGCGCTGCGCTGTTCACGTGGCTGCAGGATTTGCTTTCGATCTATTGGAAGCATTGGCCATTGGCCGTTGGAATCGTGCTCGTTCTCGTCATTCGCTGTGCTCAGGGAGGCCTCGCCGGGATCCTTTCCGCTTCGGTTTCATGGCTGAGGCGGAGAGTGCCAAACAGAACCGCTCCGATGCGTCCTTCTCCATGACGCCGATCCTTTTGTGCAACAACGTGTTGAAGCATTTCGGCGCCGTGAAAGCGGTGAACGGCGTGACCCTGTCTGTGGGACAGGGGTCTGTGCACACTATCATAGGGCCGAATGGCGCGGGGAAAACGACGCTGTTCAACTGCATCTCCGGCGAATTACCCGTAAGCGGCGGCGAGATCGTCTTTGACGGGATCAAAATCTCGGGCAAGAAGCCCAGCGAACTGCCGGCGTTCGGGATCAGCCGGTCTTTCCAAAGAACAAGCATTTTTCCGAGTTTGACAGTCTGGGAAAACATCTGGGTCTCCGCGGTGCGGATGCGGGCCGGAGCGAAGACTCCGAGCTGTTTCGCCCCGCCGATGAAGAAGGGGCGGTCAAGGAACGGATCGCAGCAACCCTCCAGCAGACCGGACTTGCCGGGTTTGCCGGACGGCAGGCGTCCGCGCTCTCTCATGGCGCTCAGCGTCTCCTGGATTTGGCCATCTCGCTTGCCCCGGACCCGCGGCTCCTTCTGCTGGACGAGCCGGCGGCGGGGCTCTCCCAGCCGGACACGCAGGCCGTGATGCGCTTGATCGCGAGCTTGAAGGGACGGCACACGGTTCTCCTCATTGAGCACAAAATGGATGTTGTCATGCAGATCTCCGACCGCATCACCGTCATGCATCTCGGGGAAGTCATCGCGGAGGGCACCCCGGCCGAAATCGCGGAAAATCGGCGCGTGCGGGACGCTTATCTGGGGCGGCGCCGGCGATGATCCTATCTGTTCTGTCGCTCGACGCCTTTTACGATCAGTTCCAAGCTCTCCACGGCGTTTCGCTTGAGGTTCCGACTGGGACAATCCATGCTCTTCTCGGCCGTAATGGAGCCGGCAAAACAACGGCAATTCGCGCAATTTTTGGCCTGGTCGAAACGCGCGCGGGCACGATTGCCATCGATGGAACTCCGCTCGGCAACCGCAAACTGCATAGGCTGAGCGAAACCGGGCTCGCCTATGTTCCGGAGAACAGGGGCGTGTTCACGGGACTCACGGTGCTGGAGAATATGCGCCTTGTGGAAAAGCGCGGGTCCCGGTGGCCTATGGAGCGTGCCTTGGACCTTTTCCCCGCTTTGAAGGATCTCCTCAGGCGTTCCGGCGCTCATCTCTCAGGCGGCGAACAGCAAATGCTAGTCATCGCGCGCGCTTTGATGTCAGATCCCAAGTTTCTGCTGCTCGACGAACCATCCCAAGGCTTGGCTCCTATCATGATTGAGAGAGTCATGGACGCCCTTTGCAGTCTGAGGAGCGAGGACATCGGCGTCTTGATCGTCGAGCAAAATGCTGGGCTTGCGCTTGAACTCGCAGATGAAGTGTCCCTGCTTGAGCAGGGCGAGATTGTTTTCCGGGGAAGGCCCGGCGAATTGCGCGCGAACGAGACAATCTTAAGGAGTTGCTTAGGACCTGGGTAATAATAATAGCCGGTAAAAGCTTGACCTCAGCCAGCGTCGCTCTTAGCTAACACTCCGCGAAAAAAGGAAATTCAGTTATGTCTGCGCGTGAAATCATATTCTCTACTGTGGAACAAGTGGCCAGGGAGCAATCGATGAAACTGAACCCTCCGGCCGCCAATCTTGCACTCGCCGAAAGCGGCCTCAACTCTCTCTGCTGGGCCATAATCTTCGCCCGCCTTGAGAATGAGTTTGGCTTTGACCCTCTCGCAGATGGAAACTATCTGCCCATCACCCTCGGCGACGTCGTTCAGCTCTTTGAAAGGCCCGTTCAAGATCGCTATGTCGCTTGATGCACTTGGCAGCCACCCTGGCAGGCAAACCCATTCCGTCCCATGCTGGACAACTCCGGAACCACAAACACCCCGCAGGTCCGGAAATGGCTAGCCAATCGTGCACGGGGGTCCACCTCTTCCACGCTCGCATCTGCGTCCTGGCTTAACGCGATCCTTTCTTCCTCGAAGACATAAAGCCATAGAGGCGCGCTAGAAAGGGCCGGGCAGGCAGAAAAAGTCTGTAAGCTCCTTCCAGCAGCGTCAGCATGCCCGGCAGCGCAGCGATCCGGGCCGCCCAGCGCCACCGCGGCAAGAGCCGCCGAATCTCCACGAATGCAGCCGCGCCCGACACAAGGGTCCCATCGGGCTTCCGGACATGGAAGCGTGCCATGGCCTGGTCCCGTCGAAGACCGTCGCCGGGGTTGGCTTCGGGCTTCGAGACGTCGGCGAAGCAGATGGCGGACGCCCCGTCCTGAGAGCGGTAGTGCGAAATCTCCGCACGGCACAGGGGACAGGCCCCATCGAAATAAACCGTCGCTGCTGGCTTTTCGGGCACGATCGAGGATCTCCGGCACCGGTTGTAGACGCGCGGCGGCTCAACGTCATTCCGCCTCATGAAATGATGTGGGCGCTGACCTTGTTGCGCTGAAAGAGCACGCTTGCGTGAGGCGTCGGTGAGCGCGGCTTGGGATACCCGGCTACGGCTTCTGTGTGACGCGAGTTGTGCCAAGGTTCCGCGTAGGGCGATCGTAGAAATTCAGAGCTAGAGGCGGCTCGGCGAGCGATGGCGCGCGCCGGTCAGGCGCTCTCGAAACAAGTTTTCCAGCCGCACTGAGCCACGGGCCGGAGTGGGCCAGCGCCATCATTGTACACATAAACCACATGCTTGAAAGGAAGCCATAGGGGCCGGGAACCCAACACAGGGGTGAGGGCTGGGCATAGTTCACGGCGGCCAGTGCGATGAAGGCGGGGGTCACGGCAAGCTGCAGGATCTGGCGTGCCTTATTCATCATTCTCTCGTTTCCAGTCCGCATGCCCGCCGCCGATGCAGACGTGCGTATCATAAAAAGCTGCGCCGCCAAAGGGCAGGGACGCCGCCGCCGCATCGCGATGGCAGAGTGTGAATACCTACTCTCGAAGGCTGGGCCGGATTATAACGGGTGATGCATGGCAATCCAGGGGTAATTCTTTGATGTTGGTTCGTATCGCCACGGTCCAGCGGTCTCGGGGGGGCGTCTACAGCCGGATGCTTCGCCTCCGCGGGTGGTTTCGACCACCTGCGCGCAAGAGAACCACTCGCTTGCGGCCGATAAGTGTTTGGCGCAGTGCTGCTTGAAACGCGCCCTTCCTTTGCTGGAGATGATTTGGCAAGAAAGCGGCGGCCCCGCGATCCCAACGGACAGAAGCCTAGGCTTTGGAACCTTCATCATCGAGAAGGGATTGCCCGATGCCAAGGTTGAACAGCGATTTGAACCGGGCGGCTTGGTCTGCACGATCAAGATGCCGGTTTAGGGCCTCTCAGCACGGGACGGGTTCAGGCTCCCGATTCTTCACAGCGAAGCTTGTATAATCTGGGTTATCGCAACCCGTCCACCGCCACCATCAGCGCCCAACGGCAGCCTTCAAGGGGTACGCGGCCCGTCCCGCAGGAAGCAGCCCGCCAAAGCCGAAGACGGGGCCCAGCGCATGACGGCTGCGGACAAGGGCGTCGTTCGCTTTGCGGTTATCGTCAGCAAGGCGCATCAATGCGGGAAAGTCCTGCGGCCGCTTCACAAGCGCTTTAATGACTGCCTTGGCGTCGGTTGTGCCGTCCTCGCGGGCGCCTGCGAGCGCGCTCGGCGGAATGGCCCGGTCCGACGGATCGAGGATCACACGCAAAACGGCGAAAGGGAGACAATAATGTGCCGCGATGTCGGCGATGGGGCCGGATTCCATATCGACGGCGCCTGCCCCGGTCGTGCTCCAAAGCGCTTCTTTTTCAAGGATGGTTACAGCAGGTGCTTCCGCGCCGAAAATCGGCACATGATGCGCATTGGGAATAGCTTCAAGCAGGTAGCCCGACCAATCCACGGATGTCCGGGACGCGCCGCGCGCCGTTATGACCGAGCTTGCGACAACGACATCGCCGGGTTGCAAGTGAGGCGACAGGCCTCCGGCTACCCCGAAGCTGATGATGCCCCGCGCACCGTTCCTTGCGTGCTTGTGCAGATCTTCCCGGTACTTACAACGGTTTTGACCGTAAACAACGACGATGCCAGGACCTTCGGCCAGCCGTGCCTCAAAGTCCATTCCCGCGCCCACAAGCACGGCCTGCTTTCCGTTTACTTTCATTTCTAGCCCGGTTTGCCGTACCGCACAAACTGCTCTACCAGCCTGGCGCAAGCTTTGGCTGGAAGAGTAGTCCCCCACGCGATATCCGGATCTGGAGGGATTGAAGCACCTACGTTAAACACCTGCGAGAGGCACGTGCAAGCCGTTGATGCATCGCTTTACAAATTATGTTTAACCTGTGGCGTAGCAGAAACAGTAGGCTTTCCAGACTCTTGCCTACATACCGTGCAGAATGGGTGCCCGGTTCCCGCTATTAAGGTTGCGGTAGCGAGCCATGGCCCATAGCGGAAAGTATTTCGCGTAGCCGTGGTAGATGAGGTAGAACACGCGGGGGAAGCCAGGCGCGTTATGCCGTTCTTCTTGCCAGGTCCCGCTCGCATCCTGCGTTGACATCAGGTAGTCGATGCCTCTCTTAACTGCTGGATGATCCACTTCTCCGGCAGCCATAAGCCCCAGCAGTGCCCATGAGGTCTGCGAGGCTGTGCTCGGAGACTTCTCATAGCCTTTGTAGTCGAGTTTGTAACTTGAGCCATCCTCGCCCCAGCCACCATCCTCATTTTGAATCGCAATAAGCCACTGCACGGCTTTGCGAATTTGGACAGATTTCGGGTCCACGCCTGCGACATTGAGCGCACACAGCGCCGACCATGTGCCGTAGACATAATTCATGCCCCAGCGGCCGAACCAGCTTCCGTCCTTCTCCTGTTCGCTGAGGATGTAGTCCACACCGCGCTTGAGGGGCGGGCTGTTCTCGACCGTCTCTCCAAGCTGCGCGAGCATGGACACGCAGCGCGCGCTGACATCCACCGTGGGCGGATCGAGAAGCGCGCCATGATCCGAGAACGGGATATTGTTCAAGTACATCTTCGTATTGTTGGCGTCGAAGGAAGCCCAGCCGCCATTCTTGCTTTGCAGGCCTACGATCCATTCGCGCCCGCGCGCGATGGCTTCGGCGTAGTCCTGCCGGCGCTTTGGATTAACGCCCGCGGCACGGTCCATGGCCATGACAACGACCGCCGTATCGTCGAGATCGGGATAATGCGGGTTCGCATATTGGAATGGCCAGCCGCCGGGTCTCAGATCGGGGTTTTGCTCGGCCCAATCGCCCTTCACGTCGAGCACCTGACGGGGCTTCAGCCAATCGAGACCGCTCAGAGCCGCCACGCGCTCGGCGTCAGCCCCAACTTCCAGCAAGCTGTGCGCGGCGAGCGCGGTGTCCCAGACGGGAGAAACACAGGGCTGGCAATAAACTTCGTTATCGGTCTCCAAGAGCAGTTTCTCGATGGAGTAGCGGGCGATGGCGCGGTCTGGATCGCTTTCCGGAACACCCAGAGCATCGAACATCATGACGCTGTTCGCCATCGCCGGGAAAATCGCGCCCAGCCCATCCTCGCCATTAAGCCGTTCCTTTACAAAGGTCACGGCCTTCTCGATGGCGTGGCGCCTTGTGCGTACTGGGAACAGCGGCTCCACGGCCCGCAAGACCTTGTCGATAGCGGCGAATGTCAGAAACCAAGACCATTTCTGGTGCCCGGCCTTCGCGCGCATGCCGACTTTCTTGGGCTCCGTGAGGAAAAGCTCGTCAATCGTCACGCCGCGCTTGTTGCGGGCGCGGGGCTTGAGTGCGCCGAGCACAAAAAGCGGGATCATGACGGTCCGCGCCCAATAAGACACTTTCGTCATGTGGAACGGGAACCACTTCGGCAGCAACACGATCTCGACGGGCATGACCGGCGCCGCGCGCCACGTCACAACGCCATAGAGCGCGAGCAGAATCCGGGTGAATACATTGCTCATCTCGGCGCCGCCGCGTTCCAGAATGGCTTCGCGAGCGCGCACCATATGCGGCGAATCGATATCCTCGCCGATCATCTTCAGCGCGAAATAGGCCTTCACGCTGGCGCTCATGTCGAACTCGCCCTCGTGGAACAGGGGCCAGCCGCCATGCTTTCCCTGGATACGTCTGAGATAGGTGCCGATCTTGGCTTCGCGGTGCGGATCGACCTCCTCGCCGAGATAATGCGTGAGGAGAATATACTCCGCCGGAATCGTCGCGTCGGCCTCGAACTCGAAGCTCCAATGTCCATCGCCGCGCTGCCGTCCAAGAAGGGCCTCGGTCGCGGCCTGAATGCGGCTTTCAAGCTCCGGTTTCGCCGGTGCTGTGCCATTTTCGCACCGGTCTTGATCTGCCGGCTCTACGCTGTTCCAAAACTCCCCATGCATAGGTTCGCTTGCCATGCCCCAATCACCCTCTTATAGCCAGCTTGGCTGCCCGTTCGCCGGAACGGATGGCTCCTTCTATGGTCGCGGGCAGACCCGTTTGCGTCCAATCGCCCGCTAGGTACAGGTTGCGCCACGTGGTTTCAGCTCCCGGACGTTTCGCATCCTGACCAGGGCTGGCCGTAAATGTTGCCCGCTTTTCCTTAACAATCTGCCAGGGTGGCAGATCCGCGGGCAGCCCCGTCACTGCCGAAACCTCGCGCCACAGACTTGCGGCCAGTTCTTCCCGGGGCCGCTCCATCAGCCGGTCGGCCCCGCTGATCGTGATAGACAATCTGCCGGGAAATGCAAAGAGCCATTCCGCCGTTCCATGAACCAGACCAAGGATTTGCGGAAAGTGAGGCGGAATCTCCACGCGGTAATGCGCATTCAGAATGGCCCGGAAGTCCGTGGGGGCATCGAGGCCGGGAACGAGTGTGAGGGCAACCCAAGGAGTGACGGCGAGGATGACGCGGCCGGTTTCGCCAACGGATAGTCCGCCTTCCCCGAAGTTGAGCGCCTTCACGCGGCCGTTCTCGAACTCCAGCGCCCTGAGGCGGCGTCCAAAGGAAACGGTTCCTCCCCGCTCACCGATATAGGCCAGCGCGGGTTCGACGAACGCAGCAGACAAGCCCTCCGCCACCAGCGGCCGGCAGGCAGCGCCGCCTTTCGCGAGCGTGTTGCGCATGATGGCGCCGGCAAGCCGCGCCGATCCCTCGCGCGGATCCGTGTTGAGCGCGGCAAGGAACAGGGGTTGCCACAGGCGGCTGTAAAGCGGCCCCTCGCTGGCAATGATGTCGGTGACGGTCTTCGCGGGGTTCGCCCACATCAGCGGCATCGCGCTGAGATAGTTCGAAGGCTTTGTGCCGGGCACGCGGCGTTTGGAATCGAAAAGCCACGAGGGCCAGCGCCCATCGTTGAGGCTCAGCGTCCAGCGCTCGCCCGTGGCGCAATCCGCAAACGGAAAGCCGGCCTTTGCGGGACCTTGAAGCCGATCGGCGCCGCCAACGAGGTTCAGATACCCCATGGCCGCATCGTTTCCGGACAGAAGCAGGTGGTTGCCGTTGTCGATCACGGCGCCGAAGCCAGCGTCGTAATAAGACCGGCAGCGTCCGCCGGCTTGCCGTGCCGCTTCATAAACCGCAACGCGATGGCCGCGCTCGGCGAGCCTCACGGCGGCGGAAAGCCCGGCCAATCCGGCGCCGGCAATGTGGAAGACGGAGTCCATCAGACCCCCTCACCCTGCCCCTCTCCCCGTTGGGGCGAGGGAACGTCCGAATCACGGCCGTGGCCTGCTCCCTTTCCCGGCCGGGGTGAGGGAACGCCGCAATGATAGCCGCAGCCTGCTCCCTTGCCCCGAGGGTAGAGGGTTGTGCCTTCTGCTCCCTCTCCACTTTGCGAAACGGTAGCGCTTTTTGCACCCTCTCGCCTTGGGGAGAGGGCTGGTGTGAGGGGGGCTCGCATGGCTAGACGATATAATGGCGGAGAAGGATGAGCACGAGCCGCGCTTTCTTGAGCCGGACCCGGGGGCGCGGCGCTGCCCAGCCGCGGGACACGAGAGCTTTGAGGATGCTCTTATAAGCTTCCCCCATCACGCGGGGCGTCCGCACCATCTTGCGGGGATGGGCCGCCATGATCTTGTCTGCCTCCGCGAAACGCCAACGGGCAAGTGAAACGATCCGCGCGCAGACTTCTGGGAGTGCCGGATGGGCAAGCACGCTTGCCGGATCGGTACTTGTGATGCCGGCCTCCTGCAGGAATTCGCGCGGCAAATAAAGCCGCCCCATGCCTGCGTCCTCGTCCAAGTCACGCAAGATGTTGGTCAGTTGCAGCGCACGGCCAAGGTGCTCGGCGAGTTGCCTGCCGGCCTCGGCTGGCATCCGGAAAACCCGCGCCGAAAGCCGGCCCACCGCGCTCGCCACGCGGTCGCAATAAAGATCGAGATCGTGGAACGCGGGCGCCTGGATGGTCTGGAGGATATCCATTTCCATCCCGTCGATAATGGCACGGAAGTCGTCGCGGTCGAGATCGAAGTCGCGGACAGCCACGGCAAGCCCAGCGAGATCGGCACGTTTCTCGCCGAGATAAACGGCATCGACATTTTTCCGCCATTGCTCCAGCCGTTCCAGACGCACATCGGCCGGGCCGGGATCGTCGGCGATATCGTCAACGGCGCGGCAAAACGAGTAGATCTCGAACATGGCTTCGCGCTGCCCAGGCGGCATGATCCGCATGGCCGCATAGAAGGAGCTGCCAAGGGCGCGCCCGGCGGCGCTCTCTTCTTTGGCCTCGATCTCGATGGCTTGGCTGGTCATTGATTTTCCAAAACGGTGGTGTCCACGGGACGGGACATGAATAGGCGGCGTCCAAGCCCGAGGCAAACCGCCGTTAGGAGGATGGAGGCGAAGCCCGCCTTGCCAAGGTGAACGGTGTCGCTCATCGGGTCGCGGACCTTCAGCATGCCCACGAGCCTGCGGGCAAGCCGCTCAATCGCGGCAACTTCGAGACTGAGACGAATGTCCTTGATCCCTCCGGAAAGGTCCGCAGACCCCAAGAGCGTCTCCGTTCTTGCTGCGAGATCGTGTATGCCCGCCAAGAGACCCGGCGGCGCCTTGGGTGCGCCGAGCGCCTCGACCGGCACGTTTTTCGCTGCGAAAACGTCGAGGGGAATGTAGACGCGGCCGAGGCGGCGGTAATCAGGGCCGCAATCTTGCAAGTGATTGATAATCTGGAGCGCCGCGCACAGAGCATCATTCGCGGGCCAGGTCCGCCGGCTCTCGCCGTGCACGTCAAGCACGAAGCGGCCCACCGGCATGGCGGAGTAGGTGCAATAGTGTATGAGATCGTCCCAATCGGCGTAGCGCTGCTTGGACGCATCCATGCGGAAGGCGGTTAGCAAATCCTGTCCATGCTTCGGCGAGAGGCCGCGCTCCGCGATTACCGCGCGAAGCGGCAGCGCCTCGGCGATGTCATCGTGCTTGCCGAGAAGGGTCTCCTCGTACCGGTCGAGTTTGGCGATCTTCTCGCCTTCGGTGAGCACTGGATCGTCCGCCACGTCATCGGCGGCGCGCGCAAACTGATAGAAGGCCAGGATCGCCGGCCGGTGGCGCTTGGAGACAAGATGAGACGCGACGGGAAAGTTCTCGTCCTTATGCGTCTTCTCGCCTGGATTCCAGACTGGCCCAGTTGTCATGAGGCCTCCGCGCGGCGCGCCTGAACGCGCCCTTTCCATAGTCCGCCCCGCCCGCGCCAATGCTGAAAGGCGGAGTCGAGGGTGAATAGCATATAACCCAACGCGATGACAGGAAGCGCCGGCGCCCAGACCGGCGAAAGCCGGTAAAACCGCACGATCGGATAGAAGGCGAGCGTCATCATACCCCAGATAACCCAGCCCAAGGCTTGCGCCAAGCCCGTCCCCGCCAAAGCGAAGACGGGGGGCAGAAGATAGGTCACGGCCATTCCGATAACGGTTCCCGCAAGAAGCAGGGGCGAATAGTTGAGCTGGTCGTAGGCCGAACGCGCAACCATACGCCGGATATCGGCGAAGTTTGGATAGGGCCTCAGGCTATGGGCGCTTGACGTCAGCCCGAGCCAGATTGGCCCTTGCCTTTGCATGCTCCGGCCGAGCGCGCAATCGTCGATGAGGGATGCACGGATCGCGTCGATGCCGCCTGCCGCTTCGAGAGCATCGCTGCGAACGAGCATGCAGCCGCCGGCGGCTGCGGCCATCGCGTTCGTGCGGCTGTTGACCCACGAGAACGGGTACAGCATCTGAAAGAAGAAGACGAAGGCGGGAATCAATGCGCGTTCGGCGAAGCTCTCGCAGCGAAGCTTGACCATCAACGAGGTCAGAACGAGTTGCCGGGCTTCGGCGCGCGCGGCAAGTCTGCGCACCACGCCAAGATCGTAAGCGATATCGGCATCGGTCAAAAGCAGGTAGCGCGGCGGCTCTGCAAGGGACTGTGCCTGCTGAACGCCTTGTTTCATGGCCCAGAGCTTGCCCGTCCAGCCGTTTGGGAGCGGCTGCCCCGGCAGGACCGTCAACCGGCCGCCGGCGCCGGATTGGACAGCGGCCTCGTTTGCGGCGCGGGCCGTCCCGTCCTCGCTCTGGTCGTCGACCAGAATGACCTGCAACGGCTTTGGATAATCCTGCTGGAGCAGGCTCGATAGGCTGGTAGCTATGACATCGGCTTCGTTCCGGGCTGGAACCACCGCCGCGATGGATGGCCAGATTGGAGGCTCTGGCGCCCGGTCCGCCTCATCCTTAATGTTGGCACGCCAGAAGCTGCCCCGCGCCGTGAGCAAGTAAAGCCACGCCGCAAGCCCGATGCCGCTCAATGCCAGTTCGAGTGTCATTCCGGCTCTCTAGCATGGCAAAAGCGGTTTAGGCCACGGTTAATGCGGGTCTGTCCAGCAGCAAGCTGCCGCACGGACCCGGAAATTGCTATGCTAATGAAACATGTTGAATTCGCTGTTTGGCCGCATGAAGGCGAGGCTGCCGAAGCGAGGGGCGGCCTATGTTATGAACCGATTACTCCTTCTCCTGTCCTTCTCATCTGGGAGAAAGGCGCGTTATTCGCGTCGCACGCGATGGCAACACCGGGGAAGCCTCTCAGCCGCCTCCCAGTTGTTGAAGAACGGTTTCGCAGGTCATCAAGTCGAGATGGGCGCCGCCTGCGTTCTTGAAAACCGTAATATCGGCAGGAGACCGGCGTCCGGCCACGATGCCTCCGGCGAGATCGTAGAGGTCGCCGAGGATAGCGGATTCTTCAATCGCGCCGCTGGCGATGGGTTGTGCGATGTCGCCCACGTCCAGGGCGGACTCGCGCCTATCGGTAAAGATCAATGCGCGGCGCGCCGCCTCGTCGTCCGCCTCGCGTGTGAGGGCCGTGTAACCGCCAACAAGATCGAGATGCGCTCCCGCCTTCAGGTTTGCGCCCTTGATGAGAGGGGTCTGCGAGCGCGTGCAGGCTGTGATGATGTCTGCCTCACGGGTCGCGGCATCGAGATCGCGCGCGGGCACCGCGTCCACGCCTTCGCCTTGGAACTCAGCCGCCAAGCGCTCCGCTCTCTCAAAAGTGCGGTTCCAGATGAGCACCCGCTTGTGCGACGGCCTAACCGTGAGATGGGCACGGATGAGCCACCGCGACAGGCCTCCAGCGCCCACAACGAGAAGCGTGCCGGGACTGGGCGCGGCCAGAAATTTGGCGCCGAGCGCGGAATCGGCCGCGGTCCGCCAATAGGTAATCTCGGTTCCGTCGAGGACCGCCAATGGCCTCCCGTCACGCCCGTCGAACAAGACGCAAACCGCCTGCACCGCAGGCAGCTTTCCCTGCGAAAGATTGGCGGGAAAGCTGGTGATGAGCTTGCTCGCCATGATGCGGCCCCGGTCCACGGCGTGCCGGACGAAGTAATGCTCCTGCGCGGTGCCGAGATGGGCGTCCTGCACCTCCATCTTGGGCCGGCGATGCGCTGCCTCCAGGGCCGCGATCAAGATCGGGAAGGTCAGCACGCGCCGGACCTCTGCGGCATCTATAAATTGCATCATTATTGTCTCGCTGCGGATGATGCGCGAATTTTAATCGCTTTGGCCGGCGGCCGGATATGGAATGTTTCCCTGCAACCCAAGAAGGACGCCAGTTTTTTCCAGGTTCGCCCCACAATGCACCATGAACTCAATAACGAGTGGGTCTTAACATGAGAATGATACGGACTGTCACCTCCGCGATCGCGGCCTTTGGCTTCGTCTGCTTCGGCCAGGCCACGCTTGCGGACCCGGTGCCTCAGACGAGCGCACCAGCCCTTAAGCATCAGGCCGGCGCTCCAAGCACATTCACACTGATCAGAGGTATGCGTGGCGGGGGCGGTATGCGTGGTGCAGGTATGCGTGGTGGAGGCATGCGGATGAGCGGCATGCGTGGCGGCGGAATGCGCGGCACTCGAACAGCGATGGTGCGTGGCCGTGGGATGCGAGGCGCCCGCGTCACGGCGTTCCGGACTGGACCTCGCCGCGGGTTTGCCGTGGCCGGCACAGGACGGCGCTTCGCGGGCAGGCGGTATTGGCGTGGTGGCCGCTGGTGGTACGGTCCGGCAACGGTCGGTTTCGTTGGCGGCGGCGGCGGGAGCTGTTATTGGAATTGCCGCAATACGGGCCGTGGGCCGGGCTTCTGTAGCACCTATGCGGCAAATTTCTGCTAGCTGATAAAATAACGAGGGCCGCGAATAACGCGGCCCTTTCCCTATTCTGCGCACCTTATTGAGTATGCGTACCTGCCTGTGGCATGGATGGCGCAGCGCCCATGCGGCACTCCCTCATGAAGCTCCGCCTCGATTTGCCCTCCTGCTTGAACATGGCTTTGTGCGCCCGCCAATCCTGCCTGCACGCCCGTCCGCTTCTGCCTTGAGCGGCATCCGCTGCGCCCGCGAAAAGACCGGCGCTCAGGCCCGCGATCAAACATAACCGGAACATCGATGCTGCTTTCTTCATGGCCGTAACCTTGCTCCTGAAACAGAGTTTCCCCGCGGCGCTTTCCGCGTGCAATGAATTGCGCGGGAAACGCCTGGGGCTGTCGTTGTTTTTCCCCGGAAGGGGCTTCCATGAGATGAACATGGCGGACGGCTGCGGGCAATTTGTTCGGCTGCGGATTGTTAGGCGCGCGTATCGGATACCGGCTCAATTTTAGGCTTTCGCCCGTAGGCGCCGGAAAGCCGCATGCCTGCTCTTGTGGCGCTGCCTCGATTACCCTAAACCGGAGCGCGGGGGCTCTCTTTTTGGGTCCCTAGAGTGCGTCCGGAATAGTGTGAAGCGGTTTTCCGGAAAGACGCACGGCAAACAAAAGGTTAGAGCCCGCTTTTTGATCCCATCAAAAGCGGAGAGGCTCTAAGATTCAAAACGAGGAACTGTCGCATGCGCCTTATGCAGTTGATCTATGTGTCACGGCCGTTCGGGTTCGATGAGCTGACGCTCAGAGACATTTTGCAGGTCGCGCGCGACAGAAACAAACGCGACGATATCACCGGCGCGTTGATCTGCCGGGAGGACATCTATTTACAATTGCTAGAGGGGCCGCGCGCTGCCGTCACCGCAGCCTATTCGCGGATTTTGCGCGATCAACGCCATGTTGAAATCACCGGACTTTGGTCGGGGGACGCTGAAGAGCGGCTTTTCCCGGAATGGTCCATGCGGGCCGATCCCCCCCAGTCGTGGATGTGGACGGCCGAAGAAGTGAGGGCGGGAGCCGTGAACGAAGCCTCGATGGACGAGGTTCGGGATGTGTTCGTCCGGCTCGCTGCAAGCTCGGCGCAAGCGTAAGGCGAGACACGCTCGCATCGCTGCGCTGCACTGCCATAAGATCGTTCAGACGCAAAAATAATGCCTCTCGTATTTCTTGCCGCCTGGGCCAAAGGCGCCATGTAAATTCGGCTGCGCATCGCCCTAGACCTTTTTTTCTGCGCTCGCCGTAGATGCGAACGCGGCAACGGTTCAGGCTGCGACTGTTTAAGCATATACAGATTTTTAATTTTCAGGTTTTTACAAAAAAATGCTAGAGCCAAAGCATTTCGAGGTGGGGGAGTGCAGTTATGGTATCTCTTGCGGATTTTCCGGTGACACTGGAAGCACTTCTAGGCGCATCCAGTGCCGTAGTGGCAACCCATTGGTGGGCTTTCCGGAGCGGCAAGACGTCGATGGCCGATCACGTCAAGCTAACTGAGAAAGCAAAAGAGCTGGAGAAACAACACAGTGTGAGGTTGAATGAAGAACTAGCCACCTGCAAGCAGACGATTATGAGCCGCGATGACAAGATTTTCATGCTGGAAACGCAACTCGTCAAGTTTGAGGCTGATCTCAAAATCCTAGGTGCTGCACCTGGGAATTCGGAAATTCACAATCATCTCCTCTTGCTTGAGGATCTCAAATCCCGGATAGCGAATTTCGACGAACTTCGGGATGCCTTACTAGGACCCGAGGAGGAGCTTTGGAAACTGAGGGGTGCGATGCCTTCCCCGGCGCAGGTGAAGGCACTGAGGGAAAGCCGAGTTAAAGTCATTATAGTTGGAAACCTTAAAGGCGGGGTCGGAAAGACAACCGTCACGGCCAATCTAGCCGCGTATTTCGCTCTAAAAAGACATCTACGGGTGCTAGTAATAGATCTAGATTACCAAGGCTCACTCACGGGCACTCTGCTGAATGCTGCAAAAAGTGCCTTGGGGGCAAATATCTTAGCTGACGCCCTGCTCGGTGGAGAAATGAAAGGCCGTTGGCTCGCCGAAGTGCCGCGCGATCTCGGAAGGATATTGCCGCAAACACGGCTTGTAACCTGCGGACAGTTATTCGACCGTTTTGAGAATCAAACGATGCTTCGTTGGTTGATCGGCGACATTGGCGATGATATCCGCTACCGGCTTGCCAAACTCATCCTCACGCCTGAGGTCCAGGCGGCTTACGACGTAGTCTTGATCGATGCGCCGCCTCGCACAAGCCTCGGGACCATCAATGCTTTATGCGCGAGCCATGCCTTGCTAATTCCAACCGTCCTAGATAGCTTATCGGTGGATGCCGTAGGGCGCTTCCTCAGACGCGTGTCTGAGCTTCGGAGTTTAGCGCCAGGTCTTGTGACAGTCTCCGTGGTACCCAGCTTAACCCAAGGAACGAAGCTGAGGCCGGACGAGGAAGACGCGCGGTCCGAAGTTTCGCTGGCTCTGACGAACTGGAGCGGCACCGCAGGCATAACCAAAGCGTTCATTCGCCACTTTCCGACTCTGTCGAAAATTGCAGGCCGCGATGTCGGATACATAAGCGACAGAAGATATGCGCGGCCGGCTTTCGACGCACTGGGGGCTGAGGTCTCGGCACAAGTGGGATTATGAGATGACGGTCGCTCGTTTACGCCAAACACTGGAAGCAATGGCGAATATTTATCAGCGCAGCGGCCGCGGTCAGGATGCCGAGGCACTTCGTAAACTGGCGCACGCGCTTCGGTGCGCTGATAAGGAGCAGGTTTCCAAAGCAATTGACAAATTGACCGCGTAGATATGCGGCTTCCGGATCCCAGCCAAATCACGTATCTATAATCAATATCGCTCGTTCTGCGTGTTTGGGCCCAACTGGAGACGCTGCGAATGCGCGCTGACCAACTCAAGGCAAGTATCAAGGAAATTCGTGATATTTTTTCGGCGGCGGGTAGCGCTGCCGCCGAAGCAGACTTCGAGCGTCTGGAAAAGTACATCGATCTTCATGGCAATCGCGACCTAGATGACCTTCTATCAGAAATTAGCGCAAAGCTCGATCCGGCTTTATATAAGAAACAAGCAGTGTCTCGATATGTCGATAAACTGAAATCGGCCGGATTTGACGAGTCGAAGTTCAAGGCCGCTTTGCAGTCGATCAAAGAAGATAAGACCATGGACAAGAATGACACGTTGCAAATCGCGAAGTTTTTCGGCGTAATCCGAATCTCCGGAAGATCGAAGCCAAGTTATCTAGAGTTCGATCGACAAGCACTTTTACTGGTCCCTTTATAATCGAGATGCTGACGAGATGGCGAAGCGTGCCACTCCCTGGTGAGATTAAGTCAAATCGTTAGCTGGCAGAGGCGCCGAAAAGCGCGGCATGCGTCTTCAACGCAAACATATCGGTCATCCCCGCCACGAAATCGCCCACGGCGCGCTGTCGCTCGACGGGATCGGCGGCGATGGAACCGGCTTCGAGGCGCATCTCCTCGGGATGCGCTGAGAAATGCCCGTAGAGGTCACGCAAGATCGCCTGCGCGTTCGCCATCTTCTCGTCGATGGCCGGATGCCGGTAGACCCTGGCGAACAGAAAGCGGCGCAGTTCGGCGATAGAGGCCGCCATCGTCTCCGAAAACTCGGCAAGAGGAGCACGGAGGCCGCGCACATCGTCGATCGTGCGTGGCTTCGCATCGGCGATCCGCGCCTGCGTCGCGTCCAGCACATCCTCCACCATGCTCGCGATCATGCGCCGGTTCATCTCGTAGACGAGCGGTGCGTCCGCCAGATCGCCATACCGAGCCCGGACGAGCGCCAGCGTGCGCCCCGCCATCGGCACGTCCGCAAGGTCCCTCACCGCGATGTAGCCTGCGCGAAAACCGTCGTCGAGATCGTGATTGTTATAGGCAATGTCGTCGGCAAGCGCCGCGATCTGGCCTTCGAGCGAGCAATAGGTGTCTAGGCCCAGGTCCTGGATGTTCATGAAGGCGCGAATAGCGTGGGGCAGGCCCTTCTTAGCGTAGCGGCCGAGCGGCCGGCCATCGGCGTCTATCAGCGGGCCGTTGTGCTTGACGATGCCTTCCAGCGTTTCCCAGGTCAGGTTCAGGCCGCGAAAGGCCGCATAGCGATGCTCCAGAAAGGTGACGATACGCAGGCTCTGCGCGTTGTGGTCGAAGCCGCCCACGGGCTGCATCGCCTCGTTGAGCGCATCCTCCCCGGCGTGCCCGAACGGTGTATGGCCGAGATCGTGAGCGAGCGCGATGGTCTCGACCAGGTCTTCATTGAGGCGCAGCGCGCGGGCAAGCGTGCGCGCGATCTGCGCGACTTCGAGGCTATGCGTCAGCCGTGTGCGGTAATGGTCGCCTTCGTGGTAAATGAAAACCTGCGTCTTATGAATGAGCCGGCGGAAGGCGGTCGAATGCACGATGCGGTCGCGGTCGCGCTGGTAGACGGTCCGGGTTGGACATGCGGCCTCTTCGAATAGCCGGCCGCGGCTCCGCTCGGGATGGGCGGCGTAAGGGGCAAGCCCGGCCATGTGCTGATCTCCTTCTCCGTGCGGTAACGCCGGCGCCCGGAGATTCAAAAGAGGTGTAACACCGGTGCGAACATAGGCGCAGGCGGCTCAGCCGCCAACCGTATTTCGCGCGACCGGAGCTATACCGGTAGCGTTCGCGTGCCGGTAGGACGCCGGCTTCTTGTGCGTGGCGGTTGACATTGACGCGCGAACATCCAAACTTCTGCGATAGGTTCAAAAGAGGCGAACAATCGTATGACGCATGAAGCGAACATAACCGTCAGCGACCGCGCCGCCAAACGTATCCGCGAGATCCTGGCGCAGGATTCGGGGCAGAATGCGCTGCGCATCAGCGTGCAAGGCGGCGGCTGCTCGGGCTTCCAATACGATTTCGAGGTCGTGGCGCAGATAAACGAAGACGATCTGATCGTCGAAAACGGCGGCGCCCGCGTGGCGATCGATCCGGTCTCGGTGCCCTATATGGCGGGCTCGGAGATCGATTTTGTGGACGACCTGATCGGCGCGTCCTTCAAGATCACCAACCCGAACGCGACCGCGTCCTGCGGCTGTGGCACGTCCTTCTCGGTCTAGCGGGACGGCCGTGCTCACCGTCGCCACCTGGAACGTCAATTCCATCAAGCAGCGCGAGGCGGCTTGCGCGGCTTGGCTCAAGCAGACAGCCCCCGACATCCTCTGCTTGCAGGAGTTGAAATGCCAGACCGAGGCCTTCCCGCGCGGCACGTTTGAAGACCTCGGCTATAATTGTGCCGTCCTCGGCCAGAAGTCCTTCAACGGCGTGGCGATCCTTTCCAAGCACCCCATCGACGAGACCGTCACCGCGCTCCCGGGCGATAGCGAGGACGGGCAGGCGCGCTATATCGAGGCGTCGATCTCGCTTCCGGCCGGCAGGGCGATCCGGGTCGCCTCCATCTACGCTCCGAACGGCAACCCGGCGCCGTCGCCCAAGCTCGACTACAAGCTTGCCTGGCTCGCCCGCCTCAAAGAGCACGCGGCGAGCCTTCTCGCCTTTGAGGAGGTGCTGGTGCTGGCGGGGGACTACAACATCATTCCCCGCCCGGTGGATGTCTATAATCCCGCAAACTGGGTCGAAGACGCGCTTTACCGGATCGAATCGCGGCAGGCGTTCCGGCGCGTCCTCAATCTCGGTCTGGCGGATGCGGTGCTGGCCTGCAACTCGCGCGGCGGGCAATATACGTTCTGGGACTATCAGGCCGGAGCCTGGCAAAAGGATCTGGGCCTCAGGATCGACCATATTCTCTTATCGCCCCAAGCTTTGTCACGGCTCACCGCCGCTGTCATAGACCGCAAGCCCCGGAGCTGGGACAAGCCCTCCGATCACACGCCGGTCGCCGTTGCCCTCGATCTCTAAATGCTAGCTGGAAAAGCCGTTGCGCATGGTCCGGCAGGCTCCTCATGAGCAGGCGCTCTCGCTTGAGTGATCCCGTGTGAGGATTGATCGCCGGGGCTCGACACCGCCGCGAGAGTCACCAGCTGGGATCGAGGGAATTTGAACCGGATAAGCCGGAGGAAGCACCGAAGGGCGTCGTGAGCAGTTATAATAGAATCGGAAGCGCGACGACGACACTATCTATACGCCATTGCTTGATGTTACACGCAACGAGCGGGATTAAGTGTGTGCATAACCCAGCCAAGGCGTATTTTCTCTCTTAACGAAGTGTTCAAGGGTGCCCTACATTGTTTAGCCTGGGGGGCTGAGAAGGAAATTACGATGCAAAACGCCATGACCCTCCAAGAGGTGCTTGAGAGCATTCGCTCCATATTGAACAAGGATTTGGTTGGGAAGCCAACGCTGCGAAATCGGGCTGTTGCCGACCCCGCCTTATGGCGCGCTATACAAAATCAACAGAGAAATAGCAGTGAAGGTCCCTGCGGGTTTCGCAGCGGTCCGGGTAAGCCTTAAAAGCGCCGCGGCAATTGGCGTTTCTGCTTGTTTCGGCAAACGAGGTCCGTGCGATTGGCGTTCTCGATTCAGCGGTTGCGGGCCTGCCGGCACTCGCGGTCATCGCCGCACAATCGGCTTTGGTAGCTAGCGTGAGGTAAAGGAGGCTGCTCAAACCACCTCAACGGTACCAGGCACCGGGCTATCAACGGCCGATATTGAGAGATCCGGTTCCAAACCGGAATAGAACGCAGCTAATTCAATTTTTATCACCGGACTATTCCGCGTGCGGCCCCTCCGCTGTTGGGAACTCGATTTCGGCCGAGAAGCCCTGGGGATCGAACACAGGACGGAAGCCACCGCCGAGCGCCTCCGCCATTTGGCGGATGAGTCGCGATCCAAATCCGTCCCGGGCAGGCTTTTCCACTTGCGGACCGCCGGTTTCGGTCCAACGGAGAGTAACGCGGCCATCCTGGCGGTCGAATGTCCAAGTGACGGCGACCTTTCCGCCCTCGCGCGACAGCGCGCCGTGCTTCGCGGCATTGGTTGCCAATTCATGCAGAATGAGGCCAAGATTATAGGCTTCCGTAGCGGAAAGAACGACGGCAGGTCCTTGCAACGACAAGGATTTGCCGGGATCCGGCGCGTAGGGTCGGCTTGCCGCTGAACGATGTCGGCAAGCTCGATGCTTGTGGCCGTGCCATTGATAAGACCGTCATGGGCTCTTGCGATGGCCTGCAATCTGCCGCTGAACGCTTCGGCGAAATCCTTCACTGAAGGGCTGTGCTTCATCGAAACCAAAGCGATGGCCTGAATGCGCGGCTTACCATGATGAGCATGTGGTCAATCTCAAATCCAAGCGCGTCGAGGTCGATGAAGTTTGGAGCTTCGTCTATGCGAAGGAAAAGAACGTTGCCAAAGCGAAAGCCGCTCCCGAAGATGCTGGCGACGCTTGGACATGGACTGCGCTTGATGCCGACTCCAAGCTCCTGCTGGCTTACTTCGTTGGCGATCGTGACAGCGAAAGCGCTTCAACCTTTATGGATAACGTTGCCAGCCGGCTTGCAACCCGCGTGCAGCTAACGAGTGACGCACACCGCGCTTACCTCGAAGCCGTCGAAGGCGCGTTCGGCGCGAATGTCGATTATGCCCAGTTCGTCAAAATGTATGGCGCTTCGCCGGAAAGCTCAAAGGGCCGTTACTTGCCAGCGGAATGCACCGGGATTAAGAAAACCCGCATCGAGGGCGATCCCGATCCAAAGCACATCTCGACGAGCTATGTTGAGCGCTCGAATTTGACCGTGCGTATGCACAACCGCCGCTTTACCCGCCTCACGAATGGCTTCTCGAAGAAACTTGAGAACCACGCTTATTCGGTCGCGCTCTTCGCGATGTATTACAACTTCTGCAAAATTCACAGAACGCTTCGCGTCACGCCAGCGATGGAAGCCGGTGTCTCTGATCGCGTTTGGGATGTTGTTGATATCGTGAAACTTGTTGAGAACGCAGAGGCGAAGCCCGGAAAGCGGGGGCCTTATAAAAAGAAAGTTGCTTAAGACTAAATCTCGGCATATGGCTTATTTTTAGCGCTGTTTTTCAGGTGCGTTTATGCGAGATCGTACACGAATTTCAATCATTGAGGTCATGCGCGGCCTTTCATCCGTGGGCGTGGCGCTCTTCCATTTTTCTGGGCAGATCTCTAGCGGAATTTCGAAAGTCATCACCTCCTATGGTTGGCTAGGCGTGGATGTCTTCTTCGTGATCTCCGGTTTCGTAATTCCTCTATCCCTTTATGGCAGGGGTTATACGATTAGCGACTTTCCCCGCTTTATGCTGCGTCGCCTTGTGCGATCGGAACCGCCATACTTAGCGAGCATAGCCCTTGTAATTTTGCTAGGGTACGCATCGAGCATGGCTCCCGGCTTCCATGGCACATCTCCGTCCTACTCTGCCGGGCAGGTTGCATCGCATTTATTTTATGCGATCCCTTTAACAAGCTATGCTTGGCTTAATCCGGTTTATTGGTCTCTCGCCTATGAATTCGTTTTCTACATTATTGTCGGCTTGTGTTTTTGTGCGCTGATGGAGAGACGGATCTTTTGGACGGTCTTATTGGCCGGAGCTGTTGCATTTACTCTCTTCGCCCTGCAATCAGCGATCAACGTTCGGCCGCTAGAATTCCTCGTCGGTTCACTCATTATGAGGTTCGCGGTTGACGATGATCGCCGTGTGGAGGCTGGCACTTGGATTGCAGTTTGTCTGGTGGTTGCGTTTTTCAGCGCCGACACGAAAGTCGCAGTTGCCGTTTCTTGACGGCAGCCAGGTCGCGAGTGTGTTCTTGACCCGGTGATTAAGCTCCTGGATGAGAAGCTCGCGCTGACGTTCCACGGCCACCCGCCCGGAGATGTCGATGCCTGACGAAATGACCTCAACGACGTTGCCGGTCTCGTCCCGGAGGGGCGCCAGCTGAAAGTCGATCGTGATGAGATGGTCCGGCGCGATGCGCATTTCGACATCGTAGCGCTCCGTCGCGCCTTGGAGCGCCTTCGCAAATGCGTCTTTGAGGCGCTGCTTAGATTCTTGGGAGAAACTCCACCAGTAGCTTTCCCAAAACGGTTTTCCGATCACGTCTTCACGCGACAGGTTGGCGATTTCCAATGGCGCTTTGTTGGTTTCGATCAAATCGCCATCAGGGGTCAAAATACCAACGAAAGCAAAGAGATTATCGATCAGCCGTCTCAGCCGTGCTTCGCTTGCCGCAATTTCGACCTGCGCCAGTTTGCGATCCGTGATGTCCTTGACCGAACCATGAACGCCGATGATTTCACCCGAAGGACTGACAACGGGGCCCCAGCTTTCGAGCCAGGTCCTCTGGCTGCCCGGTTTCTTCGCTGTCTCTCCCGTGACCTCTCGCGGGCCGATCGTTTCCCCCGTCTCAAGGACGTGCGTGAGCAGCGGCATGAGTTCCCCGGCGAGGTCTGGGACGATCTCATGGACGTTTTTGCCGAGGTGATCCTGGGCCGGAATGCCGTTCATCTCCGCCAAAGCATCGTTGATGCGAACGTAGCGGAAATCCCGGTCCAGCAGCGCAAGGCCCACGGGCGCCGTGGCATAGACGCTTTCCAGCTCGGCGAGGCGCGACTCCACTTCCTGCTCCGCCTTCTTGAGGCGTTGCTGCGTTGTCTTCTGCTGCGTGATGTCGAGAAAGGTAATAACCGTTCCGTCTGGTTCTCCCTCCGCTGTCCGATAAGGCGTGACGCGCTGCAGGAACGTGCGGCCATCTTTACTGACCACTTCGTGCTCAAGCCGCGTGCCCCCTTTCAAAACGTCATCGAGAGAGGGAATGGTGAGATTATCGAAGACATGCGTGAAGTGATGGAGGGGACGGCCGATATCGTTCAGAGTAAGATTATAAAGTGCGGTGGCGGCTGGCGTGAAGCGGCGCAGGCAACCCGACGCGTCAATGAAGACGGTTGCAAGCTCGGTTGAGTGAAGAAGGTTCTGCACGTCGGCATTCGTGCCTGCGAGCGCAAGATTGGCGGCTTCAACCTCTTCCTTTGAACTTTCGAGTTCCTCATTCGAGGACTGCAACTCCTCGTTCATCGAGAGGAGTTCCTCATTGGACGATTTCAGCTCCTCATTTGCGGCCTCAGAGATCCTGGACCGCTCTTTCCAGCTCATCCCTGGTGCGCAGGAGTTCGGCTTCCAGCTGCGCCACGAGACGCTCGGCTTCCTCCGGCAAATCGTGCTGGGTGCCCGAGCCTGTGGCCACCGCTCCCATGATTTCGAAAACGATCATCGCGAGCCCGGGCCCATGCCCCGCGTCGGGCATCGGCTGAACAGTCAGCCGGATGTGGTGGGGCTCGCCTTCGACCTCCACGGACAGGCCCTCATAGATAGCCTTTCGCCGCATCTCCTGGGCTTCCCCCAGGCGGAGCGCAGGCCGACCCGCAGACCGCTTCGTGCCATCCGGAAGATATTGTTGGAATACTCTCCCTCCGGCGGCTGCAAAAAAGCTCCGATCCGCTGCGAGAGATACACGACCTGTGCGTCCTGGTTGACGATGGCATAGGGCGGAGCAAACTCATCGAGAACGATGCGCTGACTGAGTGCGCCGATATCGACTTCGGCCGTCTCCTGTTGCCTGACCTGCCCAGGGCCTGTTGTGACTCCAGTTTGCCGCGGCAATTTCATGCGATGTGCCCCTGTTGACTTTCGCTGCGCGATCCGATGCTTTGCGTCAACGATACGAAAGAGCTCCGAATGCCCCGCGACGGATTCGGACGACCCCAGAAACAAAAAGCCGCCATCGCGCAACGAGTAATGAAAGACCGACATCAGCTTGTTTTGCAGATGCGGGCCGAGGTAGATGAGCAGATTGCGGCACGAAATCAGATTGAGGCGCGAAAAGGGCGGATCGCTGATCAGATTGTGCGGCGAAAAGACGACGAGCTTGCGCAACTCCTTTGTGACCTGAAAGCGGTGGCCGTTAGGCTCGAAGAAGCGTTTGAACCTAGCCGGGCTGATCTCATTGGCAACGGATCTCGGATAAATCCCGCGCCGGGCCACGTTCAGGGACCGCTCGTCTAGGTCGGTCGCGAAGATTTGCACGTCGTGCTTGTCGGTCAAGTTATCGAGCGCCTCGGTCACAAGCATGGCGAGCGAATAGACCTCCTGTCCTGTTCCGCAGCCGGGCGCCCAAATCCGGATCGCAGATGGAGCAGCTTCGACAATCGGCTTGAGCGCTGCTTCCAAGAGGGCTTCGAAGGCTTGCGGGTCGCGGAAAAAGGAGGTCACGCCGATAAGAAGGTCGCGCATCAGATTCGCTTGCTTCCTCGGGATTATCTTTCAGCACAAGCAAATAGCCGTCTGCGGTTTCCGCGCCGGCAATGTGAATGCGCCGGGAGATGCGGCGCACCAAGGTGCTTGTTTTGTAATGCCTGAAATCGTGTCCCGTCACCTCTGCCAGAACCTCACAAATCTCCGACACCTCCGGCGGCCCAAGATCGAGAGCTTTGCCGCGAGCCTCCGCCTCCTGATGGCGGGCGAGGTAAGCGACGAGTTCCTCCGCCAGCCGCTCAGGCGAGCCCACGACATCCACCGTGCTGAGGGCAATGGCCGTCTCGGGGAGCGTGCGGTGAACGGCCATAGCTGGGTCCTGAACGAGCGTTAGGCCGCCGGCGCGCGCCAATTCTTCCAAGCCCAACGCGCCATCTGAGCCGTCCCCAGAAAACAATATTCCGGCCGAATGGGCGCCTTGTGCCTTCGCTAGCGACTGGAAGAGCATATCGATGGGCCCTGGCCGGCGAGCCAGTCCCTTAACCGGACCGATCTGCAGAAACCCTGCTTTGAGCAGCACGGATTCTCCGGCCCCCGCGACAAAAACGCAGCCCGCCTTCACCTCGCCGCCATTCACGGCATCGATCACTGGCATAGGTGTGCTTGATTGAAAGACGCCATCGAGCGCCGCAGAGGGAAATGCATGTGTATCAAATACAACGATCAGAGCGACGCTGCCTGTCTGCCCGAGCGCGGATAGGAATCTCTTGATGGCAGGAACGCTCCCAGCCGATCCCCCGATGCAGACCACAAATGGCTTCTGTTGCTTTTGCATTCAAAAGAGGCATTCTCTGGCAGCGGCGGGTTGGCGATCCGCGAGGTCTTATCAAAAGTTGCTGCTCAGGAAAAGCTAAACGGAATGTCTTGTGAATGCCCGACACGCGTTTGGGATCAGGGGCAGACCGGCGCAAAGCTTCGAGATAGCTTGCCAGACTTCGAATTGGCGATGTGTTCGTTAGGCATTGAAAACTTAGTTGTGGCTGCAGAGGATTGGACATTAGTGACGCGTTTCAAACAAGTCTTGGTCGTCGAAGACGAGTTGCTGGTTGCCATGATGATCGCGGACATGCTGACCGAACTTGGTTATGAAGTCGCGGGAACCGCAGGCAATCTTAAAGCTGCCTTGGAGAAGGCCTCGACCCTGGCGGTCGATTTTGCGGTACTCGACGTCAATCTCAATGGTGAACGCTCCTTTCCCGCGGCCGAAGCTCTCGCTGCGCGCAACATTCCGTTCCTGTTCGCCACCGGCTACGGCTCAAGGGGCCTTGAGCATCGCTACACTCAGGTTCCAGCGCTCAAAAAACCCTTCGATCTGAAAGCGCTTGAGAAGGCGATCATCGAACTCGCGAGCGCCCGATAGCGCTTCACGAGTCGCATTGGGGCTTTGGGCGATCCGTCTTGACAAACGAAGGCATCGCACCGGAGGCAGATCTAAGCACATACCTCTCACTGAGTACTTCCGGTTGCAGTGGCGCTATCGCTACACTTCATTAACGAAGTCGCAAACTTAGGTGGCAGTTCGCTTTACATTCTACCGGAAGTTATCAACCTCCTTGCGTCGAGCTGTCGCGTTTGGATGATCCCAACTATTGCCTTGAGCGTACCCAGGGAGGCGAGGCGGCGCGCTCAAGCCACACAATGCAACTAGGCCAAAAGTTCGCTTTTGGCTCTCTCGCCAATGATTTTCTCCGATTGGCGAAGTTTGCGCTCAGCCGGCGCCGGGGGGACCTTTCTCCTCGCGTTCGCCCCTCATGTAGGATTTTGCCAAGCTGTACTCTTCAAGACATGATCTGTGCCCCAGGGTGGCCGAGTGCGGTTGCCCATAAGGCAACCGCCGCCGATTGCTTAATTGAATTCAATCCAGCGACCTTCGTGCCAGTAGCCGCGTCCTTCGTGCTCCCGCCACCGGTATCTTTCACGTTCGTGCTCAGCCCATCTCCAATCATCCGGATGAAACGTAACGCCGAATTCGGGACGGTAATTGTGACGGTCTTTAACGTGCCAACAATCACCCTCGCGATTGCAAGCGATTTCCGCTGAAGCTGTCGTGAAAGTCAACGCCAAGGCGCATGCAGACCCAAAGATACAGGCGATAAGACCCTTCATAAACTTGCTCTCCTCCGTGTTATCATTTGGATCAAACACGATTCAAACCCGAAGGTTTCCCCGCGGCGGCGGCCGGTTTTGAGTCTTGGTGCGGCTCGAAGGGATGATCTTGCCCGGCGCCACGGCCACCTTGCCATGGCAGGCTCAGAGGGCGTGAGTGTAAAGACACCGATCACGGCCCGTACGATGTCACCGTCTAAAGGTGACGGCGGGGTCTCGACGATTTCAAGCGCTGCCGCGATTGCGCTGATCTAACCGCCATTTACGAGAAGAAGGGATATCCGGATCTGTGTTCGACTGGAGAACCGGTGCTTTCTACGCTTGGAGAGGGAACAGCGACGATCCGACAAACATTTGCTTGCGATATCGATGGCAAAAGCGAGGTCGCCGATGGCATCCGACAGTCCACCATCATGGGCTTTGCCAAGAGCAAAAGCGCCCGAAAAATTTCTAATCGGGATGACCGTCAACGGCATGCATACGCAACGCCAAATCGCGCCATGGACAACGCTCCTGGACTTTCTGCGCGATCATCTCGACCTCACCGGCACGAAGAAAGGCTGTGATCACGGTCAATGCGGCGCGTGCACCGTCCTTGTTGAGGGCAGGCGCATCAATTCCTGCCTGACGCTTGCTGTCATGCAGGATGGGGCAAGCGTAACCACGATCGAGGGCTTAGCGGCGAATGGCTCTCTACATCCCCTGCAGCAGGCCTTTATCGATCATGACGCCTTCCAATGCGGGTACTGCACGCCGGGGCAGATTTGCTCGGCTGCAGGCATGATCGGCGAAGGCAAAGCGAAATCGGCCGCCGAGATTCGAGAACTTATGAGCGGCAACATCTGCCGTTGCGGCGCGTATCCCAACATCGTCGCAGCCATCCAACAAGCCATGGCGCAATCATGATCAACTTTGACTATGTCCGCGCAACCGGCGTCGCCGACGCGGTTCGGCTAATCGAAGGTCATCCTGGGGCGAAATTTGTCGCGGGCGGCACCAATCTCCTCGACCTGATGAAAGAGGATGTTGAACGGCCGCTGAAGCTCATCGACATATCAAGGCTGGCGCTCGATGGCGTCGAGCAAACGGACAGCGGCGGCTTACGCGTTGGCGCTTTGACGCCAAACTCCGATCTCGCCTATCATCCGTTGATCGAAGAGCGCTATCCGATTTTGTCGAGCGCGATCCTTGCGGGCGCCTCGGCCCAACTGCGCAACATGGCCTCGACGGGCG
This sequence comes from uncultured Alphaproteobacteria bacterium, assembly GCA_963817705.1. Lineage (GTDB taxonomy): Bacteria > Pseudomonadota > Alphaproteobacteria > Rhizobiales > Rhodomicrobiaceae > Rhodomicrobium. Next base: position 643,262 of record CAWFPF010000001.1, read on the forward strand.
GCAATCTCCTTCAGCGGACGCGTTGCTATTATTTCTACGACACCGCAACCCCCTGCAATAAACGCAATCCCGGAAGCGGGTGTTCGGCGATCGACGGGCTTAACCGCATCCACGCGATCCTCGGCGCGAGCGATGCTTGCGTCGCGACCCATCCCTCGGACATGTGCGTCGCTCTCGCTGCGCTTGGCGCGACTGTGGTCGCTGTAGGTCCCGGCGGAGAACGGCGGATTCCATTTTCGGATTTCCATCGTCTCCCTGGCGATACTCCGGATCGTGACACAAACCTCAATGCCGGCGAACTCATAACCGCAATTGAGCTTCCTGCAAAGGGCTTCAGCAAAAACTACACCTACCTCAAGATCCGCGACCGCCTTTCTTATGCGTTCGCGCTGGCATCTGTCGCCGCTGCCCTCGAAATCGACGGCGGAGTCATAAAGGAAGCTCGCCTCGCGCTTGGCGGCGTTGCACATAAGCCCTGGAGAGACGAGACCGCAGAGGCGGCGCTGGCCGGGCGAGCACCCGATGAAGCTGCTTTCAAACAGGCCGCAGACATCGTTTTGCGGGATGCCAAGGGCCTCGCGCATAACGCCTTCAAGATTGAACTTGCCCGCCGTATTATAGTCCGCGCGCTGACGCAGGCGGCGAACGGAACCCCGCAAATACAGGCCGACAAGACAATCCGGTGAGAGCCATGACACCTTATATCGGCGCTGCCATCCCTCGCGTTGACGGAAAGGCGAAGGTCACAGGCGCGGCCAAATATGCTGGCGAATTCAATGTTTCCGGCCTCGCCTACGGAGCCGTTGTTACGTCAACGGTCGCCAAGGGCAAGATTACCCATATCGACACGAGCGCGGCGACGGCGGTCGACGGCGTTCTTTCGGTGCTGGCCCACGACAACCGTCCTCCGCCGATGGCCGAAGGCGATAGCGCCTATAAGGACGACGTGGCTCCGGAGGGATCCCCGTTCCGGCCGCTCTACAACGAAAACATCCTGTTCAGCGGTCAGCCGATCGCGCTCGTGCTTGCAGAATCCTGGGAGGCGGCTCGTTTCGCAGCATCGCTTGTGCGCGTCGACTACCAGGAGGAAAAGCCAACCACCGACCTGTTGCAGCAACGCGAAAGCGCGTTCACGCTGGCGGGCGAGGCTTTCGCCATGTCCCTCGCAAAACCGCGGGGCGATACTGCGAATGTGTTTGCGGCTTCCAGCGTCCGGCATGAGGCGGAGTACTTCTCGCCGGTCGAGCACCACAATCCAATGGAGCTTTACGCCTCAACCGCGATCTGGGAGGGTGATGGAAAACTCACCGTCTACGACAAGACCCAGGGCGTTCAGAACGTGCAGCGCTACCTGTGCGGCGTATTCGGTCTGAAGCCGGACGATTTGCGCGTGCTTTCGCCTTTCGTGGGCGGCGGCTTTGGATCGGGCTTGCGTCCGCAGTATGAAGCAGTGTTGGCCGTGCTGGGGGCGCAGGCACTGAAACGGTCCGTCAGGCTCGTGCTGACGCGTCAGCAGATGTACACGCTCGGCTACCGGCCCGGAACGATCCAACGCCTCGCGCTCGCGGCGGGGAGCGACGGCAGGCTTCAGTCGACCTGTCACGAAGCGATTGCAATGACGTCGCAATATGAGGCCTTCGCCCGCAACGATACAACGTGGTCCGGCGCCCTCTACAGAGTTCCGAACGCGAAGTACGAGCACAAGCTCGCGCGGTTGGATGTTCCCACCCCGTGCGATATGCGGGCGCCAGGAGCGGCCTCGGGCGTCTATGGCCTGGAATGCGCGATGGATGAGCTTGCAGCGGCGCTGAAACTCGATCCCCTTGAGTTCCGGCTCCGAAACTATTCGGATCGCGATCAGAACGAAGATCTGCCGTACACAAGCAAGGCTTTGCATGAATGCTACGCGCAAGGCGCGGAGGCGTTCGGCTGGCGGAAGCGCAATCCGGAACCGCGGTCCATGCGCGATGGGAAGGAGCTTGCCGGCTGGGGCATGGCATCGGGCGTGTGGGAAGCGCTGCAGATGAAAACCGCAGCACGCCTTACGGTGACCGCAAATGGCCACGCCGAAGTGGCTTGCGCAACATCGGATATCGGCACGGGCACTTATACGATCATGGCGCAGGTCGCAGCGGACATGCTCGGCCTTCCGCTTGAGAATGTCAGCATCAAGCTCGGGGATTCCACACTTCCGCAATCTCCCGTCGAGGGTGGATCGTGGATTGCGGCGTCTGTTTCGCATGCGATCGTCGAGGCCGCTCAGGCGGTGCGGGAACAAATGTTGGGCTATGCCAAAAGGGCTGCAGATGGTCCGCTCTGCGGTCTGACCAAAGCCGAGGTAACCCTTTCTGGAGGCGCCATTGTCTGTTGCAGAGATCCTAACCGCGCCGTTTCATTTGCTGACGCGATGCGGCAGGGCGGCGTGGACCGCTGCGCGGCGGAACGCTCCACCGATTTCAAGGATAGCCGTCAGCACGCCCGCAACACGCACTCTGCGATCTTCGCAGAGGTGAAGGTTGACGAGGACCTCGGCGTTATCCGCGTCACCCGCGTCGTCAACGCGGTCGCAGCCGGGCGCATCCTTAACGCCGCGACGGCGCGCAGCCAGATCATGGGCGGCGTCGTCTGGGGCATCGGCATGGCCCTTCACGAAGAAACGCTGATCGACCACAGGTTCGGGCGCTTCATGAACGCCAATCTCGGCGAATACCACGTGCCCGTAAACGCGGACATCCACGACATTGAGGTGATTTTCGTGAATGAGTCCGATGCGATCATCAACCCGCTCGGCATCAAGGGCGTCGGCGAGATTGGCATCGTTGGCGTCGCAGCGGCAATCGCAAACGCAATCTATCACGCCACGGGAAAGCGCGTCCGTGACCTGCCCATCACCGTGGATAAGCTGCAGCGCTGAATGCGACAGCCCGCTCTGAAGGCGACGATTTTAATACCATCGCTACACGCGATCGCCACCGAAAGCAGAACAAAGCCAGCCCAAAACAGCCAGGAATGATGAATGCGCCTCCAGCAGCGCCGGCGAACCGTCAGCTTGGTACGCCGCTATCGCGACGAATATCCTTATTCATCTGGCACCCATTTCTAAACGGCAGGTATCCCGATTCCGCTTCACGGGAGGACTTTGCTGGCCGCCGGTGCATCAGCTTCATGATCGATCCCGAGTGGGTTGCTGGCGCCTTTACAAGCAGCCGCTCATCAAACCCCCTCGTAAACACCAGGGCTATCCGGCCTGCCACAAACTGCAAGCGCCCCGCTGCGGCTGAATCCCCATAAGCCGCGCTGAACCGCCGTGCCTCATACTCCGCGATTTCGTGCCTTGGCGCTTCTCGGACGCCTCCGGTCGCGTGCGCGGATGGGTCGGTCATACAGGCGTCCGAGAAACCTGCACATAATCGGCCATGCGGGCCGTCCCGAAAAGGTACCCCGCCATTTCTGAGCGAGGCACGCTAGCAGAAGAGGCGGGCGCAAGCGGCGATGCTTGCTTTCGGATCTCATAGCGGGCGATTCGCAGGAGCTCCAACGCCGGAGAGGGTGGAATCGATTGGTTCTGCTGACCGGAAGGTGACTTTTGCGCAACAAGCGCGAACCTACACCACCGGCGCGGACACTAATGCGATCTCGGCATCAGCGCGGCGTTTGGCTCATTGACGCCTGGTGCGGGGCACCGTAGTTTTTAGGTGGACCAGTGCAACCCAATGACCTGTCCGCGTGAGGTCTCAGGCGCAGAATGCTGGGGTCGTGGCCGATCCAGGAGATCTCGTATGCGGATAGCAATCTTGACAAACGAGTATCCGCCCCACGTTTATGGGGGCGCAGGGGTCCACGTCGAATATCTCACCCGGGAACTGGCCAGCGCAGACGGAGGGTGTCATGACGTCTCGGTTATCTGCTTCGGCAACCAGGACATTCGCGACGGGAACCTGACCGTGCGGGGGGTCAATCCGGCTTTCGATTTGCCAAGCCAGGATCCTCGGCACAAGATGTTTCATGAGACGATGTTCAAGGACCTGGTCATGGCAGGGATGCTTGCGGGCGTTGACATCGTTCACTGCCACACGTGGTACACCCACCTTGCCGGCTGTCTCGCGAAGCAACTCACCGGGGCGAGTCTGGTCCTGACGACGCACTCGCTGGAACCGCACCGTCCCTGGAAGGTCGAGCAACTCGGCTCCGCGTATCGAGCGAGTTCCTGGATCGAGCGCACCGCTTACGAAAATGCCGACGGCGTCATCGCCGTATCCGGGGCGATGGGCGAGGACGTTCATTCCCTCTATGGCGTTCCCGGCCACCAAGTCCAAATCATACATAACGGGATCGACTTGAATGAGTACAAGCCGACTCCCAATCAGGCCATCCTGGCCAAGTACGGAATCGACCCCGGCAAGCCGTTCGTCCTCTTCGTCGGCCGGATTACACGCCAGAAGGGCATCATTCATCTGGTCGATGCCGTGAAGTACATCCGCCCGGGCGTGCAGATGGTCCTCTGCGCGGGAGCCCCGGATACGAAGGAGATTGGCCGCGAGATGGAAGAGCGGGTGGAACTGGCTCGCCGCGACGCCGCCGTGCCGATCATCTGGATACCCCAGATGCTTCCCAGAGAAGAGATCATCTCCCTCTACACGCACGCCTCGGTCTTCGTCTGCCCGTCCGTTTACGAACCTTTTGGCATCATCAACCTGGAGGCCATGGCCTGCGAGACCCCAGTGGTCGCCTCGGCGGTCGGCGGAATCAAGGAGGTGGTGATCCCCGGAGAGACCGGATTGCTAGTGCCGTTCGAGGCGGCCGGCCCCACGAACTTCGAGCCGGAAGACCCGGCGCGATTTGTTCACGATTTGGCAGACAGCGTTAATCAGCTTCTCGATGATTCCCAGCGCCTGCGGAAGATGGGCCTGCAGTCGCGCGACCGCGTCGAACGGCATTTCAGCTGGTCCAGCATTGCCAGGCGCACGCTCGATTTCTATTCTGACCTCCGGTCCATGCCCGCAGCATGACCGCAACGGGCGGTTGGAAACCCGTTATCGAGGGACACGGTCTCGAAGCTGCCACGTCATGGACAATGGGTGCCAGCACGGCCGCCGCAGCCGAAGCAGGGTCTGCCGCGTCACATTTTAGAATTTTCGGGCAGAACCGCAATCTCGCGATTTCGAGTATCCGCCCAATGGACATCTGGCTGAGGCTAAAACGGCGAGCGCCACACGCGCGCATGCGGCTTGGCTTTGGCAGGGCCCTCGCTGCGGAAAGTCTTAACCCACTTGACTGCGGTCGAGGCTGCGACATCGAACACAACAAATCGGCCTGCGAACCGGCTGACCGACCCTTCTCGGCCGGGACGCCACACTAGAGCGGTTCCCGGATTGATCGAATTGAGAGGGATTTACAAACATCGCGAAGCAGTTGATTCTGCCTCCGTTCAAGACGGGGGCAGAGATGGCTTATTCGAACGATCTTCGCGGCGGGCTTATCCGGCAGGCCGGCAAAGGGAAGTCTGCGCGCTCGCAGGCTGAGGTTTTTGGCGTCAGCGCGTCCACGGCTGTGAAATGGGTTCAGGCTTTTCGCACCGAGGGGCGCATTGAAGCCAAGCCGCATGCAGGCGGCCGGCGCTCGCCGCTTTTGGCTTCTGCGGACTGGCTGAAAACAAGGGTCGAACAGCAGCCCGATATCACGCTGCAGGAGCTTTGCATCGAGCTTCTGGCGCTGGGCGTTAAAACCAGCAAGAGCGCTGTCTCGCGGCTTTTGCTGCGCATGGGGTTCACTTACAAAAAAAACTGTGCTCGCCAGCGAACAGGCCCGCCCGGACGTTGCGGCAAAGCGCCTTCGCTGGCGCGAAAGCCAGGCCAGCCTCGACCCGGCAAAGCTGATCTTCATCGATGAAACAGGCTGTGCCACCAATATGATACGGCTCAGAGGCCGGGCGCTGCGCGGGAAACGCTTGCGGGCATCCGCGCCTCAGGGCCATTGGAAGATCACCACTTTCACAGCCGGGCTCACCATGGGCGGCCTGACGGCGCCCATGGTTCTCGACGGGCCCATGAACGGTGACTGGTTCAAGGCCTATGTGAACCAGGTGCTTGTGCCGGCACTGAAGCCCGGCGACATCGTCGTGATGGACAATCTGTCCAGTCACAAGAGCAAGGCGGTGCAGGACGCAATCGAAGCGGCTGGCGCGGAACTGCGCTATCTGCCGCCTTACTCGCCCGATCTGAACCCGATCGAGCAGGCGTTCTCGAAGCTCAAAGCGCATCTGCGCAAACACAAGGAGCGCTCCCTCGAAGACCTGTGGAGCCGCATCGGCAACCTCTTGGATACCTTCTCACCAGCCGAATGCCAGAACTTCTTCCGGCACGCCGGATATGCGTAAAACAGAGCGGGAACCGCTCTAGATCGGAGAAGGGTCCCCGGATGCTAGCCTATCATCTCGGTACCTTCTTTAAGATCAGGACGCTCAGGGGAGGCAGGTGCAGGAGGAGCGACTGCGGTTGCCGGTTCCGGGCGATGGGCGATGGGGTAAGCCCCCCCATGTTCCCCTGGCCCCTGCCGCCGTAAATTGTGGCGTCGCTATTGAGGATCTCCTTCCAGAGCCCTCCCCGGGGAACTCCCACGCGGAAGTTCTGAAAGGCCTGACCGCTAAAGTTGCAGACGGCCAGGGCCTGGTCATGCTCCGCCGAGCCCTTACGCAGGAAGGCGAGCACAGAGTTGGCGGCGTCGTCGGCCTCGATCCAGGCGAAGCCCTCGGTCCGGCAATCCAGCTCGTGAAGGGCTGGCTCGGCCCGGTACTGCGTGTTGAGGTCTCGCACCCACCGCTTCAGGCCCTGATGCCGTGTGTCTGTGGGGTCTTCCACGAGGTGCCAGTCGAGGCTGGCTTCATGGGCCCATTCCCTCCACTGGCCGAATTCATCACCCATGAACATGAGCTTCTTGCCGGGTAGCGCGAACATGTAGCCATAAAGCAATCGCAGGTTGGCGCGCTTTTCCCACTCGTCCCCCGGCATCTTGGCGAGGAGCGACTTCTTGCCCGGTGCAGAGTCGTCGTGCGAGAGCGGCAGGAGGTAGTTCTCGTTGAAGGCGTAGTGCATCCTGAAGACGAGTTTCGCGTGGCCTTTCGGCCGCTCGGCTGGCTTGAGGGGCATGTACTCCTCAAGTGTGTCGTGGACCCAGCCAAGGTCCCACTTGTAGTCGAAGCCGAGTCCGCTGCTTCCTGCCAGCCTCGTCGTGATGTCGGGGCGCGCCGTCGCATCCTCGGCGAACGTCAGCACCCCGGGGTGGTCCTCGTGGACCTTCCGGTTCACCCTTTGCAGGAACGCGGCGCCCTGGAGGTTCTCGCTGCCGCCGAATTTGTTGGGCTGCCATGTTCCCGGCTTGCGCTTGAAGTCGAGCCGGATTATCGCTTCCACCCCGTCGACCCTCAGGCCGTCGAAATGATACTTATCGAGCCAGAATAAGGCATTTGCGGTCAGGAAGTTGACGACAAAGGGGCTCTCGAAGTTGTAGGCGTATGTTCCCCAGACTGGAATCATTCGCTTCTTGGGGTCGGCGGGCTCGTAAAGGTGAGTGCCGTCGAACTCGGCAAGGCCGTGAGCGTCGGGGGCGAAGTGGGCGGGCACCCAGTCGAGGATGACCCCGATCCCCGCCTGGTGCAGCGTGTCGACGAGGAACATGAGGTCATGAGGCGTGCCGAACCGGGCCGAGGGGGCATAAAGGCTGGCTGCTTGGTAGCCCCAGGACTCCGCGGCTTGATGTTCGAAGACGGGCATAAGCTCGACATGTGTGAAGCCCATCTCGGCGGCATACTTAGCCAGCCGCGGGGCGGCTTCACGATAGGTCAACGGCCGGTTTCCCTCTTCGGGAACACGCATCCATGAGCCAAGGTGCACCTCGTAGATCGTGATCGGCGCGGTGATCGATTGGCGGGCGCCGCGGCCGGCCATCCACGAACCGTCAGCCCACTCGTAGAGTGACAGGTCCCAGACCTTCGAGGCGGTCCCTGGCGGGGGCTCAGCGGCGAAGGCGCAGGGGTCCGCCCGGTCGAAGCTCGAGCCTCCATCGGGGGCAACCATCCAGAATTTGTAGAGCGCTCCCTGACCAATTCCCGGAACAAAGCCGGACCAGACTCCGGTCGCGCCCCTGCGTTCGAGCCGGTTCGCCTCCGGGTTCCAGCCGTTGAAGTCGCCAATGACTGAGACCCGGCGTGCGTGCGGGGCCCAGACACCGAAATGGGTGCCTGATGAGCCGTTGAGGTCAAGGACATGGGCACCAAGCTTCTCGTAAATCGAGTTGTGGGTTCCCTCTCCGATCCGCTGCAAGTCCGAGTCACTGATAATGATCATAGCTGGCCACATAGTCCTTTCCCAGGTGCCGCCGCACTACGGCCGCCCGGTGTGACACTCGCATAACTACCGCTGGTTTCTGGCTCCAGCGTTTGAAGGTCTACCTGGGCTTTCTGGGCCGCCTGCCGGCTTGGTATAACGGCATTACATGAAGTAGTCGAAGTCTTGCTCGGTGCGGATTTTCCGCCGAACGCGCAGAATGTGAGCGGGGTTCACTTGGGGGTCGAGCTTCACGAAGTTCGTCTCGCCGTGCCAGAGGTACCGCTCATCGCTGATCAGGTCGTGCACCTGGTACGATGCAGCCGGTCCTGAACCGAGTTGGAGCTCGTGCACGGGAAGGCGTACCCACCCTGTGTGAGTGTGAGACGGATCCAGGTTAACGATCACCAGGATCAGGTTGCTCATGTCCGAAGTCAATTTCCCGTAGCACATCAATGCCTCGTTATCGATGTCGAAAAACCGGAGGTTGCGGTTGAACTGGAGCGCCGGATTCTCACGGCGGATCTCGTTGACCTTGGCGATGTAGTCGCGCAGGCTCCAGGAAACATCGAGGTCCCAGTGCACAATCTGGTACTTCTCGGAGTCGAGGTACTCTTCCGAGCCGTGCCGTACCGGCGTGCCAACGCACTGCTCGTAAGGCGGTCCGTAGATGCCGTAGCTTGCCCCCAAGGTCGCGGCAAGGACTAGGCGGGTCATGAACACCGGCCGGCCGCCGATCTGGAGGTGCTCTGGAAGGATGTCGGGAGTGTTGGCGAAAAGGTTGCCGCGCATGTACTCGGCCGTTTCGCTTTGAGTCAGCTCGGTCAGGTAGTCGGTCAGCTCCCTTTTGGTGTTCCGCCAGGTGAAGTAGGTGTACGACTGCGTGAATCCCCCCTTGGCGAGCCGGGCCATCACCTTCGGCCGCGTGAACGCCTCGGAGAGGAAGATCGTATCGGGATGCCGGGTCCACACCTCGGTGATGACCCAATCCCAGAAGCGGAAGGGTTTGGTATGGGGGTTGTCGACCCGGAAGATCTTCACGCCGTGATCGATCCAGAACAGGAACACGTCGCGGAGTTCGGACCAGAGTGCCTTCCAGTCATCGCACTCGAAATCAATCGGGTAGATGTCCTGGTACTTCTTTGGCGGGTTCTCGGCATATTTGATCGTCCCGTCAGGGCGATGGCGGAACCATTGGGGATGCTCGCGCACATAGGGATGGTCGGGCGAGCACTGGAAGGCGATGTCCAGCGCCAGCTCGATGCCAAAAGCCCGCGCCTTCCTCACGAGGCGATCGAAGTCGTCGAATCGTGCCCAGTTCGGGGTGGATGGCCTTGTGGCCGCCCTCGGGGCCGCCGATGGCCCAGGGGCTTCCGGGATCGTTCGGCCCGGGGGTCAGCGTATTGTTCGGTCCCTTGCGAAAAGCCCGGCCGATCGGGTGGATCGGCGGCAGGTAAAGGACGTCGAAACCCATCTCGGCGACGTAGCCCAGCCGGGCCTCGACGTCGCGAAAAGTGCCGTGGCGGCCTGCGACCGGCGATGCCGAGCGGGGAAACATCTCGTACCAGGCGCCGAATCTCGCCCGCTCCCGCTCAACCATGATTCGGAGCGTCCGGTCATACGTACAGGCCGCGCGCCGGTCGGGGTATCGCGCCATCCGCTCGAGCAGGTCCTGGTTCAGGCCTGCCCGGACCCGTGACTCCTGGCTCTCCGTGCCCGCCAGGAGCCGGGCCCGCTTGCGCAACCACTCGGCATCTGGGCCGCCGGCGCGCTCGGCCGCCTCGCGAAGAAGCTCGAGCGCCCTCCAGCAGCTCGCTGGTGAGATCCGGCTGGCCGGCCTCGTGTTTCTTGATCAGCTCCCTGTGCCAGGTGAGATAGCGATCGACCCAAGCCTGGATCGTGTACTCGTGCCATCCCAGCGCCGTCACCGTGAACCGGCCGGTCCAGCGGTCGTTGGCCTGCAAGGTCATGGGGACCTCATCCCACCCGGGCGCCCCGGTGGGACGGTGGCGGAGCACCGCTACAATCACATCATGCCCGTCGCCAAGTATGTCGGCAGCCACAACCACCTCTTCCCCAACCGTTCGCTTGATCGGGAATCGTCCGCTGTCAACCTCTGGCTGAGACTCCGGCAATGATCGCTCGCGACGGGGCCTGGTCATGCACCCGGACCCCCGGAGCCACTATTGACGGTTCTACGTCTTGCTCCGCTTCGTCAAGGATGCAGGCAGGCGCCGTCTCCTCCTCCGCCGTTGGCTCGATGGGGAGTTGCCCGGCGTCAACCTCTGGCTGGACTCCGGCAACGATCGCCCGCGACGGAGCCTGCTCATGAACCCCGTTCTCCAGCGCCTCTTTTGCCGAAACCAGGATTTGCTCTCCTTCGCCAGAAATGCCGGCAGCAGAAGCCTTCTCCTCCGCCGTTGCCTCGAAGGGGAGTTGCCCGGCGTCAACCTCTGGCTGGACTCCGGCAACGATCGCCCGCGACGGAGCCTGCTCATGAACCCCGTTCTCCAGCACCTCTTTTGCCGAAGCCAGGATTTGCTCTCCTTCGCCAGAAATGCCGGCAGCAGAAGCCTTCTCCTCCGCCGTTGCCTCGAAGGGGAGTTGCCCGGCGTCAACCTCTGGCTGGACTCCGGCAACGATCGCCCGCGACGGAGCCTGCTCATGAACCCCGTTCTCCAGCACCTCTTTTGCCGAAGCCAGGATTTGCTCTCCTTCGCCGGAAATGCCGGCAGCAGAAGCCGTCTCCTCCTCCGTTGGCTCGTGGGGGATTTGCCCGGCGTCAACCTCTGGCTGGACTCCGGCAATGATGGCCCGCGACGGAGCTTGCTCATGCACCCCGTCCGCCTGCGCCTCTTTTGCCGAAGCCAGGATTTGCTCTCCTTCGCCAGAAATGCCGGCAGCAGAAGCCGTCTCCTCCTCCGTTGGCTCGATGGGGAGTTGCCCGGCGTCAACCTCTGGCTGGACTCCGGCAACGATCGCCCGCGACGGAGCTTGCTCATGCGCCCCGTTCTCCAGCGCGTCTTTTGCCGATGCCAGGATTTGCTCTCCTCCGCCAGAAATGCCGGCAGCAGAAGCCGTCTCCTCCTCCGTTGGCTCGTTGGGGAGTTGCCCGGCGTCAACCTCTGGCTGAACTCCGGCAACGATCGCCCGCGACGGAGCCTGCTCATGCGCCCCGTCCTCCAGCGCCTCTTTTGCCGTTTCCATGAATTGTTCTTCTTCGCCAAGGACACCGGTAGCCACCACCACCTCCTGCCCCGCGGTTTGCCCGGCGGGAAATTGTTCGCTATCAACCTCGGGCGAGACCCCGGCAACGATCACTGGCGGAGCCTGGTCTTGCACCCCGTTCCCCGGCGCCTTTCCTGCCGATGCCATGATTCGCTCTCCGGTGTCATGATTCGCACTCATCCCAGGGTCACCATTGCCGGCCTTGGCCAGGATCGCAGCTCGCGAGTGCAATGCCGGCAAGGGGACGCTCACCGTCCATGAGGCCCAACTCCATTTTAGAATAGACCGCCGGGAAGATGTGGAAATTCCTGCATTTTGTTGCGAGCGGACGAATTGGGCAAGATTATGAATCCCAGCCCGCACTCTTATGGCTATTTCGTTTATAATAGGCTCGATTATCAGCATTTTACCGAGGTGTTTTGGGCATTGGGAGTTTGGCGGGACGTAAACCTAGCGGCTGCTTTTTGACGGCCGTGCTATCGAGCCGTCTCCTGCGGAAGGAGGCGCAATCGATAACCGATCCTCTCAAAAACCTTGCCCAGCACCTTCGCTATAGGATTTTAGAGACGCATCAACGGACTATCCGGCCGATAAGCTCTCGCTAATCTAGCATGGGCGGTGCCCGCCGGCAACGTATTCCGTCACACATTCAAATGCATATTCCGACACATATTCCGAGTTGGGCCGGTCTTTTTCGTGCTTCAATGTCATCATCATGACAACTGGATCGCTGTTTATTGCCATAGGGCAGCAATCCGGATTGGCCGGCATGCGCGCTGCCGCCGATGACCTCGGCGTTTCCTTTGAGATGCGCGTCATATCGGCGCACCGCACGCCCGTTCGTTTCTTCGCGTTCGCCAAATCGGCGCGGGCACAGGGCTTCAAAGTCATCGTTGCAGGAGCGGGGGTGCGGCTTATCTTCCCGGCATGATGGATGCTTTGACAAGCTTGCCCTTGCTATGCCCAGAACGCACCTCCACCGCCAGGACGCGCTTTACTTCATCGTCCAGCCGCCGCGCTTGAAATTGCGGCCCGCCATTGCCCGGCGCGACCGCGGGCGCGCGCCGCTGCATTTGCGCAGGACAGGATTGCGGAAAAGCGCTTTCTCTTGGGCCTTAATCTTCCCGCCGCTCCGCATGCCATCCTTGAGAGCGAGCAATAGCCGACCCGGAATCGGTGGTGATTGGCCGTGACCTCCACCATGTCCTAGGCCCGTTAGGTCCTTACGCCACCTGTGGTCTCACCATAGGTATCCCAGCCAGCCTCGATTTCGCCTTACGCCACTTGATGGTTTCACCATCTGTATCCCAGCCTGCCGCGTTGTTGGTATTTTCGTATTCAGCTATAGCGGCCTGAATGACCTCCTCCAGGCTAGCGTTTACGGGAACGGTGACCTCGACGTCGCCATATTCCAAGATTTCTCGCCAAAGCGTGATGCGCACTTCTTTTGTGGCTTTTTGCATGCCCTGTCTCCCACTGTCAGCCCCCGCCAAGCGCAACAGACAGGATAGCATGCCGTGAGGCTTCCCCTATCGCGACCTTCGGACGCAACTTGCCGGCCAGCTTGTCAGCATTTCGCCAACGCACCGATGGTCTCTGCATCGAGCCGGTGGCCCACCACGACGGACCCGGGCCTCGCAACTACGAGTTAGGTCAAGGGCGGGATTGTGTCGGCGTTTCGGAGAGCAGGCATTGGGATCCATTAGCCGACCTGGAACGCATGGGGTCGCGGGAAAACTCGCACTTCCGCAAATGGACCCGTTGCCGCCGTCCCGGCGAAAAATCCAAAGAGTCGCCTTTGGTGCAGGTTTCCCGGACGCCGGAACGCTGAGGTAGCCTCATGCACGACCGGCGGCGTCCGAGAAGCGCCCAGGCACGAAATCGCGGTGGGGGACTCCCCACCGTTTAGCAAGGGGCAGTTTAGGCTTCGGAGGGATTGAAGGTGGTGCCGGTTTTCAGCATGGCGCAGGCGACGTTGAGCAGGCGGTCTGCGACCGATCTGAGGGCGCGGCCATGGCTGTGACCGCGGCCTCGCAAGGCGGCGTATTTGGCTTTGCTTTTCGTATCATGCTGAATGGCAACGCGCGCCCAATGGTACATGGCAACAGCGAGCCGGTTACTGCAGGCTTGTCTTCGGATGACGATGCAGCTCTTGCCCGATCTCTTGGTAACGGGCGCGACTCCGGTCAGACTGCGCAAGGCGGCGTAATCGCGCCGTTGCAAGGCATCCCAAGCCTCTGCAAGCAGCGTGGCGAGGACGATCCTTCCAACTCCCGGCAAGGATGCGAGGATTTCCACGTCATGCTGCTTCGACTGCCCCGCTCCGGCATCCTCTGCCGGGATGAGCCGGGCAGTCAGCGCATCGAGTTGGCGATGCGCCTGTTTGATCTGGTCATTCACAAGGCGTATACGGGCAATGAGCGTCGCGATGTGGGCGGTGGCGGCTTCAACCGTCCCCGCGGCAACTTGCACCGGTGGCTTTCGCAATACCTCCAGAACGTGCGCGGCATCGAAGCGCCGGATGCGATTGCGCTTCAGCACCTTTGCGACGGTTCCTTCGCGGATGCGCGAAGCTTTGCTGGGCGTTGGCGCTACTTCCCACAGGTCGAGCAGCCAGCTGGCGCCGAGGTCGCTTTCCAGTTCGAGCATGGCGGGAAAGTAGCGCCACAGCTGCTCGCGCAAGCGATTGGTGAGCCGGTTGCGCTCGGTGCCCAGGTCGCAGGCGATGCGAGACCATTCCCGCAGCTCAATAACGGCCGGGTCCGCGCCAGCCAGCAGCCGGAAGCACCGCGGATCCGTGCGCAAGGCGGAGGCCATCACCTCGGCGTCACGGCTGTCATCCTTGGCGCCCGCCAACGTGAAGCGGTCACGAAAGCGATCCATCTGTTTCGGATTGATAGCGTGAACCTTGAAGCCGCGCTCGATCAGCGTCTCGACCACGGGGCCATGCGGCACTTCGATTGCGACGCAAATTGGGTCCGGACCATCGGCGCCGCTCGCCGTCATCAGCCAGGCCGCCATCTCCGCCAAGCCTTCGCCGCTATGCTTGAAAATCTTCTCGCCAATCTTGCGGCCATTACCATCCGTCAGGAATACGTGATGGCTCTCGCTTGCCCAGTCGACGCCGGCGTACCATCGCTCTTCAGTCATGCCTTTTCCCCGCTTGAAATTGCGAGCCTCCGCAACCTCCGCCGATCCCTGTACTGGCGCTCGGAAAGCAGCTCACAGGTCCGGCGCGGACTCCCCACGGGGCATCGATCGCGGCCAATCCGGCAGGGCGCGCGTCCCCCCCAGGTGATCAAGTCACAGGGGGCGATTGGCTGCTCCCGCCAGACCGGCTCGGTTCGCAAAGGTTACGCTGATTTGGGCCGTCGCCCGCTGACCACGCTCCGTTCCGCTACGCTTCACTTCGCGTGGCCAGCGGCGTGCCTTCGAAGAACCGCGTGAGAAAGGTACAGGGGGGCACCTTGGGTGCGTCTGGCTCATGGAGAAATGGTCAGGAAGAAGACCCGCGTTGGATGAAGCCGCCTTCGGAAAAGGGCAGGACGAAACAGGAATCCTGATTAAGTAATAAGCCGGTATAAAGCCGAAAGAACGCCTGGCAGTTCAATCTACTCCCGAAGCGGCGCTATCAAAGCCTCGATGCAATCCGGCTCGTTATACCGCGGGCTGTTCATTTTCGGCGAAACAGGCGAAACTCGCACGGCCGCTTCGATTTCTGCATCGGTAACAGGGGCACCGCCGGCAAGCCAATCCTCGATGTTACCGTTGCCGAGCATCAAGGGCATTCGGTTGTGAAGATCGCGAACCCCATTGCATGCCTCGGTCGTAATAATTGTACAGCTCAGGAGGTTGTCGTTGCCCCAGCGCTCCCAGAGCCCGGCAAATGTCAACGGCGACCCATCCTTGCGCGAGATATAGAATGGCATCTTCGCCGGCTTCGTCTTGCCGGAAACCTCGATGGCCCTCCACTCGTAAAAACCGCTTGCTGGGATCAGGCATCGCCCCACTTTCCAAGCTAATCGGAACGCTGGCTTGATGGCGACCCGCTCAAGCCTCGCGTTGATGAGCAAGTTCCCGATCTTCTCATCCTTTGCCCAGAACGGAATTAAGCCCCAGCGCATCGTTTTGTAAATGCGTTCGCCGTTCTCCATGACGATCACGCCTACGTCTTGGGTTGGCGCAACGTTCCAAGACGGACGCACATTCGATGCAAGCGGGTTCGTTAGATTGTAGAGGCAATGAAGCTCTTCCCACGTGAAGAGTTGTGTAAAACGGCCGCACATGCACTTTATATAGCAAATCTCATCGCTTTATGAAACAGCGCTCCAGTTGGATTGATAACTATCGAGTGATCTTGCTGAAGCTCAAGCTTTCGCTGATATCAGAAAAGATGCGGATATGGCAAACGGGGCTTCAAGCCTTGCAGCAGCTGATTTTACAGTAAAGAGACAACGAAGAAACGATTGCACTTATTCTTGGGTAGGTTGGGAGCGAGCAAGTATTCTTGAAACACAATTTTCTTTCCTACCTCTGAAAAAACAGGGGTGCAGGACCAACTAACAAATCTGTTCCGAACGTAATCGAGATTCTTACTGTGTTTCAACCCAGCAAAAATCTGAAGTGGACAGCAAAAGAGCTTACTGGAGAAATCCCGAGGTGTCGCTCGAAGACGCCCATTTCACTTTGACCATGCATTCCAAGGCTCTTTCTACAAAACTGTCTTCAAGCGGCCTCTCGCTGCTGTTCCCGAGGCGTGCCGCTTCCGAATGTAAAAGCCCAGCTACTGTTAGCATGGTATCGCGAAGCTCGTGCGGGCAGGCTGTGATGCCATGTTTACCATTATAGCGCTTAATTACGGATATGATTTCGCTCACCAGATTTAACTCGTGGACCAGGCCGAGGTCTTCCATCACTGTCTCCAAAATCAAGCATTGATAACCTCCCCGCTGAAGATTTTTAATTCAACCGGAAGATTGTGTAAAACTCACGACAGTTTCATTTTTGAGCTTAAACTCAACTTCGTGCGCGAAGTCGAGCCACGCGCAACCGTGCTGCAAGGTTGCTGAAAAACCAAAGATGAAGGCTAGTTCTTGCGCAGTTCCTCTTGGCGCGGCGCTATTTATTGATTGGCTTTCCTACCATCGTTGCTGATTTACCACAGTGATAAATCGGAAATCGACTCAACGCAAAGTTGCTGTTGTCTCCGTGTTCCCCGCCGAATAACGATTCGATATGGGTTGTCTCTCAAGATCGCAATCGCATCGGTTGTGGGTGGTGTTATGCGTAATGAGTTCTCCGGGCAGAAATCTGGCGGCGATGAGTACCTTTTCGAGGCGATCAGAAAAATTGGGCTCATCGCGGCCTGTATCGATTTGCATCATTGGCGGCTGGTCATTGACGACATTTTACGCGAAGTGGACGCCGATAATCAAAAAGCCGATATCCAACAGCCGGTGCCCCAACACAACTCGCCTTCCAATCGCAATGCGACTGCGACCGGTCCCATTAGACGAACATCAGCCGCAATGCCTCCTCGGTTGGTAACGCGAACAGAAGAACGCTCGCTCCTCCTCGTCAGTGTCTCGAAAACAACCTGGCGGACAGAGCGTGCCGCTTAATCCAAAACTAATTATTTCTTGTCTTAGCTTGGGCGTTGCGCTGAGACTTTGGCTTCGAATGTGAACGTGAATGATCCTGTCATGCCGCTGACGCTTCTCTCCAAACTCCCAGGCATTGTTTCGCTGTTTGGTTTGGCAACTTCGGCATTGCAGGCGCGCTTTCATGTTCAGTTACACTCGCAAACCCTAGCTCCCCTCGACAAAGCTCTTTCCGGACCCGGCGCTTTTCGGAGGAGGGAATGCGAGCCCGATTTGAAACAAGTCTCGGGCTTGCGCAAGGTGCAGATGAGCCAGCAAAGTGCAATGGAGACGCGGGCACTGGCCCAGACAACTACAAACCCTGAGGTGAAGCGGCTGCTCATCAAACTGGCTGAAAGATATGAGCGAGTTTCGAAATAAGTGCTGAAACGAGGCGGAGATGTCAGTGCGTCGCATTCATGGTGTCGAGCCGCCGCTAAGCATCGTTCCGGTTTTCCATCGATTATTCCGCATGCCCTGGGTTCGTCAGCAGAAACTTCACGCTGTATGCTGTTATAGGGACTTGTCCCGATCGAGATAGGCTCGCCATCCACCGTAGGCGGTTATCTCGTTTGCGCCGTCAAGCCCAGCCGGTTCGCAGACGAACCCCTTCACGAAGCTGCCATCGGCCAGTTGCAAGGTTCCAATCGCTAGAGGTGGGGGGACCTCCGCAGCGAAGCTGCCAAAAGCTTCCAAATCTAGCGACCAGATTTCGACCTCAATCCCGTTGCCGGTGAAGCCGGGATCGCGGACAAGTCCAGGTTTCAGCGGGGCAGTGTTGGCGAGCGCATAGAGCCGGTATTCGGGCGCCGTAAGTGTCTTGCCGAGAAATTTGGCGTTTCGATCGGTTAACTGCCTATTCAGGGCCTGCCCTCTGAGATGGGCACCCACCACGGCAAGCCGGATGAAAGAAGCATCAAGTGTGGGCGGTGGAAGCTGCGGCAGTGCACTTCGATCCGCACCGTAGCCAGGAGATAAATGACGGTGCAGCCGGTCCGCCCATGCGGCCAGTCCGTCATCGGACCAAGCAGGGCCCACGAGCGTCACGCCAAAGGGGAGCCCCTGCGACGTGAAGCCGGCCGGGACTGCGACGGCGGCATAATCGAGTAGATTGACGAAATTGGTGTAATGGCCGAGTTGCCCATTCAGTTCGATCGGATCAGCCCTCACGGCTGCCACGCTAGGAATGGTGGGCGCGGTCGGAAGCAGGAGCACATCCATCTTCCGCCATTCTGCCTCCGCCTGCCGCTTCAAGGCCGCCAAGGTGTAGCCCGCACGAAAGCCGTCGGCTGCTGTGAATGTATGGCCGCCCTGGGCTATCTGGCGTACGGTTGGATCGATGCCGCCTCCGAAGCGGGTCAAACTGTCTTCGAGCACGGCCAACCGCTCCGCGACCCGGGCGCTTCCGTATAGCAAACTCGCCGCCTCGCCGAAGGGTCTAAAATCGACCTCGACCGCCAGCGCGCCAAGCTTCGGCAGTTCGGCCACTGCGCGCTCATAAACTTTCGCCGCGGCCTCATCCCCGTAAAACTCCCGCGCTGCGGTTGGAAGGATGCCCACCCGCAGGTCCGTTTCCGGCAAGCGATGCACCTTGGCGATCCGCGAATACGGGTCGGCATCGTCATAGCCGGCCGCGATTCGTCTCAGCTTGACGCCCTCACCGCAAGAGACAGCGAAGATCGAAACGCAATCCAAGCTACGGCAGGCCGGCACGACGCCCAGGCTGCTTAGCGATCCCAAAGTTGGCTTGATGCCAACAATATTATTGAAAGCAGCGGGTACACGTCCGGAACCGGCAGTATCGGTGCCAAGCGCGAACGCAACCAAGCCGCGGGCGACAGCTACGGCCGAGCCCGAACTGGAGCCGCCCGATACATACTCCGCATCGAAGACGCAGCGCGGCGCGCCATAGGGCGATCTGGTGCCAACCAGACCCATAGCGAACTGATCGAGGTTGGTCTTGCCGATGGCGAGCGCGCCTTGCTCGCGGAAGCGCGCTACAGCAAAGGCGTCGGCTTGCGGCCGATAGGCGAAATCCGGACAGGCCGCCGTCGTTGGCAACCCGGCAAGATCGATATTGTCCTTGATAGCGAATGGCACCCCATGCAGCGGCTCGCGCGGCCCCTCGCTCCGGTCGAGCAGCCGGGCTTCCGCCAAGACGTCCTCCTCCGGCCGCAGCGAAATCCAGATCGCGGGATCGGGACACGCGGCGATCCGGCGGTAGGTTTCGAGCACGGCCTGCTCGGCCGTCCCGCCTTCGGCGAGAAAGGCGGCGATGCCTTCCAACGTCATCTCAAAGCTCATAGGTCTCCCCTCGGCTCTAGATGTGCTCAGCGGCCTGGGCGGCGATAAGAGCGCCGGCCTCTGCCTGCTTCGAATCCGTACGGTTGAAGTAGACGTTGAGGAGGACGGCTGCGATCGAGGTGAGGATGATCCCGTCGCCGAAGATCGGCTTCAGCGCCTCCGGGAAGGCGCGGAAGAAGGTCGGCGAGACGATCGGGATGAGCCCGAATCCGATCGAGATCGCGACGACGAGCACGTTGTTGCGCTGCTTGACGTAATCGACGGTCGAAAGGATCTTGATGCCGGTCGCCGCCACCATGCCGAACATGATGAAGCCAGCGCCGCCGAGCACGCATTGCGGCACGGAGGCGACGATGAAGGCGAGCTTAGGAATAAGTCCAAGCATGAGCATGATGACGCCGCCGGCGACGCAGACCCAGCGGCTGTAGACGCCGGTCACGCCGACCAGCCCGATATTCTGGGAATAGGAGACATAAGGGAAGGTGTTGAAAATGGCGCCGATAATGGTTCCCAGCGAATCCGCGCGCAGTCCGCGCGTTACGTCCACGGCCTCGACTTTGCGGCCGGTCATGGCGCCAAGCGCCAGGAACATGCCGGTTGCCTCGATGAAGACGATGGTCATGACGAGGCACATGGTCAGGCAGGGGACGAGGAAGAATTCCGGCACGCCGAATTGCAGCGGCAGCACAGCCCGCACAACCGGCTCATTCTGAATTCCGGAGAAATCTGTCCAACCCAGAGCGATGGTCACGAGATAGCCTACGGTGATGCCGATGAGCACGGCCATGTTCTGCAGAAAGCCGCTGGTGAACTTGATCACCAGCAGGATGACCGCAAGGACCAGCGCCGCAATGCCGAGATAGCCCGGCGCCCCGAAATCCGCCGCTGCAGCGCCGCCGCCCGCCCAATTGACGCCGACTCGCATCAGCACCACGCCGATCATGGTGATGATCGTTCCGGTCACTACCGAGGGAAAGAATCGCAGCACATGCTTGACGAAGGGCGCGGTGCAAAGCCCGAAGATGCCGCCGACGAGCACGGCGCCGTAGATGCCGGTCAACCCGACGCCAGGCATCGCCGCCATCGCTAGCATCGGCGAAATCGACACGGCGGTCACGCCCATGATGATCGGCAGGCGGATGCCGAACGGGCCAAAGCCGATGGTCTGGATGAGTGTTGCGATGCCGCAGGCGAACAGGTCGGCATTGATCAGGACGGCAATCTGATCCTTAGGAAGATGCAGTGCGCCGCCCAGGATAAGCGGCACGGCCACCGCGTTGGCATACATGACCAGGACGTGCTGGAGGCCGAGCGCAAACAATTTCGGTAGCGGCAAAATCTCGTCGACGGGGTGAACGGCATCCGGCACTGGAGCATTCCTCTCGGGCTAGTTGCATTTCTCCTCAGTGTAGGGACCCCTTGCGTTGCAAACCATTGCTTGTTTTGGAGCGTTCTGTTGCCAATAATGCAACAGGAGAGTGAGCGGATGACGAAGCACTTGCGGACATTGAAATACATCGCCGATGTCGGCACCTCCGGCTCGGTCCGGCGCACGGCCGAACGGCTCAACATCACACCGTCGGCGCTCACGCGAAAAATCCAAGGTTTCGAGCACGAATTGGGGGTTCCTGTCTTTGAGCGGCTGCCGCACGGCATGCGGCTCAATGCGGCGGGCGAATTGCTCATCCGTTATATCCGCGATCAGGCTTCGGATTTCGAACGGCTGAAGTCGCAGATCGCCGACCTTTCCGGGGTGCGCCGCGGCCATGTTATCATCGCCTGCAGCCAGGCTTTCCTGGATAGCGTGCTGCCCAGCGAAGTGGCGGCGTACCGGGCGCAATTTCCTCTGGTGACGTTCTTCGTCCAAGTCCGCGATCACGCATTGGGCGTAACGGCTTTGAGGGAGTTCGAAGCCGACCTTGCCCTTTTGATCAACCCGCCGCCGGTGCCCGATATGCAGGTGCTCCTGTCCGGCCGGCAACCGCTTTGCGCTCTCATGCGCAGCGATCATCCGCTGGCTGGAGAGGGACCCCTTAGGCTGAGGGATTGCTTTGCGTATCCCGTAGCCATGCCGGACCGGTCTCTCGCCATTCGCCACCTGCTCGATGCCGCTTTGACGCGCAAGCCTCAGCGGATGAACATGCAGATCGAATCGAGTTCGCTGGAATTTCTGCGCAACTATGCGCTGCGGGAACATTTGCTGAGTTTCCAAATCTCCTTTGGAATTCCGCCGCAGGTTCCAGGACTACACTCCAGGCCGCTTTCCGAGAGGGACATGGCCCCGATCAATATTGTGCTGGGGCAGTTGCGGGGGCGTACCCTGCCGGTTGCCGCCGCCAAATTTGTGGATCAACTTTCCAAGCATTGCCTGTGGGGCCAATGAGGGTCTTGATCTGGCCGCCGTTCATGGCCACGGCGAAGTTGCCCATGAACGCGTTTCCATGTCTTGCGCCCAGGATTGGCGGGCTCGGCCGCGCCCTCCTGATAAAATGGCCGGGCACTGTCTTACTTTGTGCAGGCCTTGCTAAGATCGTCGAGGAGAACCGCGGATTTATCGTCGAGCTCCGACCTCGAGACCTTATCGAAATCCGGGCCGAGGCTTTCGCTCGCCGCTCCCATTTGCCGGTCCAACTCCTTCAGCTTCTTCGCGTCCTTGCCTACCGTGGCATATTGGTCTTGAAGCTTCGTGAGGGTGCAGAACTGGGCCATCTTCTTTTGATCGTTTTTGATGCTGTCGACCAAAGCCTGCACCTCGGCCTTGGACGCCTTTGGAGGCTGAGCCTGCGGTGCCTGACTGTTTTGTGCGATTGCGGACGTTGCAGCGAGTGTGAAGGCCAGTAAGCCAGCAGAAAGCTTCACGGTCATGAAGGGCTCCTTAAAGATTGAAAGGTGGTCGAGGGAGCGGAAGGCGCGAACGCATAGGTTAATTTCATATCGGCATTCCGCGGCAAATAACCAAAAACCGCGGTACGTTACATCAGTCTTTCAAGCTTCGACGGCTTGGTCACGGGCTTTTGCTAAGCCCGCGCATTGTCTAGGTGGGAAACAAAAGACAGACGGACGACTTGTTTTCGAGCCGCGCTGCCGCACCGCCGCCCGCCTGCTGGCCGCCACGGTCCCGCTGCCCGCCGGCAACAATCGCAAGGAGATGGTCTTGGCTAATGCTCCTCTATTCGAATGGCCAGCACATTGCAGGCAGCGTGTAGGCAAGATCGCCAATCCGCGGACGCATTCCTTTATACCAGCGCGGATGAATTCCACCGAAGTATTTTCCCACAAGTCCTGGAACCGGACCGTTCGCATCATTGCACATAGCAAAATGCCCGCGCCGGGCGAGCGCCAATCCGATGGGCCTCGCAAAGCGCGAAAGATCTGAGAGGTGCCGGCAATAGATGAGCCGTGCGGTCTTGAGCACTCGCTTCAAGATCTTGGATTGGAAAACGAAGGGATAGGCTCTGTCTTCTGTCACACACCAAAAGCAGATGCAGCCGTATCGCGTGTGGTCCAGCATAAGATCTAGCTCGAAAGGCTCGTATGGGCGATCTGGCTCTTTATGACCGGGGATTACTTTGCCCGCAAAACGCGGTGCTTTGGCAGCGCTGAGCAGAGGCACGGAGCCAAACTGGCCAAAGCTGTATCTCACAAAACCTTGAGCCTCGATGATTGGCCACAAGCTTGGCTGTGCCAGCATGCTAATATACGAAACATCAGTATTGCTCTGAGCTTTCTTCATGAGAAAAGCCCCGTAGCCCTGAAACTCAGCTCCGACTTTAAGCAAGGTCAGGTGCGTACGAACGAAAGTGTTTTGCTCAGCAGTAATCGCCGTTGAAATAAGAATAATGCCTCCGGCTATTTTACCGCCTGAGTCGAGCAGGTATCCGTATTTCGGTGGCCCTTTGGGCGTCGGCTTGTTTCTTAAAATCTCGAAAAGCCGGATGTAAACACGAGCCGGCAATTCTCCAGCAAAAAATTGTATCAGCGAGGGCAGGTCCGTTTCTGTGATTTCACGAATAAGAACGGCTTCTCTCGCGGTGTCCCTTGGCATTTCATCGGCTTCCTGCGCATACTAACTCCAGCGGCATATGAATAAACTTCGGCCTCTAGCCGAAGCTTGGCAAAGCTCGCTTAGAAGTCAACGCAGTCACGCGAGACCTGGCCTATTTTTGGGAACACGCTTAACTTGAGGTGGCCAACATGTTTGCGCTTCGCGTGTCCGACGCGGGCCAGGGTTGCGCCCCGGGTTGGGCATGGAGCTCCATAGACCGCATCGGTCCTAACTCGCCCGCTGGCGGGGCTTCACCGCGATTGGCTCTGGGTCAAGTAGTAACTCACCATGTCACGAGGTGAGAGCACGTTTCCAGCGTGGATCTGCTCGAACCGGCGAAACAGCCATCGGGCGGCGCTGAGAGTGAAGCGTATGAAATCATATGCGCCTTCACGGATTTGTTGCGTAAAGGGCGACTTTGCGAAGACAAGCCCCTTCGTTTCAGGCGCCCGATGAACAAACAAATCCGGCCTTCTGCTCATACGCTGGCATGCCAAACCCTGGGCACTGGAAGACGAATGTTAAGAACGCAGTCGAGAGCGGCAAGGTAACGGTCCACAACGATCTGCTCATCGTAGTCCGTTTCGGCTTTGATTCGGCTTGCCGATCCCATTTGCTCCTGTCTGGCAAAATCGAGTGAAAGAAACGCAATCATTTTGGCCGCGAGATCGTTGTGGTCTCGCGCGGCGCAGAGATAGCCGTTCACACCGTCATCGACGACGTTGCGGCAACCGGGGGTGTCGGTAGTGATGATGGGGCGGCCCATCGCTGCGGCTTCCAGGAGCGTCCGCGGCGTTCCTTCCGGGTAATAGGATGGCAGCACAACGCAGCTTGCTGCAGCAAGCATCGGACGTACGTCGTCCGCCACTCCAAGATATTCGATAACGCCCTCGCCGGCCCAGGTTTGCACCTGGGACCTGGAAATCGCGCTCCGGTTCTCGACATCGAGAAAACCAAGGATTTGGAAGCGCGCGTCCGGAAACTCCCGTTTGACGATGCGCGCCGCCTCGACATATTCGCCGATGCCTTTTTCCCAAATAAGCCGGGCTACAAGCAAGAAAATGAGCGAGCCCGAATGATTGCCGTCAGGAGGCGGCAGCTGCGGGCTGAATTTGTCGAGATCGATCCCGGAGCCAGGAAGCAGGGCAGTACGCTCTCCCCGCACCAGCCCCCTGCTAATAAATAGGTCGCGATCCTCTTCATTTTGAAAAAATACTGTTTGCGAAGGGCGTAGCGCCATCCGGTAGAGCATTTTGGCGATCTTTGTCAGCCAGGTTTCACGGACAAAGACGGTTCCAAGCCCCGAGACGTTATTGAGAACCGGGATACCAAGTAAGTGAGCGGCGATCGAACCGTAGACATTGGGCTTGATCGTGTAGCCAAGAAAAGCGTCCGGCCTCAGGCGCCGCAGCAGACGGTAATAACGCAAGAAGAGGATACCATCCCGGAACGGCGAGGTGCCCTTATTATCCATAGGCAGTTCGAAATGCCGGCAGCCTAATCGAAGGAGCCTTTCGGAGAAGTCGTCGCGAGGGGCCGCGGCGATGACCTCGTATCCGCTTTGGACCAAGCTCCGGACAAGCCCCGCACGAAAATTATAGATATTCCATGAGGCGTTAATCGATATCACGATGCGTTTCCGGGGCATGCGACGTCCTCCCCTCGCGCATGTTTGATAGCAACAGAAGAGGTGACTCACAAATCGAATTTCAGTTCAATTATGCTTTATTGGACAGTCGGCAAAGGCTTGGCGGGCGCTTGCTTCTGGCCGGCGTGCAACAAGGCAAAATCCTGCGACAGCGAGGTCGGATTCAAGCTGGCTGCGCAGGCTGGGTGCCAGGCTCTGGCGAACTTTCATAATCTCCTCCCGAGCCGCCGCACGCAATGAGTCCGGGGCCTCATCTACTGAGGCAACATCTAAGCGGGTGTCGCTCCCTGTAAGCAACGTGATCGTGAGCGCGCTTTCGAGACCAGAACCTGCGAGCCAGTCGCGATAGCTAGCAATCCCGACCCGGTTCGGGCGGCCGCTATTGGCGGTCATTCTTGGCCAAAGCCAATCTGGCACGGTCAAAAAGGTAAGCTGCGGCATTCCGGCGAACATCCCGTGATCGCGCAAATCAACAAAATGGACCATAACTCCGCCAGGACGTAATGCCTGCGCCATCGCCGACAGCGTCCCGATAGGATCTGCGACGTGCTCGAGGACAGCGCAAGAAAAGATGGCGTCGAAGGCTCCGGGAGTTGCGGCGAAGTAATCTTCCGCCGATAGGCCCGTGTGGCGATGGAGACCTGAGGACCGAGCGACAGCTCCCGGCAAGATGGCCGCTAACACCGGATTCTGAGCGGCAATCCTTCGCACGGCAGCGTCGCGGGCGAAATCACGGCGCGGTGCGAAACGATCTACAAGGTGAACCTCTTTCGCGCCGTGAGCTAGCATGTTCCATGCAACCACGTCGTTGTCACCAGGACCGGCTTCAGCCACACAACCGGTAAACTTAGGGATACCGGCAAACTGGCGGTACTGGTACGAAACATGTTTGCCATATTCAATCACTGCCTCGGCACTCAGCGTGGCACGCATACCACTCGATGTGCAGATTTCGCCGCGAGCAAGCTTGCGACCCTGATGCCAGTCATTTGCGACATACGCTAGGCAGGTCAAAGTCCGGGATTTGCGCAGCAGACGAACAAGTTTTCGAATAATGGAGCTTAAGTTTGGATGAGAGAAATCGGTCCGTACCCAAGGAACTGGTCGCACACGGCGAATTCCGATCGATAACAACATGACTTCGCTTTCGGGGCCCGTGATGGAGAGCCGCAAGTGGCCGCATTTTATATAAAAAACGAAAAGTGTTTCAGGTTCCAGGATGGGTTTTCAACACCTATTGCAATCAAAGAATGCTGTATCCAATCGCCGCTACCTTAGAGACTTTGTCATGAAACAATCCAGGTTGCAAGAGTAAATCTTACAACCCGGTAGCCGGAGCCACGCCGCTACCATTGTGTTGGCGCCTTATGTCTCTATGAGACTGATCGTGATTTGCGCCTAGAACCGAAAATCGAAGTCTGCGCGGTATTCAGCTTAGAAGCGGACCCGGCGTCATGGCCGGCTCGCGCCGATAAACTAGAACGCCGCTGAAAAACCGATCTGCTGTCGTGGTTGCTAGAATTTGCCAATCGTTTTTCATCGAAATACTGTAGTTATATTGGAGCGATTGCCTCCAAGAGATCGGTTTGAAGAGCTTTGTTACAGCGAGGGCCCTTGCCAGAAGACAAAAGTTTCACCAACTCTCGACCTTCTTTCCGGTAAATCGCACCATCGACATCAGATTCTGGACCTTCGTTAGAGCCGATAGCGAGTAGTCCGCCGTCAATCAAACAATCCATTAAATTCTTTATGATGATGGTGAGTTGCTGAGCGGAGAAATAGCCGGGGTTTAGTATGTTCATGGCCCGAACGCAATGCATCTTGTCGCCGGTCCATGAGGTTGTGATGTCCCATTGGCCAAATTTCATTCGGCTATCGCGCTTCTCAAGATCACGAAAAGACTTACACCTGAACTCTATTTCCTCTATAATTATTTCTGGGCTTCCGTTCTTACTGTTTTCGATCAGGCTTCTGGCATAGCTCATCGCAAATGGCCAGACCAATACGTTGATTGGAAACAAAATAGATCTCTCTTTGCTTGCTGCGCTGAAAACAAAAGGCGGCCAGACGACTTGAACGATTTCTCCCAATGGAGACATAATCACCCGTTTCTCAGGGGCGCTCTTACTTTTGAGCACAAGAAAGTTCGAATCCCGATCCGTTGCCATGAAACGGAACTCAGATGTAACCTGAGATTCAACTTCCTCAAAGAATTCGACGGAAGTGGAACCATCGGAAATTGCAGTATCCAGGATATTGAGCGGGCGGGAAAACTGTAAACGCTCCATCAAAGCCAAGAGCTTCCGGTCGAACGCTGGAAAGCGACCCGCATAGGTCCGTTTGAAGACGCCAGAGCCGTCTGTAACGCTTTCAAAAAAAGCATCCTTCAGCTCAGCGCGGCCTCGGAGTTCAATCTCCCGAAAGAGGTCCAGAGCGAACCGGCGGCGCCGTCCAAAGAAGGTATCGGTCCGCAGTCCCGGAAATTGCCGCGCGGCGTGAATTCCGATCGATAATACCATGGCTTTGCATGCCTGCTGTGGAGAGTGGGACAACGGCGCCCATCGGCCGCCTATATTTTATAAAATGCATAATAACTCTTATTATCTCACGTTGAATGTCTATAAAGTGTTTTTTCCACAACCTTTACAACTTTTGGGTTATATCAGTCCTCACTGCTACCTAGTGGGAGTAGACGATTAAGGTTTTGGGGATTGCCAAAGGCTTAGGCGCCAAATCCATCGCGCTACCGCTGGAGGATCTGGTGATTTTCCATACGGCTGGTTCCCGGCGCGAGCGCGCCTACGGCCCTGGCGCAGGGTCAGCTTTTTGAGCAGACGAAGCAAAATACCGCGCAGACTTCGATTTTCGGTTTTGGGCGCAAATCAAAATCCGGCTCCACGCTCTCCCGTATATTAGAGAGATCGCTCTAAGAGCACCGATTGAAGAGCTTTGTGACAGCGAGGGCCCTTGCCAGAAGACAAAAGTTTCACCAACTCTCGACCTTCTTTCCGGTAAATCGCACCATCGACATCAAACTCTGGACCTTCGTTAGAGCCGATAGCGAGTAGTCCGCCATCGATTAAACAGTCCATTAAATTTTTGATAATGCAGGTCAGTTGCTGATCGGAGAAATAACTGGGGTTCAGTATGTTCATGGCTCGAACGCAATGCATCTTGTCGCCGGTCCATGGCGTCGTGATGTCCCAGCGTTCAAATTGCATTCGGCTATCGCGCTTCTCAAGATCGCGAAAAGACTTACACCTGAAATCTATTTCCTCGATATCGATTTCCCGGCTACCGTTTTTACTGTCATCGATCAGGCTTCTGGCATAGCTCCTTGCCAGGGGCCAGACCAATACGTTGATTGGAAACAAAATAAACTTATCTTTTTTGGCAGCGCTGAAAACAAAAGGCGGCCAGACGACCTGAACGATTTCTCCTAGTGGAGACATAATTACCCGTTTCTCAGGGGCGCTCTTACTTTTGAGCACAACGAAGTTCGAGTCCCTATCCGTTGCCATGAAACGGAACTCAGATGTAACCTGAGATTCAACTTCCTCAAAGAATTCGACAGAAGTGGAGCCGTCGGAAATTGCAGTATCCAGGATATTGAGCGGACGGGAAAACTGTGAACGCTCCATCAAAGCCAAGAGCTCCCGGTCGAATGCGGGAAAGCGGCCCGCATAGGTCCGTTTGAAGACGCCAGAGCCGTCGGTAACGCTTTCAAAAAAGGCGTCCTTCAAGTCAGCGCGGCCCTGCTGCTCGATCTCCCGAATGAGGTCCAGGGCGAACCGGCGGCGGCGCCCAAAGAAAGTATCTGTCCGCAGCCCTCGAAATTGCCGGGTCTCATGAATGCCTATCGACACTACCATATTTCACAACCTAAATTGCACGATCGGCTTTTGAAGACGCGAATTAGCTCGTTCTTTCTAACGGTAACGATTCCCTCGGCGCTGTCTGACTTACAACACTTTCCGGTGTTGACTTCGAAGATCGATAGGCATCATGCCAAGCCTGAAACATCAGCACGTCCCATAAGTGGTGCTGCCAATTCCGCGCGCCCGACCGATGTTCAAGCCATTTCTGGCGTATTGGCTCTGGATTGAAAAAGCCACCCTGCTGCAAGTGCCGCTTATCCAGCAAATCCTCGGCCCACTCGCGCAGAGGACCTCTTAGCCAGGAATTGATCGGCACACCAAAACCCATCTTGGAACGATCTATGAGATTGCGCGGTACGTGCCGGTACAGGACCTGGCGCAGAAGCCATTTTCCAGTACCTTCGCGAATTTTATAATGCCAAGGCAGACGCCAAGAATATTCGTACAGGCGATGATCGAGCAGCGGTGCGCGCGTTTCGAGGCTAACTGCCATAGCGGCACGGTCGACCTTCACCAGAATATCGTCGGGCAAGTAAGTGATGCTGTCGAGCAGCATCATTTGTTCCGCCAGAATGGGCACCACGGGCTGGCTTCCGCTCAACTCGGTCTGAGGCTCTTCGATGCCAAGTAAGACTTCTTGCGGCGACCAATGGCTGACCAGATGACGGTAGAGCGAAGCGCCGTTTTCGGAATTGAGTACCGCTGCACCTTTGTGCAACTTGTCGCCAGGGGCCTGCAAGCGCCAGCTTCTCGGAATGAGGCCCGATACCGGAGCGTAAAGCTTGTCCCATCGCTTGGGCGATATGGACAATATGGCGCTGGCGGCCTGCCGCCGCAAAGCTGGTGGGATGCGTGCTATGCTGTTCCAGGCGCGTGCTCCCTGAAAATAGCGGGTATACCCGCCAAATAGCTCATCGCCCCCGTCCCCCGACAATGATACCGTGACGTGTTCGCGCGCCATCTTTGCCACAAGAAAAGTTGGAATCTGCGAGATGTCGGCGAAAGGCTCGCAATATATTTCAGGTAGCTTCGGTATCACATCCTGCGCTTCCTGGGGCGAGACATAAAGTTCGGTGTGTTCTGTCCCTAGGTGGCGCGCCACTTTCTTCGCGAATACGGCCTCATCGTAGGAAGTCTCTTCGAAGCCTATGGTGAAGGATTTCACCGGCCGGCTGGATTGCGCCTGCATGAGAGCAACGACGAGAGATGAATCAACGCCGCCGGAAAGGAAGGCACCTAAGGGAACGTCGGCTAACATTTGACCGGCGACCGCTTGGCGGAGCACTGCCTCAAGCCCATCCGCTGCCTCGGCATCGGAGGAAAACTCCAACGGGCTCCCAACGCCGGCTATCGCTGCTCGCTTCGCGGACCAATAGGGAACGGGCTCGGGCGACGCATGCTGCCTTACCGCGTCGAGCGAAAACTCTATCCATGTTGCGGGCGGTAGTTTGGCAATGCCGCGGTAAATTGTGTGCGGCGCGGGTATGTAGTTGTACCGCAAGAGCAGCGCAATCGCTCCGCGGTCGATCTCGGGGATGTAACCAGGCGTCTGGAGCAGAGCCTTCAATTCAGAGCCGAAGGCTAGATGCCCTCCCGCATATCCATAATAAAGGGGCTTTTCTCCCAAACGGTCACGGGCGAGGATGAGCGTGCGCTTCTGACGATCCCATACGGCGAGGGCGAACATCCCAACCGCTTTGTGTAAAGTTTCCTGGACGCCCCAGGCATCGAACCCCGCTAGCAATGTTTCGGTATCGGAATGGCCTCGCCATTCAACAGTGGCCGCCTTTTCCCGGACATCGCGCCGGATGTCGAGGTGATTGTAAATTTCGCCATTGAAAACGATGACGAAACGTCCGGACGAAGACACCATTGGCTGATGCCCGGCGGGCGAAAGATCGAGAATGGAAAGCCGCCTGTGAACCATTCCGATGCCGGCATCGGGATCGAGCCATATGCCGCTATCGTCGGGTCCGCGATGCGCAATGACATCGCCCATTCTTAGAAGAGTGCTTTCGAAAACATCGGCAGAAAATTCCA
Organism: uncultured Alphaproteobacteria bacterium; assembly: GCA_963817705.1. Classification (GTDB taxonomy): domain Bacteria; phylum Pseudomonadota; class Alphaproteobacteria; order Rhizobiales; family Rhodomicrobiaceae; genus Rhodomicrobium. Next base: position 674,365 of record CAWFPF010000001.1, read on the forward strand.
CGCCTACCAGTCCCGCTAGGCCGCACATTGGAATGCCCCATCATATTTTGCAGCGCATTTGGACCAAATGTTTCGATACGATGCGACCATTTGCTCGATCCCAAAACGCCCGGCGATGCGCTGCCGGCATTCTGAAGAAATCTTACCCTGGAGGGGGGAAAGCACGGCCAGCAGCGCTTGATCAATACTCTGAGCCAGGGCGCGCGAGTCACCGGGGGGCGCAACCCAGCCGGTATCGCCAGCGATCGCCGCCGCGTCGCCCACATCGGTCACAACGCAGGGTGTCCCGCAGGCCATCGCCTCCGCGACGACATTGGGGAAAGCTTCCCCGTAAGAGGAACTGAGAACATGAAGATCGAGAGCATTCATGATATCGGGAACATCGTCTCGATGGCCGAGAAGGAAGACCTTGTCCGCCAGATTGTTTTCGGAAATGAGCTGAAGCAGAGCGTTATTTGATGGCTCGATTCCCGGCCCTGCAAGAACACAGCGAAAATCCAGGCCATTTTGAGAGAGGAGCGCCAAAGCCCGTAGGAGGTTTGCATGATCCTTCTGCGGGTCCCAGCGGGCGACAGAGCCGAGTAATGGCATACCGTCTGGGATGTACCAACCTGCGCGCAAAGCATTTCGCGCCTGAACATTCGGCGAAAAACGGTCCAAGTCGTAACCGTTTGGGATAATTATAAACTTACCAGACTGGTAGCCCAGGCGCCGATGAACCTCAGCAGCCCGCTCCGAGCAGCACACAACCGCCGAAGGCAGCCAGCCGGAAAGCAAGGCACAGAGATGTGCGGCCAAACGGGCTGATCGGCTCGATGTTGCGGGACTAAGATTTGAATTCCGGATGCCCCAGCATATTGCGCGAACCCCGGCGGCGCGGGCAGCGAAAGCACCGGCAAGGTCGGCATGGTACATCCAGGTCTGAACGGCATGAGGTCCGATCCCTTCGATCAGACGGCAAAGCCTCAACATGCCTCGAAGTTTGATTCTACTGCGGGGAAATCCCAGGGAGTGGACTGCGACGCCAAGCGAACGAAGACGCGGCCCGTAGACGCCCTCATCCGTCAGAGAAACAACACTGTGCGTGATCTCTTCGAAAAACTCAGCGATCAGCCGGTAGAGCACGGACTCTGCCCCACCCTGACCTAACCCAGTAATCACGTGCAAAACTTTCAAATGTCACCAGCCGGATTCGCCTGTTGAGCTTTAAGCCTTATTATTCAATAGGATTACCAGAACCTAGAATAGAAAGCATGGAAAGAAAAGGGCAAATCCATCCATCGAGATGCTATTTTGCCGGCCGGCAACCTTAGCGATGCAGCGGCAATCCAATCAACAACCACGCCAAGGCCAGCTGGCGCTTCGAACCCGCGGGCGCTCGCGTAAACCGCCTTTATTCTGATTTTAATGACTCGGGTACCATAGCCCTCTACAGCAAAAAGATGTCAAAGATCGGCCATCATGCTCAACTAGCCACAACAAAATAAATGTAATTTGAAGCGTGCCCATTTATGTGCATACACACCCACGCCGAGGGTCATGACGGCGAGCAACGGCCACCGGACGGCGGATGGCTTCGCGGTGAAGGGAAGATGCACGTCATTTCGAAAAAAATTGCTTGCCTCCTCGCCGGCGGGATAACCGGGCGATTGTCAACGGCTGCTCGTCCATGGGACGCCTGAAATGAGTGAGCGGCGGCATAGAAGGAGGCATTCCCGCCAAAACCGGCGTTATTCCCCGCGCATTTGGCTTTCATTTATTGCCGCGCACCCATGGCGGCTCGCGTTTTCTGCTTTTTTAGCTCTCACTATCGGCTGGCTTATTCTTACGAAAAGCATTCCATATGCGCTTGCGACGCGTAATCCCGATATAGCTCTTGCTCTTAACCCCAACAACTCCCGCGCGCTCATCGCCAAGGCCGAAAGCCTGCGCATGGCTCTGCTGTCGTCAATTACGGTCGAACGCGGCCAATCGGAAGAGACGGCCGCCCATACGATTGCGCGCCTACCCAAGGCGCAGGACGTTCCCGGGGAAGAAACCGCAACCCCAAGCACCCGGCAACTGCTTCGAAGCCAAATCCGTGAACTTGCAAGCAGAGCCATCGTCAACGACCCACTCAATGCTACAGCGTACCGGCTCCTCGCTGAGGTCACCGACGCGCCTGATCGAGTTCGCAACCTCATGCAGGAAGCCGTCAAGCGCTCCCGGCGGGAATCGATCGCTTTGTTCTGGCTTCTTAATGACAGCTATTCCAGGAAAGATTGGCCCGCAGCCATCGATAACGCCGACATACTTTTGCGCATCAGTCCGGACATTGCCAAATATGTCATGAGCTATCTCGCTGCGGCGTCACACGATCCCGAGGGCCGGGTGTTGCTTGCAGAAAAGCTTGCAGCTGGACCCAGTTGGCGCAGGGACTTCTTGCGGTCTTTCAACGAGTTATTCGATAAAGACCAAACCGCACTTGCTGTCATAGCGGAATTGAAGAAAACGAAAAGACCTGCCTCAACACAGGAAATCGGCATCTATATCAATCATCTCGTTTGGACTAACGCTACTGACGTGGCTTACAATCTCTGGCTGCAGACCCTGCCGCCGGAGCGCCTCTCTACTCTGGGTCTTTTGACGAACGCAGGATTTGAAACCGATCCAGGCAATTTCGTACTCTTCGATTGGTTTGTCGGGTTGGGGCAAAACTCAGTGGCCGAGTTCGTTCCTTCGGGCTTACCCGGAGGTCAGCGCCTTTTCCATGTGAGTTTCGGCGAGGGCCGCATCAAGTTTCCAGAAGTTGCGCAAGTATTGATCCTGCCGCCAGGACGTTACCGGCTTGAAGGCAGGCTCCGCGGTTCGATTATTTCCAAGCGTGGGCTGCGTTGGCAGCTGAGCTGTTACCCGCTGAATGAAACGGTGCTTGGAGAATCGGAGATGCTTGTGGGACGTTCGGAACAGTGGCGTGTGTTCACGTTGGAAGCTGAGGTGCCACAAAGCAGGGAGTGCAAGGGCCAATTGCTTCGCCTTTTTCATGATTCTCGCTCGGCTTCCGAGGAGTTCATATCTGGCGAGGCTTGGTTTGGCGGTCTGCGCCTCGAACATGTCGCGGTGCAAACGCCGTGAAAGATACTTTATTTGAACCGGAGTAATCTCAGAAACGCCTAAAGACACGCTTGCCGCGACATCCACTCTGATCGGATTGCCGTCGAAATCCGAGCTTCGTCCGAGGAAGATTCTAATGAGTAAGCTTTTTTGGATTTTGATGGGCTTAATATGGATCGCAGGCGCTCCGGCAGCCCTTTCTGCACCCTTCTGTGTGAACTCCTCTAGTGGCAGTCATTGCTGGTACTATACCTTGGAGGAATGCCTTCAAGCTGCAGGATCGTCCGCTACCTGCTCCATATCTACTGAAACTAAGACTTCTGGAAGGGGACCGTTTTGTGTCATGCTCTCCAGCGGGGCAGATTGCTATTATTGGGACGAAGGATCGTGCCAACAAACTGCTTCATCGAGAAGCGGAATTTGCGTCAAGAATCCGAACAGGTAGAGTCAGTGTCTCCTTTACATGCAAGCGAGTAAATATAGCCACCGTCTCATTCACGCCCAATAGCCGCCATGATTTTGGCGGATCAAGCACGTGCATTTTGGTACGTGAGATGCTGGCGCGAAATGCAGGTCGCGCCAGGCCAGAAGGTCTGTGGCGGGAGAAACGAGTCGAAAAAGGAAGATTGGCTTAGGGCCGCGGCTCAGAGCATATTGAAAAAAAGGCCGCTTAGATGGGCAATTTTGGCGACGATACCGATCAGGCTCCTGACTCACAAGGCGGCCGGATAGTTCCGCTGGGAAAGGGCGGTGTCCCAGCGATCCCGGTTGCAGGTTCCTATGGGCCAGCCGGTTATGGCACAACTCAGGACGATGGAAGCGCCATCGTTCAGCAAACGCTGCAGTACCTGCATGTGGCTTTCAAGAGGAAGTGGATCATCCTGAGCATCATGCTCGCGGTCGTGACTCTCGGCACGCTCAAAGCGCTTATGACGACCCCACGCTACACTTCAAATGTCAGGATTCAAATTGACCGTGAGCCACTCAAAGTTGTTGAGCACGGGTTAACGGACCCTCAAGAAGAGGGTGGCCTGGACTTCCTGAAGACCCAATTCGAATTGCTGAAAAGCCGGGCTATGGCCGCGCGTGTCGTTTCGTCGCTGCATCTTGAGCAAGATCAAAACTTTCTTGCAAGCGGTAGAACCGGGCTTCTTGGAAGCATTAGGAGTTTCTTCGCGGGACAGGGGACAGAAACGCCCTCGGTAACCGAGCTAGAAGACCGGGCAATCTTATTGATTGCCTCCAACGTTGAAGTGAAACCTTTGATTGGCTCCCGCCTCGTCGACTTGTCGTATACAGACCCTAGTCCGTTGCGCGCAAAGAATATCGCGGCTGCTTACGGAGAGGCCTATCTGGCATCGAATATCGACAAAAGATTCCAGGCCAGCGCCCACGCCAAAATATTCCTTGAAGATCAGCTTAGACAGCTGAAGAGCCGGCTGGAAATGTCGGAAAAGGAGGCGCTTGACTTCGCTGAACGCGAAAAGATCGTCGAGGTCAACGACAAGGCCTCTGTCGCCGAGAACAATTTGGCCGCCGCCAATGTCGCTATAGGTACTCTCATTTCCGAGCGCATCAAAAATGAGCAGCAATGGCGGCAGGTCGAAAATGCGTCCGCGATCGATTTGCCACAGTTCCTTTCGAACAAGGTGATCGATGAGCTGCGTGGGCATCGAAAAGCGCTAGAGACGGAATATCAAGAAAAATTGGAAAGCTTTAAGCCAAGCTATCCCGCAATGCAGCAGATTACGACAAAAATCAAGGAGATAGACAAACAATTAAACAGTGAACACAGCACGATCCGCAAATCGCTCAAGGCGGCCTATGAGGCAGCACTCGCCCAAGAAGTGGAGATGAAGCGCCGCATCGAGCAATTACGGGAGGTGGCTATCGATTTGCAGAAAAAAAATATTCAGTATAATATCATCAGGCGCGAAGTGGATACCAACCGATCGCTTTATAACAGTTTGTTGCAACGCTATAAAGAGGTTGATATCGCTGGCGGCTCAGGTACAACCAATATATTTATTGCTGATCCGGCCGTTATACCGGCGGCTCCGTCCGAGCCAAATTTACCTCGCACAATTTTGTTTTCATTGGTAATTGGAATAGTATTAGCGGGCGGCGTGGCTTATTTGCTTGAGGTTCTCGATGACCGGGTGCGCTCTTCCGAGGAAATCGAGCAGCTTTCCGGACTGACTACACTCGGCATCATCCCCCGGATTCAGGAAGAAACGGTCACCGAAGCACTCGCGGACCCCCGTTCTTCCCTTGCCGAAGCTTACCGCTCGCTTGCGACAGCGTTGCAATTCTCAACTGCGTCTGGGCTTCCCAAATCGCTCACCGTGACAAGCGCGGGACCTAGCGAGGGGAAATCCGTGACGGCGATCGCGATTGCGCGCTATTTCGCGCAGATGGGCCTTCGTGTTCTGCTCGTCGATGCCGACCTTCGAAAGCCGTCGTTGCATGCCAAGCTGCAAATGAACAACTCAATTGGGCTCAGCAACTATCTTACAGGATCGGCTTTGCCTCCCGAGATCGCCCAGAAGACGGATCATTCGAATCTCGTCTTCATGGCCTCGGGGCCTTTGCCTCCTAATGCCGCCGACCTTTTGGGCGGAACTCGCCTCTACTCTCTGATTTCGCTCGGCTCCGAAGTGTTCGATCTCATCGTGTTCGATTCACCCCCCATTCTGGGCCTTGCGGATGCACAGCTTCTTTCGCGTGCAGTAGCGGCGACAATATTCGTCGTGGGATCTGGCGATGCGGGCAGAGGTACGATCCGCGCCGCACTTCGACGGCTTCAACTCGCCCGCGTCACTCCAATCGGTGCGGTATTAACGAAGTTTGATCCTCGGACAGTTGGCTATGGTTATGGCCGCCATTATGGATACGGGAGCTATGGCTACGGTTATGGCTATGGTTATGGCAACGAAACATACGCAAGACAGCAGGCATTGGAAGGCGAGGACAATAAGAAACGAATTCCAGTAAGCGGCAGGAACGTGTGAGCAAGGTCCGTCCATCGCAACAAGCATCCAAGACAGGTGGCTCTCCAGGGTCTATAAGCCAGCTCATGGATTGCCACTCCCGCATAGCCCGGTGGCGACAAGGAGTTGCCCGAATATGACAATTCTGTTCCGACTTCTCGCCCTGACGGCGGCGGTGCTGGTTAGCGCGTGCGGCGTCTCGCCGGTTGGCGATGCCGCCTCGGGCAGGTCGCAGCTAGCCCCGCAACAGGCGGGAGGTCAACCGCCCACCTCGGCCGATGCCGCCGCTCTTCGCCAAGTTTCGATGTCCTACACCGCGCTGTCGGACCCAAAAAGCAAGTCTTATAAAATCGGGCCGCTCGACGTGCTCGACGTGACGGTTTTTAAGGTTCCCGAGCTTTCCAAGACCATTCAGGTGTCCGAGGCAGGAACGATCAATTTCCCGCTCATAGGCGAGATCGAGGCGGGAGGAAAATCGGCTCGCGAGATCGAGCAGGTTCTTGCTAAGCAGCTCTCCGTGAAATACCTGCAAAATCCGCAGATTACTGTTTTCGTCAAGGAGCATAACAGTCAAAGGGTCACTGTCGAAGGCGCAGTTAAAAAGCCGGGCGTTATCCCGATCGCCGGGGGGATGTCCCTTTTGCAGGCGATCGCGCAGTCGGGCGGCTTTGATGCCGATTCCGCCAGCAGCGAGGTGGTGGTCTTTAGGACAGCCGACGGAAAACGCTCAGCAGCCCGGTACGACGTCGCAGAAATCCGCGCGGGGCGCACGGAAGACCCGCAAATGCAATCGGGTGACGTGGTCATTGTGCCAACCTCGGACGTAAAGCAAGGCTTTAATATCTTTGTTAAGCTCCTCCCGCTCGCGTCATTTGCCTATCTGCTTTGAGGTGGACGCTAATAGACTAGGAAAGAACATAGGCTCCGGAGCGAGCAGTGCCTCCTGAGCCCCAACGGCGATCAGATAAGAGCGTGGCAGAAAACAAGTGACTATGCGTAGCCCCCAGGCCATTGCAGTTGCCCTTTCGCTCCTCATGGAGCCGCAACTGACCGGCGCCGCCCGCCGCTCTCCTTTGCCGCCCGGCATGACGTTTCTTCTTGAAGCCGCGGCAGGCGAGGCGGAGGCTATTGACGTGGCGGTTGCGGCGACCGGCCGCTCCGAGGCCACTATTCGAAAGGCGGCCGGCTTCTTCATCGAGCAGGTTCTCCTCACCCCCCGGGCCGATAGCTACAGGATTTTAGGCGCCGGCGAAAAAACGCCGGAGGCGGAACTGCGCCGTCACATGGCGCTCCTCATGAGGTGGTTGCACCCGGACGTTGTCGCGAATGGCTCCTCGGGCCAGCGTTTCGACAGAAGCGCCTTTGCAACCCGGGTTACGGAGGCCTGGGAATCTGTCAAGACGCCCGATCGGAGGGCGGCTTACGATCTCACTTTGATCGTACGCGATCTAAGCACCGGCGACGGTCACTCGCACCTTGTCAGAAAAAGGAGACCCAATAAAGCCCACCGGCGCGACGGCTTTTTGAACCGGCTTCTTCTTATTCTTGCAGGACGGTCTTGAGAAGGCCGAGGACGCGGCTTCACAGGCGTTCACGGCTTGGCATGAGACGGACGGGACTTGGCATAATTGGCGGCCGATTGTTTTCGACACTTGGCATCGCGCTTGAAGCGATGCCGGTGCTTGTCAAGCAGTCCTGAAACTACTCGCCGACCATATTTCCGACAATGCTTAGGTGCAACTTGCGCCAATAAGATTGATCAGCATCAATGAGAAACGCCGAGCGCTAAGCATGCTTTTTTTTCTTTGCTGTCTAGTATGGGTCGCCGCAGCCATTTTTGGCGGCGCAACGCAGCGGGGATATTCGGGCGATGTCTTTATTCAGCTTCTGTGCGTCCCGCTTTTGATCGCTGCCGTGTGGCCTGCTCTAAGCGATGGTGACCCCAATCGTCACAAGGCGAGGCTCGCGCTCATTCTCTGTGCTGCCACTGCCGCCGTCACTCTCATTCAAGTTTTTCCGCTTCCCTTTCAGGTGTGGGGCGACGGCGGCGGCCTGATTCCCGTGGAGCCAGGATCCGGGGTAAAACCGGACTGGCCCGGATGGAACAGATTTTCACTCACTCCCGAAGCGACATGGGCGGCAGCGGTTTCCCTTATTGTGCCGATTTCTATCTTCGGGGCGGTCATGCAGCTTGGTTTCCGGCAGCGGCAAGTGCTGGTGAAGCTGCTGCTTGGCATCGGCGCTCTCTCGTTAGCGCTAGGCTTTATACAGATTGCGCAAGGCCAAAAAAGCAGTTTCCGCTTTTACGATATTACCAATATCAACGAAGCTGTCGGCTTTTTCGCGAACAGGAACCACTTCGCAACCCTTCTTTCCATTACGCTTTTGCTCGCTGGCGCACAATTTACCTCGGCGGCGGAGGCGTCATCAATGCGAGGGCCCAATTCGCGGTCCTATTTATGGGTCGTGGCGGCGGCCGCCTTTTTCATCGCGTTGCTAGCGGGGATTGCGGTTGCACGTTCGCGCGCTGAAATCATTCTCGCCACGATTGCATTGTCAGGTGTCATCGCGATCATGTGGAGGGGAAGCGGCGAGCGCAGCGGCCGCCGGAGAGCAAAACGCTTCTCAATCGCCGCTATCGTGTTTGGGGTTCTTTTCGTCGCTCAATTCGGTTCGGTAGGTATCCTGACGCGCCTCGAAGGTGAGTCCGCCGAAGATATTCGCTCAGCCTTCAATCGTACAACGTGGGAGACAGTTCTTAAGACGCAGCCCTTCGGCACGGGGCTCGGCTCATTCGTGCCTGTTTACGCAACCGTAGAAAAAAGAGAGCATATCTTCCCAGAATACGCTAACCGTGCGCACGATGATTTCGTGGAGCTTCTCCTTGAAACTGGAATTATTGGCTTTGTTCTGTTTCTAGGGTTCTTAGTTTGGTTTGTTCGCCGGTCCTATTACACTTGGACGCGAACCGGCAGGGACCCATCCCACGTCGCGCTCGAACGTAGTGCGACGATTGTGATCGTTATGATTCTTATGCACTCACTTGTCGACTACCCTCTGAGGACCACCGCGGTCAGCACAATCTTCGCATTCTTCTGCGCTATCCTGGCCGCTCCCTCCCGGGATGCCGATGTGAGAGCGCGCGGGAAAACGAGGCGGGCCGCTCCGGATGAACGCCATTCAACGCCAGCCCCAGGCTTTGGCGAGCGGTGGGGTTCTGAGATGGATTGGCCCGAAGGCTGGCGCCACCCTGGCGATCGAAACGCTGATGGCACTGCATAGGAATGTGCGCCGGCAATTCGAACGGCGAGTTTGTTCCAAGCCGCTCAGGCAGAGCTATTGCTTACACCCGAGGATTGGCCAGAAGCTAAGCAGCGCAAAGTGCTGGCAAAGATCGTTCCGGCGCTGCCAATAGGTTGCCCGCAAACATCAACGATATGAGATACCGGCGAAATCTGACACGGGAGCGAAAAACGGCTTGCACGCGGGCTTCATCGTTTATAGGAAAAGTGCAAGCTTGGCTAAGTGAATACTTCTAAGTCTGAATGCGCCGGTCCAATGGGGAATGCATCTAGACCGTGTCCCCGTCTCATGCAACCGCCTCCCCTCATACGAGTCGAGCCTCCATCGGTGGCATCTCGCAACGAATAACGGGTTCCGAATGAAAATTCTCGTGACTGGAAATGCCGGCTTTATAGGGTTTCACGTTGCCCAGTCGCTGCTCCGGCGCGGAGATGAGGTGGTTGGGTTCGATTCCGTGAACGATTACTATGATCCAACTCTTAAGGAGGCACGTCTCCGGAAGTTGGAGCAGCTCGCGCGGGCCACGAACGGAGCCTTTCAATTCATCAGGGCGGATCTGGCGGATCGGAGCGCTGTCGAAGCCTGTTTCGCGGCTCATCGTTTCGACCGCGTCGTACATCTGGCGGCACAAGCCGGCGTGCGGCACAGCGTGAATCATCCGCTCGACTACGTCCATTCCAATCTGATCGGTTTCACAAATATCCTCGAAGCTTGCAGGCACGGTGAAGTTCCGCATTTGACCTACGCCTCAACCTCCAGCGTATACGGCGCCAATCAGCAAATGCCCTTCTCCGAGCATCATGGCGTCAACCACCCGCTTCAGTTTTATGCCGCGACGAAGCGCGCGAATGAATTGATGGCCCACGCCTACGGCCATATGTTTGGCCTGCCTTCGACGGCGCTCCGCTTTTTCACGGTCTATGGGCCATGGGGGCGGCCAGACATGGCCCTTTTCCTCTTCACGAAGAACATCCTCGAAGGAAAACCGATTGCCGTGTTCAACAACGGCAAGCACACACGCGATTTCACTTATATCGACGACATCGTCGAGGGTGTGATCAGGATCAGCGATAAGGCCGCCGAACCCAATCCTGCCTGGGATCCTGCCAATCCAGACCCCGCGACGTCGAATGCGCCCTTCCGGATCTACAATATTGGCAACAGCTCGCCCGTGCAGTTGGAAAGTTATATCGAGGCTATCGAGCAGGCGCTGGGCCGAAAGGCACAACAGGAGCTTCTGCCCCTCCAAAAGGGAGACGTGCCCGATACCTACGCCGATGTAACCGAGCTCGCCGCCGCGGTGAACTACAAGCCCGCAACGCCGGTGGCCGAGGGTGTCGCTCGCTTTGTGCAGTGGTATCGCGAGTATTACGGGGTTTGAGGGTATTCAGACCAGAGGCGGCGTCTCGAAGGATGAGGTTCCGTGAATAGCGAACAATTCGGAACGCCTGAAGACGCCTGGCCCTAACACTCTAACTAATTAATGGCCGCCGGCCGCCGCGGGCCTTACCTTCACGGGCGCTTTCGCAGCCTTGCCCTTCTCCGGAGACGGAGGCGCGCTATCCTCGGCATCCCCGCTTTGCTGTTTCTTCGCCCCGCTATCCGCGGTGCCGCCTTGCTTGTTTGCGCCCTCCTCATCCTCTTCGTCGAGATGCTTCAGATGCACAAGCGAGCCCGGCGCCGAGCAGCGGAATCTCATTTGCTCGTCGAGGTCGATATACTGGCGGATGAGGCTGAGTTCGCCCGCCGGCAGGTGAGAAGCGGCCCATCCCGGGCCTTTCTCCATCAGCTTGTCCACATCGAGCGCCTTCATGTTTTGCATGTCCTGCGCAAGCTTTGCGCAGGCTGCCTTATCGAGTGGCGCAGCGGTCGCGGGCGAAGGCACAAGCGCAAGCGGCGCAAGGGCAACCGCGCAGTAAGCGAGCTGCCTAAACACTGCATGTGCGAAGTTCGGCTCCATCCGCTTCTCACTCAGGATGAGGACTAACGCTTCTTTGAGGCTGCCTCAGCGGCCTCGATGATTCCAAGGAACGAAGGCGCCTTCAGGCTCGCGCCGCCGACCAAAGCACCATCCACATCGCCAATTCCGAAGATCTCGGCAGAATTGGCGGGCGTGACGGAGCCACCATAAAGGATGCGCCACCGGCCGGCCGCGCCGCGTTCGGCAAGCTTTGCGCGGAGCTCTGCGTGGATGGCGGTGATGTCGTCCACCGTAGCAACCAATCCGGTTCCAATTGCCCAGACCGGCTCATAAGCGATGACGGTATTTTCCGGCGTACTTTCGTCGGGCAAACTTTCGCGAAGCTGGCGCGTGACGACTTCCACGGCGAGGCCCGCCTCGCGCTCGCCTTTGGTCTCGCCAATGCAGACAACGGCGATAAGGCCGTTCTTCAAAACGGCAGAAGCTTTGGCACGAACCGTGGCGCTTGTTTCGCCATGAAGGGTACGGCGCTCGCTGTGTCCCACGATCACAGCCGTTGCGCCTGCGTCCTTGAGGAGCGGGGCGGAAAGATCGCCTGTAAAGGCGCCCGAAGGTTCGGCGCGGGTATCCTGAGCGCCAATCTTGACCGGCGAGCCGGCCGTGAGCGCCGCGGCGGACTGAATGAGCGTAGCAGGCGGGAAAATCCATACATCCGCCGCGGGTGAAGGCCCGATGCCTGCCTTCACACTAGCAATCTGCTCGAGATCGGCTTTAATGCCGTTCATCTTCCAATTTCCGGCGACGAGAAGCGTAGGTTTACTCACGTTTTTACCCCCTTCTGACAGGCCTTATCCGCCAATCTCATGTTGCGCTGAGAGTTTAATTCTCTAAATTACGGCTACAGCGGAACCCTGCAACAGTTGCCTGCCCAAATCAAGGCCATACGCGAAGGACCAGCCCCTGTCATGATGCACACGCTTCGGAAAGCGGCCGTCGCCGTGATGTTCGCCATTCTCATCGGCGCGTTCGCGATCAGCATGGGAGGCAACAACTATTTCGACCGCTACACGCATTCGACTGTTGCCAAAGTCGGTTCGGTCGAGATCACTCCGCAACAATACCAGCACGCCTATCAACGGGCCATCGACAATTTGAGCGCGAGAGCCGGGCGGCGCGTTACGGCACAGCAGGCGCAAGCGCTCGGCTTGCCCGACCGCGTGCTGCAAGGGCTCATTCAGGATGCCGCGATGGATTCCGAGGCGAAAAAGCTCGGGCTCGGGCTTTCCAAGGGTGGGTTGCGCCAAAGCATTACCAGCGCCGAGTACTTCCAGGACTCGTCGGGTAAATTCAGCCCCGAAAAGTACCAACGCTTCTTGCAGCAGATCGGCTACAGCGAGCTTGGCTTCGAGCAAGAGTACAAAAGCGATATCGTCCGGCGTCAAATCCAAGGCGTCTTCCGGACCAGCGGCATCGTGCCGGCCGCCCTTCTCGATGCGTTTAACCACTATGCGAACGAGCAGCGCACGATCGCCTACTTCACGCTCGATGCTGCCGCGGCCGGCCAAATCGAGAGCTCCATCCGCGGATGCGCTGCGCTCCTACTATGATGAACGCAGTAGAATGTTCGTGACACCCGAATTCCGCAAAGTGTCGGTTGTGGCCATCACACCTCAGGCCGTCGCAAGCAAGATTGCAATCCCGGATGAGGAGCTTAAAGCCGAATACAACGCAAGGGCCGCGAATTATGCGGTGCCCGAACGCCGGGCGATCGAGCTGATTCCATTCAAGTCGAAGGAAAGCGCCGAGGCGGCCTACGAAGCACTGAAGGCCGGCAAGCGCGACTTTGTGGAGACCGCGAAGCAGGCCGGTTTCAGCGAACACGATATTTCGTTGGGCACGGTATCTAAAAAGGAGCTGGGCGAAAAAATCGCGGTGAACGCGGACATCCTCAAGGCCGCCTTCGAGCTCAAGAAAGGCTGGACAAGCCAGCTCATCAACGGCCCACTGTCCTGGGTCCTTTTGCGGGTGACGGACATAGTGCCGGGCCAGGATAAGAGCTTCGACGACGCGAAGGACCAAATCCGGCAAGATCTTGTGAAGACCAGGGCCTCGGCGGACTATGCGAAGCTCGTGAAAGCGTTTGAGGACGATCGGTCCGCCGGCGTGCAACTCGCGGAAAGCGCCAAGAAGCTCGGCCTGCCCCTTCAAGAGGTGACCATCGGCCGTAATGGCGCGGGCGAGGACGGCAAGCCGGTCAATTTGGACTCGGTTCCAGCCGCAACTCTTGCGGAGGCCGCGTTCAAGTCGGATGTTGGCGTCGAGAATGAGGCGCTGCGTCTGCCGGGCGGAGGCTACGCATGGTTCGACATTTCCGACATTGTCAAGCCGAGGCAAAAGCCGCTGGAGGAAGTCAAAGGCGAGGTCGAGGCGGCTTGGCGCAAGGATCAAATTCGCACGAAGCTTGCGGAAAAGTCCAAAGACCTCGTCGCGCGTTTGAGCCACGGCGAGCCAATCGCAGCCGTTGCGAAGAGCGCCGGCGCTGAGACGAAAACCACGCCGCCCCTGAAGCGCGAACTCGACTGAGCCCGGGCTGCCGCCTGCGGCGATCTCTCAAGCCTTTTCGCTAGCCGAGGGCGAAGCATCCTCCGCGGCCTCGGCCGATGGGTTATCGCGAGCGGTGTTCCAGGTCGCAAAGGTTACCGCGCCCGGCCCTCTGGACGAGGCTCAGGCCAAACCTCTGGTGCAGCGGCTCGCGGACCAAATCGCCGAAGATAATTTTGCCGCATATCTGACCGGCGTCGAGAGGGCGGCCGGCGTTTCCGTCGACCGGAAGAATCTCGCCACCGTCGCGGGAGGCTCCTATGACGCCGGAGATTAGGGAGCGATGGCGTGGCTTAAACTTTGCGTATCGCCCGTAACCCCAACTTATAAGAGATCGTAAATTTCATGAAGGTAGAGCCTTCTTTTTCCGCGTTTGCGCAACGCTACCAGGACGGACATCCCCAACTTGTGTTCACACGGCTGGTCGCCGATCTTGAAACGCCCGTCGCGGCCGTCATCAAGCTCGCGGCGGAGCGGCGCTATTGTTTTCTCCTCGAGTCCGTGGAAGGCGGCTCGGTGCGCGGCCGCTACTCGATCATCGGTCTCGATCCCGATCTTCTCTGGCGCGCGCAGGGCGACCGCGCGGAAATCAACGACAAGCCGCTCAAGGATCCGGATGCGTTCCGGCCGTGCAAGTCCGGAACATTGAAGGCGCTGCGCGAACTGCTTCACGAGTCGCAGCTCGAAATTCCCGAGCATTTGCCGCCAATGTCGGCCGGCGTTTTCGGATATCTGAGCTACGACACCGTCCGGCTCGTCGAGAAACTGCCTGCGGAAAAGCCCGACCCGGTCGGCGTGCCCGACGCGCTGCTCATGCGGCCTACCATCATGGTTATTTTCGACGCCGTGAAAGACGAAATGATCATCGTCACCACGGTGCGGCCGCAAAAGCGGGTGCCGGCAAAAACGGCCTATTCCCGCGCCGTCGACCGTCTCTTTCAGATCCACGACGCGCTCGATACGAAAAGCGCGCATTCTTCCTCGGTCAATGGCCTCGATAAAGCTCTCGCGCCGGCCGAGTCGAACATGACACCGCAGGACTACATGGCCATGGTCGACCGCGCGAAGGACTACATCTCGGCGGGCGACATTTTTCAGGTTGTGCTGTCGCAGCGCTTTTCGGCCCAGTTCGACCTTCCTCCGTTCGCCCTTTATCGCGCGCTCCGGCGGGTCAACCCTTCGCCTTTCCTCTATTTCCTGAACTTCGGAGATTTCGCGGTCACGGGATCGAGCCCTGAGATCCTCGTCCGTGTCCGCGATGGGGAGGTCACGATCCGTCCCATTGCCGGGACGCGTCCGAGGGGTGCCACCGTTGGCGAGGACAAGCGGCTTGCGGCGGATCTGCTCGCCGACACTAAGGAACGCGCCGAGCATCTCATGCTCCTCGACCTCGGCCGCAACGACGTAGGCCGCGTCGCCGAGATCGGCTCGGTCCGGGTGACCGATAGCTTCTTCCTCGAATACTACAGCCAGGTCATCCACATCGTTTCGAATGTCGTGGGGCGCCTCGACAAAAAGCACGACTCGATCGGCGCGCTCATGGCCGGCTTCCCGGCCGGCACGGTCTCGGGCGCACCGAAAGTGCGCGCCATGGAGATCATCGACGAGCTGGAGCCTGAAAAGCGCGGCGTGTACGCCGGCTGCATCGGCTATTTCGCGTCGAATGGCGAGATGGACACGTGCATTGCACTTCGCACCGCAATCGTGAAGAATGGGGTGATGTACGTTCAAGCGGGTGCGGGCATCGTGGCCGACTCCGTTCCCGCCTCCGAGCAGGCGGAATGCGAGAACAAGGCGCGGGCGCTCTTCCGGGCGGCGGAGGAGGCTGTCCGTTTCGCGGGGCAAGCGGGCAGGGGCCAGTAAAGCGCGTTCCGTTGGAGCTGTGCATGAAAACAGTGACCATCTTCCGCCATGCAAAGGCCGGCGGAAAGAACGATCCGAATATTGAGGATTTCGACCGTCCGCTCGCCAACCGCGGCCTGAAGGCGGCACCGAAGATGGGTTCGGCCTTGCGTGACCGTGGGCTCAGACCGAACCTCGTTCTGTGCTCGCCTTCGGTGCGGACCCGGCAGACGCTGGCTCTTGCGGCCCCTGAAGCGTGGGACAACCCGCCGAAGATCCGCTTCGACAAGCGCATCTACGAGGCGAGCGCCCATACCCTGTTCAAGGCGCTCATGGCGCTTCCCGAAGAGGTGGAGCACGTGATGATCGTCGGTCATAATCCGGGGCTTCAGGATCTTGCCGTGGAGCTTTCGCCACATGGCAGCGACGCCCGCGAAGGCTTCGGGGAGAAGCTGCCCACCGCCGCCGTAGCAAGCTTTGACTTCGCCACGGAGCGATGGTCTAAGCTGCAGGCCGCCACGGGCAAGTTGCGGCTGTCCATCACACCGGATTCGATCAAGGGTTGAGGCTCAAGGACAAGAATAATGATCACCATTATCGATAATTACGACAGCTTCACCTATAATCTTGTCCACTATTTCGGCGATCTCGGCGTGAAGTCGCGGATTTATCGCAATGACGAGAAAACGGCGGCGGCGGTGCTGGGACAAAAGCCGGAGGCGATCGTGATGTCGCCAGGGCCCTGCACGCCGAACGAGGCCGGCATCTGCCTCGAACTCGTGAAGAAAAACAAGGGCCGCATCCCGCTCCTCGGCGTTTGCCTCGGCCATCAGACCATCGGTCAGGCTTACGGCGGCCGTGTTATTCGCGCGCCGGTCCTGATGCATGGCAAGCTATCCAAGATCTATCATGGCGGGACCAGCCTCTTCCGCGGCTTGCCCGACGGTTTCGAAGCCACTCGCTATCACTCGCTGATCGTCGAAGCGGACACGCTGCCGGCTTGCCTCTCGGTGACCGCGCGCACCTCCGATGGTCTGATCATGGCGCTGCAGCATCGCACCGAGCCCGTGTTCGGCGTGCAGTTCCACCCCGAGAGCATAGCGAGCGCTCATGGCCACGCGATCCTCGCAAATTTTCTGATCCTTTCAGGCGTGAAATGGGAGGGCAAAGCCGGCCTCGATCTACCGCGCCTCGATAGTGCGGCCGCCCCTGCGGCTGTGGCGTGAGGCTCGGTATGCTGGATCTTGCAACCTCGTTCCGCCCTCATTTCGAGAAGGCCGCCTCAGGCGGCGCGCTGTCCGAGGATGAGGCCAGGGAGGCCTTTCTCTGCATCATGCAGGGCGGCGTTCCCGAGATTTTGCTCGCGGCCTTCCTTGCCGCTCTCAAAGCGCGGGGCGAAACGGCCGGCGAAATCGCGGGCGCCGTCTCTGCCATGCGAAGCCTTATGGTGCCCGTGACGGCTCCGGAAGGTGCGATCGATATTGTTGGAACGGGCGGCGACCAGAAGGGTACGTTCAACATCTCGACAGCGACGGCCTTTGTGGTCGCGGGAGCTGGCGTCCCTGTCGCGAAGCACGGGAACCGGGCGGTGTCCTCGAAATCCGGCGCGGCGGATGTGCTGGAGCAGCTTGGCGTGAACATCAACATTCCGCCGGAGCGCTTGAAAGCCTGCTTCGATAAGGCTGGGCTCGCGTTCCTATGGGCGCCCGCGCATCACCCAGCCATGCGTCATGCCGCGGCGGTACGCCAAGGCCTCAAGCTGCGGACGATTTTCAATCTTCTGGGCCCGCTCACCAACCCGGCAAGCACCAAGCGGCAGTTGCTCGGCGCTTATTCGGTGCAATGGCTTAGGCCGATGGCCGAAGTGATGAATGGGCTTGCAGCCGACCATGTCTGGGCCGTGCATGGCGCCGACGGCATGGACGAGCTTTCGACCACAGGCGTGAGCCATGTCGTCGAACTGAAGGATGGCACGTTTTCTTCCTTCGATATCCATCCCAGCGACGCGGGCCTTCCCACGGCCGACGCTTCAGAGCTTGTGGGCGGGACCCCAGGGGACAGCGCCGTTGCCATGCGCGCGCTGCTGAAGGGAAAGCGTGGGCCCTACCGCAACATTGTGCTTTTCAATGCGGCTGCCGCCTTCATTATCGCGGGCAGGGCCGCCGGATTGAAAGAGGGCGTCGCCTTGGCTGAGGCTTCGATTGGCGAAGGTCGCGCCGAATACGCCCTCGATGCTCTGATCGCGGCCAGCCACGCTTCGCCTGCGGCAGCCAAAGCCGCAACACCCGTAGCCGCCAGCGCAGCGGATTAATAACATGAGCATCCTCGATAAAATCGTCGCCTATAAGAAGGAAGAAGTCGCCGCCGCGAAGGCGAAAGTTCCGCTCTCCATGCTGGAAGAGCGCATCCGCGAAGCGCCACGGCTCCGCGATTTTTTCGGTGCGCTGTCAGGGAAATGGGCGCGGCTGGAGCCAGGCCTAATCGCGGAAGTCAAGAAGGCGAGTCCCTCCAAGGGCTTGATCCGCGCCGATTTCGACCCTGCGGCGATCGCGCAGTCCTATGAGCGTGGCGGGGCGGCGTGCCTCTCGGTCTTGACCGACGCGCCGTCGTTTCAGGGCTCGCCCGAAGCCTTGATAGCCGCCCGGGGCGCGACAGCGCTGCCCGTGCTCCGCAAGGATTTCATGGTCGATCCCTATCAGGTTGAGGAAGCGCGCGCGATGGGCGCGGACTGTATCCTCATCATCATGGCCTGCACGCCGGATACGCTTGCCCAGGAGTTGTTCACGGCGGCGCGCCAGAAAGACATGAGCGTACTCGTCGAGGTTCACAACGAAGCCGAGCTTGAGCGGGCGCTTACCCTCGACGCTTGGCTGATCGGTATCAACAACCGCGATCTGAACAGCTTCGAGACCCATCTCGAAACAACGGAACGCCTGGCGCAACTTATTCCGCCCGGACGGCTTATCGTGTCGGAGAGCGGCATTTTCACGCCCGCCGACATTGCGAGACTTACCCGCGCGGGCGCCACCGCTTTCCTGGTCGGAGAGAGCCTAATGAGGCAGGGCGATATCGAAGCCGCGACGCACAATTTGCTGGCCCGGCCGCCCGGCGCGGGAAGGCAGGAAGCGGCCGCATGAGCGGGTTGAGCCACATCAACGCCAAGGGCGAAGCCACAATGGTGGATGTCGGCGGCAAGGCCGTCACGTCGCGGACGGCGACGGCCGAGGGCTATGTGGTCATGACCGCGGAAACCCTGCATCTCATCGAAGCCGGCGACGCTCCGAAAGGGGACGTTCTCGCGGCGGCCCGGATTGCCGGCATCATGGCCGCGAAGCGGACCTCCGATCTCATTCCGCTGTGCCATCACTTGGCTCTCAGCAAGGTTAGCATCGTTTTTGGATTTTTACCTGATCGCCATTGCGTCCGT
This sequence comes from uncultured Alphaproteobacteria bacterium, assembly GCA_963817705.1. Classification (GTDB taxonomy): domain Bacteria; phylum Pseudomonadota; class Alphaproteobacteria; order Rhizobiales; family Rhodomicrobiaceae; genus Rhodomicrobium. Next base: position 693,542 of record CAWFPF010000001.1, read on the forward strand.
GTCGAGGCTCAGGCAAACGCGACCGGTCAGACAGGCGTGGAGATGGAGGCCTTGACCGCGGTGGCGGTGAGCTGCCTCACGCTCTACGACATGCTGAAAGCGCGCGACAAGGCGATGACGATCGAGGGTATCCGGCTGCTTTCGAAGACGGGCGGACGATCGGGCGATTATTTCGCGGCTCCGGGCGAACCATGGCGCTGATGTCCGTTGCGGCGGTCAAGGCGCATATCCTTGGGGGCGTCGAGCCGCTGGGCAGCGAAACCGTCTCCATTTACGAGGCTGCGGGGCGCGTGCTCGCCCACGATCTGGGCGCCAAACTCACGCAGCCGCCATTCGACGCCTCGGCAATGGATGGCTACGCGGTGCGCGCCGAAGATGCCGCGACCGCGCCCCGCCGTCTCCGCGTGACCGGCGAATTGGCCGCGGGGCATGGCTTTTCAGGACAAGTTGGGCCCGCAGAAGCCGTTCGCATTTTCACTGGCGCACCGCTGCCCGCTGGGGCCGGCACGGTCGTCATCCAAGAAAACACGAAAATCGAAGCGCCAGGCGAAGTTACGATTCTGGAAGCCGCACCGCCGGGCCGCAACATCCGCCAGCGCGGCTACGACTTCAAGGAGGGTGAGGCGCTTCTTGCCGCCGGGACCAGGCTCGCCGCCCCGCAACTCATGCTCGCCGCGGCCATGAACCACGGCGCCGTCCCTGTGCGCCGCCGGCCTCTCGCCGCGATCCTTGCGACCGGCGACGAACTTGTCCCGCCAGGATTTCCGCCGAGCCCGAGCCAGATCGTTTCGTCGATTCCGGCTGGGTTGAAGGCCGCGATCGAGGCCTGGGGCGGAGCTGCGCTGCTTCTCGACATCGCCAAGGATAGTAAGGAAAGCCTCGCCGCCCTCGCCGATGCGGCAAGCTGTGCGGACATCCTCGTGACGATTGGCGGCGCTTCGGTAGGCGACCACGATCTCGTTCGCGCCACCCTTGAGGAAAAAGGAGCGCGCTTCGAGGTCTTGAAGGCCGCCATGCGGCCCGGCAAACCGGTGATGTTCGGGTTTTTGGGCTCGCAACGGATCGTGAGCCTGCCAGGCAACCCTGCATCGGCCTTCATCTGCGCCTTGGTTTTCCTGCGGCCGCTGATAGCCGCGCTTCTCGGCCGCCCCACGGATGAGGCCTACGAGCTGAGGCCCTTGGCTCATGCCGTCGATGCCAATGGAGCACGCGAACACTACATGCGCGCAGCTCTCGTAGACGGTGCGGCGGTCCCCATCGCCGATCAGGATAGCTCACTCGTCTACGCCTTCGCCAAGGCTCAATGCGTGATCGTCAGACCCATTAACGCATCCGCACTTGCTGCCGGCGCGCTTGTCCCAACAGTCCCGCTTCAATTTTAACTCTTATCCTAAAGCGCCAGCGTTTTCGGTTGCGGAACTTAAAGAGAACGGTTATCCCTGTTCCTGGTTTGTACAAGATGCCGCCGCGATCGCGATTGGGGCTTTCATGCTAACACCCAAGCAAAAGCAGCTTCTCCTTTTTATCAACGAGCGCATTGAAGCGACTGGCGTTCCGCCCTCCTTCGACGAGATGAAAGAGGCCTTGGATTTGAAGTCGAAATCGGGGATTCACCGGCTCATTATGGCTCTCGAGGAGCGCGGCTTCATCCGCCGGTTGCCGCACCGCGCAAGGGCGCTCGAAGTGACGCGAATGCCGGAGAGGCCGCGTGTATTCGATGCCCAGGGCCGTTCGCGCGGCTTCATGCCGACCGTCATCGAGGGGACGAAGCGCTCCTTTGAAGAAAGCGTACAAGCCCCTTTCATCCGCGACCGCGAGGATGGCGGCATCTCCGTCCCCGTCATGGGGCGGATAGCGGCCGGTGTGCCGCGCTCCGCGATCGAGGATCATAGCCATATCCTCGTTATGCCGCCGGAATTTCTATCTCAGGGTGAGCATTTCGCGCTCGAAGTGAAGGGCGACTCGATGATCGACGCGGGTATTCAGGAGGGCGACACCGTTATCTTGAAAAGAACCGCGACGGCGGAGAGCGGTGAGATCGTGGTCGCGCTCATCGACGAAGAAGAGGCCACGCTCAAACGACTACGCAAAAAGGGGCAGTCTATCGCCCTTGAACCCGCAAATCCCTCCTTCGAAACGCGAATTTTTGGCCCTGACCGGATCAAGATCCAGGGCAAGCTCGTTGCCCTTCTCCGGCGCTATTGATATAAAGCAATTCTCTGCCTCAGCCGGTCCATCCAAATCGCTATAAAAAAGGTCTCCGCGCCGGGTGCGAATACCACTGGGATAAGTTATGATTGCCGAAACGGTAAGATTTGGGAATGAGGGAGCGCCGCATGTCCGTTAAACGCACCAAGACGAGCAATTCGCCGTCCACGCCTTTGCCTGCCACTCCTTCGCCCGCGACGCCTTCGGTGGCGGCCGCGCCCCTGTCCGCTACGCCTTCTCCGGCAAAGTCTTCCAGCGTGAAGGCATCGTCCAAATCCGGCGCTGCCAAGTCTGCTGGCGCAAAGGTATCCGCAGCAAGGTCTTCCAGTGCCAAGCCTGCCGCGCCCACCCCGGCCGCGCCTCCGGCGCCCAAGGCTTCCGCGGCTAAGTCTTCGAATGGGAAGTCTTCGAATGGAAAGTCTCCCATCGCTGTCCCCTCGGCAGCCGCACCTCTGACGGCTTCGCCGGCCAAGCCTGCATCTTCGCCGCTTTCACCGGCGCCTGCGCCCGCGGTCAAGCCTGCATCCAGCGCGGCTGCGGCTGCTCCTGCCGCTGCGCCGCCTGTGCAAACCGCAGCCTCAGCAGCCAAGCCGGCGGCGGCTCAGCCGTCTACCAAGACTTCCCCGTCAGTGCCCCTCCCTGGTTTTCAAACGCCGGAACAATTCATAGCCAATCTGCTTCGCGCTTTCGAGCTAAGCGGCGACATCATCAAGAAGCTCGTCGAGGACAAGGAAAAGCGCGACGGCGCTTTCACGGTCATTCACGGTTTGGCCGATGCGGGGAGAATGTTCGCGCCCATCGCGCAATATTGGATGACGGACCCGGCCGGCTTTTCCGCAGCTCAATCCAAGCTTCAAGAAGACCTGATCGAATTATGGGGCCGCACCCATAGGCGGTTCCTCGGCGAGAACGTGGCTCCGGTCATCAAGACAGCGCCGGACCCGCGCTTTCAGGATAAAGATTGGAACGATAATGCATTTTTCGATTTCCTGAGGCAGGCCTATCTCATCACCGGACAGTGGGCGCAGGCGATGATCGACAAGGCCACAACGGTCGACCAGCATACGAGGCATCGCGCGGAGTTCTATCTCAACCAGATTGTCACCGCGCTCTCGCCCTCCAATTTTCCGTTCTCCAATCCCGAGGTGATCCGCGCAACTCTTTCGACAGGCGCTCAGAATCTCGCAACGGGGCTTGCCGCGCTCCTTGAGGATTTGCAGCACTCCGGTGAGCTGCTCCGTATCCGGCAGACCGACATGTCGGCCTTCTCGATTGGACGTAATCTGGCGATAACGCCCGGAAAGGTGATATACCAGAACGACCTCATTCAGCTCATTCAGTATTCGCCCACCACGCCCAGCGTCTACGAGATCCCCCTGCTGGTCATCCCGGCGTGGATCAATAAGTATTACATCATGGATCTCACGCCACCGAAGTCCTTGATCAAATGGGCGGTGGACAGAGGCTTCACAGTTTTCGTCGTTTCCTGGGTCAACCCGGACGAAAGGCTTGGCGGCAAGACCTTAGAAGATTACATGCGCGAAGGCGTGTTCCAGGCCACCGATGTGGTTCTGCGCGCCACCGGCCAGCCGCAGACCAATACGGTGGGTTATTGCGTCGGAGGCACGCTGCTCGCCACCTCGCTCGGCTATATGGCGACAATCGGCGACACGCGCGTCCGCTCGGCGACCTTCCTCACGACCCAGGTCGATTTCACCCATGCCGGCGATCTCCTCGTGTTCATCGACGAGCAGCAGCTCGGCGAACTCGATCAGGAGATGAACAAGAGGGGCTTCCTCGATGGCGCCCGCATGGCGTCCGTCTTCAACATGCTGCGGCCTAAAGACTTGATCTGGCCCTACATTGTGAACAACTACCTCCTTGGCAAGCAGCCATTCCCGTTCGACCTCCTCTATTGGAACTCCGACTCGACGCGGATGCCGCCCGCCAATCACAGCTTCTACTTGCATGAATTCTACCAGCATAACCATCTTGCGGAAGGTAAGGTCAAGCTTGGCGGCGTCCCCATCGATTTGACGCGCGTCACCGCGCCGATCTACCAGCTCGCGGCTAAGGAGGATCACATCGCTCCAGCGGAGTCGGTGTTGATCGGCTCAAAACTGTTCAGCGGTCCGCTGCGGTTCGTGCTAGCGGGTTCTGGCCACATCGCGGGCGTGATCAACCCGCCAACCAAGCCGAAATACCAACATTGGGTTTTGGAAGACGGCGATACGAAGCTGCCTCCAACGATCGATGCCTTCCTTGAGAGAGCGACGGAACATCCCGGCTCCTGGTGGCCGGATTGGGAGAAGTGGCTGGCCTCTCATTCCGGCGAAAAGGTGCCGCCGCGCGAGCCCGGTGGCGGCATTTACAAGCCTATCGAAGATGCCCCGGGCTCTTACGTTAAGGTGTCTATTTTCGACTAGATGGCCTGACCCGGCCGGAAGCATGACCGGGGCGTTGCAGGAGCGGTGCCCCATCAACAAGAGGTTCGGCCCTTCGCCTGGACGCCAGCGCGGAGGGCTTCTATAGCTGGCGAAAGCCAGCTTTTCTTTTTGGAGGCGATCCATGCTCGATCTCAAATGGATCCGGGAAAACCCGCAAGATTTGGACAGCGCGCTTGCGCGACGTAACTTCAGCCTGAAGCGTGAGGACGTGCCGGAGGCCTACAGGCAACTTGAGCCGGCCTCCGCTGCAATCCTTGCGCTCGATGAAGACCGCCGCGCCAACACGAAGGCGCTGCAGGACATGCAAGCCCGGCGAAACGCGGCGTCGAAGGAGATCGGCAAGGCTAAGGGCAAGGGCGGCGATCCAGCGAAGGCCGCGGCGCTCATGGCCGAGGTCGCGGAACTCAAGGACAAGATCGCGGCCGGCGAGGGCCGGGAGCGCGAACTCGACGCGCAGTTGACGGGCTTGCTGGCCGGCATTCCGAACCTGCTCCTGCCAGATGTGCCCGAGGGTAAGGACGAGACGGAGAACACGGAACTCCGCAAATGGGGCAAGCCGCGCGACTTCAAGACGGAAGGCTTCGAGCCGAAGCAGCACTTCGAGCTTGGCGAGGCGCTAGGGCTGATGGATTTCGAGGCGGCGGCGAGGATGTCCGGCGCGCGCTTCACGGTGCTGAAGGGACCGCTCGCGCGGCTTGAACGCGCGCTCGGCCAGTTGATGCTCGATGTGCAAACCGGTGAGCACGGTTACACCGAGGTCAACCCTCCCATCCTCGTGCGCGACCATGCCATGTTCGGCACTGCACAACTGCCAAAATTCGAAGAGGATCAGTTCTGGGCCGTCTCCGGCGAACTTTTGGCGCGAGGTGAAGGCGATGTGGTAACGCGGATCCGGAATGGCAGGCTCGGAATGGTGCCGACCGCCGAAGTTCCGCTGACGAACCTCGTGCGTGAAAGCATCCTCGCCGAGGCGGATTTCCCGCTTCGCTTTACCGCGTTGACGCCCTGCTTCCGCGCCGAGGCGGGCGCGGCCGGCAAGGACACGCGCGGCATGATCCGCCAGCACCAATTCTACAAGGTCGAGATGGTCTCCATCACTGCAGCCGGCCAGTCCGAAGACGAGCACCAGCGCATGACGGGCTGCGCGGAGACCATCCTGAAGCGCCTCGACCTGCCCTATCGCGTTGTCGTTCTCTGCTCCGGCGATACCGGCTTCGCCTCGCGCAAGACGCACGACATCGAGGTGTGGCTGCCCGGCCAGAACACCTACCGCGAGATTTCGAGCTGCTCGAACTGCGGCGACTTCCAGGCGCGGCGCATGCAAGCGCGCTACCGTCCGAAGGAGGGGAAGGACATTCAGTTCGTGCATACCCTGAATGGCTCCGGCCTCGCGGTCGGCCGCACGCTCATCGCGGTGATGGAAAACTACCAGCAAGAAGACGGCAGCATCCGCGTCCCAGAAGCATTGCGGCCCTACATGGGTGGCATCGAGGTCATCGCTGCTTAGGCTAGCGCCAGCCGCCGCCAATCAGGCACTGACAGTTGAGATGCGCGCTTTCGCCTTGAACTTGGGGTAGGCAGGCGCCTCGCATTCACGTAAGAGAGGGCCATGCGCATCCTCATCACCAATGACGACGGCATCGAAGCGCCGGGCCTCGACGTTCTGCAGAAGATTGCACGGGAGCTTTCGGACGACGTCTGGGTGGTCGCCCCGGAGACCGACCAGAGCGGCGCCGCCCATTCGCTGACGCTGCACGAGCCCTTGCGCCTGCGCAAATTGTCGGAGCGGATTTACGCAGTCAAAGGCACGCCAACCGATTGCGTCATCATGGCCGTGTCGCATGTGATGCAACAGGAGCCGGCGCTTGTTCTGTCTGGGGTCAATCGCGGCTCAAACCTCGCCGACGACGTCACCTATTCCGGGACCATCGCCGGCGCGATCGAGGGCACGATGCTTGGCATCCCATCCATCGCGATGAGTCTCACGGTGAATTGGGACGCTCCGCAGGCCATTCATTGGGACACGCCTCTGGCGCATGGGGCAGGTCTTGTGACGAAGCTCATCGAAGCAGGCTGGCCTCGGGACGTTTTGATAAACGTCAATTTTCCGGACCGGGAACCAAGTCAAGTTACCGGTATTCAGATTACAGAGCAAGGCAGGCGCGATCAGGATTACTTGCGCGTTGAAGACCGCATGGATACGCGGGGCAATCCTTATTATTGGATCGGATTCAAACCCCGCTCGTTCGAAGCCGGCAAGGGCACGGACATCTGGGCCATCAAATCCGGCGCAATATCGGTAACGCCGCTTTATCTGAACCTAACGCATGCTGAGACGTGCCGGAAGCTTTCCCAGTCTCTGGCGCAAGATTAGAAGCGGCTCCAGACCGGCGGGCGCCGCTTCAGGATGCGATGCCCATGACAGACGTTGGCCTCCGGGCGCTTCTTTATAGTCTGCAGCAGAATGGGATCTCCGATCCCCGTGTCCTTGGTGCCATAGCCTGCACGCCACGCGAGGCCTTTGTCTCCGCCGAGTCGCTGAAGGCGCAGGCCTATGAGGATGAAGCCTTGCCGATCGAGTGCGGTCAGACGATTTCCCAGCCCTACATCGTGGCTTATATGACCGAGCGCCTTCACGTGTCGCCGGAAAGCGACGTGCTGGAAATCGGCACTGGCTCCGGTTACCAAGCCGCAATCCTGTCGAGGCTGGCCCGGCATGTCTACACAATCGAGATGCACCATGAGTTGCAAATGCGCGCCATGGAGCGATTTCAGGTTCTCGGCCTCGAAAATATCACGGCAATTCAAGGCGACGGCACAAAGGGTTGGCCGGAGTTCCGGCTCTTTGACCGGATTATCGTAACGGCCTTCGCACAGGACGTGCCAGGCGCACCTTATCGATCAGCTGGCGCCAGGTGGCTTCATGGTCATCCCACTTGGATCCCGGGATGGGCAAAGAATCACGCTCATCACGCGCACCGGCGGGCGGATCGAGTCACAGACCCTGCTCCCAGTCCGCTTCGTTCCTCTGCTGGCGGACTATGATTGACAAAGTGCCGGCAGGCGCCGTCGCAGGCTAGCGGCCGTTTAAATTAATCTTAAGCCTTAGGCTGCATAACTCTTTAGAGTAGAGAGGTGCGGCGATGAGTAATGTTGTAAAGGCCGGGCGCGGGCCTCGTCACTTTCGCGCGGCTATCCATTTGACTTTAGGTTGCGTTTTTCTCGGGGGATGCAGCATTAGTTCGGACCGGTTTTCTACATGGTCCATCGATAGCGGATACGAGCCTGGACCTGCCGCTAGCGCGGCAACGCCGGGTGGACAGAAGCTTGCCTCCTATTCGGCGCAACCGGTGCAGCAAGCCAGCGCCCAGCCTCAGAACGGGTTTCAGCTTGCAAGCGCCAGCCCAAGCCAGAGCAATGGCTACCTTCAGGTCTCGCGCGTCGATCTTCCGCCGCTTCCCCAGGGGCAACCCGCTTCTGGAACGAAGATGGCGGACGGCTACGGCCCCTATAACCCACCTCCCGTCACCGATGGGACTTATACCGGTCCACGCGTGTATACGCCCTATGACGGCCCGAGGAGCGATGCGTCGCCCGCTAGTGCGCCGCCCGCGCGCGTGTACGAACCTCAGCCAGAGCGCCGCTATCGCGAAGAGCCGCCCTATGGCGGCGAGCCTGCGCGCGCGGATCGCGACATTTATCCGCCGCAACGGTCCTGGAGGGAGCGCGGCGAGGGCGAGACTGTGAGAGTGCAGCCCGGCGACACGCTTTATTCGATCGCAAGGCGCTACGGCGTGACGGTCGACATGATTGCCCGCGCCAACGGCCTTTCGACGGTCTATGTCCGGCCCGGGACGGAACTGTTCATCCCACGCGCCGACCCTGCATCTTATGGCCGCGGGCCAGCCGGTGCGCCCGCCGCGGAACCGGCAAGCTGCACCGGCGATCACTGCCATGTGGTGAAGCCCGGAGAGACGGTGGCAAGCATTGCCCGCGCCTATGGCGTAACCGGCAAGCAAATTGCGGACGCGAACAATCTCAAGGACGCCACGCTGAAACCCGGACAAAGGATCGCGATTCCAGTTTTGGCTCCGCCGCGGCAGGCGTTCGCTTCCGCCGGGACAACGGGCCGGGATACGGCGGCCGCCGGACAAGACGTCCGGGCGCCCGCTCCTTTGCTGGCCGAACCCGCCCCGAAGTCCGGGAAACCCGGTCCGGCTCAGACTCCGCCCTCCCAGCAGGCCCCCGGCATCAAAACCGCCGAGCTTACTCCGCTTGACGAACCATCCTGCGAAGCGGCACTCGCAAACCCCCTGCCTCGCATGGGAAATACCTTCCGCAAGCCGGTCGAGGGCAAGACTATCGCCCAGTTTGGCCCGCAGCGCGATGGCACGGTGAACGAAGGTGTCACGATCTCGGTGCCGAAGGGAACGCCGATCAAGGCTGCCGAAAATGGAGTGGTGGCCTATGTCGGCGACGAGTTGCCGGGCTTTGGTAATCTTATCCTGATCCGGCACGCCGATGAGTATGTGACGGCCTACGCGCACGCCAACTCGATCCTCGTCAAGAAATGCGACGTGGTCAAACGCGGGCAGACGGTCGCAACCGCCGGCACCACCGGGGACGCGGGTCAACCCCAGCTCCACTTCGAGAATCCGGAAGAACTCGAAGCCGGTCGATCCAGGACCGCTGTTGGGATCTTAAGCCAAAGGCTAACCTGGGCAAGCCTGCGATGGGGCTTGCCCAGTTCCCTAGGCGTTGTGTGTTCTTCGATTGGGTTCAAGTCCGGGAATAGGGCGGCAGATGGCGCAGTTCAACGCCGGCGGCCTCGATAGCGATCCGGACATTGTCGCTTTTGTGGAGCGCCGAGGTTTCCATCACGACGATGCCGCGGGGTTTGAGGGCCCGGATAAGCACCTGATTAGTCTTGACGCCGGACCGCGAAGCGCACCGCCGCTTTGACAAAACAGACAAGCTTTGAAAAGTCCTCTCTGGACTTTTGTCTCTCTCACTATGAGGGACGGCCCTTCCGGCGCAGCTCTAAGGAAAGCTTGAACGCTTCCTTCGGCGGCGCTCAGTGGATCAGATCGCCAATGCGCGACCAACGGATTTCTACGGGCCACCGCCATGGAGCAAACCAGCTCGCATCCTCGTCGATGGAGAAGAACAAGAATCCGCGCCCGGCCGACAAGGTTCTCTTCCGGGACATAGCCGACACCGTTGCCGATACTGAACCGGCTATCGGCGGAGTCGTCGCGGTTGTCACCCATCATGAAGTAATGCTTCGGCGGCACGACGAACACTTCGGTGTCATCGGCGGCGCCAAACTTGCCAAAGCGGCAGGTTTCGGACAGCTTCTGCGTCAGGTATGACCGGCCGCTCGGAAGTGTCTCCCGGTAAACATGCACAACCTGGTTAGGCCCGCATTTGGTGTCTTCGACGATGTCGGGCGCCCGCTCGCGCTTCACCGGTACGCCGTTGATGTTGAGCACGCCGCCAATCATCTGAATCCGGTCTCCGGGCAATCCCACCAGACGCTTGATGTAATCGGTGGAATTATCCGTCGGCGTCTTGAACACGATCACGTCACCCCGGTTGGGGTCGGAAGCGAAAATGCGCCCGCTGAACAGATCGAGGCCGAAGGGGAAAGAGTAGCGGCTATAGCCGTAGCTATATTTCGAGACGAATAGGTAGTCTCCGACGAGAAGAGTTGGGATCATAGACCCGGAAGGGATATTGAAGGGTTGAAACAGGAACACTCGGATGACGATCGCGATGGCGACGGCCTCCAGCAGAACGACTGCCAGGTCGAAGGCGCTGCTTTCTTTCTTTTCTTGCTTAATTTGGGTGTCCACGCTCATCGTTCCCGTACCGGTTAAATCACAACGTCGATGCCCCGCTCTCCGGTGGGCGGCATTTGGGGCCGGTGAAAATAAAAAACGAGGCGAGCGCGTTCGGACGCCGGATCGGATTATGGATTAGCCCGCTCTTAGCTTGATATAAACCATGAGGCACCGAAAGCAAGCTCGGGCAGACGAAGTGCCGGCCGCCGCTACTCCCAGCGCCCCATCCATTGGGTTTAGAGCCACGCGAAATCGAATGGCTCTTATCCCACGATCTCGCTTTCCTGGAAGACCAGACCGATCTCCAGCGCCGCATTTTCCGCGCTATCGGAGCCGTGCACCGAATTGCGCTCGATATTCTCGGCGAACTCCTTGCGAATCGTGCCCGGCGCGGCATTGGCCGGGTTGGTCGCGCCCATGATCTCGCGGTTCTTCGCCACGGCGTCCTCGCCCTCGAGAACTTGCAGCACGATCGGGCCCGAGGTCATGAAGGCGACGAGGTCCGTGAAAAAGGGCCGTTCTTTGTGCACGGCATAGAAAGCGGCGGCGTCCGCCTCGTCCCAGCGGACGCGCTTTTGGGCGACGATGCGAAGCCCCGCCTCCTCGAACTTGGCGATGATCTTGCCGGTGACGTTGCGGGCGGTTGCGTCCGGCTTAATGATGGACAGAGTGCGTTCGACGGCCATGGATTCGCCTTTTCGAGGGTTGGACAGGGTGCCGTTTGGCTGGAAATCGTTTCTGCGTGCGGCTTATAGCAGTGGCTTATAAATGAGCCCCGGCGGCGGAGCAAGCAGGGGAGTTGCGCCTCCGTAGCGATATAACGCACCACACCCGCGTCCGGGGCAGACCCGTTCATGACTTTCTTACTCCCGCGCTTCAAGATGTCCCGATGGACACCGGCCGGGTGCTAATCGTGATCGGAGCGATCCTTATTGCGGCGGGCCTTGTATGGCTGGCAGCAGGAAGGCTCGGGCTTGGCCATTTGCCCGGTGACATCACCATCGAGCGCGGCAACTTCCGCCTCTATTTGCCGCTTGGGACTTCGCTCCTGGTCAGTCTCGTGCTTAGCGCAGTTCTTTGGCTCATCGGCCGCCTATAGCGGAATGACCGCGATTTCTTTGTTCTTGATCCCGAGCGCGAGCCGTCCGGACTTGAGTGCAAGCGCCTTCTCGCCGAACAGCTGCCGCCTCCAACCCTTCAAGGCGGGAATGTCGGGCTTATCGTATTGTGCGAGCTTTTCCAAATCGTCGCCGCTCGCAAGGAGTTTCGGCGCGATATTGAGTTCCGCGGACACCGCCTTGAGAAGCACGCGAAGGAGCTCAACGGTGGCCGAGGCCGCCGCCGGCAGCTCCTGGTGGGCTTCCGTAACGGCGATTTCCGCGGGATCGCGCGCTAGCGCGGCGGCAACGCAACGCAAAATGGCCTCGCCTCGCCCCTTCACACTCTCGCGCACGGTGCGCAACCGGCTGAGAGCGTCGAGCGAGCGCGGCGCATGCTTGGCGATCTCATAGATGGCCTCGTCCTTGAGGACGCGGCCGCGCGGTACGTTCTCGTCCTGAGCCGTCCGCTCCCGCCAGGCCGCAAGCTCGACGATGATCGCCTTACCGAGGCGCGATTTACCCCCCAGCTTCATACGCTTCCAGGCTTCGGCCGGATCGAAGGCGTATGTGTGGGGGTCGGTCAGGATCGCGACCTCTTCCTCCAGCCAGGGCTCGCGGCCGGTCTCCTCCAGCCGCTGCTTCATTCTGAGATAGATGTCGCGCAAATAGGTGACATCGCCCAGCGCATATTCGAGCTGTCTTGGCCCGAGCGGACGCACGCACCAGTCGATGGATTGATAGGTTTTGTCGTGATTGCGCTTCAGAATTTTCTTGACCAGGGCCCCGTAGGAGATGGCATCGCCATAGCCGAGTGCCATCGCGGCGATTTGAGTGTCGAACAGCGGGCGGGGGATCACACCCGCCTCCTGATACACGATCTCGATATCCTGCCGCGCGGCGTGGAAGACCTTGATCACGGCCTCATTCGCCATCAGGGCGTAGAAGCTCGAAAGATCGTTCACCGCGAGCGGGTCGACGATGGTTTCGAGACCGTGAGCCGCCATCTGGATCAGGCAGAGCTTCGGACGGTAGGTGGTTTGGCGCAGGAACTCCGTATCGACGGTCACGAACGGCTGGCGGCCAAGATCGTCGCAGGCTTTCTCGAGGTCCTTTGTGGATGTTATGACGGCGGGCAAATCAATCATCGGCACCTTATAGCGCAAGTTCTGGGATGAAGCCTAGAACAGGGTTGCCAACCTTGACAAATAAGGCACGCCATGCGCTGCTGCGCACGGGATTCTGGTTCGCCCATCTCTGGAGCGCGGACCTTAAATGTTGCTCTTTCAAGCTGCTTTTGCCGCCGTTCGCGCAAATGCGAGGCGCGCAGAGTTCTGGTCCATGAGGATGACATCTGTGGAAAAAACCGCTCCGCGCGGGCGCGCGAAATCTGCCCCTTCCGGAAAAAAGCAAGCGGCGCCAGATGCCTCGAAGGGCGCTGGCGAAGTGGTCCATGCCTACCGGAGCGTTACGTGCGGTGCGCTTCGCAAGGCCGATGCCGGCAAGATCGTGCGGATCTCGGGCTGGGTCCATCGGGTGCGCGACCATGGCGGCCTCCTGTTCATCGACCTGCGCGATCATTACGGCCTGACGCAATGTGTCGTCGATCCGGGGGACACAGCCTTCGCTTCCGCAGAGCGGGTCCGTGCCGAATGGGTTGTGCGAATCGATGGCAAGGTGGTACCGCGGGAAGGCGATACCGTAAACCCGAACCTGCCCACGGGCGAGGTTGAGGTTCGCATTTCGGCACTCGATGTGCTTTCGAAGTCGGACGAGCTTCCGCTGCCGGTCTTTGGCGAGCCGGACTATCCGGAAGACACGCGGCTGAAATACCGCTTTCTCGATTTGCGGCGGGACACGATCCACCGCAACATCATGAAGCGCGCGGCCATCGTCTCTTCGCTGCGCCGCCGCATGAACGATGAGGGCTTCTTCGAGTTCCAGACCCCGATCTTAACGGCGTCTTCGCCGGAAGGCGCGCGCGACTTCCTGGTGCCGTCGCGCATGCATCCGGGCAAGTTCTACGCGCTGCCTCAGGCGCCGCAACAGTTCAAGCAGCTCATCATGATCGCGGGTTTCGACCGCTATTTCCAGATCGCGCCCTGTTTCCGCGACGAGGACGCGCGCGCCGACCGCTCGCCAGGCGAGTTCTATCAGCTCGATATTGAGATGAGCTTCGTGACGCAGGAGGACGTGTTCCAGGCGGTCGAGCCGGTCTTGCGCGGCCTCTTCGAGGAGTTCGGCGACGGCAAACCCGTCACGCCCAAATTCCCGCACGTTCCCTATGACGAGGCCATCGCGAAATATGGCACGGACAAGCCGGATTTGCGCAACCCCATCGTTATGCAGGATGTGAGCGAGCATTTCCGCGGCTCGGGCTTCAAGGTGTTCGCAGGCATGCTGGAGAAGGACGCCAAGGCGCGGGTCTGGGCGATCCCGGCTCCGGGCGGGGGTAGCCGCGCCTTTTGCGACCGCATGAATAGTTGGGCGCAGCAGCAGGGCCAGCCCGGCCTCGGTTACATCTTCTTCCGGGAGAACGAGGCGGCCGGCCCCATAGCGAAGAACATCGGCGAAGACCGAACCAACGCGATCAAGGCGCAGACCGGTCTAAAGGAGGCGGACGCTGTCTTCTTCGTAGGCGGCGATCCGGCGAAATTTTACAAATTCGCCGGCGAGGCGCGCACAAAGATTGGCACCGAGCTGAACCTTGTCCAAAAAGACCGGTTCGAATTCTGCTGGATCACCGATTTCCCGTTCTACGAGTGGAACGAGGACGAGAAGAAAATAGATTTTTCGCACAACCCGTTCTCGATGCCTCAGGGCGAACTCGCGGCTCTCGAAGCCGCCGCAAAGGAGGGGGATGAGGCGCTCTTGAGGCTGAAGGCGTTCCAATACGACATCGTATGCAACGGCGTGGAGCTATCCTCGGGCGCAATCCGGAATCATAAGCCCGAAATCATGTACAAGGCCTTCGAGATTGCGGGCTACGGGCCGGAGGTAGTCGATGCGAAATTCGGCGGCATGATCCGTGCGCTCAAATTCGGCGCCCCCCCGCATGGAGGGATCGCGCCTGGAATCGACCGCATGGTCATGCTGCTGTGCGGCGCGGACAATTTACGCGACGTGACCATGTTCCCGCTGAACCAGCAGGCTGAGGACTTGCTCATGGGCGCCCCGTCGGACGTGTCCGCGAAACAGCTTCGAGAGCTGCACATCCGGCTGAACCTGCCAAAAAAGGAGTAGCGCGGGACTTGATCTCTTCCTGTCATGAGTGGTAGATTAATGCCATGGCGACACCCGAACAAATCAAGGCGGCACGCGCGCTTCTTCGCATGGAGCAAGATGAGCTTGCAAAAAGGGCGGGAGTTTCCGTGACAACGATACGGCGGCTCGAGTCCGGGAGCGGCGAATATGCCGTGTCCGAGGCGACGGCGGAGGGGGTGCAAATGGCATTGCAGGACGCCGGCGTTGAGTTCATCCACGATGGAGTATGCATCAAGCGTACGCCAGAAGATGCCAACGCGCTGTATGAAAGCCTTCTCGCCATCGCTCAGGAAAGCGCGCGCCAGCTTGAGGGCCAGCCACCCTTCAGCGAAGCCGATCTTTACGGCGACGATGGCTTGCCGGCATGATTGTTGTCGACAGTTCCGCGCTCATCGCCGTTTTGAGCCTGGAGCCCGATGCCCAGGAGTTTTTGCGCGCCCTCGCCAACGCCCGTGCCAGGGCGATTTCGACGGTGTCCTTGTTGGAAACTTCGCTTGTCCTTGCAGGCCGCAAGAAGGGCACCCGGATTTGGGCGCCCCTCGATGCGCTTGTGTCTGAAGCAAGGATCGAGGTTGCGGACTTCGACGGGGCGCAGGCGGGCATCGCCCGGGAGGCGTTCCTGAAATACGGCAAGGGGCGGCATCCGGCCGCGCTTAATTTCGGCGATTGCGCGGCCTATGCACTTGCCAAGTCGCGAAAGGTGCCACTTCTCTTCAAAGGTGAGGATTTCCGCTAAGACGGATATCGTGCCGGCTGTCTAAGGAAATTCCCTCGACAGAAGCGTTCGCCGCGCAAGGATTTTGGGGCCGATGATTTCAGAGTTCTTCGTCACCACCGCAGGGCTGACCGCCATCATCGCGGTGCGCTACCTCCTGACCTCGGGACTGTTCTATTGGCTCTTGTGGCAGCGCGGCGGCGAAAAGCTCGGCGCCAAGCGCCTGAACCGCGAGAGGCCTCCGCGCGCGATGGTTCGCGGCGAGATCCGGCTCTCGCTCTTGTCCTCGGGCATCTATGCCGCACCCGCCGCTCTTGCGCTCGTGGCCTTCATGCATGGCGGCACCAAAATCTACGCGGATTGGACGGCCTATGGCGGCTGGCCCTATATCCTCTTCAGCCTGTTCCTCTATCTGGCGGTGCAAGACACCCATTTTTATTGGAGCCACCGCCTCATGCACCACCCACGGCTGTTTGGATGGACCCATGCGGGGCATCATCGCTCCCGCCAGCCGTCGCCCTTTGCCTCTTTCGCCTTCGATCCGGCGGAGGCCGCTTTGACGGGCTGGCTCTTTCCCGTGATGGTCTTCATTGTGCCGATCCATGTCGTGGCGCTGCTCGGGCTTTTGCTGCTGATGACGATGATCGCGGTCTTCAACCATTCGGGCTGGGAAATTCTTCCGCGTTGGCTCGTGGCCGGCCCAGTCGGCGATCAGCTCATAACAGCCACACATCACGGCTATCACCACATCCGCTTCGACCGGAATTACGGGCTCTATTTCCGCTTCTGGGACAGAATCATGGGCACCGACGCCATGCCGGGTGCGGCCGCCGGCAAGGCTGGCTTAGCCGCGAAAGCCGGAACCGCCTAGAAGGCGAATAAGGCAGTTGCCCATGGTTCGACAGGCTCACCATGAGGCTCAACCCGCTGACGGTTGACAGGCTCTCTCTTTCTCCACAAGGGATGGCCGGCAGGAGCCCCGGAGCGGCGTCTCGAAGGATAGGCGAGAAATCCTGTTCCAGCATCCTGCTAGAACAGATAATCGTGCCGGCCCCAGCCGTCTTTCCAGAAATCGTTGCGGGGTGCGCCGGGGGTGACCCCGTTCACATAGCCAGCGCCTTGGTCCTGCCAATAATCGAGTTCCAGCTTGCGAATGGTGATCTCGCAGGAGAACACGCAAGCGACCCAAGCGCCTCCCGGCACCTGAACCTGATCGCCCCACACGGTCCGGCGCACGGGCGCGACGATCTTCTCCGACCCATACCAAGCCTCTGCATAGACATAGCGGTAAATCGCGCCACAGCATGACGGGCAGCAGTCCCGCGGAGGCGGCGTTTCGCGAGTTGCGCGCTGTTTGCTGATGACGGCCGGAGGACCGGCCGTATCCGAAGCGGCAGCCGGCATTCCGTAAAGTCCGGACAAGGCCGCACTTATGATGAGTGTGCGAAGAATCAAAGCGGTTCCCCTCGGTCTTCTGCTGCCCACATTAAGCTGACGCGGAGGCTTCGCCAAGCGATCCTTGTGGGCTATCAGGCCAAAAAAGTTCGCCGCCGCTCGCGCATCGGCTATGGTGCGGCGCTGAATCATCCACGGGCAAATTGTATGCCGAATCATAGTGCCACCATCTTCGATTACTGCGAGCGCGGCCTCAACCCGTCCTTTTGGGCGGAGCCCTTGAACGCGGTGACCAACGCCGGTTTCATCCTAGCAGCGCTCGCCGGCGCGATCATGATCGCAAGGCGCCCGCCGCGTGAGATTTCGGCATGGCACATCTTCTTTGTGTTGAACTTCATCGCAATCGGCGTGGGAAGCTTCCTCTTTCACACGGTGCCGAACGTTAACACGGTCCAGGCCGATACCAGCCCGATCGGCCTTTTCATGTTCACCTACCTAATCTTCGCCATGCGGCGCCTTGCCGGTGCATCCTGGCTGATCACCTGCCTAGCAATCGCTGCCTTCATCGGCGCAATGGTCATGGCCTTCAACCTCCGGTGCTGGGACGGCCGCGTGGGCATTCTTCTTGATGGAATACCGGCAGGAGCACGCGCGGTCTGCTTGAATGGCAGCCTCGGCTACGGGCCGGCCCTCGCAGCCATGGCGCTGATCGGTGGCTGGCTCGCCACAACGCGCCATCCCGCAGCGACGCTTGTGCTCGCGGCCGCCGCAACCTTCTTCATTTCGCTGACCTTCCGCTCGCTCGATCAAAAGCTCTGCGGCGACTTTGTCGTGATGGGCCATCGGATGGGTACGCATTTCATTTGGCATCTCCTCAATTCGGTGACGCTGTTTCTTCTGCTCTGCGCCGCGATCCGTCATGGCGGAAAACAGCAGGTGCTGCCTCCGCGTCCGAAGGCTAAGATACCCGTCTATGCAAACTCATAGGGAGGGCTGAGCGATGGACCGGCTAAGGGCGCTTGGCATCGCTGTTGTCTGCTGCACCGTCCTCATGTTCACAGGTACGGCCATGCCGGAGACCCGTATGCCTGAGATTCCTCCGGACAATTATACGGAGGCACAGAAACAGGCTGCACAGACGTTTTTGGAAACGCGGAAGACTCCCGTGTTCGGACCGTTCGTGCCGCTTATCCGCAGTCCGGAGCTGATGCTGCGCGCGAAGGAGATGGGCGACTATTTGCGCTTCAGGAATTCGATCGGCCAGAAGCTCGCGGAGTTCACCATCCTCATTATGGCGCGCGAGTGGTCGCAGGATTACGAGTGGTATGTGCATCATCCGCTCGCGCTGAAGGCGGGGCTAAAGCCCGAGATAGGCGAGGCAATCTTTGAGGGGCGCCGGCCCGCCGGCATGGCGCCGGACGAGGAGACGGTCTACGATTTCGTCACCGAACTCAACCACACCAAGCGCGTCAGCGACACGACATACGAGCGAGCTGTGAAGCAGTTTGGCGAACAGGGCGTGATCGACATCGTGGGGCTGCAAGCGTATTACACACTGATCGCCATAGAGTCTGAATGTGTCGCGATTCGAGCTGCCGAAAGATGGCCGGCGGTTCCCGCGCATTCCGGATTAGGCCGCAGAAGCAGCCGGTCAACCCAGCGACCCGGTTATTGGGAGATTAGCGTTTCCGTGTTAGAGGCAACACTCTTCAGCACTTCGGGCTGTGACATGCGAAACATCCGTGCGATTACTTTTTCAATTGCGATGTGCGCGGTGATCGCGCCGCTCTCCGCACAGCAAGCTTGTCCGGGAGGCTGGTGCCCACTTCCGCATCGCGCGCCAGGGACATATTATTTGTCCGGAAGCGCCGTCCGCCTCGATTGCTGTCAACCTGCCCCCGCTGGCTGGGGCTTCTACCGCCGGCAAAAATACCGGCACGACCGCAGCGCCCCACTCGTTGTTGTTGACGAATTGAGCGGTGTCACCTTCGTCCGGGACAGATAGGCCTCATTCGGCTGCGGGCACTGCCGCAGAGGGGTGCCGGCTGTCTCCGCGTTTGTTCTGACGCCGGACATACATGATGGTTGAGTCCGGCTCCAGTGTCTTGGCTTTCAATGCGGCGATAAGAGCGTCTTCTGCGCTAACACTCAGATGGCCGCTCCTGCCCTTGAGTTTCAAACCGACAACGAACTGCATAGGCGCTCCTTTGAGGCCCCCTCAAGCAGTTTACCAAGCCCGCACGGAAATCCTAAGAGGAAAAGGTTGGTATTTCTCATGCCAGTTTATCCGGAGATATTGATTTTCTCCGGTGACGCTTCCGGCCGCCGCGCCTATTTCGCCACGCTTGCTTCGGCCTTCGCCGCACGGACGCCACGAAGGGCGCACGAAGGAGCCACATCTCCACCCAATGGCCGCCGCCGGACGGGCGGGCTGAGGCCATAAAACTGGTTTAGCACTCCTCTCCGGCTTCGAAAGGAGTGTTCTGATGCGTATCGTAATCTTTGCTGCCCTGGCCGCGACGGCCAGCGTGATTTCCGCCCTGGTCCCCCGCGAAGCGCGCGCGGAACCGCAACCTGCCATTTCCGGCCCCTTTGCTCACGGCAATCTCGCCATCTACTTCGTCCACGGCCCAAGCGCGGAAGGCCCGGTGCCTCTCACTTTACAGGAGGCCATGGCGCGGGGAACGGTGCACGTTGTGGAAACCGGCTCGGTGAACGAACTGAAGATTGAAAATGCCGGCGGCGAGGACGTCTTCGTGCAATCGGGCGATATCGTGAAAGGCGGCCGTCAGGACCGGGTCTTGACCGTAAGCTTTATGCTGCCGCGGAAATCGGGCGAGGTTCCAGTTGCGGCGTACTGTGTCGAGCATGGCCGTTGGAGCGCGCGCGGCACGGAGGATGCTGCGAAATTCGCAAGCTCGTACAATTCCCTTCCGTCCCGCGAGGCTAAGCTCGCCATGAAGTCTCTTGTCGAGCCTGCGCCCGCCGCTCCTTCCGCCGGCTTCGCTCGCCAAGCGTTCGCCTATGACGACACGGCCAATCGCCAGCGGGCCATTTGGTCCGAAGTGGCAAAAACGCAGGAGAAGCTATCCGCAGGCGTCAATGCGCCGGTTGCGTCGCCGGTTTCAGCAACAAGCCTTCAGCTCACGCTCGAAAATGACAAGCTTCAAACCCTCCGGGCTGAGTACACGAAGGCGTTAGAGGATAAGGCCGGCGGCGATGACATCGTCGGTTTCGTGTTCGCGGTGAATGGCCGCATCAATAGCGCCGACATCTACCCGTCGAATGGGCTGTTCCGCAAAATGTGGGCGAAGCTTCTGGCCGCGAGCGTGACGGAAGCCTTGAGCGAGAAGAAGGATACGCCGGGCGCAGCCGTGCCATCTGTGGAAGCGATCCGGGATTTCCTTTCCGCATCCGAAAAGGGCAAGCTGAATGCCCAAGAAATAGGCAGTCTAGCCCGGCAGCAGACCCGGGACGGCGCATCGGTCCTTTTCATCGAGGCCGAAACGCCCGCTGGGCAGTGGGTGCACCGGAATTTTCTTGCCAAATAAAACCCGCCCGCGCGGCCTCGGACCCTTCAAGGCCGCGCCTTAATTTCCGTCGAAATAAACGTTTAAGCCTTCCGCTTCAAAGACCTGGGGAATCGGTTGCACAAGTCCGAAAGGGAGTTGCCTGCGGACGCTCTGCCGATTATGTTAGGAACATCGATTTGGCCGGACGATTGGGCCGTTTCCGCCTCGCCTTTCGCGACATGGCGCACGTGTTCCTACCTCTCTCCAAAGTTCGACGACCGCCACGGAACAACTTTGTGACGTGGCTTCTCTATCGCTAGCGAAAGGACTTCCCCATGAATATGGGTGTCGTGAAATGGTATAATAGCCAAAAGGGCTACGGCTTCATTCAACCTGACGACGGCGGCAAGGACGTTTTCGTCCATGTCAGCGCGCTTGAACGTTCGGGATTGCGCGGTCTCGCCGAGGGTCAGAAGGTGTCTTTCGAAATCCAGACCGATCGCCGCACAGGCAAGACTTCAGCAGGAAACCTTCAACTCGCCTGATCTTTATCAGGCTGTGGGCTTATGAGGAGCGCGGGAAACCGCGCTTTCTCTTTTTAAGCAGTTGATTGAATTTGTTTTGCTCTCTGGCCTTATTTGCTACGCTGTGCTGCCGCGCCTGTGACAGATTTGTATCATAAACGCTTATTTGACCGCCTTTCTCCATAAGGTTGAGCTTTTCAAGCGCCGCGTGCGCGCTTATTATTTCAGAAGCGGGATGGCGGTGCACAGGATGATCGGCATCCGCCTTGCAAGAGAGGCAGCGCGCGGTAGTTTGGAGACGGTTCAGCATTGGGTCAGCCTTCGAATCAGACGTTTAATTTGGCGCCGGGCGAATGGACCCCCTTCCATTGGTCATCCTACGAACGACATAAAACAAAGAGACTCTCTCCCGGGTTACCCATCGAGGAGAGCATGGGGAGTAAAATCGAAAGTCCGGTTTTACGTTACCTGGCCCCGCGCGGGCTGAGAAGAATTCAGAGGCTGCTCACCCGCGCGCCAGGACTTGGTTTCAACGACGATCAGCGGGGTCGCGATGTCGACTGACTTATTTGACACCTATGCGCGAAGCTTCGAGGCGCGACGCGAAACGATACTGACGCTGGCCGAATTCCTTAAGGGATGCAAGGCCGATCCACTGATGTACGCCTCGCCGCATGAGCGGCTGCTCTCGGCCATCGGCGAGCCTCAAATGATCGATACCTCCAAGGATGCCCGCCTTGGCCGTATCTTCATGAACCGGACCATCCGGGCCTATCCTGCCTTCGCCGAGTTCTACGGCATGGAGGAAACGATCGAGCGGATCGTCGCCTTCTTCCGCCAAGGCGCGCAGGGGCTAGAGGAACGCAAACAGATCCTCTACCTGCTAGGTCCCGTGGGCGGCGGTAAATCCTCGCTCGCCGAGCGCATCAAGGCGCTGATGGAGCATAAGCCGATCTACGTCTTGAAGGCGGGCGACGATCTCAGCCCGATTTTCGAGAGTCCGCTGTGCCTTTTCGATCCGGAAGTCATGGGCGAGCGGCTTGAAGCCGATTACGGAATACCGCGCCGGCGCCTGACCGGGCTCATGAGCCCCTGGTGCCTCAAGCGTCTCGACGAGTTCGGCGGCGATATCACCAAGTTCCGCGTCGCGAAATTGGTGCCTTCGCGCCTCAGGCAGATAGGCATATCGAAAACAGAGCCGGGCGACGAGAACAATCAGGACGTTTCTTCGCTCGTGGGCAAGGTCGATATCAGGAAGCTTGAGCTCCTCGCTCAGAACGATCCGGATGCCTACTCCTATTCGGGCGGGTTGAACCGCGCCAATCAGGGTGTCCTCGAATTCGTCGAGATGTTTAAAGCGCCGATCAAGATGCTCCACCCTCTGCTCACCGCAACGCAGGATAGCAACTATGTCGGCTCCGAGAACATCGGATCGATCCCGTTCAACGGCATCGTCATGGCCCACTCGAACGAGGCAGAATGGCGCAGCTTCAAGAATAACAAGACCAACGAGGCCTTCATCGACCGCATCTACGTGATCAAGGTCCCGTATTGCCTGCGCGTCCAGGAAGAAGAAAAGATTTATCAGAAGCTTATCCGGGGGTCCGAATTGGCGACTGCCCCATGCGCGCCCGGCACGCTTGAGATGCTGGCGCGCTTCTCGGTTCTGTCGCGAATGAAGCCGCATGAGAACTCTAATCTTTACGCCAAGATGCGCGTCTACAACGGGGAAAGCCTGAAGGAGGTCGATCCCAAGGCCCGCACCATGCAGGAATACCGCGACCACGCAGGCATCGACGAGGGCATGGACGGGATCTCGACGCGCTTTGCCTTCAAGACGCTGTCAGCCACGTTCAATCACGACACGCAGGAGGTTGCGGCTGACCCGGTTCACTTGATGTACGTGCTGGAGCAGGCAATCCGGCGCGAACAGTTCCCCGACGATGTCGAAAGCACCTATATCGAGTTCATCAAGGCGGAACTCGGACCGCGCTATGCCGAGTTCATAGGGCACGAGGTGCAGAAGGCCTATCTCAAATCCTACCACGATTACGGCCAGAACCTGTTCGACCGCTACGTGGCCTATGCCGATGCCTGGATAGAGGATCAGGACTTCAAAGACCCCGATACCGGGCAGCTCATGAACCGCGAGCTTCTCAATCAAGAGCTCTCGAAGATCGAAAAGCCGGCAGGGATCGCCAACCCGAAAGACTTCCGCAACGAGGTCGTAAAGTTTACACTGAGGGCGCGGGCTCAGCGCGGCGGCAAGAACCCGTCGTGGGCGAGCTATGAAAAAATCCGGGAGGTCATCGAGCGCCGTATGTTCAGTCAGGTTGAGGATCTTCTTCCTGTGATTAGCTTCGGTTCGAAAAAGGATAGCGAGACCGAGAAGAAGCACAGCGAGTTTGTCGAGCGCATGGTGACGCGCGGCTACACGGAGAGGCAGGTCCGCAGGCTTGTGGAATGGTACATGCGCGTTCGGCAGGCTGGCTAACGAACCGTGCACATCATCGATCGGCGCCGCGACGCGAGCGGCAAGAGTCTCGGCAACCGGCAGCGCTTCATAAGGCGCGCAAGAGCGCTGGTCAGGCAGGCGGTCCGCGAAGCGTCGAAGGATCGGAAGGTCACCGACGCGGGCCGGGGCGGTGAGATTACCGTGCCGGCTGGCGGAGTGCACGAGCCGTCGCTGAGGCGAAGCGCGAAGGGCGGCATTCGCGAATACCTGCTTCCCGGCAACAAGAACTACACCGAGGGCGATACCATCGAGCGGCCGCCCCCCGGCGGCGGCGCTGGCGGAGCGAGTGCGGATGGCAGCGGCGAGGACGAGTTCCGCTTCGTGCTGTCGGACGAAGAGTTCATCGATCTTTTCCTGGAAGATTTGGAGCTGCCCGATCTGGCAAAACGCCAGGTGATGGGCGAGGAGAAAAGCCAGCCGAGACGCGCCGGCTACCGGTCGTCGGGCCCTCCGTCAATGCTTTCGGTCCCGCGCACGATGCGGAACAGTCTTTCGCGCCGCATCGCGCTGAAAAGGCCGAAGCCCGACGACATCGTCGCGCTAGAGGGCAGGCTCAAGGAGCTTGAAGAAGCTGGCGGGCAGGACGACGAAATCCTGACGATCCGCGCCGAGCTTGCGCGTCAGGGTTTGCGGTCGCGCATGATCCCCTTCATCGATCCGGTCGATGTACGCTACCGGCGCTACGAATCCGTGCCCAAGCCCGTGGCGCAGGCCGTTATGTTTTGCCTCATGGACGTGTCCGGGTCCATGGACGAACATTTGAAGGATCTCGCAAAACGCTTCTACAGCCTGCTTTATCTTTTTTTGACCCGCCGCTACCGCTATGTGGAGGTTGTCTTCATCCGGCATACGCACGAAGCGAAGGAGGTCGACGAGGAAACTTTCTTCAACAGCCGCGAAACCGGTGGCACCGTCGTTTCGACGGCGCTGGAAGAAATGGCGAGGGTCGTTCACGACCGCTTCCCGCCGAACGCCTGGAACATTTACGCGGCTCAGGCGTCGGACGGCGATAATTTGCCGATCGACAATGAAAAGACGGTTGCCCTTTTGAAGACGGTCATCCTGCCTGTTTGCCAGTACTACGCTTACATCGAAGTCGGGCGCGAAGCTGAAGAACGCCGCCGGGGGGGTGAGCCGCCAAGCACGCTCTGGCGCGCCTACGACCTCATCCTTTCGCCGCAAATTCCAATGGCCATGCGCAAGGTACGCGACCGCCGGGATATCTATCCCGTGTTCCGTGAGCTTTTCGAGCGCAAAAGCCACGTATCGTCAATGGGGGCGAGATGAACATCGAAACGGCGGACAACGCCCTCTTCAAGGGCGCCGATTGGGACTTTGGCACCCTTGCGACGATCTATGACGGGATCGCAAAGATCGGCCTTGGCGAGCTAGGGCTCGATATTTACCGTCCCCGCATCGAAGTCATCACGACCGAGCAAATGCTCGACGCCTATGCCTCGGTCGGCATGCCGCTGTTCTACCGGCATTGGTCGTTCGGCAAGCAATTCGTCCGCAACGAGACGCTGTACCGGAAAGGCTGGCAAGGCCTCGCCTACGAGATCGTTATCAATTCGAATCCTTGCGTTGTTTACCTGCTTGAAGAAAACACGGCGACGATGCAGGCACTCGTGCTGGCGCATGCCGCGTTTGGGCATAATCACTTCTTCAAAAATAATTACGTCTTCAAGCAGTGGACCGACGCGGACGGCATTCTGGACTATCTTGCCTTTGCCAAAAACTACATCGCACAGTGCGAGGATCGCTACGGTGCCGCCGAGGTCGAACGTGTGCTCGACGCCGCCCACGCCCTGCAGAACCAGGGCATCCACCGGTACCCTGGCAAGCGAACCATCGATCTCCGTTCGGAGGAAAAGCGGGAGCGCGAGCGTCGCGAGCATGGCGAGCGTCTCTTCAACGATCTGTGGCGGACCGTGCCCGAGCAAGGCAAGAAGACGAAGCGGCAGTCGGAGAGGGACCGCCGCCGGGCATTGCTAGGCTTGCCGGAGGAGAACATCCTCTACTTCCTGGAGAAGACCTCACCGCGCCTTAAGCCTTGGCAGCGCGAGGTTATCCGCATCGTCCGGCTCATCGCGCAATATTTCTATCCCCAGCGTCAGACCAAGATGATGAACGAGGGATGCGCGACCTATGTCCATTACGAGATCATGCAGCGGCTTTTCGACCGCGGCCAGATCAGCGAGGGCGCCTATCTGGAGTTCTTGCATTCTCACACCAACGTCGTGGCGCAGCCTAATTTCGACGACAGGCGCTATTACGGACTGAATCCCTATGCGCTTGGCTTCGCCATGATGAAAGATATCGAGCGAATCTGTGCAAGCCCCGAAGCGGAGGACCGGCAGTGGTTTCCGGATATCGCGGGTAATGGCGATCCCATGGGGACACTCAAGGACATTTGGGCGAATTATCGCGACGAAAGTTTCGTCTCCCAATTCCTGAGCCCGCAAGTGATCCGCAAGCTGGGGCTTTTTCTCGTCGTTGACGACCACAAGGAAAAAGAACTCGCCGTGGATGCCATCCACAATGAGCGGGGCTATCTCAAGGTTCGCCGTGCGCTGGCTCGCCATTACGATGTGTCGCGCCACGACCCTGACATCCAGATTGTCGACGTCGATCTCGAAGGGGACAGGCGCCTCGAACTGCGCCATCAGCTCGTCGACGGCGTTGCTCTAGAGGAGGATGATGCTGAGCGCGTACTCCAGCACCTCGCCAATCTTTGGGGCTACGAGGTCTATCTGGTCGAGACGAATGGCGAAGGCGAGCCGGCGACGAAGCATCACGCGGAGCCGATCCATCCCTTCGCCTAAGCTCAAAAAATGAGGAGGAAGGTGCTTTCGCCTCCTTCCTCCCGAAAGGCCGTTACACCAAGCTTGAACCAAACGCCCTGACCGCGGCCCGCGTCACGTCGCGTACGGCGCCTCGCGCGGCGCTGGTTGCCATGGCGGCATAGACCTTGAGTGCCTGGCTGACCGGCCGTTGGCGATCCCGCGGCATCCAGGCGGCATCGCCCCGCGTCTCCATCGCCTCGCGCCGTGCCGAGAGTTGCGCCTGAGTGAGGCGCACGTTGATAGAGCGGGCGGGAATATCGATTTCGATGATGTCGCCAGCTTCGATGAGTGCGATCGCTCCGCCTTCGGCCGCTTCTGGAGAAACATGACCGATCGAAAGACCGGACGTGCCGCCCGAAAACCGCCCATCCGTGATAAGCGCGCATTTTTTGCCGAGGCCGGTGCTTTTCAAATAGCTCGTTGGATAGAGCATTTCCTGCATGCCGGGACCGCCAATGGGGCCTTCATAACGGATGACGACCACATCCCCGGCTTTAACGTCGCCGGCGAGGATTTTGGCGACCGCCTCTTCCTGGCTTTCGCAGATCACGGCAGGGCCGGAAAAGGTGAGGCAGCTTTCGTCGACGCCAGCCGTCTTCACGATGGAGCCATCGGCCGCGAGGTTGCCGGAAAGCACCGCAAGGCCGCCATCCCTTGAGAACGCGTGCCCGGCCGAGCGGATCACGCCTTTGGCGCGGTCGAGATCGAGCGCTTCCGAACGCTTGGCTTGGCTGAAGGCTTCCGTTGTGCGCACGCCGCCCGGCGCGGCTCGATAGAAGCTTTGCACATCGGGAGCGGCGGCGCGGACGATGTCCCACCGCTCAAGCGCCTCGGCCATGGTGGCCGCATGCACGGTGGGGCATTCCCGGTTGATGAGGCCGCCGCGATCCAGCTCGCCGAGTATCGCCATAACCCCGCCCGCCCGATGTACATCTTCCAGATGCACGTCGGATTTGCTGGGCGCCACCTTGCAGAGACACGGTGTTCGCTTTGAAAGCCGGTCGATGTCCGCCATCGTGAAGGGCACGCCGCCTTCCTCAGCAGCCGCGAGCAAATGCAGCACGGTGTTGGTTGACCCGCCCATCGCGATGTCAAGCGTCATGGCGTTCTCGAACGCCTCGAAATTCGCGATCGAACGCGGCAGCGCGCTTTCGTCGCCCTTCTCGTAATAGCGCTTGGCAAGATCGACGATGCGCCGTCCGGCTTCGAGGAACAGCTCTTTGCGGTCTGCATGTGTTGCGACGATTGTGCCGTTTCCGGGCAGCGAGAGCCCCAGTGCCTCGGTCAGGCAATTCATGGAGTTGGCGGTGAACATGCCGGAGCAGGAGCCGCAGGTGGGGCAGCTTTCGCGCTCATAGGCGAGCGCTTCCTCGTCGCTGACGGATTTGTCCGCGCCCTTGATCATGGCGTCGATCAGATCCACCGCGAGGGTCTGGCCTTTCACCGTCACCTTGCCCGCTTCCATAGGGCCACCGGAGACGAAAACGGCGGGGATATTCAGCCTGAGCGCTGCCATCAGCATGCCGGGTGTGATTTTGTCGCAGTTGGAGATGCAGACCAGCGCGTCGGCGCAGTGCGCGTTGACCATGTACTCGACGGAGTCGGCGATCAGCTCGCGGCTCGGCAGCGAATACAGCATGCCGCCATGGCCCATGGCGATGCCATCATCGATCGCGATGGTGTTGAACTCCTTGGCGACGCCTCCCGCCTTTTCGATCTCCCGCGCGACGAGCTGACCCAGATCTTTGAGGTGGACGTGTCCCGGCACGAATTGGGTGAAGGAATTGGCGATGGCGACGATGGGCTTGCCGAAATCCTCGTCCTTCATTCCTGTGGCACGCCAAAGCCCGCGGGCACCGGCCATGTTACGGCCATGGGTTGAGGTGCGGGAGCGATAGTCTGGCATGGGAAAGACCCTTTGATGATTGGTCCCCGTTCGCGATTTCTGAATGCGCTGCTGGGCTGTGTTGCAAGCGCCAGGAGGCTTACGACGGTGAGCCGGTTTACGCCTAATCTTCGTGTCCCGTCAATTTGGAGCATGAACGCCCCGCTCCTCGTCGGAGAAGCGATGGCAGCAAAGACGGACTTGCGAAGCTCTTCACGACGCGATAGAGCACACTACTCGCTCAGAGCGATGGGAAAGCCCGGGCGCCAGTGGCCGGGCTCAGTGAGGTCAAGCGGCGTTCGATTTAAATGGCGAGCGGAACTGCCCAGCGGACCCCAGCTCCTGCTCAATTTCCAGCAGGCGATTATACTTGGCGATGCGCTCGCTGCGGCAGGCCGAGCCGGTTTTGATTTGGGCGCCGCCCATGGCCACGGCGAAGTCGGCCATGAACGTATCCTCGGTTTCGCCCGAGCGATGGGAGATGACATAACCCCAGCATGCCTCACGGCAGAGCTCGATGGCGCGGATTGTTTCTGTCACCGTGCCGATCTGATTGAGCTTAATGAGCACGGCGTTCGCGGTCTTCTGCTCGATGCCGCGCTTGATGAAGGCGGGGTTCGTGACGAAAATGTCGTCGCCGACAATCTGGATGCGAGACCCTTGGCTCGCCGTCTGTGCCGCGAAGCCCTGCCAATCGTTCTCGTCCAGCCCGTCCTCGATGGAGACGATGGGAAAGGCGTCGAGCCAGCGCCCATAAAGCGCGATCATCTCCTCGCTTGACTTCGACCCTTGTCCGGATTTGCTGAGGTGATAGGCGCCGTCTGGAATAAAATGAGCTGGCTGCAGGATCCAGCGCGATCGCGACATCCCTGCCTGGCTGATATCCTGCCGCCTTGATGGCCTCAACGATCAGCTCGCACGCTTCCTCATTGCTTTTGAAATTCGGCGCAAAGCCGCCCTCATCCCCCACCGCCGTCGCGTAGCCTTTGCCTTTCAGGATCTTCGCAAGCGCATGGAAGGTCTCGGCGCCATACCTCAGCGCTTCCGCGAAAGTTGGCGCGCCAACCGGCATTACCATGAATTCCTGGAAGTCAACGCTGTTGTCGGCGTGCTTGCCGCCGTTGAGGATGTTCATCATAGGAACGGGCAAGCCTTGCACTCGGGCCGCCAAGATAGGCGTAGAGGGGAATTTCGGCTTCGCGGCTGCCGCCCGCGCCGCCGCCATGGACACCCCCAGGATGGCATTGGCGCCGAGCTTGGCCTTGTTGGGAGTGCCATCGATCTCCAGCATCAGCCGGTCGATCAGAGCCTGCTGGCTTGGGTCCATGCCGGTAGCTTCGGCGCAATCGCTTCGTTGACATTGGCGACGGCTTTCAGCACGCCTTTGCCGCCGTAACGCGATTTGTCGCCATCGCGCAGTTCGACCGCCTCATGTTCGCCGGTGGAAGCTCCGGAAGGCACCGAGGAGGAAACCGTGAGGCCGTTGTCCAGGGAAAGCTGCACGCGTACCGTAGGATTGCCTCGGGAATCGAGGATTTCCAGGGCTTTGATCGATGCGATCTTACTCATGTCACGTCCTCCCTTTTTGACATTCAGACACTTTACATTCCTCGCAAAGGCCCTCAGGGCGCTGCCGTCAGAAGGCACCATGCCGCCTAATTCGGGCGCGAGCGCTTCAGTGCTTGGTGGGTGGAACGTACTTCTCCGGGCTTGCCTGTATTGCTGGGACTTCTCCCCGCCCTTCGCCAAGATGGAGATGCTCACGCATGCTTTTCTTGAGCCGCTCCAGATAGCCTGAACGTTTCCGGCCGTATTGGAGCACGCGCGCTTTCTCAAGCGTCACGAGGCCGCTCTCCATCATGCCGTCCAGGATAGGCAGAAAGGCATTGATCTTGTCCTCCTCATCGCAGATCTCGATGACAACCGGACTGTCGCCGGCGCCCCAGAGATGCTGTTGATGCATCCGGCTCGATTGACCAAAGCCAACCGGCCCCTTGAGCACGGTGGCGCCGGCGAGGTGCATCTCGCGCGCCTTCATGACAATCGCAGCATAGAGAGATTGTTCTACGCCGTAACGGTCATCCGCGCCTGTGAATATACGAAGTAACACTGCGTCATGAGGCACTTCCATCGCTAAAGCCTCCCTTACAGAGTGAGCTGCCAGCAACGAGTTCCTTAGATGGCTGTCCTGCGGCCAGGCCAATGCGGGCCATCCGGACCCTTTCCAGCGTAACGAGGCCAGAGCCCATCAGCTTGTCGATCCCGGGCAGAAAAGCTTGGATTTTGTCTTCGGAATCGATGATCTCGACGACCATGGGAAGGTTGCCGGGTGCGTCGACATTGAACTCGGAATTGACGCAGCGGCTTCGACCATAACTCAGCGGACCATGAAGTGCGGTGCCGCCGGCAAGTCCGGCCTTGCGGGCGGCCTCGATGATGCTCCGGTACAGGGGGCGCCCAGCCGCCCTGTCCGCCTCGCCAATGAACACCCGAAGCAGAACGGCATCTCGAGGTGGTTCCATCTCCGGCCTCAAAGATCGCTAAGCCCATAGCCTAACAAAGAAATGGCGCTCTGTTAAGCATTTGATGCAAGCTTTGAGGGCGTTTCGCCCAAAAAGAGGGCAATCCTGTTCCGGCCGCGTGGCCCGCAGCGACGCAGGGAAGCCGCTGGCCTTCCGCTCAGAGCAGGTGCGAAACCAGGCCGTCGGCCAGCTTGGGTTCGAACCATGTCGACTTGGGTGGCATCATCTCGCCCGCATCGGCCACAGCCATCAGCTGCGCCATGGAGGTGGGGTGGAGGGCGAAGGCCACCGCCATCTCGCCCGAGTCGACGCGTCGCTCCAGCTCGTTCAGGCCGCGAATGCCGCCCACGAAATCGATGCGCTCGCTAAGCCTTTGATCGGCGATGCCGAGAATGGGACCGATAAGGTTGTCCTGTAAGAGGCTCACGTCCAAGCTCTTCACCGGATCGCGCTGTGGAATCATGTCCGGCTTGATAGTGAGCCGGTACCATTGGCGGTCGAGGTACATGCCGAATTCACTGGCCTTGCCCGGCTTGTACCGATCCGCCACCTTTTCCACGGTGAAGGCGTTCTCAAGTTTGGCCAGGAACTCCCCGGGGCTGTTGCCGTGAAGGTCCTTGATCACGCGGTTGTAGTCGAGGATCTGCATCTGGTTGCCGGGGAAGATCACCGCCAGGAAATAGTTGTAAGCTTCTTCTCCCGTGTGGCGCGGGTTGGAGGCTTTTCGCGCCGCGGCGACGCGCGAGGCGGCGGCGGAGCGGTGGTGGCCGTCCGCGATGTAGAGACAATCCATCGCGTCAAAGATGCGGGTGATGAAACGGAGCTGCCCTGCGTCGCTTAACGTCCACAGGGAGTGGCGCACACCAGTGTCTGCGACGATATCGATTTCTGGCGCAGCCGCGGCTGCTCCGGCCACCAGTTCATCCATCGCGGCGTTGTCCTTATAGGCGAGGAATGCTGGGCCAGTCTGGGCGTTAAGCGCGTCCAACTGCCGGACGCGATCGTCTTCCTTGCCGGGGCGGGTGAGCTCGTGCCTGCGGATCCGGCCCGAGTCGTAAGCGGCAACGCTGGCGGCGGCAACAAGGCCCGTCTGCTGGTGGCTGCCCATGATCAGCCGGTAGAGATAGTAGCATGGGCCGCTGTCTTGCATCAGCACCCCTTCCCCTAGCATGGACGCGAAGTTTTCCTTGCCCTTGGCGTAGACCTCCGGGCTGTAGGGATTGGTGCCGGGCGGCAGATCGATCTCGGGTTTGGATATGTGGAGGAAGCTCCAGGGCTTGCCGGCGGCGCGTTCGCGGGCCTCGTCGCTGTCGAGGACGTCATAGGGAGGCGCCGCCACCTCGGCGGCTTTGCCGGGAAGGGGGCGCAGGCCGGGGAAGGGACGGATGAGCGGCATCGGAGAGGGTCCTGATTGAGAGGTTTCAAGACAGCGTATTAGAACCAGAGCCCCGCCGGGTCAAACACGCCACACCAAGCGATCCCATAAAACAGGGGTTCGCCGTCGCAAGGGGCGTCTCTGGTTGGTGGGCGAGGGGAGAAAGGGAAGGCTGCGGCGGTTGCGAAATCGTCCCCTCTCCCCCTCGCGGGAGAGCAGGTTGAGGGGACACATTTTGATCGAGGCTTAGAAGATAGCGGATGGCCGCCCTCCAGGCTGCAAGTGAAGGCGGCGGCGCCATTCGATTCGGAACGCGCCGGCCCCGCAAGACTTGTCCAGCCAAGAGCGGGGTTCGCATCGAGTTAGCCGGAGCACATCATGAAAATTGGTATCATTGGCGCAGGCCACATCGGCGGGACACTCACACAGCGTTTGCGGGCCCTTGGACATGACGTTCGCGTCGCCAACTCGCGCGGGCCGGCGAGCCTTCAGGCGCTGGCCTCGGAAACCGGCGCGACTGCGGTCGAGGTAAAGAATGCGCCAAAGGACGCCGATCTCGTCATTGTCACCATTCCGGAGAAAAACATCCCGCAATTGCCCAAGGACATATTCGCCAACGCGCCCGCGGATCTGATCGTGATCGACACCGGCAACTACTATCCGAAGCAGCGCGACGGGAAGATCGCTGAGATCGAGGACGGCTTACCCGAAAGCCGCTGGGTTGAAAAACACCTCGGGCGGCCCGTCATCAAGGCGTTAAACAATATCTACTTCAAACATTTGCTGGAGCGCGGCCAGCCAGCCGGCTCGGCAAACCGTATCGCTTTGCCTGTCGCGGGCGATGATCCGAAGGCAAAGCGCACCGTCATGGAACTCGTCGATGAACTCGGCTTCGATCCGGTTGACGCCGGAGGGCTTGACGAAGTCATGGCGGCAGCAGCCGGGAACGCCGGTTTACGCCGCCGACCGCAATGCCGAAGGGGTGCGCGAAGCCCTTGCCGCCGCTAGCCGTGAGCGTTCGTCAGACTGGAAAGCTTGAGTATCAGCGTCCATTGCGCTGGGCCACGGCGGCAGGCTTACGCGCCGGACTCAATCCGGGCCATGCCGGCGTCGGAGAAACCGAAATGGTGACCGATCTCGTGGATCAGCACGTGGCGGATTACGTGGCCCACCTCCTCGCCGGTCCGGCCGGCGTAACTGAGGATGGGGATGCGGTAGAGGAAGACTCTGTCGGGCAGGCTTACGGGGTC
This sequence comes from uncultured Alphaproteobacteria bacterium, assembly GCA_963817705.1. GTDB lineage: Bacteria > Pseudomonadota > Alphaproteobacteria > Rhizobiales > Rhodomicrobiaceae > Rhodomicrobium. The sequence continues at coordinate 726,940 of CAWFPF010000001.1, forward strand.
CCATACGCTCTTGGACGGCAGTCCCACGCCATGATACAGCCCGAGGAGATCATACCGGTTGTGGATGTGAAGGGCCTTGAGCGTCTCCGCATCGGCGAAATCGGCCACATGAACCGTCACATTGCCCAGCACTGCGCGGAACTGCTCAGGCAAGCCGTCCCAGATTGCCTGAGCGGCCGCCTCGAAATCTTCATGCGTTCCCGGCTGAGCTGAAGGCAAATGCAGCCTCCTTTCCGCAAGATCATGCTGGCGTGCCGGGAATCTGGGCAGCTCTCATACAAAATCCAATAGTTTGGATGCGCCTTTCCAATGAGACGGGTGCGAGCCGCGCATCACCGCCTTCGCCTCAGGGAGCGATTTCTGCGTCTTGGGCTCGCTTATCAAAGCCGTGTTGCTTGGCACCAACAAACCGCTCATTTCCCGAGCGGACAACCACCTTCGCCAAGCGGTCTAAAAGCGTCCTTTGCTGGCACTGTCGAGATGAGGCGGTAGTAATCATAGGGCCCTTTGGACTCGGAGGGCTTCTTGACGAGGAAAAGATGCATGTCGTGAATGACGCGGCCATCGGCGCGCACTTCGCTCTTGCCGAACAGCGCATCCTCCGCTTCGATTGCCCGCATCTTCGCTGCTACCCCCGCGCCATCGTCAGGACTGGCGCCTGCTGCCAGCGCCTTCAGGTAATGGGTTATGGCCGAGTAGACGCCGGCATGGACCATGTTCGGGTATTTGCCGCCGTTGCGCGCGGCAAAGCGCGTTGCCCAGGCGCGTGTCGCGTCATTCAAATCCCAATAAAACGCTTCGGATAGATAAATGCCCTGGGCCGACTCGAGGCCAACGCTCCGGATGTCGTTCAAAGTCATGAGCATCGCGGCAAGCGCCTGGCCCTGTTCCACGATGTTGAACTCGTGCGCCTGCTTGATCGCGTTGATGGTATCGGCACCCGCGCTGCCAAGGCCGATCACTTTCGCTCTCGATGTCTGGGCTTGCAAAAGATAGGACGAGAAATCCGCGGTCCCGAGGGGATGCCGGATCGTGCCCACGACCTTTCCCCCCGCCCGCTCTATCGCCTGGGTGGCATCGCGCTCAAGCGCGTATCCGAAGGCATAATCCACCGTCATGAAGAACCAGGTGGGATTATCCGCCTTCGTTACCGCAGTGCCGACGATATTGGCCTGGGCCCAGGTGTCGTAAGTCCAGTGGATCGTGTTCGGCGAGCAGTTCTTGCCCGTGAGATCCGAAGTGCCAGGCGCCCGAGACGATGACGAGCTTGTTTTTCGTCTTGGCGATATCCGCGACGGCCAGCGCCACTGCCGAGTTCGGCACGTCGACAATCACCTGAACGCCATCCTGGTCGAACCATTGCCGGGCAAGATTGGAACCGATATCGGCTTTGTTCTGATGGTCCCCGATCACGGCCACAACAGGCTTATCGCCCACCTTCCCGCCAAAATCCTCGATGGCCATTTGTGCCGCTACGACAGAACCCGGACCGGCAAAATCGGCTTGCGGCCCGTTTTGGTCGTTCAAAACGCCAATCTTGATCTCACCGGCAGCACAGACTGGCGCCGCTCCAAGCGCCAAAATGGCCAAAGCCACAAACCATCTCATGCTTTCCTCCCCGATTTGCCGGCGGCGCTGTTTCGCCGATCCTGCTTGACATGTTTGTGACATATCTTAACCATGTCAGGTGCGATAGCAAGGGAGACTTCACTCATGACCGCGGCTGTAACGGACCTGCGCGAACGGACCCGGCTTCACTGCGATGCTGTCGTCGTGGGCGGCGGTGCGGCTGGTGTGGCAGCGGCTGTAACGGCGGCGAGGCAGAGCCTTTCCGTCATTCTCGTGGAACGCTATGGATTTTGCGGCGGCGGCGCGGTGGCAGGGCTATCAGGCACGGTTTGCGGGATGTATCTGGCCCGGCAGGACGGTAAGGCAAAGCCCGAGCAAGCCGTTTTCGGTTTCGCTGACGAGTTTGTGCGGGCCCTCGAAAAGATAGGCGGTATTTCCGAACCAGTCCGGTACGGCAAGACCTTCACGCGCGTCCACGACCCGCAACGATGGCGCGACGCCGCTGACGCCTTTTTGCAAGATGCCGGGGTCAAGGTTCTCTTCCACAGCGCCGTTACAGACGCTTTGCTCGATGGCGACCGGGTTGCCGGTGTCCGGGTTTACAACAAATCCGGCAAGATCGACGTCGAAGCCCGCGTCACGATAGACGCTTCCGGCGATGCCGATGTGATCGCCATGGCTGGCTTGCCGTCCTTCGTCGGCGACAATGGCCGGGTGCAGAATCCCACTATGCTTTTCCGCATGGGCGGCATCGACACCGGACGCTTCCTTCGAACCTACGGGCTGGACACCGTCATGCCGCCGGAGGTCTCCGAGCTCATTCTTCAAAACAGGGACCGCTATAATTTGCCACGCGCAAAAATCTGGCTGTTTACGACTACCCGACCGAATGAGCTTCTCTGCAATTGCACCCGCATCATCGGACCCGATGGCCGCGAGTTGAACACGCTCATCGCCGCCGATTTCACCGATGCCGAGATCGAGGGCCGCAAACAGGTGCACGGCTACGCAAACTTCTTCCGCGACCATCTTGCCGGCTGCGAAAATGGATATGTCATCGACACCGGCGTCCAAGTGGGGGTTCGCCAAAGCAGGCAGGGCAAAGGGATCGCGCTTCTCAAGAACGCGGATATCCTCGCCGGATCCAAGTTTGCGGAAGGGATCGCGCGGTCGCCCTGGCCCATCGAGCTGCACGCCGGCGCGAAGCCGAAGCTCGAATGGCTTTTCGATGATTTCTACGAAGTTCCTTACGGGTCGTTCGTGCCTGAGCGCGGCGAGTCCCTCCTCTTCGCGGGCCGCTGTCTTTCTGCTGAGCACGAGGCGGTCGCCTCCGCGAGGGTCACGGCCCAATGCTTCTCTTATGGTCATGCGATCGGCCACGCTGCCGCGCTTGCCATTCGCAACAACGTCCAACCCCGCGACATCCCCGGAATTGAAGTGCGCGAAGCCGTCTCACGCGACGGCGCGCGGCTCGACACTTAAGAGGCTCGAAGAATGAAAAGGCCCCTCCGCAGCAACTTTGAGCCAGGCACCACCCGCTGGGCTGTCCGGCGAGCGCAGTGGCTCGCTATGGGTTTCACAGAGGACGATTTGGAGAAACCCAAAATCGCCATCGTCAACTCGTCGAGCAAGCTCTCCATCTGCTTTCAGCACCTCGATGGCGTTGCTGCCGTCGTGGCGGATGCGATCCGCGCGGCGGGCGGTGTGCCGCTTGAAATCCGCACCGTGGCGCCGTCCGACTTTGTGACAAGCGCCGGGCGTCAAGGCCGCTACCTCATGCCCACCCGGGATCTGCTGGTGAACGATGTCGAGGTGCAGGTCGAGGGCGCCGAACTCGACGCGATGGTGCTGCTCTCGTCCTGCGATAAGACAACGCCGGCCCATCTTATGGCCGCGGCCCGTCTCAACGTCCCTTCGATCCTTGTGACGTGCGGCTATCAGCTCGGCGGGCATTGCAAGTCGGGGCATGTGGATATCGAAGAAGTCTATAACAGCGTTGGCGCCTATAAGGCCGGTCAGATTAGCCTTGAAGCGCTCACGGACATGACGCGTCATGCGATCCAGGGACCGGGCGTTTGCGCAGGGCTCGCAACCGCCAACACGATGCAGTGCATGGCCGAGGCCCTCGGGATGACGCTGCCCGGAAGCGCTCCCATCAGGGCCGGAAGCGAGCGGCTCGACGCCATGGCGAAAGCGGCGGGTGCGCGGATCGTGTCCATGGTGGAGGAAGGACTCCTGCCCCGCGCGATCCTGACGCGCGAAGCGTTCCGCAATGCGCTCGTCGTTGCGATCGGCCTTGGCGGCTCCGTCAATCTTGTCCGCCACTTGATCGCCGCCGCCGTGGAGGCGGAACTTGACGCCGATGTGATCGCGGAATTGGAAGCGCTATCCCGGACGGTGCCGTTGATCGCGAGGATCAAACCGAACGGGCCGGTCCGCATCGAGGATTTCGACGCGGCGGGCGGTTGCGCCGGAGCCATGAAACAGCTCTCGCCGCTTCTCGCTCTGGACGCCATGACGGTGACGGGCGCGACGGTTGCGGAAAACCTCGCTCAAGCGGAGGTTCGCGATGAGGACATTCTCCGTCCGCTCAGCCGTCCGGCTTCGCCGGAACCCGGACTGATCGTGCTCCGTGGAAACCTCGCTCCGGGCGGGGCGATTGTGAAGCTCGCCGCCGTTCCGAAGGAGATCCGTGCCTTCAGCGGCCCCGCGCGTGTCTATGAAGATGAGAACGAAGCGATTGCTGCCTTGGCGGCTGGCGCGATCAAAGCGGGAGAGGTGATCGTGCTCCGCATGATGGGCGTGAAGGGCGGCCCGGGCACCGTGTTCGCGGCGAGCTTTATGGCGGCGCTTGTCGGTGCTGGGCTCGGCGCGCAAGTGGCCGTCGTAACGGACGGAGAACTATCGGGGCTCAATAGCGGGATCACGATTGGGCAAGTCATGCCTGAAGCTGCCGAGGGCGGTCCGCTCGCAGCGGTTCAATCGGGCGACGTGATCGCCATCGACTTAAATCAGCGGCGAATCGATATCGGCATAACGGAACAGGAGCTTGCAGCACGCATTGCGGCGCTGCCTCCTTACACTGTGATCACGAGGCCCGGCTGGCTCCGGCAGTATGCCGAGCTTGTGCAGCCGCTTTCCAAAGGGGCAGTGCTTGGCCGCCGCGAGGAGCATTGACGAGCCTCGGCCCCACCCCATGACGGAAGACCTCGCGCCAGGCGCTTATGACGCCGCACTTGGCGCTACAGGCCCTGCGATCAACCAAAGCGATCAGGCCTATGCCGCGATAGAAGAGCTGATCGTGACCCTGAGCATTGCACCGGGCGAGGTCCTCACCGAGCAAGGCTTGGCCGCGCGTCTGGGATTCGGCCGGACGCCCATTCGCGAGGCCCTGCAGAGGCTTGAACGCGATGCCCTGCTTTCGATCGAGCCGAGGCGCGGCGCCGTGGTCACCCAGCTCGATGTGAGGCGCCAGCTCCAGATGCTGGAGGTGCGCCGGTATTTGGAGCGTTACGCCGCAGCGGCAGCATCCCGGCGGGCGTCGATGGAGGAGAGGGCCGAGTTTCGATCCCTGAGTGCGGCGATGCGGAAAGCCGCGGACGGCCAGGACGCCGCCGGCTTCCTCAAGCTCGACAAGGCTTTCAACCGGCTTCTGCTCCGCGCGGTCCGTAACGATTTCGCGGTGAATGCGATGTTGCCGTTTCAGGCCATGTCCAGGCGGTTTTGGTTTGCGCACTACAAGGCGGCCAGGAACTTCCGTGAAACGTGCCTTCTTCACGCGCAACTGGCCGAGGCCATCGCGAAAGGCGATGCCGCGGATGCGGAACAGCAGGCGAACCTGCTGCTCGATAATGTCGAAGCCTTTACAAGAGCCAGCCTGGATAGCGATTTCGCGCGTTAGCCGGGCTTACATCGCGCAGCGGCCGCAGGGGGGAAAAATCCTGGGCAGTTGCTCAGGCTTGCTTCGCCGCCTCGATTCTGGCACATCACGGCCATGATGACAGAAGACGCCATATTGCAGGAATTTCGCGATGCGGGTGCCCTGCTTGAGGGGCATTTCATCCTCTCGTCCGGCTATCATTCCCCGGCCTATTTGCAATGCGCACGCGTGCTCATGGACCCGCGCCGCGCCGAACGGCTTTGCGCTGCCCTTGCCGCGAAACTTCGCGCTGCCGGGTTGGTGGACAATGTGAGCCTCATCGTGTCTCCCGCTATGGGCGGCGTCGTTGCCGGCTATGAGATGGGCCGGCAGCTAGGAGTGCCCGCAGTCTTCTTCGAGCGCGTGAGCGGCAGCTTCGAATTGCGCCGCGGATTCGAAATCGAACCAGGGCAACCTTGCCTGCTTATGGAAGACGTGGTCACGACCGGGTTATCCTCAAGGGAATGCATCGCGGCGGCAGAGGCTCTCGGCGCCCATGTTGTTGCGGCGGCTGCGCTTGCCGACCGTTCAGCAGGCCGCGCCCTCCTGCCTGTCCCCTTTGCCGCATTGATGACTCTTGACATTCCCCACTTCCCGCCCGATCAAGTACCCGCTTCCCTGGAAGGTATACCCGCCATCAAGCCGGGTAGTAGGGGCTTGAAGGTTTGATAGGGAATGCCACCTCTAGAAGGGCGTAGGGGTAAGCGTCTAACGGTTATTCCCGAGAGTGGGCTGGGACATATGCTATTCAAACGCAGAACACAGCTTTCTCCGCTTTTGCGCTTACGCTCGGCACTTTGGCCGACGCGCAGCTTTGGACGCTCGTTCCGATACATGACTCTGCGTCTGGGGAGAATTCAGGCCTCTCCCCATAGCATCGCGCTCGGTTGCGCGGCCGGTGTTTTTGCGATCTTTACCCCGTTCCTTGGCTTCCAGATGATGCTCGCGGCACTGATTGCGTTGGCGTTCCGTGGAAGCGTGTTTGCCTCCGCAGTTGGTACTTTTGCCGGAAATCCGTTAACATATCCTATAATTTGGATCTCGACTTTCACTCTTGGCAACGTGGTTCTGGGCAGCTCCGCGAATGCCGAGATCAGCAAGCTGTCAACGGGCGCTCAAGCGCTTGGCCGGAGTCTCCGCGAGGCTTCCCCGGATGGCGTCGCCTCCGCCATGGAAGGCCTTTGGCCGATCTTGAAGCCAATGGCAATTGGCTCTCTTCCGCTGGGCGGTTTGACGGCCGTCTTGGTTTATTTCCTTGTGCGCCATGTTCTCGATGCCAGGAATGCCGTCCTCGCCAGCAGGGCTGAGTTGAAGGCGGCTACGGCCGGTCAATGACCGGCCAGATAAAGGGGCAGGGCCCTGTCCGGCTTGGCCTGAATATCGATCACGTCGCAACCCTCCGGAACGCAAGGGGCGGCTTTCGCCCCGATCCAGTTCGCGCCGCCAAACTCGCGATTGAGGCCGGAGCGGATGGCATAACGGCGCATTTGCGCGAGGACCGGCGGCACATCCGCGACGAAGATATCCGGCGGCTGAAGACCGAGGTGGCCGCGCCGCTCAATCTCGAAATGGCCGCTACTGAGGAAATGACCGCGCTAGCGGTCATGACACTGCCTCATGCCTGCTGCGTGGTGCCCGAGCGGCGTGAGGAGATCACCACCGAAGGAGGCCTCGACGCGGCTGGAAGCCTTGACACGCTGGGCCCCCTGGTGCGGCGCCTGTCCGATGCCGGCATCCGGGTTTCCCTGTTCATCGATCCGGAGCCGCGGCAGGTCGATGCGGCGTTCCGGCTTTCCGCGCCGGCCGTGGAGTTCCACACCGGGAAATACTGCGAGGCCTGGCTCGCGGGCAGCACCGCGAGCGCCGCGGCCGAACTCCGCCGGTTGAGACATGCCGCCGGTCTCGCCGCTCAGGCCGGGATCGAAGTCCACGCGGGGCACGGCCTCGACTACGAAACAGCCGTTCATCTTTGCGCTCTGCCCGAGGTGCGCGAGTTGAACATCGGGCACTTCATCATCGGCGAGGCGGTTTTCATGGGCTTGCCGCTGGCTATCGCGCGGATGCGTGAAGCCATGGCGAAGGGCGAGGCTCTTAGGCCCGGTCCACAGCAGGCGGCACAACAGCAGCAGTAGCGACCGCCCAGGAAATCGCATGATCATCGGCATCGGAAGCGACATGATCGATATTAGGCGGATCGAAAAGACGATCGAACGCTATGGGGACCGTTTTCTCGACCGCATATTTACCGGCGCCGAGCGCGCGAAGTCCGACCGCCGTTCGGCCCGTGCCGCGTCCTACGCCAAACGCTTCGCAGCCAAGGAGGCCTGTTCCAAGGCCTTGGGCACCGGCCTTCGGGACGGCGTTTTCTGGCGCGACATGGGTGTGATGAACTTGCCAAGCGGCCAACCCACGATGACCCTCACCGGCGGCGCCGCCGAACGGCTCCAAAGCCTCATGCCCGCCGATCACGAGGCGCAAATCCTCGTCACCATCACGGACGATTTTCCGATCGCGCATGCCTTCGTGATGATCTCGGCGATTCCGAACGGGCGATAAAACCCCCTCACTCTGTCTCTCTCCCCAAGGGGAGAGAGCACGTTAACAGTAAGCTCGCAGACTCCCTCTCCCCTCGGGGAGAGAGGTTGGGGTGAGGGGGTCTAGCTCCCCTTCGCGCAAAACTCCGGCCCGGCCGCGCGACAGCTCGCGGAACACCTTCGCCGCTCGAAGATTTTTCCTGCCATGGTGCAGACCTCAGGCGGCATACTCGACTGCGTGGTTATTGGCGGCGGTCCGGCGGGGCTGACGGCCGCGTTGTATCTGGCGCGCTATGAACGGAACTTCGTCGCGATCGATGGCGGCGAAAGCCGCGCCTTGTGGATACCAGAGAATCACAACGTGCCGGAATTTGTGAAGGGGATCGCCGGACCGGAAATCCTGAAAAGGCAGCGCGCCCACGCCGAGCTTTACGGCGCGAAGATTGTCGCCGGTCAGGTCACGAGCCTCAAAAGAGAGTTTCCGGGCTTTGCGGTGGTCTATCGCGACGGCAATGGGGAAAGTGCTGAGCTCCGGGCGCGTTTTGTCCTTCTCGCGACCGGCGTGAAAGACATCGGTCCCGAGCTTCCCGGCGCAGCCGATGCCGTCAAGCGCGGCTTGATCCGTTATTGCCCCATTTGCGACGGGTACGAGGCGAAGGGCAAGAAAGTTGCCGTCATCGGGTTCGGAGACGGCGGGGTGGGCGAGGCCTCGTTCATCGCGCGCACTTACGCGGCGGACGTCACCCTTCTTTCAATCGAAAGGCCTCTTCTGCCATCGGACTCTGACCGGGAATCACTTGCAAGGCATGGCATTAAGTATATTGCCGCTCCCATTCGCTCTCTGGCCATCAGCGGCGGCAAAGTTGCCATGACGCTCGACGGCGGAGAAACTTGCAATTTCGACACCGCTTACGCAGCTATGGGCGTCGAGTACCGCTCCGGCCTCGCGACGGACCTTGGCGCAGAGGCCGGCGAGAAAGGCGCGCTCCGGATCAGCCCTCACGGTCAGACCACTGTCCCGGGCCTATATGCCGCCGGCGACGTGACAGAAGGCCTCAACCAGATCGTGGTGGCAATGGGAGCAGGCGGCAATTGCCGCAACTGCGATCCATAACCGGCGTTAGTCTGGCGGTGCGGCAGGAAGCCGCTTGCGGGCCTATCGGACTGGGAATACTATCTTCTCATCCCGGTTGCAGGGATATTAAGACCTGTTAGCCCAACAGGCATGCCGCCCTAACAGAGGTCTAGCAAGCCCCGGAGCGGCGAGAAAATCTGCTAGCAGTCCGGCCTCCAAAGTTGGGAGGCCGGCGCCTTTTTGGCCTTTTTTCAACGTCGAATTGGCAAGCCCCGCGCTACGCGAAGCTCGGCGCCCAGCTCAATAGCGCGGGCCGTAATAGTATGGAGCGGGTCCGTAAGGGCCATAGTAGGGGCCGGGACCATAGTAAGGACCTGGCCCGTAGTAGGCACCCGCTACGGCAGCACCGGCAGCGAACGGTAAAGCTACCCACGGCACCCACCCATAGCCTGGACGCCACCTATAACCAGGACGCCACCCTCCGCGCGGACCAGGACCGAAACGGCGCCCGAACTGAACAGGGGTCACCGCGCTTCCTGTGCCTGCCTCTTGCGCTGCTATAAGCGGTGCCGCGACCGCTTGGCTCGCCGTCTGGGCACCCGTGGCAACGGTAAGCAAGCCTAAGCCCATGGAAAATGCCACGACCATCGTGCTCTTCATTCGATATCTCCGTGATTTGCCTCTTCCCCGGCCAGTAAAATTTGAATGCCGTTTGGTGGCGAAACAAGGGCCCCCCTCCGCCATGATTGTAACGCGAGTTATCGTGTTATTTCCGGGCCAGGAGACAATGCCGCACAAGCCGGAGTGATACATCCCCAACTCCATCGCGCCGCTCAAACGCAGGATCGCCGCCGCCTTGACGAGAAGCCTGCCGCGATGCCTTGCTGCGGCCGGGATTATCGGCGACGGTTGTGACGCAGTAGAATTAGGTAGGTAGCGCACAGGTATTTGGTGTTGGCTTCGTTGACTTCTCTCAAAGGGCGGGATATCGAGCCTTGCCGTTCAGTGGCGGCAACTTTTGTTGCCGCGGCCGCTTGAAGGATGCAGTGCCGTGAACATTTGCATGATCGGGGCCGGCTATGTCGGCTTAGTATCTGCCGCTTGTTTCTCCGATTTCGGCTGGGACGTCACCTGCGTCGAGAAGGATGAGAACAAGCTTGAATGCCTCAGCCGCGGCGAGATGCCCATTTATGAGCCGGGCCTCGAAGCGCTCGTAACAAAGAATGTCCGCGCGGGCCGCTTGAACTTCACGTCGCGCCTGGACGCTGTTGCCCACGAAGCCGGCCTGATCTTCCTGGCGGTTGGGACGCCGATGCGCCGCGGCGATGGCTATGCCGATCTGTCCTATGTGTATGGGGCCATCGAGGAGATCGCGCCCCATCTTCAGGGCTTCACCGTTATCACCACAAAGTCCACCGTTCCCGTCGGCACGAGCGGCGAAATCGAGCGGCGGCTGCGGAAGCTGCGGCCTGATGCGGACTTCGCGGTTTGCTCAAACCCGGAATTCCTGCGCGAAGGCTCCGCAATTCAGGATTTCACGCATCCTGATCGCGTTCTCGTCGGCGTGCGATGACGATCGTGCCCGCGCAGTCATGGAGCGTGTCTACGAGCCGCTCCGGCTTCGCAACGCGCCGGTGATGTTCGTGAGCCGCGAAAGCGCCGAGCTCGCGAAGTACGCGGCGAATGCCTTCCTCGCAATGAAGATCAGTTTCATCAACGAGATGGCGGACCTTTGCGAAGAAGTCGGCGCCAATGTCCAGCAGGTCGCGCATGCCATCGGTTCGGACCGGCGCATCGGCGACAAGTTCCTTCATCCAGGACCCGGCTACGGAGGCTCCTGCTTTCCGAAGGACGTGTCGGCGCTCGCACGCACCGCGCGTGAGGCGCGCGCTCCGCTGACGCTGGTCGAGCAGGTGGAGAAGGTCAACACCGAGCGGAAAATCGCCATGGCGCATAAGGTTATCCGTGCGGCAGGCGGTGACGTCTTCGGCAAGACGATCGCGGTTTTTGGCGTAACCTTCAAGCAGAACACAGACGACATGCGCGATGCGCCGAGCCTCGTCATCCTGCCGATGCTGCAGGAGCGCGGCGCTTCGATCCGGGCCTACGATCCACAAGGCCGGGAGACCGCAAAGCCGCTTTTGCCTGGCGTAACGTGGTGCGGCAGCGTGCTGGAGGCTGCCGAGGGCGCCGATGCCGCCGTCGTCCTGACCGAATGGAATGAATTCCGCGCGGTGAGCCTTGCCGCGCTCAAAGCCAAGATGAGGGGGTCCGTGCTTGTGGACCTTCGTAATATCTACGGACCGCACCTCGCCCGGGAAGCCGGGCTCTCCTATGTCAGCATCGGGCGCCCGGACGGGATGTCCGGGAAATTGAGCAGCGTGATCGGTAAGTCAGAGGACGCTGGAGAACTCCAGTGACGCCCACGAGCTGACCAATACCGGTCACGACCGCTCTCAGCTGTCCTCGATGGCAAATAGAAGCGACGGGGCAGGGCAACATCACAAAACCGGACGCTTCATAGGGTTAATGTGGAGGCGCGGACTATATTTAACCCGTTCTGGCGATGGCTGTTTCATAGGCGGAAAACGCATTTTGGGCGGTTTTAGCCCGGGAATCGCACCCTTTCGCGCGCCCATTTACCATTTGGCCGTTAACCATCTCGCCGCCGTAGGGAGAAGAAAGAGAACGTTAAGCGGCGGCGGTAGGGGCATAAAGGTGCCGCTGGAAGCCGATGAAAGCTTGGCGAATGGTGGCCGTACCGCCAAGTTGCGCGACGGCGTCGTGAATGTCGCCGTATTTGAGATGCAGAAGCGGCGTTAGCTTTTCGGGGTCGAGTTCGCTGACGCCTTCCACGACGTATTGAGCCAGCACGAAGTCGAGGAAGGCTTGAAGCTTCTCGTCGTAATTCGGCAGGATGAGCGGCTTGCGGCCTTCGACGCGCTCTTGCCGTGTGATCGGCGCTTTGGCGAAGGCGATGTAGGCGAGCACGTCGAAGACATCGCTTTTCTCGGCGTTCACGATGGTGCCTGCCTCTCGCAGCGCCTCGCCGCTAAAGCCGCGTTCGGCTAAGCCTTCGAGTAACTTTCTTCCGCGTTCCGGGCTCGCTCCAAAGCGCGATCAGCTCATCCTCATTGCGGAAGAACTCTGGAAGATGACCGAAAAGCCGCTCCACAAAAATAGCGGCTGAAACCGGCGTTCCGTCCGGGCTCCAAAAGCTCGTCGCCATCATGCTTTGAATGGTTCGCTCCTTGCCATCCGCCAGCTTGATTTTGATCTTCTGACGGCGTTGAGGTTCGGGATCTTCGCCGGTAATAGGAGTTTGAGGCGGCTCTTTGAGCCCTCCAGGTTCCCAGGGGCAAGCGATGACCGCAGGCTCCGGGTCCATCGGCTCGCCATCCCACTCGGGATCGTTAAAGTGCTCGTAGGCCTTCACGAAATCGATGATCGTGAAGTAATCCTTGCCGTCATAAATGCGGGTGCCCCGTCCGATGATCTGCTTGAATTCGATCATCGTTTTGATCGGCCGCATGAGCACGATGTTACGGACGTTCTTGGCGTCCACGCCGGTCGAAAGCTTGTGCGATGTCGTAAGGATCGTGGGGATGGTCTTATCGTTCTCTTTGAAGCGTCTCAGGAATTGATCGCCGCGAACGCCATCATTCGCTGTCACGCGGACGCAGTAATCCGGATCGGAGCTGAGCTTCATTTCGGTCTTGAGCTGATTGACGGCATCGCGGACCTGAAGCGCGTGATACTGGTTCGCGCAGAACACGAGCGTTTTCTCGTTGGGCTTCAGCAGCTCCATGAAGCGCCGGACGCGGTACCACTCACGTTCGGGAATCTCAATCACGCGGTTGAAATCGTCCTCGCGATAGCGCCGCCCCTCCTCGATCTCGCCTTCGATCACCTCATCGTCAGGCGTGTAGACGTAATCGTCGAGCGTCGTTGCGATCTGGCGCACCTTGAACGGCGTCAGGAAGCCGTCATTGATGCCCTCTTTCAGCGAATATTTGTAAACCGGCTCGCCGAAATACTCATACGTATCGACATTGTCGCGCCGCTTCGGCGTGGCGGTCAGGCCAAGCTGCACGGCGGGCTCGAAATAATTCAGGATGCCCCGCCACGTGCTCTCGCTGTTCGCGCCGCCGCGATGGCACTCGTCGATGATGATGAGGTCGAAGAAATCGGGCGGGTATTCGCCGAAATAGGGCGCGGGTTTGCCATCGGCGCCTGTGCCCGTCATGAAGGTCTGGAAGATCGTGAAGAACACGTTCGCGTTCTTCGGCACGCGGCCCACTCGTCGGATTTCGCTCGGATCGATGCGCGCCAGCGCGTCCTCCTGAAAGGCGGCGTATTCGGTAAATTCGGTCTGCGCCTGATCGGCCAGCGTGTTGCGGTCGGCGAGGAACAGGATGCGCGGCCGGCGTGTGGGTTCGCCGCCGATATTCCAGCGGCTTTGAAACAGCTTCCAGGCGATCTGAAACGCGATGGAGGTCTTGCCCGTGCCGGTGGCGAGCGTCAGCAGGACTCGCTTCTCGCCCGCCGCGATCGCCTCCAGCACGCGGCCTATTGCGATCTCCTGATAATAGCGCGGCGGCTTCGTCCCGCTCTTCGTCTCGAACGGCACGGCGGCGAAGCGGTTGCGCCAGGCGTTCTCCTCCGCGAAGGTCAGCGCCCACAACGCATCCGGCGTGGGGAACGCGGCGACCGGGCCTTCCTCGCTGGTCTTCATGTCCACCTGATAGATACCAACGCCGTTGGTGGCATAGGTGAAGCGCACTTGCAGCTTGTGCGCATAGGCCTTGGCCTGCGCCAGTCCTTCGGTCACGGCGGCGTCGCGCGCCTTGGCTTCGATCACGCCGAGCTTATGGCCGCGATGGATGAGCACATAATCGGCGATCTCGGCTCGCGCGCGCTTGCCCGCACCCTCGATCCGTCCCGGCGCGATCACCTCGCGGCGCACCCGGCTGCCTTCGACGACGCCCCAGCCCGCATCCTTCAAGGCCGGATCGATCAGCTCCGCGCGGGTCTCGGCCTCGTTCATTTTTCGTTCGCCCCGCCCGATTTTGCGGATTTTTTCTTGCCGGGCCTTTTTCCCTTGGCGATGCCGGTGGCTTGCTCAAGAAGCCGTGCTACCTCGATTTCGCCCTTGGCCTCTTTCTCAAGCCGCACGCGCTCGCGGTAAGCCGCCAACTCCCCGGAGACTTTCTTTTTCTTCCGCTCGTCCGATATGGTTCCGTGAAAATCGGCCGGAATCAGAGGCCGTCCATCCAGTTTTATATACTCTCGCATCTTGCTGAGAAAGATGGGAATCGTAGTCAGCTTGCGTTGCTCGGCTTGGCTTTGAAAGAACTCCAGCAACGCGCTGGTTAGAAGATTGAGTGCCTTGATCTGCGCTTCGCCATAATAATTCTTGGCGATCCCCGCTTCGGCCGCTGTCGGGATGTCACGCCGCTCCCGGTCGTAATGGAGAACGCCACAATCTTGCTTCGACGCATCGACAGTCCGATAGACGAAATCCGCCGCGGTCTCCTGGGCGACTGCCCAGTGCATGGCATTCTGAATCGTGGCGAAGAAATCTTGTCTGCCATCATCGCTCAGGGTCCCGTAATCCGAGCAATTGGAAGCAAGGTCCAAAATGCGCGTCCAAAGCCTTTTTTCGGAAGCGCGAATTTGCCGGATTTTGTCGAGCAGGTCGTCAAAATAGTCGGGCCGCCCGTCCGGGTTCTCCAGGCGGCGCTGGTCCAGCACGAACCCCTTCAAGAGATATTGTTTAAGTATATCGTTCGCCCAGCGCCTATACATGATCGCCGGTTTCGAACCCTTGACGCGATAACCCACGGCCAGCACGACATCTAGACTGTAGATTTCGACCGGTTTGTCGCTGGGAGCAATGTGCGCTTTCCGCACATTGCTTTCCCGATCAAGCTCGCCCTCTTCAAAAATCGCGTTGATGTGCCGGGTAACGCGGGATATGTCACGTCCGAACAATTCGGCAATCTGCTTTCGCGTGGCCCAAGGCTCTTCGCCTTCGAAGCGCAACTCAAGCGTCAAGCCGCTTGGCGTCGCATAAAGCACGAAACGGTCTCCCGTTTCCGTGTCTTCCGCAAGCGATAGCGGTTTGATATCCGCGCGGGTCTCGGCCTCGTTCATGCGGCGAGGTCCATGGCTGCGGTCAGCTCACCCGCGAATGCCTTTTGCAGGAGCGACTGCTTAAAGTCTGCAAGCAAGCGCACCTTTTGCAGATACAAGCTTTCGCCAGATTTGCGGTCTTCTGCCAGCGAATGTGCCGATCAGGAGTCAATGTCTGTCTTGAATTGAAGGGGCGGAATTCGAAGGGACGCGCCGCAGTTCTTCCATCTCAACTTTTAATTTCCATGCGTGCCGTTCCACAGCAGCTTATGTGGTCGCTGACGTGAATGAAGCATCGCAATGAATGAAGCAAAATCGAGAATTGAATTCAGGGCTGGGAAATCGTCTTAATGTCCCGACGATAAGCAGCAAGGCTCCTCTGAGTTCACGCTACAGCAATACCATTGGCAGACCGGCATCCCTCGAACCAAAACAGTAACAACCTCTAGCTAGACAATTCTCTGTGCAGAGTTTTCGCATAGCCGCCGGATGAAATATGAAGCCTTCGAGTCACTAATCTTATTGCTCTTATATCAGTTTGTCGGACTAGGCAATCCGCCAGCGAATTCGTCGCCCGGCTGAACAATTGCCATATGAAAGAGTCAACACGTTGGCATCAACAATTTCCTCAGGGCGTCTCGCCCCAATCCGCCTCGCTTCTGCTCGAAAATCGCGTTGAGGTGGCTGTCGAACAGCTCGCGGGCGTTGGCGAGGTTCTTTTTGGCGTTGGCGGCGGCGCGGTCGAGCCCCTCGAACGCCTCGTCCAGGATCGCCACAATCCGCTTCTGCTCCTCCAGCGGCGGGAAAATTCAATTTGCTGATGCTTTGCATTGATCTTCGCTTGACAGCAGGATAACCTTGCCCCGGTCTGAGCTTCTCCATCGCATTGGAGAAGCGTCTGAGTAAAAGATAATAGATGAGAAATTTGGCATCAAGAATGTCCTATTTAGGTTCGAGCAGAACAAGTATCCCGTGCTGCAAAGCCATGCCCATCAAGTTCGGCATGGAACAACGGCTTGCGGCGCAATGTGGGGCTGATTGTCTGCAAAAAGCACGTCTCCGAAGACCTTGTATTTTCGAAGAGTCCGGCTGATGTCGGCAATTCATGCGGCCAAGTAACGATGGTAGACTCCTTAACGTCGAAATGTCTGGTTACAGAACTGGAAACGTCAACGTACAGCAATGTCCTATCAGGAAGTTCGTGTTGGGTCAACGCCATCAACTCCGGCAATAACTTCACTGATCAAGCATTTGCGCCAGCCCGCTTTCACAGCATCTCCCGAATGCCAGCCAGAATTTCCGCGCTTTCCGCGTCGAGCGCGATCATCTCGTCAATGATCTCCAGCGGATCGCGCAAGGCGGCTTCATCCGCCTTATTCGGGTTCTTGACCGAAAGATCCCACGTCGTCTTGTCGATATCGGCGGCATCGACGCTCCAGCTTTTCGGCGTCTCGGCAAAGCTCGCTTGCAGCTCCACGAACTCTTCCAAATCCGCGTCGTTCAGCGCCGTGGTCTTGCCGAGGCTCCGGCCCGGATCAAGCTGGTAATACCAGACGTTGCGCGTGGGCGCGCCCTTCTCGAAAAATAGCACCACGGTCTTCACGCCCGCGCCCTGGAACGTGCCGCCCGGCAGGTCGAGCACCGTATGCAGATTGCACTCGGTGAGGAGCTTCTTGCGCAAGGCAACGCTCGCATTGTCGGAGTTGGAGAGGAAGGTGTTCTTGATGACGACGGCCGCGCGGCCGCCCGCCCGCAAATAGGCGATGAAATGCTGGAGGAAGAGGAAGGCCGTTTCGCCGGTCTTGATCTCGAAATTCTGCTGCACCTCCTTGCGCTCCTTGCCGCCGAAGGGCGGATTGGCGAGGATCACATCGTAGCGCTGGCGGTCTTCGAGGCCGGAGACGGTTTCGGCCAGCGTGTTGGTGCGGATGACGTTCGGCGCGTCGATGCCGTGCAGGATCATGTTCATGATCGCGATGACATAGGCGAGGCTTTTCTTTTCCTTGCCGGTGAAGGTGCGGGTTTGCAGAATGTGCAGGTCGTCCGCTTTTTGGGCGAGCGGACGGAGATAGTCGTAGGCCTCGCAGAGAAAGCCCGCCGATCCAGCCGCGCCATCATAGATGCGCTCTCCGATGCGCGGCTTGACGACCTTGATCATGGCGCGAATGAGCGGGCGCGGCGTGTAATATTCGCCGCCGTTCCGGCCCGCGTTGCCCATGTTCTTGATCTTGGCTTCGTAGAGGTGCGAAAGCTCGTGCTTCTCCTTCTGCGAGCGGAAGCGCAGCGCGTCCATGAGTTCGAGCGCGTCGCGCAGCGAGTAGCCGCTTTGGAACTTATTTTTGATCTCGCTGAAGATTTCGCCGATCTTGTATTCGATCGTGTCGGGGCCGGTGGCGCGCTGCTTGAAGCCTTGCAGATAGGGGAAGAGGCCGGCGTTCACGTAAGCGATGAGGTCGTCGCCGGTCAGCGCCTTGTCGTGGTCGAAGGTGCCGTCGGCTTTCTTCGGCGCGGCCCAGATTGACCAGCGATGCGCGGCGTCGATGATCGGCGCGTAGGGCTTGCCGGCAAGCTCGGCTTCGTGTTTGCGCTTGTCCTCAAGGTCGTCGAGATATTTGAGGAACAGCATCCACGAGGTTTGCTCGGTGTAATCGAGCTCCGTGGTGCAGCCCGCTTCTTTCCAGAGGACATCGTCGATATTTTTGAATGTCTGCTCGAACATGCGCCGCACCCCGATCTAACTTTATCGCGCGAAGATAACTAAGTCGAGGCCGTCCGCTACCGGGAGTTCCACCCCTATTGCAGACAGTGGATATCGCCAGACGGGAGCGTTGCGCGCAAAAAAAGCCCCCGCTTTTGGCGGGAGCTTGCCGGCTGAAGCCCGCGGCGTGCGGGCTTCTCTCTGTCTATACGAAGCGCGAGGCTTAGTAGTCCATGCCGCCGCCCGGCATCTGGGGCATCGGCGAGTCCTTCTTCGGCTTCTCGGCGATCATGGCCTCGGTCGTGATCAGGAGACCGGCCACGGAAGCCGCGTCCTGAAGCGCGATGCGGACCACCTTCACCGGATCGATAACGCCGGCGGCGACGAGGTCGATATACTCGCCGGTCTGGGCGTTATAGCCGAAATTGTAGTCCTTGCTCTCAAGGATTTTGCCGGCAACCACGGCGCCGTCCTCGCCAGCATTCGCTGCGATGATGCGGGCCGGAGCCTGAATGGCGCGGCGGACGATATTGATGCCGGCCTTCTGGTCTTCGTTCTCGTGCTTCAAATGCTCAAGAGCGTGAACGGCACGCAGCAGCGGCACGCCGCCACCGGGGAGGAAGCCTTCCTCGACAGCTGCACGGGTGGCGTTCAGCGCATCGTCGACGCGGTCCTTCTTCTCCTTGACCTCGACCTCGGTCGCACCGCCGACGCGGATCACCGCAACGCCGCCCGCGAGCTTCGCGAGGCGTTCCTGCAGCTTCTCCTTGTCGTAGTCGGAGGTGGTGTCCTCGATCTGAGCCTTGATCTGGCTGACGCGGCCCTCGATCTCCTTATGGTCGCCAGCACCATCGACGATGGTGGTGTCGTCCTTCGTGATCGTGACCTTCTTCGCGCGGCCCAGCATCTGAACGGTGACGTTCTCAAGCTTGATGCCGAGGTCTTCGGCGATCATGGTGCCGCCGGTCAGGATGGCGATATCCTGCAGCATGGCCTTGCGGCGGTCGCCGAAGCCGGGAGCCTTCACGGCAGCGACCTTTAGGCCGCCGCGGAGTTTGTTGACGACGAGCGTTGCGAGCGCCTCGCCCTCGACATCCTCGGCGATGACGAGGAGCGGACGGGCGGACTGCACCACGGCCTCAAGCACGGGGAGGAGCGCTTGCAGGTTCGACAGCTTCTTCTCGTAGATGAGGATGAAGGGGTCTTCGAGATCGACGCGCATCTTCTCGGCGTCGGTAATGAAGTAGGGCGAGATGTAGCCGCGGTCGAACTGCATGCCTTCGACGGTCTCTAGCTCTGTCTCAAGGGACTTCGCTTCCTCGACCGTGATCACGCCTTCATTGCCGACCTTCTGCATGGCTTCGGCGATCAAGCGGCCAACTTCGGTGTCGCCATTCGCGGAAATCGTGCCGACCTGCGCGACTTCGGACGAGGAGGTCACCTTCTTGGCCTTGCTCTGCAGGTCCTTCACCACCGCGGCGACGGCGAGGTCGATGCCGCGCTTCAAGTCCATCGGATTCGCGCCCGCCGCAACCGACTTCGCGCCTTCGCGAACGATCGCTTGAGCGAGAACGGTCGCGGTCGTGGTGCCGTCGCCTGCGATATCGTTCGTCTTGGACGCCACTTCGCGCACCATCTGCGCGCCCATGTTCTCGAACTTGTCCTCAAGCTCGATCTCCTTGGCCACCGTCACACCGTCCTTGGTGATACGCGGGGCGCCGAAGGACTTGTCAAGCACGACATTGCGGCCTTTCGGGCCGAGAGTAACCTTCACGGCGTCGGCGAGAATATCGACGCCGCGTAGCATGCGGTCGCGGGCCTCTTGCCCAAAACGTACGTCTTTAGCAGCCATACTTCATGACTCCCTGAATCAGGTTTAAACTTGTTTGGATGGGTTTGTTAGGTTAGGCGGCTTTCTTCTTGCCCTTGCCGCCCTCGGCATGGTGATTCTCGATGACGCCGAGAATGTCGCTTTCCTTCATGATGAGAAGGTCTTCGCCGTCGATCTTGACCTCGGTGCCGGACCACTTGCCGAAGAGAACGCGATCGCCTTCCTTGACGTCGAGGGCAACGATCTTTCCATCTTCGCCGCGGGCGCCTGGCCCCACTGCAACGATTTCACCCTGCTGAGGCTTCTCCTTGGCCGTATCCGGAATGATAATTCCACCCTTTGTGCGCTCTTCCTCTTCGAGACGGCGCACCACGACACGGTCATGCAGCGGCCTGAATTTCATGGGTATCCTCCTAAATCGGCAATTTGATCGGTTGGACGGGCGCGGCATTGTTGCTCACGCGACCCTGGCCTTGAGATATTTAGAACAGTTAGCACTGTCAAGGGGTGAGTGCCAATCTTTCTGGGTTCGCTTCAAAAGCGGGAGGACATCGCCTCAAATGCGGAGCGAATTGTTCACAATCGCATCCATGCCTCTGGCGCGGGGCACTGTTGGAGCGCCCGCTCCGCTTTGGTCCATAACTTGAGGTGGTATCAATGCCAGATACTCTCGATCTTGCAAAGCAGGAAACGCCGGCGCAGGAGCCCGGCAGCGCCTGATCCTCTCCGGCGTGCGCTCCAAGGCCGGGATACGCTGGCCGGCGCCATCAGTGGACCCGATAAGCTGCCCGCGCAGCCGCGCTATTGAGGTTTTGGGAACCGGTTTACGGCGCTGCTTCCGGCGATAAGCGATTGACGCCTTCTTTTCTTGTTGATGGCTGCAATACTGGCGTTGGCTATCGTGCGAAGCACTTCATCTGGGATGGGGGCCACCCTGCCTTGACTGCCGTCTGCGACAATTCCAAATTCCACTCCCACCAGCCCCGCGCGCCGGTCAAATACGACCCAGGCGTAGAAGATCTTGCCCGGGCTCGCTGAGGCATCAACCTCTCCCCATAGATGATATTCGGCGTCAGGACTCTTGAAGAGAAGCAAGTCAAGGCCTTCCTGCTTTGCCGCGGTATTGAGCAACTTCATCGTCCGGTCCAAGGTCTCGGGAGGCAGACCATCTAGAGAACGAAAAGAGATACTTAGCCTTGACCTGGCGTTGTGATCCAGAGGCTCTGCAAATGCAAAGCCGGCCGGCCACAACATGAAGATAACAACTATAATACGATTGAGCCTTAGATAGAAATTGGCTGCACTCAAAAATCGACACACGACAGTTTCCCTTTCAAATGCTGATAGCACAATGTGAGCATTCTATAAGGTATTTTAACCGTCGCATTAACCATTGGATATACAAGTTTTAGTTGCGATTGCATTGATTGGCAACGGCCAAGATTTTGCTCAGTTTCTGTGGTATTTATTCTGCCTATCGGAGCGGCTTTATTGTATTTGTTCCGAAACGGCTTACTGCCCTGAAATTATGAGACCAAAAAAACATCAGTGGATCAGGATGACCGTTTGTCAGCCCGGCTCGGGATCAAACCGAGGCACGCATTGATGGAAGGAAGCCTTGCTCAGCCTCTGACCGCTGCACGGCCAGAGCGAAGCGCCGTGGACGATAATTTCGAAAGCGGGCCGGAGAGATAACACCAAGCCGGAGGCGCGAGGCCGGGCAAGGCCGCAGCGCAACACTCGGGAATCCTGAAGCGGGCGTAGGCGCGCGCCGCGGGGGAGGCAAGCGCGCGGTAGCGCCAGCCCGGCCGGTCTTCCACCGCGATGGGCATCGAGTCGAAGATGGCCTGCCATTCGTTCCAGCGGTGAAAGCCGGCGAGATTGTCGGCGCCCATCAGCCAGACGAAATGAACG
This sequence comes from uncultured Alphaproteobacteria bacterium, assembly GCA_963817705.1. Taxonomy (GTDB): domain Bacteria; phylum Pseudomonadota; class Alphaproteobacteria; order Rhizobiales; family Rhodomicrobiaceae; genus Rhodomicrobium. The sequence continues at coordinate 748,615 of CAWFPF010000001.1, forward strand.
CCGGCAAAGCGCCGCCGGACGTAGCGCAGCGCCGCTGCCGTATAGGCGGTGCCAATGCCGGCCTCGAACCCCGTGACCTTGATCCGGGCGTGCCGGGACACCGCTCGCGAAAGCCGCATCCGCTCGTGCAGCGGCGCGAGGTCGCCGTGCTCCTTCAGGGGATTGCCCGGCGTCACCATCCACCAGATTTGGTCCAGGCGAAGGCGGTTGAGGGCGGTGACGCTAATGAGCCTGTGCGCGGCGTGGGGGGGATTGAACGAGCCGCCGAGCAGACCGATCCGCATGCCAGGCACGGCCGGCGGCGGTTTCAGATCCGCGAACGGAACGCCCTCGATCATACAGGCCGTATCTGGCCGTTGCCGCGCACCGCGTATTTGAACGTGGTGAGTTGCTCGACGCCCACCGGGCCGCGCGCATGGAACCGCCCCGTGGCAATGCCGATCTCCGCGCCCATGCCGAATTCGCCGCCGTCAGCGAATTGCGTCGAGGCGTTGTGCAGCACAATGGCGCTGTCAACCTCGCGGAGGAAGGTTTCCGCGGCTTCCTCATCCCCCGTCACGATCGACTCCGTATGCTGCGAGCCATATTTCGCGATGTGATCGATGGCGCCGTGCACGCCCGGAACGAGTTTCACGGAGATGATCGCGTCAAGATACTCCGTGCGCCAGTCCGCTTCGGTGGCCTCGCGCACGCGTGCGTCCATTGCGCGGGTTGCCGCATCGCCCCGGACTTCACAGCCCGCATCGAGAAGCGCTTGCACCAGCGGCTTCAACAGCCGAAGGGCAGCCGCCTCGTCGACGAGCAAAGTCTCGGCGGCTCCGCAAATGCCGGTGCGGCGCAGCTTGGCGTTGAGCACGATGCTGCGCGCCATGTCCAGATCGGCGGCCCGGTCCACATACACGTGGCAGATGCCTTCGAGATGGGCGAAAACCGGGACTCGCGCCTCTTTCTGCACGCGCTCCACAAGGCTCTTGCCCCCGCGCGGAACGATGACGTCGATCGCGCCGCCGAGCCCCTGCAGCATCAGGCCGGCGGCTTCGCGATCGGTGGTTCCGATGAGCTGGATGGCGGTTTCCGGAAGTTCCGCCGCCCGCAAGCCGGCGGTCAGGCCGGCGTGGATCGCGCTGTTGCTGGCAACGCATTCCGAGCCGCCGCGCAAAATCACAGCGTTGCCGGATTTCAAGCACAGCCCGCCCGCATCGGCGGTGACATTGGGGCGGCTTTCGTAAATCATGCCGATCACACCCAAGGGCACACGAACCCTTGAGATTTTCAGCCCATTCGGCCGCTCCCAGAATGCGATCACGGTGCCCACCGGGTCTTCCAGCGCGGCGATCTCTTCGAGGCCCCGGGCCATCGCTTCGATGCGGGCCTCGTTCAGGGCCAGCCGGTCGATGAAGGCGGCCGGGCGCCCCGCGGCTTCGGCGGCCTGCCGGTCGGCGGCATTGGCGTGAAGTATGTCCGCCGTGTTCGTGCGGAGCCCGTGGGCTGCAGCGAGAAGCGCCCAGTTTTTCTGCTCTGGAGACGTGGCTGCAAGGACGCGAGCGGCTTTCCTCGCGCTTTCCCCAATCGTAAGGAGATCGTTTTTCATAAGGCGCCGGTCGGGATCGGCAGTGGTCTCTGTGGTCATGGAAAAAACCGCATCAGTGAGGTCGTCAGCCGGAATCGTGTAGCAGCACCATGTCGTCCCGGTGGATGAGAGCGGCTCTGCCAGCATAGCCAAGTATAGACTGGATTTCCATGGAATTGCGGCCTGCGATCAGCCCGGCTTCGTCCGCGCTATAGGCGATAAGGCCGCGCCCAATCTCTGCGCCGGCCAGATCGCGGATGATCACGGCCTCGCCGCGCTCAAACTGGCCGGTCACGCTCTTCACTCCCGCTGGCAAAAGGCTACGGCCCTTGTGCAAGGCCGCGCGCGCACCGTCGTCAATGACAATCACACCTTTCGGTTCCAGCGTGCCCGCGATCCAGCGTTTCCGCGCCGCTACGGGATTGGCTGCGGCCAGGAACCAGGTGCAGGGCGCGCCTCCGGTTAGCGCCGCAAGAGGATGCAGAGCCTTGCCCGAGGCAATGACCATGTGAGTGCCGGCAGAAACGGCGATCTTAGCTGCGGCGAGTTTCGTGACCATTCCGCCCCGCGATAGCTCGCTCGCAGGGCCGGCCGCCATGGCCTCGACCTCCGGCGTAATCGCGTACACGGCATCGAGGCGCCTCGCATTGGGGTCTTTCGCGGGCGGTGCCGTGTAGAGCCCATCGATATCGGAGAGGAGCACAAGACAATCGGCAGTCATCATGGTCGCCACGCGTGCAGCGAGCCTGTCGTTGTCGCCATAGCGGATTTCGGAAGTCGCCACGGTGTCGTTCTCGTTCACGACGGGGATCGCGCCCAGTTTGAACAGCGTTTCGATGGTGTTGCGCGCATTGAGATAGCGGCGTCGCTCTTCGGTGTCACCCAGCGTCACGAGAATTTGCGCCGCGGTCAGGCCCCGGTCCCGGAAGACTGTCTGATAGGCATGCGCGAGAGCGATCTGTCCGACGGAGGCCGCGGCTTGCGCTTCCTCAAGGCGGAGCAAGCCTGGCTCAAGCCCGAGCGCGCCGCGTCCAAGAGCGATCGCGCCCGACGAGATGAGGATCACATCGCGCCCCTCGCGCCTGAGTTCTGCGACATCATCCGCAATGGCCTCCAGCCACGCGCGCTTCATCGTACCGGTTTGGCGGTCCGTTAGGAGCGCCGAGCCGATTTTCACCGCGATCCGGCGCGCATTCCGCCATTCCGGGCGCGCATGATGATCTGCCGTCGTCATGATGCTTTGGAACGCCGATTTGTCCGGCGCGTCAAGCGTCCTGATGCACGCGCCTGCTGGCCGAATTCGCGGCGAAGGCGAGAGGCAGGGCGGTCGTGAACTTGATCTGCTCCATGGCGAAGCTGGAGCTGACATCGGTGAGATCGATCTGGCCAATGAAGGATTTGTAAAACCGGTCGTAGCTGTCGATGTCGGGCACGACGACGCGAAGCAGATAGTCGACCTGTCCACTCATGCGGTAGGCCTCGACGATTTCCGGAAATGCGCTGACTACGGTCTGAAAGCGTTCAAGCCAGGCTGCATTGTGCTGATTGGTTGTGATCGCGACGAAAACCGTGACCCCCGCGCCGACGCTCTTGGGGTTGAGCAGCGCGACGCGGCGCTCGATCACACCATCCTGCTCCAGCTTCTGGATGCGGCGCCAGCACGGCGTCGTCGAGAGACCGACCTTTTTGCCGATTTCCGCGACGGGCAGCGTGCTGTCCTGCTGAAGGATCGTGAGAATTTTTATGTCCATCGTGTCAAGCATGTTGTATCCGGCAAATTTGTTCTTCTGTTGGAGGGCTTTCCGGAAACACAGCCTACCTCACGCTGCGCCCAACTGCAAATTCTAGAATAACATACCCGAAGCTTGAGGGCGCGCCTTTATGACGCGCACGGGAGGGATTTTGTCGACGGGCGAGATAAGAGCGCGTTCCGTGGGGTCCCGCGCGACCTTTTTTGTCATGGCCGGGCTTGACCCGGCCATCCAGATATATGGGCAATAACATAATCTTATTTGGATGGCCCGATCGAGCCGGGCCATGACGTTGTGACTGCCGGGACGGAGGAGCGGTGGCCAGCCCTACGCAGAGTGCGGAGAAAACTCGGCTCGGAGCGCCTGCTCATGCTCCCCGAGCGCGGGAACGCGAGCGGCGGCAAGGGTGCGCCCGTCATGGGTGAGGCCTGGCGCCAGCATCCGGATAGCCCCAGCGTAGCCCTCAACGTCGATGAACCGGTTCTGCGGATGCGCTAAAAGATCGTCCAAAGTGCTCATCCGGCCATAGGCGATATTGGCTTGCTCCAGACGCGCCACAATCGCCGGCCTGGGCTGGTATTGGAAAACATCTCCAATCGCCGCATCGAGCGCCACGCGATTGGCAACTCTGGCGGAATTGCCTGCAAACTCATTCCGCTGCGCTATCTCTGAATTTTGAAGCACCAGTTCGCAGAACACCTGCCACTCCCGCTCATTTTGGATCGAAAAGACCACCGGCTTGCCGTCTCCGCAAACATAGGCGCCATACGGCGCGATGGTTGGATGGTTCATGCCCATCCTTGCCGGGCTTACCCCGCCATAAGCAAATTGAAGGTACGGAACATTCATCCAATCGGCGAGGGCGTGATAGAGCGACACCGAAATATGCCGGCCCTTGCCGGTGCGTGACCTGCCGATCAAGGCCTGAAGGATTCCCTGAAAGGCCGTCATGCCGGCGGCGATGTCGCAAACCGAGACCCCAACACGTGCAGGGCCATCTTGTGTGCCTGTCACCGCCGACAGACCCGTTTCGGCTTGGACCAGGAGATCGTAAGCCTTTTGCTGCATGTAGGGTCCGCTGTCCCCGTAGCCCGATATCGAACAGGTTATGAGTGAGGGACGGCGTGCCCGCAGATGCTGTGGCGAGAAGCCCAGCCGGTCGATGACGCCCGGCGCGAGGTTTTGGATGAAGATGTCCGCGCCATCGATCATCGCCCCAAGCAAGCGCCGATCGGTCTTGTCCTTCAAATCGAGCCGGATCAACTCTTTTCCGCGGTTTAGCCAAACGAAATAGGTGCTTTCCCCGTTGACGAGGTGATCGTAACCGCGCGCGAAATCTCCTTCAGGCCTTTCGACCTTGATGACGCGTGCACCGGCGTCAGCAAGGCGCCCGGAGGCGTACGGCGCCGCCACGGCCTGTTCCACGGTGACGGCGAGGATTCCTTCCAGATCGCATGCCCGTGAGGGGGTGTCTTGTTGCATGCGGGGTGCCTCCTCCTTTTCGGCCGGCACCGCCTCGATGCGTCCACTAGGTGCCAGTTCATTGCATTTTTTGTGCGCCGGCTGGTCTTCGTTCAGCTTTTCTTAGACGTTTATGGTTACCAATTTATCGCTAGGACGTAGATAGGTGGTGAACGGAGGGTTTTGCGTCTTTTTCCAAAAATGAAAGTCATCTTTCACATCATTCATTTCAGCATGAGCTCAAGCTTTGACGATATTTACGGGTGAAGCTTCCATCGGCGTAAACATTCGATTAACATGCTCCAGTGGGGCATTGCGAGTAAGTGCAAGACTTGGTCTAACGGCGAAGTGAAATGACGGATATATCTCAGTTTCCGCACCGCTTTGTGGATGCCTGCAAGGCAAGAAGAATTTCCCCGGCACAGGTTGCCGAGCGCGCAGGCCTGCCTGCGGATGCCGGCCGCGATCTTGCCATGACTGCAATCCATTTGCCGCTGTACAGGCTTTGCTACGTGGCGGATGCGCTCGACGTCAGTCTCGACTGGTTACTTGGCAGGGAACCCGCCGCGCAGGCTCAGAAACGGCGATAAAGCGCCCGGCACTCCTAAGCAGTGCGGCCCCTCTTCGCAGCTTCGTAAAACACGATCGCTGCCGCATTCGATATATTCAGGCTCTTGATTTTGCCCGGCGCAGACAGCGCATAGAGCGCGTCGCAGCCTTCTCTGACGAGACGGCGCAGCCCTTTGTCCTCCGCTCCGAAAACAAAGGCCAGCCGGGTGCCGGAAGCGGACGTGGCATCAAAAGGTGACGGTGCATCGGAGTCGAAGCCGATGCACTGGAAACCGTTATCCTTCAGCCGTTCCAGCGCCCTCGCTAAGTTCACGGTTGCAATGACCGCGACATCTTCGAGCGCGCCCGAGGCCGCTTTTGCCAAGGTGCCTGAAAGCGGCGGGCTGTGCCGGTCCTGCACGATCACAGCCGCGATGCCGAATGCCGCCGCCGAGCGGAGCACCGCCCCAACATTGTGCGGATCGGTGACCTGGTCGAGCATGGCGAGCACGGCAGGTTCGCCCTCCGGAAGGGCATCGAGGAAGCTGTCGAGGTCCGGCTGGTCCAGAGGCTCGACATGAAGCACGGCGCCTTGGTGAACGGCGCTCGCGCCGCCAAGTAGCGCCTCAAAATCCGGAGGATTAAGCGCCGTTGTAGGAATGCCGCGCGCGGCAATGAGCGGCCCGAGCTTCGCGGCGGCGTTTTCCGTGAGGTAGGCATGCCGGATGACACGCCTGCCGTTCGCCAAGGCTGCCTCCACGGCGTGAAGGCCGTAAAGGATCCCGTCCTGAGGAAGGCTGCCGGACTGCGCGCGCCGCAGCACCGGCTTTCCGGCTCTCACGTCAGGCTTGCTGTGCCGGAATCCCTTCGGCCTGGTTTTCGTGCGCTCCATCCAAACTCAAATGCTTCCTGTTGAGAAGGTTACAAGAGCCCGAGCTGGTGCGGCAGCCAAAGCGAGATTGCCGGAACGAAGGTAACGAGCAAGAGGAAGCCGAGCATGGCGATCAGCCATGGCAGCACCGCGATCGTCAACTCTCCGATCCCCATTTTGGTTATGCCCGAGGCCACGTAGAGATTGAGGCCTACCGGCGGGTGGCAAAGCCCAACCTCCATGTTCACGGCCATGAGTATGCCAAGATGGACCGGGTGTATGCCAAGCGCGGCGGTGACGGGGAACAGGATCGGCGCCATGATGAGCACAATAGCAGCCGGGTCCATGAAGTTTCCGGCCGCGAGCAGGATCACATTCACGAGCAGCATGAAAACCACAAAGGGCAATCCCTGCGTCGTCATCCAGTTCGCCATCGCCTGCGGAATTTGCTCCGACGTCATCAAAAACGAGAACAAGACGGCATTCGTGATAATGTAGAGCAGCATCGCGCTCATGGCTGCCGCGGTCAGCAGAACTTTCGGCACCTCTGAGAGTTTCAAGTCGCGGTAGACGAAAACCGCAACAAAAAATGAGTAGACCGCGGCCATCGCGGCGGCTTCCGTCGGTGTGAAGAAGCCGGAGTAAATGCCGCCCAAAACGAAGATGACCAGAAACAAGCCCCAGAAGCTTTCCCGGAAAGCCCGGAACCGCTGGCCCCAAGTCGCGCGCTCACCGCGCGGGTAATCGAACTTATAGGCCCGCCAAAAAGTCACCATCCCGAGGAGCGTCGCCAGCATCAAACCCGGCACGACGCCGGCCATAAAGAGCTGGCCCACCGAAGCCGAGCCGACCGCATGACCATCCGGCCCAATCGGGTTCATGCCGCTTGTCGCCACGGCGAAGATCACGAGATTGACCGAGGGTGGAAACAGGATGCCGAGCGCCCCCGAGGTGGCGATCACGCCCGCGCCGAAGCGCTTCGGATAGCCCTGCTGCACCATGGCGGGCAGAACGATCGAGCCGACGGCCACCACCGTCGCGACCGAGGAGCCCGAGATCGAGGCGAAAAGCGCGCACGCCATCACCCCGGCGAGGCCGAGGCCGCCATACCAGTGCCCGACCATGGCGGTGGCGAAATCGATCATGCGCTTGGCCACGCCGCCGCGCGTGAGGAAATTGCCGGCCAGGATGAAGAACGGGATCGCCATGATCTCGAACTTTTCGATGCCGGTGAAAAGTTTGAGCGCGACGGCCTGCGGAGAGACCGAGGTTAGTGTGAAAAGGAATACCAAGACCGTAAGGCCAAGCGCGATGGAGATCGGCATCCCCGTCGCCATCATCGCCATGAGAAGCCCGAAGATCAGCCCGGCGCGCGCGGAGTCGCCCAGCGAGATGACGCCGTATTTGGCGAGAAAGCAGACCGCGACCAAGGCGATCGGCACGGTGATCAAGGTGAAGGCGAGAAGGCGCCCCGAATTGGGGTTGCGCTCGAAGGGGCTCGCGGCAACGCTCATTGGGTTACTCCTTCCGGGATCACGGCGATGGCAGGGATTTCAGGATCGGGCGATACGCCAATACCCTGCACGCTCGGCTGGGCGTGGTGCCCGTGGCCTGGAACTTCACCTGTCTTGGCGTAGACCCAAGTCACTTGCAGGAAGCGGAAGCACATCAGGTAGGAGCCCAAGGGAATCGCCAGATAGACGAGCCACATCGGGAGTTCCAGATCGGGCGAGGTCTGATCCGTAGCCCCCATGTTATAGACGAAGACGCTGCCGAACGTTCCGATGGTGAAGGTGAACAAGGCGCCGGAAAGCAAGGCGAAGGTGATCACGGGCTTCTTCGCGTTCTCGCCGATCTGGTTGACGAGAACATCCACGCCAACATGGATGCCCTGACGCACGCCATAGGCCGCGCCGAACTTCGCCATCCAGATGAAGAGGTAGATGCAAAGCTCCTGCGCCCAGGTCAGGTTGAAGCCGCGCAGGAAAGTGAAGACGGCGCGGCCGCCATGAAAGAGCCAGTCCTGGCCGTGGGCGCGCCCCCAATTTGCGAGCGAGATCGACGTGGATAGGCCATACCGCTGCAAGACCGCCGCGAAGATCAGAACCGTCGCGGCGCCGATCAACGTGGCAATTAACACTTCCTCAAGGTGATCGAGCACCCGCATGAACACGCGCTTGAGCATGGCGATCCCTCTCCTCCCAGGCCTGGCTTTTTGCCAGCTTTAATTCATCGCCGTGCCGGTCGCCGCGTAGATTTTCTGCAGCAGGTCCCGTCCAATCCGGCTCTCCATTTCCTTATGCACCGGCTTAAGAGCCTCGATCCATGCCTCGCGCTCTGCGGCCGTGAGTTCGTGGAATTCGGTCTTGCCCGATGCCTTCATGGCCTCCATCGCGCCGTCGTTCTCTTTTTGAGCGATCTCGTTCGTGTAAAGAGTTGATTCCGCCACGGCCTGTTCGAGCTGGCCGCGAATATCGCCGGGAAGGCCCTCCCAGAACTTCTTGTTCGTAATCAAGCGCATACCCAAGATAGCCGTGATTGGTGAGTGTCGTGTATTTTTGCACCTCGTACATCTTCTGCGTAAACATGTTCGAGGGCGGATTTTCCGTTCCATCCACGACGCCAGTCTGAAGGGCCTGGTAAACTTCGGAAAAGGCCAACACTTGCGGCAAAGCCCCGAGCGCCTTCATCTCCGCTTCGAGGACCTTCGAGGACTGAATCCGCATTTTCAATCCGAGCAGATCGTCGGGTCTGTTGATGGGCTGGCTTGCCGACATGACCTTGAAGCCGTTGTCCCAGAAAGCGAGACCAAGGATGCCTTTGCTTTCGAGCTTCTGCAGCAGTTCCTTGCCGACAGGGCCTTCCGTTACTTTCCTGAGCGCGTCCTTGTCCTGGAAGATGTAGGGCAAGTCGAACAACTCGAATTCTCGCGCGCCGAGCGGACCGAACTTCGACAATGACGGCGCGAGCATCTGCACCGCGCCGAGCTGGAGGGCGTCGACCTCCTCATTGTCCTTGTACAGCTGCGAGTTCGGATAGACCTCGACCTTGACCTTGCCCTCGGTGTATTTCTCGGCAAGTTCCTTGAACTTGTTCGCGCCCTTGCCCTTCGGGGTATCGGGCGCCACGACGTGGCTCAGTTTGATGAGGATTGGGGCCTGGGCTCCCGCCGCGAACGGGAATGCCGCTGCAACGAAGACCGCCGCAATCGCGAGGGCGTTCCTGATTTTGGACATGGGGGTGCTCTTTTTCTGTCATTTCAAAACGTAACCAAAGCAGATCGCGGCGGCGCACGCCATTAGACGGCAGTAGCGTTGTGTTTCGAAAAAATTAGCAAAGAAGCGGCCTAGACGAAACAATCTATCGGCAGGGATCCATCTTTGTATTTCTAAATTGCGTGCGCGCCGGCGAAGCAGGTCTAAGGTTTCGCCGGCAAAAACGAAAGAGCTAGCGTTCCGCAGCGTCACGCCGCCGCAGGAGACGGCTCGGGACTACGTTAGGCCCTGTTTCCGCCCAGTCTCGCCGCCGCCTTGTCCCGGCCGATGAGCGGCAGCAGTTCCTTCAACTCCGGGCCGCGTTCGAGCCCCGTCAGCGCCAGCCGAAGCGGATGAAACAGCGCGCGGCCCTTCGCACCGGTTTCCTTCTTCACGGCCCCTGTCCATTGGGACCAGGTGCTCCCGTCCCAGGGTTCCGGCGGCAGGAGCGTCAGGGCCTTGTCCGTGAAACCGGCATCCTCGATCGCGGGCTCGATCTCGCCATGAACCACGGCCCACCACAGGTCCACATCGCCGAAGACGTCCAAATTCGCGCGAACCGCCAACCAAAACGCTTCGCCGCCGGAAATCCCTCGCGCCCCGAGCCGCCGGCGGCGGCCGCATACGGCATGGCGTGCAAAAGCTTGGCATTCAGCGCTTTCAGTTCCTCAGGATCGAAACGCGCAGGCGCGCGGGACACTTTCGCAAAGTCGAACAGCGTGGCGAGCGCCTCCAGGCTTTCTTGCGGCTGCAGCGCCTCGGATGTGCCGATCAGCGCGGCATGCGTCATGACCGCCAAGGGTTCCAGCCCGTCCTCGCGAAGGCCGTTTATCGACAGCGAGCCGAGACGCTTCGACAGAGCTTCGCCTTGCGCGCCCGTGAGAAGATTGTGGTGCGCGAAGGCTGGAACCGCCGCGCCGATCGCCTCGAAGATCTGGATCTGCACCGCCGTGTTCGTCACATGGTCTTCGCCGCGGATAATATGGGTGATGCCCGAATCCGCATCGTCGGCCACGCTGGTGAAGGTATAGAGCGGCGTACCGTCCTCACGGATGAGCACGGGGTCCGAGACCGAAGCGGCGTCAATCTCCTGGGGACCGCGGATGAGGTCGTCCCATGCCGTGGGCCGGTGATCGAGCAGGAAGCGCCAATGCGGCTTGCGGCCCTTCGCCTCCAAGTCTTGCTTCTCTTCAGCCGTGAGCTTCAGCGCCGCACGGTCGTAAACGGGCGGTTTGCCGGCAGCCATCTGCCGCTTGCGCCGGCGCTCCAATTCTTCCGCCGTTTCGTAGCAAGCGTAAAGCCGGCCCGCTTTTCTGAGCTTGGCTGCCGTTTCCTCATAAAAGCCGAAGCGCTCCGATTGCCGGAACTCCGCATCCCAGTTGAGGCCGAGCCAGGTCAGATCGTCGCGAATGCCGGTGACGAACTCCTCCTTCGAGCGCTCCAGATCGGTGTCGTCGAAGCGCAGAAGGAAAATTCCGCCCTCGCGCCGCGCGAACAGCCAGTTGAACACCGCCGGACGGATATTGCCGATATGAAGCCGGCCGGTTGGGCTCGGCGCGAAGCGTACTTTGACGGTTTTGGTCATGGGTGCTGTCAATCTGGTGCGATTTTGACCTACTCTGTACCGCTTAGCCGGCGCGGGGTCAAAGCTGCGAAGCCCGGGTCTACCTTGCGGCTGCCGGCCTGTTGCGTCATGAGGCTTTCATCCGTCAGGATTACGGCAAGCTCTTCGCGGCAGATCCGCTCAAGAGCGCTCGACGGCTAGCTCTGACCTCGTTCCTTTCATGTGAACGGGGAACAGCTTTGCTTGGGCGCATCGGATCGGCTAACATAACGCCATGAGCATGATGCATCTGCGCGACAAAACCTTGGGCTACGCAACGCAGGCGGCGGACGGCATGCCGCGCCGGCGCTTCACCGTGGCCGAGTTGGAAGCCATGGTCGCGGCCGGCATTCTTGGCGAGGACGAGCGGATCGAGCTGATCGGCGGGGAGGTCGTTCCAATGTCGCCGAAGGGCAATCACCACGAAATTCTGAAAGGCGCCTTGAACGAGTATTGGGTCCGGCGGATGCCCGAGCGTTTCAGGCTTGTCCCGGAAACCACGTTCAGGCTCACGCCAGACACCTATCTCGAACCGGATTTTATCTTTTTCGATAAGGCATCGGGCATCAGAGGACTGAAACCGGAGACCGCACATTTCGTTGTCGAGATCGCGGACTCGAGTTTTGCCTACGACATCGGGCGGAAAGCAGCGCTTTATGCTCAGTTCGGCATCCCCGAGCTTTGGGTCATCCACGCAGTTCGGCTCGAAACGCGCATTCACCGCCAGCCGTCTCTCACGGGCTATCAATCGCTCCTCGATCTCGGCGGCGATCAGGAACTCGTTCCCGCCTTCGCTCCGGAACTCGCCGTTACCCTCTCTCAGCTTGAGTTGAATTAGGCGCAGGTTTCGCTGCCTTACTCCAGCGGCTCGCGGAAGCGGTTGACGATGGGATAGCGGCGGTCGCGGCCGAAATTCTTCTCGGTGATCTTCACGCCGGGCGCGGACTGCCGGCGCTTATATTCCGACAGATACAACAGGCGTTCAACCTTCTTCACCGTCTCCGGCGCGTGCCCGCGCTTGACGATGACCGAAAGCGGCTCCTCCCGGTCGACAAGGCCCTGCAGAATATCGTCGAGCGCCTCGTAGGGCGGCAGCGAGTCCTGATCGGTCTGGTTCTCGCGCAGCTCGGCGGTCGGCGCTTTTGTGAGGATGTTCTCTGGGATCACGACGCCCTCGGGACCGAGGCATCCTTTCGGACGCGCCGTGTTCCGGAAGTGCGCGAGCGCGTACACTTGCGTCTTGTAGAGGTCCTTGATCGGGTTGAAGCCGCCGTTCATGTCGCCATAGAGCGTGGCATAGCCGGCCGAAACCTCGGACTTGTTTCCGGTGGTCACGACCATGCCGCCGAACTTGTTCGAGATCGCCATGAGCGTGGTTCCTCGAATCCGCGACTGCAAATTCTCTGCGGCGATGCCGCCCCGGGCATATTTGGACAGCGGGTCCAGCATTTCGTCGAAGGCTTCGACCGCGCGGTTTATCGGAACGACGTCATAGCGCACGCCGAGCGCTTTGGCGCAGGCCGCCGCGTCCGACAGCGAGGCCTCGGATGTGAAGCGGTACGGCAACATCAGGCAATGCACGCCCGACCGGCGCAGCGCGTCCACGGCCATCGCCGCACAGAGCGCGGAATCCACGCCCCCGGAAAGCCCAAGCACGACGCCGAGAAAGCGGTTCTTCAGAACGTAATCCCGAAGGCCGGTGACGCAGGCCAAATAGGCTGCTTCAAGGCCGTCCTCGATCCTCGCGAGCGGGCCGCCCGTGCAAACCCAGCCTTCGCTTTGCCGCTCCCATTCCGTGACCGCGACCAAACTTTCCCAGGCAGGAAGTTGCGCGGCGAGTTTACCCCCACGGTTCAGGGCGAAGGAAGCACCGTCGAAAACGAGTTCATCCTGGCCGCCAACCTGATTGACATACAGGAGCGGCAAGCCCGTTTCCACCACGCGGGCAACGGCCACGTTCTCACGCTGTGCCCTTTTATTGAGCGTGAACGGCGACCCATTTGGCACGATGAGAATTTCCGCCCCGCTTTCGGCAAGGCACTCCGCCACTGCGTCCTTCCAAATATCCTCGCAAATCGGAATGCCCAAGCGAACGCCATTGAAATTTACGGGCCCCGGCATCGCACCCGAAGCGAAGTTCCGCTTCTCGTCGAAGACGCTGTAGTTCGGCAAATCGACCTTGTAGCGGACCGTTTCGACCTTGCCGCCGGCCAAAACCGCCACGGCGTTATAGACCTTGCCGCTCTCGCCCCAAGGCGTTCCCACGATCAGGGCCGGCCCGCCATCCGCCGTGGACTTTGCAAGGGCCTCGGTCGCGTCCATGCAGGCCCGCACGAAAGCCGGCTTCTGAACAAGGTCCTCCGGCGGATAGCCAGAGATGAAAAGCTCTGTAAAAACAAGGAGATCTGCATTTTGCTGCTGTGCCTCGGCGCGCGCGGCCTTGGCCATTGCGACGTTGCCGTCCAAATCTCCAACGACGGGATTGAGTTGTGCGCAAGCGATGCGCAAAGTCGATGTCATGCTCGCGTGACCTCCGGGGTTGCCTGCGGCAAAGTCTCCCTAATCCGCGGCGATTTCAAGAACGATCGCCTCGCCCGCAAAGATTATGCCATAGCTGTCTTAGTGCACAACTAGAGCCTGTGGGGATTCGCCGCAACACTCCGCTGCCAAAGATCGCACGACAGTGGCGCGCTCTTTGCATTGGTTAAGGCGAGCTTGCGCTGTGGCTTCATTTTGAACGAAGCTAAGCGTGAGACGAAAACCGGCCGCGCCGAATCCGTTCCGTGCGGCAAGCTGGAGATTGTGTTTCGACGATGAAGGCGCTCCTTTCGATTGCGCTGGCTGTTGCTCTATCGTTCGCCGGGACCGGCGCCGCGAGGTCCGGCGGATTGCTCGAAGTCAACGGAAGCCTTTTGAAATGGTATCCGGATTCACCTGGAGCCAGCACCATCGTCACCTACGCCATCCTGAAGGAAGCCTACGCGCTGCCGGACAAAAAACGCGCCTTGAGCCCGGACAATTGCTCCTCCATGCACGCTTTCGAGGGCATCGTCGGGTCATCGCCCGAAATTGCGGCTGAAACCGCTGAGCGCGAACTCCGCGCTTCTTTTGCCTCATGGGAGGCCGCCGCCAACATCGTGTTCGTGGAAGTGAGCGACCCGCGCCTCGCAAATATCGTCGTGGGTGCGCAAGATTTCCCGGTGGGCCGCGCCTTCACCAATCTCAGCTACCGCAGCGGCCACGGATTACTGCCGGTTGAAAAAGCACTGGGTGCGCCCAGCATGCCCGGAACGCCCGGCGAGCAAGAAGCGAGCAGCGTCACCGGTATCGAGCAATCCTATGTCTGCCTCAACCCAAGCGTCCGCTGGAAGACCGGCTTCGACGGCGACCTCGCCGTGTACGATTTGCGACATACCTTCACGCATGAAATCGGACACGCGATCGGCCTCGACCATCCCGGAAGCTCCGGCTCCATTATGGCTTTCCGCTACGACGAGCGCGTGCGGGCGCTGCAGCCGTCCGACATCGCTGCCGTGCAGCGGCTTTATGGGCCGCCGCTGCGGGAGAAGTAGTTGGAGGCCGGCGCAACGTCGCGTCAGCCTAGAGCGTTGATATGAGAATGAGCTGAGTCCCCCCTCATCCTGTCCTTCTCCCCGAGGGGAGAAGGTACGCTCGAAACGCGGTCTCGCTTCTCCCTCTCCCCGTGGGGAGAGGCGGGTGAGGGGGTCTTCAGCGATGCCGGCCGAACGCACGCAACCCGCTTAGTTGGCGGCACGGCGCCCGCTCCGGCCGCGAGTTGCTCTCAAGCCGCTTCCCAGCCGGCCTCCGGCGCTGGTGTCACCCCATCCAACCATAATTTGTACGAGATCGAATTCGAGCAGCGCCTCGAAAGAGGCATCCACAATGTTCGGCGACACACCGACTGTGAACCAGCGCCGCCCGGTCTTGCGGTCGTGACTTTCGATGAGGACGCGCGTCACGGCGTCCGTGCCCCCCGTGAGGATACGCACCTTGAAATCGGCGAGTTCCAAGTCCTGGATGCTGGGCTGATAGATGCCGAGGTCGCGGCGCAAAGCCTGGTCGAGCGCGTGCACGGGGCCGTTGCCCTCGCCCGCGTTCATCATAAGCTGGCCGCCGATCCTGACCTTCACGATGGCCTCGGAAACTGTGACAAGTTCTCCCTTGGCGTTGTGACGCCGCTCGACCATGACGCGGAACCCGTCGACATCGAAATAGGGCGGCACTTCACCGAACGCGCGCCGAGCTAGCAGCTCGAAGGACGCGTCGGCGGCTTCGTAGGCATAGCCCTGGGATTCGCGCGTCTTGACGTCTTCCAAAAGCCCGGCGAGGCGCGGATCGTCCTTATCGGCCTCAAGGCCGATCCGGGACAGCTCCGCCAGAATGTTCGAGCGGCCTGCCTGGTTCGAAACGAGCAGCTTCCGGCTGTTGCCCACGCTTTCGGGCTGAATGTGCTCGTAGGTGCGCGGCTCCTTGGCGACCGCGGAGGCGTGAATGCCGCCCTTATGAGCGAAGGCCGACTCTCCGACATAGGGTGCGTGCCGGTTCGGCTGGCGGTTCAAGAGTTCGTCGAGTTGGCGCGAGACCGAAGTCAGCGTGCGCAGCGCCGCGGCGGTCACGCCGGTTTCGAAGCGATTGGCGTAGTCCTCCTTCAGGAGCAGCGCCGGAATGATGGAGGTGAGATTGGCGTTGCCGCAGCGCTCGCCGAGACCGTTCAGCGTGCCCTGAACTTGCCGCGCACCGGCCCGGACCGCCGCCAGCGTATTGGCGACCGCGTTCTCCGTATCGTTATGCGCATGGATGCCGATGCGCTCGCGGGGGATGTGGCGCACCACCTGTGTTACGATGGCCTCGACCTCGTGCGGCAGTGTGCCGCCATTCGTATCGCAAAGGACGACCCAGCGCGCCCCGGCGTCATAAGCCGCCTTCGCGCAGGCCAATGCGTAGTCCGGATTGGCCTTGTAGCCGTCGAAGAAATGCTCGCAGTCGATCAACGCCTCGCGCCCGGCGTCGCAAACGGCTTCAACGGAGGCGCCAATGGCATCGAGATTTTCCTGGCCCGAAATGCCGAGCGCCACTTCCACGTGATAGTCCCAGGACTTGCCGACGAGGCAGACCGCGGGCGCCTGCGCCTGCAGCACCGCCTGAAAGCCCGGATCATTCGAGGTGGAACGCCCCGCGCGCTTCGTCATGCCGAACGCGGTGAGCTTCGCCTTCAGCCGCGGCATCGCGTCGAAAAAACCGGTGTCGACCGGGTTCGCACCGGGATAGCCGCCCTCGATATAATCGATCCCGAGCGCGTCGAGGCGCCCGGCAATGAGCAGCTTATCGTCGAGCGAGAAATCGACGCCGAGCGTTTGGGCCCCGTCGCGGAGCGTGGTGTCGTACAGGTACAGGCGTTGTTTCATGGCTGCTCCGGGGCAGTTACCCTCTCCCCTTGCGAGAGAGGGTGGCCGCAAAGCGGCCGGGTGAGGGGTTTTTCTTGTTTTGGCGGTGAGCCTGAGGTGAGCAAGGCTTCTGCGATAGCGATGGCCACGCCCTCGGGGTTCAGCAAAATGTCATTGTTCCAAAACCGCAGCGTGCGAAATCCTTGGCGCGCAAACCAGGCATCACGCGCCGCGTCGCGAGCGGATTCGCAATGCTGTCCGCCGTCCGCCTCGATCAAAAGGCGCGCTTCGTAGCATACGAAGTCTGCAACATAAGGCCCAATCGGCACCTGCCGCCGGAACTCGGTCCGAGCGAACCGCCGCCCGCGCAGAATGCGCCACAGCGCATGCTCCGCGCCGGTCATAGTCAGGCGAAGGCCCCGAGCCCGATTAAGCGGCGAGGTGCGTGCGGCTTCCCCCTCCCCCGCCGGCCGGCTTTGCCGTCCGTCACCCTCTCCCGCGAGGGGAGAGGGATCCTGCACTTCCCGCACGTCAGCCCTAAGGCACTTACCCTCTCCCCTCGCGGGAGAGGGTGGCCGCAAAGCGGCCGGGTGAGGGGGACCTTTTCCAGTCCTCACCGCGCGACCTCCCATGTCGTCTCGATCTCGCCGGTGGCTGGGTTCTTCGCGTCCTTCAAAGAGATGCCCATGGCGGCGAGTTCATCGCGGATGCGGTCGGCCTCTTTCCAGTTCTTCGCCTTCCGGGCAGCCAAACGGTCAGCGATGAGACGGTTTATATCCACTGCGAGTCCTACGCCGCTTACGTTAGTGCGGCCGGCCGCACTTGCTACTGTCTCGGCAGTTCGTGCGATTTTTTCTCTTCGTCCGGAAAAACCGAGCAAAGACAAACTTGCAAGCAGCTCGGGGTACTTCTTGCCATGAAACAGCTTATGCAGTTCGGCGAACATCCCCGGCGTATTGAGATCGTCGCTGAGAGCGCCAAGCACAGCTTGAGGAATTTTGCGCGCGGGCGTGACGCCTTCTAACGCCGTATACCAATCCCAAAGGGTTTTGTGAGCCTCGTCGAGGCTATCGAAGGTCCAGTCCAGAGGCTGACGATAGTGCGTGCGCAGCATGTTGAAGCGCAGAGCGTCTCCCGGCCAAGCATAGCCGTGCCAACTTACAAGCAGATCGCGGATGGTGATGAAATTGCCCAGGCTTTTCGACATCTTCGCGCTCTCCACCTGAAGATGCCCGTTGTGCATCCAGATGTTGGCCATGATCTTGGTGCCGTGCGCGCAGGTCGATTGCGCTATCTCGTTTTCGTGGTGCGGGAAGACGAGGTCGATACCGCCGCCGTGAATGTCGAAAACCTGGCCGAGATGTTTCTCCGCCATCGCCGAGCATTCGAGATGCCAGCCCGGCCGGCCGAAGCCCCAGGGGCTTTCCCAGCCCGGTTCGTTGCCCGTACTCGGCTTCCAAAGGACAAAATCCATCGGGTCGCGCTTGTACGGCGCAACTTCGACGCGGGCGCCTGCGCGCATTTCGTCCACGGAGCGGCGCGATAGCGAGCCGTAGTCGGGGTCGGACGCCACATCGAATAGCACATGCCCTTCGGCCGCATAGGCGTGCCCGCGCGCAATCAGCCGCTCAATGAGCGAGATCATTTCCCTGATGTGCTCGGTGGCGCGGGGCTCGATGGTTGGCGGCAAGCAGCTTAGGGCTGCGGCATCGGCGTGGAATTGCGCCGCCGTCCGCTCCGTCAACTCCCGTATCGAAATGCCCTCTTTCGCCGCGCGCGCGTTGATCTTGTCGTCGACGTCGGTGATGTTGCGCGCATAAATGACGTGGTCCGCGCCGTAAAGGTGGCGCAGGAGCCGGAACAGCACGTCGAAAACGATCATCGGCCTTGCATTGCCGATATGCGCGAAGTCGTACACCGTCGGGCCGCAGACATACATGCGCACGGCTGCCGGGTCGATCGGCTCGAACTCTTCTTTCTGCTTAGTCCGCGTGTTGTAAAGCTTGAGTGCCATAAGCCCTGCCTTTGCTGGCGGGCTTCTTATTCACACATAAATCGCATGCCGCGCCAGCTTCCCTGTTAGCTCGCGATAATAATGCACCGGCTGCGTGAAACGTTTTGTCTCATGGCGCGACCATTGCCGCAATTTTCTTCGCGGTCAAGCCGGAAGGCCAGGAATGCAGAGAAAATCGCGGCGCATCGCAGCGCCAAGGCCCGTTCGATGCTGCCAAGATTGCGTCTGACGCCAGCGCGGTCCATAATTCGCGCCAATTGATGTCAGAACCTTGGTGCAAGTGATTCTGGCGGGGACTTGAATATGAACCTTCACTTTCGAAGATTGGGCATCGCTTTCGCTTTCGCGGCGGCAGCGCTTGCGGGAGGGCAGGGCGCGAGTGCCCAAGGCTGGGGTGGCGGCTGGGGCGACCGCGATCCAGACGATCCGCCTCCCTATCAGCGGCCGTATGGTCAACCGGGTTACGGTCAGCCCGCTCCAAGCTACGGTCAGCCAGGCCAGCCCCGGAATTACGGAATTCTTAATCCGCGATGCCGCGAGCTCGAAGTTCAACTGACAACCGGGGGAACGCCCGGTTCGGCCGACCAGCTTCCGCGCATCGAAGCCGACATGCATCAGGCCGACGCGCAGTATCACAAGGCTCAGGCCGATGCCGAGCAGGCCAATTGCTATGAAGACATGTTCCTGTTCGGCCGCTCGCTCCGGCGCACGCCGCGCTGCATCGACCTCGACCGGCAGGCGCAGACGGCGAAATCGTCCCTTATCCAATTGAAAGTGCAACGCGATGCGGCGATAAGGGGCAGTTCGCCCAGGGCGCGGCGCGACGACCTGATCGCCGAACTCGCCCGTAACCGGTGCGGCGAACAATATGCGCGCGAATATGAAGCACAGCGGAGTCGCAACGGCTCGATTTTCTCGTTCTTCAGCGATGAAGAGCCCGACGAGACCAACAAATTCACCACCTCCCAATCCCCATACGGGTCAACGGGCTCAAGTTACCGGACGCTTTGCGTGCGCCAATGCGATGGGTTCTATTTCCCGGTCAGTAACGCGGCGACCGAGAGCCAGCTCCGTGATGACGAGGCGAAATGTCACTCGCAATGCGCTGCGCCTGCGGAGCTCTATTATCACCGCTCCGATCAGGACGTTGAGCAGATGGTCTCACTGGCCGGGCGCCCCTATAGCGAAATGCCAAACGCGTTCCGCCACCATAAAGTGTACCTGCGCGGATGTTCGTGCAACGCCAATGAGTATTCGCGCGAGGAGATCGCCAAGTCGGAGGAGGCGTTGAGGACCTCGAAGCGCGCCGATGCGAGCGCAGCCAAGCCTGTAGCGGACGCGGCCTTCGCGAAGCGCATTTCGCAGGCGGTGCAAAGCGCGCCCGCTCATGCTCCAGCCGAGCCCGCGCCGGCGGCATCCGCCGCCCCCGAAGCGACGCCCCCGGCTCCCGAGACGCCCGCTGCACCGCGCTAGCGTTACGTGAATGCGGGCAAATTCCTGCTGAAGCGGGAAAGACCCCCTCATCCTGTCCTTCTCCCCAAGGGGAGAAGGGACGCTGGAAACGCCCTCTCCCTTCGAAAAGAGGGCCGCAGCCGCTTCTCCCTCTCCCCCAAGGGGAGAGGGCCGGGGTGAGGGGCTCTTTCCCCCCGCGAGCCGAACCAGGCGCTGGTATTATTCGCGCTGTTCCTCAGGCTGCCGCGTTCCCCGGAAGCCAGCAGCGAGCACGTAGAGTTCCGGCGACTCCGACCGGCTGGCCTTTGGCTTCACATGCCTCACAGCCGCGAAATCGCGCTTCATCACATCGAGCAGGCCCTTTTCGCTTCCTCCCTGGAAGACCTTTGAGAGAAACGCGCCTCCCGGAGCCAGCACCTTGATGGCGAAGACGAGCGCCTCTTCCGCGAGACCCATGATCCGGAGGTGATCGGTTTGCCGGTGTCCCGTCGCGGGAGCGGCCATGTCGGAAAGCACCGCGTTGACCTCGCGGCCTGCCAAGGCTTCCGCCAAGCGGTCTTCGGCTTGGGACTCGCTGAAATCCTGTTGAAGAACGATAACGCCGGGAATTGCGTCGATGGGCAGAAGATCGAGCGCAACGACCGCGCCGCGCCCGTCAGCCGCGTTGACCCGCTGAGCCGCCACTTGGCTCCAGCCGCCTGGAGCCGCACCGAGATCGACAACCACGTCTCCCGGCTTCAGGAGCCCATATTTATCCGCGATTTCGCCGAGCTTGTAGGCGGCTCTGCTGCGATAACCCTCGCGCTTGGCCGCCGCGACATAGGGATCGTTGAGCTGGCGCTCAAGCCAATGCTTGGACGACACGGTGAGGCCGCGGCCCTTTTTAAGCTTGACTTTAAGAGACCGCGCCTGGCTTGGCTCCCGGTTGGCCATGGAAGAGGTCGTCCTTTTCGAGGCTGCCGTTGCCGCCGCCGTTCTTAGCGGCTTGATTGCGCTCCTGGATAACATCCTCGGCGATCAGTGTCGCGAGAATGCCTTCGCGAAGGCCCCGGTCGGCGACACGCAGGGACTTCACAGGCCACACCCGAAGCATCGCTTCCATGATGGCGCAACCCGCAAGGATCAGATCCGCCCTTTCGTTGCCGATACAAGGCTCTGCGGCACGCTGCTTATAATCCATGCCGGCGATGCGCTGTGTCACGCTGCGAATATTATCCGCCGAGAGCCAGCAGCCATCGACTTTCGCCCGGTGATACTCCGAAAGTCCGAGGTAGACGCCCGCTATCGTGGTGACTGTGCCGGAGGTGCCGAGAAAATGCGCGCCGTGCCGAGTTACCTTACCCGAAATGCCGTTGCTTTCGCTGAAGGGCGTCAGCTTCGCTTGAACGAAGCTCACCATGTCCTCGAATTGAAAGCCTTCCGCCCGGGAGCTGCCGAAGCTCTCTGCCAGGGTAACGACCCCGAAGGGGAGGGACGTCCACGCCTCGATGCTGTCCTGAATCCGTAGCCGGTCTTCGATGGAGATGCGTTTCGCCCGCCTCCCCTGCTTGAGGTTGAGCCAGACAAATTCCGATGAGCCTCCCCCGATATCGAAGATCAGCGCGTAATCGCTTTGCTTGTCGATGAGCGATGCGCAGCCCGACACCGCGAGCCGGGCTTCGGTTTCCCGGCCGATGATCTCAAGAGCAAGTCCGGTTTCGCGCTTTACGCGGGCGACGAAGTCGGTCCCGTTGGTCGCGATGCGGCACGCCTCCGTGGCGACGAGGCGGGATCGTGTCACGCCCCGGCGCGCCATTTTCATGGAGCAGACCTTCAAGGCGTCGATTGTCCGGGCCATCGCCGGCTCCGATAGAAGTCCAGACTGGCTCACGCCCTCGCCAAGCTTGATGATGCGGGAGAAGGCGTCGATCACAAAAAAACCGCGTCGCGAAGGACGCGCGACAAGAAGGCGGCAGTTGTTGGTGCCGAGATCGAGCGCGCCATAGATAGGTTGAGTCTCAGGTCTCAAGGGCGGATGCTTCACAGTTGCCGGCGTAACACCCCTGCTGGAGGGCACCAGCGCCTGCCGCAAAGGGATACGCACGTGCGGCGCGGGTACCGGTTGGGGGATGGCGACCGGCTCTTCCAGAGGCACGGAATATCCCGCAACGCTCTCGGCCGCAACCTGTACCGTTTCCCCGGTGATCACCGCGTACTCCTCCGGCTATTTCCGGCAGACTTCATGGCTGCCTTGCTAAATCGGAAGAGTAACAGTTTTTTCATGCTGCGCAAATCTGTCAGCGAGTGGCTTCGCCTTTCAGAAGCAAATTCTTCAAGACCGCTCAGTCGACGATGTCTCGGCCCTTGGTTTCGCGAATGAACAGCACGCCCAGCACGAATGTCATCCCCGCCACGATGATTGGGTACATCAATCCTGCATAGATGTTTCCGGTCGCAGCAACGATTGCAAAAGCGGTGATGGGAAGGAAGCCTCCGAACCAGCCATTGCCGATATGATAGGGCAGCGACATGGCGGTGTAGCGGATGCGGGTTGGGAACAGCTCGACGAGCATCGCGGCTATCGGGCCATAAACCATCGTCACGAAGAGAACGAGGACCGTGAGGAGCCCGACAACGGTCCAATCGATGCCGTCCAGAGACGAATTCGGCGGATAGCCGGCGGCTTTGAGGACAACGTCCAGCTCATTGGCAAAACGCTCGCCCTCCACTTTTGCGTCGGGCGCCGCGGCGTCATAGGACTGGATCGCACGGCCGCCGATTTTGATCTGCGCCGAGCCCGCTGGCCCGGCCTCGTTGCTGTAAGGCACGCCAGCCTTGACAAGCGCGGCCTTCGCGACATCGCAAGGCGCGGTGAACTTCGACTTCCCCACGGGATCGAATTGCAAGCGGCACTCGTCCGGGTCCGCGACAACGGTCACGGGCGTTTTTTCGATCGCCGAAGCGAGCTCGGGGTTCGCCGCGCGCGTGAGCATCTCGAAAATGCCTGGATAGACGTATTGCTCGCCTCCCGGAACGTACTTCAGGATGCCCTGGGGATAGTAGGTGAGAACCGCGAGCAGGCAGCCCATCATGATGATCGGCTTGCGGCCGATTTTATCCGAAAGCCAGCCAAAGAAGATAAAGAAAGGGGTGCCGATCACGAGCGACAAGGCGATCATGATGTGCGCCCAATAAGGATCGACTTTCAGCGTTTGGGTGAGGAAGAACAGGGCGTAGAACTGGCCAGTGTACCAGACCACGGCTTGTCCCGCGGTAAGGCCGAGGAGGGCGAGGATCACAAGCCGCAGGTGACGCCAATTTGTGAAAGCCTCGGAGAGCGGAGCCCTCGACGAACGGCCCTCTTCCTTCATCCTCCTGAAGAGCGGGGTCTCGTTCAGGGTCAGCCGGATCCATACCGAGATGATTAGAAGGAAAATGGATAGGAGAAACGGCAGACGCCACAGCCCGAATTCTGCGCTGAAGGAAGCCGATTTCTCGGCGGCGGTCGCACCCGGCGCCAAGCTCTGGCACAAGAGAATGACGAGCAGCGACAAGAACAAGCCGAGCGTGGCCGTGATTTGAATCCAGCTTGTCCGGTAGCCTCGCCGGTGCGGCTCGGCATGCTCGGCGACGTAGATCGCCGCGCCGCCATATTCTCCGCCGAGCGCGAGCCCTTGGAGCAAGCGCAAGCCGACGAGAATGACGGGAGCTGCAACGCCGATTGTGCCGTATCCCGGCAGCACGCCGACGAGAAAAGTGGACAGGCCCATGATCACGATCGTGATCAGGAAGGTGTATTTGCGCCCGACGAGATCGCCCAAGCGTCCGAACACGATGGCACCGAAAGGCCGCACGAAAAATCCTGCTGCAAATGCCATAAGCGCAAATATAAATTGTCCAGATTCGGTCAATTCCGAGAAAAAATGAGAGCCAATAACCGGCGCGAGGGAGCCGTACAGGTAGAAATCGTACCACTCGAAAACCGTGCCAAGCGAAGATGCAACAACAACCTTCCGCTGCTCAGCGGCGGTAACTTCGCCGGCTGGACTATACGGGCTATCCGCTGTCACCGCCATCTTATCCCTCCACAATCGAACTCAACTTCGCCCCATACCATCGCAAACCTTATAGCCAGCCTGTCTTGCTCGATTGCATAAAGATTTATCACAAAGGGAGGTACCGAACGCTACTGAATTCGAGCTAATACGAATGAGTTACGACTTTTGCATGCCTGAAGCACGCGCCTTGCGGTGTCCGCCTGCAGCTTTTCTTTGATGCGCCTCCGCTGTGCCGTCAGGGATGCCACGAGGCGGCCGCATTGACCCGCTAGCAGCCCAAAAAAGAACAACGGGAGAGACTGTGATGTCAGGCGCGGCGATTAAGTTGACGCAGCCTTTTCTCGTTTCGAAGGCTGAAAGGCGGAGGGTGATTTTCGCGTCCTCGCTTGGCACGGTTTTCGAGTGGTACGATTTCTATCTCTATGCGGTTCTGGCTCCCTTTTTTGCAAAGCTGTTCTTTCCGCCGGAGAACGGGACCGCCGCGCTTCTTGCCGCTTTCGCCACCTACGCCGCGGGTTTTGTCGTGCGGCCCTTCGGGGCAGTCGTGCTTGGCCGTCTCGGCGATCTTACC
This sequence comes from uncultured Alphaproteobacteria bacterium, assembly GCA_963817705.1. Lineage (GTDB taxonomy): Bacteria > Pseudomonadota > Alphaproteobacteria > Rhizobiales > Rhodomicrobiaceae > Rhodomicrobium. The sequence continues at coordinate 773,153 of CAWFPF010000001.1, forward strand.
GGCCGCAAATACACGTTTTTGATTTCCATCATCTTCATGGGTTTTGCAACCTTCACCGTCGGACTTTTACCCACCTTCGAGCAGCTTGGCTGGGTCTCGCCGGTCCTCCTGGTAAGCCTGCGGCTGGTTCAGGGGCTGGCTCTTGGGCGGCGAATATGGCGGAGCCGCAACCTATGTCGCCGAATATACCGAAACGACCAAGCGCGGCTCCACGACAGGGTGGATTCAGACAACCGCGACAACGGGGCTGCTTCTAGCGCTGGCCGTTATCGGCGGGTGCCGCTGGCTCATTCCCAGCGACGACTTCGAACGATGGGGATGGCGTCTCCCCTTCCTCATGTCTATCCTTCTCCTGGTTCTTTCGGTCTACATTCGCGTTTCTCTCCGGGAAACGCCGGTGTTCCTGAGGATGAAAGCAGAGGGCAGATCGTCCAATATTCCCGTCCGGGAAAGTTTCTTCAGATCGCCAAACAACAAATACATCCTGCTTTCCCTTTTTGGAGCGACCGCGGGCCAAGGCGTGGTCTGGTACACCGGGCAATTCTATACGCTGTTCTTCCTTATCATCACCCTGCACCTCGATTATTTGCCGGCCTACATGATCTCCGGTGCCGTGCTCGCGGCGGGGATGCCATTTTTTGTGATCTTCGGCTGGCTCTCGGACAAAATCGGCCGGCTGAAAATCATTCTGGGTGGATGCCTGCTCGCGGCCTTGACCTATTTTCCGCTGTTTCACGGACTATCCGCCGCGATCAATCCTGCGCTGGTTGACTTCCAGACCGCCAATCCTATTGCGCTGCGCGTCGACACGAGAAGCTGCAACTTCCATATCTTCATCGGCCCCTGGACGGCTTTCTCGCCCTGCGATCAAGTCACGGATTATCTGACCAAGTCCGGATTGTCCTTCACCAAGATCAACGATCCCGGGTTCGAGGCGGTCGAGGTATCGATCGGCTCTCAGACTGTCGAGATCGCGAGTGGCAGCAACGACGCCATCTCCAGTAGCCTGCAGAAGGCTCTCTTCGCGGCCGGCTATCCCGGCTTGTCATGGAAATATGTGGGCGGGGAGCCGCAGCTCGATGCCAAGGGCAATCCGGTGTTCGAAGTCAAGAGCGCCGAACTTTCGCGCATCAATTACCCAGCTGCCTTCGCGGTGTTGTTCATCCTGATGCTCTACGTGACGATGGTCTACGGGCCGATCGCGGCTTTTCTCGTGGAGCTTTTTCCTCCGAAGGTGCGCTACACCTCGCTGTCTTTCCCCTATCACATCGGGAATGGGATCTTCGGGGGGATGCTCCCGTTGCTCGCCACCGCGATTGTGGCGGGAACTGGTGATATCTATGCCGGGCTGTGGTATCCGGTCGGCGTGGCAGGGCTGACGTTCGTTGTTGGCGCAATATTCCTGCGCAGGCGCCGCCACGAGCCGGATTGAGCGGCGCGGGTCGTAGGAGCGTCCCGCATCAGTCTTTCGGGCGCCGAGTATTTCTTCTTCAATATATCCTTGAGAAGGTCGTAGCCGAGCGTGCCGGGACCAAGGAGCGGATGGGCGGTGCAAGGAACCCGGCGGCGTCCCGGTTCTTGACGGAGGCAGCGCTCTTTGCTGCTTTGGATCATGCTCGGAAATGCTTTGCCGGCCTTCGCAACATTCTTCGCCACCATCGGCCCGGTGGAGGCGGCGGTGTTGTTCGCGTCCTTTTGCCCGCGCTTCAGCCGGGCCGAGCGCATCGCCGTTTCGCTGAAGGCCGTCGGCATCGCGACCGGAATCATCCTCTTTTTCGCGCTGTTCGGGACGGCGATCCTCCAGGCGCTCGGCGTTACGTTTCCCGCATTGCAGGCTGCAGGCGGCATCATCCTAGCCATCATAGCGCTCGACATGATCTTCGAGGCAAAGATCGGCGGCAGCACAATATCCCAGCCGGAAAACGCTGAAGCCCAGGCGAAGGACGACGACATTGCCGTATTCCCGCTCGCAACCCCGATCCTCGCCGGACCTGGCGCCATGTCTGGCGCGATGCTGCTCATGGCCAATGCCAAGGGAAATCTCGCCGATCAAGTCTCCGTCATCGCCGCGCTCTTCACCGTCATGGGGTTCACGCTCATTCTCATGCTCGCAGCGCAAGAAATCCGCGAGTGGATCGGGGTGACGGCGCAGAGGGTGATCATGCGCGTCTTCGGCATTCTTCTCGCCGCGATTGCGGTACAGTCCGTGTTCAACGGAATCGCGGGAAGTGGCATCTTTATGCGGCAGCTTTGAACCCTGAGGGAAGACGATGGGCGGATTTTCCGATTACGATCGCTACGACGCCGCGGGCCTTGCGGATTTGGTGCGCAAACGGGAGGTCAGCGCGCGCGAGCTTCTCGAAGAGGCGGCCGCCCGTTCCGACCGGGCGGACCCTGTGCTCAATGCCGTCATCTATCGCATGGACGAAACTGCCGCGCGCGACGCCGCTGCCGCTGACCTTAATTTGCCGCTTGCCGGTGTGCCGTTTCTTGCCAAGGATCTAGGACCGGCTGTGGCGGGGGCGCCGTTCACCTCGGGCAGCCGGCTGTTTGCGAATTTCATTCCGCGCGAGGATGGTGAACTGATCAAGCGCTTCAGGCGCGCGGGGCTGATCCTCTTCGGCAAGACGAACGTGCCCGAATTCGGGCTTGTGCCGGTCACCGAGCCTGAGCTGTTCGGCCCCTGCCGCAACCCGTGGAACCCGAGCCTCACGCCTGGCGGATCGAGCGGCGGCGCTGCGTCTGCGGTTGCGGCGGGCATCGTGCCCATGGCCCACGCTTCCGACGGCGGAGGGTCGATCCGGATTCCGGCGAGCTGCTGCGGCCTTTTCGGATTAAAGACATCGCGCGGTCTGAATCCAACGAGTGCCGAAGTCCAAGCCGCAGGCTCCGATTTCGGTGTCGATCATGTAATAAGCCGTTCCGTCCGCGATTCGGCTGCGGCTCTCGACGCGGTATGCAATCCCGGCTACGGCGGTTTCCTTAGCGGACTTGAAACACCGCCGGGGCGCCTGCGTGTGGCCGTGGTCCGTAGCGCCATGTTCGGCTCTAAGGTCGCTCCGGAGGTGCGGGCCGCGCTGGATGACGCTGTCAAACTCATGCAGGATCTCGGACATGACGTCGAAGACGCCGAGCCGCAACTCGATTATAGCGAATTCGGAATGGCCTTTCTGACCTATTGGGCGATCGGAGCGCATCAGGGCCTTAAATCGACGGGGCAGATTCTGGGGCGAAAACCCGAGCGCGGCGACGTGGAGGCGGCAACCTGGTCGCTCGCCGCGGCCGGCCGCCTGCTGGGCGGTGCCGCCGAAGAGCACGCGGGCCAGGTCATCGCGGCAGCAACAAAGACCTTCATATCCTTCTTCGACCGCTACGACATTCTCATAAGCCCTGTGCTCGCCACCCCGCCGCTGCGCATCGGACAAACCCGCATGACGGGCACGGAGGAAATTGCACTGCGCCTTGTGGACGCCTTGAAATCGCCTTGGCTCATGAAAGCCCTCCTTAGGTCGGTGGCTGCGAAAAGCTTTGCCTTTGCCGCCTTCACGGCGCCCTTCAACATGACAGGGCAACCTGCGATGTCGGTTCCGCTTTACTGGACGCCGGACGGTCTGCCCATCGGCATCCAGTTCGCCGGAAAGCTTGGCGCTGATGGATTGCTGCTGAGGCTCGCGCGCCAACTCGAAATCGCAAGGAGCTGGCATGCCCGCAGGCCACCTATCTGGGCAGGCGAGACCGCCCACGAAGCGGCTTGATACTACTCGCTCCGTGTCCTTGGAAGCGTAAACTTAACGTTTCGATGAACTCATTGTGAAATGCAAGAGGTCCAGATCCTCAGTCTGAACCTCTTGCATTTCCTTTTATGTGCCTTGGGCTTGGAGGGCTTTCACATCGCCGGCGGTCAGCACTTTGCCGCCGATGCCCCATTCCCCGCTTGCAACCTCATACAGGCGGACCCAGGTGAGGCCGCGCATGGCTTCGCCTTCAATTTCCACCATGGCGTCGGTTACCTTGCTGATCATGGCCTGCTTTTGGCTCTTGTCGAAGACGCCTTCGATGAGGTGAATGTCTACCAGTGGCATGACAGTTCCTTTCAAGGTTTTACTCGCCGTGCAATGCGGCGCGTTGACTGGACCATCTCACCTCCGCTTGCCGGGCGGCTAGTTCACGAACTGAATCTCACCCAGTACAGACACTGTACTAGCCGCCGTTCTCTGTGACGGGTAAACTCTTGTTCTTACGGCGGGATGCCGGCGTGAGATCAGGAGGCGGCCCATGAGCTACAAGCAATTCTGTCCCGTGGCGATGGCAGCGGAGATTCTCGGCGTCCGATGGACCCTGGTTCTCCTCCGCGAACTGATTGCCGGGTCCACTCGCTTTAATGAACTAAGGCGCGGTGTGCCGAGAATGTCGCCTGCACTTTTGTCGAAGCGCTTGAAAGAATTGGAATCTGCTGGAATCCTCACCCGCACCCCTGTGGCGGGCGAGCCTGACGTTTTCGAGTACCGTTTGACCGAGGCGGGGTGGGAATTGAAGCCCGTCGTGGAGGCAGCGGGTGTTTGGGGCCAGAGGTGGATCGAGACAGAGGCGTCGTTGCAGAATTTGGATCCCAATCTCCTGATGTGGGATATCAGGCGCAACATCGACCCCACGCCCATGCCGCGCCGCCGGACGACAATTCATGTCATCTTCTCCGATCTTCCGAAAGCGAAACAAAACTGGTGGTTGATCGTGCAGCCTGATCGGGATGTCGATTTGTGCTCGGTCGATCCAGGCTCAGACGTCGATCTCTATGTATCGACCGGACTGCGGACCATGACCGAGATATGGATGGGATACACAACGATCGCTCGCGCCAAGGATCAAGGGAGGATCGTCTTTACAGGCAACAGGCAGCTTGAGGCCGATGTGGGTGCATGGCTAAGCCTGAGCCACTTTGCGAAAGTCGAAAAACTTGTCGCATAGGCCGGTGCGGTAACTCTTGCATTTTTGGGCGGCGGGGGGTTCTCAAGGACTGCTTTGCTGGCTTGCCACAACCGGGACCCCTATGATGAGACCTCCCGAAATCGCCAAGCCCAAGACTTCGGCCGGCGACAAGCTTGGCGATGGCGGGGTTGTAGCCGTTGTGATCGTTACCGGCGGTTTAAATCTGGGAGCGCAGTCGAAATCGCGAAGGGACATGCGCCGGACAGGGTCGACCGCCAGCGCCTTTCCAACGAACGGAAAGGCCGTTTCAGGGCTGGTCCCCCGGGTAAATCCGCCACATTTGGACTGCGAAGAAATAACGCCGTCCACGCTCACAAAGTAGATCGTCCCCACTTGATCTTGGAGCTGACAGGCGCCCCCCACATTGCAGACATGGACGGCACCTCCATGAAGCAGGACAGCGGTCTCGCCGAGGGCGCCGACATAGACGTCGAAAATTGTACCCCGAACGCCGAGCGATGCCGTTGGAGTCTTGATCTCGTAAGAGTCCTTCGCTGCGATGCCGGTGAGAAACCGGAAGGCGCCCTTCGAGACATTGACAGAGATCGACCCTCGGGAGCCACTGGCATCGTAAACGAATTTGTCGAGGACGATCCTCGCATCTGGGCCAACGGCGAGTTTGGTCTTGTCGAGCAGTTCCACTTCGGCGCTGGCGCCGCCGCCTGTGACGATGACTTCATCCTGATGCAAAGCCAAGCCTTTGAAAAGCGGCTGCTTGCTTCCTCCGCTTTCAAGAATGACGTCATTCTTGACCGCAACGGTTGTTCCGATTTCAGGGGCGGCAGAAAACGCCGGGCCAGCCAGCGACTAAATCAAGACATAGGCCAGGACTGATTTTCGAAACACCGCCAACGGCTTTCCTTATGAGCTGAACGGCCAAGCTACTCGTCCAGATATTCCAGTGCAAGTACAACCTGCGCTGGAGGTTGGTCAGACAGGGTCACGCTTTGTCTGTGTGTGAGATTTACCACAGAATACGCCAGCGGCTGGCGCGCCGTGTGCGGAATGGTCCTGTAAGCCCATCCCCTGTATGGCAATTTTCTTCGGCCGCGTGGCGATCCGTAAAATACGGGCTGCCGCAAACCCGGGACTTGATAAGGCTTCGCTGCCGGTCCCGGCTTCCCGAACTGTCTCACCCTATGGACAGACGCCAAAGTCCCGTCTATGTTGGCGGCAAGGTTCAGGGGCTCGCGCTTTGGCATGGGGCGTGCTTATGGAACTTGCTATCTACCTGTTGGCTGACATCTCTTCATTCGCTTTCCATTCTCTGATCGGAGCTTTGCGGTGCACCACTTCAACGCCGATATCCTGATTATTGGGCCGGCGGCGCGGGCCTTAGGGCTGCAATCGCCGCAGCCGAGTCGGATCCGGGCCTGACCATCGCGCTGGTCTCCAAAGTCTACCCAATGCGCAGCCATACGGTGGCGGCGGAGGGCGGATCGGCGGGCGCCGTGCAAGCGCACGACAGCCTCGACCATCATTTCAACGACACGGTCTCGGGCGGCGACTGGCTCTGCGAGCAAGATGTCGTCGAATATTTCGTCAGCCGCTGCACGCCCGAAATGGTGCAGCTCGAACATTGGGGATGCCCCTGGAGCCGCAAGCCCGACGGCAACATCAACGTGCGCGCCTTCGGCGGCATGAAGATCGAGCGGACGTGGTTTGCCGCCGACCGCAGCGGCTTCCACATTCTCCACACGCTGTTCCAAACCTCGACGAAATACCCCTCCATCAAGCGCTTCGATGAATATTTCTGCACCGATCTGCTGGTCGACGACGGGCGCGCGCAAGGCGCGGTCATGCTGTCGCTTTCCACGGGAGAATTTACGGCGATCACCGCCCGCGCGGTGATCCTCGCGACCGGTGGCGCCGGCCGCGTGTTCCGGCAGAACACCAACGGCGGCATCGTCACCGGGGACGGCATGGCGCTCGCCTACCGGCATGGCGTACCGCTGCGCGATATGGAATTCATGCAATATCACCCGACCTGTATGCCGGGGACGGGCATCCTTTTCACCGAGGGCTGCCGCGGCGAAGGCGGCTTCCTGCTGAACAAGGACGGCTATCGCTATCTGCAGGACTACGGGCTCGGGCCGGCGACGCCGGAACCGCGCAACAAGGCGATGGAACTTGGGCCGCGCGACAGGCTGAGCCAGGCGTTCTGGCACGAGGAGCGCAAAGGCCGCACCATCGACACGCCGCACGGAAGTGCCGTGCTGCTCGATATGCGGCATCTCGGCCACGCCAAGCTCAGGGAACGCCTGCCGCTGATTTGCGACTTGTCCGAGGAGTTCATGGGCCTGGACCCTGCGAAGGAAGCAATCCCGGTCCGGCCAGCCGTGCATTATACGATGGGTGGTATTCTCGTCGACGGCCAATGCGCCGCGCCGCTACCCGGCCTCTACGCCGTGGGCGAGTGTTCGAGCGTCGGCATCCATGGTGCCAACCGGCTTGGCTCCAATTCGCTGTCGGAACTGCTGGTATTCGGCCGGTCCGCGGGCGAGGGGGCAGTCAAATTCGCGCGCGATGTGGACATGGGGCAGACAACTCGCCTCCTCGACCTCGCAAAGGCAGGCGAGGCACAGGCTCTTTCGATCCGCGACCGGACCGGCGGAGGCGAACGCCATGCCGATCTCCGGAAGGAAATGGCACTCGCCACTGAAAAAGGCTGCGGTATCTACCGGCTTGGCCCGGAGATGCAGGAAGCCTGCGATAAACTTGCGGAGATCAAGAAGCGCTATGCGGATGTTGCGCTTGAAGACCGCTCGTCCGTTTGGAACACCGATTGGGTCAGCGCGCTGGAGCTCAGTTACCAGCTCGACGTTGCAGAGGCGATGGCGCAAAGCGCGCTTGCCCGCCGCGAGTCGCGCGGCGCGCACCAGCGGCTGGACGGCTTTGAAACCCGCGACGACGTGAATTTCCTGTGCCACAGCCTCGCGACCTACCGTCCCGGCGCGGCTCCGGAAATCACTTACGGACCTGTCAAAATTACGAAATCGCAACCCGCCCAGCGCGCCTACGGGGCTTTGGGAGAGCAGCTCGAAAAGGCCAAAAAGGATGCGGCCCATGCATGATACAGCGGCAGCCCTCAAGACGATCGAGTTGCGCGTTCTCCGTTACCGCCCTGCTTCGGACAGCGAGCCCATATTCGAGTCGTTCAAGGTCCCTTACACCTACAACTCGTCGGTTCTGCAGGGGCTGCAGGACATCAAGGACACCATGGATGGCACTTTGTCCTTCCGGTGGTCCTGCCGCATGGCTGTGTGCGGAAGCTGCGGCATGATGATCAACGGCGAGCCAAAACTCGCCTGCAATACGTTTCTGCGCGATCTTGCGCCAGGTCCCGTCACGGTCGAACCGCTAAACAACTTCCCCATCGAACGCGATCTTGTCGTAACGGTTGAGGATTTTGTCAAAAAGATCGAGAGCATCTACCCCTACATCATACCGAAGACAGAAAAATCGGTTGAAGAAGGCCCCTATCTCCAGACGCCGGCGCAACTCGCGGCTTACGAAAGCTTCAGCGACTGCATCAATTGCATGCTGTGCTACGCAGCCTGCCCGCAGTTCGGTGTAAATCCGGCCTTCATCGGGCCCGGCGCCATGGCTTTGTTGCAGCGCTATAACGGCAACTCCCGCGATGGCGGCCAGCAGCAGCGCCTCGACACGATCCATAGCGAGGATGGCGTTTGGTCCTGCACGGCGGTCGGAGTGTGTTCGGAGGTTTGTCCGAAGCATGTCGATCCGGCCAACGCCATCAATCAGAATAAGACCAAAAGCGCCTTCGACTTTTTCTTGCGCGCCTTGAGGACCTAATGAGCGAAAAGCGACCCTATCGCCGGCCGATGCGGCCCTATTGGTGGGCGCATAAGCCCTATCTTGGCTACACGCTTCGCGAGTTGAGCGGCGTTGCCGTGGGAACATACGGCGCCATTCTCTTGTATGGCCTGTATTCCCTTTCAAGCGGACGCGAAGCTTATGAGCAATACTTGCAGCTTCTCGCGACCCCTTGGTCGATAGCGCTGCACGTGTTCTTGCTCGCGTGGATGGTGTTCCATACGGTCACTTGGTTCCAGACCCTGCCGAAGACAATGCCTAAGGTGATGGTTGGCACCAAAGCTGTTCCCCAGGGCCGGATCACGGCATTGGCGGTTCTGGCCGCGGCGGTTTGTTCAACGGCGCTGGTAGCGATTGCGGTGGGAGTGGTGCGATGAAACAGCAGGTCCATCAAGAGCGCAGCATCTCGCCAATCTTCTGGTTGATGTTCGGCGCGGGCGGCATGTTGTCCGCCCTGTTCGGCCCAGCTCTGATTCTGATGACTGGTATTCTGGCGCCAACCGGCACCGGCCTGCCTTCGAGTTTCGAGAGCTACGACACGGTGCTGGCGTTTGCCCGCAATCCCATCGGAAAGCTCGTTCTGCTTGCGGTTATCGTACTATTCTTCTGGCATGGCGCCGAGCGGCTGTTTTTGACCTTGAAGGATATGCGGGCTGGTCCGCTGGTCTTGCTGAAACTCTGCACATACGGCGTGGCGTTCGTGGCAACACTCATAACTATCGCTCTGCTGGCTTCCATCGGCTTCTAAACGCCAGCAGTTTCGGGCGCGCCACATGTTCCGCCCCGAGCCGTGCGGCAAGCGCGGCATCCGGCAATGACCTAATCGTCTTTTGCGGTGATATCGGGTGTCTTGGCAGCGGTGGGCCAAGATGAAGTACATTACTATCACTGGCAACACTTATGGCCCAGGACGGACGTTTTTCTACCGGAGACCTGCCGCTGAAATCTTCCGGCAATGGGAAAACTTCGTTGGAATTACAACATCAAGAGGCGATGAACACGATGCTAGCTTTCGCTTGCACGCCAATCGTTCTCCCTGTAGCTTGAGTGTTAAGAAAAAGACAACATGCCTCGGTCATCCACGTGACGTGCTTTGACGCGAGTTGTTCGGTTTTCTATTAACGCTCAAGGGGAAAGCCTATGGATGCTGCCGTAACTAGCCCGACAAAAAACGCCAAGCTTAGAGCTTGGGTCGATGAAATGGCTGCCCTGTGCAAACCCAGCCAGGTCGTCTGGTGTAACGGTTCGCAAGAAGAATACGACCACCTCTGCCAGGCAATGGTCGATGCTGGGACGTTTATCCGGCTCAATCCGGAAAAGCGGCCGAATTCCTATTTGGCGCGCTCGCATCCTTCCGATGTTGGCCGGGTCGAGGACAGGACGTTTATCTGCTCCATCAGTAAGGAGGATGCCGGCCCGACAAACAACTGGGCGCCCCCCGCCGAGATGCGCGAGACGTTAAACGGCTGTTTCGATGGCTGCATGCGCGGGCGCACGATGTACGTCATCCCGTTCAGCATGGGCCCGATAGGCTCCCCAATTGCTAAGATCGGCGTGCAGATCACCGACAGCCCCTATGTCGTCACCAACATGCGGATCATGACGCGCATGGGCACTCCCGTGCTCGACGCGCTCGGCCCCGATGGCTTTTTCATCCCCTGCATGCACTCGGTCGGCGCCCCGCTTGCCCCGGGACAGAAGGATGTGCCGTGGCCATGCGAGCCCGACATCAAGCACAAATACATCGTTCACTTCCCGGAGACTTATGAAATCTGGTCGTACGGTTCCGGCTATGGCGGCAATGCCCTTCTGGGCAAGAAGTGTCTGGCCTTGCGCATCGCCTCTGTGATGGCGCGCGACGAAGGCTGGCTGGCCGAGCACATGCTCATCATGGGCATTCAGGCACCGGACGGCGAAAAGACCTATCTCGGCGCCGCATTCCCGAGCGCCTGCGGCAAGACCAACCTCGCCATGCTCGTGCCGCCGAAAGGGTTCGAAGGCTGGAAAGTGACCACGGTCGGTGACGACATCGCCTGGATCAAGAAAGCGCCGGACGGCCAACTGCGCGCCATCAATCCGGAAGCTGGGTTTTTTGGCGTCGCGCCGGGCACGAACACGAAGTCGAACCCGAACGCCATGGCGTCGATCACCGAGAACTGCATTTTCACCAACTGCGCTCTCACTGACGACGGCGACATCTGGTGGGAAGGCATGTCGGACGCACCGGCTCACGCCATCGACTGGAAGGGCGAAGACTGGACGCCTGCTAGCGGCCACCCCGCCGCCCATCCGAACGCGCGCTTCACAGCGCCTGCCAGCCAGTGCCCATCCATCGATCCGGATTGGGAAAAGCCGGAAGGCGTGCCGGTCAAGGCCTTCGTCTTCGGCGGCCGGATGAGCAAGGATTTCCCGCTTGTGTTCCAGGCTTTCAACTGGTCCCATGGCGTGTATCTCGCAGCAACGATGGGATCGGAAGGCACCGCGGCAGCGATTGGCGTTCAGGCAGCAATGCGCCGGGATCCCATGGCGATGCTGCCGTTCTGCGGCTACAACATGGCGGACTACTTCACCCACTGGCTGAATGTCGGCCGGAAGGTTCCCAACCCGCCGCGTATTTTCCGGGTCAACTGGTTCCGGAAAGACGAAAACGGCAAGTTCATGTGGCCCGGCTTCGGGGACAACATGCGCGTGCTGAAGTGGATCGTCGACCGCGTGAATGGCCGCGGCTATGGTGTCGAGAGCCCCATCGGCTGGATGCCCCGGCATGAGGACCTCGAGTGGAAGGGCCTCGAATTCAAGCCGGCCACGTTCTATGAGTTGATGTCTGTCGGGCGTGCCGCGGGTACGGCCGAGGCTCACCTCCACGAGGAACATTTCGAGAAGTTCTTCGACCGGTTGCCGAAGGAGTTCATCTTCGAGCGCGAGTTGCTGCGCTCCCGGCTCTGGCGTTCTCCGGAAAAGTGGGGATTAGCGGGCGAATAAGGCACAGAAGAACCCGCAAATGCGAGGCTCCGAGGAGTCCTCGCATTTGCAGCCGTCCGGCCGAAGGATCGCTACCAGCTTCAAGAATTAAGAATATATCAAAATATACCCTGGAATAAGCGGCGCGCCTAAACGTTCTGACTATGCACGGTTAAAGCGATGCCAGTGCTGTGGCGCCCGCGGCGGATCCCCGCTCTGCCGCGGGCAGTCCGCCGCAGTCCCCCTTCCACGAAACGCGCTGTTTTGGTTCTCTTCTTTTCAGCGGCCATCGCTTTGCGCGGGAGCGCGGGCAATTTCAATCCGGAATTCCGGCTTTACGCCACCGGGTTTTTCCGCCCCCGAGCTTCGAGAGATATATTTTGCCGCGATCCTCGAAAGCATGCCCGGTGTTACCCGGAACATCCGCTTCGGGAAGGTGAAGGCAATGACCGCATACGAACTCTACTATTGGCCATCGATCCAAGGGCGCGGCGAGTTTATCCGCTTGGCGCTGGAAGCTGCGGGCGTGCCATATCGCGATGTGGCCCGCGGAACGGACGGCGAAGAGGCGCTCGACACTATGCTGCCACTTCCCGGCACCGCCGTCTTGGAGCGGCCGCCCTTCGCCCCGCCATTTCTGAAGGCTGGCGGCCTCGTCATCGGTCAAACCGCGAACATCCTCATGTTCCTCGGCGCGCGCCACAATCTCGCGCCGCAAGACGACCCCGGCAAGCTTTGGGCAAACCAGCTTCAGCTCACGATCGCGGATTTTGTCGTGGAGATCCACGACGCGCATCATCCCATCGCGAGCGCACTTTACTACGAGGACCAGCGCAAAGAAGCGAAAAGACGAGCCGGCGATTTCCGGGAGAGCCGGGCGCCAAAATATCTGCGCTATTTTGAAGGCATCCTCGCCAACGGCAAGCCGGGAAACGGCCACCTGATCGGGGACCGGCTAACCTATCCCGATCTCTCACTCTTCCAAATCGGCGCCGGGCTTCGATACGCCTTCCCGCGCACCATGGCTGAACTGGAGCAGCAGTCGCCGCAAGTTATCGCCCTACATGACCTGGTGAGCGCGCATCCCCGCGTCGCGGCGTACCTCGCTTCCCCACGGCGCATACCTTTCAATGAGGAGGGGATATTCCGCCATTACCCCGAACTCGACGGCTGAGAGCCGCCGACGCGGCTCCCGAAATGCCGATTCTTAGCAGAAATTGACCGCATAGGAGCGGCAATAGCCGGGACCGTACCCGGAGCTGCGGCAGTTCCAATAGCAGCTACCGCCACCATAATAGGTATCGTTATATCCATAGCCTACGAACGGCGCGAAGCCATAACCGCGCCTGCGATATCCATAGCTACCCCTGCCTTCCCGCACATAGCCCCGGCCGCTGCGTGGTCCTGTACTGAAGGCCCGGCCGCTATTAATTCCGCCGCGGCTCACGCCAACGCCGCCTGACGCGAAGCTGCCGCCGCGACCACCGCCTCCGCCGCCTCCGCCAACGCCGCCTCCGCCAGCGCTATGCGCCGCAAGCGTGACGCCGCTGGCGGCCGCCTCAGGCGTGCTGGCGTCTGGCGAAACCGTACCGGCGAAGGCAACTTGGCCAGCGGTAAACAAGCCGAACACCGCTACAGCGGCTTTGAATCGAATCTTCTGCATGTGGGATCCACTTTCTTTACGACGATGGACCGTCGGCCCATCCCTGTCCTGTCGGATAAACTCGCCGGGGCGCGTCAGGGTCCATGCCGGCGTAAATACCATGGGTCAGAACAAAAACTAAGATAAGTCATACACTTATGTGTAAGACACCATCCCCGGTTCGCCTTTTCGCGGCGCGACTGTTTCCAGCCGCGGGATAAAATGGTTAAAACATAACGTTGACAATGAGACCCATAATCAACTAAATTATAACCATAGCCTCTCATGAAAAAGGCTGACGATTATAACGGCGATTGCCGATGAGGAGCGCGGAAAACGATGCGTGAGCGCGACCGCGAGCATCGGAATGTTGTTGGCGGGAGCAAGGCTTCCGCTGCCAGCATTAGAGCAGCCAGAAACGCCACAGTAAGCGCGAAGCACCGGACTGCGCTTGAGAAGCGGATCGAGAGAACTTGGACCGCGTCACGAAAACTCGGCTGGAGTTACAGTGGCTTCGTCACCGAGATGCTTGGAGTGCTCGTGATCCTGCGGCAAAGAGAGAGACTGGAAGGCGAAAACGTCCACGATCCCGAGTCTCCACAGGACGAGTGAGGCGAGCGGGAGCGCCTGTCAGTGCTTGAAGCCGTTGACCGGCATCGGCATGGCTTCGGAGATATCGGCTAATCTCTGACACGCGGCGTTCGCAAAGTCCGCCTCTAAGGTGTGTGTTTCTCCACCATTTGCAGAATTGAGACGCACCGCTTCGACATGCAAGAGCGCGGCGACGGCGAGAAGAGCATCCCGCAAGCAGGCGGGGCAACACTCCGCGTCCTCTGTTTTATTGTGGTGTTCGATCGCGTGCATGATCGTGCCAACGAGCGTCAACTCATGTGCCTCGCGATAATCGCACTTGGGCGCGCCGTTCGGGCAGCGCTCTTCCTGGATCATGTCCATCCCCTGACGCAACTAGGTAATCAAAAGCTCGGCCGTGAGCTAGCATATCGAACACCTGGTTGGCAACAAAAGCTTAACCATACGCCTCTCTCAGCTTCTCACCAAAAAAAAACAAGCCTAAGCTTTTCTCTAGCGGAATTTTTAATAAAGTCCATTTTCTAAGTTTATCGAAAAACCAATGCGCAAACCGCACCATTGACCTCTGGGTGGCGCAGCGCTGGCGCGGGTCGCGCGCGCCACGAAATTCTGGGCGCAATGCGAGGTGTAACCAATGAGTACCGCTAGCTCTGACTTGAATATGGCACTAGACCATGAACGGGAGGTGATCCACGATCACTGGATTCTCTTTCTCATCCAAGGCGTCGTCCTGGCCGCGCTGGGCCTTCTCGCGATCGGCGCACCGCTTTTGGCAACAGTTGTGGCCGTGAAAATGGCCGGATGGCTGTTCCTGATCGGCGGCATCGTCGGCATCGTCAGCTTCTTCACCGGACGGGATGTGCCCGGCTCGATCTGGAGCTTTCTCACCGCAGCTCTCGCGATCCTGGCAGGGATTTATCTGCTACGGCACCCCTTCGTCGGGATGATGTCGCTAACGCTCATTCTGGCCGCCTTTTTCGCTGCCCAAGGCATCACACAGATTTTCGCGTCGCTCGCACACCGGCGCGCCTTGAAATCATGGGGATGGGTGCTGTTGAGCGGGATCATCGACCTCGTACTGGCCGGCATTATCATGGCAGGCTGGCCGGGAACCTCGGCCTGGGTTATCGGGCTGCTCGTGGGCGTGAACCTGTTCATGTATGGCCTGGCTCTGATCATGACATCGATCGCGAGCAGAACCGTGACGGAGGACGGGACGAGGGAGCTTCCCGCCTGAATTGTTTCCTGCTGAACTGCTATACAAACCGGGCGCGGTTTGCGCCCGGTGAGTTCATCCTTCGAGACGCCGCCGCTGGCGCCTCTTATGGACTCGCCTCCCCTTATGGAGAGGAAGTTCTCTGGGCATCTACGAACCATTGGGGGAGGCGAGTCCATAAGAGGGACAGTGTCTAGAATCTCAGGCGCGTGCCGGTTACGAAGACCGCCGTGTTGCTCTGAAGGAAGCCGGACGCCAGCCCCCCGCCGGCTTCGGAATAGCTAACGCCCCCATAGATGTCGAAATGTTTGTTGAATTGATAGTCTGCCAGGAGTGAACCCTGGTTCAGATCTCCGGAGCAATTGCTGGCCGTTGTATTTCCCACATAGGCAGCGTTCGCCTTGTTGCTCGCGGTGATGTGCGCGCAGGTATTGCTGCCGGCGCTGGCATTCGTGAGATAATCGTCCTGGCTCATGCGATAATATGCACCGGTAAAGCTCCAGCCGGACGGTAACTCGTATCTGGCGCCTGCCCACGCGGTTTGTAAGGTCTTCGCGCTGCCGGCAGCATAGGGCTGGTTGTTGACGGTTTGAAGCACATATCCGCCGATCGTCGTGGACCCTGCCGCGACCGGGTCCTGTGGATTGGTCAGGGTGGTATGCACATAGCCGGCGAAGAGGCTGAGTTTGCCGGCTTCGCCCTTGGAGCCGCCGCCGAAATCAAGGGCATATTTACCCATGACCGACCAAGAACTCGCCGTCTGTAATGGTCCCGTTGAGGACATTCCCGGACGGACACAAATTGCCGCCGCCTACGCCGGTTGCGTTGCAAGTTCCAGTGCTGCCCGACGTGGAATACCCAAGGGACGACGAGGACACCGCTCCCCGTTCGCGGGTATAGACGGCGTCGATTGAGAAGCCGCGGTAGCTGGCTCCGGCGTCGAAGCCATAGCCGCCACCAAAAAGTGCGGTATCCTGCCCTCCAGCTGTATACATCGCGGCGGCGTGGCCCGGTCCAAACGCGTAGGCGTATTTGACCGCGTTGTCCCAGCGGCCGGTCTCCGTGTTTCCGATACCGGATGCGGCGCCGCCCGAATAACCGATCAGCGAGAAGGCGTAGGGCAGTCCCATGGGATCGTAGACCCCGATGGCGTCAAGCTCCAGCGATTGCTGCCGGCCGAACGTCAAGGTGCCGTAGGCCGCTTTGCTTACGCCCGCATAGACCGGTCCGCTAAAGAGCTGACCGCAGCGGCCCCCGTCGCCATTCGCGGTCTGCGCCGTCAGAGGTTTGCCATTGTTCCTGACAAGGCTTGCACAATTATCGGCAAGCTCCCCCGAAACCGGGTTGAATCCCGCTTCGATTTTGCCGATTGCGGCCCAGCCGTTCTCAACCGGCTCTTCAATCTTCAAGCCGGCCTTGGACTGCTCAAGGCCGTTGTCCGCCAAGGTCGAAACCGCCTTGTTCGCGTACTTCGCGCTTGAAATATTATAGGCGATGCCTGGATAAAATGACCCGCTGAGCGGAGCGCCGTGGGTTTGATAGGCGTAATCCACGTCGATGACGCCGTAGACAGTGACGCCGTGCCATGTCAGATCGGGATCTTCTCTAATACTGAACTCAGCCGGGTAAGCCGGCGCTATCAGTCCCGCAACTATTAATGCGACCGTTGGAATTCCACTACGTGCCATCGTTCGTCTCCCGTTAAGCGAAGCCCAACGCTAGACGGATGCTTCAGCGATTAAATGCAACTCTTAGCTGTATCAAGTTGCAGATCGCTTAAAGAGCCCTCAACCTTTGCGCGAAAGCCAAGTTTTTAGACGGTCTATAGACGGTCTATGAGCGTCCAAAAAAATCGTCAGCCCTTTGCCTGCTGGCTGCCTTTCGGCGGAAGCTTGGCCGCAGCCGGCTTGACCCTCGTGCCGTTTGTGATCCCGGCAGGCGGGTTCACGATCAGGTCCTGACCGGGCTTCAGTCCGGTTGCGATCTGCACCTCGGCGCCATTGTCCTCGCCGATGCCAACCTTCTGCAGATGCGCCTCGCCATCGCCGTAAAGTGCCGCCTGCATGCCGTGCTGATCGAAAATCAGCGCTGAAGACGGAACGATCATGACGGGAGCCGGCCGCGGGATGAGAAAGTGCACGGTTCCATAGAGGCCGGGAGACAAGGTCCGGTCTGGATTGTTCACATCCGCCTCCACGAGCAGCGTTCGCGTGCCAGGATCGAGCGCATTCGCCGTGCGCGCGACTTTACCGGTAAAATTGCGGCCGGGGAGTTCCGGCACATCGAGCGTCGCCACCATGCCCGGCTTGAGCTGTAAAGCAACCTCTTGCGGGACGTGCACCTGCACGCGCATGACATTGTCGTGCGCGATGGCAAAGAGCGGGGTGCCCGAGGTCGCGTCAGCCGCCACAAGGCTGCCGATGTCGATGTTGCGCTGCGTGATGACTCCCTCGAAGGGCGCCACCACACGTTCATAGGATTGCAGCCGTTCAAGCCGCGCGATCTGCGCTTTCTGGGCCTGGATGTTGGACTTGGCAACGTCCACGGCTGCATTTTGCGCGGCGAGATTAAAGTGAGTTTGATCGCCGGTTTGCTTCGTCTCCCAGCCCTGCTGGACAAGCGGCTTGAAGCGGTTGTTCGTCACGTCAGCAAGCGCGCGGTTGGCATCTGTTTGCTCAAGCGTCGCCTGCATCTGCTGCAGTTGTGCGCGTGCCTGGGTGAGTTGATCGTCGACCTCGGGCGCGGAGATGACCGCGAGAAGATCGCCGGCCTTAACGCGGCTCCCGATATCGACCAGCCGCCGGGCGATATAGCCGCTTTGACGCGCGTAAATCGTTGCGCTGTCGAAGGCTTGGGTTGTGGCGGGGAGGTGATACTCCCTCGGCGTGTCAACGGCCTTGACCTTTTCGACCCGCACCTCGGTAATCCGGTCCTTGCGTGTGGCGAGTTCGCTTTGCGCAGCCTGATTGCGCTGGTTGCGCGCGTAAACGCCATAGCCGACGGCGGTTCCCACGCCGATAACAACCAGGAAACCGATACCGGCGAAAGATCGCCAACGGCGCCGGTTAGTTCTTGGGTCGTCCGGCGCCTTCCTGCCTTGCGATTTTCTGGGCTCCGGCGGCCGTACCGGCCCGCGCAGCGTCTCTTTACCGCCTCCTTCATGAGCGGCCTGATGCGGTTCGCTGCTTTCATCGGGAAACCGGACGGACTCCTCTTGCATCGTCATGTGCGCTGGCTTTCCGGTTGCGGCACGCTTTGCTTTTCCTTCTGGCCGTTGCTCTTGCCGCCTTCCACGCGGTTTTTTACGGCGTGCAAGACGGCATAGATATAAGGCACCGCAAGCAACGTCGTTGCCGTGCCCACGATCAACCCGCCGATAACAGCACGTGCCAGAACGGCGTTTTGTTCCTCGCCGGGCGCGCCAATCGCCATGGGCAGCATGCCCACGATCATTGCGCCTGCCGTCATCAGGACGGGCCGCAGGCGCGTCTTCCCTGCCTCGATGGCGGCATCCGCCGGGTGCATGTTATCCTGGACCCGCTCGCGCGCGAAGGTCACAAGCAGGATCGAGTTCGCGGATGCAACGCCGATGGCCATGATCGCACCCATGAGCGACGGGACGCTGAGCGTCGTTCCGGTAATGAACAGCATCATAATAATGCCGCAGCCGGCACCCGGAAGCCCAAGCACCACGGCCAGCGGATCGACGAAATCCTGAAAGTTGACAACCATCAACAGGTAAACAAACACGGCCGCGAACAGGAGCCCGATGGTGAAGCGGGTGAATGCCGATTGCATACTCTGCGCTTGCCCAAGAAGCGAGACAGTGTTGCCCGGCTGAAGCTTGCCCCGCACGGATTCGATGATCCGGCCGATGTCGGACGCGACGCCGCCAAGGTCGCGATCGGCGACGCTGGCATAGATGTCGTAGACCGGGGCGACGTTGTTATGATTGATAACCGACTGAATATATTGCCGCTTCATGGTCGCGACATTGCCGAGCGTGTTGGGAATGGGCGAGGACGCGCTCCCGGACGCTCCGGTTATCGACGTGTTCAACACATCGTTCACAGTTGAGACTTTGCGCTCCGGCGTCTGGACCGCGAGGTAGTAGGGAATGCCCTGCTTCGGATCGATCCAGAAATTCGGATAGACCTGCTCGGAGGAGCTGAGACTGATCGTGAGGTCGTTCACGATCTGCTGCGCCTGCAGGTTCAGTTCCTGCGCCCTGGTGCGGTCGATCGTGAAAAAGAGATTGGGTGCGTCCAGTTCCTGCTGGACGTGAACGTCAACGGCGCCGCGAACATTGGCGACCTGCTTCTGGATCTCCTTCGCGATTTCTTCGTTGTTGGGGTCCCTGCCCTGAACTTGCACGTCGATCTGCGTCGGCACGCCGAAATTCAGGATTTGCGTGACCATGTCGGCGGGCTGGAAATAGAAAAGCAGATCTGGAAAGGCGCCGGGCAATTCGCGGCGCAACTTCGAGATCCAATCTTGCGTTGGCCGGTGATCGGCCTTCAACGAGATTTGGATGATGCCGTCGTTCACGCCGATGATCGTGCCATCTGTGAAGGCGAGGTTGTAGAGGCGCTGCGGCAGACCGATATTATCCATAATCAGCTCGCGCTCGGATGCGGGAATGATATCCGCGATGCGGTCCTCAACGCGCTGGAAGTATTTTTCCGTGTCCTCGATGCGCATGCGGGCTGGGGCGCGCACATGAAGCTGGATCAGGCCGGAGTCGACCACGGGGAAGAAATCGCGCCCGATATAGAAAGATAACGCGCCCGCTGTGCCAAGGACCACGACGGCAATCGCGGGGAGAATGAAGCGATGCTTCAGCAGACGCTCCAGCACCCAGCCATAGAAAACACGGAACCGCTCGAAGCGCGCGTTGAAGCCTTCCGAAAAGCGGCCGAACAGCCCTTTGGGAGGAACATGGCGGCCGCCTTCATATTCGGCGCGAAGCAAAATGCGGTTGATGATCGGCACGAGCGTCCGCGATATCGTGTAAGACGCAAGCATCGCGAAGACCACGGCGTAGCCCTGAGGCGTGAAGAGGTATTTGGGGGCGCCCTGGAGGAACACGACCGAAACGAAGACGCAGGAGATGGCCAGCGTCGAGACCAGCGTTGGGAGCGCAATCCCCGCGGCGCCCTCCTCGATGCCTTTATCGTAGTCTTCACCCTCATCGAGAAGCCGGTGCGTGTTCTCAATGGTGACGGTCGAATCGTCCACGAGGATGCCGACAGCCAGGGCCAGGCCGCCGAGTGTCATGGTGTTGATCAACTCGCCAAGCGCGCTTAACACCGCAAGCGACGTGAGGATCGAAAGCGGGATCGAGATCATCACGATAAGGGTCGAACGCCAGCTTCCAAGGAAGATAAGGATCATCAGCGCGGTGAGGCCAGCGGCGATGGTGCCTTCGCGTAGCACCCCCTGGATGGCATTAGACCGAAGTTCCTGGCGCGCCACCGACGTTTTCCCTTTTACTTCAATCTGTTACGATTGAAGCGGGAGGCGCGGTACTGTCTACACCGCGATGGCGGCGGCAAGATCGAGGGCTTGCTGCTGCTTTGGTGTGGGCCGCGTGGTGAGGCTGAACATAGCGTCGCCGGGGCTGGCATCGGTGCGGCGCATGGTGTTGCGCACGATGGTGGACAGGTGCGCGAGCAGGCCGCCAAAGCTGAGTGCGGGCGTGCCATCGGCGAGCTGCCGGCTGTGCACCTTGACAAGCGCGGCTTTGGAACGCTTGGCCGGCGCCACGGGATCGCGCTCGCGCGCCGGGTCCGCCAGCGCGTCGTCCGCGAACAGCAGCGGCTTCCAGGCTTCGGCGAGATGCCATTGCACATAATAGGCCAGCATGCTGAGGAAGATGTGGGCCTTGACGCGGCTCTCAAGCCGGTGCCGGATCGGGCGAACCTGAAGGTCCACGCCCTTGAGCGTTCGGAAGGCGCGCTCCACTTCGGCGAGCCGCTTGTAGTTCAAGACGGCGGCTTCGGCGCTCATGTCCGCCTCGGCGGCGGAGGTGCGGATCACATAGAGGCCGTCGAGAGCGGCTTCGGCCGCAACGCGGTCTTCGTTGACGCGGAAGCTGAACCCGGTGTCCTGGATATCGAGATCGAAGTGCTTGCCAACTTTGTATTTGTTGAGGACCTTGCCGACGCGGACGCCGATCTTGTCCCGCCTGGCGAGCTTGCCTGCGGCAACTATGCCCGCGACCTTTTCCAACTCGCCAGCGGTGGCCGCGATCAGGTCCTTGCGCTTGGCCGCGCGCAGTTTGGCAAGCTCGGGATTGCGGCACGCCACCAGCCGCTCGCCGGGATAGTCTTCGCTCGTAAAGCCGATGAGATTGCGCTCGTCGAACAGGTCAAGCTGCAATTGACCCGCTTCGGCGAGCTTGGCGATGGCGCCGTTTTTCAGCGCGGTAATCCAGCCGGTGCCTTCCATTTTGCGCATGGCCTCGATCTGCACGTTCGAGATCATGCCGCGGTCGCCAACCATGACCAGCGAGGCGATACCGAAGCTGCCGCGCACCTTCTCCACCTGCGGAAGAAGCGTTTTGGGATCGGCCGTATTGCCCTCGAACACGGAGACCGCGACGGGGCAGCCGCGTGCGTCCGTGAGCAGGCCGTAGTTCACTTGCAGCGTGCCGGGCTTGCCGTCGCGGCTGTAGCCGATCTTCGCCAGCGGGCAGGTGGTGCCCTCGAAGCTTGAGGAGGTCAGATCGAACAGCACAAGCCCGCCTTCCTTCAAGTGCCGCTTGGCCAGCCGCTTTTCGATCTTGTCCTGGCGTTCGATGAGCCAGTCCATCGCGGCGTAAAGCTCGTCTTCATCGGCATCGGCGATGCCCAAATCCTCCGCCAGCGTTGTATCCGCCCAGGCATGCGTCATGGCCAGCTTGCTTGCCTCGGGCGCGATAATGCGGCCCGCTACCATCGCCACAACCAGATCGCGCTCGCGCGAAGCCTTGCCATCGATCAGTTTCTCGAAACCCAGCCGGCGCATAGCGATGCGCACCGCCTCAACATGGCCATGCGCCAGCGAGCGCAGGCACTCGAGGCTGCCGCCCGCGGCGGGCGCAAGCCCCTCCCCTTTGAGCACCAGCCGGATGGCTTCCGCCTGATCGAGCGTCAAGGCCGAAAGGTTCGCAATGGTCCGTTTTTTGATGCGCTTGCCCTCGCGCACGCTTTCGCGGAGCAGGATGGCGGGCTTGGAGCCCCGGTTGGGCACAAGATCGATGTACATGCCGCATCGAATAGCCGATTTGCTGAGCTTTTACCTAAGTCATGCTGTCGCACTTACATGGGTACACAAAAGCGCCTCGGCAGGCTAACGCCCTGAAATGACGGGGCAATCGCCTCTTCGGGGCCAGAACTTCGGATTAGAGACGAACACGGACTGATCGAACAACTCCTTGATTTCCATGCCCGGCGGTGCGGCTGCCCGGATCGTGGGAAGAGCGGCCTTGACACCGTTGACGACATCGATGGTCGAAGCGTCGCCGTTTTTAATCACGGTCAGGAGAACGCTGCGCTTGCCATCCGTTCGCACGATATTCTGCTGCACAGCCCAGGCGTCGCGGACATGCCCGATATCGCGCAGATAGACGGTGGCGCCGTTGACTGTCTTGATCGGAATGGTGTTGAGCTGCTCGACTGTCGAAGGCTGCGAATTCACGCTGACGACATATTGCCGGTCGCCGAATTTCGCATCGCCCGCCGGCACGGTCAGGTTTTGGGCATTGACCGCGTTGGTCACGTCGGTAGGGGTCAGCCCCTGGGCGAGCAGCGCCGCCGGATCGATGTCCACCATGATCTGACGGTACTTGCCGCCGTAGGGTGTCGGCAGGGTCAAACCCGGAATTGGGGCGAGCGCCTGACGCACGCGATAGAGCGCATAGTCGTACAGCTGCTGCTCGTTCAGCGTCTCCGAGGTCAAGGTGAGCTGCAGGACGGGCACGCTCGATGCATTGTACTGGATGACGATCGGAGGCTGTATGCCCGTTGGCATCAGAGCCCGGATCGAGTTCGTGCCGGAAACGATTTGCGAAATAGCAAGGCCGATATCGACGCCGGGCTGAAAGTAAACGCGCTCGACGACGATGCCTTCGAGCGTTTGGGATTCAATATTCCTAATGCCCGTGACGCTCGAACTTAGCGAATACTCGCTATAAGTCGCAACGCGCACTTCCATTTCTTTGGGGCTAAGGCCAGTATATTGCCAAATTACCGTGACTACGGGGATGTTGATTTCTGGAAATATGTCCTTGGGCGTGGCAATAATGGCCGTCCCGCCAAGGAACACGATCAGGATCGCGAGCACATAGAAGGTGTGAGGAAAGCGAAGCGCGAACCGAACGATGCCCATGATTTTTCCCGCGTCAGCCCCCGGCGCATCAGTTGGGCAACCAACGGCTGGTACTTTAGTTCATGACAAGCATCGCTTTTCGGGGTGCCTCACGGGGACGTGATGCAGGGAGGCAGGCCGGCGCGCGGCGGCAAACCGCGGATCATTTCAAAGCTGCGGCGCAAAAAAGCCAGCACGGGGAGCGTCCCAGCCGTACCGGCCTTTTTGCGGTCAGGCTACTGCCGCTCTTCAACCTGGCGGGAGAGAACCTTCTGTCCGAAACCCACCGGCTGATGGTCTTGCTGGAGCGTCTCCCTGTGCTGGCCGTTCGGCAGCTCGTTTGAATAGGCCCGAGCGGCCGCTTCGGCGACGATCTGATCCTGATTCCCGAGGCCGCCGCTGACGCCAATCGCGCCCACGATCCGTCCATTGCGACGGAGAGGAACGCCGCCCGCCGCGATCATGAGCCGTTCGTGATGGCTGCCCTGCATGCCCGCATAATCCTCTCCGGCCCTTGCCAGATTGGCCAAATCCTTGGTCGCCATCTCGAACACGCAACAGGTATAGGCTTTCCTCATCGCCAACTCGACGCCGCCGCGCCAAGCCCCATCCATGCGGATATGCGCGAGAAGATGGCCGCCTTCGTCGCAAACGCAGAGGTTCATGGGGCGGCCGATGCTGATGGCCTTGTCTTCCGCGGCGGCGAGCACGCGTGTTGCTTCACTCAAGCTAAGCATTGAGGTCTCCTAGGGTTCAGTTTTATTTTGTGGGAATGCAGGTCTGTAGCCCTGATTCGAAGAACCAGTGCACAAGGCTTGTACCTTACTTAGGAGCTCAACTCAAGGCTGTATTGTAATATTATTGCTAGCTTGTGGGGAAACTCTGGACAACATGGAAAATCAGCGCTCAGCTTTAGTTGAGATGTCATTTAATGGCTCCATCTCGGCCATACAATGCTTTAGACGAGAGGCACAGAGCTTGCTTGTGCTTCGCTGCGGCCGCTTGACCGCGCGCGCAGTCCCCGCGACAATCCGGTGTAAGAGGAGAAAACGCATGGCTCACATCATATTCTGGGAGAAGCCAGGTTGCGCCGGCAATGCCCGGCAAAAGGCGCTGCTCATTGCGAGCGGCCATACGCTTGACGTGCGCAATCTCCTCAAAGAGGGTTGGGAGCCCGGGCGGCTCCGGGATTTCTTCGGCGCCCGGCCGGTGAGCGAATGGTTCAATCCGTCGTCGCCACGCGTGAAGTCTGGTGATGTGCGGCCCGGAAGCTTGGACGAGGCGGCGGCGCTGGCTTTGATGATGGCGGACCCGTTGCTCATCAGGCGACCGCTTATGGAATCGGACGGCCGGCGTGAAGCGGGCTTCGAGCCGGAGCGGGTGCGCGCTTGGATTGGCCTAGCGGAGCCGCGCGTGTCCGTGACAGACTCCTGTGTGCGCGAAGCAGCGCTTCAGAGCGGCGAGACCGTTCCGGTATGCACACCGTAACCGCTGGGCTTGGAGAGGACGTCAACGCCGGTGGATTCCGGATTGCCGCGCTGCGCGGCGCGCCCACCCCTGAAATCCAGAAATTGCTGGCAGCTTTCGCGGAACGGCGCCGCCTTGAGGGGTCGCGCGTCGCGGGCGTAATCCAGGTGCCTGCGGTGGCTTCCGACGGTGCCGCGGACTTTACGGTGCTCTGGGACATCGTCACCGGCTCGACGTTTCCGGTCTTTCAGGACCTTGGCCGGGACTCGACTGCCTGCAGCCTTGATTCAGGCGGACTCGCCGCCGCTTGTCAGTCTGTTCTGGAGGGCATAGCCGGCGGAGCCGATGTGATCGTGCTCAGCAAATTCGGAAAGCTCGAAGAGGCCGGCAGCGGCTTGCTTCACGCCTTTGGCGCTGCCGCAGATGCGGGCATACCCTGCGTAACGGGCGTGGCGCCTGCCTTCGCAGCCTCCTTCATGGACTTCGCCGGACCCTACGCGCAGTGGGTCGAGGCGAGCGGCGCCGACCTGGAACGCTGGTGGGCCTTGTAAGCGGAAAGCGTACCCGCCCCCGTGGGGCAATGTTCAGAATGCATTACCCCCTCAACCTGTCCTTCTCCCACTGGGAGAAGGGATGCCAGTTCGGACGCTCTAATCCCGGACGTGTACGTGAACGGTCTGCGCGCGGCCAGAGGTTGCGCCGCTCTCGTCCGCCACAACGATGTCGAAGCTCGCCGCCGTACCGTCGCTGCCATCGTGCACAAACACGATGCGGCCGGCTTGGATGTCGGCCTGAGTGAAGCTGAAAATCGCCACATCCTCTTGATGGATGAGCGCGGCGAAGCCGTTGGTTGGGTTCGAGACCGTATAGGTGAGGTGGTCGGGCGTATCGTCCGGGTCGACAGCGGTTATATCGTCCGTCGTGATGACGACGGACCGCCCGCGCCGCACCGTAATGTCGAGATCGCCCGCGAGCTTCGGCGGGACGTTACGCAGGTGAGCACTGAGGTCCGCGCCCATTTCCATGGCGAGCTGGCCGTAGCGCACATGGCCGTTGACCGACCCGGAGCTGCGGATGCTGATGAGGTTCTTGACGAAAACCTCGCCTTGCACGGAGCCCGCAACGTCTGCGGTGTCGCTCTTAAGGGTGCCGTAGAATGTTCCGCCCGGCCGCACGAGCACATCCTCGGCCGACAGGTCGCCCTCCAGATAGCCGCGAATTTCCATTTGCCGGCAATTGCGGATTTTGCCCTTAATGATGGTATCTTCCTGGATAATCGCTTCTCGTGCCATCGGTCGCCCCACTCGTTACCTTGCGTTCCGGAGCAATGCAGTCTTTAACCCGGATGCCGGGGCACCATAGGCGCCGAAGCTGTAACGCCGCAATGGAAATTCCGCCTTCATCCTTGCGGGTGCAGCCGGTTCAGGAGTTTACGCATGTCCGCCCAGAAACGCTGCTTGCCGTCGTAGCCCACGATGCGGCCAACTTCATGACCCTGATCGACCAGAACGAAGGTAGGCGTCACATCGACCTCCCTTATTTTGCCCAGGTCGGCGGGCCGGCGCGCGTCGATGTCGAGCCGCCTGACGGGTGCAACTTGGCCCTCTTCGGTGGTGGCGTAGCCCCGGCCGATTTCACGCTCCCAGGCAACGCAATAGGGGCAATGGGCGCTATTGAAGACCGCGAGCTCGGCGGCATCGGCGGGTGCGCTAAGCGCGGCAGGCACTGCCAAGGCTACGGCAGCAAACAAGGCGCCAAAAGGCGATACTCGGGAACGAGGGGTACGCATTACAGTCCTTTCGGTTGGGAGACCCGGCGGCGAACCTATTTCACCGCAGAAAGGCTAAGGCTGCCTTCACGCAGCTTTGCCAAAACCTGTAGGCCCGGGTAACCGTCGGGCTGCAATCCAACCTTGCGTTGGAAATTGCTGACGGCCGTAGCGGTGTCCTTCCCAGCCCGGCCGTCCGAGCCGCCGGTGTCGTAGCCGAGCGAGGTCAGGCGGCGCTGTATTTCCTGCACTTCGTCGAGTGTGAGAAGGCGCTCTCCACCAGGGAAAGGTTGTAAGAAGGGGCCATCGCCGCGTATGCGGTCGCCGAGATGCAGGACTGCCAGCGTATAGGTATTCGCCGGATTGTAGGATTTGACAGCAGCGAAATTCCGGGTGAGCAGGAAGACGGGGCCACCGGGAACGGGCTGCCAAAGGCGCGCCTGTTCCTGAGGCCGGGGGAAAGGCTTGCCGCTCGCCAGCCGGACCCCTCGCGCGTCCCACTTGGCGATGGATTGCAAGCCAGATGACCTGGCCGCCATGCCGGGTGGCAGCTTGACCTCATAGCCCCAGCCTTCGCCCCGGCGGTAATGGCCTCGTTTCACAAAGTACTGCGCCGTCCCAGCAAGCGCGTCGTCTGGCGGTCCGTAAGGCGAAATGCGCCCGTCGCCGTTGAAATCGACGCCCATATTGAGCCAAACTTCGGGCATCCATTGGGTGTGGCCCATTGCTCCCGCCCAGGAGCCGGTCATCTCTTCCGGCTTGCCCCAGCCCCGGTCCACGATGACGAGGGCATTCAGCAATTCCTGCTCCCAATAGGAGCGCCGGCGCGGCTCGCCCCAGGCCAAAGCAGCAAGTGCGGGGAAAATCGGCCGCATGTGCTTAGGGTTGGTGACGAGATCGCCAAAGGCCGATTCCATGCCCCAGACGCCCAGCATGGTGTAGCGGTCGACGCCATACTCGTGCTCGATGCGCTTCAGCAGCGGCGCATATTCCCGCGCGCGCTCCCTGCCGGTCACAATGCGCCAATCGGAAACCCTGCGATTGAGATACTGCCAGACTTCCTCGCGAAATTCGGGCTGCTCGCGGTCGAGGGCGTAGACCGAGGTGTCGGGCTTAAGCGCGCCCATGACCCGGTCGTAGGTCGCGTCCGAAACGCCACGTGCCCTGGCTCGCGTACGGAAAGCCGCCACCCACTGCGCGAACGGCGAACGGGCCGATTGGGCCGCTGCTGTTCCGTTCAAGGTCGTGGCGGCAAGCGCGCCGAGTGCAGACGCTAGCACGGCGCGGCGTGATAAAGACGTGTTCATCCCGGCTAGGTTGCAGCGAAGAATAGCAAAATTGTGGTATCGCCGATTAAATTTCAGCAATCGTTAACCGGAACCAGAATGAGGGTCGCGGGGGCGATGATCTTGGGAGGCCCAACAATCTCGAAGTGCAGCCGGGCGGCGCCCGATACGCCGTTACGCCGCGCGGCTACGATAACTTGACCTTTGCTACCCCAGTCGCTGGCGCACTTCGACAACGTACCGGCGTAACCTATCTGACCACGGACGGCGGCTCCGTTCGACTGCTACGGTCCCCAGCCGACCACCAAACCATCTGGCTTGCGCTTGAAGTTCTCACACCACCCGGACCTCTCTCTCGAAGCGGGGTTAGCCGCGCGCGAGCACATAGCTTGCTCGAACTCTCGAAGTGGCCTTACTGCTGTCAAGCAAGGCGATCATTTCCGATGCTGAACTGAGCGCGCTGGATGGATATTTGGACTTGAATGCAATGGCGTCTTCAATAAGTGCTTTGGCTGGCGGCGCACTGATCGGACTGGCCGCGGCGGGTCTTCTCCTCGTCAACGGCCGGATCGCGGGTATCGGCGGAATTCTCGGGGGCGCGGTGAGAGGGGAGCCTGGGCTTTGGCGCTGGACCTTCCTCGCTGGGCTGATCGCCGCTGGGCTTCTCGCGCCTATCCTCGGCTATGGCCGGGTGGGCAGTTCGACGGGCGAAATCCCCGCGGACGTGACGACGCTTGCCATCGCCGGTGCTCTTGTTGGATTTGGGACCACGCTTGGTAATGGCTGCACGAGCGGTCACGGGGTGTGCGGGATCTCAAATCTCTCGCTGCGTTCCTTGGTGGCGACGCTGATTTTCATGAGTACCGCAGCCGCCACCGTTTTCGCTGTCAGGCATCTGGGGCTCTAACATGCAAGCACTCTTTGCGGCGGTGTGCGGCTTGATCTTCGGGGCGGGCCTCGTGATCTCCGGCATGACCGATCCCAACCGCATCCTCGCCTTCCTCGATGTCGCGGGAGACTGGGACCCCTCGCTTGCCCTGGTCATGATGGGCGCCATCGCTGTTGCGGCTCCCGCCTTCGCCTTGGCCCGGCACGGGAAGAAGGCCGTGCTCGGAGAAGCCATCGCCTTAGCGCCGCGAAAGCCCGTGTCACCCGGCCTTGTCGCAGGCGCAGCTATTTTCGGAGTGGGGTGGGGGTTGAGCGGGCTCTGCCCAGGGCCGGCCATTGTCCTCCTCAGCACGCCGCAGCTTAAGGCTATCGTCTTTATCGGCGCGGCGCTCGCCGGCATTTGGATTGCCGGCGGCTTGTTCAACCGGGGGAAGGCTGGCTCCTCACCGCGTTTTTTCGACGAGTGACTTTATAGACGAAATGGAATATACGTCTACGTCAGGCGCCCTGCGCGCAACGATGATTGCGTTCATGCGGTCCGGCAGTTGAACTATTCCGCTGTATACGGCCTTCCGCGGGCGATCATTCCGGGCGCTTTTCCACGGGGACGGCGAATGCTGACGAACAAAGCAAAATACGGCTTAAAGGCTCTTATTCATCTCGCAGAGATCCCGGCCGGCCAGACGGCTTTCGTGGCGGAGATCGCGGCGCAAAACAACATTCCGAAGAAGTTCCTGGATGCGATTCTGCTGGATCTGCGCAACGCCGGTTTCGTCCGGAGCAAAAAAGGCCCGAGCGGCGGCTACGCACTGGCCCGCCCAGCGGCGCAGATTAAGATCGGCGACGCGATCCGTGCGCTCGACGGCCCACTCGCGCCTATCGCTTGCGCGAGCCGCACGGCGTACCGGCCCTGTGACGATTGCCCGGATGAGCAAGCCTGCGCCGTACGCCTGATCATGCTGGACGTGCGGGATGCCATTTCGAAAGTGCTCGACAACACCTCACTTTCGGCGCTTCAGGCCCGCGCCCACATCGAGGGCAGAGCCTGGGCCTACGCCATTTAAGTCGCGCCGGAAGTTCCGGCCAATTCTTCGTCATTTTCAATTTTATTACAATAGAAACACACAAATATTCGTTGTCCTTGTGTCCGCCATAAATCGATGCTTAGCTGAAGTCAGCGGGCAGACAAAAAAGGGGCAGGGAGGGTACCATTATTCGGATAAGAACCCCGGCGCAGGACAAATCGGTTACCTTGCGGCCGTGCGATATTGCCAAGAACTCACAGAACCGCCGCCATGAGCTTGGCATCGAGGCAATTAATAGAAAACTTGCCGCATTCGTTCCAACGGAGAAAGTGCGGAACCTTCAACCTCCCCAAAAAAACTGGAAGCTGGCCGCTCATGGCGAAAGCACACCTTCGAGCGCTGTAGGCCCAAGCCGGGCTGCCATCGGACAGATGGTGAATTCCGGCGGCGAGGCCGGCACCTCACCGGATCGTGCGGGCACCGGACTCGATGACATGTCCTTTCCTGCAACATCGGCACAGCCGGATGCTGCAGCCGGCATCGGAGCGCACTTCTTGGCGCTGGGGCTGACCGAATATGCAAGGCAGCTTGAAAGCTTGCCTGACGCCGGAGATGGCGACGGAGCCGCCGGGCTTGCCGAACGCTTCTCCGGGGCGGCGGGCGGCCAGGGCCGGATGCCCGAACGCCGTCTGAAGTCAGCACTGACACCCTATTTGGCCGCGGGCGGTTTAATCGTTTTGGCAGGCATTGGCCTAGTGGTCTATGTCCTCGACAGCGGGCCGTTGCCCGATTGGTCGATTGCGAGAGCGTCACCTGAGATCAACTCGGCGCTGACTTCATATGGGCCAAGCGCCGCCAGAGAAGCTTCGGAGGATCGTCCGGTCCCGGCTGATGAAGAAGTGGACACCATTGCTTCGGTGTCGGCTAAAGCCGATAGCTGGGCACAAACGGTAGAAAACTTCAAAGCGCTGACGCGACCCCAGGCGCCGGTTTGGCAAACGAAGTCAGCGGAGGCATCCGAGGCAGGATTCCTTCTCAAGGCGGCGGAGGGCTGGCAAAAGAACGGGCGCTAGGCCGCTTCGTCTATTTCTGCGCGCGCAACCCCGGCAATTTTCCGGTGTTGAAAACGGGGCGCTTACCTCGCGGAACTATAACCGCCGGTGATATGCTGCGCCTCCCTACGCGCGGCGAAGTGTGTGCCGTGCACCCGGCACACACGACTGGAGCCTTAATGGCTAAGAAGCCCCGCCTACGCCGCTTTCACAGCCTCGGCCCGAACGGTTTTCACGAGATCGCCTATACCGAATGGGGCAATCCCGCCAGTCCCCGGCTCGTGTTTTGCGTGCACGGTTTCGTACGCAACAGCCGCGATTTCGACGCGCTCGCCGCCAACCTCGCCAACTCCTGCCATGTCGTCTGCATGGATGCCGCCGGCCGCGGCGCGAGCGAATGGCTACCGCACAAGTCTTATTCCTTCGGCCTCTATCTTGCCGATGCCGCTGCGCTCCTCGCCCGCGTGACGGCGCCGATGCCCGAACGCGGCCTGCGCCGGATCTTCGGCAGGACGCGTGCGCCCAGGCGCTATGTGGACTGGGTCGGCACCTCGATGGGCGGGTTGATGGGCATGATGCTTGCGGCGAAGCGCCACTCGCCGATCCATCGGCTGGTGCTCAACGATGTCGGCCCCTTCGTGCCTTGGGCTGCACTTTTAAGGATGAAACAGGCGTTCACCGGTTTCAATGCCACGTTCGCGACCCTCGACGATGTGGAGCGCTACCTCCGGGAAACCTGCAAGGAGTTCGGCCCGCTGACCGCCAAGCAATGGCGGCACGTTGCGAAGCACAGCGTGACCGGCAAAGCCGATGGCACTTACATCTTGGCGTTCGACCCCACGATTATTACCCACATGCGCCCCGGCTCCGTCGCGGGGGTCGAATTCGGCAGCGAATTCCTCTTCGGCATCGACTTGTGGCCGACCTACGACGCCATCCGCTGCCCCACGCTGGTGCTGCGCGGAGGCGAGTCCGACCTGCTTCTGAAGAAGACCGCGCTTGAGATGACGAAGCGCGGACCGAAGGCGGAGATTTTGGAGTTTCCGGGCATCGGGCACGCGCCCTGGCTCATGGCGGACGATCAGATCAAGGCGATCCGCAAATTCTTGCTCGCAAGCCCCGCCGCGGTGCTTGAGCCATCGGCGCAAATAAGCGCGCCGCCCAGGCTTGTCACTCCTGAGCCTGCCGGGCGTTGAGCTTCAGCTGATGGCCCTAAGGAAGAGTGCCAGCTTTGGCCTTGACTTTGACAAGTCTATCTCAAGCTATGCATTAATATTATCATTACGACCCAGAATATTAGCCCACCGATAGTGACCTATTCACTGACGTTAAAATTATACGAACACAGAGAATTTATTGTTTGGCACGTTTGCGCGTTCGCGAACACTGCTGTGGTGATTCAAACATCCTTGGCTTAAGTTGGATAACTCTGAACCTTGCGGCCGGGACAGTATTCCGGCTTGGAGGTGCCAATCGGCGTTACTTGCAGCCTTGGAGGAAGATATGGGTCTCTTGGATGGTCTCGTCGGCGGCGCTATCGGTGCCGAAATGGTCACTGTTGTGAACGGCTTCATCGAGAAACATGGCGGCGTGAAAGGGCTAGCCGAGCAGTTTCAGCAGCAGGGCCTCGGTCCGACGATACAATCGTGGATCGGGACAGGAGAGAACAAGCCGATCTCGCCGGCAGAAGTGCACAAAGCTCTCGGTTCCAATGAAGTTCAAGAACTCGCGACCAAACTCGGGATTCCGCCGGACGAGTTGGCGGCCAAGCTTGCGGACGTTCTGCCAAAGGCTGTCGATAAACTGACACCGGCCGGAACCGTCCAGTAGACGCAGACGGCGGCGCGAACTCGTTCGAAGAGCCACAGGCGCCGCCAAGTTTTCAGATAATACGAGTCAGGAATCGTCATGCGCTGGGATGGCTTTCGCCGAAGTGGAAATGTGGAGGATCGCCGGGAGCAGGGGCCGACGGCCACGGCCATCCGCGGCGGCGGCCTTGGCATCGGCACGCTCATAGTGCTCAGTCTC
Organism: uncultured Alphaproteobacteria bacterium; assembly: GCA_963817705.1. Taxonomy (GTDB): domain Bacteria; phylum Pseudomonadota; class Alphaproteobacteria; order Rhizobiales; family Rhodomicrobiaceae; genus Rhodomicrobium. Next base: position 806,249 of record CAWFPF010000001.1, read on the forward strand.
GTGGCTTGGGGTTTGGGTGTGGACCCTCGTGTCCTGATCGGGGGTGCGGAGGTCGTCTCCAAGTACCAGGGCTCCAGCTCAAGCTCAGCGGATGGGGGAAGCCAGGGCAACAGCGGAAAGGCGGCGGCGGACGATCAAACCGGGCATTTTGTGGCTGCTGTCCTCGGTGAAACCGAAGACCGATGGTCGGACATCTTCAAATCTCTCGGAAAAACCTATGTGCCGCCAAAGCTTGTGATGTTCTCGGGCGTAACGGCCTCGGCCTGCGGAACCGCCGAATCGGCGATGGGGCCATTTTACTGCCCGAACGACCGCCGGGTTTACCTCGACACGAGTTTCTTCAAACAAATCGAGACGCGATTCAGAGGTTGCGAGACCGGCAGCAAGGCTTGCCAATTCTCTCAGGCCTACGTGATTGCTCACGAGATCGGGCATCACGTTCAGAACCTGCTCGGAATCTTGCCAAAAGTCCAAGCTATGCAGGCGAGCGCAGGGCAATCCCAGGCAAATCAAGTTCAGGTGCGGGTGGAGTTGCAAGCGGATTGCCTCGCCGGCGTCTGGGCCAATCACTCCCAGGGCAAATGGCAGTTTCTTGAGCCGGGAGATATCGAAGCCGCGCTTCAAACCGCGACGGCGATCGGTGACGATACACTGCAACGGCGCTCGCAAGGGTATGTGGTGCCCGATGCCTTCACGCACGGCTCAGCCGACCAGAGAAAACGGTGGTTCGTGACGGGCTTGAAGACCGGCGACATCCGGAACTGCGACACCTTCACGAAGGCCTCCCTCTAGCGATTGCCGAACGGCAAACGTGACTTGGATTTGGATACTCGCTTCAAATGACGCGATGTCTTGTCCTTAGCCATGGACACGCCTGCACGCGGAGCACGTAAAAAACATTGCTACAAATTGATAAAATTTCGCACGTGGCTCCCGCCGCGGCGATCTGGTATTCTATCTGTGGTCGAGGAAAGGAGCGTGAAAACTAGGAGGAGCATTCATGATAAAATATACACTGGCCCTCTTGATCGCTTTTGGAGCGATGCTGGGCATTTCAGCTCAGGCAGCTCCGGCTGCGCCAGCCTTTATGCAGGCTCAGATCGCGCCGGACAGCGCGGTTCAGAAAGTTTGGCACTGCCGCTACTGGAGCGGCGGTTGGGGTTGCGGCGGCGGCTACCGCTGGCACCGCTGGCATAGGTGGCACCGTCACTGGTAGTTGCCAACCAGAATAACTTCCTTCTTTGTGGCCTCGGCTCTGTCATGGGCCGGGGTTTACTGCGCGGCCAACAGTTCCGGCTCCGGAACCGGCGGCTCTGGTATGGGATCGGGCCGTGTATCGGCCTCGGTCAGCGCGCCTTCCTCCACCATGCCGGCAAGCTTCTTACGCGCCTCCTCGGCTTCGCGCTGCCTTGCCCAAAGGCCCGCATAGAGCCCACCCGCGGCCAGCAGCGAGACGTGCGTGCCGCGCTCCACGATCTGCCCCTTATCCATGACAAGGATGGTATCCGCGTGGATCACGGTCGAAAGCCGGTGCGCGATGACGAGTGTCGTGCGGTCTTTCGCGATGCGGTCGAGGGAAGCCTGAATCTCCTTCTCCGTGAAGCTGTCGAGCGCGGAGGTCGCCTCGTCGAGCATGAGGATCGGCGGCGCCTTGAGGATCGTGCGCGCGATGGCGACGCGCTGTTTCTCGCCACCGGATAGTTTCAGCCCACGCTCGCCCACCATGGATTTGTAGCCCAGCGGCAATTGCTGAATGAAGCCGTCGATTTGAGCGAGCCGCGCGGCTTCCCTCACCTCTTCGTCCGCCGCGGTCACACGGCCATAGAGGATGTTGTAACCGATCGTGTCGTTGAAGAGCACGGTGTCCTGAGGCACGATGCCGATCGCGGCCCGGAGCAATTCTTGGGTGACATCGCGAATATCCTGGCCATCGATCAGAATGCGACCGGATTTCACATCGTAGAAACGGTAGAGAAGCCTTGAGAGCGTGGACTTGCCCGCGCCGGACGGCCCGACGAGCGCCACCATGTGACCTGCCGGAACCTCGAAATCCACGCCCCGGAGGATCGGCCGCGCTTCGTCGTAGGAAAACTGGACATCCTCGAACCTGATCGCGCCCTTCTTGACGGCGAGCGGCTTTGCTCCTGGCTTGTCCTTCACCTCCGGCGTCTCCCCGAGCAAGTGAAACATGGCCTCGACATCGACCAGCGCCTGCTTCAGCTCGCGGTAGATCATACCCATGAGATTAAGCGGCTGATAGAGTTGGATGAAAACTGAGTTGATGAGCACGAAATCGCCAACCGTCATCGTTCCCTGCGCGATCCCCCGCGCCGCGAACAGCATCGCGAGCACCATGCCGGCTGTGAAGATCAGCGTCTGGCCCGAGTTCAGCACCGCGAGCGACGAATAGGTCTGAATGCTGGCGCGCTCGTATTTCGCCATCGAAGCGTCGAAGCGGCCGGCCTCCCAGCGCTCATTGCCGAAATACTTGACCGTCTCATAGTTCAAGAGGCTGTCGACCGCCTTCGTGCTCGCCTCCGTGTCCGCCTCGATATAGGCGCGCCGGATCGCGATGCGTTTTTCGCTGAAATAAAAGCTGAACCACGCATAGAGCACCATCATGCCAAGTACGATCGCGACGAGTTGCCAGCCAAAATAGAAGCCGAAAAGCAAGCAGACGAATATGACTTCCAGGGCGGTCGGCGCCATGTTCAAGAAGCCAAGGCGGATGATGAGGTCGATCGCTCCCTTTCCGCGCTCCAAAACGCGCGACAAGCCTCCCGTCTTACGCTCGAGATGAAAGCGCAGGGAGAGATCGTGAACATGGCGGAACGTGCTGGTCGAGAGCACACGGGTGGCATGCTGGCCGGTGCGGATGAAGAGCACGTCCCGCAATTGGACGAATCCGATCATGGAAATGCGTGCCACCCCGTAAGCGAGGATGAGCGCAAACGGGACCGCCACCGATTGGACGGCTTGCCCCGCCGCGCCGGCATCCCTATACATGACGGTTAGCGCATCGACGGCCGCCTTGTAGCTCAGAGGCATCGCGATGGTGACGATCTTCGCCGCAATGAGCGCAAACACCGCAAGCACGAGCCTCAGCCGCAAATCCGGCCGGCCTTCAGGCCACACAAAGGGAAGCAGGTACTTGAGGATCGCTTCGTGGCGCGGCGACGTTGCGCTAGCGGAATCGTATCCAGGGCTGGACATTGAACGATGACGCAAAAAGGGGGTCTCCGGTAACTATGCCCGGCGGGGGGCGGAGCGGTTCACTCTCCATATAAGCGTCCCGTAGCTAAGGCGATAGCAAGAGTTTGCTCATGCGGCATGCGCTGTCCGCGGGGCCGGGACCTTGAGGCTATCCCCGCCCTCACGAATCGCCGTAAACGCGATCCTTCGCCTGGCTCTTGCACACGGGCAGCAGCGCGGTTGTGTCACCCACACACGTTACAAAAAAACATGCAACGCAGTCCCTTTAGCGATATGCTCAAGGCAGTATGAAAAACGGCGGCCCCAAACCACACGGATTCGCGTTTGTCGCGCGCACAATGGCGCTGAGGACGATCAAGATCTTCGCGCTTTTCGCTGTCGCCCTGACAGCGGGATTTATTCTCTTCGCTCAGCACGTGAGTGTCATGCCAGCCGGTTCCTTGCAGGAAGCGGACGGCATTGTGGCTCTGACGGGGGATGACGACCGCATCGCGGAGGCTGTTCGCCTGCTTGCGGAAGGAAAGGCGGGGCGGCTCTTGATCTCTGGCGTCAACCGGAACACGAGGACGCCGCAGATCGTGAGCCTCACGGCAGGGCGGGAAAATGCCGTTCTGTTCCGGTGTTGTGTCGACCTCGACAAGCGTTCTCTGAATACGGAGGACAATGCCACCGAAACCGAGGTTTGGGCACGCAAACGTGGCTTCCGCTCGATTATCCTCGTCACGTCGACCTACCACATGCCGAGGGCCATTATCGAACTTCGCCAATCGATGCCCGACGTGAAGCTTTTGCCCTATCCCGTCAAATCGCCGCGGCTTGAAACGGCCTGGTGGACGGATCCCCGCACCACGTGGGTCCTTTGCAAGGAATACCTGAAATTTGTGACGGCGGAAGTACGATACGCCGCTTTTTCGCTGACCGGCCGCCCAGCGGCACCCCGGTCCCGCACCCGTACAGTCAATGCGCGCGCTGGCTAAGGCTGCGCTCTATGCGAGATCGCTGCTGTTTTATCCAGTTCTCTACATCAACTGGGTGCTCTTTCTTGTCCTAGGGAGTTGGCTGCTCCTTGGGCCGCGCCGGTGGGCCATGGCGGCTCTTGCGGCGCATGGGCGTGCGACGGTTTGGCTGCTCAAGGTCATCTGCGGAACGAGGATGGAGGTCCGCGGGCATGAAAAACTGCTTCCAGGCCCGGTCATCGTCGCCGCCAAGCATCAGGCAGCGTGGGATACCTTCGCACTGATCCCCTTGATGCGTGACCCCGCGCTCGTCATGAAAGCGGAGCTTCTTTCCATCCCGCTCTACGGCGCTTTCTGCCGGAAATTCGAGCTGATCCCGATTCAGCGGGAACTCGGCCCAACCGCGCTCCGGCAGATGCTGCGTGAGGCGCGGCGGCGCGCCGCGGAAGGCCGGGAAATCGTCATCTTTCCGGAGGGCACACGCAAGACGCCCGGCGCTCCACCGGACTACAAACCCGGTATCATTCCATTATATCAGGACCTTAAGGTGCCCGTATGCCCGATCGCGCTGAACTCGGGCGCATTCTGGCCAAGGCACTCCTACCTCCGCTATCCCGGAACGATCGTGGCCGAGTTCCTCGACCCGATCCCACCGGGATTGCCGCGTCAGGAGTTCATGAAGAGATTGCAGTCCGCCATCGAAACGGCCTCGGATAGACTGCTCCGCGAAGCGCGGCAGGAACTTACGAAGATGGGCTATGAGCAAGCCGCCTTGCCGCCGGCAGCGGCTCAGCCCGCGAATCGCTAACCTCAATTAGAAGACAATACGGTGAGCCATGGTGCCTTCGAGGCGCTGGGCCCATTTACTTCTTGGCGAGAGCAGAGTTATCCACAACCCCGCTTGACGGTGCGTACATAAAGTGAACAATAAGGGATCAAAGATAGAATACACGGGCGATCTTATGCACAACCTCCCGGCATTGGTACCGATCTCGCAGCAAATCTGGGAATCCAAGTACCGGTTTCAGCCGCCTGACGGCAAGCCCGAGCGCTCGGTCATGGAGAGTTGGGCCCGCGTCGCAAAGGCGGCTGCGGCTCCGGAGCTTGGCCAAAACCGCGGCGTTTGGGAGAAGCGCTTCCTCGATATCTTGACGGGCTTTGCCTTCCTTCCGGCCGGACGGATCCTGGCAGGCGCAGGGACGGGGCGGGATGTAACCCTCTTCAACTGCTTCGTCATGGGTACCATCGGCGACGACATGGGCTCGATCTTCGCACAGGTGCGCGAGGCCGCGCTGACCCTTCAGCAAGGCGGCGGTATCGGGCATGACTTCTCAACGCTGCGGCCGAAAGGCGCGCCTGTTCGCGGCGTCGGCGCCGACGCCTCCGGACCTGTCAGCTTCATGGATGTTTGGGATGCCATGTGCAAGACGATCATGTCGGCCGGTTCCCGACGGGGCGCGATGATGGGAACGCTGCGCTGCGATCATCCTGATATCGAAACCTTTGTGGAGGCCAAGGCCGACCCGGCGCGGCTGAGGAACTTCAATCTGTCAGTGCTCGTGACCGATGCCTTTATGGATGCCGTAAAGGAGGATGCGCCCTGGCCGCTCGTTTTCGGCGGCGAGGTTTTTCGCACCGTGAGCGCTCGCGGCCTATGGCATAAGATCATGCGCAGCGCCTACGACTTCGCGGAGCCCGGCGTCATTTTCATCGATCGCGTTAACGCCCTCAATAATCTTAGCTATTGCGAAGAGATCAATTCTACCAATCCCTGTGGCGAACAACCGCTGCCTCCCTACGGAGCGTGCCTTCTTGGATCGATTAATCTGGCGGTCCTGATCGAGGAGCCCTTCACCGGAAATGCCGGGCTCAACGGGAAATGGCTCGAAACCGTCGTCGCAGATGCGGTCAGGCTGCTCGACAATATCATTGACGTGTCCCGCTATCCTTTGCCCGCGCAAGAGAAGGAGGCTAAGGCCAAGCGCAGAATCGGCCTTGGAATTACCGGCTTGGCGGATGCGCTCATTCTATGCGGGAAGCACTATGGGACCACGGAGGGGCGCGATCTTGCCGGGCGCTGGATGGCCAAGATCGCTCACACGGCCTATGCCGCGAGCATTGATCTGGCAAAGGAGAAAGGGGCTTTTCCAGATTTCGATACTGAGAAGTTTCTGGGCAGGCCTTTCCCGATGTCGCTTCCGCCCTCGCTCAGGGATGAGATCGCCGCGCATGGGATACGCAACGGCGTGCTGACCTCGATCGCGCCCACCGGCACGATCTCGCTTCTCGCGGGAAACGTGTCGAGCGGCATCGAGCCGGTTTTCGACCTTGAATACCGCCGCCGTATTCTCGGGCCGGACGGCACGCCCCGTTACGAAACCGTTCAGGATTATGCTGTGCGGCTTTTCCGGAAAGAATTTGGAGACGCGCCCCTAACCGAGGCCTTCGTGACGGCCCACGAACTTTCGCCGGAGCAGCACCTTCTCATGCAAGCTGAGCTTCAGAAGTTCGTAGATGCCTCGATCTCCAAGACCGTGAATTGCCCGGAGACGATGGCGTTCGACGATTTCGAAACGCTTTACCTCGATGCCCTCCGGCTGGGCCTGAAAGGCTGCACTGCCTACCGTCCCAACGCCATAACGGGAGAGGTTCTGTCCGCCGCGCCAGCCGCCGCCGGGGTGGTTCAGCAAGCGCTGCCTTTGCCCATGGCACCCCAGCCGGCAGGTCCTTCCGCCCTTCCTTTGGCGCGCGATTCCGTGTTGCCGGGCTTCACCTACAAGCTGAAATGGCCGGGCTCCGATCATGCGATCTATGTGACCCTCAACGACACATTCGACGGGGACCGGAGGCTCCCGTTCGAGATATTCATCAATTCCAAGAACCTCGAACACTACGCCTGGACGGTTGCGCTCACCAGAATGATCAGTGCGATTTTCCGGCGCGGCGGCGATGTGTCCTTCGTCGTGGAGGAACTGAAGGCGGTCTTCGACCCAAGGGGCGGAGCTTGGATGAACGGAAAATATGTGCCGAGCCTGCTAGCGGCCATCGGAGATATTATCGATCAGCACTTTAAGCATATCGGGTTCACGGGAAAGACAGGCCGCCCCCTCCTTGCGCCTGACGGCCTCATCGAAGCGGACGGCACCGGCGCTGCGGGATCGTCCGGCGATAGGGTTCACGCTCTATCCCCCTCGGCCTTCTGCCCGCGCTGCGGATTGCCAGACCTTATCTCGCTGGAAGGCTGCCGCGTGTGCCGCAATTGCGGCTATTCCACATGCGGCTAAAGCTTGCTAAGCCAAAAAAGCGCTCGCTCCTTCGACCTATAGGTTGTTGCTCCGAGCTTGGCCGATCAACATAATGGCCAAAATTCGAAACAGGGAGGATATCGATGATCGTCAAGACTTATCCGGTTCCGGCGGACTGGAGCTCTTCGGCTTATATTGACCGCGAAAAATATAATGTACTCTACGAGCAAAGCATTCGGGATCCCGACGGGTTTTGGGGTGAGCAGGCAGCCCGCATCGATTGGATCAAACCGTTCACAACGGTGAAGAATACCTCCTTCGATCCGCACAACCTCTCAATCAAATGGTACGAGGATGGCACGCTCAATGTGTGCGCGAACTGCGTCGACCGCCACCTCGCAGAGCGCGGCGACCAGGTCGCCATTATTTGGGAGGGCGACGATCCGGAGATGGATCTCAGGATCACGTACCGGCAGTTACACGAGCGGGTCGCCCGCATGGCGAATGTGCTGAAGAAGCACGGCGTGAAAAAGGGCGACCGGGTAACAATTTACCTGCCGATGATCCCGGAGGCTACTTATGCCATGCTGGCCTGCGCCCGCATCGGAGCGATCCATTCGGTGGTCTTCGGCGGGTTCTCGCCCGACAGTCTTGCGAGCCGCATCATCGACTGCGATTCCTCCGTCGTTATCACCGCCGACGAGGGCGTTCGCGGCGGACGAAAGGTGCCGCTGAAGGCGAACGCGGATAAAGCGCTTGAGAAATGCCCCACCGTGCAGCACGTCTTCGTCGTCAAGCGCACCAACAGCAAGGTCGCCTGGAATGCTGAGCGCGATCACTGGCTTGGCGAGGAAATGCTGACCGTTTCGGCCGATTGCCCGCCAGAGGAGATGAACGCGGAAGACCCCCTGTTCATCCTTTATACCTCGGGCTCTACCGGCCAGCCGAAAGGCGTTCTGCATACGACCGGCGGCTACCTAGTCTATGCGGCGCTGACCCATCAATATGTGTTCGACTATAAGGACGGCGACATCTATTGGTGCACGGCCGACGTGGGTTGGGTGACCGGCCACAGCTACATCGTCTACGGCCCGCTCGCCAACGGTGCGACCACGCTGATGTTCGAGGGCGTGCCGAACTACCCAACCCCGTCACGGTTTTGGGAAGTCGTCGACAAGCACCGCGTCAACACCTTTTACACCGCTCCGACGGCGATCCGGGCACTGATGGGCTCTGGCGAGGCCCTCGTCAAAAAGACGAGCCGCAAGTCGCTCAAACTGCTCGGAAGCGTCGGCGAGCCAATCAATCCCGAGGCTTGGGAGTGGTACCATCATGTCGTCGGCGACGAGCGTTGCCCAATCGTCGACACGTGGTGGCAGACCGAGACCGGCGGCATTCTGATCACGCCGCTGCCAGGGGCGATCGCGCTTAAGCCCGGTTCTGCAACACTGCCTTTTTTCGGCGTGCAACCCGCGCTCATGTCTCCCGAGGGGCACGTGCATCAAGGCGCAGGTGAGGGCAATCTCGTCATCACCGATTCCTGGCCAGGTCAGATGCGCACGGTCTACCGCGACCATGAACGCTTCGTTCAGACCTACTTCTCCGCCTATCCCGGCACCTATTTTACGGGTGACGGCTGCCGCCGGGACGAGGACGGCTATTATTGGATCACAGGCCGCGTCGATGACGTGATCAACGTCGCAGGTCACCGCATGGGCACCGCGGAAGTTGAGTCCGCGCTCGTCGCTCACCCGAAAGTCGCCGAAGCAGCCTGCGTCGGCTATCCTCACAGCCTCAAGGGGCAGGGCATCTATGTCTACGTGACACTGATGGGAGGCATCGAGCCGACGGAAGAACTCAGAAACGAACTCAGGAACTGGGTCCGCCAGGAAATTGGCCCAATCGCGGCGCCGGATTTGATCCAGTTTGCCCCCGGCTTGCCGAAGACCCGCTCGGGCAAGATCATGCGGCGCATTTTGCGGAAAATCGCCGAGGACGATTTCTCAAACCTTGGCGACACCTCGACGCTCGCCGAGCCCGGCGTCGTCAGCGATCTGATCGAAAATCGCATGAACAAGCCAGCCTGACAAAACCGGTGAGTGCCCGCGCATGAAGGAAGCCCGTCCCCCCCAGGACGGGCTTTTGCACACGTGGCACCGCCTGCACTGTGAGCATTTACCCTGTCTGGGGTGGTTAGCGAGCCCTTCTGTGGCCAAGAGGGCACGCTGTTCCACCGATCGACTGGCCGGCACAGCCAAGGCCATGACATTCCCCCCCGAATTGGGGGTAATAGAGACAAGTAGCAATGCAGCTTAGGATTGAGCAATGGCCGAGCAAGAGATTGTACGTACCGGTGGTAAGAACGGAGATTACGAATTCCGCTCCCTTCTTCTTATGCCGGTGATGGAGGGCCACACGCTCGACAGCGAGGATGTCTCCAGCTTTCTTGGTGTCCGCCTGTCAGAGGTCGACGATGAAAACGAGCCCTGTCAAGAGAAACGCTTGAGCTAGGTCCAAGCGGCGAGCCGTGGGCAACACCGCGGTAAAAAGTGGCTCTCGAACCAAACTGCCCACGCAAGTTCTGAAAACTGGCTCAAAATCGTTGATTGGCTGATTTGGCTGGCCTAGTGTCGCCAAGCCTTTGGCGCGCCGCGCGTTCGATCGCCGGATACCCCTTTTGCAATGCAGGTTCCAATGCGTCCTTCCAAACGCCAGCCGGGCGATCTGCGCCCTGTCAGCTTCCAGCGTGCCTTTTCCCTTCATGCGGAGGGCTCTTGCTTGATCAAATTCGGCAACACCCATGTTTTGTGCACCGCAAGCCTTGAGGAGCGTCTTCCCCCATGGCTCAAGGGACAGGGCCGGGGCTGGGTCACCGCCGAATACGGTATGCTCCCAAGAGCAACGTCGGAGAGGACCCGCCGTGAGGCGTCGACCGGGCATCAATCCGGCCGCAGCCAGGAAATTCAGCGGCTGATCGGGCGATCGCTTCGCGCCGTTGTGGACTTGCAAGCGCTGGGAGAGCGCCAGATCACGGTCGATTGCGACGTGCTTCAGGCTGACGGCGGGACGCGCACGGCCTCGATCACCGGGGCATGGATCGCACTGCACGATTGTTTTCAATGGATGCGCGCACGCGACATGGTCAAGGATGGCGTGTTGAAGGATCAGGTGGCGGCCGTGTCCTGCGGCCTCTATAAGGGCGAGCCTGTGCTCGATCTGGATTACGCCGAAGATTCCGAGGCCGAGGCGGATGCAAATTTCGTCTTCACGGGCAAGGGCATGATTGTCGAGGTCCAGGCTACGGCGGAAAAAGCGGCATTCTCCGAGGAGAAGATGGCCGCGCTGACTGGGCTTGCGAAGAAGGGGATCGCCGAGCTGGTTAATCTGCAAAAGCTCACTGTTCTTTGAACGGGCACCGGAGATGACACTGCGCCTCAAGCGCGGCGGCAGGCTCGTGGTTGCCACGCACAATCAGGGGAAACTTCGCGAGTTCCGCGACCTCCTCGATCAGCTCGGTATTGAGGTGCTGTCCGCAGGCGAGTTGGGCGTGCCCGAGCCTGAGGAGACAGGCGAGACATTCGAAGAGAACGCGCGCCTCAAGGCCTTGGCGACGGCCTTAGCCACCGGTGAGCTTGCTCTATCGGACGATTCCGGGCTTGCGGTCGAGGCGCTTGGCGGAGAGCCCGGCGTGCATTCCGCGCGATGGGCCGGAGAGCCCCGCAACTTCCAGCAGGCCATGGCGCGAGTCGAAGAAATACTGAAAGCGAAGGGCGCAACGGTGCCCGAAGCAAGGCGCGCCAAATTCGTTTGCATGCTCTGCCTTGCAAATCCGGCCGGCCCGGTCCAGTTTTTCGAAGGCACCGTCGAGGGACACCTGATCTGGCCGCCGCGCGGAACAAAGGGCTTCGGCTACGATCCCATGTTCATCCCCGACGGGTACGGTCAAACATTTGGGGAAATGGACCCCGCGCAAAAGCATGCCATCTCGCACCGCGCCCATGCCTTCGCAGCCTTTAGGGCTGCTGTCCTCGACGGAGACCAAGCGGGGGCTTGAAGCTTGCGCAGGCGCCGGCGATCCCTTCGCAATCTACATTCATTGGCCTTACTGCCAATCGAAGTGTCCATACTGCGATTTCAACTCCTACGCCCGCCGCAGCCTTAGCGAAGAGGAGTATCTGACGGCGGCGCTGCGGGAACTTGGGTCATACGCCGGGGAGACGGCTGGCCGGGCGGTGACAAGCGTCTTTTTTGGCGGCGGCACACCATCGCTGATGGTGCCCGGAACGGTAGAGAGTTCTGCTCGGGGCGATTTCTGCAAATTGGCCTATTGACAGGGAATGCGAGATCACGCTTGAGGCCAATCCGTCCAGCGTGGAGGCGGCCCGCTTTGCCAGGTACCGCGCGGCAGGTGTGAACCGCGTTTCTCTTGGCGTGCAATCGCTGCACGATGAGCATCTGCGTTTCCTCGGGCGGCTTCACAGCGCGGCTGAAGCGCGGCAAGCGCTCGGGATCGCGGCCCGGCATTTCGACCGGGTCAGTTTTGACTTGATCTGTGCGCGGCCAGGGCAAACGGAAGCGGAATGGCGCGGCGAGCTTACCGAAGCGCTCGGACTTGCGCGCGGGCATCTTTCCCTCTACCAGCTCACCATCGAGCCGGAGACGGCGTTCTTCGACCTTCACCGGCGCGGCAAGCTCAAAATTCCGGGCGCGGAGCTGGCGGCAGACCTCTATGAACTGACGCAGGACCTCTGCGAAAGCGCGGGTCTGCCGGCCTACGAGATTCGAACCATGCGGCCCTGGGCCAAGAGAGCCGCCACAATCTCACTTATTGGCGTTATGGCGATTATCTCGGCATCGGGCCGGGCGCCCATGGGCGGTTGGCGGCTGGCGGCAAGAAATTCGCCACGGCAGCCTTTAAGACGCCGGAGGCGTGGCATGCGCGCGTTATGCAGCGCGGCCATGGATGCGAAGAGCGCTGCGAGCTGTCCCCATGGGAGCAAGCGGAAGAGACGGTGCTCATGGGGTTGCGCTTGAGCGAAGGTGTCGATTTGAAGGCGTTGACCGCGCGAACGGGATATTCTATCGCCGCATCGGAGATGGCCTTGCTTGAGGAGGAAGGCCTTATCATGCTGGAGGGACAGCGCGCGCGTGTCACGCGGCGGGGGCGCCTGGTCTTGAACGCAATCGTGAAAGCGGCCGTTTCGCGGCTCGAACGGGCCAATTAATATTGGGCGACAGCCGTTCCGAAGGAGGACGGCGCCGGCTGGATGACCTGATTGCCGTATTTTTGCACTTCCATAATAGCAAAACCACGTTCGGCCGTTCCGTCGGGCTTGAACCGGAACAGCCCGTCGACCCCCTGGAACCCGCTCGCTCGCGTCAGTTCGGCCGCCACAAAGCGGCGGTCGGGCGGGTTGGCCGAGAGCGAAATGGCGAGGCTTACGGCGTCATACGACAGGCTTGCCAGGCGCGGCGGCGCCTCTCCATAGGTCTCGACATAGCGGCGCGTAAAGTCCTGCCAGCCCTTGGGATCGGGCGCGGCGAACCAGCCGCCAAGCAAGGCCGGTTCCTTGCCGGCGCCCACATAATCCCAGCCCGAGAGACCCATCAGCTTCACGGCCTTGGTGTCCATCTCGTAATAGGGGAACAGCGGCGCGAGGGACGGCAGTGTATCGCCGCCGGCCGGGATGAAGATCGCATCGATCTGTGGCGGAGAATCCTTCTTCGCGAGCACCGACATTTCCTTGACGGGAGGCAGCATGCCGTTCGCGTCCGCCGGAAATGTCTTGATCATCACGGCCTGGGCGCGATTGTCTTGGATGGCGCGCTGGAAGGCTTGCTCGGCGAGCCTGCCATAGTCGTTTTGCGGAAACAGAGCGGCGAAACGGGTTTTGCCCTGGCTTACCGCGTAGGAGATCATGCGCGGCACATCGCTGCCCGCCACGAAACTGAGGAGGTAAACGCCATTGCCGGCAACGCCGCGGTCGCTTGAAAACGCAATCACAGGTACATGAGCCGCCTGGGCTACGGGCGCGACGGCCGAAACCTCATTGGCGAAAAGCGGGCCGGCGATGAGTTCGGCACCCTCTTTCACGGCCTCTTGGGCTGCCTGGCGGGCGCCATCCGGAGTGCCATGGGTATCCTTGGGTACAAGCTTCACATTGGTTTTGTCGAAATCGAACAGTGCAAGCTCGCCAGCCTGCTTCATCGCCTTTGCGACCTGCTGAGCACTCACATTGCCTGTCAAAGGCAGGAGAAGTGCGACTTTCACCGTCTGCCCCGCCGGCGCGCCCTGCGGCGGCGTCACGGCCGCGCCCGGTGCGCTTGTATTTCCGCTTCCAAGTCCGCCAATCGAGCACGCGGCGAGGGTAAGGCACGCCAAAAAGCCCACGAACCGGACAGCGAGACGGTGAGGCGGACGGGCGCGCCTGAAACGGATCTTCATCGGGCCTCAAGCTTTCTGTTGACCTGGGCACGGCTCGGCGTGCACGAACCCATGCTAGCGGCGAATTGCGGCATGTTGCAGCCCTCGCCACCCCAGGACAACCTGTTTCTCAACTATGGCTGATTGGTGATGACGGGGCGGTCTTCAAAAGATTCCCGGCCGCGCGATGCGAAGGCGCCGCAGAGCGCGGGTTGGGATGACGCTGTGGGCAGGGAGCTTGCGGAAGCCCTGAGCCGGCACATCGAAAAGCTTGCGGCATCGCCGCTTGCGGCCGGCCTTTACCTCGTTTCGACGCCCATCGGCCATCTTGCCGATATGTCCGTTCGCGCTCTCTTCACGCTCGCTTCGGCCGACATGGCCCTATGCGAAGACACCCGCCACAGCCGCAAGTTGATGTCGGCGTATGGCATTCACAGGAAACTTCAGGCGTATCATGATTTTAGCGGCGAGAGAGACCGCGCCCGCATTCTGGCCGCGCTCGGGGACGGCAAGTCAGTCGCGCTGATCTCAGACGCGGGCACACCGCTGATCGCCGATCCGGGTTTCAAGCTGGTGCGCGATGCACTCGCGGCCGGTTTCAGCGTTTTTGCCGTTCCGGGGCCTTCGGCGCTCCTCGCCGCGCTGGTGTCGAGCGGCTTGCCTTCGGACAGGTTCTACTTTGGCGGATTCCTGGCCCCAAAAGATGGAGCGCGCCGCGAAGAGCTCGAATCGCTGCAACCGGTTCCGGGTACGATGATCTTCTATGAGAGCGGTAGCCGCCTCGTGGAAACGCTGGAGGCCTTTGCGGCGATTTTCCCGGAGCGGGAAGTTGCGATCGCACGCGAGCTGACCAAGCTTCACGAAGCCGTCCTGAGAGGGCATGCCAAGGAGCTGATCGAGCAAGTCCGCCGCGACACACCTCCCGGCGAGTTCGTGCTTCTCGTAGGGCCCGGCGAGACAAAACCCCCCGAACAAGGGGAAATCCAGCTGGCCTTGCGAAATGCCATGCGGCGATCGAGTTTGAAAGAGGCTGTTGAGGAGGTTGCGAAGGGACTTGGCGCGAGCCGGAAAGCAGTCTACAACTTGGCATTGAAATTGAGAGACATCGACAAATGACTGCTTACGCCACCGGTATTGCTGCGGAGTTCCGGGCCAAAGGGCTCTTAGAGGACAAAAACTATCGCATCCTCGCCCATCGCTACAAGACCAAGGGCGGCGAGATCGATCTTGTAGCCCGGCGCGGCGATCATTTGGCTTTCGTCGAGGTCAAAGGCCGCAAGACCCAAGAAGAGGCTGCTTGGGCGGTTCTGCCGAGGCAGCAAGCGCGCATTGCGATGGCAGCGGAGGTCTTCCTGGGCGAGCATTCCGAGCTTGCACATTGCAGCGCCAGTTTCGATGTGATCCTCGTCACGCCGCAACAGGGATGTTCGCATATCGAACAAGCCTTTCTTGCCTAATCCGCCGTGTGCCGTAAAGTCCGCCCGCGAGTTCCAGATTCGAGGTGCGCATGAGGCTCAAGACGGGGGTCCAGATGGACCCGATCGAACGGATCAATATCAGCGGTGACTCGACGTTCGCGCTTCTCTTGGAAGCGCAAAACCGTCAGCACAGCATCTTCTACTACACGCCCGATAAGCTTTTCATGCGCGATGGACGCGTTTTCGCCGTGGGCCATGACCTTCGCGTCGAAGATGCTCATGGCGCTCATTTCGAACTCGGGGCGCCCCAGACGCTCGCTCTCGAAGAGTTGGACGCGGTTCACCTTCGGCAAGACCCTCCTTTCGACATGGCTTATGTGACGACGACGCATATTCTCGATCATATCCATCCGAAGACGCTGGTGGTGAACGACCCGGCCAGCGTGCGCAACGCGCCCGAGAAGCTTTTTGTAACCGATTTTCCGGACCTGATGCCACCCACCCTCATCACGCGTTCGCTTGAACAGCTCAAGGAGTTCCGGGCCGAGCACGGCGACATCATCGTAAAGCCGCTGTACGGGAATGGAGGCGCCGCAGTGTTCCGTTTAAGCCCGGAAGACACAAACGCTGGATCGCTTATCGAATTGTTCCAGACCGTTTTCCGCGAACCGTTTGTGGTCCAGCGCTATCTGCCGGAGGTTCGGCGGGGCGATAAGCGGATCATCCTCGTCGATGGCAAGCCAGCCGGGGCGATCAACCGCGTTCCCCCCGACGGTGAAACCCGCTCCAATATGCATGTCGGCGGGCGGCCGGAAGCCGCGGTGCTTACCGTGCGCGAACAGGAAATCTGCGACGCGATCGGCCCGGAACTCAGGCGGCGTGGCCTCATTTTCGTCGGGATCGATGTCATCGGCGATTATCTGACCGAAATTAATGTGACCTCACCCACGGGCATCCGGGAAGTGAAGCGCTTCGGCGGGCCCGATATCGCATCCTTGATCTGGGATGTTGTGGAGGAAAAGATCGCGGCACGCTGATGTTCGTGGATTGTTCTTGATCTTCGTAATCTCTACGCTAGTGTTTTCCTGTACGGCAATCAATGTTGGGTGGGTCAGATGTTTGCGCAGGTGTCCACGGTTGCGTTTGAGGGCATCGACGCCAAACAGGTGGATGTGCAGGTTCTCATCGCGCCCGGCCTGCCCGCATTTTCCATTGTCGGCCTGCCTGACAAGTCCGTCGGAGAAAGCAGGGACCGCGTGCGGGCTGCGCTCACCGCGATCGGCCTCGGACTACCCGCGAAACGCATCACCGTCAACCTCGCCCCGGCCGACTTGCCGAAGGAGGGGACGCATTACGACTTGCCTATTGCACTCGGCTTGATGGCCGCCACGGGCGCACTTTCGCCGGATGCGCTGAAGCCATTTATCATTATCGGCGAGCTCGGCCTCGATGGAAGTCTCGCGCCCATCACGGGAACGCTGCCGGCGGCGCTTGGCGCGAGCGCCCTTGACAGGGGGTTGATTTGCCCGGCGGCTTGCGGCCCCGAGGCAGCCTGGGCGTCAGGCGAAATGGAGATCGTCGCGCCGGGGCATCTGTTAGCCCTTGTCAATCATCTCAAGGGAAGCGCGATTTTGCCGAGGCCCCGCCCGCATCTCGGCCAGAGCCAGGGTACCATGCTCGACCTGAGGGACGTCCGCGGCCAGGAAAGCGCCAAGCGCGCGCTCGAAATCGCCGCTGCGGGCGGACATCATATGCTCATGATCGGGCCGCCGGGCGCAGGCAAGTCAATGCTGGCCCAGCGCCTGCCCAGTATTCTGCCGCCGCTGGAACCGCGCGAATTGCTCGAAGTCGCCATGGTCCAAAGCATCGCCGGGGCGATCGTCAACGGCACCTTGACGGCGGAGCGCCCGTTCCGCGCCCCGCACCATTCCGCCAGCATGGCGGCGCTGGTCGGCGGCGGCGCGCGTCCGAGGCCAGGGGAGGTGGCGCTCGCCCATCATGGCGTCCTGTTTCTCGACGAGTTCCCCGAATTCCCGCCCCATGTTCTGGACGCGCTCCGCCAGCCCATCGAAAGCGGGGAGACGGTTATCGCGCGGGTCAATCATCGCATCCGGTACCCCTCGCGCTTCCAGCTTATTGCCGCGATGAACCCCTGCCGGTGCGGACATGCCTGGACTCCTGGCGTGACCTGCAGGCTCGGCCCGAAATGCGAGGAAAGCTACCGGGCACGCATTTCGGGACCGCTCTGGGACCGGCTCGACATTCAAATCGCTGTGGCGCCGGTGAGGGCCACCGATCTTGCACTTCCACCCTCGCGGGAGACGAGTGCGGATGTCGCAAAAAGGGTGTGGGCGGCCCGCGCTGCGCAAACGCGCCGCTATGCCATTTTGAGCAACGATGCAATCACGGTGAATTCGCGCTGTCCGGCGGCGTTGCTGCAAGATTTCTGTCCGTTGGAGACGGGCGGTCTGCGGCTTCTCGAGCAAGCGGCCGAGGCGAATGGGCTATCGGCTCGCGGCTATCACCGGACCTTGCGCTTGGCCCGCACTCTGGCCGACCTCGACGACAGCGCTAAGATTGGCGTTCTCCACATCGCGGAGGCGCTGAGCCTGCGGGGCGACGTGTTCAGCGCGCAGCGCGCGGCATGATATGAAGGTATGACGATGCGCACGCGTTGCGAACGTTGGTCATATGTGTAGAATCCGGCAGCTGGACGGAGGCTGCCCTGCCCGCAGCGCCTCAAGCCGGTGCAGGCCGCTAATCGGGCCGCCGGCAATGTGGCACAGCCCTCGCGAGGCCGCAGAGAGGCACCATCATGGCTGAACCCGGCGCCAAAACCGAAGACATCGTCACCGCGAAGAATGTCGACCTTTCGAGTTGCGACCGCGAACTCATTCAGTTTCCGCAGGCGATTCAGCCGCACGGTGTCATGCTCACAGTGGACGATCAGTCCAACCTAATCCTACACGCAAGCGCAAATTGCGCGCGCCTGCTCGGGGCGGGACCGGACGCGATCCTAGGGAAGAGCGCCGCGAGCGTCCTCGGACGCACCGGGCGCGACCTAGCCCAAACCTTGCGCCGGATGGCCCTCGACAGCGGTCCCGTGAATGTCGTCCGCGAGTCCTTCGTGGGGTCGGACGGCGGCTTCAATCTGTTCGCTCACAGAAGCGGCGGCCTCATCATACTCGAGCTAGAAGCTGAGGCGGCACGGACTGGACCGCCGGCAAATCTCTACGCCGATTTGCGGGCCGATATTGCCCGCCTTCAGGAAACGAAGAGTCTGAAGGAGTTTTTCGATCTCGCGGTCAGCAAGATTTGCAGCTTCACCGGCTTCGACCGGGTGATGGCCTACAGGTTCGATGAGGACGGCAGCGGGCAGGTTGTTGCCGAATCGAAACGCGACGATCTCGAAACGTATCTCGGGCTGCATTACCCCGCCACCGACATACCCGCCCCTGCCCGCCTCTTCTCCCTGAGCTGGGTTCGCCATCTCCCGGATGTCGACTATGTCCCCGTACCGCTCGTCCAGGCAAACAGCCCGTTGATCGTGGGACCGGTCGACATGAGCTTTGCGAGCCTCAGAAGCGTCTCGGTGATGTACACTGGGTATCTCAAGAACATGGGCGTCAAATCGACCATGGTCATGCCTCTGATGAAGGAAGGAAAGTTGTGGGGCCTTGTCTCGGCGATGCATCACGAGGGCCCACGGCACGTCCCTCACGAAACGCGCATGGCGGCCGAGTTCCTGGCTCACACACTATCGCTGTTGATGTCGGCCAAAGAGGATGCCGAAGTCTTCGAGCGGGTCCTTGCCATGAACGCGGCAACCGACCGGCTTGTGCAATCGCTTACGGCGGAACCTGATTTCGGCATAGCCCTGGGCTCGCCGGAGACCTTTCCCTATGTGCTGAGCCAAGTCGAGGCCAGCGGCGCCGCAGTCGTCTCGGAGTCTCAGATCGCGCTGGGCGGCAAGACGCCCTCAGAGGACGAAGTGCGTGGACTTGTGCGGTGGATTGGCACAAAAGACGGCCCGCTCTTCGCAACCGGTTGCCTGTCCTTCCTCTATGAACCTGCCAAAGCCTTCGCGCGGACCGCGAGCGGCGTGCTCGCCATCCGGATTTCTCCCGCCCAGCACGAGTTTCTGCTCTGGTTCCGGCCCGAACAGATCGAGGTCGTCAACTGGGCTGGGGATTCCGCACAAGCCGGTGGAGGTGAGCGAGATCGATGGCACAGTGCGGCTCAGACCGCGGGGATCGTTTGCGCTGTGGAAGGAGAGTGTCCGGAACCGTTCGACACCGTGGCACGATAACGAGAAAGCCGCCGTCCTCAAATTGCGCCAGGCGATCGCCGGTCTGATGCAAGGACGCGCCGGTAAGATCGAGGGCATCCGCCGGGAACTCGATGAGTTCTCACGCCGATTTGGACAGCTTTGCCCATGCGGCCTCCCACGATCTCAAAGACCATCTTCGCGGCATTCACCACCTCGCGACCGTTCTGAGCCGCAGACAACGAGATGCGTTGGATGAAGAAGGCCGGGAACAGGTCGCCACGATCCTCAAGCTTACACAGAGAATGGACAGCTTGATCGACGCCCTGCTCGATCACTCGCGGATCGGCAAGACTGCCATCGTTGCTGAGACGGTCGATCTCGACGAAGCCGTCGACGCGGCTCTTTTGGCCTTCAGCCCTTTGCTGTCGGGGGTCGAAGTCCGCCGGCCGTCACGCTTGGGGACCGCGTCGTGCGACAGGGAGCGGATCGGCGAAGTGTTCACCAATCTCATCGGAAACGCCATCAAATACAATGACAAGCCCGTTCGCTGGATCGAGATCGGGGCCGAGCCGGGCCACCCGCCCCGTTATTATGTCCGAGGCATCGGCATCGAGGAGGCGGATCAGCGAACGATCTTTCAGATTTTCCGGCGCCTGCATGGACCTGAGGATTATGGCGGAGGCGCGGGAATCGGCCTTGCGTTTTCGCGCAAGATTGTGGAGCGCCATGGAGGGCGTCTGTGGGTGCAATCTGTGCCCGGCGAGGGATCGGCGTTTTACTTCACGCTGGCGGCCGGCGGTCGTGAATGAGGGGTTTTTCGCGCGCGGCAAGCGCATTCGAAGGCCGCCCGGCCCGGCGCGAGCCTAGATGGAATGTGAAATGGGATGACTGGGGCACGGCTGGGCTCCCCGGATCGTTGTGGCAAACGGTCGTATTGAACCTTCGCAAAGTCAGGCCAATGCTATAGCGTTATCAGTCGAACTGAAGCTGCATATCGGCGTTCGCGGACCATGGGGGGATTCCCTACCGGCTTAGGCCGTTCAATCTATTAGATGGATACCCGCATAGCGCGATGACGCTGGTACCCGGCTTAGGCTTTAGGCGAACGGCTATTCATGGAAAATCAATGAACCTCGAAAAGGTTGTCTTTGGATTCTTCATCCTGCTGGCGGCTACGCTAAACTTCGGCTTTGTCTATGGCGCCATTGGCAACCCGGACTATCACAGTTTATGGGAACTCTTTGCGGCAACCGTGGCCAGTTTGATCGCTATCGTTCTGAAGCTGGGCGACCGGACTCATATCGGCGCGGTCCATTTGGCTTCGAGTATCGTGGCCCTTCTTCAACTGTTCGCTGCAACGCTGGTCTGGTTCTTCGCGACTGAAAACGGCGGTCAGCCGGGCGGAGCCGCACTCAGCAGCATCGTATCGCTTGCGGCCGGCGCGATGCTGGCCAATGCCGTGTCCGTCATCATTATGATTATCGATACGGCGATCCAGAGGCGCTGACGTGCACAGCGTTTTCTTCATAACGCTGCGCCGCCTGCGCGCTCCGCTCATACTGATCATCCTTATTTTCGCTTTCTCGACCGTCGGCCTCTCGCTCATTCCGGGCGTCGATTCCGAGGGCCTGCCTGGCGGATGACGCTTTTCCAGGCTTTCTATTTCGTGACGTATACGGCCACGACGATAGGATTTGGAGAGATCCCGCATGCCTTCACCGATGAACAGCGTCTGTTCGTAACGCTGATCATCTATCTGTCTGTGATCGGCTGGGCCTATCTTCTCGGCTCTTTTCTCAGCCTCGCGCAGGATAAAGCTCTCCAGCAGGCCATCGTCAGCACCCGGTTCAACCGGTCGGTGGCCGGGTTGCGCGAACCCTTCTATCTCATTTGCGGCCTCGGCGAGACCGGCATGACGGTGGTCCGCGCGCTCGATAAGCTTGGCTACCGCTTCACGGCGATCGACAGGGAGGAGCGCAAGATACAGGAGTTGGAGATCGAAGATCTTTCGATCGACGCGCCCTTGCTGGCCGCCGACGCCCGTTCGCCTGAAACGCTTTCGGCAGCGGGGCTGCTGAAGCCCGAATGCCGGGGTGTGCTGGCTCTGTGCAATGACGACGAGACAAACCTTGCCGTCGCAGTATCGGCCTGCCTCCTGCGGCCTGGATTGCCGGTCATCGCGCGTGCAGACTCGCCGGCTGTCGCTGCCTCGATGACCTCGCTCGGCACGTATCGCGTGATCAATCCCTTCCGTGAGTTTGGAGAGCATCTGGAACTGGCTATGCGCGCGCCCGACTCACAGCGTCTGCTCGCTTGGCTCACCAGTGCCCCCGGCTCGTATTTGCCGCCAAGCCTGCCGCCACGGATACCCGCCGCGCCGGGGCATTGGATTGTCTGCGGCTATGGCCGCTTCGGCAATGAGGTGGTGTCCGCGATCCAGAGAGGGGGTTTCAAAGCCACCATCATCGACCCCGCCGGAATCCAGGCCGCGGGGCTCCGGTCCATCAAAGGCCTCGGCACGGGCACGGCTGTGCTTCGCGAGGGCGGTGCCGAAACCGCGTCCGGGATTTTCGCCGGCACCGACGATGACACCGCAAACCTCGCGATTTCCATAGCCGCCAGGCGGCTCAACCGGAACATCTTCGTCATTGTCCGGCAGAATCTACAAGCCAATCAGGCGCTGTTCGCGCGATTTGGGGCCAATATGACCATGGTCTCAAGCCAGATTATCGCCAACGAATGTATCGCGGTCTTGCGAACGCCACTTCTGGCGGCGTTCCTCGATATAATCCGGCACAAGGACGGCTTTTGGGCTTATTCTCTTGCGGAGAGCCTGCGCGCCGTGGCCGGCGAGGAAACCCCGGGTTTCTGGAGTTTTGCCATCGACCGCAGCGAGGCGCCCGGTCTGGTCGATGCGATGGATCGCAGCCAGCGGCCGGTCACGATCGGCGATTTGTCCAGAAGCGCGAAATTCAGGCAGGACCGGATTGCGTGCATGCCTCTTCTGGCGTTGCGGGGCACGGATACGATTGAGCTGCCGGGCGACGGCTTTCAGGTCGCGTTGGACGACCGGTTGCTGTTCGCGGGCCGGCTTACGGCGGAAGACAATCAGTACCTTGTCATCCGGAACGCAAATGTTGCGGCCTACGTTCTGGGAGACAGAAGCGAGGCGGAAGGTTGGGTCTGGCGAAGACTCGAAAAAACTCTGGCGCGTTAGACCCGTCAATCATCCCGTGTGCTTCCGGAAGCGGCCTTCGTCACGAGTTTACTGTCCTCCCGGTGGTTCAGGCGCCCGTACTCGCGACAAAAGATCGATCACTTCATCATCGGCGACCTGACGGAAGTCCTTGTAATAGAGCCCAATCGCGTAAAAGGGTTCGTGGCGTTGGAGACAAACGATGTCGTCAGCCTCGCCGCTCAGTTCGTCGAGCGTGCTTGAGGGCGCCACCGGGACCGCAAGCACGAGCTTTTTCGGCAGCCGCTTTTGCACGGCCCGCAGCGCTGCAAGGATCGTCGAGCCAGTGGCGATACCGTCATCCACCAAGATGACAACGCGATCTCTGAGGCTGGCTCGCGGCCGGTCCTTGAGATAAAGCGCCCGGCGGCGCTCGATCTCCTCCAACTCGTTTTCCATCGTTTCCCTGAACTCGTTTTCCCCAATATCGAGCTGAGCGAGGATCTCCTCATTGCGCACGGCATAGGGCCTATCGCCATCGATCACAGCGCCCATGGCAAGCTCCGGCTGCATTGGGACGCCGAGCTTCCGGACCAACAAAAGATCGACCGGCGCATGCAACGCCTTCGCAATCTCAGCGGCCACAACCACTCCACCTCGCGGCAGCGCAAGGATCACCGGATTCTGGTTTGCATATCCCGCAAGCTCCCGGGCCAGCCTTTTTCCTGCGTCGGACCGGTCTCTATAGATCATGGCGCTTTGCCTCCAGCTATGCCGCTTGGGCGGCGAGATAGCGCTCAAACCATTGTCCAGCGCGCTCGATGACCTGCTCCAGCGCGCCGGGTTCACTGAACAGATGGCTTGCGCCGGGAACGATCTGAAGCGACTTCGGGCCGCGAAGCCGCGCCAGCGCCCGCTCGTTCAATGCAATCACGGGCGTGTCTGCCCCGCCAACGATGAGTAGGGTCGCTGCAGTAACCCTTGGCAGAGCGTCCATCGCCAGATCGGGACGCCCGCCGCGCGAAACCACAGCCTCCACGCGCTCACCGAGTTCAGCCGCCGCGACCAGCGCTGCCGCGGCGCCCGTACTGGCGCCAAATAGGCCGAGGTGCAGACCCGCCGTTTCTAGTCCGGTGTCGAGGTAACGGACAGCGGCGGCGAGCCGGCCCGCGAGCAAGGGAATATCGAAGACAAGATCGCGGTCGCGTTCTTCTTCCGGGCCAAGAAGATCGAAAAGGAAAGTCGCCATTCCTCTCGCATTGAATGCGTCTGCCACTTGGATATTTCGAGGGCTGAATCGGCTCGATCCGCTTCCGTGAGCAAATACGGTGAGCGCATTCGCCCGCTCCGGCCTGTGCAAGCTTCCGGGCAATCCAAACGGTTCGATGAGAACGTCGCTCTTTATCATAGCGTGAGCACCAATGAGGTGCCGACCCCGCCGCTCCGGACCGATAGTTTTATATTAAACCGGAGAACCCGTTGATGAGATTGATGAATATCAAATTTATGAGAGGGTTTGATAGGGTAGAGACGTGGAAATATCTGGCAGCCGGAGCAAAGGCTTATAAGCCCTCTCAAAGATAGCTCAAGAAGCCGCTCGCGAGCTTGAACGCGACATCCAGAAAGAAGCTAATTGAATAGCCGCACGCCGTGAAGCGTCAAAGAACGCAAGAAGCGCTCTCGAATCTTGTCACTTCTGTTTATCGGCTTTATCTGCGGCGCGCTGGATGAAGATCCATGTGCCGCCGTCCTTGGCGGCTTGAACGCGGACAGTCAGTTCGCGATCTGCGTCATTGAAATCGCCGATGAACGAAAAAGAAATGTCGAGCGTACCCGCAGCGCGCGCCTTATCGATACGGCCTTTGAAGTAGTCGTTGTTCATGCACGGCGCCACTTCCGTAAAATAGGAAAGCCCTTTGGTTGGCATGGTGCCGCGACCGCCCTGCTCAGCTCTTGTCTTGTTGTAGACTCGGACGATCCCCTGCGGATCGAGGCCGGTAACCCCAAAGGGGAGAAGGTCAATTTCCGCCTTTGTGAGAGCTTCAATTTTCTCCGCGAGCTTCGGAGTATCGAAATCCGGCAAGGTCATCGGCTTCACCTATGCAGTGCAGGACTTATAACTTAAAAGCGATAAAGTTAATGTCAAGTTTCAGATTCTGGAATAGCTGCGGGGCCGTTAAGCCGAGGCCTTGGTACAAGCGTTCCCTGAATATTGATTCGGTCCGGTGTCGAATCGTGTATAGCGCGGCAACACTGGGCAAGGGCACGTGTCCCTCCTATAAGCAATGAAAAATTGAAAGTGAGTCGCTAGCCACTCCGGCGCAGAGATACCGAAGCGTTGGAAAAGCAACCCGCTAAGGGTAACGGGCTCATGGCAGGAAAGGCAGTTCCATGAGCGCGCGTTTTTGGATCTTTCTTGGCGCCCTGTTCGGTGGCTTGGCCGTCGTAGCGGGCGCCGTCGGCGCGCATGCGCTTCCCGATAACGCCGCGCTTGCGGTGCCCTTGCGGATTTATAATGCGGGACAGCTCTACCACGCCCTGCACGCCCTTGCGCTAGTGGGCGCCGGCCTGGCGATCCTGCATATGGAGGGTAAGCCCGCCGGTCTCGCGAAGTGGCCGCTGCAAGTCGCGGCGCTGGCCTTCACGATTGGGATCGTTTGCTTCTCGGGAGGCATCTATGTCCAGGTCGCAAAGGGATTCACCTCCAGCGCTGGCATCGTACCCTTTGGAGGGATCTCATTCCTGGTGGGATGGGCGGCTTTTGCAATCGGCGCGCTCGGCCTGCGCAATGAGCCGAACCAATAGGGCAGGCGGAAGCCGGTACCCGGGCCGGGACGCGAAACTGACTTCAGCGCCTTCGACCGGCTTTATGGAGGGCTCGATTAGTGCGCGGCGCCGTTTGCAGTGGCGGCCTTGCGGCGGCCTCTGGTTTGCTGCGGAGCTGCTTTCACCATAACGCCACGCTCGCGCTTTGCAGCGTGCTTTTCGGTTGCCTTCGCGGCGGTCTTTCTCGCCGCTTTGCGGCTGGCCTTGCGGACGCGCTCGGCTTCGCAACCGGCAATGTGAAGCAAGGAGCGCAGGTCTTGAGCGGCCATGGCGTCAAGAGCGCAAGCGGCTTCGGCAGCATGAGAAAGGTGTTGGGCGATCATGTCGATCGCGGCTGTTGTGGGAGAGATATTTGCCATTTTCGTTGCTTTCTTTGAAAACTGGCCCTATCGGCCGTCATTACCAATAGCAACTTATGATTGAAAGCTGCTTAAAGCGAAATTTTGAATTGAGACTATTTCACTTTTGTATCGCCGGCGGAGATTACCGGGATAATCGGGCGTTCAGCAGGAACAAACGCCAACTCAAAAACGCTGCTGGCAAGGAGGAACCGCGCAAAGATGGAAACATAGGCTGTCTTGCCGGCGCGCCACGGCTTCTCCACATGAAGCCAGGATAATTCCGTCACCGGTGGAAAAAGGCGGCCATGCCCGATCCCTACACAACACTCGGCGTAGCGAAATCCGCGACAGACGAGGACATACGCAAGGCATACCGGAAGCTCGCAAAGGAGCACCACCCGGATTTGAACCCTGGCAACAAGAACGCCGAAGCCCGGTTCAAGGACATTTCGGCGGCATACACGCTGCTGAGCGATCCGGAAAAGCGCCGGGCCTTCGATGCCGGCGAGATCGATGAGTCGGGCGCGCCTCAGGCCGAGCGCCGCTTTTACCGCGAATACGCCAATGCCGGTGAGGAGGGCTTTCGCTATCAGAACCCCGATGACCTCGGCGGCTTCGAAGATTTGGGCGGCGTTTTCGCCGGCTTGTTCAAGGGACGGCGCGGGGGTGCGCGTGGTGCGGAAACTCAATTCCGCATGCGCGGCGGCGATGCGCATTACAGTCTGCCCATCGACTTTCTTGAAGCCGTGAATGGCGCCAAGAAGCGCGTGGACATGCCGGACGGCAAGACGCTCGATATCGCGATACCCGCGGGCGTCGATGATGGGCAAACGCTGCGTCTAAAAGGGCAAGGCACGCCCGGGATTGGCGGCGCTCCCGCAGGCGACGCGCTGATCGCGGTCACGGTGCGCCCGCATCCTGCCTTCCGGCGCGAAGGAAACGACATCAAGTCCATTCTGCCGGTCACGTTGAACGAGGCGCTTTCCGGCGGCTCCATTCCTGTCGAAACGATCACAGGGCCCGTCAGCCTCAAAATTCCAAAACACTCGAACACAGGCCGGGTGCTGCGCCTGCGCGGCAAGGGCGTGCAGGGCAAGGTGAAGGGCGATCATCTGGTTGAACTGCAAATCATGATGCCACCTCATCCCGATGCGGATCTTGAAAAGGCCGTCTCGGATTGGGAGCACCGGCATCCCTATAATCCGCGTACGGGAGGCGATGCCTGATGACGATCACCGAAACCGAAATCGTGGCGCATTTCACCCGGCTGGAGGTCCATGTCCTTCATCGCTGGATCGCGGCCGGGTGGGTGAAGCCCGAGGAGAAAGGCGCCGGCTTTCTGTTCGGGGAAGCCGATGTTGCGCGGACGCACCTCCTTTTCGACCTCTCCTACGAGATGCAACTGCGCGACGACGAAGTGGCGATCGTGCTTTCGCTTATCGATCAGCTGAATGGCACCCGGGCTATGCTCCGCGCGTTCAGCGCGGCTGTGGGGAACCAACCCGCAGACGTGCGCGAGGCGATCATGTCCGAGATGCGTGTCCTGCTCGGGACTTTTGACTGAACGAAGTTTTCCCAGACCGATACGGGCATTTTCTGCGATTTCGCTGGTGGGACTTGCTTCGCCAAGCCGTTGTGTATACGGATTTTATCCTGTTACGCGATACTGTTTATTATAGCGGGAAGATGAAAGCAAATCCGGTGAGTGCGGTCACTCAAGAAACTAAGCCGTCAGACATGCCAGGATCGGCCGAGATGAGTGCGCGCGAGAAGCACGCTTGGCTCCGCTTGATTCGAACACCGCAAATCGGCAGCGTCACGTTCTGGGAACTGCTCTCCCATTTCGGCAGTGGGGAAACCGCGCTCGACGCGCTTCCGGAATTTGCGAATCGCGGTGCCAAGTTTTCCGCCCACAGCATCCCGTCCGCACAAGCAATTGAGAAGGAGCTCGAAAAGGCTCATGCCGCCGGGATGACGCTTGTGGCAGCCGGGGAGCCCGGCTATCCCCCGCTTCTCGCGCGCGTCGAGCTTCCGCCGCCGCTGCTTTACGTCAAGGGCGATCCTGGAATTTGGGCTCGTCCACCGCTTGGCATCGTGGGTTCAAGGAACGCGTCGGCGGCGGGGCTGAAACTTGCAGCGGAATTGAGTGCGAGACTCGGCAGCCGGGGATTCCTGATCGTGTCCGGTCTTGCGCGTGGAATTGATGCCGCTGCGCATCGGGCCGCTCTGCCTTTCTCGACCTGCGCAGTTCTCGCGGGCGGCCTCGACGCGATCTATCCGCCCGAACACTCCGATCTCGCGGACGCGATCGCCGGCAACGGCTTGCTTATCGGCGAGTGCGCTCCGGGTTTCGTGGCGCGCGCTCAAGATTTCCCCCGGCGCAATCGGATCATTTCGGGCTGCTGCCTCGGTGTCGCGATCGTCGAAGCAACCGAGCGCTCCGGATCTCTCATCACGGCCCGGCTTGCGGCAGAGCAGAATAGGGAGGTATTCGCGGTGCCGGGCCATCCTTTCGAGCCGAGATCGGCCTGGCACGAACCGCCTTATCAAGGAAGGAGCCATTCTTACGACAGGGCCAGACGATATCGAAGACGCTTTGCGAACTGCGCTCGCAAATTGGGAAAGCATGAGCGAATGGACGGCGCGGCCGCCCATCGACGTGCCACCAGGCAGCGCTTTTGCGCCCATTGACGAAAGAGCCCTGCCTGAAATGCTTGAGCCGATGGGCAACGCGGCAAAGGATCTTCTTAAGCTTCTGAGTTTTTCGCCGGTCGATATCGACGATCTGTGCCGCTTGAGTGGAATGGAAGCGCGGCATGTGCATGCCGCGCTTCTGTCGCTCGACTTATCGGGGCACATCGAGCGCCGGGGACTCCGTCAGGTCGTCTTGCGGCCATGATCTGAAAATGACGAATGCTCACAAGCGGGAGTTTATCCTGGCTTCCTCTTCGGCGACGGAAAGGAGATCGGAAAGCAAGCGGAACTGCGCCTTGACCGCGATGGCACGCAGCGATGTCAACAGCGACGCGATATATTCGGCGGCATCTTCCGGAAGCATATCGGCGACGTAATCGTTAGCCTCGCTCTGATCTTGAAGCGCATCTTCCCGGCAGATAGTGTGGGCCAAATAAAGCTGGCCACGGCGTGTATTCATGATCGTAACCCCGGCAATGGTCTTATCGAAGGCCATCTTTGATTGAACGCACAACAGGATGTTACCTTAGGTTGTGATAGCCAAGCTTTCGTAAACGCGCAAGATACAGGACAACGTTTTTCTGTATTTGGCACTGATTTTTTGCCGCGGTGCGCGCTTGCAACAGTGGGCTTGGGTTTCTCCCGCGCCTTTGGATAGCCTCACAGTTCTCCCACAATGCCGGCGCAAGCTGTGCTGGTCCGCGGCACGCCGCCTTTTCGTGGAGATGGCGCGCGCGTCTCCTTGCGACGGCACTAGCAGCCTAGAGGAGGAACCCTTTGCAGAGGCTTGTCCGGGCTTTGTTGACGGCACCGATCGTGACGGAAGGCGCATGCTGAGGCGAATCACGCCCGAAGCCGGGCCTGCGACGATCGTCTTCGACCTTGACGGCACGATTGCCGGTACGGCGGACGACCTCATCGATGCGGCAAATGCTGCGCTCGTTGCGGAGGGCTTTGCGGACGCACCGGCGGAAGCGATCAGACACGGGGTGGGCTATGGGGCTAAAGCCATGCTCCGGTTGGCCCTCTCGGTTCAGGGGCGGTCTGCGGATGCGGAGCAAATGGAGCGGCTGAGCGCTAGGCTCGTCGCGCATTACGAGGCCAACATCGCGATCAAGACCCGGGTTTTCCCTGGATTCGACGAGGCGGCAAAACGTCTGCGCCGTGACGGCGCCAAGCTCGCGCTCTGCACCAACAAACGCGAGCGGCTCACGCTAAGGCTGCTTTCGGCGCTCGGGATTTCAGCGCTCTTCGATGCGGTTGCCGGCGGCGATACGTTTCCTTTCCACAAGCCCGACCCGCGCCATGTCACCGAACTCATCCGGCTCGCAGGCGGCGATCCCCGCTTGGCCTTGATGGTCGGCGATAGCGAGGCGGACGTTGGCGCCGCGAGGGGAGCCGGCATTCCCGTCATCGTGACAGCGTTCGGCTACGCATCCGCGCCTGCCCATGAGCTTGGCGCGGACGCGGTCATTCAATCGTTCGATGAGCTGCCCGCCTTGACGGGCGCCCTGCTTGCCGCAGCGAAGCGCCTCTGAATGCGCCGGACTGCACGCGCAAACGCCTTGCTACGGCGGCAATTTACAGGACCGGCGGCAAGGGGTAGGGTGCGCGAGACGGTCCCGTAGCTCAACAGGATAGAGCACCTGCCTTCTAAGCAGGGGGTTGGGGGTTCGAGCCCCTCCGGGATCGCCAGTAAGATCAAAAGCTTACTGAAAGAGGAACTCTCGAAATTCCCGCCTAGGTCCAGCCTAGGTTCCAAGAACCACACGCTGTTTCATCGAAAATTCTCGAAATTCCGATCGCGATCGGATTTGAAGCTCTCCAAGACGCACGACAAAAGCTTGCCAGCCTTCTGTGAGTAGTGATTCGTGAGTCATCCGATTCTGGAATCAAAAACGATTCCGGAGCGCAAGCGGCTATTTTAGCGCCTATGCGGCAGAGCCGGGGGATATTTACTGTCGCCCCGCGCTGGGCGCCTTCGCTTTGGGGCTTCCATCAGCATCGGAAGGGCCGTCCTTATCGAACCAAGCCAGTATCATGATCACGGGAGCGAGCATCATGACTCGCGATAGCTTGGCGATGGTGCCGAATTCGCCAGCAGATTGGCCGTCTTGAAAGGCAGCCGCGACCACTTGGGCGATCTCGTGGATCGATGCGCCCGCCCACAGGCCGAAGGCTTTCGGTCCCAGATGAAGAAGCGCCGGCAGAAGGGGATAGAGAAACATCGACAACGAGCCAAAGACGGTCACGCAAGCCACCGCATAGGCGACGTCTTCGTCATGGGCTCCGGCAACCGTATTGGCCGCAATCGCCGCCGAGGCACCGAAGATCGATGTTCCCGCGGCGATCAACTGCGCAAGATCGCGGCCCACACCAAGCCGCTTTCCCATCCAGACCGTGAACAGAAAAGTCGCGATCAGTGTCGCTGAGATCACGGCGATACCCGAGCCGCCAACCTTCGCAGTAAGCTGCAAGCCAACGAGGATGATCGCCAGCCGCAACGGCTTCCGGATGCTGAACTTTACACCCGGGATGGCTCTTATTGGCGTGCCGGCAAGATTGTGGAACGCCCATCCCAATCACAATGGCAAGGATCATCGGGCTGAACACCGAAAAAATGGGAACAAGGCGGAGGGTGAAGGCGCTCGCCGCGATGGTTCCAGTCAGAAGCAAACCTTGCCACAGGGCCGGATGAGCGGGAGGGAAAGCTCTTTCGCCTGCCACCATGCGAGGCATATTTAAATTGCAAGGAGAGCTTAGATTTTTGAAATGGCATTATCGTTTCTCCGCGGTTAGGGGGGAAAAAAATGTGCCCGGGAAAAACATAAATCCAATGGTTTAATTCGCACGTTATAATCGAAGTTCTCGATGAATTTTTCAAGGCAGCGTCTTATGGCTGCGGACAATAAATCTCATAGAGCAGTTCCAGCAGCCTTCGGGCCGGCTCGCTGGCTATCGAATAGAAGATTGTTTGGCCCTCGCGGCGGGTCGCGACCAGCCGGTCTTTTCGAAGCAGGGCAAGATGCTGTGACACAGTCGATTCCCGTGCGTCGAGGAACCCGGCGAGTTGCCCGACCGACTTTTCGCCCTCGATCAGCTGACACATGATCATCAAACGCGACCTGTTTCCAAGGGATTGGAGCAGCTCGCATGCTGCATCGGCGGCTTGCGACATATTCCCGGGATATATATTCATAACTTCGTAGCTTCGTTGTATTGCAATTTCGATATCGCGTATCTAGTATCCCTTTGGCAAATGAAAAGCCCTCGGCAAGATTTTCAGGCCTGGAGGCTCGAATGCCGGGCATCGGCGGACCTGATCGGCTCCCGCGAAGGGATTGAAGATGACAGATCAAGACACGGCGCGGCTGCAACGCGCAATTTTTGGCGCAGTGCTCGCCCTCGGCTTGACGGTATGCATGCTGCCGGGAGGCGCCAAGGCTCAGGACGTTTTCGAGGTCAAGCAAAGCGAGATCGACGATCTCAAAGCCGTCTACGCCACCGTGCGAAGCACCGATGAAATCTTTGCCCGCGTGCGAACCGGCGGCACGGTTGCCGCTCTCAATATTAAGAAAGACAGCGAAGTGAAGACGGGCGACGTGATCGCCATCGTCACCGATCAGAAGCTTGCCTTACGCATGAAGTCGCTCGATGCCCAAATTTTCGGGCTGCAATCGCGCGCCGAGACGGCGAAGGCCGAACTCCAGCGCCAGGAACAGCTCGCGCAAAAGGGCTTTGCTACCAGCGCCAAGCTCGACGAGGCGCGCGCTATTTCGGAGGTGGCGGCCAATGCCTTGAAATCAACCGTAGCCGAGCGCGCCGTGCTCACGCAGCAAGTCCAGGAGGGCGACGTGCTGGCCCCGGCTCAGGGCAGGGTGTTGGCCATACCCGTTACGGCGGGCTCGGTCGTGATGCCGGGCGAGCCCATCGCCAAGATCGCTGCCAATGCTTTTGTCCTGCGTCTAGAGCTGCCGGAGCGCCACGCACGCTTCATTCAAAAGGGCGATCCGGTCATTATCGGCAGCCGGCAGCTTTCCGGCCCCGATGCCACTCTCAGCAGGGGCTCCATTGTCCTCGTCTACCCCGAGCTGCAAGACGGCCGCGTCATCGCGGACGCGAAGGCCGAGGGGCTCGGTCAATATTTCGTGGGCGAGCGGGTGCTTGTCTGGATCTCCGCTGGCAAACGCCAAACGCTCATTGTCCCGCATACGTTCCTATTCAGACGCTTCGGGCTCGACTATGCCCGGCTCTCGCAAGACGCCGGAAAAAGCATCGACATCGTGGTCCAGCCGGGGCAGCCCGCGCGGCTCGAAGGCGAGGGCGAGGCGGTCGAAGTGCTCGCGGGGCTGAAGCCCGGCGACAGGCTGGTGCGTCCATGAAACTCGGTATCTCCGGCTATCTGACGCGGGCCTTTATCGACTCTCCGCTGACGCCGCTCATTCTGCTTGCGGCGCTGGCGCTCGGCGGTATCGCTCTTGTCATGCTACCGCGCGAGGAGGAGCCGCAGATTTCGGTTCCCATGGTCGACATTCAGGTCCGCGCCGATGGCCTCAAAGCGCAAGACGCGGAGCGCCTGGTGACGGAACCGCTCGAAACCATCGTGAAGGCCATCAACGGCGTCGAGCACGTTTACAGCCAAACCTACGATGACCGGGTTTTGGTGACGGCGCGCTTTCTCGTCGGCACGAAATCGGACGAGGCCATCTTGCGCGTGCACGAGAAGGTCCGCGCCAACATGGACCGCATTCCCATCGGCATTCCCGAGCCACTGATCGTCGGGCGCGGCATCGATGACGTGGCGATCCTCGCATTGACCGTTGCCCCGAAACCGGAGGCAGCGGAACGATGGACTGACAATGCCCTCTACCATCTCGCGGAAAACCTAAGGATCGAGCTATCGAAGATCGAGAATATCGGCCTGACCTATATCGTTGGCGGCAGGCCCGACCAGATCCGCATTGAGCCCGACCCGGAACGGCTCTCCCTTTACGGCGTGACGCTGGCCCAGCTCATTGACAAGGTGCGCTCAGCAAACCGGTCTTTTCTCGCCGGCCAGATCCGGGATCAAGGTCACGCTGTCCCGGTTGTAGCCGGTCAAACACTCCAAGGCATCCCGGACATTGGGCTGCTTCTTTTGACCACCCGCGATGGGCGCCCGGTTTACGTGCGCGATGTCGCAACAATCGTTGTCGATGGCAAGCCGGCGGAACAGCGCTCCTGGCATTTCGCCAAGGGCCAGAACGGCGAGCTGTCCCGCGTACCCTCGGTCACCATCGCCGTCGCGAAGCGGGCTGGCGCCAACGCGGTGGACATCGCAGCCAAGCTTGTCCAGAAGCTGGACCTGTTGCGCGGCACGGCTATTCCCAGGGGACATCGACGTCGTGGTTACGCGCAATTACGGCGCCACCGCGAACGACAAGGCGGACGAACTCCTTTTCCATCTTGGTCTCGCGACGATATCCATCGTCCTTCTCATTGTGCTTGCGATCGGCCGGCGCGAGGGGCTCGTGGTTCTGATCGTGATCCCGACCACGATCCTTCTCACCCTGTTCGCCTCCTGGAGCATGGGTTACACCATCAACCGGGTGAGCCTGTTCGCACTCATCTTCTCGATTGGCATCCTGGTCGATGACGCGATTGTGGTGATCGAGAACATCGCGCGCCATTGGGCCATGCATGATGGGCGCAGCCGCAGCAATGCTGCCATCGAGGCGGTGGCCGAGGTTGGCAATCCCACGATCATTGCGACGCTGACAGTCGTGGTCGCGCTGCTTCCCATGCTGTTCGTGTCCGGGCTGATGGGTCCTTACATGAGCCCCATTCCGGCGAATGCCTCCGCAGCCATGATCTTTTCCTTCTTCGTAGCGGTGATGGTCACGCCGTGGCTGATGATGCGCTTCGGCCGGAAGGATGGCGCTTCTCATGGCGAGGAGGGGGGAGGCTTTCTCGCACGCGGCTACGTTGCCGTCGCCGGTCCGATCCTGAAAAACCGCAAGCGTTCCCTCATCTTTCTCGTCACCGTCGGTATCGCGACGCTCGCGTCGCTGTCCCTGTTCGAGTTCAAGGCCGTAACGGTGAAACTGCTCCCGTTCGACAACAAGTCCGAGATGCAGGTCGTGATCGATCTGCCGAACGGCTCCTCGCTAGAGGACACTGACCGGGTGCTTCAAGCGGTCGCGGAACGGCTCAAGAGCTTGCCGGAATTGGCCTCGATCCAATCCTATGCAGGCACGGCGGCGCCCTTCAATTTCAATGGACTGGTCCGTCACTATTACCTTCGAAACGGCCCAGAGCAGGGCGACCTGCAAGTCAATCTCACTCCAAAGGACGAGCGCGCACGCGGCAGCCACGCGATTGCGCTCGACATCCGCGAACGGCTTCGCGGCTTGGACGTCCCGCAGGGGACGGCCGTTAAAGTGGTGGAAGTGCCGCCTGGGCCGCCGGTCCTTTCCACGCTTCTCGCCGAGGTCTACGGCCCCGATCCCGAAACGCGGCGCGCAACCGCCACCAAGCTTCGGCAGATCTTCGAGAGCATCCCCTTCATCGCCGACGCGGACGACAGTTTCCGCGTGCCGGCCGAGCGGCTGCGGGTCTCTATCGATCAGGATAAGCTCGAATTTTTCCGCGTCGAGCAGCGCGATGTCTACGATACGATCCAGGCTTACCTCTCAGGCGTCCCCGTGGGGTATTCGCATCGGGGAGAAGGCCGTCATCCCGTGGAGATCGCGGTCGCGTTGCCAAAACGCGAGCTCTCTCTTTCCCAGCACACGCTATCGACGCCCGTGCCCGCGAACGCCATCCCCGGGAATCGCTCGGTTGTAGAACTCGGCGATGTCGTAAGCCTCAAGAAGGAGCGGGCCTCATTCCCCATCTTCCGCCACAACGGCAGGCCGGCCGAAATGGTGACGGCGGAACTCGCCGGCCGCTTCGAAGCGCCGATTTACGGTATGCTGGCCGTGAGCGATGCCATCGCCAAAGCAGACTGGGGCCCAGGCCAGAAACCGGAGATCGCGCTGCACGGTCAGCCCGATGACGAATCGAAGCCCACGCTCCTCTGGGATGGCGAGTGGGAAGTGACCTATATCACCTTCCGCGACATGGGCGCCGCCTTCGGCATCGCCATTCTCGGCATCTACTTCATCGTGGTCGGTCAGTTCGGCTCGTTCAAACTGCCGCTGGTGATTTTGACGCCGGTGCCGCTCACCCTGATCGGCATTATGATCGGGCATTGGCTCTTCAGCGCTCCATTTACGGCGACGTCCATGATCGGCTTCATCGCGCTGGCCGGCATCATCGTGCGGAACTCGATCTTGCTTGTCGATTTCATCCGGCAGCGGCGCGGAGCCGCCTTGCCATTGCGGCAGGTGCTGCTTGAGGCCGGCGCCATCCGGTTTAAACCGATCTTGCTCACGGCGCTGGCCGCCATGATCGGGGCAGCCGTCATTTTGACCGACCCGATTTTCCAGGGCCTTGCGATCTCGCTCCTCTTCGGGCTCGCGTCCTCCACCCTCCTCACCGTGCTTGTCATTCCCGCAATCTATATCGTGCTGCGGGACGATGGCCGCGTTGTGCCTGAATGCGCCTTATCGGATCGCGAGGCATTGTGACGTGGACAGTGGTGAAGGCTACGCAAAGGTCTAGGAGACCCCGGTCATGATGATGGAGGCCGCGGCGTTTGGATCGGGCGGTCTAGTCGGTTTCGTGCTTGGTCTGATTGGCGGGGGCGGCTCGGTGCTTGCCGTCCCCCTCTTGGTCTATGCCGTTGGCGTTTCAGACCCGCATGTCGCAATCGGAACGAGCGCGGCCGCCGTGGCCGTGAGCGCCTTCGCAAATCTTGTTCAGCATGCGCGCGCTCATAACGTCAAATGGCAATGCGCGAGCGTCTTCGCTCTCTTGGGCATTGCCGGCGCATTTTTAGGCTCGACCCTGGGCAAGGCTTTCGATGGTCAGAAGCTTCTGCTTCTGTTCGGGCTGGTCATGATCCTGATCGCCGCGTTGATGGCGAGAAAAAAAGACACCGTCGGAGACCCTCGCGTCCAGCTGACACCCGCGTCGGCAAGTCGGCTTTTGCCACGGCTGGCGATCTACGGTTTCAGCACGGGTGCAGCGTCGGGTTTTTTCGGGATTGGCGGGGGCTTTCTTGTCGTGCCGGGTTTGATGGCCGCAACCGATATGCCGATGCTGCCGGCGATTGGATCCTCGCTTGTTTCAGTAACCGCCTTCGGGTCTACAACCGCCGCGAACTACGCCTATTCCGGCTTGATCGACTGGCGGCTTGCGGCGTTTTTCATAGGCGGAGGCATTTTCGGCGGTCTGTTTGGGGGGCGCCTCGCGAGGCGGCTCTCTACCGGCAAGAAATCCTTGCAGCGCGTCTTTGCTGTCATCGTCGCCGCGGTTGGGGTTTATGTCACGGTTCGCGGCGCCGTTGCCATCGGGGGCGGATAATTCGCGGTCTTTCTTTACGCCTAACTTCGAAAGATACTTTCTGCGCTCACGCTTCAACGATCTGCCGTAGCTTGACGAGATCGCACGTAAACCGGTTGGGGCTGTCTTCGCGGATCAGGCCTTTTCGCTTCAGTTCCGCCATGGTCCGGCTTGCAGTTTCTGTGGTGAGCCCGAGCACGGCGCCAAGGTCTTCCCGGCTGAACAAGCTACAGCTGTCGCCGTTTTCTCGCTCCGAAAGCCATAGGAGAAGCCGGATGACACGCTCGCGGGCGGTCCCGGTCGAAAGCTCGGCGATCCAGCGGTCCGCGTCGCTGAGCGCGCGATACCATTGCGCCATCAGGGTGTGAAATAACCTCGGGTTGCCACTGAGCAGCCTCTTTACGTTGCTTACCGGCAATCGGCAGACTTCGGCCGGCTGCAGAGCAACAGCCGAATGCTGGTAGACGTCCGAAAGCATGCATTCCAGCCCCAGGACATCGGTTTTGCCGAGCAGGCGAACGATGCGCTGGCTGCCATCAGGCAGGTAGAGAGACAGCTTCACGAGCCCCGTGCGGATCGTAAAGAGCGACACCCCTTTGTCGCCCTCGCGATAGACGGCTCCGCCGGCAGGATAAAGCAGCTGGTCGATTGGCCGGTGAAGGCCGGCAAAATCGGCTTCCTGCAAGCCAGCGAACAATACAGACTGCCGGATATTACAGTTCTGGCAATCGGCGACGCCCGTCCAAGCCTCGTTGGATGTGATTGGGTTCAAGTCACAAGACCTGTGTGAGTTGCCGCAGGCGAAGATGCTGACCGGCTGCCCCAGCCGGCAGACCGATTGCGCATTCGCAATGACTGAGAATGTTAATCACACTAACAATTTTGCGGTCAACAAATCCAGCACACCCCGGCGCAATATAGCTTTCGCCGCGAGGAGAACTCCATGAAGATTGGCGTTACGAGCCAAAACCTCCGCACCATCACGGGACATGCAGGAAGCGCGCGGCGCTTCATGATTTTCGAGGTTTCTTCGGAGGACGGGGTACAGCAAACCGGAAAACTCGATCTGCCGAAGGAGATGAGCATTCACGAATATTGCAGCGATGCCCCACACCCGATAGACGGCCTGGATGTCCTGATCACCGGCAGTTGCGGAGACGGTTTCTTGCGTAAGCTTGCCGCGCGTGGCGTCCGGGTCGTCGTGACCGGCGAAACAGATCCATTGACCGCCGTCACGGCTGTGTCGTCGGGCGCTGCCCTTCCACCGCCCCTTCCCGATGACGGCGATCATCATATATGCGAATGCCACTGCGCCGGCGAGAGCCATGCGGCAGGTTGAGCTTTCCGCACAAGCGAGCATCGCTTCGCGCCGGCCTGACGTTTCAAGCCGAAGCTGCCGGATGCCGCGATCGCGATGAAAACCAAATGTAAGGGGCCAACTGCCCATTAGGAGTGACAAGCTCATGGAAGCGACGGCAAATCCCCCCCTCGAAGGCAGCGTGACGCGGCGCGATTTCATCTACATTGCCACGACAGCCTTCGCAGCCATTGGCGGCGCCGCGGCTTTGTGGCCCGCCGTCGATCAGATGAACCCCGATACGAACGCGCTCTCGACCGCGACGCTCGATGTCGATCTATCTCCCATTGCCTTGGGGCAGGCCGTAACGGTTTTGTGGCGGGGGAAGCCGATCTTCATCCGGCACAGAACGCCGGTCGAGATTGAAAAGGCAAAGACCACGTCACTTTCAGATCTCAAGGATCCGTTGGCCCGCGTCTTGGGGGCACCAGACAGTCTCCCCGCTGCGGACGAAAACAGGACAAAACCGGGAAAGGAAAACTGGCTGGTCGCGATCGGGATCTGTACGCATCTGGGCTGTGTTCCGAAGGGACAGTCGCCAAGCGATCCACGGGGGCCCTATGGCGGCTGGTTCTGCGTCTGTCACGGCTCTGTGTACGACACCGCTGGCCGGATCCGGCAAGGCCCGGCGCCGCGAAACCTCGACATTCCGCCCTATCAGTTCGTAGCAGACAGCAAGATCCGGATTGGCTGAGGTAAACCATGCAACCGAACGACCCTCCGTTTACGCGGCTCGATGAAGCAGCGATTTCCGCCGCCGAACTGCGGCGCACTCCTTACGATTTCGCCTATGTCGAGCATACGATCAGCCCTTCGCACAAGGACGATGTTCTGGCCGAGCGCCCGTGATCCCGAACCACGGCAGCTATGGCCTGCCGAGCCTGCGTTATGGCTCACGCTTCCCGCGGCCGTTGATGACTTGCTCAACCCGCGCTTCCGCCAAGACGCAGCGAGCCAAACGGCCAAATTCCGATCTTTCAATTTGTGCCAGCACAAGCTAAGCAGGAGCTGGTGAATGCATTGACCGGAGGCAATTATGACGGCGAGAGAGGGCGTGTATTTCCTCGGTTGCCGTTTCGATACAGGATCGATTGAAGAAGCTGTTGGAAACATCGTCGCTGAGACACGAGGAGCTTTTAAGTATGTGGTGACACCGAATGTGCATCACATGGTTAAGATACTGGACGATACGGCGGCCATGCAACCGCTCTACGAGCGTGCATGGTATGTGTTTTGTGACAGCCGAGTGTTGAGCCGCCTCGCTCGGTTCAAGGGCCGGGCGTTGCCCGTCATCACGGGCAGCGATCTCACAGCTCACCTCATTGCGCGTGCAGCGGAGCTGCGTCTTACGATAGCAATCGTTGGCCCTAAGGCCGCAGCTTGCGCGCCGCTGCTAGAAAAATATCCGGGCCTCGATTTTGCCGTTCACACGCCGCCTATGGGGTTCATCAAATCGGAACCTGACATTAGACGCTGTATCGAGTTCGTCGTGGAGAGACAAGCTCCGCTCGTTTTTCTCGCGGTCGGAATGCCGCAGCAGGAGATGCTCGCGTACCGCATTGCCGGTCACCCGCAAGCGCGAGGCATCGGATTATGTGTAGGAGCTTCGATCGACTTTCTCACTGGAAAACAGCGGCGCGCGCCGGTCTGGATCCAGAAGGCTGGATTGGAATGGCTGCACCGTCTTTTATCCGATCCACGGCGGCTTGCCCGACGTTATCTAATTGAGTGTCCCCGGATCTTTTACCTTATGTACACGACATACAGAAATGGTTGACCGGCCGTTCACCATGAAACTCATCCCAGCCAAATGCATCAACCGCTGAGCCAACGGCGCCATGATTTGGCGCTATTTCGCGGGAGCCGAAGGACATATCAATGATGGTGCACGAAGGCCGGCACGGTGAATAGCAGGAATTAGCTTGACCAGGCCTAAGCTTCACCCTTGATATGGCAGGATGGTAATCGGAGGTGTGAAGGACATGTTGCAATGGTTAAAAACCGTCTGGGGCAGGCATATCATTCAGGACGTGCCCCCGGATCTTGCAAGGTGCGAATACGGTTGCCGGGACAGTAACTGCCGTCACGGCGACTGGCAAAGCTGCAACGCAAGAATTTTGGAGATGAAGCAGCAGGTGGGTCAAAAAAAAGCCGGCGCCGACACCAAAGCTACGTGCCAACGCTCATCCTAGGCAGAATGTCATCTACGGCAGGAATTGACCCAGCGCGCGCGTTGACACGAACTCCCAACCTTTAGATATTTCAACTCTGTACCTGTCAATTTAGCAAACTGGCGCGTAATAACAAATGCGTCGTCTTAGGGTACCAAATAAACCTATCGTCTCCTGTGTTATCTAAAGCCAGTTTGGCTAGAACAAGTTGAATATAAAATACGCGAACCCGATCCACGCCTCAGCTATCCCCTCATTTCAGATGACCCCGAAGGCCTCGGAAAAAGCGCGGTTTTCGCGTAGGAGGTCCTGGTATCGCTCGATGAGGGGCTGGAGTCTTTCGTCCGGCATGTTGGGGATGAGGTCATAGAGCAGGCATCCTTGCCGGAACAGGGAATGGACCCGGCGTTTAGCGGTGCTCGTTCTCAGTTGCCGGTCCATTCCAAGGCTTTCGCCGGCGGCGCCCAACAGCGTCAGCAGCATGATGGCGAAGGCATTGAGCAACAGGAGGCGGTCTCGGCGTTGGGGATCACCGATCCTCAACGTGCTCATGCCCATTCCAAAGCGAAGGTCCTTGCTGTCACGGAAGCTGGGCTCGATGGTCCAGCGCTTGGAGTATAGCTTGACGATCTGCGCGGCAGAGAGCGCGCCGTCGCTGGCGGCCAGATGCCAGGCTTCTTTCATGCCCGAGGCCTTCACGCATACGACCGCCCCGACCTTCTGGCGGGCGGCGGAGACTTCGGCGCCGGGCAGCTTTCGCGCCCGTCCGCCCTTGCCGATCCAATCGGCGGCCGAGCGCGTTTCGCCATCGGCTGTGCTGACGTGGATATTGCCGCGAAAGCGGATGACGTATTGAAAGCCAAGGGTGTCCAGGAATCCGAACAGCTTGACGTCGCCAAAGCCGCGGTCGGCCAGAATCGTCGTGGTTACGCCTTCGGGCAGCAGCGTCTTCAACCGGGACAGGCACAGATCCTCGAAATCGTTGCGCTGGTTCTTCAATTCGTCCTTGTCGACGGTCAGCCAAAGCAGCGGCGTCGCCCTGCCGTGTCGTGTGACCAGATGCAGCGCGAGCGTGGCCTGATTGTCGGAATCGAAATCGGTCCAATCCATCGCCACGACGATATCGCGCCTGGCTCCCACGGCCTCGGCAACCCACGGCCCGAACAAGTCCCAAGGGAACACGCAGGCGTTGCTGAGTAACCGGTCGACCTGCTTGATCGCCGACTTGGCGATCAAACCACGCGCAGTGGCCAGAGCCTGTCCGATCAGGGAAACAGCGAGCGCCGCCCCCGTCATCACGCCGAGCGTCCCATTGGTCAAAGAAAGAATGCGTTTGGCATGCAAGTCGCCGCTAAACACTCGACCCAAGAAATGGTGAACTAATTCAAACCGTTCCTTCGGCGCGCGCATAATCCTCCTCCCGATGATTCGTCCATTCTCCAGGAGGGGAATCCGAAAGTCGGGCTTTTTAAAGTCGCGCTAAAATGAGGGGATTCATGAGGATCCACGCCGCCGCCCCGAATAAACAGCACACAAACCACGCTAGCGGCGCAAGAATGGGGTGGGCTCTTTCTTTACAAGCCCGTGATTTGGACAATGCTCTTTGTTTCGCGGGGAGAACAAGTACACTACGCCCTTGCGCTTCAGTGCCATCAGACGATCCCTTTCGCATACCTCTTATCTCCGCCCCTTTTGGATCTTTTCTTGCCGAACGGCCCTCCTTATCTAAAATCATAAACTCCTTTTCCAAAATCAAAATTGACACACGATACGATGTGCGTCGATGATTAAATACATTGAAGGTTTCTGATAAATTTTTATAACAGCCTCGTGGCCAATCTTCTGGGAACAGCTTGGATTGGCTAATAAGCTTGCATTACAACGTATAAAACTTGCAGAAATTCCCCTTTAGTAATCTAAATGCAACATTCACCATCGTAATTATGGCGCGCAGCCTCGTTTTTATTGACTAGCTTCGGCTCCGTCCATACATGGTTGCAAGACACCTTAGTAGGTCGTACAACTTAAAGTTGCGTTGCAAAACTAGGCAAAATTACATGGGCAAATCCGCGAGTACCGTCCGCGAATCTGTTATTGCTGATCTTGATCGGAAAACGGGATCGATGACATCGCTCAGATCATCCCGTTTCCTTTCAAGAAAAATGCTAGCTGACATTATGATCGTCTTCGATACGGTTGCGATATTCGCGGCAGGATTTTTTGCAGAGTATTTATTCTATTGGACAAGCACCGAACAATTATCTGCTAATGCTAATTATATCAGCGTGATTACGTTTTTTGCGTTAGGCTTTCATTTCATTGCGCGTCAGAGAGGACTTTATCAAATAAACGGGCCAACGGACTTCTCAGAACACTTCGCGTCTGCGATCTATGTCTGGATCACGGCCTTCGCATTGGCTTTCATGGTGCTCTTTTTCTTAAAGGTATCGGGTGAGTTTTCCCGCGCCTGGTTTTTGGAGTGGGCCGCAATTCTGCTTTCGCTTTTGGTATTAGGCCGAGGGCTTATCATACGGCGCTTCGAAGCGATGGCCCATGCGGGCGCCCTGCGGCGATCTGTGGCGCTTATTGGCGCGGGCACCCAATTCAATGCTGTGAAGCTGTATCTTCAGGAAAACGACCGTCAATTCTTGCTTTGCTGTGCGGTTGAACTGCGGGCGCCTAAAAAGATCGAGAACGGGGACCTTCAGCGCTCGATCCGGGAGTTCGCACGGGGCGCCCACGAAAACGAGATCGACGACATCATGATCGCGCTTACCCCAGCGGAGGCTTGGCTCGCGAAACCAATAATGCAAGAAGTACAGCGGCTGCCCGCTGACATCCATATCGTTCCCGATTTCGGCGATATTTGTTTTCCCAAAATGGA
Organism: uncultured Alphaproteobacteria bacterium; assembly: GCA_963817705.1. GTDB lineage: Bacteria > Pseudomonadota > Alphaproteobacteria > Rhizobiales > Rhodomicrobiaceae > Rhodomicrobium. Next base: position 849,650 of record CAWFPF010000001.1, read on the forward strand.
CTTGTGGCGTATGGGTGACCTCGCTTTAATCACCGCAATCTCAAAGCCTATCACCGGTTGGGCGGCGTTCTTAAAGGTTATCGAGGATTACCTGCTTGCCGCGGTTGGCCTCTTTTTGGCGTTGCCGGCCATGGTCTTGATTGCAATTGCGATCAAGCTTAACTCGGAGGGCCCGGTGTTTTTCCGGCAGCGCCGCCACGGCTACAATCACAAGGTCATCGAAGTCCTCAAATTCCGGACGATGAAGGTGATGGAAGACGGGGATCAAGTGACCCAAGCGCGCAAAAACGACCATCGCGTTACGGCAGTTGGGCGCATTCTGCGCAGGACAAGTTTGGACGAGTTGCCGCAGGTCATAAACGTACTGCTAGGCGAGATGTCCATAGTGGGGCCCCGCCCGCATGCCCTCGCTCACAACAGCTATTATGGCGATCTGGTGGAGAATTACGCCAACCGCCATCGCGTCAAACCGGGGATCACGGGCTGGGCGCAGGTCCACGGCTTCCGCGGTGAGACGGCGAACCCGCAAATGATGGCGCAACGTGTCCGGTATGATCTCGAATATATCGACTCCTGGTCGATTTGGCTCGACCTCAAGATCATTCTGATGACTCCCCTGTTCGGTCTTTTCCGCAAAGGCGCTTATTGAGTGAGCTTGAGTTGAACGCCGTTCAACAACAGCTGTGGAGCGATCGCGCTCTCGCTGCCTACCGAGGAGCGCGGACGGTTCCGGTGCTCTATCTCCCTGGCCCGCGTCGCAGCACCAGGGTGACGAATTCATGCGCAGGACTGACCCTAACACCCATAACCGGGGAAAGACGCCACTCGCTTACGGTCCTTGGTGTATCGGGCAGAAATGCGGTCGTTGGATAACACGGCACGGGCGCTGAGCCTTGCCAGTTACGAGGACGGCGGCCTTGAGGCGGTTTTTGTTGCTATCTTGACAGCAAAAAATTGGGACGGGCCGCTGCTGGGCGCCTTCAGGCATTTCCTAAGCGAACACATCCGGTTTGACAGCGACCCAGAGGCGGGACACGGTGCTCTGTGCAGCCATTTGGCGCCAGACGACCGTATTATTCCTCTTTGGACGGCATTTAGGAAGCTCCTCGTAGCATCGGCCCCTTCGCTGGCGGCATCGAGCGTTCAATAGACGATCTGCCCGAGCGCGTTGCTTGCTTTCAGGACCGCCAAAGACCCCATCAACCTCTTCCCAGGCGTTCGACTGCGGCACAGCCCCTTCCCAGCGGGAGAGCAAATTCTGCACCGCGTCTTGGAGCAAGTCAAAAAAATAACCAAAAAATGCACCCCCAGAAGAGCAATCCGAACAACGCGGTGGCCAAATATGCTAACGGGGGGAGCCAGGGGGTCGCTCGCTCGGCTGCGCCTCTATTGACGTTCATTCCATTGCTGAGGCTATCGGCTCGCTTCAAACGAGCGAGAGGGCCAAAGTTAGCAAATAAGTGTTTAGTCATTTTCTTGCTCTTACCGGCTGCCACAAATATTCAAAACCATCCCATTGCAGCTTGAAGTATAGGACGCACTCTTTAATACGCGCAACCTTAGGAGGTTTCGATGAAAAGTTGTCTAATTCGCACTGGATTTCCCTTCGCCGTCGAAAGCAAATACGCCGTGCACTTCAGGTCCGCGAACTTAAGAGCCCGCTTGGCACTGCCCCCTCGTCCAAAAGCCAATCGCAGTGAAGCCCCGAGGCCACTCTAGTGACAAAAATCGCATCACGCCCCCGCTATTTACGAGTGTGTGCCAGCGCAACTGCGATGCAATCTTCATGATCATAATAATAGGTGCCGCCTATCTAAAATCAAAATTCAAAAAATAGTTATTAAGGAGATAACTTAGCGACTACCGACATCTTTGCTCATCTGAAATGTTAGCCGCGAAGAAAGGCATATAACGCCGCAATCTCTCAACAAACCCATGATAAGTTTATGGGCGGCCACCGAACACCACTCTGTGGCATCATCGTCGACAGCGGCCGTTTTCCCTGGAAGGCACACGCGCGCAAGGTTGCCGGGTTCTTGAAAGACGACCTAAGGGTGGACTGGATCAAATATCGGGCTTTCCAGATAGTCCATATTATCCTCTTGCTCAGAAATACTTCGGCGGGGCAGCCTGCCCACTCATGACAACGGCCTGCCGGAAGTTGAGCTTATGGCTCACGGCTTTCAGCCGCTCACACGGCTGGATGCGGGTTTTGATAGTGTGAGCAACGGCGAAACCACTAGAGAGGATTTGGACGCGCTCGTCCTAATTCTTGAGGAAGCCTTGGCTGGCTTGACGAAATCTGGCGGTTTCTAAGAATGTACCACATCCCAAGGATCGCCTCCCCGGCCGGCTTCCTGGGCGCGATCTGCCGGCAATGGACGCGCGTTCATGGCTTCGCAGTCATTGTTAACTCCATCATGTGTCTAGGCAGATGGCGGCCTTGACTGAGATCACTGTGCTGCTATAGCTTGACGAACGTAAAACCGGTGGGATTTCATGTCGTTAAGAGAAGTCATAATAGAAAATATCGAACGCGTAGCAAAAGAGCAAAAGCAAGTGCTTGTGCCTCTCACCGACGATTTGCCGCTACAGGAAAGTGGCCTTGATTCGCTTTGCTGGGCCATCATTGTTGCCCGTCTTGAGAGCCAACTTGGTTTTGACCCCTTCACGGCGTCCGACGACGTATATTTCCCCATCACATTGGGTGATTTTATTCAGGTTTATGTCAATGGGGTCAAGTGAGTCCAACTCGCTTTGATCACGATATCGTCATGAAGTGAAGCATCGAGTTCCAAGAATTCGCCGTGCTCTGGATCGTTAAAATGGAGCCGATCCCTAACGGCATGTGGGTCTGACCTGCTCCCCGATGTACCCCCTTTCAGAAGTAGGGTTTGTTCTGGTTATGCCGCTTCGCGGGGCGCGTTGCAAACTCGGCTGGCGTAAGCCCGCCGAGGCTCGTGTGAGGGCGTCCCGCATTATAGTCGAGACGCCAGTGGAAAAAATGGGTTCACACGAAGAGACAGACCGCCACCAGGAGACAGCTCCCCTCCATTTCTCGCTAAGCCTTGGCCGCGTGGACGGCAAAAGCTTAAACCGGACCCAGCACGTCGGAAGCATCGGCAAGGATCAGCCGAGTTAGGGCTAAGTCGAGACTGCCAAGATAAGGCTTGATTGAGGGTAGCCAGTTAGATATTACGGCGGGTAACCCGTTATAAGCGGCTATCGGTGGGGAAATAGGAAAGCCGTAGGCAAGTGGGAGTTTAGAGATTGCTATGTCAGGATTAAGTGAGATTGCTATAATCGGCGCAGGTCCATATGGACTTTCGATTTCCGCTCATTTGTCAGCCCGCAATATTCCTCACCGGATCTTCGGCAGGACGATGGATGCCTGGGCCACACGAATGCCCAAAGGCATGCAGCTAAAATCCGATGGTTTCGCCACATCCCTGTACGATCCGGGGCGCACATTCACATTCGAACGCTATTGCCGTGAGCGGAGCATACCCTATGCCGCCCTTGGCGTACCGCCTCGCCTTGAGGATTTTGTTGGTTATGGCCGGGAGTTCCAGCGCAGACTTGTGCCGCACCTTGAGGAAATGCTGGTCGAGAGGCTCTCACTCGACGGAAGCTATTACCGCTTGCAGCTTGAGACAGGGGCGGAGTGTGAGGCTCGTGCCGTAATCGTAGCGGCAGGTATTTCACAATTTGCAGTGCTGCCTGAAGCCGTCGCCGGGCTGCCAAAAAGTCTGGTGACGCATGCTGCAGATCACCACGATCTGGACGCGTTCAAAGGGCGGAAAGTTGCCGTTATTGGAGCTGGCGCGTCTGCCGCAGACTTGGCAGGCTTATTGCATGAGGCAGGGGCCGACGTGCACCTCGTCGCGCGCGGCTCCCAGATCGCCTTCCACACAAGAATGCGGCTCCCCCGCCCGCTCAAAGATCGATTGCGTAATCCATCGAGCGAGATTGGCCCCGGCTGGCGATCATTTCTCCTTACTAAGTTTCCGCACTTGTTCCGTCATCTTCCAGAGGCAAGGCGATTGCGCATCGTCCGAACCTATTATGGACCAGCACCTGGGTATTTTATGCGCGACCGGGTCGTTGGCAAGGTCACGCTTCATCTCGATCTTCAGTTGGTGGAGGCAAAGCAGGGAGCGGCCGGTGTCATCCTGACTTTCTTAGGTAAAGGCGGCGCGAAGAAGGAGATTTATGCCGGCCATGTCATCTGCGGGACAGGCTACAAGACGCAGCTGTCGCGTTTGCCGTTTCTCGACCATTCTCTGCTTGCGCGCATCGACACAGTCGAGGGTAACCCAACTCTTTCAGCAAACTTTGAATCCTCAGTGCCGGGTCTCTATTTTGCCGGGGCAACCGCCGCAAACACTTTTGGCCCAATGCTGCGATTCGCCTGCGGTGCCGGATTCGCCGCTCCCCGCCTTGCCAGGCATCTCAGCCGCCGGCATAAGCGTTTTGCCCGGCCCGCGAGGACGATAGCTGATGCGCAGGACAAGGCGCAATTTGCAGAGGCGCCTATCACTCGCCCCTGAACGCCCGGCTTGGCAATGCGATGGCAGCCGGCACTGTGAGGGGCGGTCTATGGCCCAGGCTAAAGTATTACTCGCCACGACAACCAATTGGCCATGCACTCCGCGGCTTATGATCGAGCTACTGCGAGCCTGGCCACGCCGTATCGATTGTGTGTCCCAAGGGGCATTGCTCGGAAAAGGTTCGGGCTTATCACGAAACATTTCCGTATGAGCCTTTCAGCGCCCTGAACTCTCTTGCAAAAGCGATCCATGCGGCCGAACCCGACATTATTGTTCCCTGTGATGATTTGGCCGTCCGCCACTTGCATCTGCTGTACGCAAGCAATCGGGTACATTACGGATCGAGGGCAAACATTCAGGCCCTGATCGCGTACTCGCTGGGAGATCCAGAGAGCTTCCCGATCGTTGCCTCCCGGCAAGATCTTCTCGATATCGCCAGCGAAGAAGGGATCTTAACACCGGAAACAACCGCCGTGCGCGACACACGCGGCCTCGAAAGCGTTATCGCGAATATGCCCTTTCCCTGGGCACTTAAAGCCGGTGGAACATTTGGTGGGACCGGTGTCAGGATTGCATCCACGCCTGCAGAGGCTAGGGCCGGATACGCTGATCTCGTTGAATCCATCGGGCTTCTTAGAGTGACGAAACGGCTCTTAGTCAACGGCGATGCGCTTTTCGCCATGAAATGGCGCGATCAGGTGCGGGGTGTCCAGCCGGAGGTGGTAGCCCAAAAATTCATTCACGGACGTCCGGCCAATTGCGCTGTGTTCTGTTGGCATGGGAATATTTTGGCAGGAGTGGGCTGCGAAGTTGTTAGCGAAAAGATGGCGCTCGGACCCGCGCACCTCGTGCGGTTGATCGGCAACGCAGAAATGATGGATGCTGCCGCGAAACTCGCGCGGCGATTGAGGTTATCGGGATTTTTGGCCTCGATTTCATGATTGAGGAAGAAACCGGCTCGCCGTTTCTCATTGAAATGAATCCCCGATGCGTTCAGCTTTGCCATTTGCGTTTGGGTGCCGGACGCGACATGGTCGGGGCGCTCTCGGCAGTGCTGACGGGAGAACAGGCTAGCGATCAGGCGCCGGTGACCCAAAATAACTTAGTGGCCTATTTCCCAAAAGCTTTGCTCACGGGAAGCGATTTGTTGTCATCGAGCTATCTTGACGTGCCTTGGGATGAGCCCGATTTGATTCGGGAACTCATCCGCGCGGAACTCGCAGTGTTGCGCAAAGAGAAGCTGCGCATCAACCTGCGATGCGTTTTCAGGAAACCCCAGCCGGCAAGCGATAGTCCCGGTCAGTGAAGGTACAGGCGCCTTGCAGATGGCAGTCTCTCAGGCGCCGGATGCTCGGTCCTTGCCGGTTTGGGATTACTTGCCCAGGTTGCTAAGCTGTGCTAACCGGAGGGTCAAGGTAAGTTGAGGCCTGATTACATCCGCGTACCCTCGTTGGCTGCGCTTGAAAGCCGCTCACTTTAACACGGTAGCGCACATCCGATTATGTGCCCTATTTCAAAAAGAGACACATATGTTACCGTTTCCGGCTCGACCGGTCAGAGATAAAGCAAGAGAATTTGTGGGCGGGCCAAAGTGAGGCGCCCCCTTCAAGATATGTGTCACGCTGGACAAATACAGCACACTTGGCGGTGCATTGCTCCTGCCGGCCATAGCCGCGTTTCGTTGCCGGCGATCCCCCGAAGCGCAGGTGCTTCTTGATAGGCCCACTCTCAAGTACCTTCGCGCCCGCGTCGACTAAGACGAACTCTTTCAATGTTTAGACGACTCGCTACTCCGCGACCGGTTCGCTCGGAAAAGATTGAAGAACCTATGTCTGCGAGCCAAGCAGTAGGTACGGAAATCGGGCACGGAACGGTCGCTCGGAATGCAGTGTACATGGTGCTCGGGCAAGTGACAACGACCGCACTTGGAATAGTGTTCAGTGCGGCCTTAGCAAGAATATTAGGTGCTGCCGATTTCGGCATCTATTTTCTGATTACTTCGTTGACTGTCTTTGCATACGTACTGGTCGACTGGGGGCAGCAAGTCTACGTTATTCGCGAGGTGGCCCATCAGCCTGAGCGCAGCAGTATTCTCCTAGGAACGGCTTTGGCTATGCGCGTTGCTGGAGCGGCGCTGGTTGCCGTTCCTTCCGGGTTTGCGGCTTGGGCGTTCGGATATAACGCGATCACCTGCTTCTATTACGTCGTGTTCCTTGCCGTAAACCTACCTTTTTTTCTTGCGCAAAGCTACGGAATGGTATTCCGGGCCTGTTATCGAATGGGCCTCGACGCTTGGGTGTGGATCATCAACAAGATGGCCCTGCTTGTGCTTGCTCTTATAGTGCTTTACCTTGGTAGCGGACTTCCAGGCGTTTTTTTGGCGCACGCGCTTGCAGGTGTCCTTGCACTTGTATTCGCCCATCTATTCTACCGCCGGCTTACGGTTAATCCGCTGCGCTACTCTCCAAAAGTCGCTCGCGAACTTCTTGTGGGCGGCAGCGTTATTATGACCGCCATCCTGGCTACTAACATACAGCCGTACATTGACGCGGTTATACTGTCGAAATTAGCTCCATCGGATGTGATCGGCTGGTACGGCGCAGCCAAAAACATCCTCGGCACACTGGTCGCGCCGGCGCTCATCTTGGGGACCGCCTCGTTTCCGCGCCTCGTCCGCGCGGCACAGGGAGCCCAGTTCAAAGCGGAGGTCCAAACGGCGATGCGGCCCATTCTTTGGCTCGGCGCGCTCGCAACAAGTGGCACGATCCTATTCGCGGACGATGCGATTGCTATCGTTTACGGTAAGCAGCAATTTGGACCGGCGGCTATTATCATGAAAGTATTCGCTACCGGATGCATCATGATTTTCTCGAACATCCTGCTTGGCGGTGCCTTCGTAGCGATCGGGCGAGCGAGGAGTTTTTCGGTGCTGAAGGTGGCAAGCGTCGTGTTCTGCTCCGCACTAGAGCTGGTGCTCATCCCACTCTTCCAACAGCGATCGGGCAACGGCGGGATAGGGGCGGTGGCGGCGTTTGTCGCAAGCGAATTTGTGGTTCTTGGAGGAGGGATCGCCCTTCTGTGGCGAGCTGGAATAGCGTTGGGCATCTCAGGGGATATGGCGAGGGCTATCGGGTCCACGGTGCTGACCTTACTCTTCTTTTGGAGGTTGCCGCCGCTTCCATTCTTGTTGGGGGTTCCCCTGTGCGTGATTGTATTCGTGCTTTGCTCGGCTGGGCTCGGACTCGTGCGCCGCACCGACCTCAAATCGTTCCAAGCGCTTCTTCGCAAAGAGGAAGCAGCGCCGTCGCTCGATCTTTCAAGCAGAAGCTCAACAGGCTAAACTTTGCAGCCGATTGGATGATAGTGCTAGGCTCTAAGACTTGCTTGCGTTTCTCAGACTGCGGTTGCGCGCTTGCAATTGTGAACTGGGGGCTTTCAATCTTTATACATGCCTTTGCCCGATATGCGCTTCTACAGCGCACCTAAGTGGAATAAAAGGCTCAGAGCATAGCTCAAGGCTGATTTCGGGGGACCGGCGGCAAATGCGAAAGCTGATTCGCTCAGCGCAAACATTCTTACCTGCACTCTTTAATGCAAGAGTTGCAGAGTCTTTGAACATAGGCGGCAATCATGGCCAGCCCGCCGATTCCTTGCTGCTGTTGCAAAAAGACACTCCCCTGATCAGTTTCGAGCCTAATCCGAACTTAGCAGGCCCAACGAAGGCACGGTATCGTGTGGATCCGCTCATTATTCCATCGCTCGATGGTCTAAGGGCGATTTCCGTGCTGATTGTGGTCTTGGGACATTGTGGCCTGGGAGGAGTCGTGCCGGGCGGTCTCGGCGTCACAATTTTCTTCTTTCTTAGCGGTTATCTTATCTCGACCCTTATGCTGGCCGAGCATAAATCCTCGGGGAAAATTAACATACTGAATTTCTACGCCCGACGCGTGCTGAGACTCATGCCTCCTTTACTCGTCTCCCTGGCAATCGCCTATGGGCTCACCTATTTCGGTTGGCTTGGCGGAAGCATAACCGCCGAGGGGCTGGCGGCTCAGCTCTTATATTTCGCCAATTATTACGGGCTGTTTTTCGATCCGGGAAACACAGTCCCGGATGGAACGGGAATCCTCTGGTCGCTTGCCGTCGAAGAACACTTTTACATTTTTTACCCGCTATTGATGGCCCTTCTGCTTGGCAACGCATGTCAACCTCGCATGATAGGCGCGATGCTCGGCATCGTTTGTCTGGCTGTTCTCGCCTGGCGCATTCACCTTGTACATGCCGCGGGCTTCTTTCCGGAACGGACCTATTATGCTTCGGATACGCGCATGGACTCAATCGCTTTCGGATGCATACTAGCCCTTATCATGAACCCAGCGCGGCAGCAAAATAGGCCGGACGGGATGTCCCGGGCTCAGTGGGCCTTATTGACTGCCTCCGTAATTGCTCTCCTCCTGACTTTGGTTTATCGCGACCAAGCATTCAGGGAAACGGCACGCTACAGCATCCAGGGACTTGCCTTGTTGCCAATCTTCTATTTTGCGGTTCGCTTTTCCCGCATTGGGCTTTTCCGATATCTCAATTCCCCTTGGGCAATGAAACTGGGCGCCTATTCCTATACAATCTACCTGATCCACTACGTGATCATCCGGCTCGTCGGTAAGAACCTGCCTTCTATTGGCGAGAAACCGTATATCCTATTCCCAGCCGCGTTACTCATTGCGACCGCCTATGCGGCAGCCGTTGAGCGCGGCGTCGAACGCTACTTCAAGAAACTCAGACGCAAGTTCAAATAGGGCTAAAAGAATTGCTTTCCGGCCGGCCTGACAGCGCAATATCGAACCCGTGCATGCCGGCGGGCCCCAGCAAGGGCAGGAGCAGCGAGTGCCGGCGTGTGTCCGTGTTAGCTGACGGGTTGAAGTTAAAGAAACTACGAAACCGCGAAGCATTCGTATGCTGTGAATCTTCCCTGTAAAACATTGCGTTGCGTAGTCCCATGTCATCTGATGCATCGCACGCGAATATCGAAGCCACCGGATTTGTTACCCATGAAGTACTCCTTCAGCAAATTCTTGAAGATCGTCAGAAGACCAAGCCTAGCTGTGCCTCTCCTTAATGCGCAATTGCGCATGAGAGGTAACGTACGCTTGCCTTTATCCGTGCGTTTGCTTGGCCGAGTTCGAATCGCGGGAGGAGGCGACGTCGTCTTCGGCAACGGCGTCAGTTTGACTGGCAATATCGTACCTGTCGAGTTCGTTGCACACCGCGGCGCTCGCATCGTGATTGGTGACTATACGTTTATAAACTATGGCTCATCAATCTCGGCATTCGAATTGGTAACGATCGGACGCCATTGCCTTCTGGGTCATTACACATTCATCATCGACAACAGTGAGCACGACGTCAGGCAACATAACATGCTCCCGCCGTCCAAGCCGGTCGTGATCGAAGACCACGTTTGGATTGGCTCGCGCGTAATCGTTTTGCCCGGCGTCCATATCGGTCACCACGCCGTTATCGGTGCGGGCAGCGTGGTCACCAAGGACATTCCTCCCCTTTGTGTGGCCGCCGGCAACCCGGCTCGTATCATCCGCAGTATCGCCTTGTCCGAAGATAGCGGCAGTGCATAGCTCCTGTTTGGATGGAATTTAGGCCTGCTTTTAACCAGCACTTGCTGGATAGGCAGAGATGCTTGTTTGCATAGAGGGCGTTTTCATGATCTTAGATGCCAAAAACCTTCAGGGTAGCTCTGAGCTTCCTAATGTTCCCGTCGTAATTGTGGGCGCTGGAACAGTTGGGCTGTTCCTGGCCGTAAGCCTTGCTCGAGCCAAGATACCAACGGTCGTGGTGGAGGCCGGCGGTTACGTCGCAGACACGAACCGATCAGGGCAAACGGCGATTTGTCTTGGCAGACCTCACATCGGGATAACTTCCGGCAGAGCCTTTGGGTTAGGAGGAACGAGCACGCTTTGGCGCGGGCAGTTGGTCGAATTCGACGAGATGGATCTGAATGCACCGGGAAGGGAGTGGCCGGTTCAATATTCGGAGCTAAGAAAATTGTACGAACACGTCTACGCCTTTTTGGGAGTAAAACCGGTCAATCTACCGGAAAATCGATTGGAAGCTTTAGGAAACAGAGACGAACTTGCGTACGGCATAGAACTCTTCGCGACATGCTGGATGTCTCAGCCAAATTTCGCGGTTCTGTTCCGGGAGGAGATAAAGTCTAGTCCATTGCTAACGGTTATATTGAATGCAACGGTCAACGATATTCTGTTCGAGGGTTCGCGAGCTATGGTAGTTTGTGCCGGTGCCCCTGGTGGACAAAAAATTCATATATCCGGCAATAACTTCGTATTTGCCGCCGGGACCTTAGAGACAAGTAGGTTTTTCCTGTCAACTCAAAGAAGGTCGAACGTTCCTTGGAAGCATAACACAAGTGTAGGCGCTTTTTTCCAAGATCATATTGTGGGACGAGTTGCCAAAGTCAATATACTGGATGAGAGGAAATTTCGACATTATTTTGAAGGGGGCTTTGTATCTGGGATGAGATATCAGGCGAAACTTCGAAATCGCGAGGGCTTTAAACGTCCTTTATACAGCGGGATACATGGCACATTTATGTTCCCTTCAGAACTGCAGGAAAGCTTTGAAAATCTTAGATTTCTGATGCGAAGCTTCAAGTCCGGTATAGCCTTCTCGAAATTCAGAACGTTGCCTGCAGATCTCTGGTCATTACGGGGCGCTTTATTTCCACTTGCGGTTCGTTTCGCGCGACACCAGCGCGTGATGGCCTTCTTGGACCGAGGCGTGGTATTCGATATTTTATCGGAACAAATTCCAACCGCTGAAAGTTTAATTAGCCTAATGGACGAAGAACCCCAAGCGGATGGGTTATTCCGGGCGACGGTACATTGGAACTTCCATGGAGACGAAATCCTCAATATTCGTGATTTTTCAATCAGGGTCGACAAATACTTAAGAAGCCAGAAGATCGCCGAACTCGCACTTGACGAGCGTCTGCTGCAGGGCGATCGTTCGATCTACAGTGACTTTGCGGACTTCCTTCACCAGGCTGGGGGTATGTGCCTCGGAGGTTCCGCCTCTTCAAGTGTAGTTGATTATGATTGCAAAGTTTGGGGCACATCGAATGTATACGTGGCCGGAGCGAGCGTTTTCCCCACGTCAAGTCACGCGAATATTACATTGACTGCCCTTGCCTTGACCGCGCGCCTAGGTACTTTGCTAGAGAAACAGTGATGAAGCGCATCACGATGACGGGACAGCCACAAGCCTCTCAATCTCGCGCGGTTGCTGAAAGACGATCCACTAGGTTCAGCGGAAGCTTCTGGATCTTCTTGCCGGCGAGGTGCGCGGCGGCTCAACGCGAGGCGACCCGCGCCACCGCCGGTAGACAACCCGGATGCGAACCCACGCCAGCACAGCCGCCATCGAACCGTTGGAGGTTGAGGTGCGCAAGCGGGTAGAACAATCAAGTAACTTTAGGCCTGCCGTAGATGGGTGCCGTGAACCACAAAAATTTACCCGCGCCGCCAGCAGCCCGGATGAGACAATCCTCCGCCCGGCCGGGCTGAAATGCTAAGGAATATGGGTAAAGCAAAGCGTAGTAAGTTGCCTGCAAAGCGCCGGCTGCCATCCAGAATATGACCGCGTAGGTACGGCGGCGCGCCGGATGGAAACCGAGCAAAGCTCGAATTTGACCTGAGTGAAATTTGCGCTTCGCCAACCAATGAAGCGTCATCCGTTCAGGTGGGACGCTTTCCGATGCTTTAGCTTCAGCTGCCCAAATAAGGGCGATATTGCGTGAACATAAGCTTTTGAACATCCAGATGTCTTCCCCCCCAAGTTTATTAAATCGAATTTCAAACTCGGGATGGCCCGTGAAGCACTCAGCCTTATCGAATAGGCAATTGCCAGTACTCAGATACGGATATAGCCGCGAGATATCGTCACCATCTTGGACAGGAATTTGCCTGGTGAAGACTCCGTCCAGGATCTTTGCATGTTTAACAGGTTCGACATCATACTTCGCTGATATAGGGCCAAAGGCAGCCTTAGCGCCTGACTTGGCTACTTTGATGAATGCAGAAAGCCAATCTTCCTGAGGAAACTGGTCATCGTCCAAAAAGATTACGAATTGGCCCCGTGCATTTTGGAGCGCGCTGTTCCTTGCATAGGACACACCGGTCTTTGGCTCGTGAATATAGCGAATTGTTGAGTGTTCATCGCCGAAGCGCTTTTTGATGGCGTCTTCTGCACTTCTCTTGGGACAATTGTCGACAACAACGATCTCGACGTGTTCACGAACATCTGAAATTTGTCGAAGACAGTGCTCTAAGGCTCTGCAAACAAGATGCGGCCGCCGGTAAGTCGGAATGAGGATGCTCGCGAATGGTTTCGCTCGATGATTCACTTGCGGACCCGGCGTTAAATGCGTGTCTGCGACATTCATGGCAAGCTTCCAAGATCGGAACGGGCTCGGCTGGAAAGGTCAAGCTTTCGAAGCCGAGCTTTCTATAATGGACTCTGCCTTTACGAGGAAGAAGTTTTTGTCTGAGCGTTTATGTCGCTAATTGCGCGCCAACGCGGACGTGTGGCAATCGCGCCTAGTAGCTTGAGGCGTCTCCGTAAAGCCTGTCTCCGATCCGTTCAACTGGGTTGGCCACGAACATGAATGCGACCGTGATGGCGGCGACGATAAACGCTGGCGTCAAGCGGGTTTCGCTGCAAACAAGCAGTATTCCCCACGAGCCTGACCCAGAGATGCTGCGGCGAACGAATACGCCAATGCGCTTTTCGATTGACTTTCAACAAGGCGCTGTCTGAATTGTGCGTAAATCTTGCTGCTCGAGGGGGCGTCCAAACTTTCGAACTCGATGGATGAACCAATGATTGGTGGAAAATACCCGCGATCGCCAAGTAAGCCTTATAACCTTGGCCGGAGCCGCGATAATTGGTCGGTACTAATACCAATACTCGCTTTCAGCTTTGTTCTTATTATCGGGCCCCTGTTGGGGCAGCTTTCCGGCGGGGAAACAGGCTTAAAAGGTATTCAAAAATATGCGGCACCACCCCCGTCCATCGAGAACAGAGTTGTGTGGCCCTTATTAGCTGCATCATCTTTATTTTTGATCTTCCTTCGCAGGTCTCGACTTCGCCCCCTGTTTTTTCGGTCGACCCCCATTCTCTGCCTGCTCGCATACCTCTTGTTTGCGGGAGCCAGCATCGGGTGGGCTTATAGTCAGGAATACGCGCTACAAAGGTTTGTGAAGGAGCTTTTGATCCTCGCTCCCCTCATACTGCCATTCTCCCAGTTTGAACCCCGCACCGAGATTTTTCCCAAGATTTTCGTGTGCTACACGTTGTCGATACTATTGAATATGGTGTTTGTTCTAAATCAAAATCCTATGCTTGTGGGCTCCATAGAAGCATCGGGCTCGCTGGCTTACCCTGGTTATTTCGCGTTTAAAGGCTATTTGGGCGAGTGCGCCTCTATCGCGATTATGATGGCAGTCTGCGAATTATTACTAGGACGCCGCCGCATCCTAAGCCTAATAGTAATACCGATTTCTATATGGCTGCTTATCGAGAGCAAATCCAAGGGTTCTTTCGCCATCACAATACTGGCGGTGGCCATGTCGAGCAGCGCCATATTAATCCATCAGCACGTCAAGAAATCCTTAGCACTGATTATTAGTGTAGTTCCACTAGCGTATTTTGTGTGGTCTTTACTCACCCAAAATTTAATCAATAAGCTCTCATATTTCGTTTACGGCAACCCGACTCTGACTGGTCGAACTTTGATATGGAACTTTGTTAATTATGAGATTTCTCGACACCCGGCATTTGGCTGGGGGTTCCAATCCTTTTGGCTTGTCGGGCCTCAGGCACCTAGCGTCGTTGACGCTCCCGGATGGATAAAGGATATGCCCTATACTCATAACGGATATTTGGACACAGAACTGCAAACAGGGTATGTTGGCTTAATAATTTTATTCACATTTCTGTTTGCTACGCTTCACGCAATCGGTCGCGTCAGAGAACATTCACCGCGCCGCGCTTGGCTTATGCAATCCATAGCACTCGATAAAATGCTTACCAATTTACTTGAGGCTGTTTGGTTTGAACCGGATCCCCTTTGGGTGCTGTTTGTCTTGGTAATGGCCGAGAGCTGCCGTTATAATCAGAACTCACGGGTGAAATGCCCTCCGGCGCGCACCACACGGGTTCAATTATCGTTTGTGAAATGAAAACTGCGTTAAGTAATTAAGTTAGTAATCGTCTGTCCATCTTCAAACGCTTTGGGCAAACTAGGCGCTTCGGAGCGCATGACCTGCGACGTTTTTCCTAAGGTTAGAGAGCTTTCTACGAATGAAATACTGCACGGGGCGTTCAAAATAATAATAAGTCAAAACGGAGAGAAGTAAAAGTACGGCTAAAAAAAACAGTACAATGCTTGGGCGATTAAAGTTTATTTGGAATCCATAGTATGCGGCAGCATCAACGATAAGCAACTGAAGTGGGAAATGCAAAAGATAGGTAGAGTAAGATACATCTCCCAATAGCCGCGTTGACATCCCAACATCCGGAGCAAGCCTCTGAGCGAACGCAAGAGTAAAATCAACGCCGGGAACGCGAGAAAATCAAGGAAAAGCCATCGGCCTACAACAGCAAATAATACTACCCCTAAACAACTGCAAACTAAGAGCGCGGCGATGGAAAATATATGTTCTGGCGCGTAAATCGAGATTACGTCTCGAATATCATAAAAACAATGCGGCCAACGGCGAAACATATGCCCGAATATAGGATTGTGGCAATCAATCTGGGGGCCTGCCGCGACACCAAGTACATCAGGAAACAAAGAGCCAAGACGGAAAAAACATGCCGGGCCGTTGGCGTGATGCGCATGCTTACATAAACAAAAAAAGCTCCGTAAAGAAGAACTTCAACCGACACCGACCAGACCGGCCCATTAAAGGATTCGCCCGAATGGAACCCCCAGGCGGGCGCGAGCAGGCAATTCAAAACAAAATGATAGGAGTCATTGATGGGATACACAAGAAACTGGCTCGTTAGCTTGAACGAAATGTATTGGCGGAATAGCGAGCGATCAAAATGAGGACGGCATTGCAACGGGTAGAAACGTGAAAATCGTTCTACCCAAACTGTTTTCCAATTACGTTTCCACGGAAAACTGGAAGTGATAACCAAGACAGAGAAAAAAACAGAACCCGATAGTATAAAACATAATTGTCACCACTTTAAAGCCAGGATCGTAAACTGGTGCGGGGGCATGGTAGACTCCTTTCCCGCTCGGTGTTTGATAAAACTTGGTTCGCGCAAGACGCCCGACTCTCGGAAAATTAAGATGCTTATAGTGGAATTGGACCTCACTTAGCGGCGGCCACCCGCGCAGGTTGTCGATCAACCAAAACGGGCAATCTAAGTGCGTAACGTCTTCTCAATCCCCGATGATCAAGAGATGCAAATGCTTGATTAGGCTGATCGCCAGTTCGCGCTAAGCATTATCATTGCGATATTTGCGAGATGCAAGCGTGTGCAACATTGAGGGATTATCGCTTCGGAACTGTAAAACCCTGACGATACTAGCATTTGACTGCCCGGAGTTGCCCCCGCCATCGCTCTTGACGAGCCCGGTAATTTTATCTAAGCCCGTCGGAGCAGCGCTGGTTGGCGGTGGCTTTATTCTCGCATCCCTACGCGCCCAAAAATAGAAAGATCGACCAGCGGGTTTTCTTCGGCCGGCTAGCAAGAAGGTCTGTACGGTGATACAACCCCCCCTGATGGATGATTGGCTGGGGCTTCAAAAATCACCTTCCACACCGGCAAGCGGCACGGCTGAATTCATCCGCTCTGCCCATAATAAGCGAACGCGAGTTTTATTCATCAACTCGGCGCTCATTGGCGGCGCAGACACTTGGATCCATTTTCTGCTTTTGCGAAACCTGCCGCAAGTTCAATTCGAGCTGCACGCAGCAGGGCAACCTGGATCGCCGGCACCTGCGTTTGACGAGTTGCGCACCATTCCTGGCGTCGCGTTGCGACCGACGAACTTTGGGCCATCACTGTGGCGGAAGTCCAATCTCCAAAAGCTTGCCAGTATCGCCGGCGGCCTAACGGCGGCAGCGAGCCTGCTGGGGCTCGCGGCATATATCAGGCGGCAGCGGATCGAGATCCTGCATTCCACCGATCGGCCACGCGACGCGATTGCGTGCGTCGTCCTTGCGGCGCTCACGGGGGCCAAAGCGCTCATCCATGTGCACGTCAACTACGGCGACTGGATGAGCAAAGGGGTTACCTGGGCGTTCGGCCGGGCAGATGCGATCGTTGGCGTATCGAGCCATACCGCGAGAAGTTTCGTGGAGGCAGGTTACCGCCCGGATCGCGTGCATGCAGTTCTCAATGCGATCGAACCCCTGCATTGGGATACGTCGCTCGATCCTGCGGCAGGGCGCGCATCGCTTGGGGTGCCGGATGGTGCACCTCTGATCCTGAGCATCTCGCGTCTGTTTCGCGGAAAGGGACACTTCGAACTGCTTCGCGCGATCGCGCTCGTCAAGCGCAAATATCCGAATGTCCGGCTGGCGGTTGTGGGCTCAGATTATCCCGCTGGCAGTGGCATGACAGGGATGCTCAAAGAACATGCGCGAAAACTCGGCATTGGAGAGAACGTCATATTCACAGGCCAGCGCCCAGACGTCGCGCCGCTGCTGGCGGCCTGCGAAGTCTTCGCACTTCCGAGCTTCGAGGAACCTTTTGGACTTGTGTTCGCGGAAGCGATGGCGATGAAACGGCCCGTCGTGGCTTTGACCAACGGAGGTACTCCAGAGGTCGTGGAGCACGGCAAGTGCGGCTTACTCTCCGAGCCTGGCAACATCGATGCGCTAGCGGACAATCTCCTACGGCTGCTGGACGACCCTGCGCTACGTACCCGATTTGGAGAATATGGCCGCACGCGGGTCGAGGAGCACTTCACGCCGCAGCGCTTGGCATCGGATTTTGCCGCGCTTTATGCGCGCATACGGCACTGAAGGATTTTCTTCCAGTGATCCGATGCGCCTGCTTGTCAACCGCTTGCGGCGGTATACTGAACCGGATCTGCATTTCGCAAAGGGGGCCAAAATTGGTTCGCGGTGACTAGATTGGTCGCGAAGCGCCGCTCAACTAAACTGAACAGAATCATTGCTACAAGTATCGAAAGAACGGCAGCTATAAAGCGGGTAGCGCCATAGTATATATATCCTTTAGTATTCACCAATAGAGAGATTGCCCAGCAGGTCAGGACAATTATTGTGTAGTGGGTTAGGAAGAGCGAGTAGGAGCGCTCTCCCAACCACACCAGGATGTTTGACGAAAGCCGTTTTGACAAGGGAGTACACCTGTGCAAAGCGGTAGCGACAATCCCAAAGTAGAAAAGCGCAAATCCCACATGCGGATTGAGGTTCGGTAGACTTAGCGACGCGATGATCAGGCAAACACCGATCAGCATGGCGGTGTAGGCTTCTCGCGCTGAGACGTCTCGCGAGGCGAGTACCATTCCAGCGGCAAAGCAGGACGCGTAATTGACTAAGTCCCGGATGACAGGGATTTCGACCTGGCGATAGGCGAAAGCCGACAAGAGCAACACACCGCAGAATGTGGAGATCAAGAAGGCGGGCTGGCGGTGAATTGCGCGAAACACTGGGACAAGTAACGGAAAAATAATATAAAATGACACTTCGACGGTCAAGCTCCACCAAGCAAAACTATAAGGCTGCGTCCACCAATTCACTATGAAGGCTTGTCCCAACCAATCGGCCGCATTAAACGACGGCAGATATGCGCTCTCCGACCACCTTGTTGGCCAGGCAGTCGTAGCAGCGATTGTGATACCTGCCAGGAGCCAGCCGGCGGCATAAGGGGGCCACAGCCGTTCTGCACGCCGCCAGAAATAGTCGCTGACGACGAGCGGCCTGCCTTCCCGGATGAAGCGCGGGCCAAGGACGACACCGCTCAAAACGAAGAACAACTCGACGCCCGATGCAGTGGCCGAATTTAGGAGGGTCCCGACCAAACTGGCCTTCAACCCGCTTGACGAAAGGTGATGACAGACGACCAATGATGCAGCAACGGCACGTAGTCCATCCAGGGCATGCAAGCGTGTAGCCGCCAATTCGCTCTCCTAATTTAGCCCCAATTACAGGGATCTGCGCGCATACGGAGGGAAGTACTTCATTCCGAGGTCTGCTGCGCGACGATCGCGGCTACTGAACAAACGAGCGGACGAACAAATAGCTCTGGCCCAGTGCGGGCATAGAAGCAAATGCGCGCTCGCGCAGCCTTCCACTGAGATTTTGGGTGTAGCGGTTGGGAAGAAAGGTCATCTTGCCGCCATGCGCGGTGTAAGGGTCCGTAAGATCGCTACCGCCGTTTTCCCATGTAAAGGCGAGCATCGGGCGGATAGCATTGGTCTTATTCGGCATCCCACGGTGCCAGAGCGCAGACGACCGGACGATCACGTCTCCTGCGCTCATGCACTTTCGGATCGCAGGCTTTCCAGAAAAAGCGTACTGCCAATACTTGTACTCGCGTAAGTGCGTACCGGGCGTGACCTCCATCGCTCCATTCTTGAGGTCCGTATCGATAGGCGCGACATTCACGATGAGAAAGGGCGTTGCGGCGTAGCCGTCGGTGTGCGGGTTCTGTGCGCTGCTGTCCGGCAGGTTGAGGTTGCATCCGATGTTCGGCATCCGCGTTGCTGACGGCGACAGATGTCTGACGAGATCGAACACGCCATATTGCTCAAGCTCCTCGTAAACGAACCGCGACTGGGCGCCCGGGAAGCAGTTGAGATGGCCACTGATCGTGCCGCCACCCGAAAACAGCTCACGATTTGCAAGGGCGCGGGCATATTCGGCTCGCAACTCTTCGGTCAGTGCCGCGAGCCGCGACTTTGAGACCAGGTTCGGCAGCGTCACATAGCCTTCGCGCGCGAAGGCCGGACAAAGATCCTGCAAATGTCGACTAAGCCGCGTCATGGACGGTCCTTCATTACTTACCTTGCCCTTTGGCTGCCGCCTGGGCTTCTTTCAGCTTTCGTTCAAAAACGGGCCGCTTAAAAGTCTTCGCGAACCCTGTCACCATCGACCAAAAATCGTCCAAGACAATCTATCTTGACACTATGAGCATGTCATGGGTTCTGCAAAACTTTGTTTGCTCGCAAATCACGTGCTGACGGGTAGTTGCAAAAGTGCCTCACCCGCCACGCCGTCACTTTGCGCAAGCGGGTATTTTTGGAAGGGATGTAGAATCCCGTCGCAGCTCCTTTTTGAGCCGATGCCGGCCACGTGCTTTGCCACATCCATCCTAAGAACAAACACATGTCCGGCGAAATGAAAAAGAAATACCCGAGCATTTTCCATTGCGTTCAGGAGGCCGCCAAATCTCCATACACGGACCATCTGCAAGTGAGCCAAATTGGCAACACGATATCCGGGGGGAATGTCTTGACCAAGCACGAGGGATCGGGATATGCGAGTTCAGGTAATTGGGGAGCGAAGCCTCCAACGTTGCCTGCGCCTAAGGCTGGAACAAGGGTGGCGATCGGCGGCGGGTGGTCGTTATAGGCTGTGGTCCAGCAGGCGCGGTGGCGTCGTGTCCGCCCGCGCGGAAGGGCATTCTAGTGACGATGCTGGACACCGGGGAGGGCATATAGCTCGGCGCCCGCGCTGGGATGGCGGGACGTTACCCTCATCGGTATCCTCCGCGTGCGTCGAAGGCGGACAGGTATGTTGTCACACGTTGATCCGGACACCAATCTCGAATATAGCTTCGCTCTGAGTGGAAACTTCAATCAGGGGGCGGGTGCTGTTCCGCGCTTTATCCTTGCGGCCGCGGGCACGGCGGGTAAGCATGACCTGAAAGCTCTGTGACGGAGAACGGCCGTGCGTTACAGGCAGTTTGGGAAAACCGGATGGCGCGTTTCCGAAATCGGATTCGGGGGATCGCGCATTGGCGGTCTGTTCGCTCAGGACGGTGGCAAGGCGGCGTCGCTTCGGACGCTTGAGGCCGCCTTCGACGCTGGGATCAACTTTTACGATACCGCGGACATGTACTCGCAAGGGGAAAGCGAGATCCTCGTTGGCAAGGCTTTTCGCAAAAAGCGCGACCAGGTTTTCATTGCAACCAAGGGCGGCTATTGCCTTCCGGGACGGGCACTGCTCATTCAGCGCATCAAGCCGTTCGCGAAACCCATTGTTCGGGCCATCGGCTTACGCCGAAGCGTAATACCGGCAGGTCTGTCGGGTACGCTTTCACAGGATTTCTCGCCCGGCTATTTGAGAAAAGCCGTGGAGGCGTCCTTGCGGCGGCTGCAGTCCGGTTACATCGATCTGTACCAGCTCCATAGTCCGCAACGGGAGGAGCTAAGCGGAGCCCGGCTTCAAGATGCGCTGGGGCTCCTCGGACGTTTGAAAGAGGAAGGGAAGATCCGCGAATATGGAGTCGCTCTCAACTCGCCCAGCGATGCTTCATTTTGCCTCCGCATGGAGGGGATCGCCAGTGTTCAAATACCCTTCGGGGTAATGGATCCGGAGGCGCTCAACGGCGTGTTCGATGAGGTTGCCGGGCGCCAATACGGGATCATCACGCGAGGATGTTTTGGCGGCGGCGCGTTGAAACAATCCCTCACCGAAACCGAGTTGCGTGCAATAGAGCCCAGGTGGGAACGCGTTTTGCGGATCGGGCGGCTCGCTGAGAAAATGCAGCGCTCACCGCTCGAAGTCGCGCTCCAATTTGCGCTCGGCGAGGAGCGTATCTCCGTCACTATTTTGGGGATGCGCACACCAGAGCATCTTGCGGCCAATCTGCGGTATTACGCAGCGAAGCGACTGTCGAGCGGCGAGAAGGGCGAACTATCGATTTAACGCGCAGTACGCGTCTCTCGCAGGCGCCTGGACGGAGCCTGCCGTTAAAATTCCCATCGCAAATCTTGTCTCCTGAGCCCCGCTGCTAAGCGGCCTTCACCCGAGGCTCCACGCGTGCACGCTGAACTGAGCTACCCGCGTGAGCCTCTGCGCATTGAAAAAAGCGCGATCGCCAGCACCTTCCTGCTTGTATTATTTCACGGCCTCAACTGCGGCGATTGCCGAAGTCACTCCCGTAATTGTCGAAGTCAAGTTTTGCAAATAGGAAAACAGCTTTGCGTGCTCAACGGCGTCTGCATTACCCACATAAATAACATCCTTATCTCGCATCGCGAACCTTTGCGTATAGAAGAAACTCGACGGGTCACGATAGTTCGCCCTGTAAATTGTGGGTATCGATTTCTGCTCCGGCGGGAAGCTTCTCAAATCTACGCCCATTCCTCCCAGGGTCTCGCGGCGCTCGACACGGTAAAGGAACACTTGCGTAGGATCGGCGCGCCCGTCGATGAGTCCTCCGGCTTTCGCGAGCGCCTCGTTAAGAGAAAGATGCGCTTGATCGAATGAGAACTGCCCTACCGCCCCAACAAGTGTGTTGCCTGAGAGAGAAGCCGCGCCGCTCGTGGCCCCAACCGCCCCCGCTACAACGTACTTCCGCTGGTATTTGTAGACGTAAATCAAATCACCGGGCTCGGCCAAGATATTTTCTTCCGGGTTGTCGATAAGCCTTGAGAGAGGCACTGCTGCCACTCGGTTCCTCCGCTGAAGTTTTACAAACCCTTCGTAGGCCGGAACTCTAAGTCCGCCCCATTTTGAAATCATGTCTAGGATGCGGTCGCCGGCACCGGTAAGCTTTAATTTGCTCCCCGCGCCTGGCTGGTCGCCGATGACTGTAACGGTGCCGGCATTTTGCTCAACCATAGTGATCACGACTTGCGGTTCAACAGCGCGCGCTGCGAGCTTGCGCTCGATCTCGCGCTCTATTTCCTGTACCGTCCGGCCGATCACACGGACCCCCCCTGCGTAGGGGACCGAGATGGTGCCAGAGCTGCTCACCGTTTGATTGGGGAGCGATACGAAACCGCCCGCGCGGATCGTCCCTTCCGGAGGTGAGAAAAGGCCTTCCTTCGACAATTCGAAGACGGAAACTTGCAAAACATCGCCCACGCCAACTCGGATCGCCTGAGCACCCCGGCCGCCGGCAGCGTGCCGGCCAAACGCCTTCATGAACAAATCGTCATCAAACCCGGCCAAACAATCGAGGACTCCGGAATTTATATCCACCAAAGCATAGTTATAGACACTTGCGGGTGAGGTATCGGCAAAAGTGGTAGTCGCATTGGCAATTATATTGAAACTTGGAGGGCCATCTATCGGCAATATAGAACACCCGCAGAGTAAAACCATGCCCAATAACGGCACAAACCGATGCCACCACATCATTTCCCTCAACTCAGCCCCATAATCAAGTGCGCCCCACACCGGATCGTTATGTGATTCGGGTTCTGCCTGCGAGCGCCACTCGACAATCCACATCGCTTCCCCATCTTCTGCCCAGGTCAGGCTGCAACCAGAAGTAGTGGTTAGCGCTTGATTACATCCCCGTGCGTAGACCCGAGTCCCACCATGTTTTCCCTCTCAATGGTTAACAATATATAGCATTCGGCAATTAAAACACCAAATATAGGTTAATGATTTATATTTTAATTAAAAATTAAACTTTTACGATAAAATTTTTGTTTTAATCTATACATTGGCAATAGTTCTTTTTGCTTAAAGAATGAGAGTTGCTATTTGTTTTTCAATAATTATTGCACTCCTCGCCGGATCTGGAGCTTGACATTGGCCTAACACGAATTCTTTTGACTTGCCGCGCTATCAGATTGAGGGCATTCGATGGGCACTGTCACGCCGTGGAAGCGCTGTCCGATGGTAACGATTTGAGGGTCATGTTCCGCTGGTGCCAGCTGCTAAGCCCCAAGGCGCTTGCCGCGCTTGGGGTGGACAAAGAGTGCGAGAAGGCCCCGTGCCATGCCACTTTCTCTAAGTCTTCAAATCGCTTCCGGCCACAGAGCTGGAAAAAGCTCTGGGCTGCCTAGTGCAATACGAAGACGGTCTTGGCCATGTTGCCATAGACGGCAAACGTCTGCGCGGCGGCCAATGCCAGACAAGCCCTGGCGTGCCTATGATGCACGCGTTTCCACCAAGCTCAGCGCCGCTGTAGGCTCAAGTCCTCGCGGAACTGCGTAACGCTACACACTCTCTCATTCACCGAACCGGTCAGAAGCCGCGCCCAGCCCGCGAAGCATTCGCCGAGAGGAAATGGCGCTCTATCCGTCTCGTCATAACTGCATGAATTGAATTGCCCCGAGGCTACCTCACGAGGTGCTTCAACGCGCGTACCTGGCCAAAACTTGGATATATGATGCTTGATAGCCCATAGAGGGTTCTGTTATCGCCCAAGAATTCCCCGGCCAGCCTTCGTTGAGCTGCCTGTACGATTTCAACGCTGGCTGTCCGAGCGGCGGCGCATGATCGTTACTGCAATATGAGAAGGCCGCGGCCCCATAGCACCGGTAACCCGCTGTCCCCGAAGGCGCCGTGCAACACGGATCTAATGAGAAGCTGGGATTAGGCCCTCCCACCAGATATCCGGGTGCAGGGCCCGGGGTGGTCTCGCCTACCTTTTCCCAGCGAGTACCGTTGGCGAACCAATTGTGAAACATCGTGTTTGCAGAATGGGAAGCTCCGGCAGATTCCATGTTTGTGAGATAGACAAGTCCCAGCGGGTTGACGCCGTGAATATAATGCGCGTACTCCAGTGCTATCGCGTCATATTCAGCGGCAGAACTGCTCGAAACATATGATTCCGCAAGTTGATATAACCTCGCCTGTCGAACCTTCGACCAGTTGCTGGCCCATGTGTAGTCTTTAATCGGTGACCGGTAGGGGTCCCTACTGTTGAGCACCATAGGGAGCTGAGGTCCATTTTTGGAGATGCCCTCTAGGAAATTCTTCAAGATAACGTTTTTCACCTGAGTTGAAATATTGGGCAATCGCGTGTAGTATAAAAGTGCCTCTTGTTTATCCGTGTCCCACTGTGTGGGCCCCCAGCTTGGAACAATCGATGTGAAATTCGCTTCGATAAATTCTTTGTAACTTGGGTCGCCGGTTAATTCATAAAGATAGACCGCCGCCTCAAATTTTGCAGCCAGGCGCTGCTCTTCGTTCATTTCCTGCTGGCCGGAAGCAAGTCCCTTAGACCCCGGCTGTCTTGTTTCGTCATTATTATAGTATGAGACGCCCGGATTGGCAGCCGCCCAAGCCCATGCTTTGTTGGCGCGGGCCGCAAGTTCCCCCCCGTAGCCACTGAGATCGAACTCGTGCCGCGCTGAAAAAATCTTGGAGGCATAGGCAAACGCCGCCGCGCCCATCAAGGTTGCTGCCGACGTAGGCGGCCCATAATAGCTTGGGCCTCTCGCAGAGGACGGTGGGCTCGCTTGGTCCAGCCCTTGGACACAAAGGAGCGAACCATCCGCGTTTTGCATGCGCGTGAGCCAGTCTAGTCCCCATTTAATTTCGTCGAGAATGTCTGGGACGCCGTTGCCCAATTCGGGGATACCGCTGTCATCGCCGAACGCACTTGGATGTTCATCGAAGGCGCGCAGCAGAACTATAACATAGCGAGCTGCCCAACTCGTATACTTGTTGTAGTCACCCGCATCGAACCAGCCGCCATGCAGATCCTTTGCATCGGTGTCGCTTTTGAGCCACTGGTCCTTGGATTTCCAAGGCCGTGTCTGAGGATCCTGCCAGCGGCCCATATGGCTGGCCGCATCCGCCCACTCGGGTCCAGCCGTCTGGGCCGTCTTCTTAGAACCAGCGCGTTGATAGAAGAAGGCACGCAGCGCGTGCTTCAAAACATCCCGGTATACATTGTCTTTGATGCGGAAAGCGGTAGATCGTTCGCCCCGCTCGATGTCCAAGATTGTGTAAGTGCCGGGGACGGTCACATCGGAGAAATCGAACCACCAGACTTTGTCGCCTGAGACGTCATCGGTTGCGCCCCCATTCCAGGGAACTGGAACACCCTGTTTGATTATCTTGCCGGTGGTTTGATCGATAACGGCATAGGCGCTTCCCGGCGTGAAATGGGCGAAGCTATCGTATCCGGCCTGTGGATCGCGGATGACCGCTACCTTAGGAGCTTTCGTTGGATAGCCGAACTGGTCGGCCACGATCGCCGGTATCGGTCCGTTTGGACCAGATCTTAGGCCGGGGCTCCGTGAAGTATTACTCGCTGGCTGCACACCGTCCAAGCTAGACGTCTTAGCATTATCATCCGCTATAACACCAGAAGTTGTATGACACAGCAAGAGTAGGATCAAATAGCACAACCGTTGCATATCCTACCCGGCTTCCTTTATTACACAAAAACATCAGCGAGCCTTTCGTGACAGATGCCAAGCATCGGCGATCACGTCAAGCGATACATGCGGGTCGACGTAGGGGTCACACGCCTTCCAGTCCGGCGATCTGCTCGACGCGTGAAAGAGAGGCGGAGCCGGCGCAACACGCGCTCGCGGTTCCTAAACCGGCTACTCTGGCTCGAACAGACGCTGCTCTGTCGCAGGAACGCCAGAGACCACGGCGCCGGCCCCCACGGAGCCGCGCACGGTGCTGCCAGCAACGACCGTCGCACCGTCCCCGATGTTGGTGCCTGGCAGGACGGTCACACGCGCGCCGATCTTGACCCCGCACCCGATCTCCACGGGCCGCGGGGCGGGCCTCGCCAGAAGGTCGCCGGCGACGTGAAAGTTGCTGTCGGATATCACGACGTAGGGGCCAAGGCGCGTGCCGTCGCCGATGAGGATCCCGATCTCGCAGTATATGGCGGCGCCGTAGGAAATACTGACGTCGTTGCCAATCACCAGCACACCCGGCCCTATAGTGACGAGATGGGAGATCACCGGCGTCGCAGCGCATCGGAAGCGCGAGCCAATGGTGAGGCTGCCCAGGTTATTGACATAGGGCCGGCCGCGCAGCCATGCGCCCTGGCCGAGGCTTGTGCATCTGCGGGTCAGCCAAGCCTGATCCAGCTCGCGTTGGGGCGCCACGGTCACTCCGCTAGCCCGGCTGCGCCAGATACACGGCCTGTAAGCCGGAGACGGTCAGCGTCCACATCCGGCAATTCCCGGCCTTCCACTTGAGCAGCTTCGTGGCGGGCAGCCGGCGGGTCGGGAGGTTGAGTTGAATTCGCGATGCCCGGCAGCTCGGGCTTCAGCAGCCGCCGCCGAACCGGCGGGCGCCAATGCCGGCCCAACATCTGCCCCCGATGTGTGGCCGTCGACCTTACGCAGCACGCGCGCGGGCACGCCGCCCGCAAGCACACGGGACGGAATCTCTCCCGAAACGATGCTACCGGCGGTGATCACCGAGCCGTTGCCTATGGTGCTCCCAGGCAGTACCGTGACGCGTCCCGCGATCCAGACGTCCTTGCCTATGACTATTGGCTTTGGCTTCTCCCAAAAGGCGCCTTGCGCCTCGGGCACCTCGCAGTCGGCGAGAATAGAGTATTGCCCGACCTTGCTACGGTCGCCAATGCGCACCAGCTGGCGAGCGTAGAGCATAGTCCCGAAGTTGAGAAAAACCAATTCGCCGATCTCAATGGCGCCGCCCGTCTCACTGACAAGCTCCACGGCGCAGTAGGAAGCGTCCACACGGAAGCCGCTGCCGATCACGATACTCCCACGGTTCTCGACGCGAACCCGGCCGGCGACTCGCGCTCCGGGGCCAAAATGGTCGCAGCGCCGCAGTTCAATCTGAGCAGCGGCCTTCTCCCGCAGCAACCGAGACACTTTTCGAAGGATATGGCCGAGGGCCATTTCACGCGAGAGAGCGCGAATTACCTTCATGCCAAGCCTAGGTTCGCTCATTGCGGTGACCCGTGTTACGAAACAATAAACGGTAGTATCTCTAACAGAGGCGCTATGGTTGACCAAGTCCAGAAATGCCGCCATTCCATTTGCCTGAGCAGCATTCCTATGCATATAGGATTTACCATCAGCGCGGGAGCATCTCCGTGATGCCGCGCCCTTGTCAGAGCTTCACGCTTATTGCAAATGTTCAGTGCATGCATCCTGAAACAATCACGACACGCACCGGCGGCGAGAACGATCCCGCAACGAGAGCAGCGATCAAGGTAAAGCTCGCTGAAGCCGTTGCGATTTGCCGGGCTGCTCTTGCGGAGCCAGAGATGGCTGGACTGGCGCAGCGATTGCCCGAAGGCCCGGCCGATGCGAAGCAATGGTTCGAACTGCTCGGTAATTTTAGCGGCACCAAAGAAACCGCCGCCATGGCACGTATGAAGAACATCCTAAAAAGCGAAGGTGCCGCTGGGCTTGCAAGCTTAGAACATTATGCCGTGCTGCAGGCCCTCACGGTTTCCCTGCCGCGTGTGATCGATTTGCCCTTAGCCGCATCAGTGAAGCTGGAATGCGCCGAACTGGCTAAGAAGGCGGCCCGCCCCAACGATTATTGGCGGCGCAACTTCGCCGCCACCCGCATGCCGCATGTTAGACACATGGCTGAACTTGCGACGCTACGGCAGTTTCCCGCGGGGGAACTAATTTTCGACTTTTGTAAGCCTTTACATCTCGCTTGGCCGCTTCGATTTCCTCCGCGCGCGCTCCCCGGTTTTCTGCTTGAGGTGGCTTTCGGACTCAAAGGATGGGGACCAGCCATATGGCCCCATATCAATCTTTGGCGGCCCAATCCGCTGTTTCTGCGCAAAGTCGAGGTCGAGCGCTCTTTATGGAGGATGGCGAAAACGCTTGAATACCGGCCGGATGTGAAGTTCCTCGCCTCTGGATCCTGGTTTTTCTCGGCCGACGTCAGCAAGGTTGCCCCACATCTAGCTTGGATGCGGGCGATTTATGAAGAAGAGGGCGCTTACATCGTAAGCATGGAGCCGTGCCGCGAAGACGCAGGCTTCAAAGACGGAAGCCCCAAACGCACAGAACTTTTTGATGCTGGCGCGTTCAACCCCCGCCAAACCCTCGTGCTTTGGCGCAGGGAAGACATGTTGGCGTGGGCCAGCCGGCGCCTGGACCTGGCTGACGAGGGCGAAAGCCCCCCTCCGCTGCGCTCCGCTCGATCCATCGGCTTTCGCGTCCGCTCCCCAAGGGCTGCCCGGGCCGCTCAGCATAATTCGCCGCTTCACCTATGGAACGGGCTCGACTTGCTCATATGGCGGCCTAGGATTTATGTCCTTCTCGTTCTCGTTCTGCCTGCGCTTATCGTCTCAGCCGCCGCCGGTTCCGTCGCGTGGTGGGCGGCTGTACCGGTATTCCTGGCGGCCTTTATTGCAGCCTGGATTTTCCAATACTATTGTTTTCAGTAAAAGTCTCCGGCTAAGCTGCCTCTCCACATCCCCGCTGATCGGTCAGGAAGGCAAACGTAAACCCCGTCATGCTTCATAGTAAGCCCTGTAATGAGGACCTCTGTAGGCCTCAATACTCTGCAACGCGTCGGGGTCTATCTTGTTGAGGACAAGACATAGAGTTCGCTCGCGCGTAATATCGATTTCGTCGAGCGCCTCTTGGACAACTCGCCGCTTGGTTTGCCCCCACTCGATCACGAAGACAAACCTATCGACGAAGCGCTCTATCATCTTGACGTCCACGACAGACATGATGGGCGGACACTCAATAATGATGAAGTCGTAAAACTCGCGAGCCGCAGCCAACAGGCGCTCCATCCGGGTTGAACCCAGTAGCTCAGCTGCATTTGGAACGCGTTTCGAGGTAACGCAGGGAAGAAAATCTAACCCGGAGCGCGGCCTTTTGCGGACGAGCGCGGCAAGCCGCGACGGATCACCCAGAGCTTCTATCAACCCCTCGCGAGCGCCAGGCTCTAGCCTGATGGTCAGTTGCCGCCTATGAAGATCGCCATCGATAACGAGTGTGCGGGCAGACCCAGCCAACAAGGTCCCCAAGTTCGTGACGATTGTCGATTTGCCGTTCTTCGCAACGGGAGACACGACACCGATGACCTTGTCTCCGCTCGCGCGTTGAGCGGCATTGAGCAACGCTATGATGCTTCTGAATGGCTCCGTAAATCGCGAGTGCGGCGCATCGAGCACAAACTCCTCCAAAAGCACTAAATCCGTACCGGCTTGTGTCGATATGGTTTGCAACTCGTTGGTCCCGACGGCCGGCACACTGACACAATACATGCCCGTTGCCTGTTTGACTTGTTCAGCCGTCCGGAACACCGATGCAGCGAGTTCTCTTGCGATAGCGCCTCCGGCTCCAAGCAGGAGCCCGGCCACAACGCTTGCTCCAAGGACGACAAGGGGCTTCTTAGAACTTTTATATAGCTGCGGCGAGGCCATGGTAATGACGTGCGCATCCTGAATCGGGTTAATAGGCTGTGTTTTTAATGTATTAAATTTTTCTAGAACACTTTTGTATTGATCGCGAAGGCTTTCTGCGGCACCTTCGAGTT
Source organism: uncultured Alphaproteobacteria bacterium (assembly GCA_963817705.1). Classification (GTDB taxonomy): domain Bacteria; phylum Pseudomonadota; class Alphaproteobacteria; order Rhizobiales; family Rhodomicrobiaceae; genus Rhodomicrobium. The sequence continues at coordinate 879,654 of CAWFPF010000001.1, forward strand.
CATTAAGCGTAACTTGAGCTGTGCTTTCTGTCCGCGCTTGCTGTGACAACTGCGCTATCATCGAGCCCAGTTCTGAGCCTTTTGCGCGGGCGGCTTGGTAAGAGACCTCGCCAAGCCTCCTTTCCTCGTCCCGGATTGCAGCGCGCGCGTCGTCCATATCCTTGTGAAGCTTCACCACCGCTAAATGGCTTGGCCCAACACAACTCGACAACTCAGCAGCCCTTCTAGACAAATCTAAGTATTTGGAACGAAGTCCTGCGATGACGGGGTTGTCCGGAAAAACTAGTCCTGGCTCATCCTCCGTGCTTGACTGCGCCTGCAGCCGGTCGAGCCGCGCTTTGGCCTCTGCAACCTGCATTCTGGCCGCCGTTAGCTTGGCCGTGAGTTCCACGATTTGCTCGGTGGGAAGCGATCCTGCATTTTTACCAACCAAATTATTGCCCAGCCTGAATTCCTGCAAAGCCTTGTCGGCTCCCGCGACAGCCTGCTGCAGTTCCGTCAAACGGTCCTGAAGCAGTTGGCTCGCCATCTTGGTAGACTTGGATTTCGCGTCCGAGGTGCTGGTGAGATAAGAATCGACGATAGTATTGACAATGAGGGCTGCCTTTTTTAAGTCTTCCGAAGCGAAGGACACGTTGATGATACCAGAACCCTCGCTATCGACGCTCAAGCGCTTCAGGAAAGCATCAACGGCAATCCGCTCCCGGGCGGCCTCTTTCTCGATTGGAAGCTCGCCATCCAAACCGGCGAGCTGTTTCACTTTTCTTTTTAATTTTTTAATACTCCACGAACCCTCCTCGGTGCGATCACCGATATTGCCCACGAATTCCCGGTCGTGCGATAAATCCATCTCTCGCACGATGGGCAGGATAATGCTTTCAGACGACAAGACGTAAATCTGACTCCCGGTCTCTGCCGCGTCAAAAACAGGCTCATCGAGGATTTTATTGGCCTGCAAAAACCGGTTAACACTCCTGTCGACCAGTATGCGCGCTGTGCTTACATACAGATTTTGCGCCGAGAGCACATACAAAATCCCTATCGTTAGCCCAAGTAAACATCCAAATAAAGGAAGGCGCCATGCTCGACGCAAAATCAGGATAATGTCAGAGATTGTAATCGCCGCGTTTCCGGGCGAGGTATTGATCTCATGCGAGGGATCGTATTCGCTAACAGACACCAATTTTTGCTCCGCTCGAAAGCGACAAGGCGTTACGCCATTTCAATATAGAACGCAACCCATAGCTCAAGCTAAATCGTATTCTAGCAATGGTGTCCAAACCATGAAAAGTTGCATTTTATGGCGCACGCTCCGCATCGCGCCACGGCTTGCCGGGCAGTGGCATTAGTCTGCAGGGTCTAGCATACACGCGAGTTTGTTGCATCAATTACGCATCCCCACAAGCGCGGAAAAACCTTCTGTTGCGCAACTGCCGGCTCCGCTGCGGCAGGCGATACGCAGTGCCAGCTGGCAGGGTGGTGTGAGGCTGACCTCAGTTCATCCGGTCCTTGCACAAACGGATCCTATTCAATGTGAGATCGGAACTCCGCTTAACTCTCTTGACACATGTAAGCATCCGATGGTTGTTACGGCGTCCGCTTGATTTGGCCCCGGTAAGCTTCCGTTCGAGGCACACATTAGCCGGGCATCGCTGCAATGGGTATTGCCAGGCCGAGACCCTATCGATGAGCCCAACACGCCTGAATATTCTCTTTGTATCCCATATGCCGGCCAGTCCTCCGCGCTTTGGTGCTCAGGCGCGGCCCCACGGTTTGATGACTCAAGTGGCGCGGCGCCACGATGTCACAGCAGTGATCCTCATCGACGAAGAGTTCGACGCCGGGGAGTGCCGCCCGGCCATGGAAACTTACTGCCGGGAGGTGATTTTTGTTCCCAACCCCCATCGGCGGAAAGGCCCGGCAAAGCGGCTGCAGCAGCTGCGGTCTCTGGCCTCCACGGCGAGCTTCGAGCGGCAGCAAGTTACTGTGCCCGCGCTGCAGGCTGCGCTGGACCGGGTCCTGCGTGCCAGGCGGTTCGACATCGTCAACCTAGAGTTCTCGTTTCTTGGCTACTGCAATCTGCACCAAGCTCCACCCGGGGAGAGGCTGCCGGCCGTGGTCGTGGATTCGCACAACATCGACTACGATATAGTCAGGCAGTATGCCCGCGCGAGCGGTGGTCTGGTACGCCGCGGCTTCGCGGCGGCTAATTGGCGTAAGCTCCGCCGGGAAGAGCTGACGGCCTACCGCGACGCCGACGGAGTCTACCTGTGCAGCGCAGCGGACCAACGGCGTCTGCTCGAGGAGGTCCCTGGGGCACACACCGCGGTCATCCCAAATGCGGCGGACGTCGATTACTATCGGCCGCGGCCCACGGACCCGCCGCCAGATGAGAGGACCGTGGTTTTCTTCGGCCTCCTGTCTTACATCCCTAATGCCGATGGCGTAATCCACTTCGTAAAAGACATCTGGCCGCACGTCGCTAAGGCGCACCCCAACGCACACTGCAAACTTATCGGCGGCAACCCTCCACCGTCTCTCCTGGAACTAGCGGCGCCGCGGGTGGAACTTACGGGCTTCGTATCCGACCTGCGGCCGCACCTTGCGCCGGCGTCGGTGGTGGTGGTACCGCTGCGGATGGGCGGCGGAACACGCCTCAAAATCGTCGAGGCTATGGCCATGGGAAAAGCCATTGTGTCGACCACGCTGGGCGCGGAGGGAATAGAAGCCGTTCCCGGCCGGGACATCCTCATCGAAGACGAGCCAGAGGCGTTCGCGAACGCAGTAAACCGCCTGCTCGCGGATCCTGCTTTGACTGTACGCATGGGCCAGTCAGCGAGGAAGCTTGCGGTGGAGCGCTATTCTTGGAGCGAGGCGGCGCTGGCGCTGGAAGGTTTCTACCTGCAGAGTTTGGGGGCCGGCCTGTGAGGACACGGAGCTGATCCCAGAGTTTGGCCAGATCATCAGCCCTCGCTTATTCCATGGGTGCCATTTGAACTCCTGAGGCCATGACGAGGCGTCAATTCGCGCGCACCGGCGGACGCGGATAGGGGTGAGTGTAGCGTTTCGGATTACAGTCAGGACTTGATGAGCCGGGGCGGTGCGGCCCGAAGGGGTCCTCGTAAGACGTGGTATCACGAACGCGAAATCGTTACGCTTCCCTCGCCCACCAAGAATCAGGGGCCGGCTGACCTTGCAGCGACGCCTCTGCGGCGGTGCGAACGCTTAAAGCGAATTTTTCGAGCGTGTGGTGTTGCTCGACCCAGGCCCGCGCACGGCTGCCCATGGCCCGGGCGCGGGCGGGATCGTTCCAAAGCGACAGCATAGCCGACCGCAAGGCTGCGGGATCCCCGATGGGCACGTATATACCGGTGACCCCGTCTTGGATGACATCGACCTGCCCGCGCGTGCGCGAACAAATGACGGCCTTTCCCATCGCCATCGCCTCAAGGATGACCGTCACACCGTTATCGCTGTCGGAAGGGACGAGCGGCACGGCCACAAACCGTGAACGTGCGTATAGGTCGCGCAGCTCGGGCAAGGTAAGTCGCCCCGTGGTGACATCCGCGTCGCGGGGAATTGGGAACGCGCTGACAGACACGCGGCGATCGGCCACAGCACGGAAGCGGTGCGGTATGCGTGCGTGATCCGCAGCGATGTGGCAGCGCAACTCAGTCCCGCGCAGCGCCTCGATGAGCGTGGGGTAGTCGCGCATCTCGGCGCCCACGGCGCAGATCATGTCCTCCTCTACGCACCGTGGGCTGTAGAAGAGCTGGTCCACATAGTGGCGCACGAGATAGACGCGGTGCGAAGGAAAGCCGAGGTGCTCGATGAGGTAGCGCCGCTGTACCGAGGTCCAGGTGACGACTGCATGGAGGCTGCTGCCGAAAAGGCGAAACGGAACTTGAATGTTGGGTTTTGCAAACTGATACATCATCGCAATGTGCGGCTTCTTATCGCGAACAAACCGCTGCACGGCAGCAAGGGCCAACGAAAGACGCTCGCCCCAGGTCACAATTGCGTCGTAATCATCCCTGCGCCGCTGCAACTCTTGCGCAAGCCGCCACCACACCGGCCCCCTTGATGGGGTCTTCTGACAGTCCAAAAGTGTTTCGTCCCAGACTGGCGCGAACATTTCGTCGAAGACATAATGCCGGGGGGCCAACTCGCCGTTTGGGTCATCGGCACGCTCTCTTCGGGCGCGTGGCCCTCTAACCATGGCCAGGGCAATTCGGGACATGTCCGGGATCCCTTTTGTTCACGACAACCCTTTAAGGGATTTGCGCTTTCAGGTAACAGAAATAACAAAGAGAAGGTAAGCAGGCCTCACAGCTGGTTTCGAAAGACTGAGGGAGAATCCGAGCGGCTGAAGCGGGCTCGAAAACCGTCACACTTGCACGGTCTTTGGCAGAAATTCGCGGGCCATACAGTCATGGCCGCATTCTTGATAATCCGGAGAGATTTTTGCAAGCGCGAGAATTTGTAACCAGCGCCGGGATTTCGCTGCCGGTTCGGCACCGTATGCGCTCCCCTTGCGGTGTTGTCAACGATATCGAGTCGGTCCTATCAAGGCGCGCTCTCGATCGCGCTTGGCCGATGCAGTGCTCTGAAAATCAAGTTGTGCTTGTCGGTTCAAAGCGATTTTGGCTCCTTCGGCAAGCACGCTGACATTGCGCTCCTTAAAGAAATCCCCGTGAGGGAAGGGGACGTGCGTGATCTCAACTCCACCCTTGCAGATGAGCCCCCAGCCGGAGGTACCTGAGGGATCGGTATCCACATATTGGTGGCACTGGCTTCCCTTGACGAGGATGCCCCGGCCGGCAAACGGTTTGGGCCGGTATCCCTCGTTTGCGGGCGAGCGAGGAAATTCTATCGATTTTTCATCAGTACACGTTTTCACCACGCTCGGCCTCCTGCGGAGATCAATGCCCAAAACTAGAAAGGTTTATAGAGCGCCCACGGCATTCGATCGTGATGGGTCGATTTGAGACACGCGCCCGCAATGGCTGAGATCTAGCCTCGCCGCCTTGAATTAAATAAACGAGTATCATCATTTAATCCCAGACGCCGGGCAAGGTTTAAGGCGTCCATACCCGCTCCGGGATTGTTGTCCGCGATTTCTGGCCTTGGCAACGCATATTGAGCGGCGCTTTATGGTAGAAGCGGCATCGCGCGCAGACACTCCGGATTCGGCGGTAATATGACGATTTTAACATCTACGTCTAAAAACAGTTTGTGGCGGCCTGCTGCGCCAAGCTATAGCTTTGGAACGTGTTTGAGTCTTATCCTTTGAATTCACTGAGTAACTTCGCTGCGCCGCGTTGTCCGGCCCGCAATGCCTTTTCCAGGTGCTTTATCCTGACTAGCTCTCCAAACATGACGCACGCAAATTCCTCGAAAGCAACCATTTTCCACGATCACTGGTGGCTTAACTCAGCATCGAACGGACAATTTGGAGAGGTTAAAGTCGAAGGCGGAGACGGCATTGTAGGACGTTTCCCTTACGTGCTTGAAAAAAAAAGGGGTTTGAACTCACTGCAAAATGCCCCAATTCACTCACGTTCTTGGCCCTGTTGTGAGCGCCGGAGCAGGAAAGCCGCAGTCGCGCCTGATCAAACGATTGTCAATCCTTCGGGAACTTATCGACAGCCTGCCGCCTTTCGATTTTTTCGACCAAACGCTTGATGGCGAGCTTATTGATGGGCTTGCGTTCCAAGATCGGGGTTTTCAAGTCAAGCCACAATACAGCTTCGTCATTGATTGTACCCAGGACGAAGACACTCTCTGGGAGGGCTTGCAATCTAAGACAAGACAGCACATTCGACGGGCGAGCGAAAAGTTCTCCGTCGAAGAGGTGGAAGATCCTTTTGATTTTATAGATTTCTATACAAAAAATTTGCAAGCTAGAGGGGGCAGGAATTACATCGATTTTAGTACTTTTCCTCAGGTATTCTGGCAATCGCGGACGCAAGTCAGCGGCGAAATTCTTTGCGCGCGCTGGCAAAATGGCGCGCCCGCCGCTATGGTTTTTCTCGTATGGGGTTATGGAACCATGTACTATACCCTTTCGACGCGAGCTGGGCATGCGGATGACAACGGTTCCGTAAGCCTGCTGATCTGGTCGGCAATCAAACGCGCGTGGAGCCGTGGTTTGAAATTTGATCTGGATGGTGTTAGCTCTAGCGGAACCGCACGGTTCTACAGCGGTTTTAACGGGTGTCCGAAACTAAGATTCATCGTCAGAAAAAGACCTGCCCTGCATGATCTTTTGCGGGATGCCAAACATCTAGTATTTGGCCGTCCGCGCTCATCGGACTTTTGTTAAGACACCGGAGCAGCCAGGAGACAGCGCTGCTTCCGGGAGACGATCCCGATCCAGTCATGAATGCGGTTTAAAATCGGCCCGTATCTCTCGAAAGTAGTCTCCCTCGATGTCCTGGCTGCCGTTCCTGTCTAATCAGGGCGTGGCCAGCAATTCGCCGCCGGCAAATTAGCGAAGCAGCTGCAAACCAGCCTTCGATGGCAAGCTAATGGCTTTTAGTGCAACAAATTCTATTGAACCGAATAGCGCGCGATAATTGGCGTGCATGATCTGATAACTCTCTTTGAATTGGCTGGCGCTTCCGGCATTAATCAGTGAGGCGATGCCGCAGCGGCGTTCCAGCAGCACTAAGGGCACGTGAACGAAACCGAAGGTTCGGATTGCCCGCAAATACATTTCAGCGTCCTCGCAAAGAGCAATCCTGACATCGAAACCTCCAATGGCCTCAAAGGCCGATTTCGTGATGATACAGGAACTGCAAACAAGCGGTGAGCGAGTGAATAACAGGTACGTGGCGATGATACGCGGCCGTTTCGTACTGGCCCAGACCGCGCTGGCCCGGGCAAAATACTCTCTTTCGTGCCTCAGCGCCTCTTTATCATCGCCGAATGGCCGAACATCTGCAACGGCAACCGCCGCCGCGCCCGATTCGAGTTCTCCGAAAATCGCTACCAAGGACTCGGCGACAACTCGATCATCGTCATCGAGGAAATAGAGATATTTTCCCCTAGCGCCCTCTGCAAGCCGATTGCGGATCACTGCGGGAAAACCGCCGGTTGGCTCGGGATTTTTCCAATAGCGTATGCGCTCATCGTTAAGCGCCCCGATCAACGGCTCAGCGGATCCCTCTGGGGAATCATCACCGATCAGCATTTCCCACTCGATGCCGCTGATTTTTTTCACGCTGGCAACAGCTTCCGCTAAAAGTGCTTCCCTTCTGAAGGTGGGCGTGATGATTGACAAGGCGGTCATACCCGAATCTTCAAGCATAGTTCGGAAGAATGTTCAAGCGAGAGGGAGGCAACATCAGCCCGATCAGCCGCCAGCGCGGTGTTGAGGATCGCCCCGAGCCTCACGCCCGCGCGCTTCAGCCGGTCCTGAACGGTCGAAGCTGCGGCTACCAATTAGGCTTCGTCTATGTTCACCGTGCGCGAAGCGGCAGCGCGCATGCTCTCTGGCTGAGCGACCCGAGACATAGGTGACAGTTTGTACCGGACACATAGGTAACACTTTTCGCTTTCTGGCGGGGGGTGTTGATGCCGTGGAAAGCGTGTTCGGCGATGGAGGAACGTCTTCGTTTTGTGGCCCGGCTTCTCGATGGCGAGGGCATGAGCGATCTCTGCCGGGAGTTCGGCATCTCGCGGAAGACCGGCTACAAGCTTTACAACCGCTACAAGGATGAGGGGCTCGAGGCGCTGACAGACCGTTCGCGCCGGCCGGTGCGCTATGCGAACCAGCTGCCCGAGTCCATCGAGCGCATGATCGTCCGCTTAAAAAAGGACAACCGCACTGGGGCGCGAGGAAGATCAGGGAACTCCTTGTGAAGCGGCTTGCCGGAGACGTCCGCATCCCGGCCAAGAGCACCGTGCATGCGGTTCTCGACCGCCACGGCCTTGTCGCCCGCGCCCGCAAAAGGCGGAACCGGGCGGAAGGAACGCCGCTCAGCCAGGCCTTGGCGCCGAACGATCTGTGGTGCGCCGACTTCAAGGGCGAGTTCAAGCTCGGCAACGGCCGGTATTGTTACCCTTTGACCGTCACGGACCAGACCTCGCGCAAGCTCCTTCTCCTGGAAGCCCTTGAACTCAACGAAGGAGGCGCCTGTCCTGGAGGCGTTCCGCCGCCTGTTCCAGGACCACGGCCTGCCCGCCGCGATCAGAAGCGATAACGGCCTGCCCTTTGCCTCCCCGAATGGGCTCTATAACCTCTCAAGGCTTTCGGTCTTCTGGCTGAGACTCGGCATCGCGATCGAGAGGATCAAGCCGGGCCATCCGCAACAGAATGGCCGCCATGAGCGCATGCACCTCACCTTGAAGAAAGAGGCGACCCGCCCTGCTTGCCAAAACAGCTTGGCGCAACAGGCCCGCTTCGATGATTTTATGAACGAATTCAATACGGAAAGACCGCACGAGGCGCTTGCCATGAAAACGCCGGCTGAGGTCTACACCTCCTCTTCACGGCCCTATTCGGGCTTGCCCGAAATCGAATACCCCTGCCATGACAAGGACGTGCTCGTTACCGCCTGCGGACGCATCTGCATGCACAGAAAGAAGATCAACATCTCAACGGTCATGGCAGGCCAGAGGCTCGGCATCAAAGAAGTCGACGAGGGTATTTGGCTCGTCTCCTTCATGCACTATGATCTCGGATATATCGACCTGGAACAGAAAACCTTGCAAACCATCGGCAACCCGTTCGGCACGAGGTTGTCACCCATGTCTTAGGTACAAAACGTGACCTATGTCTCCGGGCTGGACAGGCGTTGTATTGGTAGCGGAGGAGGGACTCGAACCCCCGACACGCGGATTATGATTCCGCTGCTCTAACCGGCTGAGCTACTCCGCCATTCCGTTGGGAAACCGCCGCGGCGGAAACGCCGCTACTCCTGCCACAGGTATAAGAATGCTTGGCACGAACGTCAAGGAAAGTGGTAGCGCCTCACCGGCCTACGCTTCCTTCTGCAGCCGCAGCAGCGTGAACAAGCCGAAAGGCGGGAGATCGATCGCTTCTATCAAGCGGAAGCCAGGCGCCTCCGTCACCGTCTTGAGCGGAAATACGGGATGCCAGCCAAGCCTTCGGGAATAGCGCGCCAGCCCGTGCTCGGCGGCGGCGCGAAGACCCCGTTCGCGGCTGAAATGATTGACGCAGATCGCCGTGCCACCGGGGCGCAGGATGCGCCGCATCTCGGCAAGCACCGCGGCGGGATCCGGGACCACCGTCATGACATACATCGCCGCGGCGGCATCGAAACTTTCGCTGCTGAAGCCGAGCTTGCCTGCATCCATGAGCGCGAGCGTCACGTTCTTCAAGCCGAGCCGCTGGACGCGGCCCGAAGCTTTAGCCAGCATGTCCGCCGATAAGTCGATGCCAGTCACGTCGAGACCGGGCTTGTAGCGTGGCAGGGATAGGCCCGTGCCGACGCCAATTTCGAGAATGCGCCCCTCGAACCCATTCAGCATCGAGACAGCGCGCCGGCGGCCCGGCCCTGCAATCACGCCGAAACTGTAGTCGTAAACCGGCGCCCAGGCGCGATAGGCGGCGCGAACGGCGCTCTCGTCGAGGGCGGGCTGATGAGGAGGCCGGGGCGCCATGGTGCTACCCGCTTGCCGAAGCGATGAATCCGCCGCCGAGGACGCGCGCCGCGCCGCTCCCATCCTCGTAGAAGACGCACGCCTGACCAGCGGCAACGCCAAACTCAGGGGCGGTCAATTCAACAAAAATGCCGCCGGAATCCGCGCCAAGGCGAGCCGGGCGCGGCTCCTGCGTCGAGCGCACCTTAACGAATAGCGGGATCGCATCCGCTGCCGCGGCGGCCAGGGTGCCGCTGCCGATCCAATTCACGTCGCGCAGCCGGATGAGGCCCGTGCGCAACATCTCGCGCGGCCCTACGACAACGCGCCGTGCCGCCGCCTCGATGCGAATGACAAAAAGCGGCTCGCCGGTGGCGATGCCGAGGCCCTTGCGCTGGCCAACCGTGAAATTGACGATTCCTTGGTGGGTCCCGAGGCGCGTGCCATCGGCGTGGACGATCTCGCCCGGCTCGGCGCTTTCTGGCCGGAGCTTCTTGATCACGCTCGCATAATCCCCGGTTGGGGCGAAGCAGATGTCTTGGCTATCGGGCTTCGCCGCGACCGGCAATCCTAGGCTGGCGGCCAGCGTCCGGGTCCGGGGCTTCTCCATTGTGCCCAGCGGAAAGCGAAGGAAGTTAAGCTGCTCTTGGGTGGTGGCGAACAAGAAATAGCTCTGGTCGCGATCCGCGCTCGACGCCTGAAACATTTGCCAGCCCTCAGGCCCTGGCCGGCTTCGCACATAATGCCCCGTCACCAGCGCCGAGGCGCCGAGCTCGCGCGCGGCCGTCAGCAAATCGGAGAATTTCACGGTCTGATTGCAGCGCACGCAAGGCACCGGCGTTTCGCCCGCCAGGTAGCTCGACGCAAAATCGTCGATCACCGCTTGCCGGAAACGATCTTCATAGTTCAGGACATAATGGGCGATGCCGAGCGTGTCCGCCACCCGCCTCGCGTCCATGATGTCTTGCCCCGCGCAGCAGGCGCCCTTTCGCGCCGTCGCCGCGCCATGATCGTAGAGCTGAAGCGTGATGCCGATCGTCTCATAGCCCGCGCGTGCGATCAGTCCGGCCGTCAGCGACGAGTTCAACCCCCCCCGACATCGCAACAACGATCCGGTGCTCGCGCGCCAGCCCGCTCAGCCCGAGGCTTGCCGGGCTAAGATCGGGTTCCGCAACGGCAGCGCCTTCATGGACTGAACCGGCGTTAACTCTTAGCATTAAGCATAGGCTTTCTGGATGGTATTCTCGCCGGAATCATAAGGTAACGCCGCTTCAAGTGCAAACAAAGAGCTAACATCCATTAAACCGCAGCTTTTGGCTGCAATGAAAAATTAGTCAACCTAAGGTGGAGTACAAATAGGGTTTTTATACCAAGGGGGTTAAACACGTTTTAAGCGCCTACCATTAAAGTCCACTCAGGTCTTGATCGCGTGTGAGAGTACTATGACCGAATTGTTCCGTCCCCGCCTGCGTTATGTCCTCGGCCCCGATGGGAGCCCTTTGACCATCGCAGATCTTCCCCCTCCTAACACCAAGCGCTGGGTCATCCGCAGAAAAGCGGAGGTCGTCGCCGCTGTGCGGGGCGGGCTCCTCAGTCTGGAGGATGCCTGCAATCGCTATAAACTGACGATCGACGAATTCCTGAGCTGGCAACGCTTGATAGACCGGCATGGTCTGCCGGGTTTGCGGGCGACGAAGGTGCAAGACTACCGGGGCTGAAAAGCCTGTTGCCCATGGTTCGACAGGCTCAGCAAGGCCCTCAATCTGAGGGGCCGCCGGCGGCGGCGCAGGATGAGCCCGTCGAAGGATGGGGCAAAGTATTCGGATTTTCAGCGCCTTCTCGTGAGAGAACCGCGCTGCGAGAGCATATCCGGCTGCCTAGCGGGGTTTAACCTGGTCCTCGGGATTGTCGAGAAATAGCAGCCCTTCCTCCAGGGACACGATCTCGGCTCCTTCGAATTCGTAGTCTTCTCCATCGGACAGGCGGATCACGCAGCTTTTTTCGCAGAGATCGAGTTTTTCGCCTGGCTTGATGATGGTTTCGCTTTGCTTGTCGCCTTCAATGACAATGAGCTTGCGGTCGATCGCATCGCGGTTGGTCAATAAGATGGCCGGAACGGCGGATGGCGCAAAAACGATCAGCACTAGCAGAAGCGAGATTTGTGCGAGCCGCATGGGGAATCCATCCTCAATAAGCATGACGCCGGTTCCACCAACGCTTATAGGAGAATTGCGAAAAAGGGGAAGAGACAAATCTCTTCCTCCTTTTTCATGCGAGAAAAAACTACTTACTTTTGCCGCCCTTTTTGGGCCCCGCTGCCTTTTCGCCCGATTTGCCGGCTGGTTTGGGGGCTTCCTTCGAAGGCTTGGCTTCAGGTTTCTTTGCCATATCCGTTCACCTATAAGAGAGCGCCAAATCAAAGTGACGCGGGTGAGAGTTTGCGAGCAACGCGGACTTTGCGCAACGAAAATTTACTGGGATTTGAGTGGAATTTGTGAGCGGACGGAGAATAGAGCGAATGTGGATCCAATCGAACCTAACGCTGTTCGCTATTGGCTTTTACGCTTTTCTTACAAGCATGAGCTTAAGCCTGGCCGCCGCGCCGGAACAGGGCGGCCGCTGCTGGTCCCCAGAGGCGCTCATGGGCACACCCGCCGAAAAGGCCATCCGGCGTGTGCCGTACGATCGCTTCGATCGAGCCGGCAGGCGCACCCGTGGCCCTTCCTGCCTTGCCCATGAAGCAGCGCGGCTCGATCAGGAGCGTGAAACTGCCCCAAGGCGAACGGCTCATCGCGCTGACTTTCGACCTTTGTGAGAATGGCGGCGAAATCTCAGGCTACGACGCTGGGGTCGTGGACACCCTGAGGGGGCTGGGCGTAAAGGCCACCTTCTTCGCAAGCGGGAAGTGGCTTCTCGATCATCGCGAGCGCGCCGAGCAACTCCTGGCCGATCCGCTGTTCCAGGTCGGCGGCCATAGCTGGACGCACCGGAATTTCCGCCTCCTGCAGCGGGACGAGGTCGAAGCCGATCTCGCGCTCGATCTGAAAGCTGACGCCGCGGTACGAGCTGGTTTGCGGAAAAAGGCCTGTTATAAGGCGGCGGCATTCGAAGCTGGCGATCTGCGAGCACGCCAGGGTATTCCGCTTTCCTTTCGGCACCTGCAACGCGGAGAGCCTTGAAGCGGTGAACGATCTCGGCCTGGTGGCCATCCAGTGGGACACGGTTTCCGGCGATCCCGCGCCAGCCCAGACCGCCGAGGCGATCCGGCGTGGCGTCGTCGCTCACGCGAAATCCGGATCGATCGTCGTTATGCATGCCAACGGACGCGGATGGCACACCGCCGAGGCGCTCCCGCTCATTATCGCCGATCTGCGGCAGCGCGGGTTCGAATTCGCCACCGTGGGCGAGCTCCTGGATAAGGGCGAGCCCGTCGCGGTAGATAGCTGCTATGAGGTGAAGCCCGGCGACAACGCGCGGTATGACAAGCTTTTCCCCGTCGAACGCCCGGGAAAGATGCCGGCCAGCCATTAGCGATCGGCGACCTCACTTTGGCCCGCCGCGCTCAATGCGCGAATGCGCCATGCTTCTCGACATGCGCGGCAAGCCCCATCGTGTGCTCGCGGACGAGCTTCGAGGCAAGATCGCCGTCGCGTGCGGTGAGCGCCGCACTGATCCGCATATGGTCGTCGATCGACTGCGCCGCCCGATTATCCTGCCTCAGCGACACCGTGCGGATGGCGCGGACGTGAATGAATAGGTTTTGCGTCATTTCCACGATGAGGTCGCAGCCGCTGAGCTTGATGATCTGTTGATGAAACTTGATGTTGGCCTCGGAATATTCGTTCAGGTGATCGGACTGAGGCTCGTCTTTGAACACTTGGAACATGTCCGCAAGTTCCTGAAGCTGTTCATCGGTCGCGTGCTTCGCCGCGAGCCTCGCCGCCATGCTTTCGAGCGCGGCCCAGACCATGATGATCTCGATGATTTCCTTCTTGGACTTCCGCACGACATAAATGCCGCGCCGCGGAACGGCACGCACAAACCCTTCCTGCTCCAGCAGCGTGAGAGCCTCCCGGATGGGGGTGCGGCTCACGCCAAGCTTTTGAGACAGCTGCCGCTCGTCGAGCCGGATTTCCTCGATCTGCCCATAAATATCCATGCCCGTGATGGCCCGCTTTAACGCGTCATAGGCAAGCGTTCTAAGACTCGTGCTCGCCTCAAGAGGCGTGACCTTGAGCTCCGGCTGTTTCGCCAATTGCGACACGCTCTTTGTCTCCTTCCCGATGGGCCCGGCGCTATCGCGCAAAAAGCGAGCCCGATCTGTTGTCATACGCTTTTGTCTTGCTGCACGCGGCGCGAGAAGGCGGCGCTATTTCAAGCGGACGGACAAAAGCAGTAATGCCGATGACAATATCCCGAGTGGCTTCATTATCGCTCTTGGTTCCTTGGCATCCCAAATGCCAGGAAGTATTGGTCACCGCCTTCTGCGTTACCCGTCAGGGCCTCTGCAGCGCGGAACACCGCAAAAAATAAACTTTCGTCGAGGAGAAGTCCATGGGAGATGCAGTTCCGATGGATTTAAGTGGCGCTCGCAGTGCGAACGGCGCTTAGGCGCGAGCGCCTCCACGCGTCTCCTCGCATTTGCGAACATCTAACATAATTGTGAGGGCCGTGCTTCCGCCGGATGAAACGTTTGCGCTTCAAGCGGGTCCTGCGCTATGGCTTAGTTCGAAAATGATGATCCAGGCTCGCGACGAACCGGCGAAGCGATGGCGTGAACGCCGTCCGCCAGAGAGGGCCGCCCAGGCGCTGGACCGGGGAAACAGTATGAACGCGCCACGGATATCCCGCGCACTGCCAGCGATCCTGCTCGGACTTTCCATTCTAACCCTTGCCGCTTGCGGCCAGAAGCAAGCCCAAGCGCCCGCATCTCCTCCGCCTCCAACCGTTTCGATTGCGAATCCGCTCGAAAAGGACGTGGTGGAGTGGGACGAATACACGGGACGTTTCGACGCCGTCGATACTGTCGAGGTGCGCGCGCGCATCTCCGGCGTCCTTACTGAGGTGAGATTCAAGGATGGCGCTATCGTCAAAAAGGGCGATCTGCTTTTCGTGATCGATCCTCGCCCATTCCAGCGCATCCTCGACAAAGACCGCGCTACGCTTCAAGGCGCGAAGGTTCAGCTCGAATTCGCGCAGAAGGATTTGGAGCGCGCCAGGCCCCTTGTCGCGAACCAGACCATATCGCAGCAGGGCTTCGACCAGCGGACGCAGGCCGTCCGGGTGGCCGAGGCGAGCGTGCTGTCCGCCGAGGCGAGCGTGCATTCGTCCGAACTCGATGTCGAGTTCACTCAAATCCACTCACCGATTACCGGGCGGATCAGCCGCAAACTTGTGAGCGAAGGCAATTTCATCACCGGCGGCTCCGGTAGCGGCACGCTTCTGACAACTATTGTGTCCATCGATCCGATCTATTTCTATTTCGATATCAGCGAGGCGGACTTCCTGAAATACAAGCGCCTCAGCGAGTCGGGAGCGCGGCCAAGCTCGCGTGAAACTCCTAATCCTGTGGAGCTTGCCCTGCAGGGAGACGACGGCTTCCCCTACAAAGGGTATGTGAATTTCGTAGACAACCGCATCGACCAGAATACGGGCTCCCAACGCGGGCGCGCGATCTTCCAGAACCCGAACGGTATTTTGCAACCCGGCTTATTCGCCCGCGCCCGGCTAATCGGCAGCGGCAAATATAAGGCGGTTTTGCTGCCCGATGTCGCGGTCGCGACCGACCAATCGAACCGTTTTGTTTTCATCGTCGCAGAAGACGGTACCGTGAGCACCAAGCCGGCGGTCCTCGGCCCGCTCATCGACGGGCTCCGGGTAATCCGCAGCGGCGTGTCCGCGAGCGACTGGGTCATCGTGAACGGCGTGCAGCGCGCCCGCACCGGCATCAAAGTCAAGGCTGACAAAACCGTGATTGCGCAGGCTCCAAAAGCAGCGTCGCTGCAATGAAGTTCAGCCACACCTTCATCCGGCGGCCGATCTTCGCATCGGTTATCGCGATCTTTATTGTGATCGTCGGCTGGCTTGCCTATCAGCGCCTTCCCGTCGCGCAATTCCCTGAAGTTGCGCCGCCGACGGTCACCGTCTCGGCATCCTATCCCGGCGCCAACGCGCAGATCGTGGCCGACACCGTCGCAACGCCGATCGAGCAGGAAATCAACGGCGTCGAGAACATGCTCTACATGTCGTCGCAGTCGACGGCGGACGGCAATGTCTCGATCACGGTGACGTTCGAACTCGGCACCAATCTCGATCTCGCACAGGTGCTCGTCCAAAACCGCGTTGCGGTGGCGACGCCACGCCTGCCCGCCGAGGTACGCCAGACCGGCGTCGTTGTGAAGAAGAACACGCCCGACATTCTCATGGTCGTGCATATGATCTCGCCCGATAACAGCTACGACCAGCTCTATCTCTCGAATTACGCCCTGCTGCAGGTGCGGGACGTCATGGCCCGCGTGAAGGGCGTTGGCAGCGTCAACCTGTTCGGCGTGCGCGAATATTCGATGCGCGCCTGGCTCGACCCGGCGAAAATTTCGTCGCTCGGCATGACCGCAACGGAAATCGTCAACGCGCTTCAGCAGCAAAACATCCAGGTCGCAGGCGGCGCGCTCGGCCAGCCACCGGTCGCGAACGATCAAGCATTCCAGACGAGCCTGCAACTGCGCGGACGGCTCGTTAAGCCCGAGGAATTCGGGGAGATCGTCGTCAAGACCGGTCTCGATGGCCGGTTCACGCGGCTCAGCGATGTGGCGCGCATGGAGCTTGGAGCCCTCGACTACACGACGAACGGCTTTCTCGACGGCAAGCCCGCCGTGGTCCTGGTCGTGTCGCAGACCCCCGGGGCCAATGCACTTGAGGTGGCGAACTCCGTCAAGAACACGATGGCGGAGTTGGGGAAGGGATTTCCCAAGGGCATCGAATACCGGATCGCCTACAATCCCACCGAGTTTATCCAGCGGTCCGTCGACGAGCTTCTTCAAACGATTTTTGAGGCCGTCGCTCTCGTGGTGATCGTGGTGCTCGTTTTCCTCCAGACATGGCGGGCGACGATCATCCCGGTGGTGGCGATCCCCGTGTCGTTGATCGGCACCTTCTTCGTCATGTCCCTGATCGGCTTCTCGATCAACAATCTCACGCTGTTCGGGCTCGTGCTCGCGGTCGGCATCGTCGTGGACGACGCCATCGTTGTGGTCGAGAATGTCGAACGCAAAATTGAGGAAGGGCTTAGCCCCCGGGACGCGGCGTTCGCGACCATGGACGAGGTGGGCGTTGCGCTGATCTCGATCGCGCTGGTGCTTTGTGCGGTCTTCATACCGACGGCGTTCCTGCAAGGGATCGTCGGTCAGTTTTACCGCCAGTTCGCCCTGACCATCGCGGTTGCCACGCTGTTGTCAGCCTTCAACTCGCTGACGCTGAGCCCGGCGCTTTGCGCAATCGTGCTCCGGTCGCGCCACGAGAAGCTACGGAAAACACGGTTCGATCTGTCCATCTTCACAGATTGGTTCTTCGAGGGTTTCAACCGGATTTTCACCGCGCTGGAGCACGGCTACGCCCGCGTCGTTCGTACCATTGTTCGCATTACGCCCATCATGCTCCTGATCTACGCCGGCTTGATCGGCCTCGCGGGCTATCTCTTCGTGACCGTGCCGCAGGGCTTCATTCCGCAGCAGGATCAGGGCTACCTCGTCGTCTCCTTCAGCCTTCCATCCGGCGCTTCGCTCGCGCGCACCAGCGAAGTCATTCAGCGGGCCGAAAACATCATCCTGTCGACGCCGGGCTTCGCGCATACGGCGTCCTTCGCCGGCTTTTCCGGCGCGACGCGGACCAATGCGCCCGATGTGGGCGCTGTCTTCGCGGTAGAGGCGCCTTTCGAGGAACGCGTCGCGAAGGGGCTTACGTTGAATAAGCTCGTGAAGGACCTCCGCTCGAAGCTCGGGCAGATCCAGGAGGCGAATGTCTTCGTGATCGCGCCGCCGACCATACGCGGCGTCGGGACCGGCGGCGGCTTCTCAATGTATGTTGAGGACCGGCGCGGGCGCGGCTTGCAGACGCTGACCCAGTCGGCATTCGACCTCCAGGGAGCCGCAAACAAGACGCGAGGCCTTCAGGCGGTGTTCACGACCTTCACCGCCAATACGCCGCAGGTGTTCGTCGACGTTGACCGGGTGCGCGCGCAAATCCTGGACGTACCGCTGCAAAATGTCTTCGATACGCTGCGCATCTACCTCGGCTCTGCCTATGTCAACGATTTCAACGATTTCGGACGTACCTACCGTGTGACCGCGCAGGCTGACGCTCCGTACCGGCTCGACAAGGCCGGGATCGCGCAATTGAAGGTTCGCAGCGCCAGCGGCGCCATCGTTCCCCTTGGGTCGCTGGTGACGTTCCGGGACATCGCCGGCCCCCAGCGCGTCCCCCGTTACAATCTATACCCGGCCATCGAGATGCAGGGTACAACGGCGCAGGGCGTGAGTTCGGGCATGGGCATCAAGCTCATAGAGGATGTCGCGGCGCGGACTTTACCCGATGGCATCACCTATGAATGGACCGATCTCTCCTATCAGGAGACGCACCAAGGGACCCCCGCGATCCTGATCTTCGGCCTCGCTGTGCTCTTCGTCTACCTCGCATTATCGGCGCAATATGAAAGCTGGACGTTGCCGCTCGCGATCATCCTGATCGTCCCCATGTGCCTTCTCTCGGCCATCCTCGGCGTCTGGTCGCACGGCGCGGATGTAAATATCCTGACGCAGATCGGCTTTGTGGTGCTGGTCGGCCTCGCAGCCAAGAATGCGATCCTGATCGTCGAATTCGCGGTTCAGCTCGAAGAACACGGCAGGGACCGCTTTGAGGCGGCGGTCGAAGCCTGCCGCCTGCGTCTGCGCCCGATCCTGATGACGTCCTTCGCGTTCACGCTCGGCGTGGTGCCGCTCTACATCGCAACGGGCGCCGGCTCGGAAATGCGCTTCGCGCTCGGAACCGCCGTGTTTTATGGAATGCTCGGCGTGACGTTCTTCGGGTTGATCTTCACGCCCGTGTTTTACGTCGTGATCCGGGGGCTGTTCCGCAGCCGGGTCAAGCCTCACCCCGCGATCGAGCCCTATGAGCGCAGCGGCCCCACGGCCGCGGAATAGGGGGCAGCCCCGGTAAAGATTGAGCCAAATACGCCTCCGGCAATAAGCGCGAGCTTAGGCGGGGTCATGATATCAACCGCAATCCAATCGCGGTTGTGTTTTCATCGGCGCTGGATCGAGGCTCGCCCGTGTCGAGTGCCGGAGGTCATTACCCCTCACCCCAGCCCTCTCCCCGTGGGTGAGGGAGCAGGCCGTGCCGGTTGCAACGGCGTCCCTTCTCCCATGGGGAGAAGGACAGGATGAGGGGTAATGACCTCCGGCACCGGGAGCCCGATCGTTGCGCTCATAGGCAAGGCTCTCATGACCCTCAAGGCTCGCTACGTGGCTCTCGACGCATGGCGCGGGCTGGCAGCGCTTATGGTCGCGCTCCATCATTTCCCCGCGAATTCCTCGATCTATGCGCTGCCGCTCGTCCAAAACGCCTATCTTTTCGTCGATTTCTTTTTCGTGCTGAGCGGCTTTGTGATCGCGGCCAATTATGAGGAGCGGATCGCGCGCGGCTTCAGCGTCCGCCGCTTCATGCTCCTCCGCATCGGCCGGCTTTATCCGCTGCATCTCGTCATACTGCTTGCCTTTGTGCTAGCTGAGGCTGTGCTTGCGATCTCGGGCAGTGCCAGCGAGTCTGGACGCCAGTTTTTCTCCGGTTCCACATCGCCCTATGCTCTCGTTACCAACCTTTTGCTCATCCAATCGCTGGGCTTCAATGACGGGATGACCTGGAACGGGGTGGCCTGGAGCATCTCGGCCGAGATGGCGATGTATCTTCTGTTCGCCTGCGCCGTTCTCGCGCTGCCGGTCCGCCCCAAGCTTGTTTTTTCCTGCCTTTCCGGCATCGCGCTGGGCTTGCTGATCGCCTTCGAACTGGGCGCGCCGCTCTCGCGTTTTGTTGACTTCTGCCGTTGCATCTGCGGCTTCTCGCTGGGCGTCCTGATCTTCGGAGCGGTGCGCGATCGCGGCTGCCGTCTCGAAACGAGGCTTGGCTTCGCCGGCGCAACGGCGCTGGAACTTTGCTCCGTGGTCCTCGCGGTGACGTTCCTCTGGTTCGCGGCCGCCCCGTTTACGCTGCCCGTCGCCGCGTTCGCCTTCGCGCCGCTTATCTTCGTCTTCGCCCTCGAAGCCGGATGGCTGGCCCAGTTTCTCAATCGCAAAGCTTTCATCGCGCTCGGCACGCTGTCCTACAGCATCTACATGATCCATCCTTTTTTGCAGTCGCGCATCCTGACGCCAGTGGCGCTCGTTGCGCAGAAACTTTCCGGCATCACGATTTTCGATCACCGGCTAATCGAGGGCGTCAATACGCGGGTGTGGGGCTTGTCAACCTGGCAGGGCAATCTCGCCACCGTCATCATGGTCGCGGCGCTGATCGCGATGGCTCGCCTCACCTATGCGTGGATAGAGGAGCCAGGCCGCTCCTATGTCCGCAGGCGCACCGTTGGGGCGGCGTCGTCCGCGGAACTCAAACTGCCGCGCTTGACGGACTCACAACATCTGCCTGGCAGGGCGCGGCCTAGAACGGATTGAGGGCGCCGGGCGTTCACCCATCGCTCTTAGCTCGCTTACAGCTCTCCCTTCGCCCCCCGCTCGACCAGTTCGACCAGCGCGAGGTCACGGCCGATGAGCCAGGCGATGCGCCGCCCGTTGAATGCGACGGCGGGAACGGGGCTGCGCACCAGACGCATCCCGCGCTGGGTCATGGCCGCAATTGAAGCAGAAATGTCAGGCGTGGCGTAGCACAGGTGATTGAGCCCGCCGCCCTTTTTGAGAGCGTCGCTGAGCTTGCTCTGAGGGCCGTCGGGTGCAACCAATTCAACATACGTGGCGTCATGCGGCTGGCGCAGGAAAAGTACATGCGCCGTTTGCACCGCATCGTGGATCTTGGGGCTGCAGACCTCGAACCCGAACCGCTGGACGTAGGCGTAGCGCGCCTTCTCAATGTCCGCGACCACGATCCCGATGTGATGCAACGAGAGGGGTGGGGTGGCTGCAATCGTGTCCGTCATCGTAAGTCAACCGTCCACCTTGGACGACAGGTAGGACTCGACTGCGGCAAACGCCGTCAAATCGTCGAGGTCATCGGGGGGAATCTGGAACTGGAACTCATCCTCGATCACCATCACGAGCATGAAGTTGTTGAGTGAATCCCAGCGGGGGACAGTGTCTACTGAGGCGGTGAGGATCGCCTCGTTCGAGAGCTCGGGAAAAACGCCGCGAAAGCAGCCGATGAGCCTGTCATGCGTCGACATCATGGTGGACCCTTTCCTTGACTTGATGGTAGGTGTGCGGTCCCGCAACCTTGATCTTTTCGCGCGAGAGGCGCAGGCCGGGCGCTAGTTCCTGGTCCGCCGCGATGTAGCCGCGCAAGAATTCCTGGATCGGGCCGTTTTTGTTCGTCGGCTCGTAGTCCAGATTGATCTCTTCGGCCCCGAAGCGCTCCAAGAGTTCGGACAGCACGCGGTGCTCGATCGCGCGGGAGAAGGCCCGGCAGCTCATGACCCAGTGGCTGATTGTCAGGCTCTTGCCGGTCCGCCGCCCGGCGACAACAGCGATGGTGCCGAGTGGACCGAACTTGTCGCGGTAGCCGATGGCTAGCGTAAAGCAGCCCGTATGCGCCAGATTGGCGAGCCACGCGGCCTCGGTGAGGCGGCGCCCGTTCAGATTGAACTGGTTGGTCTTGTTGATAAGCTCCAGCGGGCGGCGGTTGAGCGGGTCGCGCACGTCCGTGATTTCGATCACCGCCTCAAGCGTAGCGAGGAAGGCGGAGGGATCGGCGATCTCCAGACCTTCTCTGACTTCCGCTCCGCGCCTCAAGCTCTCGAGCCGGTACGCATCCTCACCAGAGAGAGCAGGTTTACCGAAGAACTCGCGCAGCCGTTCGATGAGGGCGTAGGCCGCGGCATCATCGCCTCGGGGAAAGCGCAGGCACTCGGCCTCGGGGTGAGCGCTCTTGACCTCCGCGAGTTCGAGCGGGCTATCGTCGACGAAGACGATCGAATCCGGACCGACGTTCCAAGCCTTGAGGATGCGCGTCACCGCCGTGGATTTAGGCCCCCAGCTTACCTCCATCGGAAAGAAGCGCTCAGCCTTCACGTGAAGGTCCTTGCGCTTGAACGCTTGCTCGACGGGGCCGGAGTCGTTTTTGCTTGCGACGGCGAGCAAAATGCCGGATGCCGCCAGCGAGCTGAGTATTTGCTGATAAACGCCGTGCATCTGGGCATGGGCATCGAGGTCCCATGCGACGGCGTCTGCGCCGATCTCGCCCACGAGACCCTTCCAAAGGGTGTCGTCAAGATCGGTGATCAGGCCCTTTTTGGGCGCGGGCGGATCGATCAGAGCGCGCGAAGATCCCCGCCATGGCCGAGGCGTGCGCCGCGTGATAGGGATAGCCGAATGTCAGCTCCGAGCGGACATCATGGCGGCCACACGGATTAGACGCGCGGTCTATCGCCTGTGATTTCGGCGATGCGCACACGATCGATCGCGCCAAGCCGGGTCGTAGCCGCAGCAATCGCAGCACGCAGTCCAATCTGAAGGGAGCCGGCCTGTCCTGGCGGCCGAAAGGAGATGGGAGGCAGCGGCAGCGTCGGGAAGCTGAATGCAACGATCGATGCCGATGCCAATCGGTTCACCGCTGCCTCTATGCGATCGAGGCGGGCTTTCGCGGTGCAAATAATATCGTCCACGGCTTCTGGCAGCCAGCCGCCCAGGCTGCGCAAGCCTAAGCGGTCGTCGAGGTCGGCCCATTCGACGGGAACGGCGATGGCATCGGGTGCGCCTTGCGATGCCGCGAGCCGCTCGATATTACCCGCGAGGTCACCGAAAAGACCTACGCTCACCGCGACCGTGCGCTTCGGCTTGGCCTTTCTGATATGGCCAACGAGCAGGGTGCTGAATTGATCGGGTGTGAAACCACAGGCTAGGGCCAAAGACAGCGGCTCTGCATTTTGCGGAGAGGGCTCCCGGGCGAGCTGCAAAGCCTCGATAAGCTTCATAATCTTGGCGGCCTCAAGGATAGCGCCGGAGCGCTGGGCATCGGATGAAGCGAGCCCCGCCGGCCCGGCGAGCGGCGTCAGGGCGCCGATCTTGCGGGCGGGGTAGCCGGCTGACGATCGTGTTTGCCGGAACATCGCCGATCACCACCGAGCCCGCCGAGACGATGCTGTTGTCGCCGATTGTCACACCTGGTGTGACAATGCTGCGCGTGCCAATCCAAACGTTGTTGCCGATCTTGATTGGCTTGACTTCGATGTCCGGCGGCGGCAGCCTCGCCAGCCGGGCGGTGGGGTCTGAGGGATGTCCGCTGCTGTCGAACATAAGTGTCTCGCCTGCGATCAGGCAGTGGTCCCCAATCCTGATGCTCTTGCCGATAGCAAAGCTACAACTGTGCCCGATGTTGGTATTGCTTCCGATGACGAGTTCCGGCCGCGCCGTGAACCTCGCCGCGAAGTTGAAATCGCACTTGCCGCGGACCTCCACATTGTCCCCGATCACGATGTCTCCGTTGCCCTGAACCCAATGGACGAAGCTACCCGTGCGGACATTGCGGCCATACGACTTGCAGTAAGCCTTGAACAACGGCTCGCAAACGAAAAGGCGCAGGAAGGCATAGTAGATCGTTCTAAAAGGAGGAAGCTCCACAGCATCGGCTTCACGAGGACCTTCGGCGCGGGAAGTGTAAAAGCGTGCCATCCCCTCCGAATACGGCGAACAAGCCTTGGGAAAGGGTCCGGAGACGTTGCCAGATACCGGTACATGATTTCCTCTTCTGCAATTTGCGAAACGAGCGGCTCAACACTTGCTGCCGCTGGATTTCAATGCACTCCAAGACCTGAAAAAGCGGCTATCTGGGACCACTTCTCCGAATGGTTGCACTTATAAATATAGCAACCTATAGGATGTGCAGATCGTATAGCCCAGTCTCGCTAACAGTTCGTTTATTAGCGGGACCATTTCACCGATGGCCGATGACCGGCAAAGCTGCTTGTTTCGTGAAAGTCCGCTTGCGCTCGGGCCAATCGCACGGTGCTGATATCGAACCCCGCATGATGGGCCTATCTCAACGCACCGGACCGCTTCCGCGACAGTTGGCAACGTAGCCGAAACCGGCGGCCCGTGGCTGAAGACTGCAGCCGGTCAAGCAATCATCGATCCAACGGCATCAAGGACGGAAAGGGAGATCAGCGCACTTCAGCATCAACGCCGTGATACGCCACAGGCAGCGGCGCGAGGAATCCCCATCGCCGGCCAGAATGTTGAGGTTAACCTAGGCACTCGCGCCGGGCGCGGAGGCGAGCGCCGCAGCGCTGCGCCAGCATTTTGCGGCCCATCTACTTGAGGCCGTGCGGCCGAATCGCAGCCGCATCGGCGCGCGCCATTCAACCCCCAAACAGGAATGAGTGTGGCGTTTTAAGCGGCTGAAAGCCGGTTTTGGTAGACTGCGAGGTGGGTGTCCGCCACGGCGAGCAGCGGGACCGGTACCTGAGCCTGCCGGCCGCGTTTCAAAAGATCCCCGATAATTTGATCGGCCTCGATCCGGCCGCCCGCTTGCAAGTCGCGGAACATCGACGCGGTAAGCGTTGAGCCTTTTGCCGTCAGAAGCGCCTGCGTTTGCGCGAGGAACTTCTCGCTCGGCGCGTGGCCGGCTGCGGTTGCGACTGCGGCAGCCTCGCCGAGGAACCGGTTCACGAACTCGGCTCCGCCGGAAGCGGCGACGATCTCGCCCACACTGCCGCGCATCAGGCAAGTGATGCCGGCCAAAGTCGCCAGCATGACCCATTTCTCCCACATCTCGCGTTCAATCGCGGGCGAAAGATAGGCGTGGAAGCCGGCGCCGTGCATGAAAGCGTCAAGCTGTTCGATACGCGCGGATCGCTCGCCGCTCATCTCGCCATAAACGAGGTCGTGGAACTTTCCGAGCTGGACGACGCGGCCCTGTTCGTCGACATGGGCCGGAATCCGGCATAGGCAGCCCACAACGGCTTCCGGGCCAAACCGTGCGGTCAGCGTTTCGACGTGCTTCATCCCGTTCAGCACCGGCAGGATCATGGTCTCGGGCCCGACTGCTGGGAGCAAGATCGGCCAGAACGCTGTCGAGGGAAAAAGCCTTCACAGCGACGAGGATAGCGTCGTAAGGCCCCTCGATGGTCCCGGCCGAAACAAGTTTCGGAGTGAGCGTGAAGCCGCCATGGGGACTGACGACCTCCAGTCCCGATGCCTGCAGTTGAGCGGCGCGGCCGACCGCACCAGGAACGTAACGTCGCGGCCGGCATGCGCCAGCCTACCCCCGAAATAACCGCCGGTAGCACCGGCACCCGCAACCAGAAGCCGCATCTTATCCTCACAGAGCTTCGATTTCGTCGGCAATACTACCGGATGTTTTTTGCGGTTGCCATTTAAGCCTTAGCGGTGAAGCGATGCATATCCGATCAACTGGCGGAGATGATCGTGTTGCGGACCTGCGGGTAGACTTGGTTTTCCCAACGCCGTCCACTGAAAACGCCGTAATGGCCCGCGCCCGCTTGAAGGTGATGGCGTTTCAGATGCGGGCGCAACCTCGTGCAAAGCTCGTGCGCGGCGGCGGTTTGGCCTATCCCGCAAATGTCGTCTCGCTCGCCTTCGATCGTGAGCAGCATCGTCTGCCGGATGGCCTTCAGATTGACCGGATTGCCCCGGTAGGTCATGCGCCCTCTTGGAAGGCGGGCCTCCTGGAACACCCACTCGACAGTTTCGAGATAGAACTCCGCGGCGAGATCGAGAACCGCAAAATACTCGTCGTAGAAGTCCGTGATCGCAGCGGCCTTGTCCCGTTCGCCTCGCGCCAGATGCTGGTAGAGGTCCAAGTGCGCTTTGCGGTGACGTTCCATGTTCATGGACATGAAGGCGGTCAGCTGAAGAAAGCCCGGATAGACGCTGCGCCCAGCCCCCCGATAGCGCGCCGGCACCTTGCCGATGAGATTTTTCGCGAACCATTCGATGGGCTTTTTTGTCGCAAGCTCGTTCACTTTCGTCGGGCTGACGCGCGTGTCCACAGGCCCGGCGATCAAGGTCATACTCCGGGGCTTGGCGGGATCGCCGGCCTCTGCCATCACCGCCGTCGCGGTCAGAACCTGCACGCATGGCTGACATACCGCTAGCACATGGGATCCCGGTCCGAGCACCCCCAGCCACCGGATGACGTGATTCACATAGTCGTCGAAGCCGAATGCCCCATCCGCGGTGCTTACATCGCGGGCGTTATGCCAATCCGTTATGCAAACATCGTGATCGGCCAGAAGTGTTTGCACCGTGTTGCGCAGCAGCGTCGCGAAATGGCCCGAGAGAGGTGCCACGACCAGGACGCGCGGCTGCTCCTGGTCGATATCCTTCTTGAAGCGCAGCAGCGTTCCGAATGGGGTAACGTCCAACGCTTCCTCGGTTACTTCGACATCGCGATTGCCCACGCGCACCGGCTTGATGCCGAAAGGTGGCCTTTTATGCGTGAAAGTGGCGCGCGAAATGAGTTCGCAAGCCGCCGTCACGTTGCCGAGCCACTTCGCGTTTCCATTCGATGTGAACGGAGCCATCGCTTTAAGGCCAAGTTGCGCGAATCCCCGTGCAGGGACCGACGCATCGGAGTAGAGTTGATAAGCCTGATAAAGCATTCTGTGCCTTAGCGCTGGAATGAATTTTGTACGGGTGGACTTAACCGGTCGCCGATGATAATGGCGATGCAAATTTGGAACCACAAGGTAGAGGTTAGGCTATGCCGGAGGCAACGCTCTCGATAAGCAGCAAAAACTACTCCTCGTGGTCGCTCCGCGGGTGGCTGCTATGCAAACTTTCCAGCTTCCCGTTCGAAGAACGCGCCGTCTCGATCGACGATCCGTCAGTGCGCGACGAATTGCTGCACCTTTCGCCCTCTTTCCTCGTGCCTTGCATTGAGCATGGCGGGATCAAGATCTGGGACACGCTTTCGATCGCCGAATACCTCGCGGAGCTAAGGCCGGACTCGCCGCTGCTTCCAAAAGACCGCAAGCAGCGTGCTCATTGCCGCTCGGTCTCGGGCGAAATGCACTCTGGTTTTTTCAATTTGCGCTCGGCGCTGCCCATGAACCTTCGTGCATTTTTCCCGAACTTCAAGGTCTTCCCCGGCGCTCAGGCCGATATCGGCCGGATCGTCACGATCTGGCACGACTGCCTCGATACCTATGGCGGCCCCTATCTGTTCGGCTCGCTGACCATGGCCGATGCCATGTTCGCTCCGGTTTGCACGCGCTTTCTGACCTATAACGTGAAGCTCGACAACGTCTGCTCCGATTATTGCCGCTCCATTATGGTTTGGCCGGCAATGGAGGAGTGGGTCGCCGCTGCGAAAGAGGAGCCGGATGAGGTCGAAGAACTCGACGCCGAGTTCTAAGACGCCCATATGGGCGTCTGCCTAGGGAGGACCCCGGCCCATCCCGCTATTGCGTTAGCGGCGACTGACGCACGCTAGCGGGCAACGCCGGTGGTCTTTGAAGCACTCCATTCCTTAGAATATGCGCGACCGCAAGCAGGATCGTGGTTCCTGTCATGGTGGCTACAGCATCCGCCTCGATGGAGTGACCAAACGCAATCACAAAATACTTACCTATAAAAGAAAGCACTACGGTCAGTGCGAAGATGGGGAGCGATACGCTCCCCGCCGCACAAATCCAGCGCGCAGGCCGGATCTTGAGCCACGGCGCGCTCTGGGGGATGAGGCGTGCCACGAGATAAGCCGAGGCCAGCAGGCCCACGACGCGCCACAAATCGAGGCACTGCTTATTCAGACTGAAATACATGGCCCGCAGGCGGTTCGACGCCGTGTCGTCGATCGTCTCGAAGGCGATCGTCATCAGGACGCAGGCGCTGAAGACCACAAAGAGCGCGCAGCAAATATCCAGAACCCGGCGGGCCTCGCCGCATGCAACGGGGGGCATCGCGGCGCGGGTCCGCCAACCAAAGATCAATCCAATAGCAAAGAGGAATTGCCAGCAGAATGGATTGAACATCCAGTTGACGTCGTAGGTCACGGTGGGAATGGCGGGAAAAAACCGCGACGCAAACATCCACATCAGCCCGGATGCCGAAAGCAGCGCCAATTCGCTTCGCGCCCGAAGCCAGATCAGGAACGGAGCGAGGAGCATCACGACGATATACATCGGCAGAATATCGAGCAGGGGTGCCTGAAAGGCGAGGGTTGGCACACCGATGAGCGCTTGGACCGGCTCGTTCGCGATCTTGTCGAGGAAGACCTCATAGTCCGTTCTGATGCCGGCCGAGGCCATGATGGAGACGGCTGTCATGATCAGCGCAACGAGCGCCATGTGGTAGAGCAGGATCGACCGGGCGCGCCACAGCGCCTTTCGCGCGAATGCCTGCAGCCCTTGCGCAACGAGACCGTAATAGGCGAGCGCCGCCGAATAGCCGGCCAAAAACATGAAGACTTCCGCCGAGTCGAAAAGCGCGAATGTACGCGACGTGGCGTAGCTGAAGGCGTTGCTGGGAATGTGATTGATGAAGATGAAAATGAGCGAAAGACCGCGGAAAAAGTCAATCCGGAAATCATAGTGAGGTTTCGCAACGCGCGCGGCTTTGTTTGCAGCAAGCCCCGGCGGCGCAAAGCCCATATACGGAATCGCAGGATCGATCGCCATCGGCATTCTTAGCTCCAGGTTCGCAAGTTCAACATTCCAGCTGGCGCTCAGTGCAATGCAAAACTTACGCCATGGAAAAGTAAGATCGCATTCTCATAAGCCATCACAATGGCAGAAGTTTCAGGCTTTTCTTGAAAATAGGGCTACCCGGCAAGTATCGTTACAAATTACCCGTGGGAAGCCTATGCCGCCGCGAGACTCCTGAACTGTGAGACGCTAACCGTAAGCTTTGCCAGCGTAAGTCCGCGCCCCTCCATCACGCCCGCCAGGTTTGCGCTTACACGGCTTACGGCGCTTTCGTTTTGTTTGGCCCATGCCTCGAACGCGCCTTTTGCGGCTGCGTCCTCGATAATGCTCTGGGCAAGGCTTCGTTGTGCGAAAGCAATCGCGGCGAGGATGCTATTGACCGCGAGCTTATCGTAATAATCGCCGGCGCCTAGTTTTTCGCTGGCCGCTTCTATGCCCTGAAGATGGAAGGCATCGCGGAGTTCGAACAGTGTGCGCGCCGCCGCTGGAACCGGCGCTCCCGTCGCGTTCGCTATGTAAGCGATGTCGAGCGCCTGAGATAGCGGACCCAATGCGGCCAGGCGCTTCGCAAGGAGCGGCGGTAGCCCCTCGTCCCGCAAGCGCTTCTCTTCATCAGCGAGCTGCCTGTGAAATGCCATGGGCAATACGGCCGCCAAATTCAAAGCGAGGTCCGCGACGCTGTTGCGATAGCGCGCAATTTCCTGCTCAAGGCTGACTTCCAAGAGGCCATGGCGAAGGAACCAGGCCGTCTGCCTCCACAGAAGATTTTGCACGGTGCGATAGAGCAAAAGCTGTGCGTGACCGTCTATCTTTCCATCGAGGGAGTCGATCCCGGTGTAGATGTCCTGGAGTTCGAAAACGGCCATGACCGCCGCCAAAGCGTAGGCGATGTCCGCTGGCGAGTTTCCGGTCTCTTCCACAAGCCGGACAATAAAAGTGGGGCCGCCGCTGTTGACGATGCCGTTGGCGAGGCTCGTGGCAATGATCTCGCGGCGCAAGGGGTGAGCATGTATCTCTTCCGCGAACCGATCCCGCATGAGCGCCGGGAAATAGGATATCAGCGTCCGGCCAAGATGAGGATCGTCCGGCACGGTTGAGGCGATCAAATCGCTTTTGAGATCGATCTTTGCATATGCGAGAAGAGCCGCCAATTCGGGCCGGGTCAACGGCTTGCCGGCAGCGCCGCGTTCCTCAATCGCGGCTTCGGACGGCAGCGTCTCAAGCGCGCGGTCGAGACGCCCGGCCTGTTCAAGCTTTTGCATGAGCCGCTGCTGAAAGCCGAGATCCGCTTGCCCGTCCGCCTCGGCGAGGCTGATGGCTAGCGTTTGCAGATAGTTGTTCTTGAGCACGGAGGCGGCCACCTCGCCGGTCATCTCAAAGAGAAACTGATTGCGCGCCGGCGTGTCGAGCTTGCCCGCCGAAACCGCGGCACCGAGCGCGATCTTGATGTTGACCTCGGCGTCGGAGGTGTTTACGCCCGCGGAATTGTCGATGGCGTCCGTATTGATCCTGCCGCCAAGCAGCGCAAACTCGATGCGGCCTCGCTGCGTAACACCAAGGTTGGCGCCCTCGCCGATAACCTTCGCCTGCACGTCTTTGGCCGCAACCCGGATCGCGTCATTGGCCCTGTCGCCAACCTGCGCATTGGTCTCGCCGCTACCGCGCACATAGGTGCCTATCCCGCCGAACCATAGGAGATCGGCAGGCGCCTTGAGGATCGCTGCCATGAGTTCAGCCGGAGTGACCACCGCCTTGAGGCCGAGCAGCGTCCGCGCTTCCGCGGAGAGCGGGATATATTTCTCCTCGCGGCTATAAATGCCACCGCCATTCGATAGCTTGGACCGGTCATAATCCTGCCAGCTCGAACGCGGGAGATCGTAGAGCCGCTTGCGCTCCTGCCAGCTTGCCGCCGGATCGGGATCGGGGTCGATGAAGATATCCCGGTGATCGAATGCAGCAATGAGCTTGATGGTTTTGGAGAGCAGCATGCCGTTTCCGAAGACGTCGCCCGACATGTCGCCGATGCCCGCCACTGTGAACGGCGCCGTTTGGATGTCGATGTTCATCTCCCGGAAGTGGCGCTTCACCGCCTCCCAAGCGCCCCGAGCCGTGATGGCCATTTTCTTGTGGTCGTAACCGGCCGAGCCGCCGCTCGCAAAGGCATCGCCGAGCCAGAAATTCTGCTCCAGGGCAATGCCGTTGGCGATATCCGAGAAGGCCGCGGTGCCCTTGTCCGCCGCCACGACCAGATAGAGGTCATTGCCGTCCCGGCGCACGGTGCCTGCCGGCGGGACCGCCTCGCCCTTTACAAGGTTGTCCGTCAGCGAAAGCAGGCTCGAAACGAAGGATTTGTAGCAGGCGACGCCTTCGGCCTGGATGGCATCACGATTGGTATGCGCCGATTTGCGAGGCACGAAGCCGCCTTTCGCGCCTTGCGGCACGATCACGACATTTTTCACCTGCTGAGCCTTGGCAAGGCCCAGGATCTCGGTACGGAAATCTTGAGGCCGGTCGGACCAGCGCAACCCGCCGCGCGCGATCGGGCCGCCGCGCAGGTGAATGCCCTCGAAGCGCGGCGAGTAGACGAAAATCTCGGCGTAGGGTTTCGGGGCGGGCAGCCAATCGATCTCGCTGCTTCGCAATTTGAATGCGATCGTTTCCGGAGGCTGGCCTTCGCCGGTACGCTGGTAGAAGTTGGTCCGCAGCGTCGCTTTCAACAGTGTCAGGAGTGTGCGCAGCACGCGATCCTCGTCGAGCACGGGGATCGCGTCGAGCTTGCCCGCGATCAGTTCCGTGATCCGGGCTCGCTCCGCGTTCCGCCCTTCTTCGCTCAGGCCGTTGCCGGGGTCGAAGCTTGTGCCAAACAATTGAACAAAATCGGCGGCAATGTCAGGATGCAGGTTCAAGACATCGGCGACGTAGACCGGCCCGTAGGGCGCACCCGTTTGGCGTAAGTAAGCGCTATAGGCGCGAAGAAGCGCGGCCTGCCGCCAGCTCAAGCCCGCACCAAGGATCAAGCCATTGAAGCGGTCGTTGGCCGCCAACCCGGCCCAGACGGCGAGAAAGCCCTCTTCCAATGCGAACCGGCGAAACGGCAACTCGGCAGCGCCGCCGTTCAGGACCCTCAGATCGCATTCGTGAAGATAAACGCAGCGCGGGCCGGCCTTCGTTTCCGGCATGATTTGAAACGTCCGCTCGGAGACGACTTTGAAGCCCAAATTCTCCAGGATGGGAACTCTCCTGGACAGGGGGAGCGGCTCGCCGAGCTGCTGCAGCGTCGCGCGCACGGTCTCTTGGTCTGCGGGATCGGGTCTGTAGATATCGATGTCCGTAGGGCGGCTGCCGTTCAGTTTTTCGAGCCGCCGGATATCCTCCAAGGCGCGGGTAGGCGTGTTCGTCTCGCTGGTAGCCGGCGGGAAACGCATCGAGATACTTCTCAATCAGGCCGTAGCCGGCTGCGCCGTAGTGCTCCAGGATGCAATCGACGAATTCGTCGGCCCAGGTTGTGATGATTTTCCCGGCCTCTCTTTCCAGATCGGCCTCCGCAACGTGGCGCAGGTCCCCGTCCTTGCGCCAAATCACACTATGCGTGCGCACCATCGGCCCGGCGGAATAAAACGGCGTGAACGTCTCCAATTCGCCGTCAAAGGACTTCTTCGAGCATCTTGATCTGGGCGATACGGACGTTTGTGTTGTACCGTTCTCGGGGAACGTAGATGAAGGCCGAAACGAAACGCTCGAACTCATCGCGGCGCGTGAACACGCGAGGCCTTGGCGTGAGATCGAGTTTCAGGATTTCGCCCGATATCCTCGCAAGCTGCTCCGACGAAATCTGGAAAAGCTCATCGCGCGGAAAGGTCTCGAGCACATTCAGAAGCGCGCGTCCGGAATAGCTGTCTTTCGGATGGCCAGAGCTACGAAGAACTTTTTCGGCCTTCTGGCGAAGCAAGGGGATTTGGAGCGCCGGGAGGTTATAGGCGCTCGCGGTGAAAAGGCCGGCCAACCGCAATTGCCCGGCGATCCTGCCTCCTTCGCCGAAGAGCTTGATACCGATGACGTCCATATGCACGCGGCGATGGACCGTGGACTTCTGATTGCCTTTCGCAACGATGATGGGAGGCGAATTCAGGAAGAAGGCGCGAATCTGCGGCGAAAGCCTTTGATCGGCGCCCGCCTTCCGCAAGACCGAAATCGCCGTGTCGCGCAGAAGCCCGAGTTCGGTCTCCTGCCTGGGCTCTAGCTCGATGCCACGGTAGTCATATTCGCGGACACCGAGGAAGATGAAATTGTCGGCGGACAGCCAGCGCAGGAATTCGAGAGCTTCGGCATTTGTCTCTGCTGTGGCCGGTGGCGGGTTCCGCTCAAACTCATCGATCGCGAGGCGGAGGCGCCCCGTCATCGCCCCAAAATCGGACACCACGATCCTAATGTCAGCCAGCACCCTTCCGATGGCTTCCTTGAGCACCTCCGGTGAGGGCTCGGGTCCGATTTTGCGGATTTGGAGATGGATGAAGCTTTCGCGCCGCCGCCCGTCCGGCGCTGCGCGGGCTGGTTCGAGGGCAAGGAGCCGGCCTTCCCCATCGCGGCGCACCTCGAAGATTGGATGCGCGACGAGTTCGGGAATGAGGCCGCGGTACCGCACTTCGCGAACAACCGAATCGAGGAGAAACGGCATGTCGTCATTGACGAGATCGACGGTAAGAAAATCATTGCCCCGAAAGCGTCCGGCTCCTAGCGCGATCTTGGGTTCACCGGGTAACCGGGTCTTGAAAGTTTCGAAAGCGCTGGCGGCGATCCGTCCCAACTCACCCGTCTCGTAGGTATCGAGTTCGGCGGTATCGGCCTCCTGGAAGAGCTGCATCGCGAATTTCGCGGCTAGACCCGGCGCTTCCACGGGCAGGCTCTGGACAACTGCCGCCAGGTTCGTGCCATCATGCGTTCCGCCCGGTGCAGTCATTTTTGCAAGCTCCACGCTACAGGCATTCACCAATCGCGGCCGGTCCCGATATCTTGAGAGAGGTATGCGCGGAAACCTCAATTACAAATTTCAGGGAGATCGAAATCGTGAACAAGAATGAACCCGTTACGGCTCTCACCCTTCCCGAAGCTGGCCTCGATCCAGAGCTGCGCGACTATTTCCGCGTCTGCGAGGAAAAACTCGGCTTCGTGCCGAATGTGCTGAAGGCGTATGCCTTCGATAACAAGAAGCTGAAGGCCTTCATCGATATGGTGGACGACTTGATGCTCGGCGAAAGCGGGCTGTCACGCCTCGAACGGGAGATGATCGCCGTCGTCGTGAGCGCCATCAATCATTGCCACTATTGCCTCACCGCTCATGGCGCCGCCGTCCGCTACCGCTCCAACGACCCTATGCTCGGCGATACGATCGAGCACAATTACCGCGTTGCGGAGCTATCGCCGAAGCAGAAGGCGATGCTCGATTTCGCGGTCAAGCTCACGGAGGAGCCGGACAAGATCGAGAACGCCGACCGCGATATGCTCCGGCAGCTCGGGTTCACGGACCGGGACATCTGGGACATCGGCGCGGTCGCGGCCTTCTTCAACATGTCGAACCGGCTCGCCAGCGCGACCGATATGCGCCCCAATCAGGAGTATTATGGCATGGCGCGGACAAAGAAGGAGAGCGCGGCGGCATAATCCTCGCGAGGCAAGGGCAGGTTAAGGCTTCCCCGTTGGGATTGTTGTCAGGGGTGACTTGCGAATGCACCGCACTTTTGGTCCGGGGTGGCCGCCGCAAGGGCGGCCACGGCCGTAAGTCCATGCCGGCTAATGCGGGCGGTTTGGGTCCTGGAGCTTGCCGTTGGGACTTGCTTGGTCGATGGCCGACGGCAGGTACTTCGCGAGAATCTGCAAGATGCTATCCACCGGAATGGCAGCCTGCTGACCGATTTGCTGCACTTTTTGCTCGCCAAGAGCGCCGCGCAACTGATCGGGATTCACCGGCTGATTCTGGCCGGTTCCGAGCCAAGATTTGACCTGTACGTCAAGGCCTCCTTTGCTCAATTGATCGACAAGGGCCCCGAGGTTGCCGAAGCCGGCATTCGCGAGGAGATCGGAGAAGGAGGGCGTGGAGGCTGCGGGACGCCCAGTCTGGACTTGCTCAGGCTCGGGCTGCCGTACCTGCGGCTGCGGCTGCTGCCCTGCCTGGCTCTGCTGCTGCCGCATAGCCTCGTTCAAAGCGCTGGAAAGAGCATCGAAAATACCCATGGTTCACCTGCGGTTGTTTCGGTTTAGGGTCACCGTAGCATGGGCGCGGCATGGCGCTTGGCTTTCCGTTGCGCGAAGCCAACGGAAAGAAAACAAAACAATTTCAATGCAATGAAACGGGTTAACCGAGCGCGGCGCGGAGCTTCGCGGCGTGCTGTTCCAAGACGGCGCCGTCCGCCATGATCCCGGCCGGGCGCAAGCTCACGCCCTCATAGCGCGGCAGCACATGCACGTGCAGGTGAAACACGATCTGACCGCCCGCTTGCTCGGAAAATTGCGATACTGTGATGCCGTCCGCGTTGAAGGCTTTCTTCGCCGCAATCGCGACCCGCTGCACGGTGTGGACAACATGCGTGAGAATGCTGGGCGAAGCGTCGAGAATGTTGCGCGCGGGCTGCTTCGGGATCACGAGCGCGTGGCCGTCCGAGCGCGGCATGATGTCCATGAACACGAAGGTGTCCGCGTCCTCATGGACGAAATAGCAGGGCGCTTCCTTGCGCAGGATCTTTGCAAAGATGTTATTCGGATCGTATGCCGGCGCGCTCATGGCGATCTCCTTGGCCTTTATAAAGTCGGGTCCTTGAATGGGGCTTCAAAAAAGTGGCAGCAGGGCCGTCATCCATCATTGAGCCAAGATAAAATCGGCGGCCGCGCCGACAAGACATCGACGATCTCGTCCGCCGCAGCGATATGGTAATGGTGGCCGTCCCTCTCGATGGCATCCGTTGCCTGAGCGTAGAACCATTTCGCGTATCGCGAGTTTCGCACGATGAAGATGGGCCAGGGATAGATCCCGTCCCCTTCGTAAATCTGGCGCAGCAGATAGGGTTCCTGCGTTCCGCGATAGCAAAGCGGCGCGTCGAACAGAATGCGAAGCGCCCGCGTCTTCGGAGCCGGCGCCCTAAGGATCAGCCGGAAACCCTCGCGATCGTCGTGCATCGCTTCGAGAATCATCTTCGGCGCCAAACCGTCGATCGGCTCATAACGCTCGAACTTCTCTTCGTCTGCCATCGGAAGGAGAGTGCCCCCGCGCCTTGCGCCCGCGTCCAATGCTCAAGGTCATGATACCAGAGAACAGGGGGCGCAAGGAATAGGTGGGAAGAGGGTAAGCGGGGGCGGTGGCGGCGGGCGGCTTGGGGTCGATTCCTGACTCTATGCTCGAAAAATGTTATGACCGCTTGACCTCGGACTGCGGAAAGGGTCGCCGCAATGGCAAGCTCTCGCTTCAATCCTGCGCCCAATCATAGGTTGAAAAGATTCGACGCCGCAAGGGAGCGCACGGGTGTCCGATTTCGCATTAGTGCTGAGATCATTCCAACCCGGAAAGTCACGTCGCTTGATTGGCACCCAGATCAAACATGGCTCAATCAAAATGATTATCCCTAGTATTATTATTTTTCTGACTATTTTGGCCGCTATCGCTGCCGTGATGGGGTATGAGAATTGGCACGCGTTACCGACTAATTCTTCCCAGAAGCTTGCACTTTGCATAAGTGCAGTGGGAGTGCTTGGCTTTGTTGCGCCGATCTGGCTCACGTTTTTTCCTCGCGAGCTTCTCGATCACTTTGAACTACCCAACACGGTCATGCAGGCAGATCGTCTCACGGCTCCAGATGGGCGTGTATTCATCGTGAGCCCGCCGATTCTCCGTGTACAACGTTACGGTTCGGAAGGCTTCGAGAAAAGCTTTTACGTGGGTAAGGGCTCCAGCTCAGCGATGTCAACGTCCGGCAACATCTTGATTTGCACCTATGGCGGTTTGTTGTTCACATACACTCCAG
The DNA here is from genome assembly GCA_963817705.1 of uncultured Alphaproteobacteria bacterium. GTDB lineage: Bacteria > Pseudomonadota > Alphaproteobacteria > Rhizobiales > Rhodomicrobiaceae > Rhodomicrobium. The sequence goes on from CAWFPF010000001.1 coordinate 916,146, forward strand.
ATGGCGATGTTGCGCCACCTGGCGGATCGTGCAAGGGAGGCTTGGCAGGCTCGACTTTCAACTACGCTAGTAAGGCAAAGGCCCCGGCAATTGCTTTCAACTGGTTCTCGGCCCTGGCAGTACCTTTGTGGCATCCGATTTTGGGATGGGGCATAGCTCTTATTGGCGTCCTTCTTTTGAAGGTTACTTCGTGGCCGGACGGTAGGCGGCACGCGAATTGATCCGGCGGCGAGTTGGGCGGCGCTAATGATCTGGCCCGTTTCGAAAATTATAAACGTGTAAAGAAGTGCTAGATTTACAGGACGGCTGATGCCGATCTGAGACAGCGGCTCTTCCTCCAACAACGGGCATTTCTGGAAATGAGCTCGACATCTGCTTCCGGCCTTCTTTGACCCTACTGGTCGCAAGGTCATCACCTACTCAGCCTGCCCCGCGCCTTGCTTCTCATACACCCAGATCGCGGCCGGCGGCAGGTTCAGCCAGACGCGCGTGTAGCGCCAGGCCTTCAGCCGGAGCGCCTTGACGACGCGCGGCGGAACCGGGCTATTCTGACGGTAGGTGAACTGTACGAACATGCCGCCGTCCTCCAGGACTTGCAGGCTGTTCTTCATCACGAGATAAATCAGCTTTTTGGAAAACAGGCGCATCGGCAGGGTCGAGACAATGGCGCCGACGCTGCCGCCATTGCGCTCCCGCCAGAGCTTCGACAAATCCTGCGCCGATCCGATCACTACGTCGACTTCGGGGAACCGCCGCCTCAGATGCCCTCCGAGATTCGCGTCGATCTCGATCAGCGTGAGTTTCGCCGGATCGACGCCGTTGCGGATGAGCTGGCGGGTCACCGCGCCGGTTCCCGCTCCGAGCTCGATAATGTGCGCATCGGTGCGATCGCCAAGCACCGATGTCATCGCCCGGCCGACGAAGGGGCTGGACGGAAAAAGGCTGCAGACCTGCTTTGGATTCTCAAGTGCTTGCTGCCAGAAAAGAACGGGACCTTGCGCGGCTCGCGGAAGATCTGATAACTCGATGAGCTTACTCATGAATTCTTGTTCTCGCGTGACACTCGTGGCGGGATCGTGTCCGTGATTGTGAGTTATGCAGATAGGCCCTGCAAGTCCCAAGGCTTCCTTAGCCGCCCGTGAGGCCGTACTCCGGCGCCAGAGCGGAGCTGGGGCCAGAATGCGACTCAATTAAGACATATGGCTTCTTCTTAGCAATTGCAAACGTCTCCAATCGACACGCGTCATTAAAACGATTAAGGCTACCTTTAAGCATCTCTGACTTGTGTTGATTATGCAAAAATGTCACGTTCACCTGATAGCGTGACCGCAGCGCCTGCAATCCGAAACCGCTCCAAGAGCGGACGCGAGGCTTGCCCCGGGACAAGGCTTGGCGGGCGGAGAGAAAAGCGCATAAGGTGCCGGAAGGCATTTCTTGACCATCGGAGGAAACATGGCCACTGCCGATATCTATAACTACCAGAGCATTGCCGGCGCCGACGTGAGCGGCAAACGCGTCCTCGTTCGCGCGGACCTCAATGTTCCGATGTCCGGCGGCGAAGTCTCGGATGCGACACGGATCGAACGCTTTCTGCCAACGGTCAAGGACCTGTCCGCGCGCGGCGCGAAGGTTGTGATCCTCTCTCATCTCGGCCGGCCCGACGGCAAGGCCGTACCGAAATATACCCTGCGCCCCATTGCAAATAAGATTTCCTCGTTGTTAGGCCGCGACGTTATCTTTGGCGAGGACTGCATCGGACCCGTGGCCGAGGCAACGATCGCGAAGCTGCAGCCGGGCGATATCGCCATGCTGGAAAATCTCCGGTACTATGGCGCTGAGGAAAAGAACGATCCGGCCTTCACCGCTGAACTTGCAAAGCTTGGCGATATCTACGTGAACGATGCGTTTTCGGTGTCGCACCGCGCTCACGCCTCGACCGAAGCTCTCGCCCATCTTCTGCCGGCCTACGCGGGCCCCTCGATGATTGCCGAGGTTGAAGCGTTCAAGGTGGCGCTCGACAAGCCGGAACGCCCCGTGGCGGCGATCGTCGGTGGCTCGAAGGTTTCGACGAAGATCGATATGCTCGTCAACCTCACCAAAAAGATGGACTACCTCATTATCGGCGGCGGGATGGCCAACACCTTCCTGTTCGCTCAGAAGATCGCCGTCGGGCGCTCTCTTTGCGAGCCGGGCCTCGTCGGCAAGGTCGAGGAAATCCTGGCTCAGGCCGCCGAATCCGGATGCCAGATCGTGCTGCCGATCGACGCCGTCGTCGCGAGCGATCTCAAGGAAGGCGTGAGCACCAAGGTCGTGCCGATCCATGAGGTGCCGGAGGATCAGATGATCCTCGACGTCGGACCGCGCTCGGTCGCTGACTACATTCAGCGCATCGAACAGTGCAAGACGCTGCTGTGGAACGGCCCCGTCGGCGCCTTCGAAATCGCTCCGTTCGGCGAGGGCACATTCCAGCTGGCGCACGAAGCGGCGAAGCTGACTGAGGCCGGCAAGCTCGCGACCGTTGCAGGCGGCGGCGACACTGTCGCTGCGCTGAACGCGGCGGGTGTCACGGACAAGTTCACCTACGTTTCGACGGCGGGTGGCGCGTTTCTTGAATGGCTTGAGGGCCGCACGCTTCCCGGCGTCGCTGCGCTCGCTCGCTAACAACAACTCAAACAACAAATCTGGAGGCCCAAATGGCGCGTATTACGCTGAGGCAACTTCTCGACCACGCAGCCGAGCACGGTTATGGCGTGCCGGCGTTCAACATCAACAATATGGAGCAGGCGCTGGCGATTGGCGAGGCGGCGAGCGCGTTGGAGGCCCCGGTCATCATCCAGGCTTCGCGCGGCGCGCGCGCCTATGCCAACGACATCATGCTCAGCCACATGATGTCCGCCATGACTGAGATCTATCCGCTGGTGCCGATCTGCGTGCATCTCGACCACGGCAATGGCCCCGGCACCTGTGTCACCGCGATGCAGTCGGGATTCACCTCGGTGATGATGGACGGCTCGCTGAAGTCTGACGGCAAGACCCCCGCCGACTGGACCTACAACGTCGGCGTGACAAAGCAGGTCACCGACATGGCCCATCTCGGCGGCGTTTCAGTTGAGGGCGAACTCGGCGTGCTCGGCTCGCTCGAAACCGGAGCCGGCGAAAAGGAAGACGGCCACGGCTTCGAGGGCACGCTCAGCCACGACCAGCTGCTGACCAACCCGGACGAGGCGGTCAAATTCGTGCGCGAGACCAAGGTCGACGCGCTCGCCATCGCCATGGGCACCAGCCACGGCGCCTACAAATTCTCGCGCAAGCCCACCGGCGACATCCTGGCGATGAGCGTGCTTGAGGAGATCAACAAGCGGCTGCCCAACACTCACCTCGTGATGCACGGCTCGTCGTCGGTGCCGCAGGATCTACAAGACATCATCAACAAGTTCGGCGGCAAGATGCCCCAGACCTACGGCGTGCCGATCGAGGAGATCCAGCGCGGCATCAAGCACGGCGTGCGCAAGATCAACATCGATACCGACAACCGAATGGCGATCACCGGCCAGATCCGCAAGGTGTTCCAGGAGCACCCGGAGGAGTTCGATCCCCGCAAATACCTGAAGCCGGCTCAGGACGCGATGATCAAGGTTTGCAAGCAGCGGTTCGAGGAATTCAACACGGCCGGGCAGGCGCCGAAGATCAAGAGGATCCTCTCGCTTGCCGAGATGGCCAAGCGCTACGCGAGCGGCGAACTCGATCCAAAAATCGCCGCATAGCTGAGCTCCGCCAAGGACCCGCTGATGAGGCGAGAGCCCCCTGATTGGCCGCGTGCCGTCGTGTTCGATCTCGACGGCACGCTGATCGACAGTGCCACCGATATCGCCAACGCGCTGAACCGGGCAGCCGGAAACCGCGGTCTCTCGCCTTTTTCAGTCGGCGAAGTGAAGGCCATGATCGGCGGCGGGGTTCCCAAGCTCGTCGAACGCGCGCTGATCGCGAAGGGAGCCGCACTCGGCGATATCCTGCCGCTCGCTGCGGAGTTCGTGCAACTCTATCAAGAGAACCTTACGACTCACACGACCCTTTACGAAGGCGCGCGCGAGCTTCTCGAATCCCTCAAGGACGAGGGGCGGCTGCTTGGGCTTTGCTCCAATAAGCTGCATGAACTCACCGTCGAAACGCTCATTCAGCTCGACATCGCGAAATATTTTTCAGCCGTGACGGGCGAGCGCTCCGGACTGCCGCGGAAACCCGACCCGGCGCCCTTGCTCAGCGTCCTCAACGACCTGGGAGTGGCTCCAAGCGTCGCAGTGATGGTCGGCGACAGCGTGGCCGACGTTGGCTGCGCGAAGGCAGCGGGTGTGCGCTGCGTGCTCGTCGGCTTCGGATATACCCCTGTCGACGCGAAAGAACTCGGCGGAGACGCTGTGATCGCAAGCCTCGCCGCATTGCCGGAGAGCTTTGCGAGCATCAAACCTTGACGCGAAGGGATGGGGATCGGGCTCCGTAATTTGCAACAATATGTTGACGGTTGCACAAACCCGATTATTGTCACGCTCCTGGTATGGTTAACAAATCAGCCGCCGGTGAAGCGGGCCGCCAAGTGAGCCGGAGACCGAGGCATGGCAAAGCAGCATATGTGCACTGTCCTTGCGCTGGCCGCGTGCTTGGCAGTGACGGGCCTGACTCCATTCACCGGAGCCCATGCCGGTGAATGTAGAAGGAAGAAGGCCGGCTTTTATCTCCAGGACATGGCCATCGGTGGCCCGCGGCGTCTTTCCATTTCTCTCCAGGGGCTGCCGGGCTCGCTCACGGGCACGCCGGGCGATGCAGAGCGCGGACGCGATGTTCTGGTCAGCCGCCAAAAAGGAGACTGCCTGAGCTGCCATAAGGTCAGCTCGCTGGCTGCATTCTCTGCGCAGGGCGGTATCGGACCCGCGCTCGACGGCATTGCCGGTAAATTCGAAGAAGCGCAGCTGAGGCAGATGCTGATCGAGCCGAAGGCTTACTTCCCCGACACAATCATGCCGTCCTACTACCGGCCTGCGGGCAGCGCCGAAGCATCGGTTTTGTCCGCGGCCGAGATCGAGGATCTGGTCGCTTATATGACGACTTTGAAATAAGAAGGCGTGGGCGCCCTTCGAGCTTAGGAGAACCCCCGGTGCGGCCGATTTCCGGTGCGTCGTTTCTTATTTTCATCCTTTCCGTCATTGGAAGCGTTACCGCCCATGCTCAGGCAGAACGGTTGAGTGCCAGCGCCGGTCTAGGGGCCGCTGAGGCTCTCCGGCCTCTGATCCCGGGCGAACAGTTTCTGCCGCCTGCGATCAGGGCCCAGCAAGCCGACGACTTCGACAACCCGGCTTATCCCTTCGTAGAGGCCGGTGAAATCTCCTGGAGCAAGGTTGAAGGCTCGGCGGGTAAATCCTGCCAGGACTGCCATGGCGGAGGCCAGAAGAACACGTTGAAGCGTGTGGCCGCGGCCTATCCCAAATTCGCGCCGGACGCGGGTCAGGTCATCACCCTGCAAACGCGGATCAACCTCTGCCGGCGTAACAATTTGCGTGCGGCCCCGCTTGGCGAGAACTCGGAACAGATGATCGCTGTCACGGCTTATCTTCGCTGGCTGGCTCGTGGATCGCCGTCAGCGGTGGCCGTGACTGGACAATCTTCTGTTGTGTTCGCGCGCGGCGCCCAGCTTTATCTCACCAGGACCGGGCTTCTACAGCTGTCTTGCGCGCAGTGCCACAATGATAAGGCCGGCCAGAATTTCGGATCGGATACGCTAAGTCAGGGGCATGGCTTGTCATATCCGGTCTTCAGCGTGGGCCAGGGACGGATGATTTCGCTTCACGAGCGCTTTCGCATGTGCAATCAGCTTGCCCGCGCCGAGGGTCAGCCCGATAACGCGCCGGACTATACGGCTCTCGAACTTTACCTCAATTGGCGCAGCAAGGATCTTCCGGTCACCGCGCCCGGCGTTCGGCCATGAACCCTTTCGTGCGGCCATGAGCGGGAAGACGATTGCCGCGCTTTCCATCGCGGGCTCGGATTCCTCAGCCGGCGCCGGCTTGCAAGCGGATCTGAAGACCTTCTCCGCGCTGGGTGTCTATGGCGCAACCGTGGTCACGGCTGTCACGGCCCAAAACACAACGGGGGTCACAGCCGTTCATCTCATCCCCGCGGAAATTGTCACGGCGCAAATCGATGCCGTGTTCTCCGATCTTTCCATCGGCGCGGTCAAAACTGGGATGCTCGGAAGCGTGGGCGTGGTGGAAGCGGTGGCACGCGGTCTGGCACACTGGGCCGGCGCGATCCCCTTTGTGTTTGACCCCGTCATGGTCTCGACCAGCGGAAACCGCCTTTTGGAAGCGCGCGCGGAATCGGCATTTCGCGGGCTCATTCCCCAGGCGGCCCTCATCACGCCGAACTTGCACGAGGCGGCGGCGCTGCTCAATTCCGATGTGGCGCAAAGCGAAGACGATGCCAGAAAGCAGGCGGAGCGCTTGTTCGGATTCGGTCCGGGCGCGGTTCTGATCAAGGGCGGCCATGCGAGCGGCGCCGAGTCCGCCGACCTCTTTTATAACGGCTCGAAATTCCGTACCTTCTCCGCACCGCGTATCGCAACCCAGAACACGCATGGAACCGGGTGCACTCTGGCTTCGGCTATCGCCGCCTTTCTTGTGAAGGGACTGCCGATGGAGGATGCCATAGCTGAGGCGAAAACCTATTTGCAAGGCGCGATCCAACGCGCGGCGGACGGCACCACTATCGGGTCCGGTCCCGGCCCGGTCCCGCACTTCTACCGTGGACTGTCGCCGCTCTGAGCGAGCTTCAGCTAACGCCGGCGCATCTCCTGTCGGCGCATCGGCATCGCATCGACAGTGCGGAAAATCTCTTGGGGCGAAACGAGGCTGCGGCTCCTCAGCTTCACGCCGCCGTCCTTGCCGATAAGCACCACCTCGAATTGACCCGGCGCGACGTGGTAGGCTCGCCGCAACTCCTGCCGGCCGCCGCGATTCGAAACTGCGATCAGCGCCATGTCCCGTTCGCGCAGGCCGCTCGATGCCCGGTTTAAGAGGCCGAGCTGCTCGCGGAAGGTGCTGTTGTCCTCGGAGCCGAACACGATCACGGGACGCGCCTTCCATCGATATAAGTCAAGAGGCGCTGCTTGGGCGCTTCGGGCGATAAGAACAATGCTGGCGGCAAGCACCAACGCCAAGACCTTTATCATGGGATCCCACCTGAATTGCAGAACGATTTTGCGGGATTTAGGGAAAGTGGACGCCCATTCAACCGCCCTGCGTTTCACATCAGCGCAAGCGGATTAGGGTGCGGTCGGAGCGGCCTTCAGCATCGACAACCGTGATCTGGACGAAGCCGGGGCCGGGCGGCTTTAGAAAAGCATCGCGCCTATGCGGCGAAGACGGCAGAGGGACCCCGTCCACGAGCCAGGTAAGCGGCAGCGTTCCCCCTTCCGCCTTCAGCGCCACGGGCAACCTTTCCGCCAGCCCCCCAGCTGAAGCCAGTTCAACTTCGGCATTGGGCGGCGGATAGGCAATGCGCAGCGCCGCATCCTGAGATGGGCCGCCCTGCGCTTCACGCTTTTGCTCCCGGAAAACACGAAGCGGCGGAGGAAGCTCGGCATTTTTCCTAGAGCCGATCACGTTCGCCGGCGCTGCCGCAAAAGGGGCGCGATGCGGGCCAATCGCGCTGAAGAGCTCGAAGAGCACGGGCGCCGCGACGCGCAAGCCTACCAGCCCCGGCACTGAGCTTGCGTCCGGGCGCCCTACCCACACGGCGATCGTATATTCCCCGTCGAAGCCGGCCGCCCAGGCATCGCGGAACCCATAGGAGGTCCCCGTTTTGAAGGCGATTGCGCCCGGTGTCGCGCTCGCGGGCACCGGGGCACCGCGGAGTATGTCGGTAACGTACCACGCTGCCGCTGGCTGAAGCAGGACTGGTGGATCGCTCGAATTCCACGCCGGTCCGGAGCCATCTTTCTGATAGCGAATCGGGATCACGCTGCCGCCGCGCGCAAGCGCCAAGTAGAGCGACGTCAAATTCTCCAAAGTCAAGCCCACGCCGCCGAGTGCCACCGTGAGATTGCGCGGCACCGGAAATGGCATGCCCGCGTCACGGAAGCGCGCGGCCAGCTTCACCGGGCCGACCTCGTTCAGAACTTTCACCGCGGGCACGTTCAGCGAAAGCTGCAGGGCTGTCCTGACCGTCACCGTGCCGTGGAACGTACTGTCGAAATTCACCGGCGCGTAGGTGTCGAAGCGCACCGGCCGGTCTTCAATCAAACTCTCGGGGTGAGCGAGGCCATCCTCGAAGGCGAGCCCATAGATGAACGGTTTCAGCGCCGAACCCGGTGAGCGGATTGCGGCCGTCATGTCGATGGCGCCCAGCCGGCTGTCGTCGAAATATCCGGCCGATCCCACATGAGCCAGCACTTCGCCCGTGGTGTTGCTCACGATCATCGCTGCGATGGAGATCTTCTCGCCGAAGGCCTGCGCGTTACGCCGCGTAATCTGTTCTGCCGCTTCCTGCAGCTTGCTGCCGATGGTTGTTGCGACCGCCGGTGCGTCCGGCGTTGCCGCAAGCAGCCGCTCCGCAAGGTGAGCGGCAAGCGCGGGGAATTCCCGGCGCCCGCGCGGTGCCGCTTGTGTCATCGCGGCTTTGGCATCGGCCTGCCCGATGGCATGAGCGGCCGCTGCCCGCTCGATGACCCGGTTCCGCGCCGCAATCAGCGAACGATATGCGATTTCGGCGCGGGTGAGTTCCCCCTCACCCCAACCCTCTCCCCGAGGGGAGAGGGAGTTAAGAGCGCTACCTTCTCCTCGACGGGAGAGGGAGTGAGAAGCGCTATCTTCCCCTCGAATGGAATAAGAAGCGCCACCCTCTCCGTCAGGGGAGTTGAGAGCGCCGCGTTCCCTGACAGGAGAAGGGCCGGAACAGCGTTCCTTCTCCCCTTGGGGAGAAGGACAGGATGAGGGGGTCTTTTCCTCCATATAACCCGCCTGATCGAGCCTTCGCTTCTCTGGCGATTGCGGGATCGCGACCAAAAGCGCCGCTTCCGCAATGCTCAACCGGTGCGGTTCCTTTCCGAAATAAGCGAGCGACGCCGCGCGCACGCCCTCCAGATTGCCGCCATAGGGTGCGAGCTTCAGGTAAAGCGCGAGGATTTCGCGTTTGGACAGCATCGCTTCGAGGCGGAACGCATCGGCGATCTGCTGGAATTTCGCGGCGATGGAATGCGTTGGCGAGCCGCGCAGAAGGCGTGCAACCTGCATTGTCAGCGTCGAGCCGCCGGAGACAAGGCGTCCATAGCGGAAGGGTTGCAACACGGAGCGGCCTAGCGCGAGGGGGTCTACGCCGGGATGATACCAGAAGCGGCGGTCCTCGAAGGCGAACAGCAGGGAGAGGTAGGTAGCGCTCACCTCTTCCGGTTTGGCGTCGAGGCGCCAGCGGCCGTCCGGCGTCGTGAACGCGCGCAGCAAATGCCCATCGCGATCCAGAACGAGTCGCGAGGACGACGCTGCGGCCTCAAGCGGCAGCGGTTCGAAGAGCTTCAATCCGTAAGCCGAAAGCACGAGCAGGCCCGCAAGAGCAAGGCCGGGAACAATTCGGATGAGTTGTGCCCGCGTCCTCATGCGCGCCCCTCATCCTGTCCTTCTCCCTCTGGGAGAAGGGACGAATGAACAGGGCGCACCCTGCGCAACACCGTTCCCTCTGCCCACGGGAGAAGGGCCAGAACAGGGCGCGGTGTGCGCAACACCGTCCCCTCTCCCAGAGGGAGACTGACAGAGTGAGGGGTGTAAACCATCGCCGTCATATCACTGAGCCCCGGCAATCTCCACCTTGGCGCCCGAAGTCCGGGCAAACCGGCCGGGCCGGTACATGTCCTCCACGCGCGCACCCGCATGGGTGTAGACCCCCGGCGTGACCGCACGCATCACATAGGCCATCGTCATCTGCGCCGGCACTTTGCGCGCCGCGTCGTCCAGCGTGAAAGCCGCGACGAAGCGGTCGTCCCGGAACGCCGAGAACACCGGCGATATCGCGTTCGGCAGCCAATTGAAGGCCTTGAGATCGGAGCCTTTCAAGAGCGCGGGGTTCTCGATGTCGAAGCCGGCCGGCAGCCTATCCTCCACGACGATCTGCCCAAGTTTCGGCTCCACTTCGGTGACCTTCAGCACGACGACGACGCGGTCGTTCTGTTTCAACCTATCGAAGGGGATTTCGCGGCCGTCCGGCGCGTACGTCTTGCGCTCGATCTTAAACCCGCTTTCGGCGGACGGCTCCGGCTCGACACCCTCGCCCGTTACAAGCACCGAGGCTGGAACCGCTTCTGGCCCCTTGTTGCCGATGACAAGCCCGTCCTTCGCAAACTGCGCTTGGCTCATGACCGTCTCGAATTTCTGCGAGGCGGCATTCGGTAAGATAGCGCTCACATTGATGACGGGAATGCTGCTGGCCAAGAAGTCGCTTCCGCTGAGGACGGTCTGGAACGAACCCCGGACCGGCGCACCGTTCACCTCAAGCAACAGGTCCTTGTTCTGCGCGTCGAGCGTGCGCGCCGCGAGCAGGAGCCACAGGCTTTCCTGAGTTGTCGTTTCCTTCTGCTGCGCGCGCAGCGCCGTTACAAGGGCGAACGCCTTCTGCAGTTGCGGCGTGGCGGCGCCGCTTTCACCCATCAAGGCGAGCACGGCCGCGGCGTCCCTAAGCTCAGTGCCGTAGTCGGCCCGTCCAGCCAAGGGGACTTTCTGATCGGGCACGGTGAGCGCGGAAAGCGCTGAATTGAAGGTGAGCGCGGAGCGCTCCTTATCGCCGAGCATGGCAAGTCCAGCGGCGAGTTGCGCCCGCGCAATCGGGGTGGAAAACGCGTCGATCTTTGTGTCAGCATAATAGCGCAGATCGCCAAGAACGCCCCGGCCGGCGCGGGCCAGCACATAGAGCGAATAGGCCAGCGTTTCGCCGCCTTTTTTGAAGTCGCGGGCGTTGTTGACGCTGTTCTTCAGCCGGTCGAGGGCAAGATCGTAGTTCATGTCGCGGACGGCATAGCCCTTCTCCTTGGCGCGGGTCAGGAAGTCCGCCACATAGGCGGTGAGCCATGTGTCCTCGTAGCTTGGGCCCCATAGGCCAAAACCGCCCGACGAGGATTGCATGCCGTAGAGGCGCACGATGGCCTTCTCGATGGCCGGCCGCGCTTTGGGCTCCTGGCTGAGATGCGCGCGGGAGGCGACTTCGTCGTAATAGAGCAGCGGCAGGGCGCGGCTTGTCGTTTGCTCGGCGCAGCCGAAGGGATAGCGGTCGAGCGCGAGGAGGAGGCCCGGCACGTCGAACGAGGCCGTCCGGCTCGCGGTCACGGATACCTTCGCTGACGCCGGAACGAGGTCGCGGATCAATTCGCTGCCAACCCGGAGTGAGCCGGAAGAGGCGGCCAAGAGCTGGCTGGTGCGGCGCCGCACATTGGGCGCGGGCGGTTCGACCGGTATCGCGTATGTCCGCTCAATCGATACGCCGCCAGGGCCGTTAAGCGCGAAGGAGACGTGCCCCTCCCCAACCAAGGCGCCGCGGAGCGCGATGGTTTCGCTGACGCGCTTGTTGAGATCGAGTGTCAGAGTGCGTTCCGCCGCGCCGGTCACTTCCACGCCCCCATCGGCCTTAGCGGTCAGTGTGTAGGAGCCTGGCGCTTCCACATTCTCGATGCTGAGATGCATGACCGAGCTGTCGCCGAGCATGAGGAATTTCGGCGGGGTCGCCTGGGCGACAACGGTGTCGCGGACGATCACGTCTTTTTCGCCGTGGCCAAGTTTCGAGGGCGACCAAACCTGCGCGGAGAGCCGCATGGTGCCGTTGAACGCAGGTAAATCGAACGTCACCCGCGCTTGGCCGTTGGCATCGGTTTGCAGCGGCCCGGAATAGACAGCCAGTGGCACTTCCGCGAGCGGCCGGCCTGCCATCTCAAGCCCGCCCTCGTCGCCGCCGGAGCGGACAACGCCGCGCACGCCCTGCATGCCGTCGATGAGCTTGCCATAGAGGTCGCGCATTTCGAGACCGAGGCGGCGCTGGGCGAAGAAATAGGCGCCGGGCTGGGGAGTCTTGTAGCGCGTAATGTTCAGAATGCCGAGATCGACCCCGGAAATGACGAGCGTCGCGTTCTCGCCACTGTCGAGGCCGGAGACGGAGGCCGAGACTGTAACGGGACCGGCAGGGCGCACCGAGGACGGCGTACCGAGCGCCACAGACAAGGTGCGTGGCTTCGTGTCGAGCGGGATCCATTTCGTGCCCACGGCGCGACTCGGCATGCGCTTGGCGACGCTGTCCATGGGCCGGTAGGCGATGGCGGTTGCATAGGCGCCCGGCCCCCAGGACGGGTCCACCTTGAAGCTTGCCGACCCGCCGGACGCGCTGACCTTGATCATCTGCGTAGCGAGCACCCGGTCGCTCACAATCGCAACCAGGGCTTCACCCGCCATGCGCGGCATGACCTGGACCTTGATATCGTCGCCTGGGCTATATGAAGCGCGGTCGAGCGCGAGGTTCAGGATCTCGGGCGTGTCCGAGGCTTCAGAGCTGTACCATCCTGCCCAGAACGAAAAACTCGTGGATGGGCCTTGCGCCGTCGCAGACGCGATGTCGAGACGGTAAGATCCGGCTTCGACCGGGGCCTTGATCCGGATCGTCCCCGAGGCGGGCGCATTTACCGTGCCGCCCGAGACGCGGCTTTCAAACGTCACATTCTCGTAGGACCAGCGGTTATCCCGGAAGTACCACTGGAACTGATTCTCGACGCGCTCAAGCTCCCACTTCAAGCCGGTCAGCGGCACCTGTTTGCCGTCCGCGCCGATGCCAACGATTTCGAACTCGGCCGGTGCGCCCTCCGGCACGGAACCGTCGAACAGAGGCTTCACGCCGATGAACGACTTTCCCGTATTCACCTTCATCGCAATCTTATCGGCGAGCGCGCGTCCGCTAGGCTCGCGCAGGCGGAGGGTGACTTCCGCGCTGAGAGGCTTCGAGGTCTGCGGCAGATCGGGAAGCGCGATGGACAGCGAGGCCTCGCCTGCCGCGCCTGTGTTCGGGAGCGCATCCAGATCCTTGCGCACGGTTGAGAACTTTTCGCTTTCCTGGCCGACGTGATAGCCGGGAAAGCCGGTGACCTCGTTCGCGGCGGAAATCACGATCTCGCCTTCGAGTCCGAGATTGGATGCCGGAGCGCCGTAGAGATACCGGCTCGAAAGAGCCACGACGCCCGGCGAGGCTGCTGAAATCTCGGGTTGCGCCGCTGCAAGCTTCATCTCAAGCCGTTCGGGGACGTAATCCTCGACGAGAAAGGTCTTCTCATAAAGAGACGCACCTTTGGGATCGGCGAAAGCCGCGAGGCGCCAACCGCCGGTCATGGCTGTGTCCGGCAGGGCGATTTGCCAGCTCCGGCCGCCATTACCCTCATCGGCCAGCGTGTGCCGCTTGTCCTCCACGCCATCCGGACGGAAGAGCTTCAGAATAAGCGGTACGGCAGGAACCGCGTTGGCCGCGGCGTCGCGCAACAGAGCCGTCACATAGACCGTTTCGCCTGGCCGGTAGACGCCGCGCTCGGTGAACACCATCGCGTCGAGCGGGCCCGGAGGCGTGCGTCCGCCAACGCCGCGATCCGAAAGGTCGAAGGCCTGCTTCGTCAAATCGAGGAAGCCGTAATCGTTATCCGCACCGCGAGCGACCACGAGCGCGGGCGCGAGGCCGCCGGCCCCGTGCGCAAGCCCAGCCTCGAAGGCGGCCACGCCCTGCTCATCGGTCTTGACCGTGCCGAGGATTTCATTGTTGCGGGCAACGAGCCGGATTTCCGCGCCGGCAACCGCTCCCGCTGTGGCCAGCGAGCGCGCGTAGACGTGAACGCCATCGGCGCCCGAGAACGCCGTCAGCCCCAGATCGGACACGACGAACCACTGCGTTGCCTTCGAGCTGGAGTCATCGTCGCCATTCTCGCCGCCTTCGTCCGGCTTTTTGCCTTCCTCGGCTGCGCTCGCGGCGATGACATAGAGGCCGGGCTTCAAATCCGGCAACAGCGTATCGACTGGGAAAGCGGTGGTGACTTCCTCATTGGGCTTCGATGTCACCGGCATTTCGCCCGACCAGAGCTTCTCGCCCTTCATGTCGGCGATGCGCTTCAGCTCGTAGGTCTGGAGCTGGCGCTCGAAGTCGCCATCCAGCACCTCGGCCGCGAGCCGGCGGTCGCCGATCCGGTAGATCGACGCCTTCACCAGCTTCGTGTTGATGCTGACGACGGGAATGCCCTGCTGACCGGACCTCGGCAGTACGTAGTTGCGCCCGGAAAGGCGCACGGACGGCGAGCGGTCGCGGATATAGACGGTGAGTTCCACGGGCTTCGGCAAGAGATCGTCCTCGGTGGACGGGATGCCGCTGCGCACCTTGACTTCGTAACGTTTGCCGTGAAGCAGGTCTTCGACGCAAAGCTGCGCGCCCTGTACGCGAACGGACGCAGGCTTCTCGCCGTTGACGGTGACGTAGTTCGTGTAGTCGGTGCGGCCCTTGGCGAGATTGTCCGAGAACTGGATGCAAATGCGCGGTGCATTGGACTCATTGTCGGCGGTGTAATTGAGCATGCGGAAGCCGTGCTCATTGAACGCTTGGTCATAGGCCTCCTGAACGTCCGGGTCCGCCTTGAGCGCGAGGCTGGACTTGTAAATGCGAAGCGCCGGCCGCCATTGCTCGCGCACGCCAAGGCTTTCCGCGACGGCCGCTAGCGCTGCGGCTTTTGCATCGGGTGCCGTGCTGTGAGAGAAGGCGATATAGGCGGCCGACCCGGCATTCCGGGCGAATGTGTTCTTCTCGCCGTACTTATCGGTATCGATGGCGAGATACGCCCGCGCAAGCTTCAGCCATATTTCCGCATTTTTCTTGTCGAGGAGCGCGGCCGCCGCGTAATGCCCGGTTGCTGCGCGATGATCCTCCGCTTCGCTCGACTTATCGCCCTCGGCGAGCCAGCCTTTCGCATCCTTGCCCTTGGTTGGGTAGGTGGCTTGAAGCGTGGTTTCGAAGGCTTCGGATTCCCGCACGATGAACTCGTCGACGGGGCTCCTATTCTGCTGGGCGGTGGCGGCTCCAAGAGAGGCCAGGGTCACGAAGGCGGCAAAGAAAATCCTGAAGAACAAAGACATGGTGCCTACTCGCTGTGCGGGAGTTTTTCGTTATTCTAGCCGCGAGGGTGAAGGCGGAATTGGGGCTGGCGCAAGGCGGAAATTGCGGCGAAGCATGGTCTTTTGGAGGAGAATTATCGCGTTTTTTGCGATCTTTACGGTGACGAAATGCGAAGGAAGAGTCTTGGTTCCCTGGAACGGCGGTTCTGCAGAATAACGAGCAGGACGCGGCTTGGCGGCAAATACATCGCCACAGGCCACAGCACGTGAATCAAATCCGCATTGCTCCACCCGGCGGCGTTGACAGATCGCATCCTAGATGCCGAATGAAAAAACGAAGAGTGCTAGAAGTTGCGTCAATTCTTACATGCCGGCCAAACAATATTACAAAAAATAAACTACAGAAACGGATCAAATCCAGCATCTTAAAAATCCAGGAACATCTTAACCTATGGAACGATTTTAGTGGCTATCTTTCGAGCAGACATCCAAGGAGCGAACGCATGAATCCTACCAGCAATGACTTGCGGCTCTTGACCCCTGCCGAGATTGACGCCGTTGCAGGAGGGACATTTGGGATTGCGTACTCGCATAATGGCGTGCCGCCAATTTCCGTAGGCCCGGGTGTCGTCGCGTCCACGTCTGGGCACGGTAGCACGGCTTTCGCCCTTGTAGTTACGGCCGGCGGCTTTGTCAGCTCGGTCTCGTCCGCTTCGGTGACAGGAAATGGCTCGGCTACCGCCTCTTCCACGGTTATTTCTTTTTAATAAAGGGAGGTTGGAGATGACCCAGAGCAATCATTTGCGGCCCTTGACCGCCGAGGAGATCGACTCCGTCACCGGAGGCAGGACCATAGGTATCATCACGCCCACATTTTATACGGTGTTCCGCGTACCGGGCAGCGGTTCCCAGATCACTGCTATTTCACCGGGCAGCTTCTCCACCATAAACGCCTCATCGGGCAATATCAGCCAATTTGCCTCGACAGGAACCGGGTCAGGTTTCTCTTCTATCTCGACCTGAAATTAGAAGGGTTGAGCATAGCATCGGAGACAGCTGGATCGAAGTTTCAACCATCCGGGCACTAAGCCATGAAGAGTTTGTTCCGGCCCGAGGCTGTCGATCATAGTACGAGGCGATTGGCTGGGGAGGTGCTGCTCGCGGCGCCGCTATCGGCAAAATTCGTCGGATTGACGCTCGCGGGCATTGTTCTCGCAGCGGCCGCGTTCGCGGGACTTGCCACCTATGCCTGCACCGCGAACTTGAGCGGCTGGCTCCTTCCCGACCAGGGATTGATCCGGGCTGCCGCACCCGCCGGCGGATACATTCAAAAGTTGTTCGTCAAAGAGGGGGACGCCGTCGTCAAGGGGCAGCGCCTCGCCGAGATCGCGTTGGCGGCAGAGACCGAAGGCGGCAATGCTGGCGAGACCCATGCGCGCGGTCTTCAGCAGGAGATGGAAGCGCTGAAGGCGCGCAACGCCGCGGCCATAGCCCGGCTTAACGCTGAAACCGGCCAGACCCGCGTGCGTATCGCAAATTTGGGAGGGGAACTGCAGCAGGCCCAGGCACAGGTGGCCCTCCAAGAACGCAGGTTGAAGCTGGCCCAGACGCAGTCCCGTGCCGCCGAGGAACTCGCGGCGAGAGGCACCTTGTCCGCGCGTGACCTCGAACAGCGGCAGTCGGCTGCATTGTCGATCGACCTGGAACTCGCGGGCTTGCGCCGGCAAGTCGCGTCGATCCAGCGCGAGATCGCAGATGGCAACTCCCGGCTGACGACAATCCCGATCGAGATCCAGGCCGCGCAAGCGGATTTGCTCTCGGCGGAAGCCGGCCTGAAAGAACGAATCAGCGATGCGGAGGCCCGCCATGCCGTTTTCGTCCTTGCCCCCATGGGAGGGCGCATTGCGGTTTTGCCCGTTGCGAGCGGCCAGCCTGTTGCGGCAGGCGCGACGCTTGCCGTTATGACCCCCGAGGGCGGCCGGCTCGAAGCGGAATTGCTCGCACCGTCGCGAGCGATAGGCTTCATCCAGGAAGGACAGGATGTGCAACTGCAACTCCACGCCTTTCCCTATCAGCGTTTCGGCACCTTGCCGGGCAAAGTTAAGACGGTGTCCGGCACGGTGCTCGGTCCATCCGATATCTCCATTCCTGGCCTAACGTTTCACGAACCGGTGTTCCGTGTACGGGTAAGCCTCGCTGCGGAGGAAATCGTGGCCTACGGCCGGCACCAGTCCCTCCAGCCCGGCATGCTCCTGGCGGCCGGAATTGTGCTCGACCGGCAAAGCCTGCTGCGTTGGCTGTTCGATCCCCTTTATGCCGTGAGCCGCAAATCATGACAATCGCACTGCTCAGTACCGCGGGTCGTCCACGCCTCCCGGTGATCGTCGCAGCCGAAGGCGCGGAATGCGGGCTGGCCTGCATGGCGATGATCGCGCGCTATCATGGCCATGACGTCGATCTGAACGGCCTGCGGCAGCGGTTTTCCCTTTCGCTGGCTGGGGCAACGCTGCGCAGTCTCATGACTTTCGCCGACGCGCTGGACCTCTCCGCCCGCCCGCTCAGGGTCGAGCTTTCTGCGCTTGGCAAGGTTCAGTGTCCCGCGATCCTGCATTGGGACCTCGATCACTTCGTTGTCTTGGCCAAAGCCGGGCGGCGGCGCATCACCATTCACGATCCAGCGTCAGGCCGGCGGACGCTCACCCTCGCGGAGGCGTCGAAACATTTCACCGGAGTCGTGCTCGAACTCGCCCCGTCAACCAATTTCACCCCGATCATGGCCCGCGGCACCGTGCCGCTTTGGGCGCTGTGGTCTCGCATGAGGGGCACGCCTTCAGCCCTTGCACAGGTTTTGATCCTCTCGCTTGCGCTGCAGGTTGCCACCTTCGCCGGGCCGTTCCAGGTGCAGCTAGTCGTCGATCAGGCGTTATTTCGCTCCGACGCCGATTTGTTGACGGTGATCGCGCTCGGATTTGGCGGCCTTGCCTTGGTGCAAGCCGGACTCGAAGCCTTGCGCAACTGGGCGTTGCGCATTTACGGCCAGCTCTTCACGTTCCAGATCACGGGCAACCTCGTCCGTCATCTTTTGCGCCTGCCCGCCGATTTCTTCGAGAAACGCCATCTCGGCGACATTCTGTCCCGGCTCGGCTCGGTACAGCCGATCCAGGATGCGATCACGCGAGGGCTGGTTGCGGCTTTGATCGATGGAGTCATGGCACTCGCCGCGGCCGCCGTTCTTTTCTTTTATTCAACGCTCTTGGCCGGCGTCGTTCTGGCTGGCGTGGCCCTTCAGTTCCTTATCGCCATCGCCTACTATCACGCGACGCGTGCGCGCATGGAGCAGGAGATCGTGGCCAAGGCCAAGGAAAACTCCTTCCTGATGGAATCCGTGCGCGCAGCGATCACCATCAAGCTGCTGGGACGCGAAGCTGAACGCGAGGCCGGTTGGCGCGACGCCTACGCCTCCGTCATCAACGCCGGGTTCCGGACCGGCAAGCTTCAGATCGGGCAAGCGTTTCTGCAAAGCGCCGTGACCGGGCTTCAGACGGTGCTCGTGACTTATCTCGCAGCCCGCATGATTCTTGCGGGCGAAGGTTTCTCCATCGGCATGCTGTTCGCGTTCTTGATGTTCCGGCAGACCTTCACCGACCGCGCTGTCGCGCTCATCAACCAGGGACTCCAGTTTCGCCTCCTGCGCCTTCATCTCGACCGCGTGGCCGATATAGTGGCCTGTACACCGGACGCGGCAGGCCCCGTTCCGCCGATTACCGTGGAAGGCCGCATGCGGGTCGAGGGAATATCCTTCCGGTACGGCGCCAGCGATCCTTTAGTCCTGGAGGACTTGGGCCTCGCCATAGCGCCAGGCGATTTCGTCGCCATAACAGGACCGTCGGGAAGCGGAAAAAGCACGCTCGTCAAGCTCTTGATGGGGCTCTATCCGCCCTTGAAAGGGACGATCGAGTTGGATGGGCACTTGGCCGATGCCGGGCGATGGCGGGCCTGGCGGAATCACATCGGCTTCGTCGCACAAGACGATAGGCTGATGTCCGGCACGCTCGCGGATAACATTGCGGCCTTCGATCCCGATCTCGACATGGAGCGCGTGGAAGCTGCCGCGGAAGCCGCCCAAGTGGCCGGCGATATCGCCCGCCTCCCCATGCGCTATCTGTCGCTTGTCGGGGACATGGGCTCGACGCTCTCCGGCGGCCAGCGCCAGCGCGTGCTTCTTGCCCGCGCGCTTTACCGTCAGCCCAAGGTGCTCATTCTGGACGAGGGAACCGCCAACCTCGACGAGGGGACAGAGGAAAAGCTTGCGGATCTGATCCAGGGCTTGAACATGACGCGCATCGTTGTTGCCCACCGTCCAGCGCTGGTCCGGCGCGCTCACAGGGTGTTCGTGCTTCAGGACCGCAATCTCAGGCCTGCGCACGGCCTAAAAAGCACAGGGGAAGCTGCCCATCTGCTGGCAGTTGAAGCCTGAGTAGATCGTTGGATTTTGCAGTAACGGTGGTGGAAGGCCCCTAGCAGGGGCAGATGCTAGGGGCCTTCTGCACGTCGCCATATAGGCGATGCAACCTTAAGACGTAATTGCCCTTTATTCAAGCTCTAGGTTGTGCTCTTGTTTTTTTGCCCAAGCGATAACCGCGGCGCAAGTTGACAATCCGGCGCCAGGCCAGTAAGGCGCCGCATATCAACCGGCGGGGCCTTTTTCATGCAGCGGCGAGCGGCTATTTCTTCTTGGGCGGCAGCAATTGCCGGGCTTACTCTTTACGCGGGCGTCGCTCAATCGCAGGAACGCGATGCGAACGCTTACATCTCCAAGGCGCCGATCGCGGGGGTCCCTAACGGTTCCTACAGCCAATGGACGGAGGGCCAGAAAAAGAACTCGTTCAGGCGCGTGGTCGGATTCTGCGAGTTTCTTTGCGTCGAGCCGGCCGCCAAAGCCTACCCAAACCAAGCAACAGCGGATCGCGCCACCTCGGAGGCCAAAACATGCCTCGGCGCCTGCGTGGTCAATCACCTCCCGCCGGACTTTCCGGAACTCCCGGCACTTAAGGCGCAACTCCGTTCCGACTATCAAAAGGCAAAGCAGCTTGGCTCTACCATAGCCTGGCCGCTGCCAGGCCGGTAAAATCGCTTCCTCGCGCCGGGAGCGCGAACATTCGAGTTCGCGACGCCGCCATCGCGCACAGCCGGGTCATGGCATTCCATGAGCGCTGTGCAGTGTGCGCCGTTCCCGGAGGAGCCGCGGCCAGCCCTACGCAGGCTAGCCGCGCCTGCATTTTCTACCGCACTACGCCTTCGGGGCCTTTTGCAGCGTTTCTTCGCGCTGGATCCAACGCTCAAGGATGGCGACGTGCTCGGCTTCCTCCTTCGCGAACTCCCTGGCGAATAACGCGATCTCCGGGTCTCTCGTGATCCCGGCGACCGAATAGTAGAACTCGTAGCCGCGCTTCTCGCCCTGAAGTGCGACCTTCAACGCGTCGAGCCGCGACAATGCGGGATCGCCTGCCCAAAGCTCCGTGCGCTCGGGTGTGGCATGGTCGGGCCAAACATAATCGTCTGGGATATGCATCGAGTAGTCGCTCCTACCCGCTCTCTTTTTGGCCGTTTGCAGATGCAGGCGCGAATAGTCGGAGAGTTGGTGGAAAAGGTGCGCAACCTCCAAGTTGCCGACGTCTTCCATGGCCTTGGCGAGTTGATCGTAGTGAAGACCCGCATCCTCCTCGACCTTGACCGAATAGCCGAAGAATTCCTCCAGGCTATGGATTTCAAGGCCACCCTTGTAAACCTTAGCGGCAATCGAAAGCGCAGGACCTTTTGTGGGCACGGTCTCGTCGCCCGCGAAGGTCACAAGAATGTCCTCGTCGCGGATGAAACATTGGCAAGCCAGCCGGTAGTGCGGCGGCATGTCGTTGACCTCGGCGTCCTTGATCTCCTCTTTGCTGATCTTGCCGAGTTGCCGGAGCACTTCCTTCTCTTTTTCGGTGAGGGCGATCCCGTGCTTTCTCTCTGGGTTCAGGATCTTCACCTCGCAGAGGCACGACCCGCACTCGCCATCCTGGCAATCGAATGGGATCGGAATCTTGTGGGCCTTGGCGACAGCCAGAATGGTGCCGCGGTGGCCGGCAATCGCGTAGACCGTGATGTCTTTCGCCATGACCGGGGACGAAAACGTTACGTTAGCCATCATCTCTCCTTTTTGGTATCCGGCCGGGGCGTTGCTCAAATTGTGTTCGCTCAGGCGCCCTGAGCGGCGTGTTCGAAAGAAACAAGGCAAGCCGACGGCGCCCGCCACGGAACACGTGGCTGACGGCTTTTTTAAGCAAGGCTCGCGCCAACGGCTTTACACGTTGATTCCTAAAGCTTTTCTAGGATTGCCGTTGCCCTCTGTTCTGAGCGGCACTCGTCTTGTCGGCTTTGCTACAAGCCCGGTGTGAATTTGAAGCCGGCGCTCCAGCGCGGAGCCCTCAAAGATTTCGTTTCCGGTTTTGGAAACGGCCTTCCGAAACAAAAAGTTTGGACCCGCTGGCCTAACCCGGAACTGATTGCGCTTAGATAGAAGCCGTCCGCCTAAGGAAGGCATGCACCTTGACCCTGCTGCAAGAAACAAGCTCTGCGTGCATTCTCCTAGTGCTGAGTAAGGAGAGGCCGGCTGGCGCCGGACTGTTTCCATACCGTTACCGCGGGAATTGCAACACGGAACACGATAACAAGCACGTTGTTTTACATCCGCCAACGGACAGACCGGGCCCCGCGCTGGCGGTGGAAAATGCCGGTCATGGCGGCTCCGCCAGGGAAAGGCGGTTCAGTGGACACAGAGTTATTCGGGAGGGGCTTGTGAGCTGCTATTATGCATACCGTCTCCTTTCGTGGACCCGTTCCGCGGGGAAAACCTTGTTTCAGTTGCGCCGCATTTCGCTAATTGGAGTTTTCTGTGCCGTCGACGCCCTTAACGCATCATGAGATTATAAGCCTGATCGAGCCATTCACGCGCCGGGGGCATCGGCCTGATCTTGCCGAGAGCAACCGGCTGGAACGGCGGCTCGTGTTCAAACCGGTTGAGCGCCGCGGCGAAACGCCGGACGCGCCCGTCTATACTGAAAAACTGGAACTCGATAGCCGCATCTCGAACGCCTTCCGGCTGACGCGAACGTTAACGTGCACTACCGGCTCAAACGAAAAACTCAAGGCAAGCTTGGAGGTCGAGGGCGAGCATGTGGACGAACTCTTGACCGTGCTGGAGTTTATCGCGCCGGAGGCCCAATTCAGATTCGGTCCGGGGTTCGTTATCGCCAGGAACTACCGTCTCGTGAAGGACAAGAAGGCCTCGGCGGTAGGGCCGGAACACCTGGTCCTCACACAAGCGTCGGCCCTTTTGGATGGTCTGTCGGTCAATTTCGCCGCGCCGAAGATCAAGGGCTGGCCGGAGGGCGAAATCGTGATGAGCCCAACGGCAGGAGAGTTCATTGACTTGCCGGAGGATCTGCTCGCTGTGCTGGGCCGGGACTGGGACCTTCTCGATCACAGTGGCGGCGTTTGGAAGAGCAGTCTTTCGCTCCGGGGGAAAGAGCCTCATAAGAGCCGCCGCGGGGAACTCAAAATAGATCTCATGGCCAGGCATCTGGCCCAGACCCTCGGCGAGAAGCCCGCCCGGTTTCACGAGCGGTTAGCCGGTGCGCGCTGGGGCGTAGCGCTTCGCCGCATCACGCCCTTGGTGATATTCATCGCTGCGATTGCAGGCACATTCTTCTTAGGGCGGCTCAATCTTGCCCCGAATTCGTCGCTGCGCCTGTTGATGTTCAACGCTCCGCCGTTGTTTCTCATGCTTGTATTCACCATGCGCAGAGTGCCCCGGATTGAAATCCCTCCTATTCCGCGGCGATCGAAGGAACCAAGCTGGCGAAAGCCGATGGTGACGCGATCATCCGCGCCTTCTCAACAGCTCCAGTAGCCCGGCGCAGTATTGGAGCAACGATCTTGCGCGCCTCAAACAGACAGCCCCCAGCAAATATGGTGAAAAATGGCCGGTAACCCCATGAATATTCCCCCTGTCTCGATCTCCGCTGCGAAGGAGGCTCTGATCGAGCAATATGCCGACCCGGTTCTACGGCGGCGCGCAACGATGCTCTGGGGGACACGGGGCGTGGGAAAGTCTTCCATCGTCCGGCAGGTCGCGGAGCATTTCGGCGTCCCGCTGGTGGACCTTCGCTTGACCACGATCGAGCCGGTCGATATTCGGGGCGCAATCTATGCCGACGATGTGCTCGCCAAGACGGTCTGGTTTCCACCCGAGTTTCTGCCGTCCGCGGACGAACCCGATGGCATCCTCTTTCTCGATGAGTTGACCGCCGCGGATCAACGCCTCCAGATCTCCGCCTATTCCTTGATTCTCGACCGCCGCGTCGGCCGCTACGAACTTCCGGTTGGATGGCAGGTCATCGCCGCGGGCAATGCCAGCTTCAGTGGTGCGGTATGCCATGACATGGGCACGGCGCTCGCCGACCGCATGTTCCACTTCAACGTACAGACGGTCATCGATGCCTTTTTGACCTATGCGATGGCTAAGAACCTGGCACCGGAAGTGATGGCCTATTTAAAGGTTCGTCCGGATAAGCTTGACGATACTCAGACCCAGCTTTCGAACGATCATCTTATCGGAGCCAGTCCGCGCGGCTGGGAGGATATATCGAACGTTTTGAAGTCGAAAATGTCCGAGACGGCCAAGCGGATGTTTGTTCAAGGGCGGATCGGTGCGTCGAATGCGGCCGAGTTTTTCGGCGTCCTCCGCGAGATACAGGCCAGCGTGGATGTCATACGACTGCTTGCTGCCAAGCCCGGCAAGGACACGGCCGCGTTGCTGCCGAAGTCGCTCGATGGGCTCTATGGCATGACCTACGGGCTTCTCGCGGCGTGCGTCAACCCTGCGGCAGTGGCGCGCGCGATCGAGATTATCGAGCAACTCCCGGATATCCAGAGCGCAACGCGGTTGCCTGTTCGCGAGACACAGACGCTGGCCATGGAGCTTCTGATGCAGAAGGCTCTGTCCGAAGGCCTCGAAGCCGCGATCCTCGAAAGTCCAGCCTACGGCCGCTATGCGGGACAACGGCATCGGGAACTCCAGAATGTCTGACGGCCGCACGGGCTGGGACCACCGCGGTACCCGGGCAATCCAGCGCATGGTGGAATGCGCGCCATCAACGGGCGCCCTTGCGCTTTGGGTCAAGCATCAGGATCTCCCTCAAGGGGCAAATGCGCCGGCGGTGACAACCAACGGAAACACGCTCTACTACGGGGCCGGGTTCGAGGAACTGCCGATGGTGGATCAAATCGGCCTCGTCGCGCATGAGGTGCTGCACATTGCCTTGCGGCATCCTCAGCGCTTCATCGAATTGCGCCAATCGGTTGGAGATGTCGATCTCAAGCTTTTCAATATTTGTGCCGACGCCATCGTCAACACTGCGCTTGTCCATGTGAAATGGCTGCGCCTGCCACGTTACGCTGTTTATCTGGACGATCTGCTTTCAAGTACGCTCGGCATCGAACAGGACGCCGCGAAGTCACTCCTGGAATGGGACGTGGAACGCCTCTATCGCGCGATCGACGACCGGTATGGCGGGAAGCAGAGCAGCCGGAAAGACGACAAACGCGGGCAGAGCGGCGACTCAGACCAGAACGAGCAGGGAAGCGGCGGCAAGGCGCCGCAAAATCAGTCGCTTGAAACGAAGCAGGTCCAGGGCCGGCGTGACGGGCCGAAATCCGCCCGGGCCCGGGCTTTGGGCGCCAATGCTCTCATGGATCTCATGCCCAACTCCAATGCGGATACGGCCCCGGAAGCGGAGGCGGAACAGGCGCAGCAATGGAGCGAACGTATCCAGCGCAGCCACGCCAGCGACGGCCTTCACTCCATGCTGCGCACCTTGCTCGCCGACCTGCCTCAAGTCCGGACGCCTTGGGAGCATGTCTTGCGCACGCAACTAACGCGCGGCCTTTCAAAGAAGGTTGGTATTTCATGGTCGAGGCCTGCGCGGTCCTACATCGCCAATCAGGGCCGGGCCGGTGCAAACCGGCGATTACCCTTTGAACCGGGGTTCAGCATGGCCAAGCCAACGCCGCGCCTCGCCGTGATTGTCGATGTCTCGGGTTCCATCGAGGACAATCTCCTGGAACGTTTTGCGGTTGAGATCGAGGCGATCACGCGGCGGCTCGAAGCAGGACTGGTCCTCATTATCGGCGACGACCAGGTCCGCCGTGTGGTTCAGTTCGAGCCGGGCGTTTCCGATCTCCGCAAAATCGCGTTCAATGGCCGCGGCGGTACGGATTTCACGCCGCTGCTATTGGAGGCCGACAAGCACCGGCCTGACATCGCTGTTGTGTTGACGGATCTCGACGGGCCGGCCCGTTTCCGTCCGCGCTGGCCGGTGATCTGGGCGGTTCCGGGGTCACACCGCTCAGCCGAGGAGCCGTTCGGCCGGAAATTGGACTTGCGCTGATTTGGGGCGCCACACGAAAGTTTAAGCCCCCCTCACTCTGTCTCTCTCCCGCGAGGGGAGAGAGGACGCTTGAATTTCCTTCACGGAAGGATGCGCCGGTAATCATGGCGTTCCTTCTCCCCTGGCGGGAGAGGATGAGGGGGCGTTCAGGCCGGAGGCGGCCAGCCTTAGTTTTGGATAAGCGCGGCCGTTTCCGCGATAGCCGCGTACACCTTCTCAAGCTCATCCGGCTGCGCGCAATAAGGCGGCATCACATAGATCGTGTTGCCGAGCGGACGCAAGAGCAGCCCGCGATCCAGGAAAAAGGTGTGGAACTTCGACGCTATGCCCGACAGGTAACCGGCATCCCGGACCTCAAGGTCGAGGGCTGCGATCGTGCCGAGCTGCCGGACATTCCGAAAACCGTCCCGATCCCCGAACTGCGCCAGATTCGCGGTCTGACAGGCTGCAAGCGCCGCCACACGCGCTTGAACCGGCTCGGCCGCCCAGACGTCGAGATTGGCAACCGCGGCGGCGCAGGCGATCGGATTGGCCGTGTAGGAACTCGAATGAAAGAACATCCGGGCGCGGTCGGGCGCGTAATGGGCGTCGTATATCTCAGGCTTGCACAGCGTGACCGCAAGCGGGATGGAGCCGCCCGTGATCCCCTTTGCCAGACACATGATGTCCGGCGAAATGCCAGCTTGCTCGCATGCGAACAGCGTTCCTGTCCGGCCGAACCCGGTCATGACCTCGTCCGCGATGAACAGAACGCCGAACGTCTCGCAAATCCTCTTCAGTTCGCCGAGGACAGCAGCCCCGTAGATCAGCATGCCCCCGGCGCCGAGGATCAAGGGTTCCACGATCAGGGCGGCGGGTGTCTCGTTCCGGCAGATCGCCTCGAAGGCGTCGAGCGTGCGTTGCTCCGCGCCTGCGGCTGGGAAGGGAATGCGTCCCACATCGAACAGGAGCGGCTCGTACGCCGCGTTGAACACGCCGCGCGCGCCGGCCGACATGGTGCCAATGGTGTCGCCATGATAGGCATGCTCGAGCGCGACGATTGTCGAACGCGGCTCGCCCCTGTTTCGGAAATAGCCCAGCGCCATTTTCAACGCGACTTCGACCGAAGTCGATCCGCTATCGGAAAAGAAGACGTGAGCGAGGCCCGGCGGCACGATTTCGATGAGCCGCCGCGCGAGGTCCTCGGCCGGCTCATGCGTGAAGCCAGCGAAAATCACTTGGTCCAGGATTGCCGCCTGGGTCTGGATCGCGGCTACGATGTGCGGATGGTTATGGCCGTGGGTGATGACCCACCAGGACGAGATGCCGTCAAAAATCCGCGTCCCGTCAGCGCCTTCGAGCCAAGCGCCTTTCGCACGCGCGATCTTGGTCATGACCGGCTGCAGCGCGTGCTGGGTGAAGGGATGCCAGATGGCCGAACGGTGCTGCATGTGCTTCAGGCTACCCCATCGAAATCGCTGAGCCGAAAATTACATTCGAATGCTGCGGCGAGCGTCGCCGGATTCAGCGTATCGAGCCATGGCAAGCCTCCGAGGCGCCGGAGGTTGCCAAAAGACACGATGGCGTTTTCGGCCTCTGCGTTCTCCGGCCCAACGAAGACCACTCCATGAACCTGCATATTACGCTTCGCCATGGCTTCGAGCGACAGCAAGGTATGGTTGATCGTGCCGAGCTGGGTGCGGGCGCAGAGGATGACCGGCAGGCGCCAGGATGCGAAAACATCGATTTGGAGCAAGGTTTCCGAAAGCGGAACAAGGAGGCCACCTGCACCCTCGATCACAAGCGGCCCGGACAGCTGCCTGGGAAGTTTCAGCCTGCCCGGTGCAATCGCAATCCCTTCCCGCGACGCGGCGATATGAGGAGACGCCGGCAAGCGCAGGCGGTAGGCTTCGGGCACGATACGCTCCTGAGGCACCCCGGCGAGCCGCCTCACACAGGCGCTATCGGTTTCGCCCTCAAGCCCCGCTTGGACCGGCTTCCAATAGGACGCGCCGAGTGCGCCTGCGAGCGCCGCACTGAAAACCGTTTTGCCGATTCCGGTATCGGTACCGGTGACAACGAAGCGCACTTTAATGACCCAGCTTCTCAAGCTCGAAACGCAGCGTCCCGATCATCGCGGCGACGGTCTCCTGGCTCGTGTTCAAGGTCAGGGCGATGCGGAGCCGCGACGTGTTCTCCGGGACGGTCGGGGGGCGGATCGCCCGGATGTCATAACCGTGAGCGCGCATCGCGGCGGCCAGAGCCGTGGCACGGCTGTCCGTGCCCACGATGACCGGCATGATCTGCGAGCCGCTCGGCGATACGCCGCAGCGGCTTTCCAGAGCCTCGCTTGCAAACGCGATCAGGCTCGAAAGCTGCTCGCGGCGGTAGGGCTGGCCCGCGCAGAGGCGCAGCGCGGCGCGAACCGCCGAAGCGTTGAGGGGAGAGGGCGCGGTCGAATAGATGAAGGGGCGGGAGTAGTTGATCATGAAGTCGCGGAGCACAAGCGGTCCGCACAACAGCGCCCCGGACGAGCCGAGCGCCTTTCCGCAAGTGTGAAGCGAAATGACGTTCGGGCGCCCCTCCAGCCAGGCGCCCAAGCCGCGCCCATCCATCCCGGCAACGCCCGTGGCGTGAGCTTCGTCGATGAGGAGCATACCGTCGTGCCGCTCCGCGATCGCGGCAAGACTGGCGAGCGGCGCGCAATCGCCGTCCATGCTGTAGAGGCTCTCGACGGCGATCCAGGGGCGGCCGGTGCCGCCTGCTTTGCGCCAAGCCTTGATTCTGTCTTCAAAGGCATTCGCGTCATTATGTGCCGCCTCAGCGCGATCCGCCCTCCCGGCGCGCATACCGTCATGCGCGCTTGCGTGGATCAAAGCATCGTGGACCACAAGATCGCCGCGCTGAGGCAACGCCGCGAACAGCGCGTAGTTCGCAGAAAAGCCGCTGCTGAAAAAGAGCACCGCTTCCACACCAAAAAAGGCCGCAGCCTCGGCTTCAAGCGCCTCGTGCTCCGGATGATTGCCGCGAAGCAGCCGCGATCCGCCCGCACCTGCGGGCACGCCGCGCTGTAACGCAGCCAAAACGGCTTCCTTCAATTCGGGGGAATCCGCTAGGCCGAGATAATCGTTCGACGTAAAATCATGCCCGGCCGGAACTGCGAGACACCTCAGGCGGGCGCGTTCCTCAAGCCGTGCAAGCTGCTCTTCATAAGGCTGAAGCATGGGCCGTAGTTTCTTCCACGGACATGGGAGACAAGCCAAGCTTGGA
Source organism: uncultured Alphaproteobacteria bacterium (assembly GCA_963817705.1). Lineage (GTDB taxonomy): Bacteria > Pseudomonadota > Alphaproteobacteria > Rhizobiales > Rhodomicrobiaceae > Rhodomicrobium. The sequence continues at coordinate 945,034 of CAWFPF010000001.1, forward strand.
AAAGAGCGCGTGGTCCTTGTCCTCTGCGGGGTTTCCGGCCGTCAAAAGCGTCTCGCCAACGAAAATCGAGTTCGCGCCCGCGAAAAAGCAAAGGGCCTGCAGCTCGTCGCTCATCGCCGTCCGGCCTGCCGAAAGCCGCACGGCCGACCGCGGCATCATGATGCGCGCGAGCGCGATCGTCCGCACGAACAAAATGGGATCGAGGGGAGGCGCATCCTCCAAAGGCGTGCCGGCGATCGGTATGAGGAGGTTGACCGGCACACTTTCCGGGTGTTGAGGCAAGTTCGCGAGCGTAATGAGCATGTCAACCCGGTCTCCGGACTCTTCGCCCATTCCCACGATGCCGCCGCAACAGACCTTGAGGCCGGCCGAGCGTACGTTGTCTAGGGTATCCAGCCGGTCCGAAAAGGAGCGCGTGGTTATGACCTCATTATAGTAGCGCTCGGACGTATCGATGTTGTGATTGTAATAATCGAGACCGGCGACTTTCAGACGTAGCGCGTCGCGGACGCTGAGCATGCCGAGCGTCATGCAGGTTTCCATCCCAAGCGCCTTGACGCCGTGCACCATCGCGCAAAGAGCGTCGAGATCGCGTTCTTTTGGATTTCGCCAGGCCGCGCCCATGCAATAGCGCGTCGCTCCGGCTTCCTTCGCCTTGCGGGCTTCCCCGATCACACGCTCCACTTCCATCAGCTTGGAGGCGGGAAGGCCGGTTTCATGATGCGCCGACTGGCCGCAATAACCGCAATCTTCAGGGCAGCCGCCGGTCTTCACACTCAAGAGGCGGCTCATTTGCACCTTGTTTGGATTGAAAAAGCGCCGGTGGATTGAGTGCGCCATGAACAGAAGGTCGTTGAAAGGCGCCTCGTAGAGCGCCCGCGCCTCAGCTTGGGTCCAATCGTGCCGTTCATCCATCTCTCGAGACAAGGTAAGCCCGCCCTTTCTGTTTTGATGCTGACGAGCTTGTAGTCCGGCTCCAGGCGGCGCGCAAGCAAAGCAACGATTGGTTCGATTAGGACGCGATTTTGTAAGGAATCGCCCCGCCGGAGGCACGTATCTGAGCGGGCTCACCGAAGTTCACTCGCTCCTCCGGCATGTGAACCTCGACCACTGTGCCCTTCCCTGGGGTGCTCTCGACCGTCAGCGTGCCGCCGTGCAATTCGGTCAGCCGCACCGCCAGAGGCAAGCCAAGGCCCGTTCCCTGGAAGCGCCGGGCGAGGCAATTGTCCACCTGCCTGAACGTTTCGAGGGCATCGCGGATCTCGTGGCCGGCCATGCCGATGCCCGTATCTCGAACCATGACGGAGACGCCGCCGTCCTTGCTCCTCGCAACTGCTACTCCAACAGAGCCGTTCGCCGGAGTAAATTTGATGGCGTTCGACAGGAGGTTGATGAAAATCTGCGCCAGTTTCGTTTTGTCCCCCGTGATCGTGACGCCGGGCGGGGGAAGCTTTCGCACGAGTGCAATCTTGCCTGCCGCGGCCTGCGGGGCCACAGCCAAGAGGCATTCCTGAAGGACATCCTGAAGCTTGACGTTTTCTTCTCTGAGTTCCAGCCTCCCAGCTTCGATCCGTGTAATATCCAGAATGTCGCTCACGATGTTCAGGAGATGACTTCCAGAGCGGTGAATGTCTGCCGCGTATTCCGCGTAACGGTCCGTATCGTCACCGAAAAGTTTGTCGCGGATGATTTCCGAAAATCCGAGAATGGCATTCAACGGCGTGCGCAGCTCGTGGCTCATATGCGCCAGGAAAACGGATTTCGCCCGGTTCGCCTCCTCGGCGCGCCGCCTTGCGAGGACGAGTTCCGTGTTCGCCTTGCGGAGCTTGATGCGCCCAGCAGCAAGCTCCTCGGTTATCGAAAGCAGAGCTCCATGCTCTTGGCGGACCTTCTCGCTTTCCCGGTCGAGCGCGACGGCGTTTTGCACCCGCCGGGAGATCTCGCGGTTGAGGATGACCATCATGATCAGCGGAAGACACAATGCGGCGATGCCGAGGCCGATGATGATCTTCGCCCGGTAATTCGCCGGAGCCATCACCTCGGCCTCGCCAAGGCCCGCGACGACGTAGAGCGGATACCCGGCCACCTTGCGCCAATGGTACAAGCGCGCGATGCGGTCGATGGAGCTTAGGGCGGAGAACTCGCCAGAATCGGCGAGACTGGCGCGCCGTCCGGCTTGGAAGTCCACGGCCTCGTTGCCGATGCTCTGCCGGTCGAGGCCTTTCGCCTGCGTGTAGCGGGCCATGATGGTTCCGTCGCTCCGGATAATGTCCATCGAGGCGCTTCGTCCGAGATGCACTTTTTGGTGGAGTGTCGTTAAGAGGTCCGGATCGAGTGAAAAGCTCAGGGTGCCCGCGAACCGCCCGTCCGGCGTGTTGAGACGCCGCGTCGCCGGGATGGTCAGGCGCATGGAGATTTTCCCGAAAACGGGCTGGCCGATGAAAAAGCCAAGGTCCGGGTTGCTTCGATGGGCCTGGAAGTAATCCCGGTCCAGGAGATAGACCGGATTCGAACCGTGGTCCAAGGTCGTGGCTGCGACTTTGCCTTCCTTGTCAACGATCAAGATTTGGATCGCCGGGCTGACGAGTTCGGGAACCCGGGCCTTCCACTCATGGAGGTCGAACGAAGCAAGCCCCTCCGCCTCGATCCGGCTTTTGAGAAAGGCGGTCGCCCCTGCCACGCCGTTGAGAGTGCCTCGCACCTGCTCCTCGAAGCCGGCGGACAGATTGGCGGCTTCCACGCGAGCCTGCTCAAGGGCAGCGCCACGCTCTTTAAGAACCGCCTCTGCGACGAGGCCCGTAATCGCGGCCATGATCGCGGCGCTGAAAGCGGCTATTCTCCGTTTCAGCATCCGGCCAGACTTGCGACGGAACTCTTGGTTTGACTGAGACCGCATCTTTGGCTAAACAGTACACCGGTTCATTCTCTTGCAATCGCTCAGCTACAAGATTATCAAAAGTCCGTTATGGCAAGAAATATGTAGCATAAAGCCATTACTAAGCTTACCGTTCCGCTAATTTTTAAAATTCTATTCGAGGAAAAATTTATTTAAACCATACGTCACGAGAAAGATATAAATTAGAAGGCCTAGAAATAATATTAAGTGTATCATTAAAACAAATAAGTAAGAAAATTATAGAAACCATTCAAATATAGCAGGCACGCCGGCATTATTTTGATGATGCTGGTACGCACATGTTGCCTGCACTTTCAATGTCGTGATGTGCTGTAGGAAGCTTGGGCACCTCAATCCCTCCAGGATAAGCTTCCATGAATAACTTCGATATGCGCAAATACCTTGCCGAGGCGATCGGCACTTTTTGGCTCACCTTCGGCGGCTGCGGAAGCGCAGTCATTGCCGCTAAATTCCCCGAGGTTGGCATCGGCCTTCTTGGCGTTTCGCTCGCATTCGGGTTCACGCTCCTCACTATGGCCTATGCGATCGGCCACATCTCGGGATGCCACATCAACCCGGCCGTCACACTCGGGTTAACCGCAGGCGGCCGCTTTCCGGCGAGTCAAGTTGTCCCCTATATGGCCGCGCAAGTTGTAGGAGCCATCGTGGCCGCAGCCGCCCTTTATGAAATTGCAAGCGGCGCGCCGGGCTTCGATCTGGCGAACGGCTTTGCCACAAACGGCTTCGGCGACCATTCTCCGGGTAAATACAGCTTGAACTCGTGCTTCTGGGCCGAGTTCATCCTCACCACGATGTTCCTGTTCATCATCATGGGAGCGACCCATGGCAACGCCCCTGCGGGCCACGCGCCAATTGCGATCGGCCTTGCGCTTGCGCTGATCCACCTTGTTGGAATTCCGATCACCAACACATCCGTCAACCCGGCGCGAAGCACAGGTCCGGCGCTGATCCTGGGCGGATGGGCAATATCGCAGCTCTGGCTGTTCTGGCTCGCGCCGCTGCTCGGCGGCATCGCCGGAGGCCTGCTCTACCGGCTCGTGAGCGACGAGCCTGCTGGCGAAGTTGTCGGTACGGACGAACGCGCGGCCCGGGGATGGATCCGGAGACGTTCGAGAGCGTAAACGGAGCGGTTGGCGTTCTCCCGGCGGAGGGAAGCAACGCCCTCGGCCCCGACTGTTGGCAAGCCTGCGGCAGTTTGACCGCGGGCGATGCCTTGCCTTTTACTCGCGTTCGCTGCAGCCCAACATAGTCATTGTTGACTCCCTTGTCGCTCGGAGTAGTGTCGCGGACGATGATTTGGCTCGTTTTTGCAGTATTGACGGCTTGCGTGGTCCTGATTGTGACGCGCCCCCTTGGCCGGGCGGGTTCGGCTGGCATCGGCGCGCCATCCGAGGTCGAAGCCTACAAGCTGCAACTTGCAGAGCTTGACCGCGACGAAGAGCGCGGCACCCTGAGCCCGGCAGAGGCGGAGCAAACGCGGACGGAGATTTCGCGCCGCCTTTTGAAGGCCAGCAGGCAAAGTACCGCCGCCGGGTTGCCGGAAAACCAGGGGCGTCTCAACACAAACGTGGCGTTCATCTCACTGGCGGCGATTATAGCCATCGGAGCCGCGGGGCTGTACGCGGTTTATGGCGCACCAAGCGAGCCGGATCAGCCTCTTGAGGCACGGCTCAACGCGCCGCTTGACCGGCAAACGCTCGGAATTCAAATGGCGAACGTCGAGCGCCGCTTGCGGGCCAACCCGAAAGATGTACGCGGCTGGGATATTCTCGCGCCAGTCTATTTCCGGACCGAGCAGTTCGAGAAGGCCGCGAACGCTTACAGTAAGGCTATGGCGTTGAGCGGTGAGGACGAGGAGAGACTCTACGGACTGTTCGAGTCGCTGACATTTGCTAATAATGGCGTCGTGCCGCCCGGCGCGAAAGCGGCGCTCGATAAGGCGCTGACCCGCAATCCGAAGTCTTTGCGCGGCCGGTTTTGGCTCGCGATCCTATCCGATCAAGACGGCCGGAAGGCCGACGCGGAGCAGATTTACCGGCAAATGCTGAGCGAGGATATCGCTCCCGCTTGGAAAACCGTCATCAATCAACGCATCGCGGCTTTGAACGCGGCACCGGACACGCGCGCAGCCGCGGTAAGACCAAGCCGGCGATTCTGCGCAGGGCGATCGAAGTGCGATGATCCGCAGCATGGTCGAACGGCTTGCGGCCCGGCTGAAGGAGAACGGGGCGGATTTGGAAGGCTGGCTGCGGCTCATCCGCTCCTACGCCGTCCTCAAGGAGACCGGCAAGGCGCAGGACGCCGCCGCCACCGCGCGGCAGCAATTCGCCTCCGAGCCGCAAGCGCTGGAACAGATCGAGAGCCTGACACGCGGGCTTGGCCTGCCGGATGCAAAAGGGGGGCAGCCGAAATCATGACCAGAAAACAGCGGCGCGTCACCTTGATCCTGGGTGGGCTCGTATTGATGGGGATTGCCTCAACGCTCGTGCTCAGTGCGTTGAGGACGCAAGTCACGTTCTTCATGAGCCCAAGCGATGTCTTGCAGGGTTTGCCCAAGCCGGGGACACGGTTCCGGCTTGGCGGTCTTGTCGAGTCCGGCAGTTATCACAAGGGCACCGGCACCATATCCACATTCCGCCTTACAGATGGCTCGAAATCGCTTCCCGTGTCTTATAGCGGCATTCTTCCCGACCTATTCAAAGAGGGTCAGGGCGCAGTTGCCGAAGGGCAGCTCGCGCCTGACGGCGTCTTCACTGCGGACACGGTGCTTGCCAAGCACGACGAGAAATATATGCCGCCCGAAGTTGCTGCGGCGCTCAAGAAGAGCGGGCACTGGCAAGAGCAAAGCGGAAAGCCGAAAGCGCCGGGGAGCTGATCGATACCGCGATGGTGCTGAGTTTTCTTTCTTTCGCCCCTTCATCCTGTCCTTCTCCCGCAAGGGGAGAAGGGATGCCCGGACTTGGATCCTCACCTGTGGAGAGGCAGAATTCCCCTCTCCCCTTGCGGGAGAGGGGTAGGGGTGAGGGGTGCTTTGCGCAATCCCGCGAACCGTACTGTGACTTCGGCGGGAGGCCGGACCTGTGATCGTTGAACTCGGGCATTTCGCGCTCATCCTCGCCTTTTTCGTAGCGCTTGTGCAATGTGCAGCACCGCTCTTCGGCCTCGCTGGGCGCGACGCCCGCCTGCTGAAGATCGCGGACGCCTCGGCGCCGCTCCTGTTCGCGCTGATCGCCTTCTCCTTCTCCGCCCTGATCTACGCGCACGTGGTCTCTGACTTTTCGGTCGCGAATGTCTATGAGAACTCCCACTCGGCGAAGCCGCTGCTCTACAAAATATCGGGTGTCTGGGGCAACCATGAGGGCTCGATGCTCCTCTGGGTGCTGATCCTGTCGATTTTCGGGGCGGCGGTTTGGCTGTTCGGCTCGAATTTGCCGCTCGATCTGCGGGCGACAGTGCTTTCAATCCAAGGCGCGATTTCGGCCACCTTCGTTATTTTCATCGTTGCGACCTCGAACCCGTTCTTGCGCATGCTCGAAGCGCCCGCCGAAGGCCAAGGGCTGAACCCGATCCTCCAGGACCCGGCGCTCGCGATCCATCCCCCGCTGCTCTACACAGGCTATGTCGGCTTCTCGATGGCGTTCTCCTTCGCCATCGCCGCGCTCATCCTGGGCCGCGTCGATTCAGCCTGGGCGCGCTGGGTGCGGCCTTGGACTCTCGCCGCCTGGATCTTCCTGACCATCGGCATCTCGATCGGCTCCTGGTGGGCTTATTACACGCTGGGCTGGGGCGGCTGGTGGTTCTGGGACCCGGTGGAGAACGCGTCGCTCATGCCCTGGCTCACGGGAACGGCGCTTCTGCATTCCGCCATCGTCATGGAAAAGCGCGATAGCCTGAAGGCCTGGACCATCTTGCTCGCGATCCTGACCTTCAGCTTCAGCCTGCTCGGCACATTCCTCGTCCGCTCGGGCGTGCTCACATCGGTGCATTCCTTTGCCTCCGATCCGGCGCGGGGCGTCTTCATCCTTGCCATCGTGACGGCCTTTACGGCAGGCGGCCTGGCGCTTTTCGCTTGGCGCGCCAGCGCTCTTTCGGCCGGCGGCGCATTCTCGCTGATCTCGCGGGAAAGCAGCCTCGTCTTGAACAACCTGCTCCTCACCGCCTCCTGCGGCATCGTGCTTGTCGGAACGCTTTATCCGCTCGCTCTCGAAGCCTTAACCGGAGACAAAATCTCGGTCGGCGCGCCTTTCTTCAACAGCACGGTGGTCTGGATTTTCATGCCGCTCCTGCTGGCGATTCCTTTCGGAATGTTTCTCGCCTGGAAGCGCGGCGACCTACGCGAAGCGGGGCGCAGGCTTCTTGTCGCGGCCGCTGCGGCGGTGCTTGCAGGCTTTGCCGCGAGTCTCGTGGGTGGTGCAAGCGCGAAGGCCGTGCTTGCCATGTCGCTCGGTGCGTGGGTTATGGCAGGCTCGGTCTGGGAGGTGCTTTGGCGGGCGAAATTTCCGTCGGTGTCCTTGTCCGAGACTTTGCGCCGTATCGGGTCGATGCGCCGCGGACAGTTCGGTGCCACGCTGGGACATATCGGGCTTGCGGTGACGGTCATCGGCGTTGCCGGCGCGAGCGCGTGGAACGCCGAACGCCTTGCGGTGATGAAGCCGGGCGATAGCATCGAGCTTTCGGGATATCGCGTGACCTTCGAGAGGGTCTTCGAGCAGGACGGGCCGAACTATGCCGAGCTCGCGGGCGCATTCGAGTTGCGGAGCGGGAGCCGGGTCATCGGCACGATCGTCGCATCAAAGCGCAAATATGAGGCGCCTCCGCAATCGACCACGCAGGCCGGTATTTCCACACGGCCGCTGGGCGATGTTTACGCGGTTCTCGGCAATGAGCTCGATGGCGGCGCCTATGCGGTGCGGCTGTATTTCCATCCGTTCGTACGTTGGATATGGGGCGGCGCGCTGATCATGTTCATGGGCGGCCTCGTCTCGCTTTTGGACCGCAGGCTGCGCATCGGGCTGCCGCAGCGCGCAGCGAAAGCGCCGTTAGCTTCCGCGCCGGCGCCAGCGGAGTAACACGATGCATATGGTCTCCCGATCCGTGTCCACGGCGTCATCGCGAGGCGGCCTCTGCCGCCGTGGCGATCCAAAGCGTCATCGATTACTCGGCTCTGGATTGCTTCGCCGCGCTCGCAATGACGCGATGGCTTTACTGGTTGGCCTGCTCCTCGCTTGTTCTCTCGGACCGGCCTTCGCCGTCGATCCGCAGGAGCAGCTCAAAGATCCCGCGCTCGAAGCACGCGCCCGCGACATCTCCGGTGGCCTTCGCTGTCTGGTCTGCCAGAATCAATCGATTGACGATTCGGACGCTCCCCTGGCCAAGGATCTACGCCTTATCGTGCGGCAACAATTGCAAAAAGGCGAAAGCAACAGCCAGGTCATCGATTACGTCGTGGCGCGCTACGGCGAATTTGTACTATTGAAGCCGCGCCTTCGTGCGAACACGCTTATTCTCTGGCTGACGCCGCTTCTCCTCCTCGCCGGTGGCGTTGTTCTCGCCGCGCGCATCGTCCGCCGTCAGCCCGAAACGCGAGAAGCGCCGCCTCTTACACCCGAGGAGCAGAAGGAACTTCAAACTCTCCTGACGCCGCAGCAAAAGGGCGGCGCAGCGAAGACCTGATTGCCCAGCCCCGCATCCAGTGAGCCCGTGTTGTCATGGCCGAAATTGACGCCGCCACCTTTTGGATGGCCGGGTAGAGCCCGGTTATTGCATAAGCACTTCGACGAGCTTGCTGTCCCCTGCCGCCACAGTGAAGGCACCGGCGAACTGCCTCTCGCCGTGCTGGGCCGCGACCCGGTACTCACCGGCGGCCAGAATATGCGTCGGAAACGCCCCGGCACTTTCCTTGATCACCTCGCCGGCCGCGTTGTAAATGGTCCATCGCGTATCGGCCGCTGCTTCGCCGCCTGCGCGCTGCACGAGTTTGAGCGTGATCTTTCCCGCGTCGTGATCGATGCTCGCATCAGTGATCTTGCCCGGCTCGATGACGACATCGGCGGCGATGGTTGAGTTTGCGTCGCCATATGTGCTGACGATATGATAGATGCCGCTGTTCAGCCGGATCACAACGCCCGGCCGCAGATCCCCGAAAAGCTTTTGCCGGTTGCCGAATTGGTCCTGCGTATCGGAAAAAATTTCGAACTTGAGGAGATGTTCGGCTGTTATCGGTCCGCGAGCCAGCGTCGCCGACAGCCGCAGACCGCCGGCGTTCACAACGAAGTCCTCCTTGGCCGGATTTTGCGGCCAGACGCCGATCTTCTTCGTCAAATTGGCGCGTCCATAGGAGATGTTGATCAAATACTCGCCTGGCTTCAGTTCGAGAGTCGGCTGCGGTTCGCGAACGGTTTCCAGCAGGTGGTAATTGCCGTCGCTTCCGGGATGGCCCTCGAAAACGCGCCAGACGATATCGGCCGTCATCGGTGCGCTTCCTTCGCTGAGATAGGCGGTTAAGGTCACGGGGGCCGGCAGCCCTGAGGTGGGAGGAACGGGCCTCGATTGAGGCTCCTCCGCGCTGCCCTCCTCCGCCATCGGCGCTTTCGGACCTTCGCCCTCGATCGGGATATCTTCCCCGTCCACGACCGAGTCGGCGCCCTTCGGCCCCTTGTGGGCGGCCGGCGCCGCGCCCGCGCCGCCTGTAACGGCAACGCTGTAGCCTAAAATCGCGGTCGCGAAAATAAGAAAACTTAATCCGATCCTGCGCATCGTCCGCCTGACTTCGCCCCTCATGAGTACGAGGCCGCCCCCTGGCTCACACACCGCGTTCTTGCCGCTTATCAAGCCGTGCCCGTTCATCGCGCGCGGCCTTGTTCTAGAGCCACCGCCCGATAGAATTGAGGCGGCGTTCGTCGTTCAGTCCTCTATCTTCGCCTCCTTTACCTCACCGGCGACAACCCGGATTTGGGTCTGCTTCGCCGGCGCCGGAGCGTTCACAGCGCGGCATTCCAGATCGTAGGTGCCGGGCTTGAGAATGAAGCGAATGTCGGTTCCGGCGGCGCGCGCCACGGGGCTCCCGCTCCTGCTGGCGCCCTCTTCGAAGACCGCGCAGACCTTGGCAGGCTTTCCCGCCGGGACCGCGATTTTCGCTTGGCCGGTGCTGACGGCTATGGAGAGCGGCACCGTTTGACCCGCAAGAACCGTAACGGCGGTTTCCAACCGCGCGTCCCCATAAGCGGTAACCAAACGGTAAGTGCCGGCTGGAAGCTCAACGCGATGCGCTCCGCCGGCGATCCGCAACAGCGGCTGCCCCCCGGCTGGGAAGCCGCGGGATAAATCTCATGCCATGCGGTAACGGGCTTGGAATCGCCGGCGAGCGTCTTGATTTCGAGCGTGCCGGTGTTGAGCGCCATCCGGACCGCGGACACCTTTCCGGCCTCGACTTTGACAGCGGCGTCAAGCTTTGCCAGCCCTGCGAAGGCCGTGAGCACGTAGTTGCCGGTATTCACCCGGAAAACCGCCGGAGATTCGCTCGACCGCCCGATCAATTCGAGTGCAGCGGCCGATTTGCGGCGGTAAAGGACGAAAAATGCCTCAGAGGCCGATTGCGAATCGCGTGTCTGAAAAGCTTCGGCGGCGATGGTGCCGGCATCCAGCGCTATCGTCTTTTCTGTCTTGCCTGCGCCCACGGTAAAGTCACCGGTGCCGGCGGCAAAACCATAGGCGGCATGAACGGCGTAGCGGCCGTCGGCGAGCTTGACCTTGGCCTGCCCGCCTCCGCCGGTCCAGGTTGGCACCTCGGCGGCGCGCAATTGGCCGGTCGGCGTCGTGTTGATCTTGTAGATTTCCCAGGTGACCCCTTCGCCGAGAGGAGACATACCATCCGCCAAAACGGCGGAAAGCACTGCGTTGGGCTCCGGCTGCGGAGGTTGCGGCGCTTCGGCCTTGATCGCGGGTTGCGCTTCGGCCGGCTTTTCGCTGCCCGGCACCGCGGGCGCCGAGGCAGGCGTCGCATCCGCGGCTTGTCCCTTCTCAGCGCCCGCGCCGGGTGCGCTGGGCGCGGCTTGCCCCGGCGTCTTTGCCGGCTTGGCGTTCGGCGCAATGTCGAGGACCTGTCGAATCGACCGGTCGAGATCGGTGCCTGACTTCACAGCCGTGAAAGAGCCTCCCATTTCCTTGGCGGCGCATGTGAAATTAGCCGCAGCCTGGTCGCTCATGCCGATGCCGGTCACCGCCAGCTTTGCGTTCGGGTAGCTGACGTGAAGCCGTTTCGCCTCGGCGCAGATGTCGCCCATACAATCGTCGCCGGTTCCCGCGATGAGGATCGCCGCCACGGCCGCGTCCTTGGGCTCGCCCAGCGCGGCAAGCGCAGCGTGCACGGTATCGAGGATCGGGGCGCGGGCCGCTCTCGGCTGTATCGTGCTCAGCGCTTTATCGATCGCGTTTGCCGCCGTGCTGGCCGGCTGCAGCGGGACGAGCACCCCCTTGTCCTCGCATTTCCTGGCGGGGTTTGCCCCGAAGGCCCACAGCGCCACGTGAGTGTTGGGGTCCATGCGCGAAACGGCCCCGCTGACCGCGCTCTTCATCGCGTCGATCTTGCGCTGCTGGCCAAGCTTCGCGCTCATTTGCGCTGTGGCGTCGACGACAAAAACGGCCCTGCCATCCGCCACCGCATGATTGGTGCCGCACAGGCACAGAGCCAGCCCAGGAAGAAATCCTTTGAGGACTGTCCGCATTCCGTTCCCCTTTGCGGCGGTGATTTGACTGGGCTTTAAAATCTGCCGGGGCCGCCGTCAACCTGTGCTTTATACTTTATGCAGGCAGTTTTGGCAGGCGCGAGGTTATGGGCGGCCAGGCTGAAGATGGACCGGGCGCCTGCGCGTCAAGGCGGGCCAGCATAGTGTGGCACAACGGACTTACCCAAGCGGAGCGGCTGCCGCTCCGCTCTAGGCGTTCTGCCGATGACAACCGCAACAGGCGCGAAAAGGCAGCGCCTTTCCTACGGTCTTGCCCCTAACGCTTATGCCGGGAGGCGAGCCAATGCCGGCAGCCCGCTTTCCCCACATCGGCTCCGTAACGGCGATCTTCGCGGTTACTCTTCGCGAATGTTCGTCGCGGACGACTTCCCTGTGCGCCGGTCTGCTTCGACGTCGAATGAAACCTTCTGGCCCTCGACGAGGCTGTGTATGCCAGCCCGTTCGAGCGCGGTCACATGAACGAATACGTCCTTCCCGCCCTCGTCGGGCTGGATGAAGCCGTAACCCTTTGCGCTGTTGTAAAACTTGACCGTACCGACTGCCATCGAACTTCCTCTTTGCGTTTCACGGCACTAATGCCGCCGCCTCCAAAAATGATATAAGATCTCTCTGCTCATAAGGAGGCGATCATGGCCAAAGGTCAAAAGAGAACTAACCGCGAACCTAAGAAACCCAAAGCCGAAAAGCCGAAAGCTGCGCCTGCGGCTGCGCCGTTTGCGAAAGAGAAGCCGGCCGGCGGGGCGAGACCGAAGAAGTAATCCCCCCCTGCGTAGCACGCCCAGGCCGTCGAGTTTTCCGGATCGTCCGGGCGCTCGCCGCCTGGGCCAAGCCCGAAGCGAGAGGCTAATCCGAGGTCGCCGCGATCTCCTCCATCTGCAGTGTTTCAGCCCGCTGTTCGCAGAACTCTGCGATGTCTTCCGGACAGCAGCCCCGGCTTTTCTTGAAAGGCTGCCTTATGAGGCGCAGCCCCGGCTCTCCAGCCAGCGTTTCAGAGAAGAAGCGCTCTCCGCGGATGGCCGGCCCGCCAGCAACGCTTCGATACTGATATCCTCGTCAAGATCGGGCCAATGCAGACCTTCGCCTTGGCCGATGAGGCGCGCGCGCGACCGCTCCTCTTCCGTGCCGTGCAACAATCTCGGAAACCATGCCAGCGGCACCGCAATCAAGCGGCCATCATCAAGGACGACCTCCAGGCATGTCCGGTGTAACCGAAACCGGGATCGCGCGCGGGACACGGTGCTCAACCGCCGATTGCGTCATGCCATGCCTCCAAAAGCCTGTCCTTATTCTCGATTGCCAGAGCGGCGAGAGCTGCAATTTCGCTCGCACGGAACCCGCCGCTGCGCGCCAACCGCACGGGATCGAGCCAGAACTTCGCGATCCTATCGTCGCGCTCGATATGAATATGGGCGGGCTCGTCTCCATCGGAAGAAACCCGACCCGTCATGGCCGCACTCGATGCGGCCATCCAGAAAACTGCACGCGCTTGTAACCCCGTGGATGGCCGGGTCAAGCCCGGCCATGACAAACGGCGAGCGGTCCACAATTACCGCCGCGGCGCGGGCGCCGCGAGCGCCGCCTCGATCTCCGCCATCTGCCGGTGCTTCAGCCCGCGCTTCTCGAATTCCTTGAAATCGTCGAGGATCGCCGCCTCCCACAGCTTGCCGCCCTTCTCCACAGGCTGGCCCTTGAAGCGCAGATAGAACCAGCGGGCCTCCTTCGCGCGGCCGAGAAACATGAGCGCGTGCGCCTTGTTCGTGGCGTGGACGATGTTTGCCGGCTCGATGGCGGCGGCCCGCTCCGACGCCAGCAGCGCGCCCTTGAAATCGCGGTTGAACAGCCTGTACCACGACAGCCCAAGCAACGCCGAAGCGGTGTCCGGCCCAGGCTTGCCCGCCTTCTCGCGCTCGGCCTTCTCCATCGCATCCGCGAGCTTCGCCTGCGACGCGGCCGCCTTCGAAAACTCTCCCGCGCCGAAAGCCGCCTCGGCCGCCGCCCTCGCCTCCCGGTAAGGCGCCGCCTCCAAATCCGCGATCTGCCCCTCGAACCAGGCGAGGTCGCGCTTCCATTCCGCGTTATCCGGCGAAAGCTTCGTCATGGCCTCCATGATCGCCTTGCCCTCGCCCAGCGCGGCGCGCGCCTTCTCCCGCTCTCCCGTCTTGGCATAGAGATCGGCGAGCTTTGCGTGGGACACGGCTAGATCGCGCTGCCAGCCGGCGTTGCCCGGATCGGCCTTCGCGAGACGCGAGATGATATGCTTGCTTTGCTTGTAAGCTTTAAGAGCGGCAGCAAGATCGCCTTGCGCCATTTGCACTCCGCCGATGCGCTCATTGCTGATGCCAAGGTCATATTGCCATTCGGCGTTGTTGGGATCGGCCTTGGCCAGCCGGTCTCGAATGGCGAGACTGCCTTGGAAGGATTTCAGCGCCTCGGGCAGGTTGCCCTGCGCCACAAGCACGTCGCCCACCCTGTCGTAGCTCACCGACAGATCGCGCTGCCAGCCGGCATTGTTGGGATCGGCCTTGGCCAGCCGGTCTGCAATGGCGAGACTGCCTTGGAAGGATTTCAGCGCCTCGGGCAGGTTGCCCTGGGCCACAAGCACGTCGCCCACCTTAATGTAGCTCACCGACAGATCGCGCTGCCAGCCGGCATTGTTGGGATCGGCCTTGGCCAGCCGGTCTCGAATGGCGAGACTGCCTTGGAAGGATTTCAGCGCCTCGGGCAGGTTGCCCTGCGCCACAAGCACGTCGCCCACCTTCTCGTAGCTCACCGACAGATCGCGCTGCCAGCCGGCATTGTTGGGATCGGCCTTGGCCAGCCGGTCTGGAATCGCGCGAGACTGCCTTGGAAGGATTTCGAGCGCCTCCGGCAGGTTCGCCCTGCGCAACAAGAACGTCGCCAACATTTCAGTAGCTCACCGACAGATCGCGCTGCCAGCCGGCATTGTTGGGATCGGCCTTGGCCAGCCGGTCTGCAATGGCGAGACTGCCTTGGAAGGATTTCAGCGCCTCGGGCAGGTTGCCCTGTGCCACAAGCACGCCGCCCACCTTATTGTAGCTCACCGACAGATCGCGCTGCCAGCCGGCATTGTTGGGATCGGCCTTGGCCAGCCGGTCTGCAATGGCGAGACTGCCTTGGAAGGATTTCAGCGCCTCGGGCAGGTTGCCCTGCGCCACAAGCACGTCGCCCACCCTGTCGTAGCTCACCGACAGATCGCGCTGCCAGCCGGCATTGTTGGGATCGGCCTTGGCCAGCCGGTCTCGAAATGGCCGAGACTTCGCCTTGGTAAGGATAAGAATTCAGCGCATCGGGCAGGTTGCCCTGGGCCACAAGCACGTCGCCAACATTGTCGTAGCTCACCGACAGATCGCGCTGCCAGCCGGCATTGTTGGGATCGGCCTTGGCGAGACGCGATATGATATCTTGCTTGGCTTGGTAAGACTTAAGAGCGGCAGCAAGATCGCCTTGCGCCATTTGCACTCCGCCGATGCGTTCATTGTTGATTCCAAGGTCATATTGCCAACCGGCATTGTTGGGATCGGCCTTGGCCAGCCGGTCGAGGATTTCGCTCGTGCGCCGGAAGTTTTCGAGCGCTCCGGCAAGATCGCCCTGCGCAACCCGAACGTCGCCTACATTTGAATAGCTCACCGACAGATCGCGCTGCCAGCCGGCATTGTTGGGATCGGCCTTGGCCAGCCGGTCCGCAATGGCGGATGCGGTTTCGTAGAGCCCGCGCGCTTCGGCAAGGCTGCCCTGCGCAAAGGCGATGTCGCCTTGGCCAAGGGTGGCCCAGTAGCGGGTGAAATCCGCATAATCGCCTTGGGCTTTCAGCGCGGCTTGCGCGAAGGCCGCCTTGGCCTCGTCCGTGCGGCCGGCATCTTGCGCGGCGCGGGCGTAGGCGTCCCAGGTCTCCGCGTCGTCCGGGTCGAGGTCCGTGGCCTGCTTGTAATAGGCCAGCGCCTTGGCCACGTCCTTCGCGCGGGCCAGCGCGGCGAGATTGCGCGCGGAGGAGGCTTTTTTCCTGCGCAGCGCCGCCGTCCGGCGCTGGGCCTCGGCCATCACCTCGGCCTCCTCGGCCGGCCCGGCGTCGAGGTCTTCCTGGAACAGCCGCTCGGCCTCGGCCGTATCGCCGGTTTTCAGTTTTTCCAGCGCGCGTTCGGCGCGGTTATCGTTGCGCGCGGCCAGAGACCGGGTCAGTTCCGCGAACTCGGTCAGCGCGCGGCGGCGTTCGTCCTCCGAGAGCGCGCGGCCATAGTTTGTCTCGATGCGGGCGAGATAGGCCTTGCCCGGCTCGATGAACTCCTGATCGCGCGCGGCGTTGCGCTTCAGCGTCTCCAGCTCCTCGCGCAGCGCGGCGGCTTGCGGATCGGCCGCGCAAGCCTCGCCCGCAAGGCAGGCCTCGGGCGCGCCGCCCCGGATCAGCATCTCGGGGATTTGCGTGAAATTGGCTTTGGCCGTCTCGTCGATCACAGTCTTCGAGACGCGGTTGAACACCTGGTCGAAATGCACGTTCGGCGTGGCGGCGAGCGCGGCGAACAGCGCGCGGGCGAAGGGCGAATGCGCGCCGGGCAGGCCGTCGAGCGCCACCTGGCCGGGCTTGGTCGAGCTGACCAGCAGGAAATTGCCGGCGTCGGGAATTTTGAACTGGCGGAAGGTAAGCTTGGCCTTGGTGGCCGGCGGGCAGATTTGGCCGAGCGGGTCGTTGCGGCAGGCATCGAGCACCACGATTTTTTGGCGCGCGCCGTGGAGCGCTTCGAGCACCTCATCGATGAGCACGCCGCGCGTCACCTGCTGCGCCGCGCAGTCGATATCGGCGTCCACGGGCGCGAGCACGTTGCCCTCGGCGGCCTCCATGCCGTGACCCGCGTAGAAGACAAGCGCGAGGTCCGCGCCGTCCGCCTTCGCCGCGAGCTGCGCGATGGCGGAGGTCAGCCCGTCGCGGCTCAGATCGAAGCAGCCGGGCCGCTGACCATCGCAGGAGATCACGTCGAAGCCGCGCTCCGCCAAGGTCTTGACGAGGCTTTCCGCATCGATGCCTGGATTTTTCAGCGGCTTGAGCGCTGTATAGGCGCTATTGCCGATCACCAGCGCCACGCGCTTCTCCGGCGCTGCCACGGCCGCCGCGATGAAGCCAAAAAGAAAAACGCCCGCGAGAAATAACCTGCGCATAGCCACCCCCAAATATTCGCGGCGTGATACCGGCGTATCTTGGTAATTTAGAGGCGCGAGTCTGTGTCAGTTCGTTCAGCTTGTCCTCGGCGCGGCGGGATTCGCAGCCCGCTTGGGAACCGCCGCGGGCTTCGAACCTTTAGCTCGCATCAAAGCGATGGAGCGCAAATGGCGTCCGAAACAGAGCGTGTGCGGGTGATTGCGCCCGGCCAGACCTATGTTGGCAAGCAGGGCTTCACCTACCAGGCGGGTGCCTCCGCCGAGACGGTTGGCGCGCGCAAAGTCTGCATGAACGTATTGCCCATGCCCGATGGCGCGCGTGCGAACGCGCATTATCACGATGATATCGAGACGATTGCTTACCTCCTCAACGGCAATTGCGCGCTGTACTACGGCGATGAGCTGGAGCATCGCATCGAGGTGCGGCCAGGCGAGCAGGTCTACATGCCGGCCGGCGTGCCTCATGCCCCTTCGAACGAGAGTGGCGCGCCCTGCACCTGGATCGTCGTGCACGCCTGCGGCAGCGACCAGGACGGCATCGTGCTCCTGCCCGATCTGGACCGGCTCCTGAGTTCAAGAGCGCCGCGCTGAAGCCGCTCCACCCGAAGCCGGCACCCGGATGCCGCTCAGGCTCTCGCGCGGCGTGATCGCCTCCGGATCGACGCGCAGCTCCAGGATGGAAGGCAGGCCCGACGCTCGTGCCGCCTCGAACGCAGCCGGGAATTCCTCCGTCCTCTCGACCACGGCTCCGAAGCCGCCAAAGGCGCGGGCATAGGCCGCGAAATCGGGGTTACGGAGCCCGGTCCCAAGCACGCGTCCGGGGTAATTCCGCTCCTGATGCATGCGGATGGTGCCGTACATTCCGTTGTTGACCACGAGGAAAATGGCCGCCGCGCCATACTGCATCGCGGTCGCGAATTCCTGGCCGGTCATCAAGAAGCAGCCGTCACCGGCGAAGGCGACGACCGTGCGCTCCGGGTGCGCGAGCTTGGCGGCAATCGCGGCCGGCACGCCATAGCCCATGGAGCCGGAGGTGGGAGCCAGCTGCGTCCCGAACTGGCGGTAGCGAAAGAAGCGGTGCACCCAGATTGCATAATTCCCCGCTCCGTTGGTGACGATGGCGTCGTCCGGCAGAGCCTTCCTGAGCCAGCCCACCACCTCGGCGAGTTGCAGTGAGCCGGGCGAGCGCGTTGGCGTCTGCCAAGCCTCATAGTCTTCGCGCGACTGCCTCGCCCACGCTGACCATGCCGAACCATCGACGGGTTCCAACTCCGCGAGCGCCGCCGCAAAGGCACGCGGCCCCGATACAATGGGCAAATCGGCGTGGTAGACGCGGCCAAGCTCACCTGCATCTGCGTGTACATGGATGAGGGTCTGCCCGGTCTTCGGGATGTTGAGCAGCGTATAACCCCGCGTGGAGGCCTCGCTCAGCCTCGAACCCAGCACCGCCAGCACGTCGGCGGCTTGGATGCGTTCCGCAAGCTTTGGATTGAGGCCGATCCCGGCGTCGCCCGCGTAACAGGGATGCGCGTTGTCGAAATAGTCCTGCCGCCGGAACGAGACCGCGACAGGCAGCCCGCTCGCGCCGGCGAACGCCTGGACGCGCTGCACAGCCTCCGCGTCCCACCCTCCGCCGCCGAGGATCGCGAGAGGGCGTTTCGCGGCGGCGAGAATGGCCCCGAACCTTGCCAGGTCTTGCGCGCCAGGCCGCGCTTCCACCCGCGTATAGGGCTCCGCGTCCGCCACCGCGGCCTCTTCCCGCAGCATGTCTTCGGGCAATGCCAGGACGACGGGTCCCGGGCGTCCGGACACCGCGACGTGAAAAGCGCGGCTGACATATTCAGGAATGCGCGCCGCCTCATCGATTTGTGCCACCCATTTTGCAAGCGGGCCAAACATCTCCCGGAAATCGACCTCCTGGAAGGCCTCGCGGTCGCGAAAGCCGCGCCCAACCTGGCCTATGAATAGGATCATCGGCGTCGAGTCCTGCCGGGCCACATGAATGCCGGCGCTCGCATTGGTGGCCCCTGGGCCGCGCGTGACGATGCAAATGCCGGGGCGCCCCGTCAGCTTGCCATGCGCCTCGGCCATCATTGCGGCCCCGCCCTCCTGGCGGCAGGCGATGAAAGGCATGACATCCTGGTAAGCGTAGAGCGCGTCGAGCACCGGGAGGTAGCTTTCCCCCGGCACGCCGAATACTAGGTCTGTCCCATTCAGGCGAAGCTGGCTGGCGAGAAGTTCACCCCCCGTTCTGTTTGCAACTCGTTGCATCGGATCTCCTTATGCGATGATGGGAGATTGTATATTGGATTTGCCGCATCGCAATGTGGAAGACTTGCCGCTCCGGTCTTCACTGTCCCCCGGTTTGCCGCTAGCCAAGCTAGCGGGAACTTATTTTTGCCGCATCACGCTATTTTGAGAAAGCCAATGCCCCTGTCAGCGCAAATCCTTTCAGTCGAAGGCTTTTTGAAGTTAGGGACGTTCACCGCCGCCAGCGTCCAGCGCGACTACGTTTGGGATGCCAAGCACAGCGAACAACTCTTCAACGACATCGACCGGGCCTGCTCCCAGCGAGCGGATGAGCCTGGCGAGTCCGGCGAAGCCCACGTTTCAGTGCTGGAGGAAGACGCCGGGACCGAGGTCCATGAGGGCGAACCGGCCGCTACCGATTGGCAAGCGGAAGACCGTGAACTTGCGCCGGGCTATCATCTCGGCGAGGTCATGCTCCACCGGCTGGACAGCGGCCGCTACGAAATTTTCGACGGACTGCAGCGCGCGACGACGCTGACGATCCTGCTTTGCATCATTCGGGATCTAACCGGTTCGGCCAGCTTAAGGACGCGCATCGAAGACGTAGTGCAGGCGGACGCATTGCAAAGGATGAGCCTTCCTGGCGCCGACCGCACTTTGCTCACGGAGATCCAGACCGCAGGCGCCGCCGCGAAAAATTTCCGCCGGGCCGTCAGCGAGCGGGGCCGGCGCATCAGAGAATCGCGCAACAAGCTTTACACCTATCTCCGGAACTGGAACGATGGCCGCCTATCGCGGTTCGCACATTTCCTGCTTGAGCGCACTTTCCTCGTCGTTGCGGAAACCGACTCGCAGTCGCTGGCGCGGCAAGTCTTCATCACCTCGAACGACCGCGGTGTTAACCTTCGGCCCATCGATATTTTCAAGGGCCAAATCTTCGACATTGCCGGTGCCGATCAGGTCGCCGATGTCCTCACGAAATATTGGGATGGCCTCCTTCACATCGTCGGAGACGGGCTCGAAGACTTCATGAAAGCCTTCGATTTCATCCAGAGGCAGGAGCCTCAGGGGCCCGATCATCTCACCAAGCTCGCGGATTATATCGAACGAAATCACGGAGCTGTGCGCCTCCATGCGGTGCTCGCCGAAATCCACCTTTATGCCTCGGCCTGGCAGGACCTTCATGTAAAGATGAGGCAGCCCGCGGGTCTTGTCTCCAATCCCGACATTTGGAGGCTGGGATTTTTCAAGTGGTTCGAGTGGAAACCTCTGGCCTTGGCCTGGTTCAAGGAATTGCGCGATAGTCAGGGCAAGAAGGATGGCGGCGCGGGCACGAAGGCCGCCAAAACCTTCGTGAAAAGGTTCGAAGGCCTGCACCGCGCCTGTATGATCGTGGCGCTTGCGAGGTTTTCCGCCGCCGACCGCGAGAAAATTTTCGGTAACGCACTGAGACAATGGCGGTCGCGCCGCGACCCCTTGTCGGCGCGGGGACTCCGGCCCGGCGCTTTGACTTTTCCGCCCCGGCAGATTGCCCGGGCCGTCGAGACGCTCAGTACGCCGCTTCACGACGACGAGATTCGCTTGTCCCTCTTGCGGTGGCTCGAATCGGTGTCAGCAGGCGGCAATCTGACCCCGGATGCGGCCTTTGCCTCCGTCGAGCACGTGCTCCCGCAAAGGCCGGCCCCCGACTCTCAATGGCTTGCCGACTTTCCCGACGAGGAGGAACGCTTCTCTGCGTGCCATTCCATCGGCAATCTCGCGCTGATCGATTATTCGGAGAACGCAAAGATCACGAACCTCGACTTTTACTTGAAGCTTCCCACGCTTCAAGAACAGTCCAAGAAGTATAGGACGCTTTCCGGAATTGCGGACAAACCCGAGTGGAAAGCCGCCCAGATCCGGGATCGCGCCTCTAGAATGATCGCTCTGGCATGCAAAGAACTCAATATTCCGCGGGCCGCGCGCTCTTGATGGCTTAACCCCGGTCGCGCATCAGCCGGCCCTTCTGGCGCTCCCAGTCGCGGTTCTTCTCGGTCTCGCGCTTGTCGTGCAGCTTCTTACCGCGGGCAAGCGCCAGCTCAAGCTTGGCCCGGCCGCGATCGTTGAAATAGATGCGCAGCGGGATCAGCGTCATGCCGTCCTTTTGCACCGCGCCGATCAGCCGGTTGGCTTCGCGCTTGTGCAGCAGCAGCTTGCGCGGCCGGCGCGTCTCATGATTCAGCCGGTTGGCCTGGAGATATTCGGGGATATAGGCGTTGATCAGGAAGATTTCGCCGTTCTGCTCGGTGGCGTAGGATTCCGCGATATTGGCCTTGCCCTGGCGCAGCGACTTCACCTCCGAGCCGCCGAGCGCGATGCCGGCCTCGAAGGTGTCGTCGATGAAATAGGAAAAGCGCGCTTTCCTGTTTTCAGCGACGACTTTACGAACCGATGTCGGGGTGGGTCCGGCCATCGCGGCTAGCTGGCCTTTCCTGCACGCACGCCAGCTTTCTCTAGCGCGGCGGCGACGATCGCCTTGGTCTGCTCCGCGACGGGTGCGAGTGGCAGCCGGGTTTCGGGCTTGCAGAGGCCAAGCAGCGAGGCGGCATATTTCACGGGGCCGGGGCTCGTTTCCACGAACAGGGCCTCGTGAAGCGGCATCAGCCGGTCGTGAAGCTCAAGCGCGCGGCGGTAATCGCTAGCGAGACAAGCGTTCTGGAACTCGGCGCAGAGCTTGGGCGCGACGTTGGATGTGACCGAGATGCAGCCATGGCCGCCATGAGCCATGAAGGCCAGCGCCGTCCCATCCTCGCCCGAGAGCTGGTTAAAGGTTTCACCCATGGCCAGGCGCTGCTGGCTCAAGCGCACCGGCGACGCCGTGGCGTCCTTCACGCCCGCGATATTCGCAAGCGCCGACAGCCTTGTCATGGTCGCGACCGACATATCGACCACGCTCCGGCCTGGGATGTTGTAAATGATGATCGGGATGCCGATGGCGTCGTTGATCGCCTTGTAATGCTGGAAAAGCCCTTCTTGCGTCGGCTTGTTGTAATAAGGCGTGACCACGAGCACGGCGCTCGCGCCTGCCTTTTCGGCGTGCCGCGCGAGATCGATAGCTTCCGTCGTGCTGTTCGAACCGGCCCCCGCGATCACCGGAACGCGGCCCTTCGCGGCCGCGATGCAGTTTTCCACGACCCGGCGGTGTTCGTCATGGCTCAGTGTTGGCGATTCGCCAGTGGTGCCGCATGGCACCAGCCCATGCGTTCCCGCCTCGATCTGAATATCCGCAAGACGGCGAAATGCGTCGTAATCGACCTCGCCGCCCTCGAACGGTGTAATGAGCGCCGTAAACGACCCCTTGAACATTTTGGCCTACCCTCGCTTTCGAATCGATTGTCTATAAGCTGGTCACACAAACTTAGCCAGTCTCGCGCTTTACCGTCCGGAAAGCTCGCAGCATTGACAAGCTTGTCATTCTCTGGCCGGATTATGACGGCTAAACGTGGAATGAAGCTGTGGTAGGCGGCACTGCATTGGACATACTTAGTAAACCGGCCGCAAACCAAGGCACCGTTTCGATGCGGTGAGCTAAGCGACGCATTCTTTCATCAGATGGGGAAATGTCAACGCCTCCCGCCAAGACACCTTCGCGAAAAGACCTTTTTGGGCTTCTGAGAGCTACGCTGATCGGATTGGCTCTCGGCTTCGCCGCGGTTCTGCTCGCGCCGCCCGGCACCCCGCTATCGCAAGCTCACAAGGCCAGTCATTCAAAAGGTCCCGCGCACGATGCGGCAAAGGACGCCGCGAAGGCGGAGCCCGTTTTGGTCCCGGCGGTCGAGGTGACGTTTCCGAAACCGTTCTCGCGGGACGCGATGACAGAGGCGTTGCAGCCGCTGCTGTCGTTCAAGCTGAGCGAGGAGGATGCTAAGGCCGTCAAGGAAGCCGTCGAAGCCGCGGGCCGGGAGGATGACGAAGACGCGCGCGCTGCGATCCAAAAAATCGCTGATCCTGCAGCAAAGACGTTCGCGGAATGGAAGCGCTTGCGCCAGCATGACGCCGATTTCCAGGAGGTGATGGCCTTCCGCGCGGCTCATCCCCTGTTTCCTGAGCCGCCCCAGGATTCACTCTACGAAAAGCACCTGTTTCTCTCCAGCGCGCCAAGCGAGACCGTTCTAAAATATTTCACGAATCGCGTGCCTCTGAGCGGCGCCGGCCATGGCAGTCTCGGCGCCGCGCTGATCGATACGGGCGAACGCGAGCGCGGGGCGGCAATGGTACGGTTCGCCTGGAATCGCTATGCGCTCGATCCTGCCGTCGAGCAGCAATTTCTGACCCGGTTCGGCTCGTTGCTCACCCCCGATGACACCGCGCGGCGAGAACGCATGCTCGCGATCCGCGCGGTGCAAAAAGAAGAAAAAGTCGCCTCGGACACAATCAAAAAGGGTCTCAAGGCTGTGGCGAAGCTTCGGCGTAAGACCGTCAAAGGGCGCGGCGGAAACCGGAACAAAATCGCGCACCGCAAGGGGAGACGCCGCGCCGAAGCCGAAGTCCCAAATCGTCAGGCGGCGATTGGCGGGAAGGCCGGCGCTTTGGGCGTCGTGTCATTTGCCAGGCTTGCCGGCGTCAAGAAGGCGGTCAAGAACAGCGAAGACAGCAAGGCCGCCGATGACAAGGAGAAGAAGGGCGAGCCCGAAAAGCCAAGCAAGACGCTGCAGGTCAAGGCGGCGGAGGACGCTTTCAACCTCTCCAAGAAGCGCTTAGGCGGCCCCGGTACGCTGCTGACCCGGCTCAAGGCTCTGCGCCGTGAGGGAGAGGACGACAGGCTTTGGGCACTCCTGCGCTCGATCGGGCCGGACTCTGCCGATCTCGCCGATCCGGGCCGCTGGTGGGAGTTCCGGCGCAGCGAGGTCCGGCGCGCCCTGAGCGATGACCGGCCCAAGACCGCGTTTGCCATCGCCAGTAATCACGGGCCGCTTGAGGGCGAGTCGCTCTCAGAAGCCGAGTTTCTCGCGGGCTGGATTGCGCTTCGCTTCCTCAAGGATCCCGGTCGCGCGGTGACCCATTTCGAGGCTTCGCGCGCCCCTGGCTTTGCACGGACCGAAGCACGCGCCGATTATTGGCTTGGCCGGGCAAAACTGGAGCTCGGTGCCCAGAAAGAAGCCCAGGACTACCTCGCCGCCTCCGCCGGCCGCTATTTCACGTTTTACGGCGCTTTGTCCCGGCAGGCGCTCCACAAAGCCGCGGCATGCGAATTCCGCGCGCCTCCGCAGCCCTCGAAGGAGGAGATAGCCGCATTCGTCAATGAGGATGCCTTCAAAGCCGTGATGATTGCGAAGCAGCTTGGCCTCGAAAGCGTTCTTGTCACCTACGTGTTCGACCTGGCCCGGCAAATTCGCGATCCCGCCCAGATGACCCTCGTCATGGAACTCGCCGAGCGAACGCTTCCGCGCCACGTCGCGATCCAGGCGGCGAAGATCGCTCTGCTGCGCGGCTACGCCACCGACGCCTATGCCTTTCCGACGCTCCTGCCCAAGTTCGACCGGGCGGGAGGTAACGCAAAGCTAGAGCCGGCTCTCTTGAACGCGCTGACACGGCAGGAAAGCGAATTCAACACGGGCACCGTCAGCAAGGTCGGCGCGCGCGGGCTCATGCAGCTCATGCCGGAGACGGCAAGAAATGTTGCGGCAGAGGTCAAGATGAAGTATGAGGCTGGCCGTCTGATTTCCGATCCGTCCTACAATGTGACGCTCGGTTCGGTCTTTCTGGCACAGCTGCTTTCGGGTTACGATGGATCGTACGTGCTCACCCTTGCGGCTTACAACGCGGGGCCTGGGCGCGTGAGGGAGTGGATTAAGGACTTTGGCGATCCGCGCGGCAAAACCATCGATCCGATCGATTGGGTCGAACGCATTCCGTTCACAGAAACCCGCAATTATGTTCAAAAGATCCTCGAAAGTATCCAGCTTTACCGGTGCCGCTTTGAAAACAGCAAGACAAGCTTCCAGATTGTCGAGGATTTGCACCGGGGGCGGCCGGGGAAGATTCCCGATTTCGCCGGCTTCGCGGGAAGCGCCGATTTGGATGAGACGCCATGACAATTTCTGAGCATGCGGCCGGGATCGACGAAGAGGACATCTTCTACCGCAGTCATGACGATCTGCTTCTCTACGTCAAAAAGTATGGGAGTGACGAGGCGCCTGGTCGTCCGGTGTTGTGCCTGCCGGGCCTCACGCGCAACGGGCGCGACTTTGAGAGCCTCGCGCTTTCGCTGGCGGCCCATCCCACGCACCCCCGCCCCGTTTATTGCCTCGACTACCGCGGCCGTGGACGCTCCGAGTGGGACAAAGACTGGCGGAATTACTCGGCCTATATCGAGTTGCTGGACATCGTTTCCTTTCTCACGCTGCGGGGACTCGACGATATCGCCATTGTTGGCACGTCGCGCGGCGGCATCATTTCGATGCTGCTCGCGGTCATGCGCCCGGCGGCAATTGGCTGTCTCGTGATCAACGATATCGGCCCCGTCATCGAAACGGCGGGCCTCGCACGCATTATGGGCTATGCCGGCAAAATCCCCGTGCCTCGCGATTGGGGCGAGGCCAACGAGATCGTGCGCGAGATCAACAAGCACCAGTTCACAGCGCTCGGCGATGCGGATTGGGAGGCGTGGACCCGTCAATTATTCAACGAGAAGGACGGCAGGCCGGCAGCGGCTTACGACCCCGATGTTGGGAAGGCCCTTTCGGAGGTGGATATCTCGAAGCCGGTGCCCACGATGTGGGAGCACTTCGAGTCCCTCAAGGATAAGCCGCTGATGGTTCTGCGCGGCGAAAACTCCGACCTTCTGTCCGCCGCCACGGTGCTGGAAATGCAGGCGCGGCATCCGAATTTGACGCCGGTCCTGATCCGGAACGAGGGACACGCGCCGCTTCTGATGGACCGCTTCAGCCAGCGCATCATCGCCGATTTCTTGATCGAGACCGACAAGACGTGGCTGGCGCCGGTTCCGCAGGCCAAGCCCGCGCATCGGGAAATTCCGGCGAGTTGATCCGCTTTCGCCCAGACGAATTAAGGTAGAAGCGACGCTGCCACAGCCGTTGCAGACTGCCTCCCCCTCGGCGAAAGGGCTGAGGTGAGGGGGGCTTCCACCTCATCGAAGCGAAGGATAACCGGACTTGGTATACGTCTTGGGTGCCAAGCGGCGGCGCCCAAGACAACCTCTGTGCTGCTTCGAAGCGCGGCGGCTATACCGCTGCAGCGGCCTGGCTATCGGCGAGCGCGCGATCGCGGCGAAGCCGTTCCGCCACCAGAAAGGCCAAGTCGAGCGCTTGATCCGCGTTCAGCCTTGGATCGCAATAGGTGTGATACCGGTTCGAAAGGTCCGACTCCGAAATCGAATGCGCGCCACCGGTGCATTCGGTCACATTCTTGCCCGTCATTTCGACATGAACGCCGCCGGGATAGGCACCCTCGGCTTGGCAGACATCGAAGAACGCCTCGACCTCGCGCATGATGGCGCTGAAGGGCCGCGTCTTGTAGCCGCTCGCGGCCTTGATGGTGTTGCCATGCATCGGGTCGCAGGACCAGATCACCGTCCGGCCCTCGCGCTGAACCGCCCGGATGAGATCGGGCAGATGCGCTCCAACCTTTTCCGCGCCGAAGCGGGCGATGAGCGTCAGCCGGCCCGGCTCGTCGGCTGGATTCAAGACATCGATCAGCTTGAGCAGTTCATCGGGCTTGATGCTTGTCCCGCATTTCACGCCGATGGGGTTCTTCAGGCCGCGCAGGAACTCGACATGGGCGTGATCGAGTTGGCGCGTGCGGTCGCCGATCCAGAGGAAATGGCCGGAGGTCGCGTACCAATGGCCACTCGTGGAGTCGATGCGCGCGAAGGCCTCCTCATAGGGGAGCAGCAGCGCCTCGTGGCTCGTGTAGAAGTCCGTGCTCCGGAGCCGCTCCGAATTATCCGACGTGATACCGCAGGCCCTCATGAAGTTGAGCGTCTCCGAGATGCGGCCCGCCAGCTCATTATAGCGGGCGCCGGCCGGGCTATCGGCGACAAAGCCCAGGGTCCATTGATGGACGCGCTCCAGATCCGCGTAGCCGCCTTGGGCGAAGGCGCGGAGGAGATTCAACGTCGCGGCCGATTGCCGGTAGGCCTTGCGCATGCGCCGGGGATCGGGCGTGCGCGCTGCGGGCGTGAACGCAATGTCGTTGATGATATCGCCGCGATAGCTCGGCAGTTCGACCCCATCGACCGTTTCGGTGCCCGCCGAGCGCGGCTTCGCGAACTGCCCCGCGATGCGCCCGATTTTGATGACAGGACGGCTCGACGCATAAGTCAGCACAATGGCCATCTGCAGGAAGACGCGGAAGAAATCACGGATCGGATCGGCGCCATGCTCGGAGAAGCTTTCCGCGCAATCGCCACCCTGGATCACGAAGGCGCGGCCCGCCGCGACCTCGGCCAAGCTCTTTTTCAGGCCGCGCGCTTCGCCGGCGAAGACGAGCGGCGGGAAGCTCGCCAAATCCTTCTCGACCGCTTTCAGACACACCTCGTCTGGATAGACCGGCATCTGCTCAATGGGTTTCTGCCTCCAGCTATCCGGCGTCCAACGCGATGACATCGTCAAAATCAGCTCCTTGCGGGCGCCGAAGGCCCCGCACTTCCCATTTCGTTCGCCGCTGTTATAGGCGATGCCGGCGAAGGTTACCAGTGCGGCGAATATGGCGAACCGGCGCGCTGGCGTATGCTTCCCGTGCGCTTAGGAACCGGCGGCTGTCCCAAACTTCTTCTTGATCTTGGCGATATCGTCGGCGGAGTCGAGCCATTCCTCGATAAAGCCGCATGACGCGCAGAGATACTGTGTGACCTTCACGGCATGATAAAACGTCCACCCATACCTGATATTGTTGCCGGCGCCATAGCCGCCGATCTCGCCAGGGACTCGAACGATGTCCCTGGATTGGCACTTCGTGCACCTCTTGGAATTTTTCATGGTACCCCTTTCCGGTCCGCCCATGTTTCGTTTGTCGCGGAAAGAGGCGGCAATGTTCAAGGGGGCCGTTGGGGAAGTTCCTGAGTTGTAACTAAAAGCGGCTGCTTCGAGTAAATCGGACGATTGCTTTGTTTGTTGGGACGGGGGTGCGGAAAAGCATATTGCGCTGCCGTTGCGGGCACCGTAGCGCGCGACATGCGCCGCGCCCGCTCCTCATCCCAAGGCACTTTGGACATCGGTAAGGGCGAAATCGCTGCCAACGTAAAGCAGCGGGCAAGCATGCTCCTTGGCGGCTTCGTACGAAAAGCAGTCTCCAAAATTCAGGCTAGCCGGGTGCATCCCGTTGCCCCATCGATCGGAAGCGCCGGCGATGCGGCGCGCCGAGGCTGGGGTGACGCTCACAACCTCAAAAGCGAAATCCTCGATGAGGGCTGCCATCTCCTCCGCAACGTTGCGCCGGGCGGCCACTATCAGAGCCTCCGCCACGGTGCCGGCAGAGATCAAGATGCGCGCCTCGGACTCAAGCAAACCGGCGCACGCCTCGCCCTGGGGTTCGGACAGCAGAATCGCCATCAACGCCGAAGTATCGACAGCAATCATTTGGGCAGGCCATCCTCGCCGTAAAGAAAGTCCTGCGAGCGGGCAGCACTTGGACCCGGCTGCGCCTTAGCGCGTGCGGATTTGCGGAGGGATTCGAGCAAGGCCCGCCGCGCCGTCCGGTCCGGAGCCGCCTTGACCGGCACGATGCGCGCCGCAGGGCGCCCGTGACGAGTTAGAATAACCTCATCGCCCGCCTCCGCGCGCCGGACCAGTTCGGTCAGCTGGCCCTTCGCATCCGTTACAGAAATTTCCATGGCGGCCAACTCCAAGACTGCCTCAGGCTCGCTCAAAATATGGACCAGTCATGGTCCAAATCAAGGTGAGGGCCGCATGTCTGGGCCTATCGCTGCACCTGCAAACTGCTCTTGTCGAACATGAGGTTGATCAGTTCCTTCCCGCGCGGGACCGCCTTCACAAACTGCGCGTAGGTTGAGAAGCTGGCGAGAATGAACGCGAGCTTGTCGGCTTCGTTGACCGCCATGCGCTTGGACAGACCGGCTCTGAACTTGGCATCGAGTTCCTCGCCGCGGTTCATCGCCCAATCCTCGATCGCCTTGGCGGTCTCGGCGACGGCCTCCCGCACCGTGGGTGGCAAGGATTGAAAGTAGCGCTCATTCACAATGAAATAGATCGGCATGTAGGTGTGGCTCGTTAGGGAGAGGTAAGTCTGAATCTCGTCGAACTTCTGCGCGCTGATCAGCGAGAGCGCATTCTCCTGTCCGTCCACCTGCTTGTCCTGGATTGCGGCTCGCACCTTGTCGAATTCGAGCGGAACGGCATGCGTGCCAAAGGCTTGAAAGACGGTAGACTGCCAGCGGCCGGTCGGAACGCGCAAAATGAGGCCACTCAAATCCTTCGGGCTTTCGATGGGGCGGACGTTGTTGGTGATATGCCGGAACCCGTTCTCCCAAAGCCCGAGCAGGCGGATGCCTTTCGCCAGTGCGGCCGGTTCCAGGAAGTCACGCAGCAATCTCGCGCGCCGCTGTCTCAGGTGCTCGCGCGTCAGAATGAGATAAGGCATGTCGAACACGCCGAATTGGTCGTCGACCTCGGTCATGACAGGCGAAACGAGAGCGAAGACGCGCTCTCCATCCCTGACCTTGCGTAGAAGCTCGCCTTCGTTTCCGATTTCCGCATTGCCGCGCTCGACGGTTTCGATCCCGGTGCCAAGCCTGGCTTTCATCCGGCGCTGAAATTCGTGCACGGACTGAGCATAGAGCGTGTCCGGCGCGAGCGAATGACCGATGGTCAAGATCGCCGGCATGGAACCGCCGGCCGCATCTCCTGCAAAGGCGAGCGGCATCTTCAAGATAAGGAATGCGACTGCGATAAGGGTCAACCGATATACGTATCGCACTTCAAGTTCCCCCCAAGGTGGACTTGCATCAACTTCTTTTTTGCGTGGAATTTGTAGCACGGCGCTCGCCTGTAACAAGCGAACTTAGGATTGATTTGCTTCACCATGTCT
Organism: uncultured Alphaproteobacteria bacterium; assembly: GCA_963817705.1. GTDB lineage: Bacteria > Pseudomonadota > Alphaproteobacteria > Rhizobiales > Rhodomicrobiaceae > Rhodomicrobium. Next base: position 975,160 of record CAWFPF010000001.1, read on the forward strand.
CTCGCCGTCTTGGCAGCGTTGGCGAATGCCATGGCTGCGATCAGGCGATCACTAATGCCGGAACGCGGCGTGACACTGGAATCAGCGCTGAGCTTTGCAGAGCCTGCAAGGCAATAACCTTTCGCCCAGCCCCTCTATCCGGGGGCTTGGCCGTATCGCTTCTTGAGTTTGGCGATATCGTCTGCGGGGTCGACCCATTCCTCGATGAAGCCGCAAGAACCGCAGAGATAGCGTGTGACCTTGACGGTATTCCAGGGCCACTTGATATTGTTGCCTCCTGTCCAAGGCTGACCTGGGATGGGTACGATGTCGCCGGATTGACACTTAGTGCACTTCTTTGATGTTTTCATAACCCGCTCCAAAATAGCCGAGGCCTTTATGGTAATCCTCGATCATGAGCTTTGCTGAATGGTTTTGGTGCAGTTGCCGGGCGTGCAGTGGAGAACAGAAGTATTTAGTTATACTTGCTCGATAAGGCCGCGCATCAGAGTTTGGGATCATCAATTCGAAGGATGAGCTTCCGCTGCCCCCGCCCCGGTAGCCCAGTTCAAACCCGCGTTGTCCCCTGCACTGAAAATAAACCGTTGCGGGCGCGCAGCGCTGAAACTAGACATGATGCACCCAAAGCAGGGACAGCCATGACAAAATCGCAAATCGACGAAGCGACGGTGAAGCGGATCGCGCATCTGGCGCGCCTCAAAGTCACGCCGCAGGAGACGCAAAGCTTTAAACGTGAACTCAACGGCATTTTGGCCTTTGTTGAGGAACTGAACGCGATACCGGTTGAAGGCGTGGAGCCGCTCACTTCGGCGGGCGCGGCTGCCCCCACCATGCGCGCGGACGCCGTGACCGATGGCGGTCAGGCCGCGGACATTCTCAAGAATGCGCCAAAATCCGAAGACAACTTCTTCCTCGTGCCGAAGGTGATCGAATAACCCATGTCACTGAACGAGCTGACCATTTCAGAAGCGCGCGAGAAGCTGCGCTCGAAAGAGATCAAGGCCACGGAGTTGACCGAAGCCTGTGCCGCTGCCATCGAGGCCGGCAACGAAGCGCTCAACGCCTTCGTCGTGGTGACCGCGGACCGGGCATTGGACGCGGCGAAGGAGTTGGACAAGCGGCTCGGGGCGAAGTCGCAATCCGGCGTCCGCCCGCTTGAAGGCATCCCGCTTGGCATCAAGGATTCTGTTCTGCACAAAAGGCGTCCGCACGGCCGCCGGCTCGCACATCCTCGGCAATTTCGTGCCCACCTATGAGTTGACGGTGACGCAGAACCTTTGGGATGCGGGCGCGGTGATGCTCGGCAAGCTCAACATGGACGAGTTCGCGATGGGCTCCTCCACCGAGACCAGCTATTTCGGGCCGTGCGTCAATCCGTGGCGGGCGAACGGAAGTCAGGAGCGGCTTGTGCCGGGCGGCTCGTCCGGCGGCTCGGCGGCAGCGGTTGCGGCGGGGCTTTGCCTCGGCGCGACGGCGTCCGATACGGGCGGCTCGATCCGGCAGCCGGCAGCGTTCACCGGCACGGCCGGCATCAAGCCGACCTATGGCCGCTGCTCACGCTGGGGCATGGTGGCTTTCGCCTCCTCGCTCGATCAGGCCGGCCCGATGGCGCGCTCCATCAAGGACCTCGCGTTGATGCTTCAGGCCATGGCGAGCCACGATCCGAAGGACTCCACCAGCGTGACTCAGCCAATGCCGGACCTGGAGCAGGCGCTCGGCCAGTCTGTGAAGGGGCTTAGGATCGGCATTCCTAGGGAATACCGCGTCGATGGCATGTCGGCGGAGATTGAGGCGCTGTGGCAAAAGGGCATTGAGATTTTCCGCCAGGCCGGTGCGGAGATCGTGGATGTGAGCCTCCCTCATACCAAGGCCGCGCTGCCCGCCTATTACATCGTGGCGCCGGCGGAAGCGTCGTCGAACCTCGCCCGCTATGATGGCGTACGCTACGGGCTGCGGGTGAATGGCAAAGACATCATCGGCATGTATGAGGAGACCCGCGCCGAAGGCTTCGGCGCGGAGGTGAAGCGGCGCATTCTGATCGGTACCTATGTGCTTTCGGCCGGCTATTACGACGCTTATTATTTGAAAGCGCAGAAGGTGCGGAGCCTTATCAAGCGCGATTTCGACGAGGCGTTCGGGAAAGTTGACGCGGTGCTGACGCCCGCCACGCCGACGCCGGCCTTTCCCCTTGGTAGCGCCGGCGGGGCCGACCCTGTCGAGATGTATCTGAACGATATTTTCACGGTGACGGTGAATATGGCGGGCCTGCCGGGCTTGTCGGTGCCGGCCGGGCGCTCGAAGGATGGCCTCCCGCTTGGTTTGCAGATCATCGGCAAGCCCTTCGACGAGGGCCTCGTGCTTCGCGCGGGGCAAGTGATCGAGGACGCCGTGGGCCGCATGCCCATCCCCGAGCCATGGTGGCGGGCCGCGAGCGCGGCGCCACCCAAGAAACCGGCCGCGAAAAAGGCTGCACCGAAAAAGTCTCCGCCAGCGGAAAAGCCTTTGTCCAAGACCAAACCGGGGAAGAAACTCAATGGCGCTTCGTAAGCCCGAAGAGTGCGAAAGCATGGATCACGTGCGGCTTGAGATCGACCGCATCGACCAAGAACTGATCGACCTCATCGCCGAGCGCTTCACCTATGTGGACCGCGCCTGGCAGCTCAAGAAGAACCCGGCCGATGCGGCCGTGCCCTGGCGCATTCGCCAGGTCATCGATAAGGTCGAGGCGCGGGCCAAGGAGCGCGGGCTACCGCCCGAACTTGCCGTTGCGCTCTGGCGCCAGATGATCGGATGGTTTATTCAGTACGAGGAAGAAAACCTCGCGAAACGGGCCGGGGAAGCGAAAGAGTAAGGCGATGACGCTGAGATTGCTTGGGTTCCTTCTCGCCGTGACAGGCTTCGTTGCGGCAGGCGTTCATGATGTGCGTGCTGAGAATTTCGACCTTAGGGTCGAGGTCAGCGGCCTTCGCAATTACAAGGGCCAGGTTGTGATCACGCTTTGGCCAGGCGAAAGCGAGTCTTCGAAGTTTCCCTATGCCAGCAAGATTCAGCTTCGTGACGACCATGCCGCCGATGTGCCTTGCGATTTCGAGAAATATGCGATTTGCATCAGGAAAATCGAAAGCTTGCAGGACCTCACCGTCTCCTACACGTTCAAGTCGGTGCCGAAGCGCGATTATGCGGTGTTCGTATTCCACGACGAGAACAACAATGGCATCCTCGATACGGGGCTGATGAAGCGGCCGCTCGAGGCCCGCGGCTTCAGCCAAATCTTGCCCGAGGATATAAAACCGTTGGAGAAGAGAGTGCCGTTTCAGCGGGCAATGTTTAAGTTGGAAGGCCCAAAGAACATCATCATCGGGCTTCGTTATCCGCCCTTTTGAGCCCTCTCCAGGACGGCGCACCCAATAGAGACACCGGACATATCAGCATGACGCAGACCAGACGCGAAAACCTCATCGACGGTGCAACCGGCCCCTGGGAGATCATTGTGGGCATAGAGACCCACGCCCAGGTGCTTTCCAAGTCGAAGCTCTTTTCGGGGGCGTCGGCCGAGTTCGGCGGTGACCCCAACTCGCATGTCAGCCTCGTCGACGCCGCCATGCCGGGAATGCTGCCGGTCATCAATGAGGAATGCGTGGCCCAGGCCATTCGCACCGGCCTTGGGCTGAAGGCGAAGATCAATCATCACTCGGTGTTCGACCGGAAGAACTATTTCTATCCCGACCTGCCGCAGGGCTATCAGATCTCGCAGTTTAAGCACCCCATCGTGGGCGAGGGCATCGTCACCGTCGATCTCAAGGAGTATTCCTTCGATGTCGGCATCGAGCGGCTTCATCTGGAACAGGACGCCGGCAAGAGCCTTCACGACCAGGACCCGGATTATTCCTATGTGGACCTGAACCGCTCCGGCGTCGGCCTGATGGAGATCGTCTCGAAACCCGACATCCGCTCCTCCGAGGAGGCCAAAGCCTATATTTCCAAGCTGCGCACGATCATGCGCTATCTCGGCACCTGTGACGGCAATATGGAAGAGGGATCGTTGCGTGCTGACGTGAACGTCTCGGTGCGCCTGGCCGGGCGACGCGCTCGGCACCCGCTGCGAGATCAAGAACGTGAACTCCATCCGCTTTATCGGCCAGGCGATCGAGTATGAGGCGCGCCGGCAGATCGGCATCCTGGAAGATGGCGGCTCCATCCATCAGGAAACGCGGCTGTTCGACTCCAAGACGGGGCATACACGTTCCATGCGTTCCAAGGAAGAGGCGCACGATTACCGCTACTTCCCCGATCCCGATCTGTTGCCGCTTGAGTTTTCAGACGCCTTCGTGAAGAAGCTTCAGAAAGCGCTGCCAGAACTCCCGGACGAGAAGCGCGCGCGCTTCATCAAGGACTACGCGCTTTCACCTTACGATGCCGGCGTGCTCATCGCCGACCGCGCCTCGGCCGATTTTTTCGAGTCGGTTGCGAAGGGCCGCGACGCCAAGCTCGCCGCAAACTGGATCATGGGCGATCTTTTCGCCGCGCTAAATAAGACCGGTAAGGACCTCTCTGACAGTCCCGTTCCGGCAACCCATCTCGGCGAGATGATCGATCTGATTTCCTCGAATGTGATCTCCGGCCGCATCGCCAAGGAGGTGTTCGAGATCATGCTGCAAACGGGGCACGCTCCGGCGCAGATCGTGGAAGAGCGCGGCCTGACGCAGGTAACGGACACCGGCGCGATCGAGAAGGTGGTGGACGAGATTATCGCCGCGAACCCGAAACAGGTCGAGCAGGTGCAGACCAAGCCGAAGACGCTCGGCTGGTTCGTCGGCCAGGTGATGCGCGCCACGGGCGGCAAGGCGAACCCCGATGCAGTGAACGCGATCCTAAGGCAGAAGCTGAAGGTGCCGGAGGAGGTTTAGCGGCCAGCTTCCCCGGCTGTTGCTGACAACATGCCGTCTTCCGAAGGCGGGATTCGGAGCATGTGGTCGCTAATCCGCAACAAAGCCCCCGCGGCCGCTCCTGGATGGCCGCGCGGCTACTCTTCGACGCGGAGCAACCGCAAAAGGACGTAGGCGGTCGCATTTTGCAGAAAAGGCGACGCAGAGACGAACACTTCAATTTCAGAGTCTGTAAGACGGGCTCTTGCAACCCGAGGCGTTGCGTCTTTAGAGACGCTGGACAGGATTTTGCCGATTACGGATGAATCTCTGCCGGAAAAAAAGTCAAAAGCGGACCGGTCGTCCTGCTCAGCGCTGCCGCCGAGGATCGCCCAACCCGCCCCGTTGGCTTCCACAACGCGTCCAGTCGAGGCTTCAACGATCAAAGTCGCCTCAGACGCGATCTGAAACATGAGCCTGTATCGAAGCTCCGTCCTCCGCAGGCGGGCAAAATCCGCCTCGCTCGACTGGAGCGCGCCTACAAGTCTTGCTTCCAACTCGGCCACCGATTTCAGGCTCTGGCCGACTGCGATGACATGGCCGTGATTCTTTGTCAGCAGCGCGCTGTAGCGAAACGGGAACTGATCTCCGCACGGCGTCTCATGATTGATTTCGCGCCAGCGCGTTGGGGATCCAGAAGAAGCCGCCTCTAAGAGTTCGACGACTTTATGCTGGCTGTCGGGCATCACCGTTTCCACCCAAGGGCGGTCGAGCCAGGAGCCAACGCCCAAACCCACGCAATAGTCGGTTCCGCAGGAAACGTCCTTGATGACACCCTCAGTGTCCATGAATAGCGCCACGTCTGCAGCGGAGGCGATCAGGTTTGCCACCGCCTCGGCGTCAAGATGGCCGACCGATTGTGCTGGGGTCGAGAACGGCCGCACATTCCGGTATTTCGGCACCACCATTTTGCTCCCCGAGTCTCCTTCCCCCTCTGGCCGGAGTACTGTCTGCCTTGACTGCGTTCCGCGAAGGGTCGAAATCGCGCCACGCTGATGGTACCATAGAAAACCGCGTTAAAATTCGATTTTGCGAAAGCCAAGCCCAAAATGGCTGCGGTATTGTGACGCCTGTCAAGGTGACGCTTCATGCAATCGGCCTCGCGCTCAGCCATTACAACATCGGCATCAAATCAAGAGCTTGACCGATGCGGCCCCTTCATCTTCAAGCCGCAGCTTGCGCAACTGTTCACGGCAATGGCTCGTTCGAAGTTGTACAAGATAATTTGGAAGCGCCCATAATATCTGCTAGTTAGGCCGCTCTGCACCCGGGTGAATAGAGTTTTTGTTTATGGAAGATAACCAGTCTTCGGGCCCAGCCTTCGGGCAAGCCGATCTTTCCAACTGCGAGCGGGAGCAAATCCACCTTGCGGGATCGATCCAGCCCCATGGCGTTCTCCTGGTGGTGGAGGAGCCGGCCCATCTCATTATTCAGGCTTCAGAGAATGCCGGGGCGGCATTCGGGTTGAAGCAGCCTATTCTTGGCCTGCGCCTGGAAGCATTGGGGGGAGATCTTCTTAAGAAAATCGCGTCTTGTGTGAAGGATGCCCCCAGAACAACGCCGGTCGCATTCAGGTGCTGGGCCGGCGAGCCGGGCAGCGAGTTCGTTGCCTTGGTTCACTGGGTCGAGCGTGCGCTCATCGTCGAATTGGAGCCGGCCCACCCGGTCGCGGAACTTCGCGGCGATATCGAAAAAGCCATCTCTTCGATCCTTTCAGCTTCGTCCCTCGATCATCTCTGTGAGGAGTCCGCGAAAGTCTTGAGAAAGCTGACCGGCTACGACCGGGTCATGATCTACAAGTTCGATGCCGATGGACATGGACAAGTCTATGCGGAGTCCAAAAGGCAAGACCTTGAATCCTATCTCGGGAATTGGTACCCGGCGACGGATATCCCGCAAATAGCCCGCCGTCTCTATGAACGCAATCGCGTACGGATGCTGGTTGACGTCGATTATGTCCCCGTTCCGGTCAGGCCGGCGAAGTTCCCCGTTACCGGGAGCGACCTCGATATGTCGCTGTGCTTTCTCCGGAGCATGTCGCCCATACACATAGAGTATCTCAAGAACATGGGGGTTTCAGCCACGCTGGTAGCCTCTCTCATGGTTGGCGGGAAATTGTGGGGCCTCATCTCCTGTCACCATTACTCTCCCCGCTCAATGCATTATGAGCATCGCACCGCCTGTGAAGTGCTTGCTGAAGTTATCGCCACCCGTATCGCGTCGCTGGAAAGTTTCGCCCGCGCGCGAGTTGAGATGTCTGTCCGCCGGCTCGAAGACATGATGCTCGAGTCTGTGTCGAGGTATGGCGATTGGAAGGCCGATCTATTCGACCGGCCCAAGACGCTGCTTGAGACCGTCCACGCCACAGGGGTTGCGCTGGTTTTTGAAGGCAAGCTCTACACGGCGGGCGATATCCCGGGCACCCAAGACTTACGAAAACTCATTGGCTGGCTTGACACCAAACTCACGCCCCAGATGCCGTATTTTGCGACGAAATCCATCGCCTCCGAGGTTCCGCAATTTGCCGCTCTGACCGCGGTTGCGAGCGGCATTCTCGCGGTCCGTATTCCGGACGCTGCAGGTGAGTATCTGATCTGGTTCAGGCCCGAACGCCGCCACACGGTGACGTGGGGCGGCGACCCGGCGAAACCTTTCGTGAGCGGCAGCAGCCCGTCCGATTTGTCGCCGCGGCGTTCCTTCGCACAGTGGCACCAGGTCGTGGAGGGAAGTTCCTCTCCTTGGACCCCAGCCGATATCGCGACCGGGCGCATGATCTCCGAAACGGTTGCCGATGTGATCTTGCAATTCCGTGCTCTCAGATTACTCATCCTTCAGAACCAGCTCCGGAAAGTCCGCCGCGAGGTCCGGCTTTCGGCTGAGCTTGCCGTGGTCGCCGACGCGGATGGGCGCATCCTCATGGCCAGCCAGCCATTCCGCCTCCTCGCCGACGCGGTTCAGCCGCCGCTGCAGACACTTTCGGACTTGGTCAATCTCTTTGAAGATCAGACTGCCGTGCTCGGCCGGCTGACTGAGCTGACCAAGAGCAAGCATATCTGGCGGGGAGAGGTGGCGCTGCGGACGGGAGACAACGAAACCACGCCGCTCATGGTTCGCGGTGAGCCGGTTTATTCCGGGCCCGATACGCTGCTCGGATATATCCTCATCTTTACGGATTTGAGCGAGCAAAAGGCGGCCGAGTCCGTACGCAAGCAATCCTTGCGGAGCATTGTCGAATCGCAAGACTTCGTCAGCGGCCGGCTGGAGCCAGAGGCCCTGATGGATTATCTCTCGCTGCTTTCGCTGATTGTCGGCAATGCGCAACGTGCGACACTAGAAATCACCGATGGGATCGATATCGACTCGATGTCTCGCATGGTCGCAAGCGTGAAATCTTCCGTTGCCCGCACCGCGGAGCTCCTGGAAAACCTCATCGCTCAGACGGCTTCCGGCGATTGAACGGGCAAGCGCCCTTTCACAAGGTGCGCCTTGCGGCGGTTTGCATGAAGCGATCTTAAATTAGGCAGGCGGCGCGGCAGCCACCGGGAAAGTTCCCTCGCCATCGGATTGGCTGGCGCCGGATAGGATGGCATGCTCTTCCGCCGCGATAACGAAACTGATCATGGCACCGCCCTCCTTCCGGTTCGCCGCCCAGATCCGTCCTCCGTGCATCGCGATCAGCTCGCGGCAAATCGTGAGGCCCAAACCCGCGCCGCCGTCAAACTTCTTGGTTGCGCTGCTCTGAATGAATCGATCGAAAATACTAACGATCTCCTCGGCGGGAATTCCAACGCCCTCGTCGCGCAGACTGCACTGCAGGCCGGACCTTCCAGCCGGAAGAACGGCATCGGAAAATACGACCTCGATGAGGCCTCCGGGAGGCGAAAACTTGATCGCGTTGGAGAAGAGATTCACGATGACTTGAGCGATGCGGCTGGGATCGGCTCGCGCGATGGTGCTTCGAGCCTCCACAACAATCGTGCTTCGAAGATTTCTCTCTTCCAAGAGAGAGCCGAGCTCGAGCTGGGTCTGCCTGACGATATCCATCAAATCGACGGCCACAAACTGAAGTTCGATCTTCCCCTCTTCCAGCTTCGCAAGGTCCAGCAAGCCGTTAAGCAGTCCGAGGAGCCGCTGGCCAGCGGCCCTCGTGTTTTCTATATATTTTTTGATCTTCTCCCAATCGCCATCAGGGTTTTTCTTCAGGCACATGCTTGTGTAGTTCAAGATGGCGTGCATCGGCGTCCTGAATTCATGGCTCATATTCGTCAGAAACTTGGATTTGGCTTCGCTTGCCTCCTCCGCGCGCCTTCTTGCGTCGTTGAGTTCTTCGTTGATCGCTCGAAGATTCCGGCGCTCGCACGCGAGGGCTTCGTTGGCCTCGGTCAGCTTCGCCCTTTCCCGGTTCAGCCCGGCCTCATTGGCGATACGCCGCGAGACCTCACGGTGGAGCAGAAACGGCAGGAAAATCGCGAGCATGAGCACAGAACCGCCGAATGCGAGAACCAGCACGGCTTGCCGTTTCGAAGCCTGCAGTGCTTCCGCCCTCCCCAGGCCCACGATCACGATCAAGGGGTATCCCTTGATCTTCCGCCAATGATAGAGACGCACCACACCGTCTATCGGGCTCGTGCGTTGATAAGAGCCTTCAAGGTCGAACGCGGCTTCGCGCAAAGCCCAGATATCGCTGCGAGTAGCTCCCACGACCGAAGGGACGCCGCCCCGGTCGTGGGCCCTTGAAAAATAGGCTCTTACGACGCCGTCGGTCCCAAGGAGCAAGACCGAGCCGGTTTGGCCAAGATCGACGCTCCGGTAAAGGCCGGCAAGAAATGCGGGGTCCAGCGTCGCCACCAGGACCCCGTCGAACTGCCCGTCCGCTTTCTCCAGCCTGTATGAAATCGGAACCACTAGGCGGCCCGTGGTGCGGCCCCAAATGGGTTGGCTGATAAACAACCCCTTCTTGCGATTGCCGGCATGAAAGAGAAAATAGTCACGGTCCGCCACGTCTGCCGCTGCCCAGCCTGGATCGGCGGTGGAGGCGAGAACCCGGCCGTTCGCTCCCGCGACGGTCAGGTGCGCGGGCAGCGACACCGAACCCGATCGCCTGAGCCAATCGAGGAGCGCAGTCTGCGGTCCGTGGGCTTCTATTTCGCCTTTGAGCCTGTCCATCGCGCCCGCAATGCTGTTGATGATCTGGCCGACCTCCTCTTCGAAGGCGGCGGAAAGATTGGACGCATCGAACCTCGCCTTTTCAAGCGCAAACTCCCGCTGAACCGAAAGAAGGGCGACCACCAAGACTGTGGTCGCAGCAAGGATGACGATGCTGAAATATAAGATGTGCCGCTGAAGTGATTTTCCGGCCTGGATGATTTGAGCGTCCGGTCCGCCGGCCACTCCGCTCACGCTGCCGGTTGACGCCGGATTGAGGCGCATGGCGAGATAATGGGCTGTTGGGCGCACGCGCGGATGATCCTGGACACGCAGAGGTGTAGCTCTACCACCCGAATACCCGCGCTACGTGTATAAATGCTTAATGAGCGCGGGCCGGCCAGCGGTGCCCTTCAGAATCCACCGCGATCAGGCACTCAGGAGGTTGAGAAGGCGTTCCCTGATGCGCCGTTTCGCCTCGGCGTTCGTTACCTTCCTTCTCAAACGGTCGGTGACATAGAAAACGTCCACCGCCTTTTCGCCGAATGTTGCGATATGTGCCGACGTAATGTCGAGGCCGAGATCGCTAAGGCCTCCGGCAAGGTCGAACAAGAGGCCTGGCCGGTCCAGCGCATGGACCTCAATGACGGTTTGATCGAGTGACGCTGTGTTGTCGAGGATCACATCGGGCGCAACGGTGAACGCTTCGAGCTTTGGCTTGGCGCGCCTGCGAGCCGTTTGAAGGGATTCCATGGAGCGTTTGCCCGAGAGGATGTCCTCGATCACGCGCGCGATCCTCCTTGTCCGGCGCATTTCCTCTTGGTCTTCCGGTTCGATACGGTGGAGAAGCAGCGTATCGAGCGCCAATCCGTCGTGCGTGGTGGAAATTTGTGCCGACGCAATGTTCGCGCCCGTCGCAGCGCAGGCGCCCGCGAGTTGCATGAGGAGCCTCGGATGATCGCCGGTCACGAGCGTCACTTCCGTCAGCGACCGGAAGGCATCGCTCTTGACCGAGAACGCGACCGGCGGGCTATCGCTTTCGAACGACCGGATCAGCGTCGCGTGCTGAACCTGACGGTCGAGATCGGTCTTGAGCCAGTAATCGAGGTCGTGCCGTTCGATCAAGTGCTCGATTTCCGCAGCCGGCCAGGCAGCAAGCGCTTCCCTCAGCCGGTTTTGCGCCGCGCGGATCCGCGCCTGACGCGGCTGACGGGTGTGACCGCCCGCGAGCAAAGGTTCGCTGTCGTAGTAGAGCGAGCGCAGGAGCTGGCCCTTCCAGCCGTTCCAAATACCGGGTCCCACCGCGCGGATGTCAGCGACCGTCAGCAAGAGGAGGAGCTTCAGGCGCTCGGGGCTTTGCACGATGTCCGCGAAGGTGCGCACCGTCTGCGGGTCGGAGATGTCGCGGCTTTGCGCGGTCTGGCTCATAACGAGATGATATTGAACGAGCCAAGCCGCTGTTTCGGCTTCGCCCGGTTCGAAACCCATCCGGAGCGCGAGCCTTCGCGTCATTTGCGCTCCCACTACGGAGTGGTCGCCTTCCACGGCTTTGGCGACGTCGTGCATGAGAAGAGCGAGATAAAGAGCGCGCCGGTGTTGGATTTCGCCAATGATCTCGGTCGAGAGCGGAAGTTCGTCGCCATGCACACCCTTCTCGATTTGCGAGAGGATGCCGAGGGCCCGGATCGTGTGCTCGTCGATCGTGTAGTGATGATACATATTGAACTGAGCCATGCAGACAATGCGTCCGAATTCAGGGATAAACCTGCCCAAGACGCCGGCTTCGTCCATCCAACGCAGCGATGTCTCTGGTGCGTTCCGGGACATCAGAAGTTCGAGGAAAAGCTGATTGGCCTCCGGGTTCGTTCGGAATTTGTCATCGATGAGCTTCAGGGAAGCGCGAATGAGCCGGAGAGCTTCCGGATGGAGGAGCAGATTATTCCGCTCGGCTTCGATAAAAAAACGGATGAGGTTGAGTGGATCCTTTTGGAAGGCGTCGGGCTGCTTCACGTTCAAGCGGCTGTTGTCGACCCTGAAATCGGTCGTGGCCGCAAGCTTCGCCCGGTTGCTCCAGGGCAGTGTGCCGACGAAATCGCTCAGCGTCGGGACCGTTTTCAATTGCCTCAGTTCCAGGCTGGAACACACGATCCGGGTCAAGTCGCCGACATCCTTCGCGATCAGGAAGTAATGCTTCATAAAGCGTTCGACGCCGAGAAGCCCTTTGCGATCGCGATAGTTGAGGCGCCGGGCCATCTCGGGCTGAAGGTCGAAGGACAACCGTTCCTCCGGTTTTCCCGTCAGAAAGTGAAGATAGCAGCGAATGGTCCAGAGGAAGGCTTCGCAACGGTTGAATGTGGCGGTCTCCTCGGGCGCAAAGACCTCCGTTTCGGGCTGGCCGTTCCCGGCGGGATTGAGGTAAAGCGCGAACCAGTGCAGCATGTTGAGGTCGCGCAGTCCGCCCTTGCCTTCCTTGATATTCGGCTCGACGCGGTAGCGCGAGACGCCCGCGCGCTTGAGGCGCTGTTCGCGCTCGCTGAGCTTGGCGGCGATGAATTCCCTCTGGCTGCCCTGCACGACGCTAGAGATGAATCGCGACCGCATCTCTTGGAAGAGCGCGGCCTCCCCATGGATGAGCCGCGCGTCGAGAAGCGCGGTACGGATCGTCATGTCGTCCCTGGCCGCCTTGATCGTTTGGCTGGCGGTGCGCGTCGCGTGCCCGACCTTGTAGCCAAGGTCCCAGAGTAAATACAGAACCAACTCGACGATATTTTCGCCCCAAGGCGTTTGTTTATAGGGAAGGACAAAAAGGAGATCGACATCCGATCCCGGCGCCAAATGCCCGCGGCCGTACCCGCCGGTCGCAACGAGTGCCATATGCTCCGCGACGGAGGGGTTTCGCGAGCGGTATACGTGAGCCGCGGAGAAATCGTATATCAGTTTGACGAGTTCGTCTTGAAACTGGGCGAGAGCAGCCGCGCAGGCCCGGCCGTCGCCGGTGCGCTCAAGCAGGGCTTGCGTCTCGATCCTGGCACGCTGCTTCAGCTCCTTGAGACGCCGGAGCACCCGCGCCCGCGCCTGAGCCTGGTTTTCAGGGCTCTCCCGCCAATAGGCAGTGAGTTCGTCGCGGAGCGCGGCGGGGTCGAAATAGGGCGGCAATGCAACGTTGAGCTGATCCATGGCAAGGGTCTTAGCGGCTGTCGCGCTAGCTTACAATACGATGACCAAGGTACGGAGCGCGTTCTTTTTGCTAAGCCTCCCCCCTCACCTTAGATAGTATCGCGCGGGAAAGCAGCCAGATACCCAACGCCACCTGCCAATATAAATAACATTCGAGAGATGCTGCCGGTTCGCCCTGTCCCGGAGGAACGGTTTGCACCTCCGTTGCCTCAACGTTTATCGTTCTTACTGAGACAAAAATATATTGTGTTCCCGATGGAGCCGTGCAGTCGCGGCGCATTGGCAAATTGCGTTGAAAAGAAGCTCTTTGAGTAATGAAACGAAAACGGCGCCCGGACGCCTGTCTGGCACCGGACGCCGTTCGAAGTCGAAAGCGCTACTTCAAGTTGGTGTTGGCCGTGAGGTCGACAGACGCCTTGGCGACGAAAGTCGAGCCGCACCAGCTTGAGCGCCCCGTAGTGGCGAAATGATCCGCAGTGAAGGTGGAGCAAGCCGTTGGCGAGAGGTCTGTGTCGTAATACCGGAAGTCGAACGTCCAAACCTTATAGGTGAACGCGATACCGACATCCCAGGTGTTGTACTCAGGCACGACCGCCGATCCGATCCATTGGCGGCCGAATTCGCCGGACAGATAGGACCCGATATCTTTCGGGAAGAGGTTAGCAGGCAAATTAAGCTTTGCATTGACGGTGGCGTAGGTTCCGTCGGTATTCAGGTTGAGGAAGTTCGGCGAGTAATTTACGGTGGCGCCAAGTGACAGCGTGGTGTTCACTGTGTAGGTCGCCTTGCCGTAGACTTCCACAAAGCTCACATCCCCTGGCTGACCCGGAACGTTGTGGCCGCCGGGATACCAGTAGTACCAGCCACCAACGTCGAGGGCGAGATTGCCGAAGGTGGGGCGGATACCGCCGTAGAAATCGATCTCGGCCGCAGCGTGGTTCGGGAAGTCGATGCTCTCGCCTGACGAGCCCCCATAGAACTGAATGGTGGGGCTCACATTATACCGCAGCTCAGAATAGGTCGAGATCGACGGCTCGCGAGCGGAGTTGCTGATGCCGCGGAAGATATAGTCGGATGCCGAATACGCGCCGAATGCGATATCGTAAACTGGCGCGGGTGCGTCCTTCATACTTCCGGTGTACTCCGGTGCGCTAAGGTCGGCCGCAAACGCAGGCGTAATGGCGCAAGCCATCGCCGCGCCGGCAAGCGCGCAGAACTTTTGTTTCATTTTTATTCCCCCAAGTGCCATACTCATACTCCACGGACATAGAAATTCCCCGCGCCAACTATTGCGCTGTAAAGAGTGTCACGCAACCCGCCGATCACGCTTGACGTGATGTCGCGAATCAGTTGTTGCTGTAATGTTGCAATGATCAAAAAAGCGCCAGCTTATGCTGTGCCCAAGCGGCCACATCTGCACAATTGCAGAGCAGTTTGGGTGGCTTTGCAGATTTGGAAAGAAGCAGCTCCCGAGCCTATGCAAGCTTCAAGGGAAGTGCCCAACCCCATACTTTGCCGTGGAGAGGCGGGAGTCCAGGGAGTTATCCCGGTTGTCGCCGCGGACAAAGTCGTGAGCGGGCGGGAGAATAAACTGCTCCGTGTTATCGCGGAGGCTTAAATCCGCTATAGTTTTATGGTTTTATACGAAAATACCTTGCGGACAACCGCTCGATAAAGCGGAACGTGCCCCTCGACACCGGTTGGATCGGGAACGGCGCCCGCTCGCGTCATCGGGAGGCTGCTTTAGCCGCCGGGGCGATACCGTGGCCCTGTTTCGCTCCGCTCGCAATGACGTTGCGGGACTGACGCGGGGCGGCATGCGGATATTGCGGCGATATTGGCGGTTGGTGTGTTGGCTGGCTGACGTGGCGCGGGCGCAGGATTTGCCGGATTGCATAGACCTTGGCGTGTCTTCCCACAGGTTCGGATCAGGGCGATAGCAGGTAATCAACACGGCTGGTTCGTCCGTTACTTTTCGTCGCCCCCAGAGCTTTCCATTGTTATTCCGCCGCCCGCGCCGTAGCAGCACGCTTCGCAGGACGCCGCTTCAGCATCTCGGCCAAAAACCGCCCCGTATAGCTCTCCGGCACCTTCGCGATATCCTCCGGCCGGCCCTCGGCCACCACGCGGCCGCCGCCATCGCCGCCTTCCGGCCCCAGGTCGATCACCCAATCCGCCGTCTTGATCACCTCCAGATTATGCTCGATCACGGCCACCGTATTCCCCGCGTCCACAAGCTGGTGCAGCACCTCCAGCAGCTTCGCCACATCGTGGAAATGCAGGCCGGTCGTCGGCTCGTCGAGGATGTACAGCGTCTTGCCGGTCGCGCGCTTCGACAGCTCCTTCGACAGTTTCACGCGCTGCGCCTCGCCGCCCGAAAGCGTCGTCGCCTGCTGGCCCACCTTGATGTAGCCGAGCCCCACGCGCTGCAGCGTCTCCATCTTGTCGCGCACGGCGGGCACGGCCTTGAAGAACTCCGCCGCCTCGTCCACCGTCATTTCCAGCACATCGGCGATGGACTTGCCCCTGAATTTGAAGGCTTCGCAGCGCCCGCCGGATTGGGCGTTTCGCGCTACCGCAACACAGGCTATTCCGCTGCCACCGGCGTCAATTCGTACACTTTCGCGTCCTTGCCTGCCACCTTCAAGTCGCCGGCTCTTAGGGCTTTCTCGACCCGTTCCAGTTTCAGAGCATCGTCAACGGAAAGGTAAGGTCCCCAGGCACCGTCGTCGGGGATGCTGTCGACCGTGACTTCGGCCACATATTTGCCCGCATGCACCAATCGCGTGACCTTGCGGCTCATCGCGGTCTCCTTGTAAGTTTATCGTCCATCCAGCGCTCAGGATCGGGCCGGTAGGCCGTGATCAATGCTGCTACATTTCGGTTGCTCGCGGCTAAACCCCAAAGAACGTGAATCGGTTGACCATTCTCATCCTGTTGAAGGCACAACACGCACGAGCCTTTTGCGTAATCGGGATAGTCCTCAACGACGATCGCTTGGGCCAGTCCAATAATAACCGGTTCAAGCGAGATGCCATCGTCAGAAAGCTCTTGCCGGCCATGCTCCGAAACGCGGATTCTACCTGCCGCAACGTGAGCACGAACGATGGAGAGGGTTCCGCTCACTTCGCTTCCTGCTTTACCACAAAGTTCCTAGCCAAAAGTGTAGCGCGGAACTGCGATTGTTGACAGGGATTTTGAGGCATGGCGGCCTGCACCGGATCGAGGTGGCCTTGCTGCCTGCGCCGCGCTTTTTTTTCCTGAGATCGAGTCATTCGGCAGCGACGGCGAACGAAAGCTCTATCGGCCTCGCTTCTCCATGGCCGAGTTGCCCGGCCAGAACCCGCAGCGCAATCGCCTCGGCTTTAGCCATCGCCTGTACTTCAACTTAATGCGGCGCTTTCTTTGACGCTATAGCTATGCGCCATGAGCTTTCCTACGAAGCAGAGGCGTGAGACGCCTCTGCTGTGGAGAAAAATTGTAAAGATGTATTTCAATGCCGACTTCTGCTTACGACAACAAAACTTATGTTCTTAGCGCGTCTATTTCCTTCGGAGTGAAGGCCTCCTCAAAAAATGTTCATTAAACGTTCTCTATGGAAACTATTGACATTTGGCATTAATTTATGTGTAATATGTTTAGTAGTTGCATTAGGACGTATATCTTATGCTTACGGTGAGCAAACGGGAGGTAAGAAATGGATCCAGAGTTGGAAGCGATGGCAAAGGTATTGGAGGCTCTGAAGCCTCTTGAACCTGTTGTGAGGAACAGGGTGGCATCTTGGGCAATGCAGAAGCTTGAGATAGCAACAGATGTTTCGAACGCGTTTGCAGAGCCCAAGCGTGAAGAGTCTCCCCCTGGTGGAGCACTTAATCGCGAGGGAACGGTTTCGCACGTCGCTAGAAAATTAGAGGCGAACTCTTGTAGAATCTATCTTTTAGCGGCTGCTGCCTATTTAACTTTTTACAAGACAAAAGCGCAATTTGCTAAATCAGAACTTCTCGAATGCGCGCGGGAAATTTCAGGATGGAAGCTTTCTCATAACAACCAGGTCCCCGTTAATTTGAAGAGAATGCTCGATGCAGACGAACTCATCGAGAAAGCTAATAACGTATTTGCGCTACATCCGTCTAAGACCGCTGATTTGGAGTCAAAAGTTGCTTAGAGAAGACGACTTAGTACATATTCTTTCTATAAAAAAGGATAGACGGTTGATTTGCTTAGCTATCCTCAACGGACTGGGTCAGCCGGCAAAAACAGCTGCGATTAGAGATCGTGGCTATGAATTAGGACGCAGAGAAATGCGTGACTGGAACCTTTCCGACATACTTAGGAAGGCTGCAGGCTCAGGACTGGTCGCGCAGTTGCCTGATGGTTGGAAATTGCTGCCCTCCGGCTCACGGTTGCTAAAGGAGGCTGGCGTCGTTGGTGAAGCGCCGATAATTTTGGCGGCGCGCCATCAACTTCATAAGCAACTAAGTAATGTTGCTGACCCACATCGCCGGGAATTTCTGGAGGAAGCTCTCGGCTGTTTTGATAATGGGAATTACAGGGCCGCAGTGGTGTTATGTTGGGTCGGAGCCGCATCCATTATCCAAGATCACGTGATACAAAAGCACCTTACCAAATTCAACGCTGTGGGCGCAACAAGGTTCCCTAAATTCAAGGCGGTAAATACCATTAAAGATATAAGCAGCATACTTGAAAGCGACCTATTACAGCTTTGCCAAGACTGCGGTATGCTGGACAAAGCCGAGAAACAAGAGTTGCAGGCACGCCTAGATTTAAGAAACCGATGCGGCCATCCTAATTCTTTCAAGCTTGCCGAGCATACAGTAGCCAGTCATATCGAAATCCTAACATTGAATGTTTACGCTAGATATTAGGTAACTTTACTCCGCAGCCTTCGCAGCGAGTGTGCGCTTCGCCGGCCGCCGCTTCAGCATCTCGGCCAAAAACCGCCCCGTATAGCTCTCCGGCACCTTCGCGATATCCTCCGGCCGGCCCTCGGCCACCACGCGGCCGCCGCCATCGCCGCCCTCCGGCCCGAGGTCGATCACCCAATCCGCGGTCTTGATCACCTCAAGATTGTGCTCGATCACGGCCACCGTATTCCCCGCGTCCACAAGCTGGTGCAGCACCTCCAGCAGCTTCGCCACATCGTGGAAATGCAGGCCGGTCGTCGGCTCGTCGAGGATGTACAGCGTCTTGCCGGTCGCGCGCTTCGACAGCTCCTTCGACAGTTTCACGCGCTGCGCCTCGCCGCCCGAAAGCGTCGTCGCCTGCTGGCCCACCTTGATGTAGCCGAGCCCCACGCGCTGCAGCGTCTCCATCTTGTCGCGCACGGCGGGCACGGCCTTGAAGAACTCCGCCGCCTCGTCCACCGTCATTTCCAGCACATCGGCGATGGACTTGCCCTTGAATTTGATCTCTAGCGTTTCGCGATTGTAGCGGTGGCCTTTGCAGACGTCGCAGGTGACATAGACGTCGGGCAGGAAGTGCATCTCGATCTTGATGACCCCGTCGCCCTGGCAGGCCTCGCAGCGGCCGCCCTTGACGTTGAAGGAGAAGCGGCCGGGCAGATAGCCGCGCGCCTTGGCTTCGGGGAGGCCGGCGAACCAATCGCGGATATAGCCGAACGCGCCGGTATAGGTGGCGGGGTTGGAGCGCGGCGTGCGGCCGATGGGCGATTGGTCGATATCGATGACCTTGTCGAGGAATTCGATGCCGTCGAGCGCGTCGAAAGGCTCGGGCGCTTCGCCGCCTCCATTGAGCCGGCGCGAGGCGGCCTTCTGGATGGTCTCGATGAGCAGCGTGGATTTGCCGCCGCCGGAAACGCCGGACACGCAGGTGAAGCAGCCGAGCGGGATCGAGGCGGTCACGCTCTTGAGATTGTTGCCGCGCGCGCCGCGTACCGTGAGCTGGCGGCGCTTGTCGATCTTGCGGCGCTCGGGCGGCAGCGGGATCGCGCGCTTGCCGGTAAGATATTGCCCGGTTAGGCTTTCGGGATGCGCCATGATCTCAGCGGGCGTTCCCTCCGCGATGATCTCCCCGCCATGCACACCGGCGCCAGGGCCGATGTCGACGACATGATCGGCCTGCAGGATGGCGTCCTCGTCATGCTCGACGACGATGACCGAGTTGCCGAGATCGCGTAAGTGCCGCAGCGTCGTCAGCAGGCGTGCATTGTCGCGCTGGTGCAGGCCGATGGACGGCTCGTCCAGCACATACAGCACGCCCGTCAGGCCGGAGCCGATTTGAGAGGCGAGCCGGATGCGCTGGCTTTCGCCACCCGACAGCGTGCCCGAGTTGCGGGAGAGCGCGAGGTAGTCCAGGCCGACATCGTTGAGGAAGCGCAGGCGTTCGCGGATCTCCTTTAGGACGCGCGAGGCGATCTCGTTCTGCTTCCCGGTGAGGTGTTCCGGCAGCGTGCCGAACCACTCGTTGGCCGCGCGGATCGAGAGCCGGGATGCCTCGCCGATTTGCTTGCCCGCGATCTTCACCGCGAGCGATTGCGGCTTAAGCCGGAAGCCCTTGCACTCCTCGCACGGAGCATCGGACTGGAAGCGCGACAGTTCCTCGCGCACCCATTGGCTGTCCGTCTCTTTCCAGCGCCGTTCGATGTTGGTGATCACGCC
The DNA here is from genome assembly GCA_963817705.1 of uncultured Alphaproteobacteria bacterium. GTDB lineage: Bacteria > Pseudomonadota > Alphaproteobacteria > Rhizobiales > Rhodomicrobiaceae > Rhodomicrobium. The sequence goes on from CAWFPF010000001.1 coordinate 995,045, forward strand.
CTCGAACGGTTTGCGCGTGGTGTAGGTGCGCATGCCGTCGTCATAGGTGAACGCGATCGGCTCGCCGCCGGAGCCGAACAGAATCACATCCTGCACTTTCTTCGGCAGTTTGCTCCAGGGCATGTCCATCGAAACGTCGAAGTGGTCCGCGATGGCTTGAAGCGTCTGCGTGTAATAAGGCGAGGTGTTTCCCGTGCGCGCCCAGGGCACGACGGCGCCCTTGCGCAGACTGAGGGACTGATCCGGCACTGTCAGCGCGGGCTCGAATTTCAGCTCCGTGCCGAGACCGTCGCATTTCGGGCAGGCGCCGAAAGGGTTGTTGAAGGAGAACAGCCGCGGCTCGATCTCGTCGATGGTGAAGCCCGACACCGGGCAGGCAAAACGCTGCGAGAACGTGATGCGCTCTGGCCCTGTTTTTTCAGGCTCGGCTTTCCTTTTTTTGTCATGGCCCGGCTTGACCGGGCCATCCAGAGTTTGCCTCTCCTCGCCCTTCGAGACGCCGCTTCGCCCCTCCTCATGGTTCGAGACGGCCCTGCGGGCCTCCTCACCATGAGGGTCCGCCGCCGCCTCATCTTGAGGAGCGCCATCGGCGCGTCTCGAAGGAGGGGCCGAGCTCGCTGGCGCCGCTGGCCGGTCCGCGAACTCAACTACCGCGATCCCATCCGCCAGTTCCAGCGCGGTCTCAAAACTGTCCGCAAGCCGCGCAGCGATCTCGCCGCGCACGACGATCCGGTCCACGACCACGTCGATATCGTGCTTCAACTTCTTATCGAGCGCAGGCGCATCCGCGATCTCATAGAACGTGCCGTCTACCTTCACGCGCTGAAAGCCGCGCTTCTGCAGGTCCGCGAATTCCTTGCGATATTCGCCCTTGCGGCCCCGGATCATCGGCGCCAGCAGATAAAGCCGCGTCCCCTCGGGCAGTGCCAGCACGCGGTCCACCATCTGGCTCACGGTCTGGCTTTCGATCGGCAGCCCCGTCGCCGGCGAATAGGGCACGCCCACGCGCGCCCACAGCAGCCGCATGTAATCGTAAATCTCGGTGACGGTGCCGACCGTCGAGCGCGGGTTGCGGCTCGTCGTCTTCTGCTCGATGGAGATGGCCGGCGACAGCCCGTCGATCAGGTCCACATCGGGCTTCTGCATCATCTCCAGGAACTGGCGCGCATAGGCCGACAGGCTCTCGACATAGCGGCGCTGGCCCTCGGCGTAGATCGTGTCGAAGGCAAGGCTTGACTTGCCCGAGCCCGACAGGCCCGTGATGACCACGAGCTTCTCGCGCGGGATGTCGAGCGAGATGTTCTTGAGATTGTGCTCGCGCGCGCCGCGCACGGCGATGTGTGTTTGTGTCAAAGCTACCGCCCCAAGCTTGCGGCCCAAGGTTACACGCTCCTTTACCATAGGGCGAATGGCGGGATTTTAAAGGCCGGTGCGCGGGTTACGCACGGGGATTCGCCTCAGACTGCCAGTCCGGACAACCGCGCTCTGCGTGATACTATTGCACGCTTCCTCCGCATAAAGTTTCAATAAAGTCAGTAACAATTTTAGCTCTAGCCTCCAGGAACGCGTCGTAAGTGGTACTTGCATAATCAAATGATGTTGGCCTCATCAGCAAATTCGACGTAAATACGTCGTCAGCGTCTTTAGCAAGCTTCTTCGCCAACGCGGGCAAGTATTTATTTGGATTCGAATCGCTGATCTCTTTATTTCCTAGGGCGGCTATCATGCAGATGTTTATTACCAAGTTATCGCTAGTTTCAGCTCCAATTCGTCTTAGATGCGCGCGCGGAAAAACATGATGAAATTGCTTTTTATTATAGGACGAGAGAGCCATAGCAGGATCGATATAGGCACCATTCGTTAAATTGCGTGGATGCTTCGAAGCTAGCGCTAAGATATATGCCCGTGAGCGTGAAACGTTACTCCTGAACCCTATATCCATCCACTCTTTGGCAGTGGGGGGATTGCCGAAGCTTGAAGCAGATCCTTTTGCACTAACAACAAAGTCAAATACCGTTCTGATGTCATTAGAAACAAAACTCTCGCCTCCAACCTTATATCGCTCTCCAAAAGCTGACCGCCAAAACCATTGACGTATACGCTGCAACTGATCGGATGTCAGGTGCCCGCTCTTAGCATAGACATAGCATGTTATTACAACTATTGCCTCATATGAGAGAAAATCCCAGCTATAAATTTTAAATTCTGTTGCTAAAACATCTATAGTTTTTAGAAGTGCGTCTTTTGTCGACGTTATAAGTTTCCGCATTTGCCTTTTATCAAGCTTTCTTAGGGTCATCAAAGATTGCTCTTTGATTGTCCCAAGATGAACGGCGGACAGACACTTCAGTATAGTTTCACGATCTATATCTCCAAAACCTTTCGGATTGAGGGCATCCCGAATTTCTTCAACCTCGTCGTTCAGGTCGAACTCCTTATTCCATGTCGCTGCGACCATAAGATCATACGTTGAAAGTCGTGTCCCGGAACTATTTATTCTCTCAAATATTGGACAAACTTCCTCGACAGATAAGTCCTTCAATGTGACCACAGGTAAACGGTAGTCCGAAAAAGCGCCAATCAGTGAATCCAAGCGCTCCTGGTAAAGAGCGCCATTTTTCTCTGTTTGTATAGCTGCCCGAAAATTTAGTAATTGAGTTGTATTGAATAGTTTTCGCAAAGGGAATTGGTATAACTTCGTCGCGTCACTCATACGAAGAAATTTCTTGAGTTCGAGGTCGTAAACGACGGCAAAACCAGCATCTTTCTCCTTAGCGCCAAGACATGAATAGATCACCGTAAGTCGCTGTTGCCCGTCGAGAACGTAATCAGTAGGATCCATATCATCAGTCGATGGGAGGCTAAATTCTCCTATATTTCTTTCGGCCAACAGCCTTTCTTTCGTTCTCCATAACAGGAGGCTTCCAACGGGATAATTATTGGCAATGCTGTCGAGTAAATTGAGGGCTTGTACCTCTTTCCACACGAACGCCCTCTGGAATTTAGGAATTTTGACTTCACCTTTATTAATGCCGGAAATAAGCGCGCTTATTAGCTCAACCTCAGTACTTATCCTGCTTGACGTGTTTTTTTTGGGAATTATATACGAGCTTGACCTAACTGAAAAACCATGTTAGATTGCCTTCAAATCAGAGGGCACAGCCATGATTTGCCAGTTTGATAGCTTATACCAACTCTTCGAAGCCTTCCCGGACGAGCAAGCGGCGATTGACCACTTGACCGCGATCCGGTGGAAGGATGGGGCATTTTGCCCGTACTGCAATTCGAAGCGCGTCATGCACTTCAGCGACAAGCGCACCCACAAGTGCGCTGATTGCCAGCAGCGCTTTTCGATCAAGGTCGGAACCATCTTCGAGAACACGAAGCTCCCGCTCCGCAAGTGGTTTGCGGCGATCTGGCTTGTGACCTCGCACAAGAAGGGGATCGCCAGCACGACGCTCGCCCGCGACCTCAAAATTACGCAGAAAAGCGCCTGGTTTGTCCTTCATCGCCTGCGCTATGCCGCTAAGACGAAGAGCTTCAACCGCCCTTTAGAGGGTGAGGTCGAGATGGACGAAAGCTTCGTCGGCGGCAAGGAAGCCAACAAGCATGCCAGCCAGCGCACGGGCGGCAAGCAGGGCGGCGCCGGCAAGGTTACGATCTTCGGCCTTTTGGAGCGCGGCGGTGAGATCCGCGTTTCCGTTGTGGATAATTTGAAAGCCAAAACGATCCGCGAGCAGGTTCAAGAGAACGTCAAGCCGGGCGCGACCCTCTATACGGACGAGCATGCAAGCTATACCGGCCTCAAGCCGGACTATTGGCATTTCCGGGTCAACCACAGCGCCGGCGAATACGTGCGGCATTACTTCTGCCATGTGAACGGCATCGAAGGCGCATGGGGCCTGTTCAAAAGGCAGATTTACGGCATACATCATTGGGTAAGCGAGAAGCACCTGCAAGCCTACCTTGACGAGATGTGCTATCGCTATAACCGGCGCGAGATGGGCGAAGGCGAGCGCGTGAACGACCTTCTCGGCCATGTATCAGGCCGTCTGACCTATAAGGCGTTGATAAGTGCCTAAACGCTACGAAAAGCCGCTGCACATTGATATGGATTTTGGAGAGGCGCTGGAGCGATTTGCCCGCGTCGATCCAAAGGACATGACAGAAATGGAAATCGCAGAGCGCGATGCGCTGCCATCGATTGAAGGCCGACGGGTAACTGAAGACGAAGAGGGTAACGTCTGTCTAACCGATCTTTACGAGATCGCTGGGCGTCCAGAGAATCTTCAGCCAGCACAGTGGAGACGGCACACAAAAGCCATTGCCCTTAAGGCAGCCCTCGACGAGCTAATTGTGTGTAATACACACAGATCGGCTAAAACCGTATCTGAATCAACGTATTATGTGAAGAAGCGGGGGCCTAAATCGCAGACGTTCGCACATCCGGTCCTGGCGCTCGAATACGCAGAGGTTTTGGACCCAAAGATAGGCATTAAGGTCAAAGAAGTTTTCCTCCGCTATCGCGCCAACGATATCAGCCTCGCAAATGAGATCCTTGATCGTATTGCGGCTCAGGTTGAGGAAGACGAACATCGTGTTTTTGCGCGCGACGAGACGGTCAAGCACAACAAGCAGATAGCAGCTCATGGCAAACAAGCGGGGTGCAAGCGCCCTTGGCACTATGCCGAACTTCATAACGCTGGCTATCGTGGTCTCTATAATGGCTTAGACGAGAATGGCATCCATGCCCTCAAGGGTCTAACCAAGAACCAGAAGATCCTTGATCACATGGGTGTAGCGGAAGCTGCCGCAAACCTTTTCCGAAGTCACGCAAGCCAATCTAGCGATGGAAAGGCTCAAACCAGGGACTCCTCAGCAAGCGTCCGATATCGCCCACAAGGCTGGCGAAGAGGTTCGCGACACGATGCAGCGGATCGGCGGCGTGATGCCGGAGGATATGCCGGTTGCCGACAGCATCAAGGATGCGAAAAAGCGGATCGAAACAAACAAGCACCTTCTCAAAAAGGGCTAATAATCTATAGCAATGATCCCTGATCACCCTCGCGCTCTACCCACCTGGGCAATAGAAATGTTGTCCCGCCATGTCGGATTGGAGGGGCTTCGAATTTAGTGCCATCAAGTAATTGTTCTATTGTGCGGATCTAAATCTTCCCATGCTTGCCCCATGGGGATTCGTAAAATCCATGATCTGCTGCCTCTTTGCGCATTGGCTTTGTTGCAGTCTCCAGAGTAATTAACCATCCCATAACTGCCTTTTCGCGCTCTACGACGCCAACAAGATCGCGCACGTCACCTGCATCTACGTGGCCAGATTTCACGGAGATCATAACCTTTCTATGTGGACTGCCAACACCGCCCTCCTGAAAGGAAAGCTCACCGTCCTTGCCTTTATCGGCGCCCGGACCTTTTGCGGATGCGCGAGCGCCAACAAGGCCGAGTGCCCAATGTTCAAATTGATAGCGCTCATTATCTGCCGCCAATTGCCGGGCACCTTCAATTGTGGTTGGTTCTCCAATGACCGTGTAATCTTTTTTGGCGACAAGGCCGGAGGAATGTTGGAGACGATATTTGATTAGCCCAATGGCTAAATGTGTAATGTCGATTCCGATCCATTGGCGCCGCAAGCGTTCGGATACTGCGACAGCAGTTCCGCAGCCACAGAAAGGATCTAGAACGACATCGCCTTCCTTGCTGCTCGCCTCGATTATGCGCTCCAGCAATGCTTCTGGCTTTTGCGTTGGGTAGCCCATGCGCTGATAGCGGTCGGCTGGCTGAATGCAGGGGATGCGCCAAACATTATCAAGCGTTCGGTCTTCCTTAACTTGATAAAGGATGTTGCCGTGCTCATCACGTGCGTTCACCATTCGACCAGCAACCTTCTTACGCTTAAGCTGACGGACTGGTTGATCACGTTTTTCTTTTAGCTGCTTGTAGGTAAATTCGGATTTAATGTCTTTTACATAGAAGAGGATTGTATCAGTAGCGCGAGGGAACAGGCGTTTCCGCCGATCATGCATCTTATTGTAATAGTGCCAAATTATTTCGTTTCTAAAATTCTTAGGTCCAAAAACAGTATCCATCAACAGGCGCAAATGAGCACTTGCGGTCGTATCGCAATGAAGATAGAACGAACCTGTTCGACGTAAAACTCTCTTCAATTCCACTAGCCTTGGCGCCATCATTGCGAGATAGGCCAGCATTGCGGAGCCGCCTAACATTTGCCGGAATGCCTCTAAAGTGGAGGCAACCGGGCCGCCAGCACTTACTACCTCATCATATGCCGCAGCTGCGCGCTGGTCCCAAGTCCAAGTATCTTCGAAAGCTTGAATTGCGCGGTGGCCTCGATTCCTTCCATGTCCTCGAATAGGACATTATAGTCTCGCCCACTCTGGAAGGGCGGATCAAGATAAATTAGATCAATAGATTCTGACGCTATATGACGCCGGAGAACGTCGAGGTTATCGCCGTAAAAAAGCTTGTTCATAGCCGCGCCCAAGAAGCTGTTTCGCGCTGCCATCAAAGCGCGAATCCAGTCACCGTGTCTATGGTGACGGCTAAGGCTTAAACCGCTTTTAAAGTTAGGTCAAGCTCGTATATAATTCCTTTTTTTTCATCTTGAAAAATCTCCGACTTCATGAGAAAAAATGGTCGCGCCGATGAATTCTTGTTTGAGCATGGCTGCATTCAACAACTGAAAGCGGCTGTGGTAGCAAACAACTGTCCTTACCTTAGCGCGAACAGCACGATTTTAAAGGCCAGCACAGAAGTTACGCCCAGCTAAGATCCACGGTAAGCCTGCACGCGAACGCCATCCGCCCGGGCCCGTGCTTGCGCGACATCATAATTGAGCTGCATCCGCATCAAGTGCTCCATCTTCGGGCCGAACGCCTTCTCGACGCGGAGCGCCATCTCGGCGGTAAGCGATGTACGCCCGTTCAGCATGTTGGACAGCGCCTGCCGCGTGACGCCGAGCGCCTTCGCCGCCTGCGTGACATTGAGGCCAAGCGGCGCAAGCACATCCTCGCGGATGATCTCGCCGGGGTGGCAGGGGGACTTCATCGGCATTTTTGTAGCCTCAATGGTAGTCGATCAGGTCCAAGTCGAAGGCGTCTCCATCCTCGAAGCGGAAAATTAAACGCCAATTTCCGGTGATGGAGATGCTCCAAAACCCTTCCAGATCCCCTTTCAACGCATGTAGCCGCCAACCCGGATAGGCTTTCATGTCATCGACCTCGGAGGCGGCATCCAGTGCCGCGAGTATTCTTCGAAGTCTTGAAATCTGATCGGCGGGCAAACCGCGTTTCTCGTCGTCCTCATAAAGCCGGGACAAGGCTTTATGGCGTATGGAGCGGATCGGCATCCCATCTCACAAAATATAGCACGAGTGCGTTAGGTGTCAATTGACAGCAGACATCTGCGCGTGGAGATGGCCCGCGACAGCCCGTCGATCAGGTCCACATCGGGCTTCTGCATCATCTCCAGGAACTAGCGCGTAGGCCGGCTGAGGTGGCTCCGGTTGTTCGGACAGGGTTTCCGCTTTGATAAGTGGAACCTCTGCCGGGTTAGGCCGCCAAGCGGACTGGCGGCAAGCCGTGTGCTCCGTAGTAGGCTTGATCGGGCGTCATGCCGTCAAGGCTGGAATGCGGGCGGAGGCGATTGTAGCGATCGAGATACCGCCCGATCGAGGACCGCGCCTCCGTCACGCTCTCATACGCGTGCAGATAGACCTCCTCGTACTTCACCGTCCGCCAGAGCCGCTCGACGAACACGTTATCCCGCCAGGCGCCTTTGCCGTCCATGCTGATGGCGATGCCGTTCGCCGCCAGAACGCCGGTGAAGGCAGCACCGGTGAACTGAGAGCCTTGATCCGTATTAAAGATCTCCGGCTTCCCATGCCTGGCGAGCGCTTCCTCCAGCGCCGCCACGCAGAACGAGGCTTCCATGGTGATGGACAGGCGCCACGACAGGACCCGCCGCGAGAACCAGTCGAGCACCGCGGCAAGATAAACGAAGCCCTTGGCCATCGGGATATAGGTTATGTCCATCGCCCACACCTGGTTCGGCCGCACGATCTCCATGCCGCGAAGAAGATAGGGATAGACCTTGTGCCCAGGCTCCGGTTTCGTTGTCCGCGGCCGCCGGTAAAGCGCCTCGATCCCCATCCGCTTCATCAGCGTTTTGACATGCCGGCGGCCGGTTCTCTTCCCCCTGGCGGCCAAAAGACGGCGCAACATCCGCGCCCCCGCGAAGGGAAACTCCAGATGCAACTCGTCAATCTGCCGCATGAGTTCGAGATCGGCCGCGCAGACCGGGCGCGGCAGGTAATACACCGTGCTGCGCGCGATGCCCGCGGCTTCGGCCTGTTTCGTGACGCTTAACGCATGATCGCGGTCGATCATCGCCTTGCGCTCAGCAATCCCGCTTTGGTGAGCGCGCCTTCTAAAAAATCATTCTCCAGCGTCAGTTCGCCAATCTTCGCGTGCAGCGCCTTGATATCGGCGGCGGGCGCTGCCGGCGCTGCGTCACGATCCGCACCGAACACGTCCGCCGCGCTGCCTTCGAGTTGCCCCTTCCAGGCCGTGATCTGGTTCGGGTGGACATCGAACTGTTCCGCCAGCTGCGCAAGCGTCCGCTCACCCTTGATCGCCGCCAGCGCCACTTTCGCCTTGAAGGCCGGTGAGTGCTTTCGCCGTGGTCTTCTGCTCATGGATGCTCCTGATTCGCGAGCACAAGCGTGCCCGTTGTCAGGCAGAAATTCCACTTACCGCGCTGTCCGAATTTGCGGAGCCACCTCTGGCAGGCTCTCGACATAGCGGCGCTGGCCCTCGGCGTAGATCGTGTCGAAGGCGAGGCTCGACTTGCCCGAGCCGACAGGCCCGTGATGACCACAAGCTTCTCGCGCCGGATGCCGAGCGAGATGCTCTTGAGATTGTGCTCGCGCGCGCCGCGCACCGCGATGTGTGTTTGTGTCATGCCGATGCTGTGCCGCCCCGGCCGGGGGATGCCGCCGATTCTTTTCGCCCTTCACCTTAGGGCGAAGCGCGGAATTTTAAAGTCCAGCGTGGCGCTTACGCACGGCAATTGAAATATACGGGATGTTTGCCGAAGCGCCGCAAAAGATGTTTGTGCAAACGTTCTTGCGTTATTCCGCGGCTTCGTGCTGGCGAACCCGCTTCAGCGCCTGACGCACGGCGTCGGGATCGCTCGCTATAACGAACAAATAAGACCGGGCCGCCTGATCAGGTTCTTTGCGCCCCTGTTCCCAATCGCGCAGCGTACCGAGCGGAATGCGGAATTGCTCGGCAAATTGCTCCTGCGTCAACTTCAAGACGCGGCGCACGACCTTGACGCGGGGCGTGCGCTTGGCCTTGGCCAACTGCTCTTCGGTCCAAGGCCGAGCATCGGGATCGGCGAGAGCCGCAGCGTGAACATCTTCATCGGTCATCGCATCGAAACGCGACCAATCGAAAGTTTCGGATGCTTTGTTAATCTTTTTGCTCATGGTAGCGGCGGCGTTCCCGTGGTTCGGCCTTGCGGGCGGAAATGATGCGAAGTTTGCCTCACGTATCGTGTATGTCACGGTAATCAAACGGCCCCGCACCATCCCTGTGATATTGAACCACTCCTCGCCATAATCATCCCGTTCATCGGCCCAATCATAGGCGAAGAAGTCTTCAAACACCTCGCGCGCGACAGCGCCTACGCCAAACGGCGCAAGCACCTCGCGGAAAATCCCGGCCGGATGGAAGCGGCGGCGTCAACTGACGCCTAACTGAGTAGGTCCGCATCGACTGCCCGCGCTAATAAAAAAAGGCCGCGTAAGCGGCCCCTTTCATAACGCAGCCGTGAGAAAGAACTTACTTCCCCTTCGCGGGAGCTGCTGCTGCCGGAGCCGGTGCGCCAGCCTGAGCGGCCTTCGCGGCGTCCTCCTGCTTTTTGCGGAGGTCCGCAAGCCGGCCTCGGATCACTTCGGCGATCTTCTTCTGATCCTCGTTGTACTTTTCAACGGGAACCGGAGCGCCATCGTGCGCCTTCGCGAAGCCATCGAGCGGGAGCGGGATGCTCAGCGCGCGGCCCGTCACGTCAATGCCGAGATAGGCGATTTGCTTGCCGGTCTTCATCTGATCGACGAGCGCGGGTTCGATCGCGGCCTCGGCATAGCAGCCGGCCTGGTCGCACGTCGTGTAAGCGAGCTTGATCGGCTCCTTGTCGTCGATCTTGACGAGCGCCCCGGGAGGCAGGGCCGAACCGAGCGGAAGCATGGCCAAGAGTTGCGGCTTGGGCTGCCCCGCGATGTCACGGACCGCGAGCTTGCCAATGAGGATGGCGGTCGCGTTGTCGCGAACGTCAACCTGGGTCAGGCAAACGTTCGTCTTCTTCATGTCCTCGGGCTTCTGCTGCTTCGGCTGCTCACCGGGCTTGGTTGCGTCCGGGGTGGGCACATCGATACAAAGTTTGTACCAAATATCAGCCGGCTTCTGCTTCCCTGCCGCCGCGGCTTGTTTCGCCGGAGCAGCCTTATCCTTACCTTGCGCCATCGCTCCGGTCACGCCGAGCGAAAGCGCCACTGTTGCGGCAGCCCCTAAAGTTGCCGCCTTCACGAGCTTTGCGAAATCCATTTAATGCTAACCTTTCACCGAGGTGTGCTTGGCATCCTAATCTGTGGCCCCTGCGCCGGGGCCTGTTGCTTGGAAACCCGGAAATGCGGCTTTCCCGTGACACTTACGCCTGACTGTGAAACGTGCCCCTCATCGGCTATGCTGGATCGAATAAGGTTCTTCGCCGCCATTCTTTCGAAGTTTTCGTGGTTTAAAGCGGCTCGGGACCGCAAATGCAGCAGGGAGGACGTGCTCTTTTGACGTGTGGAAAATTCAGAATCCGGATCGGCGAGCTGAGAACGGCTGCCGGAAATGGCATTCTTGCAACAGTCCTCGCGGTTGGCATCCTGGCCTGCGCCCTCGGCGGATTTGCGTTCGCCGCCGCGGAGAATGGGATCGCCATGCACGGCGAGCCCAAATACGGGGCCTCTTTCCCGCATTTCGGCTATGCCAATCCCGACGCCCAAAAGGGTGGAACCATACGCCTTGCCGTCCTCGGTTCCTTCGACAGCCTCAACCCCTTCATCATCAAGGGGCAGCCCGCATCCGGCATGCGCGAATATGTTTACGAGACGCTGCTCGCCCGCAGTTTCGACGAACCTTTCTCCCTCTACGGGCTGATCGCGGAAAGTGTGGAGACGCCGGAAAACCGAAGCTCGGTCACGTTTCAGATCAGGCCCCAAGCCCGCTTCTCGGATGGGACGCCGGTGACACCCGATGACGTGCTGTTTTCCTGGTCGCTGCTAAGGGACAAGGGACGGCCCAATCACCGAATGTCCTACGCAAAGGTTGCTTCGGCCGAAAAGGTTGGAGAGCACGGCGTGAAATTCACATTCGCGGGCGGTGGAGACCGCGAAATGCCGCTGATCATGGGTCTTATGCCGGTTCTGCCCCGTCACGCCCTCACGCCTGAGGGCTTCGAAAAGACCGGGTTCGAGAAGCCGGTCGCAACCGGTCCCTATGTGGTCGAAGGGGTGGTCCCCGGCGCGAGCGTCACATTCCGGCGCAATCCCGATTATTGGGGACGCGATCTTGCCGTCACGCGCGGGCAGTTCAATTTCGACACCATCCGCTTCGACTATTATCGCGACAACACGGCCATGACGGAGGCTTTCCGCAAGGGCCTGTTCGACGTGCAGGGTGAAAACGAACCCATCGACGCGGTGAAATGGGCGGAAGCCTACGATTTCCCCGCCGTGCGCGAAGGACTTGTCAAGAAGATGGAATTTAGCGTGGGCGTCCCCGCGCCCATGGCGGGACTCGTTTTCAATACGCGGCGGCCGGTCTTCGCGGACAGGCGCGTCCGCGACGCTCTCACGCGGGTCTTCGACTTCGAATGGATGAACAAGACGCTGTATCGCGGCCTTTATGCCCGCACGGAGAGCTATTTCGACCGCTCGGAGCTTTCCTCGCACGGCCGGCCCGCCGATGCGCGCGAGCGCGAATTGCTGGCGCCCTATGAGAGCGAGCTTTTGCCTGGGGTCCTGGAGGGAACGTTCAGCCAGCCCGCGACGGATGGGTCTGGCACCAATCGTGAGGGCCGGAGGGAGGCCATCGCGCTTCTAAACGAGGCGGGCTATGAGCTGAAAGACGGGTTCATGACCAGCAAGGCGACGGGACTTCCGCTCACCTTCGAAATGCTCTGCGCAAGCCGCGAGCAGGAGCGCATCATGCTCTCCTATGCCAGCGCGCTTCGCCAGATTGGCGTCGGCGCGCAGGTGCGCTTGATCAATTCGGCACAATATCAAAGGCGCAGCACCAGCTTCGATTTCGACATGATGGAAGCGGTGTGGCCGTCCTCGCTTTCACCGGGCAATGAGCAAAGTTTTCGCTGGACGCGCGCGTCGGCTGAGGAGGAGGGCAGCTTCAACTTCGCCGGGGTCCAAAGCGCCGGCGCGGAAGCCATGATTGGGGCCTTGCTCGGGGCGAATACGCGCGCCGAATTCGTCTCGGCGGTGCGGGCGCTCGATCGGGTCTTGCTTTCCGGCCGCTACGCCATCCCGCTTTATTACGCGCCGAAGCAATGGCTTGCCGTTTGGTCGCATCTGCGTCAGCCGCCCGGGTCGACGCTCTACGGTGCGCGGCTTGAGACATGGTGGGCCGGAGATGCCAGGAGCGCCGCCGTCCGTAGCGAAGAGGGACGGCAGTGAGCGGCGCGGAGCCCGGCTATCGCGGGGAACTGCCGCCGAGGCGTTTCAACATGGCGCGGTATTGCCTGACGAACGCGAATGCGCCTGGGGACAAGCCCGCTCTTCTCGTCGTTCACGATCCGTCCAGCCCCGATGTGGAAGCTTGGAGCTACCGCGCCCTGGAGAACGCAGTGCTGAGGAGCGCGCATCTATTCCGGGCGGCGCATGGTCTCGCTGCCGGCAGCCGCGTCGCCATCCGATTGCGAAACCGCACATCCTATGCCCTCGCCTTTTTCGGCGCGATCGCGGGCGGACTCGTTCCGATTTCCATCTCTCCGGATTTGACGGAACGCGAGCTGAGTTTCCTGCTCGCGGACAGCGAAGCGGCGGCCATCGTACTCGACGAGAGCCTGCCTCACGGACCGTTCGATCCCGGCCTCACCCTGATCCCCGAGGCGGTTCTTGCTAGCGCGGTGGAAAGCGGGCCTGCAGCACTGGCCTATGAAGATACTGCGGCGGACGATCCCGCTTTTCTGATTTACACCTCCGGCACGACAGCAGCGCCCAAGGGCGTGCTGCATGCCCATCGCAGCGCCTGGGGGCGGCGCCCGATGTATCGCGGCTGGTATGACATCCGGCCGGGCGACAGGCTCATGCATGCGGGAAGCTTCAACTGGACCTATACGCTCGGCACGGGCCTTACCGATCCTTGGGCGAATGGGGCCACCGCCATCGTTTACACCGGCGATAAGGATCCCGCGCTTTGGCCCCGGCTCCTGCGCGATCATGGCGTGACGATCTTTGCCGCCGTGCCCGGCGTGTACCGGCAGATCTTGAAATATGGCGAGCCTGGCACCCTCCCGCAGTTGCGCCACGGTCTAACCGCGGGCGAGACGCTGTCGAGCACGGTCGCCGCCGAATGGGCCGGCAAAACGGGCACGGTCCTCTACGAGGCGCTCGGCCAGAGCGAGATTTCGACCTACATCTCAAGCGCACCGGGCGTTGCGCCAAGAGCGGGCAAGGTGGGCCGGCCGCAACCCGGCCGCTGCGTTGCAATTCTGGCGGACGAAGGCGGCACGGACCCGCTCCCCCCCGGCGCGGAGGGCCTCATCGCCGTCCATCGCAGCGATCCGGGCCTTATGCTCGGCTATTGGAAGCGGCCAGAGGAGGAGCGCGACGTCTATCGCGGGCCTTGGTTTATCGGCGGCGACGCCGGCGTCATGGACGGCGATGGGTATGTTACGCATCTCGGGCGGCACAACGACCTCATGAACGCGGGCGGCTTCCGCGTTTCCCCGGCCGAGGTCGAACTGGAGCTGCTGAAGCATCCGGCTGTGGCGGAAGTTGCGGTCGCGGAAGTGGCGATCCACGACGGCGTGTCGATCGTCGCGGCCTTCGTTGTGCCGCGCGACAGCACGGGAAGCGAACTCGCCGCCAATCTTGCCTCCCACGCCAGCAAGGTGCTCGCGGCCTACAAGTGCCCGAAAGAGTACGTGATCTTAGGCGCGTTGCCGAAAACGCCCAACGGTAAGGTCAAGCGCGGCGATCTCCGGCACCTCATGGGCCCCGCATTGATGTGAGGGGAGCTCCGTTTGAGACGGATGTCCGTCAGGCGTCCACAGCTTCCACCGCGCGCACGTTCCTTCGCCCTTTCCACTGCCGGCGAACCCCGTATAAACGCCGCATGGGCGATTTGAGCACGGCGCGGGAAACGCTGCGGACGACGTTCGGCTTTTCGGATTTCCGCAGCGGGCAAGGCGATATCATCGCCGCGGTTCTCGATGGAAGAGACGTGCTGGCCGTTATGCCGACGGGCGGGGGCAAGTCGCTCTGCTATCAATTGCCCGCGCTTCTGAGAGACGGTCTGACTATCGTTGTCTCGCCGCTGATCGCGCTGATGCGCAACCAGGTCGCGCAGCTCCAAGCTTTTGGGATCGCGGCGGGGGCGCTCAACTCCTCGAACAGCCGCGAGGAATCGGCCGCACTACTCGACGCCGTCGCAAATCGCAGCCTTCGCCTTCTCTACGTCGCGCCAGAAAGGCTGGCGCTCGGCGATACGAAAGCGCTGATCCAGCGTGCCGGTGTGAGCCTGCTCGCCATCGACGAGGCGCACTGTGTTTCCCAATGGGGACACGATTTCCGCCCGGAATATCTCAAGCTCGGAGAGATCGCGGCCTCGCTCGCCGGCGTTCAAATCTTGGCCCTCACCGCGACGGCCGACGCCGCCACGCGCGCCGACATTCTCAGCCGGCTTTTCAACCGCGCGCCAACGGTCTTCATCCATGGTTTCGACAGGCCGAATCTCCGCCTCGCCATGCGCGCGAAGAGCGATGCACGCCGCCAGCTCCTGGACTTCATCGCGGGACACAAAGGCGAAAGCGGCATCGTCTATTGCAGCGCGCGAAGACAGACTGGGGACCTCGCGGAGTTCCTCACCGGAAAGGGCATTCCGGCGCTTGCTTATCACGCAGGCATGGACAGCGCCTTGCGCTCGCAAAACCAGGATCGCTTCCTGCAGGAGGACGGGCTTGTCATGGCGGCGACGGTTGCTTTCGGAATGGGGATCGACAAGCCGGATGTGCGGTTCGTGGCTCACGCCAATCTCCCAAAATCCATCGAGGCCTATTATCAGGAGATCGGGCGGGCGGGGCGCGACGGCCTGCCGGCCTCGACACTCACGCTTTATGGCCTCGACGACATGCGCCTGCGCCGCCAGCAGATCGAGGAGAGCGAGGCGGCGGACGAGCAAAAACGCGTCGAACGGCGCCGGCTCGACGCGCTGATCGCGCTGTGCGAGGCGCCGCGGTGCCGGCGCCAGACGCTGCTCGCCTATTTCGGCGAGACCACCGAGCCATGCGGCAATTGCGATCTCTGCGAGGAGGGTGTCGAGCTTGTTGATGGAACCATCCTCGCGCAAAAAGCGCTGTCGGCCATCGCCCGCACCGGCGAGCGGTTCGGCGCCGAGCATCTGATCGCGCTACTCCGGGGACAGGCGACCGAGCGCATCGCGCAGTTCGGCCATCAGCAATTGCCGACCTTCGGCGTGGGCAGCGACGTCAGCGCGAATGCATGGCGCGCGATCTTCCGGCAGCTTTATGCGGGAGGCGTCATCGGGCTCGATGTTGCGGGCTATGGCTCGTGGAGCATCACCGGGCTTGGCCGCGAGGTTTTGCGAGGGAAAGCCACGGTGCAGCTCCGGAAGGAAGCGCTTGTGGAGCGTGAGGGCAAAGCGTCCCGCCGCCCGGCGTCCACCGCCCCGCGAAGCAGCCAAGGCTTATCGGCCACCGATGCCGCCCTCTTCGAGGCGTTGAAGGAAGCGCGCCGTGCCTTCGCAACCGAAAAGAAAGTGCCCGCCTACGTCGTGTTCCCGGACCGGACGCTGCTCGACATGGTGCATTTGAAACCGGAAACGCGTGGCCAGATGGCGATGGTGCACGGCGTGGGCTCCGCCAAGCTCGAAGCCTACGGCGAGGCTTTTTTGGAGGTGGTGCGCCGCCATGTTTCGGGTGACGCGCGCGGTTGAAAGGGCGGTTGCCATCCGTGAGCTCTTAATGATGCAACGATCCCGTTCGTGAGGGCCGGGCGAAAGCCGCCTTATCGATGAGCACGGTATCTCCGCGGCAGGCCCAGAACAGACAATTCGGTTATTGCACGCAATGGCGCCAGTCGCTAGCAGTCCGGGCCGAGAAAAGCGCTTGCTCCTTTAGGTTGCGCGCTCCAAAGATGTTCTACGTCAAACGGGGTTATGTGACTTCCTGTGTACCGGCTCGATTGCAGGCCCACCCTGTCTCAATGTTTTAAGCAGCAGGGCGTGCGATTATAGCGCAGGCGCCGCCGGCAATCTATTCATCTTACAAGCCCAACGCCTCCCGGAAAACGGATCGAAAACGGCGCGCTGGCGTTTCGTCCGCCGTGCGAACGTTTCACCCTGGACCGGCAAACCTCATGGCAGTTGCATCCCTGAACGGCGCCGCGGAGCCGGCGTCCCTGAAGAAGGCGGCGTATGTCGGCGCGCTCGGCATCGTCTTCGGCGACATTGGCACGAGCCCGCTCTACGCGTTTAAGGAGTCGCTCAACTCGGCGGGCGCCGTCGAGCAGATGCAGCCGCTCGTCCTGGGATGCGTCTCGCTCGTATTCTGGGCGCTGATCCTCGTGGTCTCGATCAAGTACGTCATGGTCGTGATGCGCGCGACCAACGACGGCGAGGGCGGCATCATGGCGCTGACCGCGCTCACGGCGACGGCGCTGAAATCCGAGCGCTGGCGGAACGTGGCGATCCTCACGGGCTTGCTCGGCGCCTCGCTGTTCTACGGCGACTGCGTCATCACTCCGGCGATCTCGGTCTTGAGCGCGGTCGAGGGGCTCGAAATCGCGACGCCCCTCTTCAAACCGTATATCGTCCCGGTTTCCGCCGGCATCCTCGCCGGCCTCTTCATCTTGCAAAGCCGCGGCACGGCGCGCATCGGCCGGCTTTTCGGACCGGTCATGCTGGTCTGGTTCGCGGTCATCGGCGCGGCCGGTCTGTTTCAACTGATCGAGCGCCCGCGGATCGTCGCCGCGATCAATCCCGCCTATGGCCTCGACCTCATCGCGAACCACGGCTGGACCGGGTTTCACGTTCTCGGCTCGGTCTTCCTGGTCCTCACGGGCGCCGAAGCGCTTTATGCCGACGAAGGCCATTTCCAGGGCGATGCGATCCGGTTCGACTGGTTCTCCCTGGTTCTACCGGCGTTGCTCCTGAATTATTTTGGGCAGGGCGCACATGTCCTCGGCGACCCAAGCGCGGCCGCCAATCCTTTCTATCTCCTGTTTCCGGGCTGGGCGCTTTACCCGGCCGTCTTGCTCGCGACCGCCGCGACGGTTATCGCCAGCCAGGCCGTCATCAGCGGCGCCTTCACTATGACCCAGCAGGCCGCCGCGCTTGGCTTCCTGCAGCGCATGGAGATCCGCTTCACATCGAAGACCGAAGCGAGCCAAATCTACGTGCCGCAGGTGAATTGGCTGCTTGCGGTTGCGGTCGTCGGTCTCGTCTTGAGCTTCAAATCGTCGAGCGCGCTGGCCGGCGCTTACGGCGTCGCGGTCTCGATGACCATGCTCGCGACAACCCTGCTCGTGGCCGTGGTCGCGCGGCATCGATGGCGTTGGAACCTTGCGCTGATGGCGGCCGTGATCCCGGTCTTCTTCATTGTCGATGCGAGCTTCCTAAGCGCCAACCTCGCGAAGATTTTCGAGGGCGGCTATGTGCCACTGCTGCTCGGCGCCGGCATGTTCACGATCATGACAACGTGGCGCCGGGGCCGGAACGCGCTCTACGACCGCATTGCGCAAGACAATCCGCCTATCGAAGACTTCTGGCGGATGATGCACTGCGAGAAGCTGCCGCGCGTCCCTGGCGTCGCGGTCTATCTCACGACGCGCGGCGACAAGGCGCCGCCTTCGCTTCATCTCAACGTGAAGCATAACAAATGTCTCCACGAGACGGTCATCCTGCTCACTGTCCTCGTCGAGCGCGTCCCGAGGGTGCCTCCGGCGCGGCGTGTCGTCTCCCAAACCCTGGAGCACGGCTTCTCACGCCTGACGCTGCGCTATGGCTTTGCGCAAAGCCCGGCGGTGCACAAGACCCTTCACGCCGCGCTCGAACGCAAGGCCGATCTCGGCTTCGAAATGGATGGGCAAGGCCTGTCCTATTTCGTCGGGCGCGCGATACCGGTCGCGTCGCCGAGACCGGATTTGCCGGCCTGGCGCGAGCCGCTGTTCATCTTCCTGATGAAGAACGCCACGACGGCGTCGAACTTCTTCTGCCTTCCGCCCGAGCAGGTCGTCGAGCTGGGCACCTTCGTGGAGATTTAGCCTGGCGGAACGGCGTTCAGCCATCATGGCGCCTGAAGGCCGGGGAGCTGCCATTCCGGCCATTGGCCCGAACTTCCGTTGGCCGCTGTCCTAACAACTGTGGGCCCGGCCTATCCGCCGGGCACCGCTGCTTTTACTTCCGGCGGAACCGTTCCGCTTGGTGCTTTAGAATTTTGCTGCCCTTCAGGCAGAGGCTTGGCCGTGAAGGACGTGCAGGCCGCCACACAAAGCGCGGCAATCACGGAAAGCAAGAAGAAAAGCTGAGGAATGATGCGCATTGTTCGCGGTAGTAATGTTAACGGCTATAAGCATCCACTTAACATCGAATGCCCAGCAACACTACTTAAAATTTGAACTTAACGGCAGCTGGCGACTCTAGACGGAAGGGCAGCAGAACCACGAGGGCTACGACACATCGAGGCCGCCTCAGTGGACTGCTTGGCCGTCTTGGCACCGGACATTAAGGTGAAGCGTTGGCGAAACCGGGAATTTTCGCTAAGGGACACAAACAAGTTAATGCGACGGCCGCGAGGCGGCGGCAATCACACTGTGCCAGGGCCGCCTCAATGCCCGCTGCCCCACGGCATAATGGGAACCGTCGAGATTGCGTTCTGGGGCGAGCCTTCGATCACCTTGTCGCTGATCGCCAGATAGACGAGCGTGTTGCGCCTCTTGTCGACCATCCGGAACACGGTCGTGTGCTTGAAAAAGATCGAGGTGTGCTCGGTGTAGACCTTCTCGTTCTCGCCGAGTTTGTCGAGATCGATGGCAATCGGCCCAACCTGCCGGCAGGCGATCGAGAACCGGCTTGGATCCTCCGACAGCCCAAGCGAGCCGCCGAGCCCCCCCGTCCGCGCCTGGCTGATGTGGCAGGCGACGCCCGGCACTTTGGGATCGTCGAAAGCGCTGACACAGACCTGATCGTTCTTTCCGATCAAGCGATAGGTCGTGTTCACGCAGGAAACATCGTCCGCGAAGGCCGTGGACGCAGACACCAGCAGGATGCCCGCTGTAATCAGCCGCTTCATATCGTCCCTCATTGTTGTGGCGCCGTCTGCAAAGCCTCGCGTAGCCGCGCGAACTCCTCCGGACTCCCGGGAAGGCCGAAGCGCAGCACGCTGCGATCCCGGAACGGGCGCGTCAAGATCCCATTTGCCGCAAGATGGCCGAACAGCTCGCGGCTTTGCGGGTGTTCCGCCAGCCTGAACAGTGCCGTGCCGCCTACGATACGGAACCCGCCTTCGTCCAGCAGCGCTTCGAGCGCCGCCGCCGCGTCCGTCAGCCTCTTTCGCTGCGCGGCTATCCACGCCTGGTCGCCGAGGGCAGCAAGCCCGAAGGACAGCGCTTGCGCGGAAATCGGCCAGGCGCCAAGCGCCGCCCTCAGCCTTCCCGCGACAGGATGTGAGGTGATCGCGAAGCCAAGCCGCACCCCGCCGGCTCCGAAGAACTTGCCAGCCGATCTCAGCACCAACGTGAAATCGAGGCGCGCCACCGAGGGCAGCAGGGAATGGCTTTCATCAGCATCGGCGAAGGCTTCGTCGACAATGAGCAAACCGTCGCGGCGCTTCAGGGGAGGCAGGGCTGTGGCCAGTGACGCAAAAGAGGCGATGCGTCCGTCGGGGTTATTGGGATTGACAACGATGAGGATGGCCGCGTTGCCGGCCCGGTCGAGCGAGGCGATCTCCGAGACGGAATGCCCCGCTGCGATCCAAGCCGCCGCATGCCCGGAATAGGCTGGAGCCAGGACCGCGACCCGCTTCGGCTCGCGGAAGAGCCAAGGCAGGATGCTCAGCCCCGCATCCGTGCCGGGCAGCGCTACAATCTCAGCCAGCCGGGGCGCGCGATAGGCTTCTTGCGCCACAGCGGCCAGTTTCGGCAAGGCGCCGGCATCCGGCAAGCGGCGGAGATCCTCGTCCGCCAGATGCGGAACGGGATAGCTCCATGGGCTGATGCCGGTCGACAGATCGATCCAAGGTTCGGGCGCTCCGGGATAAACCAGACGCGCCACGTCCAGGCGCCCGCCATGCTCGAAGAAGCGCAAATCGATTTCATCTGCTAATAAACGGGCCATGCCGCCAGAAACCTTCCTCATGCTCTTGATCGCTCTGCCGACCGACGCCCTTTTCGGATACCCCGGCTTCCTTCTCAGAGCGGCCTGGCCACCCCGTTATGTGGATAGGCGCCTTGATAAGCTTTGCGGACCGGCGGCTCAACAACGAAGCGTGGCCGCGTTCTGCCCGGAAACTCGCCGGAGCTTTGGCTATAGTTTGTGCGACCGGGGCTGCCGCTGCAATGGGTGCGTTGATCCAAATCGCAGGGAACGCCATTCCCTATGGCTTTTTGCTGACCTCATTCGCGGCAAGCACGCTGTTCGCAAGCCGAAGCCTTTACGAGCACGTCCGCGACGTCGCCGTTGCCCTGGACGCGGGCGGCCTCGAAGCCGGCCGCGCTGCCGTGTCGCGGATCGTCGGGCGCGATCCCGAAACGCTCGACAGCCATGGCGTGGCGCGCGCCGCCATCGAGAGCCTCGCGGAAAATGCGTCTGACGGTGTGGTGGCGCCCGTCTTCTGGTTCGCGATCCTGGGCCTGCCGGGCCTTGCCGCCTACAAGGCCATCAACACCGCCGACAGCATGATCGGGCACCGCACGCCGCGGCACGAGGCCTTCGGCTGGGCATCGGCGCGGCTCGACGATGCGGTGAACCTGCCGGCTTCGCGGCTCACCGCCGCTCTGTTCGCCGTGGCGGCGCTGTGCGTGAACGCCTCCCCGCGCGGCGCGCTGCGGGCCGTGATCCGAGACGCGCGGCAGCATCGCTCGCCGAACGCGGGCTGGCCTGAAGGGGCGATGGCGGGCGCGCTCGGCCTGAAGCTCGCGGGACCGCGCTATTATGGCGGCGTCTGTGTCGAGGACGCCACCATGGGCGATGGACGCGCGGACGCAACGGCGGGCGATATCCGCCGCGCGCTGGTGCTGTCGGCGGCCGCCTGGGGCGCGATGTTCGTGGGGGTCGCGGCGCTGGGGTGGCTCTCGGCGTGGGCGTCCCGCTTTTTTGCGCAGGCATAGAAATACTTTCGGCGTCCAGGTCAAAGCCTTCCTCTACCAGCCATTGTTTTGCGGCTTTGTATTGTTTTTGCCGCCACCTGTGTTCATCAAGCGCGGAAGCTATTTCCTTCGCGAGTTCCGAATCGCGGTAAGCCCACCAGCGGTTGCCGCCCTCTGTGCCTGTGTAAGTGATCATGACAGGCAATATTTGTGAAGCGTTTGCGGGGCACTCGCCGTATTCCTGGATCAAATGCTCGCGGCGAACAGCGCGTCCGGATCACGGTCTATCTTCCAACCCAAAGTATGCCCCAACCGGACAACAACGAGCCCACGATAACGGCAGTGAGCTGGCCGAATGTGCCGGCCGCCGCGAACGTGTCCGGAGGTGCGGAAGCCCACTTTCGCAGCCGGTTATCCGGACCAACGCCAACAATTTTTTTGCGGAGCTCGTTGGCGACGCGGCGCAACAATAACGGTCGCCCTTGATATCGCGGACTTTGTCAACGCAGTGCGGCGGTGGCAAGGCGAAAGTTTCATCCAATTGGTATCGAGCTTCAGGCCCGCTATTCCGGATGCGGTGAGATCAGTGTCTTCGTCTTCGCCGGGTGTATGAGGCTGAACAGGTGGCTATCTCCCGAAGCGAATCGTCCGAAGTCTTGGACCCGCATTTCTGCGCAGCGCACTTTGGCATAGAACAGCCTAACGGCCATCGATTAGGATGCTTGTGGAAATGTCTTGTGGGTAGTGTTTGCGGGACAGTGGTAGTGTACGCAGGAGATGGACAGTACTCGTAAACCTCATCCGCCAATCGGAAATTAGTTTATTCTCCGTGGAATCTTTCGTGTTTGATGCGTCAATCGATGTCCTTTGCTCCGCAGGCCCACCTTGCGAACAATCGCCGGTTTGGGCTTACGCCGATCATTACGGCGAGCCTATTTATACAGTTAACCCTGATGCTCAGAATCAAAAGTTGGCGGTTCGGAGGGGCAAGGCTGTATGCCAATGACCAATCCTACAAGGTGTGTCCTGAGCCAGCGCGACAAGGAGGTCTTGTTGCTTATCGCGGACGGACTCTCCGACCGGGAAATAGCGGCCAAGCTCAATCTCAGCCCCAAGACAATCAATTTCCGTGTGGAGGAGATGAAACGAAAGCTGGAAGCCAAGACACGTGTTCAGGTCGTGGCGATGGCGTTGCGCCAGGGCTGGATATACTAACGTGTCGAGACCAGCTTCACCGGCGGCCGGCGATACTGGCGCAACGACACGGCGGACAGGCTCAGTCCGGTGTTCTGCTGGATCGCCACTTTCCAGAGGGCGTTTCCCCTGATCTCCACGCAAGGCAAAACATACTTCTCCCAATCGGACTGGTGCTTCTGTTCGTAGAACCCGGTTAACGTCGGAAAGGCGACGATCGCCTCGCCCGCGCGTATTTTTTTTAAGAGAGCTTCTGGGGCGCCCTCTTCAATTGCAATCTCGAGTTGTGCGCGCATCCGGTCGTTGTTGCTGATGAATGCAATGGTGACATGACCAGTCTCGTCGACAAGCATCAGGCCCGGGGGAGATAGCAGGAGATAATGTTCGACCGCGCGGACGCGCTCGGCGAGCTGTTGGTACCAATTCGCAATCTCCGGATCGTCGAGAAACGCGGTGTCCTCAAGTTTTGCGATGGGCTCAAGTGGCGCGGTAATTTCCTTGAAATAGCTGTACTGCAGTTCCCGGATTATCCGCTTGAGTTTGTCTGGCAAGTCTGGGTCTTGCTTAACCACAAACAGGTTGATCAACCCCTCGTTGAACGCTGCAACGGCTGTGGCATCCCCCGCCTTGCCAGTGAGTAGAACCTTCTTAACCGGGAGATGCTTGATCTTCCGGCAGAGCTCGACACCCGTCATATTCGGCATGGCGAAGTCGGCAACGACCACGGAAACGCGCGCAAAGCGATCAGGATCGCGAGCCATGGCAGCGATGCGCGATGCGGGCAACCGAACTATGGGGTCGCCTGCCATCCCTTCGCCTGCCGGTGCGTGATTGGCTTCGCAGATCGCCAGGCTTGTCTGCTCCGCATCGCTTAGTAGGCGCTCGATGGCCTGCTCCGGGCGATGCTCGGTTGCACACAGCGTGACATCGGCATAGTTGTAATCGAAGCTGTCGAGGAAAAGCCGGTCGTCATCGACGACGAGGCATGTCGTCGGGTGGTAGAGGGGCAGCAAGGCGCTCATAGGTTCCAGTCCTGATCCTCATGCCGGGGCCGGAAGCCTGGGCCGCCGCATCTATAATCAGTGCACGCGATATCGTGCAAGGTGAAAGTTCCTAGCCGTGCGGCTTGGCATTATGACAAACGGCCAGTGCCCGAAGGGGCGAGACTTGCTCGCCCGGCTGCGGCAACTGATGCGCCGTTTTCGCAGTTCGTATGCGGAGTACCATGCCCTCGCAGCATTCAAGCTGCCGGCTATTGGACAGCTCGGGGTTATTGCTTTTCCATTGTATTACGTCATCTGGACCTATGCCTTTCCGCAACCCTACGAGAGCTTGCCACTCAGGATTGCAGGAACGGCGCTCTGCTTGCCGGTGGCACTTCGGCACCTTTGGCCCCGGCGGCTTATGTCCTATTACCTGGCCTACTGCTACTGGGCCCTCCTTTTCGTCGGACCGGTATTTTTCTCGGTCATGTTGCTCATGAACGGTGTCAATAACGTCTGGCTGATGTCGGAGACCGTGATCATCCTGTTCACGTTCTTGCTTTATGATCTGGCCAACGGCGTTCTGGTCTCGCTTTTGGGGCTGCTGCTGGGCCTGATCGGCTATCGGCTATTGTCCGGGTCGGCCAATGTTCCCATGGCATATCTGGTCGCGCTCCCTATCTACGGGTTCATCCTGAGTGCGGTGGTTTTCCTGTCGCGCAGTGAGCGCGCCATCGCGCGTGAGAAGCTGATGGCGGCGCGCGTGCTCGCGAGCAGCGTGGCGCATGAGATGCGCACACCCCTACTTGGCATCCGGCTCGACGCTTGCAAAACTGGCGAGAACATTGGCCGCCTGGGGGCGGTCAATGAGTGGGCGCGAGAGCGGGGCTGCGACGAGAGCCTGAGCGATGAGGATATGACCCGCGTCAGTGGTGCCCTGCAACGCATCGCAGAACACGCCATCGCCGCGAACCTCGTCATCGATATGCTCTTAACCAATCTCAAGGAGGAGAGCTACTCTCAAGAGCGGGTAAAGTTGCATGAGATCGCCGGCACCATCGATGAGGCGTTTAGCCGCTTCCATTTCCGCCCCGGTGAGCGCGAGCTGATCAAGGTTCGCGTCCGCCACAACTTCATCTACAAGGGCGTCGAAGTACTTATGGTTCACGTCATTTTCAACCTCGTCAAGAACGCACTTCGTGCGATCGCCGCAGCGGGATCTGGGAACATCGTCATCGAAGCGAGAACCACGCCGGACGGCCACTTGCTCTCTGTCACCGACTCGGGTCGCGGCATAGAGTTTTCGATGCTGCCCTACATCTTCGTACCGTTTGTGACCGGTAACGGCGAAAACGGCGGCACGGGCATCGGCCTGTCCTTCTGCCGCCGTATCATCGAGGGTTTCGACGGCAGAATCTCCTGCTCGTCAGAGCCTGGCAAAGGCACCACTTTCGAGATCATGCTCCCTGTCGTCGAGGCGAAGACGCTGGACACGGCGCCCGCCGAGTCCAGCCCTGCTCATGCAGCGAGCGCGATCGGCCGGGGGGCGCCGTGACTTCTGACGGGCCCGGCGCCGTGTCGACGGCCATGATGCCAGACCGACCTCGTCCCTGATCTCCGCGCATACTCCCAACACGTGATCAAGTTGGGCCGCGTTCAGGCCGCAGTTCACTGTAAAGCGGATGAGGCAGCGTTTCTCTGGCGTCGCCGGCGGCAGGAAGATCGCGCCGAAGATGTCGCGGCGCTCGAGGGCATCGCGCAGCTTGATCGTTTCAACTATCTCTCCAGCCTCTAGGGCGATGATCTGCGATTTGGAGAGAGCAACGTTGTAACCTAAGCCGTCAAGGCCCTGCGTCAGGTATCGATGATTGGCATGCAGCTGGCGCTGCCGCCAGGACTTGCTGGCAAAAATATCAAGGGCCGCATTGTACCCCGCCACTTCGTGCGCCAGCACTTGTGTGCTGAAGATCACAGGCAGCGATTCGTAGCGCAGAAACTCGGCATTGCGCTGCGAGCACACAACCAGGCCGCCGCGGCTGGACACTGCCTTGGACAAGCCGGCGGTGCGAAAATGCACGCGATCGCTGAGACCGCGGGCCGCGACAAGACCGGCGCCGCCGGGGCCGTGCGTGCCGAACGAATGCGTCTCATCGACGACCAGCGCGCAGCCGCGCCGCTCCGCGACCGAGACGAAGTCCTCGAGAGCGGCCATGTTGCCATCGATGCTGTAGAGCGCATCGATAACGATCACGCCGGGGCCAAGCTTTCCGATCATGCGATCGAGGTGATCGGCATCGTTGTGACGGAACGGCGTGGGCTTGGCACCTGCGCTTTTTACCCCCTCCCACAGCGACAAATGCGCCTTCATGTCGAGAAACACGGGCGTGTCAGGCCGGCAGATCGCCTGGATCAGGCCAACATTCGCGCAATAGCCCGAGTTGGCGAGAACGGCGGCTTCTGCCCCCATCAAGCGCGCCACGCGCTGCTCGAAAGCGTTAAGGCCATCGGCCTCGTGATGAACGAAAGTGCGCGACACCGAATCACCGTGTCCACTGGCTTGCAGCGCTCGAACCTCCGCTTCGATCACCCGCCGATCGCCGGCGAGGCACAAGTAGTCGTTGCTGCGCAACTTGATCGCGGTCCGGCCGGGGCTCAGGCCCTTCATCGGGTGCCGTCCCTTCCAGCTCTCATCGAGACGCTCGCGATAGTAGCACTCGACGCGGTCAAACAGGAATTGGGGATCCGAGGGAAGCCGCGTTTGGTGGCGGCAGTTCAATAGCCCAGTCATGTAACATGTCCCTTCTATGTGGTTTAGAAGAGGGACAACTAGCAGCGTTGGAACGTTGAGATTCGGCCTGTGGAGGAGATTCCGGTAGTTCCCCAAGACTTATCAACGGGTGGAGAATTTGCTTGACGGATTAGGTAAATACCCGATGGGCATGGCCGGGGCGCTATCGTAGTAATAACCGTTGGTTGGGTGAACGGTGAGGGGCGTCAGGGAATGCGGGGCGGAGTAAAGCCGGAGTTGCGAGGCTACGCTGTATTGATTCCAGTGCGGGGCGCGGCAACTTTCTCGCTTGCAAGCGCAAAGCGTGATTTTGAAAAATTTAGAAGGCGGTTGCGACGGCGAGGTCGAGGCGCTGACCTCTTTGTTTGCGTAGCGTCTTGTGTTTCGCAAGATAGTCAAACCGTTATAGAGTAGGTCAATGGAGGATAAACAACAACTGGTAGAGGACCTTATCGAAGAGTTTAGGCGGAAAGAAAGCTCGGCGTTAAATTATGAACTGAATAGTTTAAGAGGCGATGTCCTGGCTGCTATTGAACGCGTTTGTGAAAAGGGGCCGAGTTGCGTTGCGGCTTTGGTTGTCGTGCTTGACCTGGTGTCGCATGAGCTTTCCCGAAGCTTAGAGTTTGTGGCCGGCGAGGTGGCTACGACCGGCTCGCCGGCCGGTTGTGACGAAGGTTAGACCGTGCTCGCCTCCAAGCCGATCATCCCCATCTAATTCCGATAGCAATCAGTGTGGAGAGGGTTTCGCGCTGCTTGTGTTTCGGCGTGGAATAAGGACCCCGTTGGCGGGGTAATCGGCGTGCAAACGGGACCCCTCCGATCGATGGGTCCACATAAGTCTCCGGTGGGAACTGGGGGCTGCGTTTGGGATGCTGGTTGTGGAGACGATTGCGAAGATCCGCCGGGCATTTACTAGAGGCTGCCGGTGGAGAGCTTCAAGCCGAACCCATGGGGCCTTGGCAACGTTTGGGAGTGGTGCGCCGGCAGTTGGCGCGAAAATTATCGCGGTGCGCCGGAAGACGGTTCTGTTTGGCAAGGCGGGGACGTGACTTGTCGCGTTTTGCGCGGCGGCTCTTGGAACAACAATCCACAGAATCTCCGCGCGGCGAGGCGCAACAGGGACAAAATCTCAAACTCTCAACGCATCAGGCCGAGCAACGCCTCCATATTGATGTGCCGCGCAAGGTGGACCGCAAGCTCGTCCAGAGTTTGATCGATAAGGGTGCCGTAGGCGAGGGGGGAGTCGCCCCTCATCCTGTCCTTCTCGCTGATGGGAGAAGGGACGCTTGAACTTCCCTTGGAGAGAATCGCGGCCGAACTCCCTCTCCCCTTGGGGAGAGGGTTGGGGTGAGGGGGTCTTGCAACCGCCGCGAGCCAAGCCGCGCGGAATGCGTCGGACGCGAATAGCCCGTGAACGTAGCACCCCGCAACCAACCCATCGGCGCTCACCGCGCCATCGGAGCGGCCATCGCCAAGCTGCAAGAAGGGCCTGGAAAGCGCGCCGCCCTCCGTTACGCCCATGTGCATCTCGTAACCCTCGAAGGGTGCGCCAAACGCGGTCCCGCTGACATGGCGCAAGGCTTTCTCGCCCGTCAGCACGGTGGCGGCATCGAGAAGGCCGAGGCCGTCCACCGCACGCGGCGGGCCTTCCATGCCATCGGGGTCGGATATCGTCCGGCCAAGCATCTGGAACCCGCCGCAAAGCCCGAGAACGCGGCCGCCGTGCCGTACATGCGCGGCGAGGTCGATGTCCCAGCCCTCGGCGCGGAAGGCCTCCAGATCGGCGATGGTCGCTTTCGAACCGGGCAGGAGGACCACATCCGCATCCGCCGGCAGCGGCGTGCCGCGGGTAATCATCTGGACGCTGACGCCGGGTTCGAGGCGAAGCGGATCGAGATCGTCGAAGTTGGAGATGTAGGGCAGGAGCGGGACGGCAATCTTGAGCTTCCACCCCTCACCCTGTCCCTCTCCCCATGGGAGAGGGGACGAATGCCCAGCCGCCGCGCCCGAGGGGCGCAACGCCAGCGCATCTTCCGCCGGCAAGCGGTTTGCCGCCGCGAAATATGGTACGAGCCCCAGCGCGCGCCAGCCCGTCATCTCCGCAATCGCGGTCATACCGTCCGCGAACAAAGTTGGATCGCCGCGCATCTTGTTGACGATGAACCCCTCGATCCGCGCGGCATCCCCGGGCGCCACCACATGCTTCGTGCCCACGAGGCTCGCGATCACGCCGCCCCGGTCGATATCGCCCAAGAGGATCACGGGCACGTCTGCCGCTTCGGCGAAGCCCATATTCGCGATGTCGTTCTTGCGTAGGTTGATCTCGGAGGCGCTTCCCGCCCCTTCCACGAAAACGAGATCGTGCGAGGCCTTGAGGCGCCCGAAGCTTTCAAGCACGGCCGGCATCAGCGCGCGCTTCCTGTCCTGGAACTCGCGCGCGCGGGCCGAACCCACGGCCTTGCCCTGCACCACGATCTGCGCGCCGATTTCGCTTTGCGGCTTCAAGAGGACCGGGTTCAGGTCCACGGTCATGGCGCAGCGCGCCGCCCTCGCCTGCAACGCCTGCGCACGGCCAATCTCGCCGCCATCCTCCGTTACGGCGGCGTTGTTCGACATGTTCTGCGGCTTGAACGGCGCGACGCGATAGCCCGCATTGGCGAAATGACGGCACAGCCCCGCGACGATGAGCGATTTGCCCACGTCGGAGCCGGTTCCCATGATCATAATGGTGGGAGCGGGTCTGTCACTTGCCATGCGGTGCTCACTAAGGAATGTCTGCTGCCGGCTTCCGGCGATCTCGCAGGCGATTACTCCCTTGCCATACCGTTGTCGAGACCGCCCATTCGGCCAGCCAGCGCTGCTCCGATGACAGCCAGGCAAAAAGCTGCTAGTTACAGCCGCAAATTGATTGCATAAACAGAGAAGCCGGGGGGACAGCGATGCGTATGCAGCTCATTCGCCTTTTTGCACTTGTTCTGACGTCTTTGCTGCCTCTATCCGGCGCCATCGCTGCAAAATACGCACTCGTGATTGGCATTAATGGATACGATAACGTCCGGCCGCTTCAAAAAGCGGTGAACGATGCAACAAGTATTGCGAGAGTATTAGAGGAAATAGGCTACACGGTGGAACTATCCACGGACGCAAGTCGGATCGAGATCATTAGAAAGTGGCAGCGTCTACTCGACAAAATCAACCCGAGCGATGACGTGATCGTTTTTTATGCGGGTCACGGCGTCGAAATCGACAACGTCAACTATCTTGTCCCAAGAGACGCCCCAAGCTCAACCGAGGGTGAAGAGGTCGTTCGCAACTCTTTGATTTCTTTCCCGGACTGGATACGCACTCTGCGAAGCCGCCATGTAAACTCGGCATTGTGGATCCTCGATGCGTGCCGCGACAACCCTTTTGACTCCTCCACGCGGGAGTTCGGTTCAGGCAGAGGCTTAGGCAGAAGCGCCGCGCCTCAAGGAACATTTGTGATGTACTCGGCGGCGGAGGGGGAAGCTGCACTCGATCGCTTATCCAACCAGGATCAGAACCCCAACTCCGTTTACACAAGGGAGCTGCTGCCATTGCTGTCTCAGTCCGAATTGGCGATTTATCAGGTCGCGAGGCTTGTCAAAAGAGCCGTTTACCGGAGCGCTCAGACCGTGAATCGTGTTCAGCAGCCCGCATATTATGACGGTACGATCGAGCCCATATGCTTGATCAGGTGCCCGCCAGAGGAAATCGGCGTCATCGCCTATACCGCAACCCGGCCGCCTGAGACCGGTAATTACGGTACCTATTTGCGCAGTCTCCAGATGCAAAATGCGGTTTTCCTGGGAAAAGAACCTTTGTCCGATCAATGCACGAGCGGCGGAGAGAGCGAAGGTTATCCTTTTGGATGCGATGTGATATCCAAATTAGCATCCGGCAGGGAGACGGAAATAGTCGGGGACCCAGTCACAGCGAAGACAAGCTTCAATATTCTGCAGAAGGCTCCGACTTATAGAGAAAAGGTAATTGGTCAGTTTGCATGTGTCGTGCGCGCCGGAAAGGCTGGGGATAAGGTCTCGCTGTCGGAAGTCGTAAAATTATCTCATCTAGGTAATACATATTACTGGGGCCTGACTTCAGGTCCGCCACTTAGTTGTTTGCCTTACAGAGAGAGTGTACGGTGATTTTCAGAACGAACCGTGCAATCCATCTTGGAGCGTTTTAGCGCCGTGCAGGTTTCATCCCTCGAACGGGAAGACCATGCACGACGTCATCCAACTGCCGGGAAAGCCGGAAATCATCGAAACCCGCGCGCCGGCAAGGCTCGACCGGCTGCCATGGGGGCGGTTTCACACGCTCGTCATTCTCGCGCTCGGCATCACCTGGGTGCTGGACGGGCTTGAGGTCACGCTGGCCGGCTCTGTGGCGGGCGCGCTGAAGGCGAGTCCCGTTCTCCAATTCACGGACTCGGATGTGGGGCTCTCGTCCAGCCTTTACCTGCTGGGGGCGATCAGCGGTTCGCTCCTCTTCGGCTGGCTCGCCGACCGGCTGGGCCTGCGGCTGCTGTTTTTCGTCACGCTCGGACTTTATCTGGTGGGGGCTGCCGCCACCGCCTTTTCCTGGGATCTTGCCAGCTTCTGCCTGTTCCGCTTCCTGACCGGTGCCGGCATAGGCGGTGAATATGCGGCGGTCAATTCCACGATCCAGGAGATGATCCCGGCGCGGTTCCGCGGTTGGACCGACCTCGCGCTCGGCGGCACGTTCTGGATCGGTGGCGCGCTCGGAGCGGGCGCGTCGATTGTGCTTTTGAACCCTGCGCTCTTCAATCCCGAGATCGGCTGGCGCCTCGGCTTCTTCATCGGCGCCGCACTGAGCCTTGTCATTCTTTTCCTGCGGACGTGGATTCCCGAAAGCCCGCGCTGGCTCGTCATCCACGGGCGCGAGGACGAAGCCGAGAAGATCGCCGGCGATATCGAGGCGGGCTTCCGGGCGCACGGCGCGCACTTCGAAGACGCATCCAAGCTCAAGCCGATGCGTGTGCGCTCACGCACGCACACGCCCTTAGGCGAAGTCTTCCGCACGATCTTCGTCACCTACAGAACCCGCGCGCTGGTGGGGTTGACGCTCATGGCGGCCCAGGCCTTTTTTTATAACGCGATTTTCTTCACCTACGCGCTCGTGCTGACGCGGTTCTATGACGTTCCGGCTCAAGACGTTGGCTGGTACATTCTGCCGTTTGCGGCGGCCAACGTACTCGGGCCTATCGTGCTCGGGCGGCTGTTCGATGTGATCGGGCGCAAACCCATGATCGCGTTCACCTATTCGGTCTCCGGTATTCTGCTGGCTATAAGCGGCTGGCTGTTCGCGGCGGGTTCTCTCACGGCGACGCAGCAGACCATTGCCTGGGCCGTGATCTTCTTCTTTGCCTCACCCGCCGCAGGCAGCGCGTACCTCACGGTCAGCGAGGTCTTCCCCGTCGAAATCCGCGCGCTCGCGATCGCCATTTTCTATTCGCTCGGCACGGCCATTGGCGGCGCCGGCGCGCCTTTCCTCCTCGGCAGCCTGATCGAGACGGGATCGCGGCTCAGCGTTTTCGGCGGCTATCTGCTTGGCGCCGCGCTGATGATCTGCGCGGCCTTCGTGGAGCTTGCCTGGGGCATTGCGGCTGAGCGGAAGCCGCTCGAAGCCGTGGCGCAGCCTTTATCTTCGGCGGAATGACAGCAGCTTTTCAACGGATGCATAATACCGGTTCAAACCGGGCGAACGCCGGTCTTGTAATTTTGTGCAATGCAATATAAAATTGCCGCAGTGCACTATGTTGAGGTGATGATTATCGCGCGCTGGGGATAGGAGATAAAATTGCTACGTCAGGCTCATAAGGGCGCAAGCGGCGCCTCTTCGAATGCAACCGCTGGCACCGCGCAGGCCGATGACCACGCTCCTATCAAGGACGGTCTAAAAATCGGCCTTCAGGCTTTCGCCATTTTCACGGGCTTTGCCCTTATCGCTTACGCGACCGCGCAAAATCTTTTTTGAGGCTTCCCGCATAAAAGTGTCCGCGAAGGCATCGAGGGCTTAACCGGGCCTACCGTCATCGAGAGGCGGCTCTTGCCGCCGTGGCGATCCAGAATCAGATCAAACGCTTCACCGCTGATTGCTTCGCTTCGCTCGCAATGACGGCGACCCCAATCCAGCGTTTGATGCTCCGGGATCTTGGGGCGCTTTGGGCGCCTTAGTCAGGCCCGGCCGCCGAAAGCTTCCAGGGCCTCCCTCAACTCGGGATGGGTGGCCGCATAATCCGCGATTGGGATGCCCTGCGAAATCGCGTCCCAGGCCTGCCGGATGCTCTTGGCTCCGCCCGCCGGCCCCATCGGATGGCCAAACACGCCACGCCCCGGCACGAAGCCGAAATCCACGCTTCCCACTTTGCGGTAAACGCCTTCGAGCGTACCCGCCCAATCGCTCCCACCCGGAACAGGCAGGCATGGCTTGACCGGACCCAT
The DNA here is from genome assembly GCA_963817705.1 of uncultured Alphaproteobacteria bacterium. Lineage (GTDB taxonomy): Bacteria > Pseudomonadota > Alphaproteobacteria > Rhizobiales > Rhodomicrobiaceae > Rhodomicrobium. The sequence continues at coordinate 1,028,138 of CAWFPF010000001.1, forward strand.
GGGCTCAAGGCACGCGCGCACGCACTCCAGCACCTCGTGCTCAGGCGTCATCATGCGGCTGCCAAAGCCGGGCATGATGACCGCGTCGAAGCCGGCCAGACGCTGCAGGCGCGTCAGGACGCGCGCGTGGATGCCGTAGCCTGACAGCCTGCTGAATGCGGCGATGAACGGAAAGTGGGCAATCAACGGGACCTTCGCGTGACGGCGAAGCATCCGCACTCCGCTCAGCCCCACGGGCATAGCATTCACCAGCAGCGCGCCGGCGCCGCTCTCAACCGCGCGATCGTGCAAATCCACAAGGCGATCCACTTCGTCCGTGATGTTCGCGAGATAAATTTTGGGAACTCCGGTCTCGCGTTCGGCGCGGCGGCAGGCATCGCCCAAAGCGTCGGCGCGCCCGGCGAGCGGACACCACGGGATGTCGGCCAGCATCTCGTCGTCCTTGGCAATGTCGAGGCCGCCGAGCCAGCTCTGATAGCCAAGCTCGGCGAACGCCCCGGCCGGCAGCCCGATATTAGGCTTGATGACACCGAAGAAGATCGGCCGGCCGAAAGCTTGCAGGCGCTCGCGAAGGCCGGCGATGCCGAATTGCGGTCCCTCGAACCCGGCGAGATAGGAGTCCGGGAAGCGGATGTCCTGGAGCCGGATCAAAGGAATGCCGGGCGAGAAGAACACGCCCTCGCCGCAGACGGCGGAAAGCAGGTTGGGGATGCGCGGGCCGAAATTGCCATGCGGGTGGGCAATGGTCGCGCGGCAGGCGTGGACAGGCCCTCGCGCGGTGCATTCAACGGGGATGCTGAACCCGCCGGCCCGCGGCTCTGCCTCCAGCTCCAATACCTTCGCGGCGAATCGGGGCCGCAAATCTTCGTCGATGCCAACCCGGCGCCACTGTGCCGTAGATTGCTCGCTGCACAAATGGGCTGCCGCCTCGCGGGGATCCCCGGCGCATTCGAAGCTGAAGTCCAGTTCGATATACGCTTCGGGATCGAGGTCCGCCCGCTTGGCATAAAAGCCTGCGATATCGTCCGGGGTCATCGGATCGCCCCTTCCCCAAAAATCTGCAGGTCGATGACGCGGCGCTCGCGCGGTCCGTCCAACTCGATGAAAAAGATGGATTGCCAGCTGCCGAGCAGCAGCTCGCCTCCTGCTACGGGGATGGTCTCCGACGCGTTCATGAAAAGCCCCAGAAGGTGCGAGTGGGCATTGTCCCGGCCGTCCAAAGTTGAGACATTGTGCAGCCAGTCCCCGTCTTTCGGGATCAATCGCTTCATATAGGTAACCATGTCGCGCTGGAGCTGGGGCTCCCGCTCGTTGACATTGACCCGCGCGGTGGTGTGCTGCGAGATCACGGTTACGAGGCCCTCGCTCACGCCGCTTGCGGCGATCCAGTCCCGGACCTGACCGGTGATGTCGATGATCTGAATAGGCTCGGCGGTCGCGAGCTCGATGCGGTGGCGAAGAATTGTCATGGGAACACCCGGGGCTTGAAGCCCTGCCAATGCGCCGCCTTTCCGCCAGAATGGAATGACGGCCCGGACCAAGGCCGGGATGAAACTGCTCCAATTTGCCGCCGTCAGTCAACTACAAGCCGGGCAAATAAAATCCGGGGCACGGATGCGTTTAGGACAGCTTATTGACGTATACGTCACCCGTGGTTACCTTAGCCCAAAACATCGAAAGAGGCGGAGGATATGGCCGGGACTAGCCGTTACGAGAGCGTATTCCGCGAGAGGCTTTTCGCCGGCCAAGTGCATGTGGTGACCGGAGGCGGCAGCGGGATCGGCCGATGCACCGCGCATGAGCTGGCGCGCCTCGGCGCCATGGTTGTGATCGTGGGGCGCAAGCCCGAAAAGCTCGACGCCGTCGCTGGCGAGATCGCCGCCGACGGTGGCCGGGCCGAAACCGCTCCGGCCGATATTCGCGATGAAGACGCCGTGAAGGAACTCGCTGCCGGTATCGTGTCCCGCCACGGACGCATCCACGGCCTCGTCAACAATGCCGGGGGCCAGTTTCCGGCCCCGCTGATGGTCATCAACAAGAAGGGCTTCGACGCCGTCGTTTCGACAAACCTGACCGGCGGCTTCTTGATGATGCGCGAGGTCTTCCTGCAATCGATGAAAGACCACGGCGGCGCCATCGTGAACATGGCTGCCGATATGTGGAACGGCATGCCCGGCATGGGCCATTCGGGCGCTGCGCGGGCCGGCATGATCAATCTCACCAAAACCGCCGCTTTCGAATGGGCCTTCGCGGGCGTGCGCGTGAACTGCGTCGCACCGGGCTGGATCGCTTCGTCGGGCCTCGACCGCTACGAAGGCGCTGCAGCCGCGCTGATCCCGCAGCTTAAGGATCACGTGCCCATGAAGCGCCTCGGCACCGAGGCCGAAGTGAGCGCGGCGATTTGTTTCCTGCTGAGCCCGGCGGCGGCATTCATCACGGGCGTGACACTCCCCATCGACGGCGGCGCGCCGCTCGGCAACGCGCTGTTTCCGGATATCGAACACGCGCCATCGCCCGAGTTCAATGGCTTCCACCGCGCGGTCACGCCGGCGGCCCTTTCGGAGAAAAAATAGATGAGTGCTTTCCCGCCCCTTCCGTCATGGCCGGGGTTGACCCGGCTATCCATGCAACCGGCGGCGATGCTCATGGATGGCCGCCTCAAGGGCGGCCATGACAAACAAGGCGGGCGTTTCAAATGCCCGTCCTAACCTCGCGCCTTTTGCCGGACTCGGAGACGTTCAAAACCAACGCCGCTCACATGCAGTCGCTGGTGGACAAACTGCGGGCGCTGGAAGACGCCGTCGCCGCTCATTCCGCGCAGCAAGCGGAGAAGTTCAAGCAGCGCGGCCAGCTCTTGCCACGCGAGCGGGTCGCGCGCCTGCTCGACCGGGGCGCGCCGTTCCTGGAGCTGTCCAAGCTCGCCGGCTGGAAAATGCATGACGACGATGGCGAGGCGCGCGTCATGGGCGGCGGTTCCATCGCGGGCATCGGCGTGGTGTCGGGCAAGCGCGTTCTTGTCTCAGCGAGCGACAGCGCCATCAAGGGCGGCACGATATCGCCCATGGGCCTGCGAAAAGCTCTACGCATGCAGGAGATCGCGCGCGAGAACAAACTGCCGCTCATCTATCTCCTCGAGTTCGGGAGGGGCGAACCTTCTCTATCAGAGCGAGATGTTCGTGGAAGGCGGCCGTTCGTTCGCGAACCAGGCGCGGCTTTCGGCTGCAGGCATTCCGCAAATCGCTGTCGTTCATGGCTCTTCGACAGCGGGCGGCGCCTATGTGCCGGGCCTTTCGGACCACGTTGTGCTCGTGAAGGAGAAGAGCAAGATCTTCCTGGCCGGTCCGCCGCTTGTGAAGGCAGCCATCGGCGAAGACTCGACGGACGAGCAGCTCGGCGGGGCCGATCTGCACGCCTCGGTGACCGGGCTAGGCGAATATCTCTGCGAGGACGATGCGCATGCCATCGCCGTCACGCGGGACCTCATGGCGATGCTGAAATGGGATCGCATCGCGGATCGTGCACCCGCAACGCTGCCCCGGTTCAGCGCCGAAGAACTCCTGGGCATCGTGCCGGTTTCCGAGCGCGAGCCCTATGACGTGCGCGAGATCGTCGCGCGGATCGCCGATGGCTCCGAGTTCCTCGACTTCAAGCGCGATTACGGCGCGGAGACTGTCTGCGGCTGCGCGCGCATCGGCGGCTTCGAGGTGGGCATTCTCGGCAATAACGGTCCCATCCAGCCCGATGGCTCGACCAAAGCGGCCCAGTTCATCCAGCTTTGCGATCAGTCCGGCACACCCCTCGTTTTCCTCCAGAACACCACCGGCTACATGGTCGGCAGCGAAGCGGAGCGGGCCGGCGCGATCAAGCATGGGTCGAAAATGATCCAGGCGGTCGCCAACGCGCGCGTCGCAAAATTCACGGTCATCGTGGGCGGCTCCTATGGAGCCGGCAATTACGGCATGTGCGGGCGCGGCTTCGACCCGCGTTTCATCTTCTCCTGGCCGAATGCGCGCATCGCTGTCATGGGGGGCGCACAAGCCGCGCAGGTGATGGAGATCATCACGCGGGCGAAGTTCGGGAAACTGGGGCAGGTCAACGAGCCGGTCCTGAAGCAGATGTCTGAGGCGATCGAGCGGCAACTTGACCGGGAGTCGACGGCGCTCTACGCCACCGCGCGCCTGTGGGACGACGGCATCATCGACCCCCGCCAGACCCGCGACGTGCTCGCGCTCTGCCTCGCCATCGCCGCCGAAGGCGATGCGCGGACGCTGCACGGCAATACGTTCGGTGTGGCGAGGATGTAGTGGAGAGTCATGGCCGGGCTTGACCCAGCCATCCAGGAAACGGGGATGAGCGACTGGGTTTATATCTTAGCAAGTAAGCCGAACGGCACGCTCTATATCGGAGTTACGAATAGCCTCCCCCATAGGATATTTCAGCACCGGGCAGGCGAAGGCAGCAAATTCACTCGGAAATATAATGTGTTCATGCTTGTACACGCGGAAGAATTTACGTCTCCGCAGGACGCTATCCAGCGAGAAACGAATCTCAAGAAGTGGCCGCGAAAGTGGAAGATAGACCTGATCGAAAAGCATAACCTAGGGTGGTTGGACCTTTATGAAACTCTCGCGTGATGCAACGTGGATGGCCGGGTCAAGCCCGGCCATGACCTACTGAGGTGGGAGATGTGAATTGCTGCTAACGTCCGAGCATGAGCAACTGCGCGACACGGTGCGGCGCTTCGTGGAGAGGGAGCTGAACCCGTTTGTGGACCGGTGGGAGGCCGAAGAGCAGTTCCCCGCTCATGAGGTTTTCAAGAAAGCTGGCAATCTCGGCCTCCTCGGCGTCAAATACGACGCGGCCTATGGCGGCCTTGGCCTCGATTTCTCCTACTCCGCCGTCGTGGCCGAAGCGCTCGGGCATTGCAAATGCGGCGGCGTGCCTATGGCAATCGGCGTGCAGTCCGACATGGCGACACCGGCCTTGCACCGCTTCGGCAGTGACGAACTCAAGCGCAACTGGCTCGCGCCAACCATCGCGGGCGACATGGTGGCTTGCCTCGGCGTTTCGGAGCCTGGCGGCGGCTCCGACGTGGCAGCGATCAAGACAACGGCGCGCAAGGATGGCGGCGACTACGTGATCTCAGGCTCGAAGATGTGGATCACGAACGGGCTCCAAGCCGATTGGTGCTGCCTGCTCGCGAATACGTCCGAAGGCAAGGTCCATCAGAACAAATCGCTGATCGTCGTCCCAATGGACGCCAAGGGCATCGCGAAGCAGAAGATCCAAAAGCTCGGGATGTTCTCCTCCGACACCGCCCAGCTCTTTTTCGACGATGTGCGCGTGCCGCAAACGAACGTCATCGGCCAGGAGGGCGCCGGCTTCATGTTGCAGATGCTGCAATTCCAGGAGGAGCGGCTTTGGGGCGCGGCAAACTCGCTGATCATGCTGGACGGGCTGATCGACGCGACCATCGAGTACACGCGCCAACGCAAGGTCTTTGGGCAATCGGTCCTCGACAACCAGGTGGTGCATTTCCGGCTGGCCGAGCTTCGCACCGAGGTCGAGGCGCTGCGCGCGCTGACCTGGAGCGCGATCGAGCAGTATGTTGCCGGCAAAGACGTGGTGCGCCTCGCGTCCATGGCGAAGCTCAAATGCGGACGGCTTTGCCGCGAGGTTGCGGACTCCTGCCTGCAATATTGGGGCGGCATGGGCTTCACCTGGGACAATCCCGTGAGCCGCGCCTATCGCGACGGCCGTCTTGTCTCCATTGGCGGCGGTGCGGATGAGGTAATGCTGGGCGTCATCTGCAAGCTCGAAGGCACGCTTCCGGGCCGTAAGAAGGACTAGACGCGTGAGCAATCCTTTCGGCAAAATCCTGATCGCAAACCGGGGCGAGATCGCCTGCCGCATCATCCGCACGGCACACGCCATGGGATACGAGACGGTGGCTGTGTTCTCCGATGCCGACGCCGATGCTCTGCATGTGAAGCCGGCCGGCGAGGCGGTGCATATCGGCGCCTCTCCCCCGGCCGAAAGCTATCTCAACATCGGCGCGATCCTCGATGCGGCGAAGAAGAGCGGCGCAGGCGCGATCCACCCCGGCTACGGTTTTCTGGCCGAGAACGCGGACTTTGCCGAAGCCTGCGAGGCGGCAGGGATCGTTTTCGTGGGACCGCCGGCGCAAGTCATCCGGGCGCTTGGCGACAAGGCCCGCGCGAAGGCTATCGCGGCAGCGGCGGGCGTGCCTTGCGTGCCGGGCTATCCGGGCGAGGATCAAAGCGGCGGCCGCTTACAGTCCGAAGCCGGAAAAATCGGCTTCCCTCTCCTCATCAAGGCGGTGGCGGGCGGCGGCGGGCGCGGCATCCGGGCGGTTGCCAGTGCTGTATTTTTCCAAGACGAGCTTGAGGCGGCCCGGCGCGAAGCCAGCGCAGCGTTCGGCGATGCGCGCTTGATGCTCGAAAAGCTGATCGAGGCGCCGCGTCATATCGAGGTGCAGGTCTTTGGGGACGCCTACGGCTCTGTGGTTCACCTCTTCGAGCGCGATTGCACCACACAAAGGCGCCGGCAGAAAATCGTCGAGGAAGCGCCGAGTCCGGCGTTGACTGAAGAGCTTCGCGCGCAGGTCACAGGCTATACCGTGGCCCTCGCCAGATCGGCTGGCTACCGCAACGCCGGAACCGTCGAGTTCATAGCGGACCGGAACGGGAACATCTACTTCCTGGAGGTCAACACGAGGCTGCAGGTCGAGCATCCCGTGACCGAAATGCTGACCGGGATCGATCTCGTCGAATGGCAGCTTCGGATCGCGGCCGGCGAGCCTTTGCCTTTGAGGCAGGAGCAGATCAGCCGCGCCGGTCACGCCATCGAGGTGCGCCTTTGCGCCGAAGACCCCGCCGATGGCTTCAGACCGCAGACGGGCGGCGTGAGCCTCTGGCGGCCTGGGGAAGCGGCGGGCGTGCGGATCGACAGCGGCATCGAGGAAGGCGGCAGCGTCTCGCCCTTCTATGACTCCATGATCGCGAAAGTCATTGCGCACGGATCCAGCCGCGCTGAAGCGGTGCGCAAACTACGGGCCGCTTTGAAGAACGCGCCGCTGTTGGGGCTGCGAACCAACCAAGGCTTCCTCACCCGGCTGCTTCAAGCGCCAGAGTTTATCGAAGCGACCCTCTCCACCACGAGCCTGGACGAATGGAGCCAGGCGGGGCACGGGCTCTTCAGCAAGGCTGCCCCCTCCCCCGAAACAGTTGCTCTCGCGGCGGCACTCTTCGCTAACGGCTCGAAGCTGCCGCTCACGATGGAACTCGCGTGCGACGGGGAAGACATGGCCATCCGCTATCTGCCGGGGCCAGACGGCGCCTCGATCCTGGACTTTGGAGACACCGCGCGGGTGCTGAGAATCGAAGACAGGTCTTTCCCGGCCGTTGTCTACAGTGCGAATGGCGTCCGGCGCCGTGCAATCGCCGTGCTAAGGGATGGCGCGTTGCATCTGAGCCAAGATGGCGACTGTTTCATCTTCACGGAGAAAACCGCCGGCGGGCAAAGCCGCGAAAGCGATGCCGATGGCTTCATCCGCGCGCCGGTCGCGGGCCGCGTCGCCAAGGTGTTCGTGCAAACCGGGGACATGGTAACGGCGGGAATGACTTTGGCCGTGATCGAAGCCATGAAGATGGAGATCCGGGTCACATCGGCCCATGACGGCGTTGTCAAGCTGCTCGCTGCCATCGAGGGCGGCCAGATCGCTCAGGGCAGCGTTATTTGCGAAATCGAAAAGGCGGCACAAAGCCATGGATAAAGCCATCGTCACCTGCGCCCTGAACGGCGTCCTGACCGACCCGCGCCAGCACCCTATGGTGCCGGTGACGCCAGAGGCGATGGCGCAATCCGCGCGCGAAGCCTTCGACGCCGGCGCCTCGATCATGCACGTTCATTTCCGGTCGCAGCTGGCAGGGATGACCCAGCTCCCAACCTGGGAGCCGGAGGTGGCGGCCGCGGTGACAGACGCAATCCGTGCGGCATGTCCTGGCGTCATCGTCAATCAGACCACCGGCGTGATCGGCGGCGATATCTCTGGCCCCTTGGCGTGCCTGAATCGCATCCGGCCCGAGATCGCGGCCTGCAACGCCGGCAGCCTCAACTACCTGAAACTGAGAGCCGATGGCCAATGGGCCTGGCCGCCCATGCTGTTCGATAACCCCGTGAGCAAGGTCAAGGCGTTTCTCGACACAATGCATGAGACGGGCACGAGGCCCGAATTCGAATGTTTCGATGTGGGGATCGTCAGGTCCGTTGGGCTTTACGTTGAAAACGGCATGACCAAACATGCGCAGTATAATTTTGTCATGGGTGTCGCTTCGGGGATGCCCGTGGATGCCGCGCTGCTCGAATTACTGCTCAAGTATAAGTTGCGCGACGCGCCGTGGCAGGCCACGCTGATCGGACGCGAGGACATATGGCCGGTCCATCAGCGCGCCGCAGAGCTCGGCGGCATGTTGCGCACGGGACTTGAGGACACATTTTATTTGCCGGGCGGCGAGAAAGCCGGAAGCAACGGCTCTCTGATCGAGGCGCTTGCCGCATGCGCAAGAAGGGCGGGACGGGACATTGCGTCACCGCAAGAAACAAGAAAAATCTTGAAGCTGGGAGAAGAGGCGCATGGGGGGGACAGCACCGCCGACCAAAATTAAGCTCCAGCCTTTCGTTCCTCCCGCGCAGCGCTTCCTCGAAACGGCGAAACGGCTCGGGGCGGCGCCCGCCTATTATGTGCGGGACGCCCAGGGCTGGTCGGCGACATCGTGGAATGACTATAGCGGCGAGGTCCGCAGCGCGGCGCGCGCGCTCGTTGCGCTTGGCGTCAAGCCGGGCGATGTGGTTTGCATCTTCGGCTACAACCGGCCGGAATGGGTGATCATGGATCTCGCGGCCATGATGGTGGGCGCCGCGCCGGCGGGCATCTACTTCACGTCGTCGTCCCAAGATGCCGCCTACATCGTGAAGCACGCGCAATGCGAGGTGTTGCTCGCCGAGAAGCAGGAGCATTTCGACGCCATCGCGAAGGAGCGGGCTGGGCTTAATTGCCTCCGCCACGTCGTGATGATGAAGGGCGCAGCGGCAGGCGATCCCTTGCAGATGACGTGGGAAGACTTTCTGGCGCGCGGCGAGGATCGCTTCGACGCAGAGGTCGAGCGCCGGCTTCAGGCGACCCAGCCCGGCGATGTTGGGACGCTGATCTATACCTCCGGCACGACGGGCCCTCCAAAAGCCGTTCAGCTCAGCCACGGGGCTCTCGCCTATAATGCCGCCCTCATTCCCCAGTTTTGGACAATCTCGGCGAAGGATAAGGGTATCTCTTATCTGCCCCTCGCTCACATCGCCGAGCAGATGATCACGATCCACTTGCAGACCGTGACCGGATACCAGATTTATTTTGCGCGGAGCGTTCTTGACCTCGGTAAACACTTGCCGGAGGTCCGGCCCACTCTGCTTTTCGGCGTGCCGCGGGTGTTCGAGAAAATGGTCTCCACGGTTCAAGAAAAGCTATCGGCGGCAAAAGGCGCGAAAGCCAAGCTGGCGAACTGGGCGATGAAGACCGCCCAAGAGTGGTACAGGCTCGAAGGGGAAGACCTCCCGCGCAGCCTGAGGCTGAGGATCGCCAAGGCCGTGGCCTCGGCGCTTGTCCACAAGAAAATCAAGCGTGCGATGGGGCTCGATCAGGCGCGTTTCATCGTTTCAGGCGCGGCCCCCATTGCGCCGGAAACCTTGAGGTTCCTGAACGGACTCGACATTCCAATCCGCGAGCTTTGGGGACTATCGGAGACCTGCGGCACCGGCTCCGTCAATCTGCCGGGAGCGACGCGGATCGGCTCGGTCGGGCGTACCACGCCGGGCAGCGAGATCAAGATCATGCCAGATGGCGAGCTTTGCGTGAGAAGCGCCAGCAACTTCACCGGATACGCGAAAGACCCCGAGGCGACGGCGCGCACGCTGGTCGATGGCTGGCTGCATACGGGCGATACCGGGCGCATCGACTCGGATGGGTTCGTCTATATCACCGGCCGGAAGAAGGACATCATCATCACATCCGGCGGAAAGAATGTCGCACCCGCCAATCTTGAGATGGAGCTGGCCGGCTTGCCTCTCGTCGATGCGGCCATCGTTTGCGGCGATCGCCGTCCCTACCTCACAGCGCTCCTCACGCTCAATCCGGATGCCGTCGCGAGCTTTGCCGCCGGCATGGAATTGAGCCGGGACGACCCGCGCGTTAACGGGGCGATCGAAGTGGCACTCAAAGCAGGCATTGACGAAATAAACGCCAAACATGCGCGCTTCGAGCATATCCGGCGCTTTGCAATCCTTCCCGAAGCCCTTTCGATTGAGAATGGAGAGCTTACTCCGACCTTGAAGATCAAGCGGGCCGCGGTCATGAAGCGGCGGGCGGATGTCATCGAGGCGCTTTATGCCAGCGAAAGCGCGCCGTAATGGCCTATATCCGCCCACTGCGCGCCGATTGGCATGCAACTTGCTAAACATGAACATGTGCCGCGCCGCCGCCAGTCTGGCTGGCGTGACGCGAACTTGGCGTTGGAACGGGAAACTGGCCGCCGAGCTTCAAGGGGTGGATCCTCCTGCCACTCCAAGAGCCGGCGGTTTTTTTTGTGAATGCGGCAACCAATTAGAAGGTCTAACGCAATTGCCGCAGTGTTTCCGCTTTCCCGAGCCCATTATCTCCTGTAAGGTTTAGATGCTGGTTTTTGCGGAGTTGGGCAGCCTTGTATCCGGTTTGGAAAGACAGATCTAAAGGACGCTTCCAAAAATGACTGAAATTCTCGCCCTCGCCGAACTCAGAAATTTACGGCGTTATGCGTTCTGCTTGCTTGGTAACAGGCACCTCAGCGATATGGCGGTGGAAGCCGCGCTGAACACGCTGGCTTCTGACGTTCGTAAGGCATCGGGTGTGTCGATTTCCCGCCTCGACCTTTACAAAAGGGTGAGCGACGCGGCGCGGACGAGCCTTCGCGTGGGGAAAGTTTCAGCGGCCGTCGGCAGTGGGTTACATGCCCGTCTCCTTCGCCTGAGCGAGGAGCAGCGCCAAGTCTCTGTCTTGCATACCATCATTGGCTTGCCGTTCTGCGATGTGGCCGCGATCATGAGCGCGACCGAGGACTATGTCTCGAGAACGTACGCGTCCTCGCTTCTTGCGCTTCGTCACAAGCCGATGGCCGTCCTCATCATAGAGGATGAGGCTCTCATTGCGCAGGAACTCCAAGCCATTGTGACAAGTCTCGGACTTTCTGTTGCCGGCATGGCGCGCAACCGCGCCGAGGCGCTCCGGATTGCCGGACACTCCAAGCCGAAGCTCATTCTCGCCGACTACAAGCTGAGGGGCGATACGGGCGTCGATGTCGTGAAGGCCATCCGCGAGAGTTTTGATGCTAACGTCATTTACGTCACCGCTCATCCCGATGCCGTTGCCGCGGCTCAGGAGGAGGGCGACATCATCATCGCGAAACCCTTTAATGTCAGGACGGTTCAGCGCGCCGTTCAGACGATCGCGGCTTGATGCCGCGGAAGCATCCTTCCCCGAGAGGGGAGAGGAAAGCTTCGCTGCGCCTTCCCCTGCTACGCCTTGCCGTCTCTCTTTAAAACCCGCCCCGCCACGGCGTCGAGCTTCGCGAGAAGCTCCGGGTCGCGCTCCTTGCGCGCCGTGATGAGCGCGTGCTCCAGAGACCGGTCGGAGCCGAGCGGACAAGGTTCATGCTCACGCGGGAAATCTGCCGCAAGCCGGGCTATAAGGCGCGCGGCCTTCACCGAATTCGCCTTGACGACCTCAAGAATGCTGGCGATGTCGACATCGGTATGATCGTCGTGCCAGCAATCGAAGTCTGTCACCATGGCGACAGTCGAATAGCATAGCTCCGCCTCGCGGGCGAGCTTCGCCTCTGGCATGTTCGTCATGCCGATCACGCTGCATCCCCAGGACTTGTAGAGAAAAGACTCCGCCCGCGTCGAGAATTGCGGACCTTCCATGACGAGATAAGTTCCGCCGCGGCTATGCGGGATGCCTTCGGCCTTTGCGGCTGCCTCGACACGATCGGCGAGCTTGGGGCTTATCGGATCGGCCATGGTCACATGCGCAACGCATCCGGTTCCGAAGAACGACTTCTCACGGGCAAAGGTGCGGTCGATGAACTGATCCACGATCAGGAACGTGCCGGGCGGCACATCTTCGCGGAAAGATCCGCAAGCGGAGACGGATACGAGGTCGGTGACGCCAACGCGCTTCAGAACGTCAATGTTGGCGCGGTAGTTGATCGTGGTCGGCGAATATTTATGCCCGTTCCCATGCCGGGGAATGAAGGCGACGGGCAGGCCGGCGATCTCACCCAGATGCACGTCCGACGACGGCTCGCCCCAAGGCGATGCGACGGCCTCCGTGCGCTTGTTCTCAAGGCCGGGCAGATCGTAAAGCCCCGAGCCCCCGATCACTCCCAGAACCGCTTTCACCATGCTTCGTCTCCCTCAGCGCACACGTCCCGGCATCATTGAAAGAGCGGCGCGAATGTCAAGGCGCCAGCTCGATATAGTAGAGGGAATGAACCCATTTATCGCTTTCCTCCTCGGTTTTCTTTTCGCCCGCCGGAAGTTGGCGCATCGCGTAGAGCGGGCCAAAATCGCCAAGCGCGAGGGGTTGGCCATCCATCTCCAGGGCGAGTATCCATTGTTGGCTTCGCGCGTCGGCCAAAGACAGCTCCGCCGCATAGCCATCAAGCGCCGAGAGGCGCACGGTCTTCGCGGACTCGGACGGCCTCGCCGCTGCGAGAATATCGCCAAGGCGCGGCCCTCGCGTGCTTGCTTCGGTGCCGTAGATGTCAGCCCGCACGGCTTCCCGTGGCAGCGCGGCGATCTCGCCAGCCGTGAACGCGCGCGCCTTTTCAAAGCTGAGGTTGTTGTGATCGAAAAAGCGGTCGCGGTTCGCTAGGAACGGCTGGCGGTTCGGTTGCTCGATAAGGCCGCCAACGGTGAGTATGATGGGGCCTTGCCAGCATGGCTCGTTTGCGCGCGCCGATGGAAAAGCGGGCAGCGTTGCGCCAGCGGCGAGCCCAAGAAGGCTATGGCGGCGGGATAAAAGAATTGAATTCATATGTCCTCTCAGCATAGGCATCCGGTAGCGTGGCATTAACAGCATGCCGGCAACACTCGAAGGCCGCCACATTCACCCCATATGATAGCGGCTGTCCATCCCCTTCAAAACAGAGGCGCGGTGGTTAAGCTAGGAAAGGTTATGGAAAGCGAGACGCCCTTGGATGATTTCGGTGATATCCGTCAGATTGCGGCCGAGCGTGCCATGGCGGAGTTCCGCGCCGCAAGGCCGGTGGCCATCCGGGCGCAAGATTCGCTCGGCCTCGCCTTTTCCGTGGAAGGTTTGACGGATCGTCAGCTCGGCTTCGTGCAGGGTGCAGGACGCGACCCCCGGCTGATCGTTCCCAGCGCCAAGCTGAAACAGGGAACCAGCCCAGAAGGCGCAGCTGCGGCTGTGCGCCTGGAACCGCTGACGCGCGAAACGATCGAAGCCTATGCCGGTCATACTCCTGCGGGAGCGGTGAACGGAGCCGCGAGCCAAAAGGCGCAGATCTCCGAGGCGGGCGAAGTGGAAACGGCGGCCCTTGCGCTCGCCTATCTATCGCTTCTACTTCCGGCGGTCATGGTGACCCAAGCGAGCGAGGGCGATCTGCTGCGCCTTCCGGTCCTGGCGGCCGGGGCCGGGGACCTGCTTGCTTTTCGCGATCGTGAGGCGAGAGCGCTGCACATCGTCGCCCGGACCTTCGTGCCTTTGGACGAGACCGGCCGATGCGAGTTCGTGGTGTTCCGCGGCGGGGACGGCTTCCGCGACCATATCGCTGTCATTGTTGGCAATCCCGCGCCCAATGGGCCGGTTCTCGCCCGCATCCATTCGGCCTGCCTGACCGGCGATCTCTTCGCGAGTCTGAAGTGCGATTGCGGCGATCAATTGCGGGGTACGGTCAGGGCCATGAGCGAGCAAGGGGGCGGGGTGCTTCTCTACCTCGACCAGGAGGGACGCGGCAACGGGATTGCCAACAAATTACGCGCTTATGCTTTGCAGGAACAGGGCTTCGACACCTACGACGCCGACGCGATGCTGGGCTTTGGCCTCGATCAGCGGCGGTTCGATTTCGCAGCCGGAATGCTGAAACAGCTCGGCTTCACGTCCGTCCGCCTCATGACCAATAATCCGCAAAAGGTCGCGGCGCTTCGCGAATCGGGCCTCGACGTGGTGTCGACACATCGCGTGCTTACCCGAACCACGGCGCATAATGCCAAATATCTGGCCGCAAAGCGGGACAAGGCTGGCCATCTCATTGGCGACCCGGCGCTCGACGGCGTCGATCTGGACGAGGTGATGCTGCCCGCTGCGACGCAGCCTTGAGTGCAATCGTACCCGGCATCCGGTCCTTCTCCCGCCGGGAGAAGGACGCTTGTTCGCGGCCCTGTTTAGGGGAGCTAGGAGCGCCGCTTTACTTCTTGCCTTTATCCCGATCCGGAATTGAGGTCGATCCTGCAACTGCTGGCGGATCGCTCGCGGGGAACGAGTCCGCGAGCGCCTTGTCCAGTTCATCGTGGTGAGGCTTTGGCTTTTCAGCTTCTTCCTTGTTCCGGTGCTTCTCGTGCTCCGCCGAAGCCTTGGAATTCGCGGTTTCCATTATCTCTCCCGTGGGCTTTGCATGTTTGCCGAACAGCGCGCCTGCTCGACAGGTTCCGGAAAAGCGGAGGCCGTCTAAACTGAGGGAAGGAAACGCTAGCCCGGCCGGGCTAGCCGGAAGAAAAATAATGCCAAACGCCGTCCCGGCCTATTCTCACGCTGTAATAGCTGTATTTTCCCTGCGCGATCATCTCCTTGAGCCGCGCCGGCGGCAAAAAACGGTAGATCTCGACTTCCTGGCTGGGCGTAAGCGCGTTCAGCGGAATCGCGGCATGGTAGGGCCAGACGATCGTTTCGTCCTTCGTCCCCGCGTGTTCGATGGCATAGCCCGTGGTCAAGAGATTGTACAAGATGGCGAGCATCTCACGGCCGTTGCCATCCGCAGAGATGGACTTCAAATAAGCGATCGGGTCCGCGATATGCGTCTTGGCGAACACCGGATGGATTTCGTTCATTTCAATCGGAACGCGAAGCTGCTCGATATCGCCGCTCGTCGCAGCTTGCAAGATCGCTTGCCGCATGCGCTGCACCTCGGGCGGAAGTTTTGTCACGTCGCGCCCGGGCTGAACCTCGCCCGCCGCCAACGTTCCTTGACAGACAAAAACGCAGAAAAGCGCGCATGCGGCGAGCCAGCCTATGCGCGGCGCTTTACCGCGAATGAAATTCCCTCTTGGCAACGCGGTCAGTTTCGTCTCCTGTTGCAATTCGCTGCAATTTCGCGGCATGGATGGCCAGTAGTTGCGGTGTGGCGGCCTCACCGTTATCCCGCTTCTGTTTTTGGGCGCGGCGATGGCGGAACGAGGCGGGTCTTCCGCCCATGCTGAAATTTGAGGACTAAAGCGGCCGTGTGGGCACAGTCGATCATCGATCCGACGCGATTTGCCATCATTGGCCTGTTCATCGGCGTGCTCATTGCAGCGCCCGTCGGGCCGGTTAATATCGTCTGCATCCAACGAACTCTTGAACGGGGCTTCTGGGGCGGCTTCGCGGCAGGATTGGGCGCAGTCCTCGCCGATGGCATTTTCGCGACGGTCGCGGCCTATGGCGCCACCGCAATCTCGGGATTCATGCGCGATAACCAACTCAAGATCGAGTTCTTCGGCAGCTTGATTGTGACCGTGTTCGGCCTGAGGGTTTTCCTCTCGCAGCCGACCATCGTCGCAACGGCAACCACGAATATTACGCGGCTCAGACGCTTATCCGCCAGCGTACCTCAGCGCTTCAAGCCGATGCTGCGCTACAAGATTTGGCGGATCATGCCGCATTTGAACATCGTGCCTCAAACCTTCTTCCTCACGATCACCAATCCGGGCGCGATCTTAGGGGTTTTCGCGCTTTTCGGCGGCGCGACGTCGATGCTTGGCGGCATCGACACCTGGCTGCAAGCCGTGACAGCGGTGGCGTCCATCATGACGGGTAGCCTAATCTGGTGGGCGGGGCTGTCCCGGCTGATCTCGCGCGTCAGGCACAAGCTGACGGAAAGCCGGCTGAGAAAAATCAACCAGGTGTCCGGCGCCGTGCTCGTCGCGTTCGGCTTTGTCCTTTTCGGGCAGTTTGCCTATGGCCTCGCAGGCCACCGCATGGCCAGCGGTCAGCCCAACGCGATATTCGCGCTCTGCGCGGTCTGCAATTGGCTTTTGTGATTTCTGCGAAGGCTTTGCGAACGCCGCCCCGCTTTTGCCCACGTTCAGTGCCGGGTTCTTGTACCGGTTAGATCGCAAACGATAGGAGGCACGCGTGAGACGCATAGCAGCTGTCGCATTGGTGCTGGCTGCGGGCACCGCCTTCGGTCAGCAACTCCCTGACTTCGAGATTGAGAAGCATTGCGAGAAGGCAGGCAGCGTTAGAGATTACTGTGTCGAGCGAACCCAGGGCATTTACGCAGAGTTGAGACAGCAGTGGGATACAATCCCTACGGAAATCAAAGGCAAGTGCCTCCGCTGGCTCAAAACGTCAGAGCATCCGGATAGCTATTACTTACTTCAGATGTGTTTGAGGAATGAGACAATGCCGCCTCCGCCGCCGCCCCCTTGGTACCGGTATTAGAGCGGCTGTCCGCCACGCAGGCCGTCCCGAACCATGAGGGTGGCGAACCCATAGGCCGCTATTTCAACCGGACCGGCATGATCTCGGCGGATAGCTGAACATTATCGCCAAGCCCATAGAAGTAATGGGCCGGCATCGACATGCGGCGCAAAAACATGAACAGCCGCAACCGCATGCGGCCGGGCAGGCCCGTTTTCCGGGCGGGCAGCAAATTTTCGATCGAGATATGCACAATCCATTGGTTCTCTTCGAGAGGCAAGCCGATCTCACGATGCTTCGCCAAATCCTCAAGGACGGCTTCCACATTCGGCTCCTCCATGAAACCGAATTGCAAGGTGACGGCGATGATGCTGCACGAGGCGTCCTTATGGAACACCTTGATGACGTAGCGGCCGTCGTGGATGTAAGGCACCTTGCGATGCGCGACATCGACGAAGATGAGATGGCGCGGCAGGATACCGTAGCGGTCATAGATGAGCTGCAGCAGGGCTGGCGTATTATCGCCGGGCGAGGTGAGATGCTTGGGCGACATTAACAGGGCGATTCGCTCTATGTAGGCCGCCTTGTTCTTATGGAGTTCCACGAGCCTGCGCACCGTCATGGTGTGTTTTGCGGTATAGGCGGCAAACGTGGCCTTCCGGCCCCACCTCCAAGTCCGCATGATTGAAAACAGCGCGAGGCCGATGCCAAACGGGATATATCCGCCCTCCATGAACTTGAATGAACTCGCAGCGAAGAAGAGAAGATTAACGAGCGTGAAAAATCCGAACAGGGCACCACTCGCGAGCGCGCTCCATTTCCAGTAGCGGATGCCAACCGGGATCATCGCGATAGATGTGACGACCATCACGCCGGATACGGCGAGGCCATAGGCGGAGGCCAGCGACTCCGCCGAGCGGAAACTCCACACCAGCGCCACGCAGCCGGCGAAAAGCGCCCAATTGACGAAGGGAATGTAAATTTGCCCCTCATGGTCGCGATGGGTGTGCACGACGCGCAGGCGCGGGAACAGGCCGAGCGCTATCGCCTGGGACGCCAGCGAGAACGCGCCGGAAATCAGGGCTTGCGAGGCGATAACGGTCGCGAGCATCGCCAATCCGATCATCGGATATAGCAAGTCTGGGGGCACCATGCTGTAAAAAAGCCGTCCCGCTTCGGCAGGCGGGTTGCCGAGCATCAGCGCGCCCTGGCCGAGATAATTGAGAATCAGCGCTGGAAACACGGCCGCGAACCAGCCCGCCCGGATCGGCCGCGTGCCGAAATGACCGAGATCGGCGTACATCGCCTCGCCGCCCGTCACCACGAGCATGAGCGCGCCGAGGGTCAAGAGCGCGGTCAACGCACCGGCGTGATGCAGGAAGCCGAGGGCATAAGCCGGATTGAAGGCCTGCAATATCTCGGGCCGGAGCAGGATTTGGCGCACGCCAAGGATCGCGATGATGACGAACCAGACAACAAGGATGGGACCGAACAACCGGCCCACGCGGGCCGTGCCCTTGTGCTGAACGGCGAAGAGAATCGCGAGTATGACGAAGGTTATGGGGACGATGGCCTCGGCGAACATCGGGGTCCCGGCCTTGAGGCCCTCCACCGCAGACAAAACACTGATGGCGGGCGTGATAATGCCGTCTCCGAACAGAAAGCCTGGCCCAAGCATGAGCGCGCCGAGGAGAATGGTGAGACGAGGGCTTTCGTCCCTGTATTTATGAAGGAGACTGTAAAGCGCGAACACGCCGCCTTCCCCATCGCTGTCCGCGCGCAGGACGAAGACCGCATATTTTAGGCTTACGATCAGCGTCAGGGCCCATATGACAAGCGAGATGCAGCCGGTGACGTTCTCCGGCGATGGCGCGACATGCGCGGGCCCGTAGAAGATCTGGTCGACGGCGTAAAGCGGCGACGTGCCGATATCGCCGAAAACGACGCCGATTGCGCCGAAGGTCAGCGCCGCCCCGGTGCTGCGCCGGGCGTGGAGAAATTTCGTTGCAGCAGTGCTGTCAAGCATAGGCGCCGCCGGGCAATGTTGCGCCTTCCCGGAAAGGGGGCGCTCGCTACGCACCGGCGAGCCAGTGAGCTATCAAGAATGTCGCTTTGAAAAGCATGATAACGCCAGCTCGCGGTTCCAGCACCCCTTAAGGTATTGGCTGGGGATGGCTGCGTCCACTGCTTTGCCGGCCGTGGCTTAGCGCAGCTCCCGGAATGGCAGTCCCGGTTGACGGAGAAAACCTCAACAGAAACAGTCGTTTATATGCAAAAGCGCCATGTCTGGCCTAAGACTGTCTGCTTAGGTGCGGCATCTTGGATCGGGCCTGGGCGCACAGTTTCTCGCGCCTATGATTTGTTTTTCTTCGAGTTTGCCTTCGAGTGTCCTTGCTGCGTGGCGCGCTCGATGTCGGCAAGCGAAAGGCCGAGCTTTTCCTTCGCCTCCTTCAGCAAATCCGGATGGATCGGGCGCGGGTCTAGCGGCACGCCATCGCCGAGGCGCCCGGCAAGGATCCGGAACGCCGCGATCCGGCCATAGGGCTTGTTGTTTGCCGGAATGAGATGCCAGGGCGCGTACTCTTTCGAGGTTTCCTCCATCATGTCCTCGATGGCTGCCTCATATTCCAGCCACTTGGAGCGATTGCGAAAGTCCTCATAGGAGAGTTTCCAGCGCTTGAGCGGATCGAAAAGCCGGTCGCGGAAGCGGCGTTCCTGCACGTCCGGCGTGATATGGAGAAAAATCTTAACGAGCCGGATGCCGGAATTGACCAGCAATTTCTCGAACTCATTGATCTCCCGGTAAGCGCGCCGCCATTCCTTCTTGGTTGCGAACCCTTCGACCCTCTCAACGAGCACGCGGCCGTACCACGACCGGTCGAACGCCACAATTTGCTTTTTCTCGGGCAACCGGCACCAGAAGCGTTGCAGATAGTGCTGGGCGCGCTCGTGCTCGTCGGGCGCGGCGATCGGGTGAACCTTGAAACTGCGCGGATCGAGCGCCCAGCCAAGCCGCCGGACAATGCCGCCCTTCCCCGCCGTGTCCCAACCCTCAAGCACAATGAGCGCGCGGTCCCCCGTCGCCAGATAGGCTTGCTGCGTGAGTTGCAGCACGCTCTGCAGCGAAGACAGCCGCCGCTCGTAATCGGCGAAATCCATGGTTTGATGATCGGTGATTTCCGCCAGCCGCGGGCGGCCTGTAACCACGAAATGCTGAGGTTTCATATCCTGCCGGGTACGCTTACTGGGGTCTACGGGATTGATGAACCTTCGCCGGCAGATCATCCCCAAAACGCTGCGGCGGCCAAGTCAATGCTACCCTAAAACGAGGCTCGAAGCGCGACGGTTTTGAGCGCAGCTTTGCAAATTCCATGCATAATCGATAAAATTAAGCGCTGGGCGAATAAGCGGAACGCCTAATGAGCCGCGATCGATGCGGGCATGACATCGAGGAGCGCCGCCGCGGCCTGGAACAGTCCTGCTTCATCGAAGCGGCGTCCCGCGATTTGAATGCCGAGGGGCAGACCGTTCACCTGCAAAAGCGGCAGGCTTAGCGCTGGGACGCCAAGGTAGGTCCAAAGTGTACAGAAAACCGGATTGCCGGTCGTGTCGAGGCCGCGCGGCGCCGGTCCCGGTGCGGGCGGCGTGATGACGGCGTCGTAGGGGGCAATCAGCGCAAGATACGAACTCGTAGAGCTGCTCCCGCGAGCGGAGCGCTTCCGCATATTCCATCGCAAGGAGCGTCCGGCCCAGATCGATGGCCTCCCTAATAGCCAGGCTTAAGCTTTCCTTGCCGCGCTCATAATAGCGGCCGAAGTTCAAAGCCATCTCGGCCAGCATGATGGTTCGGTGAAACCCGATGACGCTATCGAACGCCGGCGGGAGATCGAGGGTCTCACAGGAGGAGCCCAGGCTTGCCGCGACGCCCTCGAAGGCTTTTTGTGTGGCCTCTTCCGCGAATTGCCAGGCCTGCGTTTTGACGAAGGCAAAGCGCACCGCGGCCGGGGACTTCTTCGCCACCAGCGCGTTGCCATGTCCTTGTGCGAGAACTTTTGTTAGAGCGGCGATGTCGCCAAGCGAGCGCGCAAAGACGCCAACCGTATCGAGCGAACCCGACTCCTCCAAGACACCTGCGCGGGGGAACAACCCGAATGTGGGCTTCAGTCCGAAGACGCCACAAAACGATGCGGGCCGGATGACGGAGCCGTTGGTTTGCGTGCCAAGCGCCGCTGGCACCATCCCCGCCGCGACCGCCGCCGCGGAACCCGATGACGAGCCGCCGGGCGAATGGCTGGGATTATGCGGGTTGCGCGTTTTCGACGGGTTCATGAAGGCAAGCTCGGTCGTGACGGTCTTGCCCATGATGACCGCGCCTGCCTCCTTCAAAAGCCGGATCACGGCGGCATCGGCGGCAGGACGCCGTCCCGCGTCGAGCGGCGTGCCGTTTTCCGTTGGCATGTCCACCGTATCGATGATGTCTTTCACACCCACGGCCACACCGGCAAGCGGCAACACCGCCAGATCGGCGCGCGCGTCGAGGCTCCGGGCTTGATCGAGCGCCTGCGCGGGGTTGAAGTAATGCCAAGCCTCCACCTCCGGCTCCCGTTCCTCAATGCGGGAAATCAAGCCCGCAACGTAATCGGCCGCGGTGATTTCCCGCGCCCCGATCGCTTCCGCCGCGCCGAGCGCCGTCAGTTCTGGGAGACGTGCTTTCATTCCGCTCTTGCCTCTTTTTTCAACACCTGGCCCCGCCCAATCTGGCATGCCCTGGAGAAGAACGCTTGCATCGCTTTTGAGTTTGCGCAATAAAGTTTGGCCGGTGGCGTCAGCCGCAGAGCAGAGCGGGCGTAGCTCAGGGGTAGAGCATAACCTTGCCAAGGTTAGGGTCGGGCGTTCGAATCGCCTCGCCCGCTCCAATTAAATCAAAGGCTTAGCGCCGATCCCCACGCTAAAAATGACTTCATGTGAGCGATGTCTGAGCGCGAAGCTCGATTTCGCCGCCGCCCTGCTATCGCTCTTTTATCCTGGTCCTGTCGACACTGCACGGCAAAGCCCGGATCGCGCCCAAAAAAAGAGAAGCTTCTAACGTTCTAGATTTTGCGCGCGACGTGGGCATCAGGTTCTGCGCTGAGCGCGAGCACGCCCGTTAATGGAGACCTTCCCTAACTTCAAGTGTCCCCTCCCCAATAGTCTGCACCTTTGCGACCGTCGCTGTTGCCTTCTCCGACGTTTTCGGCGAATGACGACCGAAAACGTCAAAGCCCTCGTCGGCAACCCCGAGGCCAATACAAGAAAGAATTAACAGCTTGATGATGTGGACTACTATCTCATGAAGGCTATCACCAACAACTCGGACAGCCCATCGCCGCGCTCGACCTCCGAAGCGCCTTAGGCTCCGGCAACGTCTGGGCGAAGGCGGCAGCAACGGCGCCGAATTCCGATATTGCTTTTTCCTATTCGTTTTGGGTGCTTCTGGCAGTCCTCCCTCAAAAGGGAGCTGCGGATGATCAGGTACCTTCGCCAAAGGAACTCCAATATAATGTGGAGTTCGGTTCGCGAAGTTATAGCCCGATCCCCCCTGTACGTGTCGCCACCACGGCCCCCCCTACTCAACTGCCCAATCATCAAATAAAATGATCCGATAGCGTTCACAAGGATCATCCTGACCATTTCAACATATGAAAATCTCGAAAGGGCGAGTGGGCGCGCGATCAGCGAGTTTGAGTTGCTCGCTCGCGGGTAGCGTAAATGCGGGTTGGTAAGCCACCTTACAAAATTAGCTCCCGCCGGTGGGTTGCAATGAATTGTTGCAGAACGGGGCATCCCGTATTTGATCAATCAGAGACACAAAAAAGGAGGAAGCATGCGCCTCGATAACAAAACAGCCATCGTCACGGGCGCGGCATCGGGCTTCGGCGCGGAGATTGCGCGGGTTTTTGCCCGCGCCGGCGCAAAAGTCGCGGTGCTCGACATCAATGTCGGCGGCGCCGTTGAGATCGCCCGCGAGATCGGGCCGGCGGCAATAGCGATCGCGGCCGACGTGACCAAGCGCACCGATATCGATGCGGCTGTCGCCAAGACGCTGGAGAGCTTTGGCGGCCTTGACATCGTGGTCAACAATGCGGGCTGGAGCCACAAAAACCGGCCCATGCTTGAGATCGGCGAGGAGGAATTCGACCGCGTTTATGCAATCAATGTGAAATCGATCTTTCACATGGCGCATGGAGCCGTGCCGGTGCTGGCGGACCGGGGCGGCGGGGTCATCATCAATATCGGCTCCACGGGTGGGATCAGGCCAAGGCCAGGGCTGACCTGGTATAACGGCTCCAAGGGCGCGGTGAACCTGCTGTCGCGCTCGATGGCGGTGGAGCTTGCCTCTCAGAAAATCCGCGTGAACTGCGTGGCCCCTGTGATGGGCGCGACGGGTCTGCTGGGGCAGTTCATGGGCGTGCCCGACACGCCGGAGAATCGGGCGAAATTCATTGCAACTATTCCGCTGGGGCGGCTGTCCGAGCCTGTGGATATCGCCAACGCTTGTCTTTATCTCGCGTCGGACGAAGCGAAGTTCGTGACCGGCGTCGTGCTGGAAGTGGACGGCGGCCGCACGATCTGATAAGCGAAGCTCCGCTTCACCTTCTTCTGCCGGTCGCAGCACTTTCACTGGGGGAAAATCAAAGGCGGAGAGCGCGGCGGCACCCCTCCCGCTACGGGGGATCGGTGGGCTAAGTGACGAGAGGGCTTGCGGTTCGTCGCAAAAAAGCCCGGATTGGCATCGTCTGCTCCCATTTTAAGCGGAGGCGGTGCCTTGGGTGAAAAACTGCCCGATGTCCCGAGGCGGACACTGGTGGCATCGGGCGGCGCGCTGGCCGGGTGAGTTATGGGGAAGGGGCCTTTAGGTCATGGCTGAATCTGCCGGAGTTGCCGGGGACCCTAGGTTAAGAGTCGGAGTGGTGGGCGCCGGAGTCATGGGCCGTAACCACGCGCGCATTTTTGCTGAAATGCCGGACGTTCACTTGGTCGGAGTGTCCGATCCCGACCGCAAGCAAAGGGATGTGGTTGCCCGCGCCTTCGGCTGCGGCGCCTTCAGCGACATCGATGCGTTGCTAAGCCGCAGGGTCGAAGCCATGACCATTGCCGCCCCCACGCACCTGCATCTCGAACTTGCCATGGCGTGCATCTCTCGCGGCGTGCATGTCATGGTCGAGAAACCCATTGCCTTGAATGTCGAGGAGGGCAGCGCCATCGTCGCTGCCGCAAAGCGCGCCGGCGTCACGCTAATGGTCGGCCATGTCGAGCGGTTCAATCCGGCAATCGAGACGATCAAGCGCGCCATAAAAGGCGAGCAAATCCTGTCGATCGCAATTACCCGGGTCGGCCCTTTTCCGCCGCGCATGTCAAATGTCGGAGTGGTTATCGATCTCGCTGTCCACGATATCGACCTGATCCGCTGGCTCACCGGCTCTGAAATCGTCGAAATCCAGCCGCAACTGTCCAGCGCAGTCGCCGAGCGCGAGGATATCGCGCTGCTGCAATTCCGCACAGCGTCAGGGGTGCTTGCGCATATCAACACCAATTGGCTCACCCCCTTCAAGGCGCGCACCATCAACATCGCCACGCGCCACAAATATCTCATTGGCGATTTATTGACGCGCCAGGTCGCGGAGTGTTTCGGGTTTCAGCGAGACGGCAGCTATTCCATGCGGCATTTGCCTGTCGGCTATTCGGAGCCGCTGCGGGCCGAACTGTTCGAATTCATCAATGCCATCCGTAGCGGGCGGCCGCCCTCGATAACCGGGGAGGAAGGGGTCGCGAGCCTCGATATTGCGATTCGCTGCCTCGATGGGCAGGCGGCTCGCTTAGCTCAAGGCGCCGCTCAAACCTTTGTCGCAAAATGAATAAACAAGCGCGCCCAGAAGAGATCGCGATCCCGTTTATCGACGTCGCCGCTCAGCGCCGGCGCCTTGGCCGCGCCATAGACGACGCGGTATCGCGCGTGCTGGCTCACTGCCAGTTCATCCAGGGGCCGGAGGTTCGCGCGCTTGAAGCGGAGCTTGCCGCCTTCTGCGGCGCGCGCCACGCGGTTGCTTGCTCAAGCGGAACGGATGCGCTTTTGCTCACACTCATGGCATGGGGGATTGGCCCTGGCGACGCCGTTATTTGCCCGGCCTTCACATTTTGCGCGACCGCCGAAGCCGTCGCCCTCGCTGGAGCCGTGCCCGTGATGGCGGATATCGACCCCGGAACCTTCAACCTGGACCCGGCGAGTTGCGAGCGCGCCGTTGTGACCGCGAAGGAGCTGGGGCTCAAACCGCGTGCGATTATTCCGGTCGATTTGTTCGGGCTCCCTGCCGATCACGATGCCATCGCCGCGATCGCCGCGGCGCACGGCCTGCTTGTGCTCGACGACGCCGCGCAGGCCTTTGGCGCGACCTTCAAGGGCCGCAAACTAGGCTCAATCGCTACGGCAACGGCAACGAGCTTTTTCCCTGCTAAGCCGCTGGGTTGCTACGGGGATGGCGGCGCCATATTCACGGACGACGATGCACTTGCCGCGCGCCTCCGGAGTTTGCGCGTCCACGGGGAAAGCGCGGAAAAATACAATTCCGTTGCCATTGGCCTGACCGGCAGGCTGGACACACTTCAAGCGGCCATCCTCTTGGAGAAGCTTAGGATATTCCCCGAGGAGATTGCGGCAAGGAACCGGGTTGCGAAGCGTTACACCTCCGCACTTTCCAGCGTCGCGGTGACGCCCGTTATTCCCGAGGGCATGACCTCTGTCTGGGCGCAGTATACGATCCGGGTCGCCCCAGAACTGCGCGATGGTCTGGGCATCGCGCTCAAGGCGCAGGGCATTCCCACGGCGATCTATTACGCCAAGCCGTTACACCGCCAGGGTGCCTACCAGCACTTTCCCGTGGCAAGCGGTGGGTTGCCGGTGAGCGACCGGCTTGCCGGGGAGGTCATCAGCCTGCCGATGCATGCCTACCTGGACGAGGCGGTCCAAGACCGGATCATCGAGGCGGTGCGTGCTGTGCTTACCGCAAAGCCGCATGACGCGGGGCACACCAGCGATCTGCGGGCGTAACCGGATCGAATCGTAAAAACACCCCCTCACCCCAGCCCTCTCCCAAAAGGGAGAGGGAGAAAAAGGCGAACTTTCTCCACAAAGGAAGAGGGAGCTTCTGGCGTCCTCTCTCCCCTTGGGGAGAGAGACAGAGTGAGGGGGTCCGGAACCGCTTCCGCCACAAGGCGGAGAAGCTACACCGGCCGCACGCTCCCCGTTCCTACGAAAGCGGATGGTTTTCCGGGGTGGGACCTTCGCGATCGATGAGGCTGTAGGCAAGCATGGTCATGATGACGGAGGCGGCAAAGAAGTAGATTCCGGGCAGCGCCACCGCATCGGCGAGTTCGGTCGACTTCGCATAAAAGATGAGGAGCGCGAGCACCAGCACGTCGAGCATGGACCACTTGCCAAGCCATTCGATGCGCTTGAACCAGCGGCTGCGGCGTCCCGGGTCGAATGTGTTGAGCGTGCCCGCCAGCGCAATGTACAGCAGCTTGATGGCCGGAAAGACGACCGAAAACACAAAGATAATGCCGGCGAGAAAAATCTCGTCCGTCTCGTAAAGCGCAGAAAGGATCGATAGAATGGAGTGCGTATCGGTCCAAAAATAGAGGCGCGTCAGCCGGATAACCGGCAATGTCAGCCCGAGAACAAGACAGGCCGCCGAGCAAAGCGTCAACGCGAAAACAAAAAAGGCGCGCGGTCCCCGCTGTGTCAGTGCTGGAGGGAGCCGCGCGCCGGTCATGGCTGCGGATTAAGCGACCGCGTGGGTCTTGTTGGTCGGCACGCCTTTTTCAGTGAGAAATGTCTGGAGATCGCCGGACTGGAACATCTCGGACACGATGTCGGCGCCGCCCACGAATTCACCCTTGACGTAGAGCTGAGGTATGGTCGGCCAATTGGTATAGGCCTTGATGCCCTCACGCACATTCTGATCGGCGAGCACGTTGATGTCCTTAAAGGGTACGCCGAGATAGCCGAGGATTTGCGTTACGCGCCCCGAAAAGCCGCATTGCGGAAAGTCCTTCGTTCCCTTCATGAACAATACCACGTCGTTCGTGGTGACTTGGTCCTTGATCCAGCTCTTTACGTCCTGCTCGCTCATCACTCGCCTTCCTGTTTCGTTCGATCCATACATGCACCGGCGCTCAAAAAAAACAAGCGCCGGCTTGAGAGGCCGCCTGTTAGTCCGGCACCTTGGTTTGAAGCGCCAGGGCATGAAGTTCCCCGCCCATGTTCCCTTGGAGGGCGGCGTAGACCAACTGGTGCTGCTGCACCCGCGTCTTGCCCCGGAAGGATTCCGAAACGACGAGTGCGGCGTAATGGTCGCCATCGCCGCGCAGGTCTTCGATCATGACTTCGGCGTCAGGCAGGCTTGCCTTGATCAAGCGCTCGATCTCTTCGGGTTGCATGGGCATGGCGGCGTCCTTTTGCTCGAAATTCAGTATGCTTGGTTCGGCTGAGGCCGGGGGCAGCTTTGTGCCCGCACGATTCGTGCCATTAAAGCTCGCTGGACATGAAACCCGGAAGCCAGCCTTCATGCGCCTGCCTCAGCCGGGCGAGCGGAAGCGGTTCCTCTCCAGGCACGGAAATGCTGTCGCCATCGATGTAAGCCACGCCGCGCACCGGCAGGCCGAGTGCGCCTGCTTCAGCCGCGATGGCCCGCGCGTCTCTTACGCTGACGGCAATGAGATATCGGCCCTGATCCTCGCCAAAGGCTGCCGCATGCGCCGGGAGAGCCGCGTGAGGCATGTAGCGGAAGCCGCGCCCTCCTGCCAGCGCCATCTCCGTCAGCGCCACGAGCAGCCCGCCGTCCGAAACGTCGTGAACCGTGTTCGTCTTCCCAGCCGCGATGAGCGCGCGCACGAATTCGCCGGCCTTGCGTTCGGCGTCAAGGTTCACAGGCGGCGGCGCGCCCTCGAACCGGCCGATCGCGTGCTCCTGATACAGCGATTGGCCCAGATAACCGGTTTCCGCGCCGGCGAGAATCACCATCTCGTCGTCAGGTTTGAAGGCGATGGTGGCGACGCGGCTGCAATCCTGGATCAGGCCCACGCCGCCGATCGCGGGCGTTGGCGGGATGGCGATCCCGTTCGTTTCATTGTAGAGCGACACGTTGCCCGATACGACGGGAAAATCGAGAGCGCGGCAAGCCTCGGCCATCCCCTCGATGCTGGACGCGAACTCGGCCATGATCTCGGGCCGCTCGGGATTGCCGAAATTCATGCAATCGGTGAGCGCAAGCGGGAGTGCTCCGGCTGCCGTGAGATTGCGCCAAGCCTCTGCAACGGCCTGTTTGCCGCCCTCGTAGGGATCGGCGGAGCAATAGCGGGGTGTCACGTCGCAGGTTAACGCCAGAGCCTTGTTCGTGCCGTGGACGCGAACAACGGCCGCGTCGGAACCGGGGCGCACGACCGTGTCGCCCATCACCATGTGATCGTACTGCTCCCAGATCCAGCGCCGGGAAGCCAGCCGGGGCGAGCCGATCAGCGCAAGCACAGTGCCGCTCAGGCTGTCCGGAGCCGGGATACTTGACGCGCTGACCGGCGCGGGCTGAGGGCGCGGCGCGATGGGACGGTCGTAGATTGGTGCCTTATCGGACAGCATATCGGTGGGCAGATCGGCTTCGACCCGGCCTTTATGCCGGATCGTGAGGCGTCCCGAATCCGTTGTGCGGCCAATGATCGCGAAATCCAGCTCCCATTTGCGGAAGACGCGCTCGGCCAGATCCTCCGAGCCGGGGCGCAAGACCATGAGCATACGCTCCTGGCTTTCCGACAGCATCATTTCGTAGGCGGTCAGGTCTGCTTCGCGCTGCGGCACAAGGTCGAGATCGAGATCGATGCCGGAGCCTCCCTTGGCCGCCATCTCGACCGAAGAGGAGGTGAGGCCCGCTGCGCCCATGTCCTGAATGGCGAGGATAGCGTCCTGCCCCATGAGTTCGAGGCAGGCTTCGAGCACGAGCTTCTCCGCGAATGGGTCGCCGACCTGCACGGTGGGCCGCTTTTCCTCGGTCTCATCGTCGAACTCGGCGGAGGCCATGGTCGCGCCGTGAATGCCGTCGCGCCCGGTCTTCGAGCCGACATAGACGACCGGATTGCCGGCGCCCGACGCAGCCGAATAGAAGATGCGGTCCGTGGCGGCGATCCCAACGCACATGGCGTTGACGAGAATGTTGGTGTTGTAGCGTTCGTCGAAATCTGTTTCACCGCCCACCGTGGGGATGCCGACGCAATTGCCATAATCGCCGATGCCCGCGACCACGCCAGCAACGAGATGGCGCGTCTTCGGATGGTCCGGCGCGCCAAAGCGCAGCGCGTTCAGCATTGCGACAGGCCGCGCGCCCATGGTGAAGACGTCGCGCATGATGCCGCCAACGCCGGTCGCCGCCCCTTGATACGGTTCGATAAAGGATGGGTGGTTGTGACTTTCCATCTTGAAAATCACCGCTTGGCCGTCGCCGATATCGACCACGCCGGCATTCTCGCCCGGGCCTTGAATAACTCGCGGCCCCTCGGTGGGCAACTTCTTGAGCCAGACCCGCGACGATTTGTAGGAGCAATGCTCCGACCACATGACCGAGATGATGCCCAGTTCCGTCAAACCCGGCGCACGGCCTAGCATTTCGCAGGCAAGCCGGAACTCCGCCGGCGCCATGCGATGCGCGGCAGCCATCTCCTCGGTGGCAACGATAGGAGCACCCGCCGGCACTAAACCCGTCCGCTCATTCAAAGGGTCCTTTTAAAAGGCTGGCATGGCCGGGTGCGGCCGGCCATGCTTGAGTGCTTATGCAGAGCGGGACTCGCGGTCGAGTTCATACTCCGCGATGCCAACCTTCAGCATGTCGTATGCGTCTTCCAGGAACTCGTCCTCGTCCATGTACTCGACATAGCTCGGGAAGTAGCCCGCCTCTTCGTCCTCGTCCTCGGAAGCCTCGTCCGTGGCGCCTGCGGCCTGGAAGGTGATGCTGCCATCCTCGTTCACGTAGACAGAGGCCAGCGTCTCGCCATCGGGCTTGTATTTCACCTGAACGATCGGATCGCCGTTCTCCTCGGCCAAGGCAAAGTCCAAACGGCGGCTGCTGATCTGCTCCTTGAGGCGCTCGCAAAGCTTCTTGGCGGTGGCGCGGCGCGCCTCCGGGTCGAGCTTCGCGGTCTGCATCTCGCGTTTCACCTCATCAACTTCGTCGTCGAAACTCATCTGCTGATCCTCTTCCTTGAACGGTTGAACCTCAAGAACGCACGGCCCGCAAAAACCGGCTACGACAGCCCTCGTGTAAGCAATTCGAATACCCGCCGGCCATCAATTCCGCCAAGCGCAGAATCGGCCGCGCGTTCCGGGTGCGGCATTAAACCCATGATACGCCCAGTCTTATCGATAACGCCAGCGATGCCCCGGCGTGAGCCATTGGGATTACCGCTATCCTCAGCGCCGGGCATCGCGCAATAGCGAAATATCACCTGGCCGTCGCCTTCGATCCTGTCGAGGGTTTCTTCGTCCGCGAAATAGGCACCGTCCTTGTGGGCGATAGGCATGGAGACCGCCTCGCCGGGCTCGTAAGCACTCGTAAATATCGTATCCGCCCGCTCAACCTTCAGCGCAACGTCGCGGCAAATATATTGGAGCGAGGTGTTGCGGGTTAGCGCGCCGGGCAAAAGCTGCGCTTCGGTCAGAATCTGAAAGCCGTTGCAAATGCCAAGCACCGCCGCTCCGCGTTTGGCCGCCTCACCGACGGCGCGCAGAATGGGCGAATGAGCAGCCATCGCGCCGGATCGGAGATAGTCGCCGTAAGAGAAGCCGCCCGGGAGCACAATGAGGTCAACCGAAGGCAAGTCCGTTTCGCGATGCCAAACCATCTCAGGCTTGACGCCCGAGATGGCTTCAAGCGCCACAGCCACGTCCCGGTCGCAATTCGATCCGGGAAAAACGATCACGGCGGACTTCACGCAACGAGCTCCACGCGATAATTCTCAATAATCGGGTTTGCCAGAAGCTGCCGGCACATGGCGTCGAGCTCTGTGCGCGCAATCGCCTCATCCTCTGCCTTGAGCTCAACCTCGATCAGCTTTCCCTGGCGCACATCCTCTACATTTCCAAAGCCGAGCGCGTGCAGGGCATTCGCGATGGCGCGGCCTTGGGGATCGAGAACGCCGGTCTTCAATGTCACGGTGATGCGCGCCTTCATGGGCAAGCCGCCTCCTGTTCCTTTCCGCGTACCCTATTTCGATTGGACGAGCACGGGGCCCTTCGGCTTCGGCACAGGATTTTCAACAAGAATTCCAAGACGCTTGGCGACCTCGGAATAGGCCTCGATCAACCCGCCAAGATCACGGCGGAACCGGTCCTTGTCGAGCTTGTCCTTGGTTTCGATATCCCAAAGCCGGCAGCTATCGGGACTGATCTCGTCGGCAAGCACGATCCGGATCGTATCGTTTTCGTAAATACGGCCGAACTCAACCTTGAAGTCGACAAGGCGTATGCCGATCCCAAGAAACAGGCCGGTGAGGAAATCGTTGATGCGGAGCGCGAGCGCCATCATCTCGTCGATCTCTTGCGGTGCCGCCCAGCCGAAGGCCGTGATGTGCTCCTCGGTGACCATCGGGTCGTTGAGCTTGTCGGCTTTATAATAAAATTCGATGATGGAACGGGGGAGGGGCATCCCCTCCTCAAGGCCTAGGCGCTCGCAAAGCGACCCAGCGACGACATTGCGCACCACAACTTCGATCGGAACGATCTCAACCTCGCGAATGAGCTGCTCGCGCATGTTGAGGCGGCGGATAAAATGAGTCGGGACGCCGATCTCGTTCAGCCGGCTGAAAATATACTCGGAAATGCGATTGTTCAGCACCCCCTTGCCCTCGAAACGCTCATGCTTCTTGGCATTGAAGGCGGTGGCATCGTCCTTGAAGTGCTGTATGAGCGTGCCCGGCTCGGGCCCTTCATAAAGAACCTTCGCCTTTCCCTCATAAACACGGCGGCGGCGGTTATTCATGGGAGACCCCCCGTTTGGAAACGAATTCGGGAAACCGGATAAGGTTCAAGTTATACTTCAAGCGCATATTTGCGTCATTGTCACGCATTCCAATAAATCCATTGGCGATCAATCCTCATTTGGCCTCCTGCGGTTTCGATCCTGGTCCGCGTATTGATTTCGCTGCAAATGCACGCTATCCGTGTCATGATACCAAGGCATGGTTCGCACAAGAGATGGCTTCGCCGCCCCGCCGGTTAAAGTCCCGCAAAGCGGCTGCCGATGGCCTATTCTGGCCCAGGGGTAGAAAATGACGACATTCGACGAACGCGAACGCGCTTACGAGGCCAAATTTGCCCGCGACGAAGAGTTGCACTTCAAGGCGAAGGCGCGCCGGGACAAGATGCTCGGTTTGTGGGCAGCGGCAGCGCTCGGGCTTACGGGCGCCGCCGCGGAAGATTACACGGCCGAAGTTCTGCGCGCCGATTTCAAGGAATCTGGCGACGCCGGCCTTGTGGAGAAAGTGCTCGGCGATTTCAGGGCGAAGGGTGTAGCCATGGACGGGGCCACGCTCAGGAAGAAGCTCATCGATTTGATGGCGCAGGCTGTTTCCCATATCGAGGCGGGACGATAACGTACTGCTGCGGGACTCTCTCTCTAGCGACGGCCAGACTCAGCGGGAGAAACCCCTGGCTCTCCGCTGCTCATCGCGGATGGCGTTCACGGGCCATTAACCGGCACGCGGATGCATCGTAAGTTCAACAAAAGCTTTCCGGCTCTTAATCCGCGTATGCATCCTCGGAAAGCGCCGAGTAATCCGTGTAGCCCTTGGCACCCTTCGCGTAAAATGTGCTGGGATCGGGCTCGTTCAGTGGAGCGCCTTTCGCTATCCGCTCTGGCAAATCCGGATTTGCGATGAACAGCTTGCCGAATGAGACGGCACCGGCCACGCCGTCTCTGACGATTTCGACGGCGGTCGCCGGTGTGAAGGCTTCATTGGCAATCCAGACGCCGCCAAACTCTGCCTTCAGGTATGACCCGATCGCGTCGCCGCCGGCGTGCTCGCGCGTGAAAATGAAAGCGAGCTTACGCTTTCCAAGCTCTCTCGCGACATGGCCGAAAGTAGCCTTCGGATTGCTGTCGCCCATGGAATGCGCGTCGCCGCGCGGCGCCAGATGCATGCCCACCCGTCCGGGTTCCCAAACGCTCAAAACAGCATCTGTGACTTCCAGGAGCAAGCGTGCCCGGTTCTCGATGGAGCCGCCATAGGCGTCGGTGCGCTTGTTGGTCCGGTCCTGAAGGAATTGATCGAGAAGATAGCCGTTTGCGCCATGAATTTCGACGCCGTCGAACCCGGCAGCCTTCGCGTTCTGGGCGCCCCTGCGAAACGCTTCGACGATGGCCGGGATCTCGGACAGTTCCAGAGCGCGCGGCGTGGGATAGGCCTGCTTTGGGCGCAAAAGCGAGACATGACCTTCGGGCGCAATGGCGCTCGGGGCGACCGGAAGATCGCCGTCCAGATACAAAGGATGCGAGACGCGCCCCACGTGCCAGAGCTGCAAGAAGATGCGGCCGCCCGCCTGGTGGACCGCGCTGGTAATTTGGCGCCAGCCTTTGACCTGCCCGTCCGACCAAATGCCGGGCGTGTCGGGGTAACCCGCGCCTTTTGGGCCGACGACTGTCGCCTCGGAAATGATCAGGCCTGCCGACGCGCGCTGCACGTAATACTCTTTCATCAGAGCATTTGGCACGCGGCTCTCGTCCGCCCGGCAACGGGTGAGAGGCGCCATGATGATCCGGTTCGGAATTTCGAGATCGCCGAGCATTAAGGGCGTGAACAAGTCAGGCATGCTTCCCTCTTTCAAGATCGCTCATAAATTTTCTGAAATAGGCCGGCAATATGCGGTTCAGGTCAAGTTTTTGAATGCGCTCTGAGAAGGCATTGCTCCTTGAGTTATGACTGGCTGGGCTTTTAAGAGGAATCGGGCATGGGCCCGGTACTCATCAACCGCTGAATAGAGAAACTATCCCTCAGCAGCAGAGGAGATTTCGTGCAGGCGGGCACGTCAATGTGGCCATTCGGCCGCTCAAGCGGCCGCGTCGCGCCGGTAAGCCATGATGATCGAGTTCGACCACTTCCTTGCACAGTTTCCGCACAACATCCGCGCCGGACCCATACTTGTCCTCGATCGTAAGGGGCCGCCCGCGATAGTCGAAGGCTTCGGCGATGCCGTCATCCTGGGGGATCATGGTGCGCATGACGGGGTGGTTTGCGGAGACTTGGCCAAGGTTCTGGCGCTGGAAGACGCCCTCGCGCCAGAAGTTCACGAGCGCGATGTAACGGCGCTTCTCCTTCGGCGTCAGAGCCACATCCGCGAGGCCGGGCTTTTCTTCGATCGTGGCGGCGATCCGGTCGCAGGCGTAGCTGGACACGACATCGGGGCGGAACGGCACAATGACCTTGTGGGCGGCACGCAGCGCGGCACGGGCCGAGAAGGAAAGGCCGGGCGGGCAATCGAAAATCACGACGTCGAAAGCATCGCCCAGATCGGCCAGCATGCTCTCGATTCGAGAACGCAACCCTTCCTCGGCCGTGACGAGATCGAGGCCGGCGCGGGCGCGATTGTGCAGGAACGCGTTTTCCAGGTCTTCGAGGTCGAGCGACCCTGGCAGCACGGACAACGCGCCAGCAGGCGCTTGGATATCCCCGGCATTGTGGAGGATGTAATCGTCGGGCCGGAGTTTCGGACGGTCGTATTTGTCGTCGAAATAATCGGCAACGGTTTTGCGATGCCGCCGTGCCCAATCCCACGTCTCGCCGCCCGTCAGGATCAACGAAGAATTGCACTGCGTATCGAGGTCCACGACAAGCACGCGCTGTTCGCCCATCGCGGCAAACCCATGCGCGAGCATGGTCGTCACCGTGGATTTACCGACACCGCCCTTGCGGTTGGCGACCGTCAGGAAAATGCCCATCGCGTCTTACCTCCAGCTCAACACCCCGCGCATAACCCGATTCGGCCCTGCCCCGCGCCCCTGGAGAGCTGTAAACACGGGGAAATCCGCGGTTAAGCCCGGGGATGAGCCTTAGAGTAAGCCTGAAACAGGCGCTCGCGGTCAACCGCTGTATAGCCCTGAGTTGTCGAAAGGCTCGCGTGTCCCAATAATTCCTGGATAACGCGGAGGTCTGCGCCGCGGCTGAGAAGGTGCGTCGCGAAAGAGTGGCGAAGCGCGTGCGGCGTCGCGGTAGCGGGCAGGCCGAGATTGAATTCGAGTCGCGCAATAAGAAGCTGCACGATCCGGGGACTGAGGCGGCCGCCCTTCACGCCGACGAAGAGCGGGCTTTGCGGGTCGAGCGGGTGAGGGCATATTTCGAGATAGGCCGAGATGGCTGCCTGCGCGACCGGCAATACCGGTGTGAGCCTTTCCCGGCCGCCTTTGCCCATGATGCGCAAGACATCGCGCGGCGGCAGCGGGGCATCCTTCCGGTTGAGGCCGAGCGCTTCGGAAATACGCAAGCCCGATCCATAGAGCAAGAGCAGCACCGCCTGATTGCGCGGACCGGTCCAGGGGTGATCGCTCATTTCGCCGTCGATCACGGCCTCGTCGACGACATCTCTTGCCTTGACCTCGGTCAGGGGCTTCGGCAGCCGCGGCGGTAGCTTCGGAAGCGCCACGGAAAGCACGCTGCGGTTTTGAGAAGCGCCCATCCGTTCGAGATAGCGGAAGAGCGAACGGAGGGCGGACAGCGTGCGCGAAAGCGAGCGGCTGCCGGTGCCATCGTCGCGGCGCGCCGACAGGAAGGCGCGGAAATCGCCCGTGGTGAGGGCGTTCAGGCGGTTCATGGAAACGGTGTCTTGCCGGGCAGAGCCGAGGAAGCTCAGAAATTGGCGGGCGTCGCGCTCGTAGGCTTCGAGTGTATTATCCGCAAAGCGGCGTTCGGCACCGAGATAGGTGAGCCAGCCGGAGACGGCTTCCGCTAACTCGCTATCCAGCACCCCCTCGCTCCAGCCGTCGCCCCATTGCAGAGGGAGGACGGGCGCGGCCTTTATTCCAGCGTCCCCTCTCCCGGTGGGAGAGGGACAGGGTGTGGGGTAAGCCCCTTGTTCTTCCGGCGTGCCGTCCAACATCGCTCCTCACAAAATTCTTTGTCAGTTGTTCTTGCAATCGGCCGCGAACTGCGCGAGCGCTCGCAACGATCTCCTTCAACATGGCGGGCGGCACGGTTGCGATATCCCCCGTACCGGCGAAGCCTCCTCCGCCGAGGTACACAAACGGGATGGCTCAACTTAACGGCGTTCGGTTTAGAGTGTGTTAACCGTACTGTCACTGCAGCACGGATGACGTCGCGCGCCGTCAATGTTCAATCCGTCACGTCCCGCGCGGCTTGGCCCGCGAGGCGGGCGCTGCCGAGGCGGGATCGCCGGGCCAGAAGTGACGCGGATAGCGCCCTTTCATTTCGGCCCTGACCGCCGTCCACGATCCCTTCCAGAAGCCCGGAAGATCGCGCGTAATCTGTAGCGGCCGATGCGCCGGCGAGAGCAGATACAGGGTGAGCGGCAACTTGCCGCCCGCAATCGAAGGATGCCGGGTTAGACCGAATAACTCCTGAACGCGGATGTGCAGGGCAGGTGCGCCCTCCGTCTCGTAGTCGATGGCGTGACGATTACCCGTGGGCGCCTCGAAATGCGCCGGAGCTTCTTCCTCCAAGCGCCGCCTCAAGGCCCATGGCAGCAGCGCATCAAGCGCCGCGCCAAGGTCATCCGCGCCGATCTCGGAGAGCTTCGTCTTACCGGCGAGGAATGGGGCAAGCCACTCTGCGGCTGTCTTGCCAAGCGCTTCATCGGAAAGGTCCGGCCATTCGTCCTCTCCGGCCACGCGCAAAAAACCAACACGGGCGCGGAGCTGGATTTGCGCCTTGCTCCACGGAAGGCGGGCAAGTCCGCGCCTAGCTATGCCTTCAGCCAAGAGCCGTGCGGTTTCCTCGCCCAGCATCACAGCCCGGGGCTCGTTCGCTAGCACAATGGCGTCGAGACGGAGCACGCAGCGCGACCTCAGCGCGCCAACGGTTTGATCGAATTCGATCTCGTTCCTTCTCGCGAATGCGATGGCCGGCGGCGGCAAGGATGTCTACTTCATCGGCTGCGGCCGCGAGCAGGATGCGCGTCGAAGCAGCCGGTCCTGATAGCTCGGCCGCGACGAGGTACGGCGACCGCGCCAAAGGATGCGCCGGATCAAGGTTCGCGCCGCGGCCATTGGCGAAAAGGAACTGGCCGGGCGCGCCGCGCGCTTTGCCAATGCGCTCCGGAAAGGCGAGAGCCAGCAGGCGCGCGATGGATATGTCCTCGCGGGTTTCGCAGGGACCGGAGCCGGCGATTCCGAATGAGAGCGGTCGAATGAGGCCCCCCTCACCCGCCTGCTTCGCAGCCACCCTGTCCCGCGAGGGGAGAGGGGATGTGCCCGCTGAGAGGGCGTCTCCCTCTCTCCTCGCAGGAAGAGGGGACAGGGGTGAGGGGGCCTTCCGCCAGTTCCAGCGTGGCGCGCCCTGCGCTGGCCATCCGGGCCCAGCCGGCCGCAAGCTTTCTCATGTCGCCAGCGCGGCGCGAGCGGTCGCTGCGGAAAGCTTCCAGCCGGTGAGCGAGATCGGCGTCGTTCCCTCCAAGTCCGCGCTCCACCATAACCGCAGCGATCTCCGCAGCCTCGCCCGCGTGGCCGGCCCCGGCTGCTAAAATCACCATGCGGGCAAGCCGGGGAGGCAAGGGCAGCGACCTGAGCCGCTTTCCCATGGCCGTGATGTGGCCGCGTCCGTCGAGCGCTTCCAACTCCATCAGTTCCTCGCGCGCGGCGGCGATGGCGGCGGCCGGCGGCGGATCGATCCAAGGCAGCGAGAGCGGATCCGCCGTTCCCCATTCTGCGCAATCGAGCAGCAAGGGTGCAAGATCGGCAGAGCGGATCTCGGGCTCGGCAAACGGGGGAAGGCTCTGCGTCTGCGGCTCGTCCCACAGCCGGAAGCAGACGCCGGGCTCGGTGCGGCCTGCGCGGCCACGCCGCTGGTCGGCGGCGGCGCGGGACACGCG
This sequence comes from uncultured Alphaproteobacteria bacterium, assembly GCA_963817705.1. GTDB lineage: Bacteria > Pseudomonadota > Alphaproteobacteria > Rhizobiales > Rhodomicrobiaceae > Rhodomicrobium. Next base: position 1,065,994 of record CAWFPF010000001.1, read on the forward strand.
CACGGTCTCAAGCCGCGTCACGCCGGCGTCCGGCTCGAAACGTGGAACGCGCGCGAGACCGCTGTCGATAACGGCACGCACGCCCTCTATGGTGATCGACGTTTCGGCGATCGAGGTCGCAAGGACCACCTTGCGCTGTCCTTCGGGCGCGGGCGTGAGCGCAAGGTCCTGCGCGCGCGCGTCCATGGCGCCGTAAAGCGGGGCAAGCACAATTGCCGGATCGCCGACGCGCTCTCTAAGCCGCTCCTCGACGCGGCGGATCTCGCCCTGGCCCGGCAGGAACGCCAGGATCGAACCGGATTGCGTCCGCAAGGCCCGCACGACCGCGTCCGCCATTTGATCCTCGATGCGCGCGCTGGCATCGCGGCCGAGGTAACGCGTCTCGACTGGGAACGCCCGCCCTTCGCTGGCGATGACGGGAGCATCGCCGAGAAGCTGCGCGACCCGCGCGCCATCCAGCGTCGCCGACATCGGCAGGATGCGCAGATCCTCCCGCAAGCCGCGCTGGCAATCGAGCGCAAGCGCAAGCCCCAGATCGGAGTCGAGCGAGCGCTCGTGAAACTCGTCGAACAGAACCGCGCCGACGCCGGAAAGCTCGGGATCGTCAAGGATCATGCGCGTGAATACGCCCTCGGTGACGACCTCGACGCGCGTCTTCGGCCCCGATTTCGAGACCATCCGCGCGCGAAGCCCGATCCGCTCGCCAACGGCCTCAGACAAGGTTTGCGCCATGCGTTCTGCGGCGGCCCGCGCGGCGATGCGGCGCGGTTCCAGCACCAGGATCTTCCGGCCCTGGAGCCAGCTTTCCTCCATCAGCGCGAGCGGGACGCGCGTTGTCTTGCCGGCGCCGGGCGGTGCGACGAGGACAGCCGATGCGCTCGCGGCCAAGGCGTGCCGCAATTCGTCCAGGACGGCGTCAATCGGAAGCGGCGTCGCAAACTGCATGGCGGTCGTATCCAGTTCCCGTCCGTATATTGCAAGCACAAGCTTTTTCTAGCCGAGGGCTGGGAGCTTGCAGGAAGACTTCAATCCGGAAGCCTGCAGGCGCCGTTAGCTAGGCGGCATGCCAGCCTCGCGCTTGAATGTTCGATCCCGGCAGCTCCATCAGGCGAAGCTGCCGGCGCGGGCAACGGCCGGTGTCATTCGCCCAGCACCGTGACGACGACGGTCCGTTCGCGGGCCCGGACGTCGCATTCAATGTGAAAGATCTGCTGCCAGGTGCCGAGCACGGGCCGGCCGGCCTTCACGGGCACCGTCAGGCTTGGTCCGAGCAGCGTCGCTTGCAGGTGGGAATGGCCGTTGCCGTCGTGCCAGGTTTGCTCGTGAGCGTAGTCGCGGCCGGGCGGGATCAGGCGCCGCAAAAGCGCTGGCAGGTCTTGCGTCAAGCCTGGCTCGAACTCGATGGCGCCGATAGCCCCGGTGCTGCCCACGTTGAAGATTTGCACGATGCCGGTGCGCACGCCGGACTCGCTGACAATCCGGGTGACCGGGCCGGTCAGGTCGTGCATCTCGCCCCAGCTCTGCGTGCGAAGCGTTATTTCCTGCTGGAAGACCATGCCGAGATTATAGTGCAACGATTGGATTTTGCGAACTGCGCTCGCAAAGCCGCTCGCCCAACAGAAGCGTACAGACAACCGGGGCGCATCGTAACCGCCCCCATGCCCTCACGATTCCGTGTCTTCCGTAGCGCACGGGAAGGCGTTTTAGCTCCCGGCGCCGCTATCTTGCATCCCTGCTTGCTTGTGTCATCGCGGGTTGCTAACCAAGCCTGGGCAGGAAAGTTCATCGGGGGCGTTTATGCACGGATCGAGCATTTCTTTGGTGGTATGGCAAGGCTGGGGGGTGCTCTCCGTCATGGCTGTGCTAACCGCGCTGCTCGCCACCATCCTTGCCTGGCTACTTCCCTTTCCAGACCGTTCCTTGAGCCTCCAGCTCTCGCGCTACGACGACCGCATGGCGCTGAAGGAGCGGCTCGGCGGCGTGCCGCCATTCCAGGCCTATCTCGTGACGGTTCACCGTTTGAACGAGTGGCTGATGGAGTGGTTCGGCCCGGCTTTCAGCGGTCAGGCCTTCGAACGCTGCCTCGCTATCGCGTTCATCTTTCCAATCGCGCTCTTTCTGATCACGCTCATCGCTAACGGCGTCACGGGTAACAAGGTGACAGCGCTTGAGGTCGTGCTCTTCGCGGCTGGATTTGCCGTCATTGCCCATGTGATCGCGTCCGCCTTCAGGAATTTGCTCGCGCTCATCCAGCGGGCCTGGAAAACGTTCGGCGGCGATGAAGGCATGGCGCAAACGATCTCGCGGGTGCTGCTTGGCGGCTTTGCGGTGATGGTCGCTTTCACGATTTCCTTTGCCATCGCCACAACTTTTTCGGGCGAAGCGGCGAATGCGGGCTTCGTTCTCGGGTCCATGGCCGGGGGGTTTGCGCTGGCTTTTGCCTTCGCGGTTGCGTTTGCGCTGGCAGGCGCCGCATTGTTCGCCGTTGCCATCGCGATCCTTGCCGGGGCGGCGCTCGCCTTTGCGAGCCAGTTCGCCTTCCTGATGTTCCTCTTCTTTATCTTGCTGCCGGTCGTCAATGCTTCGGTCGATTGGCTCTCCTGGGGCGCAACGCGATTTTTCTTGGCACAGGCTGAGAGCGCCGGGCAGGACCTTCTAGGCCGGCTGAAGGTCTGCGGGGCGATCCTCGGCACATTCCTGTCCGGTGCGCTGCTGATGGTGGTGCTCACCGCTCTTCTGCCGAACGTGCTGGAGGCGCTGAACGTGATTTTTGGCTATGCCGGCCTGCAGCGGTTCGATTGGCAGGCGCTGGTGCACAAGGCCGTTGCTGCGCCCTGGACGGACGGGCTGTTTGTCACAGGCATGCTGATGACGGCCATCGTGCCGGCTTCATCCCATCTCGTCATTGGGCTTACCGGCATTCTGGCGCGGCTGACACCCGGCGCCGGTACTGCCGCCGGCACGATATCGGACCATCCGGAGACCAGCCTTTCCCCGAAGGAACTAGCGCCCGTGAAGCTGACCCTGATCCTCTCGTGGATTTGGTATTTTGTGGCCGGCGCGATAACGGTTGGCTTAATTGCAGGCGCCAGCGCTTTGATTTACCTGACACACGCCCCAGTCGCCGAGTTTTTGTCCAATGTGGCCCATTGCGCGACGTCCTGGAGCCATGGGCAGTGCGCCTGGTTTTGAACTGACCCGCGCCGGATTCTCGCGGGAAAGCTTTCTAGAGTGTGGCAGCGGATTGGCGTTCTGAACCGGGTCAGGCAAAGCTCTGTTGAGACAGTTCCACTGAGGCTCAACAACTTTAGCGCGTCGCCACGATGAAAAGCCGCGGGAAGGGCAACAAGACGGTGCCGTCCGCAAGGGGCTCGTAAAATTGCGCGATGTCTTGCCTGTAGCCACCGAGGAAATCCTGGCGCTCGCCGTCGGTCAGCGGTTTGAGGAAGGGCATGAGGCCGCTGCCCCTAAGCCATTCGACGATGGCGTCCAAGCCGCCTAGGGGATGATAATAGGTCGTTCTCCAGATATCCACGCGCGAGCAAAGCGGTTTGAAAAGCGAATAATACCAGTCCGCGCCGGGAAGAGCGGTCCGCGCCTTGGACGCATCGCCGAGCTTAGCCGCGAACGCGTCCTTTGCCGCTATACGGCGCATGGCCGCGTGGGATGGCTCGTTCAAATTGTCGGGCATTTGGATGGCGAAGCTTCCGCCCGGGGAAAGCCTTGCTGCGAGCCGCGGCAGCAGCGCCTCGTGGTTCGGTACCCATTGCAGCGCTGCGTTCGCGAAGAGCAAGTCCCAAGGGCCTGCGTCCGTCCAGTCCTCGATGCGTGAGAGTGCGAATTCGGCGGAGGGAAGGCGCGCTTTCGCCGCCTCGATCATCTCTGCAGAGTTGTCGACGCCGGCGATCAGGGCATCCGGAAAACGCGCGGCAATCAGCTCAGTCGAATTACCGGGCCCACAGCCAAGGTCTGAGGCGCGCTTCACCCTGGTTTGCGCAGGAACGGCATTCAGAAGGTCACGCGCGGGGCGTGTTCGTTGATCCTCGAACTTGAGATATTGCTGCGGCGACCAGGTCATTCGCGTCGAGGACTTCCACGTCCCAGATCAACCCGAAGGAGTTCAGCATTCGCGGGAATGACGCCCCGGACGAGTTGGCGGCCCCCGCAATGCTTGCGCTAGTCCCCTGTACCGGGGTTCGGCGAGAAATACTTCTCCAGCTTGCCGAGTTCTTTCTCATATTGCTGGGCATCTTCCGCGTGCGGCTTCTTCACCGTAATGTTCGGCCACTGGGTGGAATAGTCGCGGTTCAGCTCCAGCCATTGCTCAAGGCCGGGCTCGGTATCGGGCTTGATCGCGTCCACCGGGCATTCTGGCTCGCATACCCCACAGTCGATGCACTCATCGGGGTGAATGACGAGCATGTTCTCGCCCTCGTAGAAGCAGTCCACGGGGCAAACTTCCACGCAATCGGTGAACTTGCACTTGATGCACGAATCCAGAACGACGTAAGTCATGAGGGGCTCCGGGACGGAAATGCGCTTTCGTTTCTTTACGTTGTCACTAGCGCAAATGAGATTGGCTCACAAGCAGGCGCTTCCTCTTATGGCAAACAGCCACGGTAAAGAACGCCTGCCCGAAGTTAGCGCGAGTAGAACTCCACGACGAGGTTCGGTTCCATGATGACCGGGTAAGGCACGTCGGAGAGCTGTGGGGTCCGCGCAAAGCGGACCGTCATCTTGCCGTGATCGGCTTCCAGATAGTCGGGCACATCACGCTCGGTGCTCTGCGCGGCCTCCAATACGAAGGCCAAAGCGCGCGATTTCTCCCGGACCTCGACGACGTCGCCCTGTCTGCAGCGATAGCTCGGTATATTGACGCGCCGGCCGTTCACGCTGACATGGCCGTGGCTGACGAACTGACGCGCCGCAAACGGCGTCGAGACGAATTTCGCGCGGTATATGATCGAGTTCAGACGGCGCTCCAGAAGAGCGATCAGGTTCTCGGAGGTGTCGCCGCGCAACCGGGTTGCCTCGTCGTAAATGCGCCGGAACTGGCGTTCGGTGATGTTTGCGTAATAGCCCTTTAGCTTCTGCTTCGCCTTGAGCTGCGTGCCGAAATCGGACGTTTTACCGCGACGGCGCTGCCCGTGCTGGCCGGGGCCATATTCACGCTTGTTGAGTGGACTTTTCGGCCGGCCCTCAGAGATTTTCGCCGAGGCGGCGGTCGATTTTATGCTTGGCGCTGATGCGCTTAGTCATGTCTGTGCTCCAGATGAGACGGGTGGAGCACGCCCTCCTTTGCAGGAAGTCCTGCCGACAGACGGCAATTGCCGTCACGGGCATGCAAAAAAAGGCGGCAAAGGCCGCCACCGCAACGAGATAGCGTTTTAGGGACGGCAAGGCAAGCGCAATTGTGCCAGCCGATGCTATGAGAACCAGGAAGGGAACCTGGGCAGAAAGAGAAAAAGATCGCCCTTGGCGAGCGCAGAACGAACCGTCTGCTGAAAGTTTGTAATTGCCCCGGCGTAAGGCGCCAAGATGGCCCTGGCTGTGTCAACATCGCCGGAGTCCAGGGCGCTTCTTGCTTTGGCTTCGTGTTCGGCATAGGTGCTGTTTTGCTCCAGCTGAAAAAGAACGCCCGCAAGACCCTCCTCATAGGCTTCTGCCGGTTGCTCCGAAGCGTAGTGCAGAGGCAACGTGACCTGATTGTCTTCGCCCTCTATGTCGAAGAGGCCGGCGCGGCTCAACAACTGAAGAGCCGGATCGCGCTCCACCATCTCTTTCGAGAAGATCGGGTAAGTCTTCGACGCGGCTGGCTTTGCTCCGGGAAGGCTCAGGGCGAGAACAGGCATACCGCCGAACATCACAGAGCGGCGATGCTGGGCGCGTATCCGCCCGGCTTCGGACCCGCCAACCGTATCGCCATCCTTGATTGCGGTGCCGCTTCGAAGGATATAGTCAACCAGTCCCGCCGCCTTGACGCGCAGAGCGGTGGCGTCATCGGCTCCGCCTTCTATCTCGATTTCAGGACTGCCGAAATGATGCAGTCCGGCGGTGATGAGGCCAGTGTTCCCCTCGTCATCGCTGAAAGCATGGATCCCAATCCAAAGGGGAAATGGCAGAATTTCGTCCAAGGCAAGCCGGCCTACCTTGTCCCAGGCTATGCGCGACTGGACAACGGCGCCATCCCAAATAACGGCCGTTGCTTCCGGATAAGCATCGACGATCGCATCGACGGCAGCGGTCGTGTACCGAGCCGCTTGCACGCGATCGGTTTCTTGGCTCATTGCTACGACATTGATCTGGGACCGATGTCCGGCGCAAGTCTCGACCGCTTGCGGCCAAAAAGTACGAGCGCGGCGCGCAATCGGCTCCCAACCCTCAGGGAGTGGCATGCCAATATTCAAGACAGCGAAAGTAACTGGCCCGACTTTCCACAGCCCGGTATCTGGCTTATCGCTCCAATATTGACTGGTGGTTTCCGGATGCCTAGCGGAAAAACTACGGTTGATCTTTTCGGGGCTGAGTTCAATAGGCTGCGAAAGCATTATTATGACAAACGGGTTTTTCGGCTTGCCATCTTGTTCTTGGGTCTGGCTCGACCCTTGACCTTGATCACTCATAAGGCAACCACTCCCAGCTTTCATCGCGTTTGATTATGTAAGAGATAGACAGAAATAGGGCGAGTGAGGTCAATGTGCGGGCTTTGCGGTTGCCCGGCCGCCTTCCGCCCGATGAGCAATGCCGAGCAGCAAGTCCGCTGTCAGGTTCTCCGCGAGCGCCGGCCTCAGCCGCGTCTCCTTCAGCGTTTCGTTCAGCCGGGAAATCTCAGCGGCAAGTGCGTTGGCAGGCCAGCGCCGGACTTGAGCCGCAAGCGTGTCCTGCTGCTTGAAGAATACGGGAGGGCGGATGTCTTTGATGGCCTGCATGAGCGGAATTCCGGCATCCATTGAAATCCTCAGGGCGTGCAGGCGCAGGAGCGACGCTCCAAGTACCACCAGCACCGGCGTGACAGCCTGTTCCACGGCCATGAAGCGCTCGAACGCCGCCAAGGCGAGCGCCGCATCCCCGTTGGTTGCATGATCGGCGATCTCCGTGAGCCCCGAGGTTTGCTGATCGATGAGGCAGGTTTCCACATCCTCAAGCGTCACGCGCCGCAACTCGCCGGCATAGGTCATGAGCTTTTCCGCCTCCGTGCGCGCCAGAAGCGCGGTGTCATCGCAGCGGCTGGCTATCAGCGAAGCGGCGCCGGCGTCGATGCTGAAGCCTTCCGACGCCACTTGGCGCTGGATGGCCGCGCTCAGGCTTTCGCGATCTTCGCCGTATGATGGGATCGCTGCAAGGTATTGAGCTGCTTCGAAGGCTTGAAGGATCTTGTGGCCTTTTCTCATATCCGGGGCTTGAACGATCAAATAGGCGTTTTCAACCGGGGCGGAGACGAGTTCCGCGAGCGCCGCCTGCGCCTTGATGGGTAGGGACGTCAGCCAAACGATCCTCGTTCCGCCAAACAGTGAGCCCGTCGTCAGCTCAACCGCGACGCGGCCGGGGTCCGCGGCCAAATCGGCATCGTGAAGCCGGAGGATTTCAGCCTCGGGGCCCAGCTTCTGTGAGAGCGCGCGGGCCAACGCCTCGGCACGGGCTGCAATTTGCGAACTGTCGGAGCCGTGGAGCAGGAACCCGCGAACCGCATTCGGCGGGGCCGAAAGGAATTTCGTAGCCGATGCCGCGCTTGGCGCAACCATAAAAGTTACCCGCGGCCGGCTGACTTAGGCGGCGCTGGAAAGATAGGCAGCAAGGCGCGTCTTGATCGCATCGGCGAGGGACCCTGCGGCACGGTTTTCGGCGTCCAGCGGGGCGCGCGTATCGCCATAAGTGGAACCGGCAACGCCTGTGGCGCCCACGAGGTTATAGGCGGCTTCTGCGGTGTTGTACGCTTTGAAAACGACCTCATTGTCCTTGATGCGGACAAGGCGGTATTCGGCATCGAGTTGCAAAACCTGACTTGTGGGCAGACCGCTCGTGGTGATCTGCGCGTACCGCACAAACTCGCGGAGTACGATGTCTAGCCGGTAAACCGCCGGCAGGGTGCCGTTACCACCCGTCGTCCCGAAGAGCAGCTCATTTCGCAGGCGCTGACCGGTCCGGCTCGGGATGTTCGCGACGTCAACGGTCCTCATGACCTCGCTGAGGTTCGCCCCCGAAGCCGTTGGACCGTAGAGGGGGTGAAACCCGCAGCCGGCCGCGCCAAGGCTCAGGAGAACCGCAAATGCCAGAGCCGCCGCGCTCTGCACAAGGCGGCCGTTGTTTTTTGAGAACTCACGCCACCACATTGACGATCCTTTCGGGAACCACAATCACTTTCTTGATCGGCCGCCCGTCAACTGCACGGGTCACGCTCTCCAAGCGAAGTGCTGCGGCTTCCACATCCGCTCGATCGGCATTGCGCGAAACGACTATTTCGTCGCGCCGCTTCCCATTTACCTGTACGGCAATGGTGACGGTATCGTCAATGAGCAAGCTCCGCTCAACCTCGGGCCAGCTCTCGTTTGCAAGCAAGGTGTTGTAGCCCAGCAGCGACCAGCCCTCCTCAGCCAGATGCGGCATGAAGGGATCGATCGCGTGAACGAGAAAAATAAGCGCCTCGCGCATGGCGAAGCCGAACGCCGGATCGGCCCGGGCGCTCTTATCCTGGAGCGCGGCACTCAGCGCGTTCGCAAATTCATAGATCGCAGCAATTGCGCGGTTGAAGCGCAGCCCCTCGATTTCTTCGGCAGCAGCGTTCAGGCCACGGTGAGCCGCGCGGCGCAATGCTTGTGCCTGCGCGGAATACGCCGCCGGAGCTTTAGCGTCCATCTCCGGCAAGAGCGGCAGCGCCTCGTTGATAAGCCGCCACGCCCGCTGAACGAACCGCCAAGAGCCTTGCACGCCTTCCTCGGTCCAGAGCACATCCCGCTCTGGCGGGCTGTCGGACAGCATGAACCACCGGGCAGTATCTGCGCCGTAATGCCCGGTGAAAATGTCGGGATCGATGGTGTTCTTCTTCGACTTCGACATCTTCTCGATCGAACCGATCTCCACCGGAGACTTGTTTCCCTCCGCGAGGAAGGCTCTACGTACGCCATCCGCCGTCTCGATCTTCACATCTGCCGGATTGATCCAGGCACCCGCTTCGTCATGATAGGTCTCGTGCAGCACCATGCCTTGCGTGAAGAGCGCCGAGAACGGCTCGCTCACATTCAAATAGCCGCAATCCTTCATCGCGCGGGTGAAAAAACGGGCATAGAGCAGATGCAGGATCGCGTGCTCCACGCCGCCGATATATTGATCGACAGGCAGCCAGTAATCCGCGGGAGCGCGCTCGACGGGCTCGCTCGCGTGGGGTGAGGCGAAGCGCGCGAAATACCATGAGCTGTCCACGAATGTGTCGCAGGTGTCGGTCTCGCGGGTGGCCTTGCCGCCGCAGGAGGGACATGCGACGTACTTCCAGGTTGGATGCCGGTCGAGCGGGTTTCCGGGCTTGTCGAACGCGACATCGTCCGGAAGCAGCACCGGCAAGTCCTTCTCAGGCACCGGAACCACGCCGCATTGGGCGCAGTGGATCATTGGAATCGGGCAGCCCCAATAACGCTGGCGCGACACGCCCCAGTCGCGCAACCGGAACGTGGTCCGCTTTTCGGCCATGTTGCGCTTGCCGAGCCGCTGGGCGACCTCTTCCTTCGCATCCTCGACGGACATCCCGTTCAGGAATGACGAATTCGCGAGCTTGCCCGGCCCGGTGTAGGCCTCCGTACCCACCTTAAAGGCGGCCGGATCTTCTCCTTCGGGGACGACGACGGCTTTGACCTTGAGCCGGTATTTGCGCGCAAAATCGAGGTCGCGCTGATCGTGCGCGGGACAACCGAACACCGCGCCGGTGCCGTAATCCATCAAAATGAAGTTCGCCACATAAACCGGCAGTTTTGTGGTCGAGCGGAAGGGATGGGCGGCAACAACGCCGGTCGCATAGCCCTTCTTCTCCGCGCGGTCGATTTCTTCCTGCGCCGTTCCTATCCTGCGGCATTCCTCGATGAAGGCCTGCAAGCCGGGGTCGGATATCGCAAGCTCCTGCGCCAGCGGATGTTCGGGCGAAATGCCGATAAAACTCGCGCCGAAGATGGTGTCCGGCCGCGTCGTGAACACTTCGACCTCAGTCCAGCCCTCCGGCAGCTTCTCGCCGGAAAGATGGAAGCGCATCGACAGCCCCTGGCTTTTGCCGATCCAGTTGCGCTGCATGGTGCGGACCTTGTCCGGCCAGTTCGTCAGCGTATCGAGGCCCGCGAGCAACTCGTCGGCGTAATGGGTAATCTTGAAGAACCATTGCGCCAGCTCTTTTTGCTCGACCAGTGCACCCGAGCGCCAGCCGCGGCCGTCGATAACCTGCTCGTTGGCAAGAACCGTATGATCGACCGGGTCCCAATTCACTTTGCTCTGTTTGCGGTAGACGAGACCCGCCTTATAGAACGCCAGGATCAAGCGCTGCTGCTGATGATAATATTCGGGATCGCACGTCGCGAATTCGCGCGTCCAATCGAGAGAGAGCCCGATGCGCTTCAATTGCGCGCGCATGACATCGATATTGTCATGGGTCCAGTCGCGCGGATTGATGTGCTGCTGCATGGCGGCGTTTTCGGCGGGCAGCCCAAAGGCATCCCACCCAAATGGGTGGAGCACATTGAAGCCCCTGGCGCGCTTATAGCGGGCCACCACATCGCCCATCACATAATTGCGGACGTGGCCCACATGGATTCGCCCCGACGGATAGGGGAACATCTCAAGCACATAATATTTCGGCAAGCCGGGGCGATGAGAGGTGAGAAAAGTCTTTTGCTCCTCCCAGATCCTCTGCCAATGTTTTTCGCGCTCGGGTGCGTTGTAACGTTCTGTTGCCATGTTTTGGATGTCCTGCGCGCCTGCCGCCGCAAAAATGTGCGCCGATATGAGAGGCAAACCCGGCGCCGGTCAAGAGAAGCTCGCATATGACTGATGCCCATCAACCGGTTGATTCCCGCGCAATCGAAGAGCGTTACCTCGCGATCAAGGAGCGTGTCTGGCGCACAGCGCAGGCGCACGGACGCGAGCCGGCGTCTGTGAAGCTGGTCGCGGTCACGAAGACGTTTGACGGAGATGCCATCCTTCCCGTGCTGGGCCAGGGGCACCGCGCCTTCGGAGAGAACCGGGTCCAGGAGGCGATGCACAAATGGCCGGCGCTGCGCGAGCGGTTCCCCGCGATCGAGCTTCATCTCATTGGGCCGCTGCAATCGAACAAGGCGCGGGAGGCTGTGGCACTGTTCGACTGCATCGAGACTCTCGACCGGCCGAAGCTCGCCGCTGCGCTCGCCGCGGAAATCCAGCGTCAGGGCAAGGCCCCGAAGCTGCTCATCCAGGTCAACACGGGCCTCGAAACGCAAAAGGCCGGCGTCGCGCCCGCCGATGCCGCTTCATTCGCGGAGCGATGCCGGCGCGAGTTCGGCCTTACCGTGAGCGGCTTGATGTGCATCCCCCCCTTCGACGAGGACCCGCTGCCACATTTCGAGATGCTGGCGGCCTTGCGCGACCGGCTCTCGCTCGCCGAACTCAGCATGGGCATGAGCGGCGATTTCGAGCTCGCCATCGGTGCCGGCGCCACCATGGTCCGCGTCGGCTCCGCGATTTTTGGCAGCCGCTGAGAGGATAGCGGCATGCACGATGTCATTCTGGACAGCGTAGACTGCTAGCCGGTCACTCAACTTCCGGACCGGCCGGCCCTGCGAGATCGCCTAGCACCCGCGATAGCTCCAGCGCCAAGGCCGGCGTCAAGCTTACCGCATGCGTATATGTCGGGCACGCGGTCAGCCCCTCCTCATTCAGGGGAGGGCCACTGATCCCGAATGCTATGCGGATCGTTTCCTCATCTGCTTTCACAATGAACTTGGAAGCATAGAATTCCTGGATGCCTAGCCGATACGCTGCCTGCCACTCTTCGGGTGACACGCCAAAAACACTTGAAGCGTTCTCGTCCATGGTCGTCTCCTGGTCTGATCCGAGGCAAGCGCAAAAACAGCCCTGCCGCCTTTGCCGCCTATGGCAGTTGACCATCGGCGGTAACAGTTACATAGCTCCGCATTCGCTTTGGCTGAGCGCTGGAAGCGCTAAGCGGAGGAACTTCAAATAGAGATGAAATTCAGAAGCTTAAGCTTACCTCCTCTCTCTGAATTGCCACACGTCCTGGATGCAGATGCTTAAAGGCCGATTTGGAAGTTGCGGCAACAACCGGTTTGGGTTTTCCACGCTGTTGAACCCTCCTTCGGCACCCTGGACGCCTGATTGTCAGATAGAGAGCCGACGGCAAAACCCTTATTCCTGGCGCGCAGCCCATTCGTCAACGCACCGGTCTAGGTCCTGCAAATTCTGACGCATTTGTTCCAAGGCGAAGCTGGTGGCAAACACCCGTTCGACCGCCTCGACGGGAAGCTCGCGCAATTGGCCTGACCGTCGCAAGGATTCGATCGTGGCCACATAGTGGTCGAGCGCCGCAACCAGGGGCTCGCTTGAGGGCGATCTTTTCTTATCTAGGAGAGCTGCGGCACAAGCTTGCAAATTGCCCGCGACTTCTTTCCCTACGGCATCGAGCGCCGCCTGAAGCGGCTCTACTATCGAGGCCGGGAGCGGCGAACTCGCGGCTCTGCCCATGATGACCAAATCGTGACGCAATCTCAACAGCGTGCGAAGGAGTGGCCCCGTCAGGGGATCGGCTGCCAGCCTTAGCGGGCGTTCGCGCTCGGCCTCGGCGGCAATGGATGAGAGTTCGCTTAACTGCCGCCCTATGCCGTCTTGAATGCGGTGAGCCTCCCCATCGCTGAGACCGCGCTCGAAGCCCTTGATAAGCTCGGAGATGGCCTTCGCCATGCGCTCGAGCGATTGGGCGGCGATTTCGCGGGTGTGCTGGAAGGCGCTCAACGGCACGAGCAGGAATGAAACGAAGAGGCCTGTCAGGCCGCCGAGCGATACCTCGATGACCCGGTCGAGCGCAGAAGCAATCGGTGTGGTGTGCGTCATTTGGGGGATGAGAACCACAATGGCGGCTGTGACCGGACCGACACTGAGGCGGGGATAGAGTGCTGCAGCAAAGGCAAGTGGCGCGAGTGCGAGCAAGAATACGAAGAGAAGTGCGGTCTCGCTGGAGTGCGGCACGACGACCGCGATCAGGCCGCCCCATAGAACGCCGCCAATGGTCGCGGCGAAGTAGTCGATCGTTGCTTTCAGAGATCGTCCAACGCTGATCTGCGTCACGACGAGGGCCGTGAGGACGGACCAGAGCGGCAATGTAACCCCGAGCCGGTACGAGAGCCAGAGGGCCAGCAGCGCCGCTGAGGTCAGTCTGAATGCTAAAGCGGCCGCGCCCCGGAGCCGCCGCCAATCCAATCGATCCCAGATCATTATCCGCCTCGAAGGTCTTACCGATCACACGAACCTATCAGAAAGCGCCCGATTCGTGCCGGCGTTGAGGAGAACCGCCGTTGATTATGATTCCGGCACGCTGACTGCATACGCTAGCCCGCGTAGCCGGCGCTCGGCGTGTGCGTTCGGCATCGGTAGGAGTTCCAAGGCACACCCAGATCGCGGCGCCGGCGCCACGCTCACGGCAAACTTCGGGGCTATGATATGGCCGGTTGACACGGCTTGGGCGGAGAAATGCCATGCAGCGCATCGAGAACAAAACCTTCGATGAATTAAAGCCCGGGGACACGGCGAGCCTTGTCCGGACTCTCACCCACAAGGACATCGAGGTGTTCGCGGTCATGTCGGGAGATGTCAATCCCGCCCATGTGGACGAGACCTTTGCAAAAAGCGGTATGTTCCACAAAGTCGTGGCGCACGGAATGTGGGGCGCATCGCTGATCTCGACCGTGCTCGGCACAGAGCTCCCCGGCCCCGGAACGATCTACGTCGATCAATCGCTGCATTTCCGGAAGCCCGTAGGGCTCGGTGACATCGTTACCGTGACGGTGAAAGTCGCGAAGAAAATCAAGGCCGGCCATCGCGTCATCCTCGAATGCCGCGCGACTAACCAGCATGGCGAGGTCGTTATCACGGGAACCGCAGAGGTGATCGCGCCCACGGAGAAGGTGTCGCGCCCCGGAATTGTGCTCCCGGAGATCGAGCTTCGCGAGAAGGGGCGCCGCTACCGGCAGCTCATCGCGATGACCAATGGTCACGAACCGGTCCGTACCGCGGTCGTTCATCCCGTCGATACGGCCTCCTTGCTTGGTGCTATCGAGGCGGCGCGCCTAAATCTTATCGTGCCAGTTCTGGTTGGGCCGGAACACAAAATCCTGGCTGCAGCCGAGCAGGCGCAGCTCGATCTTTCGCCTTTTGAAATCGTTTCCACCGAGCATAGCGACGCGGCCGCGGCTGCAGCCGTTGCCATGGCCCGCTCCGGCGAGGCCGAAGCGCTGATGAAGGGCGCGCTTCACACAGATGAGCTGATGCGCGCGGTTGTGGATCATGAACGGGGTCTTCGCACCGCGCGCCGTATCAGCCACGTCTTCGCCATCGATGCGCCCGGCTATCCGAGGCCGCTATTCGTGACCGATGCCGCCATCAACATCTATCCAACGCTCGCCGATAAGCACGACATCGTACAGAACGCGATCGATCTGGCTCACGCCCTCGGGATTGTTCAGCCGCGCGTCGCGATCCTTTCGGCTGTCGAAACTGTGACGGAAAGCATCCGCTCAACGCTCGATGCGGCAGCGCTGTGCAAAATGGCGGATCGCGGCCAGATCACAGGCGGCATTCTCGACGGGCCACTCGCCTTTGACAACGCTGTGTCAGAGGAAGCGGCGAAGACAAAGGGAATCGTTTCACCCGTCGCGGGGCGGGCGAATATTTTTGTCGTGCCGGATTTGGAAGCCGGGAACATGCTGGCGAAGCAGCTCGAATATTTGGCCGAAGCGGAGGTCGCCGGCATCGTGCTCGGCGCACGCGTGCCGATCATCCTGACAAGCCGGGCGGATAAGACGCTTGCCCGGCTCGGCTCCTGTGCCATCGCCCTTTTGCTTGCGCGGCACAAAAAGGCAGCACAATCTTGACCGGTGTCCCGGTCCAAAACTCAATTAACAGTTCCGAAGTCTCTGCCGCACAGGCCTTCGGCGGCTCTCCTCAAGCGGTTGCATTTTCGTCCGCTTGAAAAATCCCAAAGAGATTGCCTTCGGTGTCGGTGAAATAGCCCTGCCAGCCCTGGCCGGAAATCGGAAACTTGGGCTGATCGACAGTGCCGCCGGACTTCGAAATCCTGTCCGCCGCGGCGTCGAATTCTTCCACCTCTATCGAGCAAACGAAAGCGTTCGCACCGCAATCGCCTGGAGGGGCTTTTGCCGGACGCTTGAGCAGGCCGCCTTCATCTGACGTCCCTGTCTCGATGCGCCAATAATCCATGTCGGGGCCCTTCTCCCCGCTGAATCTCCAGCCGAAAACGTACGAATAGAACCCGATAGCGCGGGCTGGATCGTCAACCTGAATCTCGAAGTACATTTGCGTTTCTCCTCACTGTGCATCTTAGCACAGCATTCAGCCTGACGTACCTTCGAACTCTTTCAGGCAATCCAAGCGCCAGGGGACGAACGGCGAACATAGTCTTGGCGGGTGCCAACAGTCAAATTGAGGTCTCAATCTTAAACATTCTTGTGCGTACCCCCGATCATACCCCCGACCCTCAACGCAGCGCGCGACGCATATCGCGCCCTGGGGGCCGCGTGGCTTTATCATTTCAAGCCGACTGCGTTCGCCGTATCCCTCGTCGGGGACTTTCTCGCGCGGAATGCAGAGCGCTTGGGTTATCCCTGCACCGAAGCTCAAGCCAGTTATTACCTTTTCGATGCCAGGGGCGGCCCCTCACGCATCGCCGATATCGCAATCAGCACGGGTCAGACGCCTGATGCGATCCTTTCCTCCGGGAACATCCGCGGGAATGCGGTAGGGTATCGCGAAGAGGTTTACCGAAAGGGCTTTTTAAAGCTTCACGGCGAAGCCGATCCCGCCTCGAGTCTTGCGCCTGAGGATTTTTGGACAAAAACAAAGCCGCCGGTTTTGGCCAGCGGCTTTGACTTTAATGCTTCCATTAGCGGTATTATTTCAACGGCGAATAATCACAACAACCGCCAAGCTTGTAGTTGGCACCAACCTTCACGGTTTGCAGTTTATGATCAACGTCTGTGGTGAAGGCGCTTGCCAGAGCGCCTGTGCCTTCTGGGAAAGCAACTGTTTTGGATCCAAAATCTATATATTCGTACTCAGCTTTAACCGACCACCGCGCGGTAATCAGATATTCGGCGCCGAAGCCAAGTACCCAGCCGGCCCGTTCGTCACTAACTTTTGGATAAGCCGCTGTTTCGAATGGGTTTAAGGCTGAGAGGCCATATTTACTGCTATCCCAGGCAAAGCCGCCCTTGATATAATACAGAGTATTTTCCTGAAAGATAACTCCAGCCCGGGCAGTGAGCGTAGCAATCCAGTCGATGCTATCATTTAGGCTGCCTGTGGCACCATAATAGTGCAGCGCCGTGTGTCCACCCACGCCGCTTGCTTCGACCTCGCCTTCCAGTCCAAACAGGAATTTTCCATTCTGATAGTTATAGCCGACCTGGCCGCCTCCTATGACGCCTGCTGTATCCCCTGACCCGAGCGCAATCCCCTCGGAGGGGGCGTCGTAATTGGTTCCACCCTGCGCGTTGGAAAATGACTTCGAGCTGGTCCCTGCTCCGATGTTCACCCCGGCATAGAAGCCTGTCCAGGGCAGGACGTATGCAGGAGCATCCTTAGTCCCTGAAGGAGCGGACAAATCTGCGGCTAGGACGCCGCCAGTAGTAACAAAAAGCACGGCCGCCGCCGCGCTTAAATGTGCCGTTCGCATAGAAAGGTTCTTTCATTTTTGTTAATCCTCTGACGGAACACAACAAACACAACTCCTACGCACATCAGGCTTTTGGGGTCTCTCATTTAACACAACCTTTAATGGTATACGTCATGGAAGTTGCAACTAATATTAAATGCGGATTGTGGTGTAGTCAAAATAACACAACCCAAACGGTTGATCGAACGCGAGGTTGCGACGCCTTGAGGCCCGCGCAGGCGTTGCTAGGGACGTCAGATTTTGTTGCCGATCCGTTCCAGTGATACGAGACCCTCTTTCGGCTCAGGACCAGCCACGGCACGCAAACTGCCGCTCCGGCTTCCGACCATGAGTTCAATCCAAAGCTGAACGAGCGGCCCTTTTTTGGGGGCGTAAGCTCTCCTCGTCATCCATGTTGCTCTTGAGCCACGGCGACGAGCTTTGCGCAATCAGCAGCCACTTCAGCGTGTATTTGTGATTTGTACACAGCTTATGATGGCAATAAAATGCCGTGAGCCTCGGCCCGATTCGCCGATCCGAGAGGGAAATTTAAAAATGCATCACATCCATGGATTGGCATTCGCCATCTTGGCGGCCTGTCTCTTTCCGCACCAAGCCACCGCGCAGACCAGCGTGCCCAAGGTCAACTGGACTGGGCCCTATCTCGGGACGTCTTTGGGATACGGCTGGGGGGAAGACGGGCTCGCTTATACTGCGAACGATGAGCAGGCTATATATAACATCGATTACTGCGCTCCGCTTGCTCCCGCAGGAACGTGTGGTACCGCCCCGCCGATCAATTCATTGCGGTATTCCGGTATACTCGGCGGTCCACAGATCGGTTACAACCATCAACTCACTCCGAAATGGCTGATTGGCGTAGAGTCGGACATAGGCTGGACCGGTATCAAAGGCTCCCAGTCCTTGTCCGGCCTCACCCTCGGAGCCGGTGGCGCACCGTATGCGCAGTCAATGTCCACTGAAGTTAGCTGGTTCGGTACAGTAAGAGGCCGTCTGGGCTTCCTGCCCGTGGACAATCTCCTAACTTACGTCACAGGCGGTCTGGCTTACGGTCGCGTAGCGCAGTCCGGAACCTATGCCCTCCCACCCGGCTCCGGTGCCATCGCGGGTTTTGGAGGCACCTGCCCCGCAGGCCTTGCACCATGTTATTCAGGATCGGCAAACAGCACGACCGCAGGATGGGCGATAGGCGGAGGGTTTGAATACGGCCTTCTGAAAAATTGGTCCCTTAAGGCCGAATACCTATACGTCAACTTGGATAGTAAATCGCTAAACGAGACAGCAACCATCCAATTTGGTGGCAATGCGCTCTCGTCTTTCAACGCCAAGGCCGGTGATGCTGCCTTTAATGTGGTGCGCGTCGGCGTGAACTATCACTTCAACTGAGACTGTTCCGGCCCGTTGTCGCGAGGTACTGAATTTTTTCGCCCCGCGGAAAAAAAGCCCGTCGTAAGGCCGAGCTTGCTGTTATCTTCCCGTGTGACGATGGACACGCCACTCTAGCTGGATCCTGTACAGCGAGATGAATTTCTTCACGCCTGACAGAAATGTCGCAAACACTCGTGTTCCTGCTCCAAAATCGAACAGCGTATGCGTATCAGTATCCACCATGACTTCCGTATTTGGCCCTCTTCTTCCTTTCAGGTGCCTTGCAAAGGTTGACCGGCATCAGATCCAATAGCAGAAACAATAGTTTATGCTCCGGAAGCCCGGAGATGACCCGAAGTAGCCTATCGCAACTGCCGGACAAAGGCGAAGTCTTCGCCTCTTGAGCCGAAGCGCGGTGTTTGCTCTCCAAAAACTGGCTCGGACTGGGTAACGGCCCGAGCGAGCCCGTGCGCGATGCCCGGCACGGTGTTTTGCACATGCGCACAAGCTCAGAGCTGAATAAGCCCATCACCCATTTGTGTCGCCATTTTTCAGCGCGTCGATAACCGCCCAGGTGAACACGCCGCGCCGCTCTCCTGTCGCCGCGATTACGCCTTCATGCGCATATTGGCCTGCAGCGGCGGCTGTCGGCACCGGCCTCACGTACAAGATCCGGGTTGAATAGGGATTGGCGAACCTGGTCAATCGTCGTCACCGCGAGCCCCCGCACCAAGCTGAAGTTGCGGCCGCCCCTCGCAGAGGCGTCAAAGAAGCCTGCGGGCGTGATAACCACTGATTTACCGTCAACTGCAGTCGCCGAAGTCGCGAGCAATTCGCCGGCCAGGTTCCACCTGCGAATCGTAGTATCCTCGCTTCCTGATACGATAGTCCGGCCATCGGGAGAGAACGCGACGGCTAGAACCGGGCCACTGTGACCTGAAAGAATATGGCTGGGCTCATAACCAGCGGCAGCTTCTGCGGCTCCCTGACATAATAGATCTCGGACGCTAAATCGTGCCTGCGCAGCGTGACCAGGAACAGAAACTTCACGCCGGTCATGATGCGGTTGCGATTGCAAATACTGGAGCCGGTCTCCATCAAATAAAGCTGGAAGGCGCGGACCTCGTCCGCCGTCGCCGTCTCAGGCGTATAGGCGGCAAAACGCTTGCAGCTGTAAACATGGCTGCGCTGGGTGTGCAAACCGGGCTGGCGCGCCTTCATGTCCTCGATCATGCGCAGATGCAGTTCACTAACAGCCTGGGTACTCATGACTAAGCTCCTGTCTTGGATGAGGTTGATGAGACCTCGATCCAAAGGACAGGCGCGTTGAGTCCGTTATCGTGATGTGCTCAGATGGTTACCTTGACCTCGGGCTCAGAGCGGGGCAGCAGCTATCGCGCCAGCGATTTAGTGCTTTGGTTTGTCGCCGACACCCTATCTTTCAGAATACCGAAGCGGACGCTTATGAACTTCAGAGTGAGGCTTAAGCGGACAGCACGTCCGCATAGATGCGCTCAGCAAATTTCACCGGATCGGTTGACGGTTTCAAGACCCGTATGAGCTTGAGATCCCCGGCATAAAGAGCGAGTTCCCGTTTGAGATCGGCTGCAATGGGATGGTGATCTTGCGCCTCGCTGCGGAGCATGGCCACGACATCCTCCCGTGGATATTTCGGCTGGTAGCTGGCGTAGACCTCTGCAACTTGTTCGGGATTATGAAAAGCGCTCTGATGCGCGGCGAGGATCGCCTTCGTCAGCGAGGACGCCGCGGGCAAATCCTCTCGAAGCAGTTTGCCGCCGATCCCAATGACGCAGCACGCCCTCCGGGCATATTCGCCGGATTGATTGCTTCCGATCTCGACGAAATGGCCGGTTTTCAAAAAACGGTAGGTATCGGGGTCCCAATGAGCGATCGCATGGATCTCGCCCTTGTCCGCCGCCACGTTTAAAATGTCGGCGGGATACACGCGCCAATCGATTTCCTTGTCGATGTCGATCCCAAGTTTGACGAGCTGGATTGCGAAAAAGTTCCGGGCCGGGCTCGCCATGTCCGCCACTCCAATGGTCTTCCCCCGCAGCTGGCTCATCTCCGTCACGCCGGAGCTTTTTGCGGCAAGCACACGCATGCACCCGCCGTGCGTCCCGGCAACGATCTTGACATCGAATCCCTGCTCAAGCGGCTTCAGCCAGCGGAGCGCCATGCCCACGCCGGCATCGGCTTTCCCCGTCGCCAAGGCTTCTAGCAACATTTCCGTGGACGAACCGAAACTCACAAATTCGACGGAGAGACCATGCCGTTCGAAAATTCCACGTTGCTGCGCGAGGGCGACGGGCGAGAGGCAGACACCCACCGGAGTCCAGGCGAGATTGATTTTTCTCAGGGGCTTCGAGGGCTGCTCTTCACCCGCCCAGGCCGCTCCTGACGTGCAAAGGCTATCGGAGAAAAGAAGGCGGCATACTGGGTCCACCGCGGCTGCGCCCAGAGCGAATGCGGCGCTGCCTAAGCCGGCGGCCTTTAACATCGAGCGCCTGGAAACGGCGTTCCCATTTTTTGCCAAAGCCGGGACAGTCCCGGAGTTTGAACCTTCGTCTCGCACGTTCCGAATCCTCTCAAAAAGCGCTAGCGCCTGGAAATTGCCTCTTTGCGCTGTCTATAGTTTACTTATTCGATATTTTTTGTCAATAATACGTGCAGGGCAGTACCGCGCCCGTCTGCAATCAAGAGGCTTCCATGGCGATCACCTCGACAAACGCCGACACTCTTGCCCTTCACGGCGGGCCGTGGCGGGTCGATCCGGTTACCCGCGCTACCGCTGTGCCCATCTATCAAAGCACGTCATTCGATTTTCAAAGTACCGAACGTGCCGATCGGCTCGTCAACTTCGAGGAGATCGGCTTCGTCTATTCGCGCATCAGCAATCCAACTTCCGACGTTCTTGAGCGGCGGATTGCGGCCATCGAGGGTGGCGCTGCCGCGCTTGCGGTCGCTTCCGGGCAGGCTGCGGTCGCGCTCTCCGTGCTCACACTCGTGCAGGCGGGAGACAACATCGTCACCGGCACGGGCCTTTATGGCGGCTCCTGGAATTTCTTTGCAAACCGCCTCAAGCGGTTCGGGATAGAGGCCCGGTTCGTGGATCCGGCGGACCCGGCTGCATTTGCCCGGGCCGCCGACGATCGCACCCGGCTGTTTTTCGGCGAGACACTCGGCAACCCCAAGCTCGATGTGTTTCCCATCCGCGAGGTCGCAGAAGCCGGGAGGCGCCTCGGCATACCGCTGATCATCGACAACACCGTCGCGCCGCTGCTCGCGCGCCCGATCGATCATGGCGCCGCCATCGTGGTCCATTCGGCCACGAAATATATTGGCGGCCATGGCACAACGCTTGGCGGCCTCATCGTCGATAGCGGACGCTTCCCGTGGGAGGATTTCGCGGACCGGCACAAGCTGCTCACCACGCCGGACCCATCCTATCACGGACGGACCTGGGTGGACATCGCGCGCCCCCATGGCCCCATCGCTTACCTCTTCGCGGTGCGCGCCGGCCTGTTGCGCGATTTCGGCCCCTCGATATCGCCGCACAACTCTTTCCAGCTCATTCAGGGCCTTGAGACGCTGCCGCTGCGCATCGCCAAGCATTCCGAGAACGCAAAACACGTCGCGGACTATCTCTCCAAGCACCCGAAGGTGACGAAAGTTATCTACGCGGGCTATCACACGGGCGAAGGACGCCGGAGAGCGAACGAAGTGCTGCGCGGCGGATATGGCGGCCTCGTCGGCTTCGAGCTCGGGGGCGGCGAGGAGGCCGGGCGCCGCTTGATCGACGCGTTGCAGCTATTCCTGCATCTGGCAAACATCGGCGACGCGCACAGCCTCGCGATCCATCCCGCCTCGACGACGCATGCGCAACTCGAGCCGGAGGCGCAAATCGCAGCCGGCGTTACGCCGGGCTACGTGCGGCTCTCGGTCGGAATCGAAAACATCGAGGATATCCTTGCCGATCTCTCCCAGGCTCTCGGCCGGGCCTGACATAGTGCTAACGAACGGGATGCCCGCATGGCCCTTAATCTGAAAACACCGCAAGCCGAGACCCGTGAGCAGCGGCTCGGCACCATCACCCAGTGGGAGGGCAGCGCCGCCGAGCTTGCGCGCGATTTCGGCCTTCACCTTTGGCTGCGCAAAAGGCCGGCAAAACGGCGGCAAACGGCTATGCGAGGCTTCCACGCCTTTTGCGCAAGCGACGGCGTGCGCGGAGCACATCGCGGTGACGAACGCGACCATCATCCAAGACTTGGTGGTGATCCAGCATGCGCCCATCGGATGCGCTGCGAGCCAGGCCTTCACCAGCCGCTACTATCGCGACCTTGCCGCGAACCGCGGCTGGAAGCTGGAAGACCCGAGGGCCATGTGCACCAACCTCCTCGAAAAGGACATGGTGTTCGGTGGCGTAGGCAAGCTCGAAGACACCATCCGCGATGCCTGGGAGCGGCATCGGCCAAAGGTGATCTTCGTTGCGGCGTCCTGCGCGAGCGGCATCATCGGTGACGACATCGAGAGCGTGGCGCGCAGCCTGGAGGACGAACTCGGCGTGCCTGTCGTCACGCTCTATTGCGAGGGCTTCCGCTCGAAGCATTGGAGCAGCGGCTGGGACGTCATCGAGCACGGCATCCTCCGCAAGCTCGTGAAGCCCGGCCCGAAGCAGCCGGACCAGATCAACGTCATCCATCTCGGCGGGCCGGACGTGTTCAGCCCGCTGCTTGAGCCGCTCGGCCTCAAGGTCAATCTCGTCATGGGCGGGAGCACGCTCGAAAGGCTCGCCAAGACGCCGCAGGCTGCGGCGACCGTAACGATGTGCTTCGTCCTGTCCTATCTCGCCGCCGGCCTTGAGCAGGAATATGGCGTGCCCGAGGTCAAAGCGCCGTTGCCCTATGGGCTCGAAGCCACGGACGAATGGCTGCGCGACATTGCCCGCGTCACCGGGCGGGGCGAAGACAAGGTCGAGGCCGTCATCGCGTCGGAGCGGGCCCGGATCGCGCCGGAGCTTGCGCGGCTGCGGGCAGCGCTTTCCGGCAAGAAAGGCTTCATCGCGGCTGGCGCGGCCTTCGCGCACGGATTGCTGGCGAACTTGCGCGAACTCGGTGTGGACGTGGACGGCGCCTATTCGTTCCACCACGACCCTGCGGCCGACAGCGGCGACCCAAGGCAGGACTCGCTTACCCATCTCGTCGATAGCTGGGGCGACGTTGCAAACTTCACAGTCAGCCCGGATCAGCACTTCCAGGCGCACGCCGCCCTGCAGCGCTCGAAGCCGGACTTCGTGCTGGCGCGCCACACCGGCAGCATCGCTGCGCTCGCGGCGCGCCTTGGCATCCCGGTGCTGCCGATCTTCTACTCCAATGACGGCATCGGCTATGAGGGCTTGCTGACGATTGGGCGGGCCATCCTGCGCGTGCTGCCGCGGAGGCGCTTCTACGAGGACGTGGCACAGCACTCGCGCTTCCCCTATCAGAGCTGGTGGCTCGCGGAGACCAATCCATTCGCCCCGATCGCGGGAGCCTGCCTGAGCGATGCGCGATATAGGTCCCTTCGACCCCAAAAACGAACCGGCCAACTGCCCCGAAGGCGCCCCCATCGAGCAGGTCCGCTATGCCTGCACGCTCGGCGCGCTCGCCAGCGTCATCGCCATTCCGGGCGCCGTGCCAATCACTCATTGCGGGCCTGGCTGCGCTACAAAGCAGTTCCGTGCGCTTTCGGCGCATCAACGGCTACCAGGGCGGGGAGTTCTACGTGCCCAGCTCCAATATGGGCAACAACGAGGTGATCTTCGGCGGGGCGGACCGGCTGGACGAGCTGATCGCGGCGACGCTTCGGGTGATGGAAGCCGATCTCTTCGTGGTGCAGACCGGCTGTATCCCCGGCCTCATCGGCGACGACGTGGCGAGCGTCGTGAACCGCTACCGCAAAAGGGCGCGCCCATTGTCGTCGCGGAGACGAGCGGCTACATGGGCAACAATTTCACCGGCCACGAGACCATCATCCGCGCCATCATCGACCAGCATCTCGGCGATTACGACGGCGCGAAGGACGCCGGGCTGGTCAATGTCTGGTCCTTGCTGCCCTATCAGAACCCGTTCTGGCGCGGCGACCTCGCGGAAATCCGGCGCATTCTCGAAGGCATCGGGCTCACGGTGAACATCCTGTTCGGGCCGGCCTTCGGAGGGCATCTCGGAGTGGCGGGCGGTGCCCCGCGCCCAGTTCAACCTCGTGCTGTCGCCCTGGCTCGGGCTTGAGACCGCGCGGCATCTCGAACAGAAATACGGACAGCCTTTCCTCCATGAGCCCGCCATCCCCATCGGCGCCCGGCTGACGGGCGGCTTCCTGCGCCGCGTGGCGTCATTCGCCGGCCTGGCGCCCGAGCCGCGCCGAGGCCTTCATCGCCCGCGAGGAGCGCGACTATTACCTCTACCTGCGCGACTTCTCCGCCTTCTACGCCGGCTGCACCAGCCAGTATTCGCTGCCCTCGCAGTTCGTGGTCATCGGCGAAAGCGCTTATACGCTCGCCGTGGCCCGCTTCCTCGCCGATCAGCTCGGCCTCGTGCCCGGCGTGCAGATCGTGACGGAGAACCCGCCGGAGACCGAACGCGACGCCATCCGCGCGCAATTCCGCGAACTCGCCGACGGCGTGAGCGCCGATGTGGCGTTCGTCGAGGACGGTTTTCGCGCGCACAAGCTGGTGCTCGAAACCGATTTCACCGGTCATTACCCGATTGTGTTCGGCTCGACATGGGAAGGCGAGCTGGCCGAAGAAGCTCGGCGCGCCGCTGGTCGAGATCGCGCACCCGGCAACCGACGAGGTGGTGCTGTCGCGGACCTATGTGGGCTATCGCGGCGCGCTCGCGCTGTTGGAGCGGACCTATACAGAGGTGGTGCGGGCGAGTACGATTGCGTAAATCCGTCCAGCCATTATCCGCCAGAAGTCACGCCACGCACCCGGAGCTGTGGTCTACCAGCAACCTCAGTCTTGATCCACGAATGATGTGTCAGTACGCTAATGGACGCTTGAGGCTCGGCGGCCTCCTGATACGATACCGGCGCGTGTAACTGCCTTCGCGATCGGAGGCCACGCGCCGGTATAGGTGGCCTCGTAACTAGGGCGACAATTCTTCATGGCACGGAACATTTTGCTTGTCATATTTACCGTCCTTTTCCAATTGGCGGTGTTCCCTTGGGCGGTCGCAAGCACCCGCCTCGCTCTCGTTATAGGAAACAGCCGTTATCAGGACGCAATCCCTCTTCGAAATCCAGAAAACGATGTTAACGTTGTTTCAAAAGCGCTTGAGTCGGTCGGCTTCAAGGTCAAAAGATACACTGACTTAACTCTTGGTGGGATGAGAAGAGCCTTGGTGGAGTTCGGGCAGGAAGCCGCCCGCAGCCAAAGAGGCGAGGTCCTCATCTACTTTGCTGGGCATGGGGTTCAAATTCGAGATGAGAATTATCTTCTACCTGTTGACGTCAAGGTATCGGACCTAAGTTCACTCGCGAGTCAATCAGTTTCACTCAAAGAGATTTCGGCAATCCTAAGTCAGATCATGCCGAATCTAAATCTCGTAGTGCTGGATGCATGCCGTGACGATCCGTTTGGGAAGCAAACACGCGGGGTTCGAAAGGGCCTCGCGACACCAGATCCAGCAGTTGGAACGGTTTATGCGTTCTCCACCAAGCCTGGCGGCGTCGCGGCAGATGGGGTCGATGGTACTAGTCCCTATGCTTCTGCATTTGCCGAATCAATTCTGATACCCGGACTGAGCATTGAGGAAGTTTTCAAGCGTATTCGACGAGTTGTAAGAGATCGGACCAATGGTTTCCAAGAGACATGGGAAACCGCTGCCTTGTACACATCTTACTACTTCATCCCCCCGGAACGCTCCGCTAAGCCCGATCAGCGTGAAATAGACTACTGGGAACTTGCGTCCCTTTCTGGTTCGATTGAAAGTATGAGGCGGTACCTCGCACGCTATCCCACTGGCGTGTTTTCCGATTTGGCCAAACTACGTATTAGCAACGCCAACCGGGATTACTCGTTTACCAAACGAAATGAGACATTTCCAATCCTTAAATTGAGCGATGAGAACTTTCGACCATGCTCCCTATACGAGGATAAGAGACCAGGATACTTCAACCCATACGATTTTATTCGCTTGTACAAAGGTGCAGCAATTTATATTGACTTGCGGATCGAATTTCAGGGCATGGCCTGCCCTGAGGCAGTCTACTTCTGGAAATCTGGATCAAAATTGCTCGGCATTGTAACCAACAATGGATACTACCTGCCCGATGATCCAAAAGTTGCAGAGCATCGCCGGGAGGTGTCGCCGTACGCCGACCGTAGAGACTGGACTTATGCTATAATTAGTGGCGCAGTGCGGATTTACCTGCCCCTAAAAATTGCAGAGGTGTATTACTCTAGCTATGAGGAATGTGAGGGCGAATGTATTGCTTATAAAGGGTTGGTAAGGGTCGAGGGGGCAATCGAAGAAGAAGCTTTGAACGTCCTCTTCGCGCCGCTGGATCCGGCCGAAATAGGATTGACTTGGAAATACGAGAATACGAAAATTCTCGCCGCAAAACGCAGCCTGGAAGTCGAGCGATAGGTTGGCGTCCGTATTGCGCATAACGGGCCATTACCCAATATGCGCAGCCCGGCAGCCGCGCTGCGCCGCTTAGTCTATTACCATCACAGAGGGGGGCGTGGCCAGGCGCACCGGTTACGTATTTGCGTTGGAAGTCACGAAGCTGGTCAGCAACCGCCCGGTTTGTCGATGATAAGAATGCCCCGCCGTCGTCGTGTTGTAACAGGCTATGCGCCCTTCGAACCCGGTCATGTCGCTCCAGATACGCCAGATGAGCGTGAGGCCCAGTTCCACCACCCCTCAAGCGCTATGGCTGACCACCGTCGTATAAATCCGCTCCAGCAGCGCGAGCGCGCCGCGATAGCCCACATAGCTGCGCGAAAGCACGACCTCGTATGAGGCGGGGAAGCACACCTCGACCAGCGAGCCCTTCAGCTCCTTCACAAGATCGCGCTCCCACGTGGTCCCGAAAATGATCGGCGGCTTGAGCCCGAAATCGGCGGCGCGGATCTTCTCGTGGATGAGATAACTGTCCTCGACGAAGTCCACCTCCACGGAAACGTCATGGTCGATCTGCCGGAACTGCTCGCGGATGGCCTCGCGATGCTCGATGGGCGGGTCTTCCGTCACGATCTGCAGCGCGGGGATGAGCCCGAGTTGCGTGACAAGAAATTTGGTGAGCGCAAGATTATAGGCGCTATCTGCAATGACTCCGAATTTCGCCGGCAGGCCCCAAAAATATTCGGAGTAGAAGTCCGTAAACCCGTTGATATAGTTGTAGTATCGGATCTCCTCGTCCGCGATGAAGGCTTCGACGCGCTTCTTCGGAAGCTTCGCGAACGCCGCGACCTCGCGTAGGAAGGCCGCGGTCTGGCGCGCGCCGATGGGCACAGCCGGAATGTGCAGGAAGGGCTGGCCGTACTTCTCTTCCAGCAGTTGCGCCGTGGAGAGCCCGAGCCAGGGCGAGAGCACCAGGTTGAATCCGGCTTTGGGAATGGCGCGCCATTCCTCGATCCCGCCGCTGTCCGGGCCGAACAGCACGTTCACCTTGAGCCCGATCCCTTCGAGGATACGCTTGATCTCTTCGAGGTCGCCGCGCCAGAAAGTGTTATGGTAGGGCAGAAGCGACCACAGGTTGAGGGTTTTCGCCTCGCGCTTGCCCACCCAGGGGCCGAGATGCTGCTCGATGATCGCCCTTGTGACCGCCTCGTGACCGGTGAAGTTGTTGCCGCGAAAACCGCCGGTCTCGGCGTAGACGATGGGGACGCCGCGCTTTTGGAAGTCGCGGACGACCGAGCCAACATCGTCGCCGACGAGATCGGGAATGCAGCCGGTCAGGACCACGAAGAGATCGGCGTCGAGCACTGTCAGGGAAGACTCGATCAGCTCCCGCAGCCGGTCCGCGCCCCCGAAGATCACTTCCCGCTGCGAGGCGTTCGTACTGGGCGAGACTGGGCCGCCGCCATAACCGCTGCTCTGATAGCCGTTGTAAAAGGCGAGGTTCATATTCTGCTTGTCCGCGCAGCCCGGCCCGCAATGGGTGATCGGCACCACGCGCGGAATGGCGGCTGCGCTCTGCATCGCGCCGATGGCGCAGACATACCGGACGAGTGAAATCGGTCCGGAGACATCCTTTTCCGGCGCCTCCTGCGAAGTTTGCCGCGGTTTCAGGGCGACGAGTGACATGATGGCTCCTTACTCTGCCGCAACGCGGGCCAGGGCGAACGGATCCGTCTGCGCCAGCCACGACTGCTTGTATGGAAGGGTGACGTGCTTTGCGATGTCCTGATGGAACTTGCGATGCTGAAGCACGGCGAGGATCGAGTGGCCGAGATTGACCATGCCCTGATAGCCGAGCGCGTGATGCTCGTCTCCGAGCGGGATAGCCGGTATGCCGAGCCGGGCCGCGAGAGGGGCAAGGCCGTTGTGCCGGATGATGATGAAGTCCGGCTTCACGCGTTGGAGCAACTGGTAGAATTGATATTGCTGGCGGTTGCCGACCGTGAAGTTTTCGACGTCGCCATAGTTCTCGATGAGATGGCCGAGCGTATCCTGCTTCGGGTCTTCGCTGTCGTAGACCGGATCGTGGTGGAAGACGAGCGAGCCGTCGACCCCGATGCCAAGTTCCTTCAGCACACAGATCAGGCCGTGCGCATAGGCGGAGCCGGTGGCGACGTAACCTTTCAGGCCCTTGAGCTTCGGCTTTAGCTCTTCGAGAAGCGGTTTCACGCGGGCGTGTTCCCTCTCGATGTAGCTCTCCGCCTCGCCCTCGCGCCCGGCGGCTTGGCCGAGCCCTCGCAGGAAATCATCAGTTCCGGCAAAACCGTAAGGCTGCTGCACCCGCACCTGAGGCACGCCGAATTCCTGTTCCAGCGCCGCTGCGAGATAAGTTGAGAGCGTGTAGCAGAAGCTGACGGTCGCGGCCGCTTCGGACATCTGCGCGAGACCTTCGACGGTCGAAAGGTTCACCACGTAGTTGACGCGCAGCCCCAACTCCCCCAGCATCGGCGTGAAGACATCCGATCCCCAGAGATTGATAACGTTGATGAGATCGGGCTGCTTTTTGGGGTCGCGGCGCACGATCTGGCGGAGGATGGCGTGCTGGGCGGCGTCGAAGCCTGTGCTCCAATGCTTCGACTTGAAGCCCTCGCAATGGACGGCCACGACTGGGACGCCGAGATCGGCTTCGCAGGACTTGGCGACGCTTTCCACATCGTCGCCAATGATCCCGCTCGCGCAAGAGGTCGCGATGAAGATCGCCTTGGGACTATGCCGCTCGAAAGCCGCGCGGATCGCCTCATCGAGCTTGTCCGCGCCGCCATAGACCATGTCGCGCTCGCGCAGATTGGTCGAAATGCAACGGATGTTCTTCACCGGCAACTGCCGGCCGCAAGGCCATTGCGGAAGCGCTGGTTATAGACGACCTGCCCCGCGCCGCATCCGATCGGCGAATGCTGAATGAGAACGGCATCCCGGACATTTCCAAGTTGCGCTTCCACCACCATTTCGCTGCAGACGGAGCCCTGGGTGAACGGCCCCTCCAACTCGCAAACCCGGCGCGCTTTTCCGCGGCCGCCTCCGCAACTGCCGCAGCCTTTTGAGAACTGTGATTCCTCGGCGAGCGCCGATGCCTTGCCATCCCATCCGATAATCGTGCCGAGCCGCTGCTCGCGGGTCTCGACGGTTGGGGTTCTGAGGTTAATAGCCATGAGTTGGCGCTCCTTCAAATTGGACAATCCTGCCCCTGGGTCAGGCGGTGGCGCGTTCCGCTTCAACGAGGCGGTCGGCCCACTTTGCCGACCATTCGCGCAAGCCGGCCGGCGAGAGCGGTGCCGGGACCTTGGAGTTCTCGTGTTCTGCGATCCGGTGCGCGAGTGTGCGATACACCTCCGCCTGCTTGGATTTCGGCGCGGCCTCGATCGTGGTGCGGCCGCTGAGTTCTGCCTGCGTCACGGTCAGCGAGCGTGGCACATACTGGACGATCGGCGTCCCTGTGCGCTCCGCAAAGTCGTCGATGATCTCTCGCTGGAAGTCCGTATTGATCGAGTTGGCGATGATGCCCCCAAGGAGCGCCCCGCCTGCGTTCGAAAACTTCTCGATGCCCCTGAACAGATTGTTGGCCGCGTAAATCGCCATGAAGTCCGACGACGACACCGTGAACACATGCTCCGCGATGCCCTCGCGCACCGGCACCGCGAAGCCGCCGCAAACCACGTCGCCCAGTACGTCGTAAATCACGAAATCGAGGTCGAGTTCCTCGAACACGCGTTGCTGTTTCAGAAGTTCAACTGCCGTGATGATGCCCCGGCCCGCGCAGCCGACACCGGGCTGCGGGCCTCCAGCCTCGACGCAATAGATGCCTCCGAAACCCTGAAAGATTGCCTCATAGGCGTCGACGCGGCGGCGCTCCGCCAGAAGATCGAGGACGGACGGGATATATTCGCCCCGGCGCAGCGTATTGGTGGAATCGGCTTTCGGGTCGGCGCCGAACTGCATCACCTTGTAACCGGCTTCCGCAAGCGCCGCGCTGATGTTCGAGGTGGTCGTGGACTTGCCGATCCCTCCTTTGCCATAGATCGCGATCTGCTTGAGTTTCTTTGACATCTCATCTCCTGACCGTCAAAACGCACTTGCTTGCTTAGCCATGTGAAAAGGTGGGCTCGGCGGCGAGCCCGTCGCCGTAGAGCTGCTGTGTGTAGTCGCTCACGCCTGGTATGCCGCAGGCGTCGGCGCGGCAGCGCTGGCAATGTGTGAAAACGCGCAAATGGCGGGCTGCCTCAGCGCGCGCGCGCTGTCGCATCGTCATTCCGGGTTCCTTGAGGTGAGCGAAGCCGTGCTGAGGAATGAGCGGGATGATGTTGATCATGCGTGCGCCTGCTTCGGCGACACGCTCCGCTAATTTGCCGATGTGATGGTCGTTCACGCCTGGAATAAGCACGGTGTTGACCTTGACCGTCATGCCGCGCTCCGAGGCCGAAGCGATGCCTTCGAGCTGGTTGGCGATCAGCCGCGCCGCTGCGGCGAGCCCATCGAGCCTTTTGCGCCGCCAGGCAATTTTCGGGGAAATCGCGGCCTCGAATTTCCGCGTCGACAGCGTTCACCGTCACTGTCACGGTTTCTATTCCCGCCGCTTGCATGTCGCCGATGTGATGCGGCAGCATTAGCCCGTTTGTTGAGAGGCAAAGGACGAGATGCGGCCAGCGCTCATGGATAAGGCGGAAGGTTTCAAGCGCGTGGGGTGAGGCCAACGGATCGCCCGGACCGGCGATGCCAACGACCGCGAGAGAGGGCAACAGTGCCAGCGCTCGCTCAACAATGCCAATCGCCTGTTCCGGTGTGAGCAGCCGCGCCGCCACGCCCGGACGCTGCTCGTTGCGATTGAAATCGCGGCGGCAGAATGCGCATGCGATGTTGCATGCCGGGCTGACCGGCAGGTGCAGGCGCGCGGCAGCCGCATGCCCCTCAGCGGTTGTGCTGAAACAAGGGTGGCGCCCTTCGAGCTCTGGGAAAGCCGGCACGGCGGCTTCCTTCATCGACTTTATGGCGCAGGAGAGGGCGGGTGGGCAGACAGCCTCCGTCATGCTGGCGCCCGTTCAGTAATCAGTCCGCTTTCGGCGAGTTCGCGCAGCGCCGTCCCGATCGTGTCTTCCGTCTCGAAAGCGAGGATGCCGAGTGCGTCGAGGCGATTAACCGCGCATTCTCCGATGCGGGCCACGACGACGGCTCCGCAGTCGGAAACGAGATCCGACTGAAACGTCCATCGGATCGGGTGCGCCGCCGTCATCGCGGTTCGCTCCGCATGCCGGGAGGTTACGGCGCGATTCAATGAGCTTTGGCGTGGCGCCTGAGAAATCCCAGATTTGGAACTGCGTGGCAAAGCCAAAATGTTCGGTAACAGTGATGCCGTCGCCAGTGCCAATTGCAACTTTCATTGCCTCGATCCGCGGTTTGGTTGCCAAAAACTTGCGCAGAATGGACTTCCCGCAACTGTGTTTTCTTCGCTCTGCTTGCCATGGGGTTTTGGGGACCCGTCAATGCCCATCAAGACTGGCGCCCCACCCCTTTTTTGAACCCGCCAAAGTTGCCCTTAATTCTTCTTAGTCCATATTGTCTATCATTTTACTATGCTATGGGCAAGGTTGGAGTTTCAGAGGGTGAGCCGCCGGCCAGCGGCACCCATAGGAAAAGCCGGGAATTCTTTGGAAGCGCTCTCAAATGGAAAAGTGCAGGCACGAAAATTATCGGCGAATGCTGCGGCACGACCCCTGACTACATTCGCGCGCTCCATGGGAACTGAAAAAGTCTCCCGGACCGGGCACCAAATAAGCAGCAAATTTCAAGTTTCGCTCCGGCAGCGTCAATTGGCAGTCGCGCCGATTGCGCAGCGCAAAAACCGTTTACTGTGCAGGCCTTAATGGTGGAGTGCTTTTTCGCAGGGACGCTTTTGACAGAATTGGCAGCTGTCCCCAATGTCTTGTCCGGATACGCTTTGGGTATTTTTTCGCCCATGCCGGTGAGGGATTTGAATGACCAAACGCCTTTTCCAGCAGCTTACCGGACGCCACGGCTAAGATTCCAGAAGCGTCTCGGGAATTAGGCTGTGTTGCCTGACACGGCCGGAGTTCACTCAACGCATCCTCAATGGTTACGAAATTCATCTGTGGAGCCCGGCGATGAAAAAACACGTAGTTGGTCTGCTTGCTTTGCTTGCCTTGGCGATCGGCCTTCCCGCCCAGGCGGCTTCCATAAAAATCGGTGTCGTGCCTGGGGCTTACGGCGACTCCATCGAGGCCCTGATCCCGGAGGCGAAGGCCAAGGGCATCGACATCCAGGCGGTCGAATTTACCGACTGGACGACGCCGAATATCGCTCTTCAGTCAGGTGACATCGACCTGAACTATTATCAGCACCGGCCATTCCTGGATAACGCCATTGCTGCGCGCGGCTATGAGTTGACTGACATTGGAACCGGCATATTGTCGAATATCGGCCTCTACTCGTTGAAGCATAAGGACTTCGCCAGCATTCCCGAAGGCGGCACGGTGGGCATCGCGAGCGATCCCATCAATCAGGGCCGCGGCCTTCTCCTGGTTCAGAAGGCAGGGCTGATCAAGCTCCGCGACGGCGTGGGCTTCAAGGGTACGCTGGACGACATCGTCGAGAACCCAAAGAAGCTCAAATTCCGTGAGGTGGAAGGCCCCCAACTCGTGCGCATCACACCCGATGTCGACCTTGCCTTGGGCTACCCGCACTTCATTGTGGCTTCGAAGACTTTCAACCCTAGCTCCGGCCTGATTTATTCGGGCATCGACGACAAGCGCTTCTCGATTATATTTGCCGTGAGAAAGGACCGGGCGAACGATCCCGTTCTGAAAGAGATCGTGAACCTTTATCAGAACTCGGAAGCCGTACGGAACGTCATTCACAAAGCCTTCGCATCGGATGACAAGCTTTACGCATTATCATGGAAGTAATTGACAGGGTAGCGGCCGGATTCGATCCGCCGCCAAATGACCCGGAACCTCTGGAGACGGAAGCGCGGCATGCGGTCGTTTTCGAAAATCTGGAAAAGACCTACACATCGTCCGCAGGGCAGGTTCGCGCTCTGCGGAATATCACCCTTGCAATCCCCGCAGGCGTGATCTACGGCGTCATCGGACGAAGTGGTGCA
Organism: uncultured Alphaproteobacteria bacterium; assembly: GCA_963817705.1. Classification (GTDB taxonomy): domain Bacteria; phylum Pseudomonadota; class Alphaproteobacteria; order Rhizobiales; family Rhodomicrobiaceae; genus Rhodomicrobium. The sequence goes on from CAWFPF010000001.1 coordinate 1,100,090, forward strand.
GGCAAGTCAACCCTGTTACGCACCATCAATCTGCTTGAGCGTCCCACGAGCGGGCGCGTTCTGGTGGACGGACAGGATATCGCCGCGCTCGACCAGAACGCTCTTGTATCTTTACGCCGTCGCGTGGGCATGATTTTTCAGCACTTCAATCTGCTGTCGGCCAAAACGGTCTGGGACAATGTCGCGCTTCCGCTTTTGGTCGCGGGGGCTTCGAAGCAGGAGATCGCAAGGCGCGTGACCGAAGTGCTTGCGCTGGTCGGGCTTGAGGACAAGCACAAGACTTATCCGTCGCGGCTGTCGGGCGGGCAAAAACAGCGCGTCGGTATAGCGCGGGCGCTCGCGCACCATCCCGAAATCCTCCTGTGCGATGAGGCCACCTCCGCTGTCGACCCTGAAACCACGCTGTCGATCCTGCAGTTGCTGCGCGATATCAATCGCAAGCTGGGACTTACGATCATCCTGATCACACATGAGATGAGTGTGATCCGCGAGGTCTGCGACCATGTGCTGGTGCTTGAGGACGGTCAAATCGCCGAGTCAGGCCGTGTTTGGCGCGTCTTTGGCGATCCGCAGCACGCGGCTACGCGCGCGCTCTTGCATCCACTGACGCGCGATTTGCCTGATGACATCGCCGCCGCTCTGCGGACTGAACCCGCGCCCGGCGACGAGGTGGTGATTGAGTTGCGTTTTACGGGCGAGGGCCGGCAAGACCCGGATTTATGGAAGATTGCCACCGTGCTCCACGCCCCGGTGCGGCTGCTGCATGGCAGCATCGACCGCGTTCAGGGGCACGCCCATGGGAGGCTGCTCATCGCGGCCCGCCCCGCTCCCGGAAGGGGAATCGATAATCTGAGCGGGCTTGCTCACAGCGCACAGGTGTTGGGTTATGTCTCCCGCAATCATTGACCGCCTCTTGTGGGCGATTGCCGACACGGCCGCCATGGTGGGCGTTTCTGCCCTTATCGCACTCATCGCCGGCATTCCGCTGGCTTTGATTCTCGTCATGTCCTCGCCAGGCGGCATTCTCGAAGCGCCGCGCGTGAACCGCGCGCTCGGAGCGGTCATCAACGGGTTCCGCGCGGTACCGTTTATCGTGATGCTGGTGGCGCTGCTGCCGTTCACCCGCTTCGTCACGGGCACCACAATCGGCATCTGGGCAGCCGTCGTGCCGCTCTCCGTCAGCGCAACGCCGTTCTTCGCCCGGATCGCCGAGGTCAGTCTGCGCGAGATCGATCCCGGCTTGATCGAGGCGGCTCAGGCCATGGGCTGCCGCCGCTGGCACATCGTGCGTCATGTGCTCCTGCCGGAAGCGCTGCCGGGTATCGTTGGCGGGTTCACAATCACGGCCGTCACTCTGATCGGCGCATCCGCCATGGCCGGAGCCGTTGGCGCAGGCGGGCTCGGCGATATGGCAATTCGGTACGGGTATCAGCGCTTCGATACGACTGTCATGGTCGCCGTCATCATCGTCCTGCTGGCGATGGTGTGCCTCGTGCAATTCGCCGGCGACCGCTACGTGCGCTATCTGCGCTCCCGCTGACATTTCACGCCTTACAGCGCTCGCTCACCTGACTCCTAGCACTTACCCCGTCAGCGAATTGTGCCCGCTCCAAATCCGTCGTACGGCTGCGGCGAGCGCATCGATGTCGGCATAGGTGTTGTAAAGGGCAAAGGACGGCCGGACCGTACTCTCCAAGCCGAAACGAGATGAGTAGGAACAGCCCTTTCTCATCTGAGAGTTTGAACGGCTTCCCGGCGGGCTTGGTGCTTCTTATGGTCAGATCGTCGAGGGGCATGGGGGTATATTTAGACTTCGAAAAAGCTGTACCCCGATCTATACCCCCGGAGCCATCGGCTTCAAGCGGTCTTAGGCGGAACTCCGCGAAATAACTTTGCCTTACAAATCAATATATTTGGACGAGACTTGGTTGTCTTCGGTACTTCGCGGAAGAAAGCTTGGCTGGGGTGCCAGGATTCGAACCTGGGCATGGCGGAATCAAAATCCGCTGCCTTACCGCTTGGCTACACCCCAACAAAAGGTCCCCTGCCAAAGCAGAGGCTTAGACCTAAAACTTGCCACTTATGATCGCGGGCTGCCGCCGAACTGCCCAAAAAAGCGCAGATGAATCGCCCACAGTGCATATACCCAGTCCATTGATCTCTCGCAAGCCGCGAGGCGTCGACCATGGGGCTGGGCCATAGGGTTCGTCAAGACGAAAGGATCATCGTCCTGAGCATATTGAAGCATCCAAAGACTTTCGTTTTTTCTAAGGACAGGCGCTCTTCTCCTAGAACTAAATCACAGAGGAAAACTTGAATGGCCGGACGGCGACGTAAGCGTCGTGGTGGTTTCAGCTTCGCGGTCAAGGGATTGCGGAGACGTCAGGACCACAAAAGCTTGCCACACCGCCGCTGGCACGTTCAAAATCCATCAGCTTACACGATTTAAGCGCGCATTCTGGAACGCGCGCGAAGCGGTATACCGCTAAAGCCGTTTCAAAAGCTCGGCTTTCTTCGAGGCGAACTCTTCCTCTGTGAGGATGCCCTTCTCCTTCAGTTGACCCAATTGCTCCAGCAGCGCCAGGATTGAGCTTGAGTCTCCATGTTGGACAGGCGTTTGCGCCGGCAATTCGGCGTGCATTGGTTGCGGAATAGGCGCCGCTTGCACGGGTTGCGGAGCGGGTTCGCCTTGCGTGATTTTCGGAAGGCTGTCTATGCGGACGAGGCCGCGCTGGCTCGTGAAGGTGAGCGAGGCGTCGCCGCTCTGTTGCTGTCCGAAGCCTTGAATATCGTGGCCGCTTGTGTCGTAGACCTCAACCCGGCCGCCATAATCGATCGCCAACCGCTGGCTGCCGGGGAAATACGCATAACGGACCGAATTTTGCGATCCCGTCGATGACGGGCTGCCAAGCTCGGAGGGCCACCAGCCATAGGAAGAAGACTGCGGCACAAAGATGCTGACGCTTGGCCCGAAGCCGCCTCCGCCGCCCTGGCTTTGCGACTGCGATTGCTGGTACGGCGCTATGATGCCCGGCTGGTTCGCCACCAGATTCGACAATTCGTAGCAAAGGTTGTCGACGGTAGCCTTCAACGAATTGTTGAACATATCGCCGACCATGGTCATGCCACCACGCATCCATTGGCCGTTGCCGCCTAACTCCGGCACATTGAATTGCGCCATGGAGCCGCCGCCCCTCAATACGGCATCGAGCATCGATTTCACGGCATCGACGCTGATCGCGTAGCGTTCGGCAATGGAAGCCACGATCCTCTCGCCCTCGGGCGTCAGTTGAGACATAGCAATTCACTTCCTTAGAGAAAACCTGGTTAGAAAATGAGGAGCCGATAGCCCAGCGGCAATGCCGAAGGCGGCCGGATCGCGCCCTTCCACCGGTTTTTTGGCCGCGCATGGCAAATATACCCATACCAGGCCCGGCTTGGCTGGATATTGGCGCGAAAGCCTCGGTCATGACGCGGTGGACAAGAAGTCCTGCTCGGGGAACCCGCGGGCAGGAGAAATGCAGATAAATCTGCGCGCTCAATCGCAAGGGTGGCGATGTTTAAGAGCGCGCGGAAAGCTGCTCGCCGGAAATAAGGCGGCGGCCGCGTTATTCAGCGGCCTGAGACGATTGGGTGTTCATGCCCTCGAGCCGGGGCGCAGTCGCAATGGGATCCTCGGACCGGCGGGATTTGCCTTCAAAGAACGCGCCCTGCTCGATAGCGAGCGACTTGTGGAAAACGTCGCCCTCGACATGGCTTGAAGCCTGCAGAGTGACGCGATTGCCGCGCACGGAGCCCATCACCCGGCCCCGCACGACGACATCTTCCGCAACGATGCCGCCCGTGATCTGAGCTTTTTCGCCGACGATCAGCGACGAGCAATGAACGTCGCCCTGAATCTGTCCGTCAACTTGCACCTCGCCCCTGGAAAGGACGTTCCCCGTGACCGTGAGGTCTTCCCCAATGATGGATGGCGCCATGCGGTCTGGTCCCCTGAAAGCTGGCGGTTTTGGTGCGTAAGACTGCTGCCCTCCAGGCGCAAGGCCTTGCCCCGGAAGCTGTCCCATCGGTGCCGGGCTCCCTTGAGAGGGCATGGGCTGGCCGCCGATGGCTTTGCTTGTGGTTTTAGTGATCGGTTTTTGTTGATCAAAATTGCTCATATCCGTCTCTGGCCTTTTACTGAACATCGGCACGTCACCGGAGCGATGCGGGGCGCGGCACTCCGTTCTAGGGCGAAGCCAGCGCTATTTCAACGCTGATGATCGGTCTCGATGCAACTCCCGCATCTTCCGGCCCGGCTTTCGCCGGCGCAGCGGTTCGTGAGGCGCAGAGCCGCGAAGGCTCAGCTTCGATTGCACATGCATTACTGCTTTTTCAAGGCGGCCAGCACCGCCGCTGCGTGACCCGGAACTTTCACGCCCCGCCAGGCTTTGACGACCTTCCCGTCAGGTCCGATCAGGAAGGTCGAGCGTGCGACGCCCATATAGGTTTTCCCGTACATTTTCTTTTCAGCCCAGACGCCATAGGCCTGAATTGCGACTTTTTCCTCATCCGCCAGGAGCGTCACCTTTAGGGCGTGCTTATCGCGGAATTTTGTGTGCGCTTTTGCGCTATCCGGAGAGACGCCGAAAATTTTCGCGTTGAGCTTGTCGAACTCGGGCTTCAGCTCCGAGAAATCGATCGCCTCTTTGGTGCAGCCCGAGGTGTCGTCCTTGGGATAGAAATAGACGACAGCATAATGGCCCTTCAGATCGCTGAGCTTGACAATCTTCCCATCAGCATCGTGCAAAGCGAAATCCGGGGCTTCTTCACCGTCTCCTACCATTGTCGAGCCTTCCTTTTGTCCTTTTTTGAGGTCTATAGAAAGCGCATGCCTGAAATCGGCGCCATCCGCAACCTGCTGATGTGTCCGGGGCATCTGACGATTGAGCGGGTGTGTCGTGCGCGGGGCAAGGTTGCAGGTGTATGCTTATCGGGGAAAGCAGGCATGGCGGGGTTTGCCCCGCATGATCCTAATCGAACGCGATGGATGATACACCGATCCGGTCAGGGCCTCGGCGGGAACTCGTGCCTCTTGAGAAAAGCCGTGTTGTCCCGAAGCCCTCCGCCGTCAGAATCCAGCTTTCGCGCCTCTCGGAGGGCGGAAAGGCAATTGCCGGTGCCATCCCGCAACCGGTCAAGACCGCATCGCGCCATTCGATCCGGTTCGGGGGATGGGCCGCGGCCATCTTTTTCGCTCTGGTCTTCGCAGCGGTGGCGGCCCTCTATGCCCGTCTCCTGACCGGTCCGATTTCTTTCGCCTTCCTGGTTCCCTCGCTGCAACGGCAGCTGAATTCCCAAGTCAATGGCTACAGCTTCCGTGTCGGCGATGCGATTTTGAGGCTTTCCGGCGGGTGGGGCCTCGAATTCCGCCTTGCCAATGTGAGGCTCGCAGGCCCGGACAATCAGGAAATCGCTACAGCGCCTTTCGCCTCGGTCGGCATCAGCGAACGGGCGCTTCTTGGACTTTCGCTGGCTGCCGATGAGATCAAACTGCTCGGGCCCAAGGTTCTCATCTTCAACATGCCGGGTAAGGGGTTCACGCTGAGTGTAACGCCCAATACCGGGCGCACTGCCGGCGCGCCAACGCAGCAAGGCTGGGTTACGGACGAAGCTCCCTTCGCTGCAGCCGCGCCCGAAGTCCCCGCAGCGGAGGAAGAGCCGCGCGAGATCGCAGGCGTCCGCCAACTCGCGCGCCAGGGCCTGACCCAGCCTGCCGCGTTGCCGTTCAATCCTGCGCCCCTGCTTTCGCGCTTGTTTTCCGCTTTAAAGAGCCGAGGCGGCGCATCCTCCGCGCTAGAACGGGTGGGCGTGCAGGACGCGGTCATTTACTTCGCTAACGAAAAGGGCGTCTCGACTTGGCGCGTCGCCGACTTCCATATCGATCTCGCAGAGGAGCGCCGCGAAAGCGCGCTCAAAGGACAACTGACGCTCGAACATGGTGGCATGGCCTGGCGTGCTTCATTCCACGCCGTGGACCTGCTGCAGAGCAAACGCTATTCGGTTACGGCTTCAATCGACGACATCGTTCCCCGCACTATTTGGCGAAGCTTCCCGGCGCTTGACCCTCTGAAGCTTGTAGACCTGCCAGTGAGCGGCGAGGCCCGTTTCGACATCAGCTATGAGGGCCAGCTTCTAGGCGGCGAAGGCGAAATCAAGCTCGGCAGCGGGCAGTTTTTCGCGCCCTTCGATGAGAAGCATCCCGCGGTTATCGATGGCGGCTTGCTTAAGGTCTCCTACGATAAGGACCATGACGCGCTCCTGATCAAGCCGTTTGAGCTTCGATGGGATGAAGTCTCTTGACCGTCACGGGCGCGATCGGACGCCGCATCGAGCCGCGAACCGGACAGCCGCTCTGGGCCATCGAGCTCGATGGGAAAGGCACGCGTGTTAGCGCACCGGAATTCGGAGCGCCGCTCGTCGCCGTTGACGCGCTGAAGTTGTCGGCTGGCTACAGTATTGAAAGCGATACGGCCACTCTCAAAGAGTTTGTTCTTCGCGGCGCCGGCGGAGGAGTATCGGTGACGGGCCAAGCGTCGGCGATAAGTTCGGGTGGCCCCATCTCACTAACCGGCATCGTGTCGCCCGTGCCGATGTCGTTCCTCAAATCCGTCTGGCCGGCTTTTCGTCGCCAACGGCGCGAGGGACTGGATCGGAAGCAGCGTTCCCACCGGCCGGATCAGCGGCGGAAGCTTCTCGATCAACACATCGCTGGCGGAGCTTTTGGCACTGGACAAGGACGGAGACATCCCGGACTCCGCCGTTTCCCTGCGTCTCGCACTTTCCGGTTTGCAGATCTATCACATCAAAGGCCTGCCTCCGATTATCACCAGGGAGACAGTCGCCCGCGTGACGGGACGCCACTTCACCTACGACATTCAGGGAGACGCGCGGATCGATGTACCGAGCGGACGGACTTTATCCTTCGCCGACGGGCAATTTGTCATCGACGATCTGAGGCCGCATTTTCCGGATGCGGAGGTCCGTTTCAGGGGTGCGGGCGAAGCGGCCGCCGCTCTCGAACTGCTCGATCAGCCGCCGCTCGGTTATGTCAAGGCGGTCGGGTTCAAGCCCAGCCTCGTTAACGGTCAGGCTTCCGCAGCTTTCAAAGTCGGGTTTCCGCTTCTGAAGGAAATTTCGTTCAAGCAGATGAGCATTTTGGGCAAGAGCCGCATATCCGATTTGCGGTCCAATGGCCTTCCCGGCGGCCTGACATTGAATGGCGGCACGATCAACTTCGACGTGTCCGGGACCGCCGTCAGCGCGAACGGCGACGTGAAAATCAACTCTGTGCCCGTCACACTTGTCTGGCAGCGCATTTTCGACGCGCCGCCGGAAAGGCAGCCGACCTTGCGTGCCGCCGCCATTCTCACTGAGAAAGCGCGCGACGACCTAGGCCTCAACATCAACCATATCGTCAAGGGCGATTTGCCGGTGGCGCTAGCCATCGCGATGCAGCGCGATGGGCCGCCAAAGCTTTTCATGGAGGCCAACCTCACGAATGCGGACGTATTCCTGACGGCCATCGGCTGGCGCAAGCCGCCGGGACAAAAAGCTGCCGTGACGTTCGATTTAAGCCAGCGACCGGATAATTTTGTCGTTCTCGATAATTTCGCGATGACGGGCGAGGGGTTGAACGTCAACGGACAACTCCTCTTTAGCGACAAGCACCGCATCGCCGCTTTCGATTTTCCGGCGTTTTCGACCAACGCGCTTACAAACCTCGCCATTTCAGGCGAATTGACCTCTCAGAATATCCTTAAAGTGCAGGCGAAGGGTCCGTCCTACGATGGGCGGCAGTTCTTCCGGTCTCTACTTGCGGCCGGCAAAATCTCCGACAACCAGCCGGCGCCATTGAAGGACGAGCCAGGTCTCGATCTTAATGTCGAGATCGAGACCTTGTTCGGCTATTACGACACGGCCGTGAAGTCCGTCGTCCTCGACGCCAAGAGGCGAGGCGGCAAGCTCACTTATCTGGAGGCGGCCGGCCGTTTGAACGGCGAGGCGCCCATCGCGGTGCATATAGACCAGAAACCGGGGCGCCCGCGCATGTTGGTGTCCGACGCGACCGATGCCGGTTCGGCATTCCGCCTGACTGGGTTCTACTCGGCAGTGCGCGCCGGGACGATAAATCTGCGCGTCAATCTTGATGGAGCAGGCGGAGCGGAAAAGACGGGCGTGCTCGAGGTGCGCGGATTTAAAGTCGTGGGCGACCAGGTCGTTGGCCGCGTCGTGTCCGAAGCGGAGAGGGAGCGCGCGCGCTACAAGCCCGATAGCCGCATTTCGGGCCAGCCGCCCAGTTCCGGCGAACCGCTCGTCTTCGACCGCATGCTGGTTCCCTTCTCCGCCGGCGCCAACACATTCAATCTCCACGACGCCTCGATTAACGGGCCGCTCCTTGGAGCGACGATGAGAGGCAACGTGGATTTCAGCCACGAAACCATCTCGTTGTCGGGAACCTATGTTCCGCTTTATGGCGTGAACGGATTGCTGCAAGGCGTTCCCTTGCTCGGCACGCTTCTGACCGGCCGCGACGGTGAAGGCGTGTTTGGCATCACCTTTGCGGTCCAGGGGCGAACCACCAACCCAAACGTGATGGTGAACCCCGTCTCGGCGCTCGCGCCTGGCTTCCTGCGGCAAATCTTTGAATTTGAGAATCAACCCGCTCAAACGCCCCAAGCGCAGCAATCTCTCCAGGTTGGAAGCCAGATGAGCCGTTAGAGAATCCCTATTGGAAGACGGGAACGGAGTGTCGCCGCCGTTGTCTTCTTCTCCGCCCTGACGGGGTGCTTAACGGGCAGGACAAACAACATTAGCGGAGGCACAATGACCACCGGCTTGAAGGATATTATCGACGCCGCTTTCGAAGCGCGCCACGAGATCAAGGCAGGGCAGGGCGATGAGATCGCCAGCGCCGTGCAATCCGCTCTCACGCTTCTCGATGCTGGGCAGGCACGCGTCGCGGAACGGAAGGATGGCCGCTGGATCGTTCACGACTGGCTCAAAAAGGCGATCCTCCTCTCATTCCGGCTGAACGCTAACCGCGCTATGGGAGGACCTGTACCCGGACCGTGGTGGGACAAAGTTCCCACCAAATTCTCTGGCTGGGAAGCCGATCGCTTTCAATCCGCCGGGTTCCGCGCCGTGCCCGGAGCTGTCGTCCGCCACTCGGCTTATATCGCCCCTGGCGTGGTGCTGATGCCCTGCTTCGTGAACGCCGGCGCCTTTGTGGACGAGGGCACCATGATCGACACCTGGTCCACAGTCGGCTCCTGTGCCCAGATCGGCAAGCATTGCCACATCTCCGGCGGCGTTGGCATCGGAGGCGTCCTCGAACCGCTTCAGGCAAGCCCGGTCATCATCGAGGATAATTGCTTCATCGGCGCGCGCTCCGAGGTTGCCGAGGGTGTGATCGTCGGCGAAGGCTCGGTGCTTTCCATGGGCGTCTTCATCGGCCAATCGACCAAAATCGTTGACCGCGCCACGGGAGAGGTGATCTACGGCCGCGTTCCGCCCTATTCGGTGGTGGTGGCGGGCTCAATGCCCGGCCGTCCGCTCGCCGATGGCACCCCCGGCCCTTCCCTCTACTGCGCCGTGATCGTCAAGCGCGTCGACGGACAAACACGGGCGAAAACATCCATCAACGAACTGTTGCGCGACTGATACGCTCCAATAACTCAACACATGTTATCCCTGCGAGACTGGTGGAGGGACCGCATGAGTTGGGGTGAAATCTTTTTCGGTTTTCATGGCCGCATCAATCGCAGGACGTATTGGTTCGCGAGCATTTTGCTGACCCTTGCGGGCCTTCTCTTCAATGCGTTGCTCGCCTACCTCGCCACTGGGAATCCAGTCGCGGCCGAAATCTGGCAAAGGCCGGCGGACAAAGCCGGCATTTGGTTACCGGTCTGGATCGCTTATTTCCTGTTCCTCGCCTGGCCGTCGGCAGCGCTTGCAGTGAAACGGCTTCACGATCGCGACAGGCCCTCCTGGCTTTGGTACTCCTACTATGCCGCAACCATTGTGCTTTCGCTCGTGCCGCTCCGGAGCACGGCTGGGGCGGCGGCAAATCCCAGCGCAGACGCCGCAGTCCTGACGCTCATGATCTTCGCCGCCTACATCATGTTCGAACTGGCTATCTTGAAAGGCACCACTGGGCCCAATGAATTTGGCGCAGATCCGATGCCGCCGGAGTACAATGGCGGCGACTATAGCTTTTGGAGCTGGATGCTTGCTTTGGAGGGACGCATCAGCAGGCGGAAATGGTGGCTCGGGACAGCGATCCTGGCCGGCGTGTTCACTCTGGCTTCCGCAGTGCTGGCACTCGCGATCACCGCTTTCCTGGCCCGCCATCCAGAGTTCGAACAGAATGTATCAAATCCCGATTGGATCAACGGTCCGGAGGCTGCCCCGATGGTTTTGAAGCTTGGACTGTGGACGGTAATGCCTTCGTTGGCGTTCCTTTTCGTGCTCTGGAGTGCCCTGGCTCTCGGGGTGAAACGCCTCCACGACCGGGGCTTGAGCAGCTGGCTTATCCTCGTGGTTGTCCTCCCGGTTCTCGGGGTTATGGTCTCTCCTCAGCTTGCGGTGGCTTTCGATCTTGGGGAAAACGTCGTGCGTCTTGCTTTTCTCCTGTTGCTCGCCTCCGTGATATGGAGCGTTCTCCAGTTCGGCATCTTCAAGGGCGAGACCGGGCCAAACGCGCACGGGCCCGACCCGCTCGCCGGAAGGCGCTGAACAAGGCGATTACCGCGGCGTTGCATATCCAGAGGCTCTCCCGTTGCATCGTTCTACCCGAGGGTCCGGATGGTGGTGCCTTGTTTCCGCTTCGCGAGTGGCTTCTTCTACCGGAGAGGCTTGAGCGATTCGCCCGATCAACGTATTGGCTGATAAAATGATAGAAGCGCTGAGACATGCTCAGGAACTGATCCGTTGCCGCAGCATCACACCCGATGAGGGCGGCGCGCTGACCTATTTGGAGCAAAACCTTTTCGCGGCGGGCTTCACCTGCCACCGGCTTCCTTTCAGCGAGCGCGGAACGCCCAGCGCCGACAATCTCTATGCGCGCATCGGGGAAGGATCGCCCCATGTCTGCTTCGCGGGGCACACCGACGTCGTTCCACCCGGCGACGAAGCCGCGTGGCGGCACGGCCCTTTCGCGGCGGAAATCGATGGCGGCATTCTCTATGGCCGCGGCGCCGCCGATATGAAAGGCGCTGTTGCAGCGTCGCTGGCTGCTGTCCTCGGATACTTGCACGAGAAGCCGCTCAAGGGTTCAATCAGCTTTTTGATCACTGGGGATGAGGAAGGCCCGGCGGTCAACGGCACAAGGAAGATCTTGGGTTGGCTTTCCGAAAAGGGGGAACGGCCGGATTGCTGCGTGCTGGGCGAATGCACGTCTGAAGCCGCGATCGGGGATACCATCAAGATTGGCCGCCGCGGCTCGCTCAGCGGCGAGATCAGGGTCCGGGGCGTGCAAGGCCATTCCGCATACCCAGACAAGGCCCGCAATCCCCTTCCCGCGCTGATCGATGCGCTCAACCTTATCAAGGCGAGGAAACTCGATGATGGCAGTGCGCATTTCCAGCCTTCGAACCTGGAGATTACAAGCATCGACACCGGCAATCCGGCCTATAACGTAATCCCCGCTACCGCGACGGCGCAATTCAACATACAATTCAATGACCGGCATACCGGGGATAGCCTCAAGGAATGGATCGAGAGCCAAGTCTGTGCCGCTGTGAAAGGGACTGGCGTCGATTACACGCTCGAATTCGGATCCGTAGCCGGCAGCTTCATGACCGAGCCCGGCGGCTTCGTGGAAACGCTGAGTTCTGCCGTGCAGGCTGAGACGCGGCGTGAACCCATCTTGTCCACGGGCGGTGGCACATCCGACGCGCGGTTCATAAAAGACCTTTGCCCCGTGGCGGAACTCGGGCTTTTGAATGCCACGGCGCACAAGGTGGACGAATGCGTGCCTGTCGCGGACCTCGAAACGCTGACCCGGATCTACCGGCGCTTTCTGGAGCTTACGTTTGGCTAGAGGCCGCCCGAATGATTCGGCAGGATGAGAGTTGCTTCGCCGATTAAATCCATTCATTTTCAGCGAAGTTCAAGATGCTGCAAGCGGAGAATGCAGAAGAAACATTCACACTTAACATTACGGTCGAGTAGTCCCCGTCACGTCCCTTTCCGGGCGCCGCGTCTGTATTAACCATGCCTATGCACAGAAGCTTAAGGAGCTTCCGCCTATTTTCCTAAAAACGCTTATGGTGCGTCAGAGGGGTTAGCGGGATGACATCGGCCGATCTCATGCGTTTCGTCATTATTATCGGTCTCGGCGTGGTCTCAATTATTACTTTCCTCGTGGCAGGAACCATCGTCGGCCTTATGTTTCTGGACGCCTTTAGCTGCGCCACGTGCAAAAAATATCCAGTCGGTATCTATGTCTTGGGCATTCTGGGCCTCCTGCTTCTAAGCTCGATCGGCGTCGAAGCAAGCGAGGCACCTGGCCCTTGGCAAAAGTGGCTCAAGGCCAACTATATGACGCTTATCATTGCAGCGGTTGGTGCCATCGCCGCCGGGCTTGTGATGGCCGGCGGCGACTGAGGGGCATGGCGCCCTACTTCATCGTCGGAATCACAAACTCCGCGCCGTCTTTGATGCCGCTTGGCCAGCGCGACGTTACCGTCTTCGTCTTGGTGTAGAACCGCACCGAGTCCGGGCCATGCTGGTTCAGATCGCCGAACATGGATTTCTTCCAGCCGCCAAAGGTGTGATAGGCAAGAGGCACCGGGATCGGCACGTTGATGCCCACCATGCCCACGTTTACGCGGCTGGTGAAATCGCGCGCGGCATCTCCATCGCGCGTGTAAATCGCAACGCCATTGCCGTATTCGTGATCGTTTGCAAGTGCGAGGCCTTCCTCGTAATCGTGCGCGCGCAAAATCGAGAGCACCGGCCCGAAGATTTCCTCCTTGTAGATGCGCATGCTGGGCTTCACGTGGTCAAAGAGGCAGGCGCCCATGAAATAACCCTTTTCGTAGCCCTGCATTTGGAAGCCGCGGCCGTCGACCAGGAGCTTGGCGCCTTCGTCGATGCCGATCTGCACATAGTCTTTCACACGCTTCAACGCCTCCGCCGTGACGAGCGGTCCGAAATCCGCCTTCTCGTCCGTGTAAGGGGCGACCTTCAGGGTTTCCACGCGTGGAAGAAGCTTATCGACCAAACGGTTCGCCGTCTCCTCGCCCACGGGCACGGCAACCGAGATCGCCATGCAGCGCTCTCCAGCCGAACCGAAGCCCGCGCCCATCAGCGCGTCGGCGGCCTGGTCCAGATCGGCATCGGGCATGATAATCATGTGATTCTTGGCGCCGCCAAAGGCCTGGACGCGCTTACCGTGCGCGGTACCGGTGGAATAGACATAATGCGCAATGGGGGTCGACCCGACGAAGCCCACGGCTTTGATGTCGGGATGGGTAAGGATCGCATCCACGGCTTCCTTATCGCCATTGACCACGTTGAAGATACCCTCCGGCAGGCCGGCTTCGATGAAGATCTCGGCGAGCCGTACCGGCACGCTCGGATCGCGCTCCGACGGCTTCAAGACGAAGGCATTGCCGCAAGCGATGGCGGGGGCAGCCTTCCAAAGCGGGATCATCGCTGGAAAGTTGAAGGGCGTGATGCCTGCGACGACTCCTAGCGGCTGGCGCATCGAGTACATGTCGATGCCGGGCCCCGCCGCGTCGGTGAAATCCCCCTTGAGAAGATGCGGAATGCCGGTCGTGAATTCCACCACCTCAAGTCCGCGCGTGATGTCGCCTATGCTGTCGGCAAATGTTTTTCCGTGCTCGGAGGACAAAAGCTCCGCAAGGGGCCGCATTTCCTTCGCGATAAGATCGAGAAACTTCATCATGACGCGGGCGCGCTTCTGCGGATTCTGGGCGGCCCAGCCCGGCTGGGCGGCCTTGGCGTTGGCGACGATATCCGCCACCTCGCCCGCGCTCGCGAGCGCAGCCCGAGCCTGAACTTCGCCGGTGTGCGGCGCAAAAACATCCCCGTAGCGGCCGGACCGGCCCTCAACCTTCTTACCGCCCGCGAAATGTCCGATTTGGCGCATGGTGCTCTCCCACTGTGGTTATTCATTCCATTTTTCAGAACTGTACGGGACGCCCCGGTCGCGATCAACATGCGCATTAGGCGAATGTTGGCCTGAGCACCATGAGGGTGACCCTTTCCCGCTCCCGCAAGGAGTGAACAGTCAGTCGTGCATTTTGAGCGGGTCTGCTTACGGCTTGTTATTCCATCGCAAGATTACACCGTCCCGCACGGGCCGTGCGCGCCTTGTCCGGCGCCGATCGCGAGTCAAATGATAGATCGTAACTATGAGACTGCGGAGGACGAAATGGCCGAAAGCGTCTACAAAATCATCGAACTCGTGGGAACCAGCACCAAGTCGTGGGAAAAGGCGGCTAACGCCGCGATCGACAAAGCCTCGAAAAGTCTGCGCGATCTGCGCATTGCCGAGATTATGCAACTCGACATTCAGCTTGCCGAAGGCAAAGTGGAGGCCTACCGGGCCAAGGTGAAGGTCTCGTTCAAATATGACGGCGATGGCGTGTAGGCTAGCCGTGCAGAGGCAGTGAACCGGCGGTGTTACTCCGCTGCCGTCTTCAGACCGGGCGCCGGCCGGTCGTAATTCAGGATGGGCGCGAGCCAGCGCTCGGCCTCGGTAACGGGCCAAGCCTTGCGCTTGGCGTAATCTTCCACCTGGTCGCGCTCGATTTTGCCAACGCCGAAATAGTGGCTTTGCGGGTGTGAGAAATAAAGGCCGGAAACAGAAGCGGCGGGGGCCATCGCGAAGCTCTCGGTGAGCGCGATGCCCGTGGCCTGGGCGGCGTCCAGCAGCTTGAACAGGGTGCCCTTTTCGGTGTGATCGGGCTGCGCGGGATAGCCGGGCGCGGGCCGGATGCCGCGATAGGGTTCGGCAAAAAGCTCGGCCGGGGCGAGCGCTTCGTCTGTCGCATAGCCCCAGAATTCGCGGCGGACGCGGGCGTGCAAATGCTCCGCAAACGCTTCGGCGAGCCGGTCGGCAAGCGCCTTCACCAGGATTTTCGAGTAGTCGTCGTGCACCTTCACGAAGCCCGCCGCGATGGCTTCCTCGCCTATGCCCGCCGTGACAGCGAAACCGCCAATGTAATCGGCCGCGCCGCTCCCCTTGGGTGCGACAAAGTCCGCCAGCGCGGTATTGGCACGGCCTGAAGTCGCGCGCGATCTGCTGCCGCAATGTGAAGAGCGTCGCGACCGGGGTCTGCCGCTCCTCGTCCGCGAAGAGTTCGATGTCATCGCCCGCGGAGGCCGCCGGCCAAAATCCGATGACGCCGTTCGCGGTGAGCCACTTTTCCTCCACGATGCGCCGGAGCATGTCTTGTGCGTCCGCATAGAGCGACGAGGCAGCCGCGCCGTAGCGGCTGTCGGTGAGGATACCGGGGAAGGTTCCTTTCATCTCCCAGGCCGAGAAGAACGGGGTCCAATCGACATAGGGAACGAGCGCCGCGAGATCGTATCCGCGGAAGGCCCGCGTTCCGAGGAAGCCGGGACGCGGCGGGCTGTAGCTCTCCCAATCGAGCTTCAGCTTGTTCGCGCGCGCTTGTGCAAGGCTCATGCGCGCCTTCCCGGCACGCCCGCGCTCGTGAGCAGCAGCAACTTTAACATAGGTGTCGCGAATTTGCCCGACATAGGCGTCGCGGCCGTCGCCCAGCAAATTCGAAACCACACCCACGGCACGGCTGGCGTCGGTCACGTAAATCGCTTGGTTGCGCCGGTAATTCGGGCTGATCTTGACGGCTGTGTGGATCTGGCTCGTCGTCGCGCCGCCGATGAGAAGGGGAACCTCGAAGCCCTGCCGTTCCATTTCCGAGGCGACGAACACCATCTCGTCGAGGCTCGGCGTGATCAGCCCGGAAAGACCGATGATGTCCGCCTTGATCTCCCTGGCCTTATCCAGGATGATCTGGGGCGGCACCATCACGCCGAGATCGATCACCTCGTAATTGTTGCATTGAAGGACGACGCCGACGATGTTCTTGCCGATGTCGTGCACATCGCCCTTCACGGTCGCCATCAGGATGCGTCCCGCCGAGGGCGCGTTTTCGAGCCCCGCGTCGCGCTTCTCCGCCTCCATGAAAGGCATGAGATAGGCTACGGACCGCTTCATGACGCGCGCAGACTTCACAACCTGAGGCAAGAACATTTTGCCCGCGCCGAAGAGATCGCCAACCGTGTTCATGCCGTCCATGAGCGGGCCTTCGATCACATGGAGCGGGCGGACCACGCTTTGGCGTGCTTCCTCTGTGTCGGCCTCGATAAAGTCGGCGATGCCGTGGACGAGCGCATGTGTCAGCCGTTCGGCGACGGGGCGTTCGCGCCACGCCAGATCGGGCCCTTGCTTCTTCGCAGGGGCGCCCTTGAACCGGTTTGCCGCTTCCAGGAGGCGGTCGGTTGCATCCGCGCGCCGGTTGAGCACGACATCCTCGCAGAGATCGCGCAGTCCGGGATTAAGATCGTCATAGACCCCCAGCTGCGAGGCGTTCACGATCGCCATATCCATACCGGCATTGATGGCATGGTAGAGGAAAACGGTATGCATGGCTTGGCGCACCGGCTCATTGCCGCGGAACGCGAAGGACAGGTTCGAGACGCCGCCTGAAACATGGGTATAGGGGAGCTCGGCCCGGATGCGCCGCGTGGCTTCGATGAAGGCGACGGCGTAGTTGTTGTGCTCCTCGATCCCGGTCCCCACCGCGAAAATGTTCGGGTCGAAGACGATGTCTTCTGGCGCGAAGCCGGCCTGTCCGGTGAGAAGGCGATAGGCGCGCTGGCAAATCGCAAACTTCCGGTCCGCCGTTTCGGCCTGCCCGGTCTCGTCGAAAGCCATCACGACCGTCGCCGCGCCATAGCGCTGGATTCGCCGGGCATGTGCGAGAAAGACCTCTTCGCCTTCCTTCATGCTGATCGAATTGACGATCGCCTTGCCTTGCACGCATTTAAGCCCGGCTTCGATCACCTCCCATTTCGAGGAGTCGATCATGACCGGCACGCGCGAAATATCCGGCTCCGCCGCGATGAGGTTGAGGAACGTCCTCATCGCATTCACGGAGTCGAGAAGCCCTTCGTCCATGTTCACGTCGAGAACGTTCGCTCCGCTCTCGACCTGCTCGCGCGCGACCGTCAGCGCCGCGTCGTAGTCCCCGGCCTCGATGAGCTTGCGGAACTTGGCGGAGCCCGTCACATTCGTCCGCTCGCCCACAACGATGAATTGCTGTCCTGTGCCGGTCATGCCGAAATGTCCTTAAACCCAATAGTGACGGCCTTGGACCTTAGGGGCGCAAGCCAAAGTTTCAAGCAGAATCCGGGATGGCAATCAGCGCAACGGCATCGGGGCTGGCTCGTGAAAGCCTGGCGCTGGAACCGCGCTGAATTCGACATGCTTCAATGCCCGCAGCTTCCCGATGGTTGCGAAGTCGCGGTCGTTATGCAGCAGCGTCGTATCGTGGCGTAACGCGATCTCCGCGATACAACAGTCGATCACACTGCGCACGGTCAAGCCGCGGCGGCGCAAATCGAAATAGAGCCTGGCTGCGGAGGCCCAGCTGTCTTCATCCATCTCAAGATAGTCTTGATCGGCGAGATAGCTGGACAGTTTCAGCCATTCTTTTTCGTCGCGAGCGCCTTGCAGCAGCTCCATTTGCGTAAAGCGCGTCAGGGCGTACTCGCGCCCGTCGAGAAACTCTCTCAGCGCATGCGCCACTTCGCCCGAGCGATCCCTGAACAATGAAATCAGGACGCTGGTATCAATCAGCATCGTAGCGCGTGCGTCTCAAGGCCTTGTGATCGTATTGATCCTCGAACGCGATTTTCCCGGCGAGGTCGAAGAGATCTTTCTTTTTCTTGACCTTGAGAAACTCCTGCAAGGCCAAGTGCACCGCTTCTTTCTTCGTTTTCACGTTCGCCACCCTCATGACCTCGCCGACGAGCGCGTCGTCGATATCGATGTTCGTTCGCATGTTCCATTCACAAAAAGTACCGCTTTTGTGCATCATACACAAAGCGGTACACCAGAAAAAGTCTTTTCTTTTCAAGCTGCGCCGAAGGTCTCCACAAGCCGGCCGCAGAGCCAGAACTCGCCCTCGACGATCATTCCAGGGCGCAGGGCTTCGCGCAGCACGGCATCGTCCGCGACGAGGTCGAACGTTCCGCCCGCGGTTCCGATCAGGGCCCAGATGAAATCCTGGTCCGTATCGGGATTGCGGCGGCGCTCGGTTTTTTGCACCTCACCCGTAAGAAAGGCGCGCGCAGGGGCGCGGAAATCCTCCGCTTCCGGATCGAGAAACACGATGTCACCCTGTCCCTGTCCGCCCATGAACAGCCCGCTTGCGAGGAAGGAACGCGGCGAGAACTTGACGGCCTTGTCCGCCTGGGTAGCCCGGAACACCGCCTCATCTGCGAAGACCGCCAGATCGTGCGGGAAGGCGACAATTTGCGCCATCGCCATGAACGGCACGGGCTTACCGGCGAAGCGGGCAAAATCAACAACATCGATCAGCGCTATGGTCGGTCCAAGCTCGACATAGAAAGCGCCCTCGAAAAGATTGTCGCCCGGCCTCTGACGCATGGCGCGGACACGGATGGGTGTGCGCCCCTCGCCTTCGAAGAAGGGGGTAACGCCAACTGCGATGTAAGGATCGCGATCCTCGGGCGCGGCAGCCTTTTGCATATGGACCCAAAGCTCCGGCCCAACTGGGGAGCGGAGCCTGTGATAGTAGCCGGGCGGGCAAGGCTGTTTTTCTCCGCCCTTTTCCAAAAGGTTGCTCACAAGCGCCGACAGCGCCTCTGCCGAGCTCGCCTTAAATCCGATGACACTGAAGTGATCCGCCATCACCCCGCATTCTCCCTGAAATACGCCTGCGCCTCTTTAGTGTCTAATGCTGTGCCAAAAGTTCAAGCTCTGCCAAAATTGCTGTGCCCATTCCGGCGGTAGAAACCTGCGTCATGCCGTCTTGCATGATATCGGCAGTCCTCAAACCCTTCCCCAAGGCAGCAGCGATGCTGGCATCGAGCAAGTCTGCGAGCCTTGTCATCCCGAAGGAATAACGCAGCGCCATGCCAAAGCTTGCAATGGTCGCGATTGGATTGGCGATGCCGCGGCCTGCGATATCGGGTGCGCTGCCATGGACGGGTTCGTAGAGTGCAGGACGCAGTCCGCTCGCATCCTTGGCGCCGAGCGAAGCGGACGGAAGCATACCGAGCGAGCCGGTCGCCATCGCGGCCTGATCCGACAGAATGTCGCCGAAGAGATTGTCCGTCACGATCACGTCGAATTGCTTCGGCCAGCGCACGAGTTGCATCGCGCAATTGTCGGCCAGGATATGTGTTAGCTCGACGTCGGGGTATTCGGCGTTGTGAACGCGGGTCACCACCTCATTCCACAAGACGCCCGTCTTCATCACATTGCGCTTTTCGGCCGACGCGACGCGCTTCTTCCTCACCCTGGCCAGATCGAACGCCACGCGCGCGATCCGCTCGATCTCATGTTCGGTATAGACCTGAGTGTCGACGGCACGCTTCTCGCCGTTTTCAAGCGTGACGATTTCCTTCGGCTCACCGAAATAGACGCCGCCCGTCAACTCGCGGACGATCATCAAATCGAGGCCTTCCACGACCTCGCGCTTCAAGCTTGAGGCTTCGGTCAGTGCCGGATAGCAAATCGCGGGCCGAAGATTGGCGAAGAGCTGTAAATCTTTGCGCAGCCGCAGGAGCCCCGCTTCCGGGCGCTGGGCATAGGGGACTTTGTCCCATTTCGGCCCGCCGACAGCGCCGAATATCACGGCGTCCGCAGCCTTCGCCTTGGCCATCGCCGCGTCTGAAACCGCTTCGCCATGGGCGTCGTAGGCGCAGCCGCCAACAAGGTCTTCCTCGACTTCGAAGCGCGCGTGCTTATTCGCTGCGAGCCAGCCGATCACGCGTTTGACTTCGGCCATAACCTCGGGGCCGATGCCGTCGCCGGGGAGAAGGAGAAGCTTTTTTGTCGTCATGAACGGAAACAGGGCCCAAGGGCTGGTTGCTTTTGTACTCGCCAGCGCTAACGCTGGTCCCATATCTTAGAAGTTAGACCATAGGCTGTTGCACTTATCACGCGCTTTGTGACAACTCTGCACAGATTTATGTGTGGTGCCTGCTACCATGGTGCAACGTGACTTGCCGCCTTTCCCGGCCGAGTAGAATCGGGTTGTGATGTCCTCGCTTCGAGGCAAGCCCTGCACAGCATGCGGCGTTTGGCTCCGGTCAAGCGCTTTTGCGGTCCGCAGACTGGATCCTGTCGAAAACGCTTCGGGCATTCTCGATTGCAATGAATTGCGGAGCCGGATCGAGAGCGGGTGTCCAACTGGAAGAGAAACCGCTGCGGCGCCCAAGCGGCTCCTGTTGACCAAATCGGATCGTGCCCCGGCCGCCAGAGCTTTCACTTAAGCTCAGCCCTGGCAACTGATCGAGGTTCAAACAGCTAAAATTCCTGAAGAGCCCTGTCCGGGATATCAAGACGCGCTTGTTTGTGACGGCGTAGTGCACGCGGCGGCGTAACCACGCATCGAGGAGGAAGCGGCCTGCGATGAGATAGAGGCCGATCAGGACAAACGGCACACCCCACAGTTTCATGAATGTGGGACCATTCGCCGCTAATACGGTCGTCTCCCAGAAAATCGCGAAGCCGCCCCAGATCAAACTGAAAGGAATGAGCAGCCAATCCCGGCCGGTAAGGAGCAATCCCTGAGCCGGCTGCCCTGACCAAACGATCTTCTCACCCTTAATCAGATGGTTCGTGAAATCGGTCGTCACCATGAATCATGCCCCTCAGCATCCCGGCGGTACTGTACGAGTCGCACTATCTTTGTGAGCCGTGGCGGATTGGTCAGGTCAAAGTGTCAACCCGTAAAGCGCTCCATATTTTTGTGTGAGATACCTCATATACGGTTCAATAGAGATTTTTGCCCCCACCGCCCGCTGCGCCACCTCAAGGCCTGTATACTGACGTCCGTGCCTGTGCAGGTTTGCGCCGAGCCAGTCGCGCAGTTCGCCAAACTCGCCCTTCCCAATTCCGGACACGATCCCTGGCTTCGCAGCCACCGCCGCCCCGTATATCTGCGCCGAAAGAATATTACCGATCGTATAGCCCTGGAAACAGCCTCCGATGCCGCCGCCATACCAATGCACGTCCTGCATCACGCCGTCTTTGTCAGTGGGCGGTGTGACGCCGAGATCGGATTCGTAGCGGGCATTCCAGGCATCGCGAAGGTTGCGTACGGCAAGCTTGCCCTCAAGCAGGTCCCGCTCGATGTCAAACCGGATCATCACGTGGAGGTTATAGGTGACCTCGTCTGCGTCGGTGCGAACGAGCGTTCGCTCGACCTTATTGATCGCCCGATAGAATGTATCCAGCGGCACGTTCCTGAGCTGATCGGGAAAGGCAGCTTGCAGCAAGGGATAGTAATGCTCCCAGAAAGGCAAGCTCCGCGCGATGATGTTTTCCCACAGCCGCGATTGGCTTTCGTGCACACCCGCCGAAGCGCCGTGTCCGATCGAGGTGCCGTCAAGCCCGGGCGCGATTCCCATTTCATAGAGGGCATGTCCCACCTCATGCAGGACACTGAACAGCGCATCTGAAAGGTCGTCTTCCCTAATGCGCGTGGTGATGCGAACGTCGTCGCGGGCAAAGACCGTACAAAAGGGATGCGGCGAGATATCGATACGCCCGCGTTTCAAGTCGTAGCCGAAATCGAGGGCAATTTTGGTGGCGAACGACAATTGCTCTGCAGCCGGGAAGGATTGACGCAGACAGCGATCGCTGGCAGCCGGCCGCGCGGCGATGGCATCTGCGAGCGGCAGTAGCTGGGCGCGCAGCTTGGCGAAAAGTTCCGATACCTCGGCCGTTGTGTAACCTTCATCCGGACCGATCAACGGGTCCATAATGTGTTTATGTCCGGGAAAGAAACCGGCGTATTCGCGCGACAAGTCGAGCGCCGTTTCAAGGTTGGGAATAAGAGCAGCAAAATCGTCGGCCGGACGCGCCGCCACCCAGGCATTGTAAGCTGCCGAACCCTGCTCGCTTGCCCGGGCGACATAGTCCGCCGGCACGCGCGTTGCGAGATCGTAGTCCCGCCGTGCAACGCGGATCATGGCAGCCTCTTGAGAATCGCCGGGGAGCGAGTCCGCGAAGCCTGAAAGCTTATCGAGAAGCCGCCCAAGATCGGGGCTGGTTGCTTTTTGGTGGGTCAAGGTGGCAAGCCGGGCCTTTTGCCGGCCGCGCGCGGGCGCACCTGCCGGCGGCATGAAGACGGCCTCGTCCCAGCCCAGCACACTTGCCGCCGAGCCCAAGTCGTTCACTTCGATAAGCCGGGCTTTCAGCTCAGCCAACAGCGCCGTTTCGTTCACAACCTTTTCCTTCCGATGTCCGGATCGCTCCATTATTTGCTTCATGCAGAGCCATCCCGTCTCTCCAGAGCCAAAATACGGCAGACGCGCGCCGGATTTTAGACAAATTTGTGCTCTATGTTCTGCCTTGCAGATATTGAAAGGGTCCGCATGAACTTGAGCCAACACAAATCCGCTGGATCGTCCCGGCCGAAGGCTCATGGCGTGCGCGTGAGCCTTCTCCAAGCCTGAGTTTTCCAGTCCCTTGCGATCTTTGAGCGCCGCTACGTGGCGTTCTCGTCATGTGGGACGGCAGGCACCGATTCTCAAAGAACCAAGGCCGGCGTGCTCTCCGCGGTCCAGCGCTATGCAGCGTGTCCTTATGGGCCTGACATAGTCGGCTCCCGTGGCCGCTTGGCCCCGCAATTGGATAGTTTCGGAGAATAGACATGGCTTGCCAGGCGCGCCCGGTTTCACCGGGGCACGGCCGCGAGCCTCTTGAAACCCAAATTCGCCGGTTTCCCCGGAGTTACCGGCGGCGGCTGCGCAAGCTCGTTCGGGGTTCAAGCCGGCTCGGTCAATTGCTGTACACGTTTCCCGGCCTGGCTTTCTTGCTGGTGGCGGGCGGCCGCGCTCATGCCGCGCGTGGGGAAGCGGTGAAACTCATCAAGAACGGCGAGCCCTTGTCCGTGGCTACCGCTGCTGTGGACCTGCCGTCTTGGATGAGGCGCTTGCCGCCGGAGGCCTTCACCGAAGTGCTCGGAACCGTGCCGGGGAGCGACAGCTTCAGCCGCTCGATCGTCAACGAAATCCCGGCGGATGCTGACAAAACAGCGATGTGGCTGCGCTTTGTGCTCTTCGCCGCCGAGTCCTGCGATGAAGACTTCGCGCTTTGGATCGCGAGGCAAAGACTCTACGCTTGTGAGGAGTGGGGCAGGATACCGCTGCTTCCGCTGGCGGCCTTCGCTTGGTTCTCGCGCGAGGAAAGAATGCCGGCGCGTGGCCTGATCCGCAAGCCTTGGCACTGCAATCTTTCCTTTGCAGCGGCCGTGGAGGAAATGCGGTCTTGGGTCGAGCGCATCGTCCTCGACTATTGCCGGGAAGACAGCGGGCGTAATGGAAGCTGGTTCAAGACGCGCAAGGCTTGCGGCTACCGCTTTGCGCCGCTCCTCACGCCCGAGGACCTTCAAAACGAGGGCCAGCGGATGAACAACTGCGTTGCCACTTACGCCCATAAAGTCGCGTCCGGTGACTGCCTGATCTACTCGATCCGGCGCGGCTCCGAGCGTGTGGCAACCCTGGAGATCACGAGCGGTCAAGGCGCGCCTGTGATTGCGCAGCTTCTGGCTGCGGGCAACACCAAAGCCAGCGAGGATGTTTGGCGCGCGGCGAGCGTTTGGCTTTCAAAGCAGGGCCAATACCCTTTTGCGACGCGCCAAGCCATGGCGCGGGCGCCGATCGTTGCGAGCCGCTGGGACGCGATCTGGCGCCCGTACTGTGAAGAAAAGCTCCGGTTCAGGCCCTTGCTCGCGGAGCCTACCATGCGGACTCTGGTTGACTTACGTCAGGATATCGGCGTGCTCGGCCGCCTTGCGAAGCGGCAATAGGCCCGGCTGCAACGGTGGCCGGGCCTTTATCGGTGGAGGGTGACAGCTTGTTACGTTTCCGGGCGCCAATCCCATTTGCGCCGCCGGCAAGCTGCGCTCCTGCCGGGATGGACCATCAATTTTCAAAACCTCGAATCGCCCATCTGGTGGCGACGCCGAACAGCAGGAGAGCTATTGGCGGCCCAAACAGGACGACAGGGATCGCCGGCAAGTCGTGGGCCGTCAATTCGCCCCCTATGAATTGTATTGTGTAAAAGATAAGCCATCCCATCAGCCATGCGGCGGAAACGAGGATCCAAAGGCGGAACAACCCACGGCGCCAGTTAAGAGGGATGACCGGCTCTTTTTCCCGGTTAAATCGAGGGTTCGTCATGGCGCCGCTTCCATTGAAAATCATCCTTTCTCTAGCCATTCCCAATTATAACGAGCTAGGCTTCTGATTTGGCACACCCATCTGTCTAAAATGATCATGGCTGCCCTTCGGGTCAACCTCGGTGGTTTCGTCAAACCGCCGCATGGAAGCGACGCGTTATCGCAGTGCTTTTGCATGCTGCCGGCGTAAGCGCGGGTGCTCCTGCTAAGCTAGAGCCTATCCGTTTTTGATGAAATCAAAAGCAGGCTCTCACTTTTTGTTTTGCCGTGTGTCTTTTCGGAAAACCGCTTCACACTTTATCCGGACGCAATCTAAGAATTCGCTTTGACATCCAGAAGCTCGACCTCGAAAATCAGAGTGGCGTTCGGCGGTATGGCCGGGCCCCCTCCGGCTGTCCCATAGGCGAGCGCTGGAGGAATGATGAGCGTACGCTTGCCGCCGGCCCTCATGCCAGCAACTCCTCGCTCCCACCCATCGATCACCTTGTGCTCCCCAAGCACGAAGGAGAACGGCTTCTTGCGATCGACAGAGCTGTCGAACTTCTTGCCCTTGACGCCATTCTCATAGATCCAGCCGGTGTAGTGAACGACGCAGATCTGACCGGGCTTCGGCGAGATGCCGGTTCCAACCTTCGTGTCGGTCATTTCAACGCTGGGCGCGGGGGTCACGGTATTCGCTGTATCTGTGCCGGTCGTACTCCCGGTGCAGCCGGCCAATGCGATGGCGATGGCGAGCGCAACGAGGGCGCGGGCACTTGGGAAAGCGAAAGCTCGCAAGTTCCTTACTCCTTACCAGATCGCATGGAAGCGGGATTTCCTGAATAGTCTAACTGCCGCCAGCACTCCAAGGTTTTTTTGGGGCGCATCGCGGACTACAACTCTTTAGGCCCTCGCTTTTTGGGCGCGATTGCAGGCAGGATGCAAGAGAGGCATCTCCCTTTCTGCTGTAAGGCTTAGCTGCAGGCTTGACGAAAATCAACCGTGCGTGTTTCTATCTGCTTAGCCAGGTGCGATTTGTTTGCCGGGCGGTATCGTTTTGCGAGTTTTGGAATGCAACGGCGGGATTTTTGCAAGTTCGGCATGCATCTCATGATCCCTCTTCTGCTTGGCCGGCTTGCGGCAGGGGCAGAGAATGGATGTGCCGCGGAGTCGAAAACGGGGCAGCATGCAATTGAGCTGAAAGACTGGCAACCCTTCTCAGAGGCAGCGCTAATCGAGGAGGTCAGGGCTCTGTCGCAAGTACCGTTTATTCCTCCGCGTCCGGTGCCCCAAATCTATCAAACTTTGAATTACGACCAGTATCACGCCATCCGGTTCAAGAAGGGGGCGGCCATCTGGCTCAGCTATCCCCTCATTTCAGATGACCCCGAAGGCCTCGGAAAAAGCGCGGTTTTCGCGTAGGAGGTCCTGGTATCGCTCGATGAGGGGCTGGAGTTTTTCGTCCGGCATGTTGGGGATGAGGTCATAGAGCAGGCATCCTTGCCGGAACAGGGAATGGACCCGGCGTTTAGCGGTGCTCGTTCTCAGTTGCCGGTCCATTCCAAGGCTTTCGCCGGCGGCGCCCAACAGCGTCAGCAGCATGATGGCGAAGGCATTGAGCAACAGGAGGCGGTCTCGGCGTTGGGGATCACCGATCCTCAACGTGCTCATGCCCATTCCAAAGCGAAGGTCCTTGCTGTCACGGAAGCTGGGCTCGATGGTCCAGCGCTTGGAGTATAGCTTGACGATCTGCGCGGCAGAGAGCGCGCCGTCGCTGGCGGCCAGATGCCAGGCTTCTTTCATGCCCGAGGCCTTCACGCATACGACCGCCCCGACCTTCTGGCGGGCGGCGGAGACTTCGGCGCCGGGCAGCTTTCGCGCCCGTCCGCCCTTGCCGATCCAATCGGCGGCCGAGCGCGTTTCGCCATCGGCTGTGCTGACGTGGATATTGCCGCGAAAGCGGATGACGTATTGAAAGCCAAGGGTGTCCAGGAATCCGAACAGCTTGACGTCGCCAAAGCCGCGGTCGGCCAGAATCGTCGTGGTTACGCCTTCGGGCAGCAGCGTCTTCAACCGGGACAGGCACAGATCCTCGAAATCGTTGCGCTGGTTCTTCAATTCGTCCTTGTCGACGGTCAGCCAAAGCAGCGGCGTCGCCCTGCCGTGTCGTGTGACCAGATGCAGCGCGAGCGTGGCCTGATTGTCGGAATCGAAATCGGTCCAATCCATCGCCACGACGATATCGCGCCTGGCTCCCACGGCCTCGGCAACCCACGGCCCGAACAAGTCCCAAGGGAACACGCCGGCGTTGCTGAGTAACCGGTCGACCTGCTTGATCGCCGACTTGGCGATCAAACCACGCGCAGTGGCCAGAGCCTGTCCGATCAGGGAAACAGCGAGCGCCGCCCCCGTCATCACGCCGAGCGTCCCATTGGTCAAAGAAAGAATGCGTTTGGCATGCAAGTCGCCGCTAAACACTCGACCCAAGAAATGGTGAACTAATTCAAACCGTTCCTTCGGCGCGCGCATAATCCTCCTCCCGATGATTCGTCCATTCTCCAGGAGGGGAATCCGAAAGTCGGGCTTTTTAGAGTCGCGCTAAAATGAGGGGATTCATGAGGCCATCTGGGCTCATGATGAGCTTGGCTATACACTCGAATTATTTTCTACCGGTTATATTTATAACGCTGACGTCAGCGTGTACGCCGTCGATCGAGACCAAGCCGCCCTTATTCCATACGATCCCAATCTTTTCGATTATGGCCCCGATCAAACCTACCCGCCAGCGAACGTGAATCTTGGATATTCGGGGTTTCGAATTCACAGACCGCTCGTTCAGCCCGACCCCTTCGATGAATTTGTAGTGTTTCAAGGCGCGAGCTACTTTCGAGGCAGGACCGCAGGTCAGGAGTACGGATTGTCGGCACGGGGCCTCGCCATAAACACGGCGCAACCGCCTCGTGATGAGTTTCCGATTTTTAGGAGTTTCTGGATTCTGAAGCCCGCCGCGGGAGCGCCCTCGATCACGGTCCTCGCGCTCTTGGATAGTGAAAGCGCATCGGGCCTCTACCGCTTTGTCATTTCAACCGGGGATGCCACGATCATGGAGGTCAGTTGCAGCCTTTTCCCCCGCAAAACGATATCGACCGCTGGCATTGCTCCGATGACGAGCATGTTCTTTTTTGCTCCGGGCAGCCGGCTTCGCATCGATGAAGCTCGCCCGCGCGTTCATGATTCGGATGGACTTTTGATCTGGAACGGGGCGGGCGAGTATATCTGGCGCCCCCTTAACAGCGGAAATCGGATCGTCTTTTCGAGCTTCCCAGGACGCAGCGTCAAGGGATTCGGCCTTTTACAGAGGGAAAGGTCTGCCGGCCGCTACCAGGATTTCGATTATGAGGCGACTTACGAAGCGCGGCCAACTCTTTGGGTGGAACCCTTGGAGGACTGGGGCGAAGGGTCGGTGCAGCTCGTCGAATTGCCTGCCTACAAAGAGTATTTCGACAATATCGTCGCGTTCTGGCGTCCGGAAGACCCTCTAGAAGCAGGTAAAAGCTACAACTACAAATATCGTTTGACTTGGAGCTACGATCCGCCAATTCGTGCAAATGTCGCGACCGTGGCGCAGACCCTTACCGGCGTTTCGCATCTGCATCCGGAAATGCGGCTTTTCCTGATCGATTATGCCGGCACAGAGGGCTTGCCCTTATGCGAGGGCAAACTAGAATCTTGTCCGGATGGCCAGCAGAACGTGGAACTTTCGGCGAGCGCCGGATCGATCCTCAATGCGCGAATACGGCGCAATCCCATTGCAGGCGGGCATCGTGTCCGCTTCGAATATCATCCCGCAGAAGGCGTCACAGAAGCAGATATCCGGTGCTTGCTGAAGCAGGATGGCAAGCCCGCATCTGAAGTCTGGACCTATCGTTGGACAGCCTGAAAGCCGGGGCGGTCTGGCAGCGGCACGGTGCCAGACCTTAACCCAGCGCCGGCTGTGTACAACTGCCCCTCGTCTATTTACAGACTTTCTGCCTGCGCTGAGTACCTCTATGATCAGCGGAGTCAGTCTGCGAAGGATACCCGGCTATGCTTTACAACTTTAGGGTGCTCGTCTGCATTGCCGCTATTTTGACCGCAAGCGCGATGCCTGCGTCCTCCGAAGAGCAGCCAGTTCTGATGCTTGATACGGGAGGTCATCAGGCGTTGATTGGCGGGGTGGCCTTCACACAGGATGGGAAGTATATTGTCTCGGCTTCGGAAGATAAGGTTATCCGGATCTGGGATTGGCAGCAGGCAAAGACAATTCGAACGTTACGAGGCGAGACCGGGCCAGGGCCGCAGGGCAAAATCTACGCCATGGCCCTTTCAGCTGATAACCGCTGGCTTGCGGTGGCAGGTTTCATGGGTGCCCAAGATGGCGATAGCAAAGATATTGGTGCTATCCGGCTTTACGACTTTAAGACAGGGACGCTCAAGGCGCTCTTGAAGGGGCACGACAAGGAGATCATACGGCTTTCTTTTTCTCCCGATAGCCAATTGCTCGCCTCCGGCGGGTTCGATAATGCCGTGATCATTTGGGACGC
Organism: uncultured Alphaproteobacteria bacterium; assembly: GCA_963817705.1. GTDB lineage: Bacteria > Pseudomonadota > Alphaproteobacteria > Rhizobiales > Rhodomicrobiaceae > Rhodomicrobium. The sequence continues at coordinate 1,129,134 of CAWFPF010000001.1, forward strand.
TGGCGAAGCCAAACCGCTGAGGCGCCTCGAAGGCCATAATGCGACGATCAGAGCCCTGGACTTTACAAGCGACGGGCAGCGTATCGTGAGCGGCGGTGACGACAATCAACTGCTCCTTTGGAACGTTTCGGACGGCGTCCTCTTAAGGACCATGGTTGAGCATGAAGATAAGATTTATGCTCTCGCCGCGTCGGCCGCCGATGGTGTCATCGCAAGTGGAGATGCTTCTGGAGACATCCGTCTTTGGGATGGCCAAACCGGCGCGTTTCTACGCAAGCTCGGGCGGGAGTGCAACTCTGCGGCCGCTCTAGATTTTTCTCCTGACGGTAAGCTGCTGCTCGCAACATGCGGTTACAGAGCCCATACGGACTACTATGAAAGAGTGTTCGAGGTCGAATCCGGTAAGGCGATAACAGTCTATACCGGACATGACGATAGGGCGCGGGCGGGAACATTTTCTCCCGACGGTTCGCTCGTCGTGACGGGAGGGGGCAACGATCACTCCGTCCGCGTTTGGGACCCAAGGACCGGTGACACAAAGTCGGTCATGAAAGGCACAGGGAGAGTTGTTTGGGGCGCGGCCTTCTCCAAAGACGGCACAAAAATATCCTGGGGAAATACGTTAAGCCCAGAGCATCCTCCAAGAAGTCATGGCCCGCTCGAAACCGCCATGATCCTTCCGCTGAACAACCCTGCATTGGGTTTATTTGAGAAAGTCTCCGAAGAAAACGATTGGATTCGAGAACGTTACGATGTTGGGGGAATTTCTCTCAAGCACAGAAAGGGCGGCGCGCTCGGCTACGACGCGATCCTCGATATTCTCGATAACGGAAACATCGTCGCAAGCATTGAACGGACTCCTCTCGACGGCATTATTCATAGCGCATACACACTCAGCTCCGATGGCAAGCAGGTAATCTCCGGTGGCGGATTGGGTTTCCTGGCCGCCTATGACCCCGGCGGAAAAAAAATCGGAGACTTCATCGGACATGAAGGCGATGTCTGGGGCGCCGCCGTTTCTCCAGACAACAAGTACCTCGTCTCCGGCGGTGGAGATCAGACGGTACGCTTGTGGAGCATGGAGACCAAGAAGCTCATTGTTTCACTGTTCAAGGGAGCTCCTGACGAGTGGGTGATTTGGACGCCCCAGGGCTACTATGCCGGCTCGCCAGGGGCCGACAAGATTGTGGGCTGGCAGATTAATAAAGGCGCCGGTGAAGCAGCAGAATATTTTACAGCCGAGCAACTCCGCAACGATCTTTACCGGCCCGACATCGTGACCAAGGCGATCCGGCTGGCGTCCGCTGAGGAGGCCATTCGCACATCGTTCGGCACCAATCTCAAAATCGCGGACCTGATCGCCCATCCCGCGCCGCAACTCCGCATCGTGGCCTCCGCCGCAGAGAGCGCATTTCAGAGTTCGGGCAGCCTTGTTGGCAGTTCGGCCGTCAGGGTCGCACTGGATCAAACGCCGGATCCCGTGACGCGTTTCCGTATCCAGGTAAACGGCCGTCAGCTGGACGATCTGCTACCGGAATCGGGTCCGAGTTTTGCCCCCGGCGAGCGCGACTTCAAAGTGCCGCTCGCCAAGGGCAAGAATACCATCGTGGTGACCGCGCTAAATGCGGTCGGATGGTCCAAGGCGGAGGACGGCACGACGGTACTCACCAGCGAAAGCGCAGGGGAACTCGACCAGCGCGGCACGCTCTATATTGTGGCCATCGGCGTCACCAAATATCCGGGTATCCGGGCTTGGTGTGAACCGAGGCCAACTTGCGACCTGAACTATACGGGTTTGGATGCCACTGCCTTTGCAGATGCGATACAACGGAGCCTCGGTCCGCTCCACGATAAGGTCGTACGGCGCGTACTCGTAAACGGCGGCGCGGTGGACGACACCCCGACGGCCGCCAATATCATCGACGCGCTCGGCAGCATCGCGGACGCGAAGCCAAACGACACGGTCGCCGTGTTCCTCGCGGGTCACGGTGTGAACGACGGTCCAAACTATCGCTTCATTTCGACTGATGCCAGCGGCACGGGAGGCAAAATCCGGCCGTCGTCTGTCGTGCCGTGGCACTGGATAGAGGAGACCATCGACCAGGCAAAGGGGCGGCGCCTTCTCTTCATCGACACTTGCCACTCTGCGGGTGCCTATAATGAACGCCTTGGCAACAAGGCCTATTACGCGAACATTCTCGCTTATTCCTCCGCGCGCTGGGATCAAGAGGCGCTCGAAAGCGCCCAGTTCAAGCACGGGCTTTTTACCGAGGCGCTTGTGGAAGCGTTAAGCGGGAAAGCCGACACCGAACATCGCGGGCGCGTGGATACAGCTCAATTGAACGACTATCTGCAAAAGCGCGTGCCAGAACTCGCCAAACTGCTCAAGCGTGAGCAGAACCCGCAATTCTTCAAGGGCCGGGACGCGGAGACCTACACGCTAGCCCTGCCGTAGTCGTGGCGGCCGGAGGCCAGACCTCGCCTTGGAGGCTGGCGGCCTACCTCGCCTCGTCAGTCCACGTGCGGTATGGCGTCATCGACAGGCTGGCGTTGGAGTAACGCTTGTCCGAGGTGATTTCCCGGCCAAGCCATTGAGGTCTTTCGAAGACCTTATCTTCGTGCGGAAGCTCGATTTCGGCGATGACCAGTCCTGCATTCTCGCCCTGAAAGACGTCGATTTCCCACGTCAGGCCGTCCTGCGGCAGCTTATGCCTAAGCTTTTCGATAAGGCCGCCCTCCCGCAAATCCATCAAGGCAACCCCGTCCGCAATCGGGATCTCATATTCGAATTCCAGCCTGCGTATTCCAGCCGCCGCTGACTTGATCGTGAGCGTTGCCCGGATATCGTCCCTGATCCGGATACGAAGAGAAATCAATCCGTTGCTTGCCAAATAGGCTTGACGGATGACGGTGGCCCCGCTGGCAGCATTGCGCCAGCTTTGGTCCTGAATCAGAAACTTGCGTTCGATTTCGTAGGCCATTGAAGTTGACGCGCCCAAACAAGATTGCAGTTATCAAAGGTCGCGGGACAGCCCGGCGACGGTGTTTAATCCTACGGGATGGGAGCGTCCTGGGGGAGGAGACATTGCGCGACCTGGGAGAATGACCAAGCACCATTCGTCCGGTCGAGTATCCAGACGACATCGAATCGCTTGCGGGGCCAGGCGGTGGGAAATCCTGGCTCGTTTCCCGCAAGTCCTTGGACGATAGCGGGGATCTCCTCGTGGGACCAGCAAATCAAAACGGCACCCGGCGCACTGGCAACAGCCTTCACCAGCGCAGGCAAATCTCCTCTGCCGATTTCATTGATGGCAGGCATTTGGAGGGCGCCGGCAAGCGGCAGAACGGTGCTGATGGAACGGACGCTGTTCGATCCGTTGGCGGGTTTGCTGGCAAAGATTGCGGTTGGCGTTGCGATGCCTCCCGGCGCGCGTTCCCCGATTGGAGCGAAATAGCGCACAAGCGCGCCAGCCCGTTGCCAGCCACGGACCGAAAGCTGGTTGGGATTGGGCTTACCGGTCTCGTCAACGCCCAGTATGCCGCCGGTACCGTCGGGCTTTTCGGCATGCCTGATGAGCATGATTTTTTCCGGCCCCATCGCGTCCTCCGCTTAGCTATCCAGTAAGTTTCATTGCCCGATCTGCTGGGCCGGGGTCATCTCTTTTGGGAAACGGTGAGGGTCAGTCCTAAGGAAGACCGCTCAGCGCTTTTGCTCCGCGCGCCACGTCCTAAGGGCGGCCAAGGCATTCTCGATATGTTTCTCAGCTCTGGAATCGGTATAGGAGTATAAAATCTTCCCGTCCGGCGAAATGACATAGGAAATGCGGCTTGCAAAGGCATTACCCGCCTGCGGAGTTTTGGACACCGCATCGTAGGACTTAATTACGGAGAGACTGGGGTCGGCGCCAGCCGGGAATTTGTCCCGGCATTCCTTAGCGGAAAATTCGCGTTGCACCTCTATCTTATCGCTGGAAATGCCGATCACGGCCGCGCCGGCCGCCGCGAAGTTTTCAATGTTATCGGCGAATTCATGCGCCTCGATCGTGCAAATGCTGGTGAATGATTTTGGATAGAAGTAAAGAACCACGGGTCCCCTTTTCAGCGCTTCGGCCAGGGAGAATGTGTACTCCTTTCCGCCCTGCGCCGCCTGCACAGTGAAGTCGGGCGCAGCGTCGCCCGGCTTCAACGCCGCATTAGCGGCCGTGGTGGAAAGTCCCAGACAAAAAGAGAGAAAAAGGGCCTTCAGCTTCACGGGTCGCATCCTTTGTGACTTGCGTGTCTGGCGGCGGCACGAGTTCGCCGTCACTACGAGCCCCAAATAATGCTCCGCGCCATCCAATCAAAGAGGCCAGCCGGGGGGAGTCTCTCTCATCAGTCCCGACGTCACCTGCGGCGCGGCATAGCCAGCATCGGCCCGAACACAACCGCGAAGCCGCCAAAGGCCATCACCCAACCTGCGGCGGCCAAATGAAGCATGGTCTGAGGCTCGATTCCGAATGCCGCCGCGATCCGGGCCAGCGCCGCCCCTGCCGCAGCGGTGTAAATGGCCATGACGGCCGGCGAAGCAGTCAATGCGTGGCCCGTGTGGCCCAGGCTTGCGCGCGTCATAACGGCAAGCGTCATGACGCCGATGGCGCCCGCCGTCCAAGCATGGACCGCGGCGACGGTGGAAACGCGGCCGGGAAATGCCAGCGACAGAGCCAGCAGCAGGAATCCCGCCGGTACAAAAACGTATCCCGCATGAAGGACTGTCACCAGCGGCTCGGCAAATGTGCGGTATCCCTTCCAACGCGCGAGGCGGATCGTTTGAAGCAGGCCCGCAATCGCGCAAGCCGCTCCGGTCATAAGAGCGTCAGGCGCAAGGATCCAGGCCACGAGAGCGACGGCGGACGCTGCGATCGTTGCGATGTCGAAACGCCCGAAAGGGGCGGGCAGGCTTTGGGAGCCCCTCTTCGCAAGCCAGTTTCTGGTGAAGCTCGGGATAACCCGGCCGCCGATGAGCGAGATCAAGAGGATCGCAACCGCAATGCCGATGCGCTTGCCGTAATCGGCTGCGCCGCCGCCCGCTGTCTCGATGTGAAAGACGAAATTTCCGGTGGCAAGCAACCCGGCCAGCACCAGAACCCTCAGATTATGCAAGTTTTTGCTCTGGATGATTTCGCGTCCAATGACGATGACGAGCGCGATCAGGAAAAGCATGTCCGCCGAAGCAGCAATGCCGGCGCCTATGAGCGCGGAGCAAAAAACGGCCGCCCGCCCGGTGAGCCATAGCCCGAAAAGGGCCGCGAGCGGAGCGCCCGCGACGGGGAGGCGGCCCGTCCAATTCGGAACGGCGGTCAGGAGAAATCCGGCTACGATGGCAGGAAGGAAACCGTAAAGCAGCTCGTGTAAGTGCCAATCGATCGGGCTGAGCACGCACGGCAGCGAAACGCTACCTTGAAGCATGAGGACAAACAGGATCATGGCGGCCGCCGCCCAGATGGATCCCGCCAGGAAGAAGGGGCGGAAGCCATAACTTAAAATGGCTACGCCTTTATAGGCGCGAAGCGTGGCTGCGGTTTTGGTCATATCCCTCGTCCTGTCCTTATTCGCGCCGCGTGCGCGTCAGTTCCTCACGCTTCCGGTAAAGTCGAGTTCCAGCCGGCGATGATGCGGCGCTTTGCGGTGTTCGATCGCATAGACGTCCTGCCAGGTGCCGAGTGCCAGCCGCCCTTCACGTACCGGTAGCGCCAGCGATGTCGCAGTAAGCAGCGTCTTGATATGGGCCGGCATATCGTCCGGCCCTTCGCTCCTATGCCGGTAGGGGCCGTCTTCCGGAGCGAGCCGCTTGAGCGCGTTCGTGAGATCGAAAAGCACGTCGGGATCGGCATTCTCCTGCACGCAAAGCGACGCCGAGGTGTGCGCCATGAACACGGAAAGTAAGCCTGTCCTGGCCCGCATTTCATCGAGCGCACGCTGAAGATCGGCGCCAATCGGATAGAATCCTTGGCCGCGCGTTGCGATGCTCATGGATCGGCTCTCGTGCCGCGCGGGGCTCGCCGCTTCGCTCATCGATCCTCCTAAAAATCGTACCAGTTTTTACAGAGCGTTTACGCCATGTTTGCATATATCGAGCAATGATAACGGCTTAGTGGGACAAAAGGCACCTCAGGGAATCACTGGTACGTAAATTTTCCGGTAACCATGGCCGAACCAGGTAAAGCGAAAGCCGGGCGCTCAAGCACCGGCAGCCACGATCTTGAGGAAGGCTGGGAGGGCCCGGCTGGAGAAGGCGTGCCTGACGCTGCACCTAATGCAGAACCCGCTTCGGAGCCCCATGAGCCCGAGCCGGTGGGCTTTGGAGAAGGCCGCACTGAGGCTGAAGCCCAGCTTTACGCCTATTATGGCCAGTTTGCCGCTCAGCAGCCGCCGCGTTTCCAGCCCTTCGAGGCGTTGTCCGCGCGGCTGAACGAATTCGATACCCCTACCTCACCGGAGACAAACGAGGCGCCTCCGGAGCCCTACCGGAACGATCTCGTTTGGTTCGAGCGCCGGTTCGGGGAACTCAAACAACTCCTGAGCTGGCAGGACGGCGGCAAGAACGAGATCGCGGCAATCAACGCCAGGCTCGCGGAAATCGCCGGGCGGCTCGATAAGCTTTCCGATGGATTGCCAGACGTGACGGCCCTTCGGGCGGTCGAATCCAAGCTTACCGGCCTTTCCCAAGCACTCGACGAAACGCGCGAGCAAACGACGGCTAACGCCGATCGCATCTCTCGCGCCGCGATGGAAATCTTTAACGTGAGCACACGCGCTCAAGAGGACCGCAGACGGTTCGAGCTCGTGGCGCGCAATACGGTCGAAGAACTGGGCCAGACCGTCGTCGCCACGGCGTCGCGCGCCGCTGTGCTGACGGCCGGCGAAATGGCCGTGTCCCTGCAACGGCCTTACGAGCGAAGCGCCATCGAACGCTTGGAGAGCGAGCTGCAGGCGCTCAATGCCCGCTCGCGCGCGAGCGGCGAGCAAACGGCAGCCGCACTCGACCGCGTTCAAGAGACCCTTCACGTTTTTCTGGAGCGCGGTGGCCAAGCCTCCGGTCCGCAGCCGCCAAGAAAGCGCCCCACGCTCAACGATCCGATTTCCGCGGACTCGTCCGTATATAATTTGCCCGGAAGCAGCTTCGGCTCTGGACGCGCGGATAAGCCGCAGCTTGGGACAATAACGCTCCGCCCCCGGCCTACGCCATCGGATCCCAACTTTTTCAAGGCCCTGGAAGAGGCAGGCGATAGGCTGAACAAGAGCCGCCCCACGCGCCCGCTGGACCCAGGAGACGTGCCTGACGAGCCGAGGCCGCCTTTCCCGAACTTATCTGCCGCGCGCAACGAGGAAAAAAGCCATCCCCTTGCGGGCATCGCCATCGTTGCGATCATCCTTCTGCTTGCAAGCGCGGCGCTTTATTATCTGCATACGAAAACACATCTCGCGCCGTTCCATCTCTCGGTGATGCCGGAGGCCGGCATGACGGCTCCGGCGCGTTTGCGTGCCCCGGCCGCGCCCAAGTCCGATAAGGCAACGCTAAATACCAAGCCACTGCCTTTACCGGAGGCCGATCCGCCACTCTTCGCGGCGGAGTCTCAGACTTTCCAAGCAGATACGCCGGCGGACGACGTAGCGCCTGAGGATCTCAAGGTGCTGGAGAACGCAGCCCGCCGCGGCGACCGGGAGGCTCAGTTCCGGATCGGCAAGCGCTTTTTGAGCGATGGCGATTTGGAGGGCGGCGCCGTGACGGCAGCACGATGGCTGGCCCGCGCGGCAAGCCAAGGCCATATCGAGGCGCTCTTCATGCTGGCCTCGCTTTACGAGCGCGGCGTGGGCGTTTCTGTGGATGGCGATCGAGCGATGGCTCTCTACCGGAAGGCCGCTTCCGCAGGCCATAACCGTGCCATGCACAATCTGGGCGTGATGCTTTCGGCGCGGGGTTCGGCGCAGGATTACCGGGAGGCGGCGTTGTGGTTCTATCGGGCCTCGCTTGCCGGACTCGCCGATAGCCAATACAACTTGGCCATCCTTTATGAGCGCGGGCTTGGTCTCGAACAGGACCTGACGCGCGCCTATTTCTGGTACCGGGTCGCCGCCCATTCCGGGGATAAGGAAGCGACCCAGCAGGCCGACCGGCTCAAACGCACGATGCCACCGGAGGAGACCGCTGCTGCCGGAGCGCAGGCTGGTTCCTGGCGCCCCACGCTGGAGGATAGCGCCAAGAGTGCCGACGAGGGGAGCCCCCGCCGCGGTTGATGGCACCCCGCCGATCCGGCTTGTGTATCCGCTCTTCACCGTGCTATCACACACCGCTTACGCGTAGCGCGCACAGGTATTTAAGCCCGGAGCCATTTTCGAAGCGCCCAGCGCGGCGCGGCATTGTATAAACGCGGCATGAAAGGCTTCCATGCTTTCGTCCACGCATAGACCTCCGGCCAAGTTCAGGGAGCGGCTCCGTCTCGTTACACGCCCCGCCCATGAACGCCTCGAAGGGCACGTAAACCTCGAAGGTCTTATGACGTCCCTGGAAGCTTACCGGGGTGTTCTGGAACAGCTTCTCCGGATCTACCGGCCCATTGAAGCGTCTCTTGAGAAGCTCGATTTGGCTCAACTCGGGATCGGATACGAAGAGCGGCGCAAGGCTGGCTGGCTCGAAGCGGATCTGAAGGACCTCGGTCACACCGCAGACAGTCTGGGCAGCCTGCCTTCCGTAGCCGGTTTGCCACTGCCGCAAGATCCGGTCGAGGCGCTGGGTGTGCTCTACGTTTTGGAGGGATCGAGCCTCGGCGGCCAGCTCATCGTTAGAAATCTGGCGCCCAAGCTGAATATCGGCCCTCGCTGGGCAGGGCGCTTCTATAATGGATATGGCAAGAATACAGGCGCGATGTGGCAGGCCTTTGTTGCAGTCCTGAACGCGGCAGGCGCCGAGCCCGATACCGCGCGCCGCATAGAGGACGCAGCCTTGGTCACGTTCGCGGCGTTCGAAAAGCATCTCGCGCAAAGCGCCCGTTGTCCCTTCGCCCCTCAGGCCCCAATTACAGACGGACTGGAGTGAGGCGATGAATGCATCCGCTCCTCAGTTCGGAGCAGCCGATCTTACCAATTGCGACAGGGAGCCGATCCATATTCCCGGCTCCATTCAGCCGCACGGCGTTCTGCTCGCGCTCGAACCTCGCACGCTCAGGGTTATTCAGGTTGCTGGCGATACCGTCCGGCTCTTGGGCGCGACGCCCGAGGAGGTACTGGGGCAAGGGTTGGAGGCACGGCTAGGGCAGACCGCGCTCAGTCAAATCCGGTCATTTGCTGAAAGGGACCGGGGCATTCCAAGACCGGTCTTCGCCGTCGAAACGGCCGTCTGGCAAGACGGGTACCGGCTCGACGCCGCCATTCATGCGAGCGGCGGCGTTCTGATCGTCGAACTGGAACCTTCTCCGCCCGAGCCGCCAGCGAATGCGATGGTGCTCCTGCATGGCATGATCGTCCGGGTGCAGGGTGCGGCGAGTCTGTCCGGCTTCTTGCAAGGGGCTGCCGAAGAAGTGCGCGACGCAACCGGCTTCGACCGCGTTATCGTCTACCAATTTCAGCCCGATGACAGCGGGGTGGCTATCGCCGAAGCCAAGGCCGGCGATTTGGAGCCTTACCTCGGGTTGCATTATCCCGCGTCCGACATTCCGAAGCAGGCCAGGGAACTCTACCTGCGCAATTGGACGCGTGTTATTCCGGATGCGAGCTACAGTCCCGCTCCGATCATACCCGCCGCGAACCCTTTAACAGGACAGCCGCTCGACCTATCGTTCAGCATCCTGCGCTCGGTTTCGCCCCTTCATCTCGAGTATCTGCGCAATTTGGGCGTCGCCGCGTCGATGTCGCTGTCGATCATCGTCGATCAGAAGCTTTGGGGGCTGATAGCCTGTCATCACCGCGAGCCTAGGCAAGTTCCGCAAATGTTGCGGTCCATTTGCGAACTCTTCACACAGATGATTTCGCTGCAACTCGGTGAGAAGCTCGCCACCGAGGAACAGGGCGAGCGTCTGCGCATGAAGAGCATTCACGCGGAACTCGTCGAGGCGATGGTCCGCGATAGCGATCTCGGCAAAGCCCTGATTCGCAGCCGGCCTAATCTCGTCGACTACATCCCGGCCGAAGGCGTCGCGGTGTGGTGGGATGGAAAGGCCGCACGGCTCGGGCAAACACCCACGGACGAGCAGCTTAACGTCCTGGTCGAGTGGCTCAATAGGTCGGTACCCGAGGGGGTGTTCGTCACGGACAGCCTTGGGAAGTTTTTTGCGCCTGCGAAAGACTATGCCGATGTCGCAAGCGGTTTGATAGCCCTTTCAGTGTCCCGCTCGCCGCGCGACTATGTGCTTTGGTTCAGGCCAGAGGAAATCGCCACCGTGATGTGGGCGGGAAACCCGTCCAAGCCCGTCGAGATCGATGGCGATGGCATCCGCCTCGGACCGAGAAAATCCTTCGCGGCCTGGAAGGAGACCGTGCGCGAGCGGTCACAGCCCTGGAGCCCGCGCATCGGCGAGGCCGCGCAGGCGCTGCGTGTGTCCATCCTCGAAGTTGTCTTGCGTCATCTTGATCAACTCATGCGCGAGCGCGAGCAATCCCGGTTTCAGCAAGATCTGCTGATGGCGGAACTCGACCATCGCGTCAAGAATACCATCGCCACCATCCAAGCCCTCGTGAAATACTCGGCGGCCGGGGCGGTGAGCCTCGATGCCGCCACGCAAAGCATTAACGAGCGTCTGCATGCCATGGGCCGCGCCCACAGTATGTTGACTCAGGGCCGCTGGAAGGGCGTGGACCTTAAGAGGCTCGCCGCTGAACACTTCGCGCCTTTCGACGGCGCCGGCCGCGCAAAAATACATGGTCCCAAGCTTATGTTGAGACCGAAAGCGGCGCTCAGCGTTTCTCTCGCCCTCCATGAGCTGACCACCAACGCTGCAAAATATGGGGCGTTGTCGGTTTCCGAAGGGACGGTTGACATTGGGTGGGAGATCAAAAGCTGCGATGGCAAGCGCTGGCTTGTGCTGCGCTGGGCGGAACATGGAGGGCCACGGGTGGGGACGCCCGAGCGTAGCGGCTTCGGGCGGCTCCTTTTGGAGCGCAGCCTCGCGTACGATGTCGATGGCGAAGTCGATCTCGATTTCCGCAGTGACGGTCTCGTTTGTACAGCGATGATTCCCGTCGAACAGATCATAGAAGGCGAGGACTAGCATGACGCTTGGCGAAAACCCGGCAGCGGTGCCGGCGCTGCCGCTCGGCGGCAAGCGCATCTTGGTGGTCGAGGACCAGGCCTTCATCGCCCTCGAAATGCAAGATTATCTCGAAAGGGCGGGGGCAACTGTCTCCGGTCCCGCCGGCAGGCTTGAACGCGCCGTGAAGGCCGCCGGGGAAGAACACCTCGACGCCGCCGTTCTTGACATCGACCTCAATGGCGAGCGGTGCTGGCCTGTTGCAGATGTACTGGCCGCGCGTTCCATCCCCTTCGCCTTCACCACGGGCTTCGAGGCCAGCATCGTGGTGCCGGAGCGATTCAAGGACGCGCCGCTGCTGGCGAAGCCCTATCGCGAAAAGACGGTGGTGTCGGTTTTGTGGAAAATGCTGTCCTAAAGCGCGTGGCATTTAGCATGCACCACCGTCGTGTGGCCATGACCGCCGGGCAATTCGGAATAAAGTCATTGCACTTCAGCTGGCCTTTTGCGGGTTGCTGACGGTGGACTGCCAATCCGGACGATACAGGGGCAGCGTGCCGGCACCGCTCGTGAAGGCGCGGTGGTCCATGAAAGGCAGGTTCATGTCGAACTGGAGCGGTGGCGGCTTCCTCTTCTCGTCGCGGCGCGTTGTCAGCAGCCGGATCGCGAAACTGTACAACCCCGGTGCTTCGACAACCTGCTGAACCCGGGAGTCCTCGCGCGCATAAAACAACACGGTTTGCGATTGCGACGCCCGTCCCGGAAGCGACAGCGGCGTGAAGGGTTGCGCGCCCTCTTCGCGGATCTTTTTGACGATCCACGGACCGAGCCCCGCGCTGTAGAACTGCTTTCTGGCGCCCGTCTGCCGGTTCGTCACTTCGAGATCGAGCGACAGGATCGTTCCAGTGCGCGCTCCCTCGTTGACGGCCGTAAGAGGGATTTCGAAAACCTCGAATATACTGTTCTGATAGGGCGAGGCGTAGCGAATCAGCGGAGGCACGAAAACCTGGAGGCGCGCGTTCCGGAGCGCCGTTTGCCAGAGGTTATACCCCGAGACAAGAACGGCGACACCGGAGAAAACTTCAGCCGTGATGTCGGGAAAGCCCGCCATGTTCAAACCCTCTCTGTGCCCCGGGGGACTTTTTCAGATTGGAGACACCGCCGTCAACCCAACATGTAGGACATGGAGTTGCCATTGTGTCCCGGCACCCATCGGGAAAGGGCGGGATTGGCCGGCGGCACCACTATCAAAGCGCATGCGATGGCTGGCGTTAGGCTGCTTTCATCGGGAACGATCTCCAAGGGTCGCTCCGGCCCAAACCTCCGGCCGCTTCAATCCCAGCGGCCCCATGCTCATAAAGGCGCCAGACATGGCTGAAGACAACCGCTTGCCCCGATTTGCGATCCTCATCGACGCCGACAATACGTCGCCGCGCATCGCCGCCGGGCTTTTCGAGGAAGTGGCCAAGTTCGGCGAGGCGAGCGTCCGGCGCATTTATGGCGATTTCTCCGGACAGCGCTTGAAATCGTGGGCGGAGATCTTGCCCAAATACGCGATCGATCCGTACCAGCAGTTTGCCTACACCACGGGCAAGAACGCGTCCGACATCGCGCTCGTAATCGACGCCATGGACCTTCTGCACAGCGGCCGGCTCGACGGTTTCTGTCTCGTCTCTTCGGACAGCGACTTTACACGGCTGGCCTCGCGCCTCCGCGAACAGGGCGCCGATGTCTACGGGTTCGGCGAGCAGAAGACCCCCGAGAGCTTCCGGCAGGCGTGCCGCAGGTTCATCTACACGGAGAACTTGCTACCCGAGGCCCAGATTGCGGCCCCCGAGGAAGAGCCCTCGTCGAAGGCGCTGCAGCCGCCAAGCGCGGCCGTTCCGGTCCTGAACAGGGCCATCGCTCAAATTGAGACGGAGGATGGCTGGGTCGGCTTGGGCTTGGTGGGGCAGCGCCTCGCGAACATCGCGTCCGACTTCGACCCCCGGACCTACGGCTATCGCAAACTCAGCGATCTGGTCAGAAAAACCGGAGCGTTCGACCTCGATCAACCCGAGGGCCGCGCGATGCGGATCAGGGCAAAAGCGGCGGCGTCGCCGAAAACGCGCGCGAAGTCCGCGGCCAGCGCGTGAGCGCGGCGGCCGGGTTCCGGTCGCCGGCGATTTGGGCAGATCTTGCCGTGATTGATCGCCGCCGGAAGTGTTATCCTATGCGAAGCGATATCTGACCCTCTCTGGCTCAGAGTTTCTGCTTGGGGGCCCTTTGAGCACGATCACGATCCATCATAGGACGGCTTATCGCTACCGCAATCCGGTCAGCCTCGGACCGCACCGCCTTATGCTCCGGCCGCGGGAAAGCCGTGATCTGCGACTCATCACGAGTGAGGTGACGCTAACGCCAGACGCGGCGCTCACCTGGGCGCAAGACGTTTTTGGTAATTCCGTCGCGACCGCTTCATTTCAAACTATGACCGATATGCTCGTCATAGACAGCCATGTAGAGCTTCAACTCAATGCCGCCGCTTGGCCAGTGTTCGATATCGCCGCCTCCGCGCTTGTCTATCCGTTCCATTACTCAGGGGACGAAGCGATCGACCTTGGAGCCCTTACGATCCAGCAATACCCAGACCCGGCCGTCCGGCTGCGGGACTGGTCGAGGGCCTTCGTCCGGGGCGCGGCTACGGATACACTTTCGTTGCTGAAGGACTTGTGCGCTGGCGTCTCACAGTGGATTCGCTATCAGAGCCGCGAGGATGAGGGTACCCAATCGCCGTGCGAGACTTTGGACCGCGGCTGGGGATCGTGCCGGGATTTCGCAGTCTTGTTCGTCGAGGCGGTACGGAGTCTCGGCTTCGGTGCAAGGCTCGTGTCTGGCTATCTTTATGACTCGGGTCAGGACGTTGTTGGTTCCGCCGGCGCGGGATCGACGCATGCGTGGGCGGAAGTCTATGTGCCTGGCGCAGGGTGGATAAGCTTCGACCCCGCTAACCGGCGTGTTGGCGGGTTCAATCTGATCCCGGTCGCGGTTGCCCGCGACATCCGGCAGGCGATGCCGGTGGCCGGCAGTTTCGTTGGAATGTCCGATGCATTCATAGGGATGAATGTGGAGGTTAGCGTCAAAGCTTAGCGCAGCCGGGGCCGGATCGCGGCAAAGCGCCTTAAGGCTGCAAAGGTTCACGGCAGCGTCAAGCGGAGGTATCTGGAATGAAGGAAGAATCGCTTGATCGCGATGCCATAGCGCGTTTGGCAAAAGCGCTGGTTTTCATCTGCGGCGCGGATCATCCGGTCACCGTGGCCCTTCAGGCGGCGGCTGGCACCGGGTCCGCAAATGACATCAAGAAAGCCCGCTCTATGTTCATGAAGTTGAGACCGGGAGACCGCAAGGCAGCCCTAACGATGCTATCCGGGTGATTTCGCGCCGGGCACACTCATATATATCTTCTGGTTGAACGTCATCGTGCATTGTTATTTTTTGGTTCGATCCACAGGCTCAAAAGGAGGGCCGATGTCATTCAATCTTTAACCGGTAGTTAACGCATCGTTAAAAAGAAGATTAGGTGTAAATAATTAGTTAAGAGACGTCATGTTGCAATACTCCCAGCGTACTCCGCTCACTTTCGGAGATTGACACATGAGACGTATATTCTTACCAGCGCTTGCCCTGACGCTATCGGTTCTTCCTTTTGTGTCAGGAACTACTCCGGCTCATGCGACGGTGAAGCCACCGGAGCTGGATAAATCTGCTACCCAATCCCTCGATGTCCAAAAAGTCTTTGCGCGCGGAGGGGGGGGCCACCATGGAGGCGGGGGTCACCATGGAGGCTGGGGCCACCATGGGGGCTGGGGCCACCATGGGGGCTGGGGCCACCGCACCGGCTTCCGCCATTATGGTGGTGGTTATGGTGGCGGTTGGCGCAGTTACGGCGTTTACCGCCCCTACTGGCGAACCTACTACCGGCCACGCTACTATGGGTACCGGCCCTATTGGCGCACTTACAGCACTTACAGCCCCAGCTACTACTCTGGATGGCATCGAGCCGGCGACCGGACGTGGCGTGGAGGTTGGCACGGAGGCCGTGTGGGTTGGCACGGAGGTGGACACATGCGCGGAGGCATGCGCGGAGGAGGAGGGCGCGGCCGCTTCCACTAAGCCGGCTGCCGTCCTGCCGGAGCGAATCCCCGCCCACGAGTTTCGTGCTGGAAATGGCAAATTAAAAAGTTCCAACAGAAGTATTCTGTGAGGCCGTAAGCGGCGGGCGCGCGCTTATCTAAAACCGCCGGCCTCATAGAAACCAGACTGCGTGCCGCTGTGGCATTTACACTGACACGATCGCGTAGGGCAATCGTAAACAGCGCGGCTTGCTCGCGGGGTGACGATGCGGCTGGCGTGATGGCGACGGAGGGCGCGGAACACCAATTCGCCGAAGACGCCATCGACGCCTGCCACGGTTCGACCCGCAGGAGTTGTCTGGAGGCAGGACTACAGAAAGCTCCGCATTAGGCTTTTGCTATTCTCAGGAGTTCGGTGGCGATGTCATCGCAAGCTTTCTCGTCGGTCTCTAATTTAAGATCTTTGGTTTGGATCAGACCGAGCTGATATTTCAAATTCTGATGAGCATATTTTTGACCGACCATGACTTGAATTTTGAAGGCTTGATTGCTCATTTTCTCTTGATCGATAGTGACCGGAACTTTCCAATGCTGGCGTAGAACTGCTTCAACGGTTTTCAAATCTAGGATCATGATATTCTCCTGTGCTTCGCGCAGCCTTATCACAGAAGCATTGCTCCCGGGATTAAATGACGTTGCCCTCGCCGGCGCGGCTTGGGCCTTTGGTGAAGTGTATGCTTAGTCATCGTCGCGAATTTCGAGACTCATTTCATACTTTGCATCCGCGAAATTCTTGAGGGATTGCCAATTGCGGTCCTTGTCATAGTTCTCGCAATATTGGTCGAATTTATCTGGCTGGACGGCCACCATGACGATGGTTTTATTAGGCTTGGCGCAGCTTTGAATGCGGATATTCTGCCGGATGGAGAACGTGGCGAAGTCGATAAAAATTCCGGTCGGGGCATCCTTGAACGCCTCCTCCTTTGGCATCATTGCCAGGAACGCTAGATAGTCCTCTGAATGGATCAAAGGTTCCACTGTGATCATAGTATCCTCCCACGATCCAAATGCCGTGACGGCGGCACATCGATCATCGCACGGAATGGCACCTTGGCACGGTTTTTCCAGCCTGTCATAGGCTGGATTCGAGAGGTCTTGGTGCTTCCGGGGCGCTAGCGCCGTGGCGGGTTGAGGTTAAGACGCCCTCAGACAGTGCCGCGGGATCTCCTACTGTTTCCCCGATTGTTGGCGGGGAAGCCAATGAATCTCACCGCTCTTACCGTCCTTTGGCAAGTTGCATTTCTCTCCTGTACACGAAAAGCCGCCGAGCGGACTGCATTGCGAACAATAGCTCGCGCAATAATAGGACGAGTTACTCGTACAGGTTACGCCATTTATAGCCCAAGCCTGGAAGGGTATAATCGACGCTAGTCCTAGAAATACAACAAAGGCTGAAAGAAAGCGCATTAATATCTCCAAAGAGGTGGATCTTCTGCGATCGCCGCGGAAGCCAGAGAGGTGCCTGCTCGCGGTCTTTGATCAGCGGGATGTCACCCTAAAGGGTACGGAAAAACGGCTGCCATATCTCAGGGTATCCGCCGTTGCAGATGCCCGCACAACCGGCAATTGCGCGTGAAGAGCAATTTCCTCGACGGTTGGCGCCCTGAAGCGCTCGCAATCGAGGCGCTGGCCCGGCTTGTCGCCGCTTTGAATAAAGCAGGGCAGTCTGTGCATGCGGCGGTACTCCGCTCCACCGTTGAGAGCGGTGTAACCGATATCCTCTTTGCACGTTTCATGCTGGGACATCGGCCGGAAATGAACGCACCAGCTGGGCGCGAACCCAGACTCGGTCTTGTTTTTAGCCATTCCTACCCATTTTCTGCATATCTCTCGATACCGTTCCGGATTGCAATTTGCCGCCTAAACTCGATGGCGTGTGGAGAAACCAAATCTGAGCGTCGATTGTGCTCGCGAGCTTGGCGAACAAGGCGGCCGTGGTCTGATCGTGAAGGGCGGCGGCTTTTTCCCGCGCCTGTTTTGCAGAGCTGCGGAATTTAGCGAGAGCGCGGTCGATCAGCGAGATTTGCTCCTCGTCGTCAACGGCAGCAGGTGGGCAAGGATCCAGGAACGATCGCGTTGGCGTCCTTTGAAGCGTCGCTTGGGCGACGGCGCCAAGCGAACGCAACCGAAAGGCGATGAGGTCGCAAAACTGTTGGAATTCAGACGCTGTAGCGCTCAATTCCCGCGCTTCCACGAGGCGGGGGTTCTCGGCATTCCAGAGGGCATTCCGAATGCGGAGTTGAAGATCGATGGCTGACGCAAGGTGCCTATCGAGAAGGTCGATGATCTGGTTTTCACCACTTTCGACCGCCGGGACGTTGTTCCTCGCTTCCATGATCTCGCTCCATAGTCACCAAGAGGGGCGCCGCAACGGGCGCTCCTTATTCAATTTTGGCCGGACCTGGGAAACCAGATCACCGTAGCCGTTTAGTTTACAAGGCGCTTTGATCCGCGGATGTCCCCCACTTTGAATGGAGTTGATTCACCCAGCACAAAAGCCTTCCTGTTATTTTTACGAGATATCCTGATTTGTGCTTTATGATTTTTTTATTTTATTTTCCGTAAGTCTATTATGGTGGTCCGTTACCATTATTACAATAGATAACAGATTTTGGCTTCGATCGAAAGCGGCAGCTCCTTGTTGAACGTGAATCCGCTGCACCAGGATTAAGGCCTTCCGGCTAATTCTCAGGCGGGTCTCAATGCCACGGCAGTGCCCGTGGTTTCAGTAATCCGATAGCCAAAGGCCCATCGGCACGGCCTCACAGAAACCTTCTTGAGGAGATTTTTAGTTTGACATTTCAGCACAAAGTCGCGGGGCGCAAATGTCAAACACGCTCCATTAGGCCGATAGCGGTTTAGTGGAAGCGGCCGTGCCCTCCTCCTCGCACGTGTCCTCCTCTGCCAATGACCTGTGGTACCCTAAGTCTTTGATGAGCGACCCGAGACATAGGTGACAGTTTGTACCGGACACATAGGTAACACTTTTCGCTTTCTGGCGGGGGGTGTTGATGCCGTGGAAAGCGTGTTCGGCGATGGAGGAACGTCTTCGTTTTGTGGCCCGGCTTCTCGATGGCGAGGGCATGAGCGATCTCTGCCGGGAGTTCGGCATCTCGCGGAAGACCGGCTACAAGCTTTACAACCGCTACAAGGATGAGGGGCTCGAGGCGCTGACAGACCGTTCGCGCCGGCCGGTGCGCTATGCGAACCAGCTGCCCGAGTCCATCGAGCGCATGATCGTCCGCTTAAAAAAGGACAAGCCGCACTGGGGCGCGAGGAAGATCAGGGAACTCCTTGTGAAGCGGCTTGCCGGAGACGTCCGCATCCCGGCCAAGAGCACCGTGCATGCGGTTCTCGACCGCCACGGCCTTGTCGCCCGCGCCCGCAAAAGGCGGAACCGGGCGGAAGGAACGCCGCTCAGCCAGGCCTTGGCGCCGAACGATCTGTGGTGCGCCGACTTCAAGGGCGAGTTCAAGCTCGGCAACGGCCGGTATTGTTACCCTTTGACCGTCACGGACCAGACCTCGCGCAAGCTCCTTCTCCTGGAAGCCCTTGACTCAACGAAGGAGGCGCCTGTCCTGGAGGCGTTCCGCCGCCTGTTCCAGGACCACGGCCTGCCCGCCGCGATCAGAAGCGATAACGGCCTGCCCTTTGCCTCCCCGAATGGGCTCTATAACCTCTCAAGGCTTTCGGTCTTCTGGCTGAGACTCGGCATCGCGATCGAGAGGATCAAGCCGGGCCATCCGCAACAGAATGGCCGCCATGAGCGCATGCACCTCACCTTGAAGAAAGAGGCGACCCGCCCTGCTTGCCAAAACAGCTTGGCGCAACAGGCCCGCTTCGATGATTTTATGAACGAATTCAATACGGAAAGACCGCACGAGGCGCTTGCCATGAAAACGCCGGCTGAGGTCTACACCTCCTCTTCACGGCCCTATTCGGGCTTGCCCGAAATCGAATACCCCTGCCATGACAAGGACGTGCTCGTTACCGCCTGCGGACGCATCTGCATGCACAGAAAGAAGATCAACATCTCAACGGTCATGGCAGGCCAGAGGCTCGGCATCAAAGAAGTCGACGAGGGTATTTGGCTCGTCTCCTTCATGCACTATGATCTCGGATATATCGACCTGGAACAGAAAACCTTGCAAACCATCGGCAACCCGTTCGGCACGAGGTTGTCACCCATGTCTTAGGTACAAAACGTGACCTATGTCTCCGGGCTGGACATGATTTGAATGGCGCACCCGACAGGACTCGAACCTGTGACCCCAAGATTTGGAATCTTGTACTCTATCCAGCTGAGCTACGGGTGCCTTGGAAAACCATAGCGGAAGCCGCGGCTGCCCGCAACCGCGCTCACGCCGTCCGGCCGGCGCGGCTCCGCAGCCTAAGCTTGTGGCGCGGCTTCTTCCTCGATTGGGGGGACTTCAGAGGCGGTCGTCTCAGCCAAAAGCTTCAGCGCTTGACCGGGCCAATCCTCACGCTCCAGCCGCCCGCCGAGCTTGAGGTAGTCGTCGACCAGAGCGATCTCCTCGTCGGAGAAATTGGCGAGCTGTTCGAGTTTGATCACGCCAATCTCGTTCAGGCGCTTCTCGTCGTTGGCGTCGAGGCCCTTGATGAGCTTCAGGTTATCCGGATTGCCTTTCGGCCGCTTGAAACCTTTGAACTCGGCCTTGAGCGCTTTTGCGCGGTTGTCGGTGCGCTCCGGAATACGGGCTGCCTTGCCGCGCAGGCCACGCAAATAATAGAGCTTCGCGCGCCGGACCTTGCCCCGCCGGATCACTGTAATGCTATCGATAAGCGGCGAGTAAAGCGGAAACACCCGTTCCACGCCCTCGCCATAGGAGATCTTGCGAACGGTGAAGCTTTCGTTGAACGCGCGGCCTGAGCGGGCAATGCATACGCCCTCATAGGCCTGCACGCGCTCGCGGCTGCCCTCGACGACCTTCACGCTGACGCGCAGCGTATCGCCAGGCTGGAAAGCCGGGATGCGGCGCTTCGCCTCAAGCTGCGCCATTTGCTCTTTTTCGAGCGTTTCGATGATGTTCATCACTGAAATCCTTCACTGCGGCTCATCAAACGGGCACCGATGCCGCGCAACCCTGCGCGCGCCTGCCGCGCCAATCCATCTGGAATCCCGCTTACTTAAGACAAAAAATCAGCGTTGTCGATTGCAACATTGCAATCTCCTCCCGATTTCAGCCAAGTTAAGGTGAACAGGTTAGCGGACGCGGCTAGGAATCCCCACATTAATCGATATGAAGCAACATATATCCACTAAAGTCATCGCTTCCGGCATTTTTGCTTGCCTGTTCGCAACGGCCAGCGCGGCGGCGGGCGATCAGGCAAAGACAATCGTGAATTCGCTCGATCCCAAAAGCATGATCGAGCTGTTCGAGGCCGTTAAGACTCAGCCGGATGCCGCTTTGACGAGCATCGCGCCGATTTCGCCAAATAAGTACCGCTTCTCTTTCATATGGCCGGCGTCGAGCCCGTTTATGACATATGAGCGCGTCGGCCGAAGCTTTGCCGAGCGCTTTACCGCCTTTGCTGAGCAAATGAAGCCGCTGGCCAAAGGGTTCTGCTTGACCTCGCGCAACATGTTTTTTGGAACCGCGCCGTATGGCTCGGAGGAAGTCAACATCGCTTATCGCGAGATCGAGGTGCGTTATCAACTCGGCTGGCAAACGCCGTGCCCCGGCCGCTATATTGCGGCCGCCGATCTTGAGCAGGTGACCGCTCCTGTACAACCCTACGGGGGATATGGGGCGGCATTGCCGCGAGCTCCAGCGCTTCCTACGCCAACTCAGCCGGCGCCTGAAGAAGAACTGAAACCTTTCCTGAGCTCACCGCCCACGCCGTCACCGGTGGAACGGTAAGGGCTTCGGGGCGGCGTGCGCTTTACTCCGTCTTGACGCCCGTGCTTTTTTGCATGGCGCCGGCTTCTTTGAACAGAACGTCGGCACGCATGCCTGGAAGCAGCGGGACATTGCCTTCGAGATCGAGAACCACCTCAAGCACATCGACGTCGGTCTGCTTGCGCTGTCCTCTCGCCGTGAGTTGGGGCGTCCCGAGCGAACTCGCCACCAACGCAACACGCGCCTCGAACATACGGTCCGGAAACGCATCCGATCTGACGATTGCAGCCTGACCCGGATAGATTTTGTGAACGTCGCGCTCTTCCACCTCCGCGCGGACCTGGAGGTGGGACGTATCGCCAAGAACGAGCAAAGGAGCGTCGGAGGCCGGGCTTGACATTTCCCCGATCTTCGCACGCAGCTCAAGCACGGAGGCATCCACAGGCGCGCGTATGTGCATGCGCTCAAGCGCAGTGCTCACCACAGAGACTTCCGCGCGGGCCGCCGAGAGGGCAGCTTCGAGACGGTTCAAGGACGGCAAATCCTTCTTGGCTAGCACGCGCTTCAGGCTAGCGCGCTCGCGCTCAAGCCTTTCGGCGGTCGTCTTTACGGCCTCGCGGCCCTGCTCGATCTCACCCGCCGCGACCTGGTTCTTGCGCGACAGCGAGATCAGCCGGTCGAGTTCGATCCGAGCATCGAATGCGGCGCGTTCGGCGTTGTAAAGACTGTCCTCGGCCTTACGGCGGTCGAGCGCTAGATTTTTGACCTTGTCCGTATCGCGGTCGGCCATACGGACGGCGGCGTCGGCTTTGGCAGCAGCGAGCTTTGCCTTCAATTCCTCGTCGTCGAGCCGGATCAGCAAGTCGCCAACCTTAACCCTGTCGTTCAACTCGACGAGAACTTCCTTGATCGCACCGGGAGACGATGCTGCAACGCGCAACTCACGTCCCTTTGGCTCGATACGGCCAGGCGCGGCGGCAGCCCATAGATCGAGGGGTTCGGACTGTTCGGAATGAGCGGGCGCCGGGCCAAAGGAAAGAAATCCAGCAGCTCCGAAGAGGCTGATAGCGAAAATCGCGCTACCGACAAAAAGCATGAGGGAAGCCGGCCTAATCCTACGCATGGGCATGTTGCTTTCTTATCCGTTTGTTATTGGCGCTGTCGCTCCCCAGCTGATTGTATTGGACAATATGGTCCGGCGCTTCCGCGCTCTTCTTCTGGCGGGTAATGAGGCCGTCCTCGATTTCAATGACGCGATCCGCAAAGGGGATCGTTCTCGGATCGTGCGTGACGGCCAGAATTGAGCGATTTTCATTTTTCGCGAGCTTGGCGAGCAGCGTCATGATCGATTGCCCGTTCTCTGTATCGAGCGCGGAGGTTGGCTCGTCGGCCAGCACGATCGAGGGCGACGAAGCAATGGCCCGCGCGATCGCCACGCGCTGCTTTTCGCCACCGCTGAGAGTTCGCGGAAAGGCTTCGAGACGATGGCCAAGACCGACGTCTTCCAAGGCCTTCTTAGCGCGCCGTCCACATTCGCGTGACCAGAAGCCCCGGACATCGAGAGCGATCTTGACGTTGTCGAGAGCATTCAGGGTTGGGAAAAGGTTGTAGGACTGGAAGATGAAGCCGAAATGCCGGCGCCGCAAATCGGCAAGTTTCTCGGCGCCAAGGCCCATGGCCGCCTCGCCCGCTACGGTGAGCGTGCCGGAGGTCGGCGACAGGATGCAGCCGAGGATGGAGAGCAGGGTCGTTTTTCCGCTGCCGGATGGCCCCATCAGAAGCGTGAACTCACCCGGATGAAGTGTGAGATCGACGCCTCTAACGGCCAGGACCTTGCCCTCGCCGTGGCCAAGTTCCTTCACGATGTCACGGGCCTCGAGAATGGGAGTTTGTGTCATCGTGCAAACACCATGGCTGGATCGATTTTGGTAACTTTAATGATCGAAGAAACGGCCGAGATCGTGCACATGCACAGAGTGACCACCAAAAGGAAGGCCGCTATAGCGGGCGTGAGCACGATAGGCAACGCGGTCTGGTCGCTGAATTGAGCAATCCCGAGCGATAACAACGTCCCGAGCGCATAGCCGGACAGTGCGCTGACGGTCGCCTGCGTTAAGATCACCTTATGGATGTAGATGGAAGAGGAGCCCAGCGCTCTTAGCGTCGCGAACTCGCTCAGGTGATCCTTTGTGCTCGAATAAAGGGTTTGAGCGACGATAACGGTGCCAATGATGAGCCCAAGGATCGCCCCCCCGAGCAGCGCGACACCCGCGCCCGTTCCGAAGAGCCAATAATTGAGATTGCGCTGCCGGAACTCGGCTTTCGTATAAACTGAAGCGTCATGCAAACGGGATTGCATTTCCCGCTTCACATCGCCCGCCACCGCTCCGGGGGCGAGTTTAACGAGATAGAAGTTGGCTTGGCCGGGCTGGACGTTAAAAAGCGTATGGGCCTTCTTCAAGGACGTGAACACATAGGGCGAAGTGGTGAAAGACCGGATGCCTTTTGTGAGCCCCTCCACCTTCACGCGCTTCCCGAAGATCTCCGCTCCCGAACCGACGCCGGAAACGCCGAGGTTTTTCGCGTAAGTGAGGTCGACGATCACGCCATCGGGCGACAGGGGAACCGACGCGCCTGCCACGACATTCCAAGGCTTAAGCGTATTTTCGCTCTCATCGGAGCCGACGAGCACCACGTGGGCAATGCTAGAATCGGACCGCCGCCACTCTGCGAAGGAAATGACAACCGGCGTCACGGCTTCCACGCCTGGCACGGCGAGAGCGGTGAAGCGCTCGCGTCCCGTCATGAAATCTCCCTGCTCGATGCTTTCGGTGCCGTATTTGCAAATCCAAATGTCCGCGCCGGTATGATCGATCATGCCGGTAATCATGCGGCGCGCGCCGAAATACATGCCGAGCTGCACCGCTACGAGGACGACGGCGAACAGGATACCGACTAAAGTGACGAGAAAACGGGCCCGGTCATGAAACAGGTTCCGTATAGCAAGCTTAATAACCATCAGACTGGAGAGTGTCCTAAGAGTGAACGAACAACATGCGGCTTGCAAAGGTCAAGCCAATAGGACCTATGCGTGAGAGCTACCGTTGACGCTCTCGGTCTAGCACGCGATTGTTCAACAAATAACTATGGCAGCATCCGGGCAAGAACCGCGCTGGGGCGAAAATGTGGCATATACGCAACATTTGTTGCGAAACAGCCATCGTTGCGATATGTTTTTTGCTAGGCGTGACCGGAAATCCCGACGAGGTGTGACGGGTCCACGCCAAGAAGGTGCAAGGCGCGTGTATATTTCCCGTCCAGGTCCGCGTCGAAGACGATGTCGAAATCGGCGGGGCAATTCAGCCAGCCATTGGCCTGAATTTCGCGCTCAAGCTGGCCGGGAGCCCACCCGGCGTATCCCAGAGCCAATATAGCCCTGTTCGGGCCGCTTCCCTTGGCGATCGCCTTCAAGATATCGACGGTCGCCGTAAGGCAAACGCTCTCGTTGATCGGTAATGTGCTGTCGGCCGCGAAATAATCCGAACTGTGCAAAACGAAACCGCGGCTCGTCTCGACGGGGCCGCCCACATGCACGGCCATGCAACCGGCGGCAACCGGCATCGGACGCGACACGATCTCAAGCTGCTCCAGGAGCCGCGGCAAGGTGATGTGAGGCGCACGCTGGTTGATGATGAGCCCCATCGCCCCTTCGGACGAATGCGCGCATATGTAGATCACGGCCCGGTGGAAGCGCGGGTCCGTCATCGAAGGCATTGCGATGAGGAGCTGCCCGTCGAGATATCCACCGGAATTGAGTTGGCCAACCTGAGCTTTCGTTCTCGCCATAACTAATGGTAACGCTTCTGACTGCTTCTTGTGAAGGGCGTAGAGAGTTTTTTTTAATCTCCAGAAAGCCGGTGAAGGGTCTCACACCTATTCGTATTTGGCAACGGATGCCAGAGTTCCCCCATGCCCTTTGAACGGCGAAGCCGCCGGATAGGTTCCAGCCGTTCGCGGCGGACAACCGCCGCTGCCGTTGGCAGAACGCTACAAACATGCTTACTGCAAGCGGCATAGACGGCGAAAATGACATAGGGGCTAACACATGCAATTTCTCAATCAGTTGCTGCAGCTCTTGCAGCAGGGCCTTGCGGCGATTTTCCGCTTTATCGGCATGATTTGGCAGTGGACGATCGCACAAATCGGCGCGGTTCCCTGGAACAGGCTCAACGAACTTTCGACCATTAAGGTCGTGCTGCTCGTAATCGTCGGGATTGTTGTTGTCTATTTGCTCTATCGCGCGGGCCGTGAACTCTTGGAGGCTGGCGAGAAGCTCCTGAATGCCTTCGTGACGCTGCTCACGGTCTTTGTGAAAACGCTGCCCTATATTCTGATCGCGGGTGCGGCAGCTGCCGGAGGCGCATGGATCGTCAATCATGTGAACATATGAGGGATGAAGCTTTTTGCAGGAAGGGTACCGTGGTACCCTTTCTGGTTGTACGGAGCGCGAGCGGGGCAAGCTACAATCTTGTGCATTGCACAAAATCCTTGACTGCAATCAGAATGGAATGCCGTCCGCCACGGTATCGCGGGCACGAAGATGCCAGGCCGCAGTTCCGCGGCGTTGCTTATCAAGCATGGTGATGGAGCGTCCCAATGACCGTCCGCAATTTGAACCACTTCTTCCAGCCGGCAAGCGTGGCGTTCCTGGGAGCAAACGAGCGCCCAGGCTCAATTGGCCTGCATATCGCCGAAAACCTCCTGCGGGCCGGTTTCAAGGGCGAGATCGGCTTCGTGAACCCCGAGCACACCACAGTTCTTGGGCGCCCGTGTTATCCATCATCTGCGGCGCTCCCTTTCGTGCCGGAGCTCGGCGTGGTGGCAACGCCGCCGCATACGGTTCCGGGCCTCATCACCCAGCTTGGCCAGAAGGGCTGCCGCGCCGCGGTGGTGATTACGGCAGGCGTGACCGGCGATCTCGCTCAAGAGATGCGCGAGGCGGCGAGGCCCTTTCTCTTGCGCATCATCGGCCCGAATTGCATTGGCATTCAGGTTCCCGGCCATCAGCTCGATGCGAGCTTCATGCAAACGCTCCCTAAGCGCGGCGATATCGCGCTTGTGTCGCAGTCGGGAGCCATCGCGACGGCGATGCTCGATTGGGCGGCCGTCGAGGGCGTAGGCTTCAGCCATGTTGTTTCGATCGGGGACGCCGCCGACGTGGATCTCGGGGACATGCTCGATTATCTCGCGGGCGATGTGCAAAGCCGTGCGGTCTTCCTCTACATCGAAGCGGTCACCCAGGCCGCGAAGTTCATGTCCGCGGCCCGCCGTTGCTCGCGCGCCAAACCCGTGATCGCAATCAAGGCTGGGCGGCATCCAGGAGCTGCGCAGGCGGCCCATTCCCACACCGGCGCGCTCGCGGGCTCGGACAAGGTCTATAGCGCCGCGCTAAGGCGAGCGGGCATCTTGCGCGTGCTCGATCTTGAGGAAATGTTCGACGCTGCAGAGGTGCTGTCCCGCGTCAGAAGCGTGAACGGTAACCGGCTTGCCATTTTGACCAATGGCGGGGGCGCGGGCGTTATCGCCGCCGACATACTTGCCGATCTTGGCGGTACGCTTCCACCGCTCGATCAAAAGACCTTCGATGCGCTCGACTCCGTGCTTCCACCGACATGGTCGCATGGCAACCCGGTCGACATCATCGGGGATGCGGGCCCAGATCGCTACCGCGCCGCGGTGGAGGCCGTGCTTCAGGATGCGAATTCGGACGCCCTCCTTGTGATCGACGTCCCGACTGCGCTCGCATCAGCGGTCAATTCGGCGAACGCAACAGTCGAGGGGGTCAAGGCAGCCCGGAAACGCGGTGCCACGAAACCGGTGCTGGCCTCCTGGCTGACACGAAGCTCGGCCCAGAAGGTGAAGCCTCTGTTCCGCGAAGCGAAGATACCGGACTTCGAGACTCCGGCGGATGCAGTGCACGGCATCATTCAGCTTTCGCGCTACCGGGCGGCCCAGGCCGAACTCATGCAGACGCCGCCAGCCCTGCCTGGGGACTTTCACTTCGACGATGCCGCGGTGAAAGACAAAATCCAAAGCACCATTGGTGAGGGGCGCGATCTCATGACCGAGCCCGAGGCCAAGGCCGTGCTGGCCGCCTATGACATACCCACAGTGACCACACGCGTCGCCGCGACGCCGGAGGAGGCACGGATTGCGGCTGCGGACCTGCTGCGATCATGTTCGTCGGTTGTCGTGAAGATCCTCTCGCCCGACGTCTCGCATAAGTCGGATATCGGCGGTGTCCGTCTCGATCTGACCTCTGCCGATGAAGTCGAAAAGGTCACCCGGCAGATGCTGCTCGATGTCCATGCCGCGCGCCCGATGGCCGTGCTCAAGGGGGTGACCGTGCAACCGATGATCAAGCGGCCGGACGCCTACGAACTCATTCTCGGCATCACCACCGATGACACATTCGGCCCCGTGATCCTGTTTGGAGCCGGAGGGACGGGCGTTGAAGCCATCGGCGACACAGCCATGGCGCTGACGCCGCTCGATCTGAAGCTGGCCAGCGACCTCATCAAATCGACCCGCATTTACAAATTGCTGGCGGGTTACCGGGGCAGGCCGCCGGTCGATCTCAACGGGCTTGCCCTGTGCCTTGTGAAGCTGAGCTCGCTCGCAATGCGGCACCGTTCCATCCGCGAACTCGACATCAATCCGCTTCTTGCCGACGAAAAAGGGATCATCGCGCTCGATGCCCGGATCGAGGTCGATGACCCGGCGAAGTTCCCTGCGATTCCACCCGCTATCCGGCCGTATCCCGTGCAGTGGGAGTCCAGGCAGAAGCTGCGCGATGGGGAGGCGGTGTTTATCAGACCGATCCGGCCCGACGATGAGCGCTTCTATACGCAGTTCATGCAGCACGTGACGATGGAAGACATCCGGATGCGGCTCTTTATGCCCGTCCGCGAGCTGTCTCATCAGATTCTCGCGCGCATGACCCAGATCGATTACGGACGCGAGATGGCCTTCATCGCGCTCCGGCGTTTTCCCGACGGATTCGAGGAGATGCTGGGCGTCGTCCGCTTCTTCGCGGACCCCGATTATGAGAAGGCCGAATATGCCGTGATGGCCCGCTCAGATTTGAAGGGCAAGGGCCTCGGCTGGGTGCTGATGCGCCATCTGATCCGCTATGCGCATGCCGAAGGATTGAAAATGCTCCACGGCACGGTGCTCAAGGAAAACTCCACCATGATGAAGATGTGCGTGGAGCTTGGCTTCGAGGTGCGGCCCGACCCGGACGATTCCGCGCTCTACGCCGTCACGCTCGACCTGAAATCGGAGACCGTGGCGAAGATTGCTGCGGAAGCCTGACCGGCTGGGAAGATCGCGCGTGCGGTCAGCGTTCGCGGCAGACCTTGATGTATGTGCATATTTTCTTGAAATTCACCCATCGGCACTGCTTCTCCATCCGGCAATGCTGGCCGGCGGCGGCTGATTTGGAACCGATTGCTCCGGCACTTAGGGCTGTCAGCAATGCCAAGGCGAAAACTGTTTTCATGCTTGTAGCTCCGATGTCATGAACCGGTTTCAAGGACAAGACCCTACAGAAATGCCTATCGCCGCACGGCGTTTGCCATCGTTGAAACAGCCGCCTTGCCATAAGCCGGTGAAGGTGCCCGACGCATTCGTCAACGTGCCCTTCCCATTCGGAACGCCGTTCAGGAACGCCCCATCGTAGCGCGCCTCGCCTATGGTCAGCACGCCATTTCCATGTGGCAGGCCGTCCAGGAGCTGACCGGTATACGTGCCGCCAGGCCAGGTCTGCGTTCCATCCCCGGACTGCCGGCCGGCGTGCCAGATTCCCTCGTCGCGCTCATAGGGGTTTTCGCCTCTCAGCCACTCGAGAACGCCCTTGCCGTCCGCGAAGCCATCCCTGCAGGAACCGGCCCAGCGCACTGCCTCGCCAGGCGAGGGGCGCGGGTTCCAGACTTTGCATCCGGTTTTTGCATCGGCGATCCAATCGCCAGCCCAGGCGATCACGGGCACACTGCAAAAAAGCGCGGAGGCCAGCGCGGCGCGAAATAGGCCTGCCCGGATCATCGGATTTCACCCGCGCTGGGCGCTTGCGCTTTATCCAGCAGCGGCACAACCACCTCGTTGAGAAGCTCATCGTCGATAGCGATGAATGTGTCCCGAACGATCCCGCGCGCATCGATGACGTAGCTCACCGGCACCGCATCCGGCGTGCCGAAGCCATTGCGGCTTGCGTCACTCAGGAGCGCGGCGGCGAAAGGAAGCTTCGCGATCAGCCTTCGCATTTTCTCCCGGTCTTGCGGTTTGTCCACGCTGAGCGCGACGATCTCGAAGCCTTGCGCCCGATGCGTGCGATAGAACTTTTCGATCACAGGCAATTCCTCGATGCAGGGCGCGCACCACGTCGCCCAGAAATTGACGAGGACAACCTTGCCGCGCATGGCGCCGAGGTCGAACTCCTGCCCATCTGCGGTTTCTATCGTCAGCGGCGGCGCGGGCGCTTTCAGAACCGGCTCCGCGAGGGTTGGCAATAGCCCGGCGAAAAGTGCGGCCGCCGTGAGGGCCAGCCGCGCTTTTTTTCTTCTGACGCAAAGCTTACTCAAAACGTGTACGCCGCGACGATCTTGGCAAGATACGGAGCGACAAGCTGATTTCCATTAA
Source organism: uncultured Alphaproteobacteria bacterium (assembly GCA_963817705.1). Taxonomy (GTDB): domain Bacteria; phylum Pseudomonadota; class Alphaproteobacteria; order Rhizobiales; family Rhodomicrobiaceae; genus Rhodomicrobium. Next base: position 1,159,083 of record CAWFPF010000001.1, read on the forward strand.
CTCTTTGATAGAGGGGAATCTCGATATCGCCATAGAGCTTGAACGTCCTGTTATTGGCATCGTCTATCACCTTGGTGATGTCGAAACCGGGAGAGACAAATATCCGGTCGAACCCGCTGTCTGTGGGGTCCGCGGCGGCACCGCTGTCGCGGTTCCTGTGCGACACAATAATCTGCAACAGCGGAGCTATTTTATCGAACGGACCGACATTGTACCAGTTGTTGTAGACAACGCCGATGGCGGTATCGAGTTGTGTGCCTGGAATGTAGTTCCCGGCAGCTGCGCCAGGGACTGCAACGGCTTCGGATTGCGTCCAAAGCGGCTGCAGCAATTTGGTCTGTATGAAATATTGCCAGGCATTGTCGCCGGTGATCATGCCTCGCCAAAAGCCGCCGAGGATGAGATCCGTGCTGCCAGTGCCGATATTGGAATCGCGGTCGAAGCCGTATGCTCGCCAATCGCCGGTTGGCAATTTCAAGCCGAAGATGATCCCCTTCGACATGTCGTCCGAGAAACCGGTATACATGCCCGTGATCTCGACGTCTCCGATTGTTGAGACGTGATAGGTTTGAAGCCCGGGAGCAAGTCCGCCCCCGCCAGCGCCATTGTCGGTCAGGAAAGACCGGTCCGCGGTGGGTATACGCAGCCCGATGCCCCAATCGTGGTTGAACATATAATTCAGGCCAACAACGTACCAGTCGGTCTCGATGTGCTTGTCGCTATTGTTTGCGGCGGGCGCCGCGGAAGTGCCGCTCCAGTTGCGGTTTTGATCCGAGTGGTCCCACTCGAAATAGACCGCGCCGCCGTGATCGCCTTCTTTCGGCAACAACGCGCTTGAGCCAACGTCGAACACGCTGCAACCGCAAGCGCAAGCCAAGGCCTCGGCCGGGATCAAGCTGCACGAGATGAGAAGGCCTGCGATGAGAGCGAGCTTCCCGGATGTAGGCCGGGCGCCCGGAAAATGAAAACCCATGACAAGAACTCCTTGGCGCGCTTAAGCGGCCAACGCAGAATGAATGGAAGATTGCTTATGGGAATGCGCTGGGCAGCCGCCGGCCGTGCCCGCCAACCTGCCCGAAGCGGCTTGGATTCAGGCCAGCGGAGGAGCGCGCGGCCTTCCCACCTCCGCGTGTTCGCGCTCCGGCGCCAAAAGCGATGGAGTAGGCTGGGCGAGCGCGTTGGCATTGCCGCTTTGAGCCGGCCATGAGAGACCGCTTGGCGCAAGGGCTGGCGCATTTTGGAAGGCGAGAATAAGGAGGCAGTGCTCCTTGCAGGGAAGGGATTGATCTTCGCCTGGCGTCTGCGACGCCCCATTATCGCCGTGATGGCAAATCGAGGCGTTAAACTCGCCGCCGAATACCAGCTCAAGCCCGGCTATCTCATCCGCTGCCGTCTTGATTTGGATTTGATGCCAGGAGGTAACGGCCGTGCTGAGCAGAAGAACGGCGACGCTCAGGAGATTGATCGCCCCCCGGCGGCAGACACACGGCCGCAATCCCGCGCGAAATGCGCGCGCGCTTACGATCCGCCACAGCCCACTCAAGCCCATACTGCCCCTCTCGGCACGCATTTTACTCAAGGCGCGGCCGCCGGGCTAGTGCCCGGAAACCTCACGCAAGCGGAATTGATCGAGACCGCACATTCGCACAGCTTTTCCCAAGCCGTGCGCGATTGTCCGCCCCGGCGTTGAACCGCGCCGGGGGGCGCGATAGCCTAAGCCCAAGAATTGTTTCGATTCGCATCGTGGAAGCGTGGAGGCATTAACTTGGAAAACGGCGTCGAATCCTATTCGCCGGCTAACGGCATCGCACAACCGGCCAGTGGCATCGCGCAGACGGCCAAAGACCAGCTGCGATCTTTCGTAGAGCGCATCGAGCGCCTAGAGGAGGAGAAGGCCGCGCTCGCCGGTGACATCCGTGATCTCTTCGCGCAGGCGAAATCGACGGGCTTCGATACGAAGGCGCTCCGGAAGGTCATCAAGCTGCGCAAGCAGGATGCGTCGGAGCGGCGCGACGAGGAGGCTGTGCTTGCAACCTATATGCATGCGCTCGGTATGCTGGACGGCGAGCAATAGAGAGAGGCACGCCCGGCGGCAAACCCTGCAAGCACGACCAGCGCTGCTCATCCTGTCCATCTCCCCCTGCGAGAAGGGACGCCAGAAGATCCCTCTCCAATAGGGAGAGGGTTGGGGTGGAGCCCGGAGAAGAAGGGTGCGCTACCGCATCGCTTCCCTGACGCCAGCTTGCAAAGCCGCGGACATGCGCGCCCTCTGCCTTTCCATGAAGGCGATGGCGGGTCCTCTGAAGGTGTTCGCCTCGTAGAGGTCCTCGATCTGCAAGCGATGGTCGAAATCCGCGCTGGCAAGCGTGCTTGGTGATGCCATCAAGAGCCCAATCCTATTGAGAACCGGCTCGCGGGCTCTTCCTTCGGCGACGTCGGTCAATGCGAGCGGCTTCTCGGCTAGGAGGAAGGTTGCGGGCAGAGGCTCGAAGACAAAGTCGTCATCCTGCTCCTCGCCTTCCTCGGCGAGCTGGGGGTCCTGCGTAACGGCGGGCTCCTGGACAGCGCTTTCAGGCCGTACGAGGGGAGCGGGCTTCACAGCCTGGGGAGCTGGTGCGGCGCTTGTGAAGCTAGCGCGCTGCAACACAGGCGCTTCCGCCGGTGTCAGGCTCGCCAGCATCGGGCCGGCGTGTTTGTGAGACAAGGCCCAGGGCATTTCCCCGCCGCTCGCCTGTAGCCTTGCGAGAGCGATATGATGATCGGCCGGGGTCAGCGGACGGCCATCGGAAGGCACATGGAGCGAATGGCCCTTCGGGAACAGCGTGGCAAGCTCCAGGCGCGGCATGCGCGGCCAATGGCGGACATTGCCGGTATCGACATGGACGAAGGGAAGGCCGGAAGCGGGATAAAAGCCCACGCCGCCCCGCTCGCGGATCAGCGCGGAATAGCGGAGCTGCTTGAGCGGAACGTCGGGGAAGGTCAGGTCGGCTGCCTGCCCGGTGATGTGGCGGCTATTGCGAGCCTGCCCGCCCACCGTGCGGCGAAGCATCTCGTTCGTGCCGGGGGAGCGGTAGCCGCAAATCAGATGCACAGGCTCTTTTGAGCCAAGCTCCTCGTGAAGCTCCCAGATGAGGTCGATAAGAGCGGGGTCCATCTTGGTTTCCAAGTCCCGCCGCCAGTCCCGCATGAAGTGATTGAGCTGTTGCAGCCCTTCGGGGACGTATTTGCCATTCCGCTTGAAGGTTACTGTGATCGTATCCTTCGTGTGAATATTGAACATGGAGATCGTGCGGTCTTCGGCCGCCGACGGATGCGTCAGCGAAACGAGCAGCCCTGCGCACGCACACAAGAGCCCAAGCCCTTGCAGGCCCAAGGCTACGCCACACTTTACCAACTTCACTCTTTACGCCCTCTGCGACACCGGGAGGTGCCTTCTGTTACTCTCGGCACTGCATTGTTCAAAAACGCAATGACGCAACGCCACACGCTAAGGTAGTTAAACCAGGGTGGTTAACAAAGCGTTAAGCAGGAAATGCGCAGAAAACATGGCGCATAAGCTTGAGCAATGGCATTTTTGCATCGCTGCAAGCTAAATCGCTGTTTCCTGGTGAATTTCCGCGCCGGCTTTTGTTCAGGAAATTTCCGGCTGTCCGGGGATTCAATCTGAGCGTGTCTCAACAAATCGTAAAAATCCGGCCTCATGAATCCCTCTACGCCTCGATGGCCTGAGTTGTGGGAAAGCCATACTCTTCTCTGAGTACCGGCCCGCTTGGCTTATGCGGGACATTGGGCAATTCCATGAGGCGGGAAGTCTGCGGCTAAATTGATCGATTTGTGGTTGACCGCCTCGCACAAATCGCCAAATCCACGTGCTGAGAGAAGCATCGCTCAGGGCAGAGGCTGCATTATGAACGCTACGAAACTTACGTCCCGTCTGGCCTGGCAAGCGGCCGGCGGCGGATTTTTAAGTGTTGCCACTCAGCCCATCGGCGACATGCCGGGCTGGAATTTGGGCGATCTCTATCCAGAGGGCGGCGCTCAGCTGAGCAAAGACCTTGAGACGGCCGCGCAGGAGGCCGCGCGCTTTCGCGAAACCTATCTAGGCAAGCTTGATAGCCTCGCTCGCGACAATGCAGGCGGCCTTGCCAAGGCGATCGCGGCCTACGAGTCCCAATCGGACCGCATGGGCCGCATCGGCTCCTTCGCCTACCTAAGTTACGTCACGAACACCTCAGACCCGGACCGCGCCAAACTCTTCGGCGACGCCCAGGACAAGCTTACCGGCATCAGCACGCAGCTTCTCTTCTTCGAATTGGAGCTGAACCGGATCGACGACGCGATCATCGATACGGCGCTCACGAACGAGGCGCTCGCGCATTACCGGCCCTGGCTTACCGATTTGCGGAAAGAGCGCCCTTACCAGCTCTCCGACGACATCGAAAAGCTGTTCCATGAGAAGGCCATGACCGGCCCGGCGGCGTGGAGCCGGCTGTTCAACGAGACGCTCACCGGCCTGAGATTCGAGATCGATGGCGAAACCTACTCAATCGAGACGGCGCTCAATTTTCTCAGCGACACCAACCCGGAAAAGCGCGCGGCCGCGGCGCAAGCGCTTGCGAAGGTTTTCAAGACCAACGTCCGGCTGTTCACACTGGTCATGAATACGCTCGCGAAGGACAAGGAAATTTCCGACCGCTGGCGGGGCTTCCCCGACGTCGCCTCGTCGCGGCACCTCGCCAACCGGGTCGAGCCCGAGGTTGTCGCAGCCCTCGTGCAGGCCGTGCGCGAGAGCTATCCGCGCCTGTCGCATCGCTACTACGCGCTGAAGGCGAAATGGCTCGGTGTGGACCGGCTCAACTTCTGGGACAGAAACGCGCCCATCAGCCGCGATCCGGAACCCGTCATCGAATGGAAGGACGCCCGGCGCACGGTGATTGAGGCCTACCGCCGCTTTTCGCCTCGGATGGCCGGCATCGCGGACGGCTTCTTTGCCAAGAACTGGATCGATGCGCCCGTACGCGATGGCAAATCGCCCGGCGCCTTCTCCCACCCGACCGTACCCTCCGCGCATCCCTACATCATGATGAACTATCTCGGAAAGCCGCGAGACGTGATGACGCTGGCCCATGAACTGGGCCACGGCGTTCATCAGGTGCTGGCCAACGGCCAGGGCGCGCTGATGGCCTATACGCCGCTGACGCTAGCCGAGACTGCAAGCGTTTTTGGCGAGATGCTCACCTTCAAGGCGCTGCTCGCACAAACGGAGAACCCGCGCGAGAAAAAGGCGCTCCTCGCGCAAAAGGTCGAGGACAAGATCAACACTGTTGTGCGGCAGATCGCCTTCTATCAATTCGAGCGGCTTGTCCACGAGGCACGGCGCCAAGGCGAGCTGACCTCAGACATGATTGGCGCATTCTGGCTGAACGTGCAAGGCGAAAGCCTTGGGCCGGCAATCACTCTCAACGAAGGTTACGAGACCTTCTGGACCTATGTCTCGCACTTCGTGCATTCCCCGTTCTATGTTTACGCCTACGCGTTCGGGGATTGCCTCGTGAACTCTCTTTACGCGGCCTACGAACGGGCGCCTCAAGGCTTCGAGGACCGCTATCTCGATATGCTGCGCGCGGGCGGAACGAAGCACCATAAGGAGCTTTTGGCACCGTTCGGCCTGGACGCATCCGATCCGGGTTTTTGGGCCATGGGTCTGAAGGTGATCGAAGATATGATCACGGAGCTGGAAGCTTTGGACGCCTGAAACCGTTCGACCGGCCCCGGAAACCGGACCGGCGGCGTTCCGGGGAACGAGATTGCTAAGCTTCCGCTGTTTCAAAGGGATGGAATCGCAACACCCGTTGAGCTGCTGCGCAGGCCCCGGCCTCATGGGGCGGTCTTGGCCTGGATCAAGGGGCAGCCGGACTGCGCGTTGCATCTCTCCGCGGTCACAGTTGGCGAATTGCAGGCCGGGATCGAGAAACTCCGCGAACGCGACCACGGCAAGGCTTCTGAAATCGAGACCTGGCTTCAGCGGATCATCCCCAGTTTCGATATCTTGGCGATGGATGCTGCATGCTTCCGGGTCTGTGCAACTTTGGTGCACCGCAACTTTGGTGCACCGCCGGCCGAGGGCTCTTTTTGAGGATGGCATGATAGCAGCCACCGCAACGGTTCATAATCTTATCGTCGCGACAAGAAACGTCCGCGACTTCAAGTCCTTCGGCGTTCAGGTTTTCAACCCTTTCACCGGAGCGGAGGGTTGACTGCCCGCGAGCACGGCTCCGAAATGGCCAAGAGTCTAGCGCGGCCTCGAATGCAAGGCGATTGTCTGTCTCCAAAATTTGCCGTCTGGCTGGCAATGTTATGCAAACGATCAGCGTGACATCCCAAGACCGAATTATGCAGGAGCGAATTTTGGGCTGCCGAAGGCTCTAAACGCTGATAAAGAGTGTACAAAAAGGCGGACTATAGAATTGGTGGCTCGGAAACAAATAACTCTCGTTTTGGGCGGCGCCCGCTCCGGCAAGAGCGCGTACGCCGAGCGTCTTGTCATGGCCCTCCCGCCCCCCTGGATCTATTGCGCTTCGGGCCTCGGCTTCGATGGTGAGATGCGCGAACGGATCTCGAACCATAAGGCGCGGCGGGGCGACGGCTGGCAGACCGTCGAGGAGCCGTGCAAAATTGCTCCGGTGATCGGAAACACCACTTCGCCCATGCTCGTGGATTGCCTCACGCTTTGGATCACGAACCTGATACTGGCGGGCGAAGACGTCGAGGCGGAAACGGACGCGCTGCTCGCCGCCGCGCACGCTGCCAAGGCGCCCATTGTGTTCGTCTCGAACGAAGTCGGCCTTGGCATCGTGCCCGATAATGCGCTCTCGCGGGAGTTTCGCGATCGCGCAGGCCGCCTCAATCAGGCCGTGGCGGCTATCGCGAACCGGGTCGTGTTCATGGTCGCCGGCCTGCCCATGGTGCTGAAAGATGAGTAACCAGGATGACGAACTTGCGCGCCACAAGGCGAAGATGGAGAAGCGCAAGGCCCTGCAGGATGCCGAGGTTTCGTCCAAGACCGTCGAGCGCGGCTTGCTGATCGTGCATACGGGGCCAGGCAAGGGCAAATCGACCGCGGCTTGGGGGCTCGCGCTGCGTGCGCTTGGCCATGGCTGGCGCGTGGGCGTGGTCCAGTTCATCAAGGGCGCTTGGGAAACGGGCGAGCGCGCGGCGTTGGCGCGGTTCGGCGATCAAGTCTCCTGGCATACGCTTGGCGAAGGCTTCACCTGGGAAACGCAGGACAAGGCGCGCGACATCGCGGCTGCGGAGGCGGCTTGGGCGAAGGCGCGCGAAATGATCGCGGACCCCGGCATCGGGCTCTTGATCCTGGACGAGCTGAATATCGCGCTGCGCTACGATTATCTACCGCTTGCCAGTGTCATCGCGGCGCTTCAGAGTCGCCGTCCCGGATTGACGGTGGTGGTAACAGGCCGCAACGCGAAGCCGGATCTGATCGCGGCCGCCGATTGCGTCACCGGAATGGACGCTGTGAAGCATCATTTCGCTGCTGGCTTCAAGGCGCAAAAGGGTATCGAGTTTTGACCGGTGCCACCATGAGATCTGAACCGAGGCTGGCAGCGCTAACGATCCTCAACTCGCTTGCTTATCTCGGCTTGGCAATCCTCGGCGCGGGCGGTTTCGCGGCGTTCTTCTCTCATCCATCCCTGATCGCCGTCACGCTTGCTTTCTTCGCGCTGGCCGTTGCGGCGCTGTTCACGGCAGGCAATCTCAGCTCCGGCGAGCACGAGGATCGCTCGAACCGCTGGGTCATCGGCGCCTTTGGAGCGATAGGGCTGCTGCTCGCCTTTCTTCCCGCCTACACGGACCGGATCGGTTTCTGGACGCTTGACGGCGAGACCATCCGCTGGATCGGCGCTGTGCTGTTCGCGGGCGGCGGAGCATTGCGGATCTGGCCGGTGTTCGTCCTCGGCCGCCGGTTCAGCGGGCTTGTCGCGATCCAGCCGGGGCATACATTGGTTACATCAGGCACATATGGCATCATCCGCCATCCGAGCTATCTGGGGCTTCTCATTGGCGCGCTGGGGTGGTCGCTTGCTTTCCGGTCGGGTGTTGGCGTGCTGCTGACCGCACTTCTCATTGTGCCGCTCATGGCCCGAATCCGAGCGGAGGAGCGGATGCTACTGTGGCAATTCGGGGCACAGTACGAGGCTTATCGCAGCCGCACCTGGCGCCTGATTCCGGGTCTTTTTTGATGCAATCGACGAAGCAGCGGCAGGAGCCGCCCTGACAAGGAGCCGCCCTAACGCTTGCGTCGAACTATCTCGAACGATAGATTGCCGCGGTCAAGGTGGGGGATCGTCATGCGCGCAGGGTGGCAGGTTTTCTGTGCGGCGCTTATTTTCTTAAGTTTCAATGGCGCGGCATGGGCGCAGAGGCGGGTCGCGCTCGTCATCGGCAACTCGGCGTATGTGAACGCCGGCCGGCTTGCCAATACCGTCCGCGACGCAAAGGCCGTGGCGCAGGCCCTGCGCGAGACCGGTTTCGAAGTCACCGAGGACTACGATCTCAACAAAGCCAAATTCGAGGAGAGCCGTGCTGAAGCGCTTCGGCGACACGGCCGCGGGCGCGGACTGGGCCTTGGTCTATTTCGCGGGCCACGGCATCGGCGTCGGCGGCGAAAGCTATCTTCTGCCGGTGGACGCGCTGCTTGAGAAGCCCGAGCATGTGGACGACGAAGCCATCGCGCTTCCCGCATCCGCGCCAAGGCGGGCGGCGCGAAGGCCCTGCGGCTGGTTGTGCTCGACAGTTGCCGCAACAACCCCTTTGCCGCGCGCATGGCCGCGGCCGGCGGCAAGCGCGCCATCTCGCGCGGCCTGACGCGGCCGTCCGAACCCGACAGCGGCGAGCTGATCGCCTATGCCACGCGGGAAAACGACGTGGCGCGACGACGGCACGGGCGGGCACAGCCCGTTCAGGGCCGCGGCCTTCCTCCAGCACATGCCCGAGCCGGGCCTGGAAGTGAACTTTCTGTTCCGCCGCATCCGCTCCAGCGTGCTGAAGGCGACGCGGCGGCGGCCAGGACCCGGCTGTCTATGCCAGCCTTTCCGAGACGCAGCTCTATTTCGTGGAGCCCGCCGCCAAGGCCGGCGAACCGGAAGCGATAGCAGCGCGGCTGGAGGCCGCCAAGGTTTGGGACGATCTCAAGACGTCCACCGATATTGCCCTGCTTGAGGCTTTTCGCGCGGCAATACGGCAGGCAGAACCCTCTTTACGACCGGCTGGCGGCGCTGCGCATTGCCACGCTCAAACCGCCTGTGCCGCCGGTGGCGGACAAGCTGCGGCGACGGTCTTTCGGTTTCGGTGGCGATAGGGCCGAAGCCGTGCATCGTGCCGGGGTCGGGGCAGAGTTTCAAGGATTGCCCGGATTGCCCGGAGATGGTGTTGCGCCGGCGGGAAGCTTCAAGATGGCGGTCGCCGGGAGAACGAGCCGGCCGCGCGAAGGTCCGCGCAGAAGGCGACCTCAACGCACCATTCGGCGGCATCGCGCTCGACTTCTCGCACATGGATAAGGTCGTGTGCGTGAACGCCGCGGACATGGATGGCGAGGTTGAAGCCGGCATCAAGCGGAAGACGCTCAACGAGAGCTTGCGCGACACCGGGCTGTTCTTCCCGGTCGATCCGGGCGCGGACGCGACCCTCGGAGGCATGGCGGCCACGCGGGCTTCGGGAACCTGCGCTGTGCGCTACGGAACGATGCGCGAAAACGGGATGAACATCACAGCGGCGCTCGCCGATGGCGAGGCCGTGAAAACGGGCCAGCGCGCGCGAAAATCGGCGGCGGGCTACGACCTCACCCGGCTGATCGTCGGCTCGGAGGGCACGCTCGGCATTATCACCCAGCTCACACTGCGCCTTCACGGTATTCCCGAGGCGTCGTCGCCGCGGTCTGCCCCTTCGCCGAGCTTGAAGGCGCCTGCAAGGCAACCGCGTCGGCGATTTAACTCGGCCTCAGTGTGGGTGCACAACTCCTCGCGCTTTTCCAACTCCATCGATCACGCTATTCTGAAGGCTGAGTACCGGCGCCGCATCGGTGCAAGCAAACCCTATGGCTCATGGACCATATTGTCGACGGCTCGAACGGGCGCAAGAGCCTGTAAACCTCTATTTTCCAGGCGACGATTTATTGAACCCAGGCGCAGGCGGCGGCCTGCCGCTTGGGAACCTGACCAGCCAATTTTTCGCCAATCTCTATCTCGACCGCTTCGACCATTACGTCACAGAAGTCCTGCGCGCTCCTTACGTGCGCTACGTGGACGATTTCGCGTTGTTCCACGACGATCCCGCCCTTCTTGCGGAGTGGCGCGGCCGCTTGGAAACCTACCTTCAGGGATGCCGGTTGAAGGTTCATCCTGACAAGACTTTCATCGCCGGCTGCGTTGAGCGCCGACTTTCTCGGGCTGACTTGGAGCCGGACGGTTTCCGGCGGCTGCCTGAGGCGAGCGTTCGTCGGTTCCGAAACCGTATGCGCAGCATGAAGACGGGCTGGCAAGCTGGTAACGCATCATGAGGCGCAAAATCGGCGAACGCATCCATGCCTGGAACACGCACGCCGACAGCGAGCTGGCATTGGCCAAGGTAAAAGGGCTGGTCGTCGCCTTATCTTGAAGCCGAAGCGGGCGCCGCTGGCATTCAGACAATGCGGGCGATCAAGCAGGCGCTCGGTCCCGGCAACATCCTCAATCCAGGCAAGATCGATAAGCGCGCGAAGCCGCTTGCCGGTCATTGCGCCTTCAAGGATACGCCAACTCCTCGGGCAGGGGACCATCGTGCGCGGTGAGCGGATCGCACGTCCGGTCGATCTCGCGATGCTTGGCCAGCATCCACTGCGCCATGCGCACTTTCAGCCGCTTCGAGAGCCGGCTTGAGCTTCCGTAGACGCTCGCATAGAGGACAAGCGAGGTCTTGTCCCAATTGCCGCTGCGCCGCGGGGAAAACACGAACTTGGCCATGCCGGGGGCTTGCAGGCAGGCGCGACGGTCGCCGGCCTTGGATTGAATGATGCGGACGAGGACGCGGGTTGTCAGGGCGCAGCTCTGCGCCGGCTCCCCTTCCAGCAGCGCGCAGAAATCGAGCTGGGCGTTGGGCGCTGCGTCTGCGCCATTGTGGGCGCCCGCCTGGAGAAACGCGGGATAGGAGAGGATTGTGAGCGCCAGGCACGCCTGCGAAAAGGCGAACGCAAGCCAGCGAAGGCGCCTGGCCCTCGCAGGCGGGCGAGGGCGCGGGTCAAAGGAACCATCGGAGGCGCCGGCGGGTTCAGGCTGCATTCGGTCCATCCCGGCAATTTATCTCAAAGTTTGTTGACTGCAAACTTCCACGGCGTTGGCCGTCGCCAGGAAATGGCACTGCATCGCCCGTATGTCATGGGGAGCACTTGATGCGGCCATCCATACACAAAGGCCGAGACCATAGCGTGGATGGCCGGGTCAAGCCCACGGCAGTCCGGTTCGCATTACTTGCCATTGACTCGACGTCATTCCCGAAATCGCTTTGGCGATTATCGGGAATCCATGCCGAAGCTTGCGCCTGTGGGAAATTGGATCCCCTTAAGTCGCGCAAGCGCGCCTTTCGGGGATGACGCCTTGATTGAGAGCGCGAATTAAACCGGACAGCCGTGGGCTTGACCCGGCCATGACGGAGGGGTTCCCCCGCCCGCCTTTGCGAAAGCGGGACCGGGCCGATGGGCATTTCATTTTCCGCCCTGGTGCTCTAGTTTACCGGCAGGCGCCACCCGCGCCGATTCGGTGTTCCCTCAGCGCGAAAAGCCAAAGAGGACTGATTTGGGCCGCATACTCGCCACTCTCGCTACCCTTCTGATCCTTGTGCTGGCCGCGGCTTTCGCCTTGCCGGCCTTGATCGACTGGAACCAGTACCGGCCGCTCATCGAGAAGACGGCGTCTGGCATCCTTGGCCGCAAAGTCAGCATTCTCGGCGATATCGATATCGTGCTCCTGCCGGAGCCTCATCTCCGCGCGAACAACATCGCCGCCGGAAACGGCACTTTGGACGGCGCCTTCATGACCGCCGAGTCGGTCGATCTCCTGGTTTCGCTTGGCGCGCTGCTCCAGGGCAAGATCGAGGCTGGCAAGGTCCGGCTCGTCCGTCCGGTCCTGATGGTCGATTTCTCCAAGCCGCTGTCCGGCCCCGATCCCGAAGCCGGAATGGACGCGCTTCCATTGACCGCGGGCGTGAATAGCGTCGACATCGACCGCGGCCGGATCGCCGTTTTTGCCCGTGGCAATAGCTCAACCGAAGCGATTTCGCTGATCAAGATCAGCGGGACCGTTTCCGCCACGCCTCCGGCGGGCTCGTACCGGTTCAATGGGCACCTGTCGCGCGGGGATCGCCAATACGACGTGAAACTTTCGGCAGCGCCGGCGGCGTGGGCCGGAATAAAGCTCGCAGGGACTGCCGTGGACACGGGGTCCAAAGTTTCCATTCAGGCCGATGGCTTGTTGAGTACCGTTTCGGACCCCTCCTTCGATGGATCGGTCGCTTTGAACCTGCCGCAACAGGCAAGCGGCGCCGGTCGACTCCCCTTTGATATCCAGCTCAAATCGGCGGCGAAGCTCGGCCTCTCCACTGCAACCTTAGACGACTTGGCGATCACGATCGATCCGCAGAACCGCCCGCAGGTGTTCCTCGGGTCCGCAAGCATCGATTTCACCGCGAAATCTGCAACCGTCGCACTGCAAGCCCGTGCGCTCGATGCTGACGCATTGCTCACCGGGGCTTCGGGACCGGCCGCATCGATGGCACCGGCAGCACCCGCGGATTGGGAAGCGCTGCGAAGCGCGCCGATCGCCTGCTCTGGCTGGAGCCGGATTTCGGTGTGCGCCTTTCCCTCGAAGCCGGTCAGATACAGCTCCGGGGCGAGCCGGTCGAAGGGGTAACGATCCACGGATCGCGGATGGGGCAGCGCTGGGTGTTCGAACAGGCACAGGCAAAACTGCCGGGCGATGCCACGGTCAAGCTCGCGGGCACGGTGACGAAAGCCGGCGATACCTCGGGTCTCTCCGCCAGCGCCGCAATCGATGGTAAACATCTGACCCGGCTTGTCCGCTGGGCCGCGCCCTCCGCTTGGGGGGCGAACCGGCTTTCCGGCGGCTCCTTCGCATTACAAGGATCCTTGACGCTTTCCAGCGATGCCGCCGCCTTCGAAGGGGGCACGGGGAGCTTGGCCTGGCACGGCCTTTACGGCAAGCCTGCGATATGACAAGGCTCCGGCTCGCAAGCTCTCCGTATCGCTAGCTGGGGATAGTTTCGATTTCAGCGCTTTCGAGGGCGGCGGCGAAGGCGGCAACGTGTCACCGGACACGCTGAAAGCAGCATCGCAGAACAGTCTCTCGCGGATCGCTTCGATCTTTGGCGGCGACGCGGGCGGCTTTGAAGCCGTAGAGGCGTCCATCACCGCCGGCGCCATCAAGACGAGCGCCGCCGAGCTGAAGAATGTGGCGGTTCAACTCAAGGCGGACCGCGAAGCTGTCACGATTTCAAAGTTGACCGCGGAAACCGCGGGCGGTCTGGCGGTTCGCGGAGAGGGCGCCGTTCCTCTCACGGGCGCAGGAGAGGGGCAGTTCAATGGCCGCCTCGAAGCCCGGTCGAGCCAAGCCATTCTTCAGCTTGCGGCGCTCGCCGGCTATGAGGCCAGCGGTCCGTTGGGCTCGCGCGCCGGCATGCTGGCACCTGCTTCCCTTTCGATCAGTTACGGCGCGGAACCGGGCGCCGGAACGTCCAAGGCACAGATCGCGGGTAATGCCGGGCTCACCCACATCGAAGGCAGCGCTCAACTCACGGGTTCTCTCCAAGAGTGGAAAGCGGGCGTTTTGACGGCGCAGGCGAACCTGTCGTCCCCGGATGGCAACAAAATGCTTGGATTGCTTTTCCCGAACGCGGTGATAGCGCCCGGACCTTCCCTTTCCCCTGGTGCTCTTGCAATCCGCGTCAGTGGCACACCGGACCAGTTGCAAACATCCGCCGCTCTCAATACCGGTCCCTTGCAGGCTCAGTTCGACGGTGCCGCCGCGCTCAGTGTTCAGCCGCTTTCATTCAAAGGCAAGGCCTTTGCATCGAGCCCGGCGCCGGAACAGTTTTTGCCCGCTCCGTTGCTGGCCCTTCTCGGCGGGGAGACTAACGCCGCCTTACGTATCAACACGAACATTGCCTTTGCCAAGGGAAGCGTCGAGGCCAGCGACTTGAATGCGGAAGCTCCTGGGAACGCTGTCACGGGGCGCCTCTCAATCGACTCCGGAGGGGCGGTGACACGTGTGGACGCGGACCTGAACGCTGGCCGGTATGCGGTGGCGTCCTTGCTGGGCTATTTTCTGTCTGACACGCCATCAGAGAACGCCGCGCTGGCTTTGCCAGCTTCCGCCGGTGCGCCGCTGCCGCCGCCCGATGTTTGGAGCGGCAGGCCCTTCTCGCTGGCGGCATTTCAGGACACCGCCGGCAGCATTTCGCTCGCGGCCAAGGCGATGAAGCTGAGCGAGGCGGTCACTCTTTCAGACGGGCGAATCGATGCGAAGCTCGAAAAAGGGCGGCTCGAGGTCGGGGAGCTTTCGGGAAAAGCGCTCGGCGGCGGCTTTGAGACGTCTTTCAGCTTGGCAGCGCAAGGGACCACGATTGCCGGAGAGGGAGAACTTTCTCTCGCTGGCGCCGACCTGACCGCGCTGCCCGCCACCGGGACGGCGCCCTTGATAACCGGACAAGCTTCGCTCACGCTCTCGGCGGCCGGGCAAGGGTTGAGCCCGCGCGGTCTCATCTCGGTGCTTCGCGGCCGGGGTAACATCAGGCTTTCCGACGGCCAGCTCTCGAAGTTCTCGCCCGCAGCCGTTCAAAAAAGCGCGGAGGATTTGCTGGCGCAGCCATTACCATTGACCGAGGAAGCGATCTCAAAGAAGGTTCTGGCCGCTTCGCAGGCCGGCGATTTGGGCTTCCGCAAGGTGAGAATCCCTGTTTCCGTCCAAGATGGCACACTCGAAATCCGCCGTGCTTCATTCCGGAGCCGGGAGGCTTCCGTGCGCATGGAGGCCTATCTCGACCTCAACAAAATGCAAGTGGACAGCTCCTGGCAGATGGGAGTTGGCAACGGCAGCCATACACGCTGGCCTCCCATCAAGATCGAACTTGCCGGACCGCTGCGTGAGCTTGGCGCCCGGCCCAGGACGCTCGCCGGCGATGATTTTGTCCGCGCCGTCCTTGTCCGCAAGATGGAGGGCGACCTCACCAAGCTGGAAGGGCTCAACAAGCCATCCGCTGCCAAGCAGTGGACAGCAACCCAGGAACCCGCTTCCAGCAAGCAAGGCCGCCGCCACAAGCGAAATAGCGAACAGCCCGCCGAGCCGGAAGCGCCGGCAGATGCTACGCCCGCCGTGCCAGCGCCGGCTCCGCCGCCAGGACAAAGCTTCGAAAAGAGAATGCGCGACGCTCTGGATAACCGCCAGTGAGAGGCGCATCGCGCGTGCAAGATCCCGGATAGCGCGTTTGGCGCTTCCCCAGGGGATGACCGCATGCGAGCAACGCTTGGCGCGGCTGGCGCCCATTGGATGGTATTGACGCGGTCAGGCATAGGCAGCGAGCGGCATGTTGTCGTTCATGGCGCCATGGCTTTGCGCCTCGCGGTTGAAGGATGCGACGACGCTGAGATGCGGGACTTCGGCAGCGCCGGCTTCTGGGGTCTGCCGGGACGCCGGAATGTCCGCATCCGCCCGGGAATCCGAGGGGGCCGCTTGCAGCCCCGCCTTCGACTCAGACGGCGCCCGGAACGTCGCGAAGGCTTCCCGCATGCAGAGCGAAGCGATCAATTCCAGGATCACCGCCCAGAAAATCGGGAGGCTGCGCCGGATTTTCGCCTCATCGACGCCGAGTACCCAGGCAAGCGTTTCCGCGCCCTCATCCTTCGCCGCCGCCGGCCCTTTTCGAGGACGACCGCGGCATTATGAATCCGCGTTTGCGCCTCGCGTACTTGCTCGCAATATTGGATCGACTTTGCGGCGGTCGCGTCCGAGCATCCGCTCGTGGCGCCCCAGCGCGGGTTCGTGCGGAGCCCAGCCAGTTCCGCCGAGGCCAACGCTTCGAGCCGCTGGGCGCGCTCATAGGCTTCGATGCGCAGGCCCTTCGTTTCTGTCATCTCCGTCCGGTAGTGAACCGTGTAGATGATGGAATTCGCCAGCACAAAGCCAAGCGCCATGAACCAGCTCAAACGCCAGAGCCAGGCATCGCCGTGGGAGCCGTCTTCGGCGCGCTTGTCGGCCCAGGGCAGCATCATCCAGCTGATGATCACGACAGACGCAAAGGCGAGCCCGAACATCGTCCCGGCGGGCCCATCGGTTATCAGTTTGCCATTCGAAAACGCGGCATACGCACTATACGCACCGGCGACACATCCTCCTGCCGCGATGAGGAGGCTCAATACGTGCCGCTTACTATCATTCCCCATTTCACTCACTCATTGCCACGGGGTTACAACAACTTGGCGCACTGGGTGGCGGCAGCAGCCGTAAGCGAGTGTGCGCAAACAAGCTAAAAATTGTCCTAATGATTTAACCATCTCAAGGCGAGGGGCCGGGACTATGGCGCTGAGGCCACAGCACTTTTCGGGAGGGGCGCGGCAGGGGCGTGCCAAAGAGGATTTGGGAGGTAGCCTGCAGATGTAACGGTGCCGTGGCTACAGCAATTAGAATAATTGCAAGCGGCAGGGTGTTCCGATATCAAACACATGCTTGCATGCCTCAGTGCATATCTCACCGCTATGGACACAAGAGCCAATCGGCATTTCCCGGCGCATGGGGTTTGCGCGATCCTGAAGGTGTTATCCTCCAGCCTTTCGGGGCGGCGGAAGTACTGAATTAAGACAGCTCAGCAGATCCGTACAAATAACTTCCGATACTTGGATGAAGCGCCAAGACTGGAGCTGGGGATGTGTCAATAAATCAGCTTTTAGCAACGCCTGTTACACCGGACATTTATCCTTGTTTCGCCATAAGGCGCCGCGGCATCGAACCGGCGGGAACCCCCCTCCAGCGGACAGCGCAGAAGCGCATACACCGCAGCCGCTCCCGCGTTGCAGCCGCAAAGGGCGCCGTCTCCTTCGGGCGTTCCGTGGCGGTCTTCCCGCCGGCTTTCGATCTGACCAAGTTCACCCAATTCCTGGAAGGATTCCGGCGCATCCTTGTTCTCGGAAGCACCAGCGCAACCAAGGCCGTGACGGAATTGCCGCTGCCGGACGGCACGGACATTTCGGCGCCGATGCCAATCATTGGCGCGGACGAAGCCGGTTTCGTGATCGAGGCCGGGAGCGTGCTTGCGAAATTCAAAGTTTCGAACAGCGGCAGGATTTCCGTTCTTTCTGGCGAAGCCTCCGCCGCTGAAATCCGCGCAGTCCAGAACCTGCACATCGCCGCAGGCCTGACGCCGCTGCCGGGCGCCTTCTTGCGGGGCGCGCACGGACGCCTTACGACCGTCCTCTACCGGGACGCTAACCGCGATCTCCAGGCATCCTCGACCATTGTCGACCTGTCCGGCGTCGCCCCTGGCCTTGCCGAGACCGCAATACTCGTCGGCGTTTCGGTTGCCCCTGAGGCCCAGGGCCGCGGATTGGGCTCGGCCATCACCGCCGCCAGCCTGCTCGAAGCCCGCTTTTCGCTCGGCGCGCGGCGCATCATCGCGGTGATCAGCCCAACCAATACGGCCGCGTTTCGGACGAATGCGAAGCTCTGCATGCATCCGCTCGCGGATCAGTCGGCAGTCTATGTTGAATACGGAGCCCGGCCTCTGACACGGCCACGCTTCGGACCTCTTGAGGAAAACGATGACAATAGCTGTCAACACGCAAAAGCCGGCGGCCGCCGACCTCTCCCGATATGCGGCCGTCATGGTTTGGCTCGCGCTTGCTATCTTCGCGCTGGCAAAATCCGTGGTCGTCGTTTTGACCGGCATCGGCGCCGCCAACCTTATCGACGGCCGGAACCCAATCAGCTTCTGCAACGTGCTGTTCGCCGGCAACCTCGTTGCGGCCGTGACTCTCTTTGTCCTGCACCGCAAAGACTGGACGGCCGAAAATTTCCGTAAGCTCACCCGATCCGACTGGGGCGGCATACTCATCATGGGAGTTCTCGCCGGCTTCGCCGCTCCCGCGCTCGGATTTCTTGCCCTCGCGCACACCAGCGTGACGAACGTCGTTTTCCTCGGCCGCATAGAGCCGATCGTGTTCATGGTGCTCGCCGCCTCGGTTCTCAAAGACCGGCCGGATAAGTGGTCGGCCACCGGCGCCGCAGTCTCGTTCGCCGGTGTTGTCCTCATCATTTACCTCATCACCCGCGACATGGGCGGCTTTACGCTGGGGATAGGGGAGATCTACGCCCTACTCACTGCGGCGACGCTGGCAAGCGGGACGCTCCTTTCCAAGATGTGGCTGAAATCGGTGCCGTTTGGCATTTTCGCGGTAACGCGAGTGATGTTCGGAGCAGTCCTCTATTTCTCTTGGGCCTACTATCTCTACGGACCAGGCCATTTTGTGGATCTTTCCGCACCGATCGTTTGGAAGTGGATGCTGCTCTACGGTGCCGTGATCGTTGCTGGCGGCCAGACCCTTTTTCTCCTTGGTGTCCGGAATGCCCGCGGGCAGGACGTGGCATTGGCTCAGTCGTTCTCGCCTATCGCCGCCGTCACCTTCGCCTTCCTGATTCTGGGCGAAGTGCCGGGCAATCCGGTGCTGATCGGCGGCAGCATCATTCTGCTCGGTATTTTCGTTGCGCAGGCCGGCGGCTGGTACAGCCGCCGGCTTGAAAAGCAACGCCGGGAAAGCAAACGCCTGTCGAACAGCGAGATTATGGAGATCGAGGGCCGCGAAACGTTCCGGGGCGTTTAGGCCGGGCGAGTGCGTGAGAGCGTCCTCTTAGTTCGGGGAGTTGCCGAGTTGCAGAACGGTGATCGGGTGTACGGATCTTACTACCCGCCGGATGAGCGCGCGGCGATTGCCGGGCTCCCAAAGATGGCTCGGCTCCATACCGGGCGATGGATCGGGGCGGCGCTCATAACGCTCTTCGTCGCGTGGATCGTCAAGGCCTTTGCCGAGGGGGACATCGACTGGGGTGTCGTGGGCGAGTTTCTTACCGCGCCCGCTATCCTGTTCGGGCTCGTCAACACGATCGTGATGACCGTCTGCGCGATGAGCCTCGGAATCGCGCTTGGAGTCGTGTTCGCGGTCATGTACATGTCGCCCAATCCGGTTTTGCGGACCGTCGCCTTTGGCTACATCTGGCTCTTCCGCGGCACGCCGTTGATCCTGCAGCTGCTCCTCTTTTTCAATTTGGCGCTGGTTTTTCCGGTGCTCGGCATTCCGGGCCTCATCGAGGTTCCGACGGTCGAGGTCATGACGCCGTTCGTCGCGACGCTTCTGGGGCTCGGCCTCAATCAGGGCGCCTACACCGCTGAAGTTGTCCGCTCGGGAATCCTCTCCGTCGACACCGGCCAGACCGAGGCGGCCAAATCCATCGGCATGACTCGCCTGATGGCGCTCCGCCGGATCGTGCTTCCCCAGGCCATGCGCGTGATCATCCCTCCGGTCGGCAACGAGGTGATCGGCATGGTTAAACTCACATCCATTGCGAGCGTCATCCAGTACGCCGAGATCCTTCGCAATGCGCAGACGATCTACTACGCGAACGCGCGAGTCATCGAGTTGCTGATCGTCGCCGCCGCGTGGTACTTGTTCGTCGTCACAATCCTGCAGGCCGGCCAGATGATGCTAGAGCGATATTTCGCCAAGGGACACGCTCGATCGCCGCGGCATGGGGCCGTGAAGCTTGCTGCACATGGTTGATCCCATCGTCAGCGCCGTCAGTGTGACCAAACGCTTCGGCGATTTCGTCGCGCTCGATAGACTGTCGCTCGATGTCGCCCGCGGCTCGGTCCAATGCATTGTCGGGCCTTCCGGATCGGGTAAGAGCACTCTTTTGCGGTGCATTAACCAGCTCGAATCAATCGACGAGGGCGCGATTTTCCTCGACGGCGAACTCCTCGGTTACGAGCGGCGGAGAGACACGCTGCGCGAACTCAGCGAGGAGCGCATCGCCCGCCAACGGCTCAAGACCGGAACTGTGTTCCAGCGATTCAATCTTTTCCAGCACATGACTGCGGTAGAAAATATCATCGAGGGGCCTGTCCGCGTGCTGCGCCGCCCGAGGCCCGCGGCAATCGAAGAGGCGCGCGCGCTCCTGGCCCGTGTCGGGCTCGCGGAGAAGGCACACGCCTACCCTTCCGAGCTGTCGGGCGGCCAGCAGCAGCGCGTCGCGATCGCCCGCGCCCTCGCCATACATCCCGAGGTCCTGCTTTTCGACGAGCCGACATCGGCGTTGGACCGCGAACTCGTGGGAGAGGTGCTGGCGGTGATGCGCGATCTCGCCGCCACCGGCATCACGATGCTGGTTGTGACGCATGAACTCGGTTTTGCGCGCGAAGCCGCTTCGCAGGTCGTATTCATGGATCGCGGGCGGATCGTGGAGCAAGGGCCGCCCGCGGTGGTCCTCTCGGCTCCCGCCGAGCAGCGCACGCGCGACTTCATCGGAGCCGTGCTTTGACGCGCGCATCCGCCGCCGTGCATTCGGGTGCCGTCCTATTCGCGCTCCTCTTCCTCGCCTGGCCGCCGGCCGCGCAAAGCGTGGAGCTGCCTGCGCGGATCGCGGAGAGGGGCCGCATCGTCATCGGCACGCATCCAAATTATCCGCCAATCACCTACAAGGACCCCTACTCGATGCAGCTCACCGGCTTCGACATCGAACTCGGCGAGGCCATTGCCCGGGAACTCGGCGTCACAGCCGAATGGAGCGAGATCTCGTTCGCACAAATGATGCCTTCGCTGAAGACCGGCCGCATCGACATGATCCTCGCGTTCATGGCCGATACAGAGAACCGCCGGAAGAGTTTCGACTTCGTCGACTATCTTAGAACCACGGCCGTGGTGACGGTGCGGGCCGCCGATACCCGGGCCCTGACGCTCGAAACGCTGTGCGGCAAGCGGGCCGGCGCCAGCAGGTCCGGCACCTGGACCGTGGACATGGCCGAGTGGTCGCGCGTGAATTGCGAAGCAAAAGGCATGCCTGCCGTCGCCGTTTTGGGCACGGAAGGGTCCTTCGACGCCCGCATTCAGCTCAAAATGGGCCGGATCGACGCCGCAATTCAAGGCAGCGAGACGCTCGCCTATTGCGATAAGCTCGATCCCGGCCTTTTTAAGCCAATTGGCAGCCCGTTCGGCAGCAAGCTCGCCGGCATCCCATTCCTGAAGACCGGTGACGGCCCCGCGCTCCGCGATGCGGTGAGGGCCGCTCTCGAAAGGATGTTGAAAAGCGGCACCTACGCCGCCATCGCCATCCGGAACGGCGTCGAAACGGGCGCCATCGAAGCGGTCACGGTGAATGGGCATTAGCGTCAACTCCAGGTCATCTCTGCCCGTCACCCGCAGAGCTTAGGAGGTGCAATCGGGAGCCCGGTTCCGGAGGTTTATCCGCATAATTTCTCAGCATGAATATCAGGTTGTGGCCCGGCGGGGTCTCCATACGATGGAAATGCAAAGACCTCCTCCTTATTTTCATGGATCGTGTGCAAGGGAGGTTGCTTTGAGAGCGATGGTTCTGACGGCGCCGGGCGAGCCTCTGACACTGGAAAGCCGGCAAGTTCCTAAAACAGGGCCCGGCCAGCTTCTGCTCAAGGTGAAAGCCTGCGCGGTTTGCAGGACGGACCTGCACGTCACCGATGGCGATTTGCCGCCCTGCCGGGATCGCATCGTACCCGGCCATGAGATTGTAGCGGAAGTTGTACAAACCGGCGAAGGCGTTACGGGTTTTCATGAAGGGCAGCGCGTGGGCGTTGGCTGGCTCGGCTTCACCTGCGGGGAATGTGCCTATTGCAGGCGTGGCGAGGAAAACCTGTGCGATTTCGCGAAGTTCACCGGCTATCAGCTCGACGGCGGCTTCGCGGACTACGCCGTCGCGGACGCCCGCTTCTGCTTCCCGATCCCGGAGGGCTACAGCGATGCCGAAGCCGCGCCGCTCCTCTGCGCGGGATTGATCGGATACCGCTCGCTCAAAATGGCCGGGCCGGGCAAAGCGCTCGGCATCTACGGCTTCGGAGCCGCGGCGCATATCGTGGCCCAAGTCGCGCTTTACGAAGGCCGCAGCGTTTACGCCTTCACAAGGCCGTGCGACAGGATAGCGCAGGATTTCGCCCGCTCGCTCGGCTGCCAATGGGTTGGCGGCTCGGGTGAACGGCCGTCCCAAGAACTCGACGCGGCCATCATTTTCGCACCCGTGGGCGATCTCGTTCCCGCTGCGTTGCGGGCCGTGCGCAAGGGCGGGAACGTGGTTTGCGGGGGCATCCATATGTCGGACATACCCAGCTTCCCCTACGGCATTCTATGGGGCGAACGCGTGGTGCGTTCCGTCGCGAACCTGACCCGGCGCGACGCCATCGAGTTTCTGGAACTCGCGCCCAAGGTTCCCGTGAAGACCACAGTGCAGCTTTTCGCGCTACCGGAGGCGAACGAGGCGCTGTCGAGCCTGCGGCGCGGCGCGCTTACCGGCGCTGCTGTTCTAATACCTTAACTGCTTTTTGTGCATCCGCGTTGTCCGAGGCATAAAGTGCGTGCGAGATGTCCGTGCGCGAAATCATGCCCAAAAGCTTGCGGCCGGGATCGAGCACGGGAAAGCTGCGCGTCCGCATGGTGACCATGAGCTCAAGCACCCGGGTGAGCGGCGTTTCCGGTTCCACAAAGACGAGGTCCTTCGTCATGATATCCTTCACTGTGCAGCCCATGAGGTCGTGATAATGGGGCACGAGCGAATTCGTCCTGAAAACAAAGGATTGAAGGAAATCGAATTTCGTCACGATGCCAACGCAAACGCCATTGTCCACGACGGGGAATGAATTGTAGTCGAAGCGGTCGAACAGGGCTCCGAGGTCGTGCAAGCTCATGGTGGATGGTATGGCCGTGACATTTTTTGTCATGTACTGGCTGGCATGCCATTCAAGAAAGTGATGCATCGGCAGGGAGGCTCCATTTCACACTTGGATTTGCTCGTTCGGAATGGATTTGGTTCGTTCAGACCATATCACGGGAGGCGGTTGTAGCCATGCTGCATAAGGGCGCGGGGCAGATTTTATTGTATGTTTTTTGCAAACACAAAGATAAGCTTTAGCCTGAAACGTCTGTTTTTACGCTTGCGGTGCGCCCGTGATGCCGAAGCGCGCCTTGATCCGCGCGAAGAGCTGATCCCGGACCGATCGATAAACTTCGAGGATTTGCTCACGGTTCCCAACCGCGGCGGACGGTTCGAGCGTCGGCCAATATTCCACATCCACAGCCATGGTCCGGGTCAGCTCAAGCGCCTTGTGGTGAGCCTCCGGAGCGAGCGTTACGATGAGATCGAAGGATATGTCCTCCAGATCCTCAATGAGCTTCGGCTTGTGCTTCGCGATGTCGATGCCGATTTCGTCCATGACCGCAATCGCAAAGGGATCGGGCTCGCCTGCGTGAACGCCTGCCGAGCGGACATAGATCCGCTTGCCCGCAAGATAGCGCAGGATTCCGGCAGCCATCGGCGACCGTATGGCATTCATGCTGCAGGCGAAGAGGACCGCCTGCGGCTGCTCGGCGGATTTCCGGTCGTCCAAGATTCACCACGAACAGACGGTCAGGACATAGACAAAAGCCTCACGCCCCTGGCCTCAGCGCGGGCAAGGCCTGGCCGCACATTGTGGATACCTATCATGCCTGAGGCCCTCGCGGCAACACATGGGCTCGCAAGGGGGTTGGGGGGCGGATGGCACGGGAGGCGGCAAGCGCCGCTGGGTACGCATTGGGATAATCATGCCAAAAGGTAAGTCTTCCGGCCGGCCGGATAGTGTTATAACGCAACTTAGACTTTGTCTCTCTTCTGGGATCGCCTCCCCTTATGGTTCGAGACGGCCTGCGGCCTCTCACCATGAGCGAGGGCCTCATCCTGTGGAGGCCGAAGGCCGTCTCGAAGGATGAGGAGCCGCACAGCGGCGTCTCGAAGGATGCGGTTCCGTGAAAAGAGGACAGACCTTAGAACAACGTCCGTGCTTAAGCGCGGCAGGGAGAACGCCGGTATGATTTCGAGACGGTCATTCGTCGCGGGCACCGCATTGTCATTCGCTGCTCCAGCACTTCTGCGTGCACAAACGCCGCGCACGCTGAAAATATCGCACCAATTCCCGGGCGGCACCATTGCCCAGGGGGATTTCAGAGACAGGCTGTGCCTGCGCTTCGCCGCGGCAGTCGAGGAGCGCACCAACGGCGCTTTGAGGTTCGAAATCTATCCTGGCTCGTCTCTCATGAAGACGAATGCGCAATTCTCCGCCTTACGCAAAGGTGCGCTCGATCTGTCACTCTATCCCATGGCTTATGCAGGGGGAGAAGTGCCGGCCATGAACCTCGGCCTTATGCCCTGTCTCGTCACCACCTACGAGCAGGGCGCGAAGTGGAAGAACGCACCGGTTGGCAAGGACATATCGCGGATCGCCGAGGCAAAGGGCGTCAAGTTTCTGACCTGGGTCTGGCAGGCAGGCGGTGTCGCGTCGCGCACCGCGCCCGTTCGCGCTCCGGAGGACGCGAAAGGCCTGAAAATACGGGGAGGCAGCCGTGAGATGGATCTGATGATTGCGGCGGCCGGCGCGCAGGTCTCCACGATGCCCTCGAATGAAATCTATCTCGGCATGCAGACGGGCGCGCTCGATGCGGCGCTGACCTCCTCGACCAGCCTCATCTCATACCGGCTGGAGGAGCTTGCGAAAGTGCTGACAACCGCCCGCAATGGCTCGATCTGGTTCATGTGCGAGCCGCTCATGATATCGAAGGCCATTTTCGATTCGCTTTCCGCTGATCAGCAAAAGATCGTCATCGAGGTAGGCGAAGAATTGGAGCCATTCGGAACGGAGGAAGCCAAGAAAGACGACGAAGAGGCCGCGAAAGTCTACGCGGCGAAGGGCGCGAAAATCGTCGATTTTTCGGACGATGACCTCGCCAAGTGGCGCGCCATCGCAGAGAAGACTGCCTGGAAGGATTTCAGCGGCAAATCGGCGGAAGCGGCGGACCTTCTTGCAAACGCCCGGTCGCTTACCTGATGAGCGCCGAGCTTGGATCGGACGCGATCCTCGCAGCTGGGGCGCAACCAGCGGCAAAAAGCAATACTGTGGCGGCAGCGGCCTTCCGGCGGCTGATCGAATTTTTCTTCAATGTGAGCGCCGTCGCGCTCGTAGCGGCGAGCGCCGTCCTGACCTTTGGCGTCATCGCCAGCCATATTCTCGGTCAAGGGATCGAGTGGCAGGACGAGATGGAAATCTTCCTCGTGGCGGGGGCGGTTTTTTGCTCCGCGGCGGCGGTTCAGGCGCGGCGCGGACATATCGGCATCGAGGTTCTTGGTTCCTTGCTGCCGGAGCGGTGGCGCCGGCGCCGGACCGTCCTTACGGACAGCCTCTCGTTCCTGTTCGTGGCCTTCATGGCTTGGGAATCGTTTTCGCTGCTGCGCGAGGCCTGGGTCGAAGAGCAGGTCTCCCAATCCGCCTGGGCGCCGCCGCTTTACATCCCCTATGGCTTGATGACGGCCGGTATGGCCCTGCTCGCGATCGAACTCGCGCTGCAGGTAGGCGAGCGGTCCATGATTGTACTTTTCGCGGCCGTAGGGGCGCTAGCCGCGTTCTTGCTCTGGGATAGGCCCGTGATGCCGCTTGCCGGCGCCCTGGACCCGGCAACGATCGGCATCGCTTACTGCGGCGCTACTCTGGTTGTGATGTTCTCCGGCATCCCCATCGCCTTCGCGCTCGGTGTCGTCGCCACCGGCTTCATGATCCTGTTCATGCCGCGCGCTTCCGTCGACACTGTCGCCCAGAATGTCTATGAGGAGCTTGCGAACACCATCATTCTTGCGATCCCGCTTTTCATTTTGAAGGGCGCAGCGATCGGGCGCTCGGACGCAGGGCGAGATCTCTACACGGCGCTGCATGCCTGGCTGCACCGCATCCCAGGTGGCCTCGGCATCGCCAATACGCTGGCTTGCGGGCTGTTCGCCGCCATGGCGGGGTCTTCTCCCGCGACATGTTCCGCCATCGGCTCGGCCGGCATCCCGGAGATGCGCAAGCGCGGTTACTCGCCCGGCCTCGCGGCGGGCATCATTGCTGCTGGCGGCACGCTTGGCATCTTGCTGCCGCCATCCGTCACCATGCTGCTGTATGCGGTCGCCGCCGAAGTTTCGCTCGGCAAGCTTTTCCTGGCGGGCATTGGGCCGGGCCTTCTGCTGATCGTTCTGTTCTCGTCTTACTCGGCATGGAAATACCGGCGCGAACGCGCGCATGCCCGGACGGCTTTCCAACACGGTGGTCAAAAAACCGCGATCTTGGACGAGCATTCTTACACGCTACGCGAAAAGATTGGCATGCTGCTCTGGGTGATGCCGTTCGTGACCATCCTCGCCGGTGTTATGGTTGTGCTCTATGCCGGATGGGCGACGCCTTCGGAAACGGCTGGCGTCGGCGCCATCCTCGCGCTGCTTGTCATTGGCGTCATGTACGGCGTCTGGCGGCCGGCCCGGCTGATGCCGATCCTGAGCGGAACCATGCGGGAAAGCTCGATGCTGCTGCTCATCATCGGCTTCTCGCTGCTCTATGCCTATGTCATGAGCTATCTGCATATTTCGCAAAGCGCGGCGATCTGGCTGACATCGCTCGGCCTATCGAAATGGGCGCTACTCGCCTCAGTCTTGCTCTTCGTCGTCGTGCTGGGGTTCTTTCTGCCGCCGGTTTCGATCATCCTAATGACCGCTCCCATCATCCTGCCGCCAATCAAGGCGGCGGGTTTCGACCTGATCTGGTTCGGCGTGGTGATGACCATCGTGATGGAGATGGGGCTTATTCACCCGCCCGTTGGGCTCAACATCTTCGTCATCAAGAATATCGCGCCGGACATCCCGCTGTCGAAGGTCATGTGGGGCACGCTGCCCTTTGTATTCCTTATGATGCTCGCGATCCTGCTCATCTGTTTCATTCCAGGCATCGCCATGTCGCTACCGGGACTCATCGGCTGAGAAATCCGGTGCATAACCGCTGCGGTGCATAGAACGCGCCGTCGCTTGAGCGTGACCGCGAATAGGCCCGAAAAAAGACCTTAGCGGGGCGTGGTGGGGCGCCCCTGTCTTTCGTCGCGCCTGCTCTGGATAAGCGATGCAGCGATCGATCCGAAGATCAGAAGCGCGGTTATGCCGAGCGCCCATTCATTGGGAATATCCGCGAGCCAATCCGGGTAATTGTAAATCATCTTGATGCCAATGAAGATCAGGACAAGCGAAAGGCCGAACTTCAAGTAACGAAACTTGTCGATCATCCCCGACAGAGCGAAATAGAGCGCCCGTAAGCCAAGGATGGCGAATACGTTCGATGTATAAACAATGAAGGGATCGCGTGTAATCGCAAATACGGCGGGAACCGAGTTCGAACGCAAACATGATATCGATGATGTTCAGAACGATAAGAACGAGAAAAAGGGGTGTCGCGAAAGCCTTTCCCGAAGGGTTTCTTGTGAAGAACTTGGTTCCGTCAAAGCTCGCTGTGACGGGGATGAAACGGCGAAGCAGACGAATCATGCGGCTGTTTTTCAGATCTGGCGGTTCGCCCCCTTCGCGCATAGTCCTGAGACCGGTGATGATGAGGAAAACGCCAAGCACGATGACCATCCAGTCGAAGCGGTCCAGTAATGCAAGTCCGGCAAAAATAAAAATAGCACGTAAAACCATAGCGCCGATGATACCCCAAAGTAAGACGCGCATCTGGGACTGTACAGGTACCTGAAAATATGCAAGTATTACAACAAACACTAAGATATTGTCCATGCTGAGCGCATACTCGACGACATAGCCTGTCAAGAACTCTACGGCTTTATCGCGCCCGCTTTGCCAATAAATCCAGGCATCGAAGCAGAGAGCGAGGACTATATAGGCGGCTGTCTTCCAGAGCGCCTCACGTACGGGGATTGCTCTTGCCCGGCGATTGAAAATGTTCAGATCGAGAGCGAGGATGATGAGGATAAGACAGCCGAAGCCAATCCAGGACAGGGGCGAATGCTCGCTGAATATCATCGGCATTAAAAGTCCTTCTAGGAAACGCCGTTCCCTTCGCACGTCCGAGGCGCAGCCAGTAATTCATCCCGGCGCCGTCAGATGCAACACAAGGCCAGGCCTTATGCAACTGGTTTAAGCTGCCCGGGCGGCCGCGAGGTCAAGGGGTGCCTCTAGTCCGGGGCCGGGCCAAAAACGAGCACCGCGTTAAGGCCGCCAAAAGCGAAGGAGTTCGACATCGCGTAGACGATCTCGCGGCTTCGTCCCTCGTTCGGGGTATAATCGAGATCGCATTCCTCACCCGGCTCGTCAAAACCGGCGGTTGGCGGGACAAAGCCATCCTGCATAGCCATGAGGCAAGCCACAGCCTCGATGCCTCCACCGGCCCCGAGGCAATGACCATGCATGGACTTCGTAGCGGATATGGAAAGCCTACTAGCGTGCGCGCCGAAGACCTTTTTGATCGCGCGCGTTTCGTTGATGTCGTTGGCCGCCGTCGCGGTCCCATGGGCATTCAAATAGCCGATATCGGCCGGTGAGACCCCGGCATCCGCAAGCGCGAGGTTCATGGCCTGCGCAGGGCCCTCGATATTTGGGTTCAGCATGTCTCCAGCGTCCGAAGTCATCCCGAAACCGCAGACTTCCGCCAGGATCGCCGCACCTCGCTCCTGAGCATGCACCATGTCTTCGAGCACGAGAATGCCCGCTCCCTCGGCAAGCACGGTGCCGTTGCGCCGCTTGGAAAAGGGAAAGCAGCCATCGGGCGAGAGGACGCGCATGGCCTGCCAGGCGCGCATCGATCCGTAAGTGATAGCGGCTTCGGAAGCACCCGCAACCGCCACGTCTACCGCGCCGCTGCGGATCATCTGAAAGGCTAGCCCAATGGCGTGCGCCGCCGACGAACAGGCGCTGACGGTCCCGAAAACGGGGCCTTTGATGCCATGGGAGATGCTCACATGCGCGGCTGCCGAGCTTCCGATAAAGCGCAGCAAAGTGAGTGGATGCGTGACTTTCTTCCTATGGACAAAGATGTCCTCATAGGCCTTTTCGAGCGCCGCCATGCCGCCGCCGCCGGACCCAACGATCGAGGCTGCCCGCTCGCCATCCTTGAAGGGCGTCTCAAGTCCGGATTGAAGCACCGCCTCGCGCGCCGCAGCCGCCGCGTACTGGGAATAACGGTCGGCCAGAAGAAGAGGTTTTGTGTTGCAGTGCACTTTCGGATCGAAATCGCGGACCTCGCCTCCGATAGTGATATACAAGTCTTGCAGGGGAATGCCCGTGATTGGGCCTATGCCGCATTCTCCGCGCTTGATTGCCGCCCAGAACTTGCCGGTCCCTGTGCCGAGCGCAGAAACCACGCCGGTTCCTGTAACAGCGACACGGCGCCCCTTTCCCGATGCCATTTCCGATGTCCCGAGCTGGGGTCCGCTCAAGCGGCGGCGTTGGAGGTATGCTTCGCCGCCAGAATGGCCTTCACCCGGTCGGCAACCGAACTGACCGTGGCAAAATCTTGCGCTTCCTCGTTGGCATTGTAAGGAATTCTGTATGTCGAAGGCATCCTCGATATCGAAAACGATCACAGCAAGGTCGAAGGACTCGATCTCAAGATCGGCCAGTTTGGTGCCGGGCTCGATCTCCTTGTTCGGGTCGCGCATGTTCTTGCGCAATATCGCGACGATCTTTTCTTCTACGTCGTCCATCGGGAGCTCCCTGCGCCGTCCGAAAGCGCGCAAAGTCTAAAAGTGCGACTGCGAACGAGATAGCGGCAAAGGTGATTTAAGTCCAGTAAACACACTTGAGGATGTACAAGTCCGAGCCGCAGATTCAACTTGCGATGGACGGTAAATGCAAAATTTATTTACATAAATATATATAGACGTTGCCCAACAACGCATGCTTCTTTCTTCACCGTCCGTAGACAAATATGGGGGCTTAAGCAACGCGATGCGTTCTGGTATGCTCAAGATTTATAACCGCTTAGAAGAGGCATAAAGCTCGAGGGTGGAAGAAAATGGCTGGCCTTCAAGATGCTCATGCGCCATCGGGCGATCGCGACACGCTCTACCCCTGGCTGAAATCCTATCCGGCAAACGTCGATTGGTTTCAACGGTTCAGGCCGCAACCGCTGCCGTCGATCCTAGATCTCGCTGTGGCCCGTTTTGGCGCAAGGCCTGCGACAGGCTTTTTCGGCCGGACGATGACTTATGCCGAACTCGCCCATGACGTCAATCGCACAGCGAAGGGCCTTCAGGCGCTCGGCGTCGCGAAGGGGACCCGCGTAGGCCTGCTGCTGCCGAATTGCCCGGCTTTTCCGGTTTTCTACTACGCAATATTGAAGGCCGGCGGGACGGTCGTAAACTTCAATCCCCTGTACAGCATCCCCGAACTGATAACCCAGGCGCGGGACGCGGATATCGGGATCATGGTTACGCTCGACCTCAAGGCGACGTTTCCAAAGGCGAAAGCGCTTCTGGATGACGGGACCTTGAAGCACATTGCCGTCGTGCCCTTTCACACCATGCTCCCGCTGATGAAGGGATTGCTTTTCCGTGCTTTCAAACAGGGAGACGTTTCCTCGTGGGCCGCCGTTCGCGGCGTGATTGCAGCGCATGAGATCCAAGCCAATGACGGCAGGTTCGACGCCCCCGCTATCGACGCAAGCGAGGTGGCGGTGCTTCAATATACGGGCGGCACCACGGGCACCCCGAAAGGCGCAATGCTGACCCACGCCAACCTCTCGGTCAACGTGCAGCAATGCGCGGCCTGGTTCGGCGGCATGCCGGTGGTGGGCGAGGAGCGCTTCTTCTGCGTCATTCCGTTCTTCCACGTCTTCGCCATGACAGGTCTCCTCAACTTCGCCGTGAGCCTAGCGGCCCAGATGATCATGCTGCCGCGTTTCGATCTTAAACAGGCGCTGAAGGTCTTCGACGAGACCAGGCCAACCGTGATGGCCGGCGTCCCGACACTTTTCAACGCGCTGGCCAAGGCGCCGGACATCAAAAGCCACGACCTGTCTTCGCTGAAATTCTGCATCTCGGGCGGCGCGCCCCTGCCGCTTGAAGTAAAGCGCGAGTTCGAACGGGTGTCGGGCTGCACGCTCGTCGAAGGCTACGGCCTCTCCGAGACGTCGCCTGTTTCGCATATCAATCCGCCTGGGGGGCCGGTCAGGGAAGGCTCGATCGGGCTACCCGTGCCCGGAACGCTCATGTCGTTACGGCAGATCGGGGCGCCAGAACGGGAAGTTGCCCCCGGTGAGAAGGGCGAAATCTGCATCGCCGGTCCTCAAGTCATGAAAGGGTATTGGAGAAAGCCCCAGGACACCGCTGAGAGCTTTGTGGGCGAATACTTCCGCACGGGCGATGTCGCCTACATGGACGGCGACGGCTTCACTTATATCGTCGACCGGATCAAAGACCTCATCATTTGCTCCGGGTTCAACGTGTACCCCCGGCGGATCGAGGAGGCAATTTATCAACATCCCGCTGTCGAGGAGGTCACCGTCGTCGGCATACCCGATCAGTACCGCGGCGAGGCGCCTAAGGCTTTCATCAAACTGCGTCCGGGCCATGAGGCCACCGAAAAAGAGATCTTGGAGTTTCTGAAGCCCAGAATCTCAAAAATCGAGATGCCCGCCGGGATCGAGTTCCGCGATGAGTTGCCAAGGACGCTGATCGGCAAGCTGTCGAAGAAGGAGCTAAAGTCCGGCGCGTCGACGCCCGGCCGCTAAGGTTTTGTCGCCCAGGCAATGAGGCTTTGAGCAAGCGTTCCTTCTCCCGGCGGGAGAAGGAAAGGATGAGGGGTTGTGCGTCAGAACATAGGCCGTAACCCTTCCCCTTTCCCTCGGGGAGAGGGGACCACCAACCGCAGCCTCGCCGCGCTGGATAAGAAAGAGGCGCATTATGATCAACCGGAAAGTTGCGCTTGTCACGGGCGCGGGGAGCGGCATCGGCAAGGCGGTCGCGCTTGCGCTCTTGGCTCACGGGTTTTCCGTGGTCTTGACAGGCCGGCGCAGGGAGCCGCTCGAAACCGTCGCAGCCGAAGGCAGAAGCCTTGGCGCCGGGGCGCTTGCGTTCGCCTGCGACATTGGCGACGCCGGTTCCGTCAAGGCACTTTTCGCGGAAACACTCCGCGCGTTCGGGCGGCTGGACGTGCTTTTCAACAACGCCGGGATTGGCGCTCCCGCTGTACCGCTTGAGGACCTAACAGTCGAGCAGTGGAAAGCCGTGGTCGATACCAACTTGACCGGCGCATTTCTATGCACGCAGGAAGCGTTCCGCATCATGAAAAGCCAAGTGCCGCGCGGCGGACGCATCATCAACAACGGTTCGATCTCGGCGCACGCGCCCCGCCCGTTCTCGGCCCCCTACACCGCAACCAAACATGCCGTCACGGGTCTCACCAAGGCAACGTCTCTCGATGGGCGCGCTTATGACATCGCTTGCGGACAGATCGATATCGGCAACGCGGCTACGGAAATGACCGGGCCGATGGCGGCTGGTATTCTGCAGGCCGACGGTTCCATCAGGCCAGAGCCCCGGATCGATACAAAGCACGTCGCGGATGCCGTTCTGGCGATGGTGGCGCTGCCACTCGATGTGAATGTTCAGTTCATGACCATCATGGCGACCGCTATGCCCTTTATCGGCCGCGGTTGAAGGCAAAGCCCAAGCTAAATTCGTAAAAGTGCGAAAGTGCACAGTTTATTCGTTGAATAAGCCAAGCTTACGTCAGCCAGTGATGTTATTTCCCAGGAAGTTACTCCTTTTCGTTTAGCCGGTAGTAATGACCTTATCTGTTTGGCATTGCAATAAACTTTTATAGAAGAGACTTTGCCTCGGACCTGTACTTGCAGGCTTTGTTGTTTGCACGACATGAGAGGCTCATGATGTCTACAAATCTTGTCTCCACGATTATGCAGTCCTTATCGTCCGAGGCGATAGGAAAGATAGCGTCCGCGCTCGGCCTCGACACGGCCGCGGCGCAAAAAGGCATCAGCGCCGGCATTCCCGGCATCCTCGCGGGGCTCGCCAATGCGGCGTCCACTTCCGACGGGGCTCAAAGACTTCAAAACGCCGTCGCGCGTGTTGAAGACCGTCCGGGCCACGATATTCTGGGAGGCCTGTTGTCCGGCAATACTCAGACCTTAGCGGAAAGCGGATTGAACATCATTTCGTCCCTCTTGGGCGGCAACTCCCTAAGCACCCTGACCTCGGTCATCGCGCAGTTCGCGGGCCTTGGACAGGGATCGGCGAAAAAGCTGCTCGGTTTCCTGGCTCCGCTGGTGCTCGGCTTTTTGAAGCGCGAGCAGGTATCGCAGGGCCTCGACAGCAGAGGCCTCGTCAGCTTGCTAGCGGATCAGCGCGGTAATATCGAACGCGCTATGCCCGCTGGCGTCGCGCGAAATCTGGCGAGCGCGGAGGCCCGTCCCCTCAATCAGCCCACCAGTCAGCCCGCTTCTTCGGACCGTTTCCGCAGGCCGGCTGTGACGGCTGAACCGAAAACGTCATCCCGGAGCTGGGCTTACTGGCTCATTCCGGCCTTGATCGCTGCCGGCGTTGCCGTTTACCTTCTTCCCCAGCAGGAGCAAACCCGGACAGCGCAGGACGTCAACAAGACGACCGGCGGGACGGCCACGGCTGGGAAGGATACGGCGCAGCTATCGCCTTCACAAGCTCAGCCGTCCCCGTCCACGCCTCCGACGGCTGCCTCCCTCGAAACCGACATTCTATCGAACATTTCGCGGTTGCGCGCGTCTCTGCAGAACATCAAGGATACCGCCTCGGCTCAAGGCGCTCTGGGTGACATCAAGGATATTTCCGCGCAGCTCGGACGAATTAAGGCTATGGCGCAGCAACTTTCACCCGAGGCCAGAAAAGCCATTGCGGCCACGGTTGCTTCCCGCGTACCGGACCTGAATGGGCTGATCGACCGGATCGGCAACGAAGTAAACCTGAGCAGTGACGTGAAGCCGGCCATGGACAATCTGAAGTCCGAACTGCTGAGTATCTCTAAAGTCTAAAGCCTATCGCCCTCGTCATTGCGAGGGGCGCCCCCGGCGGGGGCGCTCTCCTCCCGGACGAACCCAATTTGCTAAACCGGTTCCTGTTGCGGCCGGCTATTCCTGCCTAACGCCTTGGTGAGATAATCCGCGGAGCGCATCTCGATCAGCCGCGAGGCTGTGCGCTCGAAATGTTCGGCGCCATCGCCCGCGGCGTAGAGCGCATCCGGCTCGGCCTCCGCTGAGGCGACAAGCCCCGTGCCCTGGTCGTAGAGCGTGTCGATGAAGGTGATGAAGCGGCGGGCGGCATTGCGCTGTTCGCGGCCCATGACCGGCACGCTATCGACGAAGATCATGTGATAATGGCGCGCAAGGGCCAGATAATCCGGCGCTCCGAAGGGCTTTTCGAACAGATCCGGGAAGCCAAAGCGCGCTGCACCGAAACTAGCGCGCGGCACGGGAAGCTCATGACCGAGCACGGTCAACACCTCTTGCCGGCACGGCTCCCCGAATGTGAGCTTCCGCCAGAGGCCATCCATCGCCGCGTGTGCCGCGTCATTGAGCGGGGTGAAGTAAAGAGTGCTATTGGCGAGCTGCTCCAGCCTATAGTCCTGGGCTGCAGCAAGCTGCAAAAGCTCCATGTTCTCCTCGGCGAGATCGATGAAGGGAAGGAAAAGATCGCGGTTCCGGCCGTCTTTGTAGAGGTTCCGCGGATGGGCGTTCGATGTGACCACGACGACGGTC
Organism: uncultured Alphaproteobacteria bacterium; assembly: GCA_963817705.1. Lineage (GTDB taxonomy): Bacteria > Pseudomonadota > Alphaproteobacteria > Rhizobiales > Rhodomicrobiaceae > Rhodomicrobium. Next base: position 1,194,009 of record CAWFPF010000001.1, read on the forward strand.
CCAGCTTCGAAGATGCCGCCGAAAAGCCTGTTCAGAATGGTTGCGTCCGCGATATCGATCACAAATAGCTCGTCGAGGCAGAGGAGGCGCGCCTCACCGGCGATAGCCTTGGCCACCGAAAGGATCGGGTCTTCCTTCGCTTCGCGCCTGGCAACCGCCAGCCTTGCGTGCACATCGGCCATGAACTCGTGAAAATGCGCCCGGCGCTTCTGCTTAATGGCGGCCGTTTCGTAGAAAAGGTCCATCAGCATGGTTTTCCCCCGGCCGACGGACCCGAAGATGTAGAGACCCTTCGGCACCTCGCCGCGGCGCCGCGTAAAAAAAGAGAAAAAATCGGTCTTTGCGGGCGGGGTGTACTGAGCGAGGCGGTTGATGAGAATTTGCAGTTTCTCAACAGCGAGCGCCTGCGCAGGGTCGGGCGAAATCTTGCCGTCGGCCAAAAGGCGCCGGTATTTCGCGATAAGGGTCTCGCTCATCGGCCGGGCTACCGGACGTTACGCAGTTCGAGTTCGACCGCGGTGATCGACGTGCTCGGCGATTGCAACTCGATTTGAAACTCTCCGCGCTCATCCGGACTGATCTCGGTGGTATTCAAGTTGAGGTTGGCGGGGTATTCCCGGTCGAGCGCAGGATCGTCGTCCTTGACCGTGATCACAAAGTCAGGAACCTTCACCTTGCGCCGGCCCCGATTGTAGACCGCTCCCTTGATCACGAGCACCGGCTTATAGTCCTCGACGTTCCACTCGTACTGAACGGACTCGAAGATCAGCGGCTGGGTGGTCACAGGTGTGCCGAGCGCACTGTACAGCGCCGCGAGGCCCGGCAGCGCGCCGGCCGCGATGTCGCGGAAGGCAAATAACCCAAAAGTAAGCCCCGAGGCGACGCAAAGAAAAAGCCCCCAGCCGGCCGCCAGCGCCAAGCCCCCCCGGTTATCGCGCCGGAGCCTGGCATGCTCCTGCGTTTCTTCGATCTCCCGGTAGAGGCGCTCATCGAACGGTCTTTCGCTGCCCCCCGTTTCCGCAGTCTCAGCCGCCTCTTCAGCAGGCTCCGTAGGCGGGTCGCCGGCCTCCGGCGCAAGGGGAGCGGGCCGTCGCCAGGAGGCTGCAAACCGCTCGACGATCGAGCGATGGACAGCTTCGTCAGGGATATCTGGCAGTTCCGGCGGGATTGGGTCCGGCGCGGGGGAGGACGGAGGCCGATCCTGAAAATGTGCGCGAAGCGCATTCCGAAGGTCCGCATCCGGATCGTTTGCCTCCTCTTCGGGCCAGGCCTTCCGCCATGGATGAGATTCAGCCGTTGGCTCAGCTTCCCCGGCATCGGCGGAATCATCGCCATCACGTGCTGGTGGCCATGCGCTGTGTCCGGCTTTCTGTGCAGGCATCGGATCTGCCGGGACCTCGGCTTGCCATACCGGAGCTTCCGGTTCCGGCGCCACCGCCACTTTCTCCGGCTGGATGCTTTCCGCGTGAACGCTGTCGGATTGCCGCGGCGCGCCAAAAAAGCGGGGAACTTCGAAAAGGTCTTCCGTGGCCGATGGAATCTGAAACCCCGGCCCGGCGGCCGGTTTGGGGTCCAGGCTGGCGAAAACACCGCGTACCGCTTCCCGTGCTTCCTCGAGCGTGCGCAATTCCTCGGTCAGCGGAAGTTGCGATGCCCCCGCCGCGTTAGGGCGCGGAAAAGGAATCGGCGCCGAATCGGGCGCTGGAGGGAGGCCAGAGCCGCGTGTTGCCTGCTTGCTGCCGTTTCTGCGGAGAAAGCTGCTGAACCACTTCACTTTGCCGGCAGGTTCTCCGTCTTCGTGTTCTCTATCCTGCCAGACCGCGAGGCCGGCGGCTATACCGGCCGCGGCGTGCGCTATTTTCTCATCCTGGCTCTCGGCTGTAATTTGGTTACTTGCGTCGTCGCTGGCGGCATCCTCGCCCGCAGCAGGCTCTCCAGCCGCAGTTTCATCCGGCGCATCTTCAGCGGCGGCATCAGGTCCGAAGAAGGCACGGTCACCGGCCAACTCTTCTCTTGGGAATTTAAATGCATTCTCAGGATGGCCCCAATTGGGGACTGGCGGCTCTTCCGCGGCCTGCCTGCGATGGGCGTTATTCGAGCTGCTTGGTTCGTCCCGGGCAACGGGCTCGTCGGGAGGAGTAGGCGCAGTAACAACCGTTTGGAGGGCAGGCGGCTCCTCCTGATCGAGCTTTGGCTTTGCCCGCCAGACATTGCCGCATTTCGCGCAGCGAACCGACCGGCCCTCCGGCGGCAACTGTGCCTTGATATCGTAACGGGTCGTGCAAGCCGGACATTCGATGATCATCGATCAACTCTGTTGTTGTTTTGCGCCGCCGCTGTCTCGGCTTTGCCGAAATCGATTGCTAGTTGCCCCACGTTTTACCATAAAACGAAGCAGGATCGAGCGGCGGGGTTAGGTTGTGGTATCGAGTTCATGCGCTTATTCGATTCGAGAATGTCGGCCTCCGCTACGGGGTCGGACAAGAGGTTTTGCGCGATATCAACTTCCATTTGCAGCCGGGATCGTTTCACTTCTTAACAGGCCCTTCGGGGGCGGGCAAATCGACGCTTCTCAGGCTTCTTTTCATGTCACTCAGGCCCACCCGCGGGCTTGTCCATCTTTTCGGACGGAATGTTGCCCAGAATACGACGGCGCAGCGCGCCGATTTGCGCCGCCGCATCGGCATCGTTTTCCAGGATTTCCGGCTGCTCGATCACCTAACCACATGGGAAAATGTTGCGCTTCCCTTGCGCGTCACCGGCCGCAAACAGGGGGACTACAGGGAGGATGTGACCGAGCTCCTGAAGTGGGTTGGACTGGGCGACCGCATGCATGCCTACCCCGCCGTTCTTTCCGGCGGGGAAAAACAGCGCGCTGCCATTGCGCGCGCCGTGATCGGCAAGCCAGAACTTCTTTTGGCCGATGAGCCGACAGGGAATGTCGACCCTCAAATGGCGCGCCGTTTGCTCCGGCTGTTCATCGAGCTTAACCGGCTCGGGACGTCGATCATTATCGCAACCCACGATTATCAGTTGATGTCGCAGTTTCCAGGCCCGCGCATGCAGCTAGAAAATGGCCGATTGGAACTCTATGAGTAACCCCCCGGCGAAACCATGAGCACCCTCGACACGCCGCAATCGCTGCCCGCCCTTATCGAGGCGCCGCAAAGCGCCGCGAAATTCGCACGCGCCAACGCTCCGATTGTCCCACCCGGATCGGTGACTGGCCGTTCGCTTACGCTTGTGATCGCGATCATGGCCTTCCTGGCCTCGCTCACGGCCTGCGGAGTTCTATCTTGTCTTCAACGCCGCGAGCGTGTGGACAAACAACATCTCTTCGCAGATCACCATTCAAATTCAGAGCCGGGGCGGCGACGTAGGCGACGCGAAGATCGCCGAGATCACAAAGTTCATTTCCGACCAGATTGGCATCAAGCGCGCCGTTCCCTTCTCGCGGGAGCAGTCGCTGAAGCTTGTGGAACCGTGGATTGGAAAGTCCGAAGTGTTGAAGACCTTTTCAATTCCGAGGCTGATCTCGGTCGAGATCGAGCGCGACAATCCTCCAGAGATCGGCACGCTAAAGCGGGTGCTGGAGGCAAAATATCCGGGCGCCATCCTGGACGATCACGGGCTTTGGCGCGCGGAAATCCATCGCGTAACGCGCTTTTTGGAGCTGGGCGGGATCGGCATGCTGTTCCTCATGGCGGCCGCGACGGGTGCAGTTATCATTGCGGCGGCGACGAGCGCGCTCGCTTCGAACCGGGAAATCGTGGCGGTTCTCAACTTCGTCGGGGCCGAAGAGAAGTTTATCGCAAAGCAGTTCGAATCCCATTTTCTCAAAGTGGGCATCAGGGCCGGGTTAGCGGGCGCTGGGATGGCCGCGCTGGTTTTCCTTGCCTTGCCTTACCTCACGCAAGGTTTGAGCGGCAGTGCGGCTTCTGGGGCCGAAATCCAACGCCTCGTCGGTGCCGGATCGCTCGACACGGCCGGCTATGCCGTTCTCGTAATCGTCGTGATCGCCGTTGCCGCCATATGCAAGATGACATCGCGCTACGGTGTCCGGCGCATTTTGAACCAGCAGAACGCGTGACGGTCCGCTTAGCCAGTATGGTCATCTCAACCCGGAGCTTTTGGCTCGATCCTTCGACAAGCTCAGGATATGGTTGCGCTCGCTGTCGCCGGGTTCGCTCCCGGTCAATCCGCAAACCTCGTGGTGAGCCTGCCGGCCATGAGATGCAGCCCGCTAGATGACGGAAAGCGCGGGCAGATGCTGGAACAGCCAAGTTTCGCTGATAGCCTCGTTGTCCCGCCGCAAATAGAGCCGGATATCGACGGGGTCTGCTGAGGCGGCGGTAAAGTCGAACATAGCGCGCCATTTCTCCGCGTCCACGACCGGGTAGACGGCTTGCCGCTCGATGGTTCCCGAAGAGGCGCTCACCACCACATCGATGTCGCCGCGCTTGGTGAACTCGCCGAGTTTACCGCCGCGGAAGTCGATGACGTATTTGACGGTGCCCTTCGGTCGGGGCTGCCCGGGAATGCCACCGATCCCGGCCCGTGTCGCAATCGCCCGGGCCAGAGGCGCGGGATAGGGTTCCTCCAAGCGCCAATGCAGCTTGTATCGTATAGTGCGGGGATGGCCCGCCCTAAAGGGCTCCTTCGGTGTCCAATAGGCGACGATATTATCATGGATCTCGTCCGCAGTCGGGATCTCGACGAGTTGGACCACGCCCTCGCCCCAATCGCCGAGCGGCTCGACCCAGACGGCCGGACGCTTTTCGTAAAATGTGCTGTCGTCCTCATATTCGCTGAACCGGCGTTCCCTTTGCAGAAGCCCAAAACCCCTGGGATTGACGTCGAAAAAGGAGCTGGTCTGCACGCTGAGCGGGTTGTTGATGGGACGCCAAATTCTTTCGCCCGCGCCCGTCCAGACACTGAGCCCATCGCTGTCGTGGATTTCGGGGCGCCAATCGATGGCCATCTTGCGATTATGCTTGGCATACCAAAACATGCTTGTCAGCGGCGCGATCCCCACCCGCTCGATGTCTGCCCGGGGAAAGAGCCGGGCCTCAATCGTCATCAGCGTGCCGGTTTCGCGAAGGATTTCCATCCTGTAGGCGCCGGTCATGCGGGGCGAATCGAGAAGCGCGTTCACGACGATGCCGCGCTTCCCGGCCAAGGATTCGAGCCAGAAGCTCGTGAAGCGCGGGAACTCTTCGGGCGTTGGCATGGCGACGTCGATCGCGAGCCCGCGCGACGACTGGCCGTATTGCCCGGTCTCGGCTGGCGACCTGAAATAGGATGCGCCCAAAAAGGCCAGCCAATCCGGCAGGCCGGGCGCGGCCAGGACCCTAAAACCGGCGAAACCAGTCTCGGGGGACAGCGCCTTCGCAAAGGTGCTTTTGCCATAGGTGAAAAGATCCGGGCTGTAACCCACCTCGCGGGCGAGGCCGCGCGCGGACACCACAAAGATGCGGACGGGCTCCTTGAAGAAGCGTCCAGCATGGAAAAGCTCGACGGGATAAGGGCCATCCCCATGCGCCCAGATTGCCGAACTCTGGCCGGAAGCGGATTTCCTGGTAGGCGTCGAAGTCGATCCGTTCGAGAAGTTCCGGGTCGTGTATGACTGGCTTTTGGAAGGGCTTTTGGCTGAGTTCCCGTGCCCACCCGGTGAGCGTATCGAATGAAAACGGAACTTCGGGGCCAACGAAGAGATCGTTTTGAGGCGCTGCGGAGGCGCTTCTAGCAGCGACCCCCAACGCGGCCGTTCCGATCAACAGCGTGCGGCGATCAATCATATCAAGCTTCCAGGTGCGCTTAGAGATTCTTCATAAAGTGTGAGCATGCCTATAAGCAGACGCCTTGGAAAGCCAGCACTCTTTCGTTAAGCCTTTTCCGGGAGGGCTTCGATTTGGTAGGGCACCGGCACGCAGGGATCGAATCGCGTCTTGAACTGAAAGAGGTTTTCAACCGGATAGGGCCCGAGCGACTTGAACCGGCTTGATTTTGGCGGCTTGAGGGATCATTGTCCGGCCAACTCACTTACCGCCGCATGCGCTTTCTTTCCTCAGACCGTTCTGGCAAACCGGATCGCGTTTCGATGGCGCTGCTGCATTTCTTGGCAGGAGACATGTCGAAAGAAGAACTACTGGAGTTTCCCGGTCTCATAACGGAGCTGCTTCCGAACGCAACGTTCCGCGTGAAGCTTGACAACGGCCATGAGATTATAGCGCATACTGCCGGGCGCATGCGAAAGAATCGCATACGCGTTCTCGCCGGTGACAAAGTCTTAGTCGAGATGACGCCCTATGATCTTACCAAAGGACGCATCACGTATCGTTTCAAGTAGGGCGGCGGCAGTCCGGTCCCTGCAATCCGATCGTGAGCCAGCACGTCCCCCCGTGGCCAGAACTGGAGCCCGCAACCTGTTGGTGCTGGCTAGTGCTTCGTCACGCCGGCTTGCCCTCCTGGAGCAGGTCGGGATAGAGCCCGATGCACTCCGGCCAGCCTCAATCGATGAAACGCCCAAAAAGGGCGAACCGCCCCGGACTTACGCGCAAAGGGTTGCCCGTGCGAAGGCGATGATGGCCCGGGAAAGGCTTGAGCGCGAGCCGGAACTCGCAGGCGCCTTCGTCCTCGCAGCGGACACCGTTGTCTCGGTGAGCCGGCAAATCATCGGAAAGCCCGAATATCTGAACGAGGCTGCCTCGGCGCTTCGCACACTCTCGGGCCGTTCCCATCGGGTCTACACCTCGGTTTGCCTGATCACCGATACCGGAGCGGTCAGGGTCCGGACAGTGGAGACGCGCGTCCGGTTCAAGCGCCTCGCCCGCGAGGAGGTCGACAGCTACCTTGCTAGCGGGGAATGGCGGGGCAAGGCCGGCGGATACGCCATTCAAGGGATCGCGGGCGCTTTCGTACAAAAGATCGTGGGCTCCTACACCAATGTCGTCGGCTTGCCCCTCATCGAGGTTGTGCAACTTTTGACCGGCGAAGGGTTTCCCGTTTACTTCAACTGGCTCAATCGCGCGGAAGTCAATTCCAATTGAGATGACGGACAGAAAGCCGAGCACTCACGAAGACGCTTCAGCAGCCGCGCTCTGCCCGATTTGCCAGGTGCGCCCCCAGACCGCGGAGTACCGTCCCTTCTGCTCGAAGCGTTGCGCTGACGTCGATCTTCACCGTTGGCTCGGCGGCGTCTACGCGATTCCCAGCCGCCCCGAAGAGGACGAAGACGAGATGCCAGCCGGGCTGCCGCGTTCCGAAGAGTAGCAAAATAACGTTTGGCTTAGTCGAGGTCTTTCTCCAACTGAATGAAAGGCCCCGCCATCATGCCGAGGCTCCGGAAGAAGGCGAGAACGAGATCGTTGTCGCGGGCCAGCATCGTGCGGACCTTTACAACGCCCGCCTGACGGAAGCGTTTGCAGAGTTCGTCGAAAAGACGCGTCCCAACATTGTTGACGCGGATGCTGGAATCGACGTTAAGCGCGAAGACCCATCCACAGGCTTCCGAGCCGAATTCGAAGGCGCGGATATCGCCAGTGATGAAGCCTACGACGCGGCCGTCGAGTTCAGCCACAAGAAAGGTGAGATCGTGATTGTTGCTCCGGTCGAGATCGGCGAGCAGCCCGCGCCAATAGCCTTCCTTGGCCACACCGGTTGCAGCCTCGTCGAGCCTGACGATCTCGGGAAGGTCGTCGCGAGCCACCTCGCGAATGCGCAAATTGTAAGCTGCCGATAGCACTGAAGCAGCGCCTGCCTTCATCGGACATCCTCCTTCGCCGCCGTCCGGCGGCTGGCACTCAGTATGGGACCCTTCCCGTTGAACTGGGGCCCTCGTTCTTGTTGCGCTCCGGTCTAGCGTCCCGTAGCTGCCGGCACCTCTGCGCCAAAGGTCCCACTGTTCCATTGAGGCACGTCTCCCCTGTTGTGTAAAGCCTGCCATTTATGAACCCATGAGCAGGAAAAGCTGCGAGGAGCCCAGGCGCGAGTGCATCTTCACCTCGCGCTGCAAGTTTTGGAGTTTGAACGATTAGGGTTGAGCGCGAACTGTTCAACCGGCGCCGCTCGCGGCCGGGGCGAGCTTTCCGGTTATCCGGCGCGCCAGGAATCGCGAACCGCGTCCACGCCGCCGGCCGTTCACCTTCAGTCTTCAAATGTGGCTCCGGGCTATGGGCTTAGTCGTTTTCGTGGCCCCTCCCTCCCGCCACTGCGTCATTTCCCGGCTTGCAATTCGAAGCAGCGGCTCATATAGTTATTAGAGTACGATAATACCGAATTAAAGACCCATCGTAATGCGGTTCATTCGCCAGTCCGTTGCGGCCACGGTTCCGGCATCGGTTGCGATGAGGCGCGGCGTTCCCCTCGCCGGCGGCGGCGGGTGCTGCGCTTATCGGCAGGGTTGACTTAGGCCGCGCTCAACTCTAGTGCCTCTATACTTCAGGGGATTGGCCGCGCCGCGACGATCGAAGCGATGTGCAACACCGCGTGCTTCTGGCGCTGGGGCTTCTGGTTGGTGCCGGACTGACACACGGAGAAGGACGTAACATGTATCCCATCGTTCGCCGCGAGAGTTTTTCCGGCACGACCTTTCTGTGGGAGATCGAGGCACCCGATGTGGCGCAGTCTGCACAACCGGGTCATTTCGTCATGCTGCGGCTTCATGAAGGCGGGGAGCGCATTCCACTCACCGTCGCCGATTACGATCCGCAAAAAGGCACCGTGACGGTCGTTGTGCAGGCGCTTGGGAAAACCACGCGCGAGATGCGCGACAAATACAGCGAAGGCGACGAGTTCCTCGACTTTGTCGGTCCGCTCGGTTTGCCACAGCACGTCCGCAAGGCCGGTCACGTCGTGTTCGTAGGCGGCGGCCTGGGTGTCGCTCCGGTCTATCCTCAATTGCGCGCTTTCAAGCAGGCGGGAAACCGCACCACAGCAATCATGGGCTTCCGCTCCAGGGACCTCGTGTTCTGGGAGGACAAATTCCGCGATTGGGCAGATGATTTGATCATCTGTACCGATGATGGAAGCTACGGCGAGCCAGGGCTCGTAACGAAAGCTCTGCAATGTCTCCTTGAGGCTGAGAAGCCGGACATGGTGGTGGCGATCGGGCCGCTGCCGATGATGCACGCTTGCGTCGAGACCACGCGCCCGTTCGCGGTCAAGACCATGGTCTCGCTCAACACCATCATGGTGGACGGCACAGGCATGTGCGGGTCGTGCCGGGTCACCGTCGGCGGCGAGGTGAAGTTTGCCTGTGTCGACGGCCCGGATTTTGACGGTCACCGGGTGGACTTCGACGAACTGCACGCGCGGCAGAAGCGATTCAAACGCGAGGAGACGAAGGCCAACGAGGAGTTCGACCATGTCTGCAACATCGAACATAAGCTGATCGTCGAAGGCAGGCGCAATTACAAAAAGCTCGCGAAGCTCGATCCGCATCAGACGCCGATGTCCGAACGCAATCCCGCCGAGCGTGTCGCCAACTTCAAGGAGGTCAACCTCGGTTATTCGCTCGCCGAGGCTTACCGCGAGGCCGAGCGCTGCATTCAATGCTTGAACCCGACCTGCATCGCGGGCTGCCCGGTCGGTATCGATATTCCCATTTTCATCCGGCACATTCTCTTGCGCGATCTCGACGCCGCGCTGGAGACGATATACGAATCGAGCATTTTCCCCTCGATTTGCGGCCGCGTCTGCCCGCAAGAAACTCAGTGCGAGGCGCAATGCATCCTCCGCACGTACAAGAAGCACGAATCCGTGGCCATCGGCCGGCTTGAGCGCTTCATCGGCGATAACGTCCGGCCACCGAAGGCAAAGCCGCTCATCATCGAACACAAACTCGGCAAGGTTGCGATTGCCGGTTCCGGTCCGGCCGGGCTCGCCGCCGCCGCCGACCTCGTCCGCTATGGCGCCGAGGTTACCGTTTTCGAAGCGCTGCATGTCCTGGGCGGCGTGCTGCAATATGGCATCCCCGCGTTCCGGTTGCCGCGCGACATTATCGACCGCGAGATTCAGCGTCTCAAGGACTTCGGCGTCAAATTCGAGGCCAACAAAGTCGTCGGCAAGACCTTCACAATCGAGCAACTGATGACGGATCGCGGCTTTGACGCCATGTTTGTTGCAGCTGGGGCGGGCGCACCGGCTTTTCTCGGCATCCCCGGTGAATTTGCGGGCCAGGTCTACTCAGCCAATGAATTCCTCACCCGTATCAACCTGATGGGCGGCGACCGCTTTCCCTATCTCGACACGCCCGTCAGCTTAGGCCGCAGCGTCGCCGTGATCGGTGCCGGTAACACCGCCATGGACTGCCTGCGGGTCGCGCGGCGCGCCGGCGCGGAGACCGTCCGTTGCATCTATCGCCGCTCCGAGGCCGAGGCGCCCGCCCGTATCGAGGAAATCCGTCACGCCAAGGAGGAAGGCATCGAGTTCTTCTTCCTGCACGCCCCTGTCGAGATCCTGATTAACGGCACTGGCGATGTGCGCGGCATCAGAGTGCAAAAGATGGAATTGGGCGAGCCCGATGAGCGCGGCAGGCGCAGGCCGATTGCCTTGGACGAGTTCGTTGAGCTTGACTGCGATACGGTCATATACGCTCTCGGCACCAAACCCAATCCGATTATCGGTCAGTCGGCGCCGGGCCTCGCCCTCAACAAATGGGGCAATATCGTTGCCGATGAGGACACCCAGTCAACCAATATGCGTGGCGTTTTTGCCGGCGGCGACATCGTAACGGGCGGCGCGACGGTTATTCTCGCGATGAGCGCCGGCCGCCGTGCCGCAAAAGGCATAGCGGCGTGGCTGCAAACTGGAAAGGTCAAGTGGCCCATGACACGCGAGGACGCCGAGGCGTTCGTTCCCGGCAAGCCCGTCGTCCAAGCGGGAGCGCCCGGAACGGCGCTTTGCCCGAAATGCCGGCAGCCGGTTGAAGGTCCGGAAGCCTATATCTGCTGCGCCGGCGCCACGCTTGAGTGGCGTTGCGAGGAGTGCGCCAAGGTGAGCGAGGGATTCGCGTTCCCCTACGGCATGTGCCCCTATTGCGGCGGCAAGCTCAAGGCACTCGAACGGTCCGGGGTTAGCGATCAAGCCGCGATCCAGGCCATCCGCATCGCATTCGAGATCGAGCTTGGCGGCTTGGAATTTTATTCACGGGCCTCCCGGCTGTCCAGCGACGGCCAACTCAGCGAATTGTTCGGAAAGCTCGCCGCCATGGAACAAGAGCACATGGCTACCCTTTCGCGCCGCTATCACGTCGCAATCCCTGGCCCGTCCGATGAGTTCCGCGCCGATCTCGCCGCCGTCCGGGCGGGCATCGATGGTAAGATCGAAGAGCCGGCCACCTTGTTCAAAGCGGCTATTGCATTCGAAAAACGCGCCGTTGCCTTTTTCAGCGACCGCGCGCGAACCGTGCCGGAAGGCTCCGTCGAACACGAACTGTACCGGGAACTCGCGGCGGAGGAGGTTGAGCATGTCGCCATACTGGAAACGGAATGGGCGCGATGGTCGGCCGGCCGGGAAGGCTTGCTCTAGCCTTATCTGGAACGGCAAGAGCGCCGGAGGCGTTGCGCTTTCCCAAGCAGGGGTTGCCGCTCGATCAAGAGGCGCCACCATATGGGGGATCCGGAGGGCATTTATGGCATCGTCTCCACTCATGGTTCGAGACGGCCTGCGGCCTCACCATGAGGAAGGCTACATCCTGCGGGTAGCCGCCGGCGCCGAGGCCTCATCCTGAGGAGCCGCACAGCGGCGTCTCGAAGTAAGAGGTCCGTAAAAAAAGAGGGCAAACCCTTGCATCATCAGTCCGGGAGGAAAGCATCGCCATGGCAACAACCAGCGCATTTCAATGGGAAGACCCCCTTCTTCTCGGCGAGCAGTTGACGGAAGAGGAGCGCATGATCGCGAAGACGGCCCGCGATTATGCCCAGGAGAAGCTCGCTCCCCGCATTGTCGAAGCTTATATGGAGGAGAAAACCGACCGCTCGATCATTACCGAGATGGGGCAGATTGGTCTTCTCGGCGTGACGGTTTCGGAGACCTACGGCGGGGCGGGCGCGAGCGTCGTGTCCTACGGTCTCGCGGCGCGTGAGATCGAGCGAGTCGACTCAGGTTTCCGTTCCATGATGAGCGTTCAGTCCTCGCTCGTGATGCATCCGATCGAGGCCTTCGGCTCCGAGGTGCAGAAGGTGAAATATCTACCCAAGCTCGCCTCGGGCGAATGGGTTGGCTGCTTTGGGCTGACCGAGCCCGATGCCGGTTCCGATCCGGGAAGCATGAAAACGCGCGCGGAAACAGTTTCCGATGGCTACCGTCTGTCCGGCTCGAAGACCTGGATCTCGAATGCGCCGATCGCCGACGTGTTCATCGTCTGGGCGAAATCGGCTGCGCATGACGGCGCAATCCGGGGTTTCATTCTTGAGAAGGGCATGCCCGGCCTTTCAGCGCCGAAAATCGGCGGCAAGCTGAGCTTGCGCGCCTCCATCACCGGCGAGATCGTCATGGATGGGGTCATCGTGCCGGAGGAGAACCTGCTTCCCAACGTGTCCGGCCTCAAAGGCCCGTTCGGCTGCCTCAACCGTGCGCGCTACGGGATTTCGTGGGGCGTGATGGGGGCGGCAGAGGATTGCTGGATGCGGGCACGCCAATACGGCCTCGACCGCAAGCAATTCGGCAGACCGCTCGCCAACACGCAGCTCTTCCAGAAGAAGCTCGCCGACATGCAAACTGAGATCGCGCTCGGCCTTCAGGCCGCATTGCGCGTCGGCCGCCTGATCGGCGAGGGCCGCATGGCGCCGGAGATGGTTTCGCTCATCAAGCGCAATAATTGCGGCAAGGCCCTCGACATTGCCCGCATGGCGCGCGACATGCACGGCGGAAATGGCATCCAGATCGAATATCATGTGATGCGCCACGCCGCAAACCTGGAGACTGTGAACACTTACGAAGGCACTCACGACATCCACGCCCTCATATTGGGCCGCGCCCAAACCGGACTGCAGGCGTTCTTTTGATCGAAACCCCGGAGGGCGGGATGAAACGAGTGATCCCTTATCGCGACCTGCCCGCCCTTGCAGGAAATGACCTTGGTGTGTCGGACTGGCACCTCATCGATCAGGAGCAGATCAACCGTTTCGCCGATGCGGTTGGAGACCGCCAATGGATCCATGTCGACGTAGAGCGCGCCACCCGCGAGATGGGCGGCACCATCGCGCATGGCTTCCTGGTCCTGTCGATGCTTTCGGTGCTTTCCGCCGAAAGCCTTGAGTTCACCGGCGTTTCCCGGCGGATCAATTACGGTTTCGATAAGCTTCGGTTCACGGGCCCGGTGAGGGCGGGCAGCCGGGTGCGGCTCGCTCACCGTTTGATCAAGGTCGAGGAGAAGGCCGGCGGCCTCGCGCTAACCCGCGAATGCCGTATCGAGATCGAGAACGTCCCGCAGCCGGCGCTCATCTGCGACTGGGTCGTGCTGGTCGTGCCATAGAGGAGGCTCAGCTGGCGAGGCTGAGCCTGCGAACCGGCAATACGCGACCCTTCGAGCTGAACTCGCTAACCGAAGAGGCGCCGTACCCGCTGACCAAGACCGCCGCCATCGGAGCGAGATGCCTGATCAGAATGTTCGTTCTTAGGCAACTCTCTTGCTAATTCCATGCGATGCGGGGTTGGCAATTGATGAACTGGTTTATTCAAAAGAGCACCCCGTGGCCGGGTTACAACCAAATGCTCCGCCTCGGCGGCGCCGACCAGGCGCTCGGCAGCCTCACGGCCCTCCAAAAGGTCGGGGGGCCTCACCGTCATGTTGTGCGCGTCGGTTGCAAGAATATGAACAAGTCCCTCTTCCAGCATTCGCTCGGCCCAGTAGCGGGCGCGCCGGCCAAAGCTCCCGCGCAAGGACCCGGAGGTAATTTGCATCCAAACTCCGGAAGCGGCGAGCTTGGTAATCAACTCATACTTATTTTCGATCCAGGTCAGCCGCTCCGGATGCGTCAGTATAGGGACATAGCCGGCAACGAGGATATTGAAGAACAGATCCTCCAGCCTTGCGGGTGCGACGTGGTGGGGCGGCTCGACCAGAACGTAGGATGTATCGGCGAGCGCAAGCAAATGCCCGCGTTTCAAGCCCGGGACAAAATCCGGCACAATGTGATTGTCCGCGCCGGAAACCAGCTTCAGCGGAATACCGGAATCGTCAAGCCGCGCCTGAAGTTCCGCAGTCGCGGCCTTAATCTGCGGGCCCGTATTATGGTAGAGACCGGGGAGAATGTGGGGCGTGCAGGCTACGCAGGTCACGCCCTGATCCACATAGGCCCTCGCCATCGAAAGCGATGTTTCCAAATCCGGTGCCCCATCGTCGATGTGGGGTAGCAGGTGGCTGTGAAGATCGAACATGTGTCACCTCGGGAGCCTGGCTTATTATTCCAGAGACCTGCCGGCCTCCAGGCCCTACTGCAGTTTTCTGCGGTGCTAAAAATGCTGGAGCCGGAATCGCGGCACACCCGCCCGGCTACCCTTTTTTTAGCATTAATCTAGCTTATAGACCGGGACAAGGCGCGGCGCTTGGCTTTCGGCACTGTACACAAGTTGCAACACACGGGGAACCCAATGGCGAGTGGGCTGGGTGCTACGGCTTGCTTCCCATCTTTCAATCTGTTAATGGCTTTAATGGAAATGCAACTATTCTAACACTCGCATTGAAAAGGCCGGATATGCCCAAAAAGATGCTTTGCATCTCGCTTGCCGCCGCGCTGTTGTCATCAAGCGCTCAGGCTGCGATGCTCACCGATATTTCGGGTGCGGTGATGGTGGATAAGGGTGGCGGGTTCGTTCCTGCGGTAGGTAACGTGGTCCTCTCCTCCGGAGACCGTATCCGCGTAGATGATGGGTCGGCCGTGATCGATTATGGCCGTGGCTGCTCCGTCGTGGTAGGGCGCGCGCAAGTCGTTGCCGTCGTGTACGAACCTCCCTGCGCCGGAACGCCCGCCGGAGGCCTTAAAGATGGCGTCACAGCTGGTGATCCAGGCGTATCGACGGGAACTCTTGTCGTTGGAGGTCTCCTTGTTGGCGGTGCGATCGCGGGCGGCATTGCGATATCGGCAGCAAGCCCGTAGGCCTTAACCCGGTTTTGGGCCCAGTTGATTTGGTGTTGCTGTGCAGCATTTATTTAGTTTCCGCCGCCGTTGCAGGGGTGGTGTCGCCAACGGCGATTTACGTCAATTTTCGGCTGGTTCTATAATTTTCCTTGCTGGTTTCGCTCACGCATTGACAAGACCTGCGTTAATCTGCCGGGCACATGGTTTTTCAATCTCCCCTGCGGCGTCACTGACTGCCGTAATTCGAGCTTCTCCTTCCGTTCGATTACCCCCAAGGACAGGGCATAGGCCTGTGGGTTCACGAACTCACTTTCGACTTCTTCGCGAATCGCGATCATTTTGCGGGTTCGATCAACAGAAAAGCGGCAGCCGGAGGCCGATTGGCCCAACAATCGTGTTCTTATTGAAACTTTGTGGACAAATTTGCAACGGGTTGGTCAAAAAGTTTCCCTCTGCCTTGAAATAGGCATGTGGTTTGGATAAGGCAGAGCTTGCATCTGTATAGATATTAAGAGGTCTCCTTCCATGCGGCTCGTGATACTCTTAGCAATTGACTGCTTATCGGTGATTCTAGCTACGCTTGCCGCACTGGCTTTACGCGAAAACTTCCAGCTGCAACAGGAGCGGCTCATCGAGTTTTTTCCTTATGTTGTAGCGACTTTTGGGGCTGCGCTGGCAGTTTTTTCATTGACGGGGGTCAACCGCACGGTTTGGCGGTTTTGCGGACAGTCAGACTACATTCGCGTGGCCGCAGCCGTTGCTGCCACGGTTGCAGGTGCGTTGGGTCTCTGCTTTGCTTACAACCGCCTCGATGGCGTGGCGCGCTCTCTTCCGGTTCTGCAATTTCTCACCTGCACTGCCTTTTTGACGGTAACCCGGGTTGTACACCGGTTCTCGCATGAGCGCAGGCATCTTCGCAGAGCGTCTGCATCGCTGCTTCAACCCATGACCGTAGACCGGTCGGTACAAACCATTTTAATTGTTGGAGTTAACCGGTTAGCGGAGATTTACCTGGAGGCGGCCGCGGAAATGGCGCCAGGGCAGATTAGAATTGCGGGCCTCTTGGGCCGGGCAGGCCGCCATACGGGCCGGCCGGGACGGCTTGTAGCCACTTATCCGGTTCTTGGAACTCCGGAAACCATCGAAACTGTCCTCGACAGCCTTGAAGTCCACGGGGTGTGCGTGGATCGAATCGTGGTTGCGACCGATTTCAACTCTCTATCTGCGGAGGCTCAGGAAGCGCTGATTGGCGCCGAGCGAAGCCGTAATCTAGAACTGCGCTTTATAGGACCTGACCTCGGTCTTGACTTTGAGAACCAGACCCCCGCAGGCCTAAGTCCAAGCCCAGAAGGCGAGAGTTGGGCCCGGCGTCAAGACTGCGCTAAGTTTTGAAATTGAGTCCTCGGAGCTTAGGAGCATGGCAAAGAGGCCCTACTGGGCCATAAAGAGGACGGCAGACTCTATAGCTGCCCTTTTTCTCATCCTGCTTCTTTGGCCCTTGATGCTGCTTACCATCATTCTTTTGGCAGTGTCTCTTGGCACGCCTGTGCATTTCTGGCAGCAGCGTCCCGGCCTCGCAGGGCGTTCTTTCCGTCTTTACAAATTCCGGACAATGAAGGCCGCACACGACTTGAGCGGTGTAAAGCTTTCCGATGAGGAGCGCGTCTCCCAGATCGGAAACGTCTTGCGGCGGCTGCGCCTGGATGAACTTCCACAGCTTTTCAGTATCCTCTGGGGCGACATGTCCTTCATTGGGCCGCGGCCGCTCCTGCCGCGCGACCAATCCGAAGCGTTCCGCGCGCGGCTGCTCGTGAGGCCAGGCCTTACGGGCTGGGCCCAAGTCATTGGCGGGCGAGATATTTCGCCGGAGGATAAGGCTGCGCTCGACGTCTGGTATGTTCGCAACGCGAGCATCGCCTTGGACATCCAAATCCTGCTGAGGACCGTGCCAGTTGTGCTTCTCGGTGATCGGATTCGCCGGTCCCGCATCGAGCGCGCTTGGCGCGACTTGAGGGACGCTGGCGTGCTGAGGGGAGATTTGGCTTGTAATTCGGAAAAGCACTTGCTAGTCGACTATAGTGTTGTATAGACGGGGCAAAGAAATACATCTGAGGCGACGTTCTTTGCGCAGCACATCCCCACAATCTACTGGGGCGGGCGGTATTGCTATTCTCATCTTTCACTCTTGGGGCAGCATATCTCCCAAATGCAGTGAGGCGAATCTTAGCAAAATTAGTTGAGGTGACCATGTACCGGCTTGGGAAAATTCAAAAGTATTCGCATTGTGTGACTGCGGCGGCTCTGACGGTGGCTCTCCTTCTTCCAGGTGCGTTGCGGGCGGAGGAGGCCTCCGTGGCTCCCGAGCTGACCGCCCGCATGGCGAAGGAGAAAGAGGATCGCAAAGCTTGCAAAACCGATATTTGCAAGGCTTTCGCCCAGCCTTCGGATGGCGCCGCGATTACATGCCACGTGACCAAGACCTGGCTGGGCCAGGAGATCCAGGCCAATTTTCTGCGGGACAAACTGACCTGGCCCTGGGGGCATGCCCAATGCAGCACGGATATTGAACTGGACCGGAAAGCCATCAAAGAAGCTGCAAGCCAGCCAAAGGCGACAATAAAACTCAAAAAACATGACCTTGTCTGCAAGCTTGACAGCAAGGACCCCAAAGAGGGCACCGCCTACGATTTGAAGCTTGCGGTTGAGCCGACTGTCAGCTTCGAGGGTGGCAAAGCGGTCAAAGTGGATATGGGCTGGGGCACGATCGACGCCCCGATCCTAGCCAAGAGCGCGATCTGGTCGGCAACTGCGGTCGATGCTAATTTTAGCGTAATATCGAGCAATGTTGTCACCGAGATCAACGGTTTCCTTTTCGAACGATGCAAAGAAATCGGGGTCGAGGTTAAGGCCCAGTAGTAGCGGCTAATGTCCCCGCAGGGGGAGCCTTCTTCTTGGCTCCCTCCCCTCGTCCAAGCTAGCCACCTAGAGAATTGACTCATTGGCCATTGTGTTGAGCCCGTCCCTGAAAGATGGCGCCAAATTATATTTGCAAACGGCCTCGTTCGCAAAATGGGCGAGATTGACATACCGCGGCGGCCGCTGGCGATTATAAGCTGGCCCCAACGCCCAGGCGTGGTATACTTCATGACGCGTATGATGCCGTTGAAGTTGCGTACGTTTCTCGATTATGCAGTGCCGCGGCTCAAGCAGCGATAGAACGGAGCCTAGCTCCCGGCGCCCTGTCATGCTGCTGGGACGGTTTCCGCTGCTACGATCCCGGCGCTCAGCGCGAGCTTCAAAAGGCGGCCCCGGCCTGGAACTCAGCCCGGCGCTGACGCAATAGCGCCAAGCGGGACCGCCACGGCACAGTTGCTGCCGGGCGAGGAGTTTGATAAGAGTCAGGACATTCTCGTGACCTTTACGGTTTAGAGCATCCTTTAGTTAAGCTTCGATGGGGGGCAAGTCCTCCGCGCGCCGGCCGCATGAGCCGGCCAGAGGCGACGCGTCGGGTTTTCGAAGGTTCAGCCAAGGCTCTTCGCCGCCACGGTTCGAATCGAGCGACGTAGCGATTGCTCGACTGTATGTTTACGAATTCGCCGCCAGCCACGTACCAGACGGAAGAGCAAATGAACACAAAATACCCCGGCCTCCCGACAGTCATCAACGGTAACGGCGCCGTCGCCCAGGTGATGGGCCATGTGTGCGGAGGCGTTATCGGTTATCCGATCACACCCTCAACAGAGATTTCCGAGATCTACGAGGCGTTTCGATCCGCAGGCGGCTGCAACGTCTGGGGCAAGCATCCGTTCTTCTTCGAACCGGAAGGCGAACACTCCGCCCAATCCGGCGCGCTCGGCGCAGCGCTGACCGGCGGCAAATTCATCTCCAACGCTTCGTCAAGCCAAGGCATCCTGTACGGACTTGAGTTGCACTATGTGACGGTTGGGAAACGGGCCGGCGGCTTCGTGCTGCAGGTTGCCGCGCGGGTGGTGTCCAAGCACTCGCTGAACGTTATGGCAGGCCATGACGACGTTTACGCCCTGCTCCAGTCCGGGTATACGATCCTGTTCGGCTCGAACCCTCAGGAAGCGGCCGACCTCGCTGCCATCTCCTACAAGGTCAGCGCCACCTCGCTGATCCCGGTTGCCAACGCGATGGACGGCTTCGCGACCAGCCATATGATGTGCGAAGCGCTGTTGCCAGAGCCCGAACTCCTGCGCGAGTTCCTCGGCGATCCGGGCGGCCGGATCAAGTGTCCCACCGTGGCGCAGGAGATCCTGTTCGGCGCCAAGGGCCGCGTGTTCCAGCTAAAGCAATATGTCACCAAGCACCAGACCGATCTCGATTCCGCCAGCGTCGTGGCCGTGAAGGCCTATCTCGACGCCAACGCCGAAGCGGTCGAGAAGGACAATGCCGGCGAGCTTGTTGCGGCCACGCTCGGCTGGTTCCCGGAGGAGCTGCGCAGTCAGTGGCGGCGGCAGTGGCTCAACGCTTTTGAGAAAGGCACGCGTCAGCTCGTGCAGGCCCTGGTCGACATCAACAATCCCGGCCTCACTGGCGGCGTTCAGAACCAGCCCGACTTCCAGGCCGGTTCGGTCGATCATCGCACCCACTTCGTGCGCGATGTTCCGCATTTCGTGCGCGAGGCAATGGCCGAATACACCGCCCTCACCGGCCGCGAGTACAAGCCGGTGCACACCTTTATGTGCGACGACGCCGATTACGTCATGGTCGGCCTTGGCTCTGTGACCGACGACGCCGAGGCAGTCGTGACCTATCTGCGCAGCCAGGGCAAAAAGGTTGGCGTGGTGTCGGTTAAGCTCCTGCAGCCGTTCCCCGAGGCGGAACTGGTCGCGGCGCTGGCCGGCAAGAAGGCCGTCACGGTGCTGGAGCGCTCCGACGTCACGGCGCTGACCACCTTCGTCACCCAAGCGCTTTTCAAGGGCGTCGAGAATGCAAACGGCGAGCGCAACCCCGGCATTCCGGCGATCAAGAGCCTGCCCAAGTTGACCACAGCCATCTTCGGCCTCGGCGCGCATGACCTGCAGCCGCGCCATTTGATCGCTGCCTTCAAGAACATGGAGACGAACAACGCACCGTTCGTCTATCTCGGCTCGCAATTCTTCGCCAAGGACCCAGCCCCGGCGCTCGCGGCCCTGCAAGATAGGCTGAAGGCTGCCTATCCCGAAACAGAGCTGATGGCGCTCGAAACAGAGGAAAATCCGAACCTTCTTCCCCCCTCGGCGTTCCGCATCCGCTTTCATTCGGTCGGCGGCTACGGCACTGTTGCGACCGGAAAGCTCCTGACCGACATTCTCGCCGGCGTGCTCGACCTTCATTCGAAGGCCTCGCCGAAATATGGCTCGGAGAAGAGCGGCGCGCCGACCAACTATTACATCACGCTAAGCCCCGAGCCGGTGAAGATCACCAATGCCGAGATCGAGGACGTCGAAATCGTAGTGTCGCCGGATCATAAAGTGTTCAGCCACACCAATCCGCTGCGCGGGCTGGTCGAAGGTGGCACCTTTATGATGCAGACCAATCTCACGCCGGCTGAGGTGTGGCGTGAGCTGCCTGCACGCGCACGTCAGACGATCCGCGACAAGAAGATCAAGCTTTTCATCGTGGACGGCTTCGCGGTGGCCAAGCGCCACGCCCCGACGCCAGAGCTTGAGACGCGCATGATGGGCATCGCCTTCATCGGTGCGGTGTGCGGCCATGTCGAGCGGATCACCGCCGGTGCGCCCATCGAAACGATCCTGAACAAGGTGCGCCAGCAGATCTCCAAGAAGTTCGGCACCAAGGGCGGCGCCGTGGTCGAAGGCAACATGGCCGTGATCAAGGAAGGCCTGGAAGCGACCCACGCCATCGACTACACGGCCCCCGAGTTCGCCGAAATCGATGCCGTGCCGGTTGCCAAGTCGGCCCGCACCGTCGCCATTTCCGCCGGAATGTGCAGGCTGAACACCAACACTCCGAGCGAGGGCATCTTCGATCGCGAGTACTATGAAACATCGGTCCTTGAGCCGTTCCGCGATGGCACGATAGCCGAATCGCCGGTGCTGCCCGGATCCGGTTTCTTCATGCCGGGCGGCAGCGCGGCCTGGAAGGACAAGGGCCTGTTCCGGCGCGAGGTGCCAGATTTCAACCCGGATCTATGCACAGGCTGTATGGAATGCGCGCTGGTATGTCCGGACGCCGCAATCCCGAACACGGTGCACGACATCCATGAGTTGCTGCTGGCCGGCATCAAAAACCTCGACATCGCCGAGGGGCAGCGCGACGCAATGCGGGCGCATGTCTATCCGCTCAGCGAGGCCGTGCGCCAAGCCTATCGAGGCTCTAAGGATGCAAAGCCGTTCCACGAAACGGTGGCTGCGGCAGCGGCCGCCATCGACACCGACAACGCCACTCTGAAGCGCAATCTCGGCCGTCTCGGCGGAGTGCTGGCAGAGTTCCCGGTTGCCAGGACCCGGCCCTTCTTCGACGCCATGGAGAAGGACAAGCCAGGCTCTGGCGGCTTCTTCTCGGCTGCGGTCGATCCCTGGAAGTGCTCGGGCTGTCTCGAGTGCATCGACGTGTGCGGTCCGGGCGCGCTGACGCCCCGCCATCAGGATGCCGCGCTGCTCGATACGCTGCAGGCCCGCTTCGAGTTCCTCAGCAAGACGCCAAACACCCCGGCCCGCTTCGTGGACGGTGCGCTGTCTGCGGACGGTGAAGCCAAGCGGCTGATGCTCGATCGTGGCAACTATTACGCCACGACTGGCGGTCACGGCGCTTGCCGCGGTTGCGGTGAGGTCACCGCGATCCGCCTCGTTACTTCGACCAACCATGCGATCAAGGCCAAGCAGCGCAAGGATCACATCCGCGAGGTCGAAGCACTGATTGCAAAGCTCGAATCCAAGCTGGCGAGCGTTCAGGACGACGCGGCGCGGCGCGAGCGCATCGCCAACACGCGCGAAATTCTGGAGAAGCGCCTCTATCTCCTGGAGAGCGGCCCAACTGGCAACGGCCCGGCCTCGGCGGTGATCGCCAACGCCACAGGCTGCTCAAGCGTCTACGCCTCGACATTCCCGTTCAATCCTTACACGGACCCGTGGGTAAACAGCCTGTTCCAGGATACCCCGGCGGTCGCCAAGGGCCTGTTCGAGGGCCTGACGGCATCGGCGAATGACGACATCAAGGCGCTACGCGTCGCCAAGCTGGAACTCGACGATGCTTACAATCCGGCGGTCCATGACACGTACTTCAAGACATTCAGCTGGCCGGAATACACGCATGGCGAGATCTCGCTGCTTCCGACCGTGATCAGCATGGGCGGTGACGGCGCAACCTACGACATCGGCTTCGGCGCCCTGTCCCGGCTGCTCGCAACCAGCACGCCCATTAAAGTCGTGGTGCTTAACACAGGCGCCTACTCCAACACCGGTGGCCAAGCCTCGACCGCGAGCCTTACCGGTCAGGACTCCGACCTGGCGCGGTTCGGGACTGCCCATCACGGCAAGCAGGAAGATCGCAAGGAACTCGGGCTGATCGCCGCATTCCATCCGAACGTGTTCGTGGTGCAGACCGCGACCGCGATTCAGGGGCACTTCTTGAAGAGCGTGATGGCTTATCTAAACCACACCTCATCTCCGGCGGTGCTCGATATCTACACCCCTTGTCAGGGCGAGCACGGCATTTCGGACGCCGCGGCGAGCCATCGCGCCCGCCTCGCGGTCGAAAGCCGCATGAACCCAGTCTTCGTGCACGATCCGCGGCAAAACCCGGCGTTGACCGGCTGGTTCAACCTGGAAGGCAATCCGGACGTCGACAAGGATTGGACCACGACCACGATCGAGTATGTCGAGGACGGCACAACCAAGCTCATGCAAGTGCCGCTGACACCGGCTTACTTTGCCCAGGCAGAGACCCGGTTCAAGAAGCAGTTCCGCAAGCTTGCGCCTGACGCCGCCGCGGTGCCGATCCACGAATACGTCGAACTGCCCGCTGCAGCCCGTGCTGGCAAAACGCCGTTCGTATACGTGACCGACGACGCGAAGCGGCTTATGAAGCTGGAGGTCGCGGACGGCATCGTTCATCTGGTCGAGGAGCGCCGCAAATACTGGCGGACACTCCAATATCTCGCCGGCCGGCAGGTGGTGAAGCTCGACGCCGATCACCGCGCCGAACTTATGACGCTGCAGCAGCGGTACCAGCAAGCGGTGACCACGCAGGAATCGACGCTCGATACCATCGCCCGCGCGATGAGCGAGCTCGCGGCAGCCTCAAGCGCGCCTGCGAATGGCAGCCTCGCGTCTGCGCTCGCCCCGTTCGGCGGCGGCGGTGCAGCGGCCCCGGCCCCAGCGGCCGGACCGGCCGCGGCGGCGAATGGTGCCGCCGGGCTGCCATACATCCACGACGAGGACGTCGCTAAGTGCACCAATTGCAAGAACTGCTATCAGCAGGTGAGCGAGGTGTTCGAGCTGACCAAGATCGTTGTTGACGGGGTTACGAAGGACGTCGCCCATACCATCCCGGGCATCCTCGCCAAGATAGAGCTTACCCCCGATCTGAAGAGCCGCGTGGCCCGGGTGGCCGCTAACTGCGATGCGGAGATCATTCGATGAGCACAGCCCACAACCAAGACTTGCTGCGCTATGCTCAAACCGCCAGCGCACTAGAGGCCTCACGCAGCACCCTTGAAGAGCTCGAGCAGACCGATGCCGTCGAACTCTTCCAAAAGCAAATCGCGCTCCTCAAAAAACGCCTGCTGAGCGATCCCAAATCGTTGCGCAGTTCGTTCGTCGCCGATGGCGTCCAGGCGATTGCCTGGGAGTTCCATCAGGAGGAGCTCGGAGGGGAGTTCACCAAGACCCTGTGGAACCTGATGGCTCGCAACGACGATGCGAGCATTCTTCTGCAGCGTTTCCTCTGGGCGGTTCCACTTAAGTTCAAGCGGAAGTTCATCAAGGCAATCGATGACCACCTGTCAGACCGTTACCCGATGTTCAAGGGCCTGTCGCAGGGGTGGCCGAACGATACCTTCATACCGCCCTACATCCGTCCGGCGGAGGAGCGCAGCCAAGACTTCGAACTCGTTAACACCGGCTATCTCGGCTATATGAGCCTCGGCTACACCGCGCGTGAGGTGGAGCTTTTCGTGTGGCTTGAGGTGCTGCGCGACAAGCAGTGCCAGGACCGGCCCTGCGAGCTTGGCGTTCTGCTCCAGGGCAGGAAGGCTCCGAAGGGCGGTTGCCCGGTCAAGATCCACATCCCGGAAATGATCGAACTGCTCGGGAATGGGAAGTACCGGCAAGCGCTGGAGCTGATCGAGGGCTGCAACCCGCTGCCGAACGTAACCGGCCGGGTTTGCCCGCAGGAGCTGCAGTGCCAGGGCGTGTGCACACACACCAAGCGGCCGATCGAGATTGGCCAGCTTGAATGGTACTTGCCTCAGCGGGAGAAGCTGGTTGGCATGAAGCCGGAGGAGCGGTTCAAGGGTGTCGTCAGTCCTTGGGCGAAGGCCGAGAAGCCGCCGATCGCTGTGGTCGGATCCGGCCCCTCAGGCATGATCAACGCGTACCTGCTGGCGGCCGAGGGCTTCCCGGTCACCATATTCGAAGCCTTTCACGAGCTTGGCGGCGTGCTGCGCTACGGCATTCCCGAATTCCGTCTTCCGAACGAGCTGATCGATGACGTTGTCGGCAAGATCAGCCTGCTCGGCGGCCGCTTCGTGAAGAACTTCGTGGTGGGCAAGACCGCGACTCTGGACGACCTGAAGAGCAACGGCTTCTGGAAGATCTTCGTCGGGACAGGCGCTGGCCTTCCGACCTTCATGAGCGTTCCCGGAGAACACTACCTCGGCATCATGTCGGCGAACGAGTTCCTTACGCGCGTCAACTTGATGCACGCACTCGACGAGAAGTATGAGACTCCGCTGCCCGACACCAGGGGCAAGGAGGTGTTCGTCATCGGCGGCGGCAACACGGCGATGGACGCCGCCCGCACTGCGCGCCGGCTCGGCGCCAATGTGACAATCATTTACCGGCGCACCAAGTCGGAGATGCCGGCACGCGTCGAGGAGCTGCACCACGCCCTTGAAGAGGGTATCAATCTGAAGGTGCTGCGTGGGCCGATCGAGTTCATCGGCGACGAGAAGACCCACTTCATCAGCCACGCTGTGCTGTCCGTGAACGAGCTTGGGCAGCCCGACAAGTCGGGCCAGGCGCAGCCCGGTTGCAACCGGCGAGACCGAGCGGGTTCCGGTTGACCTCGTCATTATGGCGCTGGGCAACACGGCGAACCCGATCATGAAGGACGCCGAGCCCAGTCTCAAGACATCGAAGTGGGGCACCATCGAGGTCGGCGAAAAGTCCAAGCAAACCTCGATCCCGGATGTGTATTCCGGGGGCGATGCCGCGCGCGGCGGCTCAACGGCCATCATGGCGGCTGGCGACGGCCAAGCCGCGGCCCGCGAGATTGTTGGCGACATACCCTTCACCGCCGAGGAGATCAGAGAGCGGGTCGCGAAGGCCGCGCGCTACACCGAACTCGGCCAGGCTGAGCAGACCATCGTCGAGAAGATCCCGCTCGCGGGCGGAATCGTCGAGTTCAAGGTGCGCGCTCCAATGGTGGCGCGCTCCGCCAAGGCCGGACAGTTCGTCCGTGTGCTCGGCTGGCACGATGGCGAGCTGATCCCGCTTACGCTTGCCGATTGGGATGCCAAGGAAGGCACTATCGATCTCGTCATCCAGGGCATGGGCACCTCGACGCTGCTCATGAACAAGATGACGGTCGGCGACTCGTTCGCCGGCATCGCCGGGCCTCTCGGCCAGGCGAGCGAGCTGCATCACTACGGCCCCACCCGGACCGTGGTGTTTACGGCAGGTGGCGTCGGTCTGCCGCCCGTCTACCCGATTGCGCGCGAGCACCTGAGGCTTGGAAATCATGTCACGCTGATTTCCGGCTTCCGGTCCAAGGACTTTTTGTTCTGGACCGGGGCGGACGAGCGCGTCGGCAAGCTGCAGGCGGAGTTCGGTGACTTGCTCGACGTGATCTACACCTCCAACGATGGCACCTTCGGGGTCAAAGGCTTCGTCACCGGCCCGCTGGAGGAGATGCTGAAGGACGGCAAGCAGAGCAAGGGCCGCGAGATCGCCGAAGTGATCACGATAGGACCGCCCCTGATGATGCGCGCCGTCAGCGATCTCACCAAGCCATACGGCGTGAAGACCGTGGCGAGCCTCAACTCGATCATGGTGGACGCGACCGGCATGTGCGGTGCCTGCATGGTACCGATCACGGTCGACGGCAAAATGGTGCGCAAGCACGCCTGCATCGACGGCCCCGAGATCGACGCCCATCTGATCGATTGGGACAAGTTCCTGCCGCGGTTCGGGCACTTCAGGACGCAAGAACAACGCAGCAAGGTGGCTCACGGACTGGTCTAGCCGCCGAAGGCCTATTTCGCCCGGCTTCGCGCCGGGCGAACCCTATGCCGCCGCCCATTGCTTTTGCTGTTTTCCGTCTGCGCTTTCAGTTCCCTGATCAAGCTAGGCCCCCCTCACTCTGTCTCTCTCCCCTAAGGGGAGAGAGAACGCCAGAATAAAGCGTCCCTTCTCCCCTTGGGGAGAAGGGCAGGTTGAGGGGATCTGCGGCGATGCTAACAATCCGCAACGAGCTTCAATCTTTGTGGATCGACCGCCCGCCGACCGTTGTGCGGCCTCCTACCGACTGGCTGGCAAGATTTTTTGAACGCTTCCAACCGCCTATCGCCAACGCGTTTTCATTTTGCTCTCACCACCAATGCCGTGGCCGCTGGTTCCCATCAAGCTTCAAGGCTGGAGGCACGGGAACGCTTGACGGGTCACGTTCGCGGGCTGGATAAAGTGCAGGCCGGCCGGCGAATAGAGGGAGGCAAGCGTGACGAGTTTGCCAAGCGAAGGTTTTCTGTCCATCGACGGAATGCAGCTGGAGTATCGGCTGATCGGGCAGAGCGCGCCGCAATCTCCAATGATCGTCATGCTCCATGAAGGTCTTGGCTCGATCCGAACTTGGGGCGAATTCCCAAAGGCACTTTCACAGGCCACCGGCGCACGCGTGTTGATCTATTCTCGCGAAGGTTATGGTTCGTCGCCACTCGCGCAACATGAACTGCCTCTCGATTACCACAGGCAGCACGCGCTTCAGGTGCTTCCGAAAGTGCTCGAACAAGCCGGCTTTTCGAAGGGCATACTCCTAGGGCACAGTGACGGCGCGTCGATGGCCGCCGCCTATGCCGGAACCGTTCCCGATCCACGAATTGCCGGGATCGTGTTGATAGCTCCCCACCTCTGCGTCGAAGAGGAAACCCTCGCCGAGATCAGGAACGCGAGGGAAGCGTTCGCTAACCGCGATCTCCGGCAACGGCTTTCACGCTATCACGCGAACGTCGATGCCGCATTCATGCGATGGAACAACGTATGGCTGAGGCCGGAATTTGCGAGTTTCAATCTTAGGGCAGAATTGCCAAATATCCCAATGCCCACCTTCGTCATGCGCGGCGACGGCGATAAATACGGCACGCATCTGCAGGTCCAGTTGGCGGAGAAATTGTGCCGCTGCGAATTAAAGACGCTGTTGCTGCCGGATTGCGGGCATGTCCCTCACCGCGAAAAAGCGGCGCGGACGGTCGACGAAATCCGCGCGTTCTGTGCCCCCTTGCTTGGCGGTTCAGTCGAACCTGACGCGTGACGTTTCGCTGAACGTGCTGATTGGCTCGCCTGCTGCAGGTCGTCGTCGCCCAGAAGCCCCCTTATCCTTCCTCCTCCCCGAGGGTAGAAGGAAGGCTTGTTCCGGCGTCCTCTCTCCCCTTGGGGAGAGAGACAGAGTGAGGGGGGGACACGATCTAAGACTCGGCGTCCCGCAAGGACACCGGCGCTTGCCGGGGCTCGCCCGCGAACAGAGCTTTCATGCCTGGTTTCAGAAACTTGGCAAAGACCGTATACGGGATGGTGACGTGGAAGTCGCTGCCAGCGTAGGGGCCGGCGCCTGATGGCGGAAAGTGAATGGTCAGTCCCGCCGCCTTGCCTATCTGGGTCGACGGACAAAGCGTGAAGCGTTCATAGATGCCGAGGTCCGGTTTCGCGATGGCGTTAAGGGCATCGCTTTCCTCCTCCTCGTCGCCGGCGCGGTCTTTCAGGTCGGCGCGCGCGTAGGCGGCGAGGGCCTCCAGCGTCCTCGACTTGTCGGCCGCGCCGTCCAGGATGTCGCCGAGGCTCAACTCGCGATCGCCATCCTTATCGAAGTTGACCGTCCGGAAGGTCACCACACCCTCGGAATCGCCCTGGGAGACGGTGCCAATCTCGATATAGCTGACGAAACGGGGTGTTCTGAACTGTTCGGCAAAGGCCCTCGTCTGCGCATAGGGCTTCCAGGCGCCTTCTTCGACGTCAGGGCGCGCGGCGGCGTCCTGCTCGGCGCTCTTCAGGAACTCCGCCATCTCCGACCGCGTCCGCGCGGTGAGAAGCCTGAAGAGCGCCTCATCCCAGCGTTTCATGTGGATCGGGAAGGCGGCTTTCGCGTATCCGAATTTTGTTTCCTGCTTCAGGACGACCGTGCGGCTGACATAGGATCCCGCAATCGAAAACGATACACAAAGGCAGACGGCCCATATACAAAGGGCGGCTGGAGAGACGAGGACCTTGAACGCCCTCATGATCGTCACTCCGGTCTTTGCACGACGGCGCGGATCACAGCCGCCAAGCCGCTATGGCGCGAGCCTTCGTGAAGCTCCACCACGGCTTCTTCCAAGAGCAGGATGGAAGCGCCAGCAAAATCATCCGTGAGTTTCGCGATGGAATAGAGCATATCGGCAGTCTTCGGGCCGCCCGAATGGTGAACCTTCCGCATTTCGATCTGCTCGGGGCGGAAGGCTTCCAGAATGAGGATGCCACCGGGCATTAAAGCCTCCAGCATCGCGCGGTGCATGCGGGGCCTGTCCGGATCGAAAAAATGAAGGTAGAGCGCCGCAACGATATCGTAGCGGCGGCTCGGCCAATCCCAGGTCAGCAAATCGGCGAGTTCCGCGTTTATCTTGACGCCGCTGGCTTCGGCGAACTTCTTGGCCTTAGCGACGCCGAGCGGCGAGACGTCGACGGTATCCACCATCAGTCCTTGCTTGGCGAGCCAAACGCCGTTACGGCCTTCCCCGTCGCCCGGTACAAGCGCCGCCAAGCCGGGCTTGAGATAATGGGATTGCGAAACCAGGAATTCGTTCGGCGCAGTGCCGAAAGCAAAGCCTTCGCCGCAGTATCGCTCATCCCAGAATTCAGCCTGTCCTGTCACTCCCGCCTCGCTTCTCCGTTCTTTCGCCATACGAAGACTTCGCCGCTCCCATTGCAGCTTTCAAGGCGGGAATGCCGTCTTAGATGTTGATAATTGCGCAGTCAGTCCGTGCGCGCCGGCCCAATCTCCCTAATCGGATCAGCGGCTCAACCTCTGCGAGAATGAGCATGAGTGAGACGCCTTCCGAGGCAACCCCCTCATACTGAACTCGTCAAAAGGCAGAGTCCTCATGGTTCGAGACGGCCTTTGGCCCCCTCACCATGAGGTGCGCGTCCGTCGCCGGCGTTACTCCGCGGCCTCTCGCTGCACATAGCCGAGATGGGCGTTGAGCTTGCCCAGCAGATCGCCCGCTGCGTCGGCGATATTGGTGCCGGGGCCGAAGATTGCCACTGCGCCTGCCTTATAGAGCGCCTCGTAATCGGCGGGCGGAATGACGCCGCCCACAACGATCAGAATATCTGGACGCCCCTGCTGCGTCAGCTCCTGTCTCAACTCGGGGACCAGCGTAAGGTGGCCCGCGGCAAGCGACGACACGCCGATGATGTGCACGTCGTTTTCCACCGCTTGCCGTGCAACCTCGCCCGGCGTGGCAAACAAAGCACCGATATCCACGTCGAAGCCAAGATCGGCAAAGGCGGATGAAATGACTTTCTGTCCGCGGTCGTGACCGTCCTGCCCGACCTTTGCCACGAGGATGCGCGGCCGCCGGCCGTCATGCTTCTCAAAGGCCTCGCATGTGGCGATGACGCGGCGCACTTTGTCGTCCATTTGCCCGATCTCCTGGCGATAAACACCTGAAATGGCCCGCGTTTCCGCACGATGGCGGCCAAAGACCTTTTCCAGCGCTTCCGAGATTTCGCCCACTGTCGCCTTAACCCGCGCCGCGTTCACGGCAAGCTCCAGCAAATTGCCGTCAGCCGCGGCCGCGTTAGTCAACGCGGTAAGCGCCTGCTCGACCGCGCCGGCGTCGCGTTCGCCCTTGAGCCGCGCAAGTTTTTCGAGCTGACGCTCCCGAACCGCCGAATTGTCGACCTTCAACACATCGAGCGGTGCGTCGTCCTTCACTTGGTATTTGTTGATGCCAACAATCACCTGCTTGCCGCCGTCGATCCGCGCCTGGGTGCGGGCAGCCGCCTCTTCGATGCGCATCTTCGGGACGCCGGCGCTGATGGCCTTCGCCATACCGCCAAGTCTCTCGACCTCCTGAATGTGCCCCCACGCCTTCTGCGCCAGCTCGTAGGTGAGCCGCTCGACATAGTAGCTGCCGCCCCAAGGATCGATGACCCGAGGGGTTCCGGTTTCATACTCGATGAAGAGCTGGGTGTTGCGCGCGATCCGGGCAGAAAAGTCCGTCGGAAGCGCCAAGGCCTCATCGAGCGCATTGGTATGCAGCGATTGCGTGCCGCCATGCGTCGCCGCGAAGGCTTCGACGGCGGTGCGCGTCACGTTGTTGTATACGTCCTGCGCGGTCAGCGACCAGCCGCTCGTCTGGCTGTGCGTGCGAAGGCTCATCGACTTCGGGTTCTTCGCGCCAAGTCCCTTCATGAGCTTCGCCCAAAGCGCGCGCCCGGCCCGCAGTTTGGCGACCTCCATGAAGTAGTTCATGCCGATGGCCCAGAAGAAGGAGAGCCGTGGCGCGAACGCGTCGATATCGAGGCCGGTCGCCATGCCGGAGCGCACATATTCCACGCCATCCGCGAGCGTGTAGGCAAGCTCGAGATCGGCGGTCGCGCCCGCTTCCTGCATATGATAGCCGGAAATCGAGATGGAGTTGAACTTCGGCATATTCCGGCTGGTGAAGCCGAAGATGTCCGAGATGATGCGCATCGAGGGGTGGGGCGGGTAGATATAGGTGTTCCGCACCATGAACTCTTTCAGGATGTCGTTCTGGATGGTGCCCGAAAGCTGCGCGGGCGCAACGCCCTGCTCTTCTCCAGCCACGATGAAAAGCGCGAGCACCGGAAGCACGGCGCCGTTCATGGTCATGGACACGCTCATGTCGGACAGCGGGATGCTGTCGAACAGGGTGCGCATGTCGTAGATGGAGTCGATGGCAACGCCAGCCATGCCGACGTCGCCCCGGACGCGCGGGTGATCGCTATCGTAGCCGCGGTGTGTCGCCAGATCGAAGGCGACCGAGAGCCCTTTCTGACCGGCGGCAAGATTACGCCGGTAGAAGGCGTTCGAAGTCTTCGGCGGTCGAAAACCCGGCATATTGCCGGACGGTCCAGGGCTGCTGGACATACATGGTTGGATACGGGCCGCGCAGGAACGGCGGCAAGCCCGGATAGGTGTTGAGGAAGTCCAGGCCCTCGATGTCGGCCGGCCCGTAGGCTGGCTTCAGCGCGATGCCTTCTGGAGTTTCGAACGGGGAACCGCTTGCCTCCGGGGCGAGCGAAGGAGATTGCCAGTCGACCTTAGAGAAATCCGGCAGCGGAGAGTGAGTCATTGAAAGCCTTCCGTTGTCGCGCTAGCGCACTAGCCATGTGCATGTGAGTGGGTCTGAACCTCGAAGCCGTCTTCCTTGGCCTCTTCTTCCGCCGCGGCCGAAAGCTCCTCGACGCGCAAAGCGGCCTGCGCCTCTTGCAGAACGGCAAGCGCGTTGCAGCCCTCGAAGATGAGCCGGTCGATCGACACCGCATCTTCCGGCGCGAGTGTCTTCAAGATAGAGGCGGGACCCGCGAGATAGACGGCAACCGCACCCGCTTTTTTCAACGCGGCGGCCACGCCGGGCATCGCAGCGTAAGCTGCGTTGGAGGCGCAGAGGCATGCGGCGGGAGCCGGGCTTGCCTTGAAGGCAGCAGCCAGATCGTCTGCGCTTTGGAAGGGGCCCGGCGGCACGATTGCCTCGATGCCTCCCGCGGCGAAGAAGCCTTGCACCCAGGCCAAACGCGCCCGGAAATCAGCGGGGTCGCCAAGCGTGGCCAGCAAGATCGGCGGCCTGGACCCTATTCTTTCCCGTGCGATGCCCGCACGCCGGCGCAGCACCTCGAAGGCCTTTCCGTCGCGCTGGCCGATGTCGAGCGCCGGCGCAATCGCCGTCGCTACCCTGCGCGATGCAAGACGAAGCGCACCAAGCGTCGAGCCGGCGCGCGCGGCCTCAATAAGAGCTGCAAATCGCTCACCTTTACCGGGCGCGGGAACCACTGGCAATGAGCCTGCGAAGGGATGCTTGAGTTCTGGCGCCGGTTTTTCCGGGATGGGAGCAGGGTCGCGCTCTGCAAGATTGGGGAACACCGAAACGCCAGTGACCCGGTCCCGCCTGAAAGCCACGGCGCGGTCGCGTTCGTTGGCCGTGCGTTGCAGTTCGTTCTGGACGAAGCCACTCTCGATAGCCGCGGCAAGGCCGCCCTTGGCCTCGACCTCGCGGAAAAGCGCCCAAGCGCTAGCCGCAAGCTCGTTTGTCAGCGTTTCGACATAGGCCGAGCCAGCAGCCGCATCGGCGACAACGGACAGGTGGCTTTCTTGCTGGAGAACGAGGTTCGTATTGCGTGTCATACGCCGGGAGAGTGGAGCCGGTCCGCCAGCCGCGACGTCGAAAGGCAGAAGTTCGATGCCCGTTGCGCCGCCGATGGCCGCGCCGAAAGCTGCTGCGGTCCCGCGCAGAAGGTTCACATGGGGATCGTAAGCGCTGACGATGCGCGCGGGCATCTTGGCGAGAAGCAGAAGCTCCGCAGCCGGCTTTTCTCCCGCCGCCTCAAGTGCGCGCGCCCAAACCAGGCGCAGGGCACGGAATTTGGCGATGGTGAGAAAGAGGTCCGCCGGAGCCGTCAGCGAGAACCCGATGCAGGCTGCGCTATCGCCAAGCGGCAGGCCCGCATTCGCAAGGGCGCGCCAATAGGTGACGGCCGCTGCCAGCGCAAACGCGAGTTCCTGCACCGCGGAACCGCCCGCGCCGTTCCAGGCGTGGCCGCTGACAAGGAAGGGGACGAAAGAAGCGTGGTGCTCCCGGATGTAAAGGGCTGCATCCACGTAATCGGCGAGGAGCGCGTATTTCTCGGCCGGCGCCTCGCCCGATATCGCTACGGCGGTCAACGGATCGAACCCTGCCGTGCCAGCGATGCCGCTCGCGGAGTTTGCCGCAAGCACGAGCGCCGCATCAGCGACGGGCGATCCAGGCGCGATGTAATACGGGATGTCCGAGCCGAGAAAGTATTTCAGCTTCTCGGCGGTCTCGATTGGGCTCGTGCCGAAATCGATGGAAAGGGCGCCAGCGCCATGCGCCAGATCGTCGTTGAACTGTAACTCATCGCCGGTAAGCGGCTGTATCGCACGCCAGCTCCGGGAGGCGAAGAGCGGAGCCCTTTTCTCCGTCCCAATATAGAGCGGCTCGGTCCTGATCCCTTCGTGAAGCTTTGTCCGCAGCGCGTCAAATGGCGCGTTGCGCAGGGCTTTGCTAACTATGGCAAGCCATTCAGCCTCCGTCGCGGGAGGAAAGTCGCTGGCGAGAGATAATTGTTCCATGGTCCCGGATGATACTTGAGCGAACAGGAGGCGTCCACCGCCCGATGGAATTTTTCGGGGCGGTTAGAAAAATCGATGACTCAAATTAACGTGTCTGCCAAGCCCGCGCCAGCCTTTTTCCGGAGGCGGTTTTTGCTGGACGATGGGAAGCGCTTCTCAGCGAATGCAGTTCCAACGCGGGCTGGACGCTACCGCTTCGAGGAAAAAGTCGAGAAACGCGCGTATCCGTGCCGGCTGGGGCCCACGCGCGAGATGAAGGAGATGGACGGGCGCAGGCGCCGGCGCCCAGTCCGGAAGAACGCGTTCAAGCGTTCCCCGATCGAGATCGTCTTGAATAAGAAACAGCGGTAAGGCCGCGATCCCAGCGCCACCGAGGCAAGCGATCCGCAAACAATCGGGATCGTTGGACCGGATCGCGGGCGAAAATCCGATGGACACCGTTTCATCGTCCCGGACAAGACGGATGCGGCTTACGGGCGACGACGGCGGCCGTACTTCGATGAATTCGTGCGCATCGAGATCGCGAGGCGCCTTTAACGCAGGCGTATTTTCCAAATAGCCAGGCGAGGCCACGAGCACGAAGCGGATTTCTCCGATCTTCCTTGCGAGCCCGTCGATGACTTCGAGGGGCCCAATCCTGACCGCGATATCCACCTCTTCCGCCGCGAGATCAACTCGCCTGCTTGTCAGATCCAACAGGACGCGCACTTTCGGAAATCTCTCACGGAACCGCGCGATTTCAGGCGCAACGAAGCTCCGCCCAAAGGTGTAAGGCGCCGATATGCTGAGGAGTCCCTTTGCGTCTTTGCTCCCAGCATGAAGGACGGTCACGGCCTCGTCGCTGTCTTCTAGAAGCCGCTTGGCATAGGGCAGGAACGTCCGGCCTTGTTCCGTCAAAGTCAGCCGCCTTGTCGTCCGCTCGATAAGACGGCAGCCGAGTTCCGTCTCAAGCCGCCTGAGCTGCCGCGCCACTGTCGATTTCGGCAACTTCAGGCGATGCCCAGCCGCGGTGAGACCGCCGGATTGAACGATTTCGAGGAAAACCTGGACATCCGAAAGGACTATCATTGTTCGCAAAAACGGGACCCATTGTACCAAAATATCTAGATTGTACCGTCCCGTATATAAGCATAAATTGGGGATTTCAACTTTGAGACAAAAAATTTCCTAGGCGCGGGAGGATGAAACGCAATGCAAAAGAGGCTCGCCGGCGGGGTCACGGATTGTGAGCCCCAGACCGGTGACGGCATCTTGCTCGAAGCTCTATGCGCCGGGCTCGACGGCCTTAGCGCCGGCTTCGTGGCGAGTTTTACCAGTGGGC
The DNA here is from genome assembly GCA_963817705.1 of uncultured Alphaproteobacteria bacterium. Lineage (GTDB taxonomy): Bacteria > Pseudomonadota > Alphaproteobacteria > Rhizobiales > Rhodomicrobiaceae > Rhodomicrobium. The sequence continues at coordinate 1,229,184 of CAWFPF010000001.1, forward strand.
GTATCCTTCACGCAAACCGCGCGGCGCTGGACATGATTGCAAGCGGCTGGCCAGTCCGCACCCACGCCGGACATCTCCGTATGAGCGAGCCCAAACGGGAAGACCTTCTGTTGAAGGGGCTGAGGCAGGTCGCTGAGGAGGCTTCACGAGGGGATCCGCAAGAGGTTTGTTTGGCGATCACCCTTGCGCCGGCGGCCGCGGAGAAAAGAGCCGCCATCGCAACACTGAGGCCGCTCCTGGTTCAGGCGGACCGCGAAAAGTGCGTCGTCGCGCTCTTCATCACCCAGACCGGCGGCGCGGAAAGGATGAGTTTGGACGGCATCGCGGAATGCTTCGGATTGACACCGGCTGAAACGCGGGCCCTTGTTCAGTTCGTGAAGCGAAGCTCGGTGGGAGAAGTGGCTAAGGCACTCGACATCTCGGACAATACCGCCAAAACACATTTGCAAAATATCTTCAGGAAGACCGGCTCCTCGCGGCAAGCACAACTCATCCGGCTTGTGAGCGAACTGCAGGCACCTCTGAGGTCCGCGGCCAACGGCACGTGAGCCGGCGAGCCCTGCGGCTCCACCCTTCGTGAAGCTCAGGTGCGGCTTAGACCGGCTGAAGGAGACGCTGCGCAAGTTTGCTGAACCGTCAACTCGTCACGCCTTGCGGAGCCCGCCCAGATTGCAAGAGCGCTCTCTGGCGGCCTGCTACTTGGTGCTGGAGTTCTGCCGTAATACGTCTTCGATCTTGCTGTATTGGTCATTGGAGGCGGCGACGAATTTAGAGCGGCCAAATTTGCTGAGGATGTCGGCGTCGTCGAGTTCGAGGATCGCCTGCCTAACCTTCTGTTTGACCCCTGGCCCGAAGACCTGATCCACATCTCCCCGGATTGTAAACTGATAGTCGGGATAGGGCGGCGTCTCCCAGATCACGCGAACCTATAGCTTCATTCCGCTTTAAGTTGGCGAGCGGCGGGACCCTGACCTTTTACCAGGGGGAATACCCAAAGTTGATGGTCTGGGTTTTGTCAGACGCCGCCTTGCTCAGCACAGTAGCAAAGTCTACGCGCAAATCCCCAACCGGCGAATCCCAGACGAGGCTGGCGCCAGCCGACGATCGGAGCGCGGAGGTATCCTGTACCGCAAGCGTATTTGAAACGCCGTGCTGCGCCGCATAGGTGGCGGCCGATTTGGCGGCATCCGTCCCGAAGACCGTTCCAGCGGCGGTGAAGACGGCGCCGGAGAGTGGGACGTCCGAAGGAAGGAATGGCAAGGGGAAGCGCAGCTCCGCCGTGGCGGCATAGAAGGTTGTCCCGCCAAGCGCGTCGCCCGTCACAGCATCGCGCGGTCCGAGGCCGCCAGGAGCGAACCCCGGTATGGTTTCGCCGCCCAAGAAGAAGGCGTCGACCACGCGCACGTCCTGGCCGTTTAGCCCCGTAATGTTGCCGCCTTGTGCACGCACGGCCAGCGTGACGTCCTGTGAAATGGGAATATACCCCCTGAGATCGGCAGTGGAGCGGAGGTAATCGACATCGCCACCCACGCCCGCGAGGTCCTGCGTGCCCTTGATGTAAACGCCGCTCGTCGGCTTCTTTTTGTTGTCGCGGGTGTCGTAGACCAGCGAATAGCCCACAGATGAGATGACCGCGGAGCCCTCGATCTGCTTCACGGCGAGAGGCGCGTTCGCATCGACGTTATAAACGTTTTCCCACATGAGGGTGTAATTGACGCCCATCGTAAGATGCTCGTCCAGCGCGGCGCTGAGGCGCAAGCTACCGCCAACTCTGAAATCCTCATAGCCGGCAATAACGTAGCCAGAGGCCGCCGTGTAATCCACGTTCTTTACGAAAAAATCTGCACCAAAGGCCACGTTCGTGTCGAGGAAGTGGGGCTCGGTCCAGCTCACGGTGAAGGCGCCGTCGCCGGAGAAGCTGCCGGAGAGCTTCACTGCCAGAGACTGGCCCGTTCCCATGAGGTTCCGTTCGGTGTAGGAGATTTCGCCGATGACGCCTTGCGACGACGAGTAGCCGCCCGAGAAGGCAAGGTCGGCGGTTTTCTCTTCCTCGACTTCGATCCTGAGATTGACGCGATCTGGAGCTGGCCCGGGCTCTTTCGTGATTTTCACATTCTTGAAATAACCGAGCCTAATCAAGCGCTGCCGCCCGGCCTCCACCAACACCTTGCTGTAAGCGTCTCCTTCGGCAATCCGGAATTCCCGCCGGATGACGGGATCGTGAGTCCGCACATTGCCCACGATGTCGATCCGGTTGATGTGAATGCGCTCTCCTTGCTCGACGACAAAGGTTACCGAGATTGTCCGCCTCACGGGATCTCGCTCGATCCTAGGGCGCACCCGGCTGAAGGGCTGCCCTTTCTCCGCGGCCGTCAGGGTCAGGGCCTCAACGGTTTTGTCGACCAGCTCAGCATTATAGATGTCTCCGGAACGGCCGGAGATGCGGTCCTTCACGGCCTCGGGTTTCAGTGAGGGGTTCGTGACATCGAGGTCCACGGCACCGAAGGTGTAGCGCGGTCCCTCCTCCAGGCTGAACGTCACGAAGAAGCCCTTCCCGTCCTTGTCCGTATCGGCCACGGCCGAGATGACGCGCATATCCGCGAAGCCGTTCTTCAAATAGTAGTGCCGCAAGAGCTCGCGGTCGTAGTTGATGCGGTCCGGGTCATAGGCCGTGCCGGATTTCAAAAAGTCGAGGAGCCCGGACTCCGTGGTGGAGATGACTCCGCGTAGCACCGTGTCGCTAAAGGAGCGGTTCCCAATGAAATTGATGCCCGCGACTTTGGTCTGCTGCCCCTCGCTGATTTCGAAGATGAGGTCGACGCGATTGTGATCGAGCTGGACGGTTTTAGGATCCACTTGCGCCGCAAAGTAGCCTTCCTTCCGGTAGGCATCGAGAATGCGCTGAACTTCCGCTTGCATGCGGGCGCGAGCCAGCGGCCCTCCGGCTTTGGTTTGCACGGTTTGCGTGAGCGTCTCGCTCTTGACCTCTTTGTTACCCTCGAACGCAACGCGGTTCACGAGCGGGTTTTCAACCACCGAGACCACCGCGGTGCTGCCCTCGAGCGCGATATGAACGTCGCTGAAAAGGCCGGTCGCGAAGAGGGCTTTGACGCTATCGTCGGCCTTATGCGCGTCGTAGCTCTGGCCGGCTTCAAACTTCAGGTGATGTTTGACCGTTTCCGGTTCGATCCTGCTGGTTCCCGTCACCTTCACGGAGCGGATGACTGGGCCGCTTTCGGCGTGTGCCATTCCGGGTTGGAGCGTGCTGACGATTGCAAACACAATCGCCGCGACGAAAAAGAGGGCAAAATGCGCCCGACGCGCTATTCTCATACGCTACTTCGGCCTAGCCGCACCAAGTTTGCACCGGATTCCACAACCCAGCATTTCAATGTCTTAACCACGGCTTTATGACGCGAGCATGGCTACAATAGGTTGAGCAACGGGCCAGCAAGAGAGTAGTCAGCCTGAAAATGAAGTCGATCGCAGGGGAGGCGCGGCTTTTGCCGCTTGAGAAGGTCCGCCGGGCTGGCGACGGCGGTTATTCTTAAAAAAGTGCGAATGGAAGCGTCCGCTCAACGGTTTTTTAACTTTTCCTTTGCCGTCATCGGTCCAGAATTGTTCCAGATCACGGCATCACGCAAATCGTTCCATAGTCGCACCCACGAATGAGGTCTTGCCAGATGGCGGCGCGGTCCATGCTTTTTGCATATCACTTTCATTGGAGGGCTGCCTCCTTCGGGTTCGGCTTGGCCGCGATCTTGGCGCTGGCATTGGCGGGACAAGGGCAGCTGGCGCTTGTGCTGCTGGCGGGTTTAGGGGCAGGCTTGGGCATTTTGGTCGCTTCGGGACAGCTTCGAATTCAGGGCAATGAGAGCAAGACGGAGGGCCGCCTGCGCGAGGTCTTCCGGGCACTGCCTTCCGCGGCCGCAATCTCAAACCGGAAAGGGATCGTCATTTGGACGGCGGAGGCCTTTCAGAAGCTGGCAGGGAGTCCAGAACCTGGCCAGGATATTTCGCGATTGGGCGAGCGCGATCCGGAGGCAGCGGCCGCGATCTTCCGGCTGTTCGCCTCTGCCAGAGAGGGCCAGCCGCACGAGGAAACCGTCGTCATTCCGCATTTTCACAACGGCGAGACCGTTGTTTTGAAGGTGGCCCCTTTTGCCGAGCACGGCGAACGTCCCCGGTTTTTTATTTGGCTCGCCGAGACGGCACGAGAGGGGCGCGTCGCCGCCGCTCCACTGGGCCGCGATCTCGACAGTCTTCCGGTGCCTGCGTTTGCATTGAGCAAGGATCTCATGATCGAGGCTGCGAACCGGAGCTTTGAAGACTTGCTCGGTGCCTCTCCCGTTGGCGCGCAAGCCTGGCCTTTTTTCCGGACAAGCCGCGGCAAACCTTACACGCGCGCTTGGATGCGGGACACCATCGCCAAAGGCGAGCCGAAGACGGTCCAGATCGTCAACGCGAGCGGCGGCACGCGCGCCGCGTGCCTTTGCGCAGGCGCGCATGGCGGCGATCATGTGTGTCTTGTCATGCCCATCGAAGCATCCGCCAGTCTCGACGAAGCCTTCGAGACGCTGCTTGCCCGCGCGCCATCGCCAATGGCGCTGACAAACGGCAAAGGCGTTATTCAGGCCGTCAATGGCGCCTTCCGCGCGCTTTTTGAGGGCGAAGGAAACAGCCCCGGCGAAAGCTCGGAGCTTTGCGGCATGCCGCTTGCCATGCTGATGCCTGACATACAGGCGCAGGTTTTGCGGGACAAAATTGCGGATCTGGCGGCCGCTGGCCATGCCTCCGTCCCCGTCGAATTGCAGGCGGCTCTCAAGGGATCCGGGGATGAGCGCAGGCGTGTCATTATTTTTCCAACGGTAAGCGCCAATCACCTGCTCATCTCCGTTGGCGGATCGGGACCGGCGGTTTTAACGGGCGAACAGGCCGCACAGAGTCAGAAACTCCAGGCTGTGGGAGAACTGGCGGGCGGGATCGCACATGATTTCAACAATCTTCTCACAGCCATCATCGGCAACTCCGACCTCCTCCTCCGCAGGTTCCGCCCCGCCGACCCGGCCTTCAAAGATCTGATGGACATCAAGAACAGCGCCACGAGGGCGGCTGAACTCGTGAAGCAAATCTTGGCCTATTCCCGGCGCCAGACCTTGCGGCCCGCCATCCTCAAGCTCACCAACGTGATCGAGGAATTCCAAGCCACCATGGGCCGGACGCTCGGAGAGAAGGTCAAAGCGAAAGTCGAGCACGGCCGCGATCTCTGGTTCGTGAAGGCGGACGAAGGGCAGCTTTTCCAGGTCGTCATGAATCTTGCGGTGAACGCGCGCGACGCCATGGCCGATGGCGGCGAGATCACGATCAGAACCGCAAATGTCAGCGAGCGTGAGTCGCTGGCGCTCAAGGATCGGGGCCTCGACCGCGGCGAATATGTACTCTGCGAGGTCCGCGACAACGGCACCGGGATCAAGCCGGAGCATCTGAGCAAGATTTTCGATCCCTTCTTCTCGACGAAAGAAGTGGGCAAAGGCACCGGGCTCGGCCTCTCGACCGTCTACGGCATCGTGAAGCAAACCGGCGGTACGATCGTCGTGGACAGCCAGATCGGTGTTGGCACCGCCTTCCGCATCTACCTCCCGCGCTATGTCGAGACCGAGGAGGATCTCAAAGCCCTGGAAAACCGGGCGGAAGCGCCGGAGGTTGCCGATCTTACGGGCAAAGGCAAAGTCCTGCTTGTCGAGGACGAGGACGCCGTCCGGTCCTTTGCATCGCGCGCGCTCGCCACGCGCGGTTACACCGTGCTCGAAGCGGCGAGCGGCGCCGAGGCCCTTGAGATCATGGACCGCGAGCACGGCCAGGTCGATCTCGTGGTCAGCGATGTGGTGATGCCCGAGATGGACGGCCCGACGTTGCTCCGCCACTTGCGCGAACGCAATCCCAAGGTGCGGATCGTGTTCATGTCGGGATATGCCGAGGAGGCTTTCCGCAAGAACTTGAGCGCCGAAGAGGACTTCGTCTTCTTGCCGAAACCGTTCACGCTGAAAAAGCTCGCTGAAACCGTTAAGGCCGCCGCTGCATAAGCCCTGGGGCGTCAGTGACGCGAGAACAGGTCGTGAACCTTACAAAATACGGTGGTGATGTCGAAACGCCGGTCCGGCAAGTCCTCTCCGGAAATGATGCGGCTTAGCGCCGCCGAAGGGTCGGTCTCGCCCGTAAGCAGCACTTCGGCGCCGCGCTTGCGCATGCGCCTGACAAACCCGTCGCCGGCGCTGCCCGCCACGATGATCTCCACGCCGTCCAGTGGATGGGGGCCATCGTCGTGGAAATAATGCGGCAGCTGTTCCTTCGTCAGTTCCACGCGTGCCGGCTCCGGCAAAGACGCAACGGGCTGGCCAGCGGCTAAATCATAAAGCAGCCAGTAGCGCGCCTGACCCGCGTGCCCGCTGACCGTGAGCCAGTCCTTCGTGGCAATGGCGATCTTCATTGACGTACCCCTTTTCAGCTCAATCCATGCTGCCCCAGGTCAAGCGCTCTATCGCGGCATGCGAATATCGTGCCACAGGCCCGAAGTATTTCATTATAGAGACAAAACAGTATGTTACATCGCGCTGTGAAAGGCCTGCGCCCGGCGTTGCGGCTCTCGCAGCGGCGTGGCTTTGTATGAAAAACGACAAGCCGGAAAAGGGTGCCGCTTCCCGGGAGTTGTTCCGGATGCCTGGCGCCGCAGCGCTTTGATACACCCCGGCGAATGAAACGACTTCCGCTTCTCTTGAATTGTCATGCGGGGGCAAAGCGCTAAAACTGTGCCCCGCACGAGACAGGAGGCGCGATGAGTAAGGTTGCTTTTATTGGACTGGGCGTCATGGGCTATCCCATGGCCGGGCATATCCGCAAAAAGGGCGGGCACGATCTCACGGTCTTCAACCGGACGCCGGCCAAAGCGCAGGCTTGGGTAGCGGAGTTCGGCGGCCAGGCGGCGTCTACGCCGGAAGAGGCCGCGCGCGACGCCGATTTCGTGTTCTCGTGCGTCGGCAATGACCACGATCTGCGCGAGGTCACGATTGGCAAGCGCGGCGCGTTCCACGGGCTGAAACCCGGTGCGATTTTCGTCGACAACACCACCGCCTCCGCCGATGTGGCCCGCGAGCTTTACGCCGCTGCCAGCGAGCGCGGCGCGCATTTCCTCGACGCCCCCGTCTCGGGCGGACAAGCGGGCGCGGAGAACGGCCTGCTCACCGTGATGGTGGGCGGCGATCCGGAGCCTTTCGCCAAGGCCGAGCCGGTGATCGCCAATTACGCCCGCGCAGTGAAGCTGATCGGGCCATCGGGCGCCGGCCAGCTCACCAAGATGGTGAACCAGATTTGCATCGCGGGCGTGGTCCAGGGGCTGGCGGAGGCCATCCACTTCGCCCAAAAATCGGGGCTCGACGTGGACACCGTTATCGGCACTATTTCGAAGGGCGCCGCGCAGTCCTGGCAGATGGAGAACCGCTGGAAAACCATGGCTGAGGGTAAGTTCGATTTCGGCTTCGCTGTGGATTGGATGCGCAAGGATCTCGCGATCTGCCTCGACGAGGCCCGCCGCAACGGCGCGCACCTGCCGGTTTCCGCGCTTGTGGATCAATTCTATTCGGAGGTGCAGGCGATGGGCGGCAAGCGCTGGGATACATCGAGCTTGATCGCGATCCTCAACCGGAAATGAGGCTTACAGGCTTAGGATAGGCGCCCTGTGTGTGCCCTGTGTATAATTTGTGAAGCCGTGGATTTTATCCCCAACTTCCCACCAGCTTCCCCCGGCTTGGCTTGTGCCTGAGGCACCCATACCACAAAATGTAGCTCAGTTCGGGTTGTTAACCACTAAATAGAGAGGCGGGTTGTTGCTCTTGTGTGACACCGTCCGGAGCCCGAATCGCCTAACCTGTAACTCTTGCCGCTAGCGGGGGCACCCTTCCAGGAGGGTGCTGCGGCTTCTTTCCCGCTAGCCGTCCAGGCGGCTCCCTTCCAATCATTCGCTAGTACAATCTGAAGTTGTGTTCTTCGGTTGCGCCGCCGTGTCCGCTTATGGTCCGGCCGCGCGCGAGGCTGTTGCGTTTCAGCCGGTTTGTTCTGCGTTGCTCACATCAAGACATGGCTATTGGGCAGGCGCACTTGCGGTGCGCCGGGCAGGAGAAAATTTCGATGCGGATCGAACGGCGCTTCACGAAACAAGGTCAGTCTCCCTACGCGGAAATTGCGTTCCGCGAATCCACGAGCGAGCTGAAGAATCCCGATGGTAAGGTGATCTTCCAGCTTGAGGGCTTTCTTGTTCCGGAGCAGTGGAGCCAGGTCGCTGCCGATATTCTTGCGCAGAAATATCTGCGCAAGGCGGGCGTGCCTGCCCGGTTGAAGCGCGTCGAGGAAAACCGCGTTCCATCTTGGCTTTGGCGGTCTGTCCCCGACGTCAAAGCGCTGGCGGAGCTGCCTGAGGCCCAGCGGTTCGGACCGGAGACGGATGCCCGCCAGGTTTTCGATCGCATGGCCGGCGCGTGGACTTATTGGGGCTGGAAGGCCGGTTATTTCACGGGCGAGGAAGACGCGCGGGCGTTCCACGCCGAGCTTTGCTACATGCTCGCCATGCAGATGGCCGCGCCGAACAGTCCGCAATGGTTCAACACTGGCCTGCACTGGGCCTATGGCATCGATGGGCCGGGCCAAGGTCACTATTACGTGGACTTCGAGACCGGCGACCTCGTCCGCTCTGCGAGCGCTTACGAGCATCCCCAGCCTCATGCATGCTTCATCCAGTCTGTGCAGGATGACCTCGTGAACGAGAACGGCATCATGGACCTGTGGGTCCGGGAGGCACGTTTGTTCAAATATGGCTCGGGCACCGGGTCGAACTTCTCCCGGTTGCGCGGCGAGGGCGAGAAGCTTTCGGGCGGCGGCAAGTCGTCCGGCCTGATGAGCTTCCTCAAGATCGGCGACCGGGCTGCCGGGGCGATCAAATCCGGCGGCACGACGCGGCGAGCGGCCAAGATGGTGATCGTGGACGCCGACCATCCCGACATCGAGGACTTCATCGAGTGGAAGGTCTTGGAGGAGCAGAAGGTCGCCGCGCTAGTTGCCGGCTCCAAAGCCTGCGCGAAGCATCTGACCGCGATCATGAAGGCCTGCGTGAATTGCGAGGGCGAGCCTGGCGACTGTTTCGACCCCACGAAGAACGTCGCGCTGAAACGCGAGATCAAGGCCGCGCGCGCCGCCTTCATCCCCGACAATTATATCCAGCGCGTCATCCAATATGCGCGCCAAGGCTTCAAATCGATCTCCTTCCCAAGCTTCGACACGGATTGGGAAGGTGAGGCTTACCGCACGGTAGCGGGTCAGAACTCGAACAATACCGTCCGGGTGGAAGACGCCTTCTTGCGTGCCGTGGAAGCGGACGGGGATTGGGAGCTGAAGGCGCGCATGGGAGGCAAGACCACCAAGCGTGTGAAGGCGCGTGCGCTCATGGACAAGATCGCCGAAGCGGCTTGGGCCAGCGCCGATCCCGGCATCCAGTTTCACACGACCATCAACGACTGGCACACCTGCCCCGCGAGCGGGCCGATCCGGGCGTCCAATCCGTGCTCGGAATACATGTTCCTCGACGACACGGCGTGCAACCTCGCTTCGCTGAACCTTTTGGCGTTCCGCCCTCATCCTTCGAGACGCGCTGGTGGCGCTCCTCAGGATGAGGGGGCGCGGCTCGCCTCCCCTCATGGTGAGGAGGCTCGCAGATTAGGCGCCAACCCACATGGTGAGGAGGGCCGGAGGGCCGTCTCGAACCATGAGATCATCGATGTCCAAGCCTTCACCCATGGCTGCCGCCTTTGGACGATCGTGCTCGAAATCTCCGTGACCATGGCGCAGTTCCCGTCGAAGGAGATCGCGCAGCTCTCGTACGAGTACCGCACGCTCGGCCTTGGCTTCGCGAATCTGGGCGGGCTGCTGATGGTGTCCGGTCTCGGCTATGATTCCGGTGAGGGCCGGGCGCTGACGGCAGCGGTCTCGGCGCTCATGACGGGCGTGAGCTACGCGACATCGGCGGCCATGGCCAGCGAACTCGGCGCTTTCCCCGGTTACAGCCCCAATGCCGGGCATATGCTTCGCGTCATGAGGAACCACCGGCGCGCGGCCTATGGGCGCGACAACGGCTATGAGCTGCTTGCGACCGCGCCGGTTCCGCTGAAAGACGGCGTATGTCCGCAAGGGGATCTGGTGACCGCGGCGCGTCAGACCTGGGACGAGGTCATCTCGCTCGGCCAGGCCCATGGCTTCCGCAACGCGCAAGTCTCGGTTATCGCTCCTACAGGCACCATCGGACTTGTCATGGATTGCGACACGACCGGCATCGAACCCGATTTTGCGCTCGTGAAATTCAAGAAGCTTGCAGGCGGCGGCTATTTCAAGATCATCAACCGCGCCGTCCCCGAAGCTCTCTCCATGCTCGGCTATAGCAAAGACGCCATCGAGGCGATCATAACCTATGCCGTGGGGCGTGGCACCCTTGCCGGCGCACCCCACATCAATCACAAGACGCTCGCCGCCAAACGCTTCACCGCGGAGAAGATCGCCGCTGTGGAGGCTGGCCTCGCCAGCGCCTTCGACATCAAATTCGTCTTCAACAAATGGACGCTCGGCGAGGATTTCTGCACCGGCGTTCTAGGCCTTACCGCTGCGCAAATGAACGCGCCGGGATTTGACCTTCTCGCCGCCATCGGTTTCCCAAAGGCCGAAATCGAGGCAGCGAACGAGCATGTATGCGGATCGATGACCCTCGAAGGAGCGCCCGGCCTCAAGCTGGAGCATCTGCCGGTGTTCGACTGCGCCAGCCCCTGCGGCAAGCGCGGCAAGCGTTCGCTGTCGTGGCAGAGCCATATCCGCATGCTGGCGGCGGCTCAGCCCTTCATCTCCGGCGCGATATCAAAAACTATCAACATGCCGAACGCGGCGACGGTCGCTGAGTGTCACGAGGCTTACATGCTGTCGTGGAAGCTCGGCCTCAAAGCGAACGCGCTTTATCGCGACGGCTCCAAGCTTTCGCAGCCGCTTTCCGCCCAGCTTCTCGCGGAGGACGATGCGGACGCGGAGGAGGCTGCCGACGCTTTGGCCGCGGCTCCGCAAGGGCGCCGCGCGCAACTCGTGGCGGAGCGCATCGTTGAGCGGATCATCGAGCGCGTGCGTCTGACTGCGGAGCGCGAGAAGCTACCGAACCGCCGCAAGGGTTACACGCAAAAAGCGGTCGTTGGCGGCCACAAGGTCTATCTGCGCACCGGCGAGTTCGAGGACGGCCGCCTCGGCGAAATCTTCATCGACATGCACAAGGAAGGCGCGGCCTTCCGGAGCCTGATGAACAATTTCGCCATCGCGATCAGCCTCGGCCTGCAATACGGCGTGCCGCTGGAGGAGTTCGTGGAGGCGTTCATCTTTACGCGCTTCGAACCCGCGGGCTATGTGCAGGGCAACGAGGCGATCAAGAACGCTACGTCGATCCTGGACTACATCTTCCGAGAACTGGCCGTCTCCTATCTCAGCCGCAACGACCTCGCCCATGTGGAACCGTCGAGCATTGGCGCGACCGTCATGGGAGGCGGAGTGGCCGAAGATAAGCCCGGCCAGAAAGCATCGGCCTCCGTCCTCTACGCGGATCGCTATGTCAGCAAGGGACTTACGCGCGGACTTCACCACAAAGTTGTCATAGTTCAAGACCAGACTCGTAATGAACGAGTTGGGGCTGGCGGTTCTTACGAAACCCAAGGCGCCCTTGCTTACGCCCTGCGTACGGAAGACGTGGAAGTCTCCGTGGGCTCACTCGATGTAGACGCGCGCGATGGGGCGAGTGCGGCGTTTTCAGCAACCCATGTTTCCGTTTCGAGTGAGGTCAGGTCCGGGCGGGCCGAGCTTCTCGCCGAAGCGCGTGCGAAGGGGTACGAGGGCGAGGCCTGCGGCACATGCGGGAACTTTACCCTCGTTCGCAATGGAACCTGTCTGAAGTGCGATACCTGCGGCGGGACGACCGGGTGCTCATAAACTCCGCCAGTTGCAAGAGTTCCGCGCCTCGGTGGGCGCGGAACGGGCATGCGCATCGGACGCGAAAAAAGGGCTGCGAACTGACATGGCTCTCTGGACGATCGATCCCACCCAAGACCACGATGTCTACACCATCGTTTACCTTCTGAAAGACGCGCTGAGATCGGCGCTGAGCGATGCAAGGTTCTTCGAGAGCACCGCTCTCCCGCGCGTCGAGGTCAAAGGGGCGGGCCACGCCGAGATTGCGGCCCGGCTCGGCCGTTTCCGCGAGGGGTGCATGAGCTTCAAGGAACGCGAGGCTCTGATGCTGACGAAGCTTCTACGCGCCCGCAATTGGGCCACGGAGCTTCGCAAGCTCGCTCCAGAGATCCATCCCGAGATCGACCGGTTCCTGGAAGCCACGGAACCCTGCCACGAGCTTCAAGCCGGCTATCTGAGAGACACGCAGCGCATGTTCCACGGCGGCGGATCGCTTTCGCGGTTTCTATCTCTACGCAAACCGGGCGGAGGGGAGCCATCCCAAGAGAGCGTGACTTCAACGGGCTATCTCGTTGGCGGGCGCAAAGCGGTTTATGAGCTTCGGTCCGCCTGTGAAGTCTTTCTGAACCAGATCGACGATGAGTTCTTCAGCTCCAAGAATGCGGCCCACGAAACAACGGTCTTGCTGCTCGATAAGCCGGAAGAGCAAGCTACCGTTGCCCTGCCCGAGGCCATGCATTAGCAGGGCGCCGAAAAAGGCAGTTGCCCATGGTTCGAGGGGCAACATGAGGTTCAACCCGTTGATGGCCGGCGGGGTCACCACGGGGATACTCAACCTCATCCAGAGGAGCCTCGCAGCGGCGTGTCGAAGGATGGAATTTGAGTTTCTCAGCATCCTGCGCGAGCGACATGAAGGGCGCGATCTGCGGCGCGAGCTTGACCGCGAATATCGGCGAACTGTAAGACTGAAGCGCAGTTGCACGATGCGACACATGCCGGGACTGCGCAGTCGGGTTCTCCACAGAAGCCAAAAAAAGGGCCGTCAAAACGCCATGCAAAGAGCCTATAGTACTTGGCGGCGGCCTTAGGCTTGCTTAGCTCAACCAGGAGTGGCAGCGTATTCGGGAGCGGATCCAAGCTTCCCGGTGCTGCGATATGTTGCGGGGAAGAGTATGACGTTGAATCGATGGTTGCTCGCCGGAGTTTTTTGCGCCGTGCTTCAGATTTCGCTTATGCAGGGCGCGGCGGCTGAGCCCTATACGGCGGAAGATATGCGCTCGGAATGCGAGGCCGTCCTATCCTCCGCGAGATCGACGGCGGACCCCGATTCGGTTGAACTCGACAATACGTTCTCGACGGGGACGTGCTGGGGAGCCTTCCTCAGTATCCAGCAGATCGTCACCGTCCGCATGTCGGGAGCCAAAAGGACCATGTTCCGGGTTTGCCTGCCGGAGGACATGACTCTCGTCAAAATTATCCAGATTTTCGATGCCTATATGCGGCGTCATCCAGAACGCCAGGACGAACCCTTCACCATTGTTGCGATAGGGTCCCTGTCCGAGTCCTACCGCTGCAAATGAGGGGTATCCTTACAGCTTCGTGCGGTGGAAGATGCCGTTCGGAACTGAACGGATGACCAGCATGATCCATCTCCAGAAGCCCGGGGCGTAGACCACGGTCCGGCTGGGGGAGCCGTTTTTGGCCGTCCCTACGATGATCTGACCTATTGTCTGCGGCTTAGCCCAAAGCAGACCCTTCCGCGCAACATGCGCCGTCATGGGCGTATCGACGAAGCCCGGCTTGATGAGCACGGCGCGCGCTCCCGCCTTGGCAAGGCGATGCGCAATGCCCTGAACCAGGACGGCGAGGCCACCCTTTGCAGCGCCATAGACATAGTTGGATGCCCGCCCCCTGTCCCCGGCCACCGAGCCGATGACGATAAGCGTGCCGCGCCCCTGCGTTTCCAAAACGTTCGCCGAGGCCAGGCACCACGCGGCGGCGCTGGTGAAATTCGTGACGAGAATTTTTTCTGCTTCCTCTAATGACGTTTCGGCCGTTTTCTGATCGCCGAGCGAGCCATAGGCCAGCAAAACGATATCGACGCCGTCTAGCCGGTTCGCCAGCTCCGGGACGATGGCCGCGGTTTCGCTGTTGGCAAGGTCAAGGGCGTGAGTTTCTACTTGCGCGCCGCGCAGGCGCAAATCCGCCGCGACGGCATTCAATTTTTCGCCGTCGCGCGCCACGAGCAAGAGGCGTGCTCCCTCCTCTGCCCAAATCCGGACCGCTGCCTCGGCAATCGCCGAAAGTGCGCCAAGAACAAGAATCGATGGCGTTCGATTGCTTTCTCCGGGACTCATGGTGCGACGCGCCTCCAAAAATCGGATGAAAAATGGGGATCGGCATACGGGCGGAAGCGTTCGAGCGCCGGATAACCTGCGGCCCACATGTCCTTCGGTATACGGCCGTCCTTGGCCGCGTATAGCCGGCCCCCCGCTTCGTGCACGATGGTGTCCAGTCTCGAAAAAAGCTTGAGTGTGCTGTCACCGCGATTAGGAAAGTCCAGCGCCAGGGTTGCCCCCTCCATCGGAAAAGACAGCATCCCCGGCGAGGGCAGAGACCCGAAGGTTTTGAGCACGGCAAGGAAGGAGCCTTGTCCGCTTGACGCGATTTCCTGCAGAAGGGCACCGACGGCGTCTTTCATCGTTGGCACCGGCACCGCGCATTGGTATTGCCAGAAGCCCCTCCGCCCATAGAGCCGGTTCCAATTCGCGATGCTATCGAGGGGATAAAAGAATTGGCTGTAATGCTGACGAAGTGCACCGGCTTTCCGCTTCTGCGCGGCATAGTAAAAGCGGTTGAAGAGTTTGACGGTCAGGCGATTGAGAAGTGCGCCCGGAGCATCCACCGGCATTCCGGCGCGCCGGGCATCGTTATGGACGGACATATCTCCCTCCTCACTCCAGTTCGCCCGTAACAAGATGCCCCGGCCGGCGCTCCGCCCGCGAGCGGTGCAATCGATCCAAGCGACCGTGTGCTCGTGGGTGAGGCAGGATGCGTCCGCGAGTTCCCAGAATTCGGCGAGACCGCCATAGGGGATGATTTCAGTGTCGAGAAAACTGCTTTTGATTCGCTGAAGTTTGATCTCTGCCCATTCGATGAGGCCCGTCAGGCCGAGCCCGCCGATGGTCGCCTCGAAAAGACCGTTGCTGCCTCCGGCTGCGGCGACAATCGCCTCGCCCTCGGGGCGCAGAAGCTTGAAAGAGGAAACATGCCGGCCGAACGTGCCCGCGCGATGGTGGTTCTTGCCGTGGACATCGTTTGCGATGGCGCCCCCAAGGGTCACGAAGCGCGTACCGGGCGTCACGGGCAGGAAAAATCCAAGAGGCAAGACACGGCGGATGATTTCGCTGAGCGATACCCCGGCCTCCGCTTGCAACGTCCCCGTTTCAGGATCGAGCGCCATGAAGCGGTCGAGGCCAACCATGGAGATGAGCCTGCCCTCCGAATTCAGCACGCTATCGCCATAGGACCGCCGCAAGCCAACGGGCAGGACTGTTCCCTCCCGGTCCCCGCCAACAAGCGGAGGCAGCTCCTCCTTGAAGCGCGGCGCGGCCACGCGTTGGGGGCGCCGGATCGCCCGGCCCCAGGATACGACATCGTCGCGGCGAATGAAGGTCATAGCCAGGCCGGCCGGAATACTGCTGCCGCGAAGGTCAGGACCATTGCGCCGCCAAGAAGAAGGCTGGTCCGGTCCTGCAATGCGAAAGCCACCGGATCGTCGCGAAGCTGACCGCGCTGGCTGATCAGCCAAATCCTCCCGAGGAACAGAAAGAGGATCGGCGGCACGGCCCAAAGTGCGGCGGGGTTCGCGTAGAGCCCGTGTGGAAAAGCGTCCTCGATCAAATAAAGGATCATTATGAGGATCGCACCCAGCATGGACGCAAGCCCCAGCCCCAGGGTAAGCGGCGCGTCGGCTCGCACATAGCCGCGCCCAGGCATCGAGTCGAGCCCGAGCTCTGTGAGCCGCAACACTTCAGTGTGACGCTTCGCCATGGAAAGCGACCCGAAGATGAACATCGAGAACACAAGCAGCCAAGGGGACAGTTTCACATCTGCGAGCACGATCCCAAAAGCAAGCCGCAGCGTGAAGAGAGCCGCGAGAACGAAGATGTCAAGAATGGGCACGCGCTTCCAAGCGAGGGAATAGCTGAGCGTTCCGGCTGTATAGAGCGCGAGCATCGCTATCGCGCTTGTTCCTATGGAAGCGGCGACTGCGAAACCTCCAGCCAATGCGAGCGCCGCCAGCACGATGCCCTGGCGAATCGAAACGTCGCCGTTCGCCAGGGGCCGGTGGCGCTTCGACCAATGCCGCCGGTCGCTCGGTAAGTCCCAGAGGTCGTTGATCACATAGGTGGCCGACGCCACCAGGCCCAATGCGATAAAGCCGAGCATGGCCGCGATCCAAGCCCCACCGTCCAGCGTCTTTCCGCCCAGCACGAGCGGTACGAACAGAAGCGCATTTTTTGCCCATTGGTGAAGGCGAAGGCTGCGGCGCAAACCGCTTCTGGTGCTCCGCTGGTCGGGGAAAATCGCCAACGGCTCGCCCGCCTTCCGCGCCCGGCGGACGACGTGGGGGGCCGCGCCAGCAAGAACGATGCCTTTGCTCTCGCGCCACACCGCGACGTCCGAAGACGAGTTCCCGGCGTAGATGAACCCGTCCGGGAAGCGCTCGCGAAGGCGCCTAGCTTTGGACTCGCCTTTGAGATTGCGGACGCCGTCGGAAGCTATAACCTCGCTGATAAACGGAAATCGGGCCGCAATCGCTTCGGCGATGGCCCTATCGGCGGCCGTTGCCAGCACAACTTTGCGCCCCGCCTCGAATTGTTCGAGGACGTAATCGAGTAAGTCGGTCCGGACGGGCCAAGTCTCGACGTCCAGATTGGACTTGCCGGCAAGGAAAGCCTTGAGGGCGGCTCGGCCTTTTACGATTTTGATGGGCAGCTTCAGGAATTCGAGCGGGTTGCATCTCAGCGTGTCAAGAAAGGTCTCGTCGAGCGAATCGGTCTTGATCAGTGTGCCATCGAGGTCGATAACGAGCGGCCAGCTCAAAATGTCGCTTTGCATGCCCCCTGTACCTTTCTCACGCGGTTCTTCGAAGGCACGCCGCTGGCCACGCGAAGTGAAGCGTAGCGGAACGGAGCGTGGTCAGCGGGCGACGGCCCAAATCAGCGTAACCTTTGCGAACCGAGCCGGTCTGGCGGGAGCAGCCAATCGCCCCCTGTGACTTGATCACCTGGGGGGGACGCGCGCCCTGCCGGATTGGCCGCGATCGATGCCCCGTGGGGAGTCCGCGCCGGACCTGTGAGCTGCTTTCCGAGCGCCAGTACAGGGATCGGCGGAGGTTGCGGAGGCTCGCAATTTCAAGCGGGGAAAAGGCATGACTGAAGAGCGATGGTACGCCGGCGTCGACTGGGCAAGCGAGAGCCATCACGTATTCCTGACGGATGGTAATGGCCGCAAGATTGGCGAGAAGATTTTCAAGCATAGCGGCGAAGGCTTGGCGGAGATGGCGGCCTGGCTGATGACGGCGAGCGGCGCCGATGGTCCGGACCCAATTTGCGTCGCAATCGAAGTGCCGCATGGCCCCGTGGTCGAGACGCTGATCGAGCGCGGCTTCAAGGTTCACGCTATCAATCCGAAACAGATGGATCGCTTTCGTGACCGCTTCACGTTGGCGGGCGCCAAGGATGACAGCCGTGACGCCGAGGTGATGGCCTCCGCCTTGCGCACGGATCCGCGGTGCTTCCGGCTGCTGGCTGGCGCGGACCCGGCCGTTATTGAGCTGCGGGAATGGTCTCGCATCGCCTGCGACCTGGGCACCGAGCGCAACCGGCTCACCAATCGCTTGCGCGAGCAGCTGTGGCGCTACTTTCCCGCCATGCTCGAACTGGAAAGCGACCTCGGCGCCAGCTGGCTGCTCGACCTGTGGGAAGTAGCGCCAACGCCCAGCAAAGCTTCGCGCATCCGCGAAGGAACCGTCGCAAAGGTGCTGAAGCGCAATCGCATCCGGCGCTTCGATGCCGCGCACGTTCTGGAGGTATTGCGAAAGCCACCGGTGCAAGTTGCCGCGGGGACGGTTGAAGCCGCCACCGCCCACATCGCGACGCTCATTGCCCGTATACGCCTTGTGAATGACCAGATCAAACAGGCGCATCGCCAACTCGATGCGCTGACTGCCCGGCTCATCCCGGCAGAGGATGCCGGAGCGGGGCAGTCGAAGCAGCATGACGTGGAAATCCTCGCATCCTTGCCGGGAGTTGGAAGGATCGTCCTCGCCACGCTGCTTGCAGAGGCTTGGGATGCCTTGCAACGGCGCGATTACGCCGCCTTGCGCAGTCTGACCGGAGTCGCGCCCGTTACCAAGAGATCGGGCAAGAGCTGCATCGTCATCCGAAGACAAGCCTGCAGTAACCGGCTCGCTGTTGCCATGTACCATTGGGCGCGCGTTGCCATTCAGCATGATACGAAAAGCAAAGCCAAATACGCCGCCTTGCGAGGCCGCGGTCACAGCCATGGCCGCGCCCTCAGATCGGTCGCAGACCGCCTGCTCAACGTCGCCTGCGCCATGCTGAAAACCGGCACCACCTTCAATCCCTCCGAAGCCTAAACTGCCCCTTGCTAAACGGTGGGGAGTCCCCCCCCCCGAAAAAAGAATTTACCGGCTGCTTCTGGCTGGCCAGCTCAAAACGTCAATCTTGGTTGGGTGAACGTAGTGCTATATTTATGGTGCAATTTTGCCCTTACGGAGGAATCGGGCACCATCGGGCCTTGTTGCCGGGGACTACCGCTGAGCTATACCGTCTTAGCCCGGCAAACCTTAATATTCTGAGGGAAGGCTGAATTTCCGGACAAGCCCAGCAGTGGCCCTCATGTATTTGAACTGGCTTGTCAATTTGGGGGGGCACTCGACATGCTTTTCAAATTCAAAAACGTATCGTGTCTGATCCCGATAGTGTTCCTCTAACATGACGGAGCTTTTGTCGAAACAAAACATGAAAGGACCTACTTTTGAGGAGACGCCTTGGATAGGGTCCATGACCCCAATCGTGGAGCCATCCACCAAGAAACGTTCACGATCGGCGACTAGATATTTTATTGGAAACTGAGTTATGAAGGCGGCTGCCTTATCTTGCTTCATTGCGGCGTAGTAGGCGTAGGGTCCAACCAGTCCCTCCGTATGGAGAAAGTTGTAATCGCTTCCAAGAAAAAAACCGAATGAGCCCGCCCGATCTCCCATGGCAAAATAGGTGAACTTTGGAACGTTTTTTTTCTTGAAATAGGTAACGAGATTAACATTCATCGCCCCAAAGCTAGTGGATGTAGGGGCGGTGGCATCCCATTCGGACAATAATCGGTGGTACATGTATTTCCAAGGATTGGAGAAACTAAACAAATTTGCAGCTACAAGAAGTAAAATAGAGAGCTTGCTGACTACTGTGGACCAGTCGCGCAATTCTCTGACAACGTTAACTGACTCCAAAAACAGGTAAAATGTGATGAGGAGAGCTGGCCAATAATACCACGGCCAGATTGGCCAACCAGAATTAGTTGTGTAATAAAAAATGCACACACAATAAGCACATATTAAGGCGACAAGTTCATATGCATATTTAAATCTGACTTTCTTGAAGCATAAATAGCGAGCGCCAATAACAAAAAAACTAATAAATAAAGCATGCCTTATAGAGTACATGTAATCGAGCGCTGCAAAATAGTTTTCTCCGGCAACATTGCCAACTGATTTCATTAGCCCTGAAATCGGTACCCAGGTTCCGAATATTAGACGATTGATCAACATGTATGTCATCATAACAGGAATAACTATAAGATAATGCCGTAGCTGTAACTCTCTTTTGAATATCCATTTCCAAATATCGGCAGAAACAACCAAGGACAGAGCGTCCAGGCGAGTAAGAACGATAAGTGTACCGAGAAATCCTCGCTGCTTCCAGCCGCAAGATGAAAAAAAACCAATCGAAAGTGCAGGTAATAACGCCGTTTCCATTCCAAAAAGCATTACATAATGAAACATTAGAGCTGCAAAGACGGCCGGAAAGTAGTACCCATAGCGGATTTTTGACAAGATACAAAAGGCTAGCGTGCAAGTGAAGGAGAATGTATAAATCTGGATTGCGAGTGATGCTTCAGAAGTGCCAAAAACACTCGCCGATAGCCATAAAATCAAGAGCCAAAGCGGCTGATAACCGTTTGTCTCGAAGGGCGGCAAAAATTGGCTTCCCCGGCCATCCGCTAGACTTCGGGCTATACCGAGGTAATAATATGCGTCATCAAATATCAAATCGACCCAGACCGCAGGCGATTTAAAACACAAGAGATGAAGTCCCGATGTGTATAATACTAGTATTGCTATAACTGGAAGGGCATCGATGATTGCAATGTACATCCCCGCTTTTTGGGGTATCAAATAATCGAAATGACCGCTGTTTGTCTTAAGATTAGCGTTCTTTTGCGGCATACTGCCCTACACTCGCGCGGGCTACCCCGTCGCATGAACGAATTCTCTGAGTAAAAAGAGCCGCTTGCTTTTAGCCAAGTTTCCAAAAAACGTCAATCTTTGATCGCGACACTCCTCTCCGCAATCCTTGTGAAGCAACCGGCCATAGCTGGCCGGTGTCATGCCACTCTGCCAACCTCGGTTCATCTTCGGCCGAGGAGTGAGACGTAAAAGCCGTCTGCGTTGCACAAAGCCGGTGTCAGGAGAAGCCCTAACTTAGCTGAGGTTGATGCAGGGTAGGGTAGCGGCTCGGAAAGTATTTGGCTGGCACGCTCGAAAGCGTCGAGCGTCACAAAGCCGGTATTGCTTTCGAGAAAGATTTCTATCTGCCTATCGTTTTCCTCCGGCAGCGCCGAACAGGTCACGTATGCCAGAGTGCCGCCCGGCTTCACGAGCGCTGCTCCCCCTGCCAAAAGCGCCCGCTGTGTAGCCACGCGTTCGGAAAGCTGCGCTGGCGTAAGCCGCCATTTGGCGTCGGGACGGCGCCGCCAGGCTCCCGTCCCGCTGCATGGTGCGTCGATGAGAACAAGATCCATCCTTGCTTCCAGAGCTTGCAGCGCGCTGCCGTCCCCCGGCGGCAGCGTCTGAACGTTCCGCGCCCCAGCCCTCTTAAGCCGCTCGAAGATGGGACGGAAGCGGGCCGGGTCCGCGTCATAGGCGTAGATTTGCCCCGTGTTCTGCATTTGCGCCGCCATGGCGAGCGTTTTTCCGCCCGAACCGGCGCAGATGTCCGCGACCTGCATGCGCGGCCCAGCCCCCGCGAGAAGGGCGGCGATCTGGCTTCCTTCATCCTGCACTTCGAACCAGCCGCGCCCGTGGGCAGGCTCCGCCTCGGCATTGGCACTTCGCGCGCCGCCTTCGCGTGCAGGCAGGCGCACGCCGAGCGGCGAATAGGGCGTTTCCGTCGCGCCATGCCGCGCGAGCGCTTTCAACACTTTCTCGCGCGTCGCCTTGAGAGTGTTAACGCGAAGATCGACGGGCGCGCGTGCGGCCAAAGCTTGGCCCTCGCGGATCGCATCGCCAAATGCGGCTGAGAAGCTGCCGTGCAGCCACTCCGGGTAATCGCCCTGAACCCATGGCGGTGCGCCGGCAAGATCGGTGTTCTCCAGACCTTTCCGCTCGTCATCCGTCAGCGGTGCGGGGCAAAACCCCTCCCCGCTGCACAGGGCATCGAGTTCCGTCAGAGAAACGCCCCAGCTATGGCGCAGTGCCGCGAGGGCGATGGCGCGCGGCGCATCGTCTTGCATCAGATAGGCGAGGGATTGCTTACGACGGAGGCAGTCATAGACGAGATTGCCGATCCAGGCGCGATCGCCCGATCCGGCAAAACGGTGTGCCCGGCCCCAGTCTGCGAGCGCCACGGAAACGGCACGCCCGCTCCGCCAAATCTCACCGAGCACGCTAATCGCCGCTTCAAGCTTTCCGCCGGGCTGCATGTGAGATTACGATTCCCCTGTGTTATGTTTCATAATCACGAAGGCTCCTCCAGAAGGGACCCCGTAACGCTCCGCTCCCATTGTGGAAAGCAAGAGGCCGGGGAAGAGGGGAGCCGGGCACGCACGGTCGCGGGCTACGTGCTGATCGGATAATTCGGGGATTCGCGTGTGATCGTAACGTCGTGCGTGTGGCTTTCGCGCAGGCCTGCGTTTGTAATCTGGACAAACTCAGCCTTCTCATGCAGTTCCTTGATGGTGCGCGCGCCCGTGTAGCCCATCGCGGCACGCAAGCCGCCGACGAGTTGATGCAAAACGGTCGCGACGGGCCCCTTATAGGGAACCTGTCCTTCAATCCCTTCGGGCACGAGCTTCAGCGCCTCAGTCACCTCACTTTGGAAATAGCGGTCGGCAGAGCCGCGAGCCATGGCGCCGAGCGAGCCCATGCCGCGATAGGACTTATAGGAGCGTCCCTGATAAAGGAAGACTTCGCCAGGGCTTTCATCGGTGCCGGCCAAGAGCGAGCCGATCATCACGCAAGCCGCGCCGCCGGCAATCGCCTTGGCGAGATCCCCGGAATATTTGATTCCGCCATCGGCGATGACCGGCACGCCCTGGCGGGACGCCGCTTCCGCAGCTTCCATGACGGCCGTCAGTTGCGGCACTCCAACGCCTGCGACGATGCGCGTCGTGCAGATCGAGCCAGGCCCTATGCCGACCTTGACAGCGTCCGCGCCTGCATCGATCAGCGCCTTCGTTGCGTCGGCCGTTGCCACATTGCCAGCCATGACCTGGATCGAGTTAGAGGCGCGCTTGATGCGCCGCACGGCATCGAGAACGCGCTCGGAATGGCCGTGAGCGGTGTCGACCACCAGCATATCCACGCCCGCGTCCATGCAATACTCGCTGCGCCGGAAGCCGTTGTCGCCCACCGATGTCGCCGCCGCGACCCTGAGGCGCCCCTGATCGTCCTTGCAAGCAAAGGGATGCTGCTCGGCCTTCTCGATGTCCTTGACGGTGATGAGCCCGACACAATGGTAGTCGTCATCGACGACGACGAGCTTCTCGATCCGGTGCCAGTGAAGGAGGCGCTTCGCTTCCTCACGGTCAATGTTTTCCCGCACCGTGATGAGATTCTCTTTTGTCATCAGTTCGAATACGGGCTGGGCCGGATTGTTCGCAAAACGGACGTCGCGATTGGTGAGAATCCCCACGAGTTTCCCCTGGCCTCCACCATTGGCTGCCGGTTCTACGACGGGAATACCGGAAATCCGGAAGGATTCCATGAGCTTCAGCGCGTCCTTCAGGGTCGCGGACGGGGTGATCGTGACGGGATTAACGACCATTCCTGACTCGAACTTCTTGACTTGGCGGATGTGCTGAGCCTGCACTTCCGGCTCAAGATTGCGATGGATCACACCGAGCCCGCCCGCTTGAGCCATGGCAATGGCAAGTGGGCCTTCGGTAACGGTGTCCATGGCGGCGGAGATAACCGGAATATTCAGCATGATGCTGCGCGTCAGATGCGCCGTCACATCGGCCTCGGAGGGCAGCACGTTCGAAAGGCCCGGCTGTAGAAGCACGTCGTCGAAGGTAAGCCCCGTCGTCTGCCGGATAATGGCCATTTCGAAATTCCCTGGCGCTCATGGCGCATCGTGCGTGGATTTTTTTTGGGGTTTAACACCCCTTTCCCAATCTGTAAAATGAGGGCTTGGCGCCAACCTGTCCAGCCACCGGCGGAGCCGCTATATCTAAAGGCTCTTTTCTGGCGTCAGGCTCAGGCGCGGCGCTATAGCTTGTTTCGCCCGGCGTGAATCCGGGTTAGATTTTCTTGCTGCGGATGCAGAGATAGGACATGCGGGAATGGAGTTGCATAAAATTACCGATGGCTTGTTTGTGAGTGGACAGATCGACGCGGCGGTCATCCCCTTTCTGGCCGCGGAGGGCATCCGGGCCATCGTCTGTAACCGGCCGGATGGCGAGGCGCCTGGCCAGCCCTCATTCGAGTCGGTCGAGCAAGCCGCCGCGGCGCATGGAATCAAGGCCGTCTACCAGCCCGTACAATCGAACGCGATTGGAGACCCCGACATTGCGGCTTTCGGAAAGGCGCTCGAAGAGCTACCCGGTCCAGTTTTCGCCTATTGCCGGTCAGGCACGCGGTGCACGGTGCTGTGGTCGCTGAGCCAGGCCGGAAAGCTACCGATCCAAGTCATTTTGCTGAAGGCCATGCGCGCCGGCTACGATATGTCGCCGATCGTGCCACGGCTTGAAAAAATGCAGCGGCGTTGAGCATGACCGGGGCGAACGGGCCTATCTTCGACGAGGTGTTCAGGGCGAAGTTCGCCGATCTTCTGATTTGGCGGCGCGATGTGAGGCATTTCCGCCGCGATCCGCTGCCGGCTGGCTGCATGGAGCGGCTGCTTGGCTTTGCCTGCCTCGCGCCCTCCGTCGGCCTTAGCCAGCCCTGGCGCTTCGTGCTCGTCGAGGACACGGCCAAACGCCAAGCGGTCCGGGAAAACTTTGTCGCCGCTAACGCCGCCGCTTTCTCCTCCTATGACGGTGAACGGGCCTCGATTTACGCCCGGCTCAAGCTCGAAGGCCTTGACGATGCCCCTGTGCATCTCGCTGTCTTTACGGAACCGGATCCGGAGCAAGGCGCGGGGCTCGGACGCAGCACGATGCCCGAGACCGTGGCCTATTCCGCTGTCACTGCGATCCATACGCTCTGGATTGCCGCCCGCGTCGAAGGCATCGGCATGGGCTGGGTGTCCATTCTCAATCCGGCACCTCTGAACCGCGATCTCTGCGTGCCTTCGCACTGGCGCTTCATTGGCTATTTCTGCATCGGCTATCCTGAAGCCGTGCGGAACACGCCCGAGCTTGAGGAAGTACGCTGGGAAAAACGCGCCGACCCCGCCTCGCTCATTTTCCGCCGTTGAGTTTTAATCGTACAAACCACCCACCCCTTGCAGCTCAGCGCGCTGTAAAGCGGCGATAGCATTCCCGAGCAGCCTGCCGGCTCTGCCCAGCTTTTAGCAATGCTCTCTCTCGACGCACTCGCGATATTCCCTTTCGCGGTCATGGTGGCGCTCGCGGCACTCGTTGCGGACGCGTTCACACCGCTCACGATGCTCGCGGTCCTCCCGCTCGTCGACTTTCGTGACATTGCTCTGGGCTCTTGAGATGAGCGCGGGAGCCTGAACCGCGGAGGCTGGAGCGCCCGCTACAGCCAATGCGGAGGCGGCGAGTGCGAGACCGAATAACGCCGATATGAATGTACGCATAGATGAGGTCCTCTCTAAAGGCGAAAACACGTGAAAACAGAGCGTGAGTCCCGATTGAGCGGAAATCGAGGCGGCGCAGGTTGGACTTTCGGAGGTCTCACGCTGCCGTCAGCTTTGGCGATGCAAAACGAGGTTCAGGTGCGGACAGCAGACATGTAGGAAAAGCGACATGTATTTTTGCAATGAAGGGGATAAGGCCGGAAATCGATGGCATATCAAAGCGTAAATGGTTTGGCACGAGTCCTGCTGAGAGGAGGCTGAACAACCCCTTCGCTTTTACGGAGCGCATTGAATGCTCGAATGTCCTTCAAGTCTGGAAAGCCGCAATTCCGATCGCGGCCATACCGGGCAAGCCGGTCAGGACTGCTCCGAGGCGTTGCTCTTTCCACGCAGGCACCTCGACCGCCGCATCGCCCTGAACGACACGACCTTGCGGGACGGCGAACAAGCACCCGGCGTCGCATTCACGGTTGAGGACAAGATCGAAATCGCAGCTGCGTTGTCGGACGCGGGCATCGACGAGATCGAGGCCGGAACGCCAGCCATGGGCCCCCGCGAGCAGGAGGCCATCCGCCGCATCGCGCGTGCAGGGCTGCCCATCAGGGTCATGGCTTGGTGCCGGATGAAGCGCAGCGACGTCGACGACGCGCTGGCGTCGGGCGTCCGCGTCGTGAACCTATCCGCACCGGTGTCGCGCCAGCAAATCGGGGCGAAATTTGCCGGATCTCTGCCGGCTGTCCTCTCTGCTATTAAAGATGTGATCGGCTACGCGCGCTCGAAGGGTCTAGAGGTCGCGTTCGGAGGGGAAAACTCCTCACGTGCAAGGCTGGATACGCTAGAGCCGATTCTTGCCGCCGCCGCCAAAGCCGGCGCGTTCCGCTACCGTTTTGCTGACACGCTCGGGATCCTCGACCCAGTTGCCACGCGCGCCGTGATCGAGGCCGTCAAACGGTTCACCGATCTTCCCATCGAGTTCCACGGTCACAACGATCTCGGGCTGGCCACCGCCAATACCCTCGCGGCAATCGAGGCCGGCGCGTCCGCCGCAAGCGTGACCGTTAACGGTCTTGGCGAGCGCGCCGGGAATGCTGCGTTGGAGCAGGTGGCGGCAAGCCTCCACTCTTTCTTCGGAAACGTGAATCGCATTCACCTTCCAGCTCTTACACGCTTGAGCAACCTCGTAGCCCAGCGTAGCGGCACCGAAGTCGGCCGGGCGCAGCCGGTCGCGGGCAAAGACGTCTTTACTCACGAGTCCGGCATTCATGTCGCGGGTATCCTGAAGAGCAGGGATTGCTACGAGGCCCTATCGCCTGACACGTTCGGACGCAAACATCGCTTCGTGCTTGGCAAGCATTCCGGGCTAACGGGTCTGAGGCATGAACTCGATTATCTCGGTCTTGAGATGACGGCCGAGGAAGAGCGCATGCTGCTGAGCACTGTCCGGACTTATGCCGAACTCAACAAGGCGCCTGTCCCAGCCTTCACCCTTGTGCGGCTTGCGGCGTGCTTGATCGATCAAAGAACGCACGCTGCCCAAGACCCCCGGTGCGCTTCCCGTTCAGCGCTGGAGGCGGTGTCATGAACAAACTCGAACACTCCCAAAATTCAAGCGGAAGGCGCGGCTCATGAGCGTTCTAGGCGATCTCGAAAAGCTTCACTCGGCCGAAGACTTCTTCTCCTATCTGAAGGTCGACTTCGATCCAGCGCTTGTGCACGTAGCCCGGCTGCACATCCTGAAGCGCATGGGCAAGTATATGGCCGGCAGGGATTTCAGCGGCGCGAGCGAGGAGACGGTATTCGCTGAAGCGCGCGAGATGCTGGCGAAGGCCTATCAAGATTTCATCTCCGCCCGCCCTATCGACGAGCGCGTCTTCAAGGTGCTTCAGGAGCACGACCCAAGCCGGCCGGCCGCCGATCCTGAGCCGAAGCCGTTCGTCCCGCTCAACTCACTCACGATCATCGGCCGCTGACGGCCGCGCAGAGGGAAAAGACCATGCATACCGTGGTTTGCATCAAACAGGTTCCAGACAGCGCCCAAATTCGCGTTCATCCGGTCACCAATACGATCATGCGGCAAGGCGTGCCGACTATCATCAACCCCTACGATCTGTTCGCGGTCGAAGCAGCGCTCCGGCTCCGCGATAAGCATGGCGGCAAGGTGACGGTCTTGACGATGGGTCCGCCGATGGCAGAGGAGAGCCTGCGCCGGGCGCTGACTTTCGGCGCGGACCGGGCAGTGCTTCTGACGGACCGCACCTTCGCCGGCTCCGATACGCTCGCGACAAGCTACGCGCTGTCGCAGGCCATTCTCAAGATCGGCCAGGAGTTCGGCACGCCGGACATCGTGTTCACTGGCAAGCAAACGATTGATGGCGATACCGCGCAAGTCGGCCCTGGCATCGCCAAGCGGCTGAACCTCAATCAGCTTACCTATGTTGCGGCGATTAGGGAGCTGAATCTGTCGTACCGTTCGATCGTGGTGGAGCGCCGCGCCGAGGGCGGTGTGCAAGTGCTCACCACGCAGCTTCCTTGCCTGATCACCATGCTCGAAGGAACGAACGAAATCCGGCGCGGATCGATCGACGTCGCCTTGAACGCGGCGCGCGCTGAAATCGTCACCTGGAGTGCTGCCGCTGCCGGCATCAAGGAGATCGGTAAATGCGGCCTGAAAGGCTCGCCCACAGTGGTGAAACGCGTGTTTGCGCCACCGCCGCGCTCCGAGAAAGCGTTCCAAATCGAAGTCGACGGCCACAGCCCCGACGGCCTGGCTCTGAACACGATAGAAGAAATCTTCAAGCGCCTGCCTTCGCTCGAGAAGGACTTGGTTCAGGCAGCGCAGAACTAAGGCGCAGAAGGAGACGGCCGAGATGACCACCAAACCCGCTTCACAGCCAGCCGCCGGCGGCCGCGCCGGAATGAAAAAAGAATTATCCGAGCACTTCAAGGCTTACAAGGATGTGTGGGTCTTCGTGGAGCTCGAACGCGGCGCCGTCCACCCCGTCTCATGGGAGCTGATGGGGGAAGGCCGGCACCTCGCCGATAAGCTCGGCGTGCAACTCGCGGGCGTCGTGCTCGGCGGACCGGGCGAGGATACGCAGGCCGCGGTTGCTGAAACCTTCGCTTACGGCGCGGATGTTGCCTACGTCGCGGCAAGCCCGGTGCTCGAAGATTACCGCAACGAGTCCTACACGCGCTGCATGACCGAGCTTGTGAATACCTACAAGCCGGAGATCCTGCTTCTTGGCGCGACAACTCTCGGCCGGGATCTCGCGGGCTCCGTGGCAACCACGCTGGCGACCGGTTTGACGGCCGACTGCACCGAGCTTGCGGTGGACGCGGATAAATCGCTCGCCGCCACACGTCCGACCTTCGGCGGAAGCCTGCTCTGCACGATCTACACCCTGAACTTCCGTCCACAGATGGCGACCGTCCGGCCGCGCGTGCTCAGCATGCCTGAGCGGCTCGACGATAAGAGCGGTCCCGTGATCGCGTACGATTTCCAGCTCCCGGAAGAGGACATCGTCACCAAGATCCTCCAGTTCATCCCGGACCGCGATTCGAACAAGTCGAACCTCGCCTATGCCGACATCGTCGTCGCCGGAGGCCTCGGCCTTGGCAGCGCCGAGAACTATCAGCTCATCAAGGATCTCGCCAAAGCTCTTGGCGCGGAGTGGGGTGGATCTCGCCCGCTGGTCCAGCGCGGATGGATCCCGGCTGACCGCCAAATCGGCCAGACCGGCAAGACAATCAGGCCCAAGCTCTATATCGCCGCGGGCATTTCGGGTGCCATCCAGCATCGTGTGGGTGTCGAGGGCGCCGACCTGATCCTTGCGATCAACACCGACAAGAACGCTCCCATTTTCGATTTCGCCCATGTTGGCCTCGTGACCGACGCCGTCCGCTTCCTGCCCGCGCTTGCCAAGGCATTCCGGAAGCGGATTTCGCCCAGCACGCACATGCGGCTCGTTGGCTGAGGCCCTGGATCTTAGAGGAGACTGAACTATGCCCGCAGAAAAGTTCGACGCCATCGTCGTAGGAGCCGGCCCGTCCGGAAACGCCTGCGCCTACACGCTCGCAACACGGGGTCTCAAAGTGCTGCAGATCGAGCGCGGCGAATATGCGGGCTCGAAGAACGTTCAAGGCGCGATCATGTACGCCAACATGCTCGAAAAGATCATCCCGGATTTCCGGGAGGATGCGCCCCTAGAGCGTCACATCATCGAGCAGCGCATGTGGTACATGGACGACACCTCCTATACCGGCATGCATTACCGTTCGGACGAGTTCAATGAAGAGAAGCCGAACCGCTACACGATCATCCGCGCCCAGTTCGACAAATGGTTTTCGCGGAAGGTGCGTGAGGCGGGTGCGCTGATCCTGCTTGAGACGACCGTGACCGATCTTTGCTTCAGTGGCGGCAAGGTGATCGGCGTCAAAACCGACCGCGCCGGCGGTACTATTCTGGCCGACGTCGTCGTCATGGCCGAGGGCGTCAATGGGCTCCTCGGCTCAAGGGCCGGCCTTCGCCCGGCGCCGAAGCCCGACACCGTCGCGCTGGCGGTCAAGGAGATGCACTTCCTGCCGAGCGAGGTGATCGAGGCGCGCTTCAACCTCAAGGGCGACGAAGGCGTGGTGATCGAGAACGCCGGCACCATCACTAAGGGCATGGCGGGAACCGGGTTCATCTACACCAACAAGGAAAGCATCTCGCTCGGCATCGGTTGCCTCGTCTCGGATTTCAGCAAGAGTGGGATGTCCCCCTACGAGCTGCTCGATGCGTTCAAGCGGCATCCCGCCGTGGCGCCTTTGATCGCGGGGTCGGAGGTGAAGGAATATGCCGCGCATCTGATCCCCGAGGGCGGATATATGGCGGTGCCGCAGCTGTTCGGCGATGGCTGGCTCATCGTTGGCGATGCCGGGCAGTTCGTGAACTCCGTTCACCGCGAGGGCTCGAACCTCGCCATGACCACAGGCCGTATGGCAGCCGAGGCTATCTTCCAGATCAAGTCACGGAAGGACCCGATGACCGCGGAGAACCTCTCAATCTACCAGAAGATGATCGAGAGTTCCTTCGTGATGAAAGACATGAAGAAATACCGCCGCCTGCCGGGCTTCCTGCACAGCGCGAGTTCGCATCTCTTCGGCACCTATCCCGAATTGATCTCGAAGGCGGCTCAAACCTATCTGCGCGTCGATGGCAAGGACAAGAAGAGCAAGGAGAAGGAAATCATACGCTCATTTGTAAAAACGCGAGGCGTGATGGGGCTCGCGGGAGATGCATGGAAATTGGCCCGGTCTTGGCGCTAAGCAGGGAAAATGACGAGGAAAACACCGATGTTACAAGAATCCAGCTCACGCGTTGAGGAAAAGCTTTATCAAAACCGGTATCTCGTCGACGCGGGCCGGCCTCATATTGCGGTCACACCCCACGACACGCCGTCACAGGCTCTGATAACCCTGTTGAAGCTGTGCCCCGCCGGCTGCTACACTATGAACGCCAAGGGCCAGGTGGAAATCACGCCGGACGGCTGCCTCGAATGTGGCACTTGCCGCGTTCTGGGGGAGTTGAGCGGGGACATCGAGTGGACCTATCCTCGCGGCGGCTATGGCGTATTATTCAAGTTTGGCTAGGCAAAGCGGCGCCATACCGGTTGCGGGCAGGTTTAGCGCCCCCTTTGCCAGAATGCGGGAGGAATAGCACATGGAATCCGTAGAAGAATTTCTCGCTTATGCGATCAAGCTGGAGCAGGAGGCCGCTCTCCGGTTCGGTCAGCTCGCCGATTCGATGGAGTCCAGCGGCAATCGCGAGGCCGGGAAGCTCTTCCGCCGCCTATCGGAATACTCGAAGCTTCACCTCGCCGACGCGCGGGCGCGATCTGGATTCAGGGAAATCCCCGCTTTGAAAGCGGGCGACTTCGAATGGCCAGACGTTGAGAGTCCGGAGACGGCCGCGATTTGGGCAGCCGATCCGCTGATAGGCCGCGAGCAAGCGCTCGAAATCGCGCTGGAAGCCGAGATGGCGGGATACAAGTTCTATAAAGACGTTCTCGACACGACAGACGATCCCGAAATCAAGATGCTAGCCAAAGAATTCGTGCTTGAGGAGAGCGAGCACGTCGCCGAACTTCAAAAGTGGATCGCAGCACATAAAGCCGGAAAACCTTTGCCTGCGGACGGCTGATCGCACCCGGCGACGCATGCTCGCCAGCGTTTTGCGCCCTGAAAATCCGCCCCCGTTTGCGCCGTTGCCTATCACATCGGTATTCACGAATGTCTGATCGTCTAAAAATAAGGCTCTGCCCGTATTATGGGCAGGCGGCCTTATCTTATTGTTCTTGAACTCCTTTTGCGCCTGCGAAGCACTTTTTTGGGCAAATTCAGGCAAGGAAGTGCCGTTTATCTAGACACGACAATCAAGTTTTTGCCATGTTAAAATCCCCTCGAACGCGAAACCGTTTGATGCGCATCGTGTGAAGATCGCATCACAGTGAGGCGAACGAGGTATTCATGACTTCTTCACCGGTAGTCCGGTCCGACTCGCCCCCCGGTACTGTGAGATACAGCGAGACCGCGCTGAGCGGTATCTACGAAATCTCGAAGATCGTAACATCACCTTCAAGTTTGAAAGTGATGCTCAACAATGTCGTCTCAGTCATGAGTTCATTTCTGGACATGCGGCTTGCGACGATCATGCTTCTCGACAAGGAAGGCGATCCAGACATCAAAGTCTCGGCCTCGACCGAGTTGACCACGAACGAGACAGACGATTTCCCGATCACGGCCATCGATCAGATCGTCGCGACGTCCACGCCGCTTGTGGTTCAAGACTGCGCCATTCATCCGCTGTTCGCGGGTTCGAAACGGGCCGATCGCACGCCGGGCTCGATCCTGACCTTCATCGGCGTACCCATCCGCATCGATTCCAAAGTGCTCGGCACGCTTGCCATAGAGAGGGTCTGGAACGGAAGCATGCAGGTTCGTATCGACCACGACGTGCGCTTCCTGACGATGGTCGCCAATCTCGTCGGCCAAGCCTTGAAGCTGCATCGCGTCGTTGCCGAAGACCGCGAGCGGCTGATCGTCGAGCAGCATCGGCTCGCGAAGGAACTCTCGACGCTCAAGGCGCCGCATCCCGCGCCCAAGCTCTCGGGCATCATCGGCAAGAGCCGCGCAATCCGCCAAGTCACAGACCGAATCGAGCTTGTCGCCAAGTCCAATGCCCCCGTCCTGATCCGCGGCGAGACCGGCACGGGCAAGGAACTGTTCGCCAGGGCCATTCATGAGCTTTCGTCGCGCAAGGGCAAGCCGTTCATAAAGGTCAACTGTGCCGCGCTACCGGAAGGCATCATCGAGTCCGAGCTGTTCGGACATGAGAAGGGTGCCTTTACCGGCGCCGTTTCGACAAGGAAGGGCCGCTTCGAGCTTGCCCATGGCGGAACAATCTTCCTGGACGAGATCGGCGAGATCAGCAACGCCTTTCAGGCGAAGCTGCTGCGCGTCCTGCAGGAAGGCGAGTTCGAGCGCGTCGGCGGCCAGCAAACCCTGAAGGTTAACTTCCGTCTCGTCTGCGCCACGAACCGGAATCTGGAAGAATTCGTTGCCCAGGAGAAGTTCCGCGCCGACCTTTACTACCGCATCAATGTGGTGCCTCTCCTCCTGCCGCCGCTCAGGGACAGAGCGGGCGACATCCCCGAGCTTGCCAGGTATTTTCTGCACCAATTCGGCGAGGAGAACGGACGCGATTTGCACTTCGCAACCGATGCGTTCGAGGTGCTCAGCAAGTGCAACTTCCCTGGAAACATCCGCGAACTTGAAAACTGCGTCCACCGCACCGCCGCCATGGCACAAGGCTCGCGGATCGACGCCGATGACTTCGCGTGCCAGCATAATCTTTGCTTGTCTTCGATCCTTTGGAAGGGGCCCGCGGAACACGCGCATCACGAGCCCGCTGCAAAGCCGGTCCGTGCCGTGGAGCCTTCCGCCCCGCCGCCAACTCCCGTTGCAGGTCAGCCTCAGCCGACGCACAATGGCCATAGCGGTCATAGAAACGGCATTCCCGTCAACGGCAACGGCGGCGCAGAATCCAATAGCACTGTGTCTCAGGTGAGCAGGGACGCGCTGATCCAGGCCATGGAAAAGACGGGCTGGGTGCAAGCGAAGGCGGCACGCATTCTCGGGCTGACGCCGCGCCAGATCGGCTATGCCCTCAAGAAGCATGGCGTCGAGATGAAGCGCTTCTGAGGGGCCGGAGCATGAGCATGGTCTACGCCATCTGTGGCGCAAACGACATCCCCAATCGCCGGGGAAAAGCCTTCAGCCTGCTCCGCATCGAGGAAGGGCAAGCACCGCAGCCCTGGCACATTTTCATCGTACGCTGGGACCGGGAGGTGTTCGGCTACGTCAACCGTTGCCCGCACGAGGGCGTCAACCTCGATTGGGAACCAAACCGGTTCGTCGAGCCGGGCGAGAAGCGGATCGTGTGCGGCAAGCACGGCTCGCAGTTCGAACTGGCCACGGGGACATGCGTCGAGGGCCGCTGCGTGGGTGAAAGCCTTGAGCCGGTGAGCCTCTCTGTCGTCGATGGCGACATCTGCGTGACAGGCGTCACGCTCGCCGAGGAGGGGTGACCGATTGATTGCCCCCGCCTTCCTTGACGATTGGCGACTTCATATCGCGCACGGCAAACCCTCGACTTGTCTCACGCCGTCCCAAATGCGTCTTGCGGTCATAGAAACTTCTCAAACGGCGAGACCGCCCGTCTTTCCGATGAACGCTACGATTTCGTCGATACCGCGATTTTCCCGAAGGCTAGCAAATACAAACGGCTTGTCACCTCGCATGCGCAGCGCATCTATTTCCATGACGTCAAGCCGGACACCAACATAAGGCGCGAGGTCAATCTTGTTGATGACAAGCAGATCCGATTTCGTGATCCCCGGGCCGCCTTTGCGAGGGATGTCCTCACCTTGCGCAACATCGATCATATAGATGGTCAGATCGGCCAATTCCGGCGAGAAGGTCGCCGCGAGGTTGTCGCCACCCAATTCAATCAGCACGAGTTCCAGGCCATGGAAGCGTTTCCGCATTTCCGCGATCGCAGCCAAGTTGATCGAACAGTCTTCCCGGATTGCCGTGTGAGGACACCCGCCCGTTTCCACGCCCATGATTCGCTCGAGCGGCAATGCCTGCGCTCGCATAAGAAACTCCGCATCCTCGCGCGTGTAGATATCGTTCGTGATGACGCACATGTCGTGTTTGTGGCGGAGCCGCTTGCAAAGGGCTTCCGTCAAAGCGGTCTTTCCCGAGCCAACGGGGCCGCCGATGCCAACCCGTAGAGGGCCATGGGGGCTGGGAGCGTTATTCATGTGCGAAAGAGCCTCGTGTGCAGGGTTTCGTGTTCGAGAGTCAAAAGATCGGCGCTGAAGCTTGCGCTGCCAATGTCATCGAGGGTAACTTCGCAGGCCCTTGCGGATGCTCCGGCGAGAAGGGGCAAGAGAGCGGCGATAACGCGCTGGCCAGCCGTCTGTCCGATGACACCTAGCCGGATCCCTGCCGATATTTGGTTTGTTACGAAAGAGAGCGCGAACGCCTCGATCGTGGGCTGGAGTCTTAGGCCATGCGAGGCGGAGACCATCCCCGCCGACACGGCATAAACAACAGGAGCGCCGCCGCAACTGTCTAGAGCCGCAATCAAACTTTCGCATGGCCAAGCGGCGGCAACGATTGCGAGAAAGCTCGCGCCTTGCGTCACGGACTCCAAGTAACGTTCGGCGGACGGCTGGAATGCCGC
Source organism: uncultured Alphaproteobacteria bacterium (assembly GCA_963817705.1). Lineage (GTDB taxonomy): Bacteria > Pseudomonadota > Alphaproteobacteria > Rhizobiales > Rhodomicrobiaceae > Rhodomicrobium. The sequence goes on from CAWFPF010000001.1 coordinate 1,264,296, forward strand.
CGCAAACTCAGCCACGCCTCTCAGGTCATGCCAGCACTTCGTACTGGCCGCCTTCCAGGCACATGATATCAAAAGCAAGTCATTCCGTATGGGCCCAAACTGGAGAAGATCGGCAATCCAAGCCCGGAGGGCCTCTTCATCCCTCACGAACTCGGCTTCAACCGCGCTTTCGAGCCCCTGACTATAGGCGAAGCTTCCGATGGGGAAAGACGGCGAGAACCATATCTGGAGTAAGCTGCGCTCCCGGAAGCTGCTATCGGGAGAGCCGCTTTCAACCCCTTCGGCTTTGGCGCACTCAATCGCCGTGGTCATGTCCACGATCATAGGCGCCAGCTTCCGGTTCGAAGGCGCGTGAAATGTGCTTCACCATGGCGCCGAGCCCTTCAACCATATGCTCCAAGACGTGGTCCGGCTGGATATAGATTGCGCCATCGGTCAGTTCAGCGGCTGTGTGGCGATTCCCAAGATGCCATGCCACCCGTGAAAGCCCTTGCGCATCGTTCGCTACAATTTCGAGCAGCGGCTCGGGAGCTGCGCGCACCTCGATCAGGCCGCACTCAACCTCCAGCACATCCCCGTGACGCATGAAGGAGGCTTCAGGCAAATCGATCAACACTTCCCCGCCGCCATCGCAAATCGCGCGGATGCGGCGCCGGTAACGCCCGGCGCTGTCGAGCGTAAGCGAGTCGAAGGGCGCCTCGGCGCCTCTCTCTCTCTTGCGGATCAGGCGGTTGGCGATCAGCATGGGGCACTCAGAATAGGAAGTAACGCTGCGCCATGGGGAGTTCAGCAGCCGGCGCGCAGGTGAGGAGTTGCCCATCGGCGCGGACTTCATAGGTCTCCGCATCCACGTCGATCTTTGGCATCGCGCTATTGTGAATGAGGCTCGCCTTTCCGATCCCGCCGCGCGTGTTTTCGACCGCCACGAGGGTCTTCGCCAATCCCAAGCGTTCCTTGATCCCCCCGCTCAGCGCCGCCTTCGAAACGAAGGTCAGCGATGTCACAGCAAGCGCCAGCCCGAACGCGCCGAACATAGGCCTGTAATGCACGGGCTGCGGTGTGGGAATGGAGGCGTTCGGATCGCCCATCGCAGCCACTGCGATCGCGCCGCCCTTCAACACCATGTCGGGCTTCACCCCAAAAAAGGCGGGAGTCCACAGGACGAGATCGGCGAGCTTGCCGGCTTCGACCGACCCGATCTCGCGGGAGACGCCATGGGTGATCGCCGGGTTGATGGTGTATTTTGCCACATAACGTTTGACACGGAAATTGTCCGCGCCCGTACCTGCATCTTCTGGAAGCGGCCCGCGCTGCATCTTCATCTTGTGAGCGGTCTGCCAGGTGCGGATGATAACCTCACCGATCCGGCCCATGGCTTGACTGTCCGACGACATCATCGCAAGTGCACCAAGGTCATGAAGGATGTCCTCCGCGGCGATCGTCTCCTTGCGGATACGGCTCTCGGCGAAGGCTAGGTCTTCCGGGATCGACGGATCGAGGTGATGGCAGACCATGAGCATGTCGAGATGCTCATCAAGCGTGTTGACCGTGAACGGCCGCGTGGGGTTGGTAGAGGACGGCAGTACATTCGGCAGCCCCGCCACCTTGATAATGTCGGGCGCGTGCCCGCCGCCGGCGCCTTCAGTATGGAAAGCGTGAATGGTCCGGCCTTTGAATGCGGCAATGGTATCTTCCACAAAGCCGCTCTCATTCAGCGTGTCGGTGTGGATCATCACCTGAACGTCGTGATCGTCAGCGACCGACAGGCAGCAATCGATGGCGGCAGGAGTCGTGCCCCAATCTTCGTGAAGCTTGAGGGCGCAGGCGCCCGCGAGGATTTGTTCTTCAAGCGCGGCGGGCAGCGCAGCATTGCCCTTACCTGCGAACGCAAGGTTCATCGGAAAAGCCTCGGCCGCACGCAGCATCGTCCCGATATGCCAGGGCCCCGGCGTGCACGTTGTTGCATTGGTGCCGGTCGCGGGACCAGTTCCGCCGCCGAGCATCGTGGTGATACCCGAGGCGAGCGCTTCTTCGATCTGCTGCGGACAGATGAAATGAATGTGGCTATCGAAACCGCCCGCGGTGACAATCTTACCCTCGCCGGCGATGACTTCCGTGCCGGGGCCAATCACGATAGTGACGCCCGGCTGGATATCGGGGTTGCCGGCCTTTCCAATCGCGGCGATGCGCCCGGCCTTGATGCCGATATCGGCTTTCACGATGCCCCAATGATCGAGGATCAGCGCGTTGGTAATGACGGTGTCCACGGCGCCGCCCGCGCATGTGACCTGGCTTTGCCCCATGCCGTCCCGGATCACCTTGCCGCCGCCAAATTTCACCTCCTCGCCATAGGTGGTGAAGTCCTTCTCGATCTCGATCAGCAGCTCCGTATCCGCCAGCCGCACCTTATCGCCAACGGTTGGGCCGAACATGTCCGCATAGGCGCTGCGCGAAATCTTGTAAGGCATCGGTGGCCCTCAGAGCTTGCCCATCACGGCTTGGCGGAAGCCGTACACCGTTCGTGCACCTGAAATTTCAACCAGAGTGACGGTACGGCTTTGGCCCGGCTCAAAGCGCACCGCTGTCCCAGCCGGAATATCGAGGCGGAAGCCGCGTGCCTTTTCGCGTTCGAAACGCAGAGCTGGGTTCGTTTCAAAGAAGTGATAATGGCTGCCTACCTGGATAGGCCGGCCGCCGGAATTTGCGACACTAACGGTCACGGTCGCACGCCCGGCATTCAGCTCGATCTCACCTTCGGCCGGCATGACTTCGCCCGGGATCATGGCACCTCCCCTATCGAATGGGATTGTGGACGGTGACGAGCTTGGTGCCGTCGGGAAACGTGGCCTCGACCTGCACGTCGTGGATCATCTCGGCGACCCCTTCCATAACCTGATCGCGCGTCAGCACATGCCCCCCGCCCTGCATCAATTGCGAGACCGTTTTTCCGTCGCGCGCACCTTCGAGCACAAAATCGCTGATAAGCGCTATCGCCTCTGGATGATTGAGCTTGAGGCCACGCTCCAGCCTCCGGCGCGCGACTATCGCAGCCATGGAGATCAAAAGCTTGTCTTTCTCGCGTGGCGTCAGATTCATGGATTTCCCTCAAGTCCACCAAACCTTCGGCATAGGTTGCTGCCGCAACAGAGAAACGGCGCGCGATACGTCACCGCGGACCGCTTCGAGATCCTCCCCCAGGCAGCGAATGCAGAGTAGACCATTCCAAGCGCTTGCGGCAATACGCGAAGCGGCAGACTTCAGCCCATTTCGCACCGGCTCAAGCTGATCCACTGCAGCCGGCGCCACGTAGAGCACAGTGCCCAAGACCCTTGCACCATTTCCAATGCCGGGCCTTCTCAAAGCGGCGTCGAGATCGCCCTCGAAGCGGACGCTTTCTGCGAAAGCAAGCGCGCCGGCGCGGCGGACGCGCCATTGGTCGGCGAAGCGTCCTTGAGTGACGGTCTCGCCCATCTCCTTGCGGCCAAACACCACGATCTCGGCCGTCAAAAGCGAGGCACTGGCGGCCATGTCAACTTCAAACCGCCGGGCCAAATCGGCTTCGGTAAAAAGGATGGTTTCCTGAGGAAGCCAGGCGAGTGAGGCGCCACTTCCCAGGCTCACGGCAACATCGATATGGGAAGCGCCTGAGTTCGACCGGTAAATCCGTTCCGCGGCCTGTGTTGTCAGGGTCGCGGATGCCCCGCTGTCTATCGTTACGGAGTGGCAAATGCGATCACCCCCGGCAACCCCGCCTCCGGTGTTGATGATAACGCCTTCGCAGCCGTGGCCGCCTCGCGGGAAGCGGATTTTGTAGCCGTCGCGCTCCTCGCAATCGTTCAGCGCGGTCTCATCGGCTCGCCGCCGGAAAGACACCTGCACGCCTCCAAGAACACGTGGCTGCCTTCCATATCCGGCATGGGCCTCAGACAGCGAGCTTGCTGCGAACATGGGCCTCGTCCATCCCGGCTCGTGTCCCGGACAAAACAACTTGTCCCCTGTCCATGACAGCGTAACGGTCGGCAAGGTCGCGCGCAAAGTCGAAATACTGTTCGACCAGAAGAATGGCCATCTCTCCCTTGCCCCGTAAAAAGGAGATGGCGCGTCCGATGTCTTTGATAATCGAGGGTTGGATGCCCTCGGTCGGCTCGTCCAGGATCAGAAGCTTGGGTCTCATGACAAGAGCGCGCGCGATAGCAAGCTGCTGTTGCTGTCCGCCCGACAGATCGCCGCCACGCCGTTGAAGCATGGTTTTGAGAATTGGAAACAGCTCGAAAATCTCATCGGGCAGCGATCGCTCACGCCGTGGAAGGGGTGCAAACCCTGTTTCCAGGTTCTCCTGCACCGTGAGAAGCGGAAAGATCTCGCGGCCTTGCGGTACATAGGCGATGTTGCGCTTAGCCCGCTCATGCGGCGCGAGGCCGTCAAGACTTCGCCCGTCCCAGGTGATTGAGCCGTTGCGGATGGGCTGATGGCCAGCGATGGCCCGCAACAGGCTGGTCTTGCCGACGCCGTTGCGGCCAAGAACACAGGTCACCTCACCTGGTGACGCAGTAACCGAGACGCCTCGCAGCGCCTGTGCAGCGCCGTAGTAAAGGTCGATGCCCGAGACGTTCAGCATGATCGCATGTCCAGTTTTCGCGCGAGCATGTGCAACTGGGCGATGGAAGGCCCCCTCGCCCCAGCCCTCTCCCCAAGGGGAGAGGGAGCAGACCTCAGCCGCTGAGAAGACGTTTCTTCTCCCTCAGGGGAGAAGGACGGGATGAGGGGAGACTCGATGCTAGATCCTGTCTCAGAGTTCATAGTTCTATCGTCCAAGATACACCTCGATGACGCGGGGATTGGATGAGACGGTGTCGATAGAACCTTCAGCGAGAACGGCGCCTTCGTGGAGGCAGGTCACCTTGACACCAAGCGCTCGAACGAAGGTCATGTCGTGCTCGACGACGATGACCGTATGTGAGCGGTTGATCTCCTTGAGAAGCGCTGCCGTTTCCTCGGTTTCGGCGTCGGTCATCCCGGCCACCGGCTCATCGACAAGGAGGAGCTTCGGGTCTTGTGAGAGCAGCATGCCGATTTCGAGCCATTGCTTCTGGCCATGGGACAGGGAGCCGGCTTTCTCGCCGCGCCATTCGGTCAGGCGCACGGTTTCGAGAACGCGGTCGATGATGCCGGCGGGGATGCCATTGCGCTCGCCGAAGAGCGACGAGAACGGACCGCGCCTGCCTTTAAGAGCGAGCAGGATATTATCCGCCACAGTGTGGTGCTCGAACACGGTTGGCTTCTGAAACTTCCGGCCGATCCCGAGTTCGGCGATGGCCGCTTCGTCCTCGGCGGTCAGATCCACGGTCCCGCCATCGAACAGCACGTCGCCCGTGTCCGGCCGGGTCTTTCCCGTCACGATATCCATCATAGTGGTCTTGCCCGCGCCGTTCGGGCCGATGATGGCGCGCATCTCACCCGGCTGAATTGAAAGAGAGAGATTGTTGATTGCCCTGAAGCCTTCGAATGCGACGGACACACCATCGAGGTAGAGGAGGCACTCTGTGACGTGGGGCTTTTCTGACGTGATAAAGGTGTTCATCGTTCTACTCAGCTACGCCTGGAAGCTGCCGCGCGCGAGCGATTGGAGCGCTCTCTCGCTGTTTGCGCCACACCAAGGCCTGGAGCGTGCCCACAATCCCCTTGGGCAATGCGAGCGTCACAAAGATGAACATGCTGCCTAGGACGAAAAGCCAGTAGGGCGCAAGCGCACCGCTCGTGAACACCGTTTTCATGCTATTCACGGTGAAGGCTCCGAGCGCCGCTCCCACGAGCGTGCCCCGTCCGCCCACCGCCACCCAAATCACCGCCTCGATTGAATTTGACGGCGAGAATTCGGACGGGTTGATGATTCCGACTTGCGGCACATAAAGTGCCCCGGCTAGTCCGGCCATCATCGCCGAGATTGTAAAGACCACGAGTTTGTAATGTTCGACGCGGTAGCCCAGAAAGCGGGTCCGGCTTTCCGCGTCCCGGATTGCGACGATGACCTTGCCAAAAGCGGAGGTCACGATAACCCGCGCCAGAAGGAAGCAACCTCCAAGCGCTAGAACCGTAAGCATATAGAGGGCAATGCGGGTTTGCTCCGCCTGAACAGGGAAGCCAAGGATGTCCTTGAAGTCCGTCAAGCCGTTATTGCCGCCGAAACCCATGTCGTTGCGGAAGAACGCCAGCAAAAGCGCGTAGGTCATCGCCTGTGTGATGATGGAGAGATAGACCCCCGTCACACGGGACCGGAACGCGAACCATCCCAGCACGAAAGCTAAGAGCCCCGGCACGAGAAGCACCATGATCGCAGCGAACCAGAACATGTCGAAGCCGTGCCAGAACCAGGGCAACTCCTTCCAATTCAGGAAGACCATGAAGTCGGGCAGGACGGGGTTCGCATAAACACCCCGCGCGCCGATTTGGCGCATGAGATACATGCCCATTGCATATCCGCCGAGCGCGAAGAACGCCCCGTGACCCAGCGAAAGGATGCCGCAATAACCCCAGACCAGATCGAGGCTGAGAGCGAGAATCGCGAAACACAGGTATTTTCCGAGCAGCGCCACGGCGTAGGTTGGCACGTGGTATGGCGATGTTTCGGGCAAAGCAAAATTCGCAATCGGGACATAGAGCAGGGCACAGGCCAGCACCGCCAAAAAAATCCAGCCCGTCTTATCGAGCTGCCTGAAGAGGCGCGACAAAATCATGCTTCAACCGCCCTTCCCTTGAGCGCAAACAGTCCGCGTGGGCGTTTCTGAATAAAGACGATCAGCAGAACGAGGATCGTAATCTTGGCGAGAACGGCGCCCGCGATGGGTTCCAGGAGCTTGTTCGCGATGCCGAGCGCGAAGGCCGAGACCAGAGTTCCCCAAAGGCTGCCGACGCCGCCGAACACCACGACCATAAAGCTATCGATGATGTAGCCCTGACCGAGATTGGGCGAGACGTTGTCGATTTGCGAAAGCGCGACGCCCGCGATTTCGGCGATACCGGAGCCGAGGCCGAAGGTCATGGCGTCGACCCATGGCGTGTTGATCCCCATCGAGCTGGCCATGCGCCGGTTTTGAGTCACGGCGCGCATTTGCAACCCAAGGCGCGTCAGCCGGTAAATGCCTAGAAATGCCGCGAAAACGGCAAGCGTAAAGAGAAGGATCCAAAGGCGGCCATAAGTGATTTGCAGCCCCATGAAGTCGAAGGCACCGGACATATAGGAGGGAGAACTCACGTCTTGGTTGGTCGGTCCGAAAATCGTCCGCACCGCTTGCTGGAGGATGAGGCTAACGCCCCACGTTGCAAGCAAGGTTTCGAGGGGCCTGCCGTAAAGGAAGCGGATGATTCCGCGCTCGATGGCTATTCCAATCAGTGCCGTGACAAGGAAGGCCAACGGTATGGCGACCGGCAGCGATAAGCCGAACAGGGATGGCGCGTAGCCGCGAAAGAACTCCTGGACCACAAAGGTCGTGTAGGCGCCAAGCATGACCATTTCGCCGTGAGCCATGTTGATCACGCCCATCACTCCGAAGGTTATGGCGAGCCCGATCGACGACAGCAAGAGAACCGAGCCGAGGGAAAGCCCATACCATACGTCCTGGGCTGTGCTGAGGAGCTTCAAATGCTTTTCAATCTGGGCGGCCGCTGTCTGAATAGCCTCACGGACATTGTCCGCTTCGATTGACGGCAGCGCCCCCTTGAGTTGTGCTAAAGCCTCTTGGTCCCCTCGTGCGAGGAGGGCGTCTACGGCCTTGAGCTGATCTTCCGCGCTGGAGTCAGGCGCTGCAAGAACAGCTGCGGCGCGCGCCGAAAGAAGCGCCAGCCGGACCTTCTGATCTGTCTCCTTGGTGAGAGCCTGATCGATGGCCGGCAGTGTTTTCGCGTCCCGCGTCTTAAAAATGGCTTCGGCCGCCTGAAGACGCTTTTCGCGGTCCGGCGAAAGAAGTGTCAGCGCACCTAGCGCCGCCTCGATGACGCCACGCAGATTATTGTTGATCCGAACCAGCGACAGGTCGTCACCTCCCTCGGCGGGTTTGCCGGTGCGCGCATCGATATAGCTGCCGTCCCCGCTCTGATAGACGACGCGGTTTTCCGCGAAGAACAGCCGGCGCTCCGAAAGAGCTTCGAGGATCGCCTGGGCATTCGGCGCGCCGGAGGCCACGATTTCGCCAATGGCTGTTTCGGTTTCGGAAAAGTCGTCCGCAGCGAACCGGTCCAGCGCGCTGTCGAGAGAGCCCGCGGCTGCGGATCCTGCGCACAGTAGCCCGACAAATACGATAAGAAAGCGGATCACACTGGCCTCATAATAACCCAGGGGCTGAGCATCCCCGGCCGCGCCAGGCGGCCGGGGACAAAAGCTAGGTCAGGCGCCGCATTTTTGCGTCTTGACGTTCCAGTTGCCGCATTTCTTGCCGACCCAATCCGCGACGAGATCTTTCGACCCTTCGAGATAGGGAGACCAAGCGGCACCGGGGACGAGGTCCTTCGTCTTCCAGACGACGTCGAACTGGCCATCCGGGCGGATTTCGCCGATGAAGACCGGCTTCGTGATGTGATGGTTCGCAAGCATTTTCGAGACGCCGCCGGTCAGGTTTGGAGCCTCGATCCCAGGCAGGATCGCGATTACCTTGTCCGGATCGGTTGTTCCGGCCTTCTCGACAGCTTTCACCCACATATTGAAGCCGATGTAATGAGCTTCCATGGGGTCGTTCGTAACGCGTTTTGGATTTTTGGTGAACTCGTGCCACTTCTTGATGAAGGCGGTATTCGAGGGGGTCTTAATGGACTCAAAGTAATTCCAGGCTGCGAGGTGTCCTAAAAGATTCTTCGTGTCGAGACCTGCGAGTTCCTCTTCACCCACCGAGAACGCGACAACTGGGATGTCCGTCGCCTTCACGCCCTTGTTTGCCAGTTCCTTATAGAACGGGACGTTGGCGTCGCCGTTGATGGTGGAAACGACGGCGGTTTTCTTACCCGCAGTTCCGAACTTCACGATGTCGGCCACGATCGTCTGCCAGTCGGAATGTCCGAACGGCGTGTAGTTGATCATGATGTCTTCCTTGGCGACGCCCTTGGAGAGCAGATAGGCTTCCAAGATCTTGTTCGTCGTGCGCGGATAAACATAGTCCGTCCCGGCGAGCACCCAGCGCTTCACCGAGCCGCCGCCTTTCGACATCAGATAGTCGACCGCGGGAATGGCCTGCTGGTTCGGCGCGGCGCCCGTGTAGAAGACGTTGCGCTCGCTTTCCTCGCCCTCATACTGCACAGGATAAAACAGGATGCTATTCAGCTCTTTGAAGACCGGGAGCACAGATTTCCGTGAGACGCTTGTCCAGCAGCCGAACACCGCGGCCACCTTGTCCTGACTAACGAGCTCGCGCGCCTTTTCCGCGAAAAGCGGCCAGTTCGAGGCCGGGTCGACAACCACAGCCTCAAGCTTCTTGCCAAGTAGCCCGCCCTTCTTGTTTTGCTCCTCGATCAGCATGAGCATCACGTCTTTCAGCGTGGTCTCGCTGATCGCCATAGTTCCGGATAGAGAATGTAGTATTCCGACCTTGATCGTGTCTTCCGCCCGGGCTCCGCCGGTCAGGCCCATGAGGGCAGCGGAAGCGGCGATGAAGCCGGATAATAATCTACGTCGTCCCAGCATGCGAATCCCCTTTGCCAGCTCTTAGGCGAGACCGAAAGTGCAAGTGACATGCCAGGGGCAGTGCCAAAGCATGTGCGTTCCTTTAAGGCAGGTTAATTTTGGCTCTCGGCGTCAATTCTGCATAAACTCTAGGCTTGCTGCCGTATCTCTGGGCAAGCTGGCTTGAAGTCGTGGCCAACTATAAGGCACCGCTCACGCCTGCGGGATCCGCTGCAAGCGCGCGTTACCTCATCCTGAGAGGGGGGTCGCTCAAAGCGGCGCGCGCAGGTGCATACTCGGATAGATTCCCAATACTGATAGGGACATATCCGATGAAAACGGTTACTTGCTCGGCATCATCGTTGAAGCGGTACCAGAAATGCGGCGTTCCGCTGATCATGGTGTTCAAGTCAAGCTTTGGTATTACTATGCAACAAAAAGTGTAACAGAATACATAATATATCTAAATGGTATTCTTACTTGTTATACCAAGAAGGAACGATCTTTGTCTGCATTTTACAAAGCGCTATTAAGTCTTGACGATTTGGAGGTCTTTCACCGATAACCGTCAGTGCGGCGGAGCGCAAGCCCGCCCAAGAGGCGGAGACACACGGCAAATGTCACTCCCGGCATTCTCGCTCCGGCGGCCTTACACGGTGTTCGCTCTTATTGCGCTCGTTTGCCTCCTCGCGGCGGGCGCCGCCAGCCGGATGGCGACCGATATTTTTCCCGAGATCAATATTCCCGTTGTGAGCGTGGTCTGGACCTACAACGGCATGAGTGCGCCCGAAATCCAAAACCGGATCGTGGCGCTTCACGAGCGGCAGCTCGCCTCGCTGGTCGACGACATTTCCCGGATCGAGGCCAACAGCTATAGCGGCGTCGGCGTCATCAAGGTCTACCTTCATGAAGACGCGGATGTCAGCCGGGCCATATCGCAGCTCGCAAGCTCGGCGCTCGTGGTGTTAAAATATATGCCGCGAAACATTACGCCGCCACTCATCCTGCGCTATGGCGCGACCGACGTTCCCATCATTCAACTGAGCCTGTCCAGCAATACGCTCACGGACACGTCGCTCAACGACCTCGGGCAAAATATTATCCGGCCGGCCCTCGCGGTCGTTCGCGGCGCCTCGGTTCCCTACCCCTATGGCGGCAAGCCGCGTGTGATCATGGTGAGCCTGGATCAGCAGGCCTTACAGTCCCGCGGACTGACGCCGGCTGACGTCAGCCAGGCCTTGACCCATCAAAACGTCATTATGCCGTCCGGCGACGTGAAGATCGGGAGCAAGGACTACACCGTCTCGATGAACAACAGCCCGGATGCGATTTCCGCGATCAATAGTTTCCCGGTCAAGACGGTCAACGGCAAGACGGTGTTCGTGCGCGATGTCGCGCATGTGCATGACGGCTATCAGGTGCAGACCAACTCCGTCACGCAGAATGGCTATCCCGGCGCACTGATGCTCGTCCGGAAAACGGGCGGCGTCTCGACTCTTGCGGTGATCAGCGGCATCAAGGAGGCCCTGCCCGATATCGTGCGCCTCTTGCCGGCCGGTGTTACGCTCAAGCCGATATTCGATCAGTCGATCTTCGTGCAAGCCGCGCTCAACAGCGTGATCATGGGCGGCCTTATGGCCGCTGGGCTGACCGCGCTCATGATTCTTCTGTTCCTCGGCAATTGGCGGTTGACCCTTATCATTTTAGCGTCGATCCCGCTCTCGATCATCACCGCCGTTCTCATCCTTTACGTCAGCGGCGAAACGCTCAACACCATGACCTTGGGCGGATTTGCACTCGCCGTCGGCATCCTCGTCGATAACGGGACCGTGGTCATCGAGAACATCGAGCGGCATGTGGGCCTCGGAGAGCCTTTGGAGCAAGCGATCCTCGATGGCTCATCCGAGGTCGCTGTGCCGACCATGCTCGCGACCTTATCCATCAGCCTTGTTTTCGTGCCCGTGTTTCTCCTGACCGGGACCGCAAAATATCTTTTCTCGCCACTCTCGCTGTCCGTCATCATCGCGCTTGCCGCGAGTCTCCTATTGTCATTCACGCTTGTCCCGCTTCTGTTCAAGTTTCTCATGGCGTCCCAAGTGCATGCGCATGGCGGGCATGCTCAGGAGGACGAAGCGCACGCCCAGCCGCCGCGCCGCCGGTTCAATCCTTTCGGATTTATCCATCGCTCATTCGAGCATGGCTTTGTGAGTCTTCGCGGAGGCCATCGCAATGCCTTGGCTTGGATGGTTGCAAGGCCGGTCGTGACAGTCCTTTTTTTTGCAGTGTTGATCGGATCGTCGCTGACCCTTTATCCGCGTCTTGGCATGGATTTCTTCCCTCAGATCGATGCAGGGCAAATGCGCCTGCATGTCCGCGCGCCTGCGGGCACGAGGCTTGAGCAGACCCAGGCTTATTTTGCCAGCGTCGAGGGTGCGATCCGCGAAGTCGTCGGCGAAGACCAGATCGATGTGATCTTGGACAATATCGGCCTGCCCTATAGCGGCATCAACATCGCGCTGAGCGACACGGCTACGGTTGGCCCGATGGACGGCGAGATCCTGATTTCCTTGAACGGGAAGCACACATCGACGCCACAGCACATGGCGAACTTGAGGCGTGAGCTGCCTAAGCGATTTCCACAGCTCCAGTTCTTTTTCCAGCCGGCTGACATTGTGAACCAGGTTCTCAACTTCGGCCAGCCCGCGCCGATCGACATCCGCGTTTCCGGCCCGAAGGACGACGAAGCCTACGCCACCGCGTTGAAACTCGCGCGGGACCTCAACGGCGTTCCGGGCGTTGTCGACTCCCATGTCTTCCAAGTGCCCGACGCGCCGGGTCTTACCGTTGATGTCGACCGGGACCTTGCCCGCGAACTTGGACTTGGGCAGCAGGTGGTCGCGGATAATATGCTGGTCTCGCTCAATAACTCCCTTCAAGTCGCGCCGAATTTCTGGCTCAACCCGCGAAATGGCGTGAGCTATCCCCTCGTGGTTCAAACGCCTACTTACGACATCAATAGCGCTCAAGACTTATGGACGCTTCCAGTAACGGCGCCGGATGCGAAGAACTCTCAGCTCTTGATGAACATCGCAAAATTCAGCCGGAACAAAGTGCCGATGATCGTCTCGCAGCTCAACATCAGGCCGGTTTACGACGTCCATGCCGATGTTCAGGGACGGGACTTGAACTCCGCCGCGACGGCCATTGACAAGGTCATCGCAGCGGACCGGCCCGATCCGTCGAAGGCGGTCTCGGTCACGCTCAGCGGCCAGGTCGAGACGATGCGCGAGAGCTTCTCGGGGCTCTTTTCAGGTATGGGAATAGCGGTAGTGCTGGTGTTCCTACTGCTCGTCATCAACTTTCAGAGCGTCACCGACTCGCTTATCGTGCTGATGGCTGTTCCCTTCGCGCTGTGCGGCGCGATGTGGATGCTTTTCGTCACGCAGACCCATATCAGCGTTCCGGCGTTGATGGGAACGTTGATGTGCATCGGCCTGACAACCGCGAACAGCATTCTGGTTGTCACGTTCTGCAACCAACGCATGGCGGCAGGTGTCAGCGCTCAGCGGGCTGCGATTGAGGCTGGATTTACCCGTTTGCGTCCCGTTCTGATGACGGCCGGCGCCATGATCCTCGGCATGATCCCGATGGCGCTGGGAGTGGGCGAGGGCGGCGAACAGAATGCGCCACTCGCCCGCGCGGTCATCGGCGGGCTTTTGTTTGCGACCTTTGCAACCCTTCTCTTTGTCCCCACGATGTACCGTCTGTTGCGGCGGGAACGCAGTAAGTCCTCTCAAGAAGGGAGCCAAGCCATTGTCCCAGTCTGACCACCCTGCAAGCGATAGGGCCTTGCGGCCTTTCGATGGGTATGACGATGTGGCCGAGGGCATCGCGGATCCCCATACCCATCCCGTGATCCCTGACGATTACAAGCCTGGGACGGGGTTCAGGCTCTTAGCTATCGCGATGGTTTTCGCGTTTGTGCTTGGCGGAGCTTTTTTCTTCGTGACCGGGCTCAAGGCACGGGACGAGGGACAGCTTGCCGCGGCTACGGAAGCCAAAGAGAAGGAATCACCTCCGGTCGAGGTCATTACCGTTACGGCAGCTCCTGCCAGCCAGCCGCTCGTGCTGCCAGCGGCGGCGCGCGGGTGGTACTCCTCGACGATCTACGCTCGGGTCAGCGGCTATCTCACGAAATGGCTCGCCGATATCGGCGACAAGGTCAAAAAGAACCAAGTCCTCGCCGTGATCGACACGCCTGAACTCGACGCCCAGCTCGATGCCGCAAAGGCGCAGTTCAAGGCCTCCGAGGCCGAACTGAAGGTCAGGCAATCCGAGGCGGACTTTGCGCAGACCACATTTGCCCGCTGGGCCGGCTCTGCAAAGGGCGTCGTCTCCGAACAGGAGCGGGAAGACAAAAAGGCCGCTTTCGCAAGCTCGATCGCACGGGTGCATGCAGCCGAAGCGCGCGTTAATCTCGATAAATCCAACGTCGACAGGCTCACCTATACCACCCAGTTCAAGCAGGTCACGGCGCCTTACGATGGCGTGATCACGGAGCGGCACATCGACATCGGCGATCTCGTCACCGCCGGGAGCACGTCCAACACTTCGCCCTTGTTCGGCATCGCTCAGTACGAACAGATCCGCGTTTTCACCAATGTCCCGCAAAGCGCGAGCACCGATATCGGCGTAGGCACCCCGGCCAAGATAACCGCGGCCGAATATCCATCCCACACTTTTGAGGGGTTCGTGACTCGCACGAGTCAATCTCTCGACCCGCAGGCGCGCACGCTTCGTGTTGAAGTCGATCTACAAAATCCAGGCTTCAAGCTTCTGCCGGGCATGTACTTGAAAGTTGCCTTCAACCTTAAGTCCAGTAACTTTGTGCAGATTCCGGCAAGCGCTCTTCTTTTCCGGAGTGCGGGCCCGCAAGTGGCCATAATACAACCCAATGACACGGTAAAATTCACCGATGTCCGCATCGGGCGTGACAATGGCAACACAATCGAGATATCTTCCGGCCTAGCCGAAGGCGATCGGGTTGCGCTCAACATCAACAATCAAATCCAGGACGGCAGTAAGGTGACTGTCAGGGAAAACAGTAAGCTGGCGGCCAGATAACTTTACGTTGCCCGCGGGGGGCTTCGTTATCTGGAATTTTTGCTTGACTGCGGCCGCAGTCAATCGAGAGGGGCAAAATTATGGCAGTCCAATGCCGGCTTTTGGCTGGCGATGTGCTTCGCGGCGGGGCTCTGCGGCTGCACAGTTGGTCCCGATTACCAATTTCCCGAGGTCGCGGTCCCGGCGCTATTTGGCTCGGCGTCGCGTGAGCTTGTGACGCAAGAGACCGCACCCCAGCCTGAGCCCGTCCTCTGGTGGCAGACCCTGCATGACCCGGTGATCACCCGGCTCGTGGAGCAAGCGATCGCCTGCAATCTCGACATTGAAATCGCGCTGACCCGGATGCAAGCCGTGCGCACACAGCAAATCGTTGTCGTGGGCACCGCATTGCCAACGGTGGAAGCGAGCGCAGGCATCGCCGGAGGTACAGGCACCGACCTGGTGAAGGGCCGCGTCCCGCAGGCGCTCGAACTCGGGCACCAACAACACTGGCCTTCAAGATGTGAACCGCGTTGCGGGCTTCGACACCGGTTGGGAACTCGATCTTTGGGGCAAGTATAAGCGCCAGCTCGAAGCGGTGCGCGACGATGCGGAGGCGTTTTCGGAACTCCGTCATGCCGTCTTCATCACGGTGATCGCGGATGTCGTGCGGAACTACGTCATTTTGCGCGGTCTTCAGCTCCGTTTGCACATCGCGCAAACTGCGATCACGGCAGCCCGGAAAACCGTGTATGTCGCGCAGGAACGGTTCAATCGCGGGCTGACAAATGAGCTCGATGTTACGCTTGCGAAGCGCGAGCTGGCCACGGCTCTGGCGGTTGTCCCGGATTTGACTGCTGCCATTTCGCACGAGGAAAGCCTGCTTGCAGTCCTGCTTGGCACATTTTCATCGGACCTCATTCCTGAACTGCGGAAATCCCGGCCGCTGCCGCACTTGCCCTCCCGGTTGCGGACGGGTGTGCCGGTGGAACTGCTGCGGAGAAGGCCCGATATCCGCATGAGCGAGCGCCAGCTCGCTGCTGCCACCGCCCGGATTGGCGTGGCCACGGCCAGCCTTTTTCCAACCGTGTCCTTCACGGCCGGCATCGGTGTGCAGGGCGGCGACAAATCCACGAGTTCAACCTCCGCGCCGCTCAGCGGCCCAATCTGGTCGGCCGGCCCCGGCGCCTATTGGCCGCTTCTCGACTTCGGCCGTCTCGATGCACTGATCAACATACAAGAACTGGCCGCGCACGAATCGCTCGTAAACTACAAGCGGACCATTCTCGTCGCCATCGAGGAGACCGATGACGCGATCAAACAGTACCGTGCGCAGCTGCAACGGCTCCGGGAGCTGTCCACAGCGCTGGAACAAGCCCGCAAGTCCGTGACGCTAGCCTCCGAACGCTACGAGCGTGGCCTTACGGATTTCCTTAACGTCCTCGACGCCCAGCGTCAGGCGTATGCAATCGAGGACCAGGCAGCCATCGCGCAAGAGGCGGCGGTGATCCAATATGTGGCGCTTTATAAGGCGCTCGGTGGAGGCTGGGAGCTTTACGACGAGATACCGCCGATCCGCAGTGCAAACCCGGCCCTCGTCGCGGCGGTCAGACGGCTTACAAACGATTGGCATTGAGATGGGTTTGCGCGGCCGCTGCTTTGCAATCGTGGAGCGTCTTCGCCAGCCGGCCGCTAACCGGAAGATCCGGCCGTGCATCCACCCTATCCGCGGGCTCCACGCCTCTGCTAGCCACTTCGCCGGCGTGCCGCGCCGAGTGCGGTCCCTTGGCCATTACGTGGGGTGCTACAGTCAGGACCCCGGTTCGAGTCACCGTGCCCTTGACGCGAGCCGCAAAGGCGCGCTTTCTTAGCGGTGTGGTTTTTTGCCGGCCGGCTTGCAGCCACGTTAAACAACTTGCTAAAAGGCCGTCTGCCTCTGGCGCGGCCCTTTCGCGCCTGTGTATTCTTGACAGGAGCACGATCGGACGGAAAACCGGTGCCCACTTTTCCTGATCGCGCTCTAGGAGCAGACCATGTCAGACGCCGACCGCCTCGCCGGGCTCCATCCCGATACGCTTCTCATCCAGGGCGGCACGATGCGCTCGCGCTTCGGCGAGACCTCCGAAGCGCTGTTCCTGAATTCCGGCTTCGTCTACGACACCGCGGAGGAGGCGGAAGCGCGCTTCAAGGGTGAGGCCGAGGGTTATGTCTATAGCCGCTACGGCAACCCCACCAACTCCATGTTCGAGACGCGGATGGCGCTGCTCGAAGGGGCCGAGGCGGCGCGGGGAACTGCGTCGGGCATGGCGGCGGTGACATCGGCGCTGCTTTGTGCTGTGAAGGCGGGCGATCATGTGGTCGCGGCGCGGGCGATGTTCGGTGCCTGCCGCTACGTGATCGAGGATTTGCTGCCGCAATTCGGCGTCGCTTCGACGCTGGTCGATGGACGGGACTTGGCGGCATGGCGCGGTGCAGTGCGCGATAACACGCGCGTCTTCTTCTGCGAAAGCCCTGCCAACCCCCTGCTGGAGCTTGTCGATCTGGCCGGTGTGTCCGCTATCGCGAAAGATGCGGGCGCGCTCTTCATGGTCGACA
The DNA here is from genome assembly GCA_963817705.1 of uncultured Alphaproteobacteria bacterium. Taxonomy (GTDB): domain Bacteria; phylum Pseudomonadota; class Alphaproteobacteria; order Rhizobiales; family Rhodomicrobiaceae; genus Rhodomicrobium. The sequence goes on from CAWFPF010000001.1 coordinate 1,281,640, forward strand.
ACGTATTCGCCACGCCCATGCTGCAGCGTCCACTTCTGCACGGCGCCGATGTGGTGATCTATTCCGCGACCAAGCATATCGACGGGCAAGGGCGGTGCCTTGGCGGGGTCATCCTATCGAGCGCTGACTTCATCGATAAGCATGTGAAGGATTTCCTGCGGCAGACCGGACCGGCGCTCAGCCCCTTCAACGCTTGGGTGCTTTTGAAAGGGCTCGAAACACTCCCGCTGCGCGTCGCGCGGCAGACAGCGAGCGCGGGCAAGATCGCCGATTACATCGCAGAGCGGCCCGAGGCGGAAGGCGTGATTTATCCAGGCCGGCCCGATCATCCGCAACATGCGATCGCGGCCAGGCAGATGGCGGGCGGCGGCCCGCTTGTGGCATTCCACCTGCGCGCGGACAAGACGGCCACCTTCCGCTTCATGAATGCGCTGCGGCTTATCAAGATCTCGAATAATCTCGGCGACGCGAAGAGCCTGATCGCACATCCCGCGACAACCACGCATCAGCGGCTGAGCGATGCGGCCAGAGCCGAGCTCGGCATCACGGCGGGCACGGTTCGCCTTTCGGTTGGGCTCGAACATCCGGACGATCTGATCGCCGACCTCGACCAAGCGCTGCGCCTGGCACAGATCGCCTGAACGGACAAGCGGCCCCACCTATTGGCGCTCGCGCGGGTCAGGCATTCCTTCTCCCGAAGCTCGTCTTGGCGAGCTTGCTACTTCAGTGCCCGCAAGCGAATGCGGTATGGCGAAGGACAGTACGGGGGATGACAGGCTGAACTGAGAATGGCCGGCCCAACTCGATTGGCCAGGCCGCCAAACATCGGGTAGAGTTCTATCCGAAAAGGTTTGGCACACGAACCAAAAGCTTTGAGTGCGCCTCGATACCGTCAAAAGCGCCAAAAGCCAGGAGCGGCGCCTTGACCACGTTCTACACCATCGGCCATTCGAATCGGCCCATCGGCGAGTTTATCCTCCTCCTGCAGCAGGCGCAGGTGGATCTCGCGGTTGATGTTCGGACGATCCCGAAGTCGCGCCATAATCCGCAGTTCAACGCGGATGTGCTCCCAGCATCGTTACAAGGCGCGGGGATCGGTTATCATCATATGCCGGCTCTTGGCGGACTTCGCGGCAAGCTAAAGGGCGCCGGACCCTCGCCGAACGGTTTTTGGGAAAACGATAGCTTCCGCAACTTCGCGGACTACACGGCAACCGCCGCGTTCAGGCTTGGCTTGGACGAGCTGCGCGCGCTCGGCCGGGCGCAGCTTTGCGCCGTCATGTGCGCTGAGGCTCTCTGGTGGCGCTGCCATCGGCGCATTATCACGGACTATCTTTTGGCAGCGGGCGAAGACGTGATCCACATTCTGGGCGCGGACCATCTGGAGCCCGCGCATCTCACCCAAGCCGCTATCACCGGCGCCGGCGGCGTTATCACCTATCCCCCCGCACAAGGAGACCTGCCACTTTGAGGCTGCACCCCCGGGCATGGACAGCAAGGCGGCCCCGCCTTTATGTCTATGACTTGGCTGTTCATGGCCGGGCTTGACCGGGCCTTCTATGCTTATGAAGACGTGCTGTTTTTTCGGGATGGCTGCATCGATCGCGGCCATCCCCGCAAGCTCTAATGCTCGACGTTTCGCCAGAGGGTCTTCTTGCAAATGAAGAGCAGCAGCGATAGGACGCCGAGATAGACAAGCACCCATATTCCGAGCTTCTTACGCTCGGCCATATGCGGCTCAGACGCCCAGGCGAGGTAGGACGTGATATCGCGGGCTTCCTGGTCGAGAGTGTTCGGCGTTCCATCCCCATACTCCACCGCGGCATCGGTCAAGGGCTGCGGCATGGCAAGCTGATGACCCGGGAAAGCCTTGTCGTAGTAGAGCCCGTCGGCAACCTTCGCGCCGGGAGGAGGATCGGTGTAGCCCGTGAGCAGGGCATAGATGTAGTCCGAGCCTTGCTCCTGATATTGCGTGGCCAAGTCCTTCAGCATCACGATTGGGAAGGCGTACCAGGCAAACTCGCGCTCGACGCCTCTCGCCTTGGCCATCACGGAAAGATCGGGCGGAATGGCGCCGTTGAGCGCTGCCGCAGCCTCCTTCTCGTTCTTGAACTTCCACTGGAAGCTGTCGGAGGGCTTGCCGGGGCGCATGTTCACTTCGCCCTGGTCGTTGAACCCATCGGCGACTTGAACCTCGGCTGCGATCGCCTCAACCTCTTCCTTGGAGAAATGCGGGCCGCCCGGCTCGCCGAGGTTGCGATAGGAAAGAAGCCGCGTGTTGTGGCAGTTCGAGCACACGTCGTGATAGATTTTGTAGCCGCGCCGGAGCTGCTGCTCGTCGTAGTAGCCGAACATCCCGCCATAGGTCCATTTCTGGCGCGGGATCTGATAATGCTCCTCGGGAACGGACGCCGCCGCCGAAGACGGCTTCTTATCGGCTTCCTCCGCCGCCAATGCGGGCACGGCCATCAGCATCGGCAGCACCACACCTGCCGCCATGCCAAGGACGCGGCCCTTAATCAGGCTCGTCTTGATGTTCATGTTCGTCCCTCTCTTACTCGGCGGGCATGGGATGCATGGATGATCCGGAGTCTTCAGTCTTGTGCGTGAAGGCATCTGAAACCGACTCCGGCATGGGTGATGGGGTCTCCATCATGCCGAGGACCGGCATGACGACCAGGAAGTGCACGAAATAGTACAGAGTGAACAGCCTCGCGAAGAGGAGCGCGTTGCCCTCCGGCGACTGCGACCCGAGGTACCCAAGTGCCAGGCAATCGAACACCAGCGCCCAGAAGAACCAACGGTAGATCGGGCGGTAGCGGGTGGACCGGACCCGTGCTGTGTCAAGCCACGGAATGAAGAACAGCACCACAAGCGCGCCGAACATCGCGATCACGCCGCCGAGCTTGGAGGGAATGGCCCGCAAGATCGCATAGAAGGGCAGAAAATACCATTCCGGCACGATATGCGGCGGCGTTTGCAGCGGGTTTGCCGGCACATAGTTCACCGCATCGCCGAGATAGTTCGGCGTGTAGAAAATGAAATACGCGAACAGCAACCCGAAGACCGCCATCGCCAGTAGGTCCTTCGTGGTGAAGTAGGGATGGAAGGGCAGCGTTTCCTTCGTCTCGCTCCGAACCTCGATCCCAGTGGGATTGTTGCTGCCAGGCACATGCAGCGCCCAGATGTGCAGCGCGACAAGCCCGACAATCACGAAGGGAAGGAGATAATGCAGGCTGAACAGCCGGTTGAGCGTAGCATTGTCGACCGAGAAGCCGCCCCAAATCCACTGCACCAGCGTCGTGCCGAGGCCCGACCAGAGCGAATCGAGTGATGAGAACAGGTTCGTGATCACGGTCACGGCCCAGAAGCTCATCTGGCCCCAAACCAGCGAGTAGCCCATGAAGGCTGTCGCGATCATGGCGATGAGAATCGCCACGCCGATCATCCAAAGCACCTCGCGCGGCGCCTTGTAAGATCCGTAATAAAGGCCGCGGAACATATGAATGTAGACCGCGAGGAAGAACATGGACGCGCCCACCGCATGTGTGTAGCGCATAAGCCAGCCATAGTTCACATCGCGCATCATCTTCTCGATTGAGTCGAAGGCGAGCGCGGTGTTCGGCGTATAGTGCATCGCGAGGATGACGCCGGTGACAATCTGGATCACGAGGAAGATCGTCAAAATCGCCCCGAAGGTCCAGAGATAGTTCAAATTGCGCGGGTTGGGGAATGCCATGAAGTCCGCGACGAAGCGGATGATCGGCAATCTCGTGTCAACCCAGCGGGTAAAAGCCGTCTTCGGCTGGTAGGTGGATGCGTGTCCCATGCAAGAAAACCTCTGAGATGGCTCTTAACCGATCTTGATCTTGGTATCGCCCGTGAACTGATAGGGCGGGATTTCCAGGTTGCGCGGCGCCGGGCCTTGCCTGATGCGGCCGGACGTATCGTAGACCGAGCCGTGGCAGGGACAGAACCAGCCGCCAAAGGGTCCCTTTTCATCGCCCGGCGACTGCCCCTTCGGGATGCACCCGAGATGCGTGCAGATGCCGATCATGACCAGCCAGTTTTCCTTCCCAGGCTTGGTGCGATTCTCGTCGGTCGCTGGCAGCGATGACGGAGCGCCCATAACCTCGGCGTTCGGGTCCTTCAAATCCGCAACCGTGGCCGCCCTGGCCTTCGCAACTTCATCTGCGGTCCGGTTCCTGATGAAGATCGGCTTGCCGCGCCACAGCACGGTAACCGCCTGCCCCTTCTGGATGGGCGCTAAATCGATGTCGACCGATGCCAACGACAAGGCGGAGGCGTCCGGATTCATCTGATCGATCAGTGGCCAAATCGCGGCAGCCGCTCCGATGGCACCGAAGGCCGTTGCCGCGATGTAGATGAAGTCACGGCGCGTCACGTCGCCATCGGGTTCGTCGATTGTGGTGGCCATAGGATCTCAACCTTGTGGGGATCGTTGGGGTAGGAAAACCGCGATGTTATTGCACGCTCTCGATTTCGATGTCTATGGTTCAAATTGGCACTCAGGCCGCACCGAACCGTTTGCACCATGCGTATCGCCTTATATCAGCCCGATATTCCGCAAAATACAGGGACGATCCTAAGACTTGCCGCTTGCCTTAACGTCGCAGCCGACGTCATAGAGCCGGCAGGGTTCGACCTCTCCGATAGGGCCCTGAAACGGGCGGCGCTCGATTACTTCGATGCGGTCAGCATTGCGCGCTGGAGCACCTTCGAAGTCTTCGCGGACAATGCTAAAGCTTCGGGTTCCCGCATCGTGCTGCTCACGACGAAGGCGTGCGCGCCGTATTACGGCGCGAGCTTCCAGCCCCAGGACATCCTCCTTGCAGGGCGGGAGAGCGCCGGCGTGCCGCAGGCCGTTCATGACAGGGCGGACGTGCATCTCCGTATACCAATGCGCAAGGATTTGAGGTCGTTGAATGTTGCCGTGGCGCTCGCAATCGTGTTAGGTGAAGCCCTTAGACAAACAGGCGGTTTTCCCAGTCTCGCGTAACGCCAAGCGGCGGAGTGGACATGTCGCAAAAGGCACCGGCGCGTAAACCTTCCCCCAATCACGGACCGTTCAACCTTGAGAAATCGAAGGCGCGGGTTTGGTTCTCCGCCTTGCGGAACGACATCTGCGCCGAATTCGAGCGCATCGAGGACGAGCTTGCGGAAGGGCCTCTAGCATCGCGGCCTGCGGGACGGTTTCAGAAAAAGCCCTGGAAGCGGACCGATCATGCAGGGGGAGAAGGCGGCGGCGGAACGATGGCCATGATGCATGGCCGCGTCTTCGAAAAGGTGGGTGTCCACGTTTCGACCGTTAACGGCGAATTCGCCCCCGAGTTCCGGCAGACAATTCCAGGCGCCGAAGAGAACCCGGAGTTCTGGGCATCAGGCATTTCGCTGATCGCGCACCCGCACAATCCAAATGTACCGGCCGTCCACATGAACACGCGCTTCATCGTGACATCGAAATGGTGGTTTGGCGGCGGTTCGGATTTGACACCCTTGCTTGAGAAGAGGCGCACCCAGGAGGACCCGGACAGCATCGATTTTCATGCTGGTATGAAGAGCGCTTGCGACAAGCATCCTGTCGCAGATTACGCGAAGTTCAAGCAATGGTGTGACGACTATTTCTGGCTCAAGCATCGCAACGAGCCACGCGGCATCGGCGGACTCTTCTATGATTATCATAATTCCGGCGAGTGGGATGCCGATTTCGCCTTCACTCAGGATGTAGGCCGCGCGTTTCTCGACATTTATCCAAAGCTTGTCCGGCGGAACATGAATACGCCGTGGACCGAAGCCCAGCGCGAAGAACAGCTCATCCGGCGCGGGCGCTATGTCGAGTATAACCTCCTGTACGACCGCGGAACCGTGTTCGGGCTCAAGACTGGCGGCAACGTCGATTCGATCCTGTCCTCCATGCCGCCGGTTGTTAAGTGGCCATGATCAATCGGGCATGAGCAAAAGCCTGCATGTTTTGAGCCGTCCCGCTCACGCAAGGGCGATGGCCATTGTTCTTTCTCACAATCTCCAAGTCCGGTACCGGACTGGGACTGCTCGGATAGGTTTATGCGGCATCCCGCTCGCGGCTCACGCTATGAAATGCCGCAATCAACACGGAAATGTTACAAATGCCGGCGCCTTCTAAAGTGCCCTGTTTGCAACGCACGCTTCGCGGCTGGCGCTGCCTGCGGGGGTGGCGGCAGCGTCCCGCCGCCGGGATGCTTTGGCGGCCTAAGCGGGGCAGGCCGGGCACGACCGGCTCCGGCTCACGACGGGAACAGCGCCCCGGATTTGGCGTTGCTCACTCAAGTCAATTTTGAGGAGAACCCGATGGCAGAAGACGAAAACGCGAAGGCACGCTCTGTGTTCGTAACCGGCTTGCGCAACGCCCATGCGCTGGAAAATCAAGCGCTTGAGCTTATGAACAGGCAGGTCGAAAGGATCGAAAACTATCCCGAGATCAAGCAGCGGCTTGAGCGCCATATCCAGGAAACGCATGAACAGATTGCGCGGCTCGACCGCATTCTTGAAGGCCTCAACGAGACCCGCTCGATGGTGAAAGACAACGCTTTGTCTTTCATGGGCAACATGGCGGCTATCGCGCATACTGCTGCGCAGGACGAAATTTTGAAGAACTCGATTGCGAACTTTGCATTCGAAAATTTCGAGATTGCCTCCTACAAGTCGCTGATCGAGCTGGCGAAAGATACGGGCAACGAGAGTGCTACGCAGCCGCTGCAGCAGACCCTGTCCGAGGAAGAGGCGATGGCCGGCTGGATCGATCAGCACCTGCCCGAAGTGACCTCGACCTATCTGCGGCGCGAGGTGAGCGGGCAGAAAGCCGGGCTGTAAGTTTGCGCAAGCGGGGTGCCGGGCGCGGCCTATTTGCGCCCTCATTCGGCACAGGCACGTTAAAAACGCTGATATCCAGCATCGGCTTTGGGAATAACAGCGTTGCTCCCGCGTTATATGCTAGAGCCAGAAAGCATTGAGGGCACGAGTGTTTTCTGAGCTTGCCGGGCGGACGAGCGGCGGGACGGGCATTCGAATTGGCTTACCCCGCAGTCGCTAAGGAAGGTGCACACACGCCGCCATGTCCAGAGGGCCGGTGACAGGACCCGCCCGGCACCTACCCGGCCTAATGCGAGAGTTCGTCCGCGGTCAGATGAGCTTCAAGCCGTTCGAGGAACGGCAGTTGGCCGGGCGTGAGCTTCACGCGCGCCTCGTTGAGCGGAAACCACTCGGCCCGGTCGATCTCCGGAATGGTGAGGCGTTCCCCGCTCTTGGGTGGCCATTCGATCTCGCAGCAGTTTGAAACCAATTGCGTGGGATCGAGATCGCCCTCACAGGCCCAGGCGGCAATCCTCTTCTGGTTCGACTGAACGACCTCGCCCAGGGAGTAGAAGTCCCCCCCCGGTACCACTCCCGTTTCTTCGCTAAACTCGCGAATGGCCGCGCGCAGCGGATCTTCGCCCTTGGTGTACTCGCCCTTGGGGATGGACCAGGTGGCGGCGTCTTTCCTTGCCCAGAATGGGCCGCCCGGATGCACAAGCAGCACGCGCAGCTCGCCATCCCTGATCTTATAGAGAACAATCCCAGCGCTTTGTTTCATGGCGGTTAGGCCTCTTCATCGTCATTTAACCTAAGAGCATAGCCGTTCTCTATGGTCTTTTCCTATCCCCGAAACGGATAATCACCAGCGGGAGCGTGCAAGGCAGATATGCGGGATCGAGTGGCGGCAATCTGATCGCACTCCTGCCGGACGTCGCTCTCTTGCGCCGTCATTGCGCGCCAAAATGTTTGCCCAAAAAAAGCTGGATTTGTTTCAGCGCTCCGAAGTGGAACAAGTCGTTGTGTCCGCCTCCCCGGAATTCCACGTATTCTTTCGGCTCTTTCGCGGCGTCGAACAGCGCGTGTGAGGACCGGGCTGAAATCACTTCGTCCTCAGAACCGTGCATAATGAGAAGCGGTGCGTTAATCCGGCCGAAAAAATAAAGCAGGCGCCGCTGAAAGATGTAAAGCCCAAGGCACGTCGACACGTAGAGCCCCGCTGCCAGCACCGCGATCCAGATCGCCCCCTTGATCATCATGCCCTCCCACGCCCCCATTCCCGCTATGTCCATCTTTTTCTCGCGGCCGGCAGCGACCGCTACCCCCAACGGGCTTCCGGCTGGCCCCAAGCTAGCCATGGTGTTAATCTCCCCGCGCTGCCAAAAAAGAACCGCCCTGGGAGATCCCCGTGTCAAAAAAAGTCATCATAACCTGCGCCGTGACAGGCGCCATCCACACGCCTTCGATGTCGCCCGCGCTTCCCGTAACGCCGTCGGAAATCGCCGATGCCGCGGTCGGCGCGGCCGAAGCGGGCGCCGCGATCGTTCATCTGCACGCCCGGAACCCGAACACCGGCCAGCCCGATCAGTCGCCAGAAGCCTTCGAGCCGTTTCTCAAGGTTATCAAGCAACGCTCCGGTTGCGTCATCAATATCACCACCGGTGGCTCTCCCATCATGACGGTGGACGAGCGCGTCAAACCGGCTGCCGTGTTCAAGCCCGAGGTCGCCTCGCTGAATATGGGCTCGATGAATTTCGGGCTCTTCGGCATGCTCAACCGGTTCAAGACCTTCAAGCATGAATGGGAAGAGAAATACCTCGGGAACCACGACATTATTTTCCGCAATACGTTCAAGGACATCGAATATGTCGTCACAACGCTGTCCGAGTCGGGCACGCGCTTTGAGTTCGAATGCTACGACACCGCCCATCTCTACAACCTCGCGAACTTCCTCGACCGGGGTCTCGTCAAGCCGCCGCTCTTCGTCCAGACGGTTTTCGGGCTGCTCGGCGGCATTGGCGGCCATCTCGACGATGTGTCGCATATGAAGCGGACTGCCGACCGGCTGTTCGGCGATAAATATGTCTGGTCGGTGCTCGGTGCGGGACGCAATCAGCTTCCCATCGCGGCTATTGCGGCCGCCATGGGCGGCAACGTCCGAGTCGGCCTTGAGGACTCGCTCTGGTCGTCGCCGGGCAAATTCGCGGAGTCGAATGCGCAGCAGGTGCGGCTCGCGCGGCAGATCATCGAAGGCCTCGGCCTTGAGATCGCGACGCCCGATGAGGCCCGGGCGATGCTCGATTTGAAAGGCGGAGACGCCGTCGCGTTTTAGAGCCTATCCGCTTTTGATCGAACCAAAAGCGGGCTCTAACTTTGTGTTTTGCCGTGGGTCTTTTCGGAAAACGCTTCACACCTTTCCGGACGCAATTCAGACGTTGTGGAGAAAACCCCCTCACCCCAACCCTCTCCCCAAGGGGAGAGGGAGTTTGCAACGGTTGCGACAGCGTGAGGGGGGGCTAAATCTTCCGCTTCAGTCTCCAAAAGAGACTGCCTTCTTACTTCAAGCTGGTGTATTCGGTGTCTGGGCCGGCATCCAAGATACCAACTAAGACGCGTGGGAAGAATAGGATGACATCTTCCGGGCTGAAGTCATTCTCACGCGAGTACCGGTACGGCGCGCCTGCCCGGTAACGATGCGTGGCGTCGCGGTGCCGGGCTTCATGCTTTGCAGCCCTGGGGGCTGTCTTCTTTGTGCGATGCTGGGACGACTGAGGCGGGAGATAGGATCGTTCGCCGTAATCGGCTGCCGCCGCGACCGGCGCGGTTAAAGTCATCGCTATCGCAGCAACGGTGGCGATTGTCAGGATGTTCTTCATGTGATGCTTCTCTTCCCGCAAGTTTACGTACAAGCCGGCGGATTTTAGCCTCCAGCTTTGCGGGTTCTAACCATGGGAAGGGACAGAATTGAGACATACCGATTTAAGGCATAAGCGGGGTATTCCGCCCACGATCCGTCACGACCGCCTGACCGCGTGTATCATCAATTCTGGATCGCTGCATCAAGTGCGGCCATGACGGCCAGGAGACCGGGGAGGCAGACGCCTCAGCGCCCGCAGGCCTCCATTGAGGCTCGGACCAAAAGGCTCGCGGGAGCGGGTTTGACGAGAATCGGGGTGTCTGGCCAGTCCCGCTGCAGGCTGTCCAAATCATCCTGGCTTGTATAAAAGAAAAACCCGATGGCCTTTCCCTGCAGAACTTGCGCAGCCGGGAAAACAAAACCGTCTTTCAGGCTGACGTCGAGGACCGCGCAGGTCAGCGTTTCCGTTTGTACCAAATCGAGGGCCGCTTTGAGAGTGGGCACCGGCCCAAGAACCTCGGCACCGGCCGAGCGGAGCGAACTCACGGTATCGAAGGCGAGGATCGCATTATCCTCCGCGACCAAAATCCGCATGCCTTCCAGCGGCCTTTCGCAAGTTATCATTTGCCTTCCAAGATCTCCGCCGGAACCGCGACCGTGCAAATAATCCCGGCCGGGGGAAAATTTAGCTCCACTTTCGCATCGCCCAACCCGTGCCTTATCAGCCAGCTGCCGAAGCCTTCGCGTGCCGGATTCTGCACCGCTGGGCCACCCGACTCGCGCCAGCTAAAGAAAAACTCCTTCTTCTTCTCGGCGTCTCCGTTGAACCCCCAGTCCAATCGGACTGTTCCGTCGGGGGAAGACAGAGCACCATATTTCAACGCGTTGGTTGCGAGCTCGTGCAAAATGAGTGCAAGCGGCGTTGCGACGCTAGGCGGCATCGCGGCGGGCGGCCCTTGCATAACGATCCGTTTGTCGCCCGCCGGCTCATAGAGCCGCATCTGCCCCTGAGCCAATTCACGGAAATCCGCTCCGTGCCAATTGCTGCTGACGAGCTGATTGTGGGCTTCGGCAAGCGCTCTCAGCCTGTTCGAGAACGCTTCCAGCGCCTCGTCGCGCGGAATGTCCACGGCAAAGCTTTGCCGTGCCATCGACTGCACGACCGCCAACGTGTTTTTGACGCGATGCGAAAGCTCGCCCAGCAACAGCCGGAGCCGCGCTTCGCTCGTAGCGAGGGCGTCCTGGATTTTTCTGCGCTCTGTCACGTCCACGAAGGTACAGACAACGCCGTCGATCCGGTCGTCCAACGTTCTGTAAGGCCTCAGCCGCGTGAGATACCAGCTTCCATTTCCGCCTATTTCGCGCTCGACGATCGTAAGATCCTTCAAGACGGTTTGCGCGTCCGCGGTGAACTGGGGATAATCGAGCCGATGCGTGAAATCGGTGATCGACCGGCCCTCGTCGGCGGCCTTAATGTTGAAAAGCTCGGTCATCCTCGGTGTGAAGCGCTTGATCCGGAGCTGACTGTCGAGAAAGAGCGTTCCGACATCCGTTGCCGCCATCAGGTTCTGAAGATCGTTGTTCGTCTGTGAAACACCTTCGAGCTTGACCTTCAGCTCCGCATTCACTGTTTGGAGCTCCTCATTGATGGACTGAAGCTCCTCTTTGCTCGTCTCCAGCTCCTCGGCCGTCGAGCGATACTCTTCGTTGATGGATTGCAGTTCCTCGTTGGCCGCGCGCAGCTCCTCGTTGGCCGCCTCAAATTCCTCCCGGCTCGCTCTCAGCCGGATCCTGGTTAACTCAAGCTCCTCCTTGAGGCGGAGTATCGTCTCGCCGGAGGCTTGATCGAGCGCTGTCTGAACCGCCCCGGTCGTCGCGTCCCCGGCCGGACCGCCTTCCAAAAAGAAAACCAGGGCTTGCCTTGGGCCGTCGCGCTCCTGGGACACCGGCCGGACTTGCAGGATGACAGTGTGAAAGTCGCCGTTAAAGCGAACCGCTATCGGGAGGCTGAGTGTCGGCTGATTGCGTTCAAAGGCCCGGTGCAAGGCCGTGCGCAGGTCGAACCGCAATTCGGGACGCACCAGTTCGGCGATGTCGTTCCGGATTTGCCCGCCGGACGGTTGGATGAAGCGGCCTGCACCCTCCGACATGTTGACAACGTGATGGTTCGAATCGACCAGAATACTGGGTGGAGCGGCGAGTTCGAGCGCGCGTTGATGCGATGCGGGCGGAGCAGGAGCCGCGAATTGCGGCAGGGCGTTCAGCACCGGGACCTCACCATTGCGCGGGGGCACGAAGACCTGCGGGTAGTCCCTGCGGTCGCCCGGAGGATTTTTCGACTGATAAAGCCTTGCTTCCCGGTCGACGGGATGGAAAAAGCCCTGCGGGCTGTCAGCGGACTCGGACGACCCTAGAAACAGGTACCCGCGCGGCTTCAAGGCATAGTTGAATGTCGTAATCACCTGCTGCTGCAGATCCTTTTCGAGATAGATCAGCAGGTTGCGGCAGGATATGAGATTCAGCCGGGAAAAAGGCGGGTCTTTCAGGAGGCTGTGGGACGCAAAAAGCACCATGTCGCGGATTTCGCGGCGAATCCGGAAATGATCGGTCCCCCGCGTGAAATACCTTTTGATGCGATCCTCGCCAACATCGGCCTCGATGGCGAGCGGATACTTCCCCTCACGCGCGATCGACAAGGCGTGCGCATCGAGGTCGGAGGCGAAGAGCTGCAATTCCGTCCTTACCTCACGCCGGGCGGCCTCCTCCGCAAAGAGAATGGCAACGGAATACGCCTCTTCTCCCGTGGCGCATCCGGGCACCCAGACGCGGATGGGGCCCGCCGACTCCTCCTCGTCGAAGAGCTTTGGGATGACCTCTTTGGCCAGGGCCTCGAAAGACGAACCATCGCGGAAAAATGTGGTCACGGAAATGAGCAGGTCGTGGAAGAGGCTCTGTGCCTCTTCGGGCTTTTGCTTGATAAAAAGGAGGTAGTCTTCGAAGCTCTCAATCTTCTGGATTTGCATCCGCCGCGTCAGCCGGCGGTAGATGGTCGAGCGCTTGTACCTTCCGAAATCGTGGCCGGTTCGGGCACGCAGGTAAGTCAGGATACGCTTGAGCGTTTCCTCATCGTTCGATCCCGGCTTCTGGCTCGGAACGATGGCCTTCGTTTGGAGCAACTCGATAAGCTGCCTGCCGAGTTCGCGCAGGGGAAGGACAATATCGGCGTAGCCCGTCGCAATCGCGCTGCGCGGCATCGAAGGATATTCGGCCTCCCGCGGGTCTTGAACGAGAATAAACCCACCTGCCTCCTTGATCGCTTTGGCACCTAACGAGCCATCCGAGCCGGCACCGGTCAGAATGACGGCAAAACCGTCGCCATGCAGGTCCGAGAGCGAACGGAAAAACTGATCGATGGGCGAGCGCCGCCCGCGCGGCTCGTCGAATGGGGATGTCGCAACTCGATGGCCGGTGACCAGAAGCCGGCGGTTCGGCGGGATGACATAGATGTTGTCCGGCTTCAGATGGACATCCGTGTTGACCTGCTGAACCGGTATGTGCGCCTTGCGCGCGAGGATATCGGCGAGTTCGCTGGCGTGGGTGGGCTCAAGGTGAACGACCACGACATAGGCCGCGCCCGTTCCCGCTGGAATCTCCTGAACGAAGGTTTGCAAAGCGGTGACGCCGCCCGCCGATGCTCCGATACCGACGATCGGGAAGCTAAGGCTATCCTGCGTTTTAGTCTCGGAAACACGCGTCTTAGCCGGCAATTTCTTTTCTGTCATTTTGATGCCTAGCCATATTGAAAAAGTGATTATACGCCCATTTGATACGGTTAACGCAAGCGCGTCAATTGCTTTCCCGAGGCACCAGAATAGCCCAATAAAGGGCGCCAGCCGGCCAAAACCAAGCTAAGCTGAATAATAGCTTTGCAAAAGCAGCTTTCTTTGCAATAAAATTAAGCACAAAAGTGACAAATACCGCGGCGCCCTTTTATAGCGCCGTGCGGCACCCGGTTGAAGCAGTCGTCCTCTTATCAACGTATCAATACATGCCACGGTTCACTCTGTTGCTGCAAGGTGAGTAAAGCCGGTAGGCGCCCCAGATCGTCCGCTCGTACCAGACCGGGCATTTAAAGTAACAGCGGCTGCAACGGCGATAGCGAACCGTCTGGACGGCGCGCGCGGCGACGGCGAGACCATCGGCATGCGATGCGGGCAAAGCGGCGGCCCCAGTCGCGGCCGTGAGCAAAAGGCCCACAAAGAAAGCGGCGCTTTTGAGTGTCATGATCGTGTTCCCCCATGAGATCGCAATCGCCCGTCAAATGCGCGCGCGATGACGCCGATCCTGAGCCTGCGATGGTTAACAAAAAGTTTTCAGAGAGAAGAGTTTGCGCCTCGTCTTCGCGCCTGGCTGCGGTTATGGCGCGCCCGTTGCGGCGCAGACACGGGAAGACGGGCGTTATCCGGACGCGGGGCCGCGTCCGGATAACGCCCAAATTGACCCGGCGCACAAGTCTGTGAAGGTTAATTGACTGAACATGCGGACTTCCTGCTTTAGTTTGGAGAGGCAGGACGCGGGCTGCACCGCTCCTGCTACCACCGCAAGAGGAGGGACCTGATGGCTGCCCGTTCCGAAAAAATCACGTTCCCAGGCTCCCATGGCGTGGCTCTCGCCGCGCGGCTCGACTGGCCGGAAGCGAAGCCGCGCGCGCTCGCACTTTTCGCCCATTGCTTCACCTGTTCGAAGGATCTGTTCGCCGCCTCGCGTATCGCGAGCGAGTTGACGAAGCGCGGATTTGCCGTGTGCCGTTTCGATTTCACAGGCCTCGGCATGAGCGAAGGGGAATTCGCGAACACGAATTTCTCCTCCAACGTCCAGGACCTGCTCGCGGCCGCGGCCTACCTGCGGGAGAACGTGATGCCGGCGGGCATCCTGATCGGCCACAGCCTCGGCGGCGCGGCGGTGCTTGCGGCGGCCCCGGATATCCCGGATGCGCACGCGGTCGCGACCATCGGAGCGCCGGCCGATGCCGCGCATGTCACGCACAATTTCGCCGCTCATCTCGACGAGATCCGCGATAGGGGCGAGGCCACCGTCACGCTCGCTGGGCGCAATTTCACAATCAAGCGCCAGTTCCTGGACGATGTCGAGGGCGTGCGGCTGAAGGACAAGATCGCGGCCATGCGCAAGGCGCTGTTGATTTTCCACGCACCAACCGACGCCGTTGTGGGCATCGAAAGCGCCTCCGCGATATTCATGGCTGCGAAACACCCGAAGAGCTTCATCTCCCTTCACGGCGCCGATCATCTGCTCTCGAAGAGGGAGGACGCGGCCTATGTGGCGGAGGTGCTGAGCGCCTGGGCTTCGCGCTACATCGGGGGCTCCGCCGCCGCGCCGCAAGAAGAAACGCTTGCGGAGGGCGAAGTTCTGGTTACGGAGACGCGCGCGGGCAAATTTCAGCAGGAGATCCGCGCAGGTTCGCATCGCTTTGTGACCGACGAGCCGGTCAAGCTAGGCGGTGGCGGTACGGGGCCTAGCCCCTACGATTTCCTCTCCGCCGCGCTTGGCGCCTGCACCGCCATGACCGTCCGGCTTTACGCCGATTTCAAGAAACTGCTGCTTGAGAAGGTTCAGGTTTTGGTCCGCCACGGCAAGCGCCACGCGGAGGATTGCATGGAGTGCGTTGAGGACAGGGCGCCGAAAATCGACCATTTCGAGCGGGTCATCCGCCTCGAAGGGGCTCTCGACGCTGCCCAGCGCGAGAAGCTGCTCGCCATCGCAGACAAATGCCCCGTTCACAACACGCTTGAGCGCGGCTCGCGCATCCTGACGAAAGAGGAGCCTGCCGGGTAAAGCGTCGCGCGAAAACGGACTCTCGTCATTGCGAGCACAGCGAAGCAATCCATGAAAACGAGGCACGGATGTTGCTATGGATCGCAACGGCGGCCGGGGCGCCTCGCGATGACGATGTAGCCGCGCAAAAGGCAAATCGGTTAGAATAAACTTTAATCTTTACGCGCTTCTCTTAAGAGCATGCGCCTTTACAACTCTTGGATCGATTACTCCAGGCGGCACCATGGTCAAAGCACTGCAAGCCGTTCTCTTCTTCGCCGCCATGATCGCGCTTCCGATCGTGTTCGAGAATTTCGGGAGCCGCAAGCCAAGCGTGCCAATCGGCGTGCCTGACGCGGCCTTCGTCTTTGCGATCATCCTGGTTCTTGGCTTCGTGAGCTTTATGATCGCTTACAACAGGCTTTACGCCATCCATGACCGGCTTGAGGAGTATGCGGGCTGGCTGCAACTCGCCGAGCGCGATTTCAATAGCAATATCAATTCGGCAAAGGAGCATGGCGGCCGGAAAGACAAGGCAGAGGAACGCATGAAGTGGGCCGAGATGGAAAAGACCTATGCGGCCCAGACCTTCAGCGCGGGTTACCGCACCGTGGCTCACGATGCCTTCGATTTGAATGAGAAAGATCTGGCAGGCAAAGGCAAGGCCATGGGCAAAGCCAGCATGACGGCGTTTCTCCTCCGCGAACTTTACGAAGGCAACGTGAGCGGCGCCAAGATGAAGGTTTACAACGATATCAAGAACGGCGACTCACCCTACATCGCGCCCGGCATCCGCGAACTGATCGGCTACGCCAAGTTCAACGCGGATCTCGAAGGGGGATTCCCAAAGGACGCGGGCGTCCGCGGCTGGGAGATGAGCTTGGCAGCGAAACTCTGGGGCTACCCTCGAAACCTTCTGATCGTTAACACGGACAAAGACGGTAACAAGACGGTGACGGACAATTGGGACGTCATTGCCGCTCTGACGGGATACAAACGGCCGGAACCGCTAAAGCCTAAAGAGTTGGAGTGGAAGCTCTTGCATATCGCGAAGCGCAAGCTTGAACGTGCGCTTTGGGGGAGATGAGTGCCGCGCCCTCCGCACTTTTGCATTCGACGCGAATTGCACAAAGCCGATTAGCTATCTAGCTTAAGCCAGGATACGCCGGCGCCTAAAGGGCTGCTTTATCAATTTGACCTGAGGGCGATAAGCGCGAAACCTTGCTTTAGGAACATTCGAGCGCGCTTGCCGGCCATCCCGCGACCGGCGCCAACATTTGGACTTATCCACAGACCACCAGATTGCGCTTCCAGAATCAACTACTACAGGTTGATTGGATGCTTGCCGAACGCTAATGATCGGCGTTCTTATGCTTTTGGAATTAATTACTATGACACTTTCCGGCGACAAACCAGCGGTAAAACTTAAATCGCTCCACGTCTGCCGCGGTATCGCGGCGCTTCTCGTAACGCTGCTTCACCTTGGTGCTCTAATTTCATCGCCTCCATATTTCAATGAGCCGTTGTTCCAGTGGATTTCTACGAAGAGCGATCTCAGGGTTTGTTTCTTCTTTGTTCTTAGTGGATTTCTTCTTACATTGGCTCATGCGCACGACTTCGGGAAACCGTCAGCATGGCCTTCTTATCTCCTGAATTGGGCAATTAGAATTTATCCAATGTATTGGCTTTTGTTATTTGGACTTTACGGCGCTTACACACTTGTGCCGGGCTGGCAGCATAACCTACCAGAAGACGCTTGGTTACTGTTCAAAGCTGTGGCGCTTCTGCCGCAAAATACCAACTCGTTCCTACGTGCGACGTGGACACTACCATTATTGATAATTTTTTATTTGTACTTCGGTCTCATAATACTGAATCGAATGATCGCCGTTGCGGTGGCTATAAACGTACTTATATTGCTAATGCTTGAATATTATATGCACTGGCATTACTTGATCGCCGTGTTAAAGTATTTCATCATTTTTGGTGCAGGTATAATGACGGCGTTGGCGATACGCGCCGAGGTATGGGACTCAGGCGCAAGGCCCGCATGTCTTATCGGTGCAGGATTGTTTGTAGCGTCCATAATTGTAGACCAAATTAACATTAGGTCTGTAATACACGGATTAGCAGCATGTTTCATTATATTCGGGTTAGCAAAAATAGAACAGAAAAAAAGTATTGAAGTATGGAAAGGCTGGCTTCTTCTTGGCGATTCATCTTACGTACTCTACATAATACATTTTCCTATACAAATCGTGATATGCAAATGTGCCATTGCTGTAGGCCTCGCTGGGATTGCAGGCTCGGCTATCGCATGGGCAACATCACTCGGAATATGCCTAGCCGCGGCGATCCTTATACATTTACACATAGAGCGCCCAATGTTGGAGGCGTCGCGTGGCTTAGTCAAGCGATTGGCACCGATGAAACCTTTCAGGGGGCCACGCCCTATCGAAGCCTGCGCAAATCGCGGGGTTAGCCCGTCCGTGCCGCAGGTGGAAGCGCTCTGACTGCTCATAAACGGCGTTTCTGCCTCGGCCAATTCCGCGCAGAGCACATTGGCGCTCCGGGTGAAGGCTGCCATTCTATCGCTGCTTCCAGGGGCATTAAATGTTTCGCGCCGCAAAGCCATGCGGCGCCGCGATCAAGGGCAAAGCCCTTCCTTCGCCAGCGCATCGCGGAACTCGCCTTTCCCGGCGCAAATGGGTTGCGCGGTTTGCACGGCTTCGGCCTTTTTTCCATTCTCCTTTTGCGCGGCGGCCAGATTCGTGCGGATGAACGCTTCGAGCGCCGGATTGAAAAACTGGTGCAGCGTCTTGTCCTCGGCGAGGGCCGCTCTCCATTCCCGCTCGGCGCCGGCGCCGTCCTCCGCTTCCATAAGCGCTATTGCCCGGTACATATGCGCGCGCGGGTCACGCGGATATGACGCGACGAGGGCCTCCGATTGCTCCTTTCCAACCTCGAAGTCCTTCGGAAGCTCGTGCACCGGTATGAGGTTGGACGCGAGATCGTACTGCTCATAACGCTTCGCGATCTCCACGCCGGCATAAAAGGCGCCGCAAACTCCGGCAATGGCCAAAGCCCAGGCGAGCTTCCTGTAGGGCGGCAAGATGTCTTCCGGGCGCCACACCGCCACCAGAAGGCCCCCGAGCAAAGCGCCGCCGGCCGCGCCGCCGAAATGGGCCGCTAAATCGACCGTCTGACCGAAGAGACCGTTGAATAGCGGGATCATGGAGAAGATCAGCACGCGCAAAGAGCCGGTCTGCAGGAAAGTTCGCATCGGCGACGCTGCGGGATAGTGGTGGCCGGCCGCATAGGCTGCCGCGAAAAGCCCCATGATGGCACCGGACGCGCCGACCGACACAAGGCTTGCCGGATTGACGAGCAGCGACATGAGCGCCCCCGACACGCCGCTGACCGCAAAAACGGCCGCGAACCAGACCCGCCCGATGACGTTTTCTAGGACGGCACCCGCGAAAAACAGCGCGAGGCCGTTGAACGCGATGTGGAGAAGGCCGCCATGTAGAAGCGGCGCGGAGAAAAGCCGCCACCACTCGCCACCGTCCAGCACAAGGCTTTTGTCGAGGGCGCCAAGCGCAATCAGCGTCTTAATGCCGGGGTCGAGCCCGTTCGCGGGACCAACGCGAAAGATGTATTCGGCGATGAAAATGGCTACCAAAGCCGCGAGCAGGCCATAGGTCAAGAGCAGGGGACGCCGCTCGGGCATCGCGGCCGGCAGCTTCGGGGTCAGCTCCGTGTCCGCTAGCCTTGGCTTGGTTAGGAGGCTCTTGATGAAAGAACGCATTGCCCAGCCGCGCAGCGGCGCGTTCGTCCAAATCTCTTGTCCGGACTCGCCGATGGCAAAGGCCGAGATCTGGACCTTTGCGAAAGGGGACCGGCTTCTCAAGACCTTGAGGCGTTCCCTATCCTCTGCCCGGACTGTCGCCGCGCCGGCTTCGATCACAGTGATATGAACCGGCAGCTTAATGCCGGCCTCCCTGCCGGTGTAGCGCAGACAGTCCCGGCCAATTTTCTCCAGCGCCTCCTTTGTGAGGCCGAACGGGCGCGCGGGACCGGTCTCGCGATCCAGGATGGCCATGATCTGGAGCGTCAGCCCATCCGCCCGCGTCAGAACCGTATCGCCATGCTCGATAAGCTCCCGCGCCTCGGGCACGGCGCCGGGCCGGTAGCCCTTTTTTGCAACCAGTGCCCTCGCAAGGTAGACCGCGAAGCTTTCCTGCCGCGCGCCGGCAATATTCTCCATCGGACAGCACTCCGGACGCCGGTTTCAGAAGACATGCGGCGAAAATGAGGAGGGTATGCGAAGACGCTAAACTGCGCCAGCGCGCTCGCCGCCTAGGTTTGCGCCGGCTGCGCCGATGCTTGCTGCGCGGCTAACAATCGCGTCCCAAACTCTAACTCTGATTTAGGCAGATTTTCTCTGTTCGCCGGCGGATGCCTCAGCGGCCGCTTCAAGGAATCCGGCATGATGTCCGCTCGCGGCAGAAGGCGGCGATTCACTAGCGCAGTCCCGGTGAACCTGGCCGTAACGAAATCGCCAACGGCAACCGCCATATTAGGAAACTGTCCAGGCTTGAATAAGTAGTTACAAAGCAAGGACCGGCCAAACCGGAGAACCCGGTAACGGCGTAGCTGTTGCCACCACTTAGAGGCTTCCCGATCTGCCTAGCGGGCCTAAAAGCGAACCCCCGGCAGGCACTGTGCCTGCCAGGGACCGCTACCGGGGACCGGCTATTTCAGAGGCTCGTATCCACCATCGAGGTGATAGTTCAAGCCGAGCCGGATGGTATGATAAGTTTGCGCGGCATTGAGGGTTGCTGCGGCTAATCCGCAGCATGCTGTTGTGAAAAGTTTATCGCTGCCAAGATCGATGTATTGATATTCAAGCTTGGCCGACCAGCGTGGGCTGAACATTTGTTCCACACCTCCTCCAAGAGCGTAGCCGGTGTCCATACCTTCTCTGCTCACGACAGACGTAGGGCCAGCCACGGGGGTGAGGCTCAAAGTTTCCTTCACGTCTCCAAAGGCGAAACCGCCAGTGAAATAAATGAGCGTGCTATCCACAGCATAGCCGAGCCGGGCACGGACAGTTCCGAACATATCGAGATCGTTTCTGCCCGCCGCCAAAGCATGGGTGCCCCCCAATAGGCCGACGGCGCCACTGCCGTCGATAGCCGCGCCCTGAATATCAGCCTCAACGCCGAATACGAGCCGATCGCGTTGCAGATTATAGCCGATCTGGCCACCGCCGAAGCCGCCATTTCCGTTAAATGAACCCGCAGGGTCAGGTATGGTTATACAATTCTCATCTTCACAAGGGCGTTCTGCGATGCCGTTGAGATTGCTGTTCGCGGCGCTCCAGCCATATCCGCCGTTCACGCCAGCGTAGAAACCGGTCCAAACCGGCATATAAACCGGGCGCATCCTTCAAGCTGGCCCCGTCCGGCGCACGGTAAAGGTCCGCAGCGCTAGCCGGCGAAATCAAGGCAACAACGCTTAACGCACCCAAACAAGAGCTCCGGATCATTTCGAGTCCTCCAATTCCTAAGGTATTAGCCAGTCTTTTGATTCGGGGGATACAGCCACCAACTTCAGGTTGAAGTGGAAGGTTTCGTGTAATCGATGCGGACCGGCAACCCTTCAGGTTATTGGCAAAGTCCTCTTGTAATTTACTTACAAGGCGTTCATTGCCTCTGTGCCTAAGCACATTTAGTCCTGTAGCTGACTTTATTAGGCTTCCAATCGTAAGGAGCCCGCAATGATCGACCATGCCGGCCTATCGGTGAGCGACCTCAGCTTGAGCAAGCGATTTTACACGGCGGCGCTCGCACCGCTTGGCTACACGTTGCTTATGGAGGTCTCAGCCGAAGAGACAGGCGGCTTTGAAGCCGCCGGCTTCGGCTTAGCTCCCAAGCCAGACTTCTGGATCAGCCGAGGAGCGCCGAATTTGCCGCGGGTCCATGTCGCGTTCCGCGCAGACAGCCGCGCAGCCGTCGACGCTTTCTACAAAGCGGCCATGGGCGCTGGGGGAAGGGATCATGGAGCGCCAGGGTTGCGCCCTCACTACCACGCGGACTATTATGCCGCGTTCGCGCTCGATCCGGACGGGCACAACATCGAGGCGGTTTGTCATTCCCGGCTATAGTGCCGGGCATCTCCACCCCTATCTTGCCGCCGATCTCCGTTCCACCCTTCTTCGCTTTCAAACAGGCCGCATTGGCCGCACGGCCTACCCGAAAAGGCGTCACCGTTGAACCTGCCCATCGCGCTTTCCGTTCTCCAACGGGCGCTGCCCTGGCTTGCAGCGGTTCTGGCCGCGCTGATTTACGCCGTCCTCCATCGCGTCAGCATCGAGGTCACGCCCGATGGCTGGGCCTATTGGCAGGGCGCCGCGTCAATCATCGAGGGGAAAGGCTTCGTTTATTTTTCTGGCGTGGATATTACCGACTGGCCTCCTCTTTACAGCCTTTACCTCGCAGCCTGGATTCTGCTCCTTGGCCCAACGGGATTGTGCTTAATCCTCGCCAATGGCGCGCTGATCGCAGTCCAGTCGGCGGGGTGGATGCGGCTTGCCCGTGCGCTCGACCCGTCTCCGGCGAAACTGGCAGGGAGCTTGGGCGGCGTATTGGCCGTCATTTACATCGGCCTGTTCGTGCCGCTGTGGCAGGGGCCTGCCCTGGCCCATAACCTTTTGTATACAATTCTACCGTTCCAGGCGGCACTCACCCTGAGCTTTTGCCGCTCAAAGGGGCAGCACGCCGTGCACCTTTCCACGCTAACGGCCGCTTCGGCAATGCTCATGCTCACACATAATTCGGCCATCGTTTTTGTAGCGGCGAGCGGTTTGATGGTCTTCCTCTTCGCCGGGCGAAGCCTTCTCATACGCACGCTTTTCTCTGCAATCGTCACGGCTGTGCCGCTTTGCGTTTGGTGGGCCGTCCGCATTCTGCTCGGCCAGGACGAAAGCCACCCCGTCTCGGGCGGGCGATTCTCCGTCATCGAGTATGTGCAACAAGGCGTCGCGGGCATTGGCGAACTCGTGTTTCCGCCGGAGGCAGCGGCCGCGGGAGCCATTGCTGTTGGACTCGCCGTCCTATGGGTGTTTACGGCGCTCAAGGCGGACAATATTGGGCGATGGGGCGTTGTCCTGTCTACGGCTGTGCCGTTCGTTTTGCTTGTGATCGTATTCAGCGTGACTTGGATCTACGACCCCCTCTCCGGCGCCCGTTTTATGCTGTTCGCACCGCTTGTGGCCTTCCCCGCTGGCATGACAGTGACGAGGCACCGCCCGGCGGTCTTGGCGCTCTTGGCCGCGCTGACACTGCCATTTCTAGTCTACCGCACCGTAACGGCGGCACTGACAATCAACCCAACGCCCGATTTTCCGAACGCTGTTGGCTGGAGATACGAACTCAGCCACCTGCCGGAGCCGGGCCACGCGATCGCTCAAGAGGACGGCCGCGTTCTCGCCGCGCCGCCCCGTTTTGAGTGGGAGACCCAAGAGGAGAGCGTCCCGGAGCCACCATCCACAGTCCCGGAAAAATAGCTGATATTTCGCGGCCAAATCATCTATTAAAGCGAAACCAGGCTGGAACGCCCCAGCCCGGCACTCCCCGCTTCGCTGAGCCAGACAAACGATGCCGCTGCGTACGAAAATAGAAACCGGTTCGCTTCCACGCTATTTGGGCAATGGCGGCGGCGAGGCGCTGATCGATCTCGCGACCAACGAAAACCGGCTTGGCCCTTCTCCCCTGGCCATGCAAGCCTATGCGGCGGCGTCGGCCGATCTCTTCCGCTACCCCGACAGTTCGCATCGCCAGCTGAAGGCCGCCATCGCCCAGCGTTTTGGCGTGCCGGCCGCGGCAATAGCCTGCGGCGCCGGCTCGGATGAGCTGATTTGCCTCCTCACCCGGCTTTTTGCCGGGCCCGGGGATGACGTCCTTTTTCCCGACTTCAGCTTCATCATGTACCAGCGCTACGCTCTGCGCGTTGGGGCTTCGCCCGTAGCCGCGCGGACGGATGGCTACCGGCTCTCCGTCGACGGCATTCTGGAGAGTGTTTGCGCCAAGACCGCGATTGTTTTCGTTGCGAACCCGAATAACCCGACGGGTTCCACGCTAAACCGCGGCGAGGTTCGCCGCCTGGCGTCGCACATTCCGCCTCATATTCCGCTGGTGCTTGATTGTGCCTATGCCGACTGCGATCCTGGCCCGGACTACTCGGACGGCCTGGATCTCCTCGGCGATTTCCCCAACGTCATTGCCTTGCGCTCCTTCTCAAAACTCCACGCGCTATCCTCGCTGCGCATCGGGTGGTGCGCCGGTCCAACTGCACTCATCGATGAGATCGACCGGTTGCGCGGGCCTTACAATCTCTCCGGTCCCGCCCAGGCCGCGGCTGCCGCTTCGCTCTGTGACCTTGACCACGAGGAGAGGTCCCGGCGGCACAACAGCTTCTGGCGCGCGCGCCTCACCCAAGACCTTTCCGCGCTCGGATACCTGGTTGAACCGAGCGGCGGCAATTTCATCACGGTGGTGTTCGGCAGTGCGGCGGCGGCCGAAGCCATGCACCGGCGCCTTATGGAGACGGGCTTCCTCACACGGGGGCTGCACGACTATGCCATGCCCGAATGCCTGCGCATCTCGATCGGGCTCGGTCACGAGAATGAGCGGATCGTCGAGGCCTTTCGCGCGTAAGACGCTGTGCGCCGGGTTTAGCAGCCATGTAGGAGACGTAGCTTGGGTCGGCCGACATCGATCTTTGAAAGCACTCTGCGAAGCGGAAGGCTTTGGTGTTATGTCTGAGCTTCATCAAATCGTTGAGCGGCGAAACCAGGCCGCGCACGGCAACGATGTTCCAGCCGAGATCCTTGGAACCAACGAAATATTTCTCGAACACGGCTGACCCGCCACGTGGGCATGGAGAGCCCTTCGCGGGCTCCCCAAATTCCTTACCAGCCCCAGCAACCAGCACCGCCGTAAGATACGGCGGGGTAGCCGTAACCGTACCCATAGCCATAGGGATAACCGACGCCCAAGCCGACGCCGTAGGGCCAGCCCCAGCCCCAGCCGCCATCCCAGCCGCCGCCGAAGCCCAAACCGGCTCCATAGAATCCGCGCCGCCAACCCCGGCCACGCCATGCGCCGCCGTAGAGGGCCGATCTGCCGATTCCGCCGCGGCCGTAAAACCTGGCACCGCCAGCGCCGAGCCCGGCGCCAGCACCGAAGGCGCTTAATCTACCACCACCGCCGCCGCCGCCGAAGAAGGCACCGCCGCCACCACCGCCGCGGCCACCGCCGCCACCGCCTCCACCGCCTCCTCTTACGAGGATTACTGAGCTATCGGACGCCGCCGCCTGGGTCGAGACCTTCCCAGCGACCGCGCCTGCCGTGGGAGCCGCGGTCCCGTTTCCGGTCATAAGGCAAAGGCTCAGAGCGGCCGCCGCGCTGAGAGTCAGATAAGATTTTCGCATGTCGAGACCTATTGGCTGTTGTACACAAACCCTGTCCCGAAAAGCTTTCCGCTGCGATTTTGATCCCCGAATATGGGCGATCGAGTTAATGGGAGGTAATCGGTCTGAGACTAAGCCTCCTAAAGGCGATAAGTCTTTGCTAAAGTGCGAAGACGGTAGCTATGCCGCGCTCTAGTCTTCGCAGCCTCTCGCCATGACCGAGCGTATGAAATGCGTGTTCCAAGTCATCCGCACTTTCTGTGAAATGCGCCCAGCTATCGGTGTGTACCGGGACGATCAAAGCATCGGCGAAGGTACACGCAGCCTCGATCGCATCATTGGCGTTCATGGTGAGATTGAACGTTCCTCGCGTTCGCGCGGCACCCGCAAACAGGAGCACGAGGCCTGGCCGGAAACGGCGCTGAACCTCCGCGACGCCCTCGTACCAAACCGTGTCGCCGGTGATGTAGATCGGCTTGAACGCATGCGTTTCCGAGAACAGCACGAAGCCCGTAACCTCGCCGGACAAAGGCTCTATCCCTGCCGGTCCATGACGGGCCGGCGTTGCCGTGACTTGCACCGCGTCCTCCGCGCCGTGCAGGCTGCGCGTTTCCCATGGCTCAAGGCCTTCCGAATTGCCGCGAAGCCGGGCGGCACCGGCGACCGTAGTTAGCACGCGTCCAGCCCTGGGGAGAAAGGCCCGGCCGGAGAGGTCGAGATTGTCCGCGTGCTGTTCGTGGCTCAAAAGCACGGCGTCGATTGGGCCCATATCTTGCGCCAGAATAGCAGGGACCGCCGTCTTTCTCAGCGTGACATGCGGAAGCTGATAGTCGCCTGGATCGTCGAAAGTGGGATCGGTCAGAAGACGCAAACCGTCGATTTCGATAAGCACGGTCGGGCCGCCGATCAATGTTAAGGTCGCGTTGGTCATCCCGCCCTCCCTGGGCTTGTCGCGCCCTGTTCCACCTCGATCGCGTCCGCAATGAGAGGCTGCTTGGCCGGGCGCGTTACAAGATAAATGCCTGAAGCGACCGGGACGATCCCAAGAAGGTCGAGGAGGCTTAAATGCTCGCCAAGAAGCAGCCAGCCGAAGAAGACGCCAAGCGGCGGGTTCAGAAAATGGTAGGAGCTAGCCGCCATGGCGCCTCCAATCGTAAGAAGATAGAACCAGCAGCCCCAGTTTATTGCGTTATGAGAACGTCAAGACGCGGGCGAGGCGAGACCCACGGCCTTGATGGCCTCGCTGACATGACCGCAATCTTCCGTGGCGATGCCGGCAATGCTCCGCGCCGCAAGCTCCTCGCACGAGGCCTGGAAGGCGCTGGCCGTCTTCTGGAACCCGGACCCGGAATTGAGGTGCACCGTCAGGCTGCGATAGGCGATGCGGGCGAGCTTGGCCTTGCCAATGCCGGTGACCTGCGTAGCATGATGCACTCCGCCCTCCGAAATGAGATACGCCATCTTGTTGAGGATGCCGCTGTTGATATGCACGCAGCCATTGTCTTCGAACATGAGCCCGGAGCACAGCGTGCTGTCGCGGCGCACATATTCGCTCCAATGGTCCGGCTGGCCCCGGTTGCTCGCCCCATAATCGGCGCCGGGATTGAACATGGAGGCGCCCGTTTCGGACGTCATGTGCGGGTCGGCTATGTTGCGCAGAGGGGTCTGCGCGTAGCCCGGCAGGGCCTCACCGATGGTCCAGTTCCCGGCGCTTCCCTTAAAAGAGAACTCGATCAAGGTGCCGAAGATGTCGGCGAGCGATTCGTTGATGGCTCCCGGCTCGTCGGCGTAATTGAGGTTCGCTTCGTTCGAAATGACGCCGTGGGTCATTTCGTGGCCGACGACATCCAGGGCCGTAGCGTAGTCCGGCCCGTAGACCATGACGCCGCCGCCGGGGCAGCTCATGGATAACCGGCGGCACCAATAGGCGTTTTTGATATTGCCATAGCGGACGTAGGATTCGAGCGCGGCTGCCACTTGCGTCATGTTCGCGCCGGAACCCCGGGTGCTATCCGCAATGCCGTCGCGGCCGAAGGTGACGCGGTAGTAATCATAAACAACGCCTGCGAAATCGAAGGCCGTGCGTGCGTCGGCGGCAACATTGGCATTGAGCTCGTGCCCATCCTCGCCGATGACTTCCTGGCCGGGAAAGTTCGACGACATCGCGAGATCGAAGACGCGCCGTGTCAAAACGGTCGGATGATCCTGGTAATAATAGAAAACCTCGCCGGTCTTCGCATCGACGAATAAGCGATAAGTGTCGATTGAAACGAGCCAGGCCAGCCGCGCGGGGCCGGAGACTTGGTTCTTGCTCGCGATGATGGCGGGGTCGAAGACCATGAGCGTGGCGCCGGGCGTAACGGTCCCGGCTGCCGGCGGTTCAAGGCCGAAAGGTTGCTCGCCCCGGGCCTTGGACGCGAGATGGGTCATATGCGCCTGTGCCGCCGCTATGGCCGCCTCCTGGGCGATGCCGGGCGCCGTTTCGCCGATCTTTGCGGCCGAGAGGTTGGAGGAGGCCGACAGTACCGATGCCGTGCGGTCGAGCACCATGCTGGCGTCGGAGGCAAAGACCGGAATGCCCTTCACCTGCTGCGAGCCGCGAACGATATATTGGCCGGGGATGTCCCGGTCCTTCGTGATGCCGCCCGGAGCGGTGATAACGCGGCTCTGCGTGGCGCCCATATCATACGCCGCCGATAGGGCGCCCGAGGAGAAGAATGACTCGAAAGCCGTGCGCAGCGCGGCATCGCCCGGGTCCCCGCGCGAAGGTGCCGACGCAGTGATCGAGGGCTGCGGCCGGAGGCCCCGGATCGCGGAAGGCAGCCCCGTCGCCGGGTCGATCTCCACCTTCATCTGCGGATTTGCCAATCGCGCCGCGTCGATTGCAGCCTTTGCGTTGTTTGAAGGCTCCATGGCGCTAGCGGATCCGGCGCCGGCAAACAGAAGGCCTGCCGCAGCGAGCTTGGCGAAGCGCCGGAAAGACAATGTTAGCATCTCCATAGGTTCAACCTCATCTAATAATGCGATTTAGCCCCCCTCATCCTGTCCTTCTCCTGCGAGGGGAGAAGGGACGCTGTTTCTCCCTCTCCCTCGCGGGAGAGGGTAGGGGTGAGGGGGGGTGCCGGCCACGCACAGTCAACCCTAGCGGCAAGCGGACGGAGATACGATCGGTGACGGCGCCTGTGCCAGCTCCGCGACAAGCCCGGACTCGTTGAGCGCACGCTGGAAATCGTCCTTACCCTTCGTCCAGGCGAGTTCCATCACCTCGAGATCGGTACGCCCCACGCCCATCACCGATCGCTTATCGTTCGGCGCCAGGGACACGGAGCCGCTTCCGTTCAAATCCGCCGCGGGCCAGTGACATTCGTTATTGTCGACGATCCCATCGCCGTTCAGGTCGTGCAGGAACGGCGCGCCCGTGAGACGGTTTGCGGCGATCTCATGAAGCTGGCTCTTGAAGATGGCGAGGTCGGCATCGTCGACCGCGCCGTCCCCGTTGAGGTCGGCCAGCGTTACGATGCCGGCGGGATAAACCTTGAGTACCGCTTCGAGGGCGTCGATTTCGGGAGCCCCGCCGCTTCCCGCCGGGGCCGGCGACGCGGTCTGGCGCAGGATCGCGGCGATCTCCGAGGGTTTCTTCGCAGGCGCAAGTTCGAACAGCAAAGTGGCGAGCGCCGCCACATGCGGAGCAGCCTGAGACGTGCCGCTACACACGCCGAAGACGTTATCGCCCGGCCCCAGCGTGCTCAGGATGTCGACGCCCGGCGCGGAAAGATGTCCGCCGGCATTGGAAAACTCCGCTCGCTTCCCGTCGCGCCCCACGGCCTCGACGACAAGCACATTCTCGGCTTTAGCCGATGTGGCGAAGTCTTGCGTTCCGGCCCACGCCCAGGGCGAGGCCCACTTCGTCTGGAGGGGTGTGGTGCGGTTCAGGGAGTTGTTGCCGGCTGCCGCCACGAACAGGATTTTGTCCTTGAACCGCCGGGCCGTGCGCTGCGCATCCTTGGCCTGCGCAAGCACATGGGCTTCGAGCCCCGGCGCCGCCTCCGGTTCGCCGGTCAGAATATTATAAAGATTATAGGCCAGGCTCAAATTGACGACGTGGAGGGGATGGGCGGCGGAAGCCGAGCCCACGATGTAGTCCTCGAGGTCGTTCAGAACGTCGGCGTACTGCGCCCAGCGCGCATACCATTCCTGCGGCGCACTGCCTGCCGTGTCGAGAAGCAGCTCATTGTGGAATGGCACCGCGTCGAGCAGGCCGTCGCCCGCATCGGGAATGATGCCGTCGATACCGGTGTCATTCATGCTGGCGGCAGCGATGATGCCCGCGACGTGATTGCCGTGACCTGCTTCGCAGCTCGGTTCGGTGCTGGCCGTCAGAGCAGAACCGTCCGCGATCGAGAAGCTGACATTCTTGTGCTTCGAAAAACCTTGGTCGACGATGGCAATCTTGGGCCGCGCCGCCGTTGGATTGGCCTGGTGCAGCCGCTTCACGATCGTCCAGACGGCTGGCATGCGGATCGCCTTCAGCCCCCAATTCCCATCTTGGAACGCGGGATCGGGGCTCTGAGGATCGGACCAGACCCACCGGTAAAGATTACCGTTGTACTGAACGGCGGTCTGCACGGCGTGGGGGAGGTTGTTGGCCTTGACTGTGGAGTTGACATAGGCATCGTCGATAATGGGCTCCCGGCGCAATTGCAGGATGATGGCGGGCGCGAGTTGCTCCTTGACGGCGCCTGGCTCCGCCGGTGCGGTAGGATCGCGATCCGGCCCTTTCAGCCCGCGTGTGGTGGCTTGCTGGGAGTCCTCGAACTCGACGATGACGCGGCCCGAGGGCGACACGAGAGCCCCGGTCTTCGGATTGGGCGTGATCTTGAGGCCGTATTTGCCAAGCAGGCGCTCGATGTCGCTGGTGCCGCCATCGGGCTTGTTCAGGAGATCGGGCTTGAGCAAGACCACATAACTGTTGCGGCGCGTGAGCGGGATTGGGGTTTTGAGCTCGGGGATAACTTTCTGAACGATGACATTCTGAGTGAAGGCGATCCATGGTTGCGGTTTCGGCGCAGCTTGACGGAAGAACGGAAACATCCGCCATGGCACGCCCGGCGCACCCAGCCGCGTGACGTCCGCCGCCCGGCCTGTGCGGACCAATCCGCGGGTGTGGAGATCGCCGCCGGCCGGCGTTGAACTCGGTGGGCTTGCCTGCCTCCGGTTCCTTGCGTTCCAGTTCCTTGTGCTCAGGCTTCGCAACGGGCCCCGCCGGTTGCAGCCAATTATACACGGCACTCTGATGGGGAGCCGGCGCCGGCCGCCGCCGGGACAGCGCGCGCGTCCGCGCCTCCTGCAGGCGCAGTTCCAACTTCTCGCGCAACTTGGAGAAATCGGGCTCTCCGGT
The DNA here is from genome assembly GCA_963817705.1 of uncultured Alphaproteobacteria bacterium. Lineage (GTDB taxonomy): Bacteria > Pseudomonadota > Alphaproteobacteria > Rhizobiales > Rhodomicrobiaceae > Rhodomicrobium. Next base: position 1,312,051 of record CAWFPF010000001.1, read on the forward strand.
CGATTGGGCAACCGCGCTTCCGCATAAGAGAGCCGTGGCAGCGAGCAAGAGAAACGCCCGGCTCATGGGAACACCGCCTCGCCGCGCAGAACGCCATCGCATGAAGTCAGAAACAAGCGGGCCGCGAGGAGCATCTTTGGCATGGGCAGAGTCCCTAGATACTTAACTTGCTTTCTACGCCGCGTCCGGTGCGGGTTTCATGAGAGTGTGGGCAATGCCAAAGCGGCGATAGCAAGGCTTTTTGGAGACAATCCAGAACCCCCGTTGAAGCTTCACACCAAGGGGCGCCCGGCCCCGGACTAGGCCGGGGATCGGGACAATTGACGAAGGCTTGTGAAGGATCCGTTGCCAAGTGGCGGGGGTGTCCCCACGGGAAAGCGGTTTGTTATGCTATCACTGCCGGATAAGCCATTATCTTGGGATGCGATGAACAAGCCAAGTCCAACACCCTCCGAAGCCGGCCCGCCACCAACTCACCCGACGAAGTTTGTTGCAGCAATCTTCGATACTCTCGGCATGGCTCAAGATGGAGCGCGCGCCCTTTTGGGCTGCCAGCGAGACAATACGTTCACCGTTCTTGGTATGGCGGTGATCGAGCGTCAGCCTCAAGGGGCGCTGACAATTGTCCAAGCGCCCGCGCAAGGTCCGGCCGGGGATGGCGTGCGCGCTCTGTTATCCGATCTGGCCGAAGCAATCTGCACGCAGGCGGCTCCTGCCCTGGGTCTTGTGACCGATTTGGGAAGTTGGGGCGATCTTACAGATTTTGGCGTCACGCGGGATTACGTGTGGAAGATTGCCGCGGAGCTGCGTCCAGGGAGAGCCGCCGTTCTGGCCGAAATCGAGGAAGATTGGGTCACGCCGCTCGACACCCGTCTGGAAGAGATCGGCGGCTGCGTCATCCGGACTTGGCGTTCGGACTTCGAGGCCGAGCGGCAAGCGCAGAGATAGGCAAACTCTGGCCGCCGATACGTAGAGAAACATCGGTAAAACCCCCTCATCCTGTCCTTCTCCCGCAAGGGGAGAAGGGACGCCTATGCAACGGGCGCGGCCTGCTCCCTCTCCCCTCGCGGGAGAGGGCTGGGGTGAGGGGGCTGTTGCCACCCTTAAAGCACCCCGGTAAACAAGAAAGACTCTGAGTTGCGTTTCAAACGGGTCATCATATATAAGCCAAACCTTTACAATTCGCGGGATAATCCGGAAAACTTGTTGCGATGACGGCAGACGTAATTCCTATCCATAAGGGGCCTACCGCTGGCTGTGGGCAGATCACACTGGTGCTTCAGGGCGGCGGTGCGCTGGGAGCCTATCAGGGCGGCGTGTATCAGGCGCTGCATGAGCGCGGCATCGAGCCCGATTGGGTGATCGGGACGTCGATTGGCGCGGTCAATGCGAGCCTGATTGCCGGAAACAAGCCGGAAGATCGCCTCCCCGCATTGAAGGAATTCTGGAAGGGGATTGAGCAGAACGGCACGCCGACGCCCCTCGACGCGCTTTCCGCCGCCTTCGCTGCCAATCCTTTCGCGTCGCCGGACACGCTCTCCGCCGTGTTTGCCGGCATTCCGGGCTTCTTCGAGCCAAACCTCTCAACCTTTCTTCGCGGCCCCCAAGCCCGTCTTGGCGTAGACAATGCCGCTTACTACTCGACCGCCCCGCTCAGGAAGACGCTTCTGGACCTCATTGACCCTGAGCTTTTGAACAAGCAGGCGCCGCGGCTCACGGTTGGCGCTGCCAATGTGCGGCTGGGGATGATGGCGTATTTCGATAGCCGGGACATGACGCTCGGCGTGGAGCACATCCTCGCATCGGGCGCGTTGCCGCCTGCTTTTCCCGCGGTTGAAGCCAGCGGCGATTACTACTGGGACGGCGGCGTCCTCTCGAACACGCCGATCGAGGCCGTTTTCGACGACCGCAACCGGAAAAGCGGCGTGGTTTTCTCGGTCGAGGTTTGGCATCGCGAGGGTCCATATCCCGAGTCGATATTCGATGTGCTCAAGCGCGAGAAAGACATCCAATACGCCAGCCGCCTGGAGAATCAGACCATGCGGCAGATGCAAATTCACAAACTCCGCCACATCATCACGGAACTGTCTGCCCATCTGCCGGAGGGCAAGCGCGAAGACGCCACGGTGAAGAAGCTTTGTTCTTACGGCTGCCTAACCCGGATGCACGTCGTTCTCCTACAGGCGCCCGTGCTCGAAAACGAGACCTATCTCAAGGATATCGATTTCTCGGCGAAGGGCATCCGCACGCGATGGGACGCGGGCTACGAGAACACAATCCGCGCTCTCGACAAGGCTCCTTGGCGCGAGCCGGGCGATGCGCTTGAGGGCGTAGTTCTCCACACTGTCTCCCTGACTCCGGGCGCGAGTGCCTGAAAGGCTTTCCGCGGCCTTTCGCCGGATGAATTCGCTTGTGCGGCGCCACGAATTGCGGAAGCTTCGGCATCCGCACCGATCCGGACCCAATCGCCATGCCCGACCTCCTTCTCGAACTCTTCTCCGAAGAAATTCCAGCCCGTATGCAAGCGCGGGCGGGCGAAGACCTCGCGCGAATGATGACGGAGGCCCTGACCCTGGCCGGCCTCCCCGTAGCCGCCTCCCGCTCCTGCTCCGGTCCGCGCCGCATCGCTTACATGGCCGAGGGCGTGCCCGCACAGTCTGCCTCGACCGTCGAGGAGCGGAAGGGCCCGCGCGTGGGCGCGCCGGCAAAAGCCGTTGAAGGGTTTCTCCGCGCCGCCGGGCTATCGAGCCTCGACGCCTGCGAGGTCGTGAAAGACCCGAAGGGCGATTATTATCTCGCCCGTACCGAAAAGCCGGGCCGGTCCGCTGCGTCCATCATCGCCGAGGCGGTGCCGGCTGCCGTTCGCAAGTTCCCCTGGCCGAAATCCATGCGCTGGGGCACGGGCCGCGTGCGCTGGATCAGGCCGCTGCACACCATTCTCTGTCTGTTCGGGGACCAGCCCGTCGAATTCGAGGTGGATGGGATCAAAAGCGGTAACATCACCTATGGGCACCGGTTCCTGAGTGGCGAAAATGTCACGCGGCCAAAAACACTGACAATTTTCAAAAACTCTGACTATCCAGGGGCACTTCTGCACGCTAAAGTTGTGAGCACAGCAGAGCAACGGGCGAAGGTCATCCTCGATGGCGCGCACACTGCAGCCGCGGATGCCGGGCTCGCTCTTGTTGAAGACCACGGGCTGCTCACCGAGAATGCGGGGCTCGTAGAGTGGCCCGTGGTCCTTTCCGGCAAGTTCGACGAGAGCTTTCTCGACGTGCCCGAAGAAATTCTGATGACGAGCATGAAGGCCCATCAGAAGTGCTTCTCACTGCGCGACAAAAAATCTGGCAAGCTGGCCAACCGCTTCGTTCTCGTCTCCAATCTGGAGGCGGAAGACGGCGGCAAGGCAATCATCGCCGGCAATGAGCGCGTGATCCGTGCGCGGCTCTCCGATGCGAAGTTCTTCTGGGAGAACGACCGGCATAGGCCACTTGACAAGCTCACCGAAGCGCTGGGCCAAGTGACGTTCCATGAGAAGCTCGGGACACAACTTGAGCGCGTAAAGCGAATCGAGCGGCTGGCGCGCGAGCTGGCGCCGGTCGTGGGCGCGGACCCCGATCGAGCGGAGCGCGCGGCGCACCTCGCCAAGGCCGATCTCATGTCGGAGACGGTGGGCGAGTTCCCCGAACTGCAGGGCATCATCGGGCGTTACATCGCGCTCGCGCAGGGCGAGGACGCGGCCGTCGCGGATGCCATCGCTGAGCATTACAAGCCGCAAGGTCCGTCGGACGCGGTCCCATCCAATCCGGTGTCCATCGCAGTGGCGCTCGCCGACAAGCTCGACATGCTTGTTGGCTTCTGGGCCATCGACGAGAAGCCGACCGGCTCGAAAGACCCGTTCGCGCTGCGCCGTGCTGCGCTCGGTGTGATCCGCATTGTTTTGGAGAATGAACTCAGAGTTAGGCTGAATCAGGTTCTTGGGAATGGAATAATTTTACTTATCATTGGGTGTAGACCCGAGAAGAGGTACATTAATTTAGCGGATTGTACGACCCACAGTTCGCTGAACCTCCTTCACCCTTATGGGGTGACTATCCGTTTAAGACTTTCCTTGATTACGATGGATTCATATCGCAGAATGAAAAGTATATTGGCTGCGCACAAGCTGATTTAGCTGACCCTGAAGAAAATGAATACATTCTTGGTCAAACTGCGCTAGAAGAGCTGAGAGCACGCCTTAAGAAATTAGACGAAATGTGTGATACAGGCCAACTCTATGCTGTCCGTATTCCGGGCGACGACAGCCGAAGGAATTATTTCGAAAGTATTAGAAATCACGTTTCCGCTTGGGGGCTACCGGCTAGGAGCATATCCTGTAGCATATTGAACTTTTTCGCCGACCGCCTGAAAGTTTACCTCCGGGATCAAGGCGCGCGGCACGATCTGATCGACGCGGTCTTCGCGCTGCCGGGGCAGGACGACCTGCTCATGATCGTGCGCCGAGTTCGAGGCGCTGGGCCAATTCCTCGAAAGCGAGGACGGCGCGAGCCTGCTCGCGCTGGTGCGGCGCGCGCTGAACATTCTGAGGATCGAGGAGAAGAAAGACGCGCGAAGCTTCGATGGCAAGCTCAACGCGAAGCTCCTGAAAGACAAAGAGGAGAAGGCGCTCAGCACCGCGATCAAGTCCGTGGGCAAGGACGTGCAGGCGGCGCTCGCCTCGGAGAATTTCGAGCAGGCCATGACCGCACTCGCCAAGCTTCGCGCTCCGGTGGATGGGTTCTTCGACAAGGTCACGGTGAATGCGGACACGCCGGAGGTCCGCGAGAACCGGCTCACGCTGCTCGCGCAAATCCGCGCGCTCACGCTCGACATTGCGGACTTTTCGAAGATCGAGGGCTAATTTCATCCTTCGAGACGCCGCCGATGGCGGCTCCTCTGGATGAGGTCCCCCCGCCGCGGCCCGCAGAATGAAGGCCTCCCCTCATCGTGAGGATGTCGCCCCTTCGATTCGACAGGCTCAGGGTGAGGGGCCGTCTCGAAGTTAGAGACTTTCCCTCTGGCCGGGTCAAAGGAGCTGCCGCTGTTCGGGCCATGCGCCGTTTACCGGCTCCGGCTAAGCGCAGCCGGTCTCGTGCATCCAGCGTTCAATCTCCTCGATCTGCGCTTGCATGCCGACCTGCCGGAACAGATCGAGCGCCTGACGCCACATGGCGCAGGCCACGGCCCGATCGCCCCGGCGCCCGGCGAGCAAGCCGAGATGGCTCATGGCGTCGCCCATCGTTTCGGGTTCGGCGCCAGGCGTGGCAGCTCGCTCATAAGCTCGCTGCGCCCCGGCTCCGTTGCCGGCACTAAGGTACAGAGCGCCGAGCCGGTTCCAGCCCGAGGCATTGTCCGGGTCGAGTTCGCAGGCAGCCTCGTAATGCCGCATTGCCGTGTCCGCGTCTTTCAGAAGCGCGATCGCGCCCTGCTCGCGGGCAAGGGCCGCTTCCTCCCTCTTCGCAATGTCCCGCGTTTGGGCGGAGACCGCGCGCATCTTGGCGAACGCGTCCATGGCCGGACCGATATCGCCCGCCGCGAGCTTGCCCAGCGCATCCGCGTTGCCCTCATCGGCGAGGTGCTGCACAGCCGCCCTCAGATCCTGCATGATGCCGCCCGAGATCTCCGGCGACTTCCAATCCGGCCTCGCCCTGCATCTCCGAGAGCCGCGCCTCGACGCGCGCCGCAAGCTGCAGCACCAGATCGCGGAGTTCGTGCCGCTCTTGCGCCGCTCGCTCCTCGGCCGTGGCTTGTGTCTTGAGGATCGTCTTCGTGGTGGTGCCGAGATCTTCCTTGCGCAGCCAGCGCACAAGGCCCCAGACTACACCCAGCCCCGCTGCTCCCGCGATCGCAAAGCGCAGCTTCGCCGCGTCGTCGGCGCCAGGAATCAGCGCCCATAAGTGTAGAAATGTTTCCATCATGCCCTCGCCTTCGCCCAGCGTTCTTTAGCATGGCGGTTGGGGAGGACAATGCACAAGGCTGCGATTTTTGGCTTGAGGTGAGCGGCAATCGCCGCTTACCCAGCTTGAAGAGCGAAGAGGGAGGCTGACGCCTGGCCCCCGTTTTGGCGTTAGAACCTCAACCGGAGACCGGCCGCCGTGGAAACCGCGCTGGTCTGGGCGTAGCCGAAATCGAAGCTCCCTGCAGTAGCAGGATTGCCCGACACTTCCGAATAAGTAATGCCGGCGTAGATATCGAAGTGCTTGTTGAACTCATAGTCCACCAGGAAAGACACGACATTCTCGGCGCCAGCCGCGGTCGTCGAATAGCCGCCGTTTTTTGTGCCTGCCGGAGCGTTGAGATATACGGACGCAGAGGTATAGGAACTCTGGTCGAGACGGTAATAGGCACCCGTTAGGCTAAGCTGGGGCGTCCAATAAAATTTCACGCCCGTCCAAAAAAGCTGCTGGACCTCATCCTTGGAATAAAGCAGCCCACTCAGGCCTGTGACTTTATTGGTGGCGCTGTACGCAGCGATATCGTAGCCACCTTGGGTTGTATCCGGAATGAAGGCGCCTGCATCGTAGCTCGAATACCTGATGCTTTCGTAGCCGGCATAGAGAATGACCTTATGTCCCTCGCCGTCATCTTTGTAGCCGCCATCTTTGAAACCGCCATCTTTGAAACCGCCAGAGCCACCCACCTCGAAGGTGTATTTCCCCTGGATTGCGAACGCGTCGGTGTCCTGAATGCTGGCATTGACAGCATTTACCCCCACATTGGAAAAGCCGGCCGGGGCCACGCCAAGCGCCGAAGCGGTGATACCATTCGTTACGTGGCCATAGGTTCCGTCGACGGAGAAACCGCGATAGGCGGCGCCCGCATCGAAATTATAGACGCCGCTGTGCCCCGTATCCGCTCCGCCGGCCGAATACAGAGCCGCCGCATGCAAAGCACCATATTGATAGGCGTATTTCACGGCGTCATCGACGAAAGAGGCTTCCCTGATACCGGTGCCCTGGTAAGTCGAGCCGTTGCCAAGCAGCGAAAACGCATAGGCTCTCGCCATCGGATCGTACGCGCTGATGGCATCGCGCTCTAGCGACGAGATGCGTCCGATCGTGAGCGTACCAAAGGCCGATGAACTCAATCCCGCATAGGCCACGTCGTTGAAAGCCTGGCCATTGCGGCCGGAGTCGTTATTGGCGTTCTGGGATGCTCCGGGGATGCCGTTATTCCGGATCAAGCTCCCAACGCCAGTTGCAATCTCTCCCGAGACAGGATTGAAACCCGTCGCGAGATTAGCGATTGCAGTAAAGCCATAACCTACTTGTTCTTCAACCTTGACGCCGATAACGGATTGTGACAAGGCGTTGTTTGCAATAAAGCCCTGCGATCCCTGGCTATTCTTGTTGATTAGCCAGTATGCTTGATTTGACCATGCTGTGCTGGGGGGCTCACCATGATTCTGATAGGCCCCGCCAACGTCGATCGTCCCGTAGAGGGTAACGCCAGCATATGAAACGGTATCCGGCAGCGGATCCTTCAAGCTGCCGGCGCTGAGATCGGCGGCTTGTGCGGACGCGGTATAACCGGCAAATGCGAGTGCGCACACTAAAACTCTACTCACTGATGTACCCCCAAAATTTGAGCGGGCGAACGGCCCGCAGTCCCACACAACTGCCCAACACCTTAATGTTGACTGTTTTTATGTACGAAATGTTTTTGTACTGTAGCCAGGGGGGAGCCGCAAGTGCAAAGCGGCCACAGTGCCTTGCGAAGCGCTATCAAGTCACTGTTATAGTTGTTATTTTTGAGTTAAAGCTCAAAATTGGGCTGCTATTTCGCAAAAGCGGTCCGCCAAAGGGCACCTGTTCCAATTTGCCGCCTGGCGGAGGAAACGGGATTGGTTTCAGCTAGAAGTAGCCTTCGCGGAACGGCGCAGAACAAGCCTATCTCGTCTTTTCAAAGCCACCGGGCTTTGGCGCGTCACCGGACGGCCGGAGATATCGAAGCGCGCGGTTCGCGGACACGAAAGAAGAAGGCCGTCCCGTCACGCTGCCGTCCGCCGCAGTTCCATAGACCGCGTTCTTCCCCTGTATTTCGGACGAGCATGTTATTTGCTCTCCCAATTCGCGTGGCTTGGCTCCATACTCGCCCCTTGGTGATGTTCCTTTCCGCGGGCTTGGCGGCCAATCATCGGAGCGTCACCTGTGAACTCCGGAAAAATACTCGTCCACCAGCCGCGGGTTCCAAATTTTACGCTCATTCAAGGTATGCGCGACGGCGCGGCCAACCATAGGGAGACAGGATTATGGGACAGGATATCAAATCCGTTTGTGTCGCTGGCGGCGGCACCATGGGCAGCGGGATCGCCGCGGCATGTGCGGCAGCCGGACGGTCCGTGCTGGTTCTCGAACTCGATGATAAGTTGGCAAAGCGGGCCGTTGACCGCGCGCTCGCGACCGCTCAAACCCCGGAGGAGAAGGCAGATCTCGCCGGGCGTATCCAGGCTGGCACGTTCGAGGAGCGCAAAGGCGAGATCGGCCAATACGACTGGATCTGCGAAGCCATCGACGAGGATTTGGAGAAGAAGCGCGCTCTGTTCGCGCAGCTGGAACCGCTGCGCCGCGATGGCTCTGTGGTGAGCACCAACACGTCCGGCATTCTCTTGAGCAGCATTACCGCCGGTATGCCCGAACGGTTTCGCCGCGACATCGCGGTGACGCACTTTTTCAACCCCGTGCGGGTGATGCGGCTTCTCGAACTTGTAACTGGGCCCGAGACCAGCTCTGAAGTGCGCGATACGCTGGCCGTTTTCTGCCGCGATGTGCTCTGCAAGGGCGTCGTTCCCGCCAAGGACACTGTGAACTTCATCGGCAACCGCATTGGCTGCTATTGGCTGTTGTCGGGCCTTCACATCGCCAAGCCCTACTTGGCACAAGGGCTCAGCATGGAGAAGATGGATGCGCTCATGGCCTCGCCGGTCGGTGTGCCTCCGACCGGCTTCTACGGTTTGGTCGATCTGATCGGTCTCGACGTCATAAATCTCATCGGCGAGAACATGGCGGCAAATCTGCAGGCGGGCGATCCTGGAAAAACCTGCGGAAAGTTCCCGGAGGCAGAGCAAGCTCTGCTTGAGCGCGGTCAACTCGGCCGTAAATCGGGCGGCGGCTTTTACCGTGTGCTGAAGGCAGCCGACGGCTCGAAAACGAAGGAAGTCTACGATATCACCTCGAACGAGTGGCGTCCGGCAGCGGCGATAAAGCTCGCCCCTCAGCACGCCAGCGCGGAAAGCCTTCTGTTCTCCGATGATCTCGAAGGCCGCTTCGCCTGGGAGTTGATGGGCGGCACGCTGCTCTACGCCGCCGGGCTCGTGCCGGAAATCTCGGACGATATCGTCGGTATCGACCGCGCCATGCGCTGGGGCTTCGCCTGGAAGAAAGGTCCGTTCGAGCTGCTCGACGAGGTTGGGCCGGCCCGCGTGATCGAGCGGCTAAAGGCCGGGGGACAAGCCGTGCCGAGTATGCTCGCCGTGCTCGAAGGCGCTCACGCCGCGAAATTCTATCGCGACGGCGAGTATTTGGGGCTCGATGGCGCGTACCATCCGATGCCGGCGGAGTAGTGCAAACCCGACCCTCAGTGTGTCATGGCCGGGCTTCGACCCGGCCATCCATTTAACGTAGATATGGCTCTGGATGGCATCAAGTGGCCATGACGAACTGGGCTTGCGCGAATGTCTAGTTTCAGCCGGTGAGCGCCCTTAGGACCTCCTCCGGGCGCTCCGCCATAAGCATGTGTCCAGCGCCGGGCAAAACTGTCACGCGCGCGTTGGGAAGTGAGGCGGCCAGCGCCCGGCCTGCTTTGACCGGAGTCATCAGATCGCGTTCCCCGAGAACGAGCGTTACCGGCGCTGAAACCTTTGCCGCCGCAGCGAGCCCGCCTTTATAATTTGAACAAGCCGAAAGATCGCTGAACAAAACGCCGGGACGCGCGCGCTCAAGCAGCCGCTCGGCCCCGCCAAGCATCCAAAGCCCCGGCGCCAGCGAGTTGCCCAGCCCCGCACTGAACCCATGCCCCCAGATCGATACCATATCGATCGCAGCATGATCGCCGGCCTTCGCGGCGCCAAGCAACTCCGGCGATACGGGCATTGCCGCAGCCGCGCCAATCAAACAAAGCCCCGAAACCTTAGCGGGATACCGCGCGGCGGCCTCAAGGGCGGTGAGCGCACCCATCGAATGGCCGATCAGATTTGCCTGTGTTCCGCCTGCGGCCTCGATCAGGCGGCCTGCCCAATCCGCCATATCTTCGATGGTGCTGAAAGGCGCGCCCTCAGAGCGGCCATGCCCAGGCATGTCAGGGGCCAGCACGCTCCAGCCATGATAGGCGAACCAGCGGCTGTGCAGCGCCCAGACCGAATGATCGAGGCCGGCGCCATGGAGGAAGACAACACAGGGAAGCGCCGGATCGAAAGGCCGGCCGCCCGTCGCCGCAAAAGTCTCGATGCCATCCGCCCGGATAAACATGGTCAAACCTTCTGAGAAGCGCGTAGCGCCTGCGCCAAGTCGGCGATGATGTCGGCCGCCGCCTCAAGGCCGATGGAGAGGCGCACCATGTCCTCGCCCACTCCCGCCACGGCCAATTGCGCCGCATCCATCTGCTGATGGGTGGTGCTGGCGGGGTGGATCACGAGCGTCTTTGCATCGCCCACATTGGCAAGATGGCTCGCGAGCTTCAGCGTCTCGATGAATTTGCGCCCCGCCGGACGGCCGCCCTTGATGCCAAAGCTGACGATCGAGCCGGCGCCTTCCGGCATGAGCCGCTGTGCGAGCGCGTAATCCGGATGGCTTTCAAGCGAGGGATGCAGCACCCAGCCCACGGCCTCGTGCCCGGCGAGAAAGCCCAGCACGGCCACGGTGTTCTCGACATGCCGCTGCATGCGCAAGGAAAGCGTCTCGATGCCTTGCAGCAGATGAAACGCGTTGGTGGGCGAAAGGCACGCGCCGAAATCCCGCAAGCCCTCCGTGCGGGCGCGCATGATGAAGGCTGCGGGCCCGAACTGCTCGGAAAAATCGAGGCCGTGATAGCCGGCATAAGGCTCGGTCAGAGTGGGGAATTTACCGGACGCATCCCAGTTGAAATGGCCGCCATCGACGAGAGCGCCGCCTATCGCGATGCCATGGCCCCCGATCCATTTGGTTAGCGAATTCATGACGATATCGGCGCCCAGCTCGATGGGCCGGCAGAGATAAGGCGTCGCGAAGGTGTTGTCGATCAGGAGCGGTAGGCCCGCGTCATGCGCGATCCCGGCAACAGCTGGGATATCGAGCACCTCCAGCCCAGGATTGCCGATTGTCTCGCCGATGACGAGCCGCGTATTGGGCCGGATGGCGGCGCGAAAGCCATCGAGGTCGCGCGGCTTGACAAAGGTGGTGGCGATACCGAAGCGCGGCAGCGTGTGCGTCAAGAGGTTGACTGTGCCGCCATAGAGCGAGGCGGAGGCTGCGATGTGATCGCCCGCGCCAAGAAGCGTGGCAATGGCGAGATGCATCGCGGCCATTCCGCTCGCCGTGCACACGGCGCCCACGCCATGCTCCAGCGCTGCGAGCCTCTCCTCGAGGACCGCCGTGGTCGGATTGGAAATGCGCGTGTAGATATGACCCGCCCGCTCGAGATTGAACAGCGCAGCGGCGTGATCGGTATCCTGAAAGACATAGGATGTGGTCTGATAGACCGGCACCGCGCGCGAACCGGTGACGGGGTCTGGGTGCTGCCCGGCGTGCAGGCTCAAGGTCTCAAAGGCGGGAGGCTTGGGGGCGGCCATGAGCTTCGCTTTCCCGATGTTGCGCTTCTATCTACTCAGAGCCCGGTTGCTTTGCAAGGTATGTGAAGATGCGCCAGCTCCGGCCGCCATTCGCGGTTGGCAAGCCCCGCCGCCCGGATGAGGGGGGACGCCCAAACCGCTGCGGGTATAAGGTTTCGCACTCGCCTCATCCTATCGTCACGATTGATCCGGGGTTCGAGGCCGGGCATGACACTCCGTTAACAAGCTTAGGTGGAGCCCGCATGGCTTACTCAAGCTCAGCTTTGGGCCTTAGGCCACAGTTTTCATAATAGGGTTCCTGTCTCTTCATGCATCTCGAACTGATCCAAGCCGCGGGCCGTGGCCAGAAAAAACCCGTCAAGCTACTCTTCGTCCATGGCATTTGCGCCGGCGCCTGGGTATGGGAGCAGAGCTTTTTGCCTTTCTTCGCGGGCTTTGGCTACGATAGCTATGCGCTGAGCCTGCGCGGACACGGCAATAGCGAAGGGCGCGAAAAAATCCGGCAGTTCGGGCTTGGCGATTTTGCCGCCGACGTCGATTGGGCGCTCAAGCAGATCGGGGGACCGGCCATCCTTGTGGGCCATTCGATGGGCGGTGCCGTCGTGCAGAGATTCGTCCGGGGCGGGGGTAAGGCGGCCGGTGCCGTGCTTTTCTGCTCCGTCCCGCCGCATGGACTGATGCGCGCGGCCGCCGTGATGGCCACCCAGCATCCCGTTCTTGCCAACGAGCTGCGCAAGGCGTTCATGCGCGGGGTTCACTCCGCGAATCTCGACATCATCGAACAGGGCCTGTTCTCGCATCCGCCCACGCCCGAGCTTCGCCGCCTCTTCTTCCTGCGCATGGATGATTTGGCGGAGGAGGCGGGCCGTCAGGCCATGGGTTGGGTCCCGTTCGCGCCGCTGCCATGGAGTATGCCGAACCTTCTCGTAGTCGGCGGCGAGAAGGATCAGTTCGTGCCGGCGGGGGATGTGCGGCTTACCGCACTCTACTACGGTGCCCGCGCGATTATCGTGAAGAACGGCTCGCATGCCGTCATGATGGACCGGAACTGGCAGGACGCGGCGCAGCCGGTCGCCGATTGGCTCGCGAAGACTTTCGCGGGTGGGCGCGGATTGTAGGTCGCGGCCGCAACTTGGCCTATCCGCTGCATTTTCCTCAACTCCTGGACTAAGCGCGCCTACATTCCCGCTGTTGCGGCGTCTCTCCTGAGGAGGCCGCAGGCCGTCTCGAAGGATGACGCTTCGTGGAAAAAGTAGACCAACTCCAGTTTTCGCAGCGGAGGCGTTGACCGCGGCCCGGCCTTCGCTTATCTGCATGCGCATGCCAAAATTGCCTATCATGAAACTGCCCGATCCGATCCTGCGCGAGACGTCGTTGCCGGTGGAAACCGTCGACGCGGATGTACGGGCCTTCCTTGACGATATGCTTCAAACCATGTACGCGGCGCCCGGCATCGGTCTCGCCGCGGTGCAAGTGGGCGTGCTGCGCCGCATAGCCGTGATCGACACGGCCAAAGGCGAAGAGCCCAAAAACCCGATTATGCTGATCAACCCCGAGATCGTCTCCAAGGGCGATATACCGCGCCTGCATGAAGAGGGGTGCCTATCGATCCCGGAGATGTATGCGGAAGTGGAGCGCCCGGCGTTGGTTCGTGTGCGCTACATCGACGCTGAAGGAAATCTACGCGAGGAAGATTTCAAGGACCTGCACGCGACCGTCGTCCAGCATGAGATCGATCACCTGGATGGCGTGCTTTTCATCGATCACCTGTCGCAACTCAAGCGCGACGTGCTCGTGAAAAAATACCACAAGGCGCAGCGCGAGAAAGCTGGCAACCAGTTTTAGCCGCAGCTAAGCCTCTTCGTCTTGCGTGGCGTGACCGTTCCGCTTGTGCGGGCTGTCCTGAAGCTGCCGCCGGGCGGCCTTGAAGGCGTCGCGGATCGTCACATAGACGTCCTCATGCGCTCCCGTCGCCGCCGGCTCGCGGCTTACAGCGATATCGGGCGCCTCAGGAAGCACAAGGTGAATGCGCACATGATAAGTATCGCCCTTGTGATGGCGATGCTGCGGCCGCGCCACCACAATGCGCGCGCTGACAATCCGGCCGTAGAATTGCTCAAGCTTACCGGCTTCCTCCCTGATCCGTGCCTCAATCGCGTCGGAATGCGGGAGGCCCTCAAAAGCGACTTGCAGTGGAACTTGCATGGTGTAACCTTTTCGAAGATGGGCCATCGAGGGTTCGAACCTTATATGCAAGCATAATGGCGGTAGGTTTGCCTTGATTTTGCTCAATGTCTCTCCAGTCGGACTGCAGAGAAGGTAAAGCGTGATCGGCGTTGCGGCGGCTATTCCCAATCGTAGATTATCAAGTCCGCTATTTGCAGGCGGAATCCAGCCTGCGCGGAGAGGCTTCGGTATAACAGGCCTGACGATCGGCAACACGCGGTTGCCGGTTAAAACGAGCGATATTGCCAAGACACCCTTCTACAGGCTCCTCGAATTCGCGATTCCGGACTTGGCGCCGCAAACAGACGTGCTTGTGGTCGCGCCGCTATCGGGGCATTTCCCCTTCATTGCGCGCGACCTCGTGATAGGCCTGCTTCCCTATTTCCGCGTTTATGTGACGGACTGGGTCAATGTCCGCCATGTCCCCTTGAGGTACGGTCCATTCGGCTTGGCGAAGAACATATCCGCCGTCCAAGCCATGATTAAGAAGCTGAAGCCCGGCGCCTAGCGTCATTGGCTTGTGCCAAGGCGGCGTTCCCGCCCTTGCCGCGACTGCGCTTCTTGCGGGGGATTGCGACGCGAAGGTGCCGGCGAGCCTCGTGTTGATGGCCTCGCCGATCGATCCGCTCGCCAACCCGACGAGGCTCGTGCAGCTCCTGCGCGAGCGGCCTCTATCGTGGTTCGAGAGAAACGTGATCGCGACAGTCCCTCTTAGCTATGCCGGCCATGGACGGCGCGTACACCCCGCGCATTTCCGGCTTCTCCCGCTTTGGGCCTATTTGGGACGGCATATGAGTACGGCCACAGACACCGGCCGCAAAGTTCTCCTCGACGACGGCGAAGATCCGATCCGGTTCCCGTTTATCGATCTCTACACCTCGATCATGGACCTGGACGCCACCTACTTCCTGGAAAATACGAGGGATGTTTTCCACGATCGTCTTCTCCCGAGGGGCGCGCTCTTTGTGGACAACACCCGCGCCGACCCTGGCGCAATCCGGAACACCGCTCTCTTGACGATCGAGGGTGAGCGCGACGACATCGCCGCCCCAGGTCAGACAAGCGCCGCGCACTCTTTGTGCAGCGTGCTCCCGGAGCGTCTCCACCGCAGCCTTGTCGTGGCAGGTACGGGACATTTCTCCCTCTTCTATGGAGACACGTGGCGGAGAAGCGTGCTTCCGGAGATCCAGGAGTTCTGCTCCCAACAGTGCCGCCCTGCTTCCAGGAGCCTCGCCCGCATGCACTGATAGCAAGCGCGGCGCGCAAATATCGAGCGGCGCCACGCCGCGGAATAGCCAAGTTCGCGAACGGCGTGAGGAAGCTCATTGGCCGGTTCGCATTTTCTTTAAGTCAACGGCTCCTATTCACATACAAGCTTCGTATACTTTCTAGGTCTCCGTGCCACCGCCCCCTGATTTGCGCCCGCAATCGCAACTTGCAGATGCGCGAGAGGAAAATGTGAGTTCCGGCGGAGTGCGCGCACCCTGAATCACTTCTTTGTAACGGCGAATTTCGGGCACTCCTTTTCGAGGAAGCGGTTCAGTTCGCGGACCAGATCGCCTTCGAAAACGCCGAAACGGCGCTCAAGCTGTGCTGCCGTCCAAACCACGCCCTGGATCAGCACCGCGCCCTCGATATCGTCCATTCGAAGTGAGGCTGCCGTAACCTTGCCGTTCTTAAATCTCAGCACGGGAGATATCGTCGCACCAATGGGATACCGGTTCGTGCCAATTTCGCAGGCAATCGATTGTTTGCTCGCCACGAGCTTGGTCTCCGGCGCGGTCAAAGCCGCGATGATCTCGGCGCGCTTTAGACCGAACTTCACGTGGCATTTCGCCGAACCGAGTCCCCAACTCAGGCCTTTCGATTCGACGCCCTTTTGAATCTGCTCTTTGTCCCATGTCTTGGTGAGATCACAGCTCGGGTCGGGACCTTTGGGGTTCCTCGATAGAACCACGCTGCAGATATCTTTCGCACACTGCGCAAGAATCTTCTTCTCCTCGTCGCTGTCCGCCCGGGCACACAGGGAAGGGGCAAGCACTAACATCGCAGATATGAGCGATGCTATACCGCGCGTGCGTATCATCATGCGCTGTGCATCTCCACGTTACCGAGATGCGGCAAGATCGCCGCCGGGAAGTTATGCCGTTCCTTATTGGCCGCCTCAAGGGTCATTCTCAGAAGTGTCCCTAGCGCTGCCGGATGGCCGGGGCCACCAACAGGCGCATTGACTTCCTAACGGAATGTGGCGCGCGACGTGCCTAACATAATTCGATACCGCCACGCGGTTTGCGGTCCCGGGTGCTCCTGCTATGATTCAACCGGGCGAGGTTACGGCCGCCCGCGGGGGAGGTGAGCTATGAGATTCCTTGCAGGCTTTTTCGAGCTTGCCGGAACCGCGTTTGCCATCTGCGTTTGGTGGCTGATCCAGCAGCAGCTTTGGGACCATGGCTACAAGCTTTTGGCGATCACGGCTTTCCTCCTTATCCCGGCTGCCTACTTCGAATTGGCCTGCTCCTATCATGGATGGCGCGAAAGCCGGTGTGACAAAGGCGGCCAGTCATCTTCACGTGACCCCACTAAATTGTGATCGCCTCGCTCAAGCCGGCGATAGCGCGATCAAGGTGCGCCTTTCAGCTTTCTTCCCAAAACCGGGAAGGACGCGTTTTGCTCAGAACCGCGGCGCGGCCGGCTCGCGTGACGCCTTCTGAATGGCCGGCATGATTTTGTCCGCGAGCACATCCGGCGAAATCGGGCCGGGATAGCGGTATGCAATCCGGCCCAGGCCGTCGATAACGAACGTCTCCGGCACGCCGTAAACGCCAAAATCGATGGCCGTCAGACCGTTCTCGTCTGCGCCAATGGAGCGGAAGGGATTTCCGTGGCTCGACAGGAAGCGGCGCGCGGCCTCGGGCTTATCTTTATAATTGATGCTGTAAACTGGAACGCCCTGACGGCTCAGCTCGATCAGTTGCGCATGCTCGGCAAGGCAAGGCGCGCACCAGGACGCCCAGACATTCAAAACGCTGACTTTGCCGGTCTTGAACGCGCCCGAAGACAGACCGGAAGCAGGGCCGTAATCGCCGAGCACATTCGGTATGCCGGGAAGCGAGAACTCCGGCACGGGCTTGCCGATCAGCGCCGAGGGCAGGCGCGACGGTTCGCCGGTACGCAGCGCGATGAAGAGGAATATCAGGAGCGCCAAAACCAATATAAGCGGCAAAACGAGCGTTGCCTTGGGTTTCGCCTTCGCCGGCGTTTCTTCGGGTGAAGCGCTTGCCGTCATGATCGCCCCTAAAGCTCCTGCTGAGACCTGCGCTTGAGCCCGCGCCGTTCTAGATCGGCGAGCCGCTGCCTTTGCCCGCGCTCCCCGGCCCAGGCCCATAGAATGAGCCCGCCCACACAAACAGCCGCCGACGCGTAGGCGGCCCAGATGAAACCCGCATGAGGCCCGAGATCAAACATGGGATACCGCCGCTCCTCCAGGCTGCGTCCGGCCGTCGCCGCGAACGTGCATGGCTATCGTGGCCTCGCAGCGCCGCCGTAAAATCTCGGCGCGCATCGCTTTCAGATGCAATGCCACGAACAGAAGCGTGAATGCGGCGATCATCACGAGCAGCGGGACCAGCAGAGCATTATAAATCGTAGGGCCGTCCGCACGAATGATGCTTGCCGGCTGGTGGAGCGTATTCCACCAATTCACCGAGAACTTGATGATGGGAATATTAACCGCGCCGACGAGGCTCAAGATCGCGGCTGCACGCCCCGCCCGCCCCGGATCGTCGATGGCCTGGCGCAGCGCGATGAGGCCGAGATAGAGGAAAAACAGGATCAAAACCGAAGTCAGCCGGGCATCCCATACCCAATAGGCGCCCCACATGGGCTTGCCCCAGAGCGATCCGGTGATGAGCGCGAGAAGCGTGAACGCCGCGCCAATCGGAGCGGCGGCCTTGGCGGACACGTCGGCGAGGGGATGACGCCAGATCAGATAGCCGGCCGAAGATAAGGCGATTAGCGTGTAGCATGCCATCGACAGCCACGCGGCGGGCACGTGGATGAACATGATGCGGACGGTTTCGCCCTGCTGGTAATCCGGGGGCGCCTGGAACCCCATGACGAGCCCCGCCACGAACAGCACGGCCGTCACCGCGGCGAGCCAAGGCAAGAGCGCTCCGCTCAGCCTCATGAAGGTGGACGGATTGGCCAGCGTGCTGATGCGCCAAAAGCTTGGCGATTGCGGTTCCGATAGTCCGGACATTGATATTTTTCCCAGCTCAAACGCTGATATAGGCTCACTCTAACCCGAGGCGAAGAGCAAGTGCAGCGGCAAATGGCATCGCCGCCACTGAAAACAAAGACAGCGCCGAAAGCAAGAGAATGCTTTGCTCGAAAGCGCCGGGCGAGGCCGACATAGCGCCCACGCCGAAGATCAGAAAGGGCGTGAAAAGCGGCAAAATCAGGAGCGGCAGAAGCAACGCACCCCTTCGCAAGCCGAGGGTCAGCGCCGCGCCAGCGCCCGCCACAAAGCTGATGCCGATGGTGCCCGCGGCGAGCGCGGCAAGAAGCTTCGGGATCGAGTCCGGCTCGATATTGAGGAGGAGCCCGGCGAGGGGGGTGATGACGATCAGCGGCACGCACGTCGTCACCCAATGCGCGAGGCTCTTCGATGCCGCGATCAGCTCGGCCGGAAGCGGACCGATCACAAGGGCGTCGAGCGAGCCGTCGTCGCGATCCTCCTGAAAGAGCGCATCGACCGAAAGCACGGCCGCCAAGAGGAAGGAAATCCAAAGGATGCCAGGCGCGATCCGGCTTAAAAGCTTGAGATCGGGGCCGAGGCCGAGCGGGATGATCGAGACGGCAACGAGATAGAAGCCGAGCGCGGTGCCAAGGGCAGAGCCTTGCCGGATGGCGAGCCGGAAATCCCGGGCGAGGAGGGCGAGAAAAGCGCTCATTGCAGCACGGGAGCCGCGCCAAGTTCGAGCACGGCCGCACTTGGTAGCGAAAGATCGAGATGCGTCGAGATCAGCGCGAGACCGCCTGTGTCCAAATGATGAGCGATTGCGCTTTCAAGAAGCCTGGTCGATGCGGCGTCGAGCGAAACCGAAGGCTCGTCGAGCAGCCATATCGGGCGGCGGGCAGCGAGCAGCCGCGCGAGACCGAGCCTTCGCGCCTGGCCCTGCGACAAATGGCCCGCGCTGAAGCTTGCGAGATTGAGCAGCGCGAACGCGTCGAGGGCTGCTTCCGCGGCCTCGATGTTTCCGGAGCCGTCGTAGTATTCCTGCCAAAAGCTGACATTCTCGATCACGGAAAGACGCGGCTTCACCCCGTTCGCGTGGCCGATGTAGTGAAACACGTTGTCGTTGGAGGTGTCCGAGTCCCCCCTCACCCCAACCCTCTCCCCGAGGGGAGAGGGAGCAGAAGCCGGGTGCCTCTCCCCGAGGGGAGAGGGAGCAGAAGCCGAGTGCATCTCCCTGAGGGGAGGGGGAGCAGAAGCCGGGTGCCCCTCCCTGAGGGGAGAGGGGGCAGAAGCCGGGTGCCCCTCCCCGAGTGGAGAGGGAGAAGAAGCCGAGTGCATCTCCCTGAGGTGAGGGGGAGCAGAAGCAGGGAGCCTTTCCCCAGAGGAAGCGGGCGTTGTGGCGTCCTCTCTTCCCTTGGGGAGAGAGACAGAGTGAGGGGGTCTCGAAACGCCGCGCAATATCTGTATTTTCCCGGCGGCCGGCGGCAAAAAGCCCGCGATCGTGCGCAGAAGCGTCGTCTTACCCGATCCGTTCGGCCCGCGCAGTGCGAGTGCGTTGCCCGCACGCACCTCGAAGGACAAGGCGTCCACCACGACCCGCCCGCCCCTCTGACAGGCCAGGCCTTCGACGGCAATCGCTTCCACATCTTTTGACGGGTTCCGCGAGTTTGCGTTGCCCGATGGCTCGATTTTTGCCAAGGAGAGGTTGTCCCATTTGCGCTTGCCGCTCATCTTTATGTTAGGCTGGCCAACGCTCACAAGTCGCATTTTCGCATCTCATGGAGATTCCGCTTTGGCCCCTCTCACGCCACGCTCGCTTGACAGCTTCCGCTCGCGCAAAACTCTGACTGCCGGCGGCAAGTCCTATGAGTACTTCTCGCTACCGGACGCCGAGGCGAATGGACTGCCGGGCATCGCGGCGCTGCCGTACTCGCTGAAGGTGCTCTTAGAGAACCTCCTGCGGTTCGAGGACGGCCAGACGGTCACGGCGGACGACATCCGCGCCATGGCGCAATGGCTTACCGATAAGCGCTCCAGCCGCGAGATCGCCTTCCGGCCCGCCCGCGTGCTGATGCAGGACTTTACCGGCGTGCCGGCCGTCGTCGATTTGGCGGCGATGCGCGACGCTATGACCAAGCTCCATGGCGACACCGGCAAGATCAATCCGCTCGTGCCTGTGGATCTCGTGATCGATCACTCCGTGATGGTCGATAGCTTCGGCACGCCGAAATCCTTCGAGATCAACGTCGATCTGGAATATCAGCGCAACAAGGAGCGCTACGAATTTCTGCGCTGGGGCAGCCGGGCTTTCGCGAATTTCCGCGTCGTGCCGCCGGGAACCGGCATCTGCCACCAGGTCAATCTGGAATATCTCGCCCAGACCGTGTGGACCAAGGAAGAGGGCGGCGTCACGCAGGCTTTCCCCGATACGCTTGTCGGAACGGATAGCCATACGACCATGGTTAACGGTTTGGCCGTGCTTGGCTGGGGCGTAGGCGGGATCGAGGCGGAGGCGGCCATGCTCGGCCAGCCCATCTCCATGCTGATCCCTGAGGTCATCGGCTTCCGCTTCACCGGCGCGCTGCGCGAGGGTGTGACCGCCACCGACCTCGTTTTGACCGTGACGCAGATGCTACGCAAGAAGGGTGTCGTCGGCAAATTTGTCGAGTATTTCGGCCACGGCCTCGACTCGCTATCGCTCGAAGACCGCGCGACCATGGCGAACATGGCCCCGGAATACGGCGCGACCTGCGGCTTCTTCCCTGTGGATAAGGATGCGGTCAGCTACCTCCGTTCTACGGGGCGGAGCCCTGACCGAGTGGCGCTCGTGGAAGCGTATGCGAAGGCACAAGGCATGTGGCGCTCGTCCGCAACCCCTGACCCTCTCTTTACAAGCACCCTCGATCTCGATCTGTCGACGGTCGAGCCGAGCCTTGCCGGCCCGCGGCGCCCGCAGGACCGCGTCCCGCTCACAACCGCGGCGGAAGGCTTCATCGATGCGCTCGCCGACATGCGCAATGTCACGCCCGGCGGCGCCGAAGCCTCCATGGTGAGCGAAGGCGGCGGCTCGGTTCAGCCGTTCGAGAAGTCCGGCCCCGTCGCCGGGGAGAGCTATTCCATCGCGGACGGACATGTGGTCATCGCCGCCATCACGTCCTGTACGAACACCTCAAACCCGAGCGTGTTGATAGCCGCCGGGCTCGTGGCGAGGAAGGCGCATGAAAAGGGCTTGAAGCCCAAACCGTGGGTGAAGACCTCGCTCGCTCCCGGCAGCCAGGTTGTGACCGATTACCTCACACGGTCAGGCCTGCAGAAGGACCTCGACGCCGTCGGCTTTGCGCTGGCCGGCTATGGCTGCACCACCTGTATCGGCAATTCCGGGCCGCTGCCGGAGCCGATCTCGAAGACCATCAACGAGCACGACCTCGTCGCGGCCGCCGTTCTCTCGGGCAACCGCAATTTCGAGGGACGCGTCAATCCGGATGTGCGCGCGAACTATCTCGCCTCCCCGCCGCTCGTGGTGGCTTATGCGCTCGCCGGCACGATGAAGCTGAACCTCACGAAGGAGCCGCTCGGTACCGGCAAGGATGGCACGCCTGTGTATCTGAAGGACATTTGGCCCACCTCGAAGGAAGTCGCCGAGTTCGTCCGCACCTACATCACGCCCGATATGTTTGAAACGCGCTACGCGGACGTTTTCAAGGGGGATTCCCGCTGGCAGGCGGTCGGCGGCTCGAAGACGGGGCAGACCTACGATTGGGACACGGGCTCGACATATGTGCAAAACCCGCCCTATTTCGAGGATCTCACCGGCGCCGCCCCCGCCCCCCTGACAGACATCGAGAACGCCCGCGTCCTTGGCCTCTTCCTCGACTCGATCACGACCGATCACATCAGCCCCGCCGGCTCGATTGCCAAATCCGGCCCCGCAGGACACTACCTCCTCGATCATCACGTCAGCGTCGCGGATTTCAACTCCTACGGCGCACGGCGCGGCAATCATGAGGTCATGATGCGAGGCACCTTCGCCAATATCCGCATTAAGAACCAGATGGTGCCGGGCGTCGAAGGCGGCGTGACCCTTCATTATCCTGACGGCGCGCAGATGGCGATCTACGACGCGGCTATGCGCTACAAGGCGGAGGGCGTCCCGCTCGTTATCTTCGCCGGGCGCGAATATGGCACGGGATCGAGCCGTGACTGGGCCGCCAAGGGCACGCGCCTGCTTGGCGTCCGCGCCGTGATCGCGCAGAGCTTCGAGCGTATTCACCGCTCCAACCTGGTTGGGATGGGCGTTCTTCCGCTCGTGTTTGAAGAGGGACTATCCTGGAAGGACCTCGGCTTGAAGGGCAGCGAGACCGTGACCATCAAAGGTTTCGGCAGTCTCTCTCCGCTCGCCAAGATGACAGCCAGCGTCAATTTTGCGGACGGGTCTACGAAGGATGTCCCGGTTCTGTGCCGGATCGACACGCTCGACGAGCTGAATTACTTCAAGAGCGGCGGCATTTTGCACTACGTTCTGCGCAACCTTGCGGCAGCCTGACCACTTACATAGACCTAAGTCTAAAGCCCTGCTCCGGCGGGGCTTTTTTGTTCGCAAACCTCTGAACAAACTGTGGAAACAGGGCCGGTGCGGCCTCTACTGTTGCTGGGAAAACTCCCCGAAAAAGAAAAAGTCCTAGACCTTAGCTATAGAGGCCGAACTAACCCTTGATTGCGGCCTCTTGTCTTGCAACACTGGCTCTACCGCAGAATTGGCGAAGCTGAGCAAGTACGCACGCGAGGAAAATCGCGAGCGCCTCGAAAGCATTTTTCAGGTAGCTCCCAGCATTGTCCAAGAATGAAAAAGGGAGGCAGCGGCATGACACAAATTTCTCCAGCTCCTTTCGAGCAATGGGTTGAGACGGCTCATCATCTCGGGCACAGGGCGCCCGAAAGCGTAGCCTGCCCTTGCTGCGGAAGCACTTCGCTCAGCGTTCGCGACGTGGAATACGGCTTCGGCCACGATAAAGGCGTGCAGCGTTATATTTCATGCGGCTGCTGCGGGGCGTTCACAGGCGTGAATGTCAGGCGCGCCGGCGAAGTCTTGGGCCACGCTGCCTACACCGCGGATTAGTCTCGTTTTATGCGGTTTCCGCGAGGATGGTGGAAATCTGCGTCTTTCGAGCGCTAGGGAATGCATCCCGGATGACCCGCATCGTGCGGTCATGGCCGCGCTTGATGCGGCCGTCCAGGCAAATACTAAGCGCTGCCAATAACATATAGATGGCCGGGTCAAGCCCGGCCATGAATTCACTGCTTTACATTGTGCCGCTTTGCTCCGGCCGGCGGGCCGGGTGGAGCGTGCGGCGAACTTCGGCTCGCAGCAGGTCGATAGGTGCGAGGCCAGTTTTGGGCTTCTCGAAATGCCAGAAGGTCCAGCCGTTGCAGGCCCCCCGGCCCTGCGCCTTCGCGCCGACCGCGTGGATCGATCCGCGCACGCCGTCCCATAAGAGCGACGCGTCGGCCATAACCTTGGCCTCGATCTTGGCCTTGGCGTCGAACAAGGCGTCGCCGGGCCGGAGCATGCCACGCTCCAGCACCATTCCGAAAGGCACGCGTGGCTCGGTCCGCTTTGAAACGATGGGTGCGGCGGCGTCCGCGGTAATCGGCTTGACGCTTGCGATGCGAGACCGCGCGGCGGCAACGTAGTCCGGGTCGCGCTCGATGCCGATGAAGCGCCGCCCAAGCGCCTTCGCGGCTGCACCCGTCGTGCCGGTTCCGAAAAAAGGATCGAGCACCACATCGCCCGGCTTGGTCGTCGCAAGCAGCACGCGCATGAGAAGAGCCTCGGGCTTTTGCGTCGGATGGGCCTTGCGGCCGCCATCGTCTCGCAGACGCTCCGGCCCTGAGCAGATCGGGATCAGCCAATCGGAGCGCATCTGCAGGTCGTCGTTGAAAGCCTTGAGCGAGTCATAGTTGAAGGTTGGGCGCGAATTTTTATCGCGGGCCGCCCAGATCAAGGTTTCATGGGCATTGGTGAAGCGCGTGCCCTTGAAGTTCGGCATCGGGTTCGTCTTGAGCCAGACGATATCGTTTAGGAGCCAAAAACCGAGATCCTGCAGTGCCGTGCCCAGCCGGAAGATATTGTGGTAGGTGCCGATGACCCAGAGCGCGCCGTCCGGCTTCAGCACGCGGCGGCATTCGCTAAGCCATGCGCGTGTAAACGAATCGTACTCGGCAAAATCGCCAAAGCGATCCCACGCGTGATTGACGCCATCGACGCGCGTGTTATTCGGCCGGAGAAGTTCGCCGCCGAGTTGCAGATTATAGGGTGGGTCGGCAAAGACCAGATCGGCGCTGGCCGTTCGCAAACTCCGCAGCACCGCGATGCAATCGCCTTCGATAACGCGGCCTTCACCTTCAGACTCGAACGCACGCTCCGAAGCTTGTCCACAACGCATGACATATCCCACAAACAGCAACTTCTGCGATCATAGCAGAGACAACGCTGAAGAGGGTTAACGAATGCTCTCTACGAGCGTCTGTTCAACGCCGGCGGCGAAAAAAAGTCATCGGCGCGGGGCGGCGACGCTACCGGCCGCCGCCAACCGGCAGAATTGCGCCCGTAATATAAGACGCGGCGGGCGATAAGAGCCAAAGCACGGCTTCCGCCACCTCTTCTGCGCTTCCAGCCCGTTTCATCGGAATCAGCGGCGCCATGCGTTCGAGGCGTGCCGCATCGCCTGCTGCGGCGTGGATGCCGGTTTCGATAAGGCCGGGCGCAACCGCATTGACCCGGATTCCCTCGCCGGCCACCTCCCGCGCGAGGCCAAGCGTAAACGTGTCGATGGCGCCCTTGCTGGCGCCGTAATGCAACCATTCCCCGGCCCCGCCGATTTGCGCCACCCGCGACGAGATATTGACGATGGCGCCACCGCTCCCGCCTCGCTTCGCGGACATGCGGCGCACCGCTTCCCTCGCGCAGAGCATGGAGCCGAGCACGTTGATCGCAAGCACGCGCGCGATGTCAGCCGCTTCCATGGCCTCCAGCCTCGATAGGCGTCCTGTTATGCCTGCATTGTTAACGAGGCCGGTGATGGGACCGAGTTCCCGCTCCGAGGTTTCAAAAAGGCGCGCGATGTCAGTTTCTTCGGCGACATCGCCTTGAACGGCGAATGCCATTCCGCCCGCGCCCAAAATCCGTTCGACGACTCCATCGGCTCCGGCTTTATCCGCGCTGTAATTCACGGCGACGGACCAACCCTGCGCGCCGGCAAGGATCGCGGTTGCGGCGCCGATGCCGCGCGAGGCGCCCGTGACGATCAACGTTCCGGCTTCGTCTCCCATGTCATTCCCCGGTGTTGTTTGCTTGTCTCTCCGCAAGCCGCGCCAAAAATCGCGCTGCAGGCGGGCCTGCTGTCACGATAATCACGAACCGGATCGTTTGCAGCGCCATCACGAACGGCAAATCCACCTTGCTCGATGCCGCAATGATGGCAACAGAGTCCATGCCGCCGGGGCTTGTGGCGAGATAGGCGGTCAAGGCATCGATCCCAAGCGTTCTCGTCAGAACATAGGCGACTCCGGCTGAGAATGCGATCAGCAGCGCGACATTCAGCAGCACCTTCGGGAACGCCCTCAGTGCGTGCATCAGGATCGCGGGCGTGAAGTGCAGGCCGACACTCCAGCCGAGAAGCGCGTAAGTTGCGGTCAGCAGCCACGGGGGCAATTCGATCTGGAGCGTTCCCGAAACGTGTAAGATGGCGCCGGTCACAAGGCACAGCAGCATCGGACCGGACGAGATGTGCAAAACCCGGCCTGCCAAGGCGCCCCCGGCGGCAAGCAGAAGCGTCCCGGCAAATGCCGATCCGTTCACGGGCGGGAACCAGTGAAACTCAGGCAGGGCGCCGCCGCTATGCGCTCCCCAAAACGCAGCGACCGCTGAGGCGAGGCTCGCCACGCAGGCAACCCGGAAATACTGCATGAACGCGACGAGCCGGGCGTCCGCCCCGAATTCGGCCGCCATGATGACCATCGACGCCGCGCCGCCCGGCCAGGAACCCCAAATGCTGGTCGTTGCAGGCATCGAGCCCGACCTCATCATTGACCAGCCCAGCGCGCTGCTTGCGGCGAGGATCGAGAACACAACGGCAAGGAAGACCGGCCATTCCTGCAGGAACGATTTGAGGATGCCCGGCGTGATGGCGCTCGCGATGAAGCACCCCATGATTGCCTGCGCGGCCGTCCCTGCAATGGGCGGAACGCGGACGCTTCCGCCATTGACACCCACAATGACGCCTGCGGCCATCGGTCCGAGAAAGGAGGCTGCCGGCAGGCGGGCCCAATGCAGGAGCGCGGCGAACGCCAGGGATAACGCTGCAAGAACCGGCCACTGTGCGGCGGGCCGCAAACGTTCGAAGTTTATGGGGACGATCAAGCCTGCGGTCTCCGGACCGCTCTTCGTTCGCGGCTCTGGCGAGGTCTTATGACCCTCGCCCAGGAAACGCAACCGGCGCTGCACGGTTGCCGATGCCGGCTCTATGCCGCAAAACCCTATTGCCACCGGCGACGCGAGCACCATCCTATCGCTTCGAGGCACAATGCAGGAGGCGGGCAAGTGCGGATTTCAACTGAGCCCATCCTTCGCCGCTGGCGGACAATCCCAAGGCTGCTGCGCTTTCTCGCCGTGAACTGCGCGATCGGCATCGTGGCGGGCTGGACGCTCCTCGCAGCTTTGATCCTGACCGATACCGCGGGCCTCGCGACCCTGATTTGGAACTCGGCTTCTCCGGCATTGCCGGTCGCGATGCTCGCGGGCGGCTTTGCCATCACCTTCGGCAGCGCGGCCATGGGCGCCGCCGTCATGATGATGCGAAACGGCGACGAGGGGAAGTAACGGCGTTCGAACGCTTTGCGGTTGTCTTTCCGTGCATGCTTGCGCCAAATTCAGGAAAGCTTAATCACACCTCCGCGGGGCACCATGTTCGCACGCATCTACAAGCCGGCGAAAACCGCCATGCAGTCCGGGCTCGCCAAGACGAAAGACTGGGTGCTGGACTACGAGCCCGCTACGCCTCGCGAAGTTGACCCGCTGATGGGCTGGACCAGCTCGGGCGATATGCTGTCGCAGGTGCGGCTCTTCTTCGAGACGAAGGAGGAAGCAGTCGAATATGCGGTGGCGAACCATATCCCTTACCGGGTCTTCGAGCCGCATCCACGCGCGCTCTCCAAGAAGTCCTATTCCGACAATTTCAAATACGGCCGGATCGGAAGCTGGACGCATTAGCGAGGAATGACTTGCCTCCGAACTCGCCCGCCTGCCATGGCCGCACTTTGACGCGGCCATCCGGCGAGGACGCAGAGCCTAAGCTGAGGGGGCGCCCCATCCATAGGAAGTTCATGAGGTGGTCTCAAAGCTTCAAAACTAAATGCTCGCGTCCGCCTGGACGGGATCGGGCCTCGCGAGCGCAGGCTCAATTCTCACAGCCGCTGGCGCAGGCGCTTCGGGCAAGGCTGACGCGATCGCACCTGGAATGACCTCCGGCGTGAGGGCACCCAGCGAAACGTAGATTTTCAAAAGATCGTCGACCTTCATCTCCGGCACCGGCGTGACCGCTGTCTCGGAGACCAGAACCAGGCCGCCCGACATCGGGATCGGCGCGGTCGGCAGGTAAACGAGCCTGCGCCGTTCGCCCGCGATGTTGAAGATGTATTGGCTCGCGAGAAGCGCAAGCACATCGACGCCGTTTGCTGCTCCGCCGAAGCGGCAGGACACCACGCTCATGCTTGACAAATCGCCGGGCGCATCGCCTCCCCGGTCCGTGGCGAGCCGGACGACGCGCGACACAGGGCTGTAGATGGAGCGGATCAGGGGCACGCTTGTAATGAGGCGGTCGAGATAGGTCTGGATGATGCTCTTCGCGCGAGTCTTGACGATCAAGCCCAGGAACCAAATGCCCGCGAGCGTGACCGCGGCGCCGAGCCAGAACGCCAGCGTGTCCTGGTTGGTTCCGAGAAGGTAATTGCCGCCTTGGGTTAGGAGATCGCCCAGAATCGTACCGGGCCCGATCGCACCCCGCACGACATTTACGATCCATGCCACGATCACGACCGTGAGCACGATCGGCAGTAGAAAGAGCAGGCCCGCAAGGAAGGAGCCTGCAACGCTCGTGCGCCAGAAGCGTGAAATCCAATGCACCATGCGCATCTCCTTCGCGCCCAGTAGGGCGTCGAACGTCGGGGCCGCTTAAGTTATTATAACGCGAATGCGTGTCTTTTAGATGATATATATGGAAGCCCCCTCGTAAGACATCCCGGAATATCAGACGCCGCAGACCTTTTTGACGGCCACTGCGCCCGCCAGCGCGGCCTTTTACGCTGAGCGAATGCGGGTGCCCAGGCTGGCGTTTAATCAGTAGCGGCAAGTCATGCGGCTAGTTGCTGTGCTCCGCGCGCTGGGTTGCCAGCAGGCTTGAGCTGTCGAAGAGGAGCTTGACGAGTTCCTTGCCGCGGGGCGTCTTCGCGGTGAAGTTTTTATAGAGCGGAACACTGGACAGAACGAAAGCGAGAAGATCCACGTCATTCACGGACATCTTCGAGGACAACCCCTGGATGAGGGTCGTATCCAATTTCTCCCCTTCTTCCAGCGCCCAATCCTGCATGTCCGCTGCCGTCGCCTCAAGCGCCTCTCGAACTTCCGGGTCGAGTTTTGCGAAGTACTCTTCCTTGACAAGCAAATAGGCCGGCATATAGCTGTGCCTGGTGAGCGAAAGATATTTTTGAACATCGCTCAGACGCCGGTTCTTGATCAGGATGAGAGGGCCGTGCTGCGCGTCGAGTTCGTTGTGTTTCAACAGCATATACGCCGCATCGAGATTGACCGCCTGCGGGACGGCTCCGAAAGCGCGGAATGTGCCCTCTTCGCCCGATCCTGGATTGACCCGGATCCGGAGGCCTTTCAGGTCGTTAGGTCCCGTTATAGGGCGCAGATTATTGGTGACGTGACTGAAGCCGGTTTCCCAGAGGCCCAATAAACGGAAGCCCTTCCGTTGCAACGCGGGCTGAAGATAGTCGCGCACGAGTTCCTGGCGGACATCTTTGATGTGAGCGCGGCTCAGAACGATGTACGGCAGTTCGAAGGCCGCGAACTCGGGCGCAATCGACGGCATGATTTGGCCAAGCAGCGCCATTTGGGTCTCGCCGCGCTCGACCTGGCCCAGCATTTCGGTCTCGGTTCCGAGCTCGCCTGCGCGATAAACCTTCACGATCGCCTTGCCGGCGAGTTTATCGTTCACCCGCCGCGCAAACTCCTCGGTCGTAAGCCAATAGATCGATCCCTTCGGATCGATATGCCCCAATTTGAGTTCGAGCGGTTCGGCAGAAGCCCGGAGCGCAGAGAGGCAAATGGCGCAGAACAACGCCAGCTGGACACGCTTCCAGAACTCCATGGGAACCCTCGTCCAAGAACCACCGCGAAAGGTGTTTTTGCCCTTCCCCCGCCGCAAGTAAAGACTTTTCGGCGCCGGCACTTGATATATCTTCAATTGTATTTGCTTTGGCCGCATGCTCGCCTTTTTTGCCGACAAATTGAAGAAGACTGTTCGGGGACGGCTGAGGTTGTATGCAATTCAGCTGCGGCCCTCCATCAGCAACGGCGATCAAAAGAGGGTTTGATCCATGAGCATATCTCGCCGCGAGTTCGTAGCCGGCGCCGCGGCTGCCGGTGCTGTTTCGCTCACATCGGCCCTTCCGGCGCCTGCCATCACAAAAAACGAGCCGCTCAGGATCGGCATCCTCACCCCGAAGACAGGGCCCGCGGCCACCATCGGCGAGTGCGGTTTGCGGGGCGTGCAATGGGCCGCCGAGCGAGTGAACAAGGCCGGAGGCATCGCAGGCCGCAAGGTTGAACTCGTGATCGACGAGGAGACGAATCCGAAGGACACGATTGAGCGGTTCAAGCGCTTGCAGCAGCAAGGGGTGGCCTGCGTCCAGGGCATCGTCTCGACAGGAACCTCGCTCGCGGTTGCTCCCGTCGCGGAGGACTCCAAATCTCTTCTGATCTTGTGGGATGGAACCACACAGAACGGCGTGAAGGACATCATGCCGGAGGCGCGGTATGTTTTCAAAAGCACCGACAATGAGTGCGAAGCCGTTATGGGCTCGTTGCTCGCCGTTAAATATTACAAAGGCAAGTTCAAGAAAATTGCGGGTATGAATCCAGACTACTCCTACGGACGCAACAATTGGGAGGCGTTCAAGCAAATCCTGACGCGCTACGGTATCGAATTCAAGGTCGTCGCTGAGCAATGGCCCAAGGTTGGCTCTAGCGCCAGCGATATCGCTCCTCATGTGGAAGCCCTGAAAGCGGCGAAGCCGGACCTCATTTTCTCGTCAATGCTCTTCGCCGACCTGCCCATTTTCATGAGCCAAGCCCATGCAGCGGGGCTCCTAAATCATGTGAAGTTCGTGCTTCCCGCCGGCACTTGGCAGATCAATGCGCTCAAAAAGGAATTCGTCCCCGAAGGGACCATTCTCGGCTGGAACACGCTCTACTTCGCCCATCCCAAGGCCTCGCCGCTCCAGAAGGAGTTCGTGCACCACTATTTCGACCGCTACAAGGAAGCGCCGCATTGGGAAGCCGATCGCTCCTATTTCGCATTCGCCGCCTACAAAACCGGAGTGGAGGCAGCGTACAAAAAGCTGAACCGCTGGCCCTCGACGGAAGAGATCATCGACGTCATCCCTGGCCACGAGATCGAAGGGCTCGGCGGCAACGGCCGGTTCCGCGACGACAAAATCGCCGAACAGATTTTCTACCAGGGCCTGTCGACGAACAAGAACAGCCACAGCTTTCCGACCCTGTCCACGTTCGAATCGTTTCCGGCCAGCGACCTGCAGAAACCGTCGGGCGACGATTTCTGGGATTGGATCAAGACGGCGCCGATGCCGATTTGAGGCGAGCAACCTGGCGTGATCGGCAATAGAGCGGTTCCCGCTCTGTTTTACGCATATCCTGCGTTCCGGAAGAAGTTCTGGCATTCGGCTGGTGTGAAGGCATCCAAGAGGTTGCCGATGCGGCTCCACAGGTCTTCGAGGGAGCGCTCCCTGTGTCAGATGCGCTTGAGCTTCGAGAACGCCTGCTCGATTGGGTTCAGATCGGGCGAGTAAGGCGGCAGATAGCAAGTTCCGCGCCGGCCGCTTCGATTGCGTCCTGCACCGCCTTGCTCTTGTGACTGGACAGATTTCTTGCGTGTGTCAAACATCTTTGTGGAAGCACAGCGTTTGTGGAACAACGCCTTGCTTCACCTCAGATAAGAACCGCTTCAACCGCGGTACGTTATCGCCTGTCTCACCCCACCAAACGCGTCTATCTGTATCCAATTCACGCATTCTCTCTTTCGATACACGCCAATACATGCCAGTAGGTGGGCCTTGAATAATTCGCCCTGACGGTGTCTCTACTGCATAGGTGCCTTCGCCGTAGAAATTACTTCGGAAAGATCGCCAGCCAGCCAACAACACCGGCCCAATGCCCCCGGGCGCAGCTTTTTTCTTAAACCGGACAGAAGAAATCGGTTATCTGGTGCATGAGAGCGGTGGCCGCATAAAAAGCACGCCCGCGTCTTGCGACGCATTTTCGTCAGCTACAGCACGATGTGTTCTTGCATCTATAAAATCGTAGGCAGCATCGCTATTCCAATAGCAAGTGTCCCGAGCAACTCCGGCAACATAGGCCGCCATAGGTCTCGCCTTGGAACAAGCATTTGTTTTAGGACATGATATTGGGAATAGAGGCTCCAAGCTATACCAAGCATTATCACAAACGTTCCAGTTATTTTACCGCATGACAAATTGAGACACTTTGCACTATCAAAAATATTGATTAATGGCGCACAAAAAATAACAAAAACAGACAGCATGGCAACCGGTATATACTGAGACCCTAATACAGCAAATAGTTGCCTTTCTGTTATTCTTCTCTTCTCGTGAGGTGTCAGCCAGACTGATAAAGCGGTCATCGAAGACAGAACACTTAACGTGAAGAACGCCCCCGTAAGCAAACAGATCAACACCGAGAAAAACCTTAACCAATCGTGGCCGCCCACCAGCCAATGCGGCCCGCTTTGCGTCAGCCAAGACCAGCCCGGCAAAGCCGCGAGCGGTGCCAAAAAGGCCTGTAAATTCTCTTCGACGGGCGGTTTGTCGAAAAGAAATGCTCCCAAGACAATGCCCGTGGCCGAGAACACTGAAAAAACTTCGGGAAGGCTAGGAGAATAATCGGCGATATTTGTTATCTCTCGACCGGGCCACCGAAAGCCAAGCCGGATGCTGCCCTTGGCCGAGGGATTAACGCAGCGAAAGCACTCGATGCAATGACGTGTCCCGGCTTTTCGGGATATGTCGATCATAACTGGACATACGCCACCGCATGAATAGGCATCGGGCCCGATAGCCAGTTTGCGAAGAGAGCTGAATTCGACGGCGCCTAAACGCGAAAAAGCTCCGAGCAAACCTCCGATCGGGCAAACGTGCCGGCACCAAATGCGTTTGCCGCGCCCGAACGTGAAGCCGAGCGCCAAAGCTGCGAACAAAAGCATGCCGAATATTCTGGATGTTGCGGCGATGCTCTCGTCCATGCTGGCACTTTCGCCCCACAACATGACCAAAAACAAGCTCGCGACGGGCATGACGTCTGATCGTATCCAAGCCGGAGGTCGCGCCTGCAAGCCGGCTTGACTTGATCGCTCGGTGGCAAATCCCATTGGACAGGCCACCCCGCACCAGGCACGCCCTATCACAACGACGGAAAGAAGAACGAGCGGGAACCAAAGCGCCCATACCGCAAATAAAATTACCGATCCGGTTCGGTTTAGAACTGATTCCCCTTCGATTGTTTCAGGCGCAAGCGCGGGAAGGGCGATAAGAAACAGAAGAGACGCCAAAAGCGGAATTTGTAAATAAAGAAAGTAGCTACGGTGACCAACGAGCCAGCGTTCGATTTTCTGCTTGGTGACGTTCAGCGCCGATAAATTTGTGGCATATCTCTTGATGATTGTGTTTCGGTCCGGTAATTGGGCGCCGGTGCTGTTTAACCGGTCAATACTCTCAACCGTTGCGTCCTCGCTATTTGGGATTCTCGCTGCAGGCAGCCAGCTGCGGCGAGCCAAGTGCGCGGCCCTGTACCATCGCCGGGGCTGCTTTGCGAGTCCCTGTTTTTGCGGCATTTCCATTCTTGTTGCCCCGGACAATGTGCCGTCAACTCTTCTGAAATTCCGGTTTTCCCCGCATCTTCAGTCCAAGATAAGCTTGCGAGACGGGGCAAGCGCCGCAGGGCGGCGCCTGCATCGCTGCCTATTTCAGAGGTTCATATGCCGTGCCGATGTGGTAGTTCAGGCCGAGGCGCACCGTTTGATAGGTGTGGTTGTACTCGACGGTGGCGTCGGCGCCTGCGGGCGCGGACGGGTTAGTGTTGGCATAGAGCTCCGTTCTGCCAAGGTTGATATATTGGTACTCGCCCTTAAGAGACCAGGAGGGATTGATGGCGTATTCAAAGCCGCCGCCGGCAACATAGCCGGTCAGTGTAGAAGTGCTTGCAGCGGATGCTGTAAAGCCAACCGCGTCCGGGCCCACTGTCAGTGAGTCTTTGACGCTGCCGTAGGCAAAACCGCCTGTGGCATAGATAAGAACGTTGCTAACGGTGTAGCCAAGGCGGCCGCGAACCGTGCCGAACCAGTCAAGTTCGCTGCTAATAGCGGCGGTAGCGGTATTAACGCTCGGGTCGGGAGAGAGCTGAGGCGATGTCTTGCCCAAGATTCCTGCGCCTTGGAAGTCGGCCTCGACGCCGAAAACCAGCCGGCCGCGCTGGAAATTATAGCCGAGCTGGCCGCCGCCAAATCCGCCATCGCTGGTGTAATGTCCATAAGTGGACACGTAAGCAGGAATGCCACCCGGAAACGCCTCGTCTTCGAAGAACAGCTTCGAGTTGCCGCTCCAGCCATAACCGCCATTCACGCCAACGTAGACGCCTTCCCAGCTAAAGAAAGCTGGGGCATCCTTATACCCGCCGGAAGCGGGCGCGCTGTAGATGTCAGCTGCATTCGCCGCGGACAAAAGCGCAAGAGAACTCACAACACCCAATGCGAAACTACGCAACATCGAACCCCCCAAGTGCAAGATAAACAAGAACGCTCATCACCACTTCTAGAGGGGATTATTGAAGCATTTGCGACAGTCGTGTTACAGCGCCTGTTAACCGGTTGAAGCGTTGCAAGTGGGACACTGTGCCCTGTCACTTCGCTGCTTCCGCACATTGGGGATGACCGTCTTCTGCCGAAGATTGAGCAGCTAAGCCTCCGGGGGTTTAGCGTTACGATGCCCAGCTGAAAGGGAGATGGTTGCGAAACCTTCAACAAAGAGGGAGAAAGAATCAGTAAAACGAAGCTTGGCCTGGCCGCCGGATCGGACCCAGCCAGTATCTGGAGAGCGCGAACCCAGCGCGGTCTTCAAGCTTGTAACTGGACCGGCCGCGGCTCGCCTCAAAGACAAACCGCGGCCGTCAATCTAGGCCTTTCAAAGGAAGGACGGCGTTTGCGCCTTCCTTTTCAAAGATACAGCGGGATTCGTTTGCCCTGGCGGACACCCAATCGCTGCTGTTAAAAGCTTGCGCGACCCCGCTGAACAATTCCAGGCAGGCTGGAGAAGTTGAACAGGCTGAAAAGATCGTCGATCGCGGGCATGTTGGCAGGCACATAGGGATTGGTGGGGATCATCGACGGGTTGGGAAGATTGTCCCGGCTCCTCGAAGAGAGCGGCTGCAGGCCCCAATTGTGCTCGATGAACTTCACGACGGAAGCGTGATCGGCATAATTGTGAACGATGTTGCCGCCCTTCGACCAAGGCGATACGGCGATCATCACTGTGCGCGGACCGTCGCCGAAGAAGTCGATCGGCTGGATGAAGCCCGAGTCGTAATATCCGCCCGCTTCATCGAAGGTAATGAGGATCGCGGTGGTCGCCCAAAGCTGCGGGTTTTGCTGCACGGCGCCGACGAGTTGCTCAACGAAGGCTTCGAAGAGATCGAGCTTCGAAGTCTCGGGATGGCCGTCGGTGAGCGTGTCCGGCTTAACGTAAGACACGGCTGGCAGCGTGTTGGATCCAATGGCCGCATAAAGGTCGGTCACGTCTTTCAAGTGCGCCGCCCGCTGGGCCGCGTTAGTCATGATCGAGCTTTGGAACCGGAAGGGGTTGCTGACCGGGTCGTAAAGTTCGGAGAACAGCGATGGGTCGTAAGAGGCGAGATAATAGCCGCCGCCGTAATAAGCCCAGGAGATGTTCTTCGCGTTCAGCGCGTCGCCAATGCTGCGCACCGATGTGGCCGGCAGCACCCCCTGGCCATCCAAGGTGGAGCAGGTGGTTTTAGCCGAGCCGTCGAGGTTATAGGCCGGGCACACGTTGTTAATCACATAATACTTGCCCGCATCGCAATTCGGCTTCGGACGCCAGGAGAGCGAAGCCAGATAGTTCACGATGGGAGCGACACCCGGCTGCGTGGTGTCGGAGCAGTTGGTATAAGCGCCGTCGTATGTGTATTGGTTGTTTGAGCCCGGCACTGGATTCGGGTTCGCGATCTGCCCGGTGGGCGCAACCGGGTTACCATTGCCGTCGCTGTAATAGATATTATCGGCCATGGTCAGATAAAAGTGCTCCACCATCGTGCCGCCCATCTGGGCCTGATGGTAGTTGTCGCTCATGGTATAATTATCGGCGAGCGACTTCAGAATAGGCGCATCCCCGTTCTGCACGTTCAGGAACGCCATGGACGTCCCGCCCTCATACGGCCCGGGGCCTGTGGCACCGGGGGCGCCGTTGTTCGTTACCACAAAAGGGAAAAGGTCGTGCAGGCAGCCGCTCGGATTGCTCTGGGTTGCGAATTTGACGCTGCAATCCGCTTGCTGCCAGTTCTGGAAGAACCGGTGCGTGGGATCGCCCGTATACGAGTCATAAGGAAGTGGCGCGCTGGTGAGCTGGAACGGGCCGTCCGGCAAGTTACTGACATTGGGGATGCGCGTATCGTTCCCCTGCGTCGTGGCGAGGTTCGAATAACCAGTCGTCAGCAAGCTGAGATTGGGATTGACGCCTTGAATACCGGGCTCAAGGGGCAAGCCTTTGAAGCTAATCTGAATTTGCGCTGCAAACGCTTGGAGAGACGCCGGGTAATAGGGCGGAAAGGGATTCGCGGCAGGATTGGTTAAATAGTTTGGCCCGTTCGGAGTGCCGAGCAGTTGCGGCGCGGGCAGCGTGCCGTAGGCCGTCTTGTTGGTCGCGCTGATGAAGTAGGACGATTGGGCAGGCGCTGAGTACTGCTTCGACAGGGAGAAAAGCGCCCCCGGCGTGCCGTCGGCTTTAATAATGCCCTGCGACAGCAGGTTATTAACCGACTGGCCGGCCTTCGGCACATAGGTCGCAAACACATGGTCGAACGAGCGGTTCTCGCCCATGACGATGATTACGTGCTGGATCGGGCTGGCCGTTGGGGGCGTGGACTGAGCGTAAGCTGCCGGAGCGCCCGCAAGCAGCGCGAGCGCCGCTGCAGCCGGACCCCGGATGGCGCTTAATGTTTTTAGCATGACCGGAACTCCACAAGCGATTGAATAATGACAAAGCAAGCGTACCTAACCCAGGCAGATGACAGTTCGATTTCATGCCCCCAGCTTTAAGGCCTGCGTTAAAAAAAGGTTTTCGCTGCGGCACAAATGTTACTGTCGATAGCTCACGTGCTCCGCATCCAACGCTAGCCCTCGCCCGCGCTTCCCGGACCGGCAGGCAAAGAAACGCCGGATAGGAAACCGGTTTTGACAGCGTCAGATAAAACGAATATGGCATGCGAGACCTTGGCTGCGGGCGTTAGTGTGCGTTGAGCAATTCGCATACGCTATTACCGATGCCGGTGTTTCGATTCCGCTCCTGCCAATCGGAGACGATTGATCATGCGCGTCCACAAGCATCCGCAAGGGTCAAACCAACATGTGGCGCAGGCAAACGCAAGCGCAATGGCGTTCCGCGCTCTATCCGCGAAGCCATGTTTTTGGGACTAACGAGGATCGCCAACAGGGTGCACGGCGCCCTATCCCAGACGCGGATCGCCATCCACCCCGGCGCTTCGTTCAGCGGATTATGAGCCGGTTCGTCCCTGCTCTTCTCACTCTTTCCCAATTATGCGCCCAGCCAGCGAGCCTGGCGCTTGCCGGTCCGCTCGTGAACCCTGATCCTGAGGCCGGTCTTTCGGCAAAACAATTGCTGGGCAAGCGGCTATTTGAGGACACCTCGTTGTCCGAACCTCAGGGGCAATCTTGCGCTTCCTGCCATGCGCCAGAGCATGCCTACCAGGGCAACAATGGCTCGCGCATCGCCGCCGTGGCGCTCGGCAGCCGCCCGGAAACCTTCGGCATGCGCAATACGCCAACCATCATGTACATGGCTTACAGCCCTCCGTTCGGTTTCTACAAAGAAGATGACGGAGGAACGGAAGCGCTGAAGGCTAAAGGAGGCCAGTTTTGGGACGGACGCGCAGCAACCCTTGCCGAGCAAGCACGCGGTCCTCTTCTCAATCCGTTGGAAATGAATAACCCCTCCATCGAGGCGGTGGCCGCCAAGATTGCGGCCTCGCCCTATGCTGGCTTGGCGCGCGAGGTTTATGGGCCGGATTTCTTTGCAGAGCCCGGCATTGCGATGAACAAGCTATCGGAGGCAATCGCAGCTTTCGAGACGACACCGCGCTTTGCGCCCTTCGCATCCAAGTTCGACGATTTCTTGCGAGGCACCGCCAAGCTCACCGGGCAGGAGATGGAGGGCTTTGCGCTCTTCAAGGAAAAGGACAAGGGCAACTGCATCGCCTGCCATGCGGGTAAAGCCGGATCGCGCGAGCCTGCCGATTGGCTCTTCACCGACTTTTCCTACGATGCCTTTGGTGCCCCGCGCAGCCGATCGATTCCAGCCAATGCGGCATCTGAGTATTTCGATCTTGGTCTATGCAAGCAACCCGGCCTTGAGGCTAAATTACCCAAGGGCGTCGAGCTTTCCACTCTATGCGGCGCATTCAAAGTTCCAACCTTGCGCAACATTGCGGTGACCGGCCCGTACTTCCACAATGGAGTCTTTGCCTCACTGCGCGACGCGGTCAAATTCTATGCGACGCGCGACACCGCACCTCAAGAATGGTATCCGAAAAGGCCGAATGGCAAAGCCGCCAAATTCGACGATCTACCGCCTGCGTACCAAGCCAACGTCAACACCAGCGAAGTCCCGTACGACCGCAAATCTGGTGAACAGCCAAGGTTGAATGAGCGTGAAGTCGATTCTCTGGTTGCGTTTCTGAAAACACTCACCGACGCAGGGATGACCGACTAGTAGCTGTATTGGGTTTTTTCATCAGCCCTCGACCGCTTTACTTTTAGCCGCATCGAGTGGGAGGGCAACAAAGACCGCGATGGACTGAAACAAGCCATGTGTTATAGCCTTCTGGGCCCGCTTAAGGCAAAGGCAGAGGCTCTGGGAACCCTGCCCCAATCAATTCGGTGATGGAACGGCTCCCGATGGTATCGCAGATCGGTGTCCCACTTCGCTATGCCGCCTATGCCATTGTAACGCTCGCCGTTCTGGCCGCTTACATTCTGCTCGGTACGGAAGCGGACCAGCCAACCGGACCGGCCAGGCGCGGCCAGATGCAAACTGCGAGTTTGCCTGAACTCAGCCTTTTTGAGAGCGACGCGCGCCGGGAACCGAGGCGCGACCTGTTCGCATTTGCGAGCGCGGGCGCGATCCAGGAGCAGCCGGCGCCGGTGTTCGCTCCCCAGGATATCCAAGACGGTATCGCAGCCCGCGAGCCGGATCTTCTCGCCGGGCTGACGGTCTTCGGCATCGTCCGGCATTCCGACACTATCTCGATCCTCTTGAATCCTGGAAATGGATTGACGTCCGTAGAACTCGGCGAGCGCTTCGGCCCGCAAGGCGCGCTCGCCGTTCAAAGTGTCGAGGGCCGGAACGTGATCGTGGCCGACACGGTGTCCAAAAAGTCGCGCGTCTTCACTTTGAGCGAAGAGTGATCGCTGCTAGTCCCAGCCTCCAGAAGCAAGGTTCCCTGCTGCCAACGGCTCCTGAAGCCTTGCGCCCGAAGCGTAGCATTTAGGCAACTGCCATTCCAATTGCGGGCGCCCTTCATCGATCTTTCACGAAACTGTCACGGCCGATTGGCAGGCTCGGCCGGCACTACCTTGAGAGAGAGTACAGGTTGTTTTCAGCACCCGCGTTAGTGGGTGAGCGGCTTCGGCTGTTCAAACAGGGGGTTATTTAGTATGCGCATTCGTAACACTCTCACGTCGGCCTTGGCGCTGTCCTTCGCGCTTGGCACCGTGTCGCCGTCCTTCGCGGCGACGTCGACATATAGGAGCGATCTCGTCGATCCGTCCTGGAATATAAAAAATGACGAAATCCCGGCCTCCCGTCCGGCCGGTCTCGATAAAATTCAAACCATCGTTGTGATCTACGGTGAGAACCGCAGCTTCGACAACCTCTACGGCAACTTCCCCGGCGCGAATGGCGTAGCCAACGCCCTAGCGAAAAACGAGTACAAGCAGGTTGACCGCAATGGCGCGGTGCTGGCGACTCTCCCGGAATTCTGGTGCACCTCGGGCTCGCCCAATTGCTTGCAGGCAAACCCGGCGACGTCCCCGGCGGGACCGAGCGAGTTAACGGGCTTCACGCAAGGTCAAACCGCGAATTTGGCGAACCAGCCGTTCCCGATTGACAATCCGCGCACCTTTCGCACGCCTGAGAGCGTGCTGACCGGCGACCTGGTTCACCGCTTCTATAACAACCAGATGCAGATCCACAACGGCAACAACGACATGTACACGGCCTGGGCGGATTCCGGCGGCTTCCCGATGGCCTATTATGCCAATGGCGCTGCTATCTCCCAAATGTGGCCCGTCGCTCAGAAATATGTTCTGGCCGACAACTTCTTTCAGGCCGCTTTCGGCGGTTCGTTCCTGAACCACCAATATCTGATCTGTGCCTGCGCGCCCTTCCAGACGAACCCCTATGTCGTTACATACGGGCCCTACGCCAACCCAGCCCTTTACAACGCGTCCTACAACGCGGGGGCCACGTCCGTAATCGTCCCGTCTGCGCTCACTGCCAGCGGTGTGGCGCTTCAAACGGCGGCCTCCTCTCCGGCTTCCGCTCTCAGCGGCGCCCCGGCCTATGTGAATGACGGCCGCCTGACCCCGCCCGATGCCAATGGCTATCAGCATGCCATCAACACGCACTACCCGCCCTATGCGCCGAGCGACAACCAGACTGTGCCCGGACAGGGCTATGCAAACTGGAATACGAAGAGCACACTGGGAGCGATTCCTCCGGCGGGACAACCATTAGGACAGGTCACCATCGGTGACATCCTGGATGCCAACAGTGTCAACTGGGCTTGGTATGCCGGCGCTTGGACTTATGCAATCAACAATCCGTCGACCGCGATCGACTCCTACGGCTCAGGTAACACCTCTCCGGCGACCCTGATCCCGAACTTCCAATCGCACCATCAGCCCTTCAACTTCTACCAGAAGTTCGATCCGATCCAGAACCCCACATATCGCAATGCGCATTTGCTCGACGGCGGCCTTGCCGGTGCGAATTTCATCGCCGACATCGACGCTGGCAAGCTTCCCCCGGTCACGTTCTACAAGCCGCAAGGCAATCTGAACGAACATCCGGGCTACTCCGACCCGTTCGATGGCGACGCGCATATCGCGACCATCATCTCTCACCTGCAGAAGAGTCCGCAGTGGAACAACATGGTCGTGATCGTCACCTATGACGAGAACGGCGGCTTCTGGGATCATGCGACGCCTCCGCAAGGCGACGCGTATGGCCCCGGCACGCGTATCCCCGCGATCATCATCTCTCCGTTCGCGAAGAGCGGCACGGTCGATCACAGCCCGTATGACACCTCGTCGGTCGCCCGCCTGATCCTGAAGCGCTTCGCCGGCACCGCCGCGAACCCGATCTATCCGGGCGCTCTGCTTCCGGGCCTTGCAGTTCGCGACAGCGCTCTGAATGCCAACGGCTACCGCCGTCCGGCTGACTTCTCGAACGCTTTGAACCTTCAATAAAGAATAGGACGCGGGCGGTAGCTTCCGGCCGCGTCCTTTTTGGGCATGAACCATCCGTTGGCGCTGAACGCGCTGCACTTGAGTATTCTTGGGGAAATGAACATGCGTAAAGTTACTATCGTTGCTGCGCTCGCAGCATTTGCAGGCACCGCGCAAGCGGCTGACCTCATCAGCACTGGCGGTTATAAGGACGCCCCGGTCAGCAGCTGGACCGGCTTTTATCTTGGCGTGAACGGCGGTGCAGCCGTTGGCCACTCGGCCTGGGCCTGGGAAGATTTCTTCAATACAACCTCCCAGTCGAGCCAAAGAGGCGGAATTGCAGGTGGCCAAGTTGGCTTCAATTATCAATTCTTGCCGCATGCCGTCGTGGGCATCGAAGGCTCCTTCGACCGGATTAACGCCCAAGGTACTGGCGCTGAAAGCCCGTCCCTTCCGCCGGTCTCGAATGACATTACGAAGTTCAACGGCTTTCTCGGAGACGTCTCTGGCCGCCTCGGCTATGCCGACGACCGGTTCTTCTTTTATGGTAAGGGCGGTGCTGCATGGGCCGACCGTACACTGAGCGGTTTCTACGGCGCGGGCAGCCCCTTCAACGGCTCCGGAACGGCAAACAACGTTGGCTGGCTCGCCGGCTTCGGCATCGAAGCTAAAATCGCGTCGAACTGGACCTTAAAGGGCGAATACAACCACATCGACTTTGGCACGGCCAGTGTAAACCTCGGCAACGCAGGTATCCTGCCCAGTTACCAGCAAACCCTCGAGGTCTTCAAAGTCGGCCTGAACTACAAGCTCGGTTCTTACGGGTACGAGTCCCTGAAGTAACCTCTCGCGGCTTTTCCTCCTGAAGCCGGGCGCCTTCGCGCCCCGGCTTCAGGACCGGCCAACTGGCGAGGTGCCCAGCCTGAGCGGGCCGGCGCTCCGCGCCTATCCCGATACGACTAGGGTGCGTGCGGTCCTTTTTGAGCGCGCCCTTGCTGCCCGCTAACTGTAAGGTCCGGTGATGTATTTCAGGGCGTTCGCAATTTTATCGTTTTGCGTCCTTGTTTCGGGATGTTCGGGCGGGATGGGGGTGACGAACCTGGTGCCCTCATTGTCGGGCGACAGCCCCGCTAAGACGGCTGATGCGTCTACCGCGTCTCCGGACGACGACAAGCGCCGCGTTCAAGCCGTCCTCGACCTGCGCAAGCGTTACGGCGGATCCACCAACGTCTCCGGCCAGCAGGAATTGCGAAAGGCGGAGTCCGAAGCGTCAAACTATTTTCTCACGGCCGGCAGCGCGCTTGCCCGGCAGGAACGCTACCAGGAAGCGATTGAAAAGTATGAGTTAGGCTTGATCACGCAGCCCTCGAACGGGGAGCTGGTTCAGGCCAGGCAAGCCGCTCTCGGGCGCAAGGAAATTGCCCGGCTTTCTGTCGAGGCGCAGCGCGCCAAATCCGTCGGCAATATGGACCTCGCCGAGACGATGCTCGAAAAGGCCGCCAGCCTCGACACCCAAAATGCGAGTGTGAAAAGAGAGCTGCTCGAT
Organism: uncultured Alphaproteobacteria bacterium; assembly: GCA_963817705.1. Taxonomy (GTDB): domain Bacteria; phylum Pseudomonadota; class Alphaproteobacteria; order Rhizobiales; family Rhodomicrobiaceae; genus Rhodomicrobium. The sequence continues at coordinate 1,354,989 of CAWFPF010000001.1, forward strand.
ATCGAGCGCTCAAAAAGAGCCGATGAGCAGCGCGTCATCCTGGCGGCGTTCCAGTCGGCAAAACCAATCGCCATCAATTTCCGTGACGCGAAGCTGAAAGACGTTCTCAAGGTCCTGTGCGATCCCTATAATCTCAATTTCGTTTACGATAAGGGGACCGACAATCTGGATGTGAGTGTCAGCGCGAAGAACGTGACATTCGAACAGGCCTTCAACATGGTGCTGCAGTCCAGCAATACGGCATACAAGGTGCTGGGCGCCAACTCTCTTTTCATTTATGAAGAAACGCCAGAAAAGAAAAAGCAATACGCGGACCGGTATTTTAAGACGTTCCATCTTTCGACTTTGAAAGCCGAACGCATGGCAGAAATTCTCAAATCGTCGATGGAGATCAAGACCCTGGTTGCGAATAACGACCTTGGCACCATCCAAGTCCGCGATACGAGGGACGTTCTTGACGTCGTCGAGAAGCTTATCGCCTCCAACGACCGCAAGCCTGCCGAAATTATGCTGAACGTCGAAGTTCTGGAATTGAACCGTACCAAAGCGGAGAACCTTGGCATCGACTATGGCGGTCAGGCTACCGTGCAGTCGCCTCAAATCAATATCAAAGACCTGTTCGGCAAAAACGGCGTCGTCGATCAGAGTTTCGTGACCCTCCCGACCGTTGCGCTGAACTATCTCAAGAACAACACCGACGCGCGCACCCTATCGAACCCGCGTGTGCGCACCATCGACGGGCAGCCTGCGAAAATCCATGTTGGAGACCGCGTTCCGCTGCAATCGGCCTCGATCCAAGACGCGACCGGCCAGAGCCGCGTGCTTTACGAATATCACGACGTCGGTATTAAGCTCGACGTTCTGCCGAAATATCATCTGGATGACTCGATCTTTGTCGACTTGAACATCGAAGTCAGCGCTCTCGGCACCAATATTGGCTCTTCGTCCGCTCCCGCTTACATGATCCAAACGCGCAATTTGCACACAACGATGATCCTGCGCGAAGGCGAAACGGCCGTACTTGGCGGCTTGATCCAGGAGGACGAGTCTCACAGCCTTTCCGGGATCCCAGGCTTAAGTTCGTCACCGATCATTGGCCGGCTCTTTGCGAACCCGTCCGAATCTGCGGACCGGACCGACTTGATCGTCACGATTACGCCTCGCCTGGTTCGCTCCCAGTCTCTTCCGGGGCGTAAGGCAACCGACTTTTATAGCGGCACGGACAACAATTACTCGACCCGGGCGAATTACGATTATCTGAACACAGCCCCCGCCACGGCTCAGCCGCCTCGATATCACCTCAAACCGGATAACAATAAGCCATTAGAAGATACATCGGCAGGTTCAGCTTCCGGCGGACTGCAGCCGACAACATTCGGGAGATAACATCTAGCGTGAAGTGCGCAGGCACAGGGCTATTTGCGGCACTCCGCGGGCAGGTAGCGGCGCTTTCGCGCGGCTCCTCTCTGATGGAGATGGTGGTCGTCCTCGCTATCCTCTCGCTCCTTGCGGCCATCGCGACGCCCTACGCCCGGAAAAGCATCCAACGCGAAAAAGAGATGCAACTGCGAGAGACCCTACGCACCGTCCGGAGCGCGCTCGACCGCTTCCATGCAGATTTCGAGGGAACAGGAAAAAAGACGAACAGCAAGGTGAGCGAAAATGGCTATCCGCTGTCGCTTCAGACCCTCGTCGAGGGCATCGAAAAGAAGTCCGGCGATGGCACCGAAAAGAAACCCGGCGACAAGACCCTCAAACGCTACTTGCGTGCCCTTCCCGCGAACCCTTTTGCACCGGCCGGAACGCCTTTCGAAGCGCAATGGACTTTCGTGCCCTATCAGCGGGAAGCCCCTCCTATAATAGCCTCGTCATCCTATGGCAGGACCCTCGCGGAGACCGAGAAGGTGGACAAAGATATCTATGACCTTCACGCCGTGACACCGGAAATCGCTTTAGACGGCACCCGCTATGCCGATTGGTAAAAGCACGCGCCGCCATCGCCGGGTAGGCGGCACACGCGGCCGCGAGATGGGCGCCCCCTCCGCGGCGCTGCGCAAACAGAGAGGGTTGTTAGGCTCTGGATTGCTTCGCGGAGTTTTCCGCTGCCCGCACGCGGCTCGAAACGGCTGGACCTCCCGCTCTTTGCGCGGCTCTCCTGAGGCCCTTCGCAGCAATGCCGGTTTCACCTTGTTGGAAATGGTTATCGTGCTTGCCATCATCGGCATTCTCGCCGCAATTGTCTCTCCCGTGGTCATCTCCTCGCTCACAAGGGCTCGCGAGGCCTCGCTTCAGCAAGATCTGAAGATCCTGCGAAAGCTCATCGACGATTACTATGCAGACAAAGGCGCTTTCCCTCCGGCACTCAAATCGCTCGTCGAGCAAGGCTACCTGAGGGCAATCCCAGGCGACCCCGTGAACGCGAACAAGCCCCAGTGGCAAAGCGTCCCCGCGAAAGAGGGCGGCATCTCGGACATCCATTCGCTCTCGAATGAACGCGGCGCCAATGGCGTTCCCTACTCTCAGTGGTAAACCTGCCCGGGATCGCGCCCATGGTTGAAAGAGAGGCGAGGCAAGGTTCCGAGGGCTACACTTTTCCCCTCATGCTCATCATTTTGGCGGCGCTCGCTTATGGCGCGGGGCGCCTCGAACTCACTCAAAGTTATCGGATCAAGCGGGATAAGGAAGAAGAACTTTTGTTCCGCGGCAAAGAGTACATGAAAGCCATCCGGGCCTTCTACGCTGCCGCCGCCACCGAAAAACGATATCCCAAGTCCCTCCCGGAACTCGTCTCCGACCCGCGGTCGAAAGGGCGGCGCTTTATCCGTCAGCTCTACAATGATCCGATCAGTGGAGGCGCCTTCAACCTGATCCAGGCGCCGGATGGCACGATCACAGGGGTGGTCAGCGCGAGCGCCGGCGTCCCTTTCCGTGCGGTGGGGTTCGAAAAGGACTTGGCGGAGACCTTTGAAAAAGCCAAGACCTATGCGGATTGGCGTTTCGATGCCAAGGCCAAGGCAAGCGCTAATATCGCGCCCGGCGCCACCGCTGCTCTTGCTCCGCCAGATGCCAACGCTGCTCTACAGGGTGCGACTCCTGCTCTGCCGGATGGCGCCCTTCCTCTACCGGGCGGCGCCCCTATTTTGCCTGACTCCCAGCCTGTCCTCCCGCCCAGCTTGACAGGCAGCCGCCACGAGTGAGACCGCGTCACAGCGCTTTGTGGCGCCGCCTCAGCACAAGATAGGCGCGTACGGCAGGCCCGCTTCGCTCCAGGGAAACACGTTCAATCGCAACAAAGTCGTTTAGCTGCGGCAAGTCCGCGATGAACTTGCGCAAGCTCGTATAAGAGCCGTTCAGGAAAAACTCGAAATAGGTGGTGCTGAGGCCCCCGCTTTGTTCGGCAGTACGGGACGTGAATTGCGATACCGCCGCGCCACTGCCGGCAACGAGCGCCTCGATATCGCGCACGAATTCCGGCTCCGGCTTGGCGTGGCGGAGCTTTGCTTCAAGAGCGTCCACCTGACCGCGGCGCACAGCATAGTCCTCGGCGAGTTTTCCGCGGAATTTGAGTTCGCGCAAATCTGAGGACGCCTTGTCGAGAGCGGCCTCCGCCGCCTCAGCCTCCGCTTGCGCAGGCTGCCAAATGAAGAGCGCCGCCGTGCCCAAGAGCGCAAGCGTCATGACGAGCGTCAAAAGTGCTGCCACCACCAGCGGATGGCGTAGAACATGCTGGAAGGAGGGCGGCGTTTGCATCATGCCCTCGACTCTCCGCTCGCAAGGCTAATCGACAGCCGCACCTGAAACAGCGAAACACCTTCGTCGGAGGCACCGGCCTGTTTCTTGTCGATAAGGCGAACCGCCTTGAACGAGCGGCTACGGCTTGCAATGTCGAAGAAGTTGGTGAGATCCTCGCTCGATGCTGACACCGCGACAATTTCAAGAGTGCCCTTGGTGCGGTCGTAATCCAGGTTTTGCAAGGCGACGGCTGGCGGCATCAGCTCTTCGAGCGCGGACAGGACGCTCGTAACTGGTGGGGCCTGACCAAAATCCAGTGCGTTCAGGGAAACGATGCGCTGGCGAAGCTCGCCAATAGCGGCGGCTTGCGGCTCGCTCTTGCTTTGCTGCTGGCGCAGAGTGGCAGCCTCAGCTTCGAGAACGCGGGCTTGCGAGAGCATCCGCTCCTGCGCGGCACGGGAGCGCGCCGTCTCGACGACGAGGACCGCCGTCGCGGCCAAGGCAGCAAGCGCAAGAATGCCAGCGATGGCCGCAGCACCGAGCGAAGCGCCGCGCAGATCGCGGGAGAAGTTTACGGGGGAAAGCTGGATGGGGGTCCTCATTACGCCGCCGCGATCTGCCGGGACCAGCGGCCATGCTCCGCCGGCCAGCGCAAGAGCTTCAGTCCAAGTTCGCCGGGCGGGTGCTCGCGCGCCAGGTGATTGGGTAGCGGCCCGCATGCGTAAAGGGCAACAGGTCCGTAATCGGAGCCCACGATCTTCGCATAGCGGAAGAGACGCGACACGGTGCGGCTTTCGGCGCCCGCTTCAGTAGCATAAGACGCGATGTGCACTATCGTCCTTTGCTTGTTCCAGACGAGGATGGTGCTGGCGTCGGAACCCTGCATGAGCGCCATGCCAGGCGCCTGCAGCCCGGTTGTATCGGCTTCCGCGAAGGCCAGCATGTATTCCGGCGCAATTTCATCCGCATGAATCCCTCGCGTGCCAAGCGCCGCTATGATTTCGGCCAGAAGGTCTTTGGCCACGGCAAGGCAAAGCACCGCCTCTCCTCCACCCAGGGAGCTGCCTAACCGGCTGGGCAGGACCGCGATCTTGGTGGCGTCTAGCCGGTTTTCCCGGCAAAACCGCTGAGAGATTAAAAGCGAGCGGTCGCTTGCCGCCTTCGGCAGTTTCGCGAAGTCCATGATGGCAGCCCTGACATGGGGGCCTGCGAGCCCTATGCTGACATGGGGCGAAAAGAGCCTGCGAGCCGGCAGGATTTGATCAAGCACTGCATTCAGCGCCGGAACCAGGCTCGCACCAGAGCGGGCGGCATCGGCCTCAAAGCGCGCAGCCGCGCTTGCCGCAGGGCTGCTAGCCCTGCCTGGGAGCCACGCACCGTAGACATGCGACACGCCGATCCGCATAAGACAATATGGCCGGCGCAGGAGCGTCACGTCACCCTCACCACTTCTTGCAGGGAGGTCAAACCCTGCCGTGCCTTAGACAGTGCCGCTTCGCGCATTTCCCGGAATCCGTTTTTCAGGGCGGCTTGGCGCATCTCTTCGGCTGGCCGGCGCTCCACAATCATCTGCTTGAGTTCCGGTGTTAATGTGAGAATTTCGGCCGCTACCGTCCGGCCCGAATATCCGGCATTGAAGCACACCTCGCACCCCGTTGACTCATGCCAGGCTTCAAGCGCGAGCGCCATGTCGTCGAGGCCAAGAGCTGCAATCTCTTCCGGACCGTGGATGCGGAGGCGCGAGCATGCGGGGCAGAGCCGGCGCATGAGGCGTTGGGCGACGACGCAGCTCAGCGCGGCCACCAGCTCGTGCAGGTCGATCTCCATATGGGTGAAACGCGAGATGACATCGAAGGCGTTGTTCGCATGCACGGTGGTGAAAACGAGATGCCCGGTCAGCGCCGCCTGCACTGCGATGGAGGCGGTCTCGTGATCGCGAATCTCGCCCACCATGATCTTGTCCGGGTCGTGCCGCAGAATGGAGCGCAATCCGCGCGCGAACGTTAGCCCCTTTTTTTCGGCGACAGGAATTTGCAAAATGCCTGGTAGCTCATATTCGACCGGGTCCTCGATCGTAATCACCTTTTCCTCTCTGGTGCTGAACTCGGAGAGGCAGGCATAGAGCGTTGTGGTTTTGCCCGATCCGGTCGGCCCTGTGACGAGCATCATTCCGGCTGGAGCACGTGCGATGCGGGCGAGGATGGCGTGGTCCTGCTCTTCATAGCCTAGCGCTTCAAGCGACAGCGTTTTGCGTTTTTCCATGAGATGCGCTTTATCGAGCACCCGGATCACGATATCTTCGCCGTGCACGCCCGGCAGAACCGAGACGCGAAAATCGATATCGCCCTGCCGGCCCCGCAGCCGGAACCTGCCATCCTGTGGAACCCGATGCTCGGCGATGTCGAGATCGGCCATGACCTTGATGCGCGAGACGAGCGTTGCTTGATAACCGGGATCGAACGGGCCGAGCGCATGCATCAACACGCCATCCACGCGAAAATCGACGGACACGCCTTCGGAAGCGGAATGGATGTGAATGTCGCTGGCCTGCTTCTGCAGGGCCGCGCGGATCATCTCGTTGACGAGCCGCACCACGGGCGCCGCATCGCCGCCGAAAGCTTCGAGATCGATGGTCTCGCTTGTACCTTCGCCGGTTTCGCGGACGAGCGCCAGCCCAAACTCGGCGCTGACTTCCTCCAAAACCCTGTTGGCATCGTCATATTTCTTCAGGAGCTCGTCGATAGCCGCGGCCGGACTCGCAACGAAATCGATTTCGCTGCAGCAAAGGACACTCAGTTTTTGCTCCAAATCAAAATCGTCAGGCCGGCTGGTAGCCACGACGAGCACATTGCCTTCCGCCCGCAGCGGTGCCACGCCAAGGCGCCTCGCATCCGCGGTTGGCAACCGGACCAGCGCTTCCGGCGCTATCCGCACCCCGGCGAGGTCGCTAAAGGGCAGGCCGTATTTCGCGGCGGTTTGGGGCGTCACTTGATGAGATCCGTCAGGGTAAAGATGGGAAGATACATCGAAATGACGACGCCGCCGACAAGAAAACCGGCAAGCAGCAGCACAGCCGGCTCCATCATGCTCATGAGCCGGCTCAAACTATTGGAGAGGTCCTCATCCTGCTGCGCCGCGACGGCGGCCAGCATCTTGTCGAGACTGCCGCTCGCTTCACCCGCCTGGATCATTTTCAGCGCGATGGGACGGAAAAGTCCATCGCCCAGGGCTTTCACAAGCGGGTTCCCTTCCTTCACAGCCTGGTTCGCGCTGGATAGCACATACGCGAAATAGCGGTCGTTCACGCTTGAGGCTGCCACCGTCAGCGCCTTTGTCACGGTAGCACCGGACGAGATCAGGATCGACAGCATCCGCGCAGTGGCCGCCGCCGCCGATGCGCGCCGGAATGCGCCCAGGACCGGGATCGAAAGCAGGGCCTTGTCGCGGGCGATAGCGCCTGCGGAGGTCGACGTCCAGAGCCGGTCCAGAAGCCAGACCGAGCCAATAGTCCCAGCGATGACCATGGCAATGATTGGGAAGTGGCCCTCGATAGCGATCAGGACCTTTGTTGGCGCAGGCAGCGCGCTTCCAAGTTCGCGATACATGGACACGAAGTTTGGAATAACCGCGATGAAGAGGAAGGTCAGCACGGCCGAAAGCACACTCAGAAGCGCGATGGGATAAATCATCGCTTTCGAAACTTGCGAGCCTATCTTCTGCCGGAGATCGACATAGTCCTGATAGCGTTCGAGGCAAAGCGGAAGGGCGCCGGCCTGCTCGCCGGTCGCAACGAGAGCGCGATAGGGCGCATCGAACGCCGCCGGCGCTTTGGCCATGGCTTCGGAGAAGGACACCCCGCGCCTCACCTCGCCCGCGACCATCTGCAAGACCTTCTCAAGCTTGGCCTGACCGGGGCGCACGCAGAGTAATGACAACGATTCCGGGATCGAAATGCCCGCGCGCAGTAATACGGCCAATTCGCGATTGAAATTCGCGATATGCTTTAAGGGGGGCCGTGCAAAGGAGCTTCCGCCCCGGCTCACCCGGCTGCTTTTCAATATAAGATCGCGCGAAGCCAAAATGTCGCGCAATTGCTCCTGGGACTCCGCTGTCTCCACCCCTTGCGCAGCCTCGCCCGCCAGCGTCAGCGCCCTGTAGGAGAAGAGCGGCACGGCTTATCGCTGCCCGGCCGCTGCTGCAGTGGGCGCCGCGGTCTCCCAATTGGTGATGTCCGCGTCGTTTCCAGTACCTCCGTCCCGGCCATCCGCACCGAAGGAATAAAGATCGTAGCGGCCATGTTCGCCCGGCGAACGGTAATTGTAGCGGTTGCCCCAGGGGTCGAGCGGCACCTTATCGCCCTTCAAGTAAGGCCCGGCCCAGCTTGCGCCACCCGCAGGTTTTTGCACCAGAGCATCGAGTCCTTCCGCGGTAGTCGGGTAGCGTCCGCCATCTAGAAAATAAAGGTCGAGCGCTTTGCCGAAATTGTCGATCTGAAGCCGGGTGCTTTTAACTTTACTGGTCTCCAGATAGCCAAGCACACGCGGCCCAACGAGCCCGACGATCAAGCCGATGATCGCGAGTACAATCAGAAGCTCGATAAGGCTATATCCTGCCGTGCCGCGCCTTTCGGAATTCCGTGATGGTTCACGGATCTGGCAGGCAAGCATTCGTAAACGCGACCGCACGCGGCCGCTCCAGTTTTGAAAGCCCATTTTAGTGCCTCCCGCCTATTGCGCCACGCGCAAAATAGACGTTCCGTCCGGGCTATGCAATCGGCAGATGGAGCCTCGCAGACACCGGCGGGCGCTTATTCCGGAACCAGCGAATGGGCGGTTCGATTCCGGCTGCACTATTCAGCGCAAGCGTTCCGAAGGCTGGCAATTGTCCCCAATTTCCCGCTTCCGTGCTAAGACCGGAGGCAACGCCGGCGAGACCCGATTGGACCCGATGTTCCTTTCTTTCCAAGTTGCCATCATCTTCCTGATTGCGATTTCCCCTATCCTGGGGGCTTTGGCGGCGCACGCCGTTCTTAAAAGCTGCGGTGAGGAACATCACGAGCAGCCGCCAGAGCAGCGGAAGCCCCACCCAGGCGCCGGAATGCCCCGGGATGAGAGCTGCGAACATGGCTTGAGAAAGCGCGGTCTGCTTTCCCCGATTCCCCGGCTTCGGATTTTGAGGCGGTCCTGTCACGCCCCCACCCATATGCTCTATCCCGCCATGGGGCTGGCGTTTCTTATCCTGGGTCTTTGGGCAGCACGGATGAAGCCGCCGGAACTGATCCTGCCTGGTCTCGCCCTCGGCTGGATCCTCATTGCCCTGTTTGCCTTCGACGTCACCGGCTTCGTGCTTCCAAACCTCTTGAACTACGCCTTGCTTCTCTCCGGCCTGGGATTCGCAGCAAGCGAGGGAATGGCAGCTGCGCAAGAAAGCGCCGGCGGAGTATTGGCAGGCGGAGCGAGCCTTATGACAGTGAAACTCGTCTACAGGTTCGTCGCAGGGCGCGACGGTCTCGGGTTGGGGGATGTCAAACTTTTCGCTGCCGCAGGGGCCTGGGCTGGGATCGAGGGGCTTCCGCAGGTTCTGCTTATCGCCTGCCTGACAGGGTTCGTTTTCGCGGCGATCTATCTGCGCCGTACGGGCTCCCAACTCCTCACCGAGAAGGTGCCCTTTGGAGCCGGGCTGTGCATTGGATTATGGGTGACGTGGAATTTTGGACCGTTTCTCAGGGCGGGCACCGTCTCCTAGAGGCTCGTAAACATTGCCCCGCTCATCCACTCCTTATCTTCCGTAAGTTTACTTTGGCAAGTTTTCCCGGCGTTGTGTCAAGTTTCACGACTTCACTGAACGGGTGTGGTGGTAAAGAAGCATCAAGACATTTCAGATGATTCTCGCCGGGACACGGCCGGCAAAGCGGTATGAAACCTGATGAGCGAGTGCTTCAGGGTTGCGGAACGCGGCGACGCGGAGAACCTTTCCCGGCTGGTGAACTCGGCCTTTCGCGGTGACTCCAGCAGACGCGGCTGGACGACGGAAGCCGATCTCCTCAGCGGACAAAGAACCGATCCAGACACGCTTCGCGAACTGATTTCGGGGAACCTTAACATAATTTTGCAAATGCGTAGGGATGCCGGCTTGATCGGTTGCGTCCTTTTGCAGCGAAAGGCTGACAGCGCCTATCTCGGTATGCTGACCGTGCGGCCTGACCTTCAGGCTGGCGGCATCGGGAAACATTTGCTGGCCGCGGCGGAGCATTGGGTGCGTGAAAACTGGCGCTTCCGCCTGGTGGAAATGACGGTCATCCGGCAGCGTCCGGAACTGATCGCCTGGTACGAGCGGCGCGGCTACGTCAACACGCATCGAACGGAACCCTTTCCTTATGGCGACACCAAGTTCGGACTTCCAAAGCGGTCCGATCTCGAATTCGTTGTCTTGGAGAAGCAGCTTCTGTTCCGTTGAGCGGCCACACCATTAAGGAAATTGGGCGCTACATACAGGCCGCCGCGAAATCAGCATTCAGCTTTTGGGATTGCGCCGGTTTAGATAGGCCTCGAAATGGGCGATGTTGGCTTTGAGTGTTTCCCTGCGTTCGGCTGACATGGAGAGGCAGGAAGCCATGATAGCCAACTGACCCAGCAAGGAACGGACAAGGTCAACGGCTTCCTCCTCGCTCGCATCGAGAAAATCCACTTTTCTGCCTGCGGGAAGCGGGGATGAATCCAAATCCCTCATTAAAATCTCCTCCAACGCGCCCGCCAAAAGGGCGTTGACTTAACCCGCGCCTTTTTATGCCTCGGGTCCGGCATTGCAGGCCGAATATCTGGCGGCCATTGCTGGCCGCCAGATTACCTGCAGGTGTGGGGCATCCCGCAAGGCACATATCTTACACAGTAAGGCCGCTCCTATGATGAGCGCCGCAAGACGAAGTGTAACGGAGTGTTACAACACAGAGGTGGTAGCCAAAAGCCGGGGCTAGGCTTATGACCTGAGTCATTGCTTTTCGAGGTATGGTCATGCCAACGGCACCGCATATCTTGATTGTCGAGGATGACAGACAGATCAGAACCAGCCTTGCCCGCTTGCTCACAGCGAACGGGTTCCGCGTTTCGGAGGCGGAGGATGGCGTGGCCATGTTCGTCGCGGTAGCGAACGGCCGCTTCGATCTGGTCGTGCTCGATATTATGATGCGCGGTGAAGACGGGTTTACGCTGTGCAGGCGCCTTCACGAAACAAGCAAGATCCCGGTTATTTTCTTGACCGCCCTGTCCCAAGAAATCGACTGCGTCGTAGGGCTCGAACTGGGCGCCGACGATTACATCTGCAAGCCCATCCGTTCCAGGGAATTGCTGGCGCGAATCCGGGCGGTGTTACGCCGCACAGGTGACATCACGGCGAAGCCGGAGAGCGCAGCGGCCGTCTCCTACGAATTCGAAGGGTGGCGTCTGGATGCTGTCCGGCGCACGCTTCGCAACCCGGAAGGCGTGCTTGTCGAGCTGACCGGCGGTGAGTTCGATTTGCTTCTGGTTTTTACGGGACGCCCGCGGCACGTCCTCACGCGGGATCAGCTTCTCGATCTGACTCGTGGCAGGGAAGCAGCAGTCTTCGACCGGAGCATCGATGTGCAGGTCAGCAGGCTTCGCCGCAAAATAGAAGCCGATCCACAACTTCCGGTGCTGATCAAGACGGTGCGAAGCGGCGGTTATGTGTTCTGCGCAGACGTCCTGTCGGGATCGGCGGAGTACGCAACCGATGCGGTTTCGTGAGGCTTGGCCCCGCCTACGGCTCAGGACACGGATTGCGGTCACGATATTGGCGGCGATCGTCGCCGTCGATGCGCTTTATGCTGTGCTCTTCCTCCTCATGCCTGCACGGGTCCTGACGACGTACAGTGCGCACTGGCTCGTTGGGAAGGCGGAGGAAGCCACATCGGTCATCTTTCAGGAGAATGCGCAAGCAAGGGATGCGCGCGCCGCAGGGTTTGGAGCGGACAATCGTTTACAAATCCGCTGGCGGCGGACATGGGACGAGCCTGAGCCAGAATCGGAGAAAGGCCTGCGGCCTTTTCTCGATCGGGCAAAAGCTTCCATCGAACGCGATCTGGAAGGAAAAGTCAGGAAAGTGGCGGTGAAGGGCGTGCTCGAGCTTCACGGCAACATCTTTCACGTCGACGTGCAGCCTCAGCCGCCGGATTTTCTGCAACGCTTGCCATTGGGCCCGCTGGGGCCCGGGGAGGCGGATATTCCCATTCTGGGAATCTTTCAGCTTGCAATTCAGGGGCTCGATGAGAGTTGGATCATCATCGAACCGGAAGGCACGCAAGGCTACGCAGAGCGGTTGCATCCCTTGCTCCTCCTCCTGATCGGTGCGGTCTCGCTCGTTGCATTTCTTTCGACCATCACAGCAAGAAAAACGCTGCGCCCGCTGGAACGGCTCACCGAGGGCGCACGGAACTTCGGGCGGACGCGCAAGGCTGTGCCCATCGATCCGGCCGGCCTGCATGAGTTCGAAGTTATCGCGAGTGCGATGAACGAAATGCAAGAGAGCATCAAGCGCTTTATCGATGAGCGTACCCATATGCTCGCTGCCCTGTCTCACGATCTCAGGACCAGTCTGACCGGCCTCCTCCTCGACGCGGAAGAAGTGACCGGAGGCGACGGCAAGGAGCGCCTCATTGCAGGCTTGGAGGAGATGGAGCGGGTAATCTCCGCAACCCTGGCTTTTGCAGGCGAGGACCTTAAGGGTGAGCAGGCGCAGATGATCGATCTCGCAGCCTTGCTTATCAGCCTTTGCGATAGCTTTTCCGACCGCAACTGCCCTGCCAGCTATTCCGGTCCCGATCACCTTTTCGCCCCGTGCCAGCCGGTGGGGATCAAACGGGCCTTCACCAATCTTATCGACAATGCTGTCAAATATGGCGGCTGCGCGCGCGTTCAGCTTAAGCCTACTGCGGAAGGCGCGGCGATATCAATCGTGGACGATGGGCCCGGCATTCCCGCAGACAAAGCCGATCTGGCGTTTAAGCCTTTCGGGCGTCTGGATTATGCACGCAACCGGGAGAGCGGCGGCGTTGGCTTGGGCCTCACGATAGCGCGCGACATTGTGCAATCGCATGGCGGCGAGATTCGCCTCGGCATTCCCAGGCTGGGAAAAGGGTTCGAAGTCCTGATCTCACTGCCATCGCGTTTTTGCCGGCCGGTTTAGAGGATACCGCGCCGGGTCGGAAGACGGCCGGTATGCGTACCCGGTATCTTACTTGAGCGACCCGAGACATAGGTGACAGTTTGTACCGGACACATAGGTAACACTTTTCGCTTTCTGGCGGGGGGTGTTGATGCCGTGGAAAGCGTGTTCGGCGATGGAGGAACGTCTTCGTTTTGTGGCCCGGCTTCTCGATGGCGAGGGCATGAGCGATCTCTGCCGGGAGTTCGGCATCTCGCGGAAGACCGGCTACAAGCTTTACAACCGCTACAAGGATGAGGGGCTCGAGGCGCTGACAGACCGTTCGCGCCGGCCGGTGCGCTATGCGAACCAGCTGCCCGAGTCCATCGAGCGCATGATCGTCCGCTTAAAAAAGGACAAGCCGCACTGGGGCGCGAGGAAGATCAGGGAACTCCTTGTGAAGCGGCTTGCCGGAGACGTCCGCATCCCGGCCAAGAGCACCGTGCATGCGGTTCTCGACCGCCACGGCCTTGTCGCCCGCGCCCGCAAAAGGCGGAACCGGGCGGAAGGAACGCCGCTCAGCCAGGCCTTGGCGCCGAACGATCTGTGGTGCGCCGACTTCAAGGGCGAGTTCAAGCTCGGCAACGGCCGGTATTGTTACCCTTTGACCGTCACGGACCAGACCTCGCGCAAGCTCCTTCTCCTGGAAGCCCTTGACTCAACGAAGGAGGCGCCTGTCCTGGAGGCGTTCCGCCGCCTGTTCCAGGACCACGGCCTGCCCGCCGCGATCAGAAGCGATAACGGCCTGCCCTTTGCCTCCCCGAATGGGCTCTATAACCTCTCAAGGCTTTCGGTCTTCTGGCTGAGACTCGGCATCGCGATCGAGAGGATCAAGCCGGGCCATCCGCAACAGAATGGCCGCCATGAGCGCATGCACCTCACCTTGAAGAAAGAGGCGACCCGCCCTGCTTGCCAAAACAGCTTGGCGCAACAGGCCCGCTTCGATGATTTTATGAACGAATTCAATACGGAAAGACCGCACGAGGCGCTTGCCATGAAAACGCCGGCTGAGGTCTACACCTCCTCTTCACGGCCCTATTCGGGCTTGCCCGAAATCGAATACCCCTGCCATGACAAGGACGTGCTCGTTACCGCCTGCGGACGCATCTGCATGCACAGAAAGAAGATCAACATCTCAACGGTCATGGCAGGCCAGAGGCTCGGCATCAAAGAAGTCGACGAGGGTATTTGGCTCGTCTCCTTCATGCACTATGATCTCGGATATATCGACCTGGAACAGAAAACCTTGCAAACCATCGGCAACCCGTTCGGCACGAGGTTGTCACCCATGTCTTAGGTACAAAACGTGACCTATGTCTCCGGGCTGGACAACTTGAGCGTTGGCGGAGAGGGAGGGATTTCGAACCCTCGATACGCTTACGCGTATTCCGGTTTTCGAGACCGGCCTATTCAACCACTCTAGCACCTCTCCGCAGGAAACAGGTTTCCAAGGATCTATTGGATGGACTATCGATCCGTAGGGCCGCTTTCTTCTTTATTCAATGGAAACCGCCGGAAACGGATATCAAATCCGCTCTTTCACTGCAACATGGAAACGCGCTCTCACCCCGGGTCGCAGGCTCGGGTGCCGATCTCTCCAAGCCAGTGTGTTTACGTATGCACCCGACCTGGCCCTGGCAACAGGTCCGGCTTCCCCGGTGCAGGCATGACGGGGATGCGGACCACCGCCCTCAATCCGCCCAGCGCGCTGTCAGAAAGTGTGATCTCGCCCCCATGCCCGCGGATGATATCGCGGGCGATGGCGAGCCCGAGGCCGGAACTTTTTTTGTTCTGATTGCGCGCGGCATCGAGGCTATGAAATGGCCGGAAGACCTCCTCGCGTTTGCCGGCGGGGATGCCGGGGCCGTTATCCTCGACCGCAATCGTGAGCCAGCGGCTTGACCTCAGTGCCCGGATCGAGATGACATCGGCGTAGCGCGACGCGTTGGCGACGAGGTTGACAATCGCGCGCTTGAACGCGTTGCGCCGGAGCGCGACGATGAGGGGGTCCTGGCGCACATCGAGTTTGATGGCCTTGGACGGCGCCTTGGCCGCGGCTTGCACCTCTTCCAGGAGCAGACGCACGTTCACGCGCCGTGTCTTCTCCCCGGCATCGCCCTTGGCAAAGGCCATGTAGTCTTCAAGCATCTGCTGCATTTCATCGACATCGTGCTTCAAATCCTCGACCTGAGGCGCCCCCATCATGGCGAGTTGCAGCCGGAAACGGGTGAGGATCGTGCGCAGATCGTGGCTAACGCCTGCGAGCATGATTGTGCGCTGCTCCACATGGCGCTCGATCCGGTCGCGCATGTCGAGAAAGGCCTGCGCGGCGAGGCGGACCTCGCGCGCGCCGCGCACGGTGAAATTTGGAGGCGCCGGCCTTCCCCGGCCGAAGCGGTCGGCGGCATCGGCAAGCGCCAGCACGGGCCGGATTTGGTTACGCAAAAACAGAATCGCGACGATGAGCAGCACTGTGGCCGAACCCACCATCCAGACCAAGAAAATATGCGTGTTGGATGGAATCAATTGCGCGCGCGGGGCAAGAACCCGCATCACGGCACCGTCGAGTTTAACCCTGACCTCGATATGGCCGGAAGATCCGACCGTGTCGATCCAATAGGGCTTATTGATGCGCCGCCGGATCTCTTTTGACAGATAATGGTCAAGAAAGCCGAAGAACGGTTTCGACCGCGTGACAGGTAGTTCCTCGCCTGGCACGAAGCGGACAAGAAGGTTGAGCCGGTCTCGGGCCGCGTCGCTGAGGCGCGTCAGTCCGGCGGGGTCTTTCAGGCTGTTCCACTCATAGGCGCTGGCCAGCATCGCGATGTCCTGCGCGGTGGCAACGGAAAGGCGGCTGGTCACGGCCTCCCAATGCCGGTTGAGGAAAACGAATGCCAAAATCGATTGCAGAACGACGATCGGGGCGATGATGATGATGAGCGCGCGGGCATAAAGGCCTTTCGGCGCCCAGGATCCGAGGGGCGCAGCCACACGCGACATGCGCCGCACCAGCCCACGCAAGGCCGCGGGCCGGCGCCTTGTCTTCACATTCTGACCGCCTGTGCCGGCGGTGACGGGGCCTATCCCGCCTGAGCCGGCTGCGGGAACGCCTTCAGTTAGCTCCAGGGAAATGGCGGCGGTCTCCCCCAATCAATCGAGATAAAGCACATAGCCCTTACCCCTTACCGTGTGAAGGTAGGCCGGATTGGCCGGGTCTGTCTCGATCTTCTGGCGGAGCCGGTTGATCTGAACGTCGACGGCGCGCTCGTTCTCGTATTCACCGAGCCGTGCAAGTTCCTCGCGGGAGACGGGCTGGCCGCCGCTCAGAGCGAACTCCCGGAGCACCTCGCGTTCCTTGTCGGTCAGGCGTATGGCTTCGTTGCCGCGTTTCAATTCGTTCCGGCGCAGGTCGAAGGTAAACGGCCCGAAGCGGACCTCGCCATCGCGCGTCTGGGGCGAGGCTCTTCGCCGCAGAATGTTCTGAAGGCGCAGCAGCAGCTCGCGCGGCTCAAACGGTTTCGGCACGTAATCGTCGACGCCGAGTTCCAACCCGCGCACCCGGTGCTCCGGCTCGGACCTCGCTGTCAGCATCAGGATCGGAATATCGCTATTTTGGCGGAGCCGCTCAGCGATGTCGAAGCCGCTCTCGCCCGGCATCATCACGTCGAGAATCAAGCAATCGAAGGCGAGCCCCTCCATTTGAGCCCGCGCCGCGGCGCCGTTCTCGGCTTGCGTGACCCGAAAGCCGTTCTGGCGCAAATAGCCCGCGAGGAGATCGCGGATCCGTTCGTCGTCGTCGACAACGAGGATATGTGCGGCGTCGTCGGGCAAAGGTGGTGCGCCGGTATCGAGCGCTGTCATGGCCATCATGGCTGATGCTTCGCTTTCTCTTAGGCGGTCCTGATCGTCAAAACAACTTTCCAGCGACCTCAAGCGTTATTGACACGCTTGACTCCGGTCTTTAGCTATCAAACGCTTGGTAGGCGCCGGATTTAGGGCGCCGCGCAACCTCAAGAAGCACAAACAAAGCATTGGAGACTGCCATGTCAACGATTCCATATGACCAGCGCGACGGTTTCATTTGGATGAATGGCAGCCTCGTACCCTGGCGCGACGCAAAGGTCCATGTATTAACCCACGCTCTCCACTACGCGAGCGCCGTTTTTGAAGGCGCGCGCATTTACGGCGGCGAAGTGTTTGCGCTCACCCAGCACAGCGAGAGGCTACAAAACTCCGCGCAGGTGCTTGGCTTTACAATTCCGTACACCGTCGCCCAGATCGAGCAGGCGTGCCGCGACGTCATCGCGGCGCAAGGGCTCGTGGACGGCTATATCCGCCCGATTGCCTGGCGCGGCGCGGAGGAAATGGGCGTCGCGGCGCAGAAGACCAAGATCAATCTGGCGGTCGCTTGCTGGGACTGGGGCTCGTATTTTCCTGTTGAAGAAAGACTGAAAGGGATACGCCTGCGCCTCGCCGATTACCGGAGGCCAGATCCGTTGACCGCCCCTTGCAGGGCCAAGGCGACGGGCCTCTATATGATTTGCACCATCGAAAAGCACCGCGCGATGGACGAGGGTTATACCGACGCGCTCATGCTCGACTACCGGGGGCTCGTCGCGGAGGCAACCGGCGCGAATATCTTCTTCGTAAAGGATGGCAAGCTGCATACCCCAACGCCCGATTGCTTTCTGGACGGCATTACGCGCCGTACCGTGATCGGGCTCGCGAAGAAGCGCGGCATTGAGATCGTGGAGCGCCACATTCAGCTCGACGAACTTTCCGGATTTGAGCAATGCTTCCTGACCGGATCGGCGGCGGAGGTTACGCCCGTTTCGGAGGCGGGCCCCTACCGTTTCACGCCCGGCCAAATCTCTAAGGCGCTCATGGAGGACTATAGCGATCTCGCGCAGAAGAAGCTCGCCGTCGCTCAGTAGGGAACGGCAGAGAGCCCGCTTTCGATAAACTGGTGTCAACACTGAAGGAGCAGTCATGTCCCGTCGCGCGATCAACGATGTGCCGGCAATTGGCAAAGTGCTGGGCCCCTATTCCCGCGCAGTCTGGGCCGGGGACATTCTCTACCTGTCGGGTCAGCTCGGCATCGATCCGGCAACCGGCAAACTCGCCGAAGGCGGGGTCGCGGCCGAGACGGATCAGCTTCTGAAGGGCCTCGCTGCCGTCTTGGGCGCTGCCGGTCTCGGGATGGGCGATGTCGTGAAGGCCAATGTGTACCTCACCGACATGAACGAGTTCGCTTCCATGAACAAGGTCTACGAGACCTTCTTCGACGCGCCCTACCCCGCGCGCACCACCGTGGAGGTGGCCGCACTTCCGGGCGGTGGCCATGTCGAGATCGAGTTCGTTGCGTCAGCGAAGTAGCAACGGCCTATCCGCCGGGTGCTATCTCCGGCACCGGGCGGACCCGGCAACAGCGCTATGGTTCGAGACGGCCTGCGTCCCTTCACTATGAGGGGTGCCTCATCGGCAGCGTCTCGAAGCCTCATCCTGAGGAGCCGCACAGCGGCGTCTCGAAGGATGAGGGTCTGTGAAAAAGAGGCCAACTCTAGCATAGTATTGAGAGACTACGGACTTGCAGAGACTGCGATCGCCTTCAGCAGATTTGAGCGATCAGCCTCGCTCGCACCGTTGCCACTAAAGACGATGCGGCCGCGCTCAACCGCGCAAACCTTGCCGCAAATCTCCATGCCGCGCCGGACGTTTTGCTCGACGAGCAATATGGCGCGCTTTTCCGACTGAAGCTGCGCCAGGATTGCGAATATTTCATCGACAATAATGGGGGCGAGCCCCTCCGTGGGCTCATCGATCAGGATCAATTTCTGATCCCCGAGTAGAACCCGGGCGATTGCAAGCATCTGCTGCTCGCCTCCGGATAAGGTCGTGCCGGCTTGGCGCCGCCGCTCCTTGAGGCGTGGAAAGAGCTCGAACACCCGGCCGAGAAGCGCCGCCTTTTGTTTCCCGCTCCGGCCAGGGCTCTGCAAGAATCCCAGCCGCAAATTCTCTTCGACCGATAGGCCCGGAAAGATCCGGCGGTCCTCTGGAACGAAGCCGATGCCCATCCGGCAGATCGCGTCCGGGGAAAGGCCGCCGATCGATTTTCCCGCGAACCGGATCACGCCGGAGCTTGGCCGGAGCCATCCCGCGATTGCGCGGAGGATAGACGTTTTTCCTACGCCGTTACGCCCGAAAAGGCCCACGGCCTCGCCCTCCCCGACACTCAGGCCGACGCCTTGCAACACGTGGCTCGGACCGTAATGGGCATGGACGCTTTCGAGCTCGAGCATTCTAATGCCCACCAAAATAAGCGGCCTGCACCTCGGGGCTGGCCCGCACCGACGAGGGAGACCCGTCGGCAAGTATCGCGCCTTGATGCAGCACGATAACACGGCTCGACAGGTCCATGACCAACTCGATGTCGTGCTCGATGAGGAGCACGGTCAGCTCTTTGCCCAGCGATTGGACGAGAGCCTTGGTCTCCTCGGTGTCGCCATGAGACATCCCCTGCGTGGGCTCGTCGAGAAGCAGGATGCGAGGCTCGGAGGCAAGAGCGGCGGCGATCTCCAGCCTGCGTTGCTCCCCATGCGACAGTTCGCCCGCCAAGCCATCAGCCTTTGCCGCTAGATCGAAACGCAAGAGAAGCGCCTCAGCCTTGGCCTCCGCGCGCCTCGACATGCGCACCGGCAGAAAGCCTCGCGCTCTTGGCTCCAGCATTTGGGCGGCGAGGCGCAAGTTCTCGAAGACGGAAAGCTGCGAGAAGAGGTTCGTGATCTGGAAACTGCGCGCCAACCCCTGTCTGCAAAGCCTTGAGGGGGTAGAGGCGGCTGGGCGGCCATCGATTAAAATCTGGCCCGAGGATGGCCGGATGGCTCCCGATATCAGATTGAAAAGGGTGCTCTTTCCGGCACCGTTCGGGCCGATGATCGAGGTGATCCCGCCGCGCGAGATGGCGAGGCTGACATGGTTGACCGCTGTCAGGCCGCCGAAACTCACACTTAGATCGCGGGTTTCAAGCACGATATCCTGGGCTGGATCAAGCCTCATCGGGAAGCCCTTTGCCGGCCGGCCATCGCCTTGATCACCCCGGCGATGCCCGCCGGGAAGAACAGAACGGCCACCATGAACAGAGCGCCGATTACTATGAGGTTATACTCGGTGTACGACCCAATGATGCTCTTGCCAAAGACGAGCACCATTGCGCCGAGAAGCGGCCCTATGAGCGTGCCGGTGCCTCCAATGATCACGGCGATCACGGCGTTCGTGGACATCTCAAAATACATGAGCTCCGGCGAGACGAAGCCGCGCAGCATTGGATAGAAACCGCCCGAGGTGGAAGCGATCACGGCCGCGATCACGCATGCGCTGAGCTTTATGGGTCCGGCCGGCCAGCCGAGAAATGGGAGGCGCGATGGGTTGATCCTCAATGCGGAAAGAAGCCGTCCGGAAGGCGTTGCCGCGAGATAACTCAGCAAGAGGTAAATCACGCCGGTGAAGCCAAGCACTGTTAGAAAGAAACCGGCCGGATCGTCCGCGGAAACAGTCGTGAACCCGAGCGGCACCTTAATGATCGGAATGCCAATGATGCCGTCGGAGGCGCCAAGCTCCCGCGTGTTGTAAACGGCCTTGGCGACGACCTGAGCAAGGCCGTAAGTGATCAGGGCGAAGTACACGCCCCTGACTCTGCTCGCGATGATGCCACCTGCGAGACCCGTCAGGAGCCCGATTGCGGCGCTCGCACCAAGCGCAAGCCAGAATGACGGCTGCACGTCTTTCATCACGAGGGCGGAGGCATAGGCGCCGAGCCCAAGGTAGAGAGCTTGCCCCAGGCTTAGCAGACCCGCGAATCCAAGAAGAATATCGACGCTCAGCGCTAGGCCGCCCATGATCAGGGCTTCTGTCGCGAGCCTGAGAAAGAAGCTGTCGCCTTCGCGCCAGGCCACGGCGCAGAAAATCAGAAGCGCACCAAAGAAAATCAGCGCGAGGCGATGCATGGCGCGGGAGGCTTTGCGCTCCTGCGCATAGACGCGATCCGCGATGCTCCCTTCCCGGACTGCGCCTTCCAGCTCACCCTGTGCGTCCTTCCCAGCGGCCGCATCAAGCATAGCCAATCCTTCCGAACAACCCTTGGGGCCGCATCATCAGCACAAGCACCATGATGCCAAAGACGATGGGATCGCTCCAGACCGGCGAGATGAACAGGCTTGAGACGGCCTGAATCTGCGTGAGCAGGAGCCCGGCGAGCACCGCGCCCTTGATGCTGCCAAGGCCTCCAACGATGACAACCGTGAAGGCGAGCACGAGAAAGTCGTGCCCCATAGTCGGGAATACCGAGAACACGGGCGCAAGCAGCACGCCGGACAGCCCGGCGAGCGCAACGCCGAAGGCGAAGGTGGCGGAGTAAACCCGTTCGACGGGCACGCCGAGCGACGCGGCCATGTTCCGGTCATAGGCCGCGGCTCGGATCATCGCGCCCAGGCTCGTGCGGTAGATAAGCAGATAAACAGCGGTGATGATCGCGGCCCCAATTCCTATCAAAAGCGCGCGATATGCGGGCAAGAAGATGCCGAGCAGTTCAATGCCGCCTTTGACCGGCGTCTCGGGCCTGACCGTGTTTGGGCCAAACACCAGTCTCAACGCGTCGGCAATGATCATGGACAGACCGAGAGTAAGGAGCAGGCTCAGTGTATGCCGGTCGCCGGCGTCAAATGCACGGCGGACAAGAAATCGCTGCGCGGCGTAGCCGAGCGGCACCATCAAAATGGGGACAAGTGCGATCACCGCCCAGAAGGACAGCCCCATCCCGAGGAGCACAAACCCAGTATAAGCTCCGATGGCGTAGAACTCACCGTGCGCCATGTTGATGACGTCGAGCAGCCCAAAAATGATTGTCAGGCCAAGCGCCATCAGGATAACGGACACTCCGAAGGAGAGCCCGTTCAGCATTTGCGGCGCGAGGACAAATTGGATGTAATCCATTCTGGGTCCTGAGTGATTGTCTAAAGCGCGTTGTGAATTGTACCATCGCCGAAGACCCCCTCATCCTGTCCTTCTCCCCAAGGGGAGAAGAGACGGTTATTCTGGCGTCCTCTCTCCCCCTGGGGAGAGAGACAGAGTGAGGGGGTCTTGGCTCCTTCGCATTAGTGCCGCGTGCAGGTAACGGGCCCGATAGCCTTATCGGCGGGAACCTCCGACAGGATCCTGAAATCCCCGCCCCGGACCTGCAAAGCATACATCGTCATCAACGCCTGATGATCGGCGGCCCGCATAGTTTTCTTGCCTTGGGGCGTCATCCATTCGAGACCGCCCATCGCTTCGCGCAGCTTTCCGGTTTCGACCGACTGCGCCTTTTCAGCCGCCGCCTTGTAAAAGTAGATAAGGCCGTAACTATCGGCGCCATAAAGGTCGGGTTCGATCTTGTTTGCCGATTTGAAAGCGTCCACAAATGTCTTGTTTTCGGGCGTATCGATTTGGGGCGAATAGCCGGCGCCCGTCACGTAACCTTCGGCTGCCCTGCCAAGCGCCCCGATGTTTTGTGTCGTCACCGTGCCCGACGCGCCGGTGACTTGAAGCCGGCTCAAGAGGCCATACTCATCGAGCTGGGTGAGCAGGCGGACGGTGTCGTTGCCGGCAACCGACGTGTACAGAACCTCTGGCTGCGCGGCGCGGATCTGGCCGAAATACTGCGAGTAGTCCTTGGAGCCGAGCGGCGCGTAGATCTCGCCCACCGTCACCGCCCCAATGGCTTCCGCCTTTGCCTTGAAAGCCGCCACCGTGGACCGGCCCATTTCATAATCGGGCCCGAGATAGAAGATCTTCGCATTCGGCTTCGCGGTTGCGATCCAGTTGACAAGCGCGCTTGCCTGCATGTTCGCCGCGGCATTGACCCGGAATACGTTCGGCGAACATTTGTCGCCCGTGATCGCGTCCGAGAAAGACACCGTGGTTGCGATCAGCCGGTCGTTGCGTTCGGCGACCTGGCCCACAGCAAGCGTCGCGCCGGAGTTGACCGTTCCCGTCAGGAAATCGACCTTTTCGACCTGGAACAGCTTTTCAGCCTTCTGCGTCGCCACAGCGGGGTTTGCCTCGCTGTCCTCGAAGAGGAGCTGCACTTGCCGCCCCGAGATACCGCCTTGCCCGTTGACCTCCTTCGTTGCGAGTTCGAGCCCCCAGCGCACCTGCTGGCCGATTGGCGCGTAGGTGCCAGATAGGGGCGTCACCACGCCAATTTTGATGGGCTCCTGCGCCTGGACGGCTGTGCTTATAAGAGCGGCCGCGCCGGCGGCTATCGCCCACACCTTTCTTGATATTCTCATTTCTCCTCCCCACGCGTCTTTTTATTTGCCAGTGAAATGTGGACTGCGCTTTGCGTGGAAGGCCTCGACGCCTTCCCTGAAATCTTCGGAGGTTCGAAGCCGGCTATAGCAATGGCCTTCCAGCTCGACCGCGATGCTAAGGCTTGCATCCTCGGTGTCGTTGAGAAGCTTCTTCGCGGTCCTTTGCGCAAGCGGCGAGAAAGCCCTGAGCTCGTCGGCAAGGGCATCTGTAACCGGCTCGAGCCGGTCGTCGGGCACGCATTCCGTTGCGACGCCCCAATCGAAGGCTTGCCTGGCCGGTAATCCGGCGCGAGCGCATCACGATATCCTTCGTGCGGGTGATGCCCACCATGGCCTGGAGCCGCGCCGACCCGCCCGAACCCGGTATTTGACCGAGCTTTTGCTCCGGCAGTGCATAGAGGCAGGTTTCCGAAGCGATGCGAAAGTCGCAGGCCAGCGAGATCTCGAAGCCGACGCCGAAGCAATAGCCTCGGTTCGCCGCGATCACGGGCTTCGAGCAGCGCTGCGGCGCGGCGATGTTCCAGGCGAGCTTCGACACATGCTCCGGGCTCGCTTCCATAAAGCCCTTGATGTTGCCGCCGGAGGAGAAGTGCTCGCCAACCGATCTGAGCACGATAATGCGCACGCGCGGATCGAGATCAAGGGCTTCGAACACGGCCCGGAGCTGGTCGCGCTGCGGCATGGTGATGACGTTGAGCGGAGGCCGGTCGAGGACGATATCGGCGCGTTCCTTGGCCTCGTCGATTTCAACGCGGAAACCGTCGAGCGCTGTGAGCAGGTCTGGAGGAGGTGCGATCGTCAAAGCTCTGTCTCCTTTTCTTTAGCGGTAAGAGGCATCCCGGAATCAAGTTCGTATTCGCCCTTGACCAGCATCCGCCGCAGAATTTTACCGACCGGCGATTTTGGCACCTCTTGCACGAACTCATAGGATTTTGGGCGTTTGTAGTTCGCAAGTCCCGACGAACGGCAATGCGCATCGAGTTCTTCCGCGGTCAAAGGCCCGCAGCGTTTGACGAAGGCGGTCACACGCTGGCCCCAGCGGTCGTCTGGCATGCCCACAACGGCAACCTCGGCGACGCAGGCATGAAGCGACAGGACCAACTCGATCTCGACAGGAGGGACGTTCTCGCCTCCGGTGATCATCATGTCGTCGACGCGGCCGGTGACGAACAGGTCGCCGTCTTTGTCGAAATGCCCGATGTCGCCGGTGAAATACCAGCCCCCGATTAGCGATTTCGCGTCCGCATCAGGCCGCTGCCAATAGCCTTCGAAGGATTCGTCGCCGGCGAAACTCGCGATGATCTCGCCCTCCTCGCCCGGTTGCGCGACGGCTTCGGGATCGCGGGCGCCGATGCGTACGACGCGGATTTCGGTGTTGATGCCGGCCTTGCCCGCGCTGCCGGGCTTCTTCGGGGCGTTCTGGTCGATGGTGAAGGTGTAGATCTCCGACGACCCGTAATGATTGACGAAAAGCTCGGGCTTGAATGCCTCCTGAAGCTTCAGGAGCAAACCGTCCGTCATTGAGGCTCCGGCGAACCCGAGCTTGCGGACCGTGGAAACATCGCGCTTAGGGAAGTCCGGGTGCGCCAGCAAATTGTGGTAGAGCGTCGGGACGAGATAGAGGTTGGTCACGCGCTCTTGTTCGATGAGTTCCAAAGCCTTGCCGGCATCGAACCGCGGTAGGCACACAAACGCCCCGTTGATGATAGACATCGCGAGAAGAGAGCGCACGCCCATGGTGTGATAGAGCGGCATGACGCCGAGGGTCACTTCGCCATAGCGGTAGGGATTTTGCGCGACATGGGCGACCGCGCCAGCGCGCTCGGCGCGGTGCCGGCGCGGAACGCCCTTTCCTTGGCCCGTAGTGCCCGAGGTGTAGAGCATCAGCGACCAGTCGTCAGCGGCCGCATAAGAGCGCCTTTGGGCAGTGTGGACTAAAAGGTCCGCATAGGTTTGCGTACCGCCCGAGGCTCCCCCAACGGCAATGCGCGGCAAGCCCTGCGCGCGCGGCAACTCCAGGATCGCGGCCTCCGTAACGGGCTCGAAAACAACAGCGCGGCTTCCGGAGTTTTCGAGAAAGAAGTCGATCTCGCTTGGCTTTGCACGCCAGTTGACGGGCGTTACGATGATGCCAGCGAGTTGCGTCGCCCAATGAAGGATCGCCATCTCGGCCGCGGTTCTGGAGAACCACAAGCAAGTGATCGCCCCGGCCGATACCAATCCCGGCAAGCCCCGCCGCAACCTTGCAGGCCTGCCCGCGCAGTTCCGCGTAAGTGAGCCGGAGATCGCCGTCGATAAGAGCAAGGCGCCCCGGATCGCGGGCAGCGGCGGCAATGAGCGTAGTCCCGACGTCGAACATTAGCGAGCCTCCCGGTTGGCACGCGCCTTAACACTATCGAGAGCCGCCTGAACAATGCCGGTGTAGCCGGTGCACCGGCAGAGATGCCCCGACAGCATATGGCGGATTTGTTCTTCGCTCGCCGAGGGCTGCACCTCAAGGAAGTGATCGAGCGACATGAGAATCCCGGCGGTGCAGAAGCCGCATTGCAGAGCATGGTTGCGGCGGAACGCCTCCTGCAGCGGCGACAGCTCACTCAGGTCTCCTGCGAGGCCTTCAACGGTATCGACGCGCCTGCCGTCGGCCTGAACGGCGAGTGTGAGGCATGCGCGTATGGCTTCTCCATCGAGGCGTACCGTGCAGGCGCCGCAGATGCCATGCTCGCACCCCACATGGGTTCCCGTCGCGCCGAGCTCGTGCCGGAGGAAGTCGGTCAGCAGCATGCGCGGCTCGGCGTGGCCGGTGCGCGTCTTGCCGTTCAGCGTCAGAGTGATGCTATTGCGCTGGTTCCGGGCTAGCTTAGGCATGCGCGCGCCTCCATCACGGCTTTCCGGCCCAGCACCCGCACCAGATGCCGCCGGTACTGCGCGTTGGCTTGAGCGTCGTCCTGCATGGGAAGCTCCCAGGCGAAGGCGTTCAGTGCGTCGTCGAGCGCGGAGCCTTCGAGGAGCGGCCAGTCGCGCACCTCCGGGCGTTCCGCGCTTCCGCCGATACCGATTGTGATCGACGACGCGGTCACGCGCACCGCAGCCGCAATAATCGCAAAATCCCCGTGGCGCAGGGCCATTTCGTGAAACGCGAAGCCTTCCCCGGCGCGCGCCGTTGGGAAACGCGCGGAGACTATGAGTTCGTCTGCGAGACGCTCGGTTTGCATGAGGCCAGTAAAGAAAGAGCGCGCCGGGAGGGCCCTGCGGCTCCGCCTCTTTTCAAGGATGGCCTCACCGCCAAGAACTGCGAGGCACAGCGGCAACTCGCTCGACGGGTCAGCGTGCGCGATCGAGCCGCATACCGTGCCCTTGTTACGGGTCTGGAAATGGCCCAGATGCGGTAGGGCCTTCGAAACGAGTGGCAACTGCGTTTCAAGCTGCGGCCATCGTTCGAGCTGCGATTGGGTGATCGAAGCGCCGATTTCGACATGGGCGCCCTCGGCGCGGATGGTGTTGAGATCGGGGGCCCGGCTGATGTCGATGAGCACCTCCGGCGAGACGACGCGCATATTCATCATCGCGAGGAGCGACTGGCCGCCGGCAAGAATGCGTGCCTCGCCGCCATGTTCTGCGAGGCTCGCGATGGCCTCCGATTTGTCTGCCGCGCGCACATAATCGAAAGCTGCCGGCTTCATCGGCGCCCTCCGAACAGCAAATGGAGCCAATCGAGGAGCCGAGCGAACGCAGAAGCGCGCTCCCCGCGCGCAGAAACCGGCTCCGCCTTGCGTGCCAGCCGCTTGATCGTATCGGAGATGATAACGCGCGCCGCGCCCTCCAGCATACGGCCGCCCACGGCCGCGACCTTTCCAGAAATGTCCGCTCCATACAGATAATCGACCCGCGTCCGCGCGCCTTCCGGCGTGAGCCTAATCGCGGCCTCCCCGGTCGAGCTTCCAAGCGAGCCAGAGGCCGAGCCGCCGAGCCGCAAGCTATGCGGAGGATGGAGTTCGGAGAGGCGGACTTCGGCGGTGAATAGCCCTTTGACGATACCCACGCCCATCTCGACATCGCCGCGATAGGCATCCGCGCCAAGCCGGTCGAGGTGCTTGCAGCCGGGGATGATAGATTTTAAATGCTCGGGGTCGAGCATGATGGCCCAGATCGCCTCGGGCGAGGCGCTCACCGTGGCACTTCCCTCGCCGTTGATCGCAAAGTTTTTCCGCGACAGGGAAAGCGGCTCCCCCTCCGCCGTTTCGGGTTTCGCTGGCTCTTCGATTCCGATCAAAGACATGACTCTGCGCCGGCGTGAGCGGCAGCTCGATGTTTTCGACGCCCAGCGCGTCCGCAACCGCGTTTGCGATACAGACCGGAGTCGACATGCAATTGCCCTCGCCGATACCCTTCGCGCCGAGAGGGGTCACCGGCGACGGCGTCTCGATGTGAAGGATTTCGATGTCGCTGACCTCTGCGGCGGTCGGAATGGTGTAATCGGCGAAGGTCCCGGAAAGGAAGCTGCCGTCGGCGCCGTATGAGAACTGTTCGTAAAGCGCCGCCCCGACGGCGTTAGAGTAGCCGCCGCGCACCTGCCCATCGGCAAGCGCCATGTTGAGGATGCGGCCCGCGTCGTGCACGGTAACATACTTGTCGATGCGGACCCGGCCCGTGTCCCGTTCGATCTCGACGCCGCAGAGATCGAAGACAAAACCGTGTGCCGCCGACGAATTGATCTCATCCAGCGCATTCGGCGCCATCAGCGCGGGTGGCGACCAGAACACGGTCTCCCGGATGACGGGTTCTAAGCCTTGGGGCAGCGTGCCTTGTGCCCAATGCGAAGTCGCCGCGATCCGGCGGAAGGGCACCGCTTTCTCAGGCATGCTTTCGCAGAAGACCTTTGCATCTGAAAAGCGGACCTCGTCAGGATCGCAACCCAGTACCGGGCCAGCCAAGACACTGAGCCGCTTCTTCAGACGCTGCGCCGCGAGATAAGCCGTCCCCGCAACCGCACCCGCGAACCGGCTTGAGTAATTGCCGCTTGCAATCGACCAGGCGTCCCGGCCGGTATCGAGCTCGGTGATCACGCGAATATCGGCGGATGCAAGTCCGAGTTCGACCGCGACTGTCTGCGCCAAAACGGTCTTATGGCCCTGTCCTTGCGGGCAGGAGGAGACATGGACGCTCACTGCGCCCAGAGGATCGACCGAGACAGTCGCAGTCGAAACTGCGCCTGCCTTTGGACCCGCCTTGTCACGCTCCGCCGGCGTCAGCACCGTCGTGATATACCCCATATTGGAGATCGAGGGCTCGACGATGGCCGCAAACCCAACACCGTAAACCCGTCCCTCCTTGCGAGCTTTTTGCTGGCGCGCCTTCAATTCGGCTAAAGCGCCCTCGTCCTCGGCCAGATTGATGGCGGCCTCGAAATTCCCGGAATCGAGTACGCCACCCGATGCAGTGCGATAGGGGAAGGCGTCAGCGGGAACGAGATTGCGCCGAATCACATCGAGGTGGTTTATTCCAAGCTCGCACGCAATTTTATGGGTGAGCCGTTCTAGCGCGAAGTAGACCTGCGGACCGCCAAAGCCGCGCACGAGGCCTGTCGGCGTTTTGTTGGTCACCACGATGCGGTTGCGGACCGCGAGGTTGGGGATGCGATAGGCACCCGTGAGATTGCCGTGCATGCGGTAGATCGTGGCGGGCTCCGGCGCGCGCAGATAGGCGCCGCAATCCTCAAGCTGGTCGTAGTCGAGTGCCGCAATAACGCCGTCTGCCGCCACCGCGGCCTTGATGCGCGTGACGCGGTTCGTCGCCGATGTCGCCGCTGAGAGATGCTCGAGCCGGTCCTCGATCCACTTGATGGGCCGGCCCGTGATCCGGGCCGCCGCAGCCAGTGCCACAACATAGGGAAAGACCGCCTGCTTCGTGCCAAAGCTACCGCCACTGTCTGGCGGCGTCTTCAGCCGAAGCTTGTGCCCGGGCACCTGGAGCGCAAGCGCCATGACGGGGTGCAAAGCAAACGGGCCCTGAAAATGCGTGGTGATCTCATACGCGCCCTCACCACGGGCATAGCTTGCCAGTACGCCGAAGCATTCGATGGGTGTTACGGAATTGCGAGGATACCGGATCGTGGTCTCGATGACGTGCGCCGCGGAGGCGAAAGCGGCTTCCGGCTCGCCATAGCGGAACCGCCTCTCGCTGACCAAATTCGAGCCGGCCTCCTCATGAAGGAGCGGTGCCTTTTCGTCCACCGCTTGCTCAGGGTCGACCACGGCGCGCAGTGGGTCATAGTTGACGTCCACCTGAGCGGCGCCGTCCTCAGCAATGTAAGGGGTATCGGCGCAGACGATGGCAACGGGCTCTCCAACATAGCGGACGCGGTCCTGGGCCAGCGCCCAATGCTGCATCGGCACCTTGACACCAACCGTGAAGGGTTTCGTCAGCCTGGCGATGTCCTTCCCGGCTATCACGGCGTGGACGCCCGGCATGGCGAGGGCGCGGCTCGTGCCGATCGAGACGATGCGGGCATGCGCTAGCGGAGACCGCACGAAGGACGCGTGCAACGTCCCGGGCCGCACCCCCAAATCGTCTACGAATTGTCCCTCGCCGCGGAGCAGCGCAGCGTCTTCGACGCGGTAACCCGTTCTCACGTCTGTGCGGCGCACAAAATCTTGCAACCCTTCCTCCTGCCACGCTTCTAAGGGAGCGTCAAAAAGACGAACCCTTTGTTTTTTAAGACAACCCGTCGCGGCCCGCTTTGCTGCCGGGACGCTATTGTTGAGCGTGGTTCAGCCACGAGAATAAATCGCCAGTCGATCCGGCGCTTGCCGCAGCGTATGGCGATTTATCGCACAGTCTGATTTCAGACGAGATGCTGCGTCACCCGGCGGTATTCGGATGGTGCGACGCCTTGGTGTTCGCGGAAGAAGCGCGTGAAATTCGAGTGCGCGCTGAAACCAAGGTCTTGAGCAACCTCGATAAGAGGACGCTCCG
Organism: uncultured Alphaproteobacteria bacterium; assembly: GCA_963817705.1. Lineage (GTDB taxonomy): Bacteria > Pseudomonadota > Alphaproteobacteria > Rhizobiales > Rhodomicrobiaceae > Rhodomicrobium. Next base: position 1,385,255 of record CAWFPF010000001.1, read on the forward strand.
CCAGAACGAGAAATTCCGCCGCGGCTTCCATACGCAAGGTATTCAGAAAAAGACCCGGCGTCAGCCCCGTCACCTCCTTGAACCGCTGGAAGAAATGCGGCCGGGACAGCGACGCGGTGCGCGCAAGCTTCGCGATATCGAGCGGCTCGTCGAGCTGGCAACGCATGGCCTGAACGGCTTTACGGATCCGGTGGTCCGCCGTCACACTGAGCCTGCCCTCTGCCTTAAGGGCCCTGCGGTTGGAAAAGCCGTCGATGATGCTGATCATGAGGTCGAACACAGTCTCTTCCGCTTCGGAAGTGGAGAGCACATCGCCAAGGAGCATCTGGGAACCGAGGTTCAGTGCACGGCGTAGAACCTCACTATTCAGTTCCACGGAGTGCCGAATAAAAAATTGGGAATGCCCTGAGCAGATCAACCCGTGATCGATTCTGCCGAGCCAGAGCGGATCGACGTAAAGTGCGAGAATAATCGTCTGCGGCGCGTTCGGCGCATGCGTGTAAGCGTGCGGCTCCCAAGCATTGACCAGCACCGCGGTGTTATCGCTTAAGCGGCAGACCTGTTCACGCACCTCGAACGCGGTGTCGGCTCCCCCAAACTTCAAGAGAACATGACAAGCGCGGTGGGCGTGCGTGACCAGCGAGCGATCCATGTCGAGAAGCGCGACACGTCCGAATGGCCCTTGGAAGATGTTCAGCGCACGCGACATACTTATTTTTGTCTTTTGCTGCTGCGTCTGAAAAGGATGCTACCACGGCCAGGGAAACGGATGGAATTATGCGAATGTCAAAGACGCGGCGTTTCCGCAAACGCCGCGTTCAGTCGATCAGCCAGGAAAAACGAATGACAATCATGCCGCTGAGATGCGCGACCAGCTCTAGTCCCGGTCGCCCGGCGTCTCGACAGGCTTAAGCCGGACCGGTCTGCCGCTGCCCTCGACCTTTTGCGATGCGGTCACAAGATCGCCCGCCTTGACGATGAGATCGCGAATGGCGGCGACGCTTTCGGCCACCTGCACCCAGCCTTCAAGTTCGTTCATGAAGATGTCGGACCCGCCATGCGCCCCTTTTCGCACGCGCTGGATATCTTCCACGCAGATCAGCGTGATGTTTCCACCGGTGTCGTGAAGCTCGATAAACATGGTCAACCTCCGAGCGGGGCTTGGCGCTCCCGGAACCGTTCAAGGGCATATCTATAACAACAACGCCGGGAAAAAGGCGTGTCATGTTTTACGCCCTCAAACGTTGCCGTGATGGACGGCGGCGGGATGCCGTCCCTTAAGCGAATTGAGGATAGGGCTTTCCGCCCTCGCGGTAAAACTTCTTGAGGCGGGCAACGGTCTTGCCGTTGCCGCGAAGCCCGAGAAACCGGAGCGCGTTCTTATAGAAGAGGTTGTCGAGTTCCGCATCTGTCATGCCTACGTCTTTGAAGAAGCTCTCGACCGCATCCACGTAGCCTTCGAAATTCACCGACTTGGCCATCATGTTCCAGTCCGTGCCGAACATGAGGCGCTCAGCGTTCCTATCGTAATCGTGCAGGTAACGCTTGAACATGGCTTTGACCGCGTCGATGTTCTTGCTGTTTTTGCCGTCGAGAACCCACCAGAAATAGCTGATGTCGGCATAGACATTCGGGTATTTGCGGCTTTTGATGAGAGTGCCGATTTCGGCTTCCCAGGTTTTGGCAAAGTTCACGGCAGGATTCGCGCCGCAGCTGGGGCAGAAAGCCTGGCTGAAATTCCCGAAATGAGCAAGGTTCAGGCGCAGCTCCGGGTGCTTGTCCAGCACCGCCTGCCAGAACCGCGGCTCTGCCCGCTCAGCATATTGCGGTCCAGCGGATTGGCTGTCCGTGGTGTGCGCGAGGATCGGTGCGTCTTCCTTCTCGCTCCAGGCATAAAGGCCTTCCAGCTCGCGGTCGAGGAGCTGACCGGTCGTGTGTTGAGGGTCTGCGCGCGGCACCGGAAAAGTGAAGGGCAGTTCGCCGTTCTTAGATGGCCTGAACCCCATGGGGGAATACAGCTTGGCACCGAGGAAACCGTGGTTTCGCACGGCGTCTTGCACGAGTTCCAGAGGGGAGGGCTCGCTGGGGCGCCGCTCAATCGCGCGGAGTGGATCGAAGGGCGCGAAGCCATGGATTGGGAAGGGCGAGCGGAGCGAGAGAAGTCCCATCAGCTTGATTTGATCGGCAACCGGCGAAGGGGACTGATCTTCGAGCCAAAAATTATAGTCAACGAGCGCGGGCGACGCAAGGATGAGCCGGGATTTGCCGGGATCGTACAGCGAGCGGTAGGTGTTCGCGATATTCGAACGGTAATCGACCAGCACTTCGGCCCAATGATAATAGCGCGAGAAGGCGCTACCGCCGGCGGACAGGAACCGCGCTACGGAATCGGCGGTGCTTTGCGCGGAAGGGCCGCGCATCGAGCGGGTGGATATTTCGGGCGCGATCTCCCCGTTGGACTGCATTTCCTTCAGGACAAAGCCGACGAAATCGTCCACATCGCCGTCGCCCTGGCCCTTCCGGCCGGAGGGAGAGAGGCTGCGCGTTTCCACCCCGTCCGAATAGTGCTCTTGAATAGCCTCGGAGAGACTGCTGGCGCCAGCGGCGCGGGGCGGGCCGGATCTGAGCGACCGTGCGGCGATCGCCATACCGCCGCATGACGCACTCTCGATACAGGCCATCTCCTGAGCAGGGTCGGGCGCCTGCCGTTTCAGGATTTGATCGGCGAGCAGCGCCGCCATTCCGCGCCAAACCGACGATCCAGCGATGCCAGCCTTGCTGGCCGTGTAATCGGCGAGGGCGACACGCTCCAAAAAACCGCGGATGGGGAGGTCGGCGGCGTTGAAGAAGTGGCAATGCACATCGATGAAGCGGCGCGCGGCGGCCGTAGCGGGCTTGCCGGAGGCCGGGCCATGCAACTTCAGCAACAAGGGGGAACAGAGCAAAGCCTTTACAAAATAGCGGCGATCCATAAAACCCTCCGGCGATACGACCCGCACCTGCGAATTGTATCGGGCCGGAATAAGTCAAGCGCTAGGCGGAAGTGCGAACTTCTTAGCAAAGTCGGCCCTGCTTCCCTTGAATAGGCTGACATCCAAGTTCGACGAGACGATGCCACTCGCGGAAAAATGCCCTTGCTCGGAAAACTGCCACAACGGCGCCTCGAATCCCGGTGGGATTCTGCGGCGCTCCGTTCTGCAAGCTCTTCTTGGAGTAGTCGGCGATCCAAATGTAATAGCCCTCAAGACCGGCCACCTTATCGAGACCGTGCTGAAGCCAGAAGCTGCTGTTGGTATAAATAATGGGCTTGCGCCCGGGTGAGGCCTGCTCGACCGCTGCAAGCCAGGTTTTCGCCTTCACGGCGATTTGCTCGGCGGTATATTTCGAGAACCGGTCGAAGGACGTGCCGCGCGCCATGTCCCATTCCAGATCGAGGCAAGGAGGAAGGTCGCCGGAGCCGGCCGGACCGGCAACGCTCAGGAAATTCTTTGCTTGGGCCTCCGCATCGGTGTCGGCGCTGAGGAAATGATAGGCGCCGCGATAGAGCGGCTCCGGCCCCGTTTGGTGAGCGAGGGCTTCCCAATTACCGGCGAAGGTACTGTCCTGGATGGTCACGCCTTGGGAGGCTTTGACATAGGCGAACGTCACGGCCTGCGACGGCACCTCGGACCAGTTCACCTTGCCGTTATAATGGGAGACGTCAATGCCGAAAACCCAGCCGGGCCCGCTCTGAATATCGTCGGGGAGCACGAAGCGCTTGGGGATGGCCGCGACCTTCTCTGGAGGCAAGGGATGATAAAACAGTTCCTTGTTGAACAAGTTACCAATCAACTCATTTCGCCCGGCATAGGCAAATAAGGCGACAAGGACAATTCCAGCAGTGGTTAATAAAACGCGTCTTCTCATACCAGACTCCGGCATCACAAGTTTGTCGAAACTTAAGACACCGGAAGACGATTGTAAACAGGCCTTTTATTAACCTATAGCTGTGGTATTTATTACTGCTGATGACTGGTACCGATTTTCTCATTTTTTGATAATTACGATTTAAACTGAAGTGCAACCCATAGTCTTGGCTTCTGCTCCGTCCCCACAAGCCTTATCAGCGTAAGCAGTCCGGGCTTCGAGCACGTTCCTGTGCAGCTTTAAGAGCGGGAGCCGGATTGCTTCTTTCCTTTGTGCGCTTGCCCCGGTACGACAGGGAGTGTCTTCAAAGGCGCATTGGCGAAAAGGGTCTGGCGATGGGTTGTGGCGTGCTGAAAAGGCCGGATTGGATTTTGTCAATCGCGTCCCGCCTGTCTTCGTTCGCGCATGCCGCTCACTTCGGCGCCCTTTCGGCAGTCCTCCTTGCCATGCTGACCGGCGCGCGCGCGGCGGCTGCAGACACCCAGCCCTGCCACCCCTTCGCATTCGAGCAGCACAGCTACACTCTGTGCGAAGCGCCGCTGAACCGGTTCGAGATCCGGCTTTTCTGGCGCCGGCCGGACGGTGAGCCCTACTCGTATCTTAGCGCCCTGCCCAAAGTGGACAAGAAAGGCGGCCATCTCGCCTTCGCGCTGAACGGCGGCATGTTCCACCCGGATTATCGCCCCGTTGGCCTCTACGTCGAAGACGGCCAGGAACTCGTCCGGGCAAGCACGGCCAAAGGGCCCGGAAACTTCCATTTGAAGCCGAACGGCGTGTTCTACGCCGGGGAGGGCGAAGCCGGCGTTCTTGAAACCGGCGCCTACCTCAAGCAGAAGCCGAGGGCGGCTTTCGCGACCCAGTCCGGGCCGATGCTCGTGATCGACGGCAAGCTCCACCCCCGCATCGCGAAGGCCAGCGTGTCGGCCAAGATGCGTGACGGAGTGTGCGTGCGCGAGGGCGTTGCGTATTTCGCCATCTCCGAGGATGAGGTGCCGTTCGACACGTTCGAGCGGCTGTTCCGCGACGGGCTGAAGTGCAAGAACGCGCTGTTCCTCGACGGCGGCAGCGCGCCCGCCTTGTATGTGCCGTCTGCCTCGCGCCCGGGAAACAGCTTCCTCGGCCTTGGGCCCATGATCGCGGTCTACGGCAAGCGGCGGCCTTGAGCGTAACCCCTTATCCTGTCCCCTTCCGAAAAAAAAAACCGCGGTCGATGCGCCCGCTTGAACGGCGCTTCCTTAAGCCGCCATCATAGGGAAAGCACTTTACTAAAACCTTAAGCGCCGCTTAAGCCGATGATTTTACGTGAGAAATTGAGACGCCAGCGGCGTGCATCCGGCATTGGCGAGCGCCCGATCAAGGTTAATTCCGGCCCCCGGATTATATTTAACCCCTTCCCAGGATGCACGATTCATAGGCGAAAACGCGAAAAGCAACGGCCTTATGTAGCAAGAGCACCAAAGAAAAACTAGATGTATCAAGGCTACATCCCCTAGAAATAGGGGCATGGCTAAATCCCCCGTAATCATCGGCCTTCGCCGCAAGGAAGAAGAGATCAAGAAGCGGATCACCCTCCTCAAGAGGGAGATCCAGGCCTCTCAAGGGGAACTTGAAGCAGTCCGCAAAACCCTTCGCATATCCTTGAGAACGATAGGCGCGTCCTCGCGAGCGCGCGCGCTACAGAACTCGGCCGCCGGCTGATGGAGGTTCCAGGCGTCGGTCCACTGCTCGCAAGCGCCCTCACCGCCACGATCTCCGATCCAACAGCCTTCAAGACAGGGCGCGACCTCGCCACCTGGATCGGCCTGGTCCCCAAACAGAACTCGAGCGGGGGAAAAGAACGGCTTGGCAGTATCTCGAAAGCGGGAAACCGCTATCTCAGGCAGATGCTTGTGGTTGGGTCCATGGCGGTGATCCGCTATGCAGAGCGGCATGGAACGCGCCGCCCCTGGCTCGTTCAGCTGATGCAGCGCCGCTCAACCAAGGTCGCGGCGGTTGCGCTGGCCAATAAGACGGCCCGCATCGTCTGGGCGCTCATGACAAGCGGTGAACGCTATCGTGAGCCCGTGGCGGGTGCGATGCCAGCATAGGAACAGGCGCGAGAGTTACGCGCTGTCGAAGTTGGGAAGGGCGGACAGGAGTGAATGCACAAAGCCGGTTGAAACCGCCGGCTCAGGAAAACCCACTAAGGCCGGAGCACCTCGAGTGCGAGCTTTCGATCGGGACCTGAGACGCGCGAATGGCATTATGGCCAGCGGCATATGGAAAAGGCCGCATGCATAGGCCGGACACATGGCCGCACCGACCAGCGATGTGCAGAAGCTCTAGAAAACCAACGCTGGGCCGTCCACACACGGCCTGCTGCGGAGATCAATGTCTTCGCGGACACGAGCAACGATCTGCCTCGGGACACGGTTTCGCGGCATCGAGGCCGGCCGCGGTACGCGGAAGTTTACATAGTGCTCGGGCGGCCGTTGCCTCGAAAAGATGTCCGGCACAGGCACGACCGCAGCTAACCGAAGACCGCCACGCATTGGCGACTGAGGGCTGCAAGCTTGCCCTGACGGGACCAAATGGCGGTATTTTCCCAAGCATAGCCGCTACGTGCTGCGGTTAGGGAAGTGTCGAAACAGAACCAGTCCGTAGCCTCTTCCTCGGTTGGAAGGTGGAGCACTTCCAAAGTCCAGTTGATCGTGCTGAGCATGGCTGGCGTCGTTAAGACTGACAATGCGGAAGGTGGAATCGCATCGGCCAGACAGACGAGGTGTGTTTCCGTCGCCACAGGATCGTCGCGAAAGCGGACGAATACCAGCGCGTCCGCGCTGGTGTCGCCAGAATAGGGCGGGGTTCCGGCAGCCCACCGCATGTGAAAATTTCGCGCGAAGGCCGGCACCTCGCCTTCGACGAAGGGCCAGTCCGTAAGGTTTTCTGGAGCATTTGAGATCGAGGGGGGCGTGGGGTGCAAGTTGACGGTCGTTTCGCGTTCGGCGCCGAAAATCCCCAAGGCTATGAAAGCGGGTTTTTCATCGACGAAAATTCTTGCTTCCAACTGGGCGACCGATTTTCCCCGTCTGAGCAGTTCGGCAGTGGCGGTGACATTTCCTTGCGGGACGGGGGCAAGGAAGTTGGCCTGCAACGAACGCAGCGGTGGAGTATCGCCCAATACGGCGCGCATGGCTTCAAGCGCCAGCGCAGCCTGCCAACCGCCAAAGCCTGATCTGCCTTGCAGCCAGTCGGGCGTGAGTTTGAGGGTCGCCGAATTGCCGTCGATGGTTCGGTTAGTCAGAATACTCGTGTAAGAGGTCATTGAAAATTTCACCAATAAGGGGGAAATAAACATGCCCCGCTGCCCCTGCGGAGATTTTCTAACATATGTGGTAATGCGATACGATTGCTATCCGTCCGGTCCGGCCCCAGGCGGCCGAAAACTAGAAACGTGTAGGCAATTGCAAGCCGCGAGCGTTCGCCAGACTGGAAAGCTTGAGATAGAGCGTCCTGCTTACGAGCCGGACTCAATCCGGGCCATGCCGGCGTCGGAGAAACCGAAATGGTGACCGATCTCGTGGATCAGCACGTGGCGGATTACGTGGTCCACCGGCTCGCCGGTCCGGCCGGCGTAACTGAGGATGGGGATGCGGTAGAGGAAGACTTTGTCGGGCAGGCTTACGGGGTCCCATACGCTTTTGGACGGCAGTCCAACGCCATGATACAGCCCGAGGAGATCATACCGGTTGTGGATGTGAAGGGCCTTGAGCGTCTCCGCATCGGCGAAATCGGCCACATGAACCGTCACATTGCCCAGCACCGAGCGGAACTGCTCAGGCAAGCCGTCCCAGATTGCCTGCGCGGCTGCCTCGAACTCTTCGTGCGTTCCCGGCTGAGCTGAAGGCAAATGCAGCCTCCTTTTCCGCAACATCATGCTGGCATGTCCGGATCTGGGCGAGTTTCCTGCATACCCCAATAGTTCGGGCGCGACTTTTTCCGGGTAATCGGCGCAGATGGCGGCGGGTCTTTGAGAAGTGCGGTAAGCTCAAGGGCTCCCGTCGGAGGCGGGTGGTGAGAGGCCCGGATGAAAACGCTGTTGATCGTCTACCATTCCCTGACGGGCGGAACGCGCCAGATGGCGGAGGCGGCGGCAGCGGGCGCCGCGACGGAGCCCGGCGTTGATGTGCGTCTGCTCCAGGCGGCGGCCGCGGGGCCCGGCGATGTGCTCGCCGCCGACGGTTATATCTTCGCCGCGCCGGAGAACCTCGCGGCTGTTGCGGGGCTGATGAAGGATTTTTTCGACCGCTGCTACTATCCGGTCATCGGCCAGATCAACGGGCGGCCTTACGGCCTCTTGATTTGCGCGGGCAGTGACGGCACGAACGCGGCCCGGCAGGCCGCCCGCATCGCGACCGGGTGGCGATTGCGCGCCGTGGCGGAGCCTCTCATCGTCTGCACATATGCGCAAACGCCCGAGGCGATCCTGGCGCCGAAGGTCATCGCCGCAAACGATCTCGATCGATGCCGCACGCTGGGCACGACACTGGCCGCGGGACTCTCCATGGGCATGTTCTGAAGCGTCCGGTAGCCTCTGGGGCGCACCCGAGAGTAAGGGAAATGGCTGCACCCCGAAGCCTGCGCTTCGCTTGGGCCTTTACCTTCGCTGCCATGCCTAACGTCGCTCTCTGAATTGACCATGAACGGCCCAGAGCGGCCTGCTGGGCGTGACAAGGTCTTTCCAGCGCCCCAAGCAGCGCTCGCCCGCATTTCGCTCTGCAACCAAGCTCACGCTCCCGCGGCATCTTCCACAGCGGCCCATCGAGCCCGCGTAAACGCCCAGCCGCATCGATCTCGTCGTGCCGGGCGGCCGAACTTTACAAATCGCCAACCGGCAGGCCGCGGCGTCCGTTGAGGACAGGCCGTTGAAGGACGTGCCAGTGAGGACACGTCGTTGAGGGCACGTTGGCCGTTGAGCGCTGGTCGCGGATCTATTCAAGCTTCAAAACCCGCTGCTTCGATACACACCGCAAGCATCTTCACGCAGGCCAAACAGGTTTAGGCGCTGGTAGGGGCGGCCAGAGTCAACGCAACATATGGGCTAGCACATGGGCTGTTGTCGCGACATCTTATATAATCGGTGCATTTCAATGACTTATTAATGATATTGGCGGAGAGGGTGGGATTCGAACCCACGAGACGGTTTCCCGCCCACACGCGTTCCAGGCGTGCGCCTTCAACCACTCGGCCACCTCTCCCCACGCTTCGGAAAGCGCGTGGCGGCACTATAACGAAGGGCGGCCAAGCTGCAAAGTGACTTTGAAGCCCCTTTTCGCCACATATGCCAGCGTTCTTCGAACCGGTGCAAAAACCGTGGCGCGCACGAGTGACCGGTGCTCGCGGCAGGCTTGCGCAAGGCAGTCTGCCTTACGGAAACAGAGCGATGGTGAGCGTCATGCTCCTGTCGCGATCCCCATCCTTCGTTTTGTATCTCACCCGGATGGTCATGAGCGAGTTCGTTTGATCGTCGATCGTTCCGGCCGTCAGTTTCAACTTCCCGCCCTTGACTGGCTTGGGGCATTGCTGGAAGCGGGGAACGACCATCGCCTCCTCAATAGTAGCTGTCACCCCGGGAGGACCGTCCAATATCGTGACTTCGGGAGTGGCCGTTAGCACCGACTTGCAATTGATAACCATGTACAGGTCACCAATCTCGGTCGTCTCCCCGCCCTTCAGCGCAATCGATTGCGCGTTGAATTGCCACGACTGCGCTTTCACGCTCGCCGGAACAAATGCCAATAACGACAGCCCCATAAGCTGGGCGGCAAGCTTGATCTTCATCCGGTCCCCCCTAGCGATTTCCGGCAGACCTAAGGCTATACCTATTAAGGTAGAAGCGTGACATTGATCGTGCGGCTCTGCTCTGGACCGCCGCCGCGGATCACGCGCCTGAAAGCGCGCGCCGCAGCATCGACAACCGCACCGCGCCAGTTATCTGCGCGGCCGCTGCGTAGGCCAAGACGCCCGCTCCAATAAGCACCGCGAGCGCCACGCCATGCACCAGTGTGCTCTTGCCGGCCTCGAAATAAGAGACGAGGCCCAGATTGGCGCCATGCAGCGCGGCGCCCATCAGGACGCTCGCGAGCAAGAGCAGCGGAGCGCGGCGCCGGAGCGCGGCATCGAAGCGGAAATGTCCCCGCCGCATGAGCGTCAAGGACAAGAGGATGGCATTCGTCCAGCCGGAAAGGGACGTTGCTATCGCAATCCCGATATGGCCGAATGTGGGGAACAGGAGGAGAGAACCGGCGATGTTCACCCCAACCGAAGCCGCGGCAAAGCGCATGGGAGTTGCTGTGTCTTCGCGTGCGAAAAACCCTGGCAGGAACACCTTGTTCACGACATAGGCAGGCAGGCCGCATGCGTAGGCGGCGAGTGCGGCAGAGACCTGAACCGTGTCGTTTGCGGTAAACGTGCCATGTTGGAAAAGCACTTGGATGATCGGCTTTGGAATCACGATCAGCGCCACGGCAGCGGGCAGCGTGAGTAGAAGCGCGAATTCAAGGCTGCGGTTCTGGCTCACCATGGCACCGGCCTCGTCGCCATCGGCGAGATGGCGCGATAGCGTGGGCAAAAGCACAACGCCGATCGCGATGCCGACCATGCCGAGCGGGAGCTGCGTGATGCGGTCCGCATAATAAAGGAACGACACCGCGCTCGCCTGCAGGGACGCGATCATGGTGCCAATGAAAATGTTCACCTGGTTAATTCCGCCAGTGATAAGCCCAGGCACGGCGAGAACGAGCAGCCGGCGCACGGCGGGGGTCAGCCTCGGCCTGCGGAAGCCAGGGTCCATGCCGAGCCCGCGCGCGGCCCAAGCCACATAAAGAAGCTGAGCGAAGCCGGCTATGGCCACGCCCCACGCTTGGATGACGCCCGCTTGCGGCTGATCGTAGAAACCGCTGGCCGCCGCAAACAGCGTCACCGCGATCAAGACGAGATTGAGCACAATGGGCGTTGCAGCCGGCGCGCTGAATTTGCCGGCCGCGTTCAAGATGCCGGCCGTGAGCGCGACGAGCGACATGCAGATGAGGTACGGGAAAGTGATGCGCGTCAGGAGAACGGCGAGGCGGAACTTCTCGGCATTCGCGCTAAAACCGGGGGCGATAGCCTCGACGAGATAAGGCATGAAGATTTCGGCCACGATAACGGTCGCCGTCACGCCCACGAACAGGATGGCGAGCGCTTCCTCGGAAAACTGGCGGGCGCTGGCCTCGCCCTCGGCGCGCAGCCGCTTCGAGAACAGCGGCACAAAGGCCGAGTTGAACGCGCCTTCCGCGAACAGAGCGCGGAACAGATTGGGAAAGCGGAAGGAGACGAAGAACGCGTCGGCCACCCAGCCGGTGCCCATCACGGCGGCGAGCAGCACGTCGCGCACAAATCCGAAGACCCGGCTAACCGCCGTTAGTCCACCGACCGTGAGAAAACCGCGATAAAGGCTCATGCATCACCAATCATGTTCCAAGGCGAAGCTATGAGCAACGTTTGAGGCGGTGGCAAGGACGCAGTTTCACCGGGCGCTGCGTGCGCCTATGCCGTTGGCGGGTGCCGCGGCGCGCTGAAGCGGCCAACTGGGCCGCTCCAATTCTCACATTCTGGTTTAGCGATGATCGTGGTCCCGGCGGCCATGGCGGCGGTCGCGCCAACGGTGATGTCCATCCCACCAAACTTTTTGAACAGCATCAGCCTTGGTTATTTCGAGATTTAAAGCGCTTTAAGATGAGGGTGCGGCTTGAGTAGGTAGCCCGAACGAGGCCGTGATCGCAAAAGCCGCCGCGAGGATTGCATATTTCATCAAATCTCTCCTGTTTTGATAACCCGCATGTAGGAGTTCGAGGACACGGCCCATGTCCAAAAAACTCGCGATTTTTACAGACGATACAATCCGCCCCCGTTTACCACCCGAAATCTACCATGGCACCCCTACGAAAATGCATTTCGTCATTGCGAGGGACATAGGCCTCTGCGCAGCGTCATTTCATGCCGCGGCGCGCTCGCGATGACAACCGGGAAGCATTCAGCCGGATTTTCTGTCAAGCGCGCTGCGGACCCGCGCGCACGATCCGCGCCTCGTCGAGCGCCTCGCGCAGGGCGCGATGCAGATCGGCGGCGATTGCGTATCCCGCACCGATCGATTCGATCTCCACAGCCGCGAAAAGAGCGGCAAGCCGGAGACGGAAATAGACGCGAAGGCCGCGGTGGCGGAGGATCATGGGCAAAGTAACAAGAGGCGGTGACAGCCAGCCCAGTTCCAGCTCGCCCGGCTCGGCCAGATCGAGCGTCCCCGGCTTGTAATGGAGCTCGGCGGCCGATCGCACGATACTCCGCAAGTTCGGCATGTGGCCGATGCGGATGAAGGCCGCGAAATCGGCGGCGTCGGCGAGCCGGAGTTCCGATGCGAAGTCCCGAAGCGCTTCGCCCAGCGTCCGCTCCATATCGTGCAGATCGAGGGGGCGGGTCTCAAGCGTATCGTTTCCCGCGAACACACACGGCGCGGTCACGAAAGCGGCTCCGTAACCGGGCTGCGCACCTTCGTGCAAGCCTTGAAGCGGCGGGAATCGATGTCCTGCAGGACGCTTCCAGCGGCGGCGAGAAGGCTGCCTTGCGGTCCTTCGGGCGCGTCCTGGCTGGCGTGAAACAGATCGCTCGCGATCGAGAGCCAGAGGCGCCTGAAATCCGAGAGCAATTGCAGCCGCTCGTGCGCGGCAAGGCCGGCGCAATCTGTGGCCTCGATCAGCTCCATGGCTTTGGAAAGCTTGCGGCTGTGGGACGGAAGCGGCGCGGGCGGCAACTCTTCGGCAATCGCCGAATAAGCGAACTCATACATGGTGGCATCTCCATCGCGGACTGAAGCGCCGTGCTTATCGCACGCGACGCTTATGCCAAGCCTAAGCGCGCAAGGACGGCAGTGCCGATCCAACCGGAAATCTGGCGGTATCTTCCGCGAGGAAGGCCGTCAGAATGACGTTTTGCGGAACACATTGCGGCGCATCGGCGCGATGAAATAGGGGCCGTCCGCGTCGGCTTGCACGAGCGAATTGTACCGCCGCCGGAGTTCGGCCTCGACGCTGGGCAGACGCTGGCGCCGGGCGGGATCGGCGGCGGTGATCGCCTCCAGGAAGCGATCCGCATCGCGCATGCGCACCACGCTCTCATAACAGAGCTCCCCCTCGGGTTGCAGAGACGGCGGAGGGTTCTGCAGGACGGCATAAGCGGCAGCGCGCACGTCCGTTTCGTCTTCGAGAGGGCGCATCGCCTCAAAATAGCTGCCCTCGGCCAGCGGCTCGATGACGATCAGCCGGCCACCGGGGGCCAGCACGCGCGCCGCCTCAAGCAGGGCTGGCGCCATGGCGTCCCGCGGAAGATGGTGAAAGCTGTTGACGTAAAGGATCGCCTCCGCCGAGCCATCGGCGCAGGGAAGGCTCTCGCCGCTTGCAACGTGGTAGCTTTCGCCTTCGCCGGCACGGGCGCGGGCGCGCCCGATTTGGCCCTCGCTCACCTCGACGCCCACGACCGTCGCGCCGAGCCGGGCGAGATGGCGCGCGATCGCTCCATCGCCGCAGCCCACATCGACAACGCATTTGCCGGCGGGGTCGAGAACCTGCCCGAGTGCGTCCTTGACCGTCAGGCGCTGCATCACGCGGCCTCCAATTCTGCGGTCATGCCGGCGAACCCTTCGCGCGCCACGAAGGCCCCACATGATCGCCCACAATCCACTTCTTTCGGCGCCCTTTTTCGGGGGCTCCGGCAAGGATATGCTCGCGATAATAAGAATACCGGGGAGGATGCTGATATGAAAGCACTGCTATGGGCACTGGCTGCTCTTTTCGCTCTGGGGACGGTGCCGGCGCCCGCGGCGGACCCGTTCATCATCAAGTTCAGCCATGTCGTGGCGCCCGGCACGCCGAAGGGCAGAGGCGCGCTTAAGTTCAAGGAGCTTGCGGAACGCTACACGGACGGCCGCGTCAAGGTCGAGGTCTACCCCAACAGCCAGCTCTATAAGGACAAGGAGGAGGTCGAGGCGCTTCAGCTCGGCGCGGTACAGATGCTCGCGCCGTCCATGGCGAAATTCAGCCCGCTGGGCGTGAGGGAATATGAGGTGTTCGACCTGCCCTATATCTTCCCTGACAAAGCGGTGCTGGCGCGCGTCGTCAATGGCCCGGTGGGCAAGCAGCTGTTGGCGAGGCTTGAGCCGAAGGGCATCCACGGACTCGCCTTTTGGGATAACGGCTTCAAGATCATGACGGATACTGAATAATTCAGACGCGCGGGTGCCTTGCGCGCTTGATGGCTTTACGCCATCTTTAAAATCGCAATCCGATCAACCGGCGCTTGAGCGCATGAGCGAAAACGTCGATTTCATCCTTGAGAAGGCGCGGACGCTGACGCCCGGCGAGAAAGTGGAGCTGTTCGACCGTTTAGCGGAGTTGATCGGCGATAGCGATCTCGACCCCGAGTGGGCGGCGGAGATCGAGCGCCGCCTGGACGCGCTGGATCGCGGCGAGATGGAGGTGATCGATCTTGCCGAGGTGACCTACAAGCGGCGCTCATGACGGTCGTGGTCACAGGGCCGCTCAGCGCGAGCTGGATGAGGCCGTGGCCTATTACGACGAACAACGCCCCGGACTAGGTGAGCGCCTGCACTCCGGATTTCATGTCGCCGCTGCCCGCATTTGCAGCGTCCGCTGCTCTGCCCCAAAGCGGTGCGCCACGCGCGCAAATGCATCGTCCGCAAATTTCCCTACGCCATCATCTACCGCTTTCGTGACGGCGTGGTCACGGTCGTAGCCTTCATGCATCTCCACCGGAAACCGGGCTATTGGCACTCGCGCCTATCTTAAGCCGTCCGCAAATCGTTGCCGCGCCGTCAGCACTTTGTTAGCGTGGCCCCGCTACTCTGATTGTGACCCGCCAGGCCCCAAGGATGACCAAAGACCAAAACCCATCCCCTGCCGGCACCGGCCGCCGGACCGCGGCCCCTGACAGGAAGAAGCGCCTCGCCGATGCTCTCCGCCGGAACCTCGCCAAGAGAAAAGACAAAAAACCGGTGCATTCCCAAGGGGAACCTAGCGTGGACTAGGCGCGCAGAGCCTTGCGGGCGGGGCAACCCTCGTTTACAGCTTAGGACTCGGGCCGCTTCGGGCGGGCGCCGCGGCACTCAAGGCGGATGATATGGACAGAATACGCATAACCGGAGGGCAGCAGCTTCAGGGCACCATTCCCATCAGCGGAGCCAAGAACGCCACGCTGCCCCTGATGATCGCAAGCCTGCTCACCCCGGACACGATCACCTTGAAGAACGTGCCCAATCTTGCGGATGTGAGCCTTCTTATTCGCATACTCCGTAACCATGGCGTCGACACCGCCGTCGATGGCAAGCGCGCGAACGGGCACGGCCATCAGGGCGACACCTTGCATCTGACGGCCCGCGATATCGTCGATACGACCGCGCCTTACGACATGGTGCGCCGCATGCGGGCGAGTTTCTGGGTTCTGGGTCCGCTGCTGGCCCGTTCGCATGAAGCGCGCGTTTCGCTGCCGGGCGGTTGCGCCATCGGCACGCGACCCGTCGATCTTCATCTGGCCGGGCTCGCGGCTCTCGGCGCCGAAATCGCGCTCGATGGCGGTTACGTGGTGGCGAAGGCTAAGGGCGGCCTCAAGGGCGCTGCGATCTCCTTCCCGAAGGTTTCGGTCGGCGCCACGCATAATCTCCTCATGGCCGCCACCCTCGCCAAGGGCGAGACGATCCTCGAAAACGCGGCCTGCGAGCCCGAAGTGGCCGATGTCGCCTCCTGCCTCAACAAGATGGGCGCCAAGATCGAGGGCGCCGGAACTTCCACCATCACGATCCAGGGCGTCGAAGCGCTGGAAGGGGCCACGCACACCGTGCTGCCGGACCGGATCGAGACGGGAACCTATGCCATGGCGGTGGGAGCGGCCGGCGGCGAGGTCCATCTCGACGGCGCGCGCGCCGATCTTCTGCCGGGCGTTCTCGACGTACTGCGGCAGGCCGGCCTCGAGATCGCGGAAACCAACCGCGGCCTTCGCGTTGCCAGAAACGGCGCCGGGCTGAGGCCCGTGAACGTCACGACCGCGCCTTACCCCGGTTTCCCGACCGACTTGCAGGCGCAGCTCATGGCGCTGATGTGCGGCGCGGACGGCGTTTCGCAAATTCGCGAGACGATCTTCGAAAATCGCTTCATGCATGTGCAGGAATTGGCCCGGCTCGGTGCCGACATCGCGGTCTCCGGCGACATGGCAAAGGTCAAGGGCGGCAAAGTGCTACGCGGTGCCGAGGTCATGGCGACCGACCTGCGGGCTTCGGTTTCGCTCGTGATCGCGGGCCTCATGGCGGACGGAGACACCACCGTTAACCGTGTTTATCATCTGGATCGTGGCTTTGAGCGCCTGGAAGAGAAGCTTGGGTCTTGCGGAGCGCGCATCGAACGCCTTCATTCATGAGAGAAAAACGAACCAGCTTCGAACTCCAGGAATGAGGCGCTCGTCATGCGCTCCGGCACCCCCGAAACGCTCAAGCTCGTGGCTCTCGACCACGACGACCTGAAAATCATCTCTGCCAATCTCCAAGACGCCGTTTTGCGTCTTGCCGATATGGCCTATATGCCCGCCGAAATGCGCTTTGCCGCAATCGTAAGCCGCTTCGATTGGCTCGCCGCCGAAACAGACGATGGCAAGCAATCCAATCTGCGCCGCTGCAAATGCGCGTTGCGCTTCGACCGCGTCAAGCGCGCGCAAGTGCACAAGATCCGGCCGGGAGAGCCGATGGCCGTCGTCGAACTGCTCGCCCTGACCTACGAAGAAACCGATGCGCCAGGCGGCTATATCACGCTGTTTTTCGCCGGCGGCGGGGCTATACGCCTCGAAGTCGAGTGCATCGAAGCCGAGTTGCGCGATCTTGGCTCAGTGTGGCGAACCTCGGTGAAGCCCGAGCACGATATCGCCGGGAACGAGTGCACGCCTGCCGCCGCCAAAATCCTCCAAGACACGAAATAGGACTTCGCTTTGGCCCAGTTTCTGCGTTCCTCCGATGCGGACTTCGCCGGGGCGTTCGACGCGCTCGTTCAGGCCCGGCGCGATCAGCCCCAGAACGTTCAAGAGGCCGTACGGGACATAATCCGCGCGGTGAGAGAGCGTGGCGACGCGGCGGTTGCCGATTACACTGAGCGCTTCGACCGTGTTGACGTGAGCAAGACCGGGCTTCGCATTGCGCCGGGGGAGCTTGAGGCCGCCTATGAGACGCTGGCGGCTCCGCTCAAAGCCGCGCTCGCGCTGGCTCACGAGCGGATCGAAGCCCATCACAGGCGGCAGCTTCCCAAGAATGAACGCTACGTGGATTCGATCGGCGCCGAGCTTGGCCACCGCTGGACGCCACTCGATTCCGCCGGGCTCTACGTCCCCGGAGGCAAGGCGAGCTATCCCAGCTCTGTGCTCATGAACGCCATACCGGCGAAGGTCGCAGGCGTTCCGAGGCTCGTCATGGCTGTGCCAACGCCCAACGGCGAGGTCAACCCGGCCGTACTTGCAGCAGCCCATCTCGCGGGCGTATCGGAGGTGTACCGCATCGGTGGTGCCCAGGCCGTGGCCGCGCTCGCCTATGGCACGGAAACCATCAAGCCGGTTGCCAAGATCGCCGGTCCCGGAAACGCTTATGTGGCGGAAGCGAAGCGGCAGGTTTTTGGCGCGGCTGGAATTGACATGATCGCGGGGCCATCGGAGGTGGTCGTTGTTGCGGATCGCGAGGCGGACCCAAGGTGGCTCGCCGCTGATTTGCTTGCGCAGGCCGAACATGACGAGGCCGCGCAATCCATCCTCATCACCGCCGACGCCGCGCTCGCCCACACAACGGCGTCCGCGGTGGAACGGGAACTGGACGCGATGCCGCGCAGCGCAATCGCGCGCAAAAGCTGGGCCGATTTTGGCGCGATCATAGTCGTATCGGATGTGCTTAAGGACGCGCCCGCGCTCATCAACGCGCTTGCGCCGGAACATCTCGAACTCGCCTGTTCCTGCGCCGAGGACATGCTGCCTGCGATCCGCAATGCGGGCGCTATTTTCATCGGCCTTTACACGCCCGAGGCCGTGGGCGATTATGTCGCGGGGTCGAACCATGTCCTGCCGACGGCACGGGCAGCGAGGTTCTCCTCTGGCCTTGGCGTCCTCGATTTCATGAAGCGCACCTCGCTGCTTAAGCTTAACGCGCGAAGCCTTGCCGCACTCGGCCCCGCCACAATGGACTTGGCCGAAGCTGAAGGGCTCTACGGCCATCGCCGGTCCGTTGCAATCCGTTTGGCCAAAGGGACATAGCGGCGTCTATGACACATGCAGCAGCCTCCTCCCCGTCTCCACCAGCGTCCGCGAGGCTGATCGAGGTCGACCTTGACGAAACCTCCATCGGCAGTCATGCGCCCGAAGTGGATCATGAGCGCCGGGTCGCCATTTTTGATCTTCTGGAAGAGAATTCCTTCGCCCTCAAGGGCGGTCCGGAGGGACCGTACAAGCTCCGCATAGCGATTGCCGATCAGCGGCTCGTGTTCGCGGTCACTGCCAATGGAGCAAGCGAGCCAGGGGCGGTATTCCTGCTTTCGCTCAACCCCTTCCGGCGCGTGGTCAAGGATTATTTCATGGTCTGCGGAAGCTACTTCGAGGCCATCAAATCGGCGCCGCCGGCGCGCATCGAAGCGCTCGACATGGGCCGCCGTTCTCTCCACGACGAGGGCAGCAAATTGCTGAGCGAGCGGCTTGAGGGGAAGGTGCAGATGGACGAGACCACTGCACGGCGCTTATTCACGCTGCTTTGCGCCCTGCATTGGAAGGGATAAGCGTTCAAGCCGTCCGCAAGCTGCTATCGTGCGCATTGAGCACGTGCCCGGCAAGATAAAGCGACCCCGTTACCATGATGCGCACCGGGCCGCGGGCCATTTTCCGGCTGCGGGCGAAGGCTGCTTCGATGCTCGCGGCGGGATCGGCAGCGATCCCTTCGCGGTAGGCGATGCCGGCAAGCTCCTCCGGCCGGTAGGCGTTCGCGTGGCCCGGTATTCCGATCGTGGCAGCAAGCTCGGGCAGGCCCTGAAAATGGCGCAGGAAGCCGCCTGCGTCCTTCGTGGACAGCATTCCGACGAAAAGGTGAATGGGGCTCGAAACGCGCTCGTCGAGATCGGCGAGCGCACGCGCCACGGCCTCGCCAGCCGCTGGATTATGGCCGCCGTCGACCCAGATTTCAGATCCGGACGGCGCAAGCTCATGGAGCCTACCCGGTGCCAGGCGTTCCAGCCGCGCGGGCCATACCGCCGTGGTAAGGCCTTTTGCGATGGCCTCTCCGGAGATGTGAAAGCCTTCGAGCCCGGCGCGCCGCGGCGATGGCCGTCCCGGCATTGTCGACCTGATGGCGCCCGAAAAGTCTCGGCAAGGGCAGGTCGAGCAGGCAATCTTCGTCCTGGAAAATAAGCCGGCCCTGCTGCTCGAAGGCATCCCAATTCCGGTCCGCGGCGATCAAGGGGGCACCGAGCGCGCGGGCGCGTGCTTCGACCACGTCAAAGACGCTTCCCGCCTGCTTCGACACGATGGCGGGGCGCCCGCGCTTCAAAATGCCGGCTTTCTCGCCCGCAATCGCCTCGATGGTGTCGCCGAGAAAGGCGCAATGATCGAGCGAGATGGGCGTCAGGATCGTGGCGAGCGGTTCGTTGATGACGTTTGTCGCGTCGAGCCTGCCGCCGAGGCCGGTTTCGAGCAGAACGATATCGGCGGGATTTTCGGCGAAGGCGAGGAACGCGGCGGCCGTTGTGATCTCGAAAAATGTGATGGGCTCGCCGGCGTTTGCGGCCTCTGCGCGGCTCAGAATATCCGCGAGGTGCATTTCACCGATCGGGCCGGCGCCGCGAGGCCCGGAAAGCATGATCCGCTCGTGAAACCGGCGCAGGTGCGGCGAGATGAAGGCATGCGTGCGGTAGCCCGAGGCTTCCAGCATGCCCTTAAGAAAAGCGACAACCGATCCCTTCCCATTCGTCCCGGCCACGTGAATGACGGGCGGAATCTTGCGATGCGGATTTCCGAGCGCTCGCAGCAAGCGCTCGACGCGCCCGAGGGACAGGTCGATGCTCTTCGGGTGAAGGGTTTCAAACCGCGCAAGCAGGCTTTCAGTTTTCAGGGGCTGCAAGGCTCGTTCCGGAGCTAGAGTGAGGGAGCGCTTCGAGAACTCCCATGATGACATAAAGTGAGTGTTGCGCTCAAGAAGGAGCGATTGCGGGAACGGGGGGATCCGCCATGTTTTCGGCCGGTAGTTCGGCGCCGGCCGCGGCAATCTGCTCGGCGGTTGCGGGCAATTGTATTTCAGGGGTTGCCAGAGCTGCGGTTTTTTTGCGGACTTTCACGGCGTGCATGCCCGGCCGGTGTTTGCGCTCGGTGACGATCAGGCTGCACAGGCGGCTCAACGTGTCCCGCAGATCGTGCCGGTGAACGACCATGTCGATCATGCCATGCTCAAGCAGGTATTCGGAGCGCTGGAAGCCATCGGGAAGCTTTTCGCGGATGGTTTGCTCGATGACGCGCGGACCCGCGAAGCCGATCAGCGCTCCGGGCTCGGCGATGTGGATGTCTCCGAGCATGGCGTAGGATGCGGTCACCCCGCCCGTGGTCGGGTTGGTCAGCACCACGATATAGGGCAGCCTCGCCTCGCGAAGCCTCTGGACGGCGACCGTCGTCCGCGGCATTTGCATCAGCGACAGGATGCCTTCCTGCATGCGCGCGCCACCCGAAGACACGAAGAGAATATAAGGCACCTTGAGTTCCACGGCCTTCATCATGCCGGTGATGATCGCCTCGCCGGCCGCCATGCCGAGCGAGCCGCCCATGAAGGAGAAATCCTGCACAGCCGCCATGACGGGCAGGCCATCGAGAGTGCCCAAGCCGGTGAGCAATGCGTCGGCCATTCCGGTCTTGAGGCGCGCTTCCTTGAGCCGGTCGGCATAGCGCTTTTCGTCCCGGAACTTCAGGGGATCGGTGGGAACTTCGGGCACAGCCAGTGTCTCGAACTTGCCGCCGTCGAAGAAGGTCTTCAAGCGCGCTTCGGCCCCGATGCGCATGTGATAGCCGGAGCCTGGGATAACGAAATGGTTGGCCTCAAGATCTTTGTGGAAGACCATCTGCCCCGTCTCCGGGCATTTCACCCAGAGGTTCTCGGGCATATCGCGCTTTTGCCAAAGTCCGCGGATTTTGGGCCGAACGACGCTGTTGATCCAGTTCACGTTGTCCTCGCCTTTCATGCCTTGCTGAAGGCGGTTCGCCATCGCCTCTACGCCGGTTTCATACCGGATGAAAGCTGCTTGACCAGATCCAAAACCGATCCGATGGTTAAGTCGGTCGCGACCCTTGCCCCGTCAAGGCTCTGAGCGATCGCATCCACGAGGGCCGAGCCCACAACGACGCCATCCGAGACTCCAGCGATGGCGCGCACCTGCTCCGGCGTCCGCACCCCGAAACCAACCACGACCGGAAGCGGCGTCCGCGCCTTGATACGGTTGACATTCTGCTCCACCGCGCTCGCGTCCGGCGCCCGCGTACCTGTAACGCCCGCGATGGAGACGTAATAGACAAAGCCGCTCGTGTTGGTGAGCACGCTATCGAGCCTGTGCTCTGTTGTCGCCGGTGCGGTCAACCTTATGAAATTCAGCCCGGCTTTGAGAGCGGGTAGGCAGAGTTCGTCGTCGGCCTCTGCGGGCACGTCCACCACAATGAGTCCATCGACGCCGGCTTCTGTGGCCTCGGCCAGAAAAGCTTCGGCGGGGAACACATAGATCGGGTTGTAATACCCCATGAGGACGATCGGCGTGTCTTTGTCGTCCTCGCGGAAGCTGCGCACCATCTCAAGCGTTTTGCGCATGGTTTGGCCGCCGCGCAAAGCCCTCAGCGACGCGCGCTGAATTGCCGGCCCATCCGCCATCGGGTCGGAGAAGGGCATGCCGAGCTCGATGATGTCCGCCCCGGCCTTCGGCAGCCCTTTCAGGATTTCAAGCGATGTGGCGTAATCGGGATCGCCCGCCGTAATAAATGTCACGAACGCTTTCTTTTTGGCCTCGGCCAAGCGCGCGAAAGTCCCCGCTATCCGTTGCATCGAACCGCTCAATTCTTTGAAGCTTCTTGGGCTGAACGCCTGTTAGATTTCCATTCCGAGGTGGCCCGCGACCGCGAAGATGTCCTTATCGCCCCGTCCGCACATGTTCATAACGAGGAGATGGCTGGGGGGCAAGGCCGGCGCAAGCTTTGCGACATAGGCGAGCGCGTGTGCGGGTTCGAGCGCCGGGATAATTCCTTCGAGCTGCGTGCAAAGCTGGAACGAGGCCAGCGCCTCGCGATCGGTAGCCGAGACGTAGGTCACCCGTCCGGCATCACGGAGCCAGGAGTGCTCCGGTCCGATTCCCGGGTAGTCGAGGCCCGCTGAAATCGAATGCCCGTCGAGGATTTGGCCGTCATCGTCCTGGAGCAGATAGGTCCGGTTTCCATGGAGTACGCCGGGCCGGCCGCCGTTCAGCGATGCGCAATGTCCGTTGGGCACGTCCAGCCCGCGTCCAGCGGCTTCCACGCCGTACATGGCCACGGTGCGGTCGTCGAGGAAGGGATGGAAAAGGCCCATCGCGTTCGACCCTCCGCCGATCGCGGCGACAAGGGAATCCGGCAAGCGCCCCTCGGCCGCCAGCATCTGCTCGCGCGCTTCCCGGCCGATGATCGACTGGAAATCGCGAACCATGGCGGGATAGGGGTGCGGGCCGGCAACCGTTCCAATGATGTAGAATGTGTCCGCGACATTGGACACCCAGTCGCGCAGGGCTTCGTTCATGGCGTCTTTGAGCGTCGCCGTGCCGGAGATGACCGGGCGAACCTCCGCGCCAAGAAGACGCATGCGGAAAACGTTGGGGCTTTGACGTTCGATGTCGGTCTGGCCCATGTAGACCACGCAGGGAAGCCCGAAGCGCGCCGCCACCGTGGCGACTGCGACACCGTGCTGCCCCGCGCCGGTCTCGGCTATGATGCGTCTTTTGCCCATGCGCCTGGCGAGCAGGATCTGGCCGAGGCAATTGTTGATCTTGTGCGAGCCCGTGTGGTTGAGTTCGTCGCGCTTGAAGTAGATTTTCGCGCCGCCGAAATGAGCGGTCAGCCGCTCGGCGAAATAGAGCGGGCTCGGGCGCCCGGAGTAATTCGCGTGCAGGTTCGCCAGCTCGGCATGAAACTCAGGATCCTCCTTGGCCTTTGTGTAAGCGGCCTCCAGATCGAGGATCAGCGGCATCAGCGTCTCGGCCACGAAGCGCCCGCCATAGAGCCCAAAGTGACCCCGCTCGTCCGGGCCAGTGCGGTAGCTGTTCAGCGCCGCTGGTGTTTCAGGCGTGAGAGACATGGCTTTTCCTTATTCGGCCCCGGTTGAAGCGATCCTTGCCGGTGCGAAGGATTTCGCGGCCTTTACAAACTGACGGATGAGCGCCGGGCTTTTGGCCCCAGGCGAGGTCTCGACGCCCGATGAGACATCCACGGCGAGGGCGCCGCTCGCGCTCAGGGCTTGGAGCAAGTTACCGGCGTTCAGGCCGCCAGAAAGCATGAAATTGGGCCGGAGTGAAGCCCTTGGAAGCAAGGTCCAATCGAAAGAGAGACCGTTGCCTCCCGGGAGCGCGCCCGGACCCGTAACTTGCGCGTCGAACAGCACGATATCGGCCGCTGGCTCGAAGACCCGTGCGGAGGCAAGGTCCCCGGGCGCGCCCACCTTGATGGCCTTGATGATCGATGCGCCGGTCAGCCGCCGAATGGTTTCCGCACGCTCCACCGTCTCGTTGCCGTGAAGTTGGATGAAGGAGGGCGCGAAGCTGCCGGCGATCTCTTTGATGGCCTCATCGGGCGTATCGACCGTTAACGCAACGGTTCGGATGTGGCCCTCCGCCCGCCGCGCAAGTTGCGCCGCCCGCGTCACGGACACGTTGCGCGGGCTTTTCCCGAAAAAGACAAACCCGGCGTAGTCCGCGCCGGCCTTGATCGCCGCGTCGAGGGCGTCTTCGGACGATAGTCCGCAAATCTTAACCGAGATGCTCATCGCTTTACTCTGGCACGCCCGCAAGTCGCGCCGCCGGGCGGAACTTTAGCGGCTTGCGGGAAAAACCCGGCTGCATCCTTCGCCGGTCCTTCGAGACGCCGCCGCGGGCGGATCCTCAGGATAGGCTTCGAGATGCCCTTTCTGGCGGCATCCTCAGAATGAGGCCGAAACCTCATGGTGAGGCTGCCGAACCATGGGCAACCGTGTTTCAGCAGCCTAACTAGAGAGTCCGTAACTGCCTCGGCGCGGAGGCAATGGTGCCTGGCGCGCTTTGGATTCCGGCTTTCAGGTTATCGGCCTCGCGCTTCCAGCGTGCGGCTTCCTTGGACCGCGTGCGAGCGGCTTTCCGCCAGCGGCCTTGCCCCATCCACGCTGCCGCCGCGCCGATGAACAGGCCGGCAAACAGCGCGCCGAAGAGCAGGATATAAAGAGGCACATCGAACGAAACAGCTGCGTCTCTGTCGATGAAGGGATCCACGATGACGGGCACCGGGTTGCGATTGGCCACGGCAAAAGCGGCAACGATGCCGCCAATGACGCCCAATATGAGAACTTTCAGGAGGTTTTTCATGGTTGTCGCGGGATCATCTGTCAGGGCTAAATCTTCGCCGGAGCTTTTTTCCGGCCTTTAGGCTTTTCTGGCGGCGGTACAACGACAGGGTTGAGTTTGATGCGAAGCTCTTTCCCTGTCTTGAAGTAAGGCACGTACTTCTCTGAGACCTCGACCTGGTCGCCGGTCCGGGGATTGCGTCCAACCCTTGCGGGCCTGTGCTTGACGGAGAAGGCCCCGAAGCCGCGCAATTCCACGCGGTCGCCGCGCGCTAAGGCGTTCGTGATCTCTTCGAAAATCACATTCACAATCTTCTCGACATCCTTATGCATCAAATGCGGATTTTCGCCCGCTAGTTTTTCTATCAGCTCAGATTTGATCATCGAAGGGCCTTATAATTCAACCTTCTAAGGGTGCCAAACAGAAAAGAGTCCGTCAAGCGGCCGGTCCTTGAAGTCCTCTATAGCACCCAAGACGGTTTCGTCCGCGAGAGAGCCAAGGCCGAGTTTGGCCGCAAGAGCCGCCGTGGACGACGTGAGCAGGTCAAACTTGGAACTCCGCTCGGGCTTCCAATCGCGGACTTTGAGGCCTTTCTCAACGTTCCGGGTGCCCGTGAACCATTGGATTGCGGTCTGCTCGTCCCCAATGGCATCGATGAGCCCGATCTTAAGCGCCTGCCGGCCTGTGTAAATCCGCCCAGTCTTGATGTCTTCAAGCGAAGCCGTGACGCCCTTGCGCCGTTCCGAAACAAGCCCGGTAAACCAGGTTTGAACTCTTTCACCAGCTCCTCGGTGAGGCGTTTGGCCGCTTCATCGGTGGGCGTGAATGGAGAGGGTTGCGCCTTGAGGGGGCCGCTGCGGACTTCATCGACCTTGACGCCAAGCTTGGAGAGAAGATCGCTGACCTCGGCCCATTGGAAAATAACGCCGACAGAGCCGGTAATCGTATTGCCGCGCGCAACAATATAGTCTGTCGCGATCCCGGCGAGATAGGCAGCCGATGTCGCGGCCGTTCCGAAAACCGCCGCTACGGGCTTGGTTTTCGCAAGCTCTCGCAGATCCTCGTAAAGGGCTTCGCCGCCGGCCGTGGTCCCGCCGGGGCTATCCACAGCAACGATCACAGCCTTGACATTGTCATTGTTGCGCAGCTTGTCCAAAAGCTCGTGACGTTTCCTGCTGTCGCCGATAAAGCCGCTAACCGCCACGCGAGCGATGTGATCGGTGCTGAATTCGCCGAAAGCGCCGCTGCCGCTCCTTGCTATGGCAGCAACGATGGCCGCCACGATCGCCAGAATCGCGAGTACTCTCCAGAAGGAAAGCCTGCGCCTGAGCCTGCGGCGATCGATCAGAATGTCGGCATCCAACGTCATGCGCCCGCCTTTTCCAAGAGCGGGCCGGCGCCGGCCAGCCCACTCTTTACATTTTTATTAAATACCATTGCGGCTGGCTATTCTTTCTCTTTGGTTTGAGCCTTATTCAAGGCCGCACCGAGGATGTCTCCGAGCGATGCCCCGCTGTCGGTCGAACCGAACTGCGCAACGGCTTCCTTCTCTTCGGCGATCTCCAAGGCCTTGATCGATAGGCCGATTTTGCGTCCGCTCTTGTCGACCTGAGTCACGACCGCGTCGACCATGTCGCCACGTGAAAAGCGCTCGGGCCGTTGCTCGCTGCGGTCCCGCGAAAGGTCGGCGCGGCGAATGAACGCAGTAACGTCCGTTCCGGCGATCTTCACATCGATGCCGGCATCCTTGACCTCGATGACCTCGCAGGTGACGGTTGAACTCTTTTTGAGCGTTGCCGCTGCCTGGAATGGATCCGTGGCAAGTTGCTTGATGCCAAGGCTGATCCGCTCTTTTTCGGGATCGGTCTCAAGCACGACAGCCTTAACCGTGTCGCCCTTGTTGTACTCCTTGATCGCCTCTTCGCCGGAGCGCTGCCAATCGAGATCCGAGAGGTGAACCATGCCGTCGATGCCGCCATCGAGGCCGACAAACAGGCCGAACTCGGTGATGTTGCGAACCTGGCCTTCGACGGTCGAGCCCTTCGGGTGATTCTCGGCGAACGCATCCCACGGGTTCTCTTGCGTCTGCTTCAGGCCCAGCGAGATACGCCGCTTGGCCGAATCGACCTCAAGCACCTGAACTTCGACTTCCTGGCTCGTCGAGACGATCTTGCCGGGGTGGACGTTCTTCTTCACCCAGCTCATCTCGGACACGTGGATAAGGCCTTCAACGCCGGCCTCAAGCTCCACAAATGCGCCATAGTCGGCGATGTTCGTCACCGTTCCCTTGAACTTGCCGCCGATCGGGTACTTGGCCTCGATGCCGCCCCAAGGATCGGAGCCGAGCTGCTTCATGCCAAGGCTGATACGCTGGGTCTCGGGATTGATGCGGACGATCTGTACTTTGACGGTGTCGCCGACGTTCAAGATTTCCGTCGGATGGTTCACGCGCTTCCACGCCATGTCGGTGACGTGAAGCAAGCCGTCGATGCCGCCGAGATCGATAAACGCACCGTAATCGGTGATATTCTTGACGACGCCGTCGACGACCTGGCCCTCTTCGAGCTTGGCCACGATTTCGGAGCGCTGCTCGGCGCGCGTCTCTTCCAGCACGGAGCGGCGCGAGACCACGATGTTACCGCGCCGGCGATCCATTTTCAGGATCTGGAACGGCTGCGGCACGTTCATGAGCGGCGTCACGTCCTTGATCGGCCGGATGTCAACCTGGCTGCCGGGCAGGAACGCCACGGCGCCATCGAGATCCACGGTGAAGCCGCCCTTGACGCGGTTGAAGATCACGCCTTCGACCTTCTCGCCGGCGTTGAATTTCTGCTCAAGCTTGGTCCAGCTATCTTCGCGCCGGGCCTTTTCGCGGCTCAGAACCGCTTCGCCCGCCGCATTCTCGATGCGCTCGACGTAGACTTCCACCTCGTCGCCCACGGCCACGGACGAGGTTTGCCCAGGAGTGCTGAACTCCTTCAGCGGCACACGGCCTTCGGTCTTCAGTCCGACGTCGATAACCGCGAGATCTTTCTCTATGGCGACGATCTTGCCCTTGACCACCGCGCCTTCGGAAGGCGCAGACCCGGAGAGCGACTCGTCCAGGAGGGCGGCGAAGTCGTCGGCTGTCGGATTGTATTCCCTGGCCTTTGGCTCTATTGTTTGCGTTACGATCATTAAAACTCCGATGCGGCCGAAGCCCATACCTGCGTTAGTGTTGAACGGGACGGCTCGCGGGACTCGCGGTTTCCAGCGCCGTCAATGCGTATTTCGATCGCCGCCAAGTGCCGATGGGAGTCATCCACTCGCGCCAATAGACCATGGCGGCGCGCGTCAGAGACACGCCCGCATGATTTATCCGCGCCCAGCCACTTTATCAATGAGGTCAATCGCGGCGGCGAAGGCTTTTTCTATATCTAACTCCGTGGTGTCGAGCAAGAGCGCGTCTTCGGCGGCGCGCAAAGGAGAGACGGCGCGCTCCCGGTCGCGGCGGTCCCGGTCCTCGATTTCGCGCAGCACGGTCTCTTCGGCCGTTTCGACGCCATAGCCCACAAGCTCCACAAAACGGCGGCGCGCCCGGCTATGCGAACTCGCGGTCACGAAGATTTTGGCGTGCGCGTCAGGGCACACCACCGTGCCGATGTCACGGCCTTCGATGACGGCCCCTCCGGGCCGGGCGGCAAAGCTCCGCTGGAAGGAGAGCAGCTCCGCGCGGACTTCCGGGTACGCGGCAACCACGGACGCGGCTTCGCCGTTGCCCTTGAGCCGGAGGTTGGGGTCTGCAAGCGTCGCGGGATCGAGATGCCGCGCTGCCGCTGCTGCGCCCTGCACATTTGTCAGCGCCTGCCCCGCCTTGATGACATCGCGGGCAACCGCCCGGTAGAGCGAGCCCGTATCGAGATGCGGGAGATTGTAGTGTTGAGCGATCCGCCGCGCGAGCGTGCTTTTTCCCGCCGCGGCCGTGCCGTCGATTGCAATAATCATGCGCTATCCGCCCCACCGTTTGCGCCAGATTTCGCCTCATCCTCGAATGACGCGCCCAAAACCTCCATGAGACCGCGAAACTCGGGAAAGCTTGTTGCGATCATGGAAGCGTCGTCGACCGTCACGGGTTCCATCGCCGCGAGTCCGAGGACCAGGAACGCCATCGCGATGCGATGATCCATATGGGTCGCGATCAGCGCGCCGCCCTTGACCTTCGCCGAACCGGTGACCGCCATGATGTCTCCGCGCGCCTCGGCCTCGACTCCGCAGGCCGTCAGCCCGGCCACCATCGCGGCAAGCCGGTCGCTCTCCTTGACGCGAAGCTCTGCCAGCCCCTCCATGACGGTCGTTCCCTCGGCAAACGCGGCCAGCACGGCGAGAATGGGATATTCGTCGATCATGGACGGGGCCCGTGCCGGGGGAACGTGCACGCCGCGCAGCGCGCTTGCCTTCACGCGCAAGTCGGCCACCGGTTCCCCGTTCTGCTCGCGCCCGTTTTCGAACGCGATGCTTGCCCCCATCTCCGTCAAGGTTTCGTAGAAGCCCGTGCGCGTGGGGTTCACGAGCACGTTGCGAATGAGGATATCAGATCCGGGACAAAGGATCGCAGCCGCGGTGAGGAATGCCGCCGAACTTGGATCGCCCGGTACGCTCACAGGCTTGCCCGCAAGCTCCCTGTGGCCTTCTATCGCGATGCACAACCCATCCCCGGCCGGCTCGCACAAAACCTCCGCGCCGAAATAGGTCAGCATCTTTTCGGTGTGGTCCCGCGTCTTTTCTGCCTCGATGATGGATGTGCGGCCGGATGCAAGGAGGCCGGCAAGCAGGACCGCGGACTTCACCTGCGCGGACGGAACCGGGAGCCGGTATTCGATGGGCACAAGGGCGGAACTGCCGGTGAGCGTCAGCGGCAGCGTCACACGCGCGCCTTCCTCGACCTGCAGCCCCATCTTTTTCAAAGGATCGAGAACGCGGCCCATCGGCCTTTTTTTGAGGGACTCGTCTCCCGTGAAAACGGTCCGGATGGGATGGCCGGCGGCAACGCCCATCATGAGGCGCGCGCCCGTGCCCGAATTGCCGAAGTCGAGAGGGCTGTCCGGTTGCGTGAGCCCGCCAAGACCGGACCCTGTGACGGTCCATGTGTCTCCCGCTTTGGCCACGTCCGCCCCGAGCTGTTGCAACGCCTTTGCGGTGCAAAGAATGTCTTCGGATTCGAGAAGGCCGCCGATTTCGGTCCGCCCTTGCGCCAGCGCGCCCAGAATCAGAGCACGGTGCGAAATCGATTTGTCGCCGGGAACGGAGATTGTCCCTTGCAACGCCCCAGATTTGCGCGACATAAGCGGCTTCGGTGCGGTGGTCAGCTGGGGCATAGGCTCTTTCGTCTTGACTTCCGGAAGAAGTTTCAGACCCGTCATAGAGCCATGCCGCTGCCGCCTGTCAATCCAGGAGCGGCGGTCGCCGGCGCAAAACGGCTGATATGACGCGCTTTGCCTTTGACAGGCGAAGACGATGGCGACTATCCCAGTGGAAGATCTGCATTGCGCGGCGGCGCAATGTCTCACAGTTAAGGACCGACCCAAATGTCCATGAAAGCTGAGCGAGGAACGAAGCGCGTTTGCCAATCCTGCGGCAGCAAATTCTACGACCTCAGTCGCGACCCGATCGTCTGCCCTGTCTGCCAATCCGTTTATCAGACTTCCGGCTCGCCGGCACGCGCTGCAACGGGCGGCAACAATCTCGACGCCGACGACGACGCCGTGCTCGACGCAGGCAGGACCGGCCTTGAGTTCGTGCCCCTCGATGAAGTTGCGGCGCGGGAAGGCGAAGAGCTGCCCGATATCGAGGGCGGCGACATTGCCGATATCGGCGACGACGAGGAAGGCGCGCTCGACACAGGCAGCGAGGAGGAGACGTTCCTCGAACCGGAAGACGAAGGCGAGGCCGATATGTCCGGCTTTGTCGGCGGCGGCAAAGACGACGAAGTCTGACCGTGGAAGAGCGCCGCGGCCGTCTCATTTTTGTTGCGGCTGACTTGCGGGCGGATTAAGTACGGTGTTTACGCGCGGCGGGCAGATCCGCCGCTGGGGCCATAGCTCAGCTGGGAGAGCGCTTGAATGGCATTCAAGAGGTCGGCGGTTCGATCCCGCCTGGCTCCACCAAATCACCGCCCATCTGGCTTAACCAAGAAATCCATATCGAAGGGGATGGCTAACAGGATGCTGCCATAGGCTGTGAACCTTTCTTGAAAGACCGCGCCGCAGCCATATATCCCAACCGTTACGTCCACATCGGACACGTCCTCAAAACGCCGCCCAGGCGGTTGGAGTAGGCATCCGTAGTGTGCATTTGGCAAGAGGAGGTGCTTACCGTGGAAGAAACCCTCAAAGATTTCGAACTCGAAGCCTGGGGCGAAGGCGAACTTGCCTATATCAAGCAGCTTAAAGCCAAAGACGTAGCGGAGCTTTTCCCGCAATTAGGCGGCTTGCCCGACGGCATCGATCTCTATGCCGTTGTGTCCGCGGATGGCACGCCCATGGTCTTGACCGATAGCCGGTCTGCGGCTTTGGAAAATGTTGAAGAGAGTGAGCTGGAGCTTGTGACGCTTCACTGAACCGGGCGTCGCTGCGCTAAAGCGCGGCCGCCGTGAATGAGACCTAAGCCGCGTGCGACGCGGCTTTTTCTGTTAATATGGCATAGATCGCGGCCCGGTCGCGGCAAGAGCGCAGCTTCTCGACAGCCCTTGGTTCGCGAAGCAGGCGGGACACGCGGGCAAGTGCCTTCAGATGGTCGGCGCCGGCATTTTCCGGGGCCAGAAGCAGCATCACAATATCGACCGGCTCCTCATCGATCAACTCGAACTCGACGGGTTCCTCAAGGCGCGCGAAAACGCCCACGCTTTCGCGGAGGTGAGGGAGCTTGCCGTGCGGAATGGCGATACCGGAGCCGACGCCAGTCGAGCCAAGCCGCTCGCGCTGGATGAGGATGTTGAAAATGTCCACGCTGTTCAGCCCCGTCAGATCGGCGGCCCGGTCTGAGAGGATTTGAAGCACCTGTTTCTTATTCGCGGCCTTTAGGGACGGAATGACGCCGTAGGGCGTGATGAGGTCACTCAAATCCATGTCTTGTCCCACGCGTTTATCGTCCTCCATGAACCCGCGCGCTACGCCTTTGCGCCAGCCACGGCGCCACT
Organism: uncultured Alphaproteobacteria bacterium; assembly: GCA_963817705.1. Lineage (GTDB taxonomy): Bacteria > Pseudomonadota > Alphaproteobacteria > Rhizobiales > Rhodomicrobiaceae > Rhodomicrobium. The sequence goes on from CAWFPF010000001.1 coordinate 1,417,010, forward strand.
GGGGTCGATCCATCCGATATGTCCATCGGACCGCCGGTATACAACGTTAATCCCACCATGCGCAGCGTTACGAAACACAAGAAAAGGTTGATCGGCAAGGTCCATCTGCATGACTGCGTCGCTTACCGTCATCGACCGTACGCGCGCTGGTGTTTCAGCTATGACGGCTGGAGCGCCTCCCCCATCCCCCTCGGCACCCGGTAAATCGGCGGTACGCTCCAAATCTATCACATAGTCAACCCCCGCGCTTTCTAAAAGGTGTGGGGTATTAGCGCCAGCTTGACCATGACTTTTAAGCCTGCGCTTGTAACGGCGCAACCGTTTTTCCAGGCGCTCAACGGCAGAGTCCACGCTGACATAAGCGTCCCCGCCCGTCCCAGCCGATTGGATATCGAGCCCGGATTCAAGGTGAATCGCACAAAGCGTCGAAAATCCATCATGATTCTTTTCCACGCTAATCTGACCGGATAAAGGCCGGCCCGAAAATTTACTCAGCGCGACTTCGATGCGATCCAATGCGTGACTGCGCAAACTCTCGCCAAGATCGATGTTTTTTCCGGTGATTTTGATCGTCATTTTTTTATTTGTGTTCGGAGTTCGTTATTCTCAAGCGTCATGCGACCTCCTATACTATATGGAGGCAAGACTATGCGCAAATCTTTTGAGATGTTTCAACTGGCGCGGGGGTAGGGAGACTCTTGAGAACACAACACCGTATATCCCGCAATGCCTGAAATACACGCGCTCTCAAACATTCATCATCGCATCGGTGGTACTCGCGGCCCGTTTACCGGGGAGCGAGTACCATGATCATTTGGCGCCCCTCCAGCCGCGGCTCCAACTCGACCTTGGCAATCGGACCGGTCTCTTCTTTCACCTTGATCAGAAGCTGCATCCCAAGTTCCTGATGCGCCATCTCGCGGCCGCGAAAGCGAAGCGTAACCTTTACCTTATCGCCTTCCTCGAAAAATTTCTTAATGGAACGCATCTTAACTTCATAGTCATGCGTATCGATGTTGGGACGGAGCTTGATTTCCTTGACCTCTACAGTCTTTTGTTTTTTGCGCGCCTCAGCTGCTTTCTTCTGAGCCTGGAACTTGTACTTTCCGAAATCCATGATCTTGCAAACGGGGACTTCCCCATTGACTGCAATCTCAACAAGATCAAGTCCGGCTTCCTGGGCCTTGGAAAGCGCGTCGCGCTTATTGATCGTTCCGTGGTTTTCCCCATGCTCATCAATGAGTTGAACGTCACGGGCGATGATACCATCGTTTATGCGCGGCCCTTCCTTAGCGGGCGCGCCTCTGATTGGACGGCGTATGTGAATCTCCTATCGTTGTTGATCGGGTTGCCCGGGACGTCTTTCGAACGGCTGGCACCTTATAAAATGAGGATAAAAACCCGTTGAGACAAGTCAAGCGCGTTCTTCTGCGCTTGAGTCCTGTCCCCTGGAGCTTCACCTTTTCGATGCCGACTTGAAGATCCCAGCAAGTTGAGTTCCAAGAAGCCTGTCATAGACCGTCAAGGTTTGAAGCTGCAACGACCATTTTGAGAAGTCGCGGCGGACACGCTCCATTCCGCGCTTCCGCAGCGATTCGAGTGCGCTGTTGTCCATTGCTAAAGCGCATCGCAGCAAATCGCAAAGGGCCCCTGGATTGCCCGGCTCGAACAGCCAAGGACTCGGAGCCGCGCTAGGCGGCGGCCCTTCCGGTTCACTTCCACCGCCGTTGACGACGCTTGCAAGAAGTCCCGGCTCGGGGGCTATCGTTTCGGGAAACGCCCCAATGTTGGATGCGATCACAGGACATCCCATGGCCTGGGACTCGATCGAGGACCGGCCGAAAGCCTCCGCCTCGATGGACGGAAGAACGGTCAGATGGGAAGCCTTGTAAGCCGCCAGCATGTCTTCGCAGTGACCCGCGATCACCACCCGGCCCATCAGTCCATGGTCCTTGATCGAAGCCTCCAGCTCGGCGCGGTAGGCAGAGCGCCCCTGATCGTCTCCCGCGAGGACGAAGACAACGTCTCCATACTCGCCTTGTCCTTGCAACTGCGCCGCTGCTTCGATGAGCACTTGCTGGCCTTTCCAGCGGGTCAGCCGGGCGGGCAGGAGCACGATGCGTTTTCCCGGCGCAATGCCCCATTGTTCGCGCAGGTCACGGACCCGGTCCGGGGGCACCGATGCGGGATCGAACTTCTCAAGATCGACGCCGCGATAAATAACCCCGACCCGCGCCGCCGCAGCAGGATGCCGCTCCCGGACGAGCCGGGCCGTGTATTGTGAGTTGCAGATGACAGCATCGCCGCGCACCATGACGCCGTTATAGAAAGACTTCAGCCGGCTATCTTGATTATAGATGCCATGATAGGTCGTTACGAAGCAGCGCCGGGTCCGCCTCGCGGCGAGGAACGCGCTCCAGGCCGGAGCGCGGCTGCGGGCGTGAACGAGGCTCACCCCGCGATGGCGGATTAGGCTGGCGAGCCTCAGAGCGTTGAACAGGATCGCTGCTGGGTTCTTGGTCTTGGCCGGGAAGCGGATCAGTTCGCCGCCAACCTCTTCCAATTCCTTTTCCATGCGGCCGCCGGCGGTCACGACGAGCGCGCGGCCTCCGCCCAAAGTGACGGCTTCGGCCATCTCAATCGCCGTTCGCTCTGCCCCGCCCGCTGAAAGCTCGGGTATGATTTGCAGAATGACGGGCCATGGCATTCTCTTTAACATCGGGGCGGCCCAGATCGTGATAGCCTGGCAGCCCTTCGACGCAAGTGCGTTGTGAGGTTGCCAAGACCTCTGTTGAGTCTCACAAAAGAAGAATAGGATGAACAGCGAAGAACTGCAATTGCTCCCCGTCGAGACGGCGCACACAGAACCCGTCTCTATCGCCTACCGTTTCCAGAAACCTAAGGACGGCAAGCCAACTTATCTGTGGTTTGGGGGCTTCAAGTCGGACATGGACAGCACGAAGGCCGAGGCGCTCGCGGCGTGGGCGCGGGAGAATGGGGCTGGCTGCCTGAGGTTCGACTATTCCGGCCATGGCCGGTCCGGCGGCCGCTTCGAGGATGGCACGATTGGCGCGTGGCTGGCCGAAGCCGCCGCGATGTATGAGCACGTTCTCATAAATGGTCCCGCGGTCTTTGTAGGATCGAGCATGGGAGGGTGGATCGCCCTTTTGCTTGCGCAACGGCTGGCCGGCATTGGCGCCGCCGCACCAAAGGGCATCGTTCTGATAGCGCCCGCCTGGAACATGACGCGACTGATTTGGGAGTCCGCCTCCGAGGAAGCCCGCGCCGCGATCCTGAGCCAAGGCGTATACATGCGGCCCTCGGCCTATGGCGAGCCCTATGCCATCACAAAGGCGCTGATCGGCGAAGGCGAAAGCCATATCATTGGCGATGGTTCATTACCTGCCAGGCATCCCGATCCGCGTTTTGCATGGGTGCGAAGACCCGGACGTTCCCTGTAGTCACTCCATCGATCTGCTCAGCTTCGGCGATTGTGAGGATATGCGCCTCACGCTCGTCAAGGACGGAGAGCACCGCCTGTCGCGCCCGCAGGACCTCGCGCTTCTCTACGCGACGCTGGAGGAGTTCTTCTAAGCCTGTTTGCGGGCGTTGGTCATGTCAGGGCCGCTGCAAGACGGCGGCTCAAGCGTTACGGTGGGTAACCCAAGCCACGATCTCGATCGCAACGTCCTGGAACGCGCTGTTCAGCGCCTGAATGCCGGAGCCTGGATCCTGGCTCGCCGCGGGCTTGCGCGACTGAAACCGTTTCGTCGTTCTGACAGAGTTGTTGCGGTCGTCGATGAGTTTAACATAGACATCAACCACGGCTTCCGAGCCGCCGGGCTGTGTTTCGACCTCGAAATTGCGGATCTCGACCGCGAGCGAAATCTCGCCGGAGACGCGGTCCTGATTGGTCAGTACGGCGCGGAAGGCGCCGGAATTTTCCAGCGTCTCGACGAGACGCGCCTGGAAAAGCCGGGGCAGCCGGTCGCCCCAAGCCACGCCGGAATAATAAGCCACGCGGCCGTTGGCGCCCTTGACCAGGATTTCCTCGGTGTCGATCGTTTTGACGGCGACGGGCGGCGCGATTGTGAGCTGCGCGGTCCGGGTGATACGCACCCTTTCGATGGCGGGCGCCTGCAAGTCGAATGTCGCCGGGGGAGTACTTCCGACAAGTAACGCGCCGGCCGAGCAGCCGCAAAGCAAACTCGCAGTCGCAAAAGCGGCTATCGTGCGCGTGAGATGCATCTATGACCTCAGACTACCCAGCTTCTGGGTAACAAATTCCGGACCGCCCGGCAAACAGGTTAGAGCGGATTCGAGCACGGGCTAGTATTTTGGGGATTGCTGCCCGCCGAGCAAAAATCCGCTTGGATTCCTTTCGACTTTTTCGACAACACGCTGAAGGCTGTCGGTTAAGCGCCTGGTATCCTTCATCAACAGCTCGAACTCGCGAAGCGACCGCTCGGTCTGCGCGGTCAGTTCCGCCGAACGGTCGCCAAGGGTCTTGTCGAGTTTCTCCGCAAGCTGCCGAAAAGAATTCGCAGCTTGTTGCACCTGCGCCACAACAGAGTCCTTGCTATCGGCGGACGTGCCCGCGATCCGGTCCATCGCGCGGTCGGACTTGATGGCGATCTCGTTGCAGCCGGCCGGAAAGACTGCGCAGGTCTTGAAGCACCGTGCCGATATCGTCCTTGCGCTCGGCGATCGAAGTCGTGAGCGCCTCGATATTTGTGATGGTATGATGCAGCGAGTCCTCGTTATTGGACAACAAGGTGTTGAGATGCGCGAGCATGGCGTTCGCCTGACCGGCAGCATCCGTCACGCCCGCGATGAGCCCGCCGCCACCCGCATCGGCATAAATCGTAGGAAATTTCTCGTTCGCCTTGGCCTGGAGAAACGGCGCGTCTGGCGTTCCGGGCGTGATTTCCATGGCAACGTAGCCGGCAAGTCCCTGCATCGAAATGCGCGCCTTGGAGTTCGTCCTCACCGGGGTTTCGCTGCGAACCGAAACGAGCGCCCGCACCTTGCGCGTGTCCTCGGGCACGAGTTCGATCGATTGCACGGCCCCGAACCGGATTCCGTTGAACAAGACGGGCGAGGCTTCCGTCAGCCCCTGGACCGATCCATCGAAGATCACGAAGTAGTTTTTGCCAGAGGGTCCGGAAGCGTCGTTCTTGATCCAGTAGATGAACCCGAGGAGCAGCCCAAGCAGGCCGAGAACGAAGACGCCAATGATAAAGTAGTTCGCCCGTGTTTCCATGATCTATGACGCCTTCGCGATGAGCCGTCCGCGTTCTCCGCAGAAATACTCCCGCACCCAGGGGTGCACCGGATTTTCGACAAGCTCCATCGGAGCCCCCTCGCGCACGATATGTTTGTCGGCAAGAACGGCCACCCGGTCGCACACGGCAAAAATACTGTCGAGGTCGTGTGTGATCATGTAGACGGTCAAACCGAGGGTGCGCTGCAGATTCTGAATGAGCCGGTCGAAAGCCGCGGCTCCGATCGGGTCGAGGCCCGATGTCGGCTCATCGAGGAACACGATATCAGGATCGAGCGCCAGCGCGCGCGCTAGCCCTGCCCGCTTGCGCATGCCGCCCGAAAGCTCGGAGGGGAATTTGTAGGCCGCGTTTGCCGGCAGGCCGACCATTGCGAGTTTCAGCCGCGCCAGCTCGTCCATCGTCTTTTGCGGCAGGACGAGATGCTCGCGCATCGGCACCTGCACGTTCTGCAAAACGGTCAGCGAGGAGAACAGCGCGCCGTCCTGGAAGAGCACGCCCCAGCGGCGTTCGATTGCGGTCCGGCCGGCGGCGTTGAGCGTCTTGAACTCCTTGCCGAACACTTCGATGCTTCCCGCCTCGAATGGCATGAGCCCCAGCACTGTGCGGAGCAGAACCGATTTGCCCGCGCCGGACCCGCCGGCAATGGCGAGGATTTCCCCGCGAACGGCATCGAGGTTGAGGTTCTGGAAGATAAGCTGCGAGCCGATCCGCTTCGTCAGGCCGCGCAGCCGGAGCGCATAACCGGCGCCGCTGCCGTCTGCCTCCGGGGTCTGGTTGCCCTGAACGTCCATCGCTAAAAACCGCTCGCGGAAAGGAAAATGGCAAAAACCCCGTCGAGCACGAGCACGAGGAAAATCGCCTTCACTACGGCGGTGGTGACCTGCGTCCCAACGGACTCGGCGCTGCCTTGAACCCTGAGGCCCTCCAGGCAGCCGACGAGACCAATCACGAGCGCGGCGAACGGTGCCTTGATCAGCCCAACGTAAAAATGCTTGGCGGTCAGCGCCGTGTTGAGGCGCTGAAGGTAGATCGGGATGTCGAGCGATAGATAGAGCTTCGCCATGATGGCCCCGCCGAGGAGGCACATGATGTCGGCGACAAAAACAAGAAGGGGAAGGACGACGATCAGCGCCATCAGGCGCGGTAAGACCAGCGTTTCGATAGGATCGATCCCAAGCGTGCGCATGGCATCGATTTCCTCGCGCATTTTCATGGTCCCGATCTGCGCGGTGAACGCCGAAGCCGACCGCCCCGCAACCATGACGGCGGCGAGAATGACGCCAACCTCACGCAGAGCAAGAATGCCGAGCATGTCGATGGACATCGTCTCGGCGCCGAAGCTCCTGAGCTGACGCGCGCCCTGCTGCATGATAACGCCGCCGATGAGAACGCACACGAGCGCGATAATCGGGACCGCCGTTAGGCCCGTCGCCTGGATCTGGTGGATGAACGACGTGCCCCTGAATTTGGACGGCTTCGCCATCACGCGCCCAAGTGCCGCCGCGGCCTCTCCCAGGAACATGGTCAGGGCGAAGGCCTCGCGCGCGATGGCGGTCAATCCCGAAACGAGGCGGACGATCCACGCCCCGAAGGGCTGGCCCGGCGCCCCCGCATCCGTTACCGTCGAAGCGGCGCGCGCGACCTCATCCAGGAGGATGCGGTGCCCGGGACGCACATTCGTAAATTCAGCCGCAAGCCCATCGCGAAAGGTGACGAGGGCGAGCGCTCCCGCGGTATCGAGCCTTTGTAGGCGTGCCAAATCGATGACGGATGCGCGATCCCCCTTTGGCACATCGCCGAGACCCTCCAGCGAACCGTACACCCTCTCCAGAACGGCGAGCGTCCAATCCCCAGACACCGCGACGCGCACCGCTCCGCCCTCCGTCACCGCCTGGCAGGCGGGGTTGTCGTGCGGGACTTCGTCATTGACGAGGTGGAGCATAGCGTGGATCGCCGGGTCTTTCTTAAGCCATCACTTTGATCGGGGCCTGGAGTCCAAGGCGGTTTCATGGCGGCCAAGGGCCAGTCCCGTCCCGATGTTGTGCGTGCGAAGAAATCCGAAAATACGTCGATTAGGCCGTCATGGCCGGGCTCGACCCGGCCATCCAGCTAAGATTTTGGTATTGCGAATTTTTCTGGATAGCCGGGGCGAGCCCGGCCATGGCTCCAAGGGCTTGGCAGTTTCCTTCGGCGCTCCATTGTTAGTGCTTGAAAAAGCCGCAAAGCCTGCAGCTTCTGGGATAAGTTCATGATGTCAAGCTTACGGCATCACAGCGCTGTGAATGCCACACGCAAATAATTGTAAAGGTTTAGATGCTATGTCTTTCTCATCAAGCTCTCAAAAAACCGGCGGCGGGCATGACATCGACTTCTAAAGAACTGATTACGGAGGCGGATTATTCCGCAATCGAGGACGCGCTCCAATCGACTGAGAAGGGCCGCCGTTTCCTCCGCGCTTACGCCGGCCGCAACCGGAGCCTCGAGTCGCGCAGGCTGCTTCGCTCAATCTCCCGGCTGCATCGCGCGACGCTCGGAAGCCCCGGACTGAATGCGGAAGTCGCCCGCGATCTGGTTTCCGTGCTCACAAACGTCGCAAAGCATCGCCAGGCCGCATTCGCATGCCGCGACGCGGTTGCCCGTGCCAAGCTCTTGAGCGGAGGCCTGCAGGATGTCGAGGCTTGCCTCTTGGCGCTGATCGAATCGTGCGAGGAAAGAGCCGCCGAGACCCTGGAAGGCTCCGGCCTAGCGTTCGAAGCAGCGGAGGGCAGCGACTGTTCGCGCGATCTCACCGCCATGCTGCACGGCGAGTTATCCGGCCATTTTTCAAGCGAGCACCTGTAGCAGACCGCCGGAAAGCTAGGCAAATTTTCCCCGCTTCCCAACGCCCGGACCCCATGCCCGGCACAAAACGGCCTAGCCGTCAATGGCCCGAGGCGAAATCAATGTGTTGCAGCCTTCGGCGTTTGGCTGCTTTTTTCCGTCCAGGGTCAGCTTGCGGGAATACTCATCCTAAGTCATTCTCGGCGGCTAAAGCCCTAGAACCGGGCGGCGCATCAAGGGCATATATTTGGCCGGGATAGCAATGGGCGCCCTGATAATTATTGTAAGGCCTGCGGGCCCTAAGCGACCATGCGTCCTCCGGCGCGACGCCGGGTCTTACCATCACCAGCCCTCCTCCTGCCGATGGCGGCCGCGTTGCCTGCCAGCTTGCGGGCTTGAATCGTCCCCAAAAAAGTCGAAGACGCCGCCCCAGAAGTTGCCGCTCGCGACCGTAGGCCGGCGCGTCACGAAGCCGCCCTGGGGCTGGTTGTTCAGCACCGCGACGAACTCGGTGCGATAGTTGGTCTCGTGGCTCAGCGGCTCGTCCGAGACGATGATCGAGGATCGCGGCAAAGCGGCCGGCGCGATTCGATCGAGCAGATCCTGCGGGATGGTGATGCGGTCGAGCGCGGTCTTGGCGTCGTCTCCATTGTCGATCGTCACCACGGTCCATCGCAAGCCCGCATCGCTGCGCGCCATTGCCGTGAACACATGCGTGCCGATCGGCTTGTCAGGATCGCGGATCGTGACCGGAACCTCAATGGTTGAATCGAACACCTCGCCCCCGTCCGCCCACGGCTTATGCGTGTTGCGTCTCACGTAGAGCTTCTGCGTCGCGCGGCTGATGTAGACCGAGACTGGCTCGAGCGCGAGCTTTGCATCGCTTGCCGCCTTTGCCGCGTCAGCCTTCCTGACCGCGGCCGCCTTAGCGGCATCCTTTGCGGCGGCGTCGGCATCGATCTTCGATTTGGCATCGGTTCTTGCGGCATCGAGCTGGCTCCCCGCTTCCACAGCCTTGGTAGCCGCCTTGAGCCTCAAATCCTCCGCACGTGCCTTAGCCTCGTCCGTCTTTGCGGCGGCAAGCGCCTTTCCGGCTTGGGCAAGTTCGGCGTCAGCACGGGTCTTCAGCGTTTCCAGCTTGCGCAGCGACGCCGTGAGCGGCGCCGTCTCGCGCGCCGATGCCACGGCGGCTTTCTTCGTCTCATCGGCCTTTATGGCGGCCTCCGCGGCCTCGCGGGCGAGCTTCACGGCGCGCGACGGAGCAGCGGCGACCGCCTCTGCGTTCGGCATGAACAGCGCCGGGTGAGAAAACTCGACCGGTGCTGCGTCTTCCGGCGAGATGATCACCCGCATGCCGATCCGCGTCTTGTCGAACAGCTTCTGCGCAAAGCCGAAGGGCATTCGCACGCAGCCGTGCGAGGCCGCATACCCAGGCAGCGGGCCACCGTGCAGCGCGATGCCGTTCCACGTGAGGCGCTGCATGTGCGGCATCGAGGCATCGTCATAGAGGCTGGAATGGTGGTCCAGATCCTTCTCCAGTACGGCAAAGACGCCGGCTGGCGTCTCCCGTCCCTTGGTGCCGGTCGACACCGGCGCCCGCAGGATCCATCCGTCCTCGTCATAGAAAGTAACTTGCTGGGTCTTGATCGACACGATTGCCATGATCGGCTCGCCTGCATGGCGCGGTGCCGCCGCCTCCGTTGGGGTCGAAGAACGCGACTGTCTCGCTTCTGCGCCGGGCAGCGCCGTCAACGCGGCAATGGCCGCGGCCGCTACTATAACAGAAGGCCTCCAACGCCGGATCGTCATGGCGGAATGCGCCACCCTCAATCGAATTGCCATGCCATACCCCGGTTGAATGCCAGTCACTTGCGTCATCAGGTATCAGATCGCGGCGTTGAGATCCACAACAGCTCCCTCGGGCGCCGGACGCTGATTCCGGCTAGGGGCGGCATCTCGTGTAAGCGCGCCGGCCAAGGCAGTACCGTTCCTGCACTCCGCCTAGTACGTATCGAAGTCGTTGTTGCCGGCCGAGCGCGCCATGCGCCGCTCCGACACGTTCACCACCCAGTTGGCGATCGTGGCCTGGCTTGTCGGCAGGGGCAGGCGGTTGACCATCGAGCGGATGCTGTAGAACTGGCGGTACATCTGCTGCACGTTCTGTTCCAGTTCCTCCGGCGTGCACCACAGCGGCCGCACATGGCAGAGATGGCCGGACCAGCGTCCCATCTCTTCCTCATTGAGGATGCGGTCCTCGGCCTTTAGTTTCGCGTACAGCGCGGTGCCGGGCGTCGGCATCAGCACGTTGAAATAGGCCGCGGGCACTTTGTGCTCCTCCAGGAACTCCAACGTGCCGTTGAACACGCTATGATCTTCATTGTCCCAGCCGAAGATGAAGTTCAGCGAGAAGCTGATGCCGCGCCGGCGCATATTGGCGAACATCTCGGCGTAGCGGCTCACCTTGTTGATGCGCTTATTCATGTTTGCGATCGTATCGCCGTGGATGCTCTCGATGCCGATATTCACGTGCAAGAGGCCGCTGCGGCAGGCGAGGTCCAGGAACTCGTCGTCATTGCAAAAATTCGAGGTCCAAAGCGTGGACCAGCGGGTCTTGAGCGGGATCAGCGCTTCCATCAGCTCCATGGCGCGTTCGCGCTTGCCGCCGAAGTTGCTCTCTCCGAAGAAAATGCTGCGGCTACCGCAATGGCGCACATCGTCGACGACGTCCTGCGCCGGCCGCCATCGGAACTTCGTGCTGAGATAGAGCCGCTCGGAGCAGAACTCGCAGATCAGCGGGCAGCCGCGCGAAGATTGCAAGCGTGTAGGTGCGGAACGGGCCGTATTTCTTGAGGTTCAAACCGTCGTAGCGCGGCTTGGGCAGCCCGGCCATCTCCGCCTGGGTGAGGACCCGGGCGCGATACTCCCTCTTGAGGCGCCCGGCCGCGGCGTCCTCCAGCATGGTTGCCCAAATCGGCTCGGCCTCGCCGATCCCGATGGCATCGACATGCTCTGACGCCTCCTCAGGATAGAAGAACGCATGCGGGCCGCCCATGATGACCTTGACCCCACGGCGCCGGAATTCGGCCGCGATCTCGTAAGCGCGCGGCGAGTGCAAGGTCCAGGCCGTGAGCGCGACCACATCGGTGCGACGGTCGAAATCGATATCATCGACCTGCTCGTCAACCTGCTTCACAGTCCAATCCGGCGGGGTCAGCGCGGCAAGATAAGGCAGGACGAGCGGCACGACGGCCCGGCGGCGAGTCTTGAACACGCGCCGGTCTGTTTTGGAATAGTGATGCGAGGGCTGTATAATGGTGACATCGAGAGCCATGCAATTAACCCCTACCGAGGCGCAGCGCAGACCTTGTCTTCGCAACGCCAGACCTATTGAAAAGCGTTAGCATAAACTTAGGCATAACTCATACAAAGCTAACTACGCAACAGACAATCGCTGCGTAAGCCTAATACTAGGTTGTGGCCAGACTTGACGGAGCCGGGCGAAGGCCTGGAGCCGCGGCGATAGCTTCCCTACCGCCCGCAACCCAGGAGCCACTTTTTTATTGTGGAAAAATGCCGTGGTTCACATGCCGCCAAGCGGCTTGTAGGGAGCATGGCATTTCCGGAGCGTTCTCCGGCGCCGGGCCGCTTTATTTTACCAAGTAGGCTGTGTCTTCGAGCCGCGCCCCTGTTGCCTCCGCTCCGCGATCGTGACAAAGCATGCACTCACGCTCCGTCACAACCAACCGCGCCTTGGCACACCCATGAAATTCACGCTTTCCTGGCTCAAAGATCATCTTCAAACCGAGGCCGCGCTCGACGAGATCGCCGCAAAGCTAACTCTGATCGGGCTTGAGGTCGAAGGCATCGAGGACCCGGCCGCAAAGCTGAAGGACTTCACCATTGCGCGCGTGCTCGAAGCTGCCCCGCATCCGAACGCGGACAAGCTGCGGGTGTGCAAGGTCGAGACGGGCTCCGGCGTGGTTCAGGTGGTGTGCGGCGCATCGAATGCCCGGGCGGGGCTGATCGGGGTTTTCGCCGCGCCCGGCGTGCATGTGCCCGGCATCAATGTGACACTCGGCAAGGCGACGATCCGCGGCGTCGAGTTCGGCGGGCATGCTCTGCTCGGAGCGGGAACTGGAACTCTCCACCGAGCATAGCGGCATCATCGAGCTGCCCGCGCGCATGAAGGCGCATGTCGGCGAGCGCTTTGCCGATGTCATGGCGCTGAGCGACCCCGTGATCGACATTGCGATCACGCCGAACCGCCCCGACTGCCTGGGCGTGCGCGGCGTGGCCCGCGATCTGGCGGCGGCGGGGGTCGGCAAGCTCAAGGCGGTCAGCGACGGCTATAAGGGCAAGGGCGAGTTCGAATGCCCGGTCACGATCGAGCTGCGCTTCCCGAAGGGCGCCGAGAATGCGTGCCCGGTTTTCGCCGGCCGCGTCATCCGGGGCGTTACCAACAAGGGGTCGCCGGATTGGATGCAGCGCCGGCTGCGCGCCATCGGACTGCGGCCCATCAACGCCGCGGTGGACGTGACGAACTACATCTCCTACGACCGCGCCCGGCCATTGCACGTTTACGACGCGGACAAGCTGCACGCCCCTATCATGGCGAGGCTCGGCAAGAAGGGTGAAAGCTTCACCGGCCTCGATGGCAAGACCTATGCGGTGGACGAAACCATGTGCGTGATCGCGGACAAGGCGCACGTGCTGGGCCTTGGCGGCGTCATGGGCGGGGAAGCGACCGGCTCGACAGAAACCACAACCTCGATCTTCATCGAGAGCGCGTATTTCGATCCGGCGCGCACAGCCGCAACGGGCCGCAAGACCGGCATCAACTCCGACGCGCGCTACCGCTTCGAGCGCGGCATCGACCCGCATTCGGTCATGATGGGGTTGAATCTCGCGACCAAGATGATCCTGGAGTTCTGCGGCGGCGAGCCGAGCACAGCGCTGACCGCCGGACGCGAGCCCGATGGCCGGCCGGCGATCCGGTTCGATCCTGCGCGCGTCAAGGCGCTGTCCGGCGCGAAATTCACGAATGCGGAAACCGTGTCCACGCTGAAGAAGCTCGGCTTTGCCGTCGCGGGCAAGGCGCCCGTGCTGAGTGTAACGCCGCCCTCCTGGCGCCCTGACGTGCACGGCGCGGCCGATCTCGTGGAGGAGGTCGTGCGCCTGTCGGGTGCCGAACGCATCCCCTCCACGCCCCTTCCGCGCAATCCAGGCATCGCAAAACCGGTGCTCACGGGGAGCCAGAAGCGGTTGCTGGCCGCGCGCCGCACTCTGGCCACGCGCGCTCTGGTCGAAGCCGTGACATGGTCGTTCGTGACGGAGGCGCAGGCACGGCACTTCGGAGGCGGTGCGGAGGAGTTGCGCCTTGCAAACCCGATCTCAAGCGAAATGACGGACATGCGCCCGAGTCTCCTTCCGGGTCTTCTCGCGGCAGCACGGGCCAACGCCAATCGCGGCTTCCAGGACGCGGCCCTGTTCGAGGCCGGGCAGATTTTCCGCGGAGCGAAGCCAGAGGATCAAACCAACGTCGCGGGCGGCGTTCGCATCGGCAGCGCACGCCTGAACGGCAGCGGACGGCATTGGGACGGTGCCGCGAAGGCCGTCGATATCTTCGATGCCAAGGCCGACGCGCTCGCGGTTCTGACCGCGCTTGGCCTCGATGCCGGGAAGATCCAGACTTCGCGCAGCGCGCCCCCGTGGTTCCATCCCGGCCGCTCGGGGGCTTTCCAGCTCGGTCCCAAGACTATTCTCGCGTATTTCGGCGAACTTCATCCCGAGACGTTGAAGGCGCTGGACATCAATGGCCCCGCCGCGGTGTTCGAGGTCTTCCTCGATGCGATACCTGCGCCCCGCAAGAGGGGAACCGCAAAGGGACCGCTGATCGCGAGCGATTTCCAGCCGGTGCAGCGCGACTTTGCCTTCCTCGTGGATAAGGCTGTCGAGGCCGGGGCCGTGCTCCGGGCGGCCGAGGGCGCGGAAAAGGCCCTCATCTCACGGGTGAATGTCTTCGACGTTTTCGAGGGTCAGGGCGTACCGGCAGGCAAGAAATCCCTCGGCGTTGAAATCACGCTGACCCCGCTGGACCGGACCTTGACCGAGGCCGAGATCGAGGCGGTGTCGGCGAAGATCGTCGCGCAGGTGAAGAAGGCCACGGGGGCCGAGCTACGGGGATAAAGCCTTACCTCATCCTGAGGAGCCGCTATCGGCGGCATCTCGAAGGGTGAGCGGGTTGTTCCCCTCCGCGGGTCCGAGCAATTCGGCGAAAAGCGTCTGCGCCTCGCATGCCGGACCGCGCCGCCCGGCGAGCGCCAAGACCTGGATGACGCGGACACGGCCGTGTAGCGTGGCTGTGAGGACATCGCCGCACTTCACCGTCGCAGATGCCTTGATGACGCGCTGCCTGTTCACCCGGATGCAACCGTCCTCGATCAGCTTCGCGGCGACACTTCGGGATTTTGCGATCCGCGCGTACCACAGCCACTTATCGAGACGTTGCGATTCCGGTAAACTCAAATCGCCTCGTCCTGGGTTTGCATTTGCTTCTCCATCCGCTCCTTGAGCTGGCTGAGAGCCGCGAAAGGTGAATCGGGGTCGACAGTGCCGGAGGATTTCTTGGGCGATGCGGTGGCCGTGAAGGGCTGCTTGCTCTGCGGCCGCGGAGGACGGTTATCCCTGCCCTGGCCGGCGCCGCGCTCGTGAGGCCGGTCGGGGCGATGATGCTGCTGCGGGCCCCGATTTTGCGGCGCACCACCGCCGGCCCTATGTTCCGTGCCCTCTGCTTTGGCGGGAGCGTTTGAATTCTGCTGCGCGGGACGCTGGTGGCCGGCGTTTGGCCTGTGCTGGCGGTTCCGGTCGTGACGCTGTCCGTCCCGTTGTTCGCGGGCGCCAGCGGCTTGATCCCTTTGATCCCTCTGCGGCCGCTCCTGGCTCTGCGGTTGCCCTGCCGCAGGCGTGCCCTCACGCGGCGTACCCTGGCGATCCTGGTTGGGGCGCGGTCCGCGCTCGCGGTCTCCGTCCTGGCCTTGAGGACGGCGATGATGGTGACGCCTTTCTCCCTGGCCCTCCGGCCGCTCGAATCGCGGCTTTGCGCGCCTGAACCGCCAAATCTCCTCGAACTCCGGCTCGGCGGTCTTCTCTTTTTCGCCATCGCTGGGTTCGGCGGGTTCTGCGGTTACGGCCGCTTGAGCAGCCTCCGCAAATCCTGCCGGGGCTGCCTCTGACGTGTCATGGCCGTCGCTTGTGGCAATGTCCCCAATGACGGATGCTGCCGGTTCCACCCGATCATCGCCAGCCGCTCCGGCCTCGGTGACGGATGCTGCGGTTTCCACCTCGTCATCGCCCGCCGTTCCTGCCTCGGTGACGGCTACCGCTGGTTCCACCTGAACATCGCCTGCCGCTTCTACCTCGGCCACTTGCTCCGGTTCCCCGGCTGTGCCTTCGAGGATCGGAGCCGCGGCCTCGCTGGCCGGTTCCGCGCTCCCATTCGCGGCGCTGGGCGGTGCGACTGGGGCCGTTTTCCTGACCGGACGCTTTTCGCGGCGGAAGCCCAGCGATTCGAGGATCAAGCCCAGTTCCTCGCTGGAGCAGCCCATGATCGACATCATCTCGGGCCGGATCTTGAAGCCTCCGCCTCCAGCGGCGCCCAGTGGCGGCTCGGTGCTCGCCTCGGTCGGCCGCCATGCTGTCAATGGCCTGATGATATCGGCAAGCCGCTCAAGCATGTCGACGCGAACCGCTCGCGGTCCGCAGACATGGAAGCCTGCCGCCCGGTAGAACGCCTCCGGCACCGCAGCATTCCGCGGAACGGAGGTCAAACCCTGGCGGGGCGCATCGGCAATCGAGGCGGTCGTGAGGTTATGCTCGCTGCCATGCTTCATCAGCCACAGCAGCAAAAGAAGGTCGGCTGACGCCGGCTTCAGAAGCAGAGGGAAATAGATATGATGCGCTCCGAAGCGCACGCCATATTTCCTCAGCTGAGCACGGCCCTCCTGGTCGACGGACTTGATTTCGTCCGCCACGGTGTCGCGCTTCAGAATGCCGAAATTCTCCCGCAAGCGGAAAGCGATCCCGCGCGCAAGGCCGGTGATCTCCTCGGCCTTCGAGATTTCGACGATCGGCTTCAGCCGGATCTCGATGTGATGGGCGAGCCATGACTCGATGCGGCTCGTGATATTGTCCTTGTCGGCGGCGGCGAGATGCTCATCGGAATAGAGGGTGAATACGGGCTTGAGCGGATCGTCGCCCGCGCCGATCCGGCCGATCTCCTGGTGTTCCCAAATCACCTGGCCTTCCCGCGTCAGCGTGAAGGCTGTATCCGGCGCCGCCGCTAGCCGGTCGGAGCGCGCGGCGAGTTCATGGACGAGCACTTTCGCCGCCGCATTGCGCGCCGCCTTTCCGTGTACGCCCGCAGCCGCAGCGTCGGGTGTAAAGCTGAAGCCTTCGAGCTTGCCGACATAGTGCTTCTCGACGACAACGCGGCCGTCCTTCTCGATTTCGGCGAAAAGGCTGTCCTTGTCGCGCATGCTCTTCATGAGCACGCTCGTCCGTTTATCGACAAAGCGCTGCGTCAGTTGCTCGTGGAGCGCGTCGGAGAGCTTGTCCTCGATCTCCCGGGTTTTGCCCTGCCAAAGATCGGGATCCTTCAGCCACTCCCGGCGGTTCGAGACGAACGTCCAGGTGCGGATATGGGCGATGCGGTTCGACAGTGTGTCGATATCGCCGTCGGTACGGTCGGCCTGATCGACTTGCGCCGCGAACCAGTCCTCCGGGATAAGCCCTTCGTCCGCCATGATGAATTTGTAGAGGGTCGCGACCAGTTCGGCGTGCGAGGCGGGAGCCACTTTCCTGTAATCCGGAACCTGGCAAACTTCCCACAGGCGCTTGACACCGGCCGGTCCGGCGGCAAGTTCCGCGATCCGGGGGTCGGCGGCAGCAAGGTCGAGCGCTTCGAGATCGTCCGCCGTGCGCGCCCGGGAAAGACGCGCGTGGTCTGGAATCCGGCGCAGGCTATCCTTCAGCCGGTCGATGCTCTCGAAATCAAGCTGCGTGCTGCGCCATTGCAGGACCTTGACCGGCTCGAAATCGTGGTTTTCGAGCTTGTTCACAAGCTCCTGGTCGAAAGGCTGCACGTCGGCCGTCACGCCGAATGTGCCGTCGTTCAGGTGACGCCCGGCGCGTCCGGCGATCTGGGCAAGCTCCGCGGGCGTCAGATCGCGATGGGTGCGGCCGTCGAATTTACGGGAACCGGCAAAAGCGATGTGATCGACGTCGAGATTGAGGCCCATCCCAATCGCATCGGTCGCGACGAGGAAGTCGACATCGCCGGATTGATAAAGCGCGACCTGTGCATTCCTGGTCCTCGGGCTCAGCGCGCCCAGCACGACCGCGGCGCCGCCCCGCTGCCTGCGGATCAGCTCCGCGATGGCGTAAACGTCGCTCGCCGAGAAGGCAACGATCGCCGAGCGCGATTGCAGCCGCGTGATTTTCTTCTGGCCGGCGTAGGTTAGCTTCGAGAGGCGGGGACGGGCAATGAAGTTCGCGCCGGGGATGAGTTCGCGGATCGGGTCCGCCATGGTTTGCGCGCCGAGGAGAAGCGTCTCGCTCGTGCCGCGGGCATGGAACAGCCTGTCCGTGAAAACGTGGCCCCTGTCGGGATCGGCCGCGAGCTGGATCTCATCCACCGCGAGGAAGTCCGTTTCCACGTCGCGCGGCATCGCTTCGACCGTGCAAACGTAGTAGCGCGGCCGCTCGGGCTTGATTTTCTCCTCGCCTGTGATCAGCGCCACGTCGCGCGGTCCAATGCGGGCCACGATCTTGTCGTAGATTTCGCGCGCGAGCAGCCTCAGCGGCAAGCCGATCAGCCCGCTCTCATGCCCGAGCATGCGCTCAATGGCGAGATGGGTCTTGCCTGTGTTCGTCGGCCCAAGCACGGCGGTAACGTACCGTGATTGGGATGGCTTAATCGTAGCCGTCTGTGCTGCGCTCATGGCGGACTTTCTGTGACTAGTGGCTCGCCGGGATTTGCCAGTCCCGGCCGCTTTGAAGCGGCAGGCGTGTTGTGTTGATATATGCCCCTGCGGTAGGGCTGTTGGCCGGCCTCTCCTAACGAAAACCGCTCAGCCTATTTCCCGCGAGAATTGCCCTCGATTGTTTCCCTTCTCAATCGGCAAGCGCGCGCCGCCCACCGGGCGTTTCCACATCGAACTTGGCCGTCACCAAGGAAGCCGTACCAGCCGCCGTCGGCACTTGAATATAATACGGCACTAATAAACCCGCTTCCGGCAATGGGACAAGCCAAACTTCTATCCCAGTGTTCCCGGTCGCGTAATCTGCGTTTTGTTTGCCCGCTTTGTGCCCGGCGATGGGCACATACGCTACCCGGCAGACATAGGCAGTTCCGTGCAGTTTACCGGAGGATCCAATCGTGCGGGTGCCCTTTGGGGACAACACAAGATCGTAGCGTATTTTTCCATCGAAAATCGGAATGCGCTTGTTGCAGGCGTCGCCCCCATGCCCTCGCAGGCGCGCCTGTGAAAGAAGGACGACGGCGCTCAGGGGATCGACCACGTTTTGCAGATCGGCCGCCGTGATCGGCACGTTGCGGGGACCTGGATGCGCAGGCGGATTGATAATGATGTCTTGCACCATGCGCTGCTGAAAGCGCAGTTCGATGGATTCGTGCCTGTCGCTCGTTGCGTAACGAAAGCTGTAAGACTGCGGAACGGGGCCGTTGGCCGTCATCAGTCCGCGGCTGCTCGTGACGCCCTGCCACGACACCGCTCCGAAAAAGACACTGATATCGGCGGTGGCCTGGAGTGAATATTGCCGGTTTGTGATCGAGGAGCGGAGTTTGAGATCGCCGATATTGGCACCGATCCAGTGGATGTTATAGACGGCGTTGACCGACGATGCCTGAATTACAAGGCTTTCCGAGGCATCGGCCCTCGGAGTGAGATCCTTAGGTTTTGGGCCTGACGCCGCGTCTTTCTCGGCCGCCGGTTTGATGCTAAGTGCCGTTGACGGGCTCGCCTTCGCATCCGTCTGTTTCGTGTCCGATTTTACATCGGCGGACTTGGCGCTTCCCTTGGCTTCGGTGGGCTTCGCAACGGCTTTTGTGCCGGCCGGCGGCTGAGTGGCTGCAGCGCCGGCATTCGGTGTGTCCTTCGCTGGCCCGGATCCGGCGTTTGAGGCCGCGGCTGATCCGGCTTCGGACGGCTTTGCGGACGCCTTCTCCTCATTCAGAGGCTCCGCGGGTTTCGCTGCGGCTGCAACAGGTTCTGTATCCTGAGGCTTTGTATCCTGTGGCTTAGCGTCGGCCGGCTTCGCTTCCGCGTCCTTGACCTCCCGCAGGATTTGCACATCCGTTGCGGAAGATAGCGGCGCGGGCTCGTCCGCCTTCTGGGCTGCCGGCGCGGCACTTTGAGCAGCGGGGGCTGGTTGGGCAGCATCCTCGCCGTCCGCAGCGGCGCTGAACGCGAAACCGGACGCGAGCAGAACCGGCAAAAGGAATATGGCGGCGGGTCTTTCCAACTTGCCCCGAAGCAACGGAAGCTTTGCCATTAATGACTTTCTTTCTTTCGAAGCCGGAGCTTGGACCCTTCTTTGCCCGTAGAAGCGGATTTCGTCAATTATGTGTTACAGGCCGGCGCGTGCGCGATGTCACGCTCCAGACTGCGTCAGCCGGACCACGCGGGAGTATTGGCTCGAATTCTTTAAAAAATAACCGAACTCCGGCCGTCACTGTGGCATCCGCCAAAAACGCTGTGACTGTGGTTCGGTAAGCTCACCATGGCGCAACCCCGGCTCATGCTTGGCGGTTTTTCCCGTCGCAGCGCTCAGCCCCCTTTTTCGATCAGTTCGAGCGCGCGCTGCGCATCGAGCCTGCCATCGTAGAGTGCCCGGCCCGAGATGACACCCGAGATCATCGCATATCGTGGAGAGAGAAGCTTCTCGATGTCCTCGATGCCGGCGAGCCCGCCCGAGGCGATGACTGGGATGGTGACGCTGCTCGCGACCTCCGCGGTGGCGTCGAGATTGAGGCCGGTCAACATCCCGTCGCGGGCGATATCGGTGTAGATGATCGCGGCAACGCCCGTGTCCTCGAAACGCCGGGCCAATTCGACGGCGGATAGATCTGAGGTCTCCGCCCAGCCCTTCACCGCGACGCGTCCATCCTTCGCATCGATGCCGACGGCGATCCTGCCCGGAAACCGCGCGCAAGCCTCGCGAACGAGGGTGGGGTCGCGCACCGCCGCCGTACCGAGGATCACACGGCCGACACCTCTCCCAAGCCAATAAGAGATCGTATCGAGCGAGCGGATTCCCCCGCCGAGCTGAACCGGGATTTGCACCGAAGCGACGATTGCGGAAACCGCGTCCGCGTTCACGGGCCGTCCTTCGAAAGCGCCGTTGAGGTCGACCACATGCAGCGCGTTGAAACCCTGCGCGGCGAAAACCTGCGCCTGTGCGGCAGGGTTTTCGTTGAAAACGGTCACCTTCTCCATCAGCCCTTGCTGAAGCCGGACGCACTGGCCGTCTTTAAGATCTATGGCTGGATAGAGAATCATGGTGGGTTATCCCCAGGTTGAGCTCAGGCGGAACAAAGAGGTAGACGCCTGGGCTTTCCTTTGGCGTTATAGTGCGGCTCCTTTATTCGTAGCAGTGTCTGGAGCCGCGATCAAACCTGCTTCGGGAAGTCTTGACGGATGCGGCGTTATATCATCACCTGCGAATTTTATCGAAACAAGCGCGCGGACGAGTTCGCCGACGGCGTCCGCAGGCTGGCGAGCGAGTGGCAGCACCCGCTGGCAGGCGTGTGGATCGTCACGACTGCGCTCAGCGCGGGCGAAATACGGGAGTCCCTGCTCCGGTATCTTGGCTTTCAGGACAGACTTTATATCTGCGAAGCCGGGATCGAGGCCGCCGGCTTCAACGCCATGGACTCGAGCGGTGGCAAAGTTACGCAGATCGGCGTGGCCCGCTTCAAAAACCGGATGCTGGCGAGCATCTTCGGACGCGACGGGAACAGCTCGCGCCACCTCAAGGCTGCCACCGCAAAAAGTTTGAAATCAGCTTGAGGCCAAGCTTCTGGCTCTTCTCCGGGTGAAACTGGCTGCCAGCGATGTTGTCCCGCGCGACGAGCGCCGTGATCGGGCCGCCGTAATCGGCGACGGCGACGGTAGCGGCGGCCTCGTTGGGCTGAAACTGATACGAGTGCACGAAATAAGCGTGCCAGCCGTCCGCCCCGCCAGGGATGCCGTCCAGCAGCGGATGGCTGCGTAAATAGGTGAGCGTGTTCCAACCCATATGCGGGACTTTCAAGCTCTTGTCCGCGGGGTGTATGAGGCTCACCTCGCCGCCGATCCAGCCGAGGCCCTGGTGCACACCATGCTCCAGTCCGCGATCCGCGAGTAGCTGCATGCCGACGCAGATGCCAAAAAACGGGCGCCCGCGCTTCAACACCGCTTCGGTCAGCGCTTCCATCATGCCCGGCGCGGCGGTGAGCCCCGCATAACAGTCGCCGAAAGCGCCCACCCCCGGCAACACGATGCGATCCGCGTGGAGCACGATGCCGGGATCGGAGGTGACGGCGATGTCCGCCGCAATCCCGCTTTCGCGCGCCGCGCGCTCAAAAGCCTTAGCCGCGGAATGAAGATTGCCCGATTGGTAATCGACGATCGCAACACGCATCGGGGCCTACGCGATGTCGCCGGGTAGAGTGCCGACCGCGCCCGCGCCGGGCCAATCGCCCCAGGAATGCGGGTTATTATAGGTGAGGCGGGTCGGAGCCGGCTTTTCCGTGCGGTTTTGGATCGAGGGGAGCCAAGCGTCGAAGAACCGGCGCTCGCACTCTTCGTAGGTATTCCCCGCGACGGGGGCCAGGAAGTTGTAGCCCTTGCGCTCCAGCCGCCAGCGCAGGAGGCTGTTTCCCTCGAAGCCGATGACGAGCATGAGCAGCAGATTGGCGATAGCGGGGGCCGGATCTGTCAGCCCGAACAAAACCAATCCGTAAGCCAGGGCCGCGCCGGCCGCGAGCGCGATCAGAAACTCAAACCACAGCGCGTTGAAGAGGAGCCAGAGCGGACCGAACAAGAAGCCCCACCATGTGAAGCCTTCCTTGACGAAGACGACAGATTCGGCGCGTTCCTCCGGGTCTCGCGCGGGCCGGCCCGGTTCGTAAGCTGTAAAAACGATCATGTCCAAACCCAAGCCTCAGCCGAGCCTTCCCTTGGTCGACGGGATTTCGCCCCTCGCTCTTTCGTCGATACCGATGGCATCGCGCAGGGCTCGCGCCAAGCCTTTAAAGCAGCTCTCCGCAATGTGATGCGAATTTTCGCCATAGAGGGTCTCGATATGCAGCGTAATGCCCGCATTCTGGGCGAAGGCCTGGAAGAACTCGCGGAACAACTCGGTATCCATATTTCCGAACTCTCTGAGTCGGAAATTTCACGCGCCAGATGAGATAGGGCCGCCCGGAAATATCGAGCGCGGTTCGGGTCAGCGTCTCATCCATCGGCATGAAGGCATGCGCATAGCGGGCGATGCCGCGTTTGTCGCTGAGCGCTTTCAAGACAGCCTGACCAAGCGCGATCCCGCAATCCTCGACCGTGTGGTGCTGGTCGATATGAAGGTCGCCCTTCGCGGTGAGGTCGATGTCGATCCCCGAATGCCGCGCGAGCTGCTCTAGCATGTGATCGAAAAATCCAACGCCTGTGGAGATAGAGCACAGGCCGGTGCCATCGAGGTTGACCTCGGCGTCGATCTCGGTCTCTTTCGTTTTTCGTTCGATCCGCGCTTTTCTCACGTCTATCGTCCTTCCAAAGCTGAAGGCATCGCATCTTGACCGAATCGCGGGCCGTGCCATATCCCACGCCATGATGCAGGTACGATAAATGACGTCATCCGTGCAAATACTTCAAGGCCAAACGCTTTGGCATGGGACAACTATTTTGACCGTGCGCAAGGGCGGCCGTGTGGTTGTGGCTGGCGACGGGCAGGTCTCCATGGGCCAGACCGTCATCAAGGCGAACGCGAAAAAGGTGCGCTCTCTCGGCAAGGGCAACGTCATCTCGGGCTTTGCCGGGGCCACGGCCGACGCGTTCACGCTGTTCGAGCGGCTTGAATCCAAGCTCGAAATGTATCCGGAACAGCTCGTGCGGGCCTGTGTCGATCTCGCCAAGGACTGGCGTACCGACCGCTATCTGCGCCGCCTCGAAGCGATGATGATCGTCGCCGATAAAAGCGCGACGCTCGTTCTGACCGGTACGGGCGATGTGCTGGAGCCGGACCGGCACGTGATGGGGATCGGCTCGGGCGGAAATTACGCGCTGGCCGCCGCGCGCGCGCTGATGGAGACGGACTTCTCCGCCGAGGACATCGCCCGCAAATCGATGGCAATCGCCGCGGATATTTGCGTCTACACCAACAACAATATTATTGTGGAAAGCCTGCCTTCCGCGGTCTGATCCGGTACGGCGGCCGCTGCTGAGGTTCAATGACAATGACAAATTTTTCCCCGCGGGAAATCGTTTCGGAGCTGGACCGCTACATCGTCGGACAGGCCGACGCCAAGCGCGCCGTCGCCATCGCGTTGCGCAACCGCTGGCGCAGGCAGCAGCTCGACGAAGACATGCGCGAGGAAGTCCTCCCCAAGAACATCCTGATGATCGGACCAACCGGTGTCGGCAAGACCGAGATTTCCCGGCGCCTGGCCAAGCTCGCCAACGCGCCGTTCCTGAAAGTGGAGGCGACCAAATTCACCGAGGTCGGCTATGTCGGCCGCGATGTCGATCAGATCGTGCGCGATCTCGTGGAGACCGGCATCGGCCTCGTGCGCGCCAGCAAGCGCAAGGAGGTCCGCGCCAAGGCGCATCTGCAGGCCGAAGAGCGCGTCTTGAATGCTCTGGTGGGCGCGAACGCCAGCCCGTCCACTAAGGACTCGTTCCGCAAACGGCTTCGCGACGGCGAACTCGACGACAAGGAGATCGAGGTCCAGGTGTCCGATTCCGGCGGCGGCATGCCGGGTTTCGAAATCCCAGGCATGCCCGGCGCCCATATCGGCATGATCAATCTCAACGACATGCTGGGCAAAGCCTTCGGGCAGCGCACCAAAACGCGGCGCGTCACCGTGCGCGACTCCTACGCCGTTCTCATCGACGACGAATCCGACAAGCTGCTCGATAACGAGCAGGTCGTGCAGGAGGCCATCAAGACCGTCGAGGACAACGGCATCGTGTTCCTGGACGAGATCGACAAGATTTGTGCCCGCTCCGAGCGCATCGGCGCCGATGTCAGCCGCGAGGGCGTCCAGCGCGACCTTTTGCCGCTCATCGAAGGCACGACGGTCGGCACGAAATACGGGCCGGTGAAGACCGACCACATCCTGTTCATCGCCTCGGGCGCTTTCCACGTCGCGAAGCCCTCGGACCTTCTGCCGGAGCTGCAAGGGCGCTTGCCCATCCGCGTCGAGCTGCGCGCGCTGACCGGCGACGATTTCCGCCGCATCCTGCGCGAGCCGCAAACGAGCCTCATCAAGCAGTATATCGCGTTGATGGCGACGGAGGGCGTGGAACTCGAATTCACCGAAGACGCCATCGACGCCATTGCCGATGTCGCGGTCGAGGTCAATTCGAGCGTCGAGAATATCGGCGCGCGCCGCCTGTCGACCGTGATGGAGCGCGTGCTCGACGAGATCAGCTTCGAGGCCTCCGACAAGGCGCGCACCAAGTTCACCATCGACTCGAATTACGTGCAGAAGCATGTCGGCGATTTGGCGAAGAACGCGGATTTGTCGAAGTTTATTTTGTAGCGGACGGGCGGGGCGTGAGCGCTTGTGCTGACCGGCGAAATGACAGGCGGCTGCGGGGGTTGAGCGGCCGTGGGGTGGCTGGCTCGTGGCGGGTTGATCCGAGGCTGATCCGATAGTGCTTGGCCTTGAAAGACAGAGGTGGGTCGATTGCGGCCGTCGAGATTTTCTTGCGATCACATATCTGTCGGGTCGGCTTATGGATCTTATTTCGGTCCTGGCCGAATAAGTCGAAACACTCCCGCCCTTGACACTCGGACACCGGCCTTTGAGCTAACCTGCGATTTGGGGTGAGGGATTAGCTACATGCAAATTCTTATTCGCAAAGTTCAAGTCCAAGATCATCTCACAACTCGTCAGCTGGTTTATAAAGCTTTCAAGGGGGCTGAGCCGGAAGAAACGGCCTTGTTTCTTGACAACCTGCGGGCGGATAATTGTATTTTGGGGGAGTGGCTTGCGGAAAATATAACCGGCGTGGTCGCTCACATTGTATTCTCGCGGGTTTACGTCGAACGGATGGATGGAAGTCAAGTCAGCGCCGCCATGTTGACCCCTCTTGCTGTGCGCCCCGATTGCCAAAGAATGGGGCTTGGCTTGAGGCTAATGCAGTTTTCGCTAGAGAAGCTGGAGGCTGAAGGAGAAGCGCTTTTCTTCGTCCTGGGACATCCAAGCTACTATCCGCGCGCTGGATTTCACTCCGATCTAGCCTTGACAGTCGATAGCCCATGGGGCCTAAAGTCAGCATTTATGGCGCGGGGACGTAATATTCCTATCGGCAAACTTCTACTGCCGAAGTCCATTGCTGAGGCTCATTGAGCGATAGCAAGATGATCAGGATAGATCCGTTCCTGCCTTCAGACATCATTGACGTTGTTACGTTTGTGGAGGCGATACAGGAGTACGAGCGCGCCGCGGTCCCTGACCTCAAGCTGGGCTCAACGATTGCACAGGTGTACGCGGAACTGCTGGTCCGCACGGCCGCCGAACGGAACGGTTGCATATTTTTGGCAAAGGCTGACTTCCGGTCGATTGGCTTTGTCTGTGCGTGGCTCAGCGAAGACGACGACCCGTTGCTCAAAGATGAGGTCCGAGCGCATGCCTACATTAGCGACATCTATGTCGTCAAGGATTGGCGAAAGAAGGGAATAGGCGCTCGCTTGCTGGAGGCGGCTGAATCTTCAATGCAAAAGAGAGGCTGCAAAAGAGTTCGCGTTTGCGCAAAAGCTTCAAACGAACTCGCGATCTCACTGTATCGCCATGCAGGCTATCGGGCCTACGAAATTATCTTTAGCAAAAACTTCCAAGAACGATGAACTTTGGATCCGGACTTCTGCTCTGGACCTTTTACCGTCGAACGTTAGGTTGGAGATGTTCCGCAAAGAGATCCAGGAGCGGGCACACCTATCTAAAAAAGTATCTTCGGTTGATTGGACCGCTTGCGGCAACACCCGGAGATAGGCCTTGTCCAGGCGCGGCAGCAATTTGCCATCGCGGGAAGCCAACGCCCGCTTGGGGAGTGCAGCCGGCCTTCGCCGTGATGCGCGCCATTTTCATAGCGCCGTCCGATGATTAATGCGGGAAAGGTAAATCGCTGCGGATTTTCATATCTTGGCGCCGCCAAAACCGCCCGTTTTCGCGTTTTCGCCTAAAATCCCTATTTCTGGACATCGCACAGTGTGCTCCGTCTCCAGAGCGAGCAGACGCTGGCGGGGGTTGAGCTGCCCCTGGGTGGCTATCTCGCGGCGGATTGATGCGAGGCTGATGCGGCGCGGTGCTTGCGTCTTGAAATAAGTGCCGAACAAATGACTGTATTGACAATGTGGGTACAAATGGGCATACTGCTGCCCATGTCAAAAGTTGGTTCCTCATCTTCGGAGATGCGAGCGCTGCGGTAACGGAGCGCTCGGTGAAGGCTGACGCAAAGGGGAGCATCAACCTGCGAATTGAGGCCAGCACCCGTCAACTCATCGATGATGCGGCGGAAATCCTCGGCAAGACGCGCACCGAGTTCATGATCGAAAGCGCCCGGCGGCAGGCTATCGACGTCTTGCTGGATCAGCGGTTATTTGCGCTCGATCCCCAGCGCTACGACGCCTTCAGGCATGCGCTCGATAATCCCCCTCCACCGGGACCGAAGCTGCGATCGCTGCTGCGCCTGCCTCCCGCATGGCAGAAGTAGAAAACGAGCCAGAGTGCCAGAAACCCCGGCTTTCGGCTCCCGCTCCCCTGACAGCCGGGCAGGACCTTTCGGTTTTCGACTGTGGCGAGCCGGCGCTGAGCGATTGGCTGCGGCATCGCGCCTTGAAGAACGAAAGCCGCTTCTCCCGCACCTATGCCGTTTGCGAAAACAACCGTGTGGTTGCCTATTTCTGCATTTCTGCTGGATCGGTGGAGCGAGCGGCCGCACCAGGCAAGGTGCGGCGCAATGCGCCTGATACGATCCCGGTTTCGGTGATCGGGCGGCTAGCAGTCAGCCGCGATCATGCAGGCAAAGGGCTAGGCGCAGACATGCTCTCCGACGCGCTGCGCCGCATCGCCATCGCCTCACAAAGCATCGGTATCGGGGCGGTGCTCGTCCACGCAAAGGATGACGCGGCCAAGCGCTTCTCTATGAGATGTGCGGAATTCATAGAATATCCCGAAGACAGCCGAACCCTGTTCTCCCCATCGAAACCGTGGTGGCAGCCTTCAGCTAGACTCGCCGTGATGCGCTTGATTTTCGTAGCGCCGTCTCATGATTAATGCGGGAAAGGTAAATCGCGTCGGATTTTCATATCTTGACGCCGCCAAAACCGCCCGTTTTCGCGTTTTCGCCTATGAGTCCCTATTTCTCAGAACGGGTTAAATATATTTCCGATTCTGAGTTAACCATACTCAGGGCGAGTCCGGCTTAGCGAGATGCTTCGCTGCTACGGATTTTACCTCGCAAATTCAATGCGTTGGTCTGACCTTAAAGCTTTGGCAAGGCGCTTTCTCCGAGGATTGTGCCTTGAACGGCGCAGATCGGGAGCCGGGGCAAGCATGACCGCATAGGGCAATCGTAAACGGCGCGGCTCGCTCACCGGGTGACGATGCCGGCTGGCGCCGATGGCGGCGGCGGGCGCGGAACTTGAATGCACCAAAGACGCCATCGCCGATGCCGCGGTCGAGGTTATCGGCGCGCGCCGGCTTTCGACCGTGACGGAGCGCGTGCTCGACGAGATCAGCTTCGAGGCCTCCGATAAAGCGCGCACGAAGTTCACCATCGACTCGAATTACGTGCAGAAAATCCTCATTGATATCCAAGACCGGCTAGAGCCGGAAGGGGAATCACAAAAAGGCCGGTCAAGACGTGACAGCCACGGCTTATTCGAAGGATCTGCGGGACCAGTTGATTGGTTCATCGGCCGCTTGTCTGGTCAGCGGACCCGGCCGACCGCCGTCCATCCCGTCGCGGTATAGAGCGTGCCTTGCTGGGCAGCAGGGACTGCATCCGGCGCCGCACCGGCGGAGCCTTGGCCGGTCAGCTTCTCGTTGGCGCGCTGGAGATCGATCCACTCCGTATGCATCACGTCGACGCTGCCGTCCTTCACCTGCTCGTGTGAGGAGGCAAGCCAGCGTCCCGTGATTGTCGCGGTCTCAGGCGTGTTGCGGAACACATCGGAGCGTGCGATTAGCTCGGGATCGGGCTGATAGTTCGTGTTGGAGACGACGTGGACAAACTTATACCCCTGCTTCTCCCATTCGGTGAGGATACCGTCCAGAGCTTCCGCGGTCGGCTTCTTGATGTCGTGGAACAGCACGATACCTTTTCCAAGCTGCCGCATGCGGGAGATGACGTCCCGCGTGATGCGCGCCGAAGATGCGCCGGGGTCGGTGTCCCCGGAAATCACGTCGACCGACCACACGCTGATGTTGCGGCTGGCGAGATAGGCTGTCGCGGCGGCCGAGTCCCGTAGTCCTGGAAACCGGAAGAACGGCGCGATCGGCTTTCCCATGGCCTGCCCGACGGCTGCGAACCCCTTCTCGATTTCAAGCTTGATATCGTCGATCGCGAGTTGATCCATCGCCCTCGGATGGGACCAGGTGTGCGTGCCGATCGTGTGCCCGCGGCGCTCGACTTCCTGAAGGAGCTTGGGGTTACCCTGCGCCATACGGCCGACGGAGAAGAACGTCGCCTTCACACAATGCTTTGCAAGAGTGTCGATGACCGTTTGCGTATTGGCGCCGAGCGGACCGTCGTCGAAGGTGAGCACAATCTCATGGTCGTGCAGATTGAGGGTGCGGCTGAGCGATTTGTCCGCGGGGTCGTTGAGAGCCGCTCCGTAGATCGGACCGTTTGTCGAGTCGGCGGCCACGATGCGCGAAAGGTGCGAAACCTTGGGATCGTAGGCGCAGTCGTAATCGCTGCTCGCAACAGCGCATGTCGAGACCGCTCCAAACAAAAACACCGCGAGAACGATCCGCAGCATGGTGCACCCGTGTGACGTTTACAATACCTACTATACGGTCAACATGGGCGCCCGCTGAAGGGGAAACAACCGAGCCCGGCCAGATTCTGGGCCGCTGTTAATTCAATGCGACAGCTGCCGCGCCGATCTTTTGGATTTGTTTGCCTTAGAGATGCCGGCAGCCGCTCATCACGAAGATGGGCCTAACTTTTGAGTCAGAGTCTCGAATTCCCGCTTCAGATTTTCGTTACGGAATATCTGCTCGAAACCCGGCGTATTCAGGCGCTGCAGGGCATCGAAGGAGGTTTTGGCCTCGTCCATCAACACCTTCAACTGAAAGCTTTCCTCCACCGTCTCGTAAGTATTGTCGGCTACGCGCAAATCGAACAGCGTCTTGTCGCGCGCCTGCGCCAGAAGCCGCCGCTGGTTCTGCAGATAGTCTCTGTAAAAGGACGATACTTTCTGCGAGGTTTCCTGCGCCTTGAGGTTCGCTTCGAGCACCTTTCGCTGATCGTCGCGGGTCTGGGCCTGAAGCAATAGTCTCGTCTGCGCACCGGTCTTGGCAATGTTGGACGCGATCTCGTCCAAGCGCACGAGATAGGCATGGTCGATTTTATCGATGAGGAGTTCTTGGGCTTCGACGAGCATGGCGAAAAGCGCGGCATGCATGGCAAAGTACCGGCGGGCTGCTTTCAGATCCTCGCTCGATTGTCTGACGAGCGTGGCAAGCCGCTGGTCGGCGACTTTTGAGACCTCGAACGCGGTCACGAGCTTGAGAAGGTCGCTGCCAAGCACGCTATCGAGCAGGAGATCGAGTTGGTCCTTCGACAGATCCACGCCCGCGGCGGAGAGAGCCTTGCCGATGTCCTCTTTGACTCGCAGGATATCTGCTTCACGCTCCTTGATATCGTCCTGAAGTTTGGCGACGGACGTGTCGATGGAATCCTGAGTCTCGGTCAGAATGCCGGGCATCCAGGCCGACTGTGGCGCCTCCAAGCGCTTCTCGCGAAGTGACGCGATCCGTTCCTTGTCTGCAGCAATCTTCTCACGCTGCTTTGCAATGGCGTCCTCAAGCTGCAGGACGGGCGCGTCCGTGACGATGGCAAGAGCGCTGTCAAGAAGTGCGCGGACGGAGGCCTCGCGCTCCTCTTTTGTCTCAGTCCACACGGGCGGAAATAGAAACTTTTCACGATCGGGCAAAGTCTTCGCGGATTCGCGCTCGTCTGCAGCGCGTTTCAGGATTTTATCGATGGCGGAGATCAAGGCTTGAGACTGTATGCCGCTTGTATCGAGCGGCGGCCGGTTTGTTTTTGGCTGGGCTCCGGCGGCACCGGGTTGAAGGGACGTAGGTTTGGGCGTTGCATCCTCCGCGCGCGGCTGGATGGTCTGCAGAAAACTCGTCAGGACAATCAGAGCTGAAAGACTGCCGGCCCTTTTGAAAGTCATGGTGGCTCGCCTCCGCGCCCCGCGCCAACGGTGGGCTCAGCGCTAGATATAGAGACGAATTTTCTATTTCCAAATGCGGTCCGCTTTTGGCATTTCGCCAACCTGCTCGTGAACCCGGGACTTTTTAAGCTTTTTTCGCGGGCCGGGCGCCGCGGTCATCGTTGAGAGCTTTTCATAAGGGGGGCGCTTTTTTCTTGCGGCGAAGGCCGCTCAGCCCTAACCAGGATAGTGGGGCATGGGGAGCTAATCCGGCGGTGAAAGCTGCGGGAAGAAACGCGTTTCAGAGTGTAGCTGATTATGTCCACGAACGGCATTGCCCTTACAGATCACGCCCAAAATTCCGAAGAGACCCAGGTCAAGGACCAAAAAGAAAAGGTCCGCCGCTTTCGCAAGCGGCTGCAGGGCAGAGAGACATTCATTCTGCCGGAGATTTGGGATGTTGTGTCTGCCCGCGTCATGGCGGACGCGGGCTTCGATCTGCTGGGCGTATCCGCGATTTCGGTCGCTTGGGCTTGGGGGCTTCGCCGGGAGGAGCGGCTGCCAACGGAAACCCTCGTTGAGGCGTCGAGGAAGATCGCCCGCAACTTCGCCGTTCCGATCAATGCAGATCTTGAAGGCATTGTCGGACGCTCCCTGGAGGAAATTGGGCGGGCTGTGGAGTCGGTGGTTTCCGCGGGCTGCATCGGTGTCGTCATTGGCGATGGCGGACGCGGCGGCGCACATGGCATAGCATCGATCAAGGACATGACGGCCGCTATCGGCGCGGCCAAGGCCGCCGCGCTTGAGACGAAGATTCCGGTGGTCATCACGGCCCGCACAGAAGCCTTTCTACTTGAGCCCCCGCAGCATTCGCCTTTCGAGACCGCGGTCGAGCGCGCCGAGGCGTATTTCGCAGCGGGCGCGGATTGCATATCCGTACCCGGCGTCCAGCACACGCAAATCATCGAGCGCCTTTCCGCGCAGATCGACGGGCCACTCGGTGTCACGATCGGGCTCACGCCCGCACCCGACCTCAAGGCGCTGGCGAATGCCGGAGCTGCCTCAGTGTCGTTGGGTTCGGCGCTGATGCGCTCCCTGCTCGGGCTACTGCAATTCAAGGCCGAGGAACTGCTGGCTTTCGGACAGTTCAACAATCTCGACAAAGCGATCCCAGAAGATGCTCTCAATGACCTTTTGCGTTAGCCAAGCTCACTCGAGTGCGTCCGGAAAAGTGTGAAGCGGTTTTCCGGAAAGACGCACGGCAACACAAAGTTAGAGCCCGCTTTTGATTCCATCCAAAGCGGATAAGCTCTAGGATAAGCTGCAAATCCGGGTTTTCAGCGCGACAGGCCCGGAGCCGCTGATGACACATTCGCTTCCCGTGACGTGACGCAACCCTGCCCGTTAGGTTGGCCCAATGATCGCACATGACCCAGGCTTGGTAATTCTGTCTACCACCATCGCGATCCTTGGTGCGTTCACGGCCTCCGTCATGACCTCCGATATAGCGGCCCACTCAAAGGGCGAGCGGCGCCTCCGGATGATGATGGCGGCCTTGACGCTTGGCGGTTCGATCTGGGCGGTACATTTTGTCGGGTTGCTGGCTATCGATGCTCCAATCAATTTGGCGTTCAACCCGCTGCTTCTTGCGCTGTCTGCCCTGATCGCTTTTTCGGGCACGGCGATTGCCTTGTTCATGCTCAGGCCAGGACGCAGCGGGATCGATGCCCGGCTCCCAAGCGCCGTTGCGATCCTGGGCGTCACGATTGCGGCCACAAACTATGCCGGGATCGGTGCGGTGGCGGGCAGCGGCCTGCAAATCTCCTGGTTTCTTGCGTTGATCAGCCTTGCGGTTTCAATGCAGGTTGCCCTGATCGTTCTGTGGTTTCTCCTCCGGCGGCGTGGCGTCATCGTCAGCCTAACCGGCGCGATAGCGCTCGGTCTCTCCCTTTCGGCCACCCACTATATGGCCGTCGCTTCAACCGAAGGATTAGCTCAGACGCTCTTCGTGATTCCGCGGGATACGAGCGGTATCTCTGGGCACCATCTCGCGTGGGCGGCAACGATCATGATGTACTTGCTGTGCAGTATTTGCTTGAGCGTCTTTGTCATTATGCAGTTTCGTGAAGACATGGAATAGCCGCGCCGGCCCCCCAGCAGTCTCGCGCATGCGCAAAACCATATGATCCGGTTTTCCACGCACAAAGCTTTCTGAGCCGCTGAAAAACGAAAGACGGCAGGCGAAGAGCCTGCCGCCAATAAGGCAACTTCAAAGTGTGGGGCATAATTGAAGCTGCAAAGCGATAACGTTCCTTGGCGGGGATTATTCCAGCGCGTCCCAAAAAATGTAAGGTTCAAAGTTTCGCTGTTATTACGTGCCTTGGATACGCAACGCGCCGCTTGAGATGCAGCAAAGACCAAAAGAACCCGTGGCCGCTGTCGAAGCAATTCGAATTAACAAGAATTGACGCTTTCCGGTTCGTGGCGCTTACTTAGCCTTGACTTTGCTGTTTTGGGGGTGGAATTAACGTTAAATGGTTTTCGCGCAGTGCCGGGCGCGCAAGCGCGGAAAAGTCCCGCCGGAGATGACAGACTTGTCTCACTTCCAGACCGGTATTTCGAGGATAAATTACCCTTTTGGGTGTGAATGTCCTTTTTTTGCCACATATCCACCGCCGTCGCCAAGAAACGTCATCTCAGGTGGGATTAAGATCCGTCACCAACCGTTATCCACACGATCCAGGGGGCGGTGCCATGAGAAATGACCCCCGCAACCAGATCGTAGAATTTCTGCCGCGTCTTCGCCGCTTCTCCCATGCGCTCACGGGCGATCCGGACAAGGGCGACGACCTTGTGCAGGAGACCTGTGCGCGAGCTCTCTCGCGTCTGGATCAGTGGGAGGCGGGGACTAGGCTCGATAGTTGGATGTTTCGGATCGCTCAAAACATATGGTTCGATCAACGGCGCGCGCACAAGGTGCGGGGGGAGTCGATCGATATCGATCAGGCCTACGACTTGCCTGGTGACGACGGGCGTGACATCGCCGAAAACCGGCTGACCCTGGCTGAGGTTAATCAAGGCATCTCTGAATTGCCGGGCGATCAACAGGTGCTAATCGCGCTCGTTTGCGTCGAAGGACTCTCCTACAAAGAAGCGGCAGAGGTGCTGCAAGTCCCGATCGGTACGGTCATGAGCCGCCTCGCCCGCGCGCGGCGCATCCTGTTCGAGAAGGCTCAACCGGATCGCAAAACCCCGCCGTCCTTAGCCTTGGAGAGCCGCCGTGGCCGAACTGACCGATGAAATCTTGATGGCCTTTGCAGACGGCAGGCTCGATAAGGACACGCGTGCCCGGGTTGAAGCGCTCCTGCATCAAGACGCCGAAGCTCGCAGGCGCGTTGAGATCTTCCGGGCGACTGGCGCACCCATAGCTGATTTGTTCCGGAAAACGCTGGAGGAACCGGTTCCTTCGCACTTGGTGCACTTCGTGCGCTTCTATGGCGGGGAGCGGCCCGCATCCGCAAGAGCGGAGACCCCCGTCGAGACATTAAGGTCTCGGGGAGATGGGCTTTGGAGAGAAGCTCTGAAGACGCTCACGCCGCTGCGGGAAGGCTTTTCCTGGCGTTTGGCAGCCGCGACCACGGCCGCGTTGGTGCTTGGAGCAGGCTCTGGCTGGCTGCTCCACGGCAACTCTGTTGAGATCGGCGGCGGCCAAAACGCGAGCCTAGATCGCGGCCAGATTTTCGCTATGGGGCAGTTCCAGCAAATGCTGGAAAAGGCTCCAAGCGGTTGGGCAATTAGGCTCTCCGGATCGTTGCACGAGTTCGACCGTGGCGCGCGTGAGCCTGACCTTCAAGAATAAGCAAGGCGGTTACTGCCGGGAATATGAGTTGGCCACGCCGGGCGCGGGACAGTTCACTGGTCTTGCCTGCCGGCAGTCAAATGGTAAGTGGACGCTTCACGTTCACGTTTCAGAAGCGATCAGGGGGACCCCCGCTGAGGGCGTTCGGGCCGATGCCTTGGAGCCTATCGTGAATGGAATGATCGAGGGCGATTCGTTCGGAAAAAAAGAGGAAGCGGCCGTCCTTGCAAATGGATGGAGATGAGGCCGGTTTGCTCCCTGTAGGTCTGTCCGTTCGCCTGGAGATGTACCGAGACGCTCATCCTTTCGGAGAGATGCCGCGGACAGTGCAAACGTCTCTCAGGGGGTAGGCCGGGGAAGGCGATGTATTTGCGGCGATTCCGCAAGCGCTGTAGTCAATGGATGCCAGCCAGCGGAGGCGCTTTCGAGTGTCTCGGGCGGCGGTGTGCAAGACGGCGGAGCCAGGAGAAGGCCGCGGCCGTAGATTTCGTCACGGCCTCGAGACCCGAGACCGTTAATTGGCAGCCCGGCCAGGAGATCATCCTTACGGCGTCCCAGCTGACCGCGCGGCAAAACCGCGAGAATGCCTGTCACATGCGGTGCAGCGAAAGACGTCCCAGAGTGATATCCTTCGCGTCCACCCGGCACTGCGGTCCAGATATCGACGCCGGGCGCGGCAACATCGATGTGATCGCCCCGGTTGGCGTAGCGGTAATTGTGGAGGTCTTTTGTCACCGCGGTTACGGCTATAACTTGGGGGTAGGCGGCCGGATAGGCCGGTTCGGCCGCGGGCCCTTCATTGCCGGCTGCGGCAACGAACGTGATGCCCTTTGAACTCAGTTCCTCGATCTCGTCCTTGACCAGTTCGTCGCGCGGCCCAGCGAAGCTCATATTGATGAGTTTGACATCATTGGCTTTCATCCATTCAAGCGCCTTTAGAAGGCTGATCGTATCCGTCGCCATGGCGCCGCTCTCCTCCGCAAAGAAGATGCTTGCGCTAAAAAATTCGGCGCCGGGAACGAGACCGGGCGTGCCGCTGGCGGCGTTTCCCGCAAGAATCGCCATGACCCCGGTGCCATGCCAATCCGGTGCCGAATTCCGATTATCGGGAGCAAAATCGTCTTTATGGATATGGGCTCCCTTAAAGGCGGGGTGGCCGGAATCGATCACCGTGTCGATGATCCCAATGCGCAAGCCGCGCGCGCACGCTCCAAAATGATCCTGCCACTTGATGAGAGTGCGGGCGAAGCAGCGATCGGGCGTACAAGCTTGGCTGGGTGAGGCGGGTTCCCCCGGTTTCGCCGCCGCCGGATCGTCCTTCATCTGGGCGCGATAAAGACGGTAGATCTTGTTTAGCTCGAATCGGTGTCCGGGAAGTTCGTGGCTGAGAAGCTCCCGGGCGCTAGGGGCGTCTATGCCTGGCGGAAGAATAAGACGGTCGATCACAACTCCCCCCCCTGTCGCCGTTTGAACCGAAGACTCCCTATCAAATCCCAACGCTTTTACCCGCTCGAACGATACCGGATCGAGATTGACGCCGAGAACCTCATGAGGAGAAAATGACTGCCCGCCGAAGCCCAGCTTTGTTTTGACCCGGATGGTCGTGTCCGCCGGAGGAGCCACCGTCATTGTGCGCAAGTTGCTGGTTCCTGGCGGTGTTAACGAACTTGTTAGCAAGTCCAAAGAGTTGACGGCTTGCAAAGTTTCGGCTTCCGCCGCTAAGCGTACGCTGGTCAGCTTGACGATATCCGTAGTGCTGTGGCCGCTGCTGTTCCAATCATCATGAAACTGATGATGCTGGTCGTGAAAATGATCATGCTCGTAGTGAAAATAATGATGCCCGGCGTACCCGTGACCCTCGTCATGGTCCTTTTCATGGAGATCGTCATGGTCCTTTGACCACAGTTTCAGGTGGAGTTGCAGCATGTTCCGGCTCGCGTCGTAGCTGACGTTGCTGCCCTGCGAGGAACCGGGAATAAAGGTCGAAAGGACTCCAGGGTTTGTGGCGCCCGGTTGGGTGTTGACACTAGCCGGCTGGGAAGCGTTGGCACTGTTCCCGCCAGTGCCGGAACCACCGCCAGACCCGCTACTCGCGGTACCGCCGCTACTTCCCCCGCCGCCCAATCCTCCTCCTCCGCCGCTAGATCCTCCGCCGAAGCCACCGCCTCCACCGTAGCCGCCTCCGCCGCCGTAGCCGCCGCCTCCACCGTAGCCGCCTCCGCCGCCGTAGCCACCGCCTCCACCGTAGCCGCCTCCGCCGCCGTAGCCACCGCCTCCGCCGTAGCCGCCACCACCGTAGCCGCCACCACCGTAGGCGCCGCCACCGCCGCGGCTATCACCGCCACCGTGGTTATCGCCGAAGTCCCGATCGCCTGCTGCTGCTTGGGAGAAACATAGAAAGGCGTCAATCCGCCGCAGGGGCAAACCGTCAGTGCCCGCACAAAGCGCCATGGCGGCTGCAAAACCGGTCACGCCAACGCGAAATATGAGGTTCACCGGAGGCACTAAATCCACCCACTACACAACATACCAACACAACTATCCAAAACATTATAAACGTACCAATCCTCATTGTATTCCGATTTCAGTGGTGAGTTGTGGAATAAGGCCGGGGCTGTGCCGTTGTTCGTACCGAGGCAGGCTCAGGGTTGCAGCGGGGTATCCCAGGCCTGCCTCGGTGTTCACAGCGTCCTGTGACAATGACCAGGACCCTTCTTCCCGCCAGCGTCTTTTCCTTGTTAACGCCTCAAAGGTAACCGATGCCGGTTCAGGCAAGACCGGGTGTTTTTCTCGCGACCGAGCAAAAAGCGCGGTCTTCAGCGCGCGAAACTAGGAAGGAAATCTAGACGTGGCAGACGATCTCATATTTTACACCAATCCCATGTCCCGCGGCCGGATCGTCCGGTGGATGCTTGAGGAAATAGGCCAGCCCTACCGGACAGAGATCGTCGAATATGGGCCGCAGATGAAATCGCACCCCTATATTGCCATCAATCCGATGGGCAAGGTGCCGGCCCTTTCCCATGGCGGGACCATCGTCACCGAATGCGGCGCGATCATCGCTTATCTTGCCGACGCTTTTCCAGAGGCGGGATTGGCTCCAGCACCCGGCAGCCGTGAACGCGGCCCCTATTTCCGCTGGATGTTCTACGCAGCCGGTCCGCTGGAGGCTTCGACCACCAACAAATCGCTTGGCCTGGAGCCGGCCGCCGAGCGCCAGCGCATGCTGGGCTATGGCACCCTCGCCGACGTGATGAACACACTGGAGAAGGCCCTTTCCGTGCACGACTATATCGCGGGAGACCGCTTCACAGCCGCCGACGTCTATCTCGGCTCGCAGATCGGCTGGACCATGCAATTTGGCATTCTCGAAAAGCGCCTGCCCTTCGTGAGCTATTGGGACCGGATAAAGGACCGGCCCGCGGCCATCCGGGCGCGTGAGATCGACGACGCGCTGCTGCCCAAAAAGAGCTGATCCTTAGGCTGGGATGACGAGGCTCGCAGGCGTTTGCATCGTTCTTGCCGGTTTCGCGTTGCTCGCATTCGGGGCAATTCCCCTTTTTTGTGACTGTGCATGCGCTTTTTACCGGCAAGCCTGTGCCGCATTTCGCCGGGCAATGGGGGCTTCTTATTGGAGGCGGCCTCGCAATCGTAGCCTATGGTTGGCAGTGCATGAAGGGCTTCAAACGCAAGTGACGGCCCCGGCGGATCCCTTTTAGCGCTTGCTCCAGCTGGCTTCCTGGATTTTATCTAAATTGGAAGCGAGGCGGGCCGCCGTTCGATGTTCGAAGTCATTCGCGACACACTTATCTGGCTGATGAGCTGGGTCTTGGACCGCGAGCCAGAGGGCGGGGAAGCCTTCCGTTTGCTCTTCCTCCTTCTCTTCACCGGCGTGGCGACATGGCTCAGCTTTTATTGGCGCGACCTCGCATTGCGCTCCCCCGGCATTCGCAGGCGGCTGTTGCCCGAGGAACGCTATGCTGGCCGCTATCTCCAGGCGGTCTCACGCGAGGATGGGGTGCGTTACGCGATCATCAACATTTTTTACAATCCCAGACGGAGGCGATACGAAGCGGCGGGACGGGTCTATAGCCCGTCCGGGGACCAAGTTTCCGCGTTCAAGTCCTCCACCATGATCTTTCCATCCGATAAGGACGGCAGTATCGAATTTGTCTGGCAAGGAAACCGGGCCGCCTCCGGCTATACCCGTATGAGGGTCGAGACCGAGGATGAGGACTATATCGAGGGCGACGGGACGGTGCAGACGTTAGGCCCGAAGCCGAAGGTGTTCCCGATCCTGTTCAAGCATCTTCACGACGCTCACGTGAGGCAGGCCATCGGCATCGGCACGCCACTCAATGCCGCTGCGGAGCCTGCCTTCGTCCGCACATTCCACGCGCAGCTCGGCGACGCGGTCAAGGCTGCGTTTGCAAATGTGGCGGAGGAGGTCTGAACCGCTGGCGGCCGGGAAGATCGCGTGGGGCGCCCGGAGCGCAACGCGACCGCCCTGAGCGCGACGGCTGATTGAGAGTTTGGCTCCGTGCAGGATAAGGGCGGCACCTGCTAGAACAGCTTGAGACCGGGAGGCAAGGGAATTCCGCCTGTCAGCGATTGCATTTTCTCTGCCATCGCCTGCTCGGTCTTTTGCTTAGCATCGCTGTGAGCAGCTGCGATCAGATCCTCCAAAATCTCCGTGTCGCTGGGTTTCATCAGGCTCGGATCGATTGACACCCTCACCATCGCGCCTTTGCCCGAAAGCGTGACCTTGACGAGGCCGCCGCCGGAAACGCCTTCGACCTGCATGGCCTCAAGCTCGGCTTGAAACTCCTGAACCTTGGCCTGAAGCTCTTGCGCCTGCTTCATCATGTTCATGATGTCTTTCATGATACTCTCCTTCGCCCGCGCTCTTATGAGCCCGTGGATGCCCGAATTTCCTAGAGTGGATTGTCTTTCATCGCGATGAGGGATTCAAGGCCGCGTCTTTTGGAACCCGGAATATCCCTCGCCAGAGCACACATGTTACGCAAATGCCAGTCACGCGACATCTTGCTTGCGCGTGCGCCAGGCCCCATTGCGATATTGCATCGTCAACATTGAGCGGCTAAGCACATGTTGTTGGTTAGGCTTCAGTTACCCTTCCGGGCGCATTTTGGAGGCTAAAGTGAATATACCCATCTTCATCATCAACTTAGACAGATGCCCGGACAGGATGACGGAGATCGCCGCGCGGCTCGACCTGCAAGGATTATCTTATGAGCGCTTCCCGGCATACGACGGGCGCGAGATCGCGGAGGAGTTTATTGCCACGCGCTATCCTCAATACCTTGAGGTCTTCAAGAGCGGCGCCCCGCTCGGCGAATTAGGCTGCTTTATCAGCCATGTCGAGGCAGCCAGGCTCATGCTGGAGCGCGGCCTCACAAGGGCGTGCATCGTCGAGGACGACGCGGAGTTTGACAGCGACTTCCATCGCTTTGTCGATGACAAAACTCAGTTCCCTTCCTGGGCAGAGGCAATCAAACTGGAGTCCTGCGTGAAACGGAAGTTCGTGCAGTGTTGCCATGTAGGCGCCGCCGCCGGCCGGCGTTTGGCCTACGTTCCCGGCAATAACGAGCCTGGCGCCGCCTGCTACATCTTGACCAAGGCTGGCGCCGAAAAGGTGGTGAATGTCGCCTCGAAGCTAAAGGACCCGATTGATCTTGTTATCTTCGATCACACAATCTCCTCGATAAAATCTATTCATGTCCTTCCCTATCCGGCGCGCCAGCTTAGGAAGATGAGCATGCCGAGCGCCATCCGCGCATCGAACACTCTGCCGAAGAAGAAAGTCCGGAATACCATGCGGCAAGTGTTGAAGATTAGAACGAGGCGTTCGAGAGAGGTCGCAAAAGCTTGGGCGGCGGCATGGCATGTTATTGGAGTCAGAACTTTGCTCATCTCCTTCGCCAAGAACCAAACGAAAGAGCTTCGCTTACACTCGTGACGAAAAAACTGGGGTTTGAGACCTTCAGAACCCCGGACCGTCATCCGTCAGAGTGCGCATCACGGCATAGACGTCTGCCTTCGCCTCAAAACCGATGCCAGGAACATCGGGAAGGCCCACAGAACCGTCCTCGACGGCGATGCCGTCCGCGAAACCGCCGAAGGGCTTGAACACGCCGGGGTAGGATTCATTGCCGCCGAGATGGAGCCCCGCCGCGATGTTGAGCGACATTTGATGGCCGCCGTGGGGCACAACGCGGCGCGTAGACCAGCCTTGATCATCAATGACTTTCAGTGTCTTGAGGTATTCCACGAGCCCGTAGGACAGCGCGCAATCGAATTGAAGAAAGTCGCGGTCTGGGCGCATCCCGCCATAGCGCAGAAGGTTACGCGCGTCCTGGTGCGAGAACAGGTTCTCCCCAGTCGCCATCGGACCCTCGTAATGCTTTGAAACCTCGGCCTGTAGCGCGTAATCGAGGGGATCGCCCGCCTCCTCGTACCAAAACAGGCCGTATGGCTTCAATGCGTCCGCGTAGACGAGCGCGGTCTCAAGATCGAAGCGGCCGTTCGCGTCTACAGCGAGACACTTGCCGTCGCCCACAACCTTGAGCACGGCCTCGATGCGGCGCAGATCCTCGCGGAGTCCAGCGCCGATCTTCATCTTTACCACGCGGTACCCGAGGTCGAGATAGCCACGCATCTCGTTTTGAAGCGCGGTATCGTCCTTGCCGGGATAATAGTAGCCACCGGCGGCGTAGACCCAGACCTTTGTGTCTGCCTGGCCGCCGCGGTAGCGGTCCGCAAGCAAGCGGTAGAGCGGCACGCCTGCAATTTTCGCCACCGCATCCCAAACCGCCATATCGATCGTGCCAACGGCCACCGAACGCTCGCCATGACCGCCCGGTTTTTCGTTCGTCATCAGGGTGCGCCAGATCGCGATCGGGTCGAGATTCCCGTTCGCGTCGTCGATCAGCGTTTTTGGATCGGCCTCCAGCAAGCGCGGAATGAACCTTTCGCGCATGAGAGCGCCCGCACCATAGCGGCCGTTGGAATTGAACCCATACCCCACGACCGGGCGGCCGTCGCGTATGACGTTTGTCACCAACGCGACAACCGAGCAGGTCATCTTTGAGAAATCGATATAGGCGTTTGCGATGGCGGAGCCGATCGAAACGGTCTTCTCGCGGATTTCTAGAATGCGCATGCGAGCCCCCGCCGTACGCTCAATGGGCTATCCTGAATAATGATCTAGACGGGCGCCTGCTCACAGGATGGAAGTGCATAGAGTCCCGCTTGGAGGATATGTTCGAGCGCCGCGAAACTGCGGGCGGTTGCTCTGGCGCCTGCCCTTTCAAGGTCCCGCCGCGAATGATAGCCCCAGCTAACGCCGATGCTCGCGACGCCCGCGTGGGCAGCCATCATCATATCGTAGGAGGTGTCGCCGATCATCACGGTTGCCTCGGGCGAAAGGCCGGTCTCTGCCATGGCCTGCAACAACATTCCTGGATGCGGTTTCGAGGGAGCATCGTCCGCGGTCTAAATCGTGGAGAAAATGCCGTGGAGGTTATTTTGCTCGATCAAGCGCATGACGCCGCGGCGCGACTTCCCTGTGGCGATGCCAAGAATGGCGTCTTCCCTCGCCGCCAGCCCAAGAAGGAGGGACGCAGCCCCCTGATAGAGGTGCTCCTGCGCATTCGGCTGTCGCCTGAGAGCCGTATACCACTCGCGGTAGGCCTGGACGAGCGCCTCCTTCACTTCCGGAGGCTGTCCGGGAGCGAGCGCACTCAACGCCTCGGGTGTGGAAAGTCCCGATGTGCCCAGGATGGCCGCGCGCTCAGGTGCAGTCAGGCCAGCGCCCTGGAATGTCAGCCGCATGGCTTCTACGACCAAATGCTGACTGTCGACAAGTGTACCGTCGCAGTCAAACATAAAAAGTTTAGTTCCATAAGCCATAGCGAGCCTTCCGCAGAAGTTGAGTTAGAGTCGAACCTCCGTTACACTTCAAGTCATACTGAATGTCTTAGATTACGCGAAGCTGACCAAAGATGAATTATGACCTTAGGTTAATATTCCTGTGCAGCTTCGCCGTAACGCTGAGCTTCGAAACCTAGGAGCTCGAAGGTTTTCACCATATGCGCAGGCAGCGGCGCCGATATATCGATGTCTCCAACCTTAGCATCCTTTAAGGTTAGGCGCCTTGCATGAAGATGGAGCTTGTTCTCAATCCCGTCTATTGGCAAATCGACCAAATCACCATATTTTAAATCTCCAACTATGGGCGTACCCAGAATGTCCATATGGGCGCGAAGCTGGTGCTGCCGGCCCGTCACCGGTTTAAGCGAAACCCATGCCACTTTCTGCGCGGCACGGTCGATAACCGAATAAAAGGTGGTGGCATGCTGGGCGAGGTCTTGCTCGCCGGGTCGCGCCTTGCGCACGCGATCGCCCTCTGGACCCGCCGCCTTGACGAGCGGAGCCTCGACCTTGCCTTGAGGTGGCTTGGGCACGCCGCGCACGACCGCCCAATAGATTTTCTGCACCGAGCGCGTTTGAAACAGGTGGCCAAGCCGGGCGGCAGTCTGCCTGTCCTTCGCGGCGATGAGGATGCCGCTCGTATCGCGGTCGAGCCTGTGGACAAGCCTCGGACGTTCCCCGCCGAACCGATCGGCCATGCCGGCCAGCAGGCCATCGAGGTGCCGCGTGGTTTTCGTCCCCCCCTGGACGGCGATGCCGAACGGCTTGTTCAAAACCACGATGTAATCGTTCTCGAACAGAATCATCCGCTCGACGAAGTCGCGGTCGGCCTTGGACATGCCCGGCGGCGGCTTGAGCGAGGGCGTAACCTCGGCAGGCGGCTCCGAGAAATGCGTGGGGATACGGATTTCCTGGCCGGCGCTGAGGCGCGTATCGGCCTTCATGCGGCCGCCATCGACCCGCACCTGGCCCGTGCGGACGAGCTTCTGTACCAGCGTGTGCGGAAGCGCGGGATAGTATTTCTTGAGCCAGCGGTCGAGACGGAGGCCGTCATCGTCGGGCCGGACGGGGCGTTTTTCGATTGTCATGCCGCTAATGTCGCCTGTGGGGGATCAAAGTAAAGAGCTGTCAAGCCGCGATGGCCTCGCCGGCCGGTGCGGCGGTGGCTATGACGCTTTGTGTGCCGTCCGAAAAGCGGGCGGCGATGCTGCGGTCAGGGTGGAGCAATAGGGCGGATAACTCCCGCTTCCTCCAGCCATCCGCACGGAGCCGGGTGACCTTGACGCGGCCGGACTTGCAGGGAAAGGAGGTCAGCTTTCCCTCCGGGTGTAGCAGGGAGAGCCGGAAATCGCCAAATGCCAGCGCCAGGCTTTCCGGATTGTTCGACAGAGAACCGTTCCCGTCGAAAGCATAATCGTGCGCCACTTCCGCCCAGGCGCTGGTTGAGGTTTGCGTGCGCAGTTGCAAGAAGCAACGCCAGACAACGCTGTTCGCGGAGCGCTGCAGGCTGGCCCACCAGAAGCGAACGAGGCCAGGTTCGCCCCCCGGCAGGACAACGGGGACTTGTCCGCCGGGAAGCGATGCCGTGAAGGCTTCC
Source organism: uncultured Alphaproteobacteria bacterium (assembly GCA_963817705.1). Lineage (GTDB taxonomy): Bacteria > Pseudomonadota > Alphaproteobacteria > Rhizobiales > Rhodomicrobiaceae > Rhodomicrobium. The sequence continues at coordinate 1,461,195 of CAWFPF010000001.1, forward strand.
GTCCCGGCCGGAGTTGCAACGGGTGGAGCCTGGTCCTTCTTGGCGGGGTGCCGGACAGCCGGAAGATTGCACGCATAAGCGATTGTTTCCGTGGCGCAGGGCTCAAGCAGCTCGGGCGGGAGGATCAGCGGTTGCGGGGGGCGCGCACTTTCGGCGCCGATCCAGCCCAAAACCGGGTCCAATCCAGGCGTCACGATGCGCCGCCCCGGAGCGAGGCTCAGAGAAACCGGCGGCACGTCCCGCGATGATGCGTCTTCGGTCATAAACTCAATTCAAAGGGCGGATGGGTGCGTACCCTCACATGGAAGCCGTGACTAAAATATGGTACGCCCCAAAATCTATGAAACTGCGCCGGTCCCGGACGAATTTCTTAACACGCCATGCTAGGCAAAAGCGCCTTTCTAAAGGGTTAAGCCGATGTTGGGCCGGCCAAGACTCTGAAATACAATAGCTATTTGGCGTTCATAAAAGGGCGCTTTGGAAGGCCGGGGCGGCTTCCGATGGTTAATCCGGCACGGGCGATTATATTTAACCCGTTTTGGGAATGGCGGTTTTATAGGGGTAACTGCGGAATCGCGCGCCTCCAGCGGCGGCCAGAAATCCAAACCCGCCGCCGTTTACCAGTTTCATTTTAACCACGGCACGGCGCTGTAAAATTGCCGCACCCGGGGAGAGCCGCCGGCCTTTGCCGCGGAGTGCCTAACTAATAATTTGCTGGCTTGCGTTGTCCCAAACGGCTATTCGTTGAGCGGCAACCGAAGGGGTGGACAATGACTGCGACGAGAAAGTTGGCCGCGCTTGCAATCGGCGGTTTCGCAATGCTTGCCGTGCCGATGTGGGCGGCTGCCGAGGCCGGAACATCGCCGCATCGCCGCCATGTCCCGAAGAAGACGGGCGGCTGCCCTGTGCATGAGATCGCCGATGGCTCGCTCGTGGATTGCCACGGCTGGCGGAAATGGTCCGGCTCCTTCGGCTGGGATAACACCTGCTTCCATCTCGATTATATGCCCTCCCAATTTGCGTGCAGTTCGAAGGGTGGACGGCGGTAGTAAGCAGGTAGCGGCGAGGGTCGCCCTGTGAGCCGTGAAGAAGGCGTCCCAAACCTGGTTCGCGCAGTTGTGCGCGGTGCGCACCGGTAATGAAAAAACGCGCCGGATGCTCGTTGACATCCTTCGGTGCATTGGTTCGCTGGAGCAAAAAGGGTTGGCATGATGTGCAGGACATCGCGCGGGTGGATGTCCGGCTCGACATTTTCGGCATGCGCATCGTTCGCATTGAGCGGCGGCTCGACTGTCCGGGGCTGACCGGCATTCAACCGGGAATGGCGCTTGAGGCCCGAAAGCCGCCATTTTGCTCCTGGATCGGTAAAGTCTCGTGCCGCCGCCATCAGTGTCGCGGCTTGATGGTCCTTGGCGTGCATCACATCATCAGGTAGAGAACTTCGATGTGAATTGCAGAACGTTGAAATCAGCCATGAGCCTTAACATCAAAGATCCCGAAGCACATCAACTCGCACAAGCAATTTCCCGCGCCACGGGCGAGAGCATGACCCGCGCCGTCACCGAAGCCCTTCGTGAATGCCTCGCCAAGATAGAGCGTGGAAAGGGCAAGGCGAGCGTGAAAGAGTTGCTGGCGATTGCCGATCGGGCGGCGGCTCATGTTAAGAAAGCGGTCTACCGAAGTGATCCTCGATACATCTGCCATGGTCGCTATTCTTTATAAGGAGCCGGAAGCTGCCGCTTTCGCACAGCTCATGAGGTGGCTCCGGTTGTTCGGACAGGGTTTCCGCTTTGATAAGTGGAACCTCTGCCGGGTTAGGCCGCCAAGCGGACTGGCGGCAAGCCGTGTGCTCCGTAGTAGGCTTGATCGGGCGTCATGCCGTCAAGGCTGGAATGCGGGCGGAGGCGATTGTAGCGATCGAGATACCGCCCGATCGAGGACCGCGCCTCCGTCACGCTCTCATACGCGTGCAGATAGACCTCCTCGTACTTCACCGTCCGCCAGAGCCGCTCGACGAACACGTTATCCCGCCAGGCGCCTTTGCCGTCCATGCTGATGGCGATGCCGTTCGCCGCCAGAACGCCGGTGAAGGCAGCACCGGTGAACTGAGAGCCTTGATCCGTATTAAAGATCTCCGGCTTCCCATGCCTGGCGAGCGCTTCCTCCAGCGCCGCCACGCAGAACGAGGCTTCCATGGTGATGGACAGGCGCCACGACAGGACCCGCCGCGAGAACCAGTCGAGCACCGCGGCAAGATAAACGAAGCCCTTGGCCATCGGGATATAGGTTATGTCCATCGCCCACACCTGGTTCGGCCGCACGATCTCCATGCCGCGAAGAAGATAGGGATAGACCTTGTGCCCAGGCTCCGGTTTCGTTGTCCGCGGCCGCCGGTAAAGCGCCTCGATCCCCATCCGCTTCATCAGCGTTTTGACATGCCGGCGGCCGGTTCTCTTCCCCCTGGCGGCCAAAAGACGGCGCAACATCCGCGCCCCCGCGAAGGGAAACTCCAGATGCAACTCGTCAATCTGCCGCATGAGTTCGAGATCGGCCGCGCAGACCGGGCGCGGCAGGTAATACACCGTGCTGCGCGCGATGCCCGCGGCTTCGGCCTGTTTCGTGACGCTTAACGCATGATCGCGGTCGATCATCGCCTTGCGCTCAGCAATCCCGCTTTGGTGAGCGCGCCTTCTAAAAAATCATTCTCCAGCGTCAGTTCGCCAATCTTCGCGTGCAGCGCCTTGATATCGGCGGCGGGCGCTGCCGGCGCTGCGTCACGATCCGCACCGAACACGTCCGCCGCGCTGCCTTCGAGTTGCCCCTTCCAGGCCGTGATCTGGTTCGGGTGGACATCGAACTGTTCCGCCAGCTGCGCAAGCGTCCGCTCACCCTTGATCGCCGCCAGCGCCACTTTCGCCTTGAAGGCCGGTGAGTGCTTTCGCCGTGGTCTTCTGCTCATGGATGCTCCTGATTCGCGAGCACAAGCGTGCCCGTTGTCAGGCAGAAATTCCACTTACCGCGCTGTCCGAATTTGCGGAGCCACCTCTCTCATTCATGATGCCGATGTCTGCCGGATGAGTGTGGCAAACTACGTTGAGTTGGCGATGGTTGTCGAAAGCCAGCTTGGTTCCGAGGCAATGCAACAGACCCAAGCGTTTTTTCGGCGGGCGGCCATCGCTATTGAGCCTGTAACGGTCGATCACGGGGAACTCGCCCGGCAGGCCTTTCTCGATTTTGGCAGAGGCCGCAATAAGGCAGGCCTCAATTTCGGCGACTGTTTTTCTTACGCGCTGGCAAAGGCAACAGGGGAACCTTTGCTGTTTAAAGGTAACGATTTTAGCCAGACCGGCATCGAGGCGGCATTATTGCAACGGTACAACCATGTTGGTGTGGGATTTCTGGACCATCTTCCTCTTCGGAGTTGGGAAGCTCAATGCCGCTAGCAGCCATCTGGGTGTAAAATGGGCTCGTCGCAAGTTGGAGATACTGCCGACGTGTAAGCGTTCAACATAAGGGGGTACGCATACGATCGGGGCAAAAAAATCCTCTTCGGGGAAAGCTTATCATTAAAGTCGCGGCAGCCCGAAGAAAGAAGGCTGCGAGGGGACTTCGCGGCTTGGTGCTTCACATATTCTTTCGGCCCATGTTCCTACAGCATCGGTAACGAAAACCTTCGCTCGGCATCGAGCAAATACGTATATGGACTAGAAGCTCTGGCTTTTTGACCTGCAAAGTATGATCTTATACTCACGTCGGTGAACGTGATGAAGGCCGCGGCGCCAAGGAGCAAGGGACCCGTGTATCCGGTGATGTAGGCAAGAGCGCCGGTCCCCGCAGCTGAAACAGTAATACCTCGTTGCACGCCATCCCAAACGCTTTGGATCGACTGACTTTCGAGTTCCGACTTAAGTTTCTCGAGACCAGGACGGATCTTATTTACGTAGAGCCTCTTTGCTCCTTCCTCCATCTCCTCTGCAGTCCCCGCTTTCTCTATTTTCCCTTTCAGCTCATCGAACTGCGCCTGCAAATCGATCAGCTGATCACTTCGCTCTCTGCGAAAAGAAATCAACTTATGTATCGGGACGCTCGAGTCTACACGGAGGTTTTCCATGACCAGTGAAACAAGGGCGCCGCGCGCCGCAGCAACCTCTGAAGATACGACGTCATCGATTAGAAACCGCAAGTTCACACCTGAGTAGGGTTCTTCATTTGTTAGGGGGGACACCTGAAGTTCCCGAGAAAGTAGTGCGGCAAGGGCCGACATGTAGACTTGTGCAAACCAACTATCGACAAGAAGCCATTCGCCCTCATCCCGGTGTGGTCTCGAACTAGCTAACTGCTGGATGCGCCTAACCAAACGCTTGCGCTTGCTGCCAGGAAAAAAAATTCCAAGTCTTTTCCAATAGATCTTTACCAATACTCTTATTGGATCGAATAAAATATACAGCATTATTCATCAATGACTGTCGAAGATCCCACGGCAACTTGTCAGGGTGAATGCCAACAAGGTCATATAACTCGGATCGCAGCCGTGCCCCGACTTTATCGGCATGTAGTAGCGCTCGTTCAAGCTCATAACCTCCTCTATCGCGCAGAGACCATTGACAATCAGGGGAGTCCATCAATGACATCACTTTTCTTCCAAGTGTATCTAGTATATCCTGATGCAGGTTGCAAGGTAGAGGCTGGAGATATCCTTCCTCGAAACAAATACGGCTCTCGGGCGCACGATAAGGATTTTCAACGGATGTAGGCACGATTGTTTCTATTCTATCCCAAAACAGGATCGCGGAGCGAAGCCAAACTGAGTCTTCTATATCAATATGTGGATAATAGAGTGCAGTCCCAAGCATCCAATCCCCCTGCTGACGTGATCCGGAAGCTCCCAATAGTTGGCAGCACAAACTTGCTGCAATTATAGGAATGTTTTTGGTAGCGCGCAATTAACTCCCGCAACGCCGAAGCCGTTTCGGGCGATGTCGGAAGTGCGCTCAGTGGCAGTGCTTTGGGAGCAATTTGTGGCCTCGGGGTTCAGTCCGCTCCTGAAGGTTCAGCCGCCCACATATGCTCAAAGTGAGCCTTACCGCTCCCGACCCATAAGACCCTTAGGCGGATGGCATACCCAGCCCGCCATGATCTCAGATACCGGCCTGTTCGGAGATCGCAAGCACGTCCCGCCGTGATAATGGGTCCGCCAAATCCACTCCCTCCGCTCGCAATCGCTTGTTCCCACAACTGCGGTCCGGCTTCACGCGCCTACCGGTTTACCCATGCGTCAAGTGCCTGATCCGCCGCAAGAATTTTAACTCGATGTCTCCTCACCACGACAAAATTGACGGCGTTCATTCGCCATTGAAAAGGTGTTGAAAATAACCACACTTGAAAAGTGCCGCTCAAGCAACAATATTGTGGGAATAGCAAAAATCGTTGCGCTCATATGATTAGTCATATGGGCCGCTTTTTGTGCGCTCCCGCCGGTCTATAATTCGGAATAGCCAGTATCTACCGGTCTTGCATGCCTGACATGCAAGTTCATCTTGTGTTTGTCATGTTTGTCCCATGCAGAGCCAAAAACACCACCAAGCGTACCTCCCGCCACAGCGCGGCCTCGATGCATTCCGGCTGCCCGCCGCAGCGCGCACACACGCGCTCATGCTGTCCTCGGCCACCGAAATCGCGCTCACGGCAAGCACGGCCTTGGCAACCATCGCCGACGCTTTCTTGAGGCATTCCGTGCCTCTGGGCGAAGCCGCCATCGCCGTCGCTCTTTTCTTCTGGCTCGCCGCCGAAATCGTATGTTTTGGCGCGGGGCCCGCGATCGCACTGCCGCAAGCGCCCGTGGTTCCGCTACACCCCGAGAACCTCAATCGCGCCATTCAGCGCAGGAACAGGCTTATTAAGCGCGCGGCTTGGTTTAGCGCGGCTGCCTCGGCCGCCTACATTGCCGCCGGCGCTGCGCTCGCCTCATATTCCATCATCGCAGGCGGTGTGCTCTATCTGGCCGCCGCCTGGGTCGAATACCGCTTCAAACAAGGCGAGCCGGCGATTTGCCCGCGGCTCGAAGCACGAAGCGCCGGGGCATTTATCGCCTACGCGAAGACGCTGCTGCACCGCAATCCGGCGGCACTGAGCGGTGTCATCACCTTTCCTGCTCTGGCCGCCTTTTGCGCGGGACTGTTCCAAGCCCTTCCGCCCTATCTCGCGGCGCTGATCACGGCGGGACATCTGATCGCGGCCATCATGTGGAGCGCCGGCATCGCCCAGCAGAAACCGCTCGCGGGGAAGCCGCGCAAAGCGGAGCACCCAGCGCTGCCGGCGATTGAGGCAAGGCGTCCGACGGCAGCTTATCGCAATCGATCCGCCATCGTGCTTGGCTCCGGCGGCCATCCGCGTGCGGACAGGAAACTATTTTAGCGGCAATAAGTAATCATCATATCCAATATAGCGATAATCGCTTGACAAAACGTGTCTGCCGCCGTCGAAGCATGCTACAATCCCGGCATAAAAGGATTGGCACTATGAGCGGTGAAGAAAGCGTCCCAAACTTGGTTCTGGAGCAGCTGCGCGCGGTGCGCACCGATAATGAAAAAACGCATCGGATGCTCTTCGATATCCTTCAGCGCCTTGGTTCGCTAGAGCAAAAGGTCGGCATCATGGTGCAGGACATCGCGCGGGTGGACGTCCGGCTCGACAGCTTCGACATGCGCATCGTTCGCATTGAGCGGCGGCTGGAGCTGTCCGAGGCTTAATGAGCAGCACCGGCTTTCGCTCTAGCGATTAATCCTCACCCCACATCTTTAGAAATTCACAGACCAGTCGCCGTACAGCTTGCCGCCTAGGCCTCTGCAATGGTTGATTGCGCCATCGGTTTCTTCGTTTTATGTAAATTGTTATCCTTTTTGCCAGGCTAATTAAGAAGGCTACGAACAGCTTATGAAACGCGCATTAACCGCAATTCTTGCCGACGCCGTTCTGATATTGAGCCTCGTCGTACCCGTGGCGGCGGGCACGTTCGAGGATGCTAAGGGTGCGTTTAATAAGGGCGACTATGCGACCGCCCTGCGGCTTTACCGTTCCCTGGCCGATCAGGGCAACGCCGCTGCCCAATACACTCTCGGAAATATGTATGATTATGGCAAGGGGGTGCAGAAGAATGGCACAGAAGCCTCAAAGTGGTATCGCCTCGCAGCGGAACAGGGCTACGCTGAGGCCCAAAATGCTTTGGGGTTTTTGTGTGTCCTTGAGGCGTTGCGCACGGGTGACTACACCGAGGCAGTCAAGTGGTATCGCCTAGCTGCCGAACAAGGTGACGCCCATGGTCAGCTCGCTCTTGGGAACTCCTACCGCGATGGTCTGGGTGTGCCGCAGAACTATGTTGAGGCGGCGAAGTGGTTTCTCCGCGCTGCCGAACAAGGGAAGGATTATGCTGCCCAGTACATGCTAGGGTTGGCCTACGCGAGGGGTCAAGGCGTCGCGCAAAACTATGTTAGAGCGTACATGTGGCTGAGCTTGGCAGCTGCAAAGGCGCAGCCTTTCTTGAAAGATCGAGACATAGTCGCGGGGCGTATGAATCCTTCGCAGATCGCTGAGGCGCAGAAACTAGCCACAGAGTGGCGGCCAAAGACAGCCAATGCCTCGTTAGAGATCTCACCGGCATCTCCTTCCCCAAAAACGCTTGAAGCTTTCTCGGGGACCGCTTTCTTCGTCTCAAACGATGGCGTAGCGCTAACCAATGCTCACGTCGTGGAGGGCTGCCGGTACATTCGCTTAGCCGGCGTCACGGCGCGCCTCTTGGCGCGCGACGGTGCAAACGATCTCGCTCTACTTGGGACCGATCTCCATCCGGCCAAATGGGCTAGCTGGCGCCTTTCCCTGCGGCAGGGGGAAGACATTGTTGTCTATGGGTTCCCGCTAACGGGAGTGCTTTCATCCGGGGGCAATGTTGTCACCGGAAACATCACCGCGCTCGCTGGGCTTGAAGACGATAGCAGGTTCCTGCAAATTTCCGCTCCCGTCCAGCCCGGAAACAGCGGCGGACCTCTTTTCGACCGCTATGGCAATGTGGTTGGCGTTGTCGTCGCAAAGCTGAACGCGCTCAAGATTGCTTCGGCTACCGGCGACATACCGCAGAACGTCAATTTCGCCATTAAAGCGTCAGTGGCTGTGGGGTTTCTCGACGCTCAGCGCGTAACGCATTTCGATCGCGAAATAGCCGGAACACTATCCACACCTGACATCGCCGCACAGGCTCAGGCATTGGCAGTCCAGGTTATTTGCATTCGGTGAGGCACAGCATGAAGCTAATCCCAGCGTCTCGTGCGTCGTATCACTAAAATAACAACAGTGTAACCACTGCCCCGGTGAAAGAATTAGCGAAACTCTTTCGCTCCCTAATTCGCATACAATCCTGATTAGTCAGAACCTCCGAATCGTGGTCAGCCTTGAGCTGCCACCCCCGATCCGCTACATGCACATCTTGATTTCCGCGCGTTCGCATCGCGCCCCGGCGTCGCTTGACGGCCGGTATCACTGTAGCTACATTTTTGTAGTCTAAGGATGCGATTGTGCCTTGGATTTGGGACGAGGAGAAAAGCCGCGCCAATCGGAAAAAGCACGGGCTGAGCTTCGAGACCGCCCAACTCATCTTTGACGATCCGCTGGCGATGTCACGGCTCGACCCCTATCCCTTTGAGGAACGGTGGCAAACAATCGGAGCGATTGGCCCGGTGGTGGTTATAGCGATCCATACCTCGCTCGAAGCGGACCCAAGCACAGGCGAGGAATTTGGCAGGATCATCAGTGCGCGAAAGGCGACGTCGCATGAAAGGCAAGCCTACGAAGACGGCGGCTTCTAAACTGACTGCTTCTCAGCAGGCAGAGATCGACGCTCTTGCCGCGCTTCCCGACGATGAGATCGACACGTCCGGCATTCCGGAAGTGCGGGACTGGCCGGGTGCCATTCGCGGGGCGTTTTACCGCCCTCTAAAGCAGCAGCTTACGCTGCGCATCGATGCGGATATCGTAGCCTGGTTCAAGCAACAGTCGGATAATGGCAAAGGCTATCAGACGGTCATAAACAAGGCGCTGCGCGAATATGTCGAGCGCCATGCAAAAGAAAATGCCAAGGGCTTATGACTTTTTAGACGCGAAATGGCCGGCTCACAAGTCTGGTAACACGACCTTGAGCCGCCGCCCCCGATCCGCTACATACACATCTTGATTTCCGCGCGTTCGCATCGCACCCCCGGCGCCGCTGATGAAGCTTCGCGGGCCGCGCCGCATTCGCGAAACGCGCGCAACCCCACACGACGTAAGGACACCCCGATGGCCGCACCGCAATATGTCTACACCATGCAGAAGCTGTCGAAGACCTACCCCGGCGGCAAGCAGGTGCTGAACAACATCCAGCTCTCCTTCCTGCCCGACGCGAAGATCGGCGTGGTGGGCGTGAACGGCTCGGGCAAGTCCACGCTGCTGAAGATCATGGCGGGCGTCGAGAAGGAGTTTCAGGGGGAGGCCTGGGCGGCCGAGGGCATCAAGGTCGGCTACCTGCCGCAGGAGCCGCAGCTCAACCCGGAGAAGGACGTACTCGGCAATGCGATGGAGGGCGTGGCGGAGAAGCACGCCATGGTCGACCGCTACAACGAGCTGGCGATGAACTATTCCGACGAGACCGCCGACGAGATGGCGCGGCTGCAGGACATCATCGACGGGCAGAATTTGTGGGACCTCGACGCGCAGGTGGAGCAGGCGCTGCAGGCGCTCAATTGCCCGCCGCCGCATGCCGAGGTGGCGAACCTGTCGGGCGGCGAAAAGCGGCGCGTGGCGCTGACGAAGCTTTTGCTCGCGCGGCCGGACATTTTGCTTCTGGACGAGCCGACCAACCATCTCGACGCCGAGACCACCGATTGGCTGCAGCATTTCCTGGAAAACTATCCGGGCTGCGTGATCCTCGTCACCCACGACCGCTACTTTCTCGAACTCGATCACGAGCTGGACGCTGGAGCTCGATCGCGGGCAGGGCATCCCGTACAAAGGCAATTATTCGAGCTGGCTGGAGCAGAAGGCCAAGCGCGCCGCGCAGGAGAGCCGCGAGGACGAGGCCAAGCAGCGCACCATGCAGCGCGAGCTGGAATGGATCAGGGCGAGCCCGAAGGCGCGGCAGGCGAAGTCGAAGGCGCGCATCACGGCTTACGAGAAGCTCGCCGAGGAGGCGGGGCGCGATCAGATCGGCCGCGCGCAAATCCAGATTCCGATGGGGCCGCGGCTCGGCGGCGTGGTCATCGAAGCGGACCACATCAAGAAGGGCTATGACGGCCGCACACTCATCGACAACCTCGAATTCAAGCTGCCGCCGGGTGGCATCGTCGGCGTGATCGGGCCGAACGGCGCGGGCAAGACCACGCTGTTCCGCATGATCATCGGCCAGGAGAAGCCGGACGCGGGTCAGTTCCGCATCGGCGACACGGTGAAGCTTGGCTATGTCGATCAGAGCCGCGACGCGCTCGACCCGAAAAAGAGCGTGTGGGAGGAGATTTCCGGCGGGCTCGACCAGCTCATGCTCGGCAAGCGCGAAGTGCCCTCCCGCGCCTATTGCGGCTGGTTCAACTTCAAGGGGCCGGACCAGCAGAAGAAGGTCGGCCAGCTTTCAGGCGGCGAGCGCAACCGCGTGCATCTCGCCAAGATGCTGAAGGAGGGCGGGAATTTGATCCTGCTCGACGAGCCGACGAACGACCTCGACGTGGAGACGCTATCGAGTCTTGAGGCGGCGCTGGAGGATTTCCCCGGCTGCGTTGTGGTCATCAGCCATGATCGCTTCTTTTTAGACAGGCTCGCGACGCACATCCTCGCCTTCGAGGGCGACGGCCATGTCGAGTGGTTCGAGGGCAATTTCCAGTCCTACGAGGAGGACAAGCTGCGCCGCCTCGGCGCCGCCGCCGCCGACACGCCGAAAGCGAAGTTCGCAAGGTTTGCTAGGGGGTAGTTGAGATGAGTGCTAATCTCGACGAGGAAATCGCTGAATTGATCGCTGTTGGAGCTTCGCAAAGAGCGAGCGGTGACCTCGACGCTGCGGTTGAAAGCTATAAGCGGGCGCTACTGATTGGGAAGTCCGGCGCCGACCCTTCTTTATTAGGTGTCGCCGCCGGTGATTTAGGTGTCATCCATGATCTGCGCGGTGAGTCTTCGCTACCTCGCCAATTTTACGAAATGGCGATAACGTTTTATAAATCGGCAGACGACCAAGAAGGAGCGATAGGTCAATATATAAACTTAGCGATATTTGAGCGGAGGCTCGGTAATTTTAAGGCCGCGACGGATTGCCTCGAACACGCGAGCAACGTGTTGAGAGATCATACGCCAGATAGGCTTATGGCCAAAATATTGGCTACCTACGGTTTGATTTTCATGACGAGTGGTCATCTCGACTTCGCTGAGCGTTATTACAGCTACTCGCTCGATATTGCAACTAAATTAGATGAGAAGACTGAAGTTGCAGCATGTCTCGGCAATCTTGGCTGTATATATCATTTGCTTGGTAGGCTCGATGACGCGGAACAAATGCACACTCATTCACTATCGATCCACCTCACACTCGATTTAAGAAACAAAATAGCCTCAGACTATTCAAACTTGGGACTTGTGCACTTGTCCAAGAAGGATTTCGCAACAGCGGAGGCGCTTTTTAATCTAGCACTCGATATCGATACGCAACTAGGTCATTTGCCAGCGATAGGCAATCACCTTGGAAATCTAGGCGACTTATTTGCTTCACAGGGCGAGAGGCGGCAGGCAACAGTATATTGGGAGAAAGCGAAGCTTATATTCGAAAAAATTAGCTCACCGCATTTAACAGCTCAAATAGACGAGCGTATACGCCGTTCTGCGCATAGCTGGATTGATCAAGATGGAAAAAGCGATAGCTAAGCCCGGCGGCGGGCAAGCTCGGCGCGGGCCGCCTCGGCGAGAAAGCCGGAGCGGTTATCGCTGATCTGATCGATTTCTTCGAGCAGCGCCTCGTCGAGCGTGACGTTCACGCGCCGCGCGCGGCCTGGAAGCACGGCCGCGATGAGTGTGACCGCCACCGTAGACGGTTCTCTTGTGGCGGCGACCTCTTCAAGCGCGGCAGGCTTCGGCAGGGTTTCGCCATCGGCCAGAATCAGCGCGATGTGGCCCGCCAGCGCTTCCTGCGCTCCAAGCACCGCGTCTTCCATGGTCTCGCCAGCGCTGACGCAACCGGGAAAGTCAGGGAAGCTGACGCCGAAGTCGCTGTCCTCGTCCTTATCGATCAGCGCTGGATAGTAGATCTTCTTCACTTAACCTTTTCCGTTCTACGCTTCTTACAGCAACTTCAAGCCAGACCCCTTCTCGATGCTCTTAATTGTCTTTACTGGCAGATCCCGCTTCGGATGCGGAACCGTGACTTTCCCAGGTTTCGATGGATGCTTGAAGTGGCGATGACTGCCAGTTTGCCCTGCTTTAAACCAGCCATCTTCCAAAAGGGCCGCAATGATCTCGCGGCTTGACTTTCCCATTGTGTTTCATGCGTCCCCGCTCAGGCGGTGTTCTGATAGCTTGACCTCGACACAGGATCTGTCAAGTCCCGAGGGTGTGTATAAAATACACGCTACGACTAGCACTGCCCCTCGACTTGCGCAAGCAAAACCGCTGTTTCCGCTCGCCGGCTCAATAATCCACCCGCATGAAATACAATCCGCAAGCCGGCGCAACAGGGCCGCACGCCGTCCGGTCGCGCGCTTCGAGCACGCGGCGCACTTCGTCCGGCTGCCATTTACCCTCGCCCACGAGCTTCAAGCTGCCTGCCATCGAGCGCACCTGGTGATGCAGGAACGACCGCGCGCTTGTGGCAATCAAAATGTCCTCGCCGTCGCGCGTGACGTCGAGCCCATCGAGCGTGCGCAGCGGCGATTTCGCCTGGCACTGCGCGGAACGGAATGTTGTGAAATCGTGCCGGCCGGGAAGATGCCGCGCCGCCTCCTGCATGGCAGCGGCGTCGAGCGGCACGGAAACTTGCCAGGCCCGGTGCCGGTCCAGCGCCAGTCGCGCGCGCCGGTTCACGATGCGGTAGAGGTAATGACGCGCCTTGGCAGAGAACCGCGCGTCGAAGGCTTCCGTGACGACCTCGCAGTCGAGAATGGCGATCGGCTCGGGTTTCAGATGGAAGTTGAGCGCGTCGCGAACCGTTTCGGGCGGGTAGTCCCGGGCGAGATCGACATGCGCCACCTGACCGCGCGCGTGAACGCCGGCATCGGTGCGCCCGGCGCCTTTCGGCACAACGCGGCTGCCGCTCAGAGCCTCGATAGCGCGCGCAAGCTCGCCTTGAATTGACGGCCCGTTCGCCTGGATTTGCCATCCGGCAAAGGGCGTGCCGTCATACTCGATGGTAAGCTTATAGCGCGTCATGGGACTATGGAGCACCGCCGGGGCGATTTTGTATAGCGCAGCGGTAGCCGCCTTACACAATCATCCGATGAGGGTTCCGGTCAACGCGCTAATATTGAGACAGAACGCCGGGACTGGTGAGCCTGGCCGCTTTTGCAGCGACCTGAAACTATGAGGCCGGCACGACAAATGGTGGCGTCTCGCACGGAAGCGTCAGCGCAGGAGGATAGAGGCCGTCCATGGGTATGGAACGCCCATTGGGCTGCACGATACGGCAATGATAGCGTTTGAGCGCGCGCGGATGAGGCACACCGCAGGAATGGGCGATCGTACCAACTTCGGCGCGCATCCGCTCGACGAAGGTTTTGACGCGCACCAACTTTTCTTCAGGGTTCAAGCCGCGCTGCAAACGGCGGTCGTGCGTCGTGATGCCGGTGGGGCAGGTGTTCTTGTTGCATTTCAGCGATTGGATGCAGCCAAGCGCGAACATGAAGCCGCGCGCTGAGTTCACTGTGTCGGCGCCGGCGCAATAGGCCCACGCCACCTCGGCCGGCGTGACGAGCTTGCCCGATGCGATCACCTTGATCCGTTCACGCAGACCGTGGCGGCTCAAAATGTCGATCACCATCGGAAGAGCTTCCTTGATGGGCAGCCCGACATTGTCCATCAGTGGCAATGGCGCCGCGCCTGTGCCGCCGTCGCCGGAATCGACGGTGATGAAGTCCGGCGCGCTCTCGATGCCGCGGCTGTGGATCTCCTTGCACATGGTTTCAATCCAGCCATAGGCGCCGAGTACCGCTTTGAAACCCGTGGGCTTGCCCGAGACCTCCCGGATACGGGCGATTTGATCCAGGAGATCGGGAACGCTGTCGATCTCGGGGTGGCGGTTCGGGGAGATCGAGTTCGGCATAGGCAGGAATGCCCCTGATCTTAGCGATCTCCGGCGTCACCTTTGCGCCTGGCAAAATGCCGCCCTTGCCTGGCTTGGCCCCCTGACTGAGTTTCAACTCGAACATCTTCACTTGGGGCAGGCTTGCAACCTCGCGGAGCCGGGTCTCGTCGAGTTGGCCGTCCGGGCCACGCACGCCATATTTCGCCGTGCCGATCTGAAAAATGACGTCGCAGCCCCCTTCCAGATGATGAGGCGCCAGTCCGCCTTCACCGGTATTGAGCCAGCATCCGGCCATGGCGGCGCCCTTCGACAGGGCTTTCACGGCCGGTGCGGAGAGAGCGCCAAAGCTCATGGCCGAGATATTGATGATCGAGGAGAAGGTGTAGGGCGTCCTGCTATAGGGGCCCATTGTGATCTCTGGCACCTCCGTCCCGTGTTCTTCGAGCGTCGGGAACGGGCAGTTCACGAAAATGACCGTGCCTGCGGGGGTCAGGTTACGCGTCGAGCCAAACGCGACGGTGTTGTCGGCCCCGGTCGAGGAGCGGTGGATCCAATCCCGCTCCGCGCGGTTGAATGGCAATTCTTCGCGGTCGAGAGCGAAGAAATATTGGCGGAAGAATTCGCCGAGGCGGCTGAACAGATACCGGAAACGGCCGAGGACGGGGTAGTTGCGCCGGACTGCATCTTTGGTTTGGCTGACATCCAATAGAAATAAGGCGATGACAAGAAGCGCAAAAAGTCCGGCAGCGAAGACGAATAAGGCTGCCAGGAAGCTCAAGCCTTCCATCACGATATAGCCGGGAATGCCCATCGCGTCCGTCCTTTCGCGCAAATGCCGCCCGGCAGATTACCAAAATAGCAGACGAGGCCATATCACAAGAAGGCTTGAGGGCATCACGTCTCGATGACAACCACCGGGTACGGAGGTGTGGGCCGGGCGGGCCGGACATAGCGGCCGGGGGCGTTTTCGTGTTTCGCGATGAGGTCTAAGGTTTGTCCGCCTTGAACCTCCTCCTTCGAGACGCCGCCGCTGGCGGCTCCTCAGGATGAGGCCTCCTACCCGGCGCACCGCAGGATGAGGCCTCCCCTCATGGTGAGGGAGCAGGCCGTCTCGAACCATGAGCGCCGGACAGAAGAGTGACAAAGTCTGGGGCTACGGCCGCTTCCGATCAAGAGCACGATACTCTCGCGAGCCCGGAAAGGGCTGGCACGGTGGGCTACTCTGCGACCGGGAAGCGCAAATTTATATGTGGCGTTCGCCGGCGGTCCGTGTAAATTGAAAAAAGCGCGAACGGTTCCCCTCTAGGGGATTTAAAGGGAATGCGGTGACGGGAAACCGGAAGCCGTAGCTGCCCCCGCAACTGTGAGCGGCGAGCGGAAGGCCTCATGCCACTGGGCGATGCCCGGGAAGGCGGCCTGAAGCGAAGACCCGCGAGCCAGGAGACCTGCCTTCGCCCAGGATGAGGCCGCACTGCCGGAGGGGCAGCAAGGAGGTTGCGATGACATTCCCCCAGGCCTAGCACGCATCGCAGAGCGTGCCGCATTCCAGTATTACTTACCGCTATCGGAGATCCCATGCATATCGAACCGGGCGTACTGAACGCCAGCAAACTCATTTATGCGAATGTGACGGCCGCTTCCACGCTGACGGCCTATCTGCCCTCCCTCATCCGCAAACCGGCCATGATCGTCAAGATCGCCCTCGCGGCTGTTTTCTTTTCCGTGTTCATGCAGATCTTCCACATGCCGGTCGGGCCTTCCGAGCTGCATTTTGTCGGCGCGTCGGCGGTTTATTTCGTGTTCGGCTTTGTGCCAACGCTTTTCGGTTTCGCTATTGGACTTCTCCTGCAGGGACTTGTCTTCCAGCCTCAGGACCTCGTGCATCTTGGCGTGAATTCGCTGTCGCTGATGGTGCCCCTGATCGCCGTTCACGCTTTGCGCGGCCGCCGCTACTTCAAGGGCGGCGAATCGCAGACGCGGCTGAGCTGGGCGGAAATCGTGAAATTCGACGCCGTCTATTACGCCGGTGTCGTTAGCATGGTCGGCTTCTGGCTGGCGCTTGGGAATGAAGTGACGCCGTTCGCAAGCTGGGCGCTGTTCGCCGTCTCCTATGTGCCGCTCGTGCTCTGCGAGCCGGTTTTCACTTTCGCAGTGCTGAAGCTGCTCGGCAAGCTCGACGCTGACAGCCCTGTCCGCAAGGTCACGGCCGTCGGCGCATTGGCGATCGCATAGCGGCCACCATGCAGGATCAAACCATGACGCGCGTTACCCTCCACGTCTGCGTCACATGCAGGCGTGGAGATGAGGCGCTGGAGCCGAAAGAAGAGCGCTCCGGCTACAAAATGCAGCTGGCGTTGGCCGGGGCGATAAGCCCCAGCCAAGCCGCTAGCATCGACCTTCAGGCAGCGGAATGCCTGTCCGGCTGCAAGCGCGGCTGTGCCGTAGCGCTGGCTGCGCCCGGTAAATGGTCGTTTGTGATTGCCGATCTCGATCCCGAATGCCACGCGGCGGACATCTTGACCTTCGCGGAGCAGTATTCTTCCCATCCCACGGGCACGCCAGCCTGGAGCGAGCGTCCGGGGATCGTTAAGAAGAGCGTGCTGGCGCGTGTGCCTCCGATGGCCATTCCGGACGCCGGGGAACCGGCATGATCGCACCCAAGGTTCCCGTGACGATCGTCACGGGCTTTCTCGGCGCCGGGAAGACAACACTGATCCGGCACACGCTCGAAAACGCAAATGGCCGCCGGCTCGCGCTCATCATCAACGAGTTTGGCGATCTTGGCGTCGATGGCGCGATCTTGAGATCCTGCGGGATCGAAAGCTGCCCGGAGGAAAACATCGTCGAGCTGACGAATGGCTGCCTCTGCTGCACGGTCGCCGACGATTTCGTGCCAACGCTCGACGCGCTCCTGTCGCGTGCGGCCCGGCCCGATCATATCATCATCGAAACCTCCGGGCTGGCGCTGCCGAAGCCGCTGGTCAAAGCCTTCGATTGGCCGGAAATCCGCTCCCGCGCCACGGTGGATGGCGTTGTCGCGGTTGTCGATGGCCCCGCCGTCGCGGCGGGCCGCTTCGCGGACGATCTTGACGCGCTGGCGAAACAGCGCGCGGCGGATCCGTCGCTCGATCATGACAACCCGCTGGAGGAGGTCTTCGAGGACCAACTCCTCGCCGCCGATCTCGTGATTCTCAACAAGACCGACCTCCTCAGCGCAGAGGGCTTGAAAGCCGTCGAGGCGCAGATCGAAGCCGTGCTGCCGCGCGCCGTGAAGCTCGTGCATGCCCAGCACGGCGCCATCCCTGCGCAAATCCTGCTTGGCCTCGAAGCCGCCGCCGAGGACGATCTTCATGCCCGTCCTTCGCATCACGACAACGAGCCGGACCACAATCACGACGATTTTGAAAGCTTCGTGGTCGAAATCCCAGCTTTGAGCGCGCCAGCCGCCTTGGCCGATCGCGCTTCCCGCGCGGCAGCCGAGCACGATGTGCTGCGTGTCAAGGGCTATGCGCATATTGACGGCAAGGCCATGCGGCTGCTCGTTCAAGGCGTCGGAAGCCGCGTGGAGACGCGCTACGAGCGGCCTTGGGAACAGGGCAGTGCCCGGCGCGGCGAGCTTGTCGTCATCGGCCTAAAGGGGATCGACCGCGAAAGCGTCTCGAAAATCCTCCGGGGCGAAGCCTGATGCATCTCATCGTCCGGGACGGCGCAAGCTTGGATGAAATCGGCGAGCCGCAGGACCTGCAGCTCGCGCCGGCGGATTTCATTTTGCTGTCGTTCTCGGATTCGGACCTCGCGATGTTCCGCGCGGGGCTCAGTTCCCTTCTCATGGTTCGAGACGGCCTCCGGCCTCCTCACCATGAGGGTGTACCCCAGCCCCATTGGGAGCCGCGCGCCGCAATCGCGCAGCCTCATCCTGAGGAGCCGCATTGCGGCGTCTCGATGAAGGATGGGCAGCCTATCTCCGCCCACTTCATTAACCTATCCTCTTTGCGCCACCCCATCTCCACCGATCTCTTCATCGAAAAGACCGTACCGGGAACGAGGGCCATCGTGTTGCGGCTGCTCGGCGGCCTCGATTACTGGCGCTACGGCGCGGAGGAGTTGGCCCACGCCTGCCGCAAGCAGGGCGTCGCGCTTGCGCTCCTGCCCGGCGATGGGCGCGCGGACCCGAGGCTGCCGCCGCTCGCGACCCTCATGCCCGGCGAACTCGAAGCGCTCGACCGGCTTACCGGTGCTGGCGGCCCTCAAAACGCCGCGCGCGTCATGTCCGCGATGCTCGGCCGGGCCGGCGGCGCCCCTATTGAGATTTCGCGTTCCCCTGTCGAGGCTCTGCCCGATTTCGGCATTTACCGCCGGGCGGGGCAAACGGGCGGCGGCTCGGTTGCCATCGTTTTCTACCGCTCCTTCCTGTTGGCGGACGATGTCCGGCCCATCGACTCGCTTATGGCGGCCTTAGAGCATTACCCCTCATCCTGTCCTTCTCCCATTGGGAGAAGGGACGTTGCGGCGTTCGCTGTTCCTCGAAATGAGAGTTCGCGCGAGAAGCGGCGCCCCCTCTCCCATTGGGAGAGGGAAGGGGTGAGGGGTGATACCCCCGGACTGAGCGTAATCGCCTACTACGTCCCCAGCCTTAAGGCGCCGGATGCGGCGGATTGGCTGCGGGAGCAACTCAAGCTCACCCGCCGGACGTCATCGTCAACACGACGGCGTTCTCCGCGCGCGGAGAGACCGGCGGCTCGCCGCTCGACGGCGCCGGCTGCCCCGTGATCCAAGCCGCCATGGCGAGTTCCACCGAAGCGGCATGGCGCGGATCATCCCGCGGGCTGTCCTCGACCGATCTGGCGATGCACGTGGTGCTGCCGGAGATCGACGGGCGGCTATTCGGAGGCGCCATCTCCTTCAAGGACCGCACCCCCTCCGGCGCCGTCTTCCACAGGCCGCACGCTGAGGGAATCGCGCACGTCGCAGGGCTTGCATTGGCCTGGGTGCGCCTGCGCAGGACAACGCGCCGGGACCGGAAGCTGGCTCTCATTCTTTCCACCTATCCCGGCAGGCCCGACCAGATCGCTCATGCCGTCGGGCTCGACGGCCCGGCAAGCGCGCTGCGCATTGCGCGGCATCTGGCCGAGGCGGGTTACGCGATAGGCGGGATACCTTCGAGCGGGAGGGAGTTCGTCGAGCGGTTCATGTCCGCTCCGCGCTCATTACCCCTTACCCCAACCCTCTCCCCAAGGGAGAGGGAGCAGGCTGTGCCCGCTGCACACACACCGTCCACTCTCCCAGAGCCAAGGGAGCAGGCCGCGCCCGTTGCCACACCGTTCCCTCTCCCACAGGGAGAGGGACAGGGTGAGGGGATGGTACGCCATTATAATTCGTGGCCGCTCACGGATTACGCGGCGGCGTTCGCCTCCCTTCCGCAACCCGTGCGCGATGCCGTAACAGCCGCATGGGGCGCGCCCGAAGACGACCCCGCCTTCGCCAGCGGCGTCATCGCCTTCCCCATCTCCCAGCACAGCAATCTCCTCGTCTGCCTGCAGCCGGAACGCGGCCACGTCACGGACCGCAAATCCTCCTACCACGATCCAAACCTACCGCCGCGCCACGGCTATATCGCCTTCTACCTCTGGCTCCGCGAGCATGCCGGGATCGACGCGCTGATCCATCTCGGCGCCCATGGCACGCTCGAATGGCTGCCGGGCAAGGCTGTCGCACTTTCGGACGCCTGCGCGCCCCGTGCGCTGCTGGGGACCGTGCCCGTGATCTATCCTTTCATCGTCAACGATCCCGGCGAGGCTGCCCAGGCGAAGCGGCGCATTTCCGCCGTCACCATCGGCCACAACACACCGCCGCTCGTCGAGACCAGCTCTTCGCCGGCACTGCGCGAGATCGAGCGCCTGCTCGATGAGTATTCCTCGGCGGAAGGCCTCGACAAGAAGCGCCGGGAGAGACTTTCGCGCGATGTTCTTGGCGCTGTTGCCAATGCAGGCCTCGGCGCGGCCTGTGGCATCGCGCCAGACATGACGGAAGCTGAGGCGCTGATGCGCGTCGATGCCTTCCTCTGCGATGTGAAAGCGCTCGCGATCCGCGACGGGCTCCATATCCTGGACGAAACCGAACTCGACGCGATCGTCCGCGCGCTCGATGGCGGCTTCATCGAGCCCGGCCCCTCCGGCGCGCCAAGCCGGGGCCGCGCCGACGTGCTGCCCACCGGCCGCAACCTTTACAGCGTCGATCCGCGCACGATCCCGACACAGCTTGCCTGCCAGAACGGTGCGCGCCTCGCCGAAGCCATCGCCGCCCGCTATGCCGAGGACCACGGCGATTGGCCCAAGAGCGTGGTGCTCGACCTTTGGGGCAGCCAGACCATGCGCACGGGCGGCGAGGAGTTCGGCACCGCGCTCGCGCTTCTGGGCGTCAAGCCAACCTGGGATTACCAATCCTTCCGGGTGACGGGCTTCGAAATCGTGCCGCTCATGAAGCTGAACCGGCCACGGGTCGATGTGACCTTGCGAATCTCGGGGCTCTTGCGCGACATGTTCCCAGCGCAGCTTACCTTCTTCCATGCCGCTGTGCAGCGCGTCGCGGCGCTTGACGAGCCGGCTCACGATAACCCGCTCCGCCGGCAGCGGGGCGAACTCTACCGGATTTTCGGCGCGGCGGACGGCGCTTATGGCACGGGCATAAGCCAGCGCATCGATGCGGGCGATTGGCGGACGCAGGAGGAGCTTGGCGAAAGCTATCTTGCATCATCGAGCACCGCCTATACGGGCGAGGGCGATGGGCGGATGGCACGCGCAGCCTTCGAGCGGCAGGTCGAGGCAGCTGAAGGGTTTGTGCACGTCCAGGATCACCGCGAAACCGATATTCTTGCGAGCCTCGATTTCGCGGCCCATGAAGGCGGCTTCGCGGCGGCAGCGTCCGCGCTCGGCAATACGAAAGCGGCCCTCTATCATGCTGACGCGGCTTTGCCGGAAGCGCCGCGCGTCCGGACCTTGCGGGAAGAGGCCACGCGCGTCCTTCATGGCCGCGCTCTGAGCGGCCGGTGGGTCGAAGGCCAAATGCGGCATGGCTTCCGTGGCGCGGCGGAAATCGCCGGCACGGTCGACTCGGCCTTCGCCTTCGCCGCGACCTCGGGCGCCATCGGCAGCGAGGGCTTCGAACATCTCTATGAGGCTTATCTCGGCGACCCGGCTGTGGCGGGTTTCCTTGCGCGCGAGAACGGCGCGGCGCTCGCTGCTATCCAGAGCCGCTTCAAGGAGGCCATCGAACGCAGCTTGTGGAGACCGAGGCGCAACGATCTTTCAGCCCTCGACGGAGGACCGTCGTCATGAGCGGGCACAGCGATCTCGTTGTGGGATGGTGCCCGGGTGCGCTCCGCCCGATGGCCTCTGGCGATGGGCTCATCGTCCGGGTGAGGCCGCGTCTCGGTGCCGTATCGCTCATGCAGTTGGACATGCTGGCGACGGCCGCCCGCCGGTTCGGAGACGGCAACCTTTATCTCAGCAACCGGGCGAATGTGCAGATCCGCGGCGTGACAGGGGAAGAACATTGCGCTTTATTGGACGTGTTGGCAGCGGCCAATCTGATGGACAGCGACCCCAGGATTGAAGCCGTCCGCAATGTCATGCTCGTGCCAGCTCTGGGGCCAGGCGCCTGTGCCGGCACCGCCGGGGATCTGGCCGCCAAACTGGAAGAACGCCTCGCGAAAACCGGATCGCTTCATGCATTGCCGGGCAAGTTCGGGGCCGTTGTGCAAACGGGCAGCGTCTTCGACGCTAGCGCAATCAGCGATATCAACCTCTTGGTTCAAAAAGACCGGATCGCCATGGTGCTCGATGGAGACACCGGCCGTGCAGTCTTCTTCGAAGGGATAGACGCCGCCGCAGATGGCTTCGTGCGCACCGCCTCGGCATTCCTGGAATTGCGCAAGCGCGATCCGGACATCCGCAGGATGCGCACAGCAGTGCTCAGACATGGCGTTGACGGGGTTGCGCGGGACGCAGGCTTTGCGGCGGAGGACATTGGTCTTACCATCCGCGACGCCCCCGCCCCGATAGGCGATCTTGGCGAGGCCTTTGGGATGGCCTTTGCGTTCGGCGAGATCACCCAAGCCGCGCTCCTGGCGATCACGGCAGCGATGCTCCGCGAAGGGATAACCAAAGCCGCCATTTCTCCGCATCGCGCGCTTCTCTTCCCGGCAGGGGGACAAAGCAAGGCGGCGCTTCTGAAGCTCGCCGCTGGCATAGGCGCCATCATCGATCCGGGTGATCTCCGCCTTCGGGTCCATGGCTGCCCCGGCGCGCCGTCCTGTTCGCGTGCGACGGTTGCCGCGCGGCGCGGCTCCGAAGACGTTTTAGCGGCCCTTGAGGATGTGCCGTTCCCTAGCGGCACCGTCCACATCTCGGGTTGCGAGAAGCGCTGCGCCTATCCGCATGAAGCTGACATTACCGCCATCGGAGCGGACGGCCGCTACACAGTGACGGGCCCCCGGTCGCAGATACGAAACGCCGTTCCTCAAGTGGAACTCGCCAGTATTATTGCAGAATTCGCGAGGGCTTCATGACGCCCGGCAGCCGCGACTATATCCGCGATGGCGACGAGATCTACCGGCGCTCCTTCGCGATCATCCGCGCCGAAGCAGACTTGGCGCGCTTTACGCCGCCCGAGGAACGCGTCGCGGTCCGCGTGATCCACGCTTGCGGCATGGTGGAGATCGTGCGCGATCTCATCTTGCACCCGGATTTCGCGCAGGCCGCAAGCGACGCGCTCAATTCCGGCGCACCCATTCTTTGCGACGCAAAGATGGTCGCGAATGGCATCACCCGCACCCGCCTGCCGGCGAAGAATGAGATCGTCTGCACGCTAGGCGAACCGGAAGTGCCCGCGCTCGCGGCCAAGCTCGGCAACACAAGAACAGCCGCGGCGCTTGAACTCTGGCGCCCTGTTCTCGGAGGCTCCGTGGTGGTGATCGGCAACGCGCCCACTGCGCTGTTCCGGCTGCTGGAGATGCTGGATGAAGGCGCACCCCGCCCCGCTGCTATCATCGGCATGCCGGTGGGCTTTGTGGGCGCAGCGGAGTCGAAGGATGCGCTTGTTGATTACGGGGCGGTGCCTTATGCCGTGGTGCGCGGGCGGAAGGGCGGCAGTGCGATGGCGGTTGCTGCTCTCAACGCCGTGGCAAGTGAGCGCGAATGACAAGGGCTAGCATTCATTTTGCGAGGGCTTTACCCCTCACCCCATCCCTCTCCAGATGGGAGAGGGGGCTTCAGGCGTCCCTTCTCCCGTTGGGAGAAGGACAGGATGAGGGGTAATGCACGCAGTTGGAACCCTCTATGGCGTTGGCGTGGGGCCGGGCGATCCCGAGCTCATCACGCTGAAGGCGGCCAAGATTCTGGCCGCCGCGAAGATCGTCGCCCATTTCCGTAAGCGTGGTGTGCCGGGGCATGCCTGGACCATCGCGAAGCCGCACCTCGGCCCTGGCGTGCAAGAGCTTGCCCTCGAATATCCCGTGACCACCGAGATCGCCTTCACCGAATGCGGCTATATCGATTCCATCAGCGCTTTTTACGCCGGCGCGGCCGAGAGCATCCAGCTTCTGCTCCAGGAAGGCCAGGACGTGGCCCTTCTCAGCGAAGGCGACCCGTTCTTCTACGGTTCCTTCCTGCATATGTATGAGCGGCTGCGCGGCCTCGTACCGATTGTGGTGGTGCCCGGCGTGACGGGCATTTCGGCCTGCTGGACGGCGGCCAGCGCGCCCATCGCGCTCGGGGACGACGTGCTGACCGTGCTGCCCGGTACGCTCGGGAAGGACGCGCTCATCGCGAGCTTGAAATCGACCGACGCCGCCGCGATCATGAAGGTTGGCTTCAACCTGCCGAAGATCCGCGAGGCGTTGCTGGAAGCCGGGCGGTTCGATGAAGCGATCTACGTGGCGCGTGGAAGCATGGAGGGCGAGCATATTGCACCTCTCAAGGATATCGGCGAGGCCGCGCCCTATTTTTCCATTGTGCTGGTCCCCGGCTGCAAAGGGCGGCGCATATTATGAGCGGACGGCTAACGGTGATCGGGGTTGGGCCTGGACCGGCACGGTGGATGACCTCTGCGGCGCAAGAGGCGCTTGAGGCGGCCACGGAGATCTACGGCTACAAAACCTATTTGGAACGCATACCCGTGCGGCCGGAACAGCGCGTTCACCACAGCGACAATCGCGTCGAGTTGGACCGGGCGCGCGCGGCGCTGGCCGCCGCCTCTTCTGGTGAGCAGGTTGCGGTCGTTTCGGGCGGCGATCCGGGCGTGTTCGCAATGGCCGCCGCTGTGTTCGAGGCCATCGAGCATGGCCCGGCGGAATGGCGCTTCATCGATCTCGTTGTCGAGCCGGGCGTCACCGCGATGCTGGCGGCAGCGGCGCGGGTTGGTGCGCCGCTGGGGCACGATTTCTGCGCGATCTCGCTGTCGGACAATCTCAAGCCTTGGCCTTTGATCGAAAAACGTCTGCGGCTCGCCTGCGAAGCCGATTTCGCGATCGCCCTTTACAACCCGGCG
The DNA here is from genome assembly GCA_963817705.1 of uncultured Alphaproteobacteria bacterium. Lineage (GTDB taxonomy): Bacteria > Pseudomonadota > Alphaproteobacteria > Rhizobiales > Rhodomicrobiaceae > Rhodomicrobium. The sequence goes on from CAWFPF010000001.1 coordinate 1,486,033, forward strand.
TCGCTCGCACGGCCGGGAGGCCTCGATCGCGCTTTCGAGGTCTTGCGGCAGGTTAAGCCGGGAAGCACGGTCATCGTCTTTGCCCGTGCGATAGGGCGCGAGGACGAGCGTATCGTGGTCACGACGCTGGACGAGGCCAGCCCGCGCATCGCCGACATGCAAACGCTCGTCATCGTGGGATCGAGCGCGACGAGGGTCCTGCCGCGCGAAGGCGATGGCAGGCCATGGGTCTACACGCCGCGCGGCGTGGAGCTGTCGTAATGCCGGCCGAGCCAAAACATCGCGTCTACGGCGCTCGGCACCGCTGGCCTTGGCGGGATGAACGGGCGCGCAACCATCATGACCGGGAGCCCGAGCGCGCGCGCGGCTACGATTTTGGAAACGGTGGCGCCCCCGCCCGAGTTCTTCGCCAAAACCGCTTCAATCCGATGTTCGCGGAACAGGCGGATGTCGTCTCCGGCGGTGAACGGCCCGCGTGCTTGAATGACGCGGATATGCGGCAGATCGGGAGCTTTCACCGGGGCATCGATAAGGCGGATTACATAGGTGTGCTGCGGCGCGGCCAGCAGCTCCGCCAGCGCGAGGCTGCCAATTCCGCTGAACACGATGCGAGGCTCAGGCCCGAGCGCGGCGACGGCCGCCGCCATATCCGGCACCTCGATCCATCGGTCTTCTGGCAGTTTCACCCAGGCCGGGCGTTCGACAGCCAGAAGCGGAGTGCCGTTTATCTTGGCCGCCTCGATGGCGTTGCAGCTCATCTGGCTGGCGAAAGGGTGGGTGGCATCGATCAAAACATCGATGCACCTGTCTTCGAGATGGCGGATGAGCCCTTCTACACCGCCAAATCCGCCACTGCGCACCGCAATCGGTTGAGCGCGCGGCGAGACCGTTCGGCCCGCGAGCGACAAAATCGAGTCGAAGCGCGGATCGCCGGCGAGCAGGCGCGCCAGCGCGCTCGCTTCCGTTGAGCCGCCGAGAAGGAGAATGCGCATGAGCCGGGTGCAGGAAGACGGCATGGACATGGCGGCAAGCAATGCCACGCGCGGCCGGTGGCTGTCCATCGTTGGCATCGGCGAAAATGGGTGTGAGGGCCTCTCAGACGCTGCGAACAAGCTCATCGCCGATGCGGCGCTCGTTGTTGGCGGCGAGCGGCATCTCGGTCTGATTGGCGCGGTTAAAGGCGAAACCCTCGAATGGAGGAAGCCCTTCCGCGATACCGTGGCCCTCATCTCGGAGCGGGCAGGCGAGCCAGTCTGCGTTTTGGCGTCGGGCGATCCTTTTTGGTTCGGCGCAGGCGCGGTGATCGCGGAACACATCGCGCCGTCCGAGATGCTGGTGCTGCCTGCGCCATCGACTTTTTCGCTTGCGGCGGCGCGGCTCGGCTGGGCGCTGCAAACCACGTTGACTTTGGGGCTGCATGCGGGGCGCCCGGAGGCTGTGCTGCGTCATCTCCATGAAGGGCAGCGCATTCTGGCGCTTTCGCTGGATGGATCGACACCGGAACAAGTTGCGGCGCTGATGAGCCAATATGGCTTTGGCAACTCCCAGATCACGGTCATGGAGGCGCTCGGCGGCCCGCATGAGCAGATTTCGCGGTGGCTCGCGAAGGATGTTGGCGGCCGGAAGTTCGGCGTGCTGAATGCCCTTGCGATTGAGGTCACCGCAGAAGCCGGCGCGCGTACAATCCCATTTGCGCCGGGCCTGCCCGACGATTATTTCGAGCACGACGGCCAGATCACGAAGCGCGAGGTGCGCGCCATGACCCTATCCGCGCTGCGGCCTGCTCCGGGCGAACTGCTTTGGGACATCGGGCTCGGCAGCGGCTCGGTTTCCATCGAATGGCTGCTGAGCCATCCCTCGATGAGGGCCCGCGGTTTCGAAAAATCGCCTGGCCGTGCTGCCCGGGCGATGCGCAATGCCATTTCGCTCGGTGTCCCTCATTTGGACGTTCGCGAAGGGTCTGCACCCGGAGTGCTGAGGGGCGCTGAGGCGCCCGATGCCGTGTTCGTGGGCGGCGCGGTGAGCGAAAAGGGCGTCTTGGAGGCCGCGTGGGCAGCGCTCAAGCCGGGCGGACGCATAGTTTGCAATGCGGTGACCATGGAAAGCGAGGCGGCGCTTTGGGGCAGCAGAGCAACGTGGGGCGGAACTTTGACGCGCATTGGTATCGAGCGGGAACATCCCGTTGGGAAATTCACCGCATGGCAACCCGCCATGCCGGTCGTGCAGTGGGTAGCGCTAAAGCCATGGCTGTGATCGGGATCGGGACAACGAGCCGCGTCACGGTGGAGGATGTGCTCGCGGTGATTGAGGCGGCGAGGACGAGGTTGCGGAAGGCCGGAAACGGTGAGGATGAAAAGGCCCCCTCACTCTGTCTCTCTCCCCTGGGGGATAGAGAACGCCTGAACCTAGCTCGCAGCGGTAACTCCCTCTCCCCCCGGGGAGAGGGTTGGGGTGAGGGGGGACTCATCTCCCTGTTAGCAGCGCTAGATCGGCCGGCGATCAATCCCGTTCTCGACGAGGCCGCGATACAGGCTGGACTGGAACTCGTGCTCCTGCCGTTGGACCGATTGCAGGCAGCGGCGCCGTTCTGCGCGACGCGTTCGGAAAAATCCATGGCGCAATATGGCATTCCCTCCGTCGCCGAAGCCGCCGCGCTCGCCGCGGCTGGCGCGGGCGCGCGGCTCCTCGTTCCCCGCATTTGCGGCCGGAACACCACGGCGAGCGTCGCGGCATGACTGTCCACTTCATCGGCGCGGGGCCGGGCGCTCCGGACCTCATCACCGTGCGCGGGCTTGGTATTTTGTCGCGCGCGCCGGTCTGCCTCTATGCCGGCTCGCTCGTGCCGGAAGCGCTGCTCGCGCATTGCCCGCCGGGCGCACGCATCGTCAATACCGCGCCCATGAGCCTCGACGAGATCGAAGCGGAGTTCGTGGCGGCGCACGAAGCGGGCACGGACGTGGCCCGGCTTCACTCCGGCGATCTGTCCGTGTGGAGCGCCTTGGGGGAACAGTTGCGAAGGCTCCGGCGCCTCGGCATCCCTTATACCGTCACCCCCGGCGTACCGTCTTTCGCCGCCGCCGCCGCCGCCATGAGTCAGGAACTGACCTTGCCCGAGGTGGCGCAATCGGTCGTTCTCACGCGCACATCGGGCCGGGCTTCCGCCATGCCGGAAACCGAAACGCTCGAAGCCTTCGCCGCAACGCGCGCGACCCTTGCCATCCATCTTTCGGTCCATGTTTTGGCTGATGTGACCGCGCGGCTCATCCCGTTCTACGGCGCGGAGTGCCCCGCAGCCGTCGTCTTCCGTGCCTCCTGGCCTGAGGAGCGCATCGTGCGCGCGACACTTGCAACCATCGCGGAAGACGTGCAGGACTTCGCCATCGAGCGCACCGCGCTTATCTTCGTGGGCGAGGTTCTCGGCGACCGGGAGTTCCGCGAGAGCGCACTTTACAGCATGGACTATCAACGCCAATTCCGTGGCCGGGGCGAATGACTCCAAATCCGGCTGATCATTTCCGAAGTTCCCCCTCACTCTGTCTCTCTCCCCACGAGGAGAGAGAACGCCTGAAACTCCCTCTCCCGCGATGAGAGGGCCGAAGGCTCCCTCTCCCCTTGGGGAGAGGGTTGGGGTGAGGGGGTCTTTAACCTGACAGCGAAGCATTCAACTGGCTTTGGTATGACCCTCTATTGCAGCGCCTTCTACAAGTTCGTTGGGATTGACGATCCGGCTGGATTGAGGCCAACCCTGCTTGCAGCTTGCGCTGCGCGTGCGATCAAGGGCTCGATCCTGCTCGCGCATGAGGGCATCAACGGGACGATCTCGGGCGACGCCGGAAAGCTGAGCGATTTCTTCGCCTGGCTGCGCCAAGACCCGCGCTTCGCGGACCTCGAAACCAAGGAATCGCCCGCGAAAGAGCATCCCTTCGGCCGCATGAAGGTCCGGCTCAAGCGGGAGATTGTCGCGCTCGGCGTGCCGGAAGCCAACCCGGCGCGCGCGGTGGGTATTTATGTCGAGCCGGAGGATTGGAACGCGCTGATCGAAAGCCCGGATGTGATCCTCGTCGATACGCGGAACGATTACGAATTCAGGATTGGCACGTTCAAGGGCGCGATAGACCCGAAAACCCGCTCGTTCCGGCAATTTCCGGCTTTTGTGCGCGACAATCTCGATCCGGAACGCCATCCAAGGGTGGCCACGTTTTGCACGGGCGGCATCCGCTGCGAGAAGGCCACGAGCTATCTCGTGCAGCAGGGGTTCAAGGAGGTTTATCACTTGCGCGGCGGCATTCTCAAATATCTCGAAATCGTGCCGGCGGAACAGAGCCTTTGGGAGGGCGAGTGCTTCGTGTTCGATGAGCGAGTCGCGCTCGGGCATGGCGTCGAGCCCGGCACGCATGGCATGTGCCGGGCGTGCGGCGCCCCGGTGAAGCTGTCCGATGGCGCGACGTCCGCCGCAGTGACCTGCCCGGACTGCGCGGCGGCGCACGCCACGGCCCGAAGCTAGACCTTGCCACACGGGACGCGAACAGCCGCAGTGGTCGGCGCCGGGCCGGCGGGCTTGATGGCCGCCGAGGTGCTCGCGGGCGCTGGTGTACGCGTCACCGTCTACGATCGTATGCCCTCGCCGGGACGCAAGTTGCTGCTCGCCGGCCGCGGCGGCCTCAACCTCACGCATAGCGAGGGCTTCGAGCCATTCCTGTCGCGTTACGGTACGGCGGCGGAACATTTGAAGGCCGGCTATCGAGGCCTTCCCGCCTTCGGAATTGCGGGGTTGGTGCGAAGGGCTGGGGCAGGCGACTTTCACCGGCACAAGCGGCCGGATATTCCCCAAGGCCATGAAGGCCTCGCCGCTGCTGCGAGCGTGGCTCGTGCGGCTTCGCGCGATGGGTGTCGCGTTCGAATTCCGTCACCGCTGGGCGGGCTGGTCTCCCGAGGGCCATCCCGTTTTCGACTCGCCCGGCGCCCCCGTGTGCGCCACGCCCGATGTTACGGTGTTCGCGCTTGGCGGCGCGAGCTGGCCCCGGCTTGGATCGGACGGGCATTGGACCGCAATATTCGCTGAGCGCGGGATCGAGGTTTCGCCGCTCAAGCCCTCGAATTGCGGTTTTGCAGCGGATTTCTCCGAAGCGTTTCGCGCCCGTTTCGAAGGTCAGCCGCTGAAGGGCGTCGAGCTGCGTTTCGGGGAAAGGCGCGTTCGCGGCGAGGCGGTCATCACAAAGATTGGGCTTGAGGGCGGCGCGATCTACGCGCTGTCTCCGCATCTGCGCGACGCCATCGAGAGCGCGGGCGAGGCTGTGCTCAGCGTGGATTTGCGCCCTGCCCTTCCTGTGTCCGATTTGGAAACGGCGCTGTCCCATGCGAAGGGGAAGCAATCGACGGCGAATATACTCCGCAAGGCGCTAAACTTCCGCCGGTTGCGGCAGGGCTGCTTCAGGAGGCCGCCCATCGCGCCGGAACGCCTCTTCGCGCGCTGACCCCGCACGTTCTCGCCGCCCTTGTCAAGGCCGTCCCGGTGCGGCTCACGGCAACGGCGCCCATCGATAGAGCCATTTCCAGCGCCGGCGGCGTCTCCTTCCGCGAGGTCGATGACAACTTCATGCTGCGCGCCAAACCGGGCGTCTTTATCGCCGGCGAAATGCTGGATTGGGAGGCGCCAACCGGCGGTTATCTGCTCCAGGCTTGCTTTTCGACGGGCGCGGCCGCTGCAAGAGGAGCGATTGCGTGGCTCGATGCGCGCGACGGCTAGAGCGCGATGCTTTCACTCAGCGCCGCAAAGACCCCCTCACCCCGCCCTCTCCCCAAGGGGAGAGGGAGAAAAAGACGCAGCCTCGCCCCGAGGGCGAGGGAGAAAAAGACGCGGCCCTACCCGCAACGGGAGAGGGTGAAACAGCGTCCCTTCTCCCCTCGGGGAGAAGGACAGGATGAGGGGGGACTCGATCCCTATGGATCGGGCGCCGTGGCAGACGCTCCGTTCACGGCTTGTTGAACCGCCGGAAAAATGCTTAGACTACCCGTCGCGGCGATTGGCGGAGGCGGGGCATGAATGGGGCCAAGGCGGATTTTTTCATCTCGCGGACGGGCGCGGACAAGGGCGCGGCGGAGCTGATCGCGGAGATCGTCCGCGAGGCGGGGCGGACGCCGTTCTATCAGGACGAGCATTTCGGCCCTGCGGATTTCCTGCGGATGATGGAGGAGGGCTACAAGAGCGCCCGAACCGTTGCGCTGGCTTCGCCCGAGTATGAGAAGTCCGAATACTGCCACAAGGAATATAACACGGTCCTGCAACTGGGCGGCGACCCGGGGAATCTCAAGAAGAGACTGATCGTTCTGCGTATCGCGGACTATCAACCGGGCGGAAACCTCGCGACGCTGGCCTATACCGACCTCGTGCCGGTCTTGAGCGACATCGCGGCGCTGCGCCGGGTCGTGCGCGTGGCGCTCGGCTTCGACACGCGCGAGACCGAGACCGCCTTCGCCAAAACCTATGCCCGCGCCGGCCAGCAAATCCTGCACCCCGACATCAAGCCGGTGAAGGGCTTCACCGGCCGCGAAGACCTGATCGAAGCGCTCGACGAAAAGCTCGCCGCGAAAAGCACCGTCGCCATCCACAACTCCACGCAAACCGCGGTCGCGCTGCGCGGCCTGGGCGGCGTCGGCAAAACCGTGCTCGCCCAGGAATATGCCTGGCGCAGCCGTGGGCGCTATTGCGGCGTCTGGTGGATCCGGGCGGAGACACGCGATACGCTGGTGGACGACCTCGCGGCGCTCGGCGCGCGCTTCATCCCCGGCCTCTCCGATGTGAAACCGGAGGACGCCGCCCGCGCCACCGTGGACCGGCTCACGCAGATGCGCACGGAGAAGCCCTGGCTCCTCGTTTTCGACAACGCGGACGACCCCGCGCCGCTGCGTACATTCACCCCCGGCGACAACGCGCATGTGCTCATCACCACGCGCCGCACGGACTGGATGGACGAGGCGGACGCGCAGCTTCCCGTGGATGTGTTCGACCGCGAGACCGCCATCGGCTACCTCCAGAAGCAGGCGCGGAACGGCGGGCGCGAAGCGGCGGGGCGGCTTGCGGACGCGCTCGATTGCCTGCCGCTGGCGCTGGCGCACGCCCGCGCCTATTGCTGGAGCCGCAACTGGGCATTCGACACCTATATCGAAAAGCTGCCCGAGCTGATCGCCAAGGCGCCGAAGGATGCGGCCTATCCCTCCTCCGTGTTCGCCACCTTCAGCCTCGCCATCGAGCGCGCCGTGGCCGAATGCGCCGAGGCCGAAACGCTGATGGCGCTGCTCGCCTTCTTCGCGCCGGACCAAATCCCGTTGTGGCTGATCCCGGAGGATGTGCTGAGCGAAACCCAGCGCGGCGACGCGCTGGCCGCGCTGAACGCCGTCTCGCTGGTGCGCTTCGACGATCTCGCCGATGGCACGCCGGCGGTCTCCGTCCACCGCCTCGTGCAGGAGGTGATGCGCGGGCGCTTGCGCGAGGCGGGCCGGTTCGAGGAAACGGCAGCGCAAGCGGTGGGTCTTCTCTATCGCGCCTATGACGAGGAGAGCGCTACCGTCGCCATTATGCACCGGCGCGCCGCCTGGCTGCCTCATGCGCTGGCCGTGCTCGATTATGCCCCATCCGGGGGCGACGGAGCCAGCGAGACCGTATGGGTCTGCAACTTCATCGGCGACTTCCGCGTCAGCCGCGGCGAACTCGGCCCCGCGCGGGGCGCCTATGAATTTGGCACAAAAATCGCGTTGGGATCGGCCAAGGCCGATCCCACCAACCCCGAATGGCAGCGCGATCTCTCGGTCTCCTACAACAAGGTCGGCGATGTGCTGGCGGCGCAAGGCAATCTGCCCGAGGCGCTGAAATCCTACCAGGGCAGCCTCGCGATTGCAGACCGGCTTGCGCGCGCCGATCCGGGTTATGCCGGATGGCAGCGCGATCTCTCGGTCTCCTACAACAAGGTGGGCGATGTGCTGGTGGCGCAAGGCAATCTGCCCGAGGCGCTGAAATCGTTCCAGGGCAGCCTCGACATCAGAGACCGGCTCGCGCGCGCCGATCCGGGACATGCCGGATGGCAGCGCGATCTCTCGGTCTCCTACGAGAAGGTGGGCGATGTGCTCGTGGCGCAAGGCAATCTGCCCGAGGCGCTGAAATCGTACCAGGACAGCCTCGATATCAGAGACCGGCTCGCGCGCGCCGATCCGGGACATGCCGGATGGCAGCGCGATCTCTCGGTCTCCTACAAGAAGGTGGGCGATGTGCTCGTGGCGCAAGGCAATCTGCCCGAGGCGCTGAAATCCTACCAGGGCAGCCTCGACATCAGAGACCGGCTCGCGCGCGCCGATCCGGGAAATGCCCGATGGCAGCGCGATCTCTCGGTCTCCTACAAGAAGGTGGGCGATGTGCTCGTGGCGCAAGGCAATCTGCCCGAGGCGCTGAAATCCTACCAGGGCAGCCTCGACATCAGAGACCGGCTCGCGCGCGCCGATCCGGGAAATGCCCGATGGCAGCGCGATCTTTACAGTGCACTGTGGTATGTCGCGGATGTAAAAATTTCGCAGGGCAACCTAAGCTCGGCCATGGCGGACCTACTGCGTGGCAAAGAGATCATGGAAAGGCTCGCACGCGCCGATCCCGGAAATGCCGGCTGGCAGCGCGATCTCTCGGTCTCCTACGAGAAGATCGGCATAGTGTTTTGCGCGGAGGGAGATCTCTCTGAAGCCACTCTCTATCATTCAAAGAGGTTCAAAATCGCCCAACGGCTCGCTGACGCTGACCGGGGAAATTACGGGTGGCAGCGTGATTTAGCTGAGGCGCACTGGCACCTCGCCAAAGCTGGTGAGAATGCGGCCCTGAACCGAAAGGCGTCCTATGACATACTTGCGCGGCTTCGCGCTAAAGGGGAATTGGCTTTCGAGGATAAAAAACTACTAAGTGAAGTCGAAAAAGCCCTAGACACTGGTGCCAGCCCAGCGTCGTCACAAGGCGGGATGTCGGAGCGGAAGCGCGGGTGGTTTGTGCGGCGCATTCGCGGGTAGGGCTAGCCCCGCCGTAGCGAGCGGAGCGAAGCAATCCAACGCCGCGCCGTTTCTGCTACATCGCCGCGGCGCTCCGCGATGACAATTCTTGAATGCGGCGCGCGCTGGCGGCCATCGAAAGAATTCAAGTGGATAACCGCGCGGCCAGTTGACAGAACGCCGCAGGCGGGCGACTTAATAGGGGCTGACCGATGCAAGCGGGAGAGATCAGCGAAAGCTGGCGCCGAAGGAGCAACCGCCCCGGAAACTCTCAGGCAAAAGGACCGCGCGCAGACAGCACTCTGGAAAGCAGCCGCCGCGTTGGCGGCTCACCGATGGGGTAAACTCGCATTTTCGCGGGTGAAATCTCTCAGGTCCCGTGACAGAGGGGGCGTTAGGCCGCGAAAGCGGAAACGTCCTACGTCACGGAGCGCCAATGAGCGAGCTTATAGCCCAGAACGATAATATCGCCCCCGGCGCGCCCGGGGCCATGCGCCTGACGCCGCTCAACGCGCTCCATCGCGAGCTTGGCGCGAAGCTTGTGCCCTTCGCGGGTTACCAGATGCCGCTCCAATATGCGGCGGGCATCGTCAAGGAGCACGCCCATGTGCGCGGCGCCGCGGGCCTGTTCGACGTGTCGCATATGGGGCAGGCGCGGCTTGAGGGGCCGGATTTCGAGACAACGGCCGCGGCGCTGGAGGCGCTGGTGCCCGGCGACATCCTCGGGCTGAAGCCGGGGCGGCTCCGCTATACGCAGATCCTGAACGAGGACGGTGGGATCATCGACGATCTGATGGTGGCACGCCACAGCGATGACGAGGGCCTGACCCTCATCGTCAACGCCGGGCGCAAGGAAATCAATTACGCACACATCGCGCCGCGGCTTCCCGGTAACATCAAGCTCAAACCTGCAGCCGGGCGCGCGCTGATCGCGCTGCAAGGCCCGCAGGCCGCCGCACTGCTTGACAGGCTCATCCCCGGCACGGGCCGCCTTGCCTTCATGGACAGCGCGGGCTTTCCCTTCTTGCGCGAGCAGATCTATGTCTCCCGCACCGGCTATACCGGCGAGGATGGCTTCGAAATCTCCGTCGGCGCCGTCTCGGCCGAAGCGCTTGCCCGGCGCCTCCTCGCGGAACCTGGCGTGCTGCCCATCGGCCTTGGCGCCCGCGATACGCTGCGGCTCGAAGCCGGGCTTCCGCTTTATGGCCAGGACATCGACGAAACCATCTCGCCCATCGAGGCGAGGCTGGCCTTCTCCATCGGCAAGCGGCGAAGGGCCGAGGGCGGCTTCCCCGGCGCGGCGCGGGTGCTGCGCGAATTGGCGGAAGGCCCGCCGCGCTTCCGCGTGGGCCTGAAGCTCGAAGGACGCGCCGCAGCACGCCCGCACATGAAGGTTCTGGACACGGCCGGCAACGCCATCGGCGAAGTCACCAGCGGAGCGTTCACGCCCACGGCGGCCGCGCCCATCGCGCTGGCTTACGTTCCGCCGCACTTGAGTCAAACCGGCACACAGCTTGCAGTCGAGATTCGCGGCGTGCCGATACCCGCCCATGTCGTCCCCTTGCCGTTCGTCCCCCACCGTTACATGCGCAAAGTCTGAGCAGAGGCCGGAAAACCATGTCACAAAAAAAATACACCAAGGATCACGAATACATCGTCGTCGAAGACGGCATCGGCGCGGCCGGCATCACCCATTACGCACAGGACAAGCTCGGCGACGTCACCTTCGTCGAGGTTCCCTCGGTCGGGCAGGAACTGACGCAGGGCGATCCCATCGGCGTTGTCGAATCGGTGAAGGCCGCGAGCGACATCTACTCGCCGGTGAGCGGGACGGTGGTTGAGGTCAACGCCGCGCTCGCCGATAAGCCGGAGCTGCTGAACGAGGATGCGGAAGGCGCCGCCTGGATCTTCAAGATCAAGCTCGCGGACCCGTCCGAGCTCGACAAGCTGATGGACCGCGACGCCTATCTCGCTTTCGCAAGCTCGGAGGGCTGATGCGCTACCTTCCCCATACGGATGGTGAGCGGCGCGAGATGCTCGATGCCATCGGCGTGCCGGACATCGCCGCGCTTTTCGCCGATGTTCCGCCCGCGAAGCTGCTCGACGCGCTGCCGGCCTTGCCGCGCAAGCAAAGCGAAATGGCCGTCGAACGCGCGCTCTCCGCAATGGCGGCCCGCAACGTGCCGGCGGGTTCGGTGCCCTTTTTTGCGGGCTGCGGCGCCTACAAGCATCACATTCCCGCCACCGTCGATTATGTCATCCAGCGGTCGGAGTTCATGACCGCGTACACGCCCTATCAGCCTGAGATCGCGCAGGGCACGCTGCACTATCTGTTCGAGTTTCAGAGCCAGGTTGCGCTGCTGACCGGCATGGAGGTCGCGAACGCCTCCATGTATGACGGCTCGACCGCGGCGGCCGAGGCCGTGCTGATGGCGCACAGGATCACGAAGCGGCGCAAGGCCGTGCTGGCCGGCGGCGTCCATCCGCATTACCGGGCGGTGATCGAGACCCTTTCGCGTTATGCCGGGGACGAGACCGTGGCTCTCGCGGCGGACCCGGAGAAAACCTTCGAAGCGGAGTGCGACGGGCAGACCTCCTGCGTCGTGGTGCAAATGCCCGATGTGTTCGGGCGCGTGGCCGATCTTACGGCCCTTGCGGACAAGGTTCATGCGGCCGGCGCGCTCATGATCGTGGTTGTGACCGAAGCCGTCTCGTCCGGAGCGTTGAAATCGCCGGGCGCCATGGGAGCCGACATCGTCGCGGCCGAGGGACAATCCATTGGCAATGGCCTCAATTTCGGCGGGCCCTATCTCGGCCTGTTCGCCACCCGGCAGAAGTTCTTGCGGCAAATGCCGGGCCGGCTCTGCGGCGAAACCGTGGATCGCGACGGCAAGCGCGGCTTCGTGCTCACGCTCTCCACCCGCGAGCAGCATATCCGCCGCGATAAGGCGACGAGCAACATTTGCACGAACTCCGGCCTATGCGCGCTGGCCTTCACGGCACATCTGACGCTGCTCGGCGAGGCGGGCTTGCGCAAACTCGCGGCCCTGAACCATGCGAGCGCCTGCGCTCTCGCGGATGCTTTGGCGAGCGTGCCGGGGGTCCGGATCGTTACGCCGCATTTTTTCAACGAGTTCACGATCGAGACGCCGAAGCCAAGCGCCTGGGTGATCGACAGGCTGGCGGATCGCGGCATCATCGGCGGCGTACCGGCCAGCAGGCTGTGGCCGGACGATGCGAGCCTCGCCAATCTCATCATTGCCGCCGCGACCGAAGTGACCACTCCAAGCGATATTGCCGCCTACAAGGCCGCCCTGAGCGAGGTTCTCCATGGTTGAGATGCCGAAGGATTTTGTTCCAGATTGCGGGAACGCGCCGGATGCGGGCCAGACCTTCACCGGTAACCGTGGCCTTGCCATCGAGGAGCCGCTGATCTTCGAGATAGGCTCGACGGAAACCTCCGGTGTGGACTTCGAAGACCCCCTCACCCCAGCCCTCTCCCCGAGGGGAGAGGGAGAAGGTGGCGCCCCTCTCTCCGGGCGAGAAAGAGCAGGCCCCGGCCCTCTCACAGGGCGAGAAGGAGCGGGCGGTGCCCCTGTCACCGGGCGGGAGGAAGTTTCAAGCGTCCTCTCTCCCCCTGGGGAGAGAGACAGAGTGAGGGGGGACTTCTCCCAAAGCTTCCGCCTCGGCGGTCTTGCGCGCGTCGACCCGATCGGCCTGCCGGGCCTCTCCGAGCCGGAGGCGATCCGTCATTATGTGCGCCTGAGCCAGAAGAATTACTCCATCGACACGGGCATCTTCCCGCTCGGCTCCTGCACCATGAAACACAACCCGCGCCTTAACGAAAAGATGGCGCGGCTGCCGGGCTTCGGCGATATCCATCCCTTGCAGCCGGAAAAGACCGTGCAAGGCGCGCTCGCGCTTATGGAAGAGTTGAGCCGCTGGCTTCTCGAACTCACGGGCATGAGCGCGGTGGCCCTTTCGCCAAAAGCCGGAGCGCATGGGGAGCTTTGCGGTATGACCGCCATTCGCGCGGCCCTTGCCGCTCGCGGTGACGGAGCAACGCGGCGCACGGTGCTCGTTCCCGACTCGGCCCATGGCACCAACCCAGCGACGGCCGCGCTTTTGGGCTTCACCGTGCGCCCCGTAGGCGCCCGCGCGGATGGTACCGTGTGCCTCGATGCCGTGCGCGAGAAGCTTGGGCCCGATGTTGCGGCCATGATGCTGACTAATCCAAACACCTGCGGGCTGTTCGAGCCGGACATCACGGAGATCGCCGCGGCGCTGCATGAGGCCGGGGCCTATCTCTACTGCGATGGTGCGAACTTCAATGCCATCGCGGGTAAGGTGCGGCCAGGCGATCTCGGCGTCGATGCCATGCACATCAACCTCCACAAGACCTTCTCGACGCCGCATGGCGGGGGCGGCCCGGGTTCTGGCCCGGTGGTGCTTTCGGCAGCGCTGGCGCCTTTCGCCCCTGTACCCTTCGTGGTGAAAGACGGGAGTGGCTACCGGCTGGTTGAGCACACCGCTGACGCAGGGGAAACCGCGAAGCCCTTCGGCAGGCTGACCGCGTTCCACGGACAGATGGGCATGTTCGTTCGCGCGCTCGCCTACATGATGAGCCACGGCGCGGACGGCATTCGCCAAGCTTCCGAAGACGCGGTCCTGAACGCAAACTATGTGCGGGCGCGCTTGCGGGATGTCCTGTCGCAGCCCTTCGGCGACCGGCTCTGCATGCACGAAGTGCTGTTCGACGACCGCTTTCTGAAGGGAACCGGTGTTTCAACGCTCGATTTTGCCAAAGCGCTGATCGATGAAGGCTTTCACCCGATGACGGTGTATTTCCCGATGGTCGCATCGGGGGCCATGCTTGTCGAACCCACCGAGTTGGAGTTGAAGCAGAGCCTCGATCAGTTCATCGGCGCGATCCGCGACCTCGCCGGAGCCGCGAAAACGGGCGATGGCGGACGCTTCAAGACCGCGCCCCGTTTCGCGCCCCGGACTCGCCTTGACGAGACCCGTGCGGCCCGCGATCCGGTGTTGACGTACAAAGTCTAAACTCGCCCCTCATGGTTCGAGACGCCCCACGGCCTCCTCACCAAGAGGGGGCGCCTCAACCTGTGGAGCCGCACAGCGGCGTATCGAAGGATGAGGATCCGCGACCGGTTGCGGCAAACCCGTGCTCGTCATAAGGATGGCGACTGGCCGCAGCCAAGCTTTATGCCTGGACTTTATGCTTGCCCTGCCCACCGGTCGTCGTCGCGAATTTCCTGTCTTCTTGTGCCGTAGTTGCATCCAAGAAGGTCCAAGAGGATCTGATAAGCTGGTAAGTGTTTGATTTAATTGGTGGAGCCAATGAGATTCGAACTCACGACCTCTGCAGTGCGATTGCAGCGCTCTCCCAACTGAGCTATGGCCCCTTCGTGCTCCATTTAGGCGCAGGTAGCGAGTCCTGTCAAGGCGCAGCGGGCGTGCAGGTTAAGCGGACTTTTTCCAGGCGCCGCTCGCATCCTGCCGCCAATAGCTGATCTCGAAGCCGGCCGCCTTGGCGCTCCGCCATTCGGCCCGCGCGAGTGCCAGGGCTTCATCGTCTCCGCCGTCGAACAGGCGCAAGATGCGGGTGAAGCGGCCCCGCTCGCTTTCCGTCGCGGTCTCAAGCAGAAACAGGACATCGGCGGCGTTCGGGTTTGCATCGTCCAGCGTGAGAAAGACAGGCTGCCGCTCGGCAGGGCCATCGCGCGCCGAGCCATGCGGGAGGAACAACTCGTCGCGATAGGTCCACAGCGCGGTGTCGATGGTTTCAAGGCGCTCCTGCGTCGAGAACCTCAGGCAGGCTCGCCAGCCGCGGCTTAAAGTTTTCTCGACGAGAACGGGAAGCACCGCGTGCAGCGGCTGGCTCTCAAGGTGATAAAACCAGAATTCCGGCGCCGTCACCGCTTGCCGCCGCCTTCATCGGCATAGGGGTTTTTCGTTTTGCGCACGTAAAGGCGAACGGGCGTGGGGCCGAGACCGAATGTCTTCTTCAGGTCGTTGACGAGGTAGCGCAGGTAGGACTCGGGCAGCGCCTCGGGCCGCGAGGAGAAAACGACGAACGCAGGCGGCCGGGCATTGGCCTGGGTGATGTAGCGCAGCTTGATGCGGCGTCCCGAGACGGCAGGCGGCTGGTGGCGTTCGAGGGCGGCGCCGAACCAGCGATTGAGTTCGGCGGTCGCGATGCGCTTGTTCCAGGCCTCGTAAACGGTGAACGCCGCCTTCATGAGCTTGTCGAGCCCCTGGCCAGATAGAGCGCTCACCGGCACCAGCGGCGCGCCCGCGAGCTGCGGCAGCATGGCTTCCGCAGCCTTTCTGAGTTCCGCGAGCCGGCTTTGCGTTTCTTCAACGAGGTCCCACTTGTTGACCGCGAAGACGAGCCCGCGGCCTTCGCGCTCCACGAGGTCCGCGATGGTGAGATCTTGCTTTTCGAAGGGCGAGCCGGCGTCGAGCAAGAGCACAACTACCTCGGCGAAGCGGATGGCCCGCAGCGCATCGCCAACGGCCAGCAATTCAGGCCGCTCCGTGATGCGCGGCTTGCGCCTGAGCCCCGCAGTGTCAAACAGCCGGACCCGTTTCCCCCGCCAGGTGAACTCGGCGGCGATGGCATCGCGCGTGAGGCCGGCTTCCGGCCCGGTGATCATGCGCTCTTCGCCCAGAAGCGCGTTGGCAAGCGTCGACTTGCCGGAATTCGGCCGCCCCGCGATGGCGAGTTTTAAAGGCCGGGCTTGGGCACCCGCGCTCTCCGCCGCCTCATCGCCGTCTTCATCCGGACCTTCCAGGCTGGCGAGCGCGTCGAGCCGCTCCGTGGCCTCGGACAGAAGGTCGCTGAAGCCAAGCGCATGCTCGGCTGAGAGCGCCAGCGGTTCGCCGAGCCCAAGCTCGTAAGAATCGTAGTAACCGGCATCGCTGGCGCGGCTCTCGCTCTTGTTCGCGACGAGGATGTAAGGCTTGCCCGAAGATCGCAGGATCTGCGCGATCCCCTTGTCGGCCGCCGTGGGGCCGGTGCGGGCATCGATCATGAAAACGATCAGGCTGGCTTCGGAGATGGCTTGCTCGGTCTGCTCGCGCATACGCGCGGCGATGCTGCCGGGTTCGGCATCCTCAAAGCCGGCCGTATCGGTGAGTACGACCGCGTGCCGGCCGATGCGGATGCGGGTTTCCTTCCGGTCTCTCGTAAGGCCCGGCATATCGTCGACAAGAGCAAGCCGCTTGCCGGCGAGCCTGTTGAACAGGGTCGATTTGCCCACATTCGGGCGGCCAATGATGGCGACGGTGTAAACCATCGGCAAAGTGCAAACCACAACGTGCTGGGTTGAACCGCGGCCCGCAGGGCCGCTGGTCAATTCATGGCTATAAGTTTGGCCTTATCGGTCATAACGTAAAGCCTTCCCTCGGCAACGACCGGGGTGATCATGACGGGCGTGCCGAGATCGGATTGCGAAGCAATGTTGCCGGATACGGCGTCCACCGCCACAAGCAATCCGTTCGAAGACGCGAGCCAAAGCCGGTTTCCGGCCAGAACGGGTCCGCTCCAGCGCCCGTCACCGGGTAAGGACGTGACCCAGCGCACCTTGCCGTCCTTGCGAGCGAGCGCGATGAGCTTTCCGGTCATGTCGACGACAAAGAGCGAGTCGCCCGCGACCCAGGGCGTCTGGTTGCCCGCGATGTCGCGCGTCCAGAGTCGCTCGCCCTTTTCGCGGGAGGTCGCCACCAATTGTCCGCCCCGGCTCATGGCGAAGACGGCCTCGCGGTCGACAACCGGCCGGGCTGCCTCGCCGATCGCGGTTCCGGCCCTGTTGACGGCCCCCCGCGTCAGCGATTCGGTCCATTTCGGCTGGCCGCTCTTGATGTCGATGGCGGTGATTTCACCCGATGGGAACGGGACGTAGACGAGGTTGCCGGCCACGGCAGGGCTCGCGCTCGTCAGCACGGCGGCGTTTTCCGGCAGCCCCTTCTGTCCCCAGAGCTGCGCCCCATCGGCGGCGTTGAGGCAATATAGCTCGCTTTCCGAGTTGACGATAAAGATGCGGCCTTCGGCTGCGGTTGGCGCCTCCCGGATCGGAATCGCGAACTTCTTGGACCAGATCACCTGGCCCGAGCCGGAATCGAGCGCCAGCACCGTCCCAAATCCGGTTGCGGCTATGATCTTGCCGCCATCGGCGGCAATGCCGCCGCCGAAGCCGGCGCGCGCGACGTTGTCGGAATTGAAGGGATGTAAATAATCGAAGCCTTTCTTCTCGGCCGGCACCGTCCGGACTTCCCAGAGCGTGGCGCCGTTCGTGCCAGACAGGGCGCGGACCGTACCCTCCGCGTCCATCGTGTAAATCTTGTCGCCATAGACGATGGGAATTGCGGTCAGCCGGGTGCGTTTCGAAGAGCCCTCGCCCGCGTCGGCCGTCCAGATCGTGCGCAACGTATCGCCCACCAGGAGATGGCCGGGCGCATTCGAAGCCACGCCGCCGGGCTGGCTCCAGGATGCATTGGCGATCGCCGGGGGAAGCACAACGGGACCGGCGGCTTCGGAGGGCGATATCGCACCTTTTTCGCCAGCGGTCAGGACGGAAATGCGCCGGCCGGGTAGCGGCTCCTGCTTTTTGTCGAACATGGTGGTGACGGACGACAAACCGGTATCGCCAAGGCCGGCGGACTCGCACCCGCCAAGGCCAAGTGCGGCAAGAGCGATCAGCGGGATCGAATAAAACAGTAAAAGCGGGACTCCTTGGCCTCGGTTACTGCGTTTTCGCTTCATTAGCCGCGTCCTTTTTCCCCGTTAGCTCTGCCTGGGCAGTCTTCGGTTTTTCGAGAAGCAGAGCAAGCACGACCTCGGCGCGCTGCCGCATCCCCTGCGGCGCTTCGCCATCGCTCACGATCTCGCCAAACAAACGCTCCGCATCCGCGGTTTTCCCTGCCTTGAAGGCCGAGAGTCCTAAAATCTCCTTCGCACTGAAGCGCCAACGGCTCGTTCCCGACCGCAAGTTTTCCAAATCGTGCGCCAGAGTGTCATAGCTTTCCTTATCGACCGAAAGCGCCGCGACTTGAACCTTGGCGAATTCCCTCAGACCCTGTGGCGCCGAATCATCGCCCGCGACACCACTATAATCGCCGCGCGCTTCGTCGAGCTTATTTTTTGCAACAGATTCGGCAGCCGCGTGCAAGCGCGCAAGAATACGGTATGCCCCGCTTCCACTGCCCGCCAGCGCCGCCAGCGCTTTTTGCGAATCCTGGTCCTTGCCGGCATCGTTCAAAAGCATCGCGTTCGTCAGCGCGTCGCCGCCCGCCGCGGCTCTGCTTTCCTTACGGCTCTGGTCGAACTTATAGCCGGCTACGACCGCCAGGACGACGAAAGCACCTGCGATCAAGTAGACGCCGTAGGCCTTGAAAAACTTGATCGCTTGGTCGCGGCGATAGTCCTCATCGACCTCGCGGAAAAAACCTTCGTCGTTGTGGCTCATGGCGCTGATGCCTCAGGTTGTGATTGTTTTGCCACAGATAGGACGCTGCTGAACGCAAAGGAAGACGGCCGCAGACTTTTCCGATTCAAACTGAATGGGTCAACTGGGCTTCGTTTTGGACATTTTCGTGACTCGCGGGCTGCCATCGTCCTGCTTTGCCATGGCATAAACATGTTCGCGGCCTGGGAACTGCGCAGCGCGCACCTCATTGGCATAGTCCTTCACCGCGTCCTCGATCGCACCGCCTAATTCGGCAAACTTCTTGACGAACCGCGGTACCGACGGCGAAAGCCCAAGCATGTCTTCCAGCACGAGGATTTGGCCGTCGCACTCGGCCGAGGCGCCGATGCCAATGGTGGGGATCCCGATGGAGCGTGTGATTTTTGCCGCGAGCAGTTCGGCCATGCCTTCAAGAACCACGGCGAAAGCGCCGGCATCGGCGACAGCTTCGGCATCGGCTTCGATAGCAGCCCATTCCTCCTGGCGGCGGCCTTGCGTCTTAAAGCCGCCCATCATGTTCACCGACTGCGGCGTCAGGCCGATATGACCCATCACCGGAACGCCACGCTCCGTCAGAAACGCGATGGTCTCCGCCATGCGCTTGCCACCTTCGAGCTTGATGGCGCCACAGCCCGTCTCCTTCATGATCCGCGCCGCATTGCGGAACGCGATGGACGGCGACTCCTCATAGGAGCCGAACGGCATGTCCACGACGACGAGCGCGCGTTTCGACCCGCGAACCACCGCGGCGCCATGCATGATCATGAGGTCGAGCGGGACTGGGATCGTCGTCTCGTACCCGTGCATCACCATGCCGAGCGAGTCACCGACGAGCAGGAAATCGACATGGGGATCGATCAGCCGCGCGGTATGGCTATGATAGGCGGTGAGCGAAACGATTTTCTGGCGGCCTTTCATAGCCCGGATAGCGGGCGCGGTGCCGCGGCGCGTTTCGGAATGCTGTGACATCGGGAAGGGTCCTCGCTAAACGAGCCTTCTCATAGCCAATTTATGTGTCATGGGAAATATGCCTCTTGGTGATAGAGAGGCTTTCCCGGGCGCTTTCAGAAAATTAACCGATCCGCGAAGACCGCGGCAAAGTTTAGGAAAAATTGAATAAGCTTCGATGGATAATCGCGGTGGAGGTGCCGGAATGGAAAAACGCTCCCTGTTCGCCGTCTTGCTATGCATCTTCGCGGTCGCGGCCGGCGCCGTGCCGGGCGAATCCCGGGCCGGCGCTTTTGGGGCCCAAACGCTTTCCATGCGGGCCCCAAACCAATCCTACCTCCAAAGGGCAGGCTGCGGCTGGGATTACCCTTGCGCCCCGCAACCCGATTTCGGACGGCCGCCCAACTTTTACCGGCGGCTCTACGGCGGGCCCGGCCAACCCACCATTCACAACAACTACGGAACCGTGAACATTCAGGTGGACGGGAAAGCCAAGTTCCCTGCCCCGCCGCCTCCCTGTTGCGAGGCTCACGAGGTGTACGCTTGGGGGCGCCCCTGCGGCCCCGCCCCCTGCGAGGAAGAGCGCCCCAAGGAGGATTGCGGCCTCGGCTGCTGGTTGCGGCGGATAAGGGAGGGCTATTGCGGTCATGGCTGCTGGGCCTATCGCGAGCAAGCTCGCGTAGAGGCGGAGGTCCGGGACGAGAAGGAGGAGCGCCGGGCGGAAGAGGAGGCCTGGCGGGAAGTGCGCGAATCCGGCTATCGTCCGTTCGAGCGCCGCTATGATGCGCCGCCACCCCGGTTTGACCGTCACGCCGGGCCGGAATATCCGCCGCCGCCTCGCGATGCGCATCCAAAGATCGACGAGCGCACGCCGCTCCGCCGCTTCGAGGGGCCGAAATATCCCGCAAAGTAAGATGAGCAACGCCAGCGCGTTTTCAGTCCAGCCTATACGGAACCGCGGAAAAGACCCCCTCACCCCAACCCTCTCCCCGAGGGGAGAGGGAGCTGCGCCCCTCTCCACGTGCGGAAAGGAGATTTCTGGCGTTCTCTCTCCCCTTGGGGAGAGAGACAGAGTGAGGGGGGCTTCCCAGCGTTTCCGTATTAGCTTGACTAGGTGAGCGCGCTCCCAAGTTTCCCGGCAAGCGCCCTTGCTTCCGCGGCGAGCTTGCGGGTCAATTCGGCGGCGGGCATGGCGCGGCCAAGCGCCGCCGCCTGTCCCGCCCAAAGCGGCGAGAAATCGCCCGAACCGCTGGCCTCGGCTTTCGCGCGGAGCGGTGCCCAGGCCGGGGCTGCCATGGGAAATGCCGGCGCGTCTTGCGCCATCGGGCCGGTTTCGGCGATGGCGCGATTGACGAAACCGCGCGCCGGCCTGCCGGTGAGGACATTTGTGAGCACGGTGCCGTCGTCGCGTGCCTCGCGGAGAGCGCGGGCGTGCGCCGGCGGAACTTTCGCCTCCGGGCAGAAGAGATAGGCCGTACCGATCTGAACAGCCGATGCGCCAAGGGCAAGCGCTGCCACGATGCTTCGCGCGTCACCGATGCCACCGGTCGCGATCACGGGAACGCGCACCGCATCGGCCACCTGCGGGACGAGTGCCATCGTTCCCGGCTGGGCGGTCACGTCATCGCTTAGAAATATGCCGCGATGGCCTCCGGCCTCCGCACCCTGCGCAACGATCGCATCGGCGCCGCGGGCCTCAAGCCAACGCGCTTCGGCAACCGTCGTCGCGGAGGAGAGCACCGTGCAGCCGGCGGCCTTCACGCGGTCCAACAGCCTTGCATCAGGCAGACCGAAGTGGAAACTCACGACGCCGGGCTTCAACGCCTCCACAAGCTCGCAATGAACCTCCGAAAATGGAGCGCGGTTCGGGGCCGTTACCGGCGCGCCAGGGTCGAGGCCCAGCTCACGGTAATAAGGTTCGAGCCGGAGCTTCCAGGCGGCTTCCCTTGCGGTATCGGCGGCTGGCGGCGTGTGGCAGAAGAAGTTGAGATTGACCGGCCTGTTCGTGCGCTGCTGGACGATCCGCACTTGGGTCTCGATCTCCTCCGGGGAAAGCATCGCGCAAGGCAGACTCCCGAGACCGCCAGCTTCGGAGACCGCGATGGCCAGCTCGGGAGTACCCGGTCCGGCCATCGGAGCGAGCAAAATTGGATGATCGATGCCCAGCATTTGGAGGAGGTTCGTGGTGACGGTCATCTGAAACGCTCCGCTATTCGCCTATCGCAATATAGGTGCAGAACCCATTGCGCAGGAGCCACAGGCACTTTAACGAGCCGGATTCCCTCAGCGTCAGATCGGAATACATCAAGACGACAAGGTCGCGCGTGCGCCACATCACCGGAGGAGTCGCGCTGCGCGGCTCGCCGGCCAGGAAGATGTCCTGAACGCTCTGCACAACCGCGGCTGCGGCAACCGCGGCGACGAAGTCTCTGGGCATCTTGTCTTTGTTCAGGACGACGTAATTCATTTGACCCGTCGCCGCAGACGCGATGTCCTGCGGGGTGGGCTTGGTCAAGATCAAGATGATCGCAAGAGCCAAGACGATCGCGAACGCGAGCAGAGTTTTCATCGGGTGACCCATTTCCAAGCCGACGCCGCGGGCATAGCACAAGCGCAGCCCTATGGAATGTGCAAATTCGAGAGCACCGCGAGCGGCATTTGTGCCCCGGTCAGGTCCGGCTCGAACGCGCTGGGAGCTAGGCCAGCGGATGGCGTTGCAAATCAGCATCACGCTCCATAAGATCGGCCGTTTTGATCCATTTTAACTCATATGAGTGATGCCCGCGTTGAAAGGTTAAGCTAAGGTCAATGCATAGGGTTCGTTTGTAAGCACCAAATGGTATTGCAGTTATACTGCACAGGTAAATCCGGCTTTTAGCCGGATTTACCTGGGGCATAACATGAGCTATGCGCAGCTCGCGTCAATCTATACACTGGCGCGTCACTATTATTGCGTGACATGGGCCTCCGTCGCAATGCGCTTTGCTGCATCGATGGCTTCAAGGACTTGCTGAGCGCCATCTCGCGTTCCGATGACAGCTTTGCTTGAGGGGTTGTGTAAACCGGGAAGCGACTTCGAAATATCGGTGATCTTGCCGGTTGCGATGTAAACGAGTTCGCCATTGGGCGCGGTAAATTGCCCGAGCGGGATTTTCTTGCCGATGCCGCTGACGAGGTCCGCGACCGGTGTGGCCACGAACAGCCGGTTGTTCGCGAAATCGACGACCGCCGTTCCCACCGGCTCGTCGCTCGCAAAGGCGCGGCGAATGCGCCAGACTTCGCCAAATTGAACCACTTGAGTGCCACCATCGCGAAGAGCGACGATCACGCCCTCCTCGACTTGTCCTGCAATCTTCCCCGGATGCTTGCGGCCGAGCACGATAAGCGGCCGGTGCCGGGGCTGCGAAAGAGTTTGTGCGGCGCCGGGGGCCGTCACGCTACCGCTTCCGCCTGAGATCAACGCCAGACCCGCCAAGATCGCCGCCCGCTTTGCCATTGCCGCCGGCCTAGAGATGGATCGCGCGCTTATCCACCGCGAGCGCCGCTTCCTTGATGGCCTCGGTCAGCGTTGGATGGGCGTGGCAGGTGCGGGCCAAATCCTCAGCCGAGCCGCCAAATTCCATGAGAACAGCCGCTTCGGCGATCATATTGCCGGCGTCCGGGCCAAGGATGTGAACGCCAAGAACCCGATCCGTCTTGGCATCGGCGAGCACTTTGACGAACCCGTCGGTCTGCCTATTCACCTTGGCGCGGCCGTTCGCCGTGAAGGGGAATTTGCCAACATTGTAGGAAATGCCGGCCTCCTTCAGTTCCTCCTCGCTCTGGCCTACGCTGGCCACTTCAGGATAGGTGTAAATGACGTTGGGGATCACGCCGTAATTCACGTGACCCGCCTTCCCGGCAATAATTTCGGCGACGGCCACGCCCTCATCCTCGGCTTTGTGGGCCAGCATGGGGCCGCTCACCACGTCGCCGATGGCGTAGATGCCCGCGACGCTCGTGCGGAAATGGCTATCGATTGCCACCCGGCGCTTGTTGTCGATCTGCACGCCAACCTCTTCAAGTCCGAGCCCTTCGGTGTAAGGGACCCGGCCGATCGCCACCAGTACGACGTCGGCGTCGAGGACTTCCTCCGCCCCGCCTTGACTCGGTTGCACGTGCACTTTCAGCGGCTCGGCCCCGTTCGCTTTCACGCCCGTAACCTTGTGGCCAAGCCGGAATTCAATGCCCTGTTTTTGCAGGATGCGCTGAAATTGCTTGGCGACCTCGCCATCCATTCCGGGGATGATGCGATCCAGGAATTCGACCACTGTGACCTTCGAGCCGAGGCGCCGCCACACAGAACCCAGTTCCAGGCCAATAACGCCGCCGCCGACGACAAGAAAATGCCCCGGCACCTTGTCCAGATCGAGCGCGCCTGTGGACGAAACGATGCGCTTCTCATCAATCTCGATCCCGGGCAGCCGGATGATATCGGAGCCCGTGGCGATCACGATCGCCTTGGTCTCCAGCGTCTTTTCCACGCCGCCATTGACCGGCCGCACCTGAACCCGGCCCGGCGCCACGATACGCCCGATGCCGCGATGCGTGTCGACCTTGTTCTTTTTCAGGAGATACTCGACGCCTTTGACATTTCCGTCCACGCCCTCGCCCTTGAATTTCATCATGGCGCCAAGGTCAAGCTCGGCCTTAGCGTTGATGCCCATCGCCGCGAAGCCGTGTCCCGCTTCCTCGTACATCTCCGAGGCGTGCAGCAGCGCCTTCGAGGGGATGCAGCCGACATTGAGGCAGGTGCCGCCAAAGGTTGCACTTTTTTCGACAACCGCCGTTTTCAGCCCGAGCTGGGCCGCGCGGATGGCGCAAACATAGCCGCCGGGTCCTGTTCCAATGACAATGAGATCGTAGCTGTCCGTCATCTGGCTCGTCTCCAGCTCTTTTGGCAACCCCGGTGCAGCTTTTGGCCTGTAAAGCTGGCGGAGGCCCCTGTGCCTATACCCGCGATGCGTTCGCGGCGCCATGGTTCTAGCCGTCTTTATCTTGCTTTTTTAACGGTGCATGCAACGCCCAGATATGGCCGAATGGGTCGCGAATACGGCCGTAGCGGGCGCCCCAAAAGGTATCTTGCGCCGGCAGAATGACGATCGCGCCCGCCTTTACCGCCTCCTGGATGCTCTGGTCGACATGCTTTGGCTCATTGACGTCGAGATGGATCGTCACCGGCGCTGGGCCTGCGCCGGGCGCCGCGGTGTGCCCATCCATGTCCGGAAAGCTATCGGAAAGCTTCACCGCGCCGCCGTTGAACGCGAGTTCGCAATGAAGGACGCGCTTGCCATCTTGCGCCATCATGCGTTCCGATTCCTCTGCGCCGAAGGCGTTCTTGTAAAACTCGATGGCTTCGAGGCCACCTTGGACGATCAGATGAGGAACGATCCTGTTCTGCTTTGCCATGGTAGCCTCCGCTCGTTCCGTTACAGGTCGAGAACGAGCCGAGCCGGGTCTTCAATGCTTTCTTTCACGCGGACTACGAAGGTCACGGCATCTTTGCCGTCCACGAGGCGATGATCGTAAGATAGAGCAAGATACATCATCGGCCTGATCTCGATCTTCCCGTTCACGGCGACCGGGCGCTCCTGGATCTTGTGCATGCCGAGGATGCCGGACTGCGGCGCGTTCAAAATCGGGGTGGACATCAAGGAGCCGTACACGCCGCCATTGGAAATGGTGAATGTGCCGCCTTGCATCTCTTCGAGGCTCAGCTTGCCGTCCCGCGCCTTTCTGCCGAAAGAGGCAATCTCTCTCTCGATCTCTGCGATGGACTTCCGCTCCGCGTCCCGGACCACGGGCACGACGAGACCCCGTTCGGAGCCGACCGCGATGCCGATGTGGCAGTATTTCTTGTAAACGATATCCTGGCCGTCGATCTCGGCGTTGACGCTTGGCACCTCGCCCAGGGCGTGGATACAGGCTTTCACGAAGAAGCCCATGAAGCCCATTTTGACGCCGTGCTTCTTCTCGAACAAATCCTTGTATTGGTTGCGCACGCCGATGATGGTGGACATGTCCACCTCATTGAAGGTGGTGAGCATGGCGGCGGTGTTCTGCGCCTCCTTCAGGCGGCGCGCGATGGTCTGGCGAAGCTTCGTCATGCGGACGCGTTCTTCGCGGACCTCGTCGGAGGGCACCGATGGTGTGCGAATGGCAGGCGCGGGCATCGGCTGCGGCATGGGGAAGGTGATGGCGCTCGGGTGCGACGCGCCTCCTTCGATTGCGGCCAGCATGTCGCCCTTTGTCACGCGGCCGTCTCTGCCGGAACCCGCGACTGCGGCCGGACTAACCCCGGTCTCGTCAGCCAGCCTACGAACTGAGGGAGCAAGCGCCCCAGTGCTAGGAGCCTTGGTCTGTGCCGGCTGCGGGGCCGCGCTGACATGAGCCTGGCTCGCAGCCGGGCTTTGAGCGATGGGAGCGGCGGCGGGTTGGGCAGGTCTGGGAGCGGCTGCGGCCGTGCCACCCTCCATGATCGAGCCCAGGATTGCACCGGGCGCGACCGTCTCGCCTTCCTTCACCGCGATCTCGGAAATTACGCCGCCCACAGGCGCGTTCACTTCAAGCGTCACCTTATCGGTCTCAAGCTCGGCCAGCGCTTCGTCGGCCTTCACGGCATCGCCCGCCTTCTTGAACCATTTGCCGACAGTGGCTTCGGTGACGGATTCGCCCAAAGTGGGCACGACAATTTCAGTGGCCATCTACAAACCCTTGGAGGTGAGGCGGGATGAGACTTCGCCAAGGTTGGCCGCCCCAACCCAGCCTTCCGGCGAGCGTCCGGTCCGTCACGGCGCATGGCCTGCTAAAGCCCGCCATCGCGATATCCGGCAAAATTGTCCTAGCGTTGTAGCGTCAACGCGTCATCAAGGAAAGCATGGAGTTCGGCGGTGTGCTTGCTCATGAGACCCGCAGCGGTCGACGCGCTCGCAGGGCGGCCGGTGTAACGCGGACGCGTGCACTTGGCACCGATGTGTTCCAGAACCCATTCGAGGTTTGGCTCGACAAACGTCCAGGCACCCTGGTTTTTCGGCTCTTCCTGACACCAAACAATTTCGGCGTTCGGAAAGCGGCTCAGTTCCTGGATTAGAGCGCGAGCCGGGAACGGATAAAGCTGCTCGATGCGCATCAGGTAGACAGAATTCGTGCCGCGGCTTTCGCGTTCCTCGAACAGGTCGTAATAAACCTTGCCCGTGCACAGGACCACGCGCTCGATATTCTCGTCGGGCACGAGCTTGATCTTGTCGCTGAGTCCGTTCTGGGCGTGGTCCCAAAGCACGCGGTGGAAGCTTGTGCCTGCCCCCATGTCCTCAAGCGTCGAAATGACGCGCCTGTTCCGGAGCAGGGACTTCGGGGTCATCAGGATGAGCGGCTTACGGAAGCCGCGATGAAGCTGTCGGCGCAGGATGTGGAAGTAGTTGGCCGGCGTCGAGCAGTTCGCGACCTGCCAATTGTCTTCGGCCGAGAGTTGCAGGTATCGCTCGAGCCGGGCGGAGGAGTGTTCGGGGCCTTGGCCTTCGTAGCCATGCGGAAGAAGCAAGGTGAGGCCCGACATGCGCAGCCACTTGCGCTCGCCGCTCGCGAGGAACTGGTCGATCACGACTTGAGCCCCGTTCGCGAAGTCGCCGAATTGCGCTTCCCAGAGCACGAGGGTGTTCGGCTCGGCGAGACTGTAGCCATATTCGAAGCCGAGCACGGCTTCCTCCGAGAGCATCGAGTTGATGACCTCGAAGCGCGCCTGCCGGTTCGAGATGTGGTTGAGCGGAATATACTGCTCTTCGTTTGCCTGGTCGGTTACGACCGCATGCCGCTGCGAGAAGGTGCCGCGCTCGACGTCCTGTCCCGAAAGACGGACCGGGAAGCCCTCTTCGAGCAGCGTCCCGAAGGCAAGCGCCTCGGCCATCGACCAGTCGATCCCGCGCCCCTCTTCGACCATCTTGTGGCGATTGGCCAAAAAGCGCTCGATCGTCTTGTGGGCGGTGAAGCCCCTGGGAAGCTGCGTGATCTTGTTGCCGACCTTCTTGAGCGTGTCTATGCTCACGGCTGTGTCGCCGCGCCGCGGGCCGTCCTCGGCGAGCGTAATGCCAGCCCACCGCCCGTCGAGCCAGTCCGCCTTGTTAGGCCGGTAGCCTTCCGATGCCTCAAGTTCGTTTTCGAGCTTATCCCAGAAGTCGACCCGCATTTTCTCAGCTTCAGGCTGAGTGACCAGCCCCTCTTCCGCCAGCCTCTTGGAGTAAATTTCGACAACGCTCGGCGCCTGACGGATGCGCTTGTACATCAACGGCTGGGTAAAGGACGGTTCGTCGCCCTCATTATGGCCGTGCCGCCGGTAGCAGATCATGTCGACGACGACTGGCTTATGGAACCGCTGCCGGAACTCGATCGCGATACGCGCGCAATAGACAACCGCTTCCGGATCGTCGCCATTGACGTGGAAAATCGGCGCTTCGATCATGCGCGCGATGTCGGATGGGTAAGGCGAGGAGCGCGAGAAGCGGGGCGCGGTCGTGAAGCCGATTTGGTTATTCACGATAAAGTGGATCGAACCGCCCGTGCGGTGCCCTTTCAAACCGGAAAGACCGAAGCATTCCGCAACGACGCCCTGGCCCGCGAAGGCCGCGTCGCCGTGCAACAGGAGCGGCAGCACTTGCGACCGGTATTGGTCGCGGAGCTGATCCTGCTTTGCGCGCACCTTGCCGAGCACGACGGGGTCGACAATTTCCAAATGGGATGGATTGGCGGTCAGCGAGAGGTGAACCTGGTTGCCGTCGAACTCACGGTCGCTCGATACGCCCAAATGATATTTCACGTCGCCCGAGCCTTCGACGTCTTCCGGGTTGGCGGACCCGCCCTTGAACTCGTGGAACAGAGCGCGGAACGGCTTCGCCATGACGTTGGTGAGTATGTTGAGGCGTCCGCGATGCGGCATGCCGAGCACGATCTCTTGCACGCCGAGCTGGCCGCCGCGCTTGATGATTTGCTCAAGCGCCGGCACCACCAATTCCGCGCCTTCGAGGCCGAAACGCTTCGTGCCCGTATATTTCTTGTCGAGAAACCTCTCAAATCCTTCTGCCTGGATCAGCTTCGTCAGGATCGCCTTCTTGCCTACCTCGGTGAACTCGACCTCTTTGTCCGGTCCCTCGACGCGCTCCTGAATCCACTGCTTCTGCTCCGGTGAGGAGATGTGCATGAACTCGTAGCCGATGGTCCCGCAATAGGTTCGCCGCAGGATGTCGATGATCTGGCGCAGCGTTGCCGTTTCCAGGCCGAGCACATTGTCGATGTAGATCTGGTGATCGAGGTCGGCGTGGGTGAAACCGTAGCTCGCGGGGTCGAGTTCGGGGTGGTCGCGTGGCGGCGTAAGACGCAACGGATCGAGGTTTCCGATCAGGTGGCCGTTCACGCGATAGGCGCGAATCAGCATCAAAGCGCGGACGGACTCGCGGGTAGCCCGGAAGGCCTCCTCGCGGCTGATCTCGACGCCGTGCTCCTCGGCCCTGGCGCCGATCTTCCGGCCGATTTCCTTTTCTTCGGGGCCCCAGTCCGCGGCTAGCGCGTTCAAAAGGTCGCCGTCCTCCTCAACCCCGCCATTTCTCGGCTTCCAGGATGGCCCGTGGGTTTCGGAGATGACGGCTTCCTTGCGCTCTTTCAGGTCGGTAAAGAAGGCGCGCCAGTCTGCGGGAACGGATCCCGGGTTTTCCTGGAAGCGTTCGTAAAGGTCTTCAATATACGCGGCATTCGCGCCATGCAGAAAGGAAGTTCTCGCAAATGCCTCGTTTAAGTCTTGCCGTCCCACGTCAAATCACCTTCCAGGCTTGAAAGCGGGCCATCCCGCAAAATGCTCCACCCGCCTTCGCCTGTAAAGCGGATCAGCCTTTCAATACTTTAAGGAGCGTGCTCCCGAGAGCCGCTGGTGACGGAGAGACCACGATCCCGGCAGATTTCATTGCCTCGATTTTGTCACCCGCGCCCCCTTTACCGCCCGCAATAATGGCGCCAGCGTGGCCCATTCTGCGGCCTGGAGGGGCGGTTACACCTGCAATGAAACCGACCATCGGCTTCTTGCGCGGATAAGACTTGTAGAATTCAGCCGCCTCCTCTTCAGCGGAGCCGCCGATTTCGCCGATCATGATGATCGACTGCGTCTCGTCGTCCGCGAGCAGCATTTCGAGCACGTCGATGTGGTCGGTCCCTTTTACGGGGTCGCCGCCGATACCGATACAGGTCGTTTGCCCGAGCCCTACCATGGTCGTTTGATGCACAGCCTCATAGGTAAGGGTGCCCGAGCGGGAAACAATCCCGACCGTGCCGCGCTTATGAATGTGCCCCGGCATAATGCCGATCTTGCATTCGCCTGGTGTGATGACGCCCGGACAGTTCGGACCGATCAGCCGCGAGTTCGATCCCTCAAGCGCGCGCTTCACTTTCACCATGTCCATGACGGGAATGCCCTCGGTGATGGTGACGATCAACGGGATTTCAGCGTCGATGGCCTCAAGAATCGCATCGGCGGCAAACGGAGGCGGCACGTAAATCGCGGTGGCGGTGGCGCCCGCTTTTTTGACGGCATCGTGAACCGTGTCGAAAACCGGCAAGCCGAGATGGGTGCTGCCACCTTTACCGGGTGTCACCCCGCCGACCATCTTGGTGCCATAGGCGATGGCCTGCTCGGTGTGAAAAGTGCCCTGAGCGCCGGTTATGCCCTGGCATATGACTCTTGTATTGCTGTCGACGAGAATGGCCATTTGCGTGCCTTACCTAATTACCGTGAGATTGACGTTTGAAGGGGTGTGCGAGAACGGCAATGGCGTCGACGCGCCGGTGCGGTTCAAGCAGCCTTCTTGACCTCGGCCACGATCTTCTGCGCTGCGTCGCCCAGATCGTCGGCGGGGATCACAGCAACCCCCGAGTTTTTCAAAATCTCTTTGCCGAGTTCGACATTCGTCCCTTCGAGGCGGACAACCAGCGGGACGCTGAGGTGGGTCTCCCGGGCGGCGGCCACGATGCCCTCTGCGATGATATCGCAGCGCATGATGCCTCCGAAGATGTTCACGAGTATCCCCTTAACACTGGGGTCGGAAAGTATGATCTTGAAGGCTTCGGTCACTTTCTCCTTCGAGGCGCCGCCGCCGACGTCGAGGAAATTTGCGGGCTCCGAGCCGTAAAGCTTGATGATATCCATGGTCGCCATCGCAAGGCCCGCGCCGTTCACGAGGCACCCGATCTCTCCGTCAAGCTTGATATAGTTCAGGTCGTAGCGCGAGGCCAAAACCTCCGCCGGGTCCTCCTCGCCAAGGTCGCGCAGATTAACGACATCGGGATGCCGGTAGAGCGCATTGCCCTCAAAATTCATCTTCGCATCGAGACAGACGAGGTTGCCCTTATCGTTCACGATCAGCGGGTTGATTTCGAGGAAACTCATGTCCTTCTCGGTAAAGGCGCGATAGAGGTCGCCGATCAGCTTCACGCACTGCTTGATCTGACCGTCCTTCAGGCCGAGGGCGAAAGCAACTTCGCGGCCGTGAAACTGGGAGTAGCCGGTGGCCGGGTCGATGGTCAGCGTGAGAATCTTCTCCGGTGTGTCGTGAGCCACCTCTTCGATGTTCATGCCGCCTTCCGTCGAGGCGACAATCGCAACGCGCGATGTGGACCGGTCCACGAGGAAGGAAAGGTAGAGCTCGCGTGCGATCGCGGCGCCCTCCTCGACAAGAAGACGTTTCACGACGCGCCCGGCGCCCCCTGTTTGCGCCGTCACGAGCGTGTGAGTGAGCATCTGATCCGCGAAAAGCCGGACTTCGTCCGCGGATTTCGCGATGCGAACGCCGCCTTTTTCGCCAGCCTCAGCCTCCTTGAATTTGCCTTTGCCACGGCCGCCTGCGTGGATCTGAGCTTTCACCACCCAAACCGGGCCACCAAGCTCCTTCGCCACCGAAACCGCTTCCTCGGGGGCGAAAGCCGCCTGTCCGCGCGGGACCGGGACGCCGTAATCTCTAAGGATGGCTTTGGCCTGATATTCATGCACATTCATGGGAGCGCTCTTAATCGTAAGGGAGAGGGGGGGGCAAAGGCGGACGCATCCGCCCGAAATGAAAGTGCCGCCCGTGAGGGCGGCGCTGGGTTAGGCCGTCGGCTGTTGCAGGCCGGGCGCAATGCGGATGCAGGCTTCCACAAGATTTTGGACAGCTTCCACCGAACGCTTGAAGTCCAGCCGCTCATGCGTGTTGAGATCGATTTCGATCACGCGCTCCACGCCCTTGGCGCTGATCACCACGGGAACGCCAATGTAGAGGCCCTTTACGCCATATTCGCCATTCAGATAGGCGGCACAGGTCAGGACGCGCTTTTTGTTCTTCAGATAGGATTCGGCCATGGCGATCGCGGAAGCCGCCGGCGCGTAGTAAGCGGAGCCTGTCTTCAGAAGCTTCACGATCTCGGCGCCGCCGTCCCTCGTCCGCTGAACGATCTCGTTGAGGCGTTCATGCGTGATCCAGCGCATCTTGATAAGATCGGGCAGCGGGATGCCGGCAACGGTCGTGTAGCGGGTCAAAGGCACCATCGTGTCGCCATGTCCGCCCAGAACGAAGGCCGTTACGTCCTCCACCGAAACATCGAACTCCTGCGCGAGGAAATAGCGGAAGCGGGAGCTGTCCAGCACGCCAGCCATGCCGCAGACATGAGTTTTCGGCAATCCCGAAACGCGGTGAAGCGCCCAAACCATGGCATCGAGCGGGTTGGTGATACAGATCACAAAAGCGTCGGGCGCGTATTTTTTGATACCGGCTCCAACTTGCTCCATGACCTTCAAATTGATCTCGAGGAGATCGTCCCGGCTCATTCCGGGCTTGCGCGGCACACCCGCCGTCACGATGACGACGTCGGCGCCCTTGATGTCGGCATAGTCGTTCACGCCCTGATAGGCGGCGTCGAAGCCATCGACGGGAGAGGACTCCGCGATATCGAGGCTCTTGCCTTGCGGAAGGCCTTCCATGATATCGAACATCACGACATCGCCGAGTTCCTTCAGGCCAATCAGATGCGCGAGGGTACCGCCGATCATACCTGAACCGATGAGCGCAATTTTGGCTCTTGCCATGATGCCGTTCTCCTTCATTTTATGAGTTTAAGCGCGGATCGCGGCGATTGGCCACGCTTACCATTGGTTACTAGCATTTTTACCGTGCCGCAAGATGATGATCGTGAGTTTATCACGTCACTAGCGGGAGCATACAGCTTTCAGCGTTTCTCTTGCGCCGTTTCGTCCCGCCAGGCCTTTGCGAGAGCCTCCGCCTGCTGCCTTTCCTGCGGACGTAACGATACGACCATCAGGTCGAGTTTGAAATCGGACTCGCCGGCGGCGCGGGCAAGGATGTGCCATTTGGCGGCTTGGATGCGATCCGCCGGGAGGCCCAGTCCCGCCGAATAGGCGCGTGCAAGCCGGTTCTGCGCAACCGCGTTGCCGCGCTCAGCCGCTGTCTGCAAGAGCGAGACAGCCGCCGCTTCGTTCCGCGGTACACCTTTGCCATTGGCCAGCATGACAGCATATTCCACCTGCGCGTCGGCGTGCCCGCCCGCGGCAGCTCTCGCAAGCCACTCAGTGGCCTTGGCAAGGTCTTTGGGAACGCCTTCTCCGCTCCGGTAGAGCGCACTCAGATCGTAAGCGGCTTGTGCATGATCCTTCTGCGCGGCCTGTTCGAGCCATTGGGCTGCCTTCTCCATGTCTTGCGGCCGCGCCCAGCCCTCGATGTAGGTTTGTGCGAGGTCGTAGGCCGCCAGCGTATGGCCCTGCTGAGCGGCGGCTTCGAAAAAATCCGCGGCTTTGCTTCTGTCTTTTTTTACGCCGCGCCCTTCCTCAAGCATGACACCGAGGAGGAACTGCGCGTGCATGTCTTTTCCGACAGCGCCTTTCGTAAAGTATTCCACGGCCTTGGCGTCATCCTGATGCACGCCCAGCCCTTTTTGATAAATAAGGCCGATCAAAGCGTTGGCTTGGTTTTCGCCCGCCGCTGCAGCTTCGGTGGCGAGCTTCAATGCCTCTTCGTAGCGTCCGGCATCGTAAGCCGCATAAGCTGGATCGGACGACGACGCGACTTCGCTCGCGGACCAGCCGGAGCTCGCGCGCGGAGCGGGCTTTTGCGCCGCGTGGCCCGGCGGATTGCCGGCGGTCAGGCAAAATGCGAGTGCCAGAAGGAGTTTCGCCCGGTTCATGGTTCCCTCTTGAGCCAAGTCACAGTCAGATCTGGCTTTGCAAACCGAACTCTGTTGCGAAAGTAAGGCTTTCTCCAGCGCGATCTGATTCTTCGATGAGAAGGAAGTCAGGGCGTGCTTTTTGAAGCAGGGAACGATCGGGACGAATGTCGCCAAGGGCCAGGGCTACCGGAATGCCCGTTACCTCATCCCACCAGCGCGAAAGTTCGGCAGACGTGTCGAAGAAATCCTGCCCAGTCGCATCGAAGACGACAAAGTCCGCGCCGGCCTCCGCATTTTCCATGGCCGTGTGACGGCTCAATCCGCATGCCGCACCGATGACCGCCGCGCTTCCGAGTTCGTCACGGGCCTTCCTGACATTCCCTCCAAGAGCGGAGAAATAAACCCCCGTCGCTCCGGCATTGCAGGCTGCCGCGATGCTGTCTGCCACGAGGATGGCAAGCTCAACCGGCCGCGCGTTCAACACGAAGCGCTCAAGAACGTCTCGCGCTGGTTGTTTCAAGATCAGCGCGGCCGGACGGAAGCGCCTCGCGAGCGGAGCCAAATTCTCTGCCCACTCCTCATGCAGAGAGGCAGGGATACTGGTGATCAGCCCGCAAGGCTTGGTGTCCATGAGCTTAGATGAGCTTACCCAAGGTGACGGCCATGCCGGTCATCCGGCACGGGAAGCCCCACTCGTTATCGGTGCGGTTGTTTTCGACGAGGGATCGAATCACGTTGCGGCCGGAACGGTCAAAGCCATTAATTGCTACCCTGACGGTCAAATTATCTCCTCCGCTAGAAACGACATTTTTCATCCCTGCGCAATTTGACGCAGTCAATAAAGCGGAACCAGGTACAAAAGGCAAGCGCGCAACCTCAAGCGCTGGCTTGGCGCTAGGGTGCGCCGGGCTCACGCTTGCGCCAGGCCAGGTTTAGGCGCCGTCAAAGCCTCCCGGCACAGTCGCACAAGGCCTTTCGTTCAGCAAGGACGCTCAACCGCTGCCCGCCTTTTAGGCGCAGGGAACGGTCTTGTTAACCTTTTTGTACTATAAATCGCATAGTAACAACGGCGCCTTATCCCATTAACAACACAGTAAGGAACACACCATGAGCAGCAATCAACTCAATTATGCTTGGGCGGCGACGGCCGCGCTTGCTCTCGGCTTCGGCTTCTCGTTCTGGGCATCGTCGGTTGAGAATGGACGGCTCCGCCGCGCCCATGACACCGCCGGCATAGAACTTGTGGCAACCCAGGAGAAACTCGATCGCGTGGTCAAGGAACTCCGGATCGCGGAAGCCGCTCAGACGATAGCGGAAAGCTCAGAGCGCGTCGTGCGCGATAAGCTCGCACAGGAGACGAAGACACGGCAGAATGCCGAGGCGGCCTTCTCTCTGGTGGCATCAAAAATCTCGGACATGAAGTCGGCTGCGGCCGCGCTCGTCGTAGCAGAGGCTCAGGCCAGGGCTCTGACCAAGACCGTTCTGGCTGACGCCGGTCTTGCAGAGGACGTGAGACCAAGCTTAGCCGCCCCAGAAATACGAACCGAAACTGCCAAGACGGCCGAGGCCCAAAAAGAGCCACCGATAGGAACCGAATCTCCGCTTCAAGCGGTATCCCAAAATCAAGGCGCGGCGCCTGTTGAAGCCGCTGTGACACCGGCCGTGCAAGACAGCAGCGCCGTCGAACCGGCAGCAACCGAAAAGCAAGCCGTTGCGCCAGTTGAAGCCGCTGCAGTTCCGGCCGCGCAAGAAAGCAGCGCTGCCGAACCGGCCGCGACCGAAAAACAAGCTGCGGCGCCAGTTGAAGCCGCTGCAATACCGGCCGAGCAAGAAAGCCGCGCCGTCGAACCTGCCGCGACAGAGAAGCAAGCAGCAGCAGAAGCGGCTGTGATGCCGGTTGTGCAAGAGAGCCCTGCTGTCGAGCCGGCAGCAACCGGAAAGCAAGCTGCGGCGCCAGTTGAAGCAGCAGCAACACCGGCCGTTCAAGAAAGCCGCGCCGTCGAACCGGCCGCGACCGAGAAGCAAGACGCGTCACGTGTTGATACGGCCGCGATCCCTTCCACGTCTGAAAGCAGCCCGATCGAGCCCGCACAACCACAAACGGTTCGGTAAATGATGTATCGTGGCCGGTTCTGTTTCCGGCCAATTGTTTTTTTCTTGTCCTGCTTTAAAGCAAGAACGCAGTGTTCGCGGAAAGCGCTAGAGCGCTTATCCGCGATCTGCTTTTTTGGATGCGCAGGAGAGCAGCGAGACCGCGGGTTCCAGCATGAAAATGTGAACCGGCGTCCTCTTTCGCGGATTATGCTCTGGGGTGCGTCCGGAAAAGTGTGAAGCGGTGTGAAGCAACCGATGCCTGGGCCGTCTTCGATGGCTATCGAGAAAATCAGCTCACAGTCTTGGAAACATGCGAATGGCTGGGCCCATCGGCCCGGCCATGACTTTAGCCCGGAATGCGCGATTGCAAGGATTGCAGCCGTTCAAGGCGGTCCTGAGCCGCGAAGCGGTTATCATCGCCCTGAGCTTCATCGAAGGCCATCTGCGCCTGCGCTATCTCATCGGTGAGCATCGCGGCCGAGAATTCTTCCAAGGGCACCGCATATTCCGCAATGACCACGGTTTCGCCAGGCCCGACATCCGCGAAGCCGCCGCGCAGGAAGAAGCGCTTCTCCTGGCCGGACGTTGACCGCGTTGTCAAAATACCAGGGCGAAGCTGTGAGATGAGGAGGGCATGATTGGGCAGGGCGGCAAGATCGCCTTCCTGACCGGGTATGATCGCCTCAACGAGATCGCCCGATAAGAGCTGGCGCTCCGGAGAGACCAGTTCGAAGTGAAATGTATCCGCCATCTGACCTGCCCATGAGAGCTAATGGAACAACGAAGGCCGGACACGAGCCCGGCCGCCGGAAGGTGCCGGCATTAGGCCGCCGCAGCAAGCTCTTCGGCTTTTTTGATGGCCTCGTCGATCGTGCCGACCATATAGAAGGCTTGCTCGGGCAAATGGTCGTAATCGCCATTGCAGAGGCCCTTGAAGCCTTTCACCGTATCCTTCACGTCGACCAGAACGCCGGGTTTGCCGGTGAAGACCTCGGCCACGTGGAACGGCTGCGACAAAAAGCGCTCGATCTTTCTCGCGCGCGCCACGATGCGCTTATCTTCTTCAGAAAGTTCGTCCATGCCGAGGATTGCGATGATGTCTTGCAAGGCCTTGTAGCGTTGCAGGATGGACTGGACCTGCCGTGCCACCAGGTAATGCTCCTCGCCCACGATGCGCGGCTCGAGAGCGCGGCTCGTGGAGTCGAGTGGATCAACCGCCGGGTATATGCCCTTTTCCGCGATCGAGCGCGACAGCACCGTGGTTGCGTCCAAGTGGGCGAATGACGCCGCCGGTGCGGGGTCGGTTAAGTCGTCGGCGGGCACGTAAATCGCCTGCACCGACGTAATCGAACCCTTCGCCGTGGAGGTGATACGCTCCTGGAGCGCGCCCATGTCGGTCGCGAGCGTCGGCTGATAGCCCACGGCTGAAGGGATACGGCCGAGAAGCGCCGAGACTTCGGAGCCGGCCTGCGTGAAGCGGAAGATGTTGTCCACGAAGAACAGCACGTCCTGGCCCTGGTCGCGGAAATATTCGGCGACGGTCAACCCCGTCAACCCGACACGGGCACGGGCTCCTGGCGGCTCGTTCATCTGGCCGAAAATCAGCGCGCATTTGGAACCCAGGGCGGAACCGTCCTTATGCGGGTCCTTGTTCACGCCCAATTCGATCATTTCCCAGTAGAGGTCGTTGCCTTCGCGTGTGCGCTCGCCCACGCCTGCGAAAACCGAATACCCGCCATGCGCTTTGGCGATATTATTGATCAGCTCCTGGATCAGCACGGTCTTGCCGACGCCGGCGCCTCCGAACAGGCCGACCTTGCCACCCTTGGAGTAGGGCGCGAGCAGGTCCACGACCTTAATGCCGGTGACAAGCACCTCTACGTCCGTCGATTGCTCGATGAACTCGGGCGCGGAGGCATGGATCGGGCGGCGCTGGTTGGATTTCACCGGCCCCGCCTCGTCGATCGGCTCCCCGATCACGTTCATGATGCGGCCAAGCGTCTCCTCGCCTACGGGAACGGCGATGGCCTCGCCCGTATCGGTGACTTCCTGTCCGCGGACCAGACCTTCGGTCGTATCCATGGCGATGGTGCGCACCGTGCTTTCGCCGAGGTGCTGCGCCACCTCCAGAACCAATCGGTTGCCCTGATTCTGAGTCTCGAGCGCGTTCAAAATCGACGGCAATGGCCCATCGAACTGCACGTCGACAACGGCTCCAGTTACCTGCCTAACGCGGCCAACACGTCTATCGCTCATCGTTCTCTTCCCCAAAATCTGTCCAAATCCGGTTGAAACGGCGGGGCTTCCCGCACATCCAAATCGTTCAATGCTGCCGCACTCAAGCTCGCGCCGCTGATATGCTCCTGCATAATCGCGGGCGTTTCAGAGTCCAGGGGTGGACGCATTCCATCGCTGTCCCCGCGACCGGACACCATCGCTGCGAGCGCCCGGATAATTACGGACGTCTGCACGTCCAAATCGGAATAGCTTGTCTCATCCTCTGCATAGGATGGAACGCCGCCAAAAACAACCTCCGGCGAGAGGCCATCCGACGCAGCCATGATCCGCCGGCCTGCCGCCTGCTCATAGGGAAAGGGATCGCGAATGGCGGCGCCGGTTTCTTCCGAATTCACGTCGCTGCCCGGCCAATTCCCGCTGGGCTCGCCATGCGAAGAGGCGATCTGCGCAGGTCCTGCTCTTCCGGACGCGATGAAAGGCACGGCGTGACCATTGACCGGCTCACCGGTGTCTTCAGTACGCGATTGACCGGACTGAAGGCCGGCCGCAGCATCGGCTCGGGCCGGTAGTTGCGCCTGAGGATGCGTATAGCCGTTCACAGAAGCCGTGCCGGTAGCATGGGGCGTCGCGGCAGTGGTGGCGTGCGCCGTCCCGTCCGCCGCCGTATGATTGGAGGCAAAAGGGGAGCTAGGCTGGGGCAGCCACCACATCCAGGCGGCGGTCCAAGCGGTGCACAACTCGATCCACATCGCATAAAAGGCAAGGGGATGAGGCCATATGGTCTCTGACTTGTTCATGCGCTCCCCAAGGCCATACCAGCCTATACCGCCTCCGCTCCCGAGATGATTTCGATCAGTTCCTTCGTAATCTGGGCCTGACGTGTGCGGTTGTAGTTCAGCGTCAGACGATCCAGCATATCGCCGGCGTTTCGCGTCGCGTTATCCATCGCGGTCATCTGCGAGGCGTAGAAACCCGCGTTGTTTTCGAGCAGCGCCCGGAAAATCTGGGTAGCCACATTACGAGGCAAGAGTTCGCGAAGGATCTCTTCTTCGTCAGGCTCGAACTCGTAGATCGCGTTCGAGGCGCCGGCTGCCTCTTCCTCCCCTTCAGGAAGCTTCACCGGTATCAACTGCGTGGCGCGCGGCTTCTGCGAGATGATGTTCTCGAACTGCGAGAAGAAAAGCGTCGCCACGTCGAACTCGCCATCCTCGAAGCGCTTGAGAATGCGCTGCGAGATGTCCAGCGCATTGACATAGCCGAGCTGTCGCACGTGCCTGAGGTCGACGTGATCGATGATGATCTTGCCGAAGTCGCGCCGGAGCTGATCGGCGCCCTTTCGCCCGATCGTCATGATCTTGACGGTCTTGCCTTCGGCCTGCAGCCGGCGCACATGGTCGCGTGCCATGCGTGCGATGTTGGTGTTGAAGGCCCCCGCCAGCCCCCGCTCCCCCGTCGCGGCGATCACGAGATGTGTCTCGTTGCGGCCCGTACCGGTGAGGAGTTGAGACGTCGCCGCAGAAGGCGCAACGCGGGCGCCCAAGCGGCTCAGGATTTTTTCGAGCCGCTCGGCATAGGGCCTGGCGGCTTGGGCTTGATCTTGCGCGCGGCGCAGCTTCGCGGCGGCGACCATTTGCATGGCCTTTGTGATTTTCCGCGTCGCCTTCACCGAGGAGATGCGCGCTCGAAGGTCCTTCAGGCTGGCCATGTGTGTCTCCGCAGCCCTGGATTACGCGGCGAAATTCTTGGTAAATTGGTCAAGAATGCCTTTAAGCTTGGCCTCTACGTCTGGCGCGAGTTGCTTCGACGTGCGTATCGAATCGAGCACGTCCTTATGCTCATTGCGCATAATCGTCAGAAATTCGCGCTCGAACTCGTTGACCTTCGCAACAGGGATTGCGTCCAGGAAGCCGCGGGTGCCGGCGTAGATGACCACGACCTGCTCCTCGACCTTCAAGGGCGAGAACTGCGGCTGCTTCAAGAGCTCGGTCAGGCGAGATCCGCGCGCGAGGAGCTTCTGTGTCGCGGCGTCGAGGTCGGAGCCGAATTGGGCGAAGGCGGCCATCTCGCGATATTGAGCGAGTTCGCCCTTAATCGCACCAGCCACCTGCTTCATGGCTTTGATCTGAGCCGAAGAGCCAACCCGGGACACCGAAATACCGACATTCACGGCCGGACGGATACCTTGATAGAACAGGTCGGTTTCAAGGAAGATCTGGCCGTCGGTGATCGAGATCACATTGGTCGGGATGTAGGCCGACACGTCGTTCGCCTGGGTCTCAACGACGGGAAGCGCGGTCAAGGAACCGCCCCCGTGACTGCCATTGAGCTTCGCGGCGCGCTCCAGGAGGCGGGAATGCAGATAGAACACGTCGCCGGGATAGGCTTCGCGTCCTGGCGGACGGCGAAGAAGCAGCGACATCTGACGATAGGCGACGGCTTGCTTTGAAAGGTCGTCATAGATGATGAGGGCGTGCATGCCGTTGTCACGGAAATACTCGCCCATCGTACAGCCCGTGTAGGGCGCGATAAACTGCGTGGGCGCCGGATCGGAAGCTGTGGCCGCGACGACGATCGAATATTCGAGCGCGCCGTTTTCTTCCAGAACCTTCACGAATTGCGCGACCGTTGAGCGCTTTTGGCCCACGGCGACATAGATGCAATAGAGCTTCTGGCTCTCGTCGCCAGTGGCGTTGACCGATTTCTGATTGAGGATCGTGTCGAGCGCAACGGCGGTCTTACCGGTTTGGCGGTCGCCGATGATGAGTTCGCGCTGTCCCCGGCCGATCGGGATCAAGGCGTCGATGGCCTTGAGACCGGTTTGCATGGGCTCCTTCACGCTCTCGCGCGGAAGAATGCCGGGCGCCTTAACGTCGACGCGCTTCATTTCCGTGTATTGAATAGGGCCCTTGCCATCGATTGGGTTGCCCAGACCGTCCACGACGCGTCCGAGAAGGCCCTTGCCGACCGGCACTTCCACGATCGCGCCGGTTCGCTTGACCGTGTCGCCTTCCTTGATCGTCCGGTCTTCGCCGAAGATCACGACGCCGACATTGTCTGCTTCGAGGTTCAGCGCCATGCCCCGGATTCCGCCAGGGAATTCGACCATCTCGCCGGCTTGAACATTGTCGAGACCATAGACGCGTGCGATGCCGTCACCCACGGAGAGCACTTGCCCGATCTCCGATACTTCTGCTTCCTGCCCGAAATTCTTGATTTGCTCTTTGAGGATCGAAGAAATTTCGGACGGGCGGATTTCCATGAGCTCCATCAGCTGGCCTCTTTCATCGCCTTTTCTAGGTTTTTCAGTTTTGTGCGCAGGGACGTGTCAATCATACGGCTCCCGAGCCTCACGATAAGGCCTCCGAGAAGCGCAGGATCGACAGTCTCTATGAGCTTAGGAGCCTTCCAAAGCTTTTGCCGGAGGCTATCCGTCAAATCCCGGGCCTGTTCAGGCGTCAGGGCAACGGCAGACGTTACCTCCACCTCGACCTCGCCGCGATCTTTCGCGGCGATCGACTTGAACGTCTTGATGATCCCCTCGACGGCGAACAGCCGGCGGTTCCGGGCGAGAACGAGAAGGAAGTCGCGGACGAGGCCCGAGATGCCGGAGGCTTTAAGGATCGCGGTCAAGCCTTGGTGTTGATCCGCGCCCGAGAAAACAGGGCTGAGGACGAAGCGGCGGAGTTCCGGGCTGTCGCGAAATGCGTCCATAAACCGGTCTAGGGAATTCTCGACGCCGCTGACCTGATTGCTCGCCTTCGCGAGATCGAATAGCGCGCCAGCGTAACGTTCCGCCACCGCCGATTTTGAACCACCGCTCGCCAATTCGATCTCTCCAACAGTCCAACAGCCACCGGAACGCTGGAGCGCTCAAGCGTGCCCTCAAAGAACTCTCAAATGTCCGGATTGCAGTCCGGCTTATGCCTGGTGGGCTTCTAGCATAGCCCTATGGCGCATTGCAACCCGCTGCTGCTTTTGAGGCGGCCATTTCCTTGTTGGATTTTGCGGTGTTAAGGAGCGCTCAGAACTTCACCAAGCGCTCGAACTCGGACAGCACCGCTTCGTAGGCCGGGCGTTTGAAAGCGACGATGAGGTTGAGAACCTCGGTGGCCGTTGCCCATCGCCAGGCATCGAACTCGGGCTTTTGGCCGTCGAGCTGAAGGTTGATCTCCTGCTCCTCGCCGGTGAAGCGCATCGCGAACCATTTCTGGCGCTGTCCGCGGTATCTGCCCTTCAGCGCGATGCCGACAGCCTCAATCGGCAGGTCGTAATAGATCCAGTCCTTCGTTTTCCCAATGACTTCAACACTGCGAACGCCGGTTTCCTCGAACAGCTCGCGCCGCGCGGCTGCCTCGGGCGCTTCATGCTTGTCGATGCCGCCCTGCGGCATTTGCCATCGCTTCACGGACTCTTGCTGGACCAGATCGTCAAAACGGCGCCCGATCCAAATGAGACCTTCGCTATTGAGGAGGACGATGCCCGCGCAAGGGCGGTAAGGGAGCGTGTCCGGATCGATCGATGCCATTGTAATCCCTTAAACAGTTATCTTTTCAGGCAGCCCGGAAACGCCGGGCTCCGCGTCATTGCGGCGCAACCTCGGAGGCCGAACCCTGGCGGCGGCCGAACTGAACCGGGCGCCTTTCCGGCAGAGACGGCGGCGTTCCGGCGCTGGCGCGTCCATCTGTCACAGTGCTGATCGAAGCCTCCGCCGCCTGGGACACCACCCCTGGGGGAGCCGCGGGCTGCGGCATCTGACGCGTGTCGATGGGGACTACGAGCTTTAGGTCATATTCGTGACCGGGATCCGAGGCGGCAAAATACAGGACCACGCCTCCGAACACGATGAAGAAGACCCCAACTGCAATTAGAAGCGCGCGCATCGTTCAACTCCTCCCATGCCGGCAAAAAGAAAAGGTCCATGCGGAAACATGAACCTTTCTTTAGACCGGAATTATGAACGGCCTAGCCTAATTCGGAACCGGTGCCGGAGCGGCAGGGACAGCCGCGTTTTCGACCTTCTTATCGGTTTCCGGTTTCTTGCCGTGGAGAAGATCGATTGCCGCCTTCAGCTGTACGTCCTTTTCCTTCTCCTTCGGAACATAAGAAATGCTGCCGGTAGCCTCGGGAGCGCTGTCGTTCTTGAGGTGACCGCGAAGGCTCGCTTCGCCCTTCGGCGTAAACGCTGCCATTTGCTGCTTCAACTCGGGGGGAAGCTCCGGTTCAACAACATAGTCGGGGGCGATACCGGTTGCCTGGATCGAGCGGCCCGCGGGGGTGTAATAGCGCGCCGTCGTCAGACGCAAGCCGCCATTGGCGCCCAACGGGATCATGGTTTGCACCGACCCCTTGCCGAACGACCGCGTGCCAATTACCGAGGCTCGTTTGTGATCTTGAAGGGCGCCCGCAACAATCTCCGAAGCCGAAGCCGAGCCGCCATTGATGAGCACGACGATTGGTTTTCCGTCGGTGACATCGCCAGGCTTTGCGTTGGCACGGCTACTCTCGCTGGCGTTACGACCCTTGGTGAGCACAATCGCGCCCTTGTCGAGGAAGGCATCGGAGACCGCAATCGCCTGATCGAGAAGGCCGCCCGGATTGTTACGAAGGTCGACAACGTAACCCTTGAGCTTAGGACCGATCGTCTTTTTGAGATCGTCGACCGCCTGCTTCATGTACTCGTAAGTGTGCTCGCTCTGGAACGTCTTGATCTTGATCCAGCCGACATCGTCCTCGGCGCTGTATTTGATGGGATTGATGCGAATGATGTCGCGCACAACTTTTGTTTGGATCGGGGTGGAAACGCCCTTGCGCAAGATCGTCAGCATGATCGGCGAGTCGACCGGCCCCCTCATTTTCTCAACGGCTTCGTTGAGTGTCAGGCCCTGAATGGATTCTCCGTCGAGATGGGTGATGTAGTCGCCGCCCATCACACCAGCGCGATCCGCAGGTGTATTGTCAATTGGCGCGATCACCTTCACGACCCCGTCTTCCATCGTGACTTCGATGCCAAGGCCGCCGAATTCACCACGGGTTTGAACCTGCATGTCCTGGAATTCTTTCGGCGTCAGATAGCTCGAATGCGGATCGAGGCCCTGAAGCATCCCGTTGATCGCGGTCTCGATCAGCTTCGTGTCGTCGGGCTTCTCCACGTATTCGGATCGAACGCGCTCCAGCACTTCTCCAAAAAGGTCGAGTTGCTTGTAGATATCGGCGTTCGCCGCTATCGCCTGATCCCGGCGCGTGGATTGCAAGATGAACACGCTGGCACCACACACCAGCATGATAAGGAGGGCTCCAAGCGCGAGTTCCGATTTGCGCATTTATCTCTAACCTTTTCCCCCCGCTGACCACCATGGCGCGGGATCGATAGATTGCTGATCTTTACGAAATTCCACGTAAAGACTTGGGCGTGCGGATG
The DNA here is from genome assembly GCA_963817705.1 of uncultured Alphaproteobacteria bacterium. GTDB lineage: Bacteria > Pseudomonadota > Alphaproteobacteria > Rhizobiales > Rhodomicrobiaceae > Rhodomicrobium. The sequence continues at coordinate 1,530,466 of CAWFPF010000001.1, forward strand.
GCTTTTCGCTAGCCCGGATTTCCGGCCCCATTGTGGCTAGAGGCTCGCCAGCGACGACGGCTTGACCCTGCACAACCTGAATCCGTTCCATGCCAGCGACCACAACATGATATCCTCCACCAGGATCTATAATCAAGAGTTGACCGTAGGATCGGAATGGTCCCGCGTATAAAATCGAGCCGTCGCAAGGAGAAACGACTTGCGCGCCCGGACGGGTTTCGATGTGGACACCCTTTGAAGCCGCTCCGTCATGATCCGCCTGCCCGTATTTCACGGCGATCCTCCCCTGTGCGGGGAGTGGAAGAAGTCCTTGCGCATTTGCAAAGGCGATCGCGGAGGCCATCCGGCCCTCCAACATCGCAAGCTTTCCAGGATCGGGGGCGCCGTTAGCATCGCCCTCTTTGGGTGCCGGCTTGGCCTTCTTGCTCGCCGCATCCAAAACGGGAAGCATCTCTTCGAGATTCTTAATGCCAGCCGCATTGATTTGGCTAACGCTCTTAAGATTTTCTAAATTTTCTGTAGCGGTTTCGAGTTGCACGCGATTTTCGACGAGCAGCAAGTCGATCTGGCCTTTGAGCCTGACATTCTGCGCCTGCTCGGATTTTCGCTTCTGTTCTTGCTGCTCGGCGGCTTGTTGCAGCTCATCCAGGCGCGCAACCTCTGTGGAAATCTCTGCGGCGAGCTTCTCCACGTCACCGTAGAAGGCCGCAAGAACCATGCCGCTCCGGATCATCTTGAGCGCATCTTGGCTGTGCGTGAACATAACCGGCGGCGGCTGCCGGCTCATGCCTTGCAACAGCACGAACAGCGCTGACATTTGAGCGCTCTTGTCGTCAAGTTTCCCGTGCTGCTCCTTGGCCTTCGCGCGAACATCGGCAAGGCGTTCCTCGATCTCCGTGAGCCGCTTCTCCGAAAGCCGTAGCGCACGTGCCGTCTCAACGAGCCTCGCGTGCATCCTGGCGCGGTTGGTCGCGAGGGTGCGCTGATCCTTAACCAGTTCCTCCTGTTCAGACCGGATTTGTTCCAGCCGGAGTTTGCGCCGGATATAGAGCTCGCGCGCCTGATCCGCGTCGATTTTGGCTTCCTCGCCGCCCTCCTTGCCCTTGCGGATTTTTGGAGGTACCCGGGTTTGAGTACCTTTTTGCGCGGTGCCGCCCTGCTGAGCGGCAGGCGAAGCGACCCTGAGGATTGGTTTGCGCAACGGCGGGCGCCGGTCCCAGAACCAGCGCGAGCGCCGCGCCGAAACAGGCCGGCCCGATAAACCGTTGGACTCGAAGGTTAGGCGTCATGCTTCCATGCTCATGCTGGGCTTATAGAAGCAGTTAAGCCGCCCGGCAAGATCTGGGATGATGGCGCTCGCTCAAAGGGCCGCGTGCACTGGCGGCCTTCCGGGCTTGGGGCCGCCCCGATTGTGTGCGAGGCACGGGAGCCGCCTCGTATTTCCGTTGACAAACGCCCCGCGCGTCCAAAGCTTCTGCGCCAGACGACCGCAACGAGGAGGCCGCATTGAGTTCCCGCCCTGAGAGGACGCCACCTTTTTCCCGCCAGATGGACTTCCGGTATGGCGAGCTAGAGCGCGTTGCGCCCGGTCTTCGCAGGATCGTCTGCCAAAATCCCGGATTTTTTACTTTCAAAGGCACCAATCTCTACGTGGTGGGAGAAGGCGAGGTTGCGGTCGTCGATCCAGGCCCGGAAACGGGTGAACAACTCCAGGTGCTGGCGGACGCGCTCAAGGGCGAAATCATTACCCACATTCTTGTCACGCACTGTCACAGCGACCACAGCGGCGGGGCAGCAGAGCTCCGCAAGCAAACGGGAGCACCTGTCTGCGGCAGGCCGCGCACAAAGGACGATCCGGCAGCGGGCAAAATTGGTCCATCGGGCCGGAGTTTCATTACACCAGTCGATTTCGACATCGCTCTCGGTCACGGAAGCAGCCTTTCCGGGCCCGGTTGGGAGATCGAGGCCGTTCACACGCCTGGCCACGCCCCGGATCACCTCTGCTTCTCGCTGCGCCAGAGTCAAGCACTCCTTTCCGGCGATCACGTCATGGGCTGGAACACCAGCGTGATCGCGCCACCGGAGGGGCACATGGCCAGCTACATGCGCGCGCTGGAACTCCTCGCCGGGCGTGCCAACTCCGTCTATTTTCCGGGCCATGGCGGCCCTGTCCAGGAGCCGCAACGCTACGTCAAAGCTTTGATTTTCCACCGGCATTGGCGCGAGAGCGAGATCGTCCAATGCCTGAGGGACGGGATCGGCACCATCGCAGGCATGGTTGCGCGTATCTACAAAGGGATCGAGCCCTCGCTGTCCGCCGCCGCCGCGATGGCCATATCGGCGCAACTTGAATACCTCGCTGAAAAAGGATCGGTCGTCACGCGAAACCCTGGCACTCCCGGCATGGATCAGGAATTTGCCCTGCTGGAATAGGCGGGTGGATTTGCAAGTCCGGAATGCACCGTGTGCAGCATATTTGTGCCTTATTTGCAATCAATAGTTCAATGAAACTTTGTAATTCTCGAAGTCTGGGATCAGCTTCTGCCTTGCCGGTTTGGATTACGCTGGAACACAGTCTTTGCGCCAGCGGTTGAATTCACGCGGTGCTTGACCTTTCCGCTCCATGAGATCAGCTTGGCCGGCGCGAACATCTAACTAGGCCTGGGACTGGCCCCAATTGCTTTCAACGGTGCGCGATGGTTCAGAACCTCATTGTAACGGCAGTCCGGCTCAGCGCCCGTCATCCGAGACTCATTCTTGCCGCCTCACTCCTCCTGGCGCTCTGCTCCGGCTACTATGTCGGGGACAAGTTTGCACTGAATACCGATATCACCACGCTTCTTTCGAAAAGCCTCCCCTGGCGGCAACGTGAGATCGAGTATATCAAAGAGTTTCCGAGGCAGGTTACGACGATTCTCGCGGTGATAGATGGCCCCACGCCGGAGCTTACCGGGGAAGCGGCTCAAAAGCTCACCGAGCGGCTCAAGCAGGACCACAGTATCATTCGCGGTGCCCAACAAATGGGAGGAGGCCCTTTCTTTCAGCGCAACGGGCTTCTTTTTCTGCCAACTCCCGAATTGAAGAACACCCTTGGGCAGATCTCGAAGTCCGGCCCGCTTTTGGAGCCGTTGGCAGCCGACCCGAGCCTAAGAGGCATCATGGGCGCGGTTTCGCTGACGTTCCGTGGCGTGCAATTTCATAGAATAGCGCTCGATAGTTTGACCCCTCAATTCAATTCCTTCTCAGGCCCGATAGAGAATATCCTTGCCGGAAAGCCGGCCTATTTTAGCTGGCGTGAGCTTCTCAGCGGGCAGCCCGCTTCGCTTCAGGAGACGCGCCGGTTCATCGAGATCAGCCCTATCTTGGATTTCAACGCGCTAGAGCCGGGAGAGGTCGCCACGAGCGCCATAAGGCAGGCGGCTGCAGACCTAAACTTGGCTGCTGACGGCATTACAGTCCGTCTTACAGGCTCTATTCCCATCGCCGATGACGAGTTCGCAACCCTGAAGGAAGGCGCAGCTCTGAACGGCGCGATGACGGTCTTTGCGGTCCTAATTATCCTGTGGCTAGCCTTGCACTCGGCACGCATCATTACCGCTGTATTTATAAGCCTTTTCGTCGGCCTTCTCGTCACTGCCGCGCTCGGTCTTGCCCTTGTGGGGTCCTTCAATCCCATCTCGGTGGCCTTCTTCGTGCTTTTTGTGGGTATAGGCGTGGACTTCGGGCTGCAGTTCAGCGTGAGTTACCGTGCAGAGCGCTTCGAGCGGAAGGATTTGTTGGCCGCTCTCGTCGCGACCGCGTCCACGACGGGCGGTCGCCTCGCCTTGGCGGCCGCCGCGACCACTGCCGGCTTTATGTCCTTCACTCCGACGGCTTATCAGGGGCTTTCGGAGCTGGGTGAAATCGCGGGCGTTGGCATGATTGTGGCTTTCGTCATGAGCATCACCGTGCTGCCCGCATTGCTCAGGCTGTTCAATCCGCCGGCGGAGCCGGATCCGCTCGGATATGCCTTTTTATCGCCGCTCGACCGGTTTCTTGAGCGCCATCGCATAGCGGTGCTTGTCCTCACGGTCTGCACCGTCTTGGCGGGCCTGCCGCTTCTTCAGTGGCTCCACTTCGATTTCAATCCGATGGATCTCAGAAACCCCCATGTGGAGTTTGTGGCGACCTATCTCGATCTGAAAAAGGACCCCGAAATGTCGGGGCAAACCATCGAGATCCTTGAGCCTTCGCTCTACCACGCCGATGCCGTGGCCAAAAAGCTCAGCGCTTTGACCGAAGTATCGAGAGCGATGACGCTCAGCAGCTTCATCCCGGACGATCAGGATACGAAGCTCAATCTCATCGGCCAAACGGCGGCCTCCCTGAACGGCGTTCTCAACCCTCCGCAGGTCAAACCCGCGCCGTCGGACCAGGAGACGGTGGAAAGCCTCGATGGCACATCGAATGCGCTCAGTATACTTGCCAAACGGGCACCCGGAACAGCCGGAGGCAAGGCCGCCGAGCGGTTCTCAGAGGCTCTTGCAAACCTCGCGAAGGCGAGCCCGCAAGTTCGGGCGAAGGCAGAAGCCACGCTCGTCACGCCCCTCAAAGCAACTCTGAAAGAGATCCGTGAGAGCCTAAATCCCGAGAAGATCACGCAAGAGAGCCTTCCGCCCGAGCTCGTCTCGGATTGGTTGTCGCCGGACAATAAGGCGCGGATCTCTGTGCTGCCGCGAGGCAACGCGAACGATAATAGCATCCTAAGCAACTTCGTCGAGGCCGTGCTTCGGGTCGCCCCCAACGCGACGGGAGAAGCCGTGGGTGTCGTCCGGGCGGGGGAGACGATCATACGCGCTTTCATCGAGGCCGGCTTTTGGGCGCTGATTTCGATCGCGGCGCTGCTCTGGCTGACGCTACGGCGCTTCCGGGATGTGGTGCTTACGCTCTTCCCTCTTGTTCTCGCGGGGCTGATCACGCTGGAGGCCACCGTCATCATCGGCATGCCGTTGAATTACGCAAACATCATAGCCCTGCCCGTGCTGCTCGGCGTCGGCGTCGCCTTCAAGATTTACTACATCATGGCTTGGCGTGAGGGCCGGAGCGGCCTTCTTGCCTCCCCACTGACCCGCGCGGTGTTTTTCAGCGGCATGACAACGGCGGTGGCCTTCGGAAGCCTCATGCTATCGAACCATCCCGGGACGGCGAGCATGGGCCAATTGCTAGCTCTCTCGCTGGTGAGCACGATGGCTGCCGCTGTGCTGTTCCAGCCGCTCCTGATGGGGCCGCCTCGCACGAAGGCAGCCCCTGAGGATGGCAAACCCGGAGAACCGGCTTATTTGGGGAGCCGGGAGCACACAGTCTGATCGTTGGGGCTGCCCTTGGGAAAAGGGACGCGCGTCCAATTCTCGCCGCCGCAAATCGAGGCCGAACATCCCGCAACCTTCGATGCTAAGAACATCTGGGCTGACCAGGTTTATATGCGCGGTGTAGGTCTCTCCGTCTTGCGCATTGTAAACGTTGCCTTCCCATAGGTTGCCCGATTGGTGCATGTTGATGAGGATCGGAACGCCCATCATCGAGCGCTCGCGCAGCGAGGGGTCGGGATTGTTGGTGTCCTTGCCCGGGTCGCCTTGCACCCAGGAAATGACGCCCCAAAGGCCGCCGTTGCAATTGACGATCCGGATGTCGGCCGTGCCATCCTTCACGCGCCATTCACCCAAGGGGGATGGGGCCGTTGCTGGGCCGGCTGCGACCGTGCCAGCCGAAAGAAGGCTCAACAGTCCGGCAGTTATCAAATGTTTCATCCTGCGCTCCGCTCATGTTTACGTGACAGTGTCATGCCCATCCAAATATGGAATTTCTGCGGTAAGAGAGCGGATTGCCGCCGCCCTTACGCTGTGGCATGACGAACCTGAGGATTGCTTTTAAAAGGGCTGGGGCCAATATCGGTTCCTTTACGGCTTACGGGGAGACCTGAGCATGAGCATCGACATCAAAACCTTGTTCGCGGAGAGCGAGGATGAGCGATATACGCTGCACACCCGCCATTTGAACGAGCAAATGGTGCGGGTGCTGAAAACCATCGGCTTCAACGTCGGCTTCGTGCGCGGGGCGGGCCAATATCTGTGGGACCGTGACGGCGCGAAATATCTCGACCTCTTGAGCGGCTGGGGCGTTTTCGCGATCGGGCGCAACAACCCGAAAATCCACGACGCGCTGCGCCAAGTGCTCGACAGCGAATTTCCCAATCTCGTGCAAATGGATGTGTCCCCGCTGGCGGGTCTCCTGGCCGAGCGGCTTCTCGCACGCGTGCCCCATCTCGACAAGGCGTTCTTTGCCAATTCCGGGACGGAAAGCGTTGAAGCCGCGATCAAATTTTCTCGCGCTGCGACGGGGCGCGCCGGCATCGCCTATTGCGGCCATGCCTTCCACGGTCTGACTTACGGCTCGCTCTCGCTGAACGGCGATACCATCTTCCGCAAGGGCTTTGAGGGCTTCCTGACCGATTGCGTCGAGGTGCCGTTCAACGATCTGGCCGCGCTCGAAGACGCGCTGAAAACCAAGAAAATCGCCGGCTTTTTCATCGAGCCGATCCAGGGCAAGGGCGTCAACATCCCCGATGACGGCTACCTCAAGGGCGTCCAGGAGCTGTGCCAGAAATACGGAACGCTGTTCGTCGCCGACGAGATCCAGACCGGCCTCGGCCGCACGGGCAAGTTCCTGGCCGTCGAGCATTGGGACGTGCAGCCGGACATCGTCATACTCGCCAAGGCGCTCTCCGGCGGCCACATTCCGGTCGGCGTGGTGCTCACGCGCAAATGGATTTTCGACAAGCTTTTCAATAGGATGGACCGCGCCGTCGTGCACGGCTCGACCTTCGCCAAGAACGACATGGCCATGGCCGCTGGCCTTGCCACGCTCGCCGTGCTCGAAGAAGACAAGGTCATCGAAAACGCCGCGCGCCAGGGCGAACGCCTCATGGCGAGCTTCCGCGCCATGCAGGAGCGCTACGAGCTGATCAAGGATGTGCGAGGGCGCGGCGTGATGATCGGGGTCGAATTCGGCGCGCCGAAATCCATCGCTCTGAAGATGTCTTGGCATGCGCTCGAAGCCGCGAACGCCGGGCTGTTTTGCCAGATGATCACGATCCCGCTGTTCAAGGACCACAAGATCCTCGTGCAGGTCGCCGGCCATGCGAGCCACACCATCAAGCTTCTGCCGCCGCTCACCATCACGGACGAGGATTGCACCTGGATCGAGACCGCGTTCGAGTCCGCCATCGCCGCCGCGCACAAGGTGGGCGGGGTGTGGTCGCTGGGCAAGACGCTGGCCGGCCACGCGGTTGCGAATGCGAGATGAATGAGAAAACTTGACTTGTGTGCCGTTCAACGCTTCGGTTAAGGCGGGATCATCAGCGAGAGCGCCTTACCGAGGGCTTAAGCGACTTGGCGTAGCGGTCTAAGCGGCTGATAAAACGAGAGAAAATTTATACCGGGAAGCCAATGCCCAAGGGGTTGTGGCGCATATCTCCACAGCCTGAGATGAGGTTTTGTGGTTAACCCGCGCAATAAAATATGATTATCCCCTTTTCCGAATGCGGGATTCATAGGCGAAAACGCGAGTTCGCGCGGCTTTCGCGGCGGCAAGAAATCCAACGGCGCAGCCGTTTACCATCGCCGCGTTTAGCATCTTCGCTAAGCTTTGGCGCGGTTGAAATTGTCCGCTGACCGGCAACCTCACCGTTCCGGCATGGGAAGCGGCTCCAGCGCGCGGCGCACAACCTCCGGCTCGCGGGCGATCACGCGGAGATAGGCGCGCGCCGCCGCATCCGGCTCGCAACGGCCCTGCTCCCAGTCCCGCAAGGTGCCGGCCGGAATGTGGTAGCGCGTGGCGAACTCCTCCTGGGAGAGGCCCAGCGCGCGGCGTATGACAGTGGCGCGCGGCACGAGCGGCATGCGTTCGAGGTCTGCCTCTGTGATCGGCTGGGCGTCGGGGTCGGCAAGCGCAGCAGCGAGGATCTCTTCATCCGTCATCGCGTCCGCTGCGCTCCAATCGAATTTCGTTTCAGTTTTGCGTGTTGCGTTCATGATATAACCGCCTCTCGAACGGTGCGGCATAACGGGCTGAGATGATACGGACGCGGTTGCCACGGTAAGTATAGGAGACCACCAGCAGTCGGCCCTCCACCATGCCGGTGATGCTGTATCTATCCTCGCCATGCCGCTCGCGCCGGTCTTCGCGAACGATGCCGAAAGCATCGTGAAACGCTGCCTGCGCTATCTCGAACGAGACATTGTGCATACGAAGATTGCGCGCCGCTTTTTCATCGTCCCACTCGAAATCGTCGCTGTTCATAATATACGGGTTACCCGCAGAGCGCAACGAAGTCGAGCAAACTTTAGCCTTGCTTTGTATGTATCTCGCAGGTTCACTTTGTTCATATTGCCCCTCGCGAAACGGATCGAGGCCGGCCATGCGCCTGCGCACCTTCAGATTGGTCCTTCCTCTTCGCAATCGCGCTGGCGCCGCCGCCGGCCTTCGCCCATTCGGCCGCATCCCATGATTGAAAAGGAACTGCCGTATATGTCTTTGCTGACCTATGTGAAAACAGCTATAATCGGGAACGGCCACGCCCCGCGCCGTTTGCTGGCGAAGTGGCCGCGATGAAGCCGCTTGGCTTCATCGGCAGCGCAAGGGAAGACCTTCTTGCCTTTCCTGGCGAAGCGGTGCGGGAGATTGGATACGCGCTTTATCTGGCGCAACTGGGTGGCAAACACGGCTCCGCCAAACCCTTGAAAGGCTTCGGAGGTGCTGGAGTTCTCGAAGTCGTGGAAGACCATGACGGCGATAGTTACAGGGCGGTCTATACCGTGCGTTTCAGCGAGGCGGTCTACGTCCTGCACGCGTTTCAAAAGAAGTCCAAGCACGGGATCGAGACACCGCCTCAGGAAATGGACAAGGTCCGGGCAAGGCTGAAGCGCGCGGAAGAGGAGTACGAGGAATGGAAGAAAACAAACCGGTGACTTATTCCGCCAAAAGCGCCTTTCATGCCCTCGATCTGCCGGATGCGGACGATCTTGAGTTGCGCGCTGGCCTGATGCAGAGGATTGCCGGGATCGTCGGCGCCCGCGGCCTCACGCAAGTTGAGGCTGGCGCGCTCATGGGCATGGATCAGCCTCGCGTCTCCGCGCTGCTCAGGGGGAAAATCGGTAAGTTCTCCACGGATCGCCTGCTGAAGGCGCTGAGCGATCTTGGCCAGGATGTCGAGCTGCGGATCATGCCCGCGCGCGGCGCCAAGGGGAAGCTTCGGCTCGTGGCGGCGGGCAAACTTTAGCCTTGCTTTGTATGTATCTCGCAGGTTCACTTCGTTCATACTGCCCTTTGCGAAACTGATCGAGGCCGGCCATGCCGCTGCGAGCATTCAGATCGTTCCTGCTGCCTATCCTTTTCGCAATCGCCATGGCGCCGCCGCCGGCCTTCGCCAAATCGCCGAGCGCCGCCAAGCTGAAGGCCATGAACAGCCGCGTTGAGGAACTCGTTCGAGCCGGCAAATATTACGAAGCGGTCCCGCTGGCGGAGCGATATGTGGCGGCAGCGGCCGCGCGTTACGGCGAAAACGCCCCCGAATACGCGACTGGCCTCAACAATCTGGGACGGCTGCGTCAGGAAACGAACCGTCTGTCCGAGGCCGAGCCGCTTTTGCGCCGTGCACTCGCAATCGGCGAGAAGGGCTTGGGCCCAGATCATCCCTTGGTGGCGAACCGCCTCAACAATCTGGCGCTGCTGCTTCAGAACACGAACCGTCTTTCCGAGGCCGAGCCGCTTGATGCGCCGTGCGCTGGCCATCGGCGAGAAGAGCTTAGGCCCCGATCATCCCATTCGTTGCCACTCGCCTATGTGGTAGCCATCCGCCTCAACAATCTGGCGGTGCTGCTTCAGGCTACGAACCGCCTTTCCGAGGCTGAGCCGCTTTACCGCCGTGCTCTTGCTATAGACGAGAAAAACTTTGGCCCAGATCATACCGACGTGGCCAGAGACATCAGCAATCTGGCGCAGCTGCTTCAGCTCACGAACCGGCTTTCCGAGGCTGAGCCCTTGATCCGCCGCGCGCTTGCCATCTGGGAGAAAAGCTACGGACCCGATCATCCCAATGTGGCCACGGCTCTCACCAATCTAGCAGTACTGCTAGAAGTGGGATTTGGAAATTATGAGGAATCAGAAAAACTAAAGCGGCGGGCGCTCGCCGTTGACGAGAAAAGCTACGGGCCTGATCATCCCGAAGTGGCTACGGACCTTAACAATCTGGCGCAGCTGCTTCAGGCGACGAACCGTTATTCCGAGGCCGAGCCCTTGATGCGCCGCGCGCTCGCTATCGATGAGAAAAGCTTCGGCCCCGATCATCCCAATGTGGCCAGAGACCTCGACAATCTGGCGGGGCTTCTTAAGGCCACGAACCGTTATTCCGAGGCCGAGCCCTTGAGACGCCGCGCGGTCGCCATCGCCGAGAAAAGCTTCGGCCCCGATCATCCCACAGTGGCTAAAACCCTCAACAATCTGGCGGTACTTCTGGAAGCCACAAACCGGCTTTCCGAGGCCGAGCCCTTGTTGCGCCGCGCAATGGCCATCGACGAAAAAAGCTTCGGCCCCGATCATCCCGATGTGGCCAGAGACCTTAGCAATCTGGCGGCGCTGCTTCTGGCCACGAACCGCCTTTCCGAAGCCGAGCCGCTTTACCGGCGCGCGCTCGCCATCGACGAGAAAAGCTTTGGCCCCGATCATCGCAACGTCGCTATCCGCCTCAACAATCTGGCGCTGCTGCTTCAGGACAGGAACCATCTTGCGGAGGCCGAGACCTTGATGCGCCGCACGCTGGCCATCAACGAGAAAAGCTTCGGCCCCGATCATCCCGAGGTGGCTGCAGTTCTCTACAATCTTGCAGTGCTGCTTAAGGCTACGAACAGGCTTTCCGAGGCCGAACCCATGCTGCGCCGTGCGTTGGCCATCGAGGAAAAGAGTTTCGGCCCCGAACATCCCCACGTGGCCTCCTCCCTTAACAGTTTGGCAATGATCTTTCAGGCTACGAACAGGCTTTCCGAGGCCGAGCCCTTAATGCGCCGCGCCCTCGCCGTCTGGGAGAAAAGCTTTGGCCCGGATCATCCAAATGTGGCTACAGCGCTCAACAATCTGGCGATATTGTTAGAAACCGGATTTGGAGATTTCAAGGAATCCGAAAAATTAAAGCTCCGTGCCCTTGCCATCTACGAGAAAAGCTACGGTCCAGATCATCCACGGGTGGCCACGGCCCTCATCAATCTGGCCGCCTTACACGAGGATCAAGGGCGCTGGCCGGAAGCAATTAGTCTCTTCAAGCAGGCGAAACCTATCGTGACTGGCGTCCTTGGCGGCAGCGAGCCGGGGAAGGCGGTGCTTTCACGGAACACTGGGTACTTGAGGGACTATGCGCGTGCGCTTTATCACGCTGGACCAAGCGATGCCGCCAACCGTGCTGAGGGCTTCGAGTTGGCGCAATGGGCGCTGCAAAACGATGCGGCGGATGCGCTCTCCGCCACGGCGGCGCGGTTTGCCAAGGGTGGCCAGACGTTAGGAAAGCTTGTGCGCGAAGTGCAGGATTTGCAGGCGGTGCGCGAGGCTGCATATCGCAAACTTGACGCGGCGGCGGGTAATTCCGACGTCAGGGGGCGCGAAGCGGCGCGCGTCAAGATCGCGGAAATCGAGGCCAAGCTTGTGGAGAAGCAGGCAGCCTTGCGCCAAGCGTTCCCCGATTACGCAGAGCTAGCCAATCCAAAGCCGCTTCCACTCGCAGATGCGCAAGCGCTGCTTGGCGAAGGGGATGCGCTCGTGCTGTTTCTCGATCTGCCTCAATTTGGGCGGGTGCCCGAAGAGACGATTGTCTTCGCGCTCACCCGAAAGGAAACGCGTTGGGTGAGCATTCCGCTGGGCTCAGCATCGTTGTTGGAGAGGTGGCAGATGCTGCGCTGCGGGCTCGATAGCAGCCATTGGCGGATTGGAAAAGATAGCCGGGATGTTTGCAAAACCTTGCTTGATATAGAGGTGACCGATGATCAGACTCCGCCCTTCGATGCCGCCGCCGCGTACGCGCTTTATCGCGATTTGTTTGGTGGGATCGAAGACCTAATCCAAGGCAAGCGGCTGCTCATAGTCCCTTCGGGTGTACTGACCCAACTCCCGTTCGAAGTGCTTGTCACTCGGCTTGAGAACGAGGGCGCGTTTGGCAAACGGCAAAAAGACGTGTCGGCTTTTGGTGTTGAACTTAAAGACCGCGCCGCAGAAGAGAAAGAAGCCCTGAAACTAGCTGCCAGGGAAGGCATAAGGATCGTACGCGTTGCGCCGGGGAGCGCCGCCGAGGCGGCTGGACTGAAAGCAAATGATATTCTGCTTGCTATGGACGGCCAAAGCTTCGGCCGAGTAGGCGCATTTATCGAGGCAGTCAGAGCCCGTGCTCCAGGCTCGAAGGCGCAGCTAAGCTTCGTGCGCCAAGGCGCCGAACTGACATCAATGGCTACGCTCGGCATGAGAACTATCACTGTGTGGGTTCACCGCTTTCTCGCCGATGGCGAGGGGAAGGATATTGCGTGGCTCGGCCAGCGGCAGGCGATTACGATCCTTCCCTCGGTAGGCAGCCTCAAGGCCTTGCGCGCCGCCAAGGCCAGCGAAGCGCCGGAGCCGTTCGCCGGTTTCGGCAATCCGCTTCTGACAGGTCTGTACGGGACGGACAAAAGCGCCTGGGCGAAGCAGGAGTGCGGCAAGCCCGCGCCGCCGAAGCAGAGCCGCATCGCCAGCCTCGCCGCAAGCATCGCCTCGCTGTTCCGGGGCGGCGCGGTCAATGTCGAGGACTTGCGCCGCCAGCCGCCGCTGCCCGAGACGGCGGACGAGCTGTGCGCCGTGGGCCGCGCGCTGGGCGTGCCCGAGGCCGGGCTGGACAAGGCGGTGTATCTCGGCGAGCGCGCGACCGTCAGCCAAGTCAAGGCGCTGTCGGCAAGCGGCGAACTGGCCCGCGCTCGCGTCGTCCATTTCGCCACCCATGGCCTCGTCGCGGGCGAAACCGCCCTCTTCGCCAAGGCCAAGGCCGAGCCCGCGCTGCTGCTCACCCCACCCGCCACCGCGAGCGAGGACGATAACGGCCTCCTCACCGCGTCGGAGGTCGCCCAGCTGAACCTTAACGCCGATTGGGTGGTCATGTCGGCCTGCAACACGGCGGCGGGGTCGAGCGAGGGCGCCGAAGCGCTGTCGGGGCTTGCCCGCGCGTTCTTCTATGCCGGCGCGCGCTCGCTGCTGGTCTCGCATTGGGAGGTGGATTTGCAGGCCGCCGTCGCCATCACCACGGGCGCGATGAACGCGCTGAAGGCGGACCCGGGGATCGGGCGCGCCGAGGCGCTGCGGCGGTCGATTTCAGCGGTGATCGCGAAGGGCGGGCGTTACGCGCATCCGAGCGTGTGGGCGCCGTTCGTGCTGGTCGGGAACGGGGAGCAGTAAGTGCCGCGAGCGGCAGATCGGAGCCTTCTCCCCCGGGAAATCAGCCGGGCACAGCGCCCGGCTTGCCGTCCTCCACGGCGAAGGTCTTGAGCGTCGAGACGGTTGCATTGGGGTCTGTCACGTCCGAGACGGCCCGGTAACGCGCCGTCAAGGTCTCAGGCGTGAGGTCCACCGAGACATAGCCCCTGACGCGGCTTTCGAAAAACTTGATGTGCGGATTATCGGGGATCGATTTCATAAAGTACTCATGCGGCGGCGCCGGCGAGGTGACGGACGTCCCCATGAATTCGGCCGCGACCGTGGGCGAAGCGGGATCGGCGAAATCGAGCTTCAAATCGTTCTGGAAAAAGGCGTGAATGTCCCCGGATAGCACGGCCACGTTTTGCACCTTGGCGTCGTGGATATGCTTGAGCAGCCTCGCGCGGCACGCCGGATAGCCGTTCCAGTCGTCGGTCCAGTAGCCGGTCTCGCCATCGTCCATCTTCTGGCGCAACTCCGCCATGAGCACGTCCTGGGCAATCACGTTCCAGCGCGCCTTCGAAGCAGACAAGCCGTCCCGCAGCCAGGCCTCCTGCGCCATGCCCAGCATGCTGCGGCTCTCGTCCAGCCGCTCGGGGCAGCTCCGGTTCGATTCGAGATGGCCGCGGCCCTTTTTCTCGTAGCAGGCGGGCTTGGAGCGGTATTGCCGGCCGTCGAGCAGGGAAAACTGCGCCAGATCGCCGAAGGTGAAGCGGTCGTAGATGCGCATGTCCGGGCCTTGGGGCCGGGAGAGGCTTGGGCGCAGAGGCATGTGCTCGTAATAGGCCCGATAGGCATCGGCGCGGCGCTGCTGGAAGATTTTGGGATCGTCGTAAGTCTGCGACCACAGATCGGCATAGTCGTTCTGCACCTCGTGATCGTCCCAGGTCATGATCGCGGGAACTTCGGCATGAAGTCGCTGAAGGTCTGCGTCGGTGCGATATTGTGCATAGCGGTTGCGGTAGGTGCGCAGATCGTTTGCCTCCACGCCGTCGCTGTGCTGGCGCACGACGGGTTTTTTCGTCTCGACATATTCGTAGATATAGTCGCCGAGGAACGCGACGAGATCGGGCTCCTCATCGGCGAGATGGCGGTAGGCCGAAAAGTAGCCGTGCTCAAAATGCGAGCATGACACGAAGCCGAAGCGCATGCGGCTGAGCGGCGCGCCGGGCTTCGGCGCGGTCAAGGCCCGGCCGGTGCGGCTTTGCGCGTCCCCTATCGAGAAGCGGTACCAGTAGGGCCGGCCGGGCTCCAGGCCGTTCGCCTCGACATGCACGGAGTAGGCATAAGCCGCTTCGGCCGGCGCCTCCCCCTTCCGCGCCACGTCTTTGAAGCCGGAGTCCTTGGCGATCTCATACAGGACCGGCACGTTTGGCCCGCTCATGCCGCCGGGTGTTGCCGGATCGGGCGACAGCGGTTCGGGCGCGAGCCTCGTCCAAATCACGAACCCGTCCGGCATCGGGTCCCCGGCCGCCACGCCGAGGGCAAAGGGGTCGCCCACCGCCCATTGCTCCGTACCGGCGCTTGCCCGCCCGATGATCGCCGGCGCCGCCGCAAACGCCGCCAGCCCCGCCGCGCCGCACAAGAAGCTTCGCCTTGTCCCGGATATGAGCCTATCCCGACTGCCCATGCCTGCCCCTCTTCCTCGCCGGCTTTAACCGTCACACAACAGCACAACATTATAATGTAATCGTTTTATAGCCGGTGCAGCCGGAAAACGCCCCTGAGACGGGCGTAACCTCTGCCGGCCATTCTCTCGCGCAAAGGAAAAGACCATGACCTTGCCTAGCGTCAATGAAGAGGAACTGGCGGCCGCCCTGCGGCGGAGTTCTGAAGGAGCACTGGCAGATGTTCCTCGCGCAGGGCATCCTTCTCGTCATTCTGGGTGGCTTGGCCATCGCCGTTCCCGTTATCGCCAGCGTCGCGATCGCGGCCTTCGTGGGCTGGCTCCTGTTCTTCGCGGGTCTCTTCCGGGCGATCTCTCTGGTCCGCTCGCCGCACGCGCCGGGCTACCTCTCGTCGCTCATCCTGGCAATCGTCACCGCAATCTTGGGCCTCGTCATCGCGCTTTATCCGCTGCAAGGGGCGCTCACGCTCACCATGCTGCTGACGGCGTATTTCATCGTGCACGGCATATCGAGCGTCTTCCTGGGGTTTTCGATCAAGGAGCATACGGGCCGCTGGGTGATGCTCCTGCTTAGCGGGCTTATCGACTTCGTGCTCGCGGGACTGGTGATCGCGGGCTGGCCCAATACGGGCGCCTTCATTCTCGGGCTCTATGTCGGCATCAATTTCCTGTTCACGGGCTTCGCGCTGATCTTCGCAGCGCTCGACGCACGCGAGGCCTGAACGCCGCCGCGCAGACTCTCGCGGTCTTGCCAAGGAATGCCCGGCAGCGCGCGGCCGCTTCACTCTCGAAACCCGTCGTGAAGGCGAAAGGGATCGCTTGCCGGGCCAGAGGGGCGCCAACACTACTCCTCACCTTCAATAATCTGTTCGAAGGGGATCAAGGCTGTGCAGGCTAAACCCTCCGGCGTGAAATCGAGATCGACATGGCCGTCGACATCGTAAGCAAGGCTGCGCTCCAGCAACATACGTCCAAAACCGCTTCGGCCCGGCGGCGTGACGGGCGGACCGCCATGCTCGGTCCAGTGCAGCGCCAGCCAGGGCTTGCCTTCGCGGGTCTCCTCCGCCCAGCTAACCTCCACCCAGCCCTCCGCTACCGAAAGCGCGCCGTATTTGGCGGCATTCGTTGCCAGCTCGTGAAGGGCCAGAGAGACGCTGAGCGCGGCCTTCGGCCTTAGCATGAGCTTCGATCCTGTAATCTTCACGCGATCGGCTCCGCTGAACGGCGCAAATTGCTCCTCGACCACTTTTTGCAGGTCCAGACCCTTCCAGCGGCTCTGGGTAAGCATACTGTGGGCGCGGGCCATTGCGTGCAGGCGATCCTGGATGTTCCGCGTGAAGGGCTCCAGGCTCGGGACGCCTGCCGCGGAAAATCTCACGAGAGCCTGAATCGTGGCGATTGTGTTCTTGACCCTGTGGTCGAGTTCCGCCATCAGAAAATCCTGCTGTACACGAGCCTGCTCGCGCTCCCGTATGACCTGGTCCATATGACGGACGACCACATCCAGCATGGATATAAGCAAGTCGCGCGCAGCTTCGGCGACAGTGTCGTTCCACGGCTGCGAACGCCCGTGCACGGTTTCCTGCCACGCCGCAAAGGATTTTCTTGGGCCAAGCCCTACGCCGTCGTCGCCGGTCTCGACAGGTTTGGCCGGATTACCAGCCCAGGTCACCGTGCGTATTACCTCCGGCCTGAACCAGAACACATAGTCCTGGGGCGAGCGGGACGCCGAAAGGGCAATAATACCGCTTGCAACATCGGCATAGTCTTTGGCGGGAGCATATTGCCCGGCGAGGCAGTCCGTCATGAACATCCCGTCCCGCAAAGAAACGTTCAGCCACCCGACTAATTCGCAAAGCTGCTCATCCGTGGGCGTGCTCCCAACCCTCGTCACCCGCCCGCCGCACAAGACTGCGGCCCCCTCCGCGGGTATGTAATCGATCAGATTGGGATGGCGCCGGATCAGCGCTTCGCCGAGATGGTTTTCGCGAACCATCGCTTCGACAAGCTCCGCATGGATACGTTTCATTCGCAGGCGCTCGCCATGCGCTTTGGTGGCGAGTTTTTCCTGAAGCTGCAGCGAAATCATTTGGGCGAACAAGTCGCACACCGAACGTAGCGTCTGCCGAAGGCGATGAGGCTCGCGATGGTGACACGCGATCAGGCCCCAGAGCTTGCCTTCAACCACCAGGGAAAGCGACATCGACGCAGCGACGCCCATGTTCCGAAGATATTCGAGATGAATAGGCGAAACGGAGCGCAGAACACTAAAGGTTAGGTCCAGAGCTTTGCCGGTAAGGGGATTTAACGCAGGCGTAACCGGAGCGGGGGTGTAACGCACATCGGGAATGAGCCGCGTCCAATTGCGCAGATAGAGTTCGCGGGCTTGCTTGGGAATGTCGGAAGCCGGGTAGTGCAGCCCAAGATAGGGCTCCAGATCTTCGGCCTTGGCCTCGGCGATCACCGCCCCGCTGTCATCCTTTTGAAATTGATAGACCATGACACGATCAAAGCCCGTCGCGCCGCGCACTTCGTTGGCGACCGCCTGGAAAAAGCCGGGCAACTCCGCCTCGCCATGCACACGCATGATCATGTCCTGTGCTATCGCCGCCGGGTTTACCGATGGCTCGGATTGGCAAGGTTCCAACTCAATGACCAGCGTGCCGCCGCTCATATGCACAAACGCCTCTAGCGGATGTCCATGATATTGAACGCCCGTTTCGAATGCGAACAGGGGCCGGGGGATGGCGATGTCCTGGGCGCTAAATGCGCGCAAGCGTTCGAGCGCAGCCGGTCCGATACGCGCTTCCAGCCCGTGTGTAAGCAGCTCATGCGGCGTAACGCCGAGCAGACGCGCGGTGTCGCCCGCGACCTGGATAACCTTGAGACTGCCGGGATCGAGCACAATAAGAACGCCATGGGGCTGGATCGAGCCCGGGATATGGATCGGCTCCCGGTCGCAATTGGTAAGGTCTAGAGCTCCCATGACAGGTTCGTCCTCAATCATCGCCTAAGGCTTCCCCTGGCGGTCGCGGGACGAAAACACGGGTCGCCTTCTCTCTGGTTGATGGGGAGGTAGACATTAGACTAGATGTAACAGGAATGCAAATTGCCGCACTAGGTTACGCATGCGGCCTTTAGGCACGGCGGCGGGGCAAGTGGCCGGATGTGAGGAGCGAGCCCTCCCCCGGCACAGTCCCTACGCCGGGGCAGCCATAAGTAAGATCCGTGCACCGAAGTTGTGTTCTGGCAAAGCGGCACCGGCGTGATCTGCGGCCTGCAGCTTAGGTTCCGCCCGTCGGAATAGCGGTGGCACAATCAGTGCACCTTAACCGGGGCGCGCCTCTTTGAGAATGCCTTCGATTTGGGCGGTAACCTCCGGCCCGTCCCAGTCGGCCGGCCCTATAAGGCGAGCGACCTCGCGCCCCTGTTCGTCCAGGATGATCGACAGTGGAAGCCCGGGCGCTTTGAGCAGCGATGCCGCTGCGGCCGTCTTGTCGTTGTAAAGCCCGAGGTGTGAGATCGACGCGTTCGCGAAAAAGGCTGCGGGCCGTTCCGGTCCGGACCGGTCGGTGCTGATGGCGAGAACGGTGAAGCGGCTGCCGCCCAGCCGGGCTTGCAACCTGTCGAGCGATGGCATCTCAGCCTTACAGGGCGCGCACCACGTCGCCCAAAGATTCAACAGCACCACTTGACCGCGCCACTCCGAAAGAAGGCGCTGGCTGCCGCCGGCGTCTGTGAAGGCAAGGCCGGGAACAGGCTGCGGCTGCGCCAGTCTTTGAAAGCGCCCGATGCCGAAGCCGCTTTCGATCGCCGAGGGCGGAAAATCGGCCTCATCCGGCGCGGCGTCTCTCGCTATCAATTCTGCCGTGAGCGCGCCGGCGCCAGCGCCGAGGACGGCGAGCACCGCGTAGAGGCCGAAGCGCGCGGGAGAAAATTGCTTCTTCCCCGCTCCTTCCTCCGATCGATTGGCGCTACTCATGCAGCGAAAGCTGGTATTTCATCCGGCAAGGTCAATTCGCATCCGTTTGGAGTGCGTCCAGAAAAGTGTGAAGCGGTTTTCCGCAAAGACGCACGGCGAAACAAAAAGGTAAAGCCCTCTTTCGGTTCCATCAAAAGCGGGTTCTAGTGTAGCGTGCGGCCGGCCCGCTTCGCATCGATCTTGCTGCCCTGACCTTCCCGTACGGCGGCCAGTCGCTGCAGCTCTTTCTTCAAATGGTCCGGCGAAGGCGAGAAGATGAAACCGAACGAGACGCAGCCGTCCCTGCCATCCACTGCGTGATGAAGGCGGTGTGCCTGGTAAAGGCGCGCGAGATAGCCCTTGCGAGGGTTGAGACGCACGCCAGCCCGGTGATGAACGAGCATATCGTGGGCGAAGAAGTAGACCGCGCCATAGGCTGTGATCCCGAGCCCTACGAACAGCGCCCAAAGCGGCCCGTCAAGCTGCACGCTCCACGCCATCAGTGCTATGGCGATAGCGGAGAAGAACAAGCCGAAAACGTCATTCAGCTCCCAAGCGCCCGTCCGCGGCTCATGATGGCTCTTGTGGAGGAACCAGAGAAAGCCGTGCATCGCGTATTTGTGCGTGACCCACGCTACGCCTTCCATCGTGAAGAAGACCGCGAAAAAAATCGCGATGTACAAAGGCCAGCCGCCGCTCATATCCCACCTATTTAAACGTTGACCGCAAGGCCGGCCTGAAATCCCGGCATCAGGTCGGAAAATGTACCTGCAAGCCGCGCTGAAAACGCCGCGAACAAACGGCCATCGCCGCCTGCGCTCTTGGCCGCGGTCCGCGCCGCAATCAACGCACCCTCAATCTTAGCACAGGCAAGCGCCGCTGCTCCATCAACTCCGAGCAGCGTCGCGAAGGTCACGCGGCCATAATCTTGATCGACATCCTTGCCGGCGCGGTCGCACGTGGAGCGCGCGTCGAGCACGTCGTCCAGAATCTGAAAACCGACGCCAAGGCCAAGGCCGAAGCCGCGCATGACGTCGCGCGAAGCGGGCTTGCCGGCGACAATCGCCCCACACTCGGCAGCCGCGGCAAAAAGCGCACCCGTCTTTCTGGCATACATACGCTCCAACTCGTCGGGGCTCATCGACGAACGCGATTCGGCGAGATCGTCATGCTGGCCTTTGACAAGGCCGTCGAGACCCACCGCCCAGTGGAGCACGTCCAGGGCCGCGATGCGCTGCTCCATGCTGAGACCTTCGGCCGCAGCCGCGACACCGTACGCGCGGTTCAAAAGCGCGATGGCCGCAAGGATGGCCGTGGCCTCGCCGAAGACGCGGTGGTTGGCGGGTAGGCCTCGCCGTGTTTCGGCATCGTCCATCGCGGGAAGATCGTCCAGGATCAAGGATGCCGCGTGAATCATCTCCAACGCGCATGCCAGATCGATGGCGTTCTCCTCGCGGCCGCCAAGTTCCCGCGCTGTCAGCATCATCAGCACGGCTCGGACGCGCTTCGCTGGCGCGAGCAGGCTGTGCCGGATCGAGGCCTGCAGGGGCTCGCCCGGGATCGCTGGCAAGAGAAGTTCTTTCAGCCGGGCTTCAACGCGCGCTCGGTGCTTGGTGAAGTAATCCAACTGGCCTGACATTGTGACTGTACCGCCATTGTCTTGATGCACGCGAAGCATCGTCCACTATGATTGCGGCAAACATTCATGCCCGAGCAATTTCGCGGAAAAGGCTTCCACAATATCCCGTATGACGTATACGCTCCCGTTTGTAAACCGCCGCCTGAACTTTGCCATAACGGCGGACGGGATTGTAGTTTTGAATGGAGATGGTTAATGGCGAAAGGATACTGGATTGCGCGCGTCGATGTAAGGGATCCCGAGGCTTATAAGGCCTATATCGCTGGCGCTGCACCGGCTTTCCAGGAATACGGGGCGAAGTTTATCATCCGGGGAGGTCAATTTGCCGCTGCTGAGGGACAGGCGCGTCAACGCAATGTCGTGATCGAGTTTCCATCCTATCAAGCGGCACTCGACTGTTTCAATTCAAAGGTCTATCAAGCCGCACGAGCGCATCGCCTGCCCGTTTCCACCGCGGAGATTGTGATCGTGGAAGGGGCCGGCGCGTAGAGACGAAGGGCAGGATCATGGATCAAATCGTAGCGGAAACCAGTACTCGCACGCGGAACACGTCGCGCAGCAAGGCCGTGGTGGTTGGAGCGGGCTTCGGTGGCATGGCAGCTGCTTTGAGGCTGGCCGCCAAGGGCTATCGCGTGACCTTGGTCGACCGCATGCCGATGCTGGGCGGCCGCGCGCAGGTGATCGAGAAGGACGGCTTCCGCCACGATGCCGGGCCGACCGTGATCACGGCGCCGTTCCTGATCGAGGAGCTGTTCGAGCTTTTCGGGAAGAAAAGCGAGGACTACTTCCAGCTCAAGCCGCTGACGCCCTGGTACCGCTTCTATTTCGATGAGGACGGCTCAACGTTCGATTATGGAGGCACACTTGAGGAAACCCTTGCCGCGATGCGCCGCATCGATCCGCGCGACGGCGATGGCTATCTGCGCATGCTGAAGCACTCGAAGGGGCTTTTCGACGCCGGCTTTACCGCGCTCGCCGATCAACCCTTTCACAATCCGCTGACGATGGTGCGCCAAATCCCGCGTCTTGTGACACTCGGCAGCTACCGCACCGTGTGGCAATTCGTGTGCAAGCATTTCCACAGCCCGAAAATCCGGCAGGCTCTGTCCATTCAGCCCTTGCTCGTTGGTGGAAGCCCGTTCAACACCACCAGCATTTACGGTCTCATTCACTACCTTGAGCGGAAATGGGGCGTCTTCTACGCGGAGGGCGGCACGGGTGCGATCGTGGCGGCGCTCGGTAAGCTGATGGAGGAAGAGGGTGTCGATATCCGGCTCGGGACGACGGTCGACTCCATCGTCATCGAGAACGGAACCGCGACGGGAGTTCGCCTCGACGGCGGCAGGCTCTTGCCGGCCGATATCGTCGTTTCGGACGCGGACCCCATGCACCTCTTCGGCGGCATGATCCCGGCCAAGTCCCAGGGCATCACGGCGCGCTTGAAGCACAAGACCGCTCGGCTTTCTATGGGCCTGTTTATTCTTTATTTCGGTACGAAGCGGCAGTACCCCGAACTCGCGCGCCATACGATCTGGCTGGGCAAGCGCTACAAAGGCCTTCTCGACGACATCTTCAACCGGAGAATCCTGGCCGAAGACTTCTCGCTTTATGTCCACCGGCCGACCGCCCAAGACCCGAGCTTTGCGCCTGAAGGCTGCGATGCGTTTTACGTCCTCTGTCCCGTGCCCAATCTCAAGGCGCCTATCGACTGGAAGGCCGAGGCGCCGCTCCTGCGGGACCGCATCGTGGCGGGGCTGGAACGCACGATCATGCCTGGCCTGAGCGAGACCATCACGGCGGAAATGATGGCGACGCCGGACGATTTCAAAAACCGCTATTTGAGCTATGCAGGCGCCGGCTTCTCGATTGCCCCGCATTTCACGCAGTCGGCTTATTTCCGCTTCCATAATAAGGCTGAAGGCATCCGCAACCTCTATCTCACCGGGGCCGGAACGCACCCAGGAGCAGGGATCCCCGGTGTTATCTGCTCGGCGAAGGCCGTGGACCGCCTCGTGCCGGCGCTGTAGGCATCGCGGCTCCCCGTGGCCCTGCTCGCAGTGCTTCTGCAATCGGTCTTGGTGCCGCGAACGTGGCCCATTGAGCCTGAACTCACCCGCGGTGCTCGCGGGAAGTTGATACAATTAACTCCTGTTTCCGCCAGACAATAGCCTGAAACTTGCCCGACCTTCTAGCCATCCCTGGCGAAAGCGCGGCGGCGTCAAGCCACCGTGCCGGGGCCGTTTAGAGGGTACTTATAAGTCAAAAAGGTAGGTTTTAAGATGCAGGTCAAATATCTGGTCGTCGCGGCAGCTGCGATACTCGGCTTGTCCTTCGGAGGACAAGGCGCCTATGCGGGTGCGGCCCCAGCCGGTGCAGCAGACGTGGCTGCGGCGCATAGCGAGACGCCGATCCTAGTAGGTGGCGGCGGCGGTGGTGGCGGCGGTGGCGGTGGTGGCGGTGGTGGCGGTGGTGGTGGCGGCGGTCATTCCTCAGGAGGCGGAGGCGGCGGTGGTGGCTCCGGACATTCCGCTGGCGTTGGAGGCAGTGGCGGAGGCGGCGGCTACGGTGGCCACCATGGGCACCATCACTATGGCGGTGGTATCTGGGTCTACGGCGGACCCTACTATGACGACTATTATGGCTATGACGATGGCTACTACGGACCGGGCTATCGTTATCGCCACAGGCATTACCGTGGCTATCGCCACCACCATCACGGCGGGCCCGGCCACCATCATCACCATCATCATCACGACTAAGACGCGTTCTCCGGGGCGGCCCCTTCGAGGGCCGTTCCCTCTCAGGCCAGAGCCGCCGGCAGTTCTAGCTTGCCGGCCGTTGCATCCAGCGGATGAGGATGCCGGCGGGAACGAGCCAGATCAGCGTAGTCACCAGATAGAACAGGAGCTGCACGCCCATCGAGGTTCCGGGTAAACGCGCAAGCGCGACGGTTATCGCGAAGAAGAAGTAGAAAGTGGTACCCGCAACGAACAGCGCTGTTCCAACGAGTTTTCTGAGACGGCTGTTCATTGTGCGTTGTAGCCCTTTGCGTGTGTCATTGCCGCAACGTTTGATTCTATTTGCTCGCCACGGCCTGTTTTGCCGCCATATTTCTGTTTAGCTTAAGATAAATCACGGCTGCGTTTCCTTCAGGCCTCGAAGCTCAAGGACCATCCGAAGTCCTATGCGGCGTGGAGACATGCCCGGAAAGGGCTTCGAGCCGTAACCTCGCTGAATTCAACTCCGGTGTGGAAAATGAAAAAGCTCGTCGTTGCCCTCATAGCCCTTTCGGCGTTGTTATACGCCGCCACCAATGGATTGACAGCCGGAAATGCCGTTACGGCGCCGGCGAAGACTGGTTCCCGAGCCAAGCCGATCGACGCCCAAAACACGGGTGGCAGGCAGGTGGCCGATGCCGGAAAGCAGCCGGATGTGGCGAAGGAGACCGATACAGGAGCGCCCGCCGGTGCGCAAGCTGGTGTTGCTGCGCCGGTTAAGTCCGGTAAGCCGGCATCTCAAGACAAAATACATGCCGCCGGCAAGAACGACAACAAGCCCGTCATTGCAACCGCAACGGTGAAAGGGGGCTCAACATCCGTCATCGGGCAGAAAGCCGGATCGAAGAAGGCCGCAAAGGGCAGGCATCGCCGCCATCGCCTCGCCAACACCACCTCTCACAGGCACCACCGGAGCCACGTTGCCCGTCACCATCACCGGCATAAATATGTCAAACGCATGCATCGCAGAAACACGCTAAGCTAGCCGATGCCGCGCGCAGACACCAAATAAGCTTTATGGGTTGTGTCTGTGATGTTATACTGGCAGCTTTTCAAAAAAGAGCTGCCATTCTATTGGACATTTACAGAATCTTATTAGCGAAGGCGGGCTTTGATATCATCCGGTTCAGCTTTGCATTGCCATAAACTGTTCTTGAACGAAACAATAAGCGCTTTTGCTTCTCTAAATTAAGAAAGCTGTTATTGGCTCGCCATTACGATGCGATAGGCAGCCTCATGCTGCGTGTCGTTGTTCTTGTATCGAGGTTCAAACATGAAGAAGCTCATCATAGCGGGCGCAGCCATGCTCGCGGCCAGCTGTATCTCCGGAAACGCGTTCGCTGTCGCTGGCAGCGATGCCAAAGGCCTTCAGGCTGGAAGCAGTGTCACGAACGTGGCTTGCGGTTGCTATCACCGGCATCACTACCGTCATCATGCCACGCACTACGTTCCCGTTCCCGTCACGAGCAGCTGCGGATGCGGAGGTTTCGGCCTCGGCATGGGCGGTTGCGGCGGCGGCTGCGGCTGCGGCGGCGGTTTCTTCGGCATCTTCTAAGCCGGAGGGGGAGGCTCAAGCCTCCCCACCACTTTGGCAGCCGTTGAAGAGTTAAACGCTTTTTTAGGCATATTCTGAGAAATATCGATTAGCCGCTCCGGATGGGCAGGAGCATTCCATCAAGGACTAATCGAATGAGACCGCTCATCCTTTTTGCCATCGCCTTCCTCGCGGCCGCCCTATTGGGAGGGGACGCACGCGCGTCGGTAGCTTCGCCTTTTCCCATTGCGAAGCCCGCGGCGGAAATCCTGAAAGTAGGCTATTGCGGCTGCCGGCACTGCGGCCACTGCACCGGCCATAGCTATGCCGCGTACCGGCATTGCGGCAATTGCGGCTGCGGCGGCGGCTGCGGATCGGGGTACGCGCCCGGCTATGGGTATACAGGCTACGGTTGCGGGTGCAGTTCGAGCCGGTGCAGCTGCGGTTATTGCTACCACGGCTGCGGTTATGGCGGGCAGTACGGCTATCCCGCTGGCTATCCGGCTTGTCAGAATTGCGGCTGCAACGGATGCAGGTCATACACCTACACCACGGGTTGCGGCGGAGGCGGCTGCGGTACGGGCTACTACCCCAATGGCTATTACAATGGCGGCTGGAGTATCTTCGGCTGGCTATTCTGACAGCGGGGGAGCGGGCCTCTCCTTCTCAGGTCTTCTTTCTGCCCAGTTCTCGCGTTTCCTTAGGGGCCGCTCCAGCAAGGACTCTCCGAATGAAAATCAATGTGCTCATTCTTGGCGCTTTGCTCGCCTTAACCACGGTAGGGAGCGATGCTCGCGCCATGACCGTTCCGGCGCAGCCCGCCGCGAAACCTGCTGCCAGCGCCGCCCCGGTCCGCTATCACCGCCGCCGTGGCGGGAGCGGTCTGTTCAGGCAATGGTGCGCGTATAATTGCTATGCCGTTCCTCCCTGCTGTGGCCCCAGCCACTATGGCAGGTATGGCTATAGCCACTTTGCCTATGACGATGACATACCTTTCCCTAATCGCTGGGACCGCGATGCGAGCCCGCTCGACGGCGCCGACGCTTACGTCTACCGATTCACTGGCGAACCTATCATTAGGGCTTTCGAACGCCTTTATTGAACCGCGCCGCAGGCCTTGCGGCGCTTTAGAGCTTTGATTCCGTGTCAGGCGGGGCTACTTCAAGCGAACGCGCAACGACTGACCAAAGCCCCGCAATGACCTCCATCGCAGACGGCGCTTCTCCAATATCCGCTTATGCACGCCAGCGGACATCCAGGCTTCAGGCGGTCCGGCTTTGGCTATTCGTCATCGCCGGGCTGGTCTTTGCCATGGTGATCGTTGGCGGCGCGACGCGCCTCACTGGGTCCGGCTTGTCCATCACGGAATGGCAGCCGATCCTCGGCGTCATCCCGCCACAAAGCGACGCGGCTTGGCGGGAGGCCTTCGAGAAATACCGGCACATCCCCGAATACAAGCTCGTCAACCCAGCGATGGACCTTGAGGGTTTCAAGGCGATCTATTGGTGGGAATGGACGCACCGGCTGCTCGGCCGGCTCATCGGCTTCGTGTTCCTCATGCCGTTCGTCTATTTCCTCGCGCGACGTGCCATCCCGAAGCCGTTCATTCCACAAGTCGCGGCGCTGTTTGTCCTTGGCGGCGCTCAGGGCGCGCTCGGCTGGTTCATGGTCCGGAGCGGCCTCTCCGACCGCGTCGATGTGAGCCAATACCGGTTGGCCGCCCATCTGGCGCTGGCCACCGCTATCGCCGGCTATGCTTTTTGGCTCGGCCTGTCGATCGGCAACGAAGCCAAGAGGGCCGGCGACGCCCGCTCGCCTGAAAGACTGGCGGCCGTTGCCCTCTGCAGCCTCGTTTATGTTCAGATCGTTGCCGGCGCCTTTGTCGCGGGACTAAAAGCTGGGCACGCCTCGAACACTTGGCCGCTGATGAACGGCGAAATCGTCCCGTACGGGCTCGGCGCCTACTCTCCGTGGTGGCTCAATCTTTTTGAAAACCCGCTGACGGCGCAGTTCGCCCATCGCGTCCTAGGCTATCTCATCGCGGCCTTTGCAGGCGCCTTCGCGGTCGCGGTATGGCGCACCCGTGAACCCGGAACGCTGCGGCTTCCAGCGCTAGCGCTGCTGATCGCTATCGCGGCGCAGATCGCGCTCGGCGTGGCCGCCGTCGTCTATGAGGTGCCACTCAGACTCGCCCTGGCTCATCAGGCCAATGGGATCATCCTGTTTGCTTGCTCGCTATGGACGCTGCGCCGCGCGACGCCGCCGTGGCCAGGAAGCGCCGTCTCCGAATAAGACCTCCAGCACCGGCACTTTCGTCCGTTTGGATCGGTTCGACAACCGTGCGCGGCTGGCGCATTTTGGCATACTTCGCTCACGGAGGCTGAATGATGGAAGCCAGCACGAAGTGAGCTCCTGTCCCCACGCTTGCCCGAGTGTTTGCGCACTCGAAGTGGAGGTCGGGGAAAACGGGCGTATTGGGAGAGTGCGGGGCGCCGCGGACCATCCTTACACGCTCGGTGTCATATGCGAAAAAGTCGCCCGCTATGCCGAGCGCATCCACCACCCCGGCCGCCTTCTTCATCCCTTGAAACGCAAAGGCGGCAAAGTTGGCGGCGAGTGGCAGACGATTTCCCGCTGGGCAAGCGAAACCTTCCGGCGATCCAGCGCATTGTGCCGGCTAGATACCGCCAAGGCCCGGCATTCAACCGTCAGCACCCCAAATGGGCAGATCATGAGCGTGACAAATATCGCTGGCGGGAGCACGAAGGGCGTGGCTATTGGCACGAGGGCCGCTGGATCGAATTCAATTAGCCATTCGCAGTGTTTGCCTGCATGCGGGTAACTACAATTGTTACACGGCAATGGCAGTCTCCGGCATGAGACAGTCTTTGCTCATGATGTGATTGCCGCGCCATAGACTCACTCACCGCTAACTTGACTGAACTATTACCTTATAACGGCAGGCGAACGAACCAAGCGTGTCGCCTGCCTTAATCTGCACCTATGCCCTACCGGCAACTCAACGTGAGCGCGTCGCAATCGTGGGAGCGTTGGTCACCCTTTGGGCGTGGCGGAATCGCTAATGCGTCAAGCTGGCGGACAAAATTGGAAGTGGCGCGACCGGGGAAACTTTGAGACCAACAACAAATATCGAATCCCCATAGCATAGCCGGTGCAAAATCCGCTCCCCTAACGCGGCTCAAATGAGTTGGGGGAGTTGGTCCCATTGCGTGCCAAGTTTGTGCCATTGCGCGATTTCATGAACCTCGGCCGCGCGGCCGCTAACGTCAATTCTTGGATTTTTCTGTCTATGGCACTCTTCCTATCCATCCTTCTTATGCTGACGGTGGCTGTGCTTTTTTCGCGCCTCGCCTCAGCCCTTTCCGTGCCCTATCCGGCCTTCCTGGCGCTTGGCGGCGCACTTATAGCCGTTTTGCCGGGTACCCCCTCAATCAATCTCGACCCCAGTCTGGCGCTGGCCATATTTGTTGCGCCGGTTTTGGCAGCGGTCAGGATTGGCGAGATCCCCTTCGCCGTCTTTCCGCGGTTTGTTTGAGCCCATGTTTTCGTCTGGGTTCACATCGTCTTTGCGGCCGGTCTCGCCGCTGCTTTCCGGATCGGATGCCGGGTAGGAGCCAATGCCTTTTTTCGCTGTCACTATTCGGCACTCCCGTTTTTTGGCCGTTTGGTTGGAAGCTCCCCACGAGCAGAATTGTTGCACGATCCTTTCTCAACTCAGTGTTCGCGCTATCCATGACAATGGCGAGCCGGGAGCTTACCGGTGGTCGTCAATTTGTGTCGTCAGGTTCGAAGCGGCCGGCCGGTTGCCTAAATTCCGCGTCCGCAGACAAGGCCGGTCTATCTGAAGCCCTTTCCGGGTGATGGAAGGTAGAATCGAAGAAGGATAGCTTCCGTGTCCTGTGCCCGGTAAGCTCAAACTCGCTTAATGATGGAAAGCCGTACCCGCAGTCGAATGCGGAACCGGGTTTGCCCGCAGGTGATCGAGCGCATGCCTGAGATCGTTCAGTAGCAGTTGCGCAAGATCGCGGCTGACTCCATGGCGGATTACGATCCGCTGAATGACGATGGACTCGCGATTGGCCGGCAGCGGATAGGAGGCAATCAGCCAACCGCGAATACGGACGCGCTCCGACAAGTCATAGAGCGTGAAGCCGGGGTTAAGGCCATCCTTCAGCTTGTAACAAACCACGGGGAGGGCGCCCTTGCCATCGTAAATGATTTCCAGCGGACCAAGCCGGCCAATCTCGCCGCTGAGCCATTGCGCGGTATCGGCACAGGCCTGCTGAATTTGCGCATACCCCTCCCGGCCGAGCCGCAAGAAATTGTAGTATTGCGCGATAATTTCCCCGCCGGGCCGGCTGAAGTTCAAGGCAAAGACCGGCATGTTGCCGCCGAGATAATCGACATTGAAGATCAGCTCTTCAGGCAGCTCGGCCTTATCTCGCCAGACGACCCAGCCCACGCCAAGCGGCGCCAGCCCATATTTGTGACCTGATGCGCTGATCGACTTTACCCGCTCGACGCGAAAATCCCATTCCAACTCTGGCTGGATAAACGGCGCGATGAAGCCGCCGCTGGCCGCGTCGACGTGGATCGGTATGTCCAATCCATGAGTGCGCTCAATTTCATCGAGCGCCAGCGCAAGCTCGGCAACCGGTTCGTAAACCCCGGTAAAGGTCACGCCGAGCGTCGCGACCACGCCGATGGTGTTCTCATCGCAATACTGCCGCAGGTCCTCCGGGCGCAGCCCGAGCGCGTTGTCTTGCAGCGGCACCTGACGAAGCTCGACATCGAAATACCGGGCAAACTTCTCCCAGCAGACCTGGACGGGACCGCAAACGACGTTTGGCCTCGCATCAGACTGACCGGCAGCGATGCGCCGCTTGCGCCATCGCCACTTCATCGCGAGACCGCCAAGCATGCAGGCCTCGCTCGATCCTGTGGTCGAGCATCCAACGGTTCTGCTCGCGCCTGGAGCGTGCCAGAGATCGGCAATCATATGGACACAGCGGTTTTCGATCTCTGCGGTCTGCGGGTATTCATCCTTGTCGATCATGTTCTTATCGATCGATTCGCCCATCAGCCGCCGCGCTTCCGGCTCAGACCAAGTGGTGCAGAAGGTCGCGAGATTCTGACGCGAGTTTCCGTCCAGCAGCAACTCGTCATGCACAAGGTTGTATATCGAACTTGCGGGTGAAGAATGCTCCGGCAATCGATATTTTGGAAGATGCCGTGCCGATGATTTGGCGGCATAGACGTCCTCGATCTCTGGATCGCCGGGCATCGTTATTTGGTGCAGCGGCATTGAAGTCTTCTCCATTGCGAATGAGGCAGCGCTCTGTCCCGCAGCCAGGATTGCACAACGCTAAACGCGGAAACGTACCGGCCAGCCCGTCGATCGCCATCCGCAGATATAGGCTTACATCCGCCAGATGTTACGCGATGGGCGTGGTTGGGTCGCGGTGCTTTAGAACCATGTCAAATTTTTTCTTGAAGGACTGCGGATGGCTTACGCCGGAAATGACCGCTGCCGGCTTTGGACCGCGGTCCGTGAAGATCTCTATAGCACCGTAATGTAGCATTCGGGAAAACCATGCCTGCTCGACGCGAACAAGGCACACGTCAGCCAAGTCGATCTCCTGCTCGGCGTAAATATCATTGATACGCAGCACGTCTCTCCAGATCTCCAGGGTGGCACTTCTTTGTAACTCCGCGAAGCTGACAAAAACTGCGGAAAAGCCGATCACAGCCGCAAAAATTCCTGCGAGCATAATGACAGCCTGGACCAAAGGTAGAACCGGGC
Source organism: uncultured Alphaproteobacteria bacterium (assembly GCA_963817705.1). GTDB lineage: Bacteria > Pseudomonadota > Alphaproteobacteria > Rhizobiales > Rhodomicrobiaceae > Rhodomicrobium. The sequence goes on from CAWFPF010000001.1 coordinate 1,561,343, forward strand.
CGTTGAAGATGAGTGGAAGCAAAGCAAGAAGCCCCACGGCGCCGGCAATCGAAACTGCGCCTGCAAGCACTCCGCCAGCAGCCATCATGATGCTTCGCATCAAGCGATAGGCGAGAGAGTGACCGGCAACCAACATGCGCTCGCCGTCGGAAGCATCTGATGATTCTGCACAAAGCGTGCACCGAATCTCCCACCTCTCAAGAACGTCACCGCACAATGGGCATGTCGTCATGACGTGACTTTTCAAAAAAGTTCGGCGCCTATGATAGCTGCACTCGTTGCTTGTGAGCAACTCACCCCACAGGCTATTTCATCGCCCGGTCATTCGCTCAGCGAGAAGGACGATAGCCTTGCGATACAACAAGGCTTGGTTCCATGTGCGCATGACCTCGAAATTGGCGGTCCCTTCACCGAATGGCGCGTTCGGCTGCCACCCGTTTGCCTTGAGGAAGTTGGCTGTTGAGGCTAGCACATCTGGCACGCTTTGCCGCAAATTCACGTGTCCGTCTTTGTCGTAATCGACGCCGTATTTGAGATAGGAACTGGGTAAGAATTGAGTTTGACCGATCTCGCCAGCATAGCCGCCGATCATGTCACGCAAAGGAAGATCGCCCCGCTGAAGGATCCGCAAAGCGGCCAGAAGCTCGCTCTGAAACAGGTCAGTGCGCCGGCAATCATGAGCCAGCGTAGCGACCGTACGGACCACCTGCAAAGTGCCAAGGTCCACCGTTCCATAATTGGTTTCAAGGCCCCAAATCGCGACAATTACAGGCGCTGGTACGCCAAAGTCCCGCTCAATTCGCGACAGGAGCGCAGCGTTCTTGCGTAAGAGCTGCCGGCCGCGTTCGATGCGCCGGGGTGTTACAGCAATCGCAGCGTAAGACTCAAAGCTTTTGTTAAACACGCGCTGCTGGCGGCGATCGAATCGAAGCACGGATGGATCGGGTGAAATGCCAGCAAACGCCTGGGCGACGATGGCAGGTGACACGCCCTCATTCGCAGCCTCCCCGGATATCGCGTCGATGAAGGTACGAAAATCACCACCGCACTGCACCGCTTGCGCAGCGGGGACAAAAAGAAGCAAAAAACCGTACGCTGCGATCCAAGGCCTCAAAGTGTACCCCCTTACTTGCCCACCGCGATATTTGGCATGCGTGCTGGGACCGGGGCAACGGCACGGCACGAACTGCGCAGGCACTTTAGACGTCAGCACCATCGGATGGCCAGGATTCGGGCGGTCCTCACCAGCACTTCCCCCCATTAAAGCCGTTCCTCCTCACCTGGAAACCTCAAGCTTGGCTATAGCTATGCAACACGCTTCCTGTAAGCCGGGCTTGCGTGAGACCTCCAATTTTAGGCGGCTGGATTAGTTTCGCCTGGACCAGGCAACCTGCCTCCTAGGTCCTTTACAAATCAAAGGCGAGAGCTTTGCCGTCTACATATTGAGCCAGCTGGGCCGCCGCATAGCCGGTGAAACTGCGAAAGCCTGCTCAAGTGAGCGCACCGCGCGCCGCAACGGGCCAAACGGCCTCCACGCATGCGTGCGGCATCCCGAAGTGCCGCACCCCCACCAACCAATCGTAGAGATTCACGGTTGGATCGCAATGGCCCGGAATGAGCAATACCGTTTCACCCAGTCCAGGCTTCCACGCGCTCGCCGTCAAGTCGAGTATGCCGTGTTCATCGGAGGGCCGTTCGTAACTGACCTCGGGCCTGCCAAGAACCGTCGGGAAGCCGCTGTCGTTGGAAAGTGCCTTGTGGCCGGCGTCCACCACCGCCCAGCCGGCGGACAGGCTCATCACCGAGGCGAGCACGTACAGCGCATGCTCGAAGACCTGCGCCCCGGGACCTCGCGTATTCTTCGCGTAATCCGCGTCCATGAAGATGTAGGACCCCGGCTGAAGCTCGTTCCAGACGCCGCTTGACCCCTCCAACTCGTAGGTGCCCGTGCCGCCGCCGGCGACGGTCGCGCATTCCATACCAGCCTCGGCGAGAAGCCGGACGGTAGCGGCGGTCTTGTCTCGCGCCGACGCAATCGCGGCGCGGCGTTCATCGTGCGTCCGCAAGTGCTGCGCGCTTCCGTAATAAGCCTGGAGCCCGGCGAAGGTTAGAGAGGAAAAGCGCGCGATTTTCTGCGCAAGTTCGACAGCCGGCGCGCCCGGCGCCACGCCGCACCGTTTCTGGCCAACATCGATTTCAACCAGAACCTCGATGCGGGACCCTGCTTTAGCGGCTGCAGCGGCCAGCGTCTCGACGGCCTCCGCATTGTCTGCGCAAATCCCGATGCGGGCGTGGCGGGCAAGGCGCGCCAGGCGTTCCAGCTTGTGCCCTCCAACGATCTCGTTCGTGATGAGCACGTCCGCAATGCCGCTAGCAACGAAAACCTCGGCCTCGGCGAGCTTCTGACAGCAAATGCCCATGGCGCCGCGGGCGATTTGCTTGGCCGCGACGATGGGCGATTTGTGCGTTTTCGCGTGTGGCCGCAGGCGCACGCCGAGCCGCCGGCAAGCTTCGGCCATCGCATCGAGATTTCGCTCGAACGCGTCGAGGTCGATCACGAGCGCGGGCGTGTCGATACCGGAAAACGGCGCTCCAACGGTGGCTGGCGGCGGAAGCGGCATAAGGGATTTTCCTCGTACAGCGTTCGTGATCGAGGCGTCATTCTCGCATGGGCGCGCTGTGGGCGGCAACGGCGGCGAGGCCCGCGCCTTAACGGTTTTCGAGCCGTCCGCGGACGAAAGTATCAGGCCGTGGCGCTCGCCTCTCCAGGCGACTTCGAGTATGAACGAAGAGTAAAGATAATGAGCGCAAACTGAGAGGCTCGCATGAAGAAATATGCAGTTTTCGCATCTATTGCGATCGGAATGATGCTTGGGGTATCTGCGCAAGCTGCTCCCACATCGCCGGCCTCCGTTCAGGCCACCGTTGCTTCTGGCGACGCGGTTCAAAAGGTTCATCACTGCCGCCGCTGGAGTGGTGGCTGGGGCTGCCGTTGGCACCGCTGGTAGAGTAAAATCAAGCATTAGCTTAGATGCGCCGGCCAACACGTTTGGCCGGTTTTTTTTTTGCGTCAAATCCGGCCACGTCTAGGACGCATTGGAATTCGAAGCGTTCCGGCTTTCGGCCAGCAAGCTGATTTCACCGAAGCGCGCTTGCAAAAGGCCGCGGTTCGCGCAAAGTTCGGACCATGCCAGAGCTTCCCGAAGTGGAGATCGTGCGGCGCGGACTGGCGCCTGCAATGGAGGGCTCCTCGTTCCTGAGCGTGACCCTCAACCGCGAGGACCTTCGCTTCCCCTTCGACGCGAATTTTGCACGCCGGCTCAAAAGCGAGCGCGTGATTCGCCTCTCGCGCCGCGCCAAATACATCATTGCAGAAACCGGGAGCGGACTTGGGCTTGCCATGCATCTCGGCATGACCGGGCGCTTCACGATACTACGCCAAGGCTTGGGCCAGGGCGAAACGCCGGGCGCTTTCTATTACGATTACGATGCCGATCCGCGTCACGATCACGTCGTGTTCGCCATGAGCGGCGGCGATGTGATCCGCTACAACGACGTGCGCCGCTTCGGCTATATGACCCTGCTGCCGCTCGCGGCCATGGATGCGCATCCGCATTTCAAGGGGCTCGGCGTGGAGCCGCTCTCGGACAGTCTGACGCCGGATTACCTGATCGGGCGCGCCCGGGGCAAGTCGCAGGCCTTGAAGGCATTCCTCCTCGATCAGCGGATCATTGCGGGGCTCGGAAACATCTATGTCTGCGAGGCGCTGTTCCGGGCGGGGCTCCCGCCCGAAGCGGAAGCAGGCGTGCTTGCGCTGGGAAAAAGGGGCAGCAAGGCCGCGGAACGCCTCCGCGTGTCCGTCAAGGCCGTGCTCGGCGATGCGCTCCTGGCCGGCGGCTCCTCGATCCGCGACTACCGGCATGCCGATGGCGCGGGCGGCAGCTTCCAGGAAAAATTTGACGTCTATGGCCGCGCCGGGCAGCCTTGTCATCGGGCTTGCGGTTCGGTTATCGAACGCAAAGTCCAGCAGGGGCGCTCGACTTTTTTCTGTCCACGCTGCCAATCCAAAGTTTGAGAGGAAACACCATGGCTTTTGAAACCGTGCTTTTCGAGAAACGAGGCAAGGTGGGGCTCATCACGTTCAACCGGCCCAAGGCGTACAACGCGTTGAACGCGCAACTCATCTCCGAACTGAACCAGACGCTCGATGCCTGCGAGGCGGACCCGGAGATCGGCGCGATGGTGCTGACGGGGTCGGAAAAGGCCTTCGCGGCCGGAGCGGACATCATCGAGATGAAGGACAAAACCTTCGGCGATGTGATCCTGAACGATTTCATCGCGCCTTGGGAGCGACTGAGCCGTTGCCGCAAGCCCGTGATCGCCGCCGTCTCAGGCGTTGCGCTCGGCGGTGGGTGCGAGATGGCGATGATGTGCGATTTCATCATCGCCAGTGACACCGCGCGGTTCGGACAGCCCGAAATCCTGCTTGGCGTTATCCCCGGCGCCGGCGGCACACAGCGGCTCACGCGTGTCGCCGGGAAATCGAAGGCCATGGATCTGTGCCTGACGGGGCGGCACATGGACGCAGCCGAAGCCGAGCGCTGCGGGCTTGTGTCGCGCGTCGTCCCCGCCGCGGATCTGCTGGCCGAGGCGATGAATGCGGCGGAGAAGATCGCAAGCCTCTCGCTGCCGGCCGTCATGACGGCGAAAGAGGCTGTCAATCGGGCTTACGAGACCACGCTTTCAGAGGGAATCCGCTTCGAGAGGCGCGTTTTCCAGGCTCTTTTCGCGACCGAGGATCAGAAGGAAGGGATGGCCGCATTCGCAGGCAAGCGCCCGCCGCAATTCAAGAACCGCTAGATCTCGCCGGGCCCGGTGGTGGCACTGCCGCGGAATAGCAGCGGCTTGCGGCAGTGCGTCAATGGACAGGCCGAACGTAAAGCCTTAGTTTGCAAACGGTCAGCAACCAAGCTAGGCCCAAAAACATATAATGTCCGTCCAAGCCGCAGACCATGTGCACGCCTCCACCGCAAGGTGCGACCCTTGCGTTAGCCGCCGCGAGGGTATTTGCGCGGTATTGCCCGTCGAACAGTTGGAGACGCTAAGCAGCACAGCGGAGCGGCATACGGTCCCGGCCGGTCAGCACGTCTTCCGGGATGGCGAGGAGGTCACCACCTTCGCGTCGATCTTGTCCGGTGCCGTGAAGCTCATCAAAGCAGGACCGGGTGGAGAGCAACATGTTATCGGATTGATGTATGCTCCGGAATTTCTGGGCCATTCTTTCTCCGGCCGGCACCGCTTCTCCGCCATCGCCGCCACGGATGTCGAATTGTGTTCTTTCCCTTGTGCAGCCTTTGGCCAACTGCTGTTGGAGTATCCCCCGCTCGAACGCTGGCTCTTCGAGCTGACCGTGCGCGAACTCGATCTCTACCGCGACTGGACGCTGATGCTCAGCCGCAAATCCTCCTACGAGAGGGTTGCGAGCCTGCTGCTCATGATCGCGCGGCGCTCGGGACTTACCGGCCGTTCGGCTGCGTTCGATCTGCCCTTAACGCGCTCGGAATTCGCCGATTATCTCGGTTTAACGATCGAAACCGTGAGCCGGAAAATCAGCCAGCTGAAAGGCGACGGAGTCATCGAACTGCGCGGTACGCGCGCCGTGATTGTGCCCGACATCGAGCTTCTCACGTCAGCGGCGGACATGGATGGCTTCCGGGACAAATCTGCCGGCGGCCTGCTGAATTAGCAAAGGCCCCGCTTCCCGTTTCCACGCCCGTCATCGCAAGAAGCCTCCCCTCGCGACGCTTTAGCCTTAGGGGCTAACCTCCTACTTGCGAAGCTGAGAGGCCGCCTAGTCCCGCTTCGTCTCAATTGCAGCGATGGCTTCTTCGACGGCATCGAAGACGAGCAAAGTCGAAGCATGCCGCGCTTTGTAATCGCGCACCGATTCGAGTATCGCGAGATCGCTCCAGCGGCCGCCGGGCGGCGAGCCGCCCTCTTTCAACATCCGCCTCATCTGCGCGCCGATCTCGCGCAACTCACCGGCCTCCGACCCCACGATGTTGGTGCCCATCACCGAAGCCGAGGTCTGCCCGAGAAGACAAGCGCGGACATCTTGCGCGTAGTCCGTGACGACGCCATCCTTCATCTTGAGATCGACGGTGATGCGCGAGCCGCAAAGCTTGGAATGCGCGCTGGCCGTGGCGTCTGCGTCCTGCAAACGCCCCGTTCGCGGAATAGTCCCCGAGAGCAGCAGAACTTTCTCGGAATAAATGTCTTCCAACTCGGCCATGGATTTCTCTGAGCGCTCGGAGGGCAGGGAAGCGGCGAAAAACCAGCCAAGGCTGAGCCCTCTTTTCCCCGCGCCGCCCGTCCTATATATTGGCTCGTCTATGAACCTGCAATCGTTTGGCCGGCTTTGTATCGGGCCGTTCCATGATGCAGGGCGGCCACCGGATGCTGCGACGGGCGCAGGAATGGCCAAGAGCATGCCCGCGGCCTCTGGCTTTACGCCGTCCGCCGAAAGGAAAAGGTCTATGAGCAAAACAGCGTCAACCCCAAAACCGCTTCGGCTCAGCCGGCATGGCGGGAATGGCGCTGCCGGGTCTGCGGTGGCAAAGCCTAGCCGGCAGGAAGCCGAGGACGCCGTGCGCACGCTCCTCGCCTGGGCGGGTGACGATCCGTCGCGCGAAGGGCTTGCCGAGACGCCAGCCCGCGTGGTCGAATCGTTCGAAGAGTTCTTCGCCGGCTATGCCGCCGACCCCATCGACGCCCTCTCCCGGACTTTCGAGGATGTTCAGGGCTACGACGACCTCGTGATGTTGAGGGATATCCGCTTCGAGTCGCATTGCGAGCATCATATGCTGCCTATCATAGGGGTGGCCCATGTCGCCTATCTTCCGCGTGGACGCATTGCCGGTATTTCGAAGCTGGCCCGCGTTGTCGACATCTATGCGAAGCGGCTACAGACGCAGGAAACCATGACGGCGCAAATCGCCGATGCGATTCAGGAGGCGCTCCAACCCCAAGGCGTCGCCATCATGATCGATGCCCTTCACGAGTGCATGACGACGCGCGGCGTGCACAAGCCGGGCACGACCACGATCACCACGCGCTTTACCGGTGTTTTCAGGGATGACCCAGCCTATCGGGATCGCTTCATGTTGCTCGCGACCGGTCCGCGCACCGTAACCACCACCTAGATATCCAGGAGTTTCCCATTTCATCCGGCCCCGCCTCGCATAAATCCGAGATCGAAGAAGGGACAGAGTTTGCGCCCAAGTTCGATGCTGCGGGTCTCATCCCAGCCATTGTGACCGATGCAGCGGGTGGCGGCGTCCTGATGTTCGCCTACATGAACGCTGAGGCCTTCCGTCTCACGCTCGAAACGGGCGAAGCTCATTTCTGGAGCCGCTCGCGGCAGTCGCTCTGGCGCAAGGGCGAAACGAGCGGGAACAGGCTTCTGGTTCAGGAGGTCAGAACCGATTGCGACCAGGATGTCCTCTGGATCGCCGCGCATCTCGATGGCGGCGCGGCGTGTCACACAGGGCGCCGCAGTTGTTTTTACCGGCGCATCGTCCTGACTGACGGCGCAGCAGTCCTTCAACTTGATGGGGATGAAACGCTCGCATAGGTTGCGGCGCCACCGTTATGGGAATCTTATTGCCGCCCTGGGATAGTCCCAATTTATACCAAGAGCTAGGCTCCTTAGCCCATTCATGAAAAAGCCCATCGTAGGACTGGCATTAGGCGGCGGCGCCGCGCGCGGGCTCGCTCATATCGGCGTCATCGAGGCTTTGGCTGAGGCAGGTCTCGAACCGCAAATCATTGCCGGCACGTCCATTGGCGCGGTCGCCGGCGGCTTCTATGCGGCCGGTCATTTGGGCCAGCTGCATAGCTTTGCGCGGACGCTGACTTTGCGCCGGCTTCTGCGCTATCTCGACGTAAGCCTCTCAGGATCGAGCCTCGTCACGGGCAAACGCCTGGAGAAGACGCTTGCCTCACAGATCGGGGAGATCCAGATCGAGAGTCTTCCGAAGCGGTTCATAGCGGTCGCGACGGAGCTCGGCACAGGCCAGGAGATTTGGCTCACCAAAGGGTCACTTGTGGCAGCTCTGCGCGCTTCCTATGCCTTGCCCGGAATTTTCAAGCCGGTGCGGCTTGGCGGCCGCTGGTTGATGGACGGCGCGCTCGTCAATCCTGTTCCCGTCACCACCGCGCGCGCTTTCGGAGCCCAGTTCGTGATCGCGGTGACGTTTCACTCCGGGAGCTATGTGCGGAACGCGCTCTTCCCCATAGAGGCGGAGGCGGCGCCCGACGCAAAAGAGGACCCCATTCCAACCGGAGACCGGCCAAAGAGAAGCCGGTTCGCCCTCGTCAAACGGCAGATGCTGGGGCGCCGCCGGGATGGCGCTCCGGGAATCCCGCGCGTCGTGCTTGAGGCCTTCAACATCACGCAGAACCGCATCGCCCGCTCCAGATTGGCGGGTGATCCGCCCGACGCCACGATCCAGGTTCATCTCGATGGCATCGGTCTTTTCGATTTCCACAAGGCGGATCACGCCATTGAACAGGGCCGCCTCGCGGTGCACCGTTACTTGAGTGCGATGCGCCGGGAGGGGGCAGGGCCTTTCATGGAGACCGGCACCGAGTAACCGCCGCGTGGTGCCCTCGCGGTCGAGCGCCCACGCGCGAGGGGCAGCCCGGCTAAGTCTTCGGTTCGGCGCTCGCCTTTGGCGCCTTGGTGTACCGGAACAGTTGAACTTTCTCCATCGTCGCTACGCCTCCGGTGAGAAGCTGATCCAAGATGTCCAAGAAGGCGGTCACCTTCGCCTCGTTATCGAGGATTTCGACAACGACCGGAAGGTCCTTCGAGCTTCGCAGAATCTTGCCCGGATGGAGCCCGCTTGCTGCGCCGTAGCCCATGTATCCCCGCATGACGGTTGCTCCGGCAATTCGCGATTTCTGGGCTTGAACCACAATCTCTTCATAGAGCGGGCGTCCTTTGTACTTATCGTCCTCTCCCATGAAAACGCGCAACCTGACGGCCGATTCGAGATGACGCATTTTCCGCTCCTCTTTTTACCGGATGCGCGCGCTGCGAATCCAAGATGCCATAGTACATTAAGGAGACTAGCTTGTGTATTCAGACACCACCGTCTTTGACTTCCCGTCACAATTAGACGCACCGCGCGCGAAGGCCGGCGCGGTTCCTCAGACGTTGGTTTAATCTCAATGCAATTCTGAATCGGGCACCGGCCCACGATCGCCGGAGCAAGGTTGACGTATACGTCAACTGCCTCTTGTTAAAGTCAGTTCGATGCGCTACGTAGGGGCGGGGAAACTCAAAAAGGGAGCTTGAGATGAACTTGCAGGATGTGGCCGAAGGCATGACGAAGCGTGTCGCCGGCAAGGGAGCCCTCGGCGGCACTTTGAAATTCGATCTGGGAAGCGATGGTTGCCTGTTCATCGATGGCACCGGCGCTGAAAATGTCATTACGGCGAACAAGGACGAACCGGCGAATTGCACGATTACGATGAGCGCTGCAGATTTCAGCGATCTCATCCACGGCCGCATCGGTGGCACCGCCGCCTTTATGACCGGCAAGATGAAGGTTGGCGGCGACATGGGCCTCGCCATGAAGCTCGGCCAGCTCGTTTAGCGCATTTCAACTGAAGCGAAGTTGCCGCCGTCGCGGGCGAAGCGAAGTAACGGGATGCAAGTCTCCGATGCCGCTTCGATCGCTACGGCGGCGGGGCGCGCTTCCCTCTAAGCGGGGAAGCCGCCTTTTCGACGGAAGCCGCGATAAGCGCACATTGATTAAATTGCTGAGCAGGTAGTCAGGACAAGCATTTGAGGTCAGCACCCGCAGCCGGTTCAAAGAGTCCCTCCGACCCGGACAGACTTTATGGCATTGCCGAGCTTGCAAGCGAATTCGGGATCACCGCGCGAGCGATCCGCTTTTACGAGGCGAAGGATCTTCTCTCTCCGCCCCGCGTGAATGGCGGGCGCGTCTATACGAAACGCGAGCGCGCACGGCTCAAGCTGATCTTGCGGGCGAAATCGATCGGCTTCTCGCTCGCTGAAGTCAAGCAGTTCCTGGACCTTTACGGCGATCGCGGCGAAGGGCGCCCTCAGCAGGTGGCCTTCGTCGCGCAGCGTTCCGGCGCGCTTATCGCGGAGCTTGAACAAAAGCAGGCCGATGTCAGCAAGACGCTTCAGGAATTGCGCGAGATCCATCGTCAATGCCTGCGCTATTTGAAGGAAATGAGCGGACCATGTGCGCAACCGGAGCCCGCTCCAGCCAGCATCCAAAACAAGACACGCAAATAAACTGAGGAAACGGTTGATGTTGCCACGGACGATTTTTTCCGAAGAGCACGAACTTTACCGCGATCAGGTTCGCAAATTTGTCGAACGCGAGATCGTACCGCATCACGCGAAATGGGAGAAAGAGTTGATCGTTCCCAGATCGGTCTGGCTGGCGGCGGGTGAGACCGGACTTCTCCTTCCGGCCATCCCGGAGGAATATGGCGGTGGCGGCGGCGACCGGCTGCATTCAGCGATCGTCATGGAGGAACTTGCGCGCGTGGGCGCAAGCGGGCCCGGCTTCTCGCTCCATTCGGACATCGTGGCGCCATACATCCTCGCTTACGGCACCGAGGATCAGAAGCAGCGCTATTTGCCCCCCATGGCGAAGGGCGAAATCATCAGTGCCATCGCGATGACCGAGCCCGGCGCCGGCTCCGATCTGCAAGGGGTACGGACATCGGCGCAGCCTCGCGGCAATGGCTATATTTTGAACGGTCAGAAGACCTTCATCACCAACGGCCAGAACGCCGACGTCGTCGTGACCGTCGCGAAGACCGATGCGTCCAAGGGCGCCAAGGGCATCACGCTCTTCCTGGTCGATGCCGGTCTTCCCGGCTTCTCGAAGGGCCGCAATCTCGAAAAGCTTGGCATGCATGCACAGGATACCTCCGAGCTTTTCTTCCAGGATGTCGAACTGCCCGGCGATGCGCGGCTCGGCCAGGAGGGGGAAGGCTTCATCCTCCTGATGAAGGAACTGGCGTGGGAGCGGCTGCAAATCGCCATCTCCGGCATCTCCTCCGCGGAGGCCGCGCTTCAATGGACCGTCGATTACGTGCGCGAGCGCAAGGCTTTCGGCCGCACGATTTTCGATTTCCAGACCACCAAGCATAAGCTCGCCGAGATCAAGACCGAGGTTCAGATCGGCCGGACCTTCGTCGACCGCTGCATCGAGCAGATGATGGAGTCGGAACTCGACCCTGCCACCGCGGCCATGGCGAAGTACTGGATCACCGATCTTCAGTGCAGGGTGATGGATACCTGTCTGCAGCTTCATGGCGGCTACGGCTACATGAGCGAGTACCCCATCACGCGCGCTTTTGCGGACGCGCGCGTGCAACGCATCTACGGCGGTACGAACGAGATCATGAAAGAGATTATCGCGCGGACGCTTTAAGCGCCCGGCCAAGGGCAGCGCAGTGCGGTCTATCGGAAAATCGCTAAGGCCATCGCGAAAGTCATGGCCGGGCTTGACCCGGCCATCCGAGGGATGGAACGGCGCCCGTTAGGCGAGGAGCGATCCGGCCGCGAGGAAAAGTCTGGATGGCCGGGTCAAGCCCGGCCATGACGGCATGAACCAGGGGAGGAGCAAGCATGGCAGACGCCTATATTTTCGACCACGTGCGCACGCCGCGCGGCAAAGGCAAGAAGGACGGGTCGCTGCATGAAGCAACGCCGGTCATGCTCGCCGCGCAAATGCTGGAAGCGCTTCGCGACCGCAACGGTGGGCTCGACACCAAAGAGGTCGAGGATGTGATCCTTGGTTGCGTGACGCCGGTTGGCGAGCAGGGCGCGAATATCGCCCGCACCGCGGTTATGGCGGCGGGTTACGACGAAAGCGTTCCGGGCGTGCAGGTGAACCGGTTCTGTGCCAGCGGCCTCGAAGCGATCAACATGGCGGCGGCGAAGGTGATGTCGGGACAGTCGCCAATGGCGATTGGGGGCGGCGTCGAGGCGATGAGCCGCGTGCCCATGGGCTCCGACGGCGCCGCATGGCCGGTCGATCCCGCGATCGCCATCCCGGCTTATTTCGTGCCTCAAGGCATCAGCGCGGATTTGATCGCAACGAAATACGGCATCAGCCGTGACGACGCGGATGCATATTCGGTGGAAAGCCATAAACGGTCGGCGCAATCCTGGGAAGAGGGCCGCTTTTCCTCTTCGGTGGTGCCGGTGAATGACATTCTCGGCATACCGCTGCTCACCCGTGACGAGATGATTCGCGGCGATGCGACTATGCAGTCGCTTGGCTCACTGAACCCCTCCTTCGCCGATATGGGCAAGAACTACGGCTTCGACGGCGTCGCGATACAGAGATATCCCGAACTCGAACGCATCAACCACGTGCATACGCCCGGCAACTCGTCCGGCATCGTGGATGGGGCCGCTGCGGTTCTGATCGGATCGAAGGAAGCCGGCGGGAAGGCTGGCCTCAAGCCGCGCGCGCGCATCCGCAGCTTCGCCTCCATCGGCTCGGAGCCGACAATGATGCTCACCGGACCGAGCTTCGCAGCCGAGCGTGCCCTCGCAAAGGCCGGCATGAAGAAGGAAGACATCGAGCTTTGGGAGCTGAACGAGGCGTTCGCCTCCGTCGTGCTCCGCTTCATGCAAGCGCTGAGCATCCCCCATGACAAGATCAACGTCTGCGGCGGCGCCATCGCCATGGGCCATCCGCTCGGCGCGACGGGTGCGATGGTGGCCGGCACGCTGCTGGACGAGATGGAGCGGCGGGGGGCGAGCACGGGCCTTGTCGCCCTATGCATCGGCGCCGGCATGGGCACGGCCACGATCATCGAGCGGTTTTAGGTTAGGGCAACACCCCTCACCCTGTCCCTGTCCCGCTGGGAGAGGGGACGCCATCGCAAAGGGCGCAACCGAACTTCCCTCTCCGGAGAGGGCCGGGGCGAAGGGATCGACACAAGGATTTTGGCAATGACCGCAAGCATTTCATACGCCGCCGACAGCGACGGCATCGCAACTCTCACCATCGACCAGCCGGGAAAATCGATGAACGTCATCGGCCCGGATTTCGTGGCGGAATTTGAGGCTGCCATTGCACGCGCTGCAGGCGATACCTCCGTGAAGGGCATCATCGTCACGTCAGGAAAATCGAGCTTTGTCGCGGGCGCGGACCTCATCGCGATGGAGGGCTTGATCGCAGAGGCCAAGACGGCTCCAGCGGCCGAGGCGCTCAAGGGCGTGCTCAGCTTCACGAACGTGCTACGCCGGCTCGAAACCTGCGGCAAGCCCGTGGCCTGCGCCATCAACGGCACTGCGCTCGGCGGCGGCTTCGAGATTGCGCTTGCCTGCCATTACCGGGTCAGCGCCGATGGCGGGGACATCAAGATCGGCCAGCCGGAGGTGCAGGTCGGGCTTTTACCCGGCGCCGGCGGCACGCAGCGCATTCCGCGCCTGATCGGCATCATGCCCGCGCTTCCGTTGCTGCTTGAGGGCCGGAACTTGACGCCCCAGCAGGCGAAGGCGAACGGGCTCATCCATGAGGTTGTGCCAGCGTCCGATTTGCTGGCGGCGGCGAAGACATGGCTCACCTCACCCGGCGCGAAAGCGGTTCAGCCGTGGGACGAGAAATCGTTCAAATTGCCGGGCGGCGCGGGCGCCATGAACCCGGCCGCAGTTCAAACCTTCATCGCCGGCAACGCCATGCTGCGCGACAAGACCTTCGGCAATTATCCGGCCGCGCAAGCGATCATGTCCGCCGTCTACGAAGGGACGCAGGTGCCCATCGATCCCGGGCTCAAGATCGAAGCGAAATACTTCCTTTCACTTCTGCGAGGGACAGTCGCGCCGAACATGATCCGCAGCCTGTTCATCAACAAAGGGCGCGCGGACAAGCTCGCGCGCCGGCCGCAAGGCGTGCCGAAGGCGAAGTTCAAGAAAATCGGCATGTTGGGCGCAGGCATGATGGGCGCGGCCATCGCTTATGTGGCGGCGTCGAACGGCATCGAGGTTGTGCTGATCGACCGGGACCAGGAGGCGGCGGACCGCGGCAAGGGCTATGCGCGCAAACTCGTCGAAGGCTCGGTGGCCAAGCGCCGCATGAGCCAATCCGATGGCGAGGCGCTGCTCGCCCGCATCCACCCCGCAACCGATTTCGCGGCACTCGCGGAGGTGGATTACATCATCGAAGCTGTCTTCGAGGACCGCGCCATCAAGGCGGACGTGACGAAGCGCGTTGAAGCCGTAATCCGGCCCGGCGTGATCTTCGGCTCGAACACCTCGACAATTCCGATCACCAGCCTCGCGGAGGCGAGCGGCCGCGCGGACAAGTTCATCGGTATTCACTTCTTTTCTCCCGCCGAGAAAATGCCGCTTGTCGAAGTCATCCGAGGCAAGCAGACAAGCGACGAAGCCCTCGCCGTCACACTCGATTTCGTCCAGGCGATCAAGAAAACGCCCATCGTCGTCAACGACGGGCGCGGCTTCTTCACCTCGCGCTTCTGCGGCTGCTATATCGGCGAAGGCGAGATCATGCTGACGGAAGGCCTTCCGCCGGCGCTGATCGAGAATGCGGGCAAGCTCGCCGGCATGCCCGTTGGGCCGCTCGCACTCGCCGATGAAACCGCCATCGACCTCGGCTGGAAAATTCACAAGGCAGCCGAGACCGATCTTGGAGACGCCTACAAGCCGGGCGCGGCCGTCGGCGTCATGGAGACGATGTACGTCAAGAATGGGCGCGCGGGCCGGAAGAACGGCAAGGGCTTCTACGACTACCCGGAGAAAGAGCAGAAGAGCCTTTGGCCGGGGCTCGCCGAACTCTTCCCATCGAAGCCGGAAAGCGAATGGCCTTCGATCGGCGAGTTGAAAAAGCGGCTGCTCTATGCGCAAGCGCTCGACGCGGTGCGGTGTATGGAGGAAGGCGTGCTGACCGCACCGGAGGACGGCGACATCGGCGGCATCTTCGGCCTCGGCTTCGCGCCCTATACCGGTGGCCCGATCAGCTTGGTCGATACCGTGGGTATCGCTCAGTTCGTGTCCGAGTGCGACGCACTGGCGCAGAAATATGGAGAGCGTTTCACACCGCCTAAGCTGCTCCGCGACATGGCCGCGAAGGGCGAGACGTTCTATCCGGCGCCGAAGACGCCGGCGGCGGCTTAACCGCCACTTTTAGTCATGGCCGCCCTTGAGGCGGCCATCCAGGGCAACATACACAGTCCTGCTTTATGATTTGGATGGCCGGGTCAAGCCCGGCCATGACTCCTCGCGAAGGATCAGAAACGTTGGAAACCGCCAAACCCCATAACGCGCCTCTATCCGGCATCCGTGTGCTCGAATTCGCGGGGCTCGGACCGGCACCCTATGCCGGTATGCTGCTCGCCGATCTCGGGGCCGATGTGCTGCGCATCGACCGCCCGGGCAACGAGGAGTTGTTCCCCATAGAGAGGGCAGCTGTGGATCGCGGCAGGCGCTCGCTCTTGCTCGATTTGAAAGACCCCGAGTCCATCAACCTCTGCCTGCGCATCGCGGAAAAAGCCGATGTGCTGATCGAAGGATTCAGACCAGGGGTGATGGAAAGGCTCGGCCTTGGACCCGATGCCGCGCTCGCGCGCAACCCGAAGCTGATATACGGACGGATGACCGGCTGGGGCCAGACCGGGCCGCTGGCGAAGGCCGCCGGCCACGATCTGATCTACATCGCGCTGACCGGAACCCTCGACGCCATCGGCCCCGCGGGCGGACCGCCCGTCCCGCCCCTCAACTTGGTCGGCGACATGGGCGGCGGCGGCGCTTTCCTCGTCATCGGAATCCTCGCGGCACTCCTAGAGCGGCAGCAGTCGGGTCTCGGGCAGGTTATCGACGCCGCGATCCTGGATGGTACGGTTTCGCAGCTTGCCATTATACTTGCCCTCCGCTCCGGCGGACTTTGGAATCACCCCAGGGGCAGGAACATGCTCGACGGCGGCTCACCCTTCTACCGGACCTATTGCTGCCTCGATGGGAAGTACGTCGCTGTCGCGGCGCTTGAGCCAAAATTTTTCGCAGCGCTTGTTCGAGGCCTCGGCCTGAACGTCGAAGAATTAGCGGCACGCCAATACGAGAGGACGCAATGGCCGGCTTTGCACCAGGAGTTCGAGGTCATCTTCGCGGCGAAGACGCGGGACCAGTGGGCTTTGCAGTTTGAGGCCACGGATGCTTGCGTGGTCCCGGTTCTCGACTTTGACGAAGCCGCTCGCCATCCCCATAACGCGGCGCGCGCGACCTTCATCGAGGAGAATGGCGCCCTGCAGCCGCCGCCCGCCCCGCGTTTCTCCCGCTCCATCGTGACGATGGCAGGACATAACGCGCCGGGCGAAGGCGGCGCGGAGGCGCTCAAGGACTGGGGCGTTGATTAAGACGCTGCTGCAAATGGCTGTTGCATATGGTTCGACAAGCTCACCATGTGGCGGACCACAGCGATGACACCCGGCCTCATCCCGAGGAGCCGCCAGGGGCGGCGTCTCGAAGGATCGGACGTTCGAAGGATGGAGCGAAATCTTTCAAACCCCCTCACCCCGCGGGGAGAGGAAGCAGGCCGCAACCGTCGGGAAGGCGTCCCTTCTCCCCTCGGGGAGAAGGGCAGGATGAGGGGGGACTACAGCTGCTCAGCAGTCCTCCGCTTTGCCGGAGATTGCGAAGCATTGCCGAAGCGCTTATAAGTCGGCCATGAACATCTTTGCGATTTTCGATGACCGCATCCGGGACGTGCTCGCCGGTTTGCAAGCCGATGGCATCCTTCCTGCCGATGCGAAGCTCGACAGCTTCGTGGTCGAACCGCCGCGCGAAGCCGCACATGGCGATCTTGCGACGAACGCCGCGATGCTGCTCGCGAAATCCGCGCGCAAGAATCCGCGGGAACTCGCCGAACAGATTGTGGACAAGCTGCTCAAAAGCCCAGACTTGGCCAAAGTTGAAGTTGCAGGACCAGGATTTATCAACTTAACGTTGAAGTTGGAGTTCTGGCCTTCGGTCTTGCGCGCCGTTCTTGCGCAAGGCAAGGATTACGGTCGAAGCAACATAGGCGCAGGCGAAGCCGTGAATGTGGAATATGTCTCCGCGAACCCGACCGGGCCGATCCATGTCGGCCATACGCGCGGCGCGGTGTTCGGAGACTCGCTGGCCAATCTTTTGGAATTCGCGGGCTTCAAGCCGGCGCGGGAATATTACATCAACGATGGCGGCGGGCAGGTCGACGTGCTCGCGCGTTCGGCCTTTCTGCGCTATCGCGAAGCACTCGGCGAGGAGATCGGCGAGATACCCGAAGGGCTCTATCCCGGCGATTATTTGAAACCCGTGGGCGAGGCGCTCGCGAAGGAACATGGCAAGCGGCTCCTGCGCATGAAGGAGGCAACCTGGCTGCCGAAAGTGCGCGCCAAAGCCGTGTCGATGATGATGGATCTCATTCGCGACGATCTCGCGGCGCTCGGCATCAAGCATGAAGTGCTGTTCTCGGAGCGCTCGCTTTCCGAGGGCCAGACGGATGAGGTGCGGGAGTCGATCGAGGACTTGCGCAAAAAGGGCCTGATATACGTAGGGCGCCTCGATCCACCGAAGGGCAAGCCGCCGGAGGACTGGGAGGATCGCGAACAGACGCTGTTCCGGTCCACTCAATTTGGGGACGACGAGGACCGCGCAATTTTAAAATCCGATGGCTCCTATACCTATTTCGCGCCGGACATTGCTTATCATCGCAACAAGTACAGGCGCGGCTTCAAGCATATGATCATCGTTCTGGGAGCCGATCACAGCGGCTATGTGAAACGCCTTTCCGCAGCGGTCAAGGCGCTCTCGGACGGCGAAGCGGATGTCGATGTGAAGCTTTGCCAGATCGTGCGGCTGTTCAAGGGCGGACAGCCTTACAAGATGTCGAAACGCGCGGGCACCTTCATCACGGCGCGCGACCTCGTTGACGAGGTGGGGCCTGGGCCTGTGCGCTTCATGATGCTGTATCGAAAGAACGATGCGCAGCTCGATTTCGACCTCGAAAAGGTGGTTGAGCAATCGAACGAAAATCCGGTATTCTACGTGCAATATGCCCACGCTCGCGCTTGCTCCGTGCTCGCGAAGGCACGCGATGCTTTTCCGGAGATGGACTTATCCCCATCAGCACTTGCCGGCGCCAAGCTGAACCTTTTGACCGACGAGGCAGAACTTGCGCTCATCAAGAAAATCGCGCAATTCCCAAGAACCGCGGAAGGTGCTGCGCAAGCACATGAGCCGCACAGAATTGCCTTTTTCGCTCATGACCTTGCGGCTGTATTCCACAGCCTTTGGACACGAGGCAAAGAGTCGCCACAATTGCGTTTCATGGTCGAAGGAAGCTGGGACATGACACAAGCACGTCTGGCGCTGATTACAGCAGCCGCTCAGATTTTGCAGTCCTCTTTGAGTTTGCTTGGCGTTGAAGCAATTTCTGAAATGCGTTAGCTCGCCAAGGTCCCATTAGAGTGCAGGTTGGAGGGAAAGTGTTCGATGTCTACGAATGACAATTCGGCATCGCGCCGCGGACGCCGGACCGATCAAGGCGAGCCGGACTGGCGGACGAACAACAGGCAGCGCCCTGGCGAGAGATGGGATCAACCCTCTTCTGGCAATCGGGACGGTGGCGCAAACCCCTACAACGACCAAAGAACGGGGCGCGATAATCCGCCCCAGAACGCGGCCTATTCCGGATTTACGAGGCCGGCTTATCCGCCGCAACGGCAAGAGCCGCCGGTTCCTCCCGCCCCGCCGCAAACGCGGCCCTATGAGCCCTCGCAATCGCCTCAAGGCTTCTATCCGGAGCCGCCGCGCCAGGAACCTCCCCGCACCTATGCCGAGCCCGCGGTTCCTACCTACACACCCCCGCCGCCTGCGTATCATGCAGAACCCCAGAATTCGCCCTACGGCGATGCTGGCCGGGACGACCTTTTTGGCCGCGATCAAGCGCCGGCGGCCTATGGCCAGAACCCCTATGGCTCGCAGACCGGATACCAACCGGAGCCCTACAATTCTGCTCCTCCGCGCGCTCCGCTCAGCCAGCCCGCAGCCCCGCGCGAACCGGAGTTTTATAACCGGCAGCCATCGTCTTCGCCCGAGGATTATGAGCGCGGGTTCGGCGCGAGAGTCGCCGCGCAGGACAACGGCTCGTCACGCTTTTTCCTGCCGGAGGAGCAGCAGCCTCAGGCGGCACAGCAATGGCAGCAGCAGAACTACGCACCTCCTCCTCCACAGGCACCGGTGGATCGAGGATACCCGTCCTCGCAGCCCTATCAGGGGGGATACGAGCCGAAGGCCGATCCGGCCGGGAGCTTTGGGCACGATCAATTCGATCCGCGCTTTGCCGGCCAGGAAAGCTGGCATGCGGACGAGCAGGGTTTTGACGGCGGCGGAGCGGATGGCAGCCATGGCCGGCCCGCTCTTCATGGCGACGAACTCGATGAAGATTTCTTCGGCGATGACGACGAGTTCGAGGACGATCATGGCGGAGAGCGCAAGGGCGGCCGGAAAAAGCTTTTGGCTGCCGCTCTGGTTGCCGCATTAGCCGCGGGCGGAGGGGCTTACTACTACAAAACGATGAGCGGGGGAGGCGACAAGGCCACACCGTTCATCCGTGCGGATACCCGTCCCGCAAAGGAAACGCCCGGCAGCCCGGGTGGACGCCAATTTCCCAATGGAGAAAAGGCGATCTACGAGCGACTCACCCCAGACGGTCAGACGCAGATTGCCTCGTTTTCGGCACCGCCTGCGCCCGTGATGCAAGCGTCGACGCCTGCCGTGGGCGCGGCTCCAGGAGGAGGCAGCTCGCTGGACGACCGGATCGAGGAAGCCTTGAAACGTGCGCATCAGACCGGCGATGCGCCCGCCGCCGCACCCGCTCCGGGAGGGCAGGGACTCGATCAGCCGACCGTCGTACGCAGTGAAAGCTACCGGCCCGACGGGACGCGCGTCGATACGCGGCCAATCATTCAGCCGCAATTCGCGAATGTGAATGCGGGCCAGCTTCCGCCGCCCTTTGGAAATGCGGCACCTGTGACACCTGCTGCTGCCGTTCCGCCATCGGCGCCCCCGAGGGCCGCACCGCAGCCGCAGTTTGCAACCGCGATGGCGGCATCGCCAAGATCTGCCGCCATCCGGGCAGCCCCGCCGCCTCCGGCTGAGCTTGTGGCCACCGCACCGGCAGGCGGGTTTTATGTCTCGTTGAAGTCCGCGCCGGACGAGAAAGCCATTCAGAGAGATATTCCGACGCTGACCGACAAGTATAAATCCGTGCTTGGCAATGTTCAGCTCGTTACCAAGATCGCCGACCTCGGGGCGAAGGGCGTTACTTATCGAGCTGTCGCCGGTCCGCTCGGTTCACGCCAAGAGGCGCTGGATCTCTGTCAGAAGATCAAGGGCGTGGGCGGCGACAAAGCGTGCTTCGTTACAAATTAAGTCCGCTGAGCCGCCCGGCTTCGATGGATTTTGCGGCCCGGCGGCCTGACTGAAGCGTACCCCGGCAAGCTCGCGGTGACGGGTTTCGCCCGTCTGGTTCTGGCTCTTCACCGCGAGAGCGACGCGATTCCAATATTGAGAGCTATGCTTCAATAGCCGATGGCGGCGCCGTCGGCGTCCCGCGTATCCGCGGCACCGAGGAAGAGACCGCCGGCCTCCATGATCGAGTTGGCGCGCCCGAGCACTCTGTGTTGAAACGTGCCGTCGGGGTTCTTGGGCAAGATAAAACCCCTCGCTTCCAGGATGTGTAAGGTATCGTCGGATACACCCCGCTCCGTGATGACCGTGTCGGGCTGCCACTGGTGGTGAACGCGGGGAACGGCCGTCGCTTCGGCGACATTCATATTGAACGCGAGGACGTTCAAAATCTCCTGCAGAACGACCGTTATGATGGTACTGCCGCCCGGACTTCCGGTGACGAGGTACGGCTTGCCGTCCTTCAAGACAATCGTGGGCGCCATCGAAGACAAGGGCCTCTTGCCGGGCGCGATCGAGTTCGCCTCGCCGCCCACGAGCCCGAACGCGTTGGGCGCGCCGGCTTTCGCGGAGAAGTCGTCCATCTCGTTATTCAAGAGGAATCCGGCCCCGTCGACCGAGTAACCGCTGCCGAAGGCAAGGTTCAGCGTATAGGTGTTCGATACCGCGTTACCGTCCTTGTCGATGATCGAAAAATGAGTTGTCTGATCTCCCTCGGCTCCCGGCGGGCGGCCTGCGGAGATATCCTCCGACCTGGAAGCGCGATCGAGATTGATGCTTTCGCGCAGTTGCGCGGCGTATTCCTTGCTGATGAGACCAGCCAGCGGAACCTTGACAAAGGCCGGATCGCCAAGATACTTCGCGCGGTCCGCATAGGCCCGCCGCATGGCTTCCACCAGCCGGTGTATCGTGGCAGCGCTGCCGTGTCCCAGTTTCTTGAGATCGTAGCCTTCGAGAATGTTCAGCAACTGGATCACATGGGCGCCTCCCGACGAGGGCGGCGGCATGGAGGCGATGCCGTAGCCGAGATACGTTCCGCGAACCGGCTCGCGCTCGATCGGCCGGTATGTTTTCAAGTCGTCCAGTGTGATGAGGCCGTCGCCTTGTTTCATCTCTTGCGCGATGAGCTGAGCGACAGGACCTTCGTAGAACCCCTGCGCGCCGCCGGTTGAGATGGCGCGAAGCGTCTTGGCGAGGTCCGGCTGGCGGAAAATCTCGCCCAGCTTATAGGGTTCGCCGTTGGGATGTTCGAAATAGGCGATGCTCGACGGGTCCTGCGCGAGCCGGTCGCGGCTTTTTGCGAGCGCGAGCGCCAAGCCAAACGGCACAGGAAATCCCTCCTCGGCGAGCTTGATCGCGGGAGCCATCACGCGTTCACGCGGCATGGTTCCGTAGTGATCGAGCGCGTAAAGGAGGCCCGCGACCGTCCCCGGAACGCCGGCCGAAGCACGGCTGTAGCGCGCCTTGTCGCGATCGACATTGCCGCTTGCGTCGAGGAACATATCGCGGCTCGCGCCGGCTGGCGCCGTTTCACGATAGTCGATGGACGTGATTGTCTTTCCGCCATTGAGCGCGAGCACCATGAAGCCGCCGCCGCCGATATTGCCGGCCTGCGGATGCGTCACAGCAAGCGCAAACCCCGTCGCGACGGCCGCATCGACCGCGTTGCCGCCCGCCTTGAGGATATCCGCGCCCACCTGCGCGGCGATCTTCTCCTGCGCCGCCACCATGCCGTGTTCGGCGACGACCGGCTGAAACCGCGAGTCCGTGCCGATCAGGGCATCGGCCGCAGGATCGTTGGCGCGCTGCGCATGCACGGCGCATGGCTGAAACGAAAGGACGGCGAGCGCGAGCGCGGCGTGAAGAAAGCTTCGAATCTTGAACATGGAGGGCATCTTTGGTGGGCAGGTGGTTTGCCGGAAGGGACGGGTCAGGTGATGCGTGAGGTCAAACGGGGTTAGCGGGCCGCAAGAATGTTGCAGGCTTTTCCGCCACTCTTTCTAACCGGAATAGCGTGCATTGTAACGGGAATAGAGTGCAATTTTGAGGCAACCCCAGCGGCTGGGACATGCGCTTGGGCCGTGATTCAGATCCGGCGTCCGGCGCCACGCCTCAAGCGTTGTTCCTGCCGGCTTCCCGGGGGCGAGCCCACTTGGAAATAGTCCGCGCGCGACGCCCCGTCTGCTTTTCTCGCCGGTGCGGGCTCACAAAAATAGAGAGCGGGCTTTCTCATCCGGTTTCCAACCTAAGCGCCAGATTTAGTGTGTGTTTGTTTAAAACTGGGAAAGCCTCGTAGTCTCGCAGACGCCTGTGCCGCGACGTGCTATTGGACTCGCGACGGTAATTTAGGGGATTCGTTTGCCAAACCAAAACCACAGCCGATTTCAAATCGTACTGATCAAACCATCCCATTATGACGAAGATGGTTACGTCATCCGATGGTTGCGCTCGACCATGCCGTCGAACTCTTTGGCTGCCGTCGATGCCCTTGCAAAGGGCGCAATGACCCGCCGCGTTCTTGGTCCCGAAACGGCTATAGATGTATCCTCAATCGACGAGACCAACACCTGGATCGACCCCAAAGAGATCATCCGCCGCTTTGCCCGGAATGATAATTTCGGTTTTGTTGGTCTTGTTGGCGTGCAGTCGAATGAATTTCCGAGGGCGCTCGACATTGCGCGAACCTTCCGGGCGGCCGGCATTGCCGTCGTGATCGGAGGATTCCACGTCTCGGGCTGTCTCGCCATGCTAGCGGACACGCCTCCAGAGCTTGCCGAAGCGAAGGCGCTCGGAATCACGCTCTTCGCCGGCGAGTGTGATGATCATTTCGACGAACTCGTGATCCATGCGGCAAGCGGGCGTTTGCAACCCGTTTATAATTACTTGAACGATCTGCCGGACATTGGCCATATCGGTGAACCGCCCTTTCTTACGCGGGATTTCGTGGCTCGAACCGTTGGAAATGTGACGAGCTTCGACGCAGGGCGCGGCTGTCCCTTCCAGTGTTCATTCTGCACCATCATCAATGTTCAGGGCCGTAAATCGCGCTACCGCTCGCCGGACAGCGTCGAGCAAATCATCCGCGCGAATTGGGCACAGGGCGTCGATAGATTTTTCATCACCGACGATAATTTTGCCCGCAACAAGGACTGGGAGGCGATCTACGACCGGATCATTAAGTTGCGCGAAGTAGACGGGCTCGACGTGCGGTTTATGATCCAGGTCGATACGCTGTGCCACCGCATCCCCGGCTTCATCCAAAAATCGCGCCGGGCCGGCGTTACACGCGTCTTCATCGGGCTTGAAAACATCAACCCCGAAAACCTCATCGCCGCCAAGAAGCGGCAGAACAAGTTAACGGAATATAGGCGCATGCTGCAGGCCTGGAAGGCCGAAGGCATCATGACCTTCGCTGGCTATATCCTTGGTTTTCCAAACGATACGCCTAAATCAATCGCCGGTGACTTGGAGATCATTAAGGAAGAACTACCGCTCGATGCCCTCGAATTCTTCATTCTTACGCCATTGCCGGGTTCGGAGGATCACAAAATTCTTGCCCAAAAGGGCGTCTCCATGGATACGGACCTCAACCTCTACACGCTTGAAAATGCCGTAAGCGATCATCCGAAAATGAGCCGGTCTGCGTGGCAGGCGGCATATCGCGCCGCCTGGAGCCAATTCTACACACCAAGCCACCTTGAGACCATCCTTCGCCGGGCGCATGCGAGCGGGATCGATATCTGGCGATTGCGGCCGATCCTTATGTGGTTTTCCTCCGCAGTGCCGCTCGAAAACGTGCATCCGCTCCAAGCCGGCCTCATTCGTATTAAGCGCCGCACGGAACGCCGGCCGGGCCTGCCTCGTGAGCCATGGCTGAGTTTCACAATCAAGTACGCAGCGCATTTCACCACAAAACACTGGGCGCTTTTGAAACGGTGGCGCATGCTGGGCCGGATGTGCAGTCAGATCGTAAAAGACGACCCTGAGCGGCGCTACGCCGACGGCGCGCTCACCGCTCTGGCAACCGAAGGGCAAGACCCTCTTAAGCTCTATTCCCAAACCACGGCTGCGATAGGCGCCGTTCAGCGCGAAAGACGCGTCGCCGGGTTGGCCGCCCCAGCCGCTACACTTCAATCAGGCCGCCGGCGGCTTGGCCGATTTTGTCACCCAGCAGAAGGCGCAAGCGTTGGGGAAGCGGAAGACTTCTGCTTAAGCCAGTTCAGTGACGCGGTGAGTCGGAGGATAGGCTACCTCATCGGGGGCGGGCTGCAATCCATCCTGGATGCCGTCCTCTTTCCATGCAGCAAGGCGCATGGGAAGGCCATTGGGGTCGGGGTGCTGGATGCGATCCTGAACAGCGGCGGCGGTCGCAGGCTCATTACCCATGATCCGCTTCAACCCGTAAAAGCCGTTCATCGCCGACGAAAGCATCATGCCGCCGCGGCTCAGCCGCCGGGCGCCCCGCGCCAGCCGCTCCATCACGGCGGCGGGGCCGAATGCGCGGCGCCAAAGGCCCCGATGCGCGGCAAGCAGCTCGTCAGCCGTCATCTGAGCGGGCTGAAAGGCCACGTTGTAGCCATTATAGTGCGGCCAGCCACGATCGGTGAGAATCCTGCCCGAGGCGAGCCGCTCATCGTAGAGCCGCGTACCCCGGAAAGGGGTGAGAATGCTCAAGAACGGGACATCGACGCCGATCGCGTTAAGCCGGCCGGCTGTCGCAAGGATCGTCTCCGGCGTCTGATCGTCGAAGCCCGAGATGAAGCCTCCCATCACGCAAATTCCGCGATCGTGCAGGCGCTCGATCGCGTCCCGGTACTCGCCCGCGCGGTTTTGGCGCTTGCCCACACTTTTCAAATCGGCGTCGTCGAGGCTTTCGATACCAAGAAATATGCCGATGCAGCCAGAGCGCTCCATCAGATCGAGCAATTCGCGATCCTTGACGATATCGATGGACGCCTGCGTGAGCCACCAGCGGTCGAGGCCTGCGAGCTCTCGCAGCAGTTCCTTGGCCCAGCGGCGCTGCACAAGGAGATTGTCGTCCCAGAACCAAGCCACCTTTTCCTGCCAGAAGTGCGGGAAATGGGTCCCGGCAATGTCCCGGATGACATCGGCCACCGGCCGGACGCGAAAGCCGGGGTTGAGATCCGGCACGCTGCAAAAACTGCAGCTGAACGGACAGCCGCGCGTGGCCTGGATGACGCGCGGAACGACGAAGCGCTTTTCCAGGAGATCGTAACGCGGCGTGGGCAGCGCATCGAGCGACGCCGCGGTGCCGCGATAGACGCGGCCGAGATTGCCGCGCCCCGCGTCCTCAAGCAGTTGAGGCCAAACGCTCTCCGCTTCGCCGATGACAACCGCATCCACATGCTGAAGCGCCTCCGCGGTCCAGTAGGAGACATGCGGACCGCCCGCGACGACGCCGACACCAAGCGCGCGGTACCGGCCGGCCAGGTCATAAGCAGCCTTGGCGAAGCCAGAGAAGAAGGAGAGCGCCACAAGATCGGGCTCATCATCGACAGGAACCGGCCGGACCTGCTGATGGAAGACCCCAACCTCATGCTCCGGCGGCGTGATGGCCGCGAGGTGGATTCCCGTGACGGGCGGGACAAAATGGAAGCGGTGGCCCCAGCGATAGCGCGGCTCGTAGCAGACAATAATCCGGACTTTCACAGAAAGCTCCTATCTGTGCATGAGGACTGTCGACGATGGCGAATGCGGGCGTGGCGGATCAAACCGCGATGGCGGGAGCGCTCAGACCGCCATAGCGGCGATCCCGGCGGCGGAAGTCCGCGATTGCGGCCGCAAGATCGGCGGGGCCGAAATCGGGCCAGAGCCTGGGCGTGAAATAGAGTTCGGCATAGGCACATTCCCACAGGAGAAAATCCGAGAGCCGTTGCTCGCCGCTCGTGCGGATCAAGAGGTCGACGTCTCGAAGCTGCTCCTTCCCGCCGAGTTGCAGCGCGAATGCTTCGCTTGAGAAATCCGCGGCACCATGCAAGGCCGCCGCCGCTCGCAGAATTTCATCCCGCGCGGAATAATCGAAGGCGATGCGCAGATGCAGCGACCGCGCTTGGTTTGTGATGGCTTCCGCGCGGGCGATTAGAGGCGCTATGCCCGCCGGAAGCCGGTCCCGGCGCCCAATCATCGTAAGCCTGATATCTTTTTCGGCGAGCCTTCCGGCTTCGCTGGCGAGGTAGCGCCTGAACAGCGCCATCAGTGCCGCCACCTCGGCTTTAGGCCGGCGCCAATTGTCGCTGGAGAAGGCGTAAACCGTGAGCGTCCCGACACCCAATCCCGATGCGGCTTCCGCAATCCGGCGCAGGGCTTCGACGCCGGCGCTATGTCCGGCCTGGCGAGGCAGCCACCGTTGCGTGGCCCAGCGGCCATTGCCATCCATGATGATCGCGACATGAAGTCCGGAATGTAGATTGCTTTGCATTGCAAAGTCTCCATGCAAAAAAAATCAAGCGGGCTGGAACTTGGCTTTTGTTTCAGCAGCGGGAGCAACTTTTGCCGCCTCGGCTGCATCCCGGACGACCCGCTCCAAGACGGCGAGATAGTCGATAAAGCGCTTCCGGCCCGCTGGCGTGATCTGGCAGGTGGTAAGCGGCCGGTTTCGCTCAAAGCGCTTGTCTATCCGGACCAGGCCCGCTTCGCTCAGCACCTGCAAATGCCGGCTGAGATTTCCATCCGTGAGACCGCAGAGCTGTTTCAGGTCGCCGAAAGGCAGCCCCTTGGGATGCGCCATCAGCGAGGTGAGCACGCCAAGCCGGGCTTTCTCGTGGATGATGCGGTCTAAACCCTCATAGGAAAAGGGCGCTGCGTCCGGTTTATTCTCCATCACGGTCTCCTTGCGCGTATTGGAGAGCGCCCGCCAGGAGAAGCTGACCGGCGCCAAAAGGCAGCCCCATCATCCAAGGCGACAAACTCCTATCCGCACTCGCGACGGCAAGCGCCGCCGCCCCTGCAACGAAATACCAAACCGCCGCCAGCACCACGGTGCGCGGGAGGGACCGGATTGCAGCAAAGATTCCAAGCGCCACCTGAATTTGCCATATCCCCGGCAGCATCCAGACGTTCTGCGGTGCGTAGGTGTAGATGATCGCTGCGATGGCCGCGCCAGCGAACCCCGCGGGCAGAAACTGTTCAATGGCGTTCACGATCATCGCGGTGGAAAGGCCGCCGTGGTGGCGGCGCGAGCGCGCAACCATCTCAACGCCAATCAAGGCGGCCGCGATAACAGCCACGGCCAACCACACAATCAGGAAGCTATCCGGCGAGGCCGCGAGCCGGTCCGGCCAGCGCATTTGCGCCGACGCTGCCGCGATGGCCAACGCGCCGGTTGCCGCAATCACGGTGGGCCCGAACCCCTGGAACAGCATGCCTGCCGCAAGGCGGATACGAATATCGGTGATGTCGGCGAGCGCCTTGTCGAGATCGGTCATAGCTTTCCTAAATCACTTTGCAATGCAAAGCTTGCACATCGCGTCAATCGACGCAAGTCTTTTTGCCGGGCTCAATGCTGGTTCGGATCCTTCGGGCGCTCCCGCGCTCATATCGCATGTGCGCTCGATTGGAGCAGCAAGGCGAGGCCAGTGCCGGAAGAGAAAACCGGCTGCGGTCTAGCTGCAAAATAAGGGGAAAATCGGCTCAAACAGAGATGTAAGAAAGTAAAATTGAAGCAAAAATATTTGCCTTTAGTTACTTGTTGACATGGACAGATTGTCGCAGTCTACTTGTATCTTCGAGCAAATCAAATGCGGAAAAACCCGGCATGATTTCCTGGACATTTGCTACCCTGGTGCTTCGCGCTATCAGCGGGTCCCAGCCCGGACCGGCGGCCACCTTGAGCGGGAGGAAACGCTGGTGCCCCACGCGCGGTCTTATGCGCTTATCGCGATCTTTCCAAGACGGTAAGTCTGGGGGCGCGAATATCGCCAGCCTTGCGCGTTGATTAAGACCGTCTCACCCCCGGGACCGCGCCGTTCGGGATGCCAGTCGTGGGCTCGCCTTGTTTTTGTAGCGGATTCCAGCCGCTCAAGCCGCCTTTGCGCCGCGAACTCCGTTCGAGGTCCGGCCGTTGCGGTCATCGGCTGGTGCGCTCTCTGGGGCCGGCAGAAGAAGCGGTACGTCCGGAGCGGGAAGAGCGCGCGGCTTCAAGATGCGCACGGTGTGCAGGCGCCTTGGGCCGGCTTCCAGAATTTCGAAGGTCACGCCGGACGGGTGCGAAACGATTTGACCCCGCTTCGGCACGCTACCGGCAATCGCCATGATCAAGCCGCCGATGGTGTCGACTTCGCCGGTGACGCCTTCGATAGCGAGCGTAATGCCGAGCACTTGCTCCACATCTTCGATCGGCGTCCGGGCGCTTGCAACGAAAGCCTCGCCTTCGAAGCCGATGAGAGGAGCCTTGCCGCTGTCATGCTCGTCCTCCATGTCGCCGACGATGGCCTCCACCACGTCTCCGAAGGTTACGAGCCCGTCCGTGCCGCCGAATTCATCGACAACCAAGGCGAGATGAATCTTCCTGGCCTTCATCTTGGCCAGCAAGATCAGCACCGGCATCGAGGGCGGCACAAAGAGCGCCTCCCGGACAAGCTTTGCCTCGGCTATGGTTGCCGTCAATCCGGCGCTACCGAAACCGGACCCGGGAGCAGTCTTGCTTCTGGCGCGTGGCAGTTCCCCAGATCCCGGTTGCGCGCCGCGCATGACCCAGGCCACAGCGTCCTTGATGTGAACCATGCCCACCGGGTTGTCGAGGCTCTCGCGGAAAACCGGTACCCGCGAGTGCCCGGCTTCAGCGAACAGGTCAAGCAACGCCGCTACGGGCTGATCTTCCTCGATCGCGACGACGTCGGCGCGCGGGATCATGACTTCTGCTACGCGCGCTTCGCCGAAGCCCAGCACGTTGAGAAGCATGGTGCGCTCCTGCGGCGAAAGCGATGTGTCTTCCTCTTCCCGGGTTTCGCCGATCGCGCTTTCCAAGGTTTCGCGCAGACTGACCGCGCTTGTGAACCCCAGATTGGCCGCCATCCTCTGCAGCCAGCTCAGCGATGCTTTCGATTTTCCCGTGTCATGCCCGAATTGTGTCGACATAGCTTGGTTTGAAATTGCCCCTGTTGGAATCAGTGTGAGTCTGGAGACGGCAGCGCATCGTCTCCGTATGGATCGGGAATGCCGAATTTGCCGAGAATCAGCCGCTCGGCGGCTTCCATGCGCTCTGCATCGGCGTCGCCACCGTGATCGAGGCCCGCCAGATGCAAAACGCCATGCACGATGAGATGCGCGGCGTGATGAAGCGGTTGCTTCTGCTGTGCTGAGGCTTCCTCGATGACGGTTTCGTAGGAGAGCGCTACGTCGCCAAGGAAAACTCGATCCAGCGGATCTCCCGGAGACAGTGGCGGAGGCGCGGCAGGAAACGACAATACGTTTGTTGCGCTATCCTTTCCGCGGAAGGCTTTATTCAGGGCGCGCACTTCAGCCCCCGATAGCAGCGCGACGCTTACGTCGCGCGTTCCAGGATCGATCCCTGCCTGAGCCAGAGCCGATTCCACAAGCTTTGGAATAAGGCCTTCCAAACCGGTTATCGCGTGCCACCGCTCGTCGCCAACCAGAATGCCGGCGCACGTTCGCGGCGGCTCGCCTTCGGCATTGGCGTCTGCTTCCACGGCAGCTGGAGGCTCGGTTGCTTCTGTCATATTAATCTTTGTCATAACCCACGTAACTTAGCGCTTTGTTTCGTAGGCTTCAATAATGCGTCCGACGAGGGGATGACGCACAACATCGGCGCGGGTGAAGGCCACATGCGCGATACCTTCGACGCCTTCGAGAATGAGGAGGGCGTCGGCGAGGCCCGAGGATTGACCCAATGGAAGGTCGACCTGCGAAGGATCGCCGGTGATGATCATCTTGCTACCCTCGCCGAGCCGGGTCAAAAACATTTTCATTTGCATGGCGGTGCAGTTCTGCGCTTCGTCGAGGATGACGATCGAATGACTGAGCGTCCTGCCGCGCATGAACGCGAGCGGCGCAATCTCGATCGCTTTCGTCTCAAGACCGCGCTCAACTCGCTCAGGGGCCAGGACATCGTAAAGCGCGTCGTAGAGTGGACGCAAATAGGGATCGACTTTTTCCTTCATATCCCCAGGCAGGAAGCCAAGCCGTTCGCCCGCCTCGACTGCGGGCCGGGACAGGATCAAACGATCGACCTCGCCCCGTTCCAGGCAGCCCGCCGCATAGGCAACGGCGAGATAGGTCTTGCCCGTGCCGGCTGGGCCCGTGCCGAACACCATTTCGCGGCTTTGAAGGGCTTTGATGTACGCCGATTGTACAGGCGTTCGGGCTATGACCGTGCGCTTGCGCGTTTTGAGCTCGCCGAATGACGGTAAAGGCTCGGGCGACTTCAATCCGGGAAGCGCCGCTCCGCCGCCGCTGGTCAAATGTCTCAGCGCCCCATCGACATCGCCTTGGGCAATAGCCGCGCCTGTTTTCGCGCGCTGATAAAGCGTATCGAGGACAGCCTTGCCGAGGAGGCAGGTTTCCTTGTCCCCGTCGAGCACGACGACATTGCCATGTACGACCGCCCTGAGCCCGAGCTTGCTTTCGATAAGGGCCAGGTTTGCGTCGAACTCGCCTAGAACATCGGCGAGCTTGCGATTATCGTCGAACGTGATTTCGATCCGGTACAGCGTTTGTCCCGTTTGCGGCTTGGCGCCGCGCCATGCTTGAGGACGCGATGTTCCGCTCATCGGCTGCTGGGGTGATGGTGTCTCGACACCGGGCGAAGATAGTCTTTTTTCATCGTCCTGCGCAAATCGTATCGCAACTCCCTTATATAGCAAACCAATCCCGGTTTTTTATGACGCCTTGAAGACTATTTTGGCTCGATCCAACGATTTCAACGGTTGTGATCCGTCCAAGTAACATGGCGGGACCTTCCGCGTGAACGGCCTGAAGGTAGGGTGAGCGGCCGGAGAGCTGACCTTCCTTCTTGCCGGCGGCGTCCCAAAGCACTTTGAGCGTGCGGCCCACCATGCCGCGATTGAACGCCGCTTGCTGTGCCGCGAGGAGCGCTTGCAACCGCGTCAGCCTGTCCGCCTTGACCTCCTCCGCAATTTGCGGTTCTCGCGAGGCCGCTGGCGTGCCAGGGCGCGCGCTGTATTTGAAGGAATAAGCCTGCGCGAATCCGGCCAATTCCACGGTGCGCATGGTCTCTTGGAAATCGTCTTCCGTCTCGCCGGGAAAACCCACGATGATGTCGGTGGACAGCGCAAGATCCCGGCGGGCAGCGCGAAGCTCCTCCACGATGCGGAAGTAATCGGCCATCCGATGTTTGCGGTTCATGGCCTTCAGAATCCGGTCGGACCCAGCCTGGAAGGGCAGGTGCAGATAAGGCATGAGCTTGGGCAGATCGCGGTGCGCGGCAATCAGGCCAGGGGTCATGTCGCAGGGATGGCTCGTGGTGTAACGAAGCCGTTTAAGGTCAGGGATCTCAGAGAGCGCGCCAAGAAGCCCGGCAAGGTCCATCGAACCGCCGGACGGTGCCTCGCCGAGATAGGCGTTCACATTCTGCCCGAGAAGGGTGATCTCTTGGGCGCCGCTCTCCACAAGCCTGCGTGCCTCGTCGAGGATGCCGGCTGCAGGGCGGGAATATTCGGAGCCCCTGGTATAGGGCACGACGCAGAACGTGCAAAACTTGTCGCAGCCCTCCTGCACCGTGAGAAAAGCGGAGGGCACTGAGCGGCGGTCCAGCGCCGGCAAGGCTTCGAATTTTCCGGCGGCCGGAAACTCCGTCTCGACGACGGTCTTGCCGCTCTTGGCGTGCCGTTCTAGGAGTTCCGGCAGCCGGTGATAGCTTTGCGGCCCCACGACGATGCCAATCGCCGGCGCTCGCAGTGCCATCTCCTCGCCCTCGGCCTGCGCGACACACCCGGCCACGGCGATCACGCTGTTGCGACCCGCCCGTCTGCGGGCTTCCTGGACGCGCCTGACGCGGCCCAGCTCGGAATAAACCTTTTCGGCAGCCTTTTCGCGAATATGACAGGTGTTGAGGATGACGAGATCGGCGTCTTTGGGGCTGTCCGTGCTGGTGTAGCCCGCGGGTGCAAGCGCTCCGGCCATGCGCCCGGAATCGTAGACGTTCATCTGGCAGCCGAAGGTTTTGATGAAGACCTTTTTCGCAGGGCCAAGCTCATCCCGATCCGGGGCTGTTGCCTGTCCGGGTTCGCGGCCTGCGAAATTTATCTGCGCTTGCGCGTCGTCCATCGCCATTGTGCCGGTCACGCCGCGTGATGGCGCGAGGTCAACTGTTCCATATAATCGCGCCGGACACGTGCCTCCGAAAACGCCGCCAGTTCCTTGCGATCGCGAAGCGATGCGAGCGGAACTGGATCGCTTATGCTGATCGTAACGTCTAGCGGTCCGCTTTTCAAAACATTCCAGGCGTGGCTGAGCATGTCCATCTCGCCATACCAGGCTATGAGTGGGCGTTCGTGCCGAAGAATCGGCAGCCCATGAAGATGGGTATAGGTGATCGCCACCGTCTGAACGACGATGTCAGCCCCGTTATCGTTGGCAGGCGCCGGAGCGAGGGAGGCGGCCGAGAACAGCGAACTCCGGAAGGGAAGCACCCTGTTGCCGTCGCTGCTTGTCCCTTCGGCGAAAAGCACGATGTTGTCGCCCTTGGCGAGCCGATGGGCAATCTCGCCGGCCTTGTTCTTGACGAGGGTGCGCCGCGTCCGGTCGACAAACACGGTCCGCTGAAGTTTCGCGAGCAAGCTGACGAAGGGCCACGTCCCGACTTCCGCCTTCGCGACGAAGCAGACGGGCGCAATGGTACTCAGAGCCGGGATGTCGAGCCAGGAGACGTGGTTGGAAACGAGGAGAACTGGTTTTCCGGCGGCGAGCTGCCCGGCGGCGTGGACCCGGATGCCAAGCAGCCGGCAGAGCAACTTATGATAAAAGTGGGGCAGCGTCTCCGCCTGGCGTAGACCGAGCTTGATCAACGCGTATTGCACGGTCATCAGAGGTAGCGTGATCGCAAAAAAAACCGCGAGCAGGAGAGACGCGCGCAAACTTCCCAGCATCCGCATCGTCCATCCATGAAATACCAGGGCATCCATACCGCGCTCGAATTCTGCCATGTTCCCCGCAAATCTCATTAAGTGTTGCCCCTGCGCCCGTCAATCTGCGTTAAGCCGTCTCCGGTGTCGAGTCTCATGATGAGAGCGGTTTCCGGCGCCGGCGTTGCTGCGCGATAGTAGTCTTTACGCCTCCCGGCCATTGAAAATCCATGCTTTTGGTAAAGTGTCACAGCCGGCTCGTTTCTTTCGGAGACTTCAAGATAGACACAGGCGATTAATCTTTTCCCAAGGGCTTCGAGCGCCGCCTCAAGCAGACCCGTTGCGATTCGCTGCCGCCGCGCTTGTTCCGCCACAGCGATAGCCAGAATTTCCGCCTCATCGGCGGCGCACTGCAGGATGGCGAAACCCAGCAAAACGGTGCCGTCCGTGGCTTTCAAAACGATCCGGTTTCCGGCGGTACAGGCCGCGGCGATTTCGGCGGCAGGCCATCCCGGCGGAAGCGCTTGCGCATGGAGCCGCGCGATCTGTCCGGCATCCTGCGGGTGCGCATTTTCGATGGAGATTGCCACCGGGCGCTCAATCTTCTTTCCGGGCGATAACGTGCCCGGTTTGCGGCCGGGCATCAGCCGGCCGGACATAGTAGGGAGAAGGCAGATCGCGAGCTGGATCGAGATTGCACGCGATCTCTGCGAGCTTCGCGGCGGAAGGCATGAGAGTGGCGCCTCGCACCGGGAGCGACACATGGCCTCCCTCAACTAACGCTACAGCCGCCGGGCCAGCCAGAACTTCGGCTCCGTGTGAGAAGAAGGCGGCAGTTTCCGATTGCGGCAGCGCTACGATCCCGGTCAGCGGCGAGCCACCGCGCCGGACAATCTGGCAAAAGACTGCGCTCTGCCCGGCGGGAGCGGCAAGACCATAGACCGCTGGCGTTTCCCCTTCCTCCTCGAAGGCCGCGGCCAGGATCCTGAAGCTCGTAGCACCCACGAGCGGCACATTCGCTGACAGGCCAATGCCGCGCGCGGCGGCGACGCCCGTCCTGATGCCGGAAAATCCGCCCGGTCCGATGCAGACGGCGACTCGGTCCAGCGCGGCAAACTCCGCACCCGCGCTGGCCATGAGCGCGCCAATCAGCGGTATCAGCCCCTCGGCTTGCGGTTCGCCGGGTTCAAGGCGCTGGACAAGCATAGGCTCTCCAGGCTGCTCCGCTGAAAGAGCAACCGAGGTCTGGCCCATGCTTGTTTCGATCGCAAGTACTCTCACAGCCGCGCCGTAATGGAGCTAGATAATCTTGGCTATCTCTTCGAAAGCAAAACGGGGCGAACGCGGAAAAAGTCCCGCCGGATCGCCATAGCCGAGATTGCAGAGAAAGTTCGATTTGACACTCGTCCCGGCGAAGAACTCGCGATCCACGCCCGCATTGTCGAACCCGGACATAGGCCCGGCGTCCAAACCAAGAGCGCGAGCGGCCACGATCAAGTAGCCGCCCTGCAGCGTTCCGTTCCGGAAAGCCGAGCTTTCGACGAACGGTTCGGGCTTGCCGTCGAACCAGCTTTTCGCGTCCGCATGCGGGAAGAGCTTCGGCAGGTGGTCATAGAATTTCAGGTCGTAGCCAACGATTGCGCAGACTGGGGCGGCCATGGTCTTCGCCCGGTTTCCTTCCGATAGAAGCGGCTCGAGGCGCTTCTTCGCCGCGGCCGTCCGCACGAATAGAATGCGCGCGGGGGATTGGTTTGCGCTCGTGGGTCCCCATTTCATGACCTCGACGAGTTGCCGCAGCGTCTCGTCGGAAACAGGTTCATCCTGCCATTTATTGTGCGTGCGAGCTTGGAGAAAAATCTGGTCCAAGCATGCCTTCGCGATGCTTTCTGCCATGGACGCCTCAACGTATTGTCTCGAACGGCGCACATTGGCACAAGATATAGAAGCGCGCCAGCGCCGTCGCTAAACGGGCTGGATGGCCTCCACCTCAGGCACAAAGTGCTTCAGCAAGTTTTCAATTCCATGCCGGAGCGTCGCGGTGGAGGACGGACAGCCCGAGCAGGCCCCCTGCATCTTGAGAAAGACCGTGCCATCCCGGAAACCGTGGAACGTAATGTCTCCGCCATCGTTGGCGACGGCTGGCCGGACGCGCGTCTCGATCAGGTCTTTGATCATGGCGACGACCTCGGCATCCTTCGGGTCGAAGTCCTCACCCGAGCCATCACCCGCACCATCGCCCTCCGTCACGACCGGCGCTCCGGACAGGAAGTGCTCCATGATCGCGCCCAGCACGGCGGGCTTCAAATGCTGCCAGTCGCCTTCACCCTTTGTCACCGAAACGAAGTCGGAGCCGAGAAAAACGCCCGTCACGCCATCCACCTCGAAAAGCCGCGCTGCGAGCGGAGAAGCGGCCGCCGCGTCCGCCGCGTCGCGAAAATCGCGTGTGCCGGCGGGAAGGACGGTGCGGCCCGGAAGAAACTTCAAGGTTACCGGATTCGGCGTCGTTTCTGTTTGGATGAACATCATTCCCCTCGCTCGCTTGCGAATACCTTTGCCCTATAATGCCTTCCCCGGCGGTGGTTTCAAGTGAAAATCCAACTCGTGCGGTCAGGATAATCCTGCAATCTCTTCGAGCGTCAGGTCGCCGGGCACGATGGTGATGGGAATGGGGAAGGTGCCGGCCTGAGTGCCCGCCGCGAGCGAGGACACAAGAACCCCCGGTCCCGTTGGATCGGCCGAGGCGCCGAGAACGAGGACTCCGACATCCTGATCGTCCTCGATGAGTTTCACGATCTCGTCGGCCAATTGACCTTCGCGGACGATCTCCTCCGGCACCACATCGTCGAAGCCCCAAGTCTTGAGCTTGCGGCTGACAAGCCGGAATACGGCGCGGGCCTTGTTATGCTGCTCCTCGCGAAACGCCTCTTTGACGCCGAGCCAATGGATCATTTTAGGCGGCTGGATCACGAACAAGAGCGCCAGACCGCCGCCCGTCCGCCAAGCCCGGCGCGCGGCGTAGTAAAGGGCGGTCTCCCCCTCGGGCGTCTCGTCGACAACAACCAGGAATTTGCGCTTATGTCCATCCGTGAAGAGTGCGCGCGGCTTATGATTCGCCATTGCTGTCCGTGGTTTTGTTAGTCGCGATCCAAAAGCTTAGCATGCTCTGCAACGGATTTCCCGGGATGAACGAAGCCCACGATGTCGTGAACATGGCGAAGCGTCTCGCCGGCGATGCCGCGCGCGCGGACTGCGCCTTCCGCGAGCACGCCATCGATATAAGCGCTGTCGGCCGAAATCCGCTTCATCTCCTCGCCGATGGGGCCGATTTTTTCGACCGCGAGATCCGCGAGCGCGTTCTTGAACTTCGAGAATTGCGCGCCGCCGAACTCGCCAAGCACGGACTCGATGCTCCGCCCGCTCAGAGCAGCGTAGATGCCCGCGAGGTTTTCTGCCTCGGGGCGCCCCTCGAAGCCCTTCTCATCGCCAGGCAGCGGCTCGGGGTCGGTTTTGGCCTTCCTGATCTTCTTCGCAATCGTATCGGCATCGTCGGCGATGTTGATACGCGACAGGTCGGAGGGGTCGGATTTTGACATTTTCTTCGTGCCGTCTCTCAGCGACATGACGCGGGTCGCTGGGCCGGCAATCAGTGGCTCCGGCTGTGGAAAAAATCCGTCTTGGAAACCCGCAGCTGCAATCGTCTCCGCGAAATCGGTGTTGAATTTCTGGGCAATGTCGCGGGAAAGCTCAAGATGCTGCTTTTGGTCGTCGCCGACCGGCACGTGGGTCGCGCGGTAGGCGAGAATGTCCGCCGCCATCAGGACAGGATAAACATAGAGCCCCACGCTCGCATTTTCGCGATCCTTGCCAGCCTTCTCCTTGAATTGCGTCATCCGGTTCAGCCAGCCGATGCGCGCGACGCAATTGAGGATCCAGGCGAGTTCCGCATTGGCGCTCACCTGACTTTGATTGAAAATGATTTGTTTCTTCGGGTCGACACCGGCCGCAATGAAGGCTGCCGTGACCTCGCGCGTGGAGCGGCGCAGATCGGCGGGGTCTTGCCAGACCGTGATCGCGTGCAAATCCACGACGCAATAGATACAGTTATAGCTCTCCTGAAGCGCAACGAACTTAGTAATCGCGCCGAGATAATTGCCGAGATGGAGATTGCCCGTCGGCTGAACGCCGGAGAAAACGCGCTGTGGGGATGTCATCGGTTGCCCTCGTGATCGAGGCGCAGATATGATCCGTCCTGCTGGAAAATTGCAAGCGTGGTGCGCTCGTTTTGTTAAAGAATGGACCGCCGCTGCGAGCCCCGGCGAAAGCCCGCGGCGAGACCGAGGATGAGGATGACGGCGGCGAGCGTTTCCATCTGTTCGTCTCCGCCGACGGAATCCGCTATCGAGCGATGCAGAACGGCAAAATGCACAAGCGCCAAGGCGAACAAGCAAACCGCCGCCAGGAGTGCGCCGGCGGCCGCGCTTCCTATCCTCCGGCTTATCGACGGCTCTTCCCAAAGGAGCGCGCCCGGGGCAAGGCCGAGCGCCTTGCGCACGATATGGTCGGCGTCGCTGTCGAAGCTTTCGAACCGGAGCGGCGGGGCGTGACGCCTTGAAATATCAGCGATGTCGTCCGGCAGAATATCCGGCGGCGGCATCGGCGCGCCATCCACCAGTAGTGGGAGTGTGAGGGCTTTGCCTTTCAAGGCCGCTCGAACTTCGGTCCGGACATGATCGCGCTCGTTCCAAAGGCGGGATTTGTCGCTGCCAGGCGCGGCCTCGACCCATTTCTTGCCGATGAGAACCAGGACAGCGCCGCTCTTGGCCATCTCCGTGTCGATCTTCTCCTCGAAATTCTCGCCTGGGCCGATAACGCCAACATCCAAGAAGACGTTGTCCTTCCCGATCAGGTTCGAGAGGCGGTCATAAAGGCGGCCGGCGGCAGGGGCCGTATCGTCGCGCCGGTAGCTGATGAAGATTTTCTTGACCATTTGTCCGTCCGCTACGCTTCGATAACTATCGCTTTTCAAGCGCCGCAAGCAAACCGGCTTTTTGCAGATGTTGCATGCCCGAGAGGCCAGTTGCCACGCCTTTTACAGCACCGGCTTCGCTTGCGAATTCATAAATCAACGCGGTGCAGCTACTGTCTTTCCCATAGGGGCGGCGGGCAAAGGCGGGCGGCAGCTTGTTCGCGCCGGTTTGTAACCAGTCCTCGGCGGCTTGCGGGGTTACAGTCTCTCTCGACTGCGTGAACGACGCTTCTTGTATGATAAAGACGATCACGCGGTAGTGGCCGGCCTTGGCGTAGAACAAGCCCCGGACGAAATCGACAAAGCCCG
Organism: uncultured Alphaproteobacteria bacterium; assembly: GCA_963817705.1. Lineage (GTDB taxonomy): Bacteria > Pseudomonadota > Alphaproteobacteria > Rhizobiales > Rhodomicrobiaceae > Rhodomicrobium. The sequence continues at coordinate 1,600,272 of CAWFPF010000001.1, forward strand.
CAGGCTTGGTATCGATGCCCGCGGACCAGCGCTCCGTTCCCGCGGCGGGCGAACCATCGTCGCCTATCTTCTCAAGCCGCGTGACCAGCGCAACGCCTCCAACCCCGGTTTGAAAAAAGCTGTAATCCACATAGCCTGCCGTCCGGAGCGCGGTGAGGATGCTGTCGCTCACTTGCCCGACAGTCGAATAGCGGCTGAAAGTTTCTTGCGGGAAGGGGTACCGGGCCGATGAGGCAGGCGGCGGCCAGGGAAATGACGGCAGCACTTCAACCGGCGGCTGCGGGGACGTTGGCCTGGCCTCCGGTCTCCACACGGTTCGAGCACCCGCTTCATCGGCGGAAGATGGCGGCGGTGATGACGGCTGCACGGTGTGCCGGCCTAACGAACGCGCCGTTGTGCCGCCCTCCTCAGCGCTGGATGCTTGCCCAGCCGCCAGTTTGGCCGCGATGGCGGCGAGGCTCAAGCGGAGATCCGCGAGTGCCTTGCTGTCTGGCGCCGGCGACCTCTCCAGAATTGCTAACGCGCGCCGGTAAAGCGTACCAGCTTCGACATACCTGCCTTCGAGTTCGTAGAGATGGGCGAGCGCCTTCAAAGGCTTAAGAAGAGGTAGACCAGTCTTTCCGAAGGTGAGCTCTGCGAGGCGCAGCGCCTTCCCGGCGGCATCAACGGCCTGGCCAAATTGACCTTGCCGGCCGAGCTCAGCGGCTTCAGAAAGAAGAGTGTCTGCCTCGGGCGTTTGCGCAAGCGCGGGTACGGCGCCAAGGCCGATCGCGGCACACAATAGAAAACAGAAAAATCGTCTGGACATGGCAGCACCGCAAATTCGAAGGCGGGGCAGCATGCAACGCTCTTTTTGGCATGAGCAAGACTGTGGCAGAGTATTTTTTTAGCTGGCGCCGGAAGGGTGGGAGGGCAGCAGGTGCGAATTCGCTGGGCCTCTTTGGGGCTTGAGGCCTTCTGCCTCCCAGCACGCTGAGCGCACAACAAAAACCCCGCCGGTAAGAGCGGGGTTTGGAACGAGTTTGAAGCTTATTCTTTTAGCTTTGCTTTTTTATATCTTAAGGGGACTTAACATCCTTGGTATGCCTGGCAACGACCTACTCTCCCACAGTGTAGTACCATCGGCGCTGGAACGTTTCACGGTCGAGTTCGGGATGGGATCGAGTGGGGGCGTTCCGCTAAAATCACCAGGCAAACGAAGGATGTTATGGATTAACATTCGACCAGCCGGTGGCGGGCGAATGTAACTCAGAATGATCTGGATTTCTTTTCGTCACCTCACTTTTCAAGTGAGCATTGACTAATGAGAGCGATGAAGCCGATCGAACTATTAGTACTGGTAAGCTCCACGCGTTGCCGCGCTTCCACATCCAGCCTATCAACGTGGTGGTCTTCCACGGTTCTCAAGGGAGAACTTGTTTCGAGGCGAGTTTCCCGCTTAGATGCCTTCAGCGGTTATCTCTTCAACACTTAGCTACCCTGCACTGCGGCTGGCGCCACAACAGGTCCACCAGAGGTGTGTCCATCCCGGTCCTCTCGTACTAAGGACAGCTCCTCTCAATTCTCCTACACCCACGGCAGATAGGGACCGAACTGTCTCACGACGTTCTGAACCCAGCTCACGTACCGCTTTAATTGGCGAACAGCCAAACCCTTGGGACCTGCTCCAGCCCCAGGATGCGATGAGCCGACATCGAGGTGCCAAACAACCCCGTCGATATGGACTCTTGGGGGTCATCAGCCTGTTATCCCCGGCGTACCTTTTATCCGTTGAGCGATGGCCCTTCCACTCAGGACCACCGGATCACTAAGGCCGACTTTCGTCTCTGCTCGACTTGTGGGTCTCGCAGTCAGGCAGGCTTATGCCTTTGCACTCGACAGCTGATTTCCGACCAGCTTGAGCCTACCTTCGCACGCCTCCGTTACTCTTTGGGAGGCGACCGCCCCAGTCAAACTACCCACCACACACGGTCCCGGAACCGGATAACGGTCCGCGGTTAGATATCCATAATCGCAAGGGTGGTATTTCAAGGGTGACTCCACGAAACCTGGCGGCTTCGCTTCATAGTCTCCCACCTATCCTACACATGTAATCACGAATACCAGTGTGAAGCTATAGTAAAGGTGCACGGGGTCTTTCCGTCTAACCGCAGGAACCCCGCATCTTCACGGGGAATTCAATTTCACTGAGTCTGCGTTGGAGACAGTGGGGAAGTCGTTACGCCATTC
>CAWFPF010000001.1:1607500-2922298 GCA_963817705.1 uncultured Alphaproteobacteria bacterium
AGCGTTTCCGCCTCTCCAAAGGGCGTTTCGATCGGCATGAAAACGGACCGGCTCGTGGTCTCTTCGAAGGGCCTGACCACGCGGAGTTCTCATTTATGAACAGGTCGTGCAGCGCCGGGGGACGCGGGATTTCATGTCGACGAAGCCTTACGGACGGCTTGTGGCGGCGCTTGCTACCGAGCGTCCGGACGAAGAGGTCTCGATTCCCGCCTTCAACCCGATGACCATGTTCGGTAACGACACGCCCATCGCCCGCAAGGATCAGTCGGGCGCGGAATTGACTTCCGATCCCCGCGTCGCCGTGCGCTTCGTCGAAGTTCTTGGCGGTTTTCTTCCGAGCGAGGACAATCATGAGCTCTCGGACAATGAAGTCGAAAAGCTCGTTGCCGAAACCGACGCGATCTATGCCGAGAGCGAGGCGAGCCTTTCGGAAAGCGGGGCCGGCGATGATCCTAGGCAGGCCTGGAGCCCGGAGCGGTCAGGGGACAGGTCCGAGAAGAATACGACCGTTCTCATCAAGAAATCCGACGAAGACGACAGTGACGACTCGTACGACCGGCGTTCGATCACGGCAAGAGGTGGCGAATCGCTCGATTCCATCATCAAGGGCGCCAATGTGGATGTGGTGGAAAGCGGGCTTGTCGCCGAAGCGGTCGCAAAAATCTTGAAAACCAAGAAGTTGCGCGCTGGAGAGGAGGTGAGGCTTGCCCTGACCCCATCGGCGCTCGAAGAAGGCTCGCTCGACGTCGCAAAAATCAGTGTGTTCTATCAGAATGCTCCAGAGATCACATTGGTCCGGGGTAGCGAAGGCTTATACACCCCAAGCGATAAGCCCGTGCAGCCAGAGTCGGATTCCGACGAAAACCCGGGCGAGCGCGCGAGCGTTTATCTCAGCACCTATCGTGCCGCAAAAGCACAAGGATTGCCGGACGATTTCATCACCAAATTCTTGAAAATCCATTCCTATGACGTGGATTTCAAGCAGCGCGTGAAAGCGGGGGATAGCTTCGACCTCTTTTACGAGATCCTCCAGGACGATAGCGGGGCGGAAAAGCCAGGAGAACTGCTTTACGCCGCCGTCACGATCGGTGGCGAAACGCACGGCTATTACCGGTTCCGCACGCCGGACAGCGTTGTGGATTACTACGATGAAAAGGGCTCGAACTCGAAGAAGTTCTTGATGCGGATGCCGGTCAAGGCCGCCCGGCTTACCTCGGGCTTCGGTTATCGCAGGCACCCGCTTCTGAAGACTTTGCGTCTGCATTCTGGCGTGGACTGGGCTGGTCCGGTTGGCACACCCATCATGGCCTCCGGCAACGGCACCATTGAAGTCGCGGGCCGGGAGGGTGGCTACGGCAACTACGTCCGGATACGTCACGCCAACGGATACAAAACAGCTTACGGGCACATGCTGCGCTTCGCGGAAGGCGTTGCGAAGGGTGTGAAGGTCCGGCAGGGCCAGATTATTGGTTTTATTGGCAATTCAGGCATGTCCACAGGTCCGCATCTTCATTACGAGGTGTTTGTCAACAACCGCTTCACAAATCCGCTTTCCATCAAAATACCGCGCAGCCGCCAGCTTCAAGGCCGCCTCCTGTCGGAGTTCCGTCGCGAGAAATCCCGCATCGACGATCTCATGCACCGGTCCCCGGTGAAGACGCAAGTCGCTGCCGTCGAGAAATAAAATGATCGAGAGAGGCGGGGCTATCGCCGCTTCCGGCGTTGTGCCCGTCCGCGCTGCTCTTCCCCTGTCGCGGCCGGCTCCGCTGCGGGCTCCTCGGCGGCGGCGACAACCGGCTCCAGCGGCTTCTGAATCTCGCATCGGGCCTTGCGAAGTTCGGCAAGGGTCGCCGGGCGGAAGCTTTCACCGCGAATAGGCGCGCGGATCGTGACGATCCCTAATTCCACGGGGGCGACGATGATGTTTTGATCGTCGCCCTGTTCGGTTTTCTCTGTGCTCGCTTCCTCGGGCAGCCGGTCGCGCCGGATGATGAGCAAACGCGCTTCAGGCTTTTTCGCATCAGCCCCGGTGATGAGATAGAAATTCTCGCCCGAGCGGGTCGAAACCGCGAGAGACCAGGGACCCTCGGGAAGCGGCGTTTTGACAATGACGTTGTTTTGCGAAACATCGTAAAGGCAATAAGCCGTCATCACATCCGAAGATGTGAAGGGAAGCCGGGCCGCATTTTTCCCATCCGCGACGGCGAGCACATTCGGTTTCATGACCGCCGACAGACGGGACCAGGCGTCCCGCTCGGCGAGCACCGGCATCCCGAAAATACAGAGTATATGAATGATACCCGCAGCGACGATTCCGCCGGCGACCCACGGAACACTTCCCATCAGGAGCACTCCACCAGGGTGATTTCGGGCAGGATATCGCTGCCGGATTGCAGCAAGCTATCGGGGTTCAGCGGCCGCAGGATGTCGAGCCGCAGGGTCACGCGGTTGCTTCGTGCCGCCGGTATCCAATTGCCCGGCTGCACATTTGGGGAAAGGCGCACGGTGAAAGTCCCATCGGGTGCGGCAAGAATGTTGGTACTGGAGAAACCGGACCGCCCCGTTTTGTTGGGCATGAGTTCTCCGCTGGCCTTGAACGCGGCAATGTTCCACCACAAGGCCGGGACGGCGGAGCCGCGGATCTCATAGGTGCAATCGCCGGACAAATGCGAGCCCGAGCTATCGCGGGTCGCTGTAAAGACCATGGCGCCAGCAGACGTGATGGGTGCCGTGCCTTGGCGGGCCGTGTGCGCGATCGTATAGGGATCTGCATCCGCCGTTCCTTCGCGGAACCAGAATGTCCAGGGTCCATAGCGGTGCGCAGCAGCGAAGAAGCCATGGTTCACGGTTCGCCATGCCGAGCCGAGACCCAGGATGAGCGCGATCGCCACAAATATGATAAACCGGCTCAGGAAAGGCATAGCCTTGGAAACCTAAACTTTCTCAGCGCGACAGGACCGCCGGGGGCTCACTTAGCTACGATGTTATTGCGTCCGTACCTGTAGTTTGTCCAGAGAGGCTCCTTTTTCAGTCGCCGCGGCAGGAACTTCCAGCTTCGGCGCGTCCTTCAGAAGCTTCGAAAGCGTTGTGAGCATTTTGCGGGTCCGCGCCGGCATGCGTTTCGCCAAATCGGCTGTGCCGGAGCCCAGTGTCGGATCGTCCCGCCTAATCTCCGCCAGCCGCTGACGTTCCTCGATCTGGCGCGGATGCAGCGGCAGGCCCGGAATCTGCGGGATGTCCATGCTCGTATGAGCCGCGGCCATGTATTTGTGCCAAGCGGGAGCGGAGAGGTGACCGCCGGTCGTGCCGCTGGCCATTTCACTGAAATCGTCGTTGCCAAACCAAACGCCCGTGACGTACTGGCCGGTAAAGCCCACAAACCAGACGTCCCTCGGGCCCGAGCTTGTCCCTGTTTTGCCCGCTGCAATGGTGAAATCGAGTTTTGCGGCTTGGCCGGTGCCCTCGCTGACGACTTTTTCCAGCATGGTATTCAGGGTCTCGATATGCTCTCGCTTGAACAGCCGCGCTGGCGGTGGCTCGTCGCGCTCGCGCGAATAAACCACCTCGTCCCGCGTGTTTCTCAACTCCAGGACGGCGTAGGGCTTTACCGCCAGGCCGCCATTCGCAAAAACCGCGAACCCCGCCGTGTGATCGAGCGGCGCGATACCCGTGTCTCCAAGGGCCATCGAGCAGGTTTTCTTCACAGACGTGAGGCCGATTTTGTGGACGGTTTCAAGAACCTTTTCGCGCCCAACATCGAGCGAGAGTTTAACCGCAATCGTGTTGACCGATCTCATGAGCGCCTCATACAGGGTCATCGAGCGTCCGCTCACCCCGCCGCCATAATTGCTCGGCGACCAGTTCCCGCAGGTCGGCGCCACGTCGGACATCACCTTGGTCGGCTTAATGCCATTCTCGATGGCGGTCAGATAAACATACGGCTTGAAGGAAGACCCTGGCTGGCGCGCCCCATGGCTCGCGCGATTGAACTGGCTGTCGCCATAATCCCGTCCGCCCACCATGGCGCGAACCGCCCCATCGTTGTCCATAGAAACGAGCGCCGCTTGACTCGCGCGGGCGCTGCGGCCCTCGGTTTCGAACGTCGTATCGATCGCTTCTTCCGCAAGCTTCTGGAGCGGAACGTCGACGGTTGTCCGGGCCGTCAAGACGAACTCGCCCTTGCCTTTCATGAGGTGCTGTACCTCCTCGAAGGCCCAGTCCAGAAAATAGTCCGGGACATAGACCTCTTCACGGTCGACGACCTTCGCCGGATTGAGGCGGGCCCCGTGAACCTGTCCTTCGGTCATGAACCCAGCCTCGACGAGGTTGGTAAGCACCTGGTTCGTGCGGGCTCTCGATTCGGTGGGGTTGGAGTGGGGCGCATATTTCGTCGGTGCTTTGAACAATCCGGCCAGCACGGCCGCCTCGGGCAGATTGATGTCGCGCACGGACTTGCCGAAGTAAAACTGGGAAGCAGCCTCGACCCCGAAAGTGCCTCCTCCGAGATAGGCGCGGTCGAGATAAAGCTTGAGGATCTCACGCTTCGTGAGATGTGACTCAAGCCAAAGAGCAAGATAAACCTCACGGATTTTACGCTGGATCGAGCGCTCGGACGACAAAAAGAGGTTCTTCGCAAGCTGCTGCGTGAGCGAGCTGCCGCCCTGAACGACTTCATTGGCGCGCGCGTTCTGGACCAAGGCGCGGGCCGTCCCCAGCACGTCGATGCCGAAATGATCGAAAAACCGCCGGTCCTCGGTTGCCATCGTCGCTTTGATGAGCGTGTCAGGAATTTCTTCGAGCGGCACGGCGTCGGAGAACTGAATACCGCGTTTTCCAACCTCGTTGCCATAGCGGTCGAGGAAGGTGACGCTGAAGTCGCTTCCGGTGCGCCAGTTGGGATTCTTCGTTAACTCGATCGCAGGCAGCTCGAACATGAGCACAACAGCCAATCCCGCCGTGCCGAGCGTTGCGGCTTCGGACAGAAGCTCGACCGCAAGCCTGCGGAAGCCCGTTATCCGGAAGCGTGCGAAGAAGTTGTTGTAGTTTGCCCACCAATCTTTAAATCTGGCATACAGGCCGTAAAGTGAGGAATCGATCCAGGAGTCGAGCGCCAGCCAGTTGAAGTAGCGGTTGCGCCTGTTCGGCTTGAAAATCCAATCTCGCACGGGTGTTCGCCGCCTCTCCTGACCTCTTTGCCGGTACTATGCCAAGAAACGGGTTTGCAAAACAGTTAAAATGGGGCGGAGCCGGTGTTGCATCGGAAGACGTGCCGGAAAGTGGTGAGTCCGCGCCGTTTTGGAAGACCAAAACTCTTGGGGAAATGACTGCGGCGGAATGGGAATCCCTGTGCGATGGGTGCGCTCAATGCTGCCTCATCAAGCTGGAGGATGAAGATACTGGAGAAATCGCCATAACGCGCCTCTCCTGCAAGCTCCTCGACGCCGGCTCGTGCCGATGCTCGGACTACGATCGCCGCCAATCTCATGTTGAGGATTGCGTTAAGCTGACGCCAGATATGGCAAAAAGCCTGAACTGGCTTCCCGAGACCTGCGCCTACCGGCTCGTCGCGGCCGGCCGCGATCTTTTGTGGTGGCATCCGCTCGTGTCCGGGACGGGCGAAACCGTGCATACGGCCGGCGTTTCGATTCGCCCGATGGCGATCAGCGAGTCGAAAGTGCCCGAAGAACGGTATCCCGCCTATATCGTCGATTGGATCAAGCCGCGTAGACGCCGCTAGACCATCGTGCTCTTAATCCGGTGGCCGTCATCGCGAGGCGCCCTTGCCTCGGCGGCGATCCACAAGAGTATCCGTGATCCGGCTCTGGACTTGCCGCGCCTCGCTCTCGATGACGCGACTCAAGCTTCGGGGGCGATGCGGCACTCTAGCTCGTGACACCGTTCATTCGTGCCAATCGTGTTCAACAAGGGTATACAGGGAACGCTTAATGGCCGCCGGACCCTGGAGGCGCGGACATACCCGGATTGGTCCTCTTGGGCTCATCCGAAATCGCCGCGCGCAACTGGTAGGTTTTCAGCACGCAGGTGTTTTCCTTGTCGAGCTCTAGGAAGGCGGGATTCGGACGTTCGACAAAATCGGCCAGGGTGACGTATCCCTTTTTGGCGGTGTCGTAGTACGCGAAATTCGCGGTCTCGAAAAGCCTGTCTATCTTCGCAAGGCGCTGGAACTCTTCCGCAGAGAGCTGGCCATCGTGATTAAGGTCGGCCTCTTTGAAGATTGACGCTGCGTATTGCCGCCATTCCTCGCAAGTGACATTGCCGTCATGGTTGAGGTCCCAGGTCGGCGCCGCGCGGATGAACGCGCCATCGATGCCCTCCTTCAAACCTGGAGCCGACGAAGAGCAACCCGTCGCGGAAAGAGCGAGGAGAAGGGCTCCGGAGGACGCCCAAAGACGGACTGAACGAATGTGCCGCATGCTCTTCCTGAATCGACTTTAGACATCCCTCAGTAAGCAGACTCTTTAAAAACTGTCAAACGCATGTGCCAAATTCTGTTCCCGCACATTCTCGCGCAAGGCCGGGGGAATCTGGCACCTTGAGCTTCGGTGTCATGCTGAAGGAGATATGGTTCGCATGCCTTTCCGATTTGCCGCGGCAGCGGTGTTGGCTTCACTTGCCCTGAGTACCTCAGCGCTCGCCCAGGGGTGCCCGGGCAATCCAGATGCCCTTGGCACAAGCCGCACCATCGCCCTCGATCCCTCCGAGCACCAGCGCCTCGGTCTTATCCAGTACCGCGAAAGCTTGCCTCTCCAAGATCACGAAGTGGTCCTGACCTTCGACGATGGGCCGATCCCGCCCCACACCACGAAGGTGCTCGACGCGCTTGCCGCCGAATGCGTGAAAGCGGTCTTCTTTGTCGTTGGCCAGCAGGCGGCGGCCCATCCGGAAGTTCTGCAGCGCGAATACAGCGAGGGGCATACAATCGCAACCCACACCGAGCGTCACGCCCATCTCAACCACATGCCAGTGGAGGCAGCGGCGAAGGAGATTTCGGACGGTATCGCGTCGGCGAGCAAAATATTGGGCGGCAATCCAAACGCCGTCGCGCCGTTCTTCCGCTTTCCCTATCTCGATCCCACGCCAGCTACGGAAGCCAGCGCGTTCAAGCTTGGCCTGACGATCTGGAGCGCCGACCTGCATGGCAGCGACTGGAACTTCATCACGCCGGCCAAGGTCACCGCGATAACGATCACCCGCCTCGAACACCTGAAGAAGGGCATCATCTTGCTGCACGACATCCATGAACGCACAGCCCTCGCATTGCCGGCGCTCTTGCGCGAGCTAAAAGGCCGTGGATATCACATTGTGCAGCCTGTACCGGCGGATAGCACTCATCCCAAAACTGTGGCGAAGCGGGATGGGTGGGAGCCGACAAACTGAGAAGCTTGCCGCCAATCGCGAACCGCAGATCCGGTTTGCCGCCGCTTCCGGCGACCGGACCCTCCAACAAAATGACGAGGTGCATGTCCGATCCCTGAAAAGACCGGACATGCGAGCGCGTCAATAGAGGGGAGAGCGAAATGAATGGAAAATATAATTGAACCCAACCTTGACCGTATTCGTGGCGAATGAATTCTCAATCCGGCTCACACCGGTGCAGCAACTGAAGTTTCCGTTGTCGAAGTCGAAGTACAAGTATTCTGCCTTCATCGTCCAATTCGGGCTGAGCGCATATTCGATACCACCGCCAAGCGTCCAACCAGTGAACGTGCCGCTGTTCTGATACAGGCCGTCGGTGGGATCGCTGACGCGAACATCGCCTGAGAAAAAGGCAAATCCGCCCTTGGCATAGATCAGTGCGTTGCCAATCAAGATGCCGCCGCGGCCGGTGACGTCGCCATAAAAACCGCCCGTGCTTTTGACGGACAATACCCGCGCGGTATTGTTAGGTTCAGTATACTGCACGTTCGCGCTGTTATCCATGCCGCCGAAATCACCTTCAATACCATAGAGAAGGTTTCCAACCTGCACATTGTACCCGAGTTGCACACCTCCAAAAATGCCTGAATTGCTGAAAGTGCTGACCGGAAAGCTCCCGCCGCTGTCAAGGAGCAAGATGTTTTCGGCAGGATTGACGGTGGACCACGCCCCGCCGAGATGGCCGCCGGCATAGAAACCTTGCCAAAGCGGTATCGGGATGAAGACCGGCCCATCCTTGTAGCCGCCATTATAGACGTCGGCGGCTTGGGCCGGGAGGCCTGTGAGCGTCGCGCTGAGGGCCGCGGCGCAGATACGGACGAACTTTGCAACTGACATGACATTCCCGCTTACATTGATGACTTTAGCTTTACGCGGTACACGGGAGAGGAATGACACCCCCATTTTTTCAACGCAAGCGTGCAAGCTACAGCTTTTCAATTATGAGTGGAAAGCCTGTTGAAGAAGCGGTTTGACCGGGATCGCGCGAACGGCTTCCGCGTTGTTTTTGCTTGTTAACTCCGAGGTGTCGCCTTGGCGGCACATCTTGCGATTGAATTTGACGCCGGGAAAGGAACTAAGACGGAGACCGGAGCGAGGCCAGCAGAGCCAAGCGTAAGTCTTCCGGCGAGAACGGCTTTTGCAGCACGGGCCGGTCTGCCCATCGTGCCTCCACCCCCTTGGCGCCATAACCGCTCGCGAAGATAAATGGGACTCCGCGCTGGGCCAGCACATCGGCCAGGGGGGAGACGCTTTCGCCCGCCACATTGACATCCAGCACGGCGGCATCGATCTCAGATTGCGCGATGGTTTCCAGGCCCTTCGCTACGCGCCTTACGGAGCCAGCCACGACGCATCCGAGTTCGATCAAATATTCTTCGATTAGCATGGCAACGAGCAACTCGTCCTCGACCACGAGCACGCGCAGCCCCTGCAGAAGATTGTCTGTGGTGGCATTAGAGCCGATCAAGCAGAACTCCTGGGCAAAAGTTTCCGTCGAGTCTGGTCTGACCCACTATAACAATTTGGCACCAATGCGTGATGGCTAAATTCGGCGCAAGTTAACATGCTGGCCCAATACGGTGAAAATGTTGCGTTCCCGCCAACGCCGGTTCCAAAGGGCGGCACAGCAAATTGCCAAAACCCCAGCGCTTGCACAAGACGGATCGGGACATTATGAAAGCTTGGCCAAGCAGGGAACGGTCATGCTCTTTCTACGGCTCATGGGAAAGACTTTGTTGTTTATTGCCTTCATAGCTCTGGCGTATGACGGTGCGCGCGGCCTCGCGACACCCAACGAGGGCCTCTTTTTTACCTCGCTTGCAGGCTATCTAAAAACTTACGTGCCGAACGGACCTGAAAACCTGCAGCGGTTCTTTCTTGAGAATGGGCCGTCCTATCTTTGGGGCGGCATTGTGGAGCCCATGCTCGTCCTGCCCGTTTCGATCTTGTTCTCGGTTTTTGGAACGCTTCTGTTCTTGGCCGGATACCGTAAGCCGCCGCCTGAAATCGTCCGTGAATAGAGCCATTTGGCCGACAAAGACGGGCTTTCCGCGCCATGGGAGCGTGACTGCTTGACCCAATTCAATGGCCCGGCCGCGCAGTCCGGGTCCGGGTGTCTTCGCCTTGCGACGCTCTCGTGAGTGCGAACGCAAAACATGCGAGTTCGCCCGGACCGGACGCGCTTTTTTTAGCTGGGCTTTTTCGGGTCTCTCTTCGGCGGCTGTTTGTTGACCGGGCGTGGTCCTGGCGGTGGACCGGGACGGCGCGTCTGATTGAGCGACGCTCCCTTCGGAGGAATGAAATTGCTTCTGTGGTCGCGGTGAACCTGGTTATTCGTGCCACCCGGATTGATGGAACCATGGTTCGGCTTGAAGGAGGCGGGCTTGATTGGACCGCCAGCGGATTTTGCGGAGAAGACGTGGCCCCTGCTGAAATCGCCGGCCCTCGACGTCGCGGCAATTGACGGCTTTCCGTGATTCTTTGCGAATTTCAAATCGGGATTCTGCCGCGCCAGCTCATGATGCTTCATCTGCTCGGCGGTCGGCGCCGTGTGATGCTCTTGGGCTGCCGCAAGTTCCTCGGTATTAGGCTGACGCTGAATGCCGGCGGTTCCGCCGTTATAACTGACATTCGTCGTGTTTTTGACGATCACTGTCTTATTGTAGACGTTGGTCACAACGCCTGGGCCGCCGACATTCGTGCAGGCCCTGTTATAAGAGAACACGCCTCCCACCCAGGCTCCGCCTGCAAACCCTACGCCGGTATAGCCAAATCCGTAGCTGACGCCGCCATAAAATCCGACATGAGGCCCCCAATAGCCGGCGTTCCAGGCGTAGGCGCCGTTGCTCCAGCCCCAATATCCGGGCGTCCAGATAAGGCCGGGTTCCGGCGCAGGCACCCATGCGCCTGGCACCCAAAAGTAATCGCCACCGTCCTCGTCCCAAGACCAATATCCTGGAGACCAGATGTAGCCGGGGCCTGGGATCGGCGGCTGAACGTAGACGGGCAGCGCGGGCGGAGCGACCGTGATGGAGACGAAAAGACCGGCATGGGCCTTGTCCGCTGGCCCCGCCAGAGATAGAGCCGCAACCAAAGCGGCGATCAGAGACGCTATTCGCATTTTTTTGTAGTCCCGGTCGAGTTGAAATCACCAATGAACGCCCGGCCCAAGGGCTGCTTCATACTATTCCCCGCCCCCACAACAGATACAGTCTTCTCCTTGCAACAGGACGAAGTTGCGATTCTTTCGTGTAGACTGCAACTCTGCCGGAATTGTGCCGGGAGCGAGATCGTGTTGCGCTACTCACAATTTTGTTTGTCGCATTGTAATAATCCTGACACAGATAGTATATCAATGGCCGTAGGCCATGTTTATTTGAGAACTCGCAAAAACTTAGAAAAAGAAACGTTAGCCGGTTGACGTAATCCATCGGAGAGGCAGGCTGGCAGCGCATTCACAGGATGTAGCGTTCTTCCCATGAGATAGTTAATTTATTTTTATAAAACATTGATATAAATCAGTATCCATCTTTCGATCCTGCACAGTGCCGTTACAGCTTGCCCATATGCAGCCGCAAAATGACGCTGAACCGCCATCCCCACGCCCAAGTTTTCCTTTTATGGTCTTTCAATCGGACCTGGGCAGAGTATGCGGAACACTAGATATCTCTCCGCAAGTGCTCGCATATGTAAAGGGGTATATTTCCGATGACCAGTCGCTATAGCAACTGTGCTTGCTTTACTGTCCTAGGCTGTCTTTCCTGGGCACCCCTCGCGGCGAACGCGGCCGACCTCTACGGCAATACATCGCCGCCGCCCGCCTATGCGGCAGTGTCCACACCCTACGTTTCGGCTAACAGCTGGGCGGGGTTCTACGCGGGCGTCAACGGTGGATACGGCTGGAGCGGCGGTGGCAGCACCGTTGGCTATAGCGGCGGTGCGATAGATGGCGAACTCTTCGGGCCGGGCGCAGCCGCAAGGCGGCTTTGGAGGCGGTCAGATCGGCTACAACTTCCAGAGCGGCGGCTTCGTATACGGCATCGAAACCGACTTCCAGGGCGGCGATATCGGCAATCGGGTTACGGGAATTTCCACAAACGGCAACGCCTTTAGCAGCGGGGAGCACGTCGATTGGTTCGGCACGGCGCGCGCGCGGCTGGGCTACGCCTTCGGCAGCACGCTGGTTTACGGAACCGGCGGTTTCGCTTACGGCGATGTGCATCAGCACGCGACAGACGCTGGGGTTTCCTTAGGAGGTAGCGGCACGCAAACTGGTTGGGTGGCCGGCGGCGGTGTCGAGTATAAGATCAACCCGGCCTGGTCTCTCAAGGCGGAATATCAGTACATCGACCTCGGTAGCGAAAAGCTCACCAACCCGACCGGAACGATGTCGACCAACGGCCTCGATGCGAGTTTCCACACTGTTCGTCTTGGCTTGAACTATCGCTTCGGCGGAGGTTCCGAGCCTCTGAAATAACCGGACCCCACACCGGTTATGAGAACGGCGCCCCCTGGGCGCCGTTCTTTTTTCATAAACTGGGCATGCGGCTCATCGGCGGGCGATGCGCTCAACCTTCACTGCGGCGACACCCTGTTTGTTGAGTCCGATCGCCTGTGCAGCGCTCCTGGAGAGGTCGATGACGCGCCCAGCGACATACGGGCCACGATCATTGATCCGGACTGAAACCGACTTCCCGGTTTTCACGTTTGTGACGCGCACGCGGCTACCAAGCGGCAGTGTCCGGTGGGCTGCGGTGAAAGCGGCGGGGCTGAACATCTCGCCCGAGGCGGTCATCTGTGGCCGTTCATAGAACGACGCGAGGCCGCTGGATTCATGGTGGACGCGATTTGCATGACGATGACGTTGCGCAGACACCGCCACGGTGCACGCGGACAAAACCATCCCCGCTGCGGCAATGCCGCATATCATCTGTTTTTTCATTTTTCACCCGGTTTGTCGTTGCTGGGGGTTTAACGAACGCGAGTCGGGATGGTTCGGCCAAATGGACGACTTGCCGCAGGCGACGCCAGAAGTCACTGACTCACCACGGTAATTCCATGCCGCTCGCACGGTGACGGGATGATGAACACAAGAGTTTCACCCCGGGGGGCGCCTTGCGCGCCCCATGCCACCGCAGAGAAGCACATACCAATTGTGAGCTAAAGACTTTAACCCTTTCATAATTAACGGGCGCCGGCCGGTGAGCGCGTGAGGGCAGGTTCATGCCCGTTTCAACAGGCGCGCGATCCTCAATGAAAACGCTTCCCTCAAAGCCCGGGAGGGTATTAATCGCCTACCCCATAATCGAATTGCGCCGGAGAAATCAAAATAGATAGGCCACGATGATCCCGTCGCCCGTTCCCGGCATACTGCTTTCAGCGGCCGCATATCTGTTTTTCACCGGCTTCGACACCGCGAGCAAATACCTTTCGCGCGACTACTCGATTTTCCAAGTCATGGCCGTGGAGTTCGTGACCGCGACGCTGCTGCTGGTGCTTTTCGCCGTCCTCAAAAGCCGGAAACATGCCCGGCAGACGTTGCGTATGAAGCGGCCTCATTTGCATGTTTTGCGCGGGCTCCTGCAGATCCTCGGCCAGTCGCTGGTCTTTCTCGCGATCCAGCATCTTTCGCTCGCCGAGTTCTACGTCATCATGTTTTGCGTCCCGATCATCACGGTCCTGAAGGTGGGCTGGTTCCTGAAAGAGCGCGCCGCCGCCTACATATGGCCGGTGCTGGCGGTCAATTTCGCCGGCGTGCTGATCGCGTTGCGGCCGGATCATGGGCTGAACCCCTGGGCGCTCGTTGCGCTGGCCGGCGCCTTCATGCTTGCGGGCTCCTTGGTCGTCCTTCGCAGAATGATGGAAAGCGAAACGCCGGAAATGACCGCCATCACAGCCAGCGCGTCGCTTGCTCTGGGAGCGCTTGCCGTGACCCCGTTCGTTTACAAATCCGCCGCCCTGCCCGATTTGGCGTTGATGGTGCTCGGCGGGGCGTTCTTCGGTCCGGCGCAAATCATGCTCAGCACGGCCTTCCGGCTCGTTCCCGCAGCGCTGGCGAGCCCGCCGCAATTTCTGCAGCTCGTCTATGGCGCTCTGGGTGGGTATATCGTCTTCGGCGATGTGCCGGGTGTGTGGATCTATGCCGGCGGCGCGACGGTGATCGGCGCAAATGCGTTTTTGCTTTTCGCACAAAACGGCAGAACCGGGGTGCAGCCAAGCTCATGAAGGCGAATGAACTCATGCCTGTGCGAGCGTTCACACAAGCCGGGATTGGGTTCCTCGATACTGAGATTGCGGGCGCGAAGATGCGCGCCGTCGTGTACCCCACAAGCTTGGATACGCGGCACGGACTTAAATTCAAACAAAAGTCCCTCTCACGCCGCGCTGCCGAACCTTCGAAGCGATTAGAGACTTGAGCAGTCGGCACTTGCAAGCTCGGGCTACTTCTAGCGCTGTTTTTGTCGCTCTTTTTGAGATTGCACGAGCGACAAAGGATCTGGAGGTTAAACCACGTTGTTAAACCTCCCCGGCTCCACGCTATCAAGTGATCAGCATGGAGTTGCCTTAAGCCTCTTCTCCCCGAAAAGAGGTTGCCACAATGTGGACACACCACGCCATTCCGTTCTTCATCATATAGAATTCTAATTGCTGCGTGCGCCAACTGGCAGGGAAGGTTCGTGCGCGAGGGTCGACTGGCTCCAAATTGGTTGGAAGCTCCCCGATCATTGCACGATCATTGCTACGATCCGGTGAGTCGCCTCCATCTGGGCTCGATAACCTTTTTGTCCATCCCATCGCCCCTTGCTCTGTGGCCATTCGCTGTCCAGTGTTCTCGCGAAATCCGCAGGCAAACGAACAAACTCAACGACATCGGTCCACTGCTTCTCGGTTAAGGCTCTTGGCTCCGCTTGTAACCGATAAGCCGCTCCAACTACTACGGCCACCATTCTGTGCTTCGTTACTGGTAAGCTTGGTCCTCTCACAAGCAAATTCTCAATCCACTTTTCGAAATATGGAAAATAATGGTCGCGCAACTCTGCGAACGACATCAGCGCGCGGGGTGTATCAGGATGGGTATCCTGCCAATGCAATTGTGCGCAGTATGCATCCAAAGCCTCGTCTATAGATTTGTTGAATCTAACGTTCAATTTTTCAAGTGCGGAACGATTTTGAAGTATTTTATCCAGCGTTTCATATTGCGCCGCAACCAAGCTCCACAAAAATAGACTCTGATGCGGTCTGACCCCGCGCTATGTCTTTATCTTGCCACCAATCCTCCCAAGCTTCCAAAGCGCTTTCACTTTTCCATGGATAGCTGATATTAAATTGTTTCTGGGCATTTTCTAGAAAGCGTTGAGCCGCTTGTCGTCTTGGAGCGTAAATTCCTGCGACACGAATGAATGCGAGCGACGGGGAACCGTCACCGTAATATGCGAGACGGATATCTTGCCCACTTAATGGAGTGCCTCCCTGGTTAATACGGCGGAACACTTCGAGACGCATGCCCGCGAGGTTACGGAGTTTTATTATTGCCAGACGATATTTTCTAAACGCCTGTTGATAGGCTTGTGGAAGTTCATCAAATGTCTTTCCTGCGTAGTGTATACTGTTAGGCGAGATATATGGTGCTTCTTGGCTATCGACTAGTCGAAATTTGTGATTAAAAAACTCATATAAAGTGGTTAGCCGCTGTTGGCCATCAACTACTTGATTTCGTTCTAAACCATCCACGACGTTTACTTCGAAAAAGAAGGCAGGAATGGAAAGATTGTTTATCACAGATTCCACAAGCAGTGACTTTGTCGTCGATGACCACTGATCGCTATCACGCTGATAATCCGGAATCTGAACTAGACCGTCACGAAGGTCGTTTAGAACAACTTCTACATTTGTCGATTCGGATGTGCTGGATTATGGAATAAGCGGTTTAATTTGATTTGAGCCCACCGGCTTCATTATGTTTCTCCATAGCGTGAAAAAAGCAACTTTTATACGCCGCGCCTGCACCGTCCGAACGAATTGCTGAACTCACGATAGCTTGTAGGTAAGTGGATGGTCATTTGCAATCAGCCATCAATCCTGGATTTATCACCAGAAATTAAGACGGCGCTTCTGGTGGCTTTTTGCGCGCCGGTGCGAATCAGCTAGTGAGTGCCAGACAAAGGGCGGGCCTAGCTGGTACTAGGCCCATGCGACTGATGAACAACCAGTGGGAAAGACTAGAAACTCACGCGAATGCGTTTCCGTTTAGGGTAACGCCGGGAGTGGGCTGGGATTAATTCTTCTAGCCCCTCCCTTTCGCGCGGGTAGCCTCTAACCTGTACACGTCCCGGCTTCCGGTAATAACCCCTTGGTGTTGTCTTCATTTATTCCTCCGATAACGGGGCATGGCCCCAGGTTTGGACGCGATACGAAACCGTTTGGAAGGGGTTTCTGAGCGCCTCGCCGTTTATCGGTGACAACGCGTCGAATATCGCCGCGTTTTTAGGCAGGCTGCAACCGGAATCATGCAGAATGCCGCCTGCGGCTACAAGCTGTAGAGCTTATCCACAGGGCTGGAATAAATCCTGTGCGAAAGCTTTTGGAATCCTGTGCGTAGCAGTGAATATTCAACAACCAGAAGTTGAAGTCGCCGAACCTCACTGCGCCAAAATCGACCGGTGACGTGGTCATAATTGTGCGCCTCTTTTAGAAAACCCCGTCAGTCCCGGTCTATCCCCAAGTTCAAGCTTTGCACCGCACAAACCGCCTCGGAAGCCGGGCGCGGCCCATCGCACCGGGGCGGGCACACCCATTCAGCGGCAGCACGCACGCTGCCTTGCGGCGACACGACGCGGCGGACGGCAAGAGGGAGTGGAGGGCCGGTCGATATAGCCTGCCAGGGGGTCAGCTATCGGGCCACACATGATGACTGCTTAGGTTGCAGCGACGGTGCGCCGTGAGTGCCCGGTGAGTATTTTGGTTGTTATCTGGATAGATAGATACCGTTAAAATTCGGCCTCGACCCTTAGTCTTGAGAAAGAGCCGGGCCATGCTACCGCTATGAGAAGCTAATTTGGAGCGGGCGACGAGGTTCGAACTCGCGACCCTCAGCTTGGGAAGCTGATGCTCTACCGGCTGAGCTACACCCGCATGACCATAACAATACCACCGCCCGCGCGCTTTGCAACAGGGTGCTCACCGGCGCCCCGCGCTTACAGAATATACTTTGCCTCGATGGTGACAGACATATTGCCCTTGAGCGGGAATTGGGCTTCGCCGAACGAGGGTTTGCCGAAGAGGCTGGGGTTGTTGGACACGCCGATGCCTTCGGTGGGAATGCCCACAAAATTGGTGTCGAGCTGGCTATTTCCGTTCTCGTCGTGGATGACCGCGACGGCGTAGACGCCATCTTTCAGCCCCTTGAAAGTCATGACCACCTTGTCCCCGGCAATGGGCGCTTTCGCAGAGCGCACCGGGCGTCCCTTAACGCAATCCGGGAACACCGCCGGATCGGAGCTTTCCGCCGAAAACACGCAGAGGAGAAGCTGCCCCCGGCTATTGCGCAGGTGATCGACGGTGACCGTGAGATCGGCTGCGCTGCAGACGGTTGAAGCGGCGCCTGCAAAGCAAGCCGCGAGAACAAAGCGAAAAAGCATGATTGCGGGGTCCTTGGAAGGCGGCGCGGCAGGGCCGCTGACGGGGTAACGGTCGCACGCCACTCTCGCGAGGCTTGTGCCCTTTTTGTGTCCGGGGTGGCGGACGCCGCTTCGCTCGACCGCGGGGCCTCGCTCGGGGCGGTCCGCCTCCGGAGGGCGCCATACGGCGGCCGTGGGCGGGTGGCGCAGTAGCCGGGCGAGGCACGCTTCAACTCGCCCGCCTTCCTATTTTTATTCCTCAACTTGGCGGCGATCCACAGGGATTTTTGGACCGCCTCCGCCAAAGTCCAGCCACACTTTCAATCTCAAGCTGTACTTATTGCGCCGACAACCTGACAGGCAAGAGGCCTCTCGATTGGAGCGCGGTTCGTGAGTCCCTGAGGTGAAGAGTGCTGTGCCATGACGAAGGCGTACGAAGTGCTGGGGGTCGATGCCGGAGCTGATGAAGCAACGATCAACGCGGCCTTTCGAAAAGCGGCCAAGGGCTGCCACCCCGATTTGAACGGAGGCGACCGCAGGGGTGAGCGGCGCCTGAGGCGCCTCATAGCGGCGCGGGATCATCTCACAAGCCGTCGGAGGCGATTATCCACCGTCCGCAGGAGAGATCGCGGCACGCTCCGTTTGCAATCACCTCGGAGAAGCCGCCGCTTCCTCTTTGCAGGAAGCCTCGCTTTCGCCGGCGTTTTCTTCTTCTTCGCCTCGTTCGGTTTTTGGAAACAAGCGGGGCCTGCGGCAGGTCCCTTCGAAACCACGACGGTATATTTCGACGAAGACGAAATTCCCGACGCGGGTTCGGCTGAGGTGAAGGCTATTCGCGACGTCCGGGAGATGGTCGCGTTCAGGCCATCGCGCGCAGAACCAAAGGTTGCGCCGCCGCCCGATGTGCCCGCGCGCCATGTGTTCGATCCCGCGCCGGACAGCTTTCAGGACGCCGTGAGAGAGGCCGCTTCCGAGTTCTCAAGGACATGGCGTAAACTCGCTTCAAGGCTGCGTGGCATTTGAAGGCTTTCAGCGGACCAGGGCGCTGAGCGTCGTGGCCCAGTTTGTGGCGGGCGCCGCCTGGGTTTGCTGAGCAGCCGGTCTCTGGCCGGCGCAGGAGCCGCTTTCATCGATGACCACGCGCGCGGCGGGTTTGAGCACTGTCTTGAAATGAATTCGAAGCGTGCTGCGATTGATGCGCCACGCATTGTAATACGTGCCGAAAGCTTGGCGGAAGGTGATGGTGCGCGGTCCTATCGAGACAGAGTTCTGATCGAGGTTCTTCAGATGAATGCCGCTCTTGAGAACATCGTGCTTGCGTATCCCTAGGGGCAATCGGTTGTCGGCCTTCAGTGTGCAATGAAGCGCGATATCTCCAGCCTCGACACTCGCGGTGGACAGCATGACAAGGGTTGCAATCGCCGGTAAAAACGCGCTTTTCATATGTCTTTTTATCTCAGTGTGAATAAAAACACGCCTCCCATAACGGACGATCCTCGCCGTTTATTCCAACCGGCATGCCGCCACGCTTACGCAGAAATTGCGCGGGCCGGCTTAACATAACTTTACAATCGGCGGCTTTGCGCGAAACAAGCGCGCGCCATTCTCCTGACTGTCGGTTTCAAACATCAGAGGAGCATGGACATGACACTCGACAACCAGACTGGAACGGAAAGACCAGCGCAACCGAGGCGGCGCTGGGGCCGGCGCGCGCTAGTGGCGGCGCTTCTGATCGCCCTTGGAGGGGCAGGCGGCTTCGCTATCGGTATGCACAAGGCCGCCGCCATGTTCTGGCACGGCATGGACCGGGTCAGGATGGACCCTCAGGCCGCGGCAGATCGCGTTGAGCGCAAGGTCGAACGGGTGCTCTCGCATGTCGATGCGAACGCCGAACAGAAGGCCAAGGTCAGCGGCATTGCGAAATCGGCGGTACTCGATCTCGGGAAACTCGGGATCGATCCAAGACAGACGCATGAGAAGTTTCTCACTCTCCTGCGGGCAGACAAGATCGATCCGGCAGCGCTCGAAGCGGCGCGCGCCGAGCAAGTTGCGAAATGGGACGCCGCCTCGAAACGGATCGTGCAGGCTGTGACCGAAGCCGCCCCAATTCTGACGCCGGAACAGCGGCGCGAACTCACCGAACCGTGGCTGCCCCGCGATTGGCACTAAAGCCCTCATCCTGTCCTTCTCCCGAAAGGGGAGAAGGGACATTGGAACTTCCCTCACCCTCTCGTCGGAGGTGTTCCCCTCTGCCTTGCGGGAGAGGGGCACGGGTGAGGGGGCTTGCCATCACCTGAGGACCGCGGCATGGAATCCCCGAACGAACTTCCGGGCGATCCCATGCCGAGCCTTTTGCTCATCGACGACGATATCCGGCTTGCATCCATGATTGCGGACTATCTGCGCGAGAATCAGTTTGCGGTGACTCATGCCGCGAGCGGTGCGGCGGCTCTCAGCGAGATTGCGTGGCAAAGCTTCGATCTCATCCTTCTCGACCTTATGCTTCCGGACACCGATGGACTGACGCTGTTCCGCGATCTCAAGGCGCAGCCTTCCTTCAACGCGACGCCAGTCATCATGCTGACCGCGCGCGGCGACCCGATGGATAAGGTCGTAGGCCTCGAAATCGGGGCGGAGGACTACGTCGCGAAACCGTTCGAGCCGCGGGAACTCCTGGCGCGCATCCGGGTGGTTCTGCGGCGCGGGACTGTGGCGCCCGCCGATGTCATGCGCTTTGGCCGTTTCGAAATCGACCGGGGCAGCCGCCTTGTGCGCGTCGCCGGGGACGAAAAGCCGCTGACCAGCTATCAATTCGACCTCCTCGTGGCGATGGCGGAGCGAGCCGGCCGCGTGCTTTCCCGCGAAACGCTCGCCGATCTCGTCCGCTCGGGCCACGAGCCCTATGACCCCTCGCTCGACCGCTCCATCGACGTGCACATCGCCCGGCTGCGCGCCGTCCTCGAAGACGACCCGAAACATCCGCGCCGCATCCTCACCGTGCGCGGCGCCGGCTACGTGTTCGCGAAGGCGCAAAGCTGATGCGGCGGCTTTACATCCGAATCTATCTAGCCCTGCTCGCGAGCTTGTTGGTGTTCGCCCTGCTGGCGGGGCTCGCGGCCGGCCTCTTCCACCTCGTGGAAAATCGCCCGCGCGAGCCCTGGCCCGAGACCGGCGCTGAAATCGCGGAACGCCTTCTGCCCGCCGGCCGCGATCCGGCCGCGCTCGCTTCCGATTTGGCCTTTTGGAGCGAGCACAGCGGCTTTTCGCTTGCGCTGTTCTCGCCCGATGGTGCGCTCGTCGCAGAAGCCGGCGCGCTACCGCCCCATATCCAGCGCGACTTGGCGAGGCACCCGCCCCGCGGCCGCTTCTGGCACGCGCCGGGCGGCGTCTTCGGCCTCACCCTCAGAGATGGCCGCGTTCTGATCGCGGCGCCCGAGCGGCCGGGCTTCAATCCACTGCGCTTACTGCGCTTCCCCGCGATCTTCCTCGGCCTCGCGCTCGCCATCGCCATCGGTTTCTACCCGCTCATCCGCCATCTCATGCGCCGCCTCGAACAGCTCGAAGCCGGCGTCGCGCGATTCGGCGAAGGCGACCTCTCCGCGCGCGTCGCGGTCAAGGGCCGGGACGAGATCGCCAAACTCGCCGCGACCTTCAACGCGTCGGCCGCCCGCATCGAGAGCCTGATGAACGCGCACAAGCTTCTGCTCGCGCATGCGTCGCACGAACTGCGCTCGCCCCTGTCGCGGCTGCGGATGGCCATCGAGCGGCTGAAGGGCGGCGCGGGCGGCGAGGCGGCGCAGGCCGAAGCGGCGCGCAACATCGCCGAGCTGGACGCGCTGGTGGAGGAAATACTGCTCGCGTCGCGGCTTCAGGCCGGCGCGGCCACGCTCGCGCGCGAGGAGGTGGACATCGCCGGGCTGCTGGCGGAGGAATGCGCGGCCTACGGCGCGGAACTGACGGTAGCCGAAGACCCCCTCACTCTGTCTCTCTCCCCAAGGGGAGAGAGGACGCCTGAACGTCGCTCTCCGGCCGCGAGAGGGACGCAGCCAACTCCCTCTCGCCTTGGGGACAGAGCCGCAGCCTCTTCTCCCTCTCCCCTCGGGGAGAGGGCTGGGGTGAGGGGGAACTCCGGCGCCTTCGTCATCCAAGGCGACCCGCGCCTGCTCCGGCGCCTGTTCCGCAACCTGCTTGAGAATGCGGCTCAGCCCATGGCGGTCCGGAGCCGCCCGAGGTGACGCTCAGCTCGTCGGCAGACGAAATCCGCGTCCTGGTCTGCGACCGCGGCCCCGGCGTGCCCGAAGCCGAGCGCGAGAAAATCTTCGAGCCGTTCTACCAGGTCCAGGGCCGCGCATCGCAAGGCGCCGGCCTCGGCCTCGCCCTCGTCCGCGAGATCGCCGCCCGGCATGGTGGCAAGGTCCACTGCCTTCCCCGCGACGGCGGCGGCGCCTGCTTCGAGGTCCGGCTGCCCTCACTTTCCGTTTAAGCCAAAAGCATAGGGAGCTAAGGATTCAACGTCCTGGCAACCCGGAAACCGACGAAGTAGTTATGGAGGCCTGGGTTGTCGTCGCGGTAGGCCGAGCGGAGGTACTCAGGAACCTTGAGCCTCGAGCCGCCGCGAAGGACACGATAATTGCACTCTCCAGTTGTCCATGAGGAGCCATCTGAAGGCGCACCAGCGTAGCTGTCATGGTAGCAATCCTCAGTCCAGTCATAGACGTTACCGGCCACCTGATAAAGCCCCCAAGGATTTGGGTCAAATGAGCTTACCGGCACCGTCTTTTCACGGTACTCACCTTTCGCGCCAGAACCAGCGCGAGACGCCCGCGAACAGCGCCACAGCGCAAAAGCAGAGCAGAGCTGCGATCAGGGGCCGGACCATCGCTTTTCCGTATTCATGGAGCTATGGCGGGAGCTTTAGCATATAAATGTTGGCTCGGAAATTGGAGCATTACCCCTCACCCCCGGCCCCTCTCCCGCAAGGGGAGAGGGGGGTCACCGCGGCCGGCATTACAGCGTCCCTTCTCCCCTTGCGGGAGAAGGACAGGATGAGGGGTATGCCCCAACAAGCGCGCCTCGTTGATTTCCGCCGGCGCGAGCGCTGCTTCTCCGGAAACCGATAGTCGAGGATGCCCCGTGTTAGCAGGGCGAATCCGTGAAAGCGTTCGTTGTCCGCAAAGACCACCCATGGCGACGATGGCAACAGGAGGCGATTTCAGCGATTATTGACATACGCGGCTTATCAACCGGTCGTGCCCCGCCGCGAATATCCCAAGACACGCATCGGCAAGGTGGATTATAGGGCTTTGGCCGCAGAGGAAGCAGGAAAGCGAGACACCATGGACGCGCCGTCGAAAGCCCAACCGCATGGCGGCGACCGCGTCGCGGAGGCGCTATGCGCGCATGGGGTCACGCTGCTGTTTACGCTGTGCGGCGGGCATATCTCGCCTATCCTCACGGGCGCCAAGGCCCGCGGCATCCGCATCATCGACACGCGCGGCGAGGCGGCGGCGGTGTTCGCGGCCGATGCGGTGGCCCGGCTGACGGGCATTCCAGGCGTTGCGGCCGTCACGGCGGGGCCTGGCCTAACCAACTCTGTAACTGCGCTGAAGAACGCACAGCTCGCGCAGTCGCCGGTCGTCTTGTTCGGGGGTGCGGCGCCGACGCTGCTGCAAGGCCGGGGCGCGCTCCAGGATATCGAGCAGCGGCCGGTTGTGGCGCCGCATGTAAAACTCGTCACGCAGATCAAGCGCGTCCACGATATCGGCCTTTCCATCGAAGAGGCATTCGCATTGGCGAAAGGCGGCGTGCAGGGACCGGTATTCGCGGAATGCGCCGTCGACCTGCTTTACGATGAGACGCTGGTGCGCGGATGGTACGCCGATGCCGCGGGCAAGGGCGGATCGCTGGCTAACCGGCTTCTCAGATTTTACATCAAGCGGCATCTCGCCCGCATGTTCGATGGAAGTTCGATCGCCCCAACGCCGCGGGCAAGAAAAATCGCCGTGCCGGCCGTCCACGCCTCAAAAGTGGCGGCGGCTGCGCAGCACTGCGTCAACGCCTCGCGGCCGCTCGCCGTGATCGGAAGCCAGTCGCTCGCCGCGGGAAACGATCCCGGCCGTGTTGCGGGCGCCGTCGCCAAGCTTGGCATTCCGATCTACCTCTCGGGCATGGCGCGCGGCCTTCTCGGGCGCAATCATCCGCTGCAGCTTCGCCATCAGCGCCGCCAAGCCCTGAAGGAGGCCGATTGCGTGATCCTCGCGGGCGTGCCTTGCGATTTCCGCCTCGATTATGGCCGCCACGTCCGCCGGTCGAGCACGCTGATTGCCGCGAACCGGAGCCGGAAGGAAGCGCGCATGAACCGTGTGCCGGATGTCGATGCGATTGGCGATGCGGGCCTGTTCCTGGAAGACCTTGCCGACAAGCTGAGCGGCTTCGCCTCGCGTTGGCAAGATTGGACCGGCAGCCTCCGCGCCCGCGACGCGGAGCGGGAAACGGAGATCGCGCAGCAGGCCAAGGCGGAAGGCGAGTTCGTGAACCCGATCGCGCTCCTGCGTGCCATCGACGAAACGGCCGGAGAAAATGCCATCTTTGTGGCCGACGGCGGCGATTTCGTTGCCACGGCCGCCTACGTCCTGCATCCGCGCGGGCCGCTCACCTGGCTCGATCCGGGGCCTTTCGGCACACTCGGCGTGGGCGGCGGCTTCGCGCTCGGCGCCGCGCTCTGCCGCCCCGATGCCGAAGTCTGGGTGATCTTCGGCGATGGCGCATGCGGCTACAGCATCGCCGAGTTCGACACGTTCGTCCGCCATGGCGTGCCCGTCATTGCGGTCGTTGGCAACGATGCCGGCTGGACGCAAATCGCGCGCGAGCAGGTGAAGGTGCTGCACGACGACGTCGGGACCGTGCTCGCCCGCAGCGCCTATCACGAGGTCGCGGCGGGCTTCGGCGCCGAGGGCATTCTGGTGAAAACGACAGCCGAGGTTCCGGAAGCCCTAGCGCGGGCGCGCGCCGCAGCGAAAGCCGGCAAACCCGTGCTCATCAACGCCTGGCTCGACAAAACCGCCTTCCGCGAGGGCTCGATTTCGATGTAGCTGCGCCCGCACGCCATAGGCTTGCCGCGTTCATGCACGCGCATCCTCTTCCCTGCGGCGCTTTGATGCCGGTACGGATAATCAGACTGCGCTATAGTCCCGCACGCTAGCGCTTGCAGGAGGGCCACACATGGAAAATCAGGTCGAAGTCAAGATTCCCGAACCGCGCGATATCTGGAAGCGCGGTCTCGTCATGCTGTTGTTCGCTATCGGTTTCGCCGCAGGACAGACGTTGCTCAACGTGCTGGCCCTGTTTCAGTTCGTGTGGCTGTTGTTGAAGCGCGAACCCAATCAGCACGTGGCGCGCTTTGGCTTGTCGCTGTCGAAATGGCTGGGCGAGGCGGCCCAATACCTGACCTGTGCCACCGAGGACAAGCCTTTCCCGTGGCGTGCGTGGCCGCAATCCGCGTGAGCAATGTTCCAAGAGCTTTCCCTTGCGCTCTAAATTCAGGAAACCGGGCGCCCGGCAACGGGACCGTCTTGTCCCGCTCCGGCGCTCAGTACCAAATGCCTTCAATCGCACAGTGGATCGAAGGGCTCTCGAACTCCTCGAAGAGCCTCAACGCCACATCGCCTGGATGGATGGTGCGCATGCCGCCGGGATAAACGGTGCTTCTCCGAAAGCTTCCCCGCGCCGGGCCATCCTTGATCCAGGGACACCCTACCAGGAACCAATCGAGCGAGGAGGCCTTGACGATGGCGATCGCGCCATCGTGGTCCCGTATTGCATGGCGGACGGGCGTTCGTTTCAGGACAAAGGTTGCTATCGCGCCCAGAGCCGTTTTCGGCATCTCCGCTGTGCCGGTAATTCCGAGATAGCGCGACACGCCATACGTCTCAAGCAGCGGAACGAGGTTGGCAGCCGCTTGGGTGACGAGCGTTGACGGCTTCAGGGGATCGGCGCCCACGACATTCACCGCGGCGTCATAGCCGTCCGGCTGAAAGACCTTCCGAAGGCTCTCCTTATCGAGAACGTCGGCGCTTACGACCGTCAGGAGCGGATGGACCATTTTCACCCGCGAAGGATCCCTCGCCACAGCCGTTATGTCATGACCGCCATCGAGGGCAAGCTTCAAGAATGCCTGACCGGTCCGCCCCGTGGTTCCGATAAGAAGTGCCTTCATGATCCGATCCTTCTTTCCTATTCATGACCCAAATGCAGAACAAAAGATCTTCAGCCATCCGCGCCATCGGGCGGCTCGCTCCGGTCTGTGTCACGCTTCGAACGCCTGATGTCGCGCCGCACGCGGATCAGCTCATAGAAGGCCAAAGCAAGCACCGAGCCGAACACGAGCAGCAGCTCCAAAACTCCGAACACGCTCGAATCCATCGGCCAGCCTCCCATTCCGGTTTTCACCACGCGGTGAACCTATCGCCTTTGCCCTGCGACTAAGCCTTCATAGGGACTTGGGCAGGAAGCGGCTATGATCGTGCAAACACGTGCCATGATGTTAACCTCGCTCGTTGTTGTCACGAGCACAGCCGCGGGCTTTTTCATCAACGTGTTTCTCGCCGCGGCCAAGTCGATCCACGGACTTCCGCGAGTGTCGCTCTATGCGCCGCTGGCGAGCATTGTCACGAACGTCATTGCAACAAGTGCCGTCACCGATGTCAGGGCCCAGGCGGTCTTTGCCGCATCGCGAAACTTCATGGCGATGCAACTCGCAATATTCCTCCTCCTTGTATTTGCCGCTTCTCGATTGGCCCTCGCCAGACAAAATATTGTGCCCGCAGCGATCCTCGCGAGCCTCTTTGTCGTTCCCGGAATTGCGATCATGAAGGCCTCGGGCTTGGTCTATCTGAACGCTTCGGGGGTGATCTGGGGGGCGCCAAACGTCCGCGAGATGGCTCTTCAGATCGCTCTGAGCATGCCGCTCTATGCGCTGCTGTTTGCGGCTGGGATCGTGATTGTGACCGAAGGCCAGCTTCCGGCCGCTTCAAAAAGCGGTCAGTTAGACGTTGGCTAAACCGCCTTCGCCTTCTCGCGCAGAATGTATTTCTGCACCTTGCCGGTCGAGGTCTTCGGCAACTCGCCGAACACGACGAAGCGCGGGGCCTTGAAATGCGCGACGAACTGCTAACAATGGCGATTATCTCCTGGGCTCATGAGCGTGTTGAAACAATCAAGCATCTATGATAGCGGATTGAAAAAACTTATGAGAAATTGTCATAGCCATGAGCACCCAAACCGCCCAATCCATTACTTTGCCCGCTTCCCCGAAAGATCTATCAGAGTTCATACTTAAATTATTAGGGAAAGGTAGAACAATAAGCAAAAAAATCAATCGCCATTTTCTTATAGATGCTCAGGGTTTTTATGTTCTCAATAATACGATATGCCAGAGGTTGGCGCAGAATAACTCGGCGCTAAGTTACTTTGAGGCAAGTTTTGACTTCTCAGGAGGTCACACTTATAAGCTCAGATCTATAGATGATTTCATAAAACACGCTTTTATTCAGGCGGAGGATTGTATTCAGGCCCAGTTGGAATGGGTATTCTTAGTGGAGTTCAGCGGAAAACCATCCCCAGAGAAACAAAGAATACTAATCAATTTCAGAACTCATTCACCTAAGCTTAATTCTTATCCAACTATAGAGATTCTGATTGAGCACACGGATGTGACCTGGGGTTACGATCTACTACGACATATAGAAAATTTTATTTTGGCTAGGGTGGTTCCAACGAGCAACTGGCTTGATTGGCTAAGTCGTAACGAACAAACTATGCGTGTATGGTCGCCAGGTTTATTTGCAATTCTTACACTCACTGCTGCTTCACTATATATGCACAAAGTTCACAAAGAAGTAGTTAATATTTTAGAATCAATAAAGAATTTGGAAACGCTCGCTAGAATAGAAAGGAAAATTGAACTTGTGATGACTTATCGCGACTTCAACACATTTTCTGCGGCAGTCTATTTTATGTTATTTTCGCTCATTATTACACTAGCCTTGACACTTCTGGTAAAAAAGCTGGTTGAGACGAGGGAGCCCGCCGCAATCCTGCTAAATGACCATGTGAAGAGGACATACCTTTCCGCTAAAGCCGCTAGAGAATGGAGCGCTTACGTTTATCTCATAGCGCTGATTGGCACACTCTGTATTGGGGTATTCCAGAACGCGATCTATGATTTCCTTAAATCTCTCTTGGCAACCTAAACCGCCTTCGCCTTCTCGCGCAGAATGTATTTCTGCACCTTGCCGGTCGAGGTCTTCGGCAACTCGCCGAACACGACGAAGCGCGGGGCCTTGAAATGCGCAACAAACTGCCGGCAATAGGCGACGATCTCTTCGGGCGTAGCCTCGTGCCCCGGCTTCAGTTCGATGAACGCGCAGGGCGTTTCGCCCCACTTGATGTCGGGCTTGGCGACGACAGACGCCGCCTGCACGGCCGGGTGTTTGTACAGCACGTCCTCCAGCTCGATGGAGGAAATGTTCTCGCCGCCTGAGATAATGATGTCCTTCGAGCGGTCCTTGAGCTGGATGTAACCGTCGGGGTACATCACGCCGAGATCGCCGGAGTGGAACCAGCCGCCGGCGAAAGCCTCTTCCGTGGCGTCCTTGTTCTTCAAATAGCCTTTCATCACGACATTGCCGCGGAACATGACTTCGCCAAGGGTTTCGCCATCGGCGGGCGCGGGCGTCATCGTGATCGGGTCCATCACCGTCAGATCTTCGAGCGGCACGTAGCGCACGCCCTGGCGCGCCTTTTTCTGCGCCTGGGTCACGCTGTCGAGCGCGTTCCAGTCCTCTTTCCACTCGTTCACGACCGACGGGCCATAGGTTTCGGTCAGGCCGTAAACATGGGTGACGTTGAAGCCGGCCTCGCGCATCTCCGAGAGCACGGCCTCTGGCGGAGGCGCCGCCGCTGTGAGAAATTCGACGCGCCAATCGAGCTTCCGCTTAACGTCCGCCGGCGCGTTGAGGAGCGTGGACATCACGATTGGGGCGCCGCAGAGATGGGTGATCTTGTGCCCGGCGAGCGCGTCCCAGACCGCATCCGGGCGAACATAGCGCAGGCAAACTTGGGTGCCCGCGACGGCCGGGATCGTCCATCCAAAGCACCAGCCGTCGCAATGAAACATCGGAAGCGTCCAGAGGTAGCGCGGATGCTTTGCGATGCCGCCGGCGAGCGTGTTGCCGAGGCTCGTCAGATAGGCGCCGCGATGGTGATAAACGACGCCTTTCGGATTTCCGGTCGTGCCTGACGTGTAATTGAGCGTGATCGCGTCCCACTCGTCGTCCGGCATATTCCAGGCAAACTCCGGGTCGCCGCCTGCGAGGAAATCTTCGTATTCGGTGTCCGAGAGGCGAGCGCCAAGGCCAGGGAAGACGGGATCGGCATAGTCGATGATGACGGGACGCTGTGTGCAAAGCTTCAAGGCCTCGCCGATCACGCCCGCAAATTCGGTGTCGGTAATGAGCACCTTCGTCTCGGCGTGGTCGATCATGAAGGCGATGTTGGCCGCGTCGAGGCGCGTATTCAGCGAATGCAGCACGGCGCCCGACATCGGCACACCGAACTTCGCGTCGAGCATCGGCGGCACGTTGGGGAGCATGACGGAGACCGTGTCGTTCTTCCCGATGCCAAGCCTGGACAGCGCGGAGCCGAGACGCCGGGCGCGGTCATAAAATTCCGCATAAGTGAAGCTCTGCGCGCCGTGCAAGATCGCGGGATGATCCGGGAAGACTTGTGCGGCGCGGGAGAGAAAGGTGAGGGGCGTCAGCGGCTGGAAATTGGCCGGGGTTTTGTCGAGATTTTGTGTGTAGGCCTGTGTCATGGCACCCTGCAATGCGGTTCGCGGACCGGAAGCCGGCCTCCGCCTTAATCTTCAGAAGAAGGGGAAACATTGTTCCTTGGCAAGAGCCCGGTCAAAGAGGCCGGCAAACGCAGAGGCCGGCCCGTTAGCGCCATAAGCACGCACTGCGCGTCCAGCCGGAAGATGGGCTTGCCGTCCCGCAAAATCGCCTGCGTCAACACGATGCTGGCCTTTGCGATCCCGCCCGCGCTGGTATGAACTTCAAGAACGTCGTCGATGCGGGCCGGCTTCAGGAAATCGGCCGAGATCCGCCTTACCGCGAACGCACAAGGCTCGCCGGTGAAGGCGCCTTCGGACAGTGCGCGGTGATGAATTCCGAGAAGCCGCAAGAAGTCAGACCGGCCTCGCTCACACCAGCGCATATAGGAGGTGTGGTAGACGACGCCGGAGAAATCCGTGTCCTCGAAGTAGACGCGCACGGGAAGCACGTGGCCGGAGCCGGACAGCCGCCCGGAAAGTTCGGACCAAGCGGCGGGTTGGGGTGGCTGTCGCACGGTGATTTTCTGGTTTGCCGGGCCAGTCATAACCGCGAAAACCGCCCGGCGTAAAGTGAGGAACTCAGACTGCGAATTCGTCCAGGGGTACGGCCCAATAGCCCAAAACAGAATCTTCAGGAGCCGGTACGGAAATCGAATCGCGGAACAGCGTTCCATCGATGCTGAAAAATGAGATCGCGGTGCGGAACGTTCCGATCTTCGAATGTCCGGGAGTGACGAGAACGCTCTGGCTGATCACCGAGATACAGGCGATCTCGCGCTTCAAGATACTGATCTGAAGAGCCCGGTCTTCGAGCATATCGGCCAGGACACCGCAGGCGATTGGGACGAGGTCGCGGCCGATCCAATCCGCCATGGAGGGGCGCTTGGCGAGCGCCGGCCTGGAGAGCGCCTGCAGATTGAGATTGTGGTGCAAACAGAGGGCGCGCGGCGCGGGGCAGTTCTTCACGGCAGCACTGAGAGCATTCGACACCATGCCGGCCGGTTTCCGGACCATCTCTCTGAATTGCCTTTGCTGTGTCAGGCTAGGCCGGTTTTCCCCGCTTTCCCAGCGGGAAACCGTCTTCTGCGAAACACCGAATTGAGCGCCTACGCCTTGCTGAGTGAGTCCGAATTGGAGCCTGTACTGCTTGATGAGATGACCCCAATCCAATTGAATCATGCCGGCCCCATTAGATAGTTATACCCTATGCAGCATTCGAATTTATCCTAAATTTTATATATGTGAAGTATGCAGATCATTACCGGAGCTTATGCTGCACCTTGCGTCCTGTGCACGACAGCTGGCGAGACGTTTTTAGACGTTCTATCCCCACCGCGTCTTGTATACAAAAAAGCGCGCTCGATTTGCGCGGGACACGAAGTGGGAAGACGCGTGGCTCCAGAAAGCCTCAACGAACTTAGAGCATTCTTTGCATGCATCGAGCCGCAATTGGCCGGAGTCATCGACGTGATGTATGGCCGCCTGTTCGATGCGGTGCCGGAGGCGCAAACTCTTTTCAAGGGTGATATGCAGGAGCAAAAGCGCCGTTTCGTCCTCATGCTGCAGAGTATCGTCAAGCTCACGCGGTCGAGCCATCTCTGGCCGGTCAGCACGCTCTCGGGACACGCAACGCTTCCATCGCTGAACGGCCTCAAGAGCCGCCATGCGCAAGCTGGCGTCACGCCCTCGCATTTCGGCGTCATGCATGCGGTGCTTTCGGACGTTTGTGCGAAGGCCGCACCCGATAAATTCACGCCGAAGGTCTCGGCCGCGCTCGCCTTCGTCTTCGATGTGCTCGCCCGCTCTCTCACTGTCCCGCATGACGCCGATGCTCTCGCGCGGAAAACGGCTGGACGCGCAGGCGCGGACTTAGTTGACCCTGCGCGCTTCTTGGGAAGTGAATTGACAGATGATCGTGGCGTGCAAGCGTCTTTAAATTGAGCGTGAGATTTCGATGAGAAAAGCTCCGTTGCCTGGCGGTTCCGGCTCTTCCGTACCTCACTGCGGAAAGGAAACGGCGATCCGGGCGGCCGGGAATGCCAATGAATCCCGGCAGAACGGACCGGAGGTCGCGATGACGTTCGAGGCCGGCAGCGAGCAGGCGGACTCGCTGCGGGGTGCCATAAGCTTCATCTTCACCTTGATCGCCTTCCACGATGAACTGATGAAGCCGGACACAGCCGGCCCACAGTGATGGCGTGAGGGACTCGCCTGCTCACGGGCAGACGGACGCATCTCCCGGCTGCCTGTCCTTCAGCAGCGATATGACACAATTCCGCTCCCTGACGTTATGTTCGGCGTAAATCTGCCCGTCGAGATAGGCTTGCAGCGGCGGAGACAGCCACCAGCTCAGCGAAACACTTTTGTA
Source organism: uncultured Alphaproteobacteria bacterium (assembly GCA_963817705.1). Classification (GTDB taxonomy): domain Bacteria; phylum Pseudomonadota; class Alphaproteobacteria; order Rhizobiales; family Rhodomicrobiaceae; genus Rhodomicrobium. The sequence goes on from CAWFPF010000001.1 coordinate 1,638,813, forward strand.
CTGTGTCTGCTTCTGTATTTTCCTGCGAATGCGCAGAGACCTCTCGGCAGGCTCCTCCGGCGTCTTGGTCAGCTTGAGAAAGGTTTCCCAAAGGAAGCTTTCTTGCGGCTGCGGGCATATGTAAATCTGCGCAACGGACCGGGCGCCGCCGTTAAGGCGCGCTGCCTGTCCAGGCAGTTCAAGGATCGTCTCGTAGCCTCGCGCGATGCGGGTGGAGTTCACTGTCAAAAGATCTGTAAGCGATCCAATGGGCCGGAAGTCTGCCTGATCGGGGATCTGGGGCCGGTCTTGATATTCGCCATCCATCAAGCAGTTCTTCGCGTCCTTGAACCAGTCGGGCTCGCTTGAGACCTGCACGATAAACGGCATAAGCTTCGGGTCGACCGCCTTCAGCGCGTTCGCAATTTCGAGCGCGGTCACAATGCCCGAATTATCGAAGAACCCGCCGTCCACAGCGCCGTCCACGATCTGCGCCCTGCGGTCCCTCACATTCGCATGCGGCGATACGAACGGGGAGCGCGAACTAACCCCTGCAGCCGTGCTGACGCGGACGTCTATAGAGATTGGCTTCCTGCTTTCGCATTTGGCGTGCGCTACGGGGCTGAAGAAGGACGGAATCACGCGCGCGATACTATCGAGCGTGGTCAGCGCCGGATAGGCCTTGGTGTTCGGATCGGGGTAAGGAGAGCAAAGAAGCTCGTGCAGATCGTAGGCATCGGCGAAAAGCGCGTCGCTGCCGGCAATCGGCTCGCTGATCTTGACAGGGGTCACGATAATCCTGCGCCCCGTCTCGATGGATGTGGCATTGAAGAAGACAAGCGGCACCCACGATCCTGAACGGGGCGCCATTGCTTGGAGCGGCCCTGCGAGCGGTGAGGATGTCTGGGAGGCGCCATAGACATCGCCGAAGGCGTCCTCCCAAGCGGTTTCCAGGATCCCGGCGCGGTCCATGACGAATGGGAATCGTGACAGCATGAGACTGTCCCGCGCCAGATATCCGATGATCGTTGGCGATATGAAGTCGTTCGAAAGAATGGCTTGCAAGGCGTCCTTGTACGTCACGAAGTCGGTCAGAAATGGCGTCTTGGTTCCCTCGGGACTTAAGCCGGCGGCTGCGGTCACGGCAGGTTTCGCGGTCGCAATGTTCGGAAACCAAAGCCTTTGCCGGAAGAGCGCTTTTTTCAGGTCCTCCACCGGAACTTGCGCTTGCACCTTCAGCGCGCTGACAAACAAAGCCGCACCGGCCGAACTGCCGGACACGCTTGAAATCGCGAAGAGCTGGTTGTGAAATGGCCGCGCCTGGGGATTATTGTTCTTGTCGAGGCTCTCGTCTTCCAGAGCCCCCAGAACCGATGCCAAAAGAAACGCCGCCCGGCTTCCTCCGCCTTCGCCCGCAACAATAATCGGGCGCGGGCAACTGGGGAATTCGGCGGCGCCGGGCGCAAGCTGTTCGCAACCCTTTGCATCCCAGCCGCTCGCCGCCTTCCAATCTTTGATTGCGCCTGCAAATGAGGGAGGCTTCAGCGATGCTTGTTCCTCTGTGCTGATGCGGGCGATACGCACGTCGTGCCCATCTCCGACAAACAGCGTAAGACCTGCCGTCACCGCGACGAGCGTGGCAATAAAGGGAAACTGAAACCGGTTTGAAAGGAGCGCGAGTATCGTCAGAAACGGCAGCCAAGCTCCGAAAACAACGAATAGAAATGAAGCCCGTTTGAGATAAACCGTGTCCGCCAAGAACTCCAAAACACTTTCAAGGCTCGAATTCGAGAAAGAATGCGGGATCGTCAACTGGCTTTGGATGAAGTCCGAGTATGAAAGAAAGTGAACGGCAACAAGCGCAAGCAAGAGCCACGTCAGCCGGCTCATGTAACGCCACATGTAAACTTTAACCCGCTGCGACGCGATCCAAGTCTCCATCGGCAGAAAGTCCGGCTTGAGAGCTGTCAAATGCAGATCGAGGCCGTCAAGGCGAAGAGAAGGCCTTCTCGTCAGCCGCTCGATCCGGACAAGAGTTCGCCTGAAGGTTTCAGGGTCCCTTTGCTCCATGCGCTCCATCAAGCGGCCATAACCGCCGATGAAAAGATCCCGGATCAGAACGAGCACCAGAACCGCCCCGGAGGCGATGAACAAAGTGATCAGGTGCCCTTCAACGAGCTTCCGGATGGCCGCTTCGTATTTGTTGCCGCCCGATGGCAGTGGAAGATTGTCTGCCGAAGCGATAACGCCAAGAAAGACCGCAGCGAAAGCTAAGACCACGTAGAAGCTTGGCAGCCGGAAAATGTAGAACTTGAAACGCTCTTCCGTATCGATCCCGATCGCATCGAAGTTCTGTAGGAGCAGCAAGCGTGCCGTGAAGACGAGTGGTATCGCCCAAACAAAAATGCCCACGGCGTAAAACCACGCCCAATATACGGCCTCCTGCACCCAATATGGGCGGGCGTCTAAGAGGAGGTCCTGGACCTGCGGAAGCTCGATAAAGGCGTAGAATGCAACAAGAATACTAAGGACACTGAAGAATGTGATGCCGAGTGAGCTGATGAAGAGACGGGTTCTCGAAACATGCCGGAGGTTCTGAGGCGAGGGATCGCCGGCGGTGGAGGTCTGAGGCATCGTCGCACCCTTCTGTTCACAGAACATTATTCCTGCCGGATGGCTCAAGGTGATGACTGCATCATGGCAGGTGGGGCAGTCCGGTAAGAAATGGCCAAAACTGTGCCATATCCGCAGCAGCGGAGAGCGGCGAAAAAAGGCTGCTCAGGCAACCCGGTTGAGGGTTGCGCGCCCGCTCACAAAGGGGCTTCCCTTGAGGAAAAAGCGCAGGGGCCGGTGTGCGTCGCGGGTAATTCCGATGCGCACGCTGATCCCGATGTCTTCGGCTCCCCGGCCGTCCGAGGCTAGCCAAAGCGGCCCCACCGCGCATAAATCAACGCCATTGAGGCGCCGGTCGATGGCCAGCGCCTTGGCAAGGCGGCCGGGCCCGCGCATGAGATCGCGTTCGGGAACCTCGCCCCGGTGCTGCCGCATGGCGTCCAACCCGCTCACCGGCTCGGCAGCCCGTATCAACACGCCTTCGCCCACGCCCTCCACACCACTAGACACATTCAGCATGAAGGAAACGCCATAAGCAAGATAGACGTAGGCGTGGCCGCGAGCCCCGAACATCACCTTGTTACGCGCCGTTATGCCCCGGAACGAGTGAGCCGCCTCATCGCCCGTCAGATAAGCCTCGGTTTCGACGATCCGGCCGCTCGCCAGCCCATCGGCGAAAGCGCGAATAACAAGCTTGCCGATGAGGAAGCGCGCCAGCGCCACCGTATCTTCGGGCAAGTCTTTCCGATCGATCGGTTTGCCGCTGAAGTTCAAGCTGCCTTTGCCCTTTGGATCGTCCTTGCAATGGACCAAAGTGCACCGGCAAGGCGGACCCTGCAATGCCGCGCCCTCAAAACAGGAAACTCCCGTCGATTCAGCTCGCCTTCTTGAAGGGTATCAGTTTCGCGTCCTCAGCCAACGAATTCTTTGGCTCGTCAAGCAGGTGTGGCTCGGTTAGTACCGCAGCTAGCGCAGTGGAAGCAATAACAACAATATCCTGTATCCGTACTCCAGATTTGTTTGCCCGTTTAAAAAGTTTAAATAAGCCATGTTCGAACTTACACTCAGCCTTTCTACAGGGCGTGGCGCCGCTCGCCGCATAAAGGGTTGAAGCCGCTAAAATGAACTTGGCATACTCTTCCTCGATTGTCATTTTTTTGCCCCATACTCAGAACGACAAGGAGCATCATTATATCCAAACGGGATACAGTGAAATTCCTTTATGTATTAAAAGCGTCGCAAAGGCACAGTTATCCACACCCGCAATAACGCGTGCCGATGCCAATGTGCTGTCGCGGTAGGTGCGAACACAGGCTGACAGGCATTGTGGACACTTGCCTCAAGAACGGTCGCGTTCCGGAAACAGCTTGGAGGCTTCGTAACGCGCGCGGGTCTCCGCATCAGGCGGGTAAAGGCCGGGCAGACTGGCGCCACGCCCGATCTCGCTCAATACCCAGGTCTCGAAGCGCTCCTGCTCCGGTGCGAGCGAGGCGACGCCTTCCGCAAGCCCCGCGGGAATGACGACCGCACCGTCCGCGTCAGCCACGATGATGTCGTTCGGGATCACGGCCACCCCGCCGCAGCCGATTGTCTCTTGCCAGCCCGCGAAGGTGAGCCCGGCGACCGACGGTGGCGCAGCGCTCCCTGCCGCCCAAACCGGGAGCCCCGTCGCAAGCACACCCGTAGCGTCGCGAACGGCGCCGTCCGTAACGAGGGCCGCCACGTTCCGCTTCACCATGCGTGCGCAGAGAATGTCCCCGAATATGCCTGCGTCCACGATGCCCATGGCGCCGGCAACTGCAATCGCATCCGCTGGCATATCTTCGATAGCGGCGCGGGTCGAGCGCGGGGAGGCCCAGGACTCGGGCGTCGCCAGATCCTCGCGCGCTGGCACGAAGCGCAGCGTGAAGGCGCGTCCGGCGATCCGGGCCTGCCCGGACGCGAGCGGGATGGGACCGCGCATCCAGACGTTGCGCAGACCTTTTTTCAGAAGAATGGTCGTGATGGTGGCGGTCGATACGCCACGCAATGTTTCCAGAAGGGCGGCGTCGCTCATGCCAATTCAGGCTCTGGAAGCCGGCCCTCAGTCCGGCGTCTGCGATTGAATCCCGGCGCTATCCCGTCTCACAAAATCGCGGGCGCGTTACAACGCCGGGGCGTCCGTGCGCGAGGCGCCTGGTTGGGCCGGCGCACGTCTTCTCTAAGAAGCGGACTCGCCGCCCACAACGGAGACGAACGTCCTGCCGGCGCCTTTCGGCTTGAACAGCACCACGCCTTCGCGCATCGCGAAAATCGTGTGGTCCTTGCCCATGCCGACGCCGGGTCCTGGATGCCATTGTGTGCCGCGCTGGCGCAGGATGATGTTGCCCGGGGCGACCTGCTCGCCGCCGAACTTTTTCACCCCAAGGCGCCGGCCCGCCAAGTCGCGGCCGTTCCGGGACGAGCCGCCTGCCTTTTTGTGTGCCATGATCTCTTGCCTTCGATATCGGTGTTATTCTGGCTGTTTTGCGCGGAGCCGCGGTTTCTTCCGAGGCTCCCTACTCTGCGCTTTCCGCAGTATTTTCATGCACTTCGGGAGCCGCATCCGCTACAATTGCGGGCGCTTCCGGGGCCGCAACCTCGGCCCTCTTGGCCGGAGCGCGTCCGCCGGTGAGGATTTCGAGGATGCGAACCGTCGTCAGATCCTGACGATGGCCCCTTTTGCGCCGGTAATTCTGCCGCCGCTTTTTCTTGAAGATGATGACTTTCGGCCCGCGGGCTTGTTCCACCACCTCGGCCGCAACAGCGGCACCGGAAACAAGCGGCGCCCCGAATGTGGGTTCACCCTCGCCGCCGACCATCAACACATCGGCAAACTGCACCGCCTCGCCGGCGGCGCCTTCGATCTTTTCGATTTGAAGCACGTCCTGCGGAGCAACTTTATATTGCTTGCCGCCCGTGCGAATGACCGCGTACATGGAGTCCTCTATGTTTTTCTTGACCGCACCCATCGGCGCCGCCTTTGGCGGACTTCGCTCTTCCATATCGGGAGAAAAAGCCTAGGGTCGCGCGTGTTACACGTAACAGGCCTGAGCTTGGTTTATCAGATAAACCTGAGCGAATGTCAACGTCTGCCGCCGCTTGATGCTCCGGGATACTTGATACCTAAAGTGCTTGCCATATTATGGTCATGGCCGCACTCGATGCGGCTATCACCAGGGCGACCGGATTGGCTGGATGGCCGGGTCAAGCCCGGCCATACCGTTGGTTTGGCACCCGGGGGTTCCGGCTCTCCGCTCAACCCATTGAAATTGCAAGCGAAAGCACACTCTTCCATGCTCAAAATGCGCATCATCCCCTGCCTCGACGTGAAGGACGGCCGCGTGGTGAAGGGTGTCAATTTCGTCGATTTGCGCGATGCCGGCGACCCGGTCGAAGCCGCCGCCGCCTATGACGAGGCCGGCGCCGACGAGCTGTGCTTTCTCGACATCACGGCGAGCCACGAAAAGCGCGGCATCATCCTCGACGTGGTGCGCCGCACCGCCGAGCGCTGCTTCATGCCGCTGACCGTGGGCGGCGGGGTGCGCACGCTGGACGATGTGCGCGAGCTGCTCCGCGCCGGCGCCGACAAGGTCTCCATCAACACCGCCGCCGTCTTGGACCGCGCTTTCGTCGCCCGCGCGGCCGAAAAATTCGGCAACCAATGCATCGTCGTCGCCATCGACGCCAAGCAGGTGAGCGAGCCCGGCGCCGCGCCCCGCTGGGAAATATTCACCCATGGCGGCCGCAACCGCACCGGCCTCGACGCCGTCGCCTATGCCCGCGAGGTGGTCTCGCTCGGCGCCGGCGAAATCCTCCTCACCTCGATGGACCGCGACGGCACGCGCGCCGGCTTCGACCTCATCCTGACGCGCGCCATCTCGGACGCGGTGCCCGTGCCCGTGATCGCCTCGGGCGGCGTCGGCACCCTCGACCACCTCGTCGAAGGCATCCGCGACGGTGGCGCCACCGCCGTGCTCGCCGCCTCGATCTTCCATTTCGGCGACCACACCATCGGCGAGGCGAAGCGCCATATGGCGGCGGCGGGGCTGGCGGTGCGGCTCGATTGAGGCCGGGCGTTAAGGCGAGAGGGTGGAGGAAAGCGCCTTGCGAAGGGGTTAAGGGGTGCTAAGGTGCTGATGTGGTTGTGTTATTTTCGGCGACTGCAAAGCGTACCTGAAGGCGGAATCCGCCGTCTCGTGGTTAATTCGGGAATTGGAGTTATATTTAACCCCTTTTCAGAATGCACAATTCATAGGCGCAAACGCGATTCGCAGGGTCACGTCCCCGGTGGTGGTGTAACTCGGCGGTAGCAAGCCGCTCGCTAAGCGCGCTCTCCATGGCGCCGTAGCGTGCGAGCGGCTTGCGGCGGTCATCGGCGAATCGCCGGTAGGATCGGGTTGCGACACTCAACGCAACCGGGGACCGCCGATGACCGACGACATGATGACCCTTCGTACCCTGATTGAGAAGACGCCTGACGCGGACATCCTCCGCGATATGATCGGCTTTGCTGCCGAACGCTTGATGGAGATGGAGGTGTCTGGGCTTACAGGAGCCGCGCATGGCGAGCGCTCGCCAGACCGGCTCGTCCAGCGCAACGGCTATCGCGACCGCATCTGGGAGACGCGGGCCGGCACCGTCGAGCTGCGCATCCCAAAACTTCGCAAGGGCAGCTACTTCCCTGGCTTCTTGGAGCCGCGCCGGATGGCGGAGAAGGCGCTGACCGCCGTGATCCAGGAGGCCTATATCCAAGGCATCTCGACGCGCTCCGTCGACGATCTCGTCAAAGCGCTCGGCATGAGCGGCATCTCCAAGAGCCAGGTCAGCCGGCTGTGCGAAGAGATCGACGGCCGCGTCAAAACCTTCCTCGACCGGCCCATCGAAGGCGACTGGCCCTATCTCTGGGTCGACGCCACCTATGTGAAGGTGCGCCAGAACGGCCGCATCGTCTCCGTGGCGGTGATTGTCGCCGTGGGCGTCAACAGCGATGGCCGCCGCGAGGTTCTCGGCATGGACATCGGGCCTTCGGAAGCCGAGACCTTCTGGATCGATTTCTTGCGAAAGCTCCGTCGCCGGGGCTTGCGCGGAGTGAAGCTTGTCATCTCCGACGCGCATGAGGGCATCAAGGCCGCGGTCTCGAAAGTGTTGAGCGCGAGCTGGCAGCGCTGCCGCGTCCATTTCATGCGCAACGCCCTCGCCCATGCCGGCAAGAGCGGCAGGCGCGTGGTCTCGGCTTTCATCGCCACCGCATTCGCGCAAGACGACGCCGGAGCGGCAAAACAGCAATGGCGCAAGGTCGCCGATCAACTGCGCCCGAAACTACCAAAGCTTGCCGCCCTGATGGACGAAGCCGAGCCGGATGTGCTCGCCTATATGACCTTCCCGGCAGCACACCGGCTGAAACTACACTCCACCAATCCGATCGAGCGCCTCAATGGCGAGATCAAGCGCCGGACCGAGGTTGTGGGCATCTTCCCGAACGAAGCCGCCATCACCCGCCTCGTGGGCGCGATCCTGCTCGAACAAAACGACGAGTGGGCCGTTCAGCGTGCCCGCTACATGACGCTGGAAACCATCGCGCCTTTAAGCGATGATCCCATCGCCGGGCTGCCCGCTGTGGCGGCCTGACCTTCCCGGCCCTGCCGGAGCATCGGCGATGACAGCCGTCAGCTACACCACGACAGGGGACGTGACCATTCGCAGCGCTTTTTCCGGCGTCCATAAATTCAAAACCGCCGCCGTTTACCATCGCAGCGTTTACCATGAGTTGGGGCGTATGGCGGCGCGCCCGAACGGAAGCAGCCGGATCGCCCCTATGGAACATTCCACCACGATCATACCAAACTTGCACTATGACGCCGGGCTCTTGTGCTTTTTGAATTGATGGACGTGCCGCCGCGCGCTTTCCCGGCAGCAAGACCGATATCATGACGCGCCGCAGCCTGCACCCGCGCCTTAAGCAGCGCATCGAAGCCTCGGCCGTGCAGGTGTTCTGATGGGCCAGTGGTTACAGACACTCCGCTTGAGCGACATTGCCAATGCTGTTGCAGAAGGCAGATTGCCGCGCCACGTCATCTTCCGTCAATGAACAAGTGCGATAGGTGCACGTCATGGATTCCATTATCTTAGATAGTCTCGTATGATTCGGCAATGGCTAGGGCTCTTATCACCGGCGAACTCTTGAGGTGGGCACGGATACGCGCAGGCACCTCCATTGATGCTTTAGCCGAAAAACTCAAGGTGCCGCATGCGGAGGTAAAAGCCTGGGAAGAAGATCGCAGCCTGCCAAGCTTTGCAAAGGCGCGCGACGCTGCAAAATATCTCCGCGTACCGTTCGGCTACCTCTTCCTCGACAAGCCTCCCGGGGAGACTGTGGAAATCCCTGACCTTCGCCGGATCAGAGGAGAGACGGCTGAGCAGCTCGGTCCTGACTTTTATCAGGTTTATCAAGACGCCGTCGCAAAGCAGAGTTGGTATCGCGAGTATCTCCTTCTTCAGGGATCGGAAGCGCTGCCATTCGTCGGCAGCCGAACTATGAACGACGATCCCGCCGCTGTTGCCGCCGACATGCGCCGCTCATTGGATGTCACAACTGAATGGCGCCGACAATGCCCAAATTGGGAAGCGATGTTCCGGGGCCTCGTCACGAAAACCGAACACGTCGGCGTACTCGTGCTCCGTAATAGTATAGTTGGCAACAACACTCACAGGCCGCTGTCCGTGCAAGAGTTCCGAGGGTTTGCGCTGAGCGATCCTTTGGCGCCGCTCGTTTTCATCAATTCTGCTGATTCAGTCGCCGCACAAATCTTTTCGCTAGCGCACGAACTCGCGCACATCTGGCTCAACGTAAGCGCCATTTCAAACTTCGGCCTTAACCGGATGTCAGAGGGCTATGATCCGCTGGAAGTCTTCTGCAACAAGGTTGCAGCCGAGTTTCTCGTCGCGCGCACTGAATTTCTTGAGCGCTGGAGAAGAGATTTTACGCTCGACGAGAACGCCGATGCTCTAAGCCGCGACTTCCGTGTTAGCACCCTCGTAATTGCCCGCAGAGCGCTGGATCTTGGTCGCATCGCCCGTGAACAGTACCTCCATTTCTACGAGCGCGCTGCCGAAGCACACAAGCAGGCGCCGGAAAAGAGAGAGAAGGGAGGCGGCCCCGACTTCTATACACTTGCGCGTATCCGCAACAGCTCTAAGTTTGCCAAGGCTGTTTTAACCGAGGCCTTGGAGGGGCGCCTCCTTTTGCGCGACGCCGGTCAACTACTCTCCGTCAAACCCGCAAAGCTCAAGCAGCTTGCGAAAGAACTGGAGGGGTAGAAGGTGAGCTACTGCCTAGATTCGAATACCTTTATTGAAGCCAAAAACCGATACTACGGCTTGGACTTCTGTCCAGCATATTGGGATTGGCTAGACCGAGAGGCTGCGAGCGGCCAGCTACTCTGCGTGCGCGCAATCTACGATGAGATCGCCGAAGGCAAGGACGAACTTGCTACCTGGATCAAAGCTCGCAGCGACGGTAATTGGCTCTGCAAGATCGACGCAGAGGATACGCAGAAGGCGTTCAAGCAAGTGGTGACGTATGTAGAGTCCCAGCGTGGCCGGTATACAAATGAGGCGATTGCGACTTTCATGGGTCGCGGTGATCCATGGCTCATTGCGTATTGTCTTGGCTATGGCCATACGCTTGTGACTCATGAACGGTCGCAACCCGATGCCAAGCGCCGCGTGCCGATCCCAGATGTATGCAATGCATTAGGGGTGAATTGGATCGGCGGGTTCGATCTCTTGCGAGAACTCAAGGCTTGCTTCATCCTCAGCGGGGACAATTTCTAGCCTGTCAAGTGGCAGGAAAGCACCTTGAAAAAAATAGGCGCCGCCTTGGGTATAGCCACCTACATTTGCTCTTGGCGAACTTTCCGCTGCCAACCCACTTCCTTCAGCACCCAAAACGGTCTGGAGAAACCGGGCGGCTTTGCTTACTTACCTGCACCGCCGCAAATGCCGTCGCCGCCCCCAAAAAAACAAAACCCCTAGCAGCGCGGGGTTGCGGCTAGGGGTTGGTGCATCTGCGGAATGCAACCCAAACTTATTTGCAAACGCCGGTTGAGTCAACCGGGCGCTGGGTTGCATTGGTAAACTGTGGAAAAGGGCCCCTAGCCCCCGCTAGACTAGGGTTAACATTCAACTAGAGGTTGCGCGCACCTCTGTCAAGTCCGGCATGTTTGTGCCGGGGGAAAAAGGACGCGAGGAGCCGTACACATTCACGACGCCGGAGGCGATGATCGCGGACTTTCTCGCGGATGTGAAGAAACTGAGAGGTGACCCATGAGCGACGAGATCCGCGTGCATGTTGGCACGCCCGAGGATATGGGGCGCCGCTTCGCCGATGCGTGGCATCGGGCAGAGACGGGCGGCGAGGTCAGCGAAACGCATATCACATTCCGCGATCTGGAAACGCTGCTCGCCGCCTTGACGCCCAAACGCTTGCATCTCTTGCGCTATGTCCGCCATCACGAGGTCCGCACCGTCAAGGCGCTGGCGGCCGCGCTGAACCGGAATTACAAGACCGTGCATAAGGATGTGGAAGAGCTGGCGAGGTTGGGGCTGATCTCGCGGACGGCGGACGGGGTTGCCGCGCCCTATGCCGCCGTCGAGGCGCGTTTCGTGCTTTAGGCTGCGTCGCTCCCTTAATCAGCGCCGTAAGACCCCCTCACCCTGCCCACTCCCTAAGGGGAGAGGGAGAAAGCTAATAAACCACCACCGAGCGGATCGACTTGCCCTCATGCATGAGGTCGAACGCGGTGTTGATTTCATCCAGCGGCATGGTGTGGGTGATGAGATCGTCGATGTCGATCTTCTTCTCCATGTACCAATCGACGATCTTGGGCACGTCGGTGCGGCCCCTCGCGCCGCCGAAAGCCGTGCCTTTCCAGACGCGGCCGGTCACGAGCTGGAAGGGCCGGGTCGAAATCTCCTGCCCCGACGCGGCCACGCCGATGACGATGCTTTCGCCCCAGCCGCGATGGCAGCATTCGAGCGCCTGGCGCATGGTGTGGACGTTGCCGATGCATTCGAAGGAGAAATCCGCGCCGCCGCCGGTCAGATCCACGATAGCCTGGACCACTTTGTCGCGGCCCACCTCGTCGGGGTTGATGAAATCGGTCATGCCGAACTTTTCGGCCATGGCGCGCTTCGAGGGGTTGAGGTCCACGCCGATAATCTTGTCCGCGCCCACCATGCGCGCGCCCTGGATCACATTGAGGCCGATGCCGCCGAGGCCGAACACCGCGACATTGGCGCCGGGCCAGACCTTGGCGGTGTAGATCACCGCGCCGATGCCGGTGGTGACGCCGCAGCCGATATAGCAGATCTTGTCGAAGGGTGCGTCCTCGCGCACCTTGGCGAGCGCGATCTCGGGCAGCACGGTGTAATTCGAAAAGGTCGAGCAGCCCATATAATGGAAGAGCGGCTTGCCGCCGGCCGAAAAGCGCGAGGTTCCGTCGGGCATCACGCCCTTGCCTTGCGTGGCGCGGATCGCGGTGCAGAGGTTCGAGCGCCGCGACAGGCAGGTTTTGCAGTTGCGGCATTCCGGCGTGTAGAGCGGGATGACGTCGTCGCCGGCCTTCAGCGTGCGCACATCGGGGCCCACCTCGCGGACGATGCCGGCGCCTTCATGGCCGAGGATCGAGGGGAAGAGGCCCTCCGGGTCGGCGCCGGAGAGCGTATAGGCATCGGTGTGGCAGATGCCCGTCGCCTTGATCTCCACCAGCACCTCGCCGGTTTTGGGCCCGTCGATATCCACCGTCTCGATGATGAGAGGATCGCCGGCCTTCCAGGCTACCGCAGCGCGCGTCTTCATGGCAGTTCCGCCTTATCCGATGGAGGTTTCATCCCGATGCCAGGGTGAAATGCTTGCCAGAATTCACGCGATCCGCAAGCGGCAAAGGTGGAAAAGCTGCGGCGCTGCCGTTCCAGACCTCTTCCCCAGTTACGGCATAGCTGCTATGCAAAGCCTAGATAGCGCTGGCCGCCGGCCTGATATATGGCATGAGCTTTGCTCTTATCCCCGCAGACACTCTTGAACTGAAGGACACGATCTATGTTAGGTATTGGCGACAAGCTGCCCTCTTTCGAGGTTGTTGGTGTGAAGCCGGGCTTCAATGCCCATGAAGAGAAGGGCCAGAGCGCTTTCGAGCCGCTGACGGACCAAAGCTTCCCCGGCAAGTGGAAAATCATCTTTTTCTACCCGAAGGATTTCACCTTCGTCTGCCCGACGGAAATCGCCGAGTTTGCCCGGCTGGCGAGCGAATTCTCCGACCGCGACGCCGTCGTGCTCGGCGGATCGAGCGACAACGAGTTCTGCAAGCTGGCGTGGCGCCGCGATCATAAGGACTTGGATAAGCTCGGGATTTGGCAATTCGCCGACACCACGGGCACCCTCATCGACGGGCTTGGCGTGCGCTCCCCCGCCGGCGTTGCCTACCGCTACACCTATGTGGTGGACCCGGACAATGTGATCCAGCACGTCTATGCGACCAACCTCAGCGTCGGCCGCAACCCGTCCGACACGCTGCGGGTGCTCGACGCGCTCCAGACCGACGAGCTTTGCCCCTGCAATCGCGCCGTTGGCGGCGAGACGCTGAAGGCGGCCTAGCCATAGCTTTCCGGGGTGTCGGATTTCCGACATCCCGGCATTAATGCGACATTGAGAACATGGGATGGGCCATGTCTATCGACGCTTTGAAAGACGGCATCGGCGGCTTCGCGAAGGACGTGAAGCTCAACCTGTCCTCCATGCTGAACGACGCGACGCTGCAGCCGCAGACCAAATACGGGCTGTTCCTCGCGGCGGCGCTTGCGACCCGGAACACCGCTCTTGTCGCGGCTTTCGAGGCCGAGGCGGCGAGCAAGCTTTCGCCCGAGGCTCACAACGCCGCCCGCGCGGCGGCCTCGATCATGGCCATGAACAACGTCTATTACCGCTTCGTGCATCTGGCCTCGAACAAGGAGTATGCGACCAAGCCCGCCCGGCTGCGCATGAACGTGATCGCCAATCCCGGCGTCGATAAAGCCGATTTCGAGCTATGGTCGCTCGCCGTCTCCGCCATCAATGGCTGCGGGATGTGCATCGACGCGCACGAGAAGGTGCTGCGCGACGCAGGCGTCACCTCTGAGACGATCCAGACCGCCGTACGGTTTGCGGCGATCATCGCATCCGTCGCCGTTGCGCTTGAGGCCAGCGCGGCTGCGCCGACGGCCTAGTCTAGTTGCCTGCTTCTATCTTTCGCGTAATGGGCGCGAACGCAGTGGCCGCACGTGACCAAGAGCGAAGCATACGGCGTGGCCTTCGTTGAGGCCGTTGTGCCCCTCTGTTCTGTCCTTCATGCCGCATGACACCTAGCATTGGGATGGCGCTATACTGAATGTATAAGACCCATCGCTTTTTTCAGGGCGAAACGTGTTATTTATTTATCAGATGCTACCGAAATCCACGTTTTGATCGCTATCCCTTTGCCCTTTTTTGATTGTCGCCTCCACATTAAAAGGAAGCTGCATTTTTCCGGCTTCCCACTCGTCATTTTTGCCTACAGGGTTTGGTGTCCCAACGAAGGTTTTTATTAAGACCGGATCCGCACTACTATCCGCTGACATGGCATTTTTCTTGTACCCGACATAACAAATTACAGAGTTGAAGTCACGAATGCCGAGAACTCGGCAAGTCGCCAAAGCCGTCAGATACATTCCTGATAATTGATGCCTTGCCTTTGACCATTCTGCCTGCGACAACTTGCTTTTCAACTCTACGATATGCAGGTGACATTCACCATTGTTTATAGTTAGCAAAGCTCCTTCTGCACATTTTCTATTTGAGAACGCCCACAACAAAGGGGCTCGGTCTCTCCGCCTTTATCAGAACACACGGTGCGTTTGATTTGAAAGTAGCCTTGCCTTCGCCGCCAGCATTTTTCTCTTCAAAGAAAATCGGTTCGCCTGATTCAACTATGCTAATATACTCCGACAAAAAGTGTTCAATGGCCCGATTTCTGACCTCGTTAATCACTTTATCTCTCTCTTATCGCCATTGTCTCTTTCGCTAGAGCCAGCAAGGTTTCGTTCAGACTAGGCACCACAAAACCTTCGTCGGTCATCTCGACTGGTCGAAATCGAAGACCCATTCGGAAAGTTTCCGAACTCATATGCTTTTGCGCTGGCAGGATCAATGAGATCCATTTTTTCGTATCCGAAATCCTTCATTAGCTCGGATTTTCTAGGGTGCATGTACAACGATATCAGGTTGTTGATTTGCTGCATAAAGGTGTCGCTATGTGTCGTAAGCGTTACTCGCGCACCTCGTGAAATCATTCTGGCGATTGCCCGTGCCATTTCGCGCTGGGCCTCCAGGTGAAGATGCGCTTTCGGCTCCTCAAGAATAAAATTCATTCCAGATATGTTTCTGTCCAGAGAAATCAAAAACGGGGTAAGTTCTGTAATCATGGAAGATGTCACGTATAGCGGCAGCTTAAGCTCAGTGCCTTCTGGAACGAACTTGAAAGTAGGGGCGATGCTTTCTTCCTCACGCTCTATTCTTCCATGAACAATACCTTTGCAAAGCCATCCATAAAGATTGTCGCCTCGCGATAGGCGGGACGGTCTGTTCGTTAGACGTCGAAGAAATGACATTAGCGGTCTTGGTAGTTGTTTCTCCGCAACGTCATTATTGAGCGCAAATAAGTCCGATACCAGTGACGAATACGCCAGCATAAGCCCCGTACGGGCAGCTGGAATGTAGATATTTGCGCGAATTGATTGTTTGCCAGTTCCTTGCGTGATAACATTTATAATCACATCGAATATGATATTCCTAATATACGCTTGAGCCCTGGTAGCGAGAAAGCCAATCGGAATTGTTATTTGTTGGAAGGGTTTGCCTTCCTCATTTTCAAAGAACTTTAGCTCTAATAACTTGTACGGTGCTGCAGCTTCACTCTTTTCTGTGTCGCTAACAACTTGATTTATATTCACAGTAGTTATAGCGAAGGGTTTTAGATTTTTCGCTCTCAGGGCAATTTTTGTCCTTTTAAATCCATTAAATGCAAATAAGTCTGATAAAAACTTTTCGCTCTTTCTATCGAAAAAACTATTAATATACTTGATCCATTCTTCCAGCTCGCGCTCTCCAACATAAATCCGATTTTCTCCACTTTTGCCAATGCCATTGGCAATAAACTCTCGCAGCCATTTTGGATGATTTTCGGTCTCATCAGACACATCAAAAAGTTCATCGAAATTGCCGAGGGCCCATATAACGGATGCGGCATAGCTCTTTCCAGTATTATTCTTTCCAACTAATATCGTTAGCGGGGCGAGTTCCATTTTGCCACTTTTGATCTTGCCCAAATTTCGGATGTCGAGTTCGAGCACGGCGTTCTCAACCTTCTTGCCACATGGCTAGGGACAGATTAACTCTACAGCAAACCATTCAGCGGCGCTGCCGTATATCAGGAAATCATCCACAAAACACAACCTTGTTGATCATGAACCGATCTGACAGCACCCTGATCCCGAATTGGTCGCAGCGCGTCCCGCGCTTTGAAAGGCAGGCGCGAATGATCGAAGAGTTAGATCGGGTTATTTTGACCCGTGACCTGCCGGAGAAGAAGCTGAAGGCCGGCGATGTCGGTACAGTCGTGCTCGTCTATAAGAATGGCGAAGGCTTCGGGTGGAGTTTATGACGCTGGGCGGGGAAACTTTCGCGGTTGAAACGCTCATGAAGGACGATGTGCGGCCTGTCAGCGAGCGCGAAATCACTCACGCGCGCGCCGTCGCGTGATGCAATTTTCGTAAAGCCGCGTCAGGACCAGCCTGCCCATCAAGGCTGGTTTCGCGCAAGTGTCTCGAGCCTGGGCTCCTATTTCTTGGCGCTTTCCTGTCCCTGCGGGCACACATCCTTTCCATTCAAATAAATCGCGCCGAGGCAGCGGTCGAGCCGCGCCACCTCGACCAGCATCGAATGCCCCTTGCCCGGCGCGCGCGGCACGCCAAGCCCGTGGCACTGCGCGATGGCAAGCTGCGCCAGCGCTTCGGTCTTCCCGGCCCGCCACGCCCGCTCGAAGGCCGCGTTGCTTTCCTTGTGCTTCGCCTCGCTGTTCTCCGCGATTGCGGCGCGCCGCAGCGCCATCGCCTCGCCGAAAAGCGCCTCGCGATGGGTGGCGGCCTCCATCGCCCAATCCTTTGCCTGATCCACCAACACGGTGGAAATGCTGCCGGCGACCGCTCCCGCCACGGCCCAGAACAGCTTGCCTTGCCAAGTCCTCGCCTTGCGGTCACTCATGGCCGCCTCCCTGCTTGCCGAAGAAGCCCTTGCAGTCGAGCCGCTTCTCAGGCTCGGCCTGGATGCATCCATCCGAGCGGCCCGGCACGCGCCGTGGCGCGAGCGCCTTGAGGGCCGGCTCATCCGGCGGAACGGGCGCTTGACCTGCGGCGCGCCGAAGCCGAACAGGCTGGCGTCTTGCGCGGCGCTCTAACTGGCGCATCCGCCGAGCGCTGCGGCGCCCGCTATGCAAGAGAGGGCGATAAGTCGTTTCACGTCGTGGCTCCTGTGAAATGATTTCAGGTGCCAATCAAGAAAGCGCACGACAGCGCTGTCCGGCAAAGACGGCCAGGAGACAGGCGGCGACATCCGGCCTCAAGGGCTCACGAGGCGTGGACGACAGATCGCCGACGCACTGTCGCCGGCCGTGTCGCCCCAGTGTCGTTGACTTGAGACTAATAAAGAAGAAAGCTGCTAAGCTTGATGGCGAGGTTTTGTGCCGGATTGAGACGCCAGATGGACGACATCGATTGGGACAAGAAACATTGGGATGAGAAGCGGACTTTCCTGATCAAGGACCCGCTGCCCCAAAAAAATTCTAGCGAGCCCTTTGCCAAGCAGCATCCAAACCTCGGCAGGATCGACACGGTCGAGAAACTGGCAAGAGCGGTTCGGTGTGCCCGGACAACGCTGCACGTGCTGCCAGGAGTAAAAATTCTTAAGGAGATCCGTCACTTTTACGCAATCCCTGACGATACCGAATGCGCCGGAGAGCTGGCTGCTGGATCTGGCGCGGAGTTCATAAAAGAATACCGTGCGCTTCACGAAAGCGGTGCCGTGCGGGCCGAGACCGCTCAGCTAGAAGATGAGCCCGGGCAGGCGTTCATCTCTCGAAGGCCGCCGAGGGCGCGGCGCTCGAGTCAGCTCGCAACTCGGAGCCAGAAGCAAGCTTCGAAGCGATCGCCTCGCTGCAGCTCTTCGCAAGCCAGCCCGGCCCTGGCGAGCCTTGGCCCCTGAGCACAATCTCGTCTGCCGTCCTGCGCGCCTGGACACCGTCTACGTCGCCGTCAAGCGCGGCTGGCTGACCCTCCATTGCGATGAGGGCGAAGCGGAGCGGCTCGAAAAGCGCAAAGGTTATCCCGATGGCCGAGTGCCGGAAACGCAACCTGTCTTCCGGTGCGGCTTATACCAAACGGCCATCCTGGGAAATTTAGCGCCTCCGGCGCACTCGGAGTAGTGGCGCTACCGCACGATTTCTGTCCAATTTCAGGGCTCACGCCCGGCGCGGAGGTGATTTCAGCGTCTATGTCGGATCTTGAAGATTTGGAAACCCCGGAGACCAGCGATGATGAGAGCGATCAAGCCGGACCGGACAGCGACTATTTTATTCGTCCCGGTTCAAAAACGCTTGGTTCAGCAAAGAAGAAACTTCTGAAGCGCCTCGCTCTGAAGCAAATTGCCGCTGCGGGCGGACGGCGGGAGCAGGAAGAAAACGAAGGGCGCCAGATTATTTGCCTTGACCGTCTGGCATTCGAAAGCGGGAAGGAAGCGGCAGAGAAATGAAACCGGACCCGGGCGATAACCCCGCGTCATTGCGAGCGGAGCGAAGCAATCCAGAGGCGGCTAATGCTGCCGTGGATCGCCAGGCGCAGAAGCGCCTCGCGATAACGGCGCCGCCAAGGATCCGACCAGATTCGCGGGTTTGGTCTGAACGCGAAGCGCCAGTGGGCCGAGCGTGCGCGAGCCGTCATTACGGCGGAAAGCGACAATTTCGTCGAGTTGCTTCGGATTAGCGAACTCGACCCAAAAACTGATCTGCGTTTTGCAGATTGGTCATGCATCGATTTCTCGGGTTGCGATTTGCACGGCTTCGATTTCACCGGCGCGCGGCTTCGCAATTGCAAATTCGAGGGAGCCCGGATCGAGGGCGCGCGCTTCCAGCAAGCCGAGATTAACGGCACAAACCTCCGCAGCGCAGCCGATTGGGAAGAACATCGCCGCCGGTGGTTTGCTCAGAACCATGTTGTTACAGAATTTCGCGAAAGTGGGTCGATGTGAGGGAGGTGCATAAGGTTGGGGTGCCGAATCGGGGCATTCCGATGCGCATCTCCCGATCGGCGCGGTGTTCCAGGACGCGCCATTTGGTCCGGAAATGGTGGTGATCCCGCCGGGGCGGTTCTGGATGGGGTCGCGGGACGGCGAAGGCCACGAAGACGGCAATGAGTATCCCCGGCACGAAGTGACGATCCAAAGGATCGCGGTGGGCCGCTATCCGGTCACTCTATCTGAATGGGAATTCGCGCAAGACGATGCGGAGTGCAAGAAAACGACGGATACTGAGCCGCGAAAACTCTGGAAATCAAGGGGTGGAGAGTGAATCGACCGGCGACCGATGTCTCCTGGGATGACGCGCAGGTCTATTGCACATGGCTTTTCCATAAAACGGGTCTCTCCTTACCGGCTTCTGAGCGAGGCGGAGTGGCGGATATGCCTGCCCGGGCGGGCAGCGAGGCGGCCTTTTGCTTCAGGCAGCAGCGAGGAGGAGCTTGGCGATTACGCCTGGTTCAACGACAATTCGAAAGGCAAGATGCATCCAGTGGGAGGAAAGAAGCCGAACGGGTTCGGTCTCCACGACATGCACGGGAATGTTTGGGAGTGGTGCGAAGACGCTTGGCACGAGAGCTATCGCGATGAGCCGGAAGAACTATTTGAAACGGGCGGCGCGTGGACAACCTGGGATGGCAAGCTTCGCGTTTTGCGCGGCGGCTCCTGGAACAGCAATCCTCTGTTCCGCCGCGCGGCGAGGCGCTTCTGGATCAGCACGGAGGGCCGGAGCAACAGGATCGGTTTCCGCGTGGCCAGGACACTTTTTACCCCTCCCGAATCCTTGCCGTTCGCCTGCTGACCGTGAGCGGCAGGCAAACACGGCCTTGCTCCCGCCGGAGGCGGGCCCGATTTTTTTCGGCTCTTGCATCGGCGCCGTTGCATCGTCTGCTGCGCTGTCTTGCCGGATCCTATCCACCGCGCATCCGGCATCTCGCAGCCTTCGCCAAGAGCGCGGATCGTATGCTTAATGCCGGGATGGTAAACGGCGGCCGCGAAGGTTTTCTTGCCGCCGTAAAAATCGCCTCAAAACGCGATTCCGCCTATAAATCCTGCATTCCCAGAATGGGTTAAATATACTTACAGGCCGCGAATTAACCAAAACAGCGGCGCTCGAACCTCCGCAGGCGTCATCGAGCCCGGAATATTCTCTAGTCAAAACAATGCGCTACAGCCGTTTACACATCGGTAAGGCGCTTAGCGCGACCCTCCCTCCATGAAACGCACCCGCTCAAGCGAACCAGCCGAGGTAAACGCCGCCCACCAGAATCGCGCCGATAACCGCGCGGTAAACCACGAAGGGCCACGCCGAGAACCGCTCCAAAATCCGCAACAGCGTCCAGATCGCCGCGAAGGCCGAGATGCTGGCAACAACGAGCCCCACCGCAAGCACGCTCCAGCCATGCGCATCGAGGCCGGCTTTGTGCAATTCGAGAAGCTCCTTCACGCCCGCTCCGGTGATGGCGGGCAGGCCGAGGAGGAAGGAAAAGCGCGCGGCGTCGGCGCGGTTGAAGCCGGCGAACAGCGCGGCCGTCAGCGTCGAGCCGGAGCGCGAGACGCCGGGGATGAGCGCGCCCGCCTGGCAGATGCCGACGATGATCGCATCGGCAAAGTCCCAATTTTTGAGCTTGCGCTTGTGGTTGGCTGTCAGCTCCGACACAGCGAGCAGAAGCGACATCACAACACAGGCCCAGCCGATGACGATGATGCTGCGGAGCGGTGAGTTGCAGGCATTGAGAACCGGCGCCAGCAGGAAGCCGAAGACCATGACCGGGATGGTTCCCACAACGATGGCCAGCGCGAACAGAAGGTTCCGGTCGCGAAAGTCGCCCCGGACCACGGCGGAGAGCGAGCCGAAGATAATCCCGCGAACGTCGCTCCAGAAATAGCTCACCACGGCGAAAAGCGCCGCGAGCTGCATGGCCGCCGAAAACGCCGAACCCGGGTCCGGCCAGCCCAGCGCCCACGGCACAAGGCGCATATGCGCGGTCGAGGAAATCGGCATCAGCTCGGTGATGCCTTGCACCACACCCAAAAACGCAACCTTAGCGTAGCCAAGGCTCACAAAGCCCGTATCCAAGCCATTCGTGCACGCGCCGGCCATTGTCCCTCACTCCAGCTAAGCGGACGGTCGAACCTTAAGCAGAAAGCCATAAGCGCCCGTTAAGCGGCGCTGTGCCTCGCGCCGAATGTGGGGCCGGTTTTGCGGGTATTCGCAGGCGAGCGCCGATTACTCCCGGTGGAACTGCTTAGCAGCCCCGATGCGCCCGGGCAAGCCTGCGGAGGCGTTGCAGGATCAAGTGCCGGGCTCGCTCGCGCTCCTGTGACGGAGCGACGCTCTTCCATTTGGAACACTATGCGCTGTTTCCGCTTCTTGGATGGGAGCAATCCTCCCACCCAGGTACAGCACATGAAATCTTCTGCCAAATCGCCGCCGAAAAGCATCTTCCGCGCCGTCGAGGCGCAGCCCCACCTCGATCTCGACAAAGGGCAGGAAACCCAGCCTTGGGGTACCTTGACCGACCTTCCAATTGCCCTTGGCGAACAGGCGCGCCTGCAAAGCATCGAGGCGTTGAACCAGCTTCTAGCGGACACAATCAGCTTGCGCGACATGTATAAGAAGCATCACTGGCAGGTGAGCGGACCGACCTTCTACCAGCTCCATCTGCTGTTCGATGCCCATTACGAGGAACAGTCCGAACTCGTCGATACCATCGCGGAGCGGATCATGTCGCTTGGCGGCGTCTCGGTGGCGATGTCTCACGATGTTGCTGAAATGACCATGATCCGCCGGCCGCCCAAGGGCCGCGAAAACCCCGCGATGCAGATTTCGAGACTCCTCGAAGCTCACAGACATATCCTGGCGGAAAGCCGGGAGGGTGCAAAGGCCGCTGCCAGCGCCGGCGACGACGGCACCAACGACCTGTTTGTGAGCGATGTGATCCGGACCAACGAAAAGCAGACGTGGTTCCTCGCGGAGCATTTGGTGTCCACGCGGCTCGAATAGCCAAGAGGTGCCGTTCCCGGTTTTTATTGCCCTCATGGTGAGGAAGGCCGGAGGCCGCTTCGAACCATGAGGGGAGGCGGCAGACGGACCCTAAAGATGCGACGGCCCGCGCCAAGGCACTTGCTTGTCAGCTGGATTGAGGCTGTCCTGCCACTTCGGCACCGGCCTCAGTGGCTGGCGGGAGGGGGCGCGGCGCTTGCTGACTTTCCGCGGGCGTGGGGGCGGCTGTTCCATCCGCGCCCTCATCCGTTGCATTCTGCGCAAGCCAGGTTTGCACGATCTCCGCCCCGCTTCTTAGCCTTGACAGCATGAGGGTCAGGCTAACGCGTGCATCCTCGCAAACCTCGGGGTTCCGCTGGCAGAAGCCGCGCATATCGCTCACGGTCCGCTCCGCCGAGTTCATCAGGCGGCGGTTGTCTTCCCGCGAGCCGGGAAGAAGGAGACAAATCAGAAGGATCCAGAAAGCAAGACGCAACAAGAAAAGCATGACTGGATACTCCACACCAGATACCCATGCGGTGCATCCTAAATCATCCAGCCAAAAGATTAGACAAAGCGGCAGCTTAGGTTTTAACGAGTTTGTATTGAAGCCATTCAAACAACCTAATCCGGCGTTATTGAAACAATCAAATTTTAAAGCGAATTCAATCCACATAGGCATAATTTTACTTCATGCGCCTTCGCTATCTTTCTTTAAATTGAAAATTATGCGAATATGGTGTCATGACGCCGATCCGCGCGCGCCTTACGCTTTTCGCCATCATGGCGCTCTTTCTTGCAACAGCGGGTAACGCGCTGTTTTTGCAAGAACGCCCTGGGCTGCACGGGACAAACAGCTTGCCGAGCACGGCTGTTTCCATCACTCAGTTTCCGCCTGCCGCCACGCCACGGGCCGTGGAATCGCCCAAACTCACCGGCGCGCCCGGCACTGAGGGCCAGGATCGACTGCAGGCCGCCTTGCAAAGGGCACTCGCCGAGCACGGATACGCCGATCAACTGAGAGCGCCAAACGAGGGGTTGCGGCTTGCCGTGCTGGCCTATGAATTCGACAATGCGATGCCCCTCACCGGCGAGCCAAACAGGGCTCTGCTCATACAAATTCTCTCGGATCTCAACCAGGCCCCGAGGGGTTTTTTCGCCGATCGCGCGGAAGCCAATCCGCGCCTCGTGATGGCGGTCCAGGAAAAGCTTTTGGGGCTCGGTTTTTTCAGCGGCGTGCTGTCGGGGCGGATGGATGTTTGGACCGCCGCCGCCGTCAAGACTTTCCAGAAGCATCGAGGGCTCGAAGCCGCGGGCCGGCTGACCGAGGGCACGCTGCTGGGCCTCATCTCGTATTCGGGGCAGCCGCTGCAACTTTCCTCAGGTTGAACACAGCTTTTCCGTTGGTACCGAAAGAGCACGCCCGCCGCTAAACCCGCGCCGGATCGGGGATTGCATACAAATTCATGCTGGAAATCGCCTTACAACCTCTTAACAGTCTGAGCCTGGAGTGTTCGGCATTGGGCGAATCCCTTATGTGGGTGGGGGAGGGGCCTGAACACATTTCTACTCCGGCAGGCGGGCATGCGGAGCGCATACAAGAGGGACATGAAATCGAGGCCGGCACGGGCGCTCCGCTTTGCGGGTAGCGCGCTTATTGCGGTTGCCTGCCTGACAGGCTGCACGATCCTCGATCCGCATGTCCCCACGCCCGATCTCGATGTGCCAAACCTCTATACCAATCAGCAGGGCAAAGGCTCACCGACCGCTTCGCCATACGATTTTGTCGTCTTCAAATCCAAGTACCTCGCCGAGCTCATCGCTCTCGGCCGGGGCTTCAATTTCGACATCGGCGCTGCAATCGCGCGCATCCAGGAGGCCGAAGCCAATGTCCGGATTGCGACCCAGCCGCTTATCCCGCTCATCACCGCGAGCGGAACCGCAAATCAAAGCTACAACGTACAAGGCAGCGGTGTCCGGAACACAAACTATTCTGCGCAACTTAACGGGAGCTATACGCTCGATATTTGGGGCCAGTACCGCTCACTCCTCTTTGCCGCGAAGGCAAACGAATGGAATGCGAGCTTCGCTGCTTCCTTGACGACGATTACAACCGACGCAAGCATCGCGACAACCTATTTCGAGGCGATCGGCACCCAAGAGCAAATCGCTATCGCGAAGAGAAACCTGGCCGCAGCCCAGCGGATACTTAAGTCCATCCGCGACCGTTTCGCACAGGGCACTGCGAGCGGTCTCGATGTGGCGCAGCAGGAAACCCTCGTCGCAAACGTCGCAGTTACAATTCCACCGCTGGAACGGAACCTCGAACAATATAAATATGCCTTGGCCTTGCTTGTCGGCCAGACGCCCGAGTCGTTCCGTTATAGAGGCGACAAACTTTTCGCGGTCGTGGTGCCGGTCATACCGTCGGGCTTGCCATCCGAACTCCTGTGCCGCCGTCCCGATATAGCGAGCGCGGAAGCTCAGCTTTCGGCAGCCAAATTCAATGTCTCTTCGGCGCGGGCCCAAATGTTCCCGTCCATAGCGCTTACGGGGACGGCCGGTTTACAAAGTACGGCTGCCGCTGCATTTTATACAATCGGCGCCAGCATTACACAGCCTCTCACGAATTATTATCAGTTGCAGGCTCAGGTCGACTTACAGCGTGCGACATACGGCGAACTCCTTCAGGATTACAGAAAAGCGATCGTCTCAGCATTCCAGAATGTGGAAAGCACGTTCATTGCCTACAAAAAGGATGCCGAGCAGGAGAAGCTGCAGCACGAGGCCGTGGTCTCGGCCAGGCGCGCTTTCGAATTATCGGAGCAGCAGCTGAGAGGCGGCATTATCGACGTCACGACGCTTCTTCAGGTTGAGCAAACTTTATTCACCGCGGAAATTGCCTACGCTCAAATCAGGCAGACCCGCCTTCAAGACGCAGTTTCGGTCTACCAAGCTTTGGGCGGAGGGTGGTATAAGCCTGGAGATGCAGGCATAGCGGAAGTTGCATCGGTTATAGAAGTGAAAGCAAAGACCCAATGAAACGGCTCACGCCCTACCTGATTTTTGTACTGATTACAGGCGGTTTGGTTGCTTTCATATACAAGGACCAAATCTTTCCGTCCTCAACCACGGATACGGCCGGGGCGTCTGCCGGCGGTGGCGGCAAGCAAGGCGGGGGAGGCGGTGGAAACTACCGCCGCCGGGACCAGGTCGTTCCTGTGCTCGCCGAGAAGGTCCGGACAGAAAACGTTCCCGTCTACCTGAATGGCGTCGGGACGGTTTCAGCCTACAACACAGCGGTCGTTCGAACCCAGGTGAGCGGACGTCTTATCGATGTGCCCTATACCGAGGGCCAAGAAGTCAAAGAAGGGGACGTCGTCGCCCGGATTGACCCGGTTCTCTATCAAGCGGCCTATGACCAGGCGGTGGCCCAAAAGGCTAAGGATGAAGCAATCCTTGCCAATGCCCGCCTTGACGAGAAAAGATACACGAACCTTTTCAAGACGAATAGCGCAACTCAGCAGCAGGCCGATACCGCTGTATTTGCCGTCAAGCAGGATGAAGCACAGGTCAAGCTCGATCAGGCCTTGATCGATAACGCCAAGGCGAATCTCGACTATGCGACAATCAAGGCGTCGCTTACTGGCCGCACCGGGATCCGACTTGTCGATAAGGGGAACCTTGTCAGCTCGGTGGACGCAACCGGCATTGTCATCATCACCCAGCTCAAGCCAATCGCGGTGGTTTTCACGCTGCCGGAAAATACGGTCGGCGATGTGCTCGATTCCAACGCGAAGGCGCCGGTTCAGCTCCAGGCCATTACGGGTGGCAAAGTCCTCGCCGAGGGCACCCTCCTCGTTATCGACAACCAGATCGACCAGACGACGGGCACTTACAAAATCAAGGGCACCTTCCCCAACGAACAAAACCGGCTGTGGCCTGGCCAGTTCGTGAACGTGAAGTTGAAGCTCAAGGTTCTTCCGGATGCCTTGGTTGTGCCTTCCGTTGCCGTACAGCAAGGGGCAAGCGGCAGCTATGTTTATCTTGTAACGCCTGAAAACACGGCAAAAATTGCTTATGTGAGCATCATTCAGGAAGGCGAAAAGCGAACCGTGATCGCGAGCGGTGTCGCTGCGGGCGATCTGATCGTGACGAGCGGTTTTGCCAGCCTTCAGGAGGGCTCGAAGCTTCGTGTCGAGACGCCGCCGGGCGGACCATCAGCCGAGGCCGCTCCACCGGAGGGCGCACCGGCAGAACCCCGGCCCCGCCGCCGTGAAGCCGCAGCAGATGACGCCGTTGCCGGCGAGGCGCGGCCGCATCGGCGCCGCAAAAAGGAGCAAGCCGATCAAGCCGGCGCGGCTGAAACCGCACCTGCCCAAAGTGCGCAGAAGCCATGAGCATCTCGGCGCCGTTTATAGCGCGTCCGATTGCCACCTCGCTCCTTGCGGTCGCGATAGTCCTCAGCAGTTTGCTCGCTTATAGCTATCTGCCGATCTCATCGCTGCCGCAAGTCGATTTCCCCGTGATCCAGGTCACGACGCAGCTTCCCGGCGCCAGCGCGGATACGATGGCGCGAACTCATCACGGCGCCGCTGGAGCGGCAGCTCGGGCAAATTCCCTCGCTCGATAATATGAGTTCGGCCAGCTCGCAAGGGTTGAGCCAGATTACGCTGCAATTCAATCTCGACCGCGACATCAATGCCGCCGGCCAGGACGTCCAGTCTGCCATAAGCGCGGCTGGCGGCCAGCTTCCGCAGAACCTGCCCTACCCGCCCGTCTATGCGAAGGTTAATCCGTCCGATCCGCCAATCCTGACGATTGCGCTGACATCCACCGGCCTGTCGATGGAGCGCCTGAGCGACCTCGCCGACACCTTCTTGAGTCAGAGGCTGAGCCAGGTGACCGGT
Organism: uncultured Alphaproteobacteria bacterium; assembly: GCA_963817705.1. Classification (GTDB taxonomy): domain Bacteria; phylum Pseudomonadota; class Alphaproteobacteria; order Rhizobiales; family Rhodomicrobiaceae; genus Rhodomicrobium. Next base: position 1,665,736 of record CAWFPF010000001.1, read on the forward strand.
GTCGGACGCGTGACCGTCCAGGGCAATATCCGCCCCGCTGTGCGCATCCAGGCCGATCCCACGCAGCTTAAGTCCTACGGGCTAGCGCTGGAAACGTTACGCGCCGCCATTGCCAACGCCAATGTGACCGGATCGAAAGGGCTGCTGAGCGGCTCCGACAAAGCCTATCTGATCGGCGCGAACGATCAGCTCGAAACCGCGAAAGCCTACGAGCAGGTCGTCGTCACCTACAGCAACGGCGCACCGGTTCTCCTGCGCGACGTCGCCACCATTTTGGCCGGCCTTGAAAACAATAAGGTCGCGGCGCGCTATAACGGCGTCCCCGCCGTCATCATCGACGTGCAACGGCAGCCCGGCGCCAACATCGTCGGCACCGTCGACCGTTTGCAGAGGATTCTGCCGCGTTTGTCCGCCGCTCTGCCGGCAGGCGTCAACGTGCAAGTGGCAGCCGATAGGACCGGTACGATCCGCGCTTCGGTCAAGGAGGTGCAATACACGCTCGCGCTCAGCGTCGCCCTCGTTGTGCTGGTGGTGCTGCTCTTCTTGCGCACCATGAGCGCAACGATCGTGGCTGGCGTCACGCTGCCGCTTTCGCTCATCGCCTCCTTCGGCATCATGTACTTCGCCGGGTTCAGCCTCGATAATCTCTCGCTGATGGCGCTCACCATCGCGACCGGCTTCGTCGTCGACGACGCCATCGTCATGATCGAAAACATCATGCGTCACATCGAGGACGGCGATAAGCCTATGGAGGCAGCCTATAAGGGTGCCGGCGAGATCGGCTTCACCATCGTGTCGCTGACGGTGTCGCTGATCGCGGTGTTCATCCCGCTCCTCTTTATGACCGGGATCGTGGGCCGTCTGTTCCGCGAATTCGCGCTTACGCTCACCATCGCGGTTCTCACCTCGATGGTCATCGCTTTGACGTTGACGCCGATGATGAGCGGGCGCCTGCTTCGGGCGGTTCGCCATGGCGCGAGCGCACCCTGGTATGCCCGGCTAACGGAGGCGCCGCTCAACGCGCTCTACAACTTCTACCGGGTCACGCTCGATATTGTGCTGAGGTTCCGGCTTCTGACGCTCATCGTGGCGGCTCTGACGCTCGTCTTCACGATCACGCTCTACCTCGCCATCCCGAAAGGCTTCCTTCCGGATCAAGACACTGGCTTTCTGACCGCAACGACCGAGTCCGCACCGGATGTATCCTTCGTTCGAATGAAGGCCCTGCAAGATTTCAGTCGGGGATGTGATCCGCAAAGACCCCGATGTTCTGGGCGTGGTGTCCGTCGTGGGCGTGGGTACGGCGAACGCAACGCCAAACGTCGCCCATTTTGCGCTGACCCTGAAACCCAAAAATGACAGAAGCGCAAGCGCGACGGAAATCATGCGGCGCCTCACAGCGGCGACGCGCGATTTTCCAGGGATCAATACCACCTTTCAGATCGTCCAGGACATCCAGATCGGCACGAGCCGCAGCAGCACCCAATATCAATATGTGCTCGTTGGATTGGATCGCGCCGGTTTCTCGGACTGGGCGAAGAAGCTCGAAGAGGAGCTGAAGCACGACAACCGTCTCAGCCATGTCTCTTCCGACATCCAAGAGGATGGAAACGCGGTCATGATCACGACCGACCGCGTGATTGCGGGGCGGCTCGGCGTAACCATGCAGGCGATGAACGACACGCTCTACGACGCCTTTGGCCAGCGGCAAGTCTCGACCATCTACGGACAATCGAACCAGTATCGCGTGGTCCTTGAGGTCGATCCCAAATATCAAAAGGATATTGCGGCGCTCGGCTCCATCTACGTACCGGGCAACGCCATCAGCAACTCGACGAGCGGAAACTCGACCACGGGGCTTTCGAGCAGTAGCAGCGGCGGCGCGACCAGTTCGGCAATCAGCGCCGTACCCGTGGTGGGACAGGGACGCGGCTCGCAGGTGCCGTTCTCGGCTTTTGCCACCATCGAGCGCACCATCGCGCCGCTCGCGGTCAATCACGTCCAGCAATATCCGGCGGCGACGATCAGCTTCGATGTCGGCCAAGGCGTCTCTCTCGATGCAGCCGTGAAGGCTGTAGCCGAGGCAAGCGCGCGCGTCGGAATCCCAAGCTCGATCGTGGGAAGCTTCACAGGGGCAGCCGCCGAGTTCAACGCCTCGCTGAAGAGCCAGCCGCTGCTCATCCTGGCGGCGGTCGTGACGATCTACATCATCCTTGGCGTTCTCTACGAGAGCTTCATCCACCCTTTCACGATTTTGACCACGTTGCCTTCAGCCGGTATCGGCGCGCTCCTGGCGCTCGAACTCTTCGGGATCGAATTCTCCTTCATCGCCTTGATTGGCGTCGTCCTGCTGATGGGCATCGTGAAAAAGAACGCGATCATTATGATCGACTTCGCCATCGATGCGCAGCGTAATCACGGCAAGGCGCCACTCGACGCGATCCGCGAAGCCTGCCTCTTACGCTTCCGGCCGATCATGATGACTACGGTAGCGGCGCTGCTTGGCGCCCTCCCCTTGGTGATGGGCCATGGCCCCGGCTCCGAGCTTCGTATCCCGCTCGGCGTGACCATCATAGGCGGCCTGCTCTTGAGCCAGCTCCTCACGCTTTACACGACGCCGGTGATCTATCTTGCGATGGAAGGCTTGAAGGATCGCGCGGAGCGCCTGTTTGGCGCCGGCGAACCATCCGAGATTCCGGCCTCCGAAACCGGAGGCGCAGGATGAGGAACGGTGTGCGTTCGCAGGGTGCCGTGATTGCACATGGCCCGCTCAATGGCATTTGCGACGGGTTTCGGGAGCGCGCATTCTTGGGGTGTCTCCCCCCACCCCAGCCCTCTCCCAGGGGGAGAGGGATCTTACGGTGTCCCCTCTCCCAGGGGGAGAGGGACAGGGTGAGGGCTAATACCCCATGAATCCCTCAGCGCCTTTCATCCGGCGCCCCATCGGCACCATTCTTCTATCGGCCGGCCTTTTCCTGGCCGGAGTTGTTGCCTATTTCAGCCTGCCCGTTTCAAGCCTCCCGAACGTGGACCAGCCGGCCGTGCGCGTGAGCGCCACGCTCCCCGGTGCCGACCCGGAGACGGTTGCCGCCACCATCGCCGCGCCTCTCGAACGGCGGATCGGTGAGATCGCCGGCGTCAACGAGCTGACCTCGACGAGCCAGATCAACTCGACCAGCATCCAGGTTCAGTTCGACCTTTCGCGCAACGCCGACGACGCCGCGCGCGACGTTCAAGCCGCAATCAACGCAGCGCAATCGGATCTGCCCACGACGCTCACGCGCCGTCCGACGATCCGCAAGTCGAACGCCGCGGCGTCGCCCATCATGATCCTGGCTATGACCTCGCCGACGAGGCGCCCAACCGATCTTTACGATCTCGGCGACTTGATCGTGAATAGCCGCATCAGCCAAGTCAACGGCGTTGCGGAAGTGCTGATTGGCGGCGCGCAGACACCGGCTGTGCGCGTCGTGGCCGATCCCTCGGAATTACAAACACGCAGCCTTGGCCTCGAAGATGTCCGGACGGCGATCACGCAAGCCAATTCGCTCGTTCCGATTGGGGTTATGGACGGCCCGGACAAATCGACCGTCGTGGTCAACAATGGGCAGATAACGAACCCCGCCGACTACGCTGCGCTGGTCGTGAAAGTAAAAAATGGCGATGTTGTCCGCGTCGGCGATGTGGCTCAAGTGTCCACCGGCACCAGCAACCGGCTGGCCGCAGGGTATTTCAACAATCAACCCGCCGTTATCTTCATTATCTTCAAGACAGCGGATGCAAACGTCATCCAGACGGTGGATCAAATCTACGCGCTCTTTCCGGAGCTGCATCGCCTTCTGCCGGCCGACGTCACGCTCGAAGTTCTGAACGACCGCACGAAAACGATCCGCGCCAGCATCTTCGATATTCAGAAGACGCTGCTCGCAAGCATCGTGCTCGTGATGCTGGTGGTGCTTGTCTTTCTCCGCCGCGGTATCCCGACTTTTGCGGCGGGCGTTGCGGTTCCGCTTTCGCTCGCGGGTACGGTCGGCCTTATGTGGCTGTCGGGATTTAGCCTTAACAATATGTCGCTGCTGGCGCTGACCATCTCGGTCGGGTTCGTTGTCGACGATGCCATCGTTACCATCGAAAACTGCTACCGCAACATGGAGGCGGGTCTCAGGCCGCTCCAGGCCGCGCTGGAAGGATCGAGGCAAATCGGTTTCACCATCATCTCGATCAGTATCTCGCTGGTCGCGGCCTTCATCCCGCTTCTCTTCATGGGCGGAGTGATCGGCCGGCTGTTCCGGGAGTTCGCCTGGACGCTCACCTATGCGATCTTGATCTCTGCCGTTGTCTCGCTAACCCTGACGCCGATGATCTGCGGGCGCTTCATCAGGCGCCTGCCGCAACCGCGCGAAACCTGGCTCGACCGCCGGATCGAGCCGTTCTTAGAGGGGCTGCTGCGCGGTTATGCGCGCTCGCTAAACTTTGCGCTGCACCACCGTTATCTCATGGTGGGAATCACGATCACGGCGTTTGTGCTTACAATTCAGCTTTTCAAGGTGCTTCCTGGCGGATTGGTGCCGCAAGGGGACACGGGCCTTGTCATCGGGACTGCGCGCGCAGCGCCTGAAATCTCGTTCGACGGACTTGAGGATCTGCAAAAGAAGATCAACGCGATCATAGCCAGCGATCCCGATGTAGATGGGGTTGCTGTCTCGCTTGGCGGCGCCTCATCTTTTGGAGCGAGCAACACAGCCCGCTTTTTCATGGCCTTGAAGCCCTTTCCCGACCGCAAGACCCCGGCAATGGCCGTTATCGCACGCTTGCGCAATAAGCTTGCCGGCGTAAAGGGCGTGGAAGTCACCATGTATCCGGGCTCCGAGCTTCAATTCGGGGCGCGGCAATCGAGGTCCCAATATCAGGTCACGATTTGGAGCACGGAACTCAAAGATATCGTCGACTGGCTTCCGAAAATACAAGACCGTATCAAGCGCGTGCCGGGCGTCGTCGATGTGAACTCAGACCGCGAGGCTGGCGGCCCGCAGGCAACGCTGACCATCGACCGGCTCAAGGCGGCCAAGTACGGTGTCGCGGTGAAGGATATCGACAATGCGCTGAACGACGCCTTCTCGCAGCGCGCGGTCTCGACGATTTACGATTTCCGCAATCAGTATAATGTCATTCTCGAAGCCAGTCTCGACGTTCAACGGAGCTTGGCGGGGCTCGACCGGATCTTCATCAATGGCGGCTCGGGCCAGCAAGTCCCGCTCTCGGCGGTCACAACGCTCAGCCTGACCGGCGTTCCGCTCTCCGTCAACCATAACGGTCAATTCCCGTCCGTGACGATCAGCTTCAATACATTGCCAACCGTCGCACTCGGCCAGGTCTTGCCTCAAATCTTGGGGCTCCCGCACGAGCTCCACGTTCCGGAGTCCGTACACGTGGAACTAGCTGGGGAGACGCTCGCGCTTCAGCAGCAGCAATCCTCGACCCTCTTGCTGATCGCCACGGCGCTGATCGCTGTCTATCTCGTGTTGGGAATCCTCTATGAGGACCTTGTTCACCCGCTCACGATCCTGTCGACGCTTCCATCGGCTGGGTTCGGCGCTTTGCTTACATTGCAGGCAACAGGCCAAGGATTGTCCATTATTGCCCTGATCGGCATTATTCTTCTCATCGGCATCGTGAAGAAGAACGGGATCATGCTCGTCGATTTCGCGCTCGAAGCGGAACGCGTGCGTGGCCTATCCAGCGAAGAGGCGATCCGGCAAGCCTGCCTTGAGCGCTTCCGGCCCATCCTCATGACCACACTGGCGGCCATGTTCGGCGCGCTCCCGCTGATCCTCGCTTCGGGCCCAGGATCGGAGCTGCGCACGCCGCTCGGCTTTACCGTTTTCGGAGGCCTCGCCGTCTCGCAACTCTTCACGATCTACACGACGCCGGTCATTTACCTCTGGCTCGACCGGCTGAGGCACCGCCGCCGCGTGGCGCCGGAAACCGGAACCCCGCAACCCGCCTCCTCCGCCTAAAAGGCCGGCAATATGCCTGGCATACGGCTTGCTTCTGGACCACTGACCATTCACTCGTCCGGAGGAGAAGCCATGTCCACCATGACCGCGGACTCAGCCGCGCCAGCCGCCCAGGCCTCTTCGATGCGCTGGGTGCAACTGCTTATGGGCTTCATCGTCATGATGACGATCTCAAGCCCGCAATATGTCTGGACGCTTTTCACGCCCTCGTTTCAAGGCAAAACCGGCGCCCTGTTGTCGGACGTGCAATGGACGATTACGATCCTCATCGTGCTGCAGACTTGGCTTGCCCCGGTTCAAGGCCTGCTTGTGGACCGGTTTGGCCCGAAGTTCTTGATCGCCGCCGGGGCACTTCTGAGCGGCGCCGGCTGGATGGCATCGAGTTCGATCTCAAGCCTTTGGGGCCTCTATCTCACCTATGGCCTGCTCTGCGGGATTGGCACCGGATTCGTCTATATTGGCGTCATCGGCCAGATGGTGCGCTGGTTTCCGGAGAGCCGCGGCTTCGCCACCGGCGTCGTCGCGGCGGGCTACGGGTTCGGTGCGATGCTGACAACCTTTCCGATCGACTCCATGATGAAAGCCGCCGGTTCGGAGCAGACGCTGTTCACCTTCGGCGCGATCTTCGCCGGCGTGGGCGTTCTCGCCGCCATGGTCCTGAGATCGCCCCGCTCCGGTGAAGTTCAGATCAACGCCCGCGCTATCGGGCTGGGCGCCATCAAAAACGTAAGCTCCGGCGCGATGCTACGGACGCCAGTCTTTTGGCTGATGTTCCTCATGATGAGCATGATGTCCACCGGTGGCCTCATGGTCATCACGCAATTCGTGAGCTTTTCGAAATCCTTCGGCATCACCAGCGCGACGACGGTCACGATCCTTGGCATCACGCTCGCCGCCATCCCAACCGCCCTCACCTTCGATCGGATCACGAACGGGCTGACCCGGCCTTTCTTCGGCTGGGTCTCGGACCGGATCGGGCGCGAGAACACCATGGCCATCGCGTTCATCCTGGAGGGGCTTGCGATCACCCTTCTCCTCCAATTCCGGGCCGATCCCTTCATGCTGGTGCTGTTGTCCGGCCTCGTGTTCTTCGGCTGGGGCGAAATCTTTTCGCTGTTTCCGTCCACGCTCACCGACACATTCGGACCGGCGAATGCAACGGCCAATTATGGCTTTCTCTATATGGCGCAAGGCGTTGGCTCGATCCTCGGCGCGCCTGTCGCGGCGCGGATCTTCGAGAGCACGGGAAGCTGGCTTCCTGTCTTCGGGATCGTGATTGGGATGGATATCGCGGCCGGGCTTCTCGCGCTTTTCGCGCTCAAGCCGATGCGCCGGGCCTATATGAGCCGGTAGACCCGGTAGCCCCGCGACCTCTGCATGGGCGTCCCTTCTCCCCTTGGGGAGAAGGACAGGATGAGGGGGTCTTCGCCCCGCCTGCAGTCGCTAATCGTCGTCGCTTCTTCTGCGCCCGCTCCGGGCGCGGCGTTTGGCCTCTTCCTTCTCGGCGGCTTCGCGCGCGGCCACGAGACGCTCCATCCGTTCCGTGCGTTCCAGCTCGGAAAGTCGCGTCTTGACCGCGGCCATGAAGCGCCGGATGCGCTTCGCATTCCGTCCAAGATCGTGCAACCCGAAACGGGACGAGGAGCGGATGTCGATCTTGGATGCCTTCGGCGATCCGGTGATGCGAATAACCACATCGTCCGTGAATCCGAAGACGAAGGTCCGGTCGGCCGCTTCGATGTAGCCGGTCCTTGCCCCCTCGGGGAACTGCTCGTCGATGACTTTCCAATCGAGGCGCTTCACGGCGTCGCGAACGGCCGTGTAGACGTCCGCTAGGGGCCGGGGGACGAACAGCGGCTTGATGTCGGGATAGGCCGCGGCTTGCAGAGGAGCGAACGAGGCCTCGTAGTGGACGGGATTGGCTTGGCCTTGGCGGATTTTCGCGACTCTGTCGAACGCTGGCGGGCTTGCCAGGTCGGTCGTCACATCGTACAGCCGCGGCAATTTCAGGAGATCGGGCAGCGACCAGAGCGGTATCGCAAGCACCAGCAAGCTCAGAAGCAGTGCCATCGACGCGCGAACCGCCCCGAGATGGCCCTTGTTCCAGATGTTTACGAGGGCCGCACCGGCGAGAGTCAGGCTGATCACCGACGCCAAAATTGCGCCGCCGAAGATTTTCAACGCCAGGGGCGTCGGAAGGCCAAAGAAGCGGTGCCAGGTGAACGTTCCGGCGAACACCAGAACGCACAAAGCCGCCATCCGGTAGCTCCAACCGGCCATCCGCGAACGCTGCTCATAATAGCGCAAAGGGGAACACTCCGCAGATCGAGATCAACACCTATGAGACGGCCGCCGCTTTTTGAGTTTGCAAAATTTACAAAAATCCATCAGAAAAGACTTGCAGTGTCGTAATTGAGCCACCGAATCACCTGATGTTCGAACTCAAGACGGACCATATGGCGCCGGCAGCAGTTAGTAAATAATGGAGTGGATCATGAGTGAAGAGAATCAATGGCGTCAGCTGGGTTCGCTCGTGAATAGCGTATTGTCGGAGACACGGGCGAAGGCAATTCGCGGCGGCTCGATGGCTCCCGCCACCCGGCCGGCCTTTACGGCTAAGATAGTTCAAATGGCCAACGTCTTTCCCACGAAACCGATGGGGAATGGCTTTCTGCGGGCCGAACCGCTCGCGAAACCTGTTCAGCTTGAGCTTCCTTTCGGGATTGGCGCCGCTCCACAGGGAACTGTCGGGGCTCCAGCATCGCCGCGCGGCGCGCGATTGATGTAGAGAGCCTGCTAGCGTCATTCCCGCGAGATGCCCGGAGCCCTGCCGTCATGGCCGGGCTTGACCCTGCCATCTAGAAATATTCGCAATACTAAAATCTTAGCTGGATGGGCCGGTCAAGCCGGGCCATGACAGTCTGAATGTTTTGTAACCGCAAGCCTCAAGTTGCCCCCCGATAGCGTTTCCCTTGCTACAGCCGCCGGAACACAACGCTCAAATTGTTAGCTGGCATATCGGTGATGTCAGGCCCGGAGAAACCGGCGGACTTCGCCAACGCAGCTACGTCTTCGACATCGCGCACGCCCCACTCAGGATTGACAGCGCGAAGATAGCGGTCGAACTCCAAATTGCTGTCTGCCGTGTGGCCGCCCTTCACTTTGAAAGGGCCATAGAGATAAAGCGGCGCCCCCGGAGGCAGTATAGCCGCTGCTCCGTTCATAAGGCCAATCGTGGCGCTCCATGGAGAGATGTGCACCATGTTGATGCAAATAACCGCATCGGCAAGGGCGACAGGCCATTCCGATGCCGAGACATCGATAAACAGCGGAGGGCGAACATTGCCAGCGCCGGCCGCTTCGATCCACGCGGAGATACTCGCCAGCGCATCCGGACTATGATCGCTTGGCTGAAATGCGAGGAGCGGCAATTGCCGGGCGAAATGAACGATATGCTCGCCCGATCCGCTGGCGATTTCGAGGACTGTCCCTTTCGCGGGAAGGACCGTGCGAAGCACCTCAAGAATGGGATCCCGGTTGCGGGATGTTGCGGGCGCGTATAGACGGCGATCTTTCATGGATGCGCTTTGGATTTCGGTTCAAGGCCGCGACCGGCGGCGCCCAGATCAGACCCCCTCACCCCAACCCCCTCCCCAAGGGGCGAGGGAGCAGGATGCGTCCCTTCCCCGAGTGGAAATGGTACTTCGAGCGTTCTCTCTCCCCGGGGGGAGAGAGACAGTGTGAGGGGGGACTTCCGATCGCTCGGTGTAAACAGAACGGACCCTAGAAGTCCATACCGCCCATTCCACCCATGCCGCCCGGCATCGGGGCGTGGGGCGCTTCCTTCCGCGGTAGCTCGGCGACCATCGCCTCGGTCGTGATCAAAAGCCCGGCAATCGAGGCCGCGCCTTGCAGCGCGTTCCGCACCACCTTCACCGGGTCGATCACGCCTTGGCTTGTTAGATCTCCATACTCGCCGGACTGCGCATTGTAACCGAAGTTATAGTCCGCCTTTTCGAGGATCTTGCCTGCGACCACCGCGCCGTCTTCGCCGGCATTGATTGCGATCAGCCGCGCCGGCCACGAGAGCGCCTTGCGGATGATGTTGATGCCGACCTTCTGATCCTCGTTCTCAGGGTTGAGCTTGGAGAGGGCCGAGGCCGCGCGCAGCAGCGCAACGCCGCCGCCTGGCACCACGCCTTCTTCGACAGCCGCCCGGGTTGCGTGAAGGGCATCGTCGACCCGGTCTTTACGTTCCTTCACCTCGACCTCGGTCGAGCCGCCGACTTTGATGACGGCGACGCCGCCAGCCAGCTTTGCGAGCCGCTCCTGCAGCTTCTCCTTGTCGTAGTCCGAGGTGGTATCCTCGATCTGCGCCTTGATCTGGTTGATGCGGGCCTCGATGTCCTTCTTCTTTCCAGCGCCGTCGATGATCGTTGTGCTGTCCTTGTCGATCGAGATGCGCTTGGCACGGCCGAGCATATTGAGCGTGACGTTCTCGATCTTGATGCCAAGGTCTTCGGCGATCAAAGTGCCGCCGGTCACGGTAGCGATATCTTCGAGCATCGCCTTCCTGCGGTCGCCAAAGCCCGGCGCCTTCACCGCCGCCACCTTCAGGCCGCCGCGCAATTTATTGACGACGAGCGTGGCCAGCGCCTCACCTTCGATGTCTTCGGCGATGATCAAAAGCGGCTTGCCCGCCTGAACGACCGCCTCAAGCAACGGCAGCATGGGCTGCAAAGTGGAGAGCTTCTTCTCGTTGATGAGAATGTAAACATCCTCCAGCTCAACGATCATCTTCTCGGCGTTGGTGACGAAGTAAGGAGAAATATAGCCGCGGTCGAACTGCATGCCTTCGACGACATCGAGTTCGGTCGCAAGCGACTTCGCTTCCTCAACCGTGATCACGCCTTCCTTGCCAACCTTCTCCATGGCCTCGGCGATCATATCGCCGATCTCGGCGTCGCCATTCGCCGAGACAGTGCCGACCTGCGCGATCTCGCCGCCCTTGGTGACTTTCTTTGCCTTCGACTGGAGTTCGGCAACGACGGCCTGCACGGCAAGGTCGATCCCGCGCTTCAGGTCCATCGGATTGGCGCCCGCAGCCACCGATTTTACCCCTTCTTTGACGATGGCTTGAGCGAGAACGGTCGCGGTGGTGGTGCCGTCGCCGGCCACGTCGGAGGTCCTGCTTGCAACCTCCCTCACCATTTGCGCGCCCATATTCTCGAACTTGTCTTCAAGCTCGACCTCTTTGGCGACGGTGACGCCATCCTTCGTGATGCGCGGGGCGCCGTAGCTCTTATCCAGCACGACATTCCGGCCCTTTGGGCCGAGCGTTACCTTGACGGCATTGGCGAGGACATCGACGCCCCGCATCATCCGATCGCGCGCGTCTTGTGAGAATTTAACGTCTTTGGCTGCCATGGGTGCTTACTCCAGCTTCTGATGTATCGACGGCCGTGCTGCTTCGCCGGCTTTGAAACGGGCTTTCCCGGTCCATCCGCTCCTCATCCGCAGCAATCGTTCTGATGGCGAGGCACACGCGCAAACGGGAGCGGCCACGCCGCCCTTAGTATCTGGACGTTTTGTTGGCAATAGCAAGCGTCGAGTGCCAAATTTGGAGGTGATATCGTCCCCTTGCCATGACGCGGTGGAGCGGCACGCCAGTCCAGTTGAATTTGTAAATGGAAGACCTATACGATCTGCGCCAAGCTTTTTCACGGAGGAAACTTATGAAGCCTTCACTTTTCTTGATCGCAGCGAGTGTTCTTATGGCTTCGGACTCGCTCGCGGCTGACGGTGCAAGCTTTGTCAATGGAGACTGGATTGGAACTGGGTCCTTCCAGATCGGCGATACGATCAGCGCTTGCCCCGAGGTGAAGATGAAATTCGCAGGCTCTAAAACGGCATATGAAGTTCACGAAGCGTCTATGATCTGCGGGAACGGTCCAAAACAGGATTTCACCGAAATTGACAAATTTATCGTCAAGGACGGCGGCGATATATACTTTGAAGAAGGTACAAATACGACTTTACAGAAAGGGCTCAAGGTCGGATCCGTGAAGGACGACAGCTTGCGGACAATAAACCCAATCGACACGGGCGGCGTTGATGATATCTCTATGCAGCAAGCGGGAGATTTTCTGATTTATAATCAGATTGCGGGCGTGCCCGGCGAGACGCCGTCCTATAGTTTGCTTGCGATTTTGAAAAAGGATACTTCTGCCGCAGCCAAACCTTGAGTGGCCCTTTAGTCGGCGCGGATGCCCCAGCACTCCATACCCTTGTCCTTGAGCTTCTTGCAGGCCGCCTTTGCTTGCAATTCATCGGAAAAGCGGCTGAGCCGGGCCCGGAACATTGTTCTGCCGGCCGGAAGCGAAACCGGCATGATAAACTCAGGGTGAGCCCTCATCGCAGCCGGGCCGAGCGCTTCCCTGACACTGTCGAGGCGCTCCCTCGCTTGCTCCCGGTCTGCAAATGCACCGACTTGCACATGATAGGGCCCCGGCTGATCCATGCCGCTGGACTCCGCGGCCGTCGCTGCGGCTAGCGTTTGAGGCGCGTCATCCTGACGAGTTGCGCGCACTTGGGACACCGGCAAGGGCCTGGCTGGTTCGGGCGCCGGCACATCGTCCAGCGCTGCCGCGGCGAGCGGGGCCACTTCGGGCGGGCGGACGGTCTTGTAGTGCACGGAGACATTTACGGCCTTCGGGGGCGCGGCCAAAGCAACCAGTGTCTCGTTCCGGGCGATCTCCTGCGACGGCGGCGGTACATAGGCCGCGCTTCGGCTCGCAGCCCTTTCCGCCTTGTCCTCCGGTTCGTCCGTCGTCATGTCGGCGGCCGCCGGGCCAGTGCCAGAAGCGGTTTGACGCGGCTTTACGAGCCCCGCCTCGATGGAGGCGAGCAGCATCGAGATCGATGTGCGGTCGGGCCTTCTCTTCAGGCGCGAATACGGCGCAGGCGCATCCGGCGATGCTTGGGCAACGGCCTGCGCCGGCTTGGGCGGAGTGGGTTTGATTCCCGCCGAAGCGCTGACCGGCTTTACGGGCGGCGCCTCACGCGGGGCCGGTTTTGCAACAGGGCTCTCGCCGCGCGGTTTCGGCTTCACCGTAGCAGCCGCTAATTGGCCTGTTTTCTTAGCAGCGGCCTGCGTCATCGCCTTCGGCCAGGCATTGTCGAGGATTGTCCTCATGGCGGCGTTTCGCGAGCTGGAGGAGGCGCCGCCTAAAACGACCGCAAGCAATCTCTTGTCGTTGCGCCGCGCCGTGGCGATCAGGTTGAAGCCGGATGCCGAGGTAAAGCCCGTCTTCATGCCTTCCATCCCTTCATAGCTGAACAGCAGCGTATTGTGGTTCCGGTAGACTTCGCCGTCATATTGGAAATATTTGGTTGCAAAGACTTTGCATCTTTCCGGGTGATCGGCCAGAATGCTTTTACCCAGAATGATCAGATCTTGCGCCGTGGTCTTCTGTTCATCGTTGGGCAAACCCGACGCGTTGCGGAAGGTCGTGTTCAGCATCCCGATGGTGCGCGCCTTCTGGGTCATGCGGCGCGCGAACTCCTCCTCGCTCCCCGCTAGAGCTTCGGCCACGGCCACGGCCATGTCGTTCGCCGATTTCGTGACAATCGCCCCGATCGCATCCGCGACGGAAATCGTATCGCCTTCGGACAGGTCGAGCTTCGTCGGAGATTGCGCCGCCGCGTGCGCAGAAACCGTCAGCTTCGTTGCCATGGTGATCTTGCCATCGCGTAGGGCGTCGAAAAGCAAGTAAAGCGTCATCACCTTCGTGAGCGATGCCGGATAGCGGGGTTCATTGGCATTCTTCGAATAGAGAATGCGGCCCGTGTAAAGGTCGATGGCCATGGCCGAGGCGGGCGGGGAATACCGCTCGCGATAGTAGCGGCGCCTCGCTCCCGCGTCAGTGCCGGTCAAGATGAGGCCGATCAACGCAAAGAGGAAGACGGCGCGCAACCCCCGCATACCGGAGATAGCGAATCGCAAATTCCCTTCCAGGAGTGACTTCGATTGCCGCTGGACCATAGACCCCGGTGAAAAAAGGAAAAACGTGTCGTCAGCAAGGCGGGCGAAGCCGGCATTGCAATTCTAGTCAGGGTTGCTAACCCGTGTTGCTATTATCTCCGCTTGCGTTAAAGCTGCCTTACCGGGCCTAGCCCGTCGAGGACTTGAGCACAATTTTTTGTTTCTGACAGCATGATCAAGAAAGGGGGCGCCCCCTTTCATCGGCGGTGGTAAGCTATATATTCCTGACAGCTTCCTGATTGCGGGCCTTGACAGAGGAAACCGAGAAACAGGAGTATGGAGGTTGAGGGCTTCCATGGCCACCTAGGGTTGGATGCCCGCAGTTCCTAAAACGGCGGAACTTTTGGCTTTACGATTGGCTCTCGATGATCGTTTTCATGGCAGGTAATAACGGCTTCAAGGGTGACAACGACCTTAAGACGGGCGTGGTAACAAAAACGCGTCCAAAAACGAAACGTCCGAGCCTCTATAAAGTTCTTCTTCTCAACGACGATTACACCCCGATGGAATTCGTCGTCTACGTGCTCGAACGCTTCTTCAACAAGCCGCGGGAGGAAGCCACCCGCATTATGCTTCATGTTCATCAAAAAGGCGTCGGCGTATGCGGCGTCTATACTTATGAGGTTGCTGAAACGAAGGTGACGCAAGTGATGAACTTTGCCCGCCAGCACCAGCATCCTTTGCAGTGTACCCTGGAAAAGGAGTAGGTGCGGCAGTGCCATCATTCTCGAACAGCTTGGAAGAATCGCTCCATCGCGCAATCGAATACGCCAACGAGCGCCATCACGAATACGCCACGCTTGAGCACCTTCTCCTGTCTCTGCTGGACGACCGCGATGCGTCCTCGGTCATGCGCGCTTGCAATGTCGATTTGGAGCGTCTCAGGGCCAAGCTGACGGATTTCCTCGACAAGGAGCTTGCCAACCTGATTCTCGACCAAGACGGCGAGGCGCAGCCCACGGCTAGTTTCCAGCGGGTGATCCATCGGGCGGTCGTGCATGTGCAGTCCTCCGGCCGCGAAGAGGTTACGGGCGCCAATGTGCTTGTGGCCGTTTTCGCGGAGCGAGAAAGCAATGCGGCCTATTTCCTGACCGAGCAGGACATGACCCGGTTCGACGCCGTGAACTTCATCTCGCACGGCATCTCGAAGCGCGCGGGCATGTCCGAGCCGCGCGGCGTTCGCGGCGTCGAGGACGACGCGGCGACCGTGGACGGCGCCGACGACAAGAAGCGCAGCACGGATGCGCTTGAGGCTTACTGCATCAACCTGAACCAGAAGGCGAAGGACGGGCGGATCGACCCTCTGATCGGCCGCGACCGCGAGATCGAGCGCACGATTCAGGTGCTTTGCCGCCGGTCGAAGAACAACCCGCTTTATGTTGGCGACCCGGGCGTTGGCAAGACGGCTATCGCAGAGGGGCTCGCGCGAAAGATTGTGCGTGGCGAGGTGCCTCAGGTGCTCGCCAACGCAACCGTGTTTTCGCTCGATATGGGCACGCTGCTTGCCGGGACGCGCTACCGGGGCGACTTCGAGGAGCGGCTGAAGGCCGTGATGAAAGAAATCGAGGCCTATCCCGGCGCGATCCTCTTCATCGACGAAATCCACACGGTGATCGGCGCGGGCGCGACCTCAGGCGGCGCCATGGATGCGTCGAACCTGTTGAAGCCGGCGCTGCAATCGGGCGTGCTGCGCTGCATCGGCTCAACAACCTACAAGGAATACCGGCAGCATTTCGAAAAGGACCGGGCACTTGTCCGGCGGTTCCAGAAGATCGATGTCGCTGAGCCGACTGTTGAGGACGCCATCGAGATCATGAAGGGCCTCAAGCCGTATTTCGAGGACTTCCACAACATCAAATACACAAACCAGGCCATCAAGGCAGCGGTTGAGCTTTCGGCAAAGTACATTCACGACCGCAAGTTGCCCGACAAGGCCATCGACGTGATCGACGAAACGGGCGCGTCGCAGATGCTGCTGGCGCCTTCGAAGCGGAAACGGACAATCGGCATCAAAGAGGTCGAGGCGACCGTCGCCACCATGGCGCGCATCCCGCCGAAGACCGTGTCCAAGTCCGACACCGAGCTCCTGCGCAACCTCGAAGGCGACCTGAAGCGCGTTGTCTTCGGCCAGGATCAGGCCATTCACGCGCTCTCGGCAGCGATCAAACTTGCCCGCGCCGGTCTGCGCGATGCGGAAAAGCCCATTGGCTGCTACCTGTTCTCCGGTCCGACGGGCGTCGGCAAGACCGAAGTCGCGCGGCAGCTCGCGAGCTTGCTAGGCGTCCAAATCCTACGCTTCGATATGTCGGAGTATATGGAGCGGCACACCGTTTCCCGCCTCATCGGCGCGCCCCCCGGCTATGTCGGCTTCGATCAGGGCGGACTTCTGACCGACGGTGTCGATCAGAACCCTCACTGCGTGCTGCTGCTTGACGAAATCGAGAAAGCGCATCCGGATCTGTTCAACGTGCTCTTGCAGGTGATGGATCACGGCAAGCTGACCGATCACAACGGCAAGCAGGTCGATTTCCGCAACGTCATCCTCATCATGACGACGAACGCGGGCGCGGCCGAAATGGCGAAGGCCGGCATCGGCTTCGGAAGCACCCAGCGCACCGGCGAGGACGAGGAAGCGATAAAGCGCATGTTCACGCCCGAGTTCCGCAACCGGCTCGACGCGACCATCGCTTTCGCAAGGCTGTCGCGCGCGATGATCAGCAAGGTGGTCGAGAAGTTCGTCTTCCAGCTCGAAGCGCAGCTCGCCGACCGCAATGTCATGATCGAGCTGTCGCCGGAAGCGATGGATTGGATCGCCGATCACGGCTACGACGAGCTGTATGGCGCCCGGCCTCTTGCGCGCGTCATTCAGGAGCACATCAAGAAGCCGCTCGCGGAAGAGCTGCTGTTTGGCAAGCTCGAAGGCGGCGGAACGGTTCGTGTCGTCGTCGTGGAGAAGGACGGCAACAAGGAGCTCTCGTTCGAGGTCATCGAAAGCAAGCAGCCGGTTAAAGTCGACGATGGCGACAACGGCGGCTCAGATGGCGACGACAGCCGCACGCCAACGGCGCTCATCCCGAAGGTGCCGTTGAACCGCTAGTTAAACCGCTTCCAGGAATTAAGAGCCCGGCACAGTGCCGGGCTTTTTGTGACAGGCGGGGGGTAACTTGAGTTTGTCGTTGTGTGTTTGCTTGGCGCGTTACCCCTCATCCTGTCCTTCTCCCATCGGGAGAAGGGACACTGCTGCAGCTTGCACAGCCAGGGCTGGGGTGAGGGGTAATGCGCCAAAAGAACGCAGCAAAGCCCGGATCGTCATGGCATGACCCGCGGGAAGGCTGGCTTCATCAAGGCGTTGCGCAACCCGCCGCTCGCACCGGCGGCTGTTCTTGGTCTTTCCTTCGTGGGCTTCGGCGTGCTCTGCCATGGCGCGGGGTTCGGTCTTCCGCAGGCCCTCTATACGACCGTGTTCGTGTTTGCGCTTCCGGCCCAGGTTATTCTTGCAGACCAGATCGCTCGGCACGTGCCTCTCTGGACAACCGCTCTTGCCGTCGCCTTCACCGGGGTCCGGCTGCTGCCGATGACGGTCGCTCTCATGCCTTACTTGCGCGCCGGACGCCGTCCGCGCGGGCTCGACTATATCGCGGCGCACTTTATTGCCGTGACGGTCTGGATCGAAAGCATGCGCCGCATCCCGTTTCTGCCCCGGCCGATGCGCGTGCCGTACTTCTTCGGTTTGGCGGCGGTGCTGGTTGGGGTAAGCTTCGCGGGTACTGTCGCGGGATATCTCATCGCGGATGACCTTCCGCCCGCCGCCGCGGCCGGACTCATCATTTTGACGCCGATTTACTTCTTTCTCGGTTTGACCGGCAGTGCCCGCAAGCGCGCGGACTACGCGCCCATTATCCTCGGCTTTTGCAGCGCACCCCTGTTCATGAAAACCGCGCCGGGCTTCGATCTTATCCTGACAGGCCTCGCCGCAGGAACCGCGTCGTATTTCCTTTTCCGGCGCGGAGAGTCCGGGCGGACGCCAGACCCTGCCGCCATTGAGCCTCCCAATGTCTCCTAGCGGCCTTTGGATCTGGCTGACGCTTGCCATCGCCGGGACCGCCGCAAATGACATCTGGCGCATGGCGGGCGTCTGGCTTTCGCGCGGCGCCGATCCGCAGGCGCCTTGGATGCTTTGGGTCAAGGACGTGTCGACGGCGCTCGTCGCCGCCCTCGTTGCGCGGATGCTGCTGGTGCCCACAGGCGAGTTGGCCGCAATCGGGAGTGCCGTACGCTTCCTCGCGTTTGGGGCCGGAGTCGCGGCCTACGTGTTAAGCCGCAAGAACCTCGCGATAGGCCTTGCCTGCGCCGAGGTTATGTTCTTCCTAGCGCATTGGGCACTTTCCGCTCAACTGTGAGAGGCCGCCCGAGTTCCGAGGGAGCGAGCGTCATGGCCGCCGAAGGATTGGTCACCATTGAGAGCACTTTCAGCCCGGTTGAGACGCTGGACCGCCTGAAGGCTGGACTCGCGGCGCGCGGGCTCACGCTGTTTGCAGAGATCGACCACGCAAAAAACGCCGAAGAAGCGGGGCTAACGCTGCGGCCATCGCTGGTGGTTGTCTTCGGCAGCGGCAAGGCGGGTACGCCGCTGATGCAGGCCGATCAAGCCGTGGGCATCGACCTGCCGCTCAAGGCCTATGTTTGGCAGGACGCCGGCGGCAAGACGCTGATTTCCTATATCGACCCCGTTTGGATTGCTCGGCGGCACGGATTGCCCTCGAACCTTCTGCAGCTCGCGGAGACGATGCGCACCGGGCTGGAGGCGCTCGCCAGGAGCGCAGCGGGGAGCTGAGCTCAGTCTTCGAGTGAGGGCCAATCGATGGCGCCGCCCTCATCGCAGTCGAAAGCCGTTTCAGCCACGAAGGAGACGGGCACGGTGTTCGCCTCGTCTTGCGGGAAAACCGCCGCAGCCTGCTCCGGAGGAGCCGCCTGGATATCCTGTTCCATAGACTCGCTTTCCGATGCCTCTTCGGCAACAGGAAGAAGTCCCGCAGCTTCACAGGGATAGCCTCCTCCGGCCGAAAGGATCGCGTGACGTCCGCCGTATGACGCGTGGAGACGCACCGGAGGTTTTACCTGTGAGGGAAGTCCGATCGATCCGCTCTTGCGCACAGCACTTCCCCGTTATCGACGTGGAACAAGGAACGGTTGATCAACAAGGTGCCCTCGACGCCGGTTCCGGCCGTGAGGGTCCTCGCCGCGCCCGCTCCGCGAATCGACCATGACTATGTCCGGAAACAAGATAGCATTCAACTCTTCCCTCTGGCGCGATTGTCATCCCGGAAGTCCGCTCGCAGCCAACCGTTGAACCATCTTGCATTCCGCCCCGCGCATTCCTAGAACGGACGCAGGAAAGCGGAAGGCAAATCAATGAGCGCGCAGAGAACGCTGTACGATAAAATCTGGGACGATCACGTTGTCGAAACGCAGGAAGACGGCACGGGGCTCCTTTATATCGACCGCCATCTCATCCACGAGGTGACAAGCCCGCAGGCCTTCGAGGGCTTGCGGCTCGCAGGACGCCGCGTGCGTGCGCCGCAGAAGACTCTCGCCGTCGTGGACCACAACGTGCCGACCACCGACCGCAGCCACGGCATCGAAGACCCGGAGGCGGCGCTGCAGGTTCGCACGCTGGCGGAGAATTGCGCCGAGTTCGGCATCGACTATTACGACGAGCTCGATCACCGGCAGGGCATCGTGCACATCATCGGCCCGGAGCAGGGCTTCACGCTGCCGGGCACGACCATCGTCTGCGGCGACAGCCACACCTCGACGCATGGCGCCTTTGGCGCGCTGGCGCATGGCATTGGCACGAGCGAGGTCGAGCATGTGCTCGCCACGCAGACGCTGATCCAGAATAAGGCGAAGAACATGCGCGTGACGGTGGACGGCGCGCTGCCGGATGGCGTCACGGCAAAGGACATCGTGCTGGCGATCATCGGCGAAATCGGCACGGCCGGCGGCACGGGCTTCGTCATCGAATATGCGGGCGAGGCGATCCGCGCGCTCTCGATGGAAGGCCGCATGACGGTCTGCAACATGTCCATCGAAGGCGGCGCGCGGGCCGGCATGATCGCGCCCGACACAAAGACCTTCGAGTATATCAGGGGCCGTCCCCGCGCGCCCAAGGGCGCGGGCTGGGACATAGCGAAGCGTTATTGGGAGAGCCTGCCTTCGGACGAGGGCGCGGCGTTCGACCGCGAGCTGCGGCTCGATGCGGCGAGCCTGCCCCCGCTTGTCACTTGGGGCACGAGCCCGGAGGACGTGGTTTCGATCACGGGCACGGTGCCCGATCCGGCGAAGGCTCCCGACGAGGGTAAACGCGCCGCCATTGCTCGCTCGCTCGCCTATATGGGGCTTGAGCCCGGTACGCGGATGATGGATATCGCCATCGACCGCGTGTTCATCGGCTCCTGCACCAACGGGCGGATCGAAGATCTTCGCGCGGCCGCCGGCATTGTCAGCGGCCATAGCGTGAATGCTAATGTGAACGCCATGGTGGTGCCGGGGTCTGGCCTTGTGAAAGAGCAGGCCGAGGCGGAGGGGCTCGACAAGATCTTCCTCGCGGCGGGCTTCGAATGGCGCGAGCCGGGCTGCTCGATGTGCCTCGCCATGAACGCCGACAAGCTTGCGCCGGGCGAGCGCTGCGCCTCGACCTCGAACCGCAATTTCGAAGGCCGGCAGGGCTTCAAGGGGCGCACGCATCTCGTGTCGCCAGCCATGGCGGCGGCGGCTGCCATCGCCGGGCACTTTGTGGATGTGCGCGCGTTCGGGAAGTAATAACGCATGAACGCCGGGGGCCGTCCTGCTGGGCGGCCCATTGCCGGCCTTTCAGGCTGGTACTAGACAGAATTAATTCGTGCGCGGCCATTTCGAACCAGCCCGACGCGCTCTCATTGCTTTTCAATCTTACTTTGCGGCGCCTGAACGGCTATCGCATTGAGCTTTGCGGATTTGGAGCGCAGCAGGTAAAATTTTAAAAAACCTTTGAACCTTTTGCCTACCTCTCGCAACTAAACTGTCGTGCTGAGGGTTCATGAGCATGATGGGGTTGCTCAGGAGCTTGATGGCGTCCCGGGTTAGTAATGCGGAGTTGCGTGGCATGAGTAGCTATCTTGTTATCGGTGGCTGGAGCGGGCGGAGAAAAATTCCCGTCGACCTGATTAGCGAAACACCCGAAAGTTTTGAGATCGTGGCCCTTGAAGCGGCCTTCCTCCCAGGCCGTGGCATTCTAAGACAAGGCCAGTCCGCTTTCGTCCCTAAGGCGACCGTCGAGGTCGATATGAGCCCGCCGGCCGGCAGCTTACCGATCGCCTCGTAACAATTCCAGAAGACCATGCCTCGCGCGTCGCTGCGAGAGCCGAAGTGGATGACTTCACAAAGGACGGGTTCAAGTTCCTTCTCCTCCGTTGAGAAGTCTGCTTCCCACCGGAATGCGGAGAAAAAAATGGCCGGGGAAGCCCCAGCCATTGCTCATGAAAATCAGCTTTTTTTTATGCGCGAGAACCGGGCTTTGCTTCCGGCTTCCTTCAAAACCGCCCTCGCAGCGGTGCATTTGGCTTCCGGCTACCAACTCCTGGATCAACGGCGTGCCAGACGCACAATATGGCCCGGCGGACCGGGCCACATCTCCCTATTTGGCAGCTTCAATCTTGGCTTCTTTGGCTGGGACTCCTGGCAGGAAGTCCAAGACCGTCTCGCCACACACGTCCCGCGTGAACGTGCCCGTGTATCTCTTATCGCCCCGCTTGAATGTCACGTCTAGCATGTACAAGCTTAAGAGCTTGTTTTCCGGGCAATCGGCGCGAAGGCCGGGCCTGTTGAAGTTGACCGATGTTCCGCACCGGCCTGGGTCCTCGCCATTCGCGACCGCCGCAAATGGCTTGGCCTTGATGATGTGGTTCAGAACCTGCACGCCTTCGCTGCGTCCGGCCTGCACTGGCCTTGCTTTCAAGGAAACGATTTCGGTTCCTTCTATGAGGTTCCGGACAAGGAGACGCGGTTCTCCTTGCGTCGGTTTGCAGTCGGGAAGAGAGCCGGAGAGGCCTTGACCCTGCTGCAGCTTTTCGGAGTCGTCCGAGGGCGTGCCAAGAACCACATCGAGCATGGTCTCATCGCAAGCGTTACGGGCCACGGTCAGAGTGTGTTTGATGCCGGCGCGCTCGATCTCAACTGTCAACTGATAGGTATTCTCAAGCGGATTGGCGCTACAGGTTTTGGGATAGCCGAACTGCGCGAAAGATATCGGATAGCCGCAGCGGGTGGGACTGTCATCGTCAGACCCGAGCGCATCCTTCAGGTCAACGCCTTCGAGCACCTTTTTTCCGAGAAGGTTGATATTGCCGCCGATCAGGTTCCCGACCGAAATGAACCTATTCACTTTCGTGTTGTACCCGCTGTATTGGTTCGCCCATATGCCAGTTATCCGAGCCTCTTTGCCCAGGAAGTTTCTGACCATCAAAACGGGTTGGCCGGCTGTGTCCGGGCAATCGAAAGTCGGCCTTGGCGCGGTGGCGGCCGACAAGCCCGGCTCCGGTTCGGAAAGCTCCTGCGCGGCAGCCGCATTTGCGCCTACGATGAAAGCGGCTCCCACAACGAGGGCCGCTCCCGCCAAAACCAACCCCAGGCGAAGGACGAGTTTTTCCAAAGGCCATAACCAGATAATGAGTGTCTGGATGGCGGCACCTCCTAAGATGACATAGGGGTTGATTTCGTCCGCAAAGAATGCTTCCGCCAACAAAGCGCTAAGCAACGTTAGCGCGGTTGACACTGCGCGCTTTCTCATAGTTGGACTCCCATGTTCCGATTTCGCGAGTTCCGGGGAACGGCTCCTCTAGAAGCCGCTCTTACGGCTGCGCACAAGACGTGATCGCCTTTGGATAGGAATTCCATATCGGCGCAGCGTCAAAAATATTGTTTATCGAAGGGGGGAACTGGCGGAGTGGAGCACACCGGCGCGTGCGCGAAGGGCTTGCCATCCGGCAAGCGTTCAGACATTGGGCGCCGGTTTTGGTATTATTGTGCGGACACTTCCCGCTGCCGCAGCCCCTTCTTGGCAAAATCAGCAAACTCGTTAGGCGCGTCTTCTATGATGTGATAGTCTAACTGCTTTTCGACGTGAAAATAGTGCGTCGAGCCGCCCTCGAGGATGAAAGTCGTCTTAACCAGTGAACCAGATGACAAGCTCATATCCACCGACAAGATATGCTCGCCGGACTGGGCCTTTATCATCACATAGTCGCCGTTTGTAAGAGCGCCAATGCGTTTTCCGTCCAGCAAAACATGCGAATCGGTACTCAAATTGTCGAGAAAGCCAATGCTGAGCCCGCTTTTTGGCCAATAAAGATAAATTGTTCCCGGCCCGCTCGGTATCGCCGGACTGGTAGAAAGCAGCGCTAGAGCTGTGGCGGCGCTGAGTTCACTCGTGTATATACTGAGCCCCTTTTCGATGATCTGGAAATAGAGCGGTTTTTGCGCGGAAACCGAGATCTCGGTCTCGTACGTTTTTGATAAAGTATCGAGATAGCCGTTCCTCTGTTTCACCACGAGTTTGTGCGTCCCGTTCGGAACGGTAACCGTTAATGGCGCATCGAAATCGACCGTACCGACAGCGCCCGTGTCAATCTGCACTTCGATCTTGGAATGGAAGGCACGCCCAAGGAGCGTGTCGTTGCGGGGCCACAAAACGGTGACCTGCCCGTTAGGGCCCTCTGCAACGCTTGCAAGTTTCTTATCCTTGGCGCACGGGCAATCGCACTTTGGCGCGGAGGGCGCGCTATAAGCATGAAAGGCCAGCAGAAGGCTGACGGCGGCAAAGAACCGGTAGGGAAAAGCTTTGCCTACCCAAACAAGCTGTTTCTTCATACCGAAGAGCTCCATTTTCGAACTCGAAGAACGATGCCTTCCGAGGTCTTATCAGCAAGATCAAATTCGTCGCGAGGCAGCAGCGCTTTTCAAAAGATTTCCGCAGCTGGAGGTCAAGCGGTAGCGATTCTTAATGGGCAATATGGCCGCAAGCGTGACATCTCTGCCTTACAAGGCCCAAAGATCGCAGATCGGATTAGGGAATTTTGCCCTGAACTGCGCTGCGCATGCAACTGGGCTCCAGCTTTCCGCGATAGACAGCCCATTTAGATAGAAGCAAGTGGCCTGCGTGATGAGGCGCAGTGCGCCGCAGCGCCTTGAGCCTTCCGGCCCTCTGGAACAAAAACGGCCGGGAGATCCCGGCCATTCTCGATTCAATTCAGCGCCTTCTTAGTGATGCGCGAGCACGGCGAGGATCAAGAGCGCCACGATGTTCGTGATCTTGATCATCGGGTTGACGGCGGGGCCGGCCGTATCCTTGTAGGGATCGCCAACGGTGTCGCCGGTCACGGACGCTTTGTGCGCATCGGACCCCTTCATATGGCGCACGCCGTCTTTATCGACGAAGCCATCCTCGAACGACTTCTTGGCGTTGTCCCAGGCGCCGCCGCCCGAGGTCATGGAGATCGCCACGAACAGCCCGGTGATGATCACGCCGAGCAGCATCGCGCCGAGTGCCGAGAATGCCGCAGACTTCCCGCCGATCCAATTGATGACTACAAAGATCACAACCGGCGAAAGCACGGGAAGCATCGACGGAACGATCATCTCCTTGATCGCGGCCTTGGTCAGCATGTCGACGGCCGCACCGTAATCGGGCTTCGACGTGCCTTCCATGATGCCGGGGTTCGTCCGGAACTGACGGCGCACTTCCTCGACGATAGAGCCCGCGGCGCGTCCAACGGCCGTCATACCCATAGCGGCAAACAGGTAGGGCAGCAGACCGCCGACGAGCAGGCCGACCACGACATAGGGGTTTGAAAGCGAGAAGTCGACTTCGACGCCTTTGAAGTATTGGAAGAGGTCAGTCGTATTCGCCTTGCCGGTGAAGTAGCGCAGATCCTCGGTGTAAGCCGCGAACAGCACGAGCGCGCCGAGACCGGCGGAGCCGATAGCGTAGCCCTTGGTCACAGCCTTGGTGGTGTTGCCAACGGCGTCCAGAGCATCGGTGGTTTTGCGCACATCGGAGGGCAGGTTCGCCATCTCGGCGATGCCGCCCGCATTGTCCGTCACCGGGCCGAAAGCGTCGAGCGCAACGACCATGCCGGCAAGCGCCAGCATTGTGGTCACGGCGATGGCGATACCATAGAGACCGGCCAAGTTGTAGGTGGTGAGGATGCCGGCGATGATGACCAGCGCGGGAAGCGCGGTCGAACTCAAGCGAGACGGCAAGGCCTTGAATCACGTTCGTGCCGTGTCCCGTCACCGAGGCCTGCGCGATCGATCTCACGGGCCGGTATTCCGTGCCGGTGTAATACTCGGTGATGACAACAATAAGCGTCGTCACGACCAGCCCCACGATGCCGCAATAGAAGAGATGCTGGCCGGTGAAAGTGGTGCCGTTCGCGTTCAGCACCGTGGTCATGCCGACGAGCTTGTCCGTCACGGGATAGAGCGCAAAAAGAGAGAGAATGCCGGTCGCGATAAATCCTTTGTAGAGCGCACCCATGATGGACTGGCTCGATCCGAGCTTCACGAAGAACGTACCGGCAATCGATGTCACGACACAGGCCGCGCCGATGGCAAGCGGGAAGACCATCATCCGGGCGAGAAGGCCGGGATCGTAGCTGAAATAGATCGAGGAAAGCACCATCGTCGCAACAACCGTCACGGCGTAGGTTTCGAACA
This sequence comes from uncultured Alphaproteobacteria bacterium, assembly GCA_963817705.1. Lineage (GTDB taxonomy): Bacteria > Pseudomonadota > Alphaproteobacteria > Rhizobiales > Rhodomicrobiaceae > Rhodomicrobium. The sequence goes on from CAWFPF010000001.1 coordinate 1,691,551, forward strand.
GGTCCGCCGCCATACCCGCGCAGTCGCCGACATTGTCGCCGACGTTATCGGCAATCGTGGCCGGGTTGCGCGGATCGTCCTCGGGGATGCCGGCTTCGACCTTGCCGACGAGGTCGCCGCCAACGTCCGCACCCTTGGTGAAGATGCCGCCGCCGAGACGGGCGAAGATGGAGATCAGCGAGGCGCCGAAGCCGAGCGCAACGAGCGCATCGATAACGCGGCGGTCGTTCGGCTCGAAGTGGAGGGCGCCGGTGAGGACGAAGTAGTAGCCGGCAACGCCAATCAGTGCGAGGCCTGCGACAAGAAGTCCCGTCACGGCACCGGCCTTGAAGGCCATCGACAAACCAGCGGCGAGACTTTCGGACGAAGCCTGCGTCGTGCGGACATTCGCGCGGACCGACACGAGCATGCCGATGAAGCCCGCGGCGCCCGAGAGCACGGCGCCGATCAAGAATCCAATGGCGACCGGAATCGACAGAAGCAAAGCTAGCAGCACGAAAATTGCGGCGCCAGCGATTGCGATTGTAGTATATTGCCGAGTAAGGTACGCCTGGGCTCCTTCTTGAATTGCAGCGGCAATTTCTTGCATCCGGGCGTTGCCCGGACTTGCCGCAAGCAGCGAGCGAGTCGTGAGCGCGCCATACACGATGGAAAGCGCGCCCCCCGCAATAATGATCCAAAGGACCTGGTTCATGGGTTGACGATCCTGAAAGTGAGAGATGGGCGGGATAGCTGGTTGAATGCCATCGGAAAAATTGTACGGAAAAGCCCTGCAGTAGAGGCCACGCAGACCTTAGGGAAGTTGCAAGCGGCACGCAACAGAGGAATTGGAAGCCTTTTCCTCTATTTGCCCTGTCATTGGCATGTCAAAGGCGCTGCGGGTGCCAGTGTATCTCAGCCGCGCCTTAAGCAATGGTAAGCGCATGCCGGACAGGCCGTTCAGCCCCGCGGCAAATTGCCGTGTGATTTAACTAAGGATACAACTCTAAACGCGCTTCTGCCCAGAAATTAAAGAGTTGACGTTATCGGCACCGGCGCGACCCCACCACCAAAATATCGAACCCCGAGCCGCTAGGAACCGGAAACAGTCCGTGTAAGACGCGTTCCTAAAGCGCGTTGACTTAAGACCGGATCGAGTCTCCCCCTCGAGCCTGTCCTTCTCCCGTGAGGGGAGAAGGGACGTTGTTGCAGCCGCCAGGACCCTGCGGGGTGAAAGGGTCTTTTGGCGCTCCGGGGAGCCGGCCCGCCCGTGCGTTTCGGGTGGCCAAACTTCCCGGCTTCGCATAGCTTCGGCGGGCGAGGTGTACGATGAGCCAGCTTCCGAACGAACTCGACCTCTCCGCCTATTGGATGCCGTTTACGGCGAACCGGCAGTTCAAGGCAAACCCGCGGATGCTCGTCGCCGCGGAAGGCATGCACTACACGAGCGCGGACGGCCGCAAGATCCTCGACGGCACCGCGGGGCTCTGGTGTGTGAACGCGGGTCACGGCCGGCCGGAAATCGCGCAGGCGGTCGAGCGGCAGCTGCTCACCCTCGATTATTCGCCGGCCTTCCAAATTGGCCAGCCGGGCGCCTTCGAGTTCGCGGCGCGGCTCGCGCGGCAGACGCCCCAAGGCCTCGACCGTATCTTCTTTGTCAATTCGGGCTCCGAAGCCGTGGACACGGCGCTCAAGATCGCGCTCGCCTATCACCGGGCGCGCGGCGAGGGCCAGCGGACGCGCTTCATTGGCCGCGAGCGCGGCTATCATGGGGTGGGCTTCGGCGGCATGTCCGTGGGCGGGATCGCCAACAACCGGCGGACCTTCGGCGCGATGCTGCCCGCCGTCGATCATCTGCCGCATACGCATGACCTCGGCCGCAACGCCTTTTCCAAGGGCCAGCCCGCGCATGGTGCCGGATTTGCCGATACCCTCGAACATCTGATCGGGCTTCATGGCGCGGACACGATTGCCGCCGTGATCGTCGAGCCGATGGCGGGCTCGACGGGTGTGCTCGTGCCGCCGCAAGGCTATTTGGAGAGGCTGAGGGCGCTCTGCGACCGCAATGGCCTGCTCTTGATTTTCGACGAGGTCATCACCGGTTTTGGACGCCTCGGTACGCCTTTCGCGGCGCAGTATTTCGGGGTTACGCCCGATATGATGACGGCGGCGAAGGGCATCACCAACGGCGCCATTCCAATGGGTGCCGTGTTCGCGAAGCGCGGCATACACGATGCGCTGATGCAGGGGCCGGAGCACATGGTCGAGCTGTTCCATGGCTACACCTATTCGGGCCACCCAGCGGCTTGCGCGGCGGGGCTGGCGACGCTCGGCATCTACGAGCGCGAGGGACTGTTCGAGCGCGCGGCCGCGCTTGCGCCGTTCTTCGAGGAGGCGGTTCATTCGCTGCGGAGCAGCCCGCATGTGATCGACATCCGCAATCTCGGGCTTGTCGCGGGCATTGAACTGGAACCAAGGCCAGGCGCACCGGGCAAGCGCGCGTACGATGTGTTCCTCGATTGCTATGAGAACGGCGTCTTGACGCGGCAGACGGGCGACATTCTAGCGCTGTCGCCGCCGCTCATCGCCGGGGAAAGCCACATCCTTGAAATGGTGGAAGCCATCGCGAAAGCGTTACAGCGCGTTTCTTGATCCGCTAGCGATCCCAGCGCATAGTCACGGCTCGGCTCCTCCCAGCCTCATTCACGGCGGACCATCGCGATGCAATTCCAACCTGGCAAGGCCGGGCGGCCGCCGGCTGCGGCGCCATTGAAGGCGCCCGGTCATTTGGACAGGATCGCGCTCGGCATGGCCGCGTCGGCCGCTTCGTTCTTCATGCTGAATACGATGAACGTGTTCGCAAAGCTGCTCAGCGCGCATCACTCCACACTTGAAGTTGCCTTTTACCGCAATGTCATTGCCGCGCTTCCGTTCGCGATTTGGTTCGCTCTCGCCGGCCAGCGCACGCGCCTGATCGTACAAGGCCGCGCCAGCCCGCTCGTGCTGCGATCCGTGATTGGAACGGTGAGCCTGATCGCCACCTTCAATGCTTTCAACACCCTGCCCATGGCCGATGCGCAGGCCCTGTTTTTCACCTCGTCGCTGTTCGTGCCGGTGATGGGCTATCTGGTCTTGAAGGAGCAAGTGGGGCCTTATCGCTGGGCTGCTGTCATCGTGGGCTTCCTCGGCATGCTTGTTATCGTGCGCCCAAGCGGTGCCGTGAACCTGACGGGCATTTCCTTTGCGATCAGCGCTGCGCTGATGCATGCGGCCCTGGGAACGCTCTTGCGAATTCTCGGCCGCACCGAGCGCCCCGAAACCGTGACCTTCTACTTCTTGGTCATCGGCGCCGGTCTCACCAGCCTCGCTATGCCGTTTGTCGCGACCGTCCCGGACTGGCGGGAGATCCCCCTGTTCATCGGGGCGGGACTATCGGGAGCGTGCGTCCAGCTCTTGCTGTCGATCGCGTACAAATACGCACCCGTGGCGCTAGTCACGATCTTCAACTACTCCGGCATTATCTGGGCAACGGCCTATGGCTGGTTCATTTGGGGCGATTGGCCCGGGCCGCCGGTGTGGATCGGTGCCAGCGTCATCATCGCGTCGAGCCTTTTTATCGTCTGGCGCGAGAACCGCATGGCGAAGATCGAAAAGCAGCTCGCCTCTGGCACCTGAGGTGTGCCGGCCTTTCGCAGCCTCCTTCGAGACGCCGATCGTAGTGATCGGCGATGGGGTTTTATTCTTCCTGTGCGGCGCGCTGGACGAAGATCCAGGTGCCGCCGTCCTTGGCGCCCTGGACGCGGACACTCAACTCCCGGTTCCGGTCGCTAAAGTCGCCAACGAACGTAAAGGAAATGTCAAGCTTGCCCGCAGCGCGCGCCTTTTCGATGCGGCCTTTGAAGTAGCCGTTGTTCATGCACGGCGCTACGTCCACGAAGAAGGTCGTGCCATGAGACGGCCTGCTTCCATAGCCGGACAATTCCGCCTCAGTCTTATTGAAGACTCGCACCGTGCCCTGGGAATCGAGGCCGATCACGCCAAAGGGCAGCCGGTCAATCTCTTCCTGCGTCAAAACTTCGACTTTTTCCGCAAGATTAGGTGTATCAAAGTCTGGCAGGATACTCATGTCTAGCTTGTCCCGGAAGGGTTCCCTGACATAACCTAAATGCTATAACGTTACTGTCAAGCTTCATGCCCGCTAAACCTCGCGAGAAAGAAAGTAGCACGGCCATTCTGGCGAGTGTGTTAACGCGTCTGCGTAGTCTATCCCGGCTTACTCAAGCCGAGGTAGCCAGACGCATGGGCACGACGCAAACGGCCATAGCACGTCTCGAACGCGGCGAGCAAAGCCCGAGCATCATCACCGTTCAAAACTATGCGCGCGCGGCCGGCTTCTGCCTCGAAATAAGCTTCGTCCGCGCCAGTGAGAACGAAGGGAAAACAGGGTGCATCGTCATTGTGGACAACTCCCCAGGCGGCGCCGTGGAAATCCCGGCTATCGCGCGCCCGAAGGACCGGTCTGCCCGCTGAAGATGACTATTCCAGCGAGATGGCTAACCCGTTGGCCGCCTGCGGAAAATGGCAGCAGAAGGCGCTCGAATGTGACGGGATCGCCATCGCCGAAATCGAACTTCGCATGCTCATAGCAAGGCTCGGCTAAGCGCGCGCACCGGCAGTAGGCCTCCAGAATGCTATCGGGATCGTTGTTGGCAAAATCGCCGGAATCCAAAGTAGTCGCCCAGCCGCTCGACCAGCGCCGAGCCAATGGCTAAGAAGGTCACGTTGCCGTCCCGGCCCATTTCGGCGATGGTCAAGCCTCCGCTCCCTTCGAAGCGGGTCCGGTCGAACCGCGCGAAATTGGGCAGTTGGCCCCTTGGCCCGCGAAGACTCGACCAGGAATCGTACAGCGAACACAGCATTTCACTCTTCAGCTTCTTGCGCACGGGCGATTCCTCAATGGCGGTACCCAGATTTGCGAGAGACGCTGCGAAGCGGTAACGGAAGCCCGCTTCGCCATAGGTCAGTTCAGGAGCACAATCGAACTCCCCGCCTGCGACCGTAGAAATAAGAGCCGTGCCAAAGCCGCGCCGCGAGGGCGGAGTCGCGCGTTTGGCCCTCCGGTCTCGATCCATTCAAAGCTGAACAGCCGGGGTCCTTTCCCGGCTTCCACGGCCCAAGAGAGATGGAGGTGCCCATCGGGGACCGAAAGCGCGCCATATTTCGTGGCATTCGTCGAAAGCTCATGCAGAACAAGAGCAAAGGTTTGAGCCGCCTTGGCCGTCAGCATGACTTGCGGCCCTGCCGCATGGGCCCGGCCGCCAAACATGGCGACTTCGCCCGAAACGATGTCGTGGATCAAAGCCCCTTCGAAGGCTTCGTCGGTGAGGCTGCCATAGGCGCGCGACAACGCCTGCAACCGGCCCATGAAGGCGGACTTGGCGTCAACGAGTGAACACGCGCTCGATAGCGTCCGGTTCGCGATCGATTGGATGACCGCGAGCAGGTTCTTGTTGCGGTGCGCGAGTTCGAGCATAAGCGCGCGCTGCCGTTCCTCGGCGCGCTTGCGCTCCGTGAGGTCAAGAAAACCGCCGAGCAAGCCCGTCACAATGCCTTCGCTGTTCACGAGCGGAGCGGTCGCGGCGAGAACGTGGACCGGCTTTCCGTCAATGCGCCGGAAGCGGAACTCGAATTCCTCTTTCTTGCCTTCGAGGGTCGATAAGAGGCGTTCCTTGGCCTCTGCCTCATCCTCGGGGAAGCAGAACAAGGCCATCGGCTTGCCGATTATCGTGGCTGGCTCGCAGCCCAAGAGCTGGCAAAGCCTGGGATTCACGAATGTCGTGGTTCCGTCGATGCCGACAGCCCAGATGCCCTCCTGCGCGGTGTCGACGATGAGACGCAGGCAATCGTAGCTCTCATTCGATGCCGCGCGCTCCTCCCGGGGCTCGCTGGCGATCTTGGCGAACACGGTCGAACCGCCAATGCCACCATCCGCAAGACGCCACGGTTTCATAGTCCAGCGCACGCACATGACCTGACCGCCCAAAGTGACGAACGGATCGTCCCCGCGGGCAATCTCTTCGCCGCCGAGCGCCCGCGCATGAGCATCGCGCCAGCGTGCCGGCATGTTCGGGAACACCTCGCAGGCCGGCCGATCGCCTCACCGGCGGGAGGCAGCCCGAACGCCCGAACGGCGTTGTTCGAAACAGCGATCAATCGCATTGCGGCGTCAAACACAGCAACCGCCGCCGGCACGCTTTCTATGAGGAGCCTGGCGTCGAGGCCGCCGGGGTTTGAGACCTGGTCCTGTAGCCCTCGGGTTGAAGGGTTCGAGATCGGGCCGGAAGCATCCACGCGTGTAAAACCTCGATTGAGCTGAGGACCAAATGCCGCCTTCGAAAGCGCTCCCTGCAAATATGAGGGGAAGCCGGGCCGCATTGGCTTGACTTAAGTCAAGGAAAGGCCGGAAGCCGGGGCCGGCTTCATTACAAATCGGCGTCATCCCGTCTGGGTAGCACAACGCGTTGCATTGCGCCCGAACGGAATGACGCCAAGGCAGCGAAGCGATCGAGGCCGGACTTGGGCACGTTGCGTTAGATCGAACCCTCGTCATGGCCGGGCTTGACACTCCAGAACAGAGTCTCTGCATCCTCGCCTGGATGGCCGCATCAAGTGCGGCCATGACTTGTGGGCGATAGGCATTCCGCTTTAAGCCGCAAAAGCCATTTCCGGGACGTCCGCCGGGATGATGAGCTTCGCCTCGGTCGCCACGACGATCTTCTCCACGGAGACTCCCGGGCCGCGCTCTTTGAGAACGAGGCCTTCGGATGTTGGCTCGATCACGGCAAGCTCGGTGACGACAAGATCCACCCGCCTGATGGACGTGAGCGGCAGCGTGCACTTCTTCAAGATCTTCGGCGCGCCCTTGGCCGTATGGGTCATGGCAACTATCACCTTCTTGGCCCCCGTGACGAGGTCCATCGCACCGCCCATGCCGGGAACCATAGCTCCGGGTACGGTCCAATTGGCGAGCAGCCCTTCCTCGTCGACCTGCAATCCGCCAAGCACCGTCACGTCGAGATGGCCGCCGCGGATGAGCCCGAAGGAAAAGCTGCTATCGAAAGCGCAGGCTCCGGGAAGCGCGCCGATGAAAGAGCCGCCTGCGTCGGTGAGATAAGGGTCTTCCATGCCGGCTTCCGGCAGCGGCGACATGCCGATGAGGCCATTCTCGGCCTGGAAATAAACCGCGAGACCCGCCGGCAAGTAATTGGCGACGGTGGACGGAAGGCCGATACCGAGATTGACGAGGCTGTCTTCTTTCAATTCCGCCGCGACACGCCTCGCGATGAGCTCTTTAATGTCCATAGCTCTGATTCCTTTTTTCGATGACGTGGTCGACGAGGACGTGCGGAGTGACGACGGTATCGGGAGGAATGACGCCGACCGGTACGATCTCATCGGCGTCGACGATGACGGTTTCCGCCGCCATGGCCATGACCGAGTTGAAATTCTGCGCCGTCAGCATGTATTCGAGATTGCCGCGATAGTCTGACCGCCGCGCCCAGATGAGCGCGAAATCGGCCTTCAACGGCGTCTCAAGCAGGAACGTCTTGCCATCGACGTCCACCGTACGCTTGCCCTCGGCAACGGTCGTGCCGAGGCCGGTGGGCGTGAGCACGCCGCCCAAACCGAAACCGCCCGCGCGAATGCGTTCGGCGAGCGTGCCTTGGGGACAGAGCTCGACATCGATCTCCTTGGTGATCATTTTCTTCTGCGTTTCGGGATTGAGCCCGATATGCGAGGCGATCAACTTCTTGACCAAGCCCGCAGTGACCAGCAAACCGATTCCAAAGCCTGGCCTCGCCGTGTCGTTGGCGATGATGGTGAGGCCGCCGCGCTTTTGCCGGACCAACTCGGCGATGATGTGGTGCGGGCTGCCGACGCCCATGAAACCGCCGATCATGAGCGAGGAGTTTTCAGGGATCATCTCGACCGCCTGGGTCACTGAGATGGCTTTTTTCATGGGATTTGCCTCATGGTGCGCTCGGTGTGCAGCCTTATTGGGCAGCCCCGGCACGTATCCTAAAGTATTATCCCAGCCCGGTCTGGAACGGAAGGGTTCGCTCATGTGGCGGGAACATGGCCGCTCTGCGCCGGGCGAATTGGTGCTCAGCAAACCTTCCAGGATCCCCAACGAACGCCTCTGTGTTTTGCACGTTCCGGCAGACATGCATGCGTCTTGTGGGTCGAAACGAGGGGTTCAGTAATTTCGAACCTTCATTCGCTTCAGACCTGACAGCAGACATTAAGGGGAAAAAACAGTGTCCAAACTTCGAGCAAGCGCCTTGGTGAACGCACCCTAACGCTACTCGACTATAGTATCAACTTTGGCAATTTGCTACCGCAAATTAACCATGTTATTTTTTCGCGTCATTTAGAATGTTCATTTCATACGATAGGAGTCTTCAATGCGCATCAGCCTGTCAGCTATAGCTCTGTCTTCCCTGTTGTTGCCCACGGGGGCGATAGCCGAAACAATCACTCTGGCTTGCGGTCACCAAGCAAGACGCATATCTTACAATAAATTTCGATAACCGGACTGCGAGATATCGGTCTGCAGGGCTTTTTGACGAGTCCTATCGCAATATTGAAATTACTGGTAGTGAGGCATATTTCGGTAATTATACTTGAGACCTCAATTCGAGTATCTTGAGTAATAGTACTAATAGTTGGGGGCCTATATCCTGCCGAAGGGGTGGTCCCGTTCGTTGAACGGCTTCAACGCGACCCGACGGACCCAAGAAGCTGCTGCCCGCGCGCAACGCCAGGATGCCGAAAAAGGGCGGTCGCCGACAAGAAATAAGGCGTAATCTAACAGCGCCCAAGCTGTAAAATTCGCCCATCGGAAACGTTAGCCAGTTTCCAAAATACGCTATGCAAGACAGTGTGCGAAAATTGGGATGTTAGCCAGTCTTAAACGCTTGATTTTTTCTAGGCTGGTTCCCTCCCTCCCTCTCCGCCATTACTCATTCTCCTTTTCTTCCCAGCGCAGACTCGTCGGCTTATGGGCCCGAGCCCGAAGAAACCGATTGATGAGACAAGCCGAATGACAGCCCTGCGGGAGAATGTTCGTCTCACTCCCGCTTTGCCTCCAGCATGAGAAAATCGTTTTGATCACCCAAACTTCGCCTTCCGGCCTTCTCCGGCCGGAAATGAATTGGCTCGATCTCACTGTCCATTCGCTGGCCAAGCCGCGAATGCGTGAAAGCAGCTCCGTCTATATGCCGTTCTAATTCGGATAGACAGGCGGCACATAGTCCAGCGTTTGGGCGAAATACCACAGCAAAAACAGCACGAGCGGCAGATGCACGAGCAGCTGCAGGAACGTGAAGCCCACGATGTCGCGCGCCCTGAGCCCCAACAGGCCGACGAGCGGAAGCATCCAGAACGGGTTGATCAGATTCGGCAACGCCTCTGCCGCGTTATAGACCTGCACGGCCCAGCCGAGGTGAACGTGGAGGTCTTTTGCGGCCTGCATCACATAGGGCGCCTCCACGATCCACTTGCCGCCGCCCGAGGGCAGCAGGAAGCCAAGGATGGCGGAATACGCGCCCATGATGGCCGGGAACGAACTCGTGGTCGACAGACCCACGAAAGCTTCCGCGAGCTTGTTGGAGATGGTGAGGCCGCCATAGCCTGCGGCTCCTGTCAGGATCGTCGCGACCGCGCCGTACAGCGGGAATTGGATCAGAACGCCCGTGGTTGCGGGCACCGCCCTTGCGACAGCGTTTAAGAAGCTTTTTGGCCGCCAATGCAGGAGCAGGCCAAAGGTCAAGAAGGTGAGGTTGTAGGTGTTGAGGCCTGAAATCGCGATGAGCGGGTCTTTCGTTGCGAACTCCTGCCACATCCAGCCGAAGCTCAAGGCCACGATGAGGATGGTAATCAGCGGGCTGTACTCGAACCATTCGCTCGGACGTTCGCGCGGCGGCAGCGGCGGCGTTTCCGTCTGAACCTCGATGCCAAGCTTCTCGGCCGTTACGGCGTGCGCGGCTCCCGGCGCGGAGAGCCAGGCAATCGACACCGAAATCACAAACAGCACGCCGCACAGAACTGCGGACTGCCAGAGAAAGATCGTCTCGGTGAAGGGGATGACGCCTGTAATCTGTAACAAGTTCTTGGGCATGCTTCCGGGATTGGCCTGTAGCTGAGCGGCAGAAGAGCTGAGGCCAAGCGCCCAGGTCGCACCGAGACCGAGATAGCCCGCTGCGCCGGCGGCCCTGTAGTCCAAGACGAGATCGTTGCGCCGCGCCAGCGCGCGCACCAAAAGGCCGGCGAAGATCAGGCTGAAGCCCCAATTCAGCAGCGAGGCAGCCATGCTGACGAAGGCAATAAAAGCAACTGCGCCACGGCTCGTCCGGGGAACGGACGCAAGGCGCTGGATGAGCTTCGCCGCGGGCGGCGAGCTGGCGGCCACATAGCCGCTGATGACGACGAAAGCCATCTGCATCGTAAAGGTGATGAGAGACCAGAACCCATCGCCGAAAGACTTCGCCACAGCGAGCGGCGGCGCTCCGTTCACAAGGGCAGCCACCGAAACGAGGACGACGGCGAGCGCAGCGAAGATATAGGCATCCGGAAACCAACGCTCGGCCCAGCCCGTGAAGCCAAGCGCGATCCGCGCGAGCACGCCCTCTTTCGCAACGGGCTTGCCCTGGTTTGCGTCTGCCATGGCCATGATGCGCTCCTACCGTTTTTTGCGGAAGGGCTTATCGCTGCCACAAGCCCCCAATCCCAAGCGGTACGAATGTTAGGAGGCGGTCTGAGCGTTGTCTAGCGCATGCAAGACGCAGGACATTCTCTTGCAGGGCTCAGCACTGCGGCAAATCGGCGTCGCGTTCCGGGTCTTCGATTAGTGGCCGGTCCGGCGGAACCTTTCGCCCAAGCGAGGCTTGAAAAAGAAAACACTCCAGCAGAGGAAAAACGGCCATGGCGTCAGCAAGCACGCTTCAAGACCTTTTCGTGACCACGCTCCAGGACATCTATCACGGCGAGAAACAAATTCTGAAAGCGCTCCCCAAAATGGCCAAGAGCGCCAGCACGCCGGAACTCAAGCAGGCGTTTCAGCACCATACCGAACAGACCGAAGGTCAGGTCGAACGCCTGCAGCGCGTGTTCGAACTCCTGAACAAAAGCGCGCGGGGCAAGACCTGTGAGGCCATCGAGGGCCTTGTCGAGGAAGGCAAGGAGGTAATGGCCGAGACCCAGAGCGGAGAGGTCATGGATGCCGGTCTGATCGCCGCCGCGCAGGCGGTCGAGCATTACGAGATCGCGCGCTACGGGACGCTTCGCTCCTGGGCTCAGCAGCTTGGGATGAAGGAGGCCGCTCAGCTTCTCGGCCAAACCCTTGAGGAAGAGAAGCAGACGGACGAACTTTTGAACAAGATCGCGATGAAAAGCGTTAATAAGAAGGCTGCTTAGCATCGCCTTCCTGATTTTCGACCGGCAAGGCGGGCTCTGCCATGGGCCCGCCTTCTTTGTTCCGGAATTCGGAGACGCATACGGCGGCGGGTTCGATAAGGCCAAAGCCAGACCGGCACGGCCGGTATATTGAAAGAGAATAGGAACAAGCAAATGGGCGATTTGAGGGAAGCCGCGAGCGTGCGGCGGGGGCAAATGCCCATCACGTCGGGCAAAGCTCGCAGCTCTACCGCAGCAAGAGCTTAAGGCGAGCCATGACCGATAACACAGTCCGCCTGTCACCCGCGGCCACCTTCTGGGTCATCCTGTCCGCGCTGACCTTGATCGCGCTCTTGGTCTTTTCGGATATCTTGCTGCCCTTCGTGGCCGGCTTCGTTCTGGCGTATTTGTTTCATCCCATCGCAAACCTGTTGTGCCGGGCTGGTCTGCCCCGCGGGGTTGCGGCCTTCACGATTATCGCGATCCTGCTGCTTGCGATCGCGGCTTTCCTTGCGCTGATTGTGCCGCCCATCGCCGATCAGGTTAGCCAGCTCATCCAGGATTTTCCCGGCTATTACGAGAAGGCACGGGCATACATCAACCATCACTACGGGCATTTTCTGCAGCAGTTCACGCAGCCGCAGAAGCCTGGAGCGTCGGGCCCGGTCGAGCAGCAGCTTACGCAAAATGTGACGCCCTGGATCGTCTCGCAGCTTCAGGGTTTGGTGCAAAGCAGTTTCAATGTTTTCAACTCGGTGGCACTGCTTTTTCTCACACCCGTCATCGCCTTTTTCCTGCTGCGCGATTGGGATGAGATGATCGCAAGAATCGATGCGTTCTTCCCAAGGAAGCACGCGCCTGCGATCAGGGAGATCGCCGACGAGATCGATTCCACGATTGCGGGCTACCTCAGGGGTACGCTGATCGTCCTCGCTATCGTGTCGGGCTTTTACATGATCGCGTTGGGCGCAGTCGGCCTCAATTATGGCCTTCTCATCGGCCTTGGCGCCGGGTTTATCAGTTTCGTGCCGTATCTCGGCTCGACCACGGGGTTTTTAGTTGCCGGTGGCGTTGCGCTGTCGCAGTTCTGGCCGGATTACACCAAGATTGCCATCGTTTGCGGCATCTTCATCTTCGGTCAGTTGATCGAGGGCAATGTGCTTACGCCCAATATCGTCGGCAACAAAGTCCGGCTTCATCCTGTCTGGCTGCTCTTCGCTTTGATCGCATCGGGCTATATCTTAGGCTTTCTCGGCCTTTTGATATCGGTACCACTCGCCGCCGCAATCGGAGTGCTGGTGCGCTATGCCATCCGTAGCTATTATAAGAGTGCGATGTATAGGGCCGGCGGCGATCATGAGCGCAAAGCTGACGCCGAAGGGCTGTAGCGGAACTGGGTCTTCGTGAAAGCTTCACAGCTTGTTTTGGATCTCCCGCACCGTCAAAGCTGGGACGAAGCGGATTTTTTCATCACCGCGCGGAATGAGCATGCCTTGCGGCTGGTCACGGCATGGCCGGAATGGCAATCGCCGGCCGCAATTGTTTTTGGGCCGCCGCAATCGGGCAAAACCCATCTGGCAAAAATCTGGCAGGAGCGCTCCGGCGCCGTCTTCGTGGAAGCGCGTGAGTTGATCGGGCATGCCTGGACGGCCCCTTACAAACCCTTGATTGTTGAGGATATAGACTCCTCGGCCTTTTGCGAAACCGCTCTGTTTCATCATCTTAACCTCGCCCGCGAGCATGGATCTTCCATATTGCTTACCGCGCAGACCCCTCCTGGCCAATGGGTGCTGACGCTTCCCGATCTCCGCTCGCGCGTCCGCTCTTATCCCGCGGCCGGAATTCAACCTCCGGATGAGGAACACTTGGCCGCGCTGCTGCTCAAACATTTCAGCGACCGGCAAATCGAAGTCGCGCCCGACGTGATCTCCTACCTCATCGCGAGGATGGAGCGGTCGATGGCGGCGGCACAACGGATCACGGCGGATATCGACAAACTGGCTCTTTCAGAGCATCGTAGGGTAACGCGCGTGCTTGCTGCCAAGGCGTTCAAGAGTTCGGCCGGCGGCGGCAAGGATGAGACCGATAATGATTGGGAACCGTGACACGGGCATCCCACAGCCTAGCCGTGGACAGCCATTTGGAGCACCCTTGGAGATACCGCAATGACACTCGCCAAAGTTGAGCCTGCTCCCAGCATCGGGGACAGAATCGAAGCCTTTGGCTCGGAACGCTTTTTCAACCGGGAACTGTCGTGGCTGGAATTTAACAAGCGCGTGCTGGAAGAGGCCGGGAACGAACGCAATCCTCTTCTGGAGCGCGTGAGGTTTCTCGCGATTTCGGGCTCGAACCTCGATGAGTTTTATCGCGTCCGCGTGGCTGGCCTCCACGAGCAGGCGATCACGAATATCCTGGAAGTCTCGCCCGACGGGCTGACACCCAAGCAACAGCTTGAGATGATCAACGCAGAGGTGGCTTTGATCTCGGAGCGCCAGCAAGCGCGATGGACCGAACTCCAGAACGAACTCGCGAAAGAATCCATAACGCTCCTGACTGCAAAGGCGTTGAGCGGTGCCGACAAGGAATGGCTGCAAAGCTTTTTCATGCGCCGGATTTTCTCGGCGTTGAGCGCGGTTGCCGTGGATGCGGCCCATCCCTTCCCGCACGTTCAAAGCCAGGAACTCGTGCTGGTTCTGGATTGCGAGCGCCAGGACGAAGGCGAACCGCGCCGGATGCTCGCTTTGGTGGTCGTGCCCAATGGGATCGACCGCTTCATCAAGCTTCCTCAAACAGGCCGCGATTCGCGTCACACAGGCACGCGCTTCATTGCCGTCGAGACTCTCATCCCGCTTTTCGCCGATAGGCTTCTGCCAGGGTTCAGGATCAAAGATGCCGGACTGTTCCGGCCATTGCGGAACAGCGAAATCGAATTCCAGGAAAAGAGCGAAGACCTGCAGAAAACGCTGCGCCGGGCGCTGGTGCAGCGCCAGCTCGGCGAGGTGATCCGCTTGGAAATCAGCGCGGCGCTCCCCGAGAGCGCGCGTCAGCTTATTATGCAGGGCTTGAAAATCGGCCCCGAAGACGTGGTTGTTACCGGCGGTCTGTTCGCAATCGCCGATATCTCCCAGCTCACCCAGGCCGGCAGGCCAGACCTCCTTTACAAGCCTTTCGAGATCCGGTTTCCCGAGCGCATCGTGGAGTATGGCGACGATTGCCTGGCCGCCATCTCATCGAAGGACATCGTCGTCCATCACCCTTACGAGTCTTTCGACATCGTCCTGCAATATCTGCGTCAGGCGGCGACCGATCCCGATGTTGTAGCAATCAAATGGACGCTCTACCGCACGTCGCGAAAATCGCCTGTCGTCGAAGCCCTCCAACTCGCGAGGGAGGCGGGCAAGAGCGTAACGGTCATGATCGAGGTGACAGCGCGCTTTGACGAACTCGCCAATCTCGAATGGGCGAAGCAGCTCGAAGAGTGCGGCGTGCACGTCGTTTACGGCCTCACGCAGCTCGAAATCAAAACCCACGCGAAGCTCGGTCAAGTCGTGCGCAAGGAGAATGGCGAGCTTCGCACATACTGCCATATCGGCACCGGAAACTATCATCCGGCCACGGCGAAGGTTTACACGGACCTATCCTATTTCACCGCCGACCCCGCAATCGGGCGCGACGTAACTAAGATCTTCAATTACGTCACAACCTATAGCCGCCCGAACGATCTGGAGCGGCTTTATATCTCGCCATATGGCATCAAGGCGCGGATCATTGAGGAGATCCAAGCCGAGGCGGCCCATGCGAAGGCCGGCCGTCCTGCCGCGATCTGGATGAAGCTGAATGCGCTGGTCGATACCGACGTGATCGATGCACTTTACGAAGCCAACATCGCAGGCGTGCCCGTCGATCTTATCATCCGCGGCATCTGCTGCCTGAAGCCAGGCATTCCCGGACTCTCGGAACACATTCGCGCAAAGAGCATCATCGGGCGCTTTCTGGAGCATTCGAGGATTTACTGCTTCGGCGGCGGGCACGGGTTGCCATCCGAAGAGGCCCATGTGTATATCAGCTCTGCCGACATGATGCCTCGCAACCTGGAGCGGCGCGTCGAAGCCATGACGGCGATTACGAACCCAACGGTTCATGAACAGATCCTCGATCAGATCATGATTGCCAACCTCAAGGATAATCTGCAAAGCTGGAGGCTCATGAGCAACGGTAAGTGGGAACGGGTCCACCTGGCGCCGGACGAGGAACCCTTCAGCGCCCACGAGTATTTCATGACCAATCCCAGTCTTTCCGGACGCGGCGGCGCGCTCAGAAAGAACTTTCCCCGCCGCTTGGCGGGTCTTGCGGCGCCGCACGCTTAGGGTGAACCGTGGATGATCTGACGCAAGGCCGGCTGCGGGGCACTAAGCCAGTCGCGGTCATCGACATCGGCTCGAACTCCATCCGCCTCGTCGTTTACGAGAGTTTGGCCCGCTCGCCGACACCGCTCTTTCAGGAAAAAGCAATGTGCGGCCTCGGCCGCTATTTGACTTCCACGGGGCGCCTCAACAAGGAAACCATTCCCGATGCGCTCGCGTCTCTGGCCCGCTACCGCAAGCTGGCCGAGTTCTGCGGCGTCGAGGCCCGGGATATCCATCCCTTCGCGACGGCTGCCGTGCGCTGGGCCGAGGATGGACCTCAATTTCTGGCGCTCGCGGAAAAGGCTTGCGGCGCATCGATCCAGGTCATCGACAACTCAGGCGAGGCCGAACTCGCTGCGACGGGTATCCTCGCCGGGTTCAACAAACCGGTTGGCATCGCCGGCGATCTTGGCGGTGGAAGCCTGGAGCTGATCCGGATCGCCGGTGACACGTTCCATGATACCGTTTCGCTTCCCCTTGGCGGGCTCGCTCTTCTCGACAAAACGCAGGGCGACCGATTGGCGGCCATTCCTATCATTCAGGAAGCGTTGGCGCCTCTGGCGTGGCTGACGGCCGCACGCGGTCAGCCGTTCTATGCCGTTGGCGGGACGTGGCGGGCCTTGGCGAAACTCCACATGCGCCAGACGGCTTACCCGCTCACCGCCGTGCATGGCTATAGCATCGACACCCGCAAGGCTCAGCAGGTCACGGCCCGGTTTGCGAACAGCTCACCCGCCACGCTGAGGCGGATGGAGGGCATGGCGGCCGGGCGCGAAGAGACCCTGCCATTCGGCGCCTTGCTGCTGAATGCCGTCGTGCGCCAGATGCAGCCTTCCGATGTGATCTTCTCCGCCTTCGGCGTGCGCGAGGGTATGATTTACCGCCTCTTGAGCGAGGTAGAACGAGCCAAGGACCCTCTGCTTTCGGCGTCCGAGGAGCTTGCCCGCCTCAGGTCGAGATCGGTTGGGCATGCGAAGGAACTCATGCGCTGGACCGACGCGCTCTTCACCGGACCCGGGCCTTCGGAAACGCCGGAGGAGAAGCGCCTGCGCCATGCGGCCTGCCTGCTCTCGGATGTAGCCTGGCGGGCCCATCCCGACTACCGCGGCGAGCAAGCGGCGTTGCTTGTCGCCCAGTCGGCGCTTGTCGGCGTGGACCATCCGGGCCGCGCGTTCCTGGCCGTCTGCGTTTATCATCGCTATGAGCGCAAACTGATGGGCGAGCTTTTGCCCAAGCTCTCCGAGCTGGTCTCCCGCCCGGATCGCAAGCGCGCGTTGATCATCGGACAGTCGGCCCGGCTCGCGCAAACTTTGTCCGCAGGCATGGCAGGCGTTCTACCTCAGACCACGCTCGCCTACGAGGACGGCAAGCTAGTCTTGCATCTCCCGAAATCGCTTGCCGATCTGGTTGGCGAGCCGTTGCGGCGGCGCATGCGCTTTGTCGCCAAGGAACTCGGGTTCGCTCAGGATGTGATCGTTTCGGAGCCTCCAAAAACGGGATTCTTCCGCGGGATCTTGTGAACAGTGCTGGTAAATGCGGTTGAATGTGGGAAAGCTAGGTTATGCTCCTATCTGTAGCGAGGGATTTACGTCATAAACTTATGCGGGACGTGCAACCGCTTTGGGCTCCATGAACCAGGATCTATATGCAATTCTCGGCGTGAAACGCTCCGCGTCGAACGACGAAATCCGGCGCGCTTATAGGAAGCTGGCCAAGGATCTGCACCCCGATCAGAACAAGAACGACCCAAAGGCCGAGGAACAGTTCAAGCGCGTTTCCGCCGCTTTCGCCGTGCTTGGCAACCCGGAAAAGCGCAAGCGCTACGATGCGGGCGAAATCGACGCCATGGGCAACGAGCGCGCCAATCCCTTCTATAGAGACTACGCCGCCGGCAACGCGGGGCCGCGCGGGGATAGCGGATTTGGGGGATTTAACCCTGGCGGAGGCGAATACTCCGACATTTTCGGCGATCTCTTTGGACGGCGCGGTCCGGGCGGCGCCTTTACCATGCGCGGCATGGATTTCCGCTACAATCTCGACATCAGCTTCCTCGAAGCGGTCAACGGCACGAAAAAGAGGGTGCAGTTCCCCGATAACGAAACGCTCGATATTCAGGTGCCTTCGGGTGTCGAAACGGGGCAGACCCTTCGCCTCAAGCACAAGGGTGGCCCTGGCGCAGGACGCGGCGAGCCGGGCGACGCCTTGATCGAGCTTAAGGTCGCTCCTCATCCGCTGTTCGGGCGCGATGGCGATAACATCACCCTCGAAGTTCCGGTGTCGCTGAACGAAGCGGTGCTCGGCGCACGCATCGAAGTGCCGACCATCAACGGCCGGGTCACGGTGTCAGTGCCGAAGGGCGCGTCAAGCGGACAGGTTTTGCGCCTCAGGGGCAAGGGGATCAAGAACGGCCGGTCGGGCTCGCATGGCGATCAGCTGATTACCCTCAAGATCGTTCTTCCCCCTGCCGTCGATGGCGAACTTGAGCGCTTCATGCGCGATTGGGGGCAGAAGCACCCCTACGACCCGCGCACCCGTTTCCGCGAGTTCGCCGGCGTCTGAGCCGCTCGTTTGGGCTGGCTGCGCATGGCGTGAACCGCTTCGATCAACAACCAGCCGATAACGAGCGCAGCCAGCGCAGGCAGCGTCTCAACGCTCAGCCAGCCGAAATGGGTCATCCTATGCAGGAACCCCCCATGGTCGCCCCCGAGGATTGAGCAGGGCAGCGGCGTCTCAGGGTCCAGCTCACAGCCGGACCAGCGGGCGATCAGGCCAGCCGCCAGAAGCACCAGAGGCGGCGTCAAGCAAAGCAGAATGAGAAGGACGATAAGCGTGCGAAAGATGCGCATTGAGCTACCCTTTGCAAGTCACCAACCCAAAGGACTTTAAATCGGAGCTTCTATTTATTTTCTAATCGATTAATTCAAATCATCCACGCCGGCTCGTTAGAGAATTGCACGGCCGGGTGCACCCTCGATATATAGAGTACCGCAAAAGCACCGGGCGCGCATCCGCCGTGTCCCCATAGGGAGAAGTTTCGCGATGGTAGATCGGCTCAAATTCTACATCGATGGAGCGTGGACTGCCCCGGCAGAGAAAAAGACCCTGCCGGTTGTGAATCCCGCCACGGAAGAGGTCATGTATGAGGTGGCGCTCGGCAGCGCCGCGGACGTGGACAAGGCCGTTGCCGCCGCAAGGACCGCGTTCGAAGGCTTCTCGACGTCTTCGCGCGAGGATCGCATCGCGCTCCTCGAACGCATCGTCAAGATCTACACGAGCCGGATGCAAGAGATCGGCGCCGCGATCTCGGACGAGATGGGTGCGCCCATTCCCCTCGCAGTGCAAGCCCAAGCAGGCTCGGGGCTCGGCCATTTGCTGACCACGCTTCAGGTGCTGAAAACCTATCCCTTCGAGGAGCGGCTCGGCACCGCAATGTTGATGCGGGAGCCGGTCGGCGTCGTGGGCATGATTACGCCTTGGAATTGGCCCCTCAATCAGATCGGCTGCAAAGTCGCGCCTGCTCTTGCTGCCGGCTGCACCATGGTTCTGAAGCCTTCGGAGAACACGCCGACCTCGGCGCTGATCTTCGCCGAAATCCTGCACGAGGCCGGCGTCCCGAAGGGGGTGTTCAATCTCGTCAATGGGCTTGGGCCTGAAGTTGGAGCCGCGATGAGCGCGCATCCCGGTCTCGACATGATCTCCTTCACCGGGTCGGCGCGGGCCGGCATCGATGTCGCCCAGCGCGCCGCCGTCACCGTGAAGCGCGTGAGCCAGGAGCTTGGCGGCAAATCCGCGAACATCATCCTTGAGGATGCCGATTTTCAAAAGGCCGTGGGCGGAGGCACCGCGCATTGTTTCATGAATTCGGGCCAGTCCTGCAACGCGCCCACGCGGATGCTCGTGCCGCACCCGCGCATGGAAGAGGCCATGTCCATCGCGAAGGCCGTGGCGGACAAGACGAGGCCGGGCAATCCGCGCGAAGACGGGACAGTCATCGGTCCGGTGGTCAATCGCGTACAGTGGGAGAAGATCCAGGCGCTCATCAACGCGGGCATCGAGGAAGGCGCAAAGCTCGTGGCTGGCGGTCCCGGGCGCCCGGCCGATCTCAACAAGGGCTACTACGTCCGGCCGACGGTGTTCGGCAATGTCACCAACGCAATGACCATTGCGCGGGAGGAGATCTTCGGCCCGGTGCTTTCGATCATCGGCTACCAGGACGAAGACGATGCAATCCGGATCGCCAACGAGACGCCCTACGGTCTCGCGGGGTATGTCTCGTCGGGCGATATCGAGCGGGCGCGCCGTGTGTCGCGCCGCATCCGCGCAGGCAATGTGAACCTCAACGGCTCGATGCATGAGCGGGCCGCGCCCTTCGGCGGCTATAAGCAGTCGGGGAACGGACGGGAATGGGGCCGGTTTGGGCTCGAAGACTATCTGGAAGTCAAGGCTGTCGCCGGCTGGGGCGATTGATCATGGAATGACTTTACTCCGAATCGCCCGCCGGTCATGGCCGCACGTGATGCGGCCATCCAGGGGGGGACCCAGAGCCCCCTCACTCTGTCTCTCTCTCCATGGGGGGGAGAGGACGCCCGAACGAAGGGGCCGCAGCTTCTTCTCCCTCTCCCCTCAGGGAGAGGGTTGGGGGGTCTTTCCTTCGACGAGCAGAACGAACTCCAACATCGCGGGAGAAATCATGACCCAAATCATTGTGCCGCCCGATTCGCGGCTGCGGCTTCTGACCTATGCAGACTGGAGCGGTGCGCCGCGGCTTGGCTTTGCGAGACCGGACGGGCATTTGATCGATGTCGCCATGGCGGCAAGCGAGGCGGCCCATCGCCTGAGCTTCGACGGGACCTCGATGCTCGCGTTGATCGAGGCCGGATCGCAGGGCATGGCCGAGATGCGCGCGCTCGCGTCAAAGGGCTTTCACACCGGCGTCCGGCTGGAGAAGGTCAAGCTCATGCCGCCCTTGCCCAAGCTTACGCGCAATATCACCTGCGTGGGCTGGAATTATCTCGAACACTTCGAGGAGGGTGCGAAGATGCGCGATCCGGCGCAAAAGCTGCCGGAGCATCCCGTGTTCTTCACCAAGGCGGTTAGCGCGCTGAACGGGCCCTTCGACCCGATCCCCTACGACGCCTCGATCTCCCAGCAGATCGATTGGGAAGTTGAGTTAGCGGTGATCATCGGCAAGCGCGGACGCAACATCTCCGAGGCGGAAGCGGATGAGCACATCTTCGGCTACACCGTCATCAACGACACGACGGCACGCGACATTCAGAAGAGCTGGCATGGCGGTCAGTGGTTCAAGGGCAAGAGCCTCGATGGACACGCGCCGATGGGGCCGTGGGTCGTGCCTGCGGGCGATCTCGACCGCGATAATCTGCGCCTCATCTGCCGGGTGAACGGCGCCGTGAAGCAGGACGGCAATACGAAGGATATGTATTTCAAGATCCCGCGCATCATCGCAGAGCTGTCGCGCGGGCTGACACTGATGCCGGGCGATGTGATCGCGACCGGCACGCCTCCAGGCGTGGGAATGGGGCGCAACCCGCCGGAGTATCTCAAGCCCGGCGACGTGATGGAGTCGGAAATCGCGGAAATCGGCGCGATGCGAAATGCGATCCAAGCGGATTGACCGCGGTTTGAGTCATGGCCGGGCTTGACCCGGCCATCCACTTGCTCCTGGTCCTGGATGGCCGCATCAAGTGCGGCCATGACCAAACAAGGCTTCAAATGGCCGAGGCCGACACATGCACGGCGACTTGGCGCTCCTGCTTCAGTTTTTCCTTGAGCGCCTCAGGCTCCGTCAGCGGCAGCGAGCAGTGTTGCCCTGCGCAGACATAAGCCGTTGTCTTTCCGCTGGCGGGCGTCTTTCCCGCGGCGGGAGAGGACGGCGGGATGGCGCCCGCCTCATCCACCCATTGCACGATGGCATCCGGTAGCGACACCTCCGACAAGGCTCTGCGCCAAGCCGCCGACTCGGGAGCCGTCTTGTCGCCGGCGATGACCACGTGCTGCGGCGCGATCAAAGTCAGTGCACCCGACAGCAGCCCCGTATAGGCGATGGCCATGCCGTGGGCAGCACCCTGAAAAGCTTCCAAAAGCTCGTCGGCACGCCGGAGATAGGCCGGTTGGCCTGTGAGCGCATAGAGGCCGGCCAAACTCAGCAGCATGGTTGCGTTCGGGTTCGGGACCGCGTCGTCGCTTGCCGAGAGCGGCCGCAAGATGAGGTCGCTCGTATCGTCCGCCGAGAGATAGTAGCCGCCGCCCTCGGCGCTGTAGTGGCGGTCCATGATCCCGGTCCAACTGGCGGCATCGTCGAGATAGCGCCGCTCGCCCGTGACCTGGTAGAGGTTTAGCGCCGCCGAAATCATGTTCGCGTAATCCGCCGATGTCGCCGGCGCTTTCAGCTTTCCCTCGCGGAAGGAATGAAAGAGACGCCCGGCGGGCATCATGCGGCTCACGACGAAGTCATAAGCCTTGGCCGCGAGTGCGATCCAGGCCGGCTGGCCGAACGCGTCCCCGGCTTTGGCGATCGCCCGGATGGCAAGGCCATTCCAGTCCGCCAGCACCTTATCGTCCCAGCCGGGCTTCTCGCGCTTCTCCCGCACCTCGAACAGCTTCCGCCGGCACTCGTCGAGCGCCCGCTCATCCTCGCTATTCAGAAGCGCCAGCGCGTTCAGCCGGTTGAGGATGGTCTTGCCCTCCCAATTGCCGCCTTCGGTCACGTCGTAGACCTGCGCGAAAATCGCAGCCCTTTCGCCGTGGCCTAGCACATCGGTGATTTCCGCCGCGGTCCAGACGTAGAACTTCCCTTCCTCGCCATCGGAGTCCGCGTCGTAGGACGCCGCGAAACCACCGCCCGGGGAGAGCATGTCGCGTTCGATCCAGGCAATCGTCTCGCTGACGCGGGCTTGCAGCCGCTCGGACTGCGTCTCCTTCCAAACCTCCGTCATCAACTCGATCAGAAGCGCATTGTCGTAGAGCATCTTCTCGAAATGCGGGACGAGCCAGCGCTCGTCGGTCGAGTAGCGGGAAAAGCCTCCGCCGATATGGTCGTAGATGCCACCCTGGCAGATGTGGAGCAGCGTATTCTTCACCTCTTCGATGCAGGTCTTGAGCCCGTAACGCAGGCCGGCCTTCCAGAGGAAATGGAAGATCGCCGTGTTCGGGAATTTGGGAGCGCCGCGGAGCCCGCCATTGGTCGGATCGATGGCTCCGATGAATTTGGCTGCGACGGCTGCAAGCTGCGCATCGGAGAAATCAGGCGCCGCACCGTAAGTGAGCCGCGGCGTCAGCCTCGTTTTGAGGTAAGCCGTGTTCTGCTCGATGGTCTCCTTTTCCTTGGCGTAGACGCGGGCCACATTCTCGATCACCTGCTTGAAGCTGGGGCGCCCATGGCGGGGCGTATCGGGAAAGTAGGTACCGCCGAAAAAGGGCATGCCGTCCGGCGTCAGGAACATGGTCAGCGGCCAGCCGCCCTGCTCGCCAAGCTCTTGCAGGGCGGTCATGTAGAGCGTGTCGACATCCGGCCGTTCCTCGCGATCGACCTTGATGTTCACGAACAGCTCGTTCATGAGCGCCGCCGTGTCCTCTTTCTCAAAGCTCTCATGCGCCATCACATGGCACCAATGACACGCCGCATAGCCTACGGAAAGCAGGACCGGCTTATTGAGCCGCTGCGCCTCCTGAAAGGCATCCTGGCACCAGGGCCACCAATGAACCGGATTTTGCTTATGTTGCTGAAGATATGGGCTGGTTTCTTCGCCCAAACGATTTAACGCCATGAGGCAACCTTATTCCGCCATGCTTTGAGAAGGACAGGCCGCGGAAGCGGCGGGAGCAATTATAGGTTTCCTGGGCGCGGGTGCCCATCCATCTTATCGTACAAGATATTCCAGCAGGGAGCCAGTGCATGACCATCTGCGCACTGTCGACGGCGCCTGGGCGCGCGGGCATCGCGGTTATCCGCATTTCCGGCGCGGCGGCAGGCGAAACGCTACGGAGACTGTGCGGGGGAAGGCTGCCTGCGCCGCGGGTGGCGAGCCTGCGCGCCCTGCGCGATCCGGCAAGCGGCCAGATACTGGACCGCGGTCTTGTGCTGTGGTTTCCGGGGCAGTCCAGCTTCACCGGGGAAGACATGGCCGAGCTTCATCTGCATGGCGGCCGGGCTGTCATCGCGGGCGCACTCGATGCGCTCCTTCAGCTAGGCTTGCGGCTGGCCGAGCCCGGCGAGTTCACGAGGCGAGCCTTTGAGCACGGCAAGCTCGATCTCACGGAAGCGGAAGGGCTTGCGGATCTGGTCAATGCGGAGACGGCAATGCAGCGGCAGCAGGCGCTGTCCCAATCCGCCGGTGCGCTGCGCGAACGTCATGAAGCCTGGCGCAGCGCGCTGTTGCGGGCGATGGCCTATGTGGAGGCGAGCCTCGATTTTGCGGACGAGGGTGACATCGCGGAAGGCGCTTTCAATGAGGCGGTGCCGGAGGTACAGGCACTGAAGGCCGGGCTTGAGCGGGCGCTCGCCGATGGCCGCCGGGGCGAGATCGTCCGCGAGGGTGTCCAGGTGGCGATCATCGGCGCGCCGAATGTGGGCAAGTCGAGCCTTCTGAACGCGCTTGCGGGCCGTGAGGCCGCGATCGTTTTCGACGAGCCGGGAACGACGCGCGACATCATCGAAGTGACGCTCGACCTCGACGGTTTCCCTTTCGTGTTGCGCGACACCGCGGGCCTGCGCGAAACCGCGAGCCCCGTCGAACAGGAAGGCATCCGGCGCGCGCGCGCCACAGCATCGGAGGCGGATGTTGTGGTGCTGATGGGGGATGTGAGCCAAGAAGTCCCCCCTCATCCCGTCCTTCTCCCCGAGGGGAGAAGGGACGCTATAACTTCCTATCCTCCTGGGGACAGGGTTGCGTCTTTTTCTCCCTCTCCCCTCGGGGAGAGGGCAGGGGTGAGGGGGGAATCTAACGCCCCGCAGCTCATTCTGAAAGTCCTGAACAAGATCGACCTAGCACCCTCGCAGCGCGCCGATACCGGCATCATCGCCATTTCCGCCAAAACCGGCGAAGGGCTGGATGCACTCAAATCCGCGCTCGCCGCCTTTGCCCGCGAAGCCTATGGCGCCGGTGAAACTCCGCTGATCACCCGCGCCCGGCATCGCCAGGAGATCGAGCGGGCGCGGACCGCCCTTGGCTCATTCCTCGCATGCGCAGAGGCGGGCGACCCTCCGGAACTCGCCGCCGAGCATCTGCGGGAGGCCGCCGATGCGCTTGGGCGGCTTACGGGCCGCCTCGATGTGGAGGATGTGCTCGGGCAGATCTTCTCCGATTTCTGCATTGGAAAATGATGCGCGGCCTGTTTCACATGAAACATTGATTAACCGGCGCCGCCCCACGACAGGAACAGGCCGATATCGCCGATGAAACCGCCGGGGAAGTCGAGAACGCGCGCGACGATGTGGAAGCCGAGCGGCTTCAGCTCGCGCTCGTAGCGAAGGAAGGCTTCCGCCGCTTCACCGCGCAGTGTGGCCGGCCAATCCGGCTCGGCCACGTTGATGGCGCGGCCGTGATCGCTGCAAAGCTCGCTCGGGAAGCGCAGCACGAGCAGCTCGGACTCGCCGCGGGCGGCCGCGAACCGCGCCTGGCTCAGGATAGAACGCCAATGCTCTTCGGAAATATGATGGTCGACGGCTTCCTGCACCAAATGCTCGCGTTCACCGGCCGCCTCCTTGCGCGCAGCTTCGCGTTCGGCCGCTCTTTTTGCGGCGGCAGCCTCGACGAGCGACCGGAACTCCGATGCGCTCACCGTGCTATCGTTGCCGGCGGCAGAATCGTGGGCAGGCTCCTTCGGCTCTTCTCGCGGCTTGGCGTCTTCGTGATGCGAACTCCACGAGAACAGCCCGCCTTTTTGATGCGGGGCCGGTGCCTGTGAGGCGAAGGCGCGGATTAGGTCGGCGCGGCTCACAATCCCGGTCAAGCGCCCGTCACGCATAACCGGCACGCGCTTGATCTTATGCGCTTCGAGCAGCTTTCCGATTTCGGCGATATCGGTATGCTCGCTCACGGTCACGACCGGTGCCGTCATGATGGAGCGGGCAATACGCTTGGATTTGCCCATCTCAGCAAGTGTTTCCGCACCTGGGCTCTCGCCCTTCGCCAGCATGGCGAGCCACCAGTCCCGGCGCTGGGCACGGTCCTCGGCGCTGGCCCGCAAAAGATCGCCCTCGCTGACCATGCCAATCACCGCGCCCTCGGAGTCCACGACGGGAAGAGCGCTGATGCCATGCATCAGAAGCAGCTCCGCGATCTCACGCATCGGCGTATCGGGGCTGGCCGTGACGACGGCGGTGGTCATGACGTCGCGAGCATCCATTTCCCTGCTCCTTTGGGCTTTGCGGTACGGAAAAGTTCCTGGAAAATGCTTATAGAGGTTAACCGGGGCGTTTGTCTCATGTAAGCCATGTCGCATGCCGAAAATTGATGCGCCGGGTTGGATGCTCGTCTCCTAGTTTTTACCGTTCGTTGCCTGGTGTTGTTATTCGATAGTCTGGAGCGGACTATGATTTCGCAGACGTTTGTCAAATTGCTCATATTTTTCCTCAAAGGCGCTCCAGGGGCCACGACATGGCTGCTGCTTTCCCAGTCCCTGCGGATGTCATGGCCGCTGCGCGGGCGCCGGCTGCGATTGGGACTCCTGTGCTGAGCCCGCCCAAGCCCCGCCGGGAGCGGATTATGAGTTACTTGCGGTCCTCACCCTCGTAATTCTCGGCGTCGCCAGGCTTGGCTTATCTGAGGGTACCGCCTCCACCTCCACCCGTGCGGCCTGATGAGATCAAGTGCCCGAAATGCGGCATAAGCCTTACGCTCATCGATATCCAATGCACGAACTGCGGAAACAAATCGCTCAAAATCAATGCAAGCACCCCGGCAGGTAAATCGGTGGATTGTCTCAAATGTTTGACACCGCCAGCAAAGTTACCATGTCCGAAATGCGGCACCGATCTGAAGGCGCTGCTCTTAAAAGTGAGCGTGTAGCAGCGCCTTCTCGAAGCAGCCGCCGTTCATGTGCTTTGACTCTCCGGAGACCCGTCCGCATATACAACGCAGATGAAGGGCGGCGAAGCGAATGACATTTGACGTCATCGTTGTGGGAGGCGGGCACGCGGGCTGCGAGGCAGCGGCGGCGGCGGCGCGCATGGGTGCGCGAACGGCGCTCGTCACACACAAATTCGAGACGATTGGCGAGATGTCGTGCAATCCGGCCATAGGCGGCCTCGGCAAGGGCCATCTCGTCCGCGAGATCGACGCGCTTGACGGGCTGATGGGGCGGGTCATCGACAAGGCCGGCATCCAGTTCCGCATGCTGAACCGCTCCAAGGGTCCGGCGGTACAGGGGCCGCGCGCGCAGGCCGACCGCAAGCTTTATCGCAAGCACATGCAGGCGGCGATTTCGGCGCAGACCAAACTCACTGTCATCGCGGAGCCGGTCGAGGATCTACGGATTGAAGACGGCGCGGCGGCGGGCGTTGTAACAGGCAGCGGGCGCGAGCTACGCGCGGGCGCCGTGGTCATTACCACGGGCACATTCCTGAAGGGCATCATCCATCTTGGCGAGACGCGCATTCCAGCGGGGCGCGTGGGCGAGCAGCCCGCGATCCGGCTCAGCGACCGGCTTTATGCGCTCGGCTTGGCGATGGGACGCCTCAAGACGGGCACACCAGCGCGGCTCGATGGCCGCACCATCGACTATACGCGGCTCGAAGCGCAGCCGGGCGATGAGCCGCCCGTGCCGTTCTCGTTCCTGAGCGAGCGCATCGAGACGCCTCAGATTGCCTGCCACATCACCACCACAACGGCGGAGACGCACGCCATCATCGCAGCCAACATCCACCGCGCGCCGATGTATTCCGGCCAGATCGCGAGCGTTGGGCCGCGCTATTGCCCCTCCATCGAGGACAAGGTCGTGCGCTTCAAGGATCGCAGCGGCCATCAGATCTTCCTTGAGCCCGAAGGCCTCGACGATCACACGGTATACCCGAACGGCATCTCGACCTCGTTGCCCGAGGATGTGCAGCGCGCGTTTCTGAAGACGATCCCCGGCCTGGAGAATGCCGCGGTAATCCGGCCCGGCTACGCCATCGAGTACGATTACGTGGACCCCCGCGAGCTTCTGCCTACGCTCGAAGTGAAGCGGCTGTCCGGGCTATTCTTCGCTGGCCAGATCAACGGCACTACGGGTTACGAGGAGGCCGGCGGGCAGGGCCTTGTCGCCGGCATCAATGCGGCGCTGAAGGCGGGCTGCGGACGGGCGGATTTCGCGGTGTCGCGCACGGAGGCCTATATCGGCGTGATGATCGACGATCTCGTGACGCGCGGTGTCTCCGAGCCCTATCGCATGTTCACGAGCCGGGCCGAGTACCGGCTGCGGCTGCGCGCCGATAATGCGGATGAGCGGCTGACGCCGCTGGGTGCGCGCATCGGATGCGTTGAGGGTGCGCGTGTGGCAGCGTTCACGGCAAAGACGGATGAGCTGGCTTCTGCGCGGAGCCTGTTGGAGAGCCTGACGCTGACGCCGGACGAGGCCGCGGGCTACGGCATCGCGCTCAACCGCGACGGCAGGCGCCGCTCGGCCTTCGACTTGCTCGCTTTCCCGAATATGAGCGTGGCGGCGCTTGGCCGGGTCTGGCCCGGGCTTGCCGCGATCCCGGCGTTGGCAGCGGAGCGGCTTCAGGTCGATGCGCGCTACGCGGTGTATATGGACCGGCAGGAGGCGAGCATCGTCGCCTTCAAGAAGGATGAGGCCGTTGCCATCCCCGCCGCGCTCGATTTCGCGGCGATCCCCGGCCTCTCGAACGAAATCCGCCAGAAGCTCGAACGCCACCGCCCAACGACCCTCGCCCAGGCCTCGCGCATCGATGGCATGACGCCCGCCGCGCTGATGCTCGTGCTGGCGCATATCCGCAAGGCCAGCCGCGCGGCTTGAGCGATACCCCTCACCCCCGGCCCCTCTCCCGCAGGGGGAGAGGGGAGAAGCAGCGTCCCTTCTCCCCTTGCGGGAGAAGGACAGGATGAGGGGGCTTTTTCTTTGCTAAGCCTCGTAAGGCTCAGGAAACAGCACCTGCGCCTCGACGCTGAACCCCGGCGGATCGAGACGCAACTCGCCTTCGCTCACAATGCGGGTCAGCAGCGCATCGCCCGTGCCTCTCGCATAGTGGATGACGGAGCGGCTGTCCGCGTCGAGGATGAGATAATGCTCGATGGCCGGCAGCTCGAAATAGCGCCGCACCTTGAGCCCGAGGTCGCGGGCGCGCGTCGAGGGCGACAGGATTTCCACCACGACGACCGGATTGGGCGCCTCCATCATGTCAGGCTTCAGCCGCTCGCCGCAATTAATCAGCACATCCGGCTGGAACGTCTTGAACTGATCGACGCGAACGGCGAGGCAATCGACGAAGGCTTCGCAAGAAAGGCCCGCTGCTCTAATGCGCATTGCTCAACGCGGTTCCGGCTGAAAACTTCGTCGCGCCATGAATGACGCGCTCCGGCGACATGCATACAGGCACGCCGTCGGTCAGCTCCCACCGCCCCTCGCGGCCCTCGGCCCAGGCAAGGAATTCGTCCACCGTCATCTTCTTCTTGGCGAGCGCGTTCATAGCGATAAGATTAGGTCTTCCGGTGCCAGATCCGGCAAGCGATGCTTCGCACCTACTCCTCCTCGAACAGCCGGCCAATATCGCGCGAACCGTGAAGCACGCGAACAATCTCGATATTGTCCCGCGAGGGATTTAAAAGATCAAATATTTGCGAAAGCCCGCGACGCTGTGCATGCGCATCCCCTGGAGTTCCGGGCGACGGTACCGGCGCTGTGCTCCAATCGCAAGCGCTGCTGCGAGCAGGGCCTCGGTTTCGCGCACGGCATCAGCGAAGCGTAGGGCTGCATCCGGGTTTATCTGCCGCAATGTTTCGCGCGGCTCTTATGACGTCGCGGCGAGCGGCGGGCCTGCGGACGACGCTGCGGCTCATTCCCTTGCTGGCTTGGCGGCCGCGCTTCGCACCTCCGCCTTCAGCGCATTCCAATAGGCGTCCGTCGCCTCCTCGGTCCCGCCGGACTGCACGCCTTCGAGCAGCAGCGCCTCAAGCCTTTTGTTTGCCTCCCGCTCGCGGTCCTCGCGGATCAGAGCTTCGACGAAATCGCTTGCATTCGCGAAGCCGCCCTCTGCCACACGCTTTTGCACTTGATCGCGAAGCGCCTCGGATATGGAGATATCCATGCTGACGGCCATGACACAGAATAACGCGTTTGGGAAGCTGCAATCTCTTGCACGTTGACAAAGGCCATTTCTCAGCCGCTGGACTTGTGTCTTTCGTAGAGAGCCTTCACCGCTGCTTCCAGTTCCGGAGAGTCTTTGCCGTCGAGCGGTCCGCGATATAACCCTTCGCTCGATAGCAGGCGTTGCAGTTCCATCATATAGTCGGCATTGGGAACCTCATATGCTACCGAGGCAAATTCGCTTCCCTTCTTTAGTGCCGAGATCATATATTCGGCAGCTTTCTGCCCGTTGCGCTCTATAAGACCCGCTATACCACCCGCGTATGCCACGGAAACTGCAGCAGATGCGTCCGCGTTATCCAGATTATTCAACTTAAAGAACAGCTTTTCAACTTCTGCTCGATCAAGTTCAAGTTCCTTTTGCTCTCCGACTAGAAGTAAAAGCCCATACCAGCTTCCATGGTCCGCAGACTCTCGAAGAAGCCGAAGGGCTTCCGCTTTATCTCGCGGTGCGCCTATCCCAAACAAGTACAAATTGCCAGCAAGGGCCATCGCAGAAGCGTCTCCTTCATTGGCGAGCGCGCGCAAAACTGCGAGTCCCCTTTTGGGATCCGTCCTTGTTTGGATGAGGGCAAACGCGAGTTGAAAACGAAACCTCTTTTCCCGCGAGTAGGCGTTGACTGCGCGTTCGCAGGCTGGAACGGCCTTGGAGGCATCAATCTTCTTTACTGGTGGTGCGCGGCGGTCTGGATAAAAGGCAACGGATGCGTAAATATCACAGTCTGTTACTGGAGCCGCCGACACATCGGGAGCAGCGGGTTTGTGCGGTGAGACCAGCGCAGTCTGAGGCCCAGCTGGATCTGGCTTGAAGTACATGTTCTCTATGAGGCCGTCCTCGATCCAGGGGAATTGCCGGTTCGTCCGGTGGCGTTCAGCACGCGGCCGCGCACGGCTCGGAACACTTCCGTCGCGAACACGCCGGGCCTTTGCATCTCCTCCGCCAGCGCCTCGGCATAGACGCCATCGTCGGTGGCGGTGTTGCCCGGTTCGGTGGCGAACGCGACGAGCAGCCCTTGCTGGCGGCCGACCGGCCGGAAGCCGCGAGCGGCGGCGCGCACGCTAAAGGAAATGGGCACATTGCGGCAAGCGTCGAAGACGAGGAAGTTGGCCTTGGCGGAAGTGGCGGCGATGGAGTCGATGACCTCGCCGAGCTTCACGGCCATGAGCGGGAGCTGAGTGTCGGACGCGACCGGCGCGCCGACGGGGATGAGGTAGTTCTCACCATATTTGCTGTTCGCGGCCCCGTGGCCGGAATAGTAGAAGAAGCCGACCGCCTCCGGCCCCGCCTTTTCGAGCCGCACCACATAGTCCGCGATCTCGGCCATCATCGCCGCCTTGTCGAGATCGCGCCTATGGACAACCGCAAAGCCAAGCGCGGTCAGCGCTGCCGCCACGCGCTCGCCGTCGCGATGGGTGTTTTCGAGGGCGCCGAGACTGGCGGGATAGGCTTTGTTGGTGACGATCAAGGCGAGCTTTGGACCAGCGGCCCATGCGGCAAACGCGCTCGCAATCACAAATGCCGCCGCAGCGAAAAAGACGCGCACGCCCCTCATGAAACGCCCTCCCGGAATATGACGGGCAAAATACTTAAGCGCGGGCGGATTGGGAAGCGCAGTTTTGCGCGCTCGATGGAAATGACGGACCCCCCTCACCCCCTGCCCCTCTCCCGCGAGGGGAGAGGGGAGAAGGCCGCGGCGGCCGCAAAGGCATACCCTCTCACCTTGCGGGAGAGTGTGGCCGCGAAGCGGCCAGGTGGGGGGCGTTTCAGCGCACGGTTTCACATGAAACGCTCCGCATTCGCTGCATCGATGGCAGCAGCTTGTTCACGACATCGCGAGATTCCGCACCGCGAGCGGAACGACGCGGCCGGGCCGCGCCTTTCCCGCTGCAACGGAGTCTGCGAATGAGGCGTGACATGCGACGGCTGACCGGCACTTCCCTTTGCGCGGCGATGGTTCTTTGGCTCGCGGCATTCACGGCGATCCCGGCTAAAGCGCAGGCCAATGACGGCCTCGTCAAGAAGGGCGCCTATCTCGCGACGGCGGGCGACTGCTATGCCTGCCATACCAAGCCCGGCGGTCAGCCCTTCGCCGGCGGCCGCGCCATCCAGACTCCCTTCGGCAACATCGTCTCGCCGAACATCACGCCGGACAAGGAGTACGGGATCGGCAATTGGAGCGACGACCAGTTCTATGACGCCTTGCACAACGGCATCGGCGAGGGCGGCGAGTACCTCTATCCGGTCTTTCCCTTCGATCACTTTACGAAGGTGACGCGCGACGACGTGCTTGCGATCAAGGCTTATCTGCTCTCGCTCCAGCCCGTACATCAACCGAACGAGCCGAACAGTCTGGCATTCCCCTATAACATCCGAAGCGCGATGGCCGTTTGGCGCGAGCTTTACTTCAAGCCGGGCGAGTTCAAGCCCGACCCCTCAAAATCGCCCGAGATCAATCGCGGCGCCTATCTCGTGGAGGGGCTGGCCCATTGCGGCGCCTGTCACACCACCCGCAGTTTCCTTGGCGGCCCGCTGCAAGGCTACGCGCTGGAAGGCGCCTCAGTCCAGGGCTGGTACGCGCCCAACATCACCTCCAGTTCCGACGGTATTGGAAAGTGGTCGGATCAGGATCTCGCATCCTTCCTGAAGACGGGAGCCGCGCCGAAACATGGCGTCGTGATCGGGCCGATGGCGGAGACGGTGCACGACAGCCTCATGCGGCTGACCGATGAGGACATCCACGCCATGGTTGCCTATCTCAAATCGACGCCGCCGAAGCCGGATGTCCAGCAAGCGGGCGCGCAAGGTTTCGGTATGACCCGCACGGGCTCGGAACTCTATCTGTCTTACTGCGCGTCATGCCATCAGCTGAACGGCGAAGGCGTGAGCAATAAAATCCCGCCGCTCGCCCAGAATGGCAGCGTCACGGCGGAGGGTCCCCAGAACATCATCCAGGCTATTCTCGGCGGATTGATCGCCAATGCCAATTACGGCCCGATGCCTTCGTTTGCCGCGGTCCTCAGCGATGACGACGCCGCAGCTATCGCCAACTATGTCCGCACCAGATGGGGGAACAATGCGCCAGCGAACGCAGACCCGTTCCTCGTCAGCAAAATCCGGCGGCAAATGCAAATCGCGCTGGTGAGTGGCCAGTCGGGCGACACCTGCGCGGCTTTCTCGGAAGCAGGCGCGGGTCAGGTGGCAGAAAAGCTCCCGGACTCCGTTAAACAGGCCCTTGCCAAGCTCGATTACGATGGCATGGCCGTGCAGATGCCAGGGATTGTGCAAAACGCCAAGACAGCGCTCCAGGGCATGTCCGTCTCCGATCTCACGAACGGCCTCACTGCAGCCTTCTGCCCAATCGTGGAGAAGCGGCAAGGCATGTCCACACTGACGAAGCGCAATATGCTCGATCAGTTCGCACAGCTTGCCTATACGCAGCTTTCCGGCGGTAACATCGCGCGCGGCGCAAAGGCGGGGCCGCAGCCGGGACCCGTGACCCGCTGAGCCAGTGCCGCCCTGCCTATCCGAACTCGACATCCAAAGCACCGGCGTGCTAACGGCTATAGCGTGCCGCATTCGGTCGCGGCCGAACGGGGCCGCGTTATGATCATCGGTGCTCACTCGATCGTTTACAGCAAGAATGCGGAGGCCGACCGGGCATTTCTCCGCGACGTGCTGAACTTCCCATACGCAGACGCCGGACATGGCTGGCTTATTTTCGGCCTGCCGCCGGGAGAAGTCGCAGTGCATCCCTCTCATGAGAATGGGCGCCACGAATTCTACCTCATGACGGACAATGTGATGGATCTCATCCAAAGCTTGCAAGGCAAAGGGGTTGCCTGCTCGCCGGTCCAGGACGAGGCGTGGGGACTGCTGACCCGCGTGAAGCTGCCGGGAGGAGGCGATCTTGGCGTTTATGAGCCCAAGCATCCAAGTCCGCCAATCCCGGTAGCTCATCAGAAATGAGGATTTGCTGCTTGAGTTGTTGAGCTTCCCGACTTAATTGCGACCCAGTCTTTCATTATCGAAGGTGCAGTCTGGCCGATTTGTCCGCCCATGGCTGTAGGCGCCGGTAGCATTCAAAAAGGCCGCCGGCAGATGGGATAGCGTATTTTTCGGAGTGTTGCGCAATGAAGTTCATTGGCTTCCGGCTGTTAGGCATTATCCTGATTTGCTGGCCGCTTTCCGCACCTGTGCATTCTGCTGAGCAGGCCGCGCCCCAGCAAGCCGGCCCCCTTCCCGCAAGACGGGAGACGCGGTGCGATATTCCGGAACCGCCCTTGCCGGCCGCTTGCAAGAAGGAGCGAATCCAAGCGTCGGGCAAGATCGGCTGGTTCCGGCCCCAGCAGTTTGGGAAGCGCGCCTGGGAAGCCCAGGCAAAGACGCGGTTTGGCGAGCGCTTCGCGGATTTCCAAAAAGCCGCCTGTGGACACGAAGAGTGCGTGCATGCCGGCGAGATCGGCGTGGGCTTGAGATGCACCTACACCGCCTATCCCTGCTCGCCGGACGTCACCCCGGTACAATTGGCGGCTCTGAACAGGAGCCTAGCGGACCTGCTCAACGACGCCGAGCAGAAAGAGCTTTCAACCTTGTTGAATCAGGCCATCGCTCAGAAGATTGTCAAAGACCTCGACTGCAAGAAGTGCAACGCGGATCAACGCCGCGAAAAGGCATTGAGGGCTTGGCGGAAGCAGCAAGGCCTACCCGATGACGGCGGTCCCACCGTAGCTGACCTGGATACGCTCCGGCACCGGCTCGGCACGTCGTAGCGCGCGCCAAAAACCCCCTCACCCCAGCCCTCTCCCCAAGGGGAGAGGGAGATAAGGTTGTGGCCCTCTGGCCGTGGGAAAGTCTACGTTGCGGTTTTCGCCATTTTGCAGAACTTGACGCACATAACTTCCCCTTCTTCCCAAGGGAGGCAACTGTTCCGGCGTCCTCTCTCCCCGAGGGGAGAGACAGAGTGAGGGGGTCTTACGCACCGGCGCCTAACCGCCGCGGGTGCCTGAACACCAAAATTTCTTGGCTCTCTCTTCAACCCGTCCAGGATGAAGCTGGAGGGGCATTCGCCCGCTCATTTCTCCATGATGGCCTTGAGGGCGAGAAATTCGGGGCGGTACTCAAAATGCATGCCGTCGAAATGATACCACTTGCCACCCCAGATGAACCCGTGCTTTTCGAATACCGTCACTATTTCGAGGGGGATTTTGTTCCTATAGACGAGCTTTATGTTCCGCTCGCGAACCTCGCGCTCGCCCAGCATCGGCGGAAGTCCGTACTGCCAATATTGGCCGTAGTGCGGATTGATGTCGAAGGCGATGCCGAATGAATGCACGCTGAGGCGTGTCGTCCGGGCGATGCAGCGCGGGACGTAGCTTCCTCCCGGCGGAACGAGATAGGCCGTGAATGCAGGGCCAAGCGCTTGAAGGTCCTCCGCAACGAGCCGCAGCTTGGCGGCGGCCCCGTTCACGGAAGCGGCTTGCATCTCTCCGCCGCCGGATTTGCGCAGCCACGGAACGCCCTCAAGACGCGTGGCTCCTGAGCAACTCACACTGGCGCAGCCTCCCGCCGGCTGTTTGCGGCACTGGCCATACATTTTCTCAAAGAACGCCTCGCTCCGAACGCGGCCAGGATCGCTTTCCCGAGCGGCGGGGAGACCGCTCCCGCCGAATGGATAGGTCCAGCGGAACATGTCCACGATGTCCGGCCGTTCGAGCAGATCGTCCAGCGGCTTGTCCTCGCGGCCCTCGCCGAAGCGCATCTTGGTCCCGTCTTTCCAGACCAGGGATGTGCCGTCAAAGCTCACGAGATGGTTGGGATAGGCGGCGATGAGGGCCTGCGCCTTTTGCTCAAGAGTTTGCGCCGCAGCCGGCATCGCGAGCACAAAGCAAAGATAAAGCAGAATCGCGCGCATGGTCAGTTTTGGCAGCCCTTGCGTCGCTCAACGAAGCGAATTTCCTCCAATTCGCGGCGTTCGCCCTGAGACATCGGAACGTCTGACTCGACCTCGAAGCGGCAGTTCCCATTTCCAAACACTCTGATGGCGCGGTCCGTCTTGAAGCAATAGCCGTTACGGGCGTAAATCGCGTTGCGATGGTACCAGAGGTCGCCGCAGGAAAGAGACCAATAATCCTGCGCGCTGGCCGGCGAAAAGACGCCATTCAATGAGAGAAGAAGCATCAGGCCGGGCAGGCAGGTTTGAAACCGGCGCACAATCGGCATTGTGACCTCCTATTATAAATAAGCGAACCGCCCATATCCCGTGACAGCGATTTGCGTGAGCTTCGCAGAATACTCAGCACTATGCACCCCGGTTTAGGTTTCGGTAAGGCGGTATGCCATTGCGGAGCGCGGTGAAGATCGAAACGTCAGGAGACTTTGCGCGAGCTTTTTCCGTTTCACATGAAACAGTGGAAAAGCTTGAGCTTTACGCTCGCCTGCTCATCCAGTGGCAAAAAGCGGTGAACCTCGTCGCGCCGGCGACGCTTCCCCAAGTCTGGCAACGGCACTTCGCAGACTCCGCGCAGCTCCTTGCGCTCGCTCCGCGCGCAAAAACATGGGTGGACCTTGGATCGGGCGGGGGATTCCCAGCGCTTGTAATTGCTATTATGCTTGCGAATCAGGAAGAGTGTTGTGTGCACCTTATCGAGAGCAATGCTCGTAAATGCGCCTTTCTCTCGGAGGTCGCGCGGCGGACAGGGGCATCTGCCCGCGTGCACAATGCGCGCATCGCCGATGCCGCATCTTCGGCCGCGGTTCCCGCCGCCGATGTGGTAACCGCTCGGGCGCTGGCACCGCTCGATGCGCTCTTGGGTCTAGCCCTGCCGTTTTTCGGTAATGCGTCAACCGGGTTGTTTCTGAAAGGCCGCGAGGCCGGAGTAGAAATCGCTGACGCCCGGAAGCGCTGGGTTTTCGACGTGGAAATCCACCCCAGCATCAGCGATGCGCAAGGACAGATCTTAGAGATCGGGAAACCGGTGCTCATACGGGGTGGCGAGCAGTGACAAACAGCAACGACAGAGGCCTTAGGGTGTTCGCGGTCGCCAATCAAAAGGGCGGCGTCGGCAAAACAACCACGGCGATCAATCTTGGAACGGCCTTGGCCGCGGCCGGCGAGCGTGTGCTCGTCATCGACCTCGATCCGCAAGGCAACGCCAGTACGGGGCTTGGCATTCCCGAAGAGGCGCGGCACGTCTCCACCTACGACGTTCTCGCGGGCGCCGCCGCCCTCGAACAGGCCATGACACCCACGGCGGTGCCGGGGCTATACGTTGCGCCCTCGACGCGAGACCTGGCGGGCTTGGAGCCTGAAATCTCAGCCGCGCCCAATCGCGCCTACTTTCTGCGCGACGCCATCGCCTCGCTACGTGCCTCCGAAAAGGACCGGGCACCCGGCGACCGGCTCGGTTATGTCCTCATCGATTGCCCGCCCTCGCTCAGCATTCTGACGCTGAATGCGCTCGCGGCGTCCGATGCAGCGCTTGTGCCGGTGCAGTGCGAGTTTTTCGCACTTGAGGGGATCACGCAGCTCAAGGAAACCATCGACTTCGTGCGGTCGAGCCTCAATCCCACGCTCGAAATCCATGGCGTGGTTCTGACCATGCACGACGCCCGGACCAAGCTCGCCGACGAAGTGGCGGGTGAGGTGCGCGAATTCTTTGGGCAGAAGGTCTACGACACCATCATCCCGCGCAATGTGACCGTTGCCGAAGCGCCGTCACATGGCAAACCGCTGCTTCTGTATAACCACAAGAGCGCCGGAAGCCGCGCCTATACGGATCTCGCGGCGGAGATGATCAACCGGGAGCGGATGGCGGCTCAAGCCGCGTAGGCCTTGTGAGCTCGAGTGGGGAAGTGAGTGGCGCGTTTAAGCGTTCTTACTTTTTGCCTGGCCCCGCTTTGGCGCGGCTAAGGCGATGATATGCGAGCTGGAGAAGCGAGATGGAATCACGATCGGGCAGCGTGGCAATTGGGCCGTCACCCGTACAGAAAAGCCGCCTCGGGCGCGGCCTTGCATCGCTCATCGGGGAAAATCTGCCCGTGGGTGCTGCCCGGGTGCTTCCAGCGAATGGCGAAAGCCGGATGGTACCCAATTGATCGGATCAGGCCAAGTCCGCTCAATCCGCGCAAGAACTTCGATGAAGCGGAGCTGGACGAGCTTGCCTCTTCGATCCGTGAGAAGGGCCTGGTACAGCCGCTCGTGGTGCGGCCTGCCGACGTGTCCGGTACCTATTATGAGATCGTCGCCGGCGAGCGCCGCTGGCGTGCAGCGCAAAAGGCATCCCTCCACGTCGTTCAGGTCATCGTCCGCTCGCTTTCGGATCAAGAAGCGCTCGAACTCGCGATCATCGAGAACGTTCAGCGCACCGACCTCAACGCCATCGAGGAGGCCGGCGGCTATCGCGAGCTCGTCGAACGCTTCGGCTACACCCAGGAGGAGCTGGGGCAAATCATCGGCAAAAGCCGCAGTCATCTCGCAAACACCATGCGGCTTCTCAAGCTTCCGGAAAGCGTGCAGGCGCTCGTGCGCGACGGTTCGCTGAGCGCCGGCCATGCGCGGGCCCTCATCGGCCGCGAAGATGCAGAAGAAGTCGCTCTGGAGATCGTGAAGAGAGGTCTTAACGTCCGCGATGTGGAAGCTTTGGTCATGGGGCGCAAACTTCCAAGCGCTTCAGGCCCGTCTAAGCTGGAGCCCGCACAGAAAGATGCGGATACGCGAGCCGCCGAGCGCGAGATGTCCGATGCGCTGGGCCTTACACTGCTGATCAACCCGAAGAGCGGCGAGTTGGGCGAAGTGGTCGTGCGCTATAAGACCCTGGAGCAGTTCGAAACGATACGCAAAGCCCTGCTTGCGGGAAGGGGCGCCTAGGTCTCCGGTCCCACCTGCCCAGTTTGTTTACCACGACACATGTTGTCGCCTTTGCCTGAAAGCCGCCAAGCTTTCATGGCTTGTGGGGATCTCAATGAAGCGCTATGACGAAAGCGGCGGTAGCGTTATGCCTTCATCTGAGAGAGAACCCAATCGGAGTCTCCTTTAGGCTCGATATGAAACAGCTTGTGTGTGGATTGATCGCCCTCGCGGCATTGGCTAGCCCTGCGCGCGCAGTCACTTGCGCCGAGGGGATGCTTGTCATCGGCGAGATGTCGAAGGTTCTCGATCTTTCCGATTTCGAGCGCTCGAATATCGACGCCTTGATCACAAAGGCGAAGATCGAAGACGAGCAGGGCCGTCAGCGGAATTGCAAGATCATCCTCGCCGATGCCATCCGCTTCTTCCTTATCAAGACCGTGCTCGACTAGAGCACGTCCCGGTGAGGAGGATTCAGCGCTCCACCGGCAGCAGCAGCTCGGGCAGATGAAGCGGCGGCACGAAGGTGATCAAGTGCCGCGCCCTATCCCAACCTATGACTTCCAGACAAATCAGATCTGTGCCCGCGTGAGCGGCGTCGATCCGCTGAGGCCGTGCGATCATGTGCTCAACCGCGCCCGCGCGGATGGCGATTGTGCCGCCCTTCGGGTCGTAGCTCAAACCGTGGAGCACCGCGTTCTCGACTTCCTTCTGGGCGCCGATGTCCTCCCGGTCGATTTCAATCGTGACTTTGTGGGCATTTTCGGCGCGTGAGATGTGATCGAGGATGTTTTGCCAGTCGCGCTGGTCAAGGTGAAGGTTTTGCATAGCGAAGACCTTTCCATCGAAGCTCAATCCAGAAAAATCTAAACCCATCCCTTATTGAGCACCTTGATAAAAGCCAAAGAAGCCACCCCTCGCTTATGGAACAATGTATTCGTAAAAATTTTGACGCGGGCCGTAGTGCATGCGCGTGGCCGGTTTCCTATATTATTTTTGGCTCGCGCCACAACGAGGTACACTTGTTATGGCTCACGGAGTTGCAGACCGCCTAGACTTTCAAAAGCCCTCCATCTCATGGCCGCTTTGGCGTGTTTTGAGGGTGCTTATCGCTTCAGGTCACTTGAAAGTCCGGGACTGGAAGGGCGAAGTCCACGAGTTTGGCGATAAGACGGGGAAGACTGTCGCCATTCACTTCCGGGACAGCCGAATTCCGCGCGCTCTTTTGATGGACCCGCAACTCGCCATCGCCGAGGGCTATATGGATGGCGATATCGAGATCGAGTCCGGAACCATCTACGATCTCCTGAGCTTGTTTGCGCAAAATATGCGCGAGAACAACCTTCCGGCCTGGATGCAGTTTCCCGACCGCTTCAGGTTCCTGACACGTGTCTTGCGTCAAGTGAACAACCTCCGCCAGGCAAAGCAGAATGTCAGCCATCACTACGATCTGCCAGTCTCGCTGTATGACCTGTTCCTCGACAAGGACAAGCAATATTCCTGCGCTTATTTCCCGACAGGCCAGGAAACTCTGGAAGAGGCGCAACTCGCAAAAAAGCGTCACATCGCGGCAAAGCTATGTCTTCGTCCCGGCCTGCGCGTTCTCGATATTGGGTCGGGTTGGGGCGGCTTGTCGCTCCATTTGGCTCACGAGGAGGGCGCGAAGGTCGTCGGGATTACGCTGAGCGAGGAGCAAGCACGCTACGCGATTGCACGCGCGGAGACGGAGGGCGTGAGAGAGGTCACATACCGTCTCACCGATTACCGGGACGTCGGCGAGACCTTCGACAGGATCGTCTCGGTCGGCATGTTCGAGCATGTCGGGGTTCCGAACTACCTCACCTATTTCAGCAAGATTCGTGAGTGCCTCAAGGACGATGGCATTGCCTTGCTGCACACCATAGGCCGCCTTACCGGGCCGGGGCATACGAACCCGTTCATCGAGAAGTATATCTTCCCCGGCGGATACGCTCCGGCGCTGAGTGAAATCGTGCCGGCCATCGAGCAATCCGGTCTTCTCATCGCCGATATCGAGGTGCTCAGGCTGCACTATGCGGAGACACTGGCAGCATGGCGGCGGAATTTCGAAAACTCCTGGGGCCAAGCTTCGAACCTGCTTTCAGAGCGCTTTTGCCGGATGTGGCAGTTTTACCTCGCAGGCTGCGAAGTCGGCTTCCGGTATCATGACATCGCTGTCTTCCAAATACAGCTCGCGAAGCGTATCGATGCTATACCGCTGACACGCGATTACATGTATTCGCCCGTCAACCCGGTCCGAACATTGGTTTGATATATATCATAGCGTCTCCTGCCACGCGGGTGTCCAGTTGAGAGTCAGCAAGAGGGCAGACCGGCCACGCTTTTGGGAGACGATGCAATGACAACGGGCCTCGACGTCTTCGACTCGACAGTTCAGCAAACCAACCTCTGGCTCAAGGACTTGATGGCGCGGATCCCGACGAGCGACCGCCATTACGCCTATCAACTGCTCCGCGCGACGCTGCATGCGTTCCGCGACCGGATCGGGCCGGAAAACGCCGCGCATTTCGGCGCGCAGCTTCCGATGCTGATCCGGGGCTTTTACTATGAGGGCTGGCAGCCATCGAAACCGCCAACGAAAACGCGCCATCTCGACGACTTTCTCAATGCGATCGAGGATGACGCCGGCCGCAGCTTGGGTGCCGGCGTGGGTCTCAAGGTCAAGTGCGTATTCGCCGTTATCGCCGATAGGATCGACGCGCACGAGATCGAGAAACTGCGCAAGGTTCTTCCCGCCGAGTTGAAGCCGCTGCTCCAAGAAGAATTCTATCTATTCTAAGGAACCGTTCATGAGAAGGCGGCCTGCGGGCTCAGGCCGGAAATATTGCGATTGGGAACTCTGCCTGATGGGTTTTGGGCATCGGCAGTAGACGGGGAGGGAATGAGATGAGAAGAGCGCTTCGCTGGGGCATCGCCGGGGCATTCCTTATGCCCATTGCATCCATGGCGCAAACGCCAGCGGCAATTGAGGCCGGTCATGAGATCGCGATCAAATTCTGTTCGCGGTGCCATGCCATCGGCCTTGAAGGAGCCAGCCCGCACCAAAGCGCTCCTCCTTTCCGGGACATTGTCGCTAGAGGCCACGTCGAAAATCTGGAAGAGGCGCTGGGCGAAGGCATCGTCGTGGGTCATCCCGACATGCCTCAGTTTCAATTCAGCCCTCGCGATGTTGGTGCGCTGATCTCTTATCTCAAGAGCTTGAGCGGCAAGGGATGACTGAGGTGGGCGCCTCATCCTGAGCGAGGCCGCAGACTTCGGGGTTCAGAGTGCCCACCATTGCCTTTCCTTCGCTGTCGAAGGGAAGGCTCCTGACCTTTTTCTTTCGATTTCCGGGGCCTCCTCCCTGTCATCTTGACCGGGACCGTGAGCGGCAATCTTCGTCATGACATCCCGGGCCGTCATGCCGGACAAATCTCGACCGCTCGCGACGGCGCGGCACACGATGTCGCGGTCTGTAACCATTCCGATGAGACTGTTGTTCTCTCCAACGGGAATGGCACCAATTTCCTGCCTCGCCATCGCCTTTGCGATTTCCGGAAGGGGTGTATCGGGTGGGATACACACCGTACTCATTGGTACGGCATTTTTTACTTTCATGAAGCAAACTCCTTCTTATTTATTGCATATATTGGAGAGCATGTCCTCATGAACTGCATTGATCTGCATCAACTATGTGAAAAAATGCAGGATTTAATCATAGTTTACTGTCAAGCTGAGGAATTATCGACGAAGAATGCGTAACAAAACTTAAGATCGAACAAATCTATATTGAAAATTGTTTCCGACAGGTCGATGATGAACAAGAGCCGAAGGAGGCCACTCATGAAGCCGATTCGCACCTTTATTCTGATCGCCGACGGTGCCCGCTCTCATCTCCTTTTGTCTGAAGGCCGCAGCAAACCTCTAACGGAGGTTGGAGGCTCCGAACACCGCCTGGAAATCAAACCGGATCACGAACAGAGTGCGGAACGGCCTGGCCGCGTTCACGAGTCCGCCAATATCGCCCGCCACGCCATCGAGCGCGACGACCTCGCCCGGCGCGAGAAGGAGCGCTTTGCGCAGTTCCTCGCCGCGGACCTCGACAAGCGCCTCGCAAACGGCGAGTACGACCGTCTCGTTATAGCCGCGGCGCCGGAAACGCTCGGCGTCATCCGTTCCACGTTGAGCGAGCGGGTGAAAGCCTGCATTCTCGCCGAGGTGGCAAAGGACCTGACAAAATTACCCAACCCCCAAGTCAAGGAAAACCTGGGCGAGCACCTACCAATTTGAAGTTACATATTTGACAAATATCATAGCTTTGCCATGGAGTTGGGACTACCAGAGTTCCAGTGTCGCGACCGGCGTCTGGCTCTCCGGAAGGGAAGCTGGACGGAAATATGTTTGCGGGGCTAGATCGCGAATGATATGCTCGTTTCCAATAGCAATGTTGGAGGCGTGATGCATAGCATCCGCATGAGTTGCGACACATGCCAGGTCAGCCGCGAGGGCATTTGCGCGGTGCTGGATTCCGAGGCTCGTGCTCAGCTCAACCAATTTGCACGGCGAAAATCAGTCCCCGCACATCATGTCATTTTCCGCGACGGCGATGAGGCCGATCATTACTTCACCATTACTTCCGGCATTGTAAAGCTCGTCAAAACTCTCGCCGACGGCCATCAGCACATTATCGGCCTGATCCATCCCCCCGACTTCATGGGGCAAACACTGAACAACCGGCATACCTATTCGGCGGAGTCCGCGACAGACGTCGACCTCTGCGCCTATCCGCGACCGGCCTTCGACGCTTTTCTCAGGGCCCATCCCGAGCTTGAGCGCCAGATGTTCTGGATGACGATCCGGGAGCTCGATATTTGCAGGGACTGGACGCTCCTGCTGGGACGGAAGTGCTCCTACGAACGTGTGGCTGGCTTTCTGCTCATGATGGCGCGGCGCATACCGCACGCGGAAGTGGGCCAAGACTTGAACTCCGTCCATTTCGAGCTGCCCTTTACGCGTGCAGAAATGGCCGACTATCTGGGCCTGACGCTGGAAACCGTTAGCCGTCAGTTCAGCCGGCTGAAGAGAAAGCGAATCATCGCTCTCCCGTCCAGCCGCGATATTACTATTCCGGACGTGGAACTCCTAAGCGCTGTCGCTCAGATCGAAACATGCTCTGCCATTTTTGATGAAGGTCAAAGCCGCTCTATTGCTTGAAGCATAGCATAGCCGTTCACTTCGGAAGTGGAGCGGTGCTATGTCTATCAAGACAATCCTGGTCTATTTGCCGTCCGAAAAAAACGCCAGCGTCATCGCCGGTCAGGCCGTGAAGATCGCGGCCGCCAACAGCGCTCACCTCATTGGCTTCCACCTCATTCCAGACCTCCCTGTTTACGGCGAGTTCCCCGCGGAGATCTCGGAAGACGTCGTTGAGCGCCTGCAAAAACTTGGCAAAGATGCCGCGGCCGCCTCAAAAACTATATTCGAGGAGATGGCCGGAGCGAGCAAGGTCAGCCATGAATGGCGATGCTTCACGGCATCCTATGGCCTGGGCGTCGAGCTGATTGCCCAGCATGGACACGCCGCCGATCTCATCGTTTGCGGGAAGGCGGACGAAGATATTTCCGATGCATGGAACGACTTTGCCGAAACTTCGATTATGCGCAGCGGCCGCCCTGTATTAATCGTGCCCACGGACGGCCGGGCGCCGAAGGAGATCGGCAAGCACGTGGTCATTGCCTGGAACGACACGCGGGAGGCGGCACGGGCCGTGTTCGATTC
Organism: uncultured Alphaproteobacteria bacterium; assembly: GCA_963817705.1. Lineage (GTDB taxonomy): Bacteria > Pseudomonadota > Alphaproteobacteria > Rhizobiales > Rhodomicrobiaceae > Rhodomicrobium. Next base: position 1,736,357 of record CAWFPF010000001.1, read on the forward strand.
GATAGAGCTGATCCGCGAGGCAGAGACGGTGCGCGCGGTTACGATGATCGAGAAGGAAACGCAGCGCCCAGCCGCCGAATGCCTTGGCCGGAATCTGATTGCCTCGCTCGGCCGGCATGGCATCAGCGCATCGCTCGATGTTTGCTTTGCGAGCGGAGGCATTAAAGGTGAAGCCATCCTCTCCAAGCTCCTCGACGATGGCTGCGATCTCCTTGTGATGGGCGGTTACAGTCATTCCCGGTTCCGCGAAATGATCTTTGGCGGCGTCAGCCGGGACGTCTTGCGCGACACCTGGGTGCCGACCCTTGTGTCGCATTGAGTGAGATAGGGTTCGGGACGCCGTGCATACCGGAGTAACCGCAATGACATTAAAAAAAGTAAGACTGGAACTGGCGAGGGACAAAGAACATCCGGAGGGCAGCAGCCGTCACGGCTACGAATTCGTGGGGCCGCTCGACGAGGACGGGCACCTCGATCCTTTGCTTTGGAAGAAGTACCGGGACCGGTGCCGGGTCCGGCGGTTCTGGCAAAACGAACCCGACGAGATCGGCCATCTCGTGAGAAAGCCGGGGGGCCATTGGACCTTTCACTACGACATCCATGGCGACGCCGATGACGACGAGTCCGGCTACCGCTTGGGCAACCACAAATTCGCACCCGGCGAGTACGTCTCAATCCGCGACGATGACGTCATGCACACCTTCCGGGTCGTCCGGGTGGAGGCGCTGCCAAACTAGCCTAGCAGCTGATGGTCCGGTCTTGCTGCGGCAAGGACCCCCTCACCCCAACCCTCTCCCCAAGGGGAGAGGGAGTTTCAGGCGTCTTCCCCCTTGGGGAGAGAGACAAAGTGAGGGGGTCTTCTAGTTTTCCAAGACGTAAGTGCCGGGCGCATCGCAGAGCGGGGGATAGCCGTCCTCTGCCGCTCCAATCGGGGGCGGGTCTGCGAACTCGTTAGATCCTGCCCTGAGCCAGCCAACCCATTCGGGCCACCACGATCCCTCTCGCGGCTGGGTTCGATGAAGCCAAGTGTCAGGGTCGGCATAGGGTTCGCCCGGTTTCAAAGTCGCGACGCGGAAATGGCGGTGCTTGTGGCCAGGTTCGGAAACGATGCCAGCGTTGTGGCCGCCATTGGTCAAAAGAAATGTCACCTCGGTGTCGGCCATGACGTTGATCTGAAACACCGAGCGCCAGGGCGCGACATGATCCCATTCGGTTCCAACGGCGAAGATGGGTGCCTTGATATCCCGTAATGCAATCGAGTGGCCGTCCACGAGATAGCGCCCCTCAGCGAGCTGGTTATCGTAGAAAATCTCGCGCAAATATTCGGAATGCATCCGCGCGGGCATCCGCGTTGCATCCGAGCTCCACGCCATGAGGTCATTCAAAGGGGATTGCTGACCCAGCAGATATTCGCGCAGCATGCGGGACCAGATGAGGTCGTTGGACCGCAAGAGCTGGAACGTGGATGTCATCTGCCACGCTTCGAGATAGCCTGCTTCCGCCATCTGGTCTTCCAGAAAGGCGAGTTGGCTTTCGTTGACGAATATGTCGAGTTCGCCGGGCTCGCTGAAATCCGTTTGCGCCGCAAGAAGCGTCAGCGATTTGATCCGGTCGTCGTTGTCCCGTGCCATCGCGGCAGCCGCAATCGTGAGGAGTGTCCCGCCGAGGCAATAGCCAAGCGCGTGAACCTTGCGCTCCGGCACAACCCTCGAAATGACCTTCATGGCCTCCATTATGCCAAGGCGGCGGTAATCGTCCATGCCGGAGTCGCGATAACTCCGATCCGGATTTTTCCAGGAGATCATGAAAACCGTGAAGCCCTGCCGGACGAGATAGCGAACCAGTGAGTTTTCGGGAGACAGGTCCAGCACGTAGTATTTCATGATCCAAGCGGGCACGATCAGGATAGGCTCCGGGTGAACCGTCCGCGTGCTGGGGCTGTATTGGATGAGCTCCATCAGCCGCGTTCTGGCAATCACCTTGCCTGGAGTTATCGCAACGGCTTGCCCAGGCCGGAAGGCCTCGGCGCCGGGCGGAGGGAGACCTGCCGCATGACGCAGGCAATCCGACATGAAATTCAGGGTGCCGCGAAGAAGGTTCGCCCCGCCCTCACGAAGCGTGTGTTCCAGAATCTCGGGGTTCAGCGCCAGAAAGTTCGACGGCGCCACCATGTCCAGCATTTGCCGCGCGTAGAAATTGACGGCCTCCTCATGGCCGTGGCTGACGCCTCTTACATTCCGGGTGGCTTCGTCCCAAAACTGTTCCCAGAGAAGAAAGCCCTGAGCGAACGTATTGTAGGGCCATTGAGACCATTGCTCATGGGAAAATCTATGGTCGCCTTCGGCAGGCGGCCGGACCGAAGCCGGGCTCCCACGTCCTTCGGAAGCGCGGGTGACATGTTCCTGGAAGACAAAACCTAGCTCGATCAGCTTCCCGCCAAGCTTCGCGCGCGTACCGGGGGCAAGCGCCAAATGAAGCGCCCAATCCATGAAGGATAACCAGAGCCCTGCCGGAGACACTCCCCCTGTTTGCTTAGCCAACGCATAGTGGAAGAAACGGTCGATCGGGTCTGGGCTCGCATTCATGGCATCTCCTGACGGAGCGCGGACAGAGCCCCTTGCATCGGAAGATGGCCTGCCCGCGTTCGCAATCCCGCTCAGCCGCCTGGCCGGAGCGCCGACCAATGGGACATGAGTTCGCTCACCGGTTGAGCGAGCTTCTGTGATTCTTGCATGAAGTCGTTTGCGAATTCACTCAAAAAGGCCGCCTGCACCTGGGTCGCTTCAACCGGAGAACGGCACTGAGACAGCTGAGCGGGCAGTTTGAGAAAATGCTCCCACCGGGCGACGAAAAACCGGGTCATCTCGATCTGCTGCTCGGCAAGCCGCTTAAATAGTTCTTCGCCCGACTTCTGCCAAGTGCCGAGCGCCGCGTCGTAGGCAGGCGCGCTCGCGGGCGGCGGCGCAAACGGGCTCGGAGCGGGTTTCGAGGGCGCAGGCTGGCTTGCGCCCCCCGCCAAGCCTGCAAGGCCGGCGCTCCCCGCTAGGCTCTCGTAGTTTTTCTTCCAAACCTCGATTGATTCCGCATACATCTTCATAAGCGGGGCGATATTGAATTCGAACGGCTGTGGTAGCTGTGAGGACATGTTTCACTCCTAGTTGCGGCACTCGCAGCCCGGCATTGATAGCTCGTTGCTACGCTAACTCCGATTTCGATGGTTGCGTTGACCCTTGTCAATCACTAAAGCAACTCGCGCAGCGGCGGCACCGACGAAAGCACAAGTCCAAGGCTATGACATAGCCTTCGGCCTCACGCGTCCCGCGGCGGCCTTCATTGTACCTTCCGCACGCTTTCGCTTATATCAGCCTGGCGTCCGAAATCAGGGGAGGGGCGCGGAAATGCGGCTTCTGCTAGTTGAAGATAACGAGGAGCTTTCCGGAATTGTCGTCAAGGGTCTGGAATCGGGGGGCTTCAGCGCCGACCAAGTCGTCACTGCCGCCGATGCGCTCAACGTTCTGAGGACGATGCACTATTCCGCGGTAATCCTCGATCTCGGGCTCCCGGACGAGGACGGCCTCACCGTGCTGCAAACCCTGAGATCCAGCCAGAACGCCGTGCCGGTGCTCATACTCACCGCGCGGGACGGCGTTAACGACCGTGTCGCGGGCCTGCGCGCGGGAGCTGACGATTACCTCGTAAAGCCCTTCGCTATCGAGGAGCTTATCGCGCGCATCGAAGCTTTGCTGCGCCGGCCAGGGCAGCTGCTCGGACGTTCGCTCGAACTTGGCAATCTCGTTTTCGACACCGTTGCCCGTCAGCTTTTCATCGATGGCGAGCCGCGTGTGCTCTCTGCCAGGGAAATGGCATTGCTGGAAATCCTGATGCGCAGAAGCGGCCGTGTCGTCTCGAAGCGCGTTGTCGAGGATCAGATATACGGTCTTTCGGCCGATGTCGGCTCGAACGCCGTCGAGGTTTACGTCCACCGTCTACGGAAAACTCTACAAGATCTAGGCGCGAGCGCCGTCATTCACACGATCAGGGGCGTTGGCTATCTGATAGCGGCCGCCTCATAAGACGGATGCGTGCCTCAGCCCAAGTAACCCGGTCATGTTTCTTTTCAAGTCCATCACCCGCCGCATCGTCTCCTTGCACGTCATTGCAATTTTGATGACGTCGGTATTCCTGCCAGTTGCGCTGTATGTGCTTCTCAACAACGCAGCACAGGATCTGCAGCACCGCGCGCTCCGCGAGAACGCTAGCCTCATCACCCAATATCTCTCCACACAGCCGGATGGGTCTGTCGCCCTGCACTTGCCACCGGATTTGAATGCGCTTTTCTCAGAGGCTTACGGCCGGTACGCCTATTCCATCGCCGACGCATCCGGGCGGGTGCTGTTTTCATCGCTGCAGAATCTCCGCCCGGTGTTTACGGTTGAGAGGCCTCTCCCGTATCCTGAGTATCTCGAACGGACACGGGGCGATGCCGTTCTCTCGGGCGCGAGCATACCGGCCAAAATCGGGGATCGAACGGTGTGGGTGCAGGTCGCACAAGACCTGGAACACCGCGATGTGCTGATCGATGACATCGTGCACGAATTCTTCAGCCGCGTTGGGTGGATCACGATTCCCATTCTGCTGTCGCTTCTCATTATCGACATGAGCATCTTCCGCGGCGCCCTGAGCCCTCTCCTCAAAGCATCGCAAATGGCAGAAAAGATCGGTCCCGAACGGACCGATGTCCGCCTCCCCCTTGACGCTATACCGAGTGAAATCAAACCTTTAGTTCAGACTGTCAATCAGGCTCTCGACCGCCTTGAGCGCGGCTTTCTCGTTCAGCGCGACTTTACGGGGGATGCCGCTCACGAGCTTCGCACGCCTTTGTCCATCCTTCAGGCCAGGGTGGACACAATCGCCGACCGGAAAGTCGCCAACGATCTGAGCCGCGACATCGCCCGCATGAAAAGGGTCGTCAGCCAGCTCCTGGACATGGCTGAGCTCGAAGCCTTCACCGTCCGGCCGGAGGAGGCGGCGGATCTTAAAGCCGTTTGCGTCGAGGTTGCCGAATACATTGCGCCGCTTGCGGTCGCGGAGGGCAAGCATATTCTCCTGGATGCGCCGGAAACGGGTGTGCTGGTCCGCGGAAATGCCGAGGTTCTTTTCCGAGCTATCCGCAATGTCGCGGAAAATGCGATCCGCCATACGCCCAAAGACACGACGGTCTCGATCGCCGTGAAGGCTATCGGCACGGTCTCGGTCAGCGACCATGGGCCAGGTATTGCGCCATCGGAACGCGCACAGATTTTTCAGAGATTCTGGCGCAAGGACCGCAGCGGATCCTCGGGGACGGGTCTTGGCTTGTCCATTGTAAAGCGCATCATGGACGCGCATCAGGGGGAAATAGAAATCCTAAACCTTAATCCCGGATGCGCCTTCATTTTGAAATTCCAAACAGATCCGCCGCTTTCATGATCTGATACAATGACGCAAGCATATTCAACCCCTATTGCTGACGGCGCCGGCATCCGCCTCGCCGCGGCCAAGGAGAAACCATGAGCGATCAATGGGACTATCAGATCCGAATCTATCTTGCCGATGAGTTTGCGGACTTGGCCCGGCGCGAGCCGGCTCACCCGGCCATCAAGCCGCTGGCGGATATCCTCGCGAAGCACAACACCCTCATGAAATCCCAATTCGATGCCTTCGCGGATTATGTCGCCGAAGCGGAGAAGAACGGGCCCGATCAATATCCGCTTTACAAATGGACCAAGGTGACAATCGAGAACCCGGCGAAAAAGGAGAAATATCTTAAATCCTTTACGCTCTATGCCGGCGGCAAGGAAGTCTACGCGAAAGAGATCGCCGAGGCGCTAGAGAGAGATCTTCAGCCGCTGGTTGGCGGCGAACTGATTACGCGGATGTCCAAACACGATACGAACCCCGCGAACAATCCGCAGCCACCCGCGCATTTACGCTGACCTGGTTAATCAATCGCAGCCATAGTGGCTGCGATTGATCCGTGTGCAAGGAACTATTGTGAGCTGCTGCTTGGCTTGCGGAAATCCGGAGCCGAGCGCAGGTCTTGCTCGCTCATATTGAGGGTGATGCGATTAGGCGTAATGCCCCCGTTGCTTTCGAGATAGTTGAAGTCGACGGCCACGTTCTTCTCGCCAAGGCCGAGAAAACCACCAACGCCAACAACGATGGCTGTAACCTTGCCGTCTTTATCGATCAGCACATCCTTAAGATCGCCGATGGATTTTCCGGCCGCGTTGTACACGCTCTTGTTCCAGAGATTGCCGACGAGCCATTGGCCCTGGCCCTCATTGGTAAGGAACCGGTTCGCGTTCGCGCTGGCCTGAGAGGGGGTGGCTGCAGGTGCTGCGGCCTGGGGACGTGGCGCGGTGCTGTCCGTGCCGGGGGCATTTTGAGCAAAAGCAGGCGCCGCGACCATAAGCGCCAGAGCCGCCGCTGCGAGGCATTTCATGGGGTAATCCTCCGAAGTTGAAATTCATTTACACTCGATAAAACCCGCGTTCAGCCCAATGTTCCAGTTCAAGGCTTGGAACTTCACAGCAGCGCTTGGTTTCTTGGAGCAAACGCAACAATTGCGGAGATCGAAATGAGAGGTATTTTACTTTGGGCTGTCGGCATACCGCTGCCGCTAATTATTCTTGCCTATGTCTTTCACTTGATTTAGCTAGGACTATACTGCGCTTAAGACCGCACACTGCCTTTTAGGGAGTGCATAAGCGCTGTAGCGCCGATCGCCGCGAGACCGCCGGACAGAAGGGCGTTGAAGCCTGCCAGCGAGAGGCCAAGAATGCGAATCGGTGCCTGATCGCAGCGGATCGCGGCGTTGTGCTGAAGACTTTTCGCGAGCGAACCCGTAACCTGGAACGTATCCCCCGCGCAGGTGTCCGGCCCCTTCCAGAAGTGCCACTCGGCGCCCGCGTGATAAACCCCGACACCCGCGCCGTAAAGTAGCCCAAGGCAGACCGCCGCAAGGATGAGGGCCGCAAGTCTGGGAGCTGTCCGGGCGGCATACGCGGCGAGGAGACCTCCCGGAACAGCTGCATAGTGGGGGATGCGCTCCTCAAGGCAGAGCGGACAGGGCTTGTAACCCGCCCACTCAAAAGCCCATGCGCCCGCTAGGATAACAGCGCTTACGGCCGCTATGAAAAGCGCCGCATTCCCAATTGTCAGCCCGTGCCAGCGAGAGCGGAGTTTCGTTTCGCTATACAACATACTTCACGATCACGAAGCCTGAGATGATAATCCCCACTGTAGCCAGAGCTACCGCCTCCAGGCGCCGCTCCAGAAAGCCGCGGATCGGCTCGCCATAATAGGCGAGGAGGCCCGCCACTACGAAAAAGCGGATGCCGCGCGTGATGACCGACAAGAGCACGAACAGGCCGAAATTATACCCGGCAAACCCGCTCGCTATAGTAACAAGCTTATAGGGAATCGGCGTCATCCCCTTCAGCAAAATAATCCAAGCGCCCCAAGCCGCATAGGTTTCCCGGAACGTCTCAACGCTATTGCCGTAGCCGTAAAGGTTGACAATCCATTTTCCGAGGCTTTCATAAAGCAGCGAGCCGATAGCATAGCCAACCATGCCGCCCACAACAGAAGCCGCCGTGCAGCAGGCCGCGAGCGTTAACGCGCGCTCACGCTTCGCGAGCACCATCGGGATGAGGAGCGTGTCGGGCGGGAGCGGAAAAAACGAGCTTTCCGCAAACGAGATCGCAACCAGCGCGCGGAGCGCGTGCGGCCCCTCGGCGAGACGCATTGTCCAGGAATAAAGGCGCCGGAGCATGGGTTCACTTTCCTAAGCTTCGGGGCCGTGATAGCCCCCAGCGCGGCGATTGTCCATGCACGGATGTCACCTGGGTTACGGCTATGCTTCAGGTATTCATCGAATTCGAAGAAATCGCCATTGGTCTTGGTCTGACGCAGCTTATCGAGCAGGAACTCGATCCCATCCATCGGGCCCATCGGGTTCAGGATGCGCCGGAGCACATACATCTTGCGAAGCTGCGCTTGCGGCACGAGAAGCTCTTCCTTCCGGGTACCGGATTTCGCGATATCCATTGCGGGGAAAACGCGCTTATCGGCCACCTTGCGGTCGAGAACCAGCTCGGAGTTGCCCGTTCCCTTGAATTCTTCGAAGATCACCTCGTCCATGCGGCTGCCGGTCTCGACAAGCGCCGTTGCGATGATGGTGAGCGAGCCGCCTTCCTCGATGTTGCGTGCGGCACCGAAGAACCGCTTCGGGCGCTGGAGCGCATTCGCATCGACACCGCCGGTGAGCACCTTGCCGGAGGACGGCACGACGGTGTTGTAGGCGCGGCCCAGCCTGGTGATAGAGTTGAGCAGGATCACGACGTCGAGCTTATGCTCGACCAGGCGTTTCGCCTTTTCGATGACCATCTCGGCGACTTGAACGTGCCGCGATGCCGGTTCGTCGAAGGTCGAGCTGATGACCTCGCCGCGCACCGAGCGCTGCATATCCGTCACCTCTTCGGGACGCTCGTCGATCAGAAGCACGATCAGATAGCATTCGGGATGATTGGCCGTGATGGAATGGGCGATGTTCTGCAAGAGCACGGTCTTGCCGGTCCGCGGCGGGGCGACGATCAAGCCGCGCTGACCCTTGCCGAGCGGCGCCACGATGTCGATGACGCGCGGGCTCAAATCTTTGGCGTCCGGCCGCTCCGTCTCCATCTTGAGCCACTTGTTTGGATAGAGCGGCGTCAGATTGTCGAAGTGGACCTTGTGGCGGATTTTCTCCGGATCGTCGAAGTTGATTTTGTTGACCTTGAGAAGCGCAAAATAGCGCTCGCCATCTTTCGGCCCGCGGATCTGCCCCTCGACGGTGTCTCCGGTGCGCAGTCCGAAACGGCGGATCTGGCTCGGGCTCACATAGATGTCGTCAGGGCCAGGCAAATAGTTGGAATCGGGCGCCCGCAGGAAGCCGAAGCCATCCTGTAGAACTTCGACGACGCCGTTTCCGGTGATATCAATGTCCCGGGATGCCAGTTGCTTCAATATCGCAAACATCAGCTCCTGCTTACGCAGGGCGCTTGCGTTCTCCACCGCGAATTCCTCCGCAACGCTAAGGAGCTCTGTTGGAGATTTTACTTTAAGGTCTTGGAGTTTCATTTCTTGCATGAGAGGAAGACTTTTCGGGGGATGAAAATGGCGCAGGCGAGCCCGCGAGCCGGATGAGATGAGGTAGGAACTGTCGCTTTGCCGCTTGTTCTGGGGAAGCGCGGCTTTTCACTTAATTCAGTGCACCGGCAGCTTCTGTTCCGAAGCCTGCCTGCCGGACAGGTACGACGTAAATCAATATAGCAGTGATATTCGATTTCGGAAAGATAGGAACGTAACGAAAGTAGCGTTTTCCAATGAAAACGGTATCAGAAGGGCTTTACCACGGCGAGTATGACGATGCCGATCAGGAGAACAGTCGGTACTTCATTGATTTGACGAAAGAAACGCGAACTATAAGGAATTCTGTCGGCCTCGAAGTCCTTGCGCCACTTCGCCAGTAACCCATGAACGCCAAGCATAATCGCAAGCAGCAAAAGTTTCACATGCAGCCAGCCTGCGGAACCCCAGCCGACGCCCGCCCCGAACGCAATCCAGAGACCGACGGCAACGGTCACCACCATTGCCGGGTTCATGATCATCTTCAGCAGCTTGCGTTCCATCACCTTGAAGGTTTCGGCCTGCGGCGTGTGAGCACCCACCTCTGCATGGTATACATACAGCCTCGGCAGGTAGAACATTCCAGCCATCCAAGCGAAGGCGCCGATCAAATGAAGGGCCTTCAGATACGGGTATATGCTATCCATGGGGCTGACCTTGAGCTTCGAAAGAGCGCCTACGCGCTAAACTCCGGCGCGGACGAGACTGACGAGCCGCTCGACATTGGCTATCGGAGTTTCGGGAAGGATGCCGTGACCGAGATTGAAGATGAAGGGATGTGGCGTGAGCGACTGGAGAATCGCATTCACACGCCGTTCCATAGCATCCCCGCCCGCAAGCAGCAATAGGGGATCGAGATTGCCTTGCACCGGCAGATGGGACTGCATCTCGCTCATGAGCGCAAGCGGGGCAGCGGTGTCGCATCCCAGCGCATCCACTCCCGATTCGGTGACATAGCTTCGATAGAGGGCTGCGCTTCCCCTTGGGAATCCGATGATGGGAAGGTCCGGGTGTACGGCCTTCACGCGCTTCACGATTTTTGCCGTGGGAGCGATCACAAACGACGCAAAATCGTCATCGGAAAGGCTGCCTGCCCAACTGTCGAAAATTTGCAGAGCGCGCACTCCGGCATTCGCTTGGCCGATCAAATAGGTGCTTGAGGTTTCGACAAGCAGATCGAGCAGGGCGGCAAAAGTCTGCGGATCGCGATAAGCCAGTATCTTTGCGGCGCGCTGGTCTGGCGAGCCGCCGCCGCCAACCATGTAGCTTGCCACCGTCCAGGGGGCTCCGCAAAAGCCGATCAGCGGCGTCTTCCCGCCGAGACCTGCAACGGTCTTTTCGATCGCCTCATAGACGAGCTGGAAGCGGTTGCCAGCGTCCTCGGGCTTCAGTTTCGCGAGATCGGCGGCGTTGACGATTGGATTGAGCTTTGGGCCTTCGCCTTCGAGAAACTCGACCGTCTGACCGAGCGCATGAGGCACCACGAGGATATCCGAGAATATGATCGCTGCATCGAACCCGAAACGCCGGATCGGCTGGAGCGTGACCTCTGCGGCAAGCTCTGGGTTATAGCACAGCGCCAGAAACGACCCTGCTTGCGCTCTTACCTTGAGATATTCCGGAAGATAGCGGCCCGCCTGGCGCATGAGCCACATCGGCGGCGCCTTGTGAGCCTTGCCTGCCAGAGCTTCGATAAACTTGAACGCTTCGTGACGATGCGAACCAGCGTCCGATGGCTGCTGAGCCGCTTTTCTAGGGGTCTTTGACATCAAAAAACGGTTTCCCTTAGATCTGTTGTTATTGTAGGCGGTGGGTGAAGCGGAAACCCTGGCTTGTGCCTGAGCTATCCCCTTCTTGCGAATTCCAGCCCGGCCGGAAGGGCTGCGCGGGCGGTTGTGTGGAAAAAAATCGCGCCGCACCGTTTCCGGTCCTCGATGTTTAGTCTTGCTTTGCCTCTTCCGGCAATGAATAACATGGTAATAAGGTGTGAAGACTCAGGCTAGCGCGCCAGCACCGGACGAAACAAGGGCTTTCTTTCCAAGGCTGCGCGGCTTGTGGGCTCTTTTAGAATTAGTGTGGAGGACTCAATGATGGACGAAGGGGCCGGGACTGCCAAGGGCGGCGGAGAGCCACAGCTTTCCCCTGAATCCACACCCGTCCACACCCCGAAACACTTCCATCTGCACCTTGTTTCTGACGCCTCTGGCGAGACCTTGACCACCATGTCGAAGGCGGCCGTGGTGCAGCTTTCCGGCGCGAAACCTAACCGGCACATGCATCCCCTTGTGCGCAATCCGAAGCAGTTGGCGACGGTCATGCAGCACATCGAGGCCTCGCCCGGCATCGTACTTTACACGCTCATGAACCCTAACCTCGCCGATCTGCTGGAGGCCCGGTGCCTGGAGCTGGATGTCCCTTGCGTCGCCGTTTTGAAGCCCGTCATTCAAGCCTTCGAAACCTATTTGAAAATGCCCTCGCGGGCCGTCGTGGCGGGCCAGCATACGCTCGACGCCGATTATTTCCGGCGGATCGAGGCCATGAATTTCACGCTCAGTCACGACGATAGCCAGCGCACCGAGGATTTGGAGAAGGCGGACATCGTGCTTATCGGCGCGAGCCGGACCTCGAAGACCCCGACCAGCATCTATCTCGCCAATAGGGGATTCAAGACGGCGAATGTGTCCCTCGTTCCCAATATCCCGCCGCCTCCGGGCCTGAACGGCTTGAAGGGTCCCTATGTGGTCGGTCTTGTTGCGAGCCCCGAGCGGATTTCCGAAATCCGGCGCAATCGGATGCTTTCATTGAATAGCAATAAATTCGAAACTTATGTCGACGCCGATCTCATCAAGGACGAGATGGCCTTCACGAAGAAGCTGTGCCTCGCGAACAATTGGCAGTTTATGGATGTGACGTGGAAATCCATCGAGGAAACAGCCGCTTCTATCATTTCATTGTATGAGAACCGCCGCGGGTAGGGGCGCGGCTTTCACTTCAGCTTCGACTTCAAGAGGGCTATACTCCCATCGATGCAAGCCGATTATCCAGAAATTATCCTCGCTTCCGCGAGCGGATCGCGCGCGGCAATTCTTGCGTGCGCAGGGATCCGGTTCCGCCAGAAGCCCGCGACGCTCGACGAAGCCCACGAGCACAAACGTATCGCGAGCGGGACCGCACCTGCTGACGTGGCGCTCATTCTTGCTAAGCTCAAGGCCGCTAATGTTCTGGAAGTAGAGCCCAGCGCGATCGTGATTGGGGCCGATCAAGTCCTGGCCATCGGCAATGATATCCTACAGAAGCCCGCCACTGCGGAAGAGGCGCGGGAGCAACTCAGGAGGCTGCGAGGCCGCACACATCAGTTGCACTCCGCGGCGGCCGTAATCTTCAAGGGCCATTTGGCGACCTTCACCGATGTCGCGACCCTCAGCGTCCGGGATTTTTCCGACTATTTTCTGGACTGGTATCTTGAAACCGCCGGCGAAGGCATTCTCACCTCGGTGGGGGCCTATCACATCGAGGCGCTCGGGATCCATCTCTTCTCGCAAATTCAGGGTGATTACTTCACCATTCTCGGCCTCCCCATCCTTCCGATCCTGGAGGAATTGCGCCGGCTCGATATCATCGTGAAATAGGTGCCGGCATGAAGCGCGCTTGCGTGATGGGCTGGCCCATCTCCCACTCGCTCTCGCCGGTCATTCATGGCTATTGGCTGAAAGAGCATGGCCTTGAAGGCACGTACGAGACGGCAGCCGTTAAGCCGGAGGACTTCGAAGACTTTCTTAAGAGCCTTGGCGCGCGCGGGTTTTGCGGCGGGAATGTCACTGTTCCCCACAAGATAGCGGCGCACCGCCTGTGCGAGTTCCGGGACGATGCAGCGGACGCGATTGGCGCCGTCAACACCGTCTGGCTTGAGGGCGGCAAAATTGCCGGATCCAACACCGACGCTTACGGGTTCACCGCCAATCTCGATAGCGAAAGCCCCGGCTGGGATCGCGGCGGACCCGCCGTTGTGATCGGTGCCGGCGGCGCGGCGCGGGCCATCGTTTGGGCGCTCGCGCGGCGTGGCTTCGGCGATATCCGGATCGTGAACCGGACCAAAACGCGGGCCGAAGACCTCGCGGCCTCGTTTCCGCCCGCGCGCGCCTTCGAGTATGGCGCCATGGACCGCGCGACCGCCGGCGCCTCTTTCGTGGTCAACGGCTCGACGCTTGGAATGGCGGGCGCGCCTCCCCTCGATATCGATTTAGCCGGCCTTCGGAGTAATGCGGCGGTTTGCGATATCGTTTATCATCCCCTTGAAACGGCTTTGCTCCGGCAGGCGAGGCAGAGAGGATTACCCGCGGTGGATGGGCTCGGCATGCTGCTTCATCAGGCGGCTCCTGGCTTTGAGAAATGGTTCGGCGTGAGGCCCGAGGTTACGCCGGGGCTGCGGCGGGCGGTTCTTGACGCGGTGAAGGCGCGGGAGAGCGGTCAGTGATTGTCGCCGGGCTGACAGGCTCGATTGGCATGGGCAAGAGTACCGTCGCCGCCTATCTCCGCGAGAAGGGTATTCCGGTCTACGACGCCGACAAAATCGTTCACGATCTCTATTCCGGCGAAGCTGTTCCCCTGATCGAAGCCGTCTTCCCCGGCACGGCGCGGGATGGCAGGATCGACCGGGAAGCCTTGTCCAGAGCGGTCCTCGGCTCTGGGAACGCGCTCAAGAAGCTGGAAGCCATCGTGCATCCTCTCGTGAGGCGAACGGAGTGGCGAATCCTTCTCAAGGAGCAAGACAAGGGTGCCGATCTCGCCGTCATTGAAGTTCCGCTTCTTTTCGAGACGAAAGCCGAGGGTTTTTACGACGCTGTCATTGTCGTGAGCGCGCCGGGACACGCTCAGCGGGGGCGCCTCTTGGAACGGCCCGGCATGACGCCGGAAAAGGTTGAGGCCATTCTAGCCCGGCAATGGCCCGATGATATGAAGCGGGCCAAGGCCGATTTCGTTGTGGATACCGGCGCGCCACTCGAAGACACACACCGCCAAATCGATGCAGTTGTAGAGGAGATCCTGAAACGGCCTCCGCTGGCGTTCCAGCGCTGGGCCGATCTCCTCCAAGACTAATGCATCGGCATGGGCGAATGCTGCGCGAACTTGTCCTCGATACAGAGACGACCGGCCTCGACCCCAAAGACAATCATCGTGTCATCGAGCTCGCTTGCGTCGAACTCGTCAACTACATCCCGACCGGGGCTTATTGGCATTGGTACTTCAATCCCGAGCGCGACGTGCCACGAGCGGCGACTGAAGTGCATGGGCTGACGGCGGCCTTTTTGGCGGACAAGCCCCTGTTCGGTGCCCTTGCCGATGAAATCCTCGCCGCGCTGGGCGATGCGCGCCTTATCATCCACAATGCGGCTTTCGACGTCGGTTTTCTCAACCATGAATTCGGCCGCACCGGGCATCCGCCGCTAAGCTTCGAGCGCGTCACCGACACGCTGGCGCTCGCACGGCGCAAGCACCCCGGCAGTCCGAACAATCTCGACGCGTTATGCCGCCGGTATGGCATCGACAATGGGGCGCGCACTAAGCACGGCGCGCTTCTCGACAGCGAGCTTCTCGCGGATGTCTATCTCCGGCTCATCGGCGCAGAGCAGGCTGGGCTCGATTTTGCTGCCGACGCTGGCGGCACCCACGCTGAACACGCGGCCCCGATCCAAATCAGGCCCGTCCCGCTTCCGCCGCGGCTCTCCGCCATGGAAGAGGCGGCGCACGCTGCCTTCATAGCATCACTCGGTCAGAACGCCATCTGGGCCCGTTACGGACAAGAGGCGCCGGGCGTTTAGCTCAATCGTCATCGCCGCCCTTGAGGCGGCCATCCAGGACATACGGCTCAAGCTTATAGATGGATGACCGGGTCAAGCCCGGTCATGACCTTCAATTACAAATTAACCCGTGATCACCGGTTGCTGGCCCGTCTCCACTCTGCGGCGGTAAAGGCCGCCAAAATCGATCGGATCGAGCAGCAATGGCGGGAAGCCGCCTTCGCGGGAAAGATCGGCGACCAAGCGGCGCGCGAACGGAAACAGAAGGGCAGGACATTCGATGAAGAGGACGGGCTGTATCGCTTCCTGCGGCAGATTCCGCAAAACGAAGGCGCCCGCGTAAACAAGCTCGATATTATAAAGAACGCCCTCATCGCTCCGCGCCTCGCCCTCTAGCGATAGAGCCACTTCAAAGGCACTCTCCTGAAGTTTGTGGACCTGAACATTGAAGTTCAGTTGGAGGTTCGGGTTCGTCCCCGGCCCGCGAAAGAAGCGGTCGGTATCGGGCGACTCGAAAGACAAATCCTTGATATACTGCCCGAGGACATTGACCTGCGGTTGCAGGGAGCCTTCACCAGGCTGGGGAACGCTGCCGCCATTTTTACCGTTGTTATCAGCCATGGTAGTTCTCCGGCTTTTTGCGATTGGGACGCCGCATGCATTTATGCGTGCGAGCCGCGAGCGGCACGCTTTCCCGAAGCGGGCTACCATGGCGGCACGCTAACTGCAACGCCTTCGGAGATTGGATACCCGGTTGCGCGCGGAAAACTTACCGCGTCTTATTTTGGCTGCACGCCCGGCCCCGGCGGCGGCGGGATAACCTGTTTGGACAGCGTTTCGCCGTGGCGCTGATCCGGGCTCGTAACGTCAGGCCCGGTCTTGGGATTTTCTCCAGTGTCCTGAGCCTCAACGGCTGCAGGGACAAGCCCTAGGCAAATCGCCATAAGTAATCTGAAGTCTGTGAGTATGCTTCGCACTGTAGCACCCTTTCCGTTGCCCCGGAAACGGTGTTCATCGTCTTAGGTTCCATCCAAAACCCCAGACATTCCGCAAGAATTTATTCTGCCGGCGCGGGTGTAACTTGCAGCCTACCGCGTGTTAGTGCCCAGGTCGCAAGCGCGCTTGCGAAAATAACCGCGCCGATCGCGCCAGAAACAAGAAGCACGGCGTGGAAGCCGCCGTCCCGGTGCAGCGCCCCAATGATCGGAACGGCGAGTCCGCCCACGGTGAAGGCGAGGAAGAATCGCACGGAGTAAACCCGGTTGCGATACGCGTCCGGCACGTAGCGGCCCACCATCGCATCGTTGATGACAACCTGCCCGTAGAGTGCCGCCGTGACGAGGATGAGCCCGAGCATCAAGGGCAGTCCGGACGTGAACGCAGCCAGCAGCAGCCCGATGGGCTGAAACACGGAAAGCCAAACGAAGAGCGTCGTGAGTTCGACGCGGTCGATGAGCCGTCCGATCGAAATTTGCGTCAGCGCTCCGCATACAAAAATACCGCTGGTCACCCAGCCCGTAGCGGCGAGCGGAAGGTGCTGGCCAAGCTGTTCATCGATCACCTTGGGCATCGAAATGGTTACGATGTTGAAGGTAAGGCCGCCCGCGAGGATCGCGGTCATGAACACGGCGAGAAGCACGATCACATGGTTCCGGCTGGCCTGGAAGGTGTGGCGGCCGGTAGTCTTTTTGATTTCCGCGTCATGCTCGGCCACCAGAAATACGAAGGCAATGCCGGTGGCAATCAGCACGGCACCGGGAACGAAAAAGGCCGCGCGCCAACCGAACGCCATTGCGAGCGCGGCGGTTATGCCTGGGGCTAGCGCCGCACCCATATTGCCCCAAACCCCGTTTACGCCGAGCGCCCGGCCAAGCTGTGCCGTGTTGGCGACGATCATGGAACTGCCGATGGGGTGATAGATCGCGCTGAAGATCCCGAGCATGAGCAGCGAGACGCCAAGCATGGGGACACTGCCGGAAATGGCCACAAGCATGCAGGCGGCGCCATATCCGAAGAAGAACAACCGCAACATCGCCTTCCGGCCGAAGCGGTCTGCAAGCCAGCCAACGGGCAGCGCGAAAAGCCCGAAGGCGACGAACGCGCCGGTAGACAGGGAAATCAGGCCGCTATAATCGCGATGAAGGTCGGCTGCGATGGCAATCACGGCTGTGGGGAAGATCAAGAGGACGAAGTGATCGAGCGCGTGCGCCCAATTCACAAAAAGGATCGTCCGCTTCGCTTCCTCGCGCGTGAATGTCATCTCTTGTCCGCGGCTCCGGTGTTTTGTCCTCAGGGAATATTAACTCAGAAAAAGCGGCGGGGATCAAAAATCGCCGTGAAAGTGCCGGTTGCGTTCTTGGCGGCGCCGTCGAATATAAGTTCAATCCGGCGTTGTCTTTTCAATTCACGGATCTTGAGACGGGTACGCGAGCGTGGGAGTGCCCGCTCTTAAATTTCGCTTGCCGGCGCGCTGGCAATGGCGAGTTTGACCTTTGTCAACGCAAGCGCGATTGTGGTTTTCTAAGACGTTTACACTCGCGAACACAGATTGGCCTTGATCTGAAGCTGTGCGCTAGTAATGATGACAGTTGGATGACGGGTGCCTGAGGGGCTATCGCATGCGTGACGACACTCTGGCACGTTTGGCTGCGACGATTGCTGCGCGCCGGAACGCTACCGCGGACGCTTCTTATACGAAATCCCTGCTGGACAAAGGCGTGGCAACCTGTGCCAAGAAGTTCGGCGAAGAGGCAGCGGAAACCATTATCGCCGCCGTCAGCGAGAGCGATGAACGGCTGCAAAGCGAAGCGGCAGACCTTATCTATCATCTGCTTGTGCTGCTGGAAGCGCGCAACCTTGGCTTCGACTCGGTCTTGACCGAGCTGAGCCGCAGAACGGCGCAGTCGGGGCATACAGAAAAAGCTTCGCGAGAAAGCGGGGGAGCGTCATGAGTTTGCAAGAGGTGCTGGCCTTCGATCCGCGCCAGGACTTGGAGCCGGCGCCATCGCCCTTTCGTACATTCACCCGCCGCGAGTGGTCCGAGCTTCGCAACGGCGTGCACTTGACGCTGACCGAGGAGGATTTGGCGAGGCTGTCCGGCCTGATCGAGCGCATCAGCCAGGACGAGGTAACCGACATTTATTTGCCGATCTCCAAGCTCGTCAATTATTACGTGCGCGCGGCGCAGGTGCTGCATGCCGCGACGACGAAGTTTTTCAACCAGGGCGGAGCCAAGACGCCGTTCATCATTGGTATTGGCGGCAGCGTTGCGGTCGGCAAGAGCACCTCGGCGCGCGTACTGCGCGAACTCCTGGCGCGCTGGCCCGCTCATCAGCGTGTGGACCTCGTGCCCACCGACGGTTTTCTCTGGCCGAATGTGGAACTTGAGCGGCGCGGCCTCATGCATCGGAAGGGCTTCCCGGAAAGCTTCGACCAGGCGCGGCTTTTGCGGTTCGTTGCGGATGTGAAGGCCGGCCGCGCCAATGTGGAGGCGCCGGTTTATTCGCACTTCTCCTACGACATCGTGCCCAAGGAGAAGATCGTGGTCGATAGGCCGGACATCCTCATTGTCGAAGGTTTGAATGTGCTTCAGCCCGCAAAGTTGCCCAACCATGGCGAAGCGGTGCCGTTCGTTTCGGACTTCTTCGATTTCTCGATCTATATCGACGCGGAACCGGCCCTCATTCAGCAATGGTATGTGACGCGGTTCCTCCGTCTCTGGCATACGGCCTTCCGGGATCAGGACGCCTATTTCTACCGTTACTCGAAGCTGAGCCGCGAGCAGGCGAAAGAGCAAGCGCTCAAGCTGTGGCGGACGATCAACCACGTCAATCTCAAGAAGAACATTTTGCCCACCCGGCAGCGGGCGAACTTGATTCTGACCAAGGGTGAGGCGCACCGCGTCGAAACCGTTTCTTTGCGAAAGCTTTGACGGTAAGCTCCCTCGTCTTGCAACTTATTTTGGGCGGGCACGCATGCGGACTCTGATCACACCGCCGAAACTTTCAGCACAAATCGGGCTACAGCGCCATGCCGAGAAGCGCACCAACTCGGCCTATATCAGCGCGGCGCTCGATCATCCGAACGCAAAGGTGCTGGCGCTCTTCGATCTGAAAGTCCCTATCGTCCCGACGGAAGACAGGTCCGCGGCGCATTTGCGGTGGCTTTCCCGGCGTGATGTTGAAACTATAGCGAAGCCCACCGATTTTGCGTTTTTGGGTGAGGAAGAGACCGGCGCGCCGGTCTTCGCTTGCAACTTTTCACCTCTTCAATTGGTGCATGCGCAGGCGGCGATGGAAGAGATGAAGCCGCTGGTCGATTTGCGTTCCTTGGGGGTGCAGGGCGTTCTTGAAGAGACGGAACTACTGCTGGCCTCGCAGGTGCGCGCGCTCATGGCATGGCATGCGGTCAACCGCTGCTGCGCGAGGTGCGGAGGCCTTGTCCGGTCCGGCGATGCGGGCTGGCGGCGCCATTGCGGCGCTTGCGGTCTCGACAACCATCCGCGCATGGACCCTGTGGTCATCATGATCGTAACGCACAATGGCCGCTGTCTTCTGGGGCGGGAGCTTCGCTTCCCCGATGAACTTTACTCGACTCTCGCAGGTTATATCGAGCCGGGCGACGATATCGAGCATGCAGTCCGGCGCGAGATCAAGGAGGAAGCCGGTATCGACGTTGGCGCGGTGCATTATATCGCGAGCCAGCCTTGGCCGTTCCCGCATTCGCTGATGATCGGCTGCTGGGGCGAGGCGTTGACCGAAGAGATTACGATCAACAAAGCCGAGCTCGTGGACGTGCGCTGGACCGGCCGCGAGGAAGCGGCGCTGATGCTCGCCGGCAATCATCCGGAGGGCCTCGTAGTCCCGCCGGGGATCTCGATGGCGCATTCGCTGATCCAGAGCTTCGTGGACGGCGTCATCGGCTGAAGCTTTGGGGCGCCGGCACGGAACTCGCGGGAACGGGCCTGTTGACGTTTCGCGAAAGCGCGGTCTAATAGAGTCGCGAGTCCTCGTAGCTCAGCAGGATAGAGCACCAGATTCCTAATCTGGGGGTCACAGGTTCAAATCCTGTCGGGGACGCCAATGAAATCAAAGGCTTACGACAAAGAAATGGGTCGCAAACATAAAGCAAGGTTCGATGCGAGGTTCGATCAGGGCAAGGTCGGAGTGGACTGGGCGGGCAAACCGGATTGGCGCGGTCGCTTGCCGTCCCGCTGGCGCCCAGCGGGTAAGCGCCACGCTGAGCCTTCGAGACATTGCCCAGTGAAAGTTGCGGCGCCTTGACCTGCAGATGTGGAAATCCTGTGGACGCTACGAGGGCACATTCATTGCTTAGATCATCAATATGGGCACTGCGTTGAACGCCGACCAAATCATGCTCGCAGTAGGATTTCATAACGCGTGGGACGTGTTCAACCCGGTGCCGAAAACGAAGGGAATTCCACGCTCTTGCAGTTCGGCTGCAATCCAAATGGAAACGTCACCGTTGAGGTTGACATCGAGCATCACGCGATCGAGCTCTGGTTGCCGATTTTCTCTTTGGCGGCGACAAGTCCAGCGGGCTGTTCCGGCAACAATCCCACCAAGACACTCCACCATGTCGTTATACCGGGAAGCTGCTTGGCGTCATGGTACGCTCTGCATCGGAAAATGCCGACTGTTTTGAAGGCAAGTCCTTTCCCGAAGGCCGCAGCCAGATTGGGTGCACATGCTCGCTCACTTTTTTTACAGGAAATTAAGGGCTGGGCTCACGGCCGTCCATTAAGACGCGAAACCGCAACGCGACTGGCAGCGCGCAAAGCTCAGGAAGGTGCTCGAAGGAACTATAGCTCCGAGGCGACCAAAATATTTGACACACCAAAAACCTAAGCGGTGAATTCAGCAGTAGCAGCTTTCAGCTGAACGAATAGAGCCGGAAAATACCCATACCGCTGGACAATGACCTTCCTATACCGCGGTTAGAAAGCGCTTAGTTTATGTGAGCCTGCCTACGGTTGATGGCCTAACGATAAACAGTCATTCGCAAGAACCAGTCCATCCGGTGAATGCGCATTCACCGGAACCGTTCGTCGCTGGGTGAGTACTTTCCGAGGCTGTTCAACGGCGATTTTCTGGCGCATTTGGGTTTTACGGCCATTGAAGAATCGTCCGTACAGACTGCCCCGACAACGCGCTGTTCGCGCGCCGGCCACCATGGGAGGGCGCGTGGCCGAAAGACCGCGGTTAATGACCCCAGAGCGCGGCAATCCGATTGCCGGCAACCACCATTCGCTCACCGTGGTGCCTTTTCTCAGCGTAATCATTGATGCAGGAGCCACAATATGAGTCGAACACACCAGATCCGTTCCGCCCGAGCTCTGTTCGAACCCGCCCAAGCGGGCGCCTTGAAGCTCGCCAACCAAATCGTCATGGCGCCCCTCACCCGCAACCGCGCCGGACCAGGACTGGTCCCGGGTCCATTTGCTGTTGAATATTACGCCCAGCGCGCCTCGGCCGGCTTGATCGTCGCCGAGGCCACGCAGGTCTCGGCACAGGCACAAGGCTACGCCGATACGCCGGGCTGCTATACGGACGACCAGGTCCGGGGTTGGAAACAAGTAACCGATGCCGTGCATGCCAAGGATGGAACCATAGTCGTTCAGCTTTGGCATACGGGCCGCGTCTCTCACACGAGTTTCCAGAAGGACGGCCAGGCGCCCGTCGGCCCTTCAGCAATTCGGGCGAACACCAAGACATTCGTGGCCGGCCAGGGCTTCGTAGGCGTATCGATGCCTCGCATGCTCGAAATGGACGAGATCCCCGGCGTGATTGCGGACTTCCGTTATGCCTGTACTCGCGCCATCGAGGCCGGATTCGACGGCGTAGAACTGCACGGCGCGCATGGCTACCTGCTCGATGCCTTTCTGCGCGACGGCACCAACCATCGCACCGACGCCTATGGTGGCTCGATCGAGAACCGCGCGCGGCTGCTGCTGGATGTCACCAAGGCCTGCGCGGCGGCCATCGGCGCCGATCGTCTGGGCGTTCGGATATCCCCGGTCTCCACGGCCGGCGATTCGCACGACAGCCAGCCGCAGGCGCTCTTCAATCATGTCGTCCAAGGCCTTAATCACTTTGGTTTGGCCTATTTGCACGTGGTGGAGGGCGAGACCGGCGGCGCTAGGGATATCCCGTTCGACTATGCAGCGCTCCGGGACCGTTTCGACGGTGTCTGGATGGTCAACAACGGCTACGACCGGCAGATGGCGATCGACGCGGTGGCGAGCGGCCGCGCCGATCTGGTGTCGTTTGGACGCCTGTTCATCGCCAACCCGGATCTGGTGGAGCGTCTGAGCAAAAACTTACCGCTCAACAAGCTGATGGGACAGGAAACGTTCTATGGCGGCGGGGCACATGGTTATACCGACTACCCGGCCCTCGACCACAGTCGCGCCGCGATGCTCGTGGGCGAGAAGCTCCCTGCCTAAGCCTCGCCGCTTACCTCCGGCTATTGGCAGCGGCGTTTTTGGCCCCAGATAGGGCTAGCGCTCATCAAAATGAGTTTGGCTGCATAGGCCAATCACATTTCGAATTTGTGAAAACCAAGGAAAAGGCAACGCCATCATGACCATCGAGGACCATCCAGTTTTTCCAAGATTCAATGAGGTTTCTACAGGGCTCAAAGAGGCGGAAGACAGGTTGCTTGATGCCATCAGGAGCGGCAATAAAGCTGAAATTGCCACTGCGAAGCTGAATCTTCTGGCATCACTCGACGTGTATAAAAAGATAGTGGACGATATCGACTAGGAAATCTCTTAACGCAATCCCCCAGATCCGCGCATAACTCTTCTTGCCGAGCCAATTGACTTATAAGCGCTGTTCAAGCAAAACTATTTGGTTCGATCAGTCATCGAGCAACCTAACCTAAGGCTTCAGCGGCGCGGACGATAGTGTGGATCGCTAGTCTAAGTCTATTCTATTCCGTGGCTCATGATGTCTTTGCGAATCAGGCGCCGGCCATTAACCGGCCGCAAGCGCGACGCGGATCAGAGCCGAGAGTGACTTGGCGCCGACCTTCCGCATGATGGCGGCGCGATGATTGTCAACGGTTCGCTGGCTTATATGAAGGTCTGCCGCGATGTTCTTGCTTGCAGCGCCTGCTAAGACAAGCTGGAGGATTTCGCTCTGCCGCGGCGTGAGGCTTTCGATTTTTGCAGCCGCAGCCTTCCGGTGCGCGGGCTCTCGGGGGCGATCGGCGGAATGCTTCAGAGCGCGCTCAATGCAATCGAGCAACTCGTCCTGACGGACAGGCTTTTGTAGAAAATCCAAAGCGCCTGCCTTCATCGCCGTGACGGCCATGCCGATATCGCCATAGGCCGTCATCATGATGACGGGGAGGGACGGCTGCAATTCGGCCATGCGCTCGATAAGGTCGAGACCACCAAGACCAGGCATCCGCGCATCGACAAGTAGGCAACCGGATTGGTCTGGGGACTGAGTGTTCAAGAAGGAGGCGCCGTCCGTGAAAATCTCAGTGCGATAACCGTTCATCTCTAGCATATCGCGCATCGTTTCGCGGATTTCAGCGTCGTCGTCCACCACGAATACCGCCGGCGTGCTTGCCTTTTTGCTGTTTGCATCGAGCAGGCTGTTGACATGGAGCATCAACCTGCGAGCATCGACTGGCTTATAAAGGTGAACGTGATCTTTCGCAGCGATCTCACGGAGCGTGGCCGCGGATGTGTCGCCGGTGAGTATAATGGCGGGTATTTTACGAGCCGAAGCTTCCGCGATGCCGGCGACGATCTCAAGTCCGTTTGTGCCCGGCAGGTTGTAATCTGCGATTATTAGGTCAAGGCTCATGCCGCATTTCGCGGAGACCGCATGGGCCTCATACCCATCGCGGGCGGTAAACGTGTGAAAGCCCCTGCTTTCCATAAGCAATTTGATTGCCTCGCGGAGTTCCGCATCGTCTTCCACAATAAGAATCGAAGAGGTGCGGTCTGAGGGCGCACTTTGAAGTCCAGCCACCTCGGACGAGGGGTGAGACTGAACTGGAGCCGGCGCGGCAGCGGCCGGCACCTCCACCGCAAAGGCCGAGCCCCGGCCCACGCGCGACCGAACGGTTATCGGCGCGCCAAGCAAAGCGCCCAGGCGCTGTACGATCGCGAGGCCGAGACCAAGCCCCTTGGCTCTTTTGGCGATCCGATTTTCGAGCTGATGGAACTCCTTAAAAATAGCGCCCATTTCAGCTTCGGGAATACCCGGGCCCGTATCCCAAACCTCGATACGGAGACGGCTTCCGCGCCGCCGGCAGCCGAGCAAAATTTTGCCGCGGCTTGTAAATTTCGTGGCATTGGACAGTAAATTTCGGAGGATTTGCTCAAGGAGGCGCGGATCGCTGCATACGGCGAGGTGGCAGGGCACGGCGCGTAAAGTCAAGCCCTCGCTGAGCGCGTGGATTTCGAACTCAGCTTGCAACTGAGCCAGGATATCGTTGATGACAAAGCATGTAAGCTTCGGCTCCACAACGCCTGCCTCCAGCTGGTTGATGTCCAACAGCTTGTCCAGCAGCCCCGACATGGCGCCGACAGTATGATCGAGCCGTCCGATCAGCTTTGACGCGACGGGATCCAGAACGCTACCGGCAAGCATGCCCTGCAAAAGGGTGATGGTCTGAAGCGGCTGACGCAGATCGTGGCTGGCGGCCGCAAGAAAGCGCGACTTCGCAAGATTGGCGCGCTCGGCCTCATCCTTGGCGGCGGCAAGCGCTTCGGTCTTGGTCTTAGCATCGCTGACGTCATCGAGGGAAACGAGCAATCTTCGGCCGCCCGAGAGCCCACTAATCTCGCGGGCGCTGGTGAGGAAAGTTCTCGGTCCAAGACCCGGCAGATCGATTACCACCTCGTGGTCCTCGACCGCGGTGCCCGCAAGGGCGGAGGCCAGAAAGCCGGCCCAATGCTTTTTGTGGGGGCCGCTCCAAATTCCAAGGGGCTTTCCAACGCTCTCTTCAGGCTTCACATCGAAAGTTTTCAAGAACGAAGCATTTGCTGAGACGGTGTGCAGATCCTCATCCAGCACAACGAGCGGCTGCTTGACGGTGGCAATGATGCTTTCGGCATAGGCCCTTGCCGCAGCTATCTTTCGCTCTGCCGCCTTGATTTCGGAAATGCGCGCAAAGGTAATCACGACTCCTTCGACTGCCTCTGTATCGCTGCGATAGGGCAGGGCGCTACGGATGTACCAATTACCAACGCCCTGGTGAGCAGAGAAAACATCGTGGATGAGACTGGCGCGCACACCGTGAACTTTGTTCGCGGCTATGGACGCACCAACGCCACTCCCGCAGAGCGCTATGCCCCGCTCAACTTGGCCAGACGCGACCGCTAGAGCCAAGGGAACGACGAAGTCAGGGTAATCATCTTCTGGGTTTAACTCGGATGCGCCAAAGTCCACCACGCCGTGTCCCGCCTTGCACAACAACTCCGACACCTTCGCTTTTAAAGCAAACCCTCCATGATCCGAAGCAATGCCAATACGCATTTTTTGGCCTTCTCATGCTGGACGTTGTCCGATCGAATTCTCGATAGAAAGCGGTAGAAAAGGGTCTCCGGCTGCAGGCCGCTTATCGAATACCGGCGTGTCGACGCTAGCCGTTTTTTGCGAGACTCACAAACTCGGAAAGTGCTCATAAGCGTGAGAGGCGGTCCTTGTGCGAGTTTCCATCGCCGCTTGAGGGAGGGTGGTTTCAAGGATGGGAAGATCAACACCAGCGCCAAGCGCGCGAGTCGATTATCAGCTAATTGACTGGTTGGGCCAATAAGGCACTGCGCCATAATGCCTGTGAGTTTGTGTCTCCCAATCCCTGTCTGCGTAGCTGGCCTCATCGAAACCCGGCGCGCTCTTGAGCAGTTCTTTTGTGACATCCGTGCGATAGCCGTCGAGCCTGTTATCGTGTTTGAGGGTGGTCCACGGCAACCGGATGTGGCTTTTGAGACGGCCAAGAAAGCCGCCAAAATCGATGACTGCGTAAGCAATCTGGCCGCTGACGCGCTCTATGACGAGATGATCGATGGATCCAATCTTCTCGCCATCCGCGCCATAAACGGAGGTTCCCTCTACGTCTCTGCTGGAGATCAGGCGTTTGCCGCCAGTCGTTGCGTTTTCCACGATGAAGTCCTCCATTGATCAGGGGGTAACCCCGTTCAGCCCAAGGCCGTTCCGGCGCGCCGTAAGATTGGTTTTCTGACCTCATGATCTTCCAAAGCTTGAACGGGTCTTCGCGTCTATCTGGCAAAGTCACGATAAAGCGCAAGAATGCCGGGCGACGGATTACACTAGGTAAATTCCGAGCCTGACGCAGCGTCCAGCGTTTCAATATATTAATTTAACATGCCTTGCTGCCCGTCCTACTGATTGATCTGCAGGGTGAACCCGGTGATTCAATGACAAGTCCTTCTTCGGTTTCTTCTCTTACGCCCAAGTTCGATGACTTTCTATTCGCGCGGATCGAAGAGAATGGTGAAACGCCGCTGAGTGTGCTTTCAGTGCTTGCCCGGCTGGGCATCGATCCTTGGGAAGAGGCGGCCAGCCTTGCTCAATTGCCCCCGATTTTGATGGCCTTCATTCTTATGATCCAGGTGGTCGCGATTAACCGCCAGCCACCAACTCGGGATCAGGAAGCTCACGCACCGGTGACCGGCAAAGTCCTTCCGTGAGCTCTGTCCGGGGAAGCGGGATACCTGCCGTTTAGAAATGGATGACAGATGAATAAGGATATTCGTCGCGATAGCGGCGTAGCCGCGCCGGCGGTTCGCCGGCGCGGCTGGAGGCGCATTCATCATTCCTGGCTGTTTTGGGCTGGCTTTGTTCTGCTATCCGTGGCAATTACGTTCTATGTATTTTCCATTGACTTGTCCTGGCGCCGCGCGTGCCTTAATTGGCTGCCTAGTTCTATTGCTTGCTATCCGGCGAGCGAGGCTAAGTATACCAATCCTCGCCTGTGAGGGAGCGGCAATTTCAGCGGAGAGCGGTGGGTCTATATAATTGTTCGCCTTACGCTTGGCGGAACAGCGCTGCCCGAAGCGTTCAGCTTTTACCAGTCCCTGAGTACCGTTCCGATTCATCCCGGCGAGGCGAGCCCCAGTTTCCGGGCTGGACTGGCCCACGAGCCAGACGCGACAGGCGGGCAAACGGTCTTACCCCTTTTTTGAAAGGTCTGGTTTCACTGACCCATCAATCAATTCGAACACCCGCGTGGTGCCACTGACATAGCCATAAATCTTGCCTGTTACGCTCAAGGTGATTGGCGCTACGTCTAGATCCTCCCCGCAAACCGTAAGGGCATCGCGCGTCAGGCGCAGATCGAGTGCATGGCCCCGATAACGGATGCGCGTGTTCAGGCACTCTATTTCCGGCGGCAGTTCGGGATTGAACAGCAAAACGTCTCCCTTTACCTCGATCCCTGTAGATACACGCAGCACCTGGTCGACGGTGCCTGCCATGGCTCCGAGGTGGACGCCTTCAGCAGTGGTGCCATGTTGGCTGTCTGTCACGTCGCTTTGCAGAGCTTTGGCGAAGAAAGCCATCGAGCGCGGCCGGTCGGAACGCGCCAGGACCCAAGAATAGACGACGCGGCAGAGCGTTGAGCCGTAGGAAGTGCGCGCGACATAATACTTGACATTATTCGGGATCGTATCGTGGGCAAACGGATAGCCCAGCCGCGCGAACAGTTCCCCAAGTTCGTCCGAGGAAAACAGATAGAACAACATTACGACATCAGCCTGTTTCGACAGCTTGTAGCGGTTGGGGCTATCACCTTCCGCTTCCAGAATGAGGTCGAGACGCTGGATATCGGTGTATCGGCTGCGGTACTGTGCCCAATCGAGCTCAGCCAGCTCGTCGTAGCCCTCAAACTGGCTGATGATGCCATTGTCCTGAAAGGGAACGTACATCCTGCGGCTGATGTCCTCCCACCGCGCGATCTCAATCAACGATATGCCTAGCTGTGCCGTGAGTTGTGCACGGCGTGTTTTAGATATCCGGGTGAGCACCTCCAACGCCCGGCACAGCACCCAGGCAGCCATGACGTTCGTATAAGCGTTGTTGCTGAGGCCGGGCGTCGCCGCACCCGGATAACCGTCGTGGAACTCGTCGGGACCCATGACGCCAAGAATTTCATATCGTCCCCGTTCGCTATTCAAGGTTGCCATGCTGGACCAGAATAGGGCGATTTCCAGCATCAGCTCGGCGCCGTGGAAGTGCATAAACTCGATATCATGGGTGATCTGAAAATACTGCCACACGTTGTACGCGATCGCACTTCCCACGTGACGTTGAAGATACGAGTTATCGGGCACCCAGCGCTGCGAGTGCGGGTTCAAATTTAGCTTGTTGGTCTCTTCCTGGCCGTCGCTTCCGCTCTGCCAAGGAAACATTGCCCCCCGGTGTCCGGCGGATCGTGCGGCAGCACGCGCTTCACCGAGGCGCCGATAGCGGTATGTCAGGATGGCTCGGGTAATTTCGGGCAGGCGGTAGTTGAAGAACGGGAATATAAACAACTCGTCCCAAAAAATATGCCCTTGGTAGGCCTCCCCAGTCCAACCACGCGCGGGAATTCCGATGTCAAGGCCGACAGAGCTCAGCGAAGCGGTTTGCAGAAGGTAAATCATGTTCAGTCGAAGCAGCATCGAGATGTTCAGTTTGAAGCCGGGATCGGCCGGATGAATGCGCACATCGAAGCGCCGCCACAAATCCTTCCAGGCTAAAACATGGTCCGCTTTTACGGCATCAAACCGCCCGGTGCGCGTCGCGGCCTTGCGCGCCGCCACTCCAGGCTCTGAAATGGCTTGATCGCGGGAGGTGTATAAAGCGGCCAGCTTCTCAACTTTCAGAGTCTCGCCCTGTTTGATGCCGACCGTTAGGTCCTGACTGATGTAGCCTGGTTGCTCGTCAGCGCTGCGGCGACATCTGAGAAGGCACCCGTCGCGGAATATTTGCGTTCGAGCGACCTGCGCAACATGAACTTGCGATTGAGAGGTTCGAACCAGCAAGTAGACGCAATCTTCGCCGATGATCTGGCCTGAGAGATGCTCCAGATGCTTGTTGTTGAACTTGCGATAAAGCTTCGCGCCGGCATTGACGATCCGCCCGTCGATCGCCGACCGTACCGTCACGGATCCGGACCAGTTCTCGGCAGTCAGCGTCAGTTCGAGTGCGCCCAGATGCATGTCGGACATCGAAACGAGGCGTTGTTCTTGCAACAGGGTTCGCCGCCTTTTTTGATCCTCGAAGCGAACGGTGCGGAGCAGCAAGCCACGCTGAAGATCAAATTCTTGCCGATATGATAAAATCGTAACGAGTCTCACATCGAACCAGCCCTCTTCAGCGATGCGAAACTGAAGCGCGAGCCAATTGGGGAAGTTGACGAGGTCCTCGTTCTCGATCGTGCGGCCGGCAATATCGGTTAGCAGCCTGTTGTAGCCACCGGCGAGATAGGTCCCGGGGTAATGAACGCCATCCGCTACTGCCCACGTGGCCGCCGCGCGGGTCGCGAAATAACCATTTGCCAGGGTGCACAGGGACTCCCGGATTCCCTCGTTGGCCGGGTCGAAGCCATCGAACACCAATGACCACGCGGAAACGTCCTCCGCCGCAACCGCAACCTGCGCCAGGGTGCTCACCACGATATCAGTCAGCCGCGGTGGGGCCGGGATGGTTTGGCTTTCCGCCAACGAACAAGCTCATCGCTTCTCAGGCCTCCGTGGGTGCATCGAGACGGTTTTCGGTCTGATCGATCCTGATTTGACGCGCTGGCCGCGCCACCTGAGAGCGAAACTGCGCGGTCTGGCGTTCGCCAATGTCGGGATAAGATCGCCCGCAATGAACCATATCGCCAGTTCCCGCGGTAGGTTCGGAAACTACTCAGGCGTGCGCGGTTCCTTATCTCGCGTAATAGCTTCAAGCTTCTCGCGCCCGGGCTCTTGTTGAACCTCGCGGCCTCGCGGGTTCCACTTTCACCCCGCGCAGTTAAGGCATCCCATTGCTTGCCCAACCGATTTTCGGCCCGGCCATGCGCCCCCCTGCTCCAAACCGTATATGGCCGCGCCAAGAAGGGCGGCGTTGACAACCACGACATGAACGGGCACCCGACGCAGCAGGTTGGCGAAGCGTCCCTTGGCGGTGAAGGCCTGCATGAAGGCGCCATCCCGGAGCTGCGGCGCCACGCGCGCCGGCATTCCGCCGGCCAAATACAACCCGCCTGTCGCCATCACCTTCAGAGCTAAATTGCCCGCCTCACCGCCCCAGATGTCAATCACGATCCGCAACGTCTCAGCCGCCAGCGGGTTATTGGCCGCATCGTGTAAAGCGGCGTCGACGATCGGCGGTGTGCGGTCGTGTGCAGCCTTCAGGACGGCGGCGAATGCGGCGTTTTCCGTCGAAGGCTTACGCGAACGTAGATAATCATAGACGTTTGGAAGCCCGGAACCGGCGCAGACACACTCGTTGGAGACGTGGCCAAAGCGTTCTGTGAGATATGCCCAAAGCCCTGCCTGAACATGGTTGGCCGGCGCGAAATCCCCGTGCCCGCCTTCCGAGGGGCAAGCGATATAGCCCTGTCCACCCCATATCAAGAATGACTCGCCCAGCCCGGTGCCCGGCGCCAGAACGGCGATCGGGCCATGCTCCACGGCGTTGCCGGCATTAATCTGGACCGTCTCACCGGGCAGCAGATGGGGCGCCGCGTGTGCCATAGCTTGCACATCATTCAGCAAGCTGACGCGCTCTAGATTTAGGCCGCGGCACAACGCCGTTTCTTCGACGTCCCATGGCAGATTTGTCAGATGCGCGCGGCCGCCGATAACAGGTCCGGCCAGGTCGAAACAGGCGGACGTGGCGTGGCCGCCGGTTGCGGCAAGAAACGCTTCGACGATCGGCTGCAGTCCTTTGTAGCCGGCGCTGTGGAAATTCTGCTTGGCCACGATTTTACGCGGCCCGGCCTCTGGAGAGACGAGAGCCAAGCGCGTCGTGGTGGCGCCAATATCGCCCGCGATCAGCATCGCTTGCCCATACCCTTCCAGTTCTGTTGGACTTGTTTCGGTGACGGTGATCCTGACCGGTGCCGCGTTCCATCCGCCATGGTGCATTTCACCAAAGGTGGTTCGCGGAGTTGCTAGAGGCTTATGCTTAATCTTTCAGGTTTATTTTTATTCCTCTAGCCGCTTTCGGATAGTGGCCAATTCTTCGCTGCGTGCTTTGTCCGGTTTGGGGTAAGCCATTGTCAGTCCTTCGAACGTATCGAGGACGATCTGCGACACGATTAGCCGGGCGTTTTCTTTATCGTCGGCGGGTGCGGCGTACCAGGGAGAATCGCTCGTGCTCGTCGCGCTGAGGCATTCCTCATAAGCCTTCATATACTTCTTCCAGAACTTCCTCTCCTCGATGTCGGCAAGGCTGAATTTCCAGTTCTTGTCCGGCTCGTCGAGGCGCGCCAGAAAGCGCTTCCGCTGCTCTCCCTCCGAAAGGTGCAGGAAGATCTTCACAATGCGGGTTCCGTTGCAATGGAGGTGCTTCTCCAAATCCAGGATGGAACGATACCGGTCGTGCCAGACCGTCTTGTTGCCGTGCGGCGTGTCCGGCAGTCCTTCGTTGCGGAGAATTTCCGGGTGTACGCGGACGATCAGCACTTCCTCGTAATAGGATCTGTTGAAGATGCCGATCCGCCCGCGCTCGGGCAGATCGCGCGTCGTGCGCCAGAGAAAATCGTGTTCCAGTTCGGTCGCGCTTGGATGTTTGAAGCTGAACACCTGGCAACCCTGCGGGTTGACCCCGGACATCACATGCCTGATGGTGCCGTCTTTTCCGGCCGCGTCCATCGCCTGAAAGATCAAGAGGAGAGCGTACCGGTTGGAAGCATAGTGAAGCTGTTGCATGGCACTCAGCTGCGCGACGTGGTCCTGCAGAAGGCGTTCATAATGCTCCTTCGACTTGTACACGGGATCGATCAGACGTTGGCCACTTTTCGAGGTTGACCTCTTCTCCTTCGCGCACGCGAAAGTCTTTTGTATGTATTTTCATCGTCTTCCTTCCTGGCGTCTTGGCACCTCGTGTGAATCAGCCGGCTACGATTTGGATCGTCGCCGTCATGCCGGGTTCGCCCACTGATTCGACTTGTTCCAAGTCCAATCGGCTTCTGCCTTCAGAGACTCGGTTTTGACTGGATCGAGGATCCGATAGGCGAGCAGTTTGATTGGGTCGGTTAAGAGGAACCAGGCGATGGCGTAGCCCCAAACGAACGCCGCCCAACCCCACCAGAGAGGGGTTACAAGGAACCCTAAAACGCAAATCAGCGTTGCCACCGCCTGCGTTCCGACTACCGCCAGCAATAGAATACGCGCCGGGCGTGTCGACCACCACGGGCCTCGCGTGCGCGTCTGGAAGATCGTGAGATGTCCGGCTACCAACAGCATAAGGTACATCATCGTCTGGAGCTGCGGACGGTCGATGTGAAAGATGCGGTCGCCGATGAAAAACAGCCCAAATGCGGCAAGCGGGCCCACGATACCAAGCACTGTAGCGATGCCCAGAACCACGCGCATGTTCCATGCTTCGGGCTGGTTCCTGAAGCGAACATTGTCATAAGCGATGGAGAGTATGGCGCCGTCATTGAGTAACGCCAGCATCACGATCATGATCGCCGTTAGCGGATAAAAGTTGAAGACGAGGATCGCCGCCGTCATAAACAACAGCACGCGCAGCGTCTCGGCGATGCGGTACATCGCGTAGCTATTCATCCGCTGAAAGATCTTCCGGCTTTCCTTGATCGCGTCAATGATCACCGAAAGCCCAGGCGTTGTCAGCACGATATCCGCCGCCGCCCGCGCCGCATCCGTCGCGCCCGAAACGGCGATGCCGCAATCCGCTTGCTTCAGTGCGGGGGCGTCATTGACCCCGTCGCCCGTCATGCCGACGATGTGGCCGCATTTCTGCAAATCATCGACAATGTGGAACTTGTGTTCGGGGAACACCTGGGCGAAACCGTCGGCCTTTTCTATGGCTTTGGCTGCCGCCGCCAACTCTTGATGCTGGACGTCGCCCAGGGTGCGGGCATCGAGAATGCCGGCGCCCATTCCCAGTTTCTTTGCAGTTTCCACTGCGATGGCCAGGGCATCACCTGTCACCATCTTGACCTTCACGCCCATATGTTGCGCGGTCGCGATGGTCGCTTCGGCGTCATCCCGAGGCGGATCGAAAAGAGGTAAAACGCCCAGAAACTGCCACTGGCCGTCTTCACCGGCCCGAGCCACACCCAATGAGCGGAAGCCGCGTGCCGCGAAGCCGTTGACCGCCTTCTCAACGGCGTCTTTCACCTGACCTCCATTTGCCGACAGCGCCAAAATAACCTGCGGCGCGCCCTTCGTCGCCTTGAACGCTTTTCCATCCGGACCGGTGATGGCCGCCTCCGTGCGTTTACTCACGGGGTCGAACGGCTGGAAATGGGTGACTTTGCAGTCTTGCACTGCGTCTTTATTTTTCAGTCCCCCCAGAACGGCGAGATCAATCGTATCGTTATCCTCCGCGCGCGACGCCAGCGCGGCTGCGAGAATGACTTGTTCGGCGGGGATATTATTCACAGAGAACGCATCGCCCAGCGTGAGCTTGTTCTGGGTGAGTGTGCCGGTCTTGTCGGCGCACAAGATGTCGACCCCCGCCAATTCCTCGATTGCCACCAAGTGGCTGACGATCGCCTGTTTTTTGGCGAGCAGACGCGCGCCGGCCGCCATCGTCACCGATAAGACTGTCGGCATCGCCACGGGAATCGCGGCCACAGTCAGCACCAATGCAAACTGCAGCGTGGTGAGGATCGGGTCGCCCCGGAAGATCGCCACGCCAACGATAACCGCCACCAAAGCCACCGCAAGGACGATGAGGTAGTCGCCTATCTTCAGCACAGCGCGTTGGAAGTGGCTGATGGTATGCGCTTCCTGCACCAGTTGCGCCGTCTTGCCGAAATAGGTGCTGGCACCGGTGGCATAGACCAATGCGCCGATTTCGCCCTGCCGGATGATCGAACCCGAGAACACTGCCTCGCCGGATTTGCGCACGGCAGGCAAGGATTCCCCTGTCAAGGCGGACTGATCCACCTCGATGGGATCGCCCGCGAGCAGACGCGCGTCGGCCGGCACAATGTCGCCGAGGCGCAATCGAATGACGTCGCCTGGCACCACTTCGCGCGCTGCCGGGTTAATCCACTTGCCGTCACGTTTTACGCGAGCCTTGATCGCCAGCGTGGCTTTCAGGGCGGCGATAGCGTTTCCTGCCTGGTGTTCCTCCCAGAACCCTACGACGGCGTTGGCCAGGAGCAAAACGAGGATAATGAAGAAATCCGGCCAGTGACGGACGACGCCCGATAGGATCACCGCTATTTCGATCATCCAGGGGATCGGCCCCCAGAAGTAGCTGAGGAATTTCAGAAATCTCATTCGTCTTCTTTTCTTCGATCTCATTCGGCCCGTATTGGATCAGCCGCTTTGTCGCCTCTGCTTGAGAAAGGCCGTCCGGCGACGAGCTCAATATTTTCTCCACTTCCGGCAAGGGAAGCGATTTCAAATCGTCCTTGCCAGCACGCTTGGATGCCAGCGTCTTGGGGTGACCTGCGTCAAGTTCCATAATGGCTGTTCCTTTGAACACTTTCCCCAAGTGGCGGCTGAAAGCTAACCTGCCGCTTTCGAAACAAACGGCACTTGGGACGGCTCTTTTCTTCGCGCGCATCTTGGCGCGCATGCCGGCATAATCGCTGCCGATTTGCTTTCCGAGCCCCTCCTATAATGTGTGGGGCGGCCACACAAAGATAGGTTCGGAAATTACTCAGGGCCTATCCGGCGACTGCGACGGGCCGCTTTTAGGAATTTCCGCCTCGATCGAATACGGTGGGGCGCCCATCATGTTAGCGGGAAGGTCCATGACCGGACCGGTCCGGCAATCCGCTGGTTGACGTGCTTAATCGCTAGCACGTGAGTTTGCGCGTCCATTAACCGGCCGAAAGCGCGACGCGGATCAGAACTGAGAGCGACTTGGCGCCGACCTTCCGCATGATGGCGGCGCGATGATTGTCAACGGTTAGCTGACTTATATGAAGGTCTGCCGCGATGGTTCTTCCTTACAGCGCCTGCTAATACAAGCTGGAGGATTTCGCTCTGCCGCGGCGTGAGGCTTTCGATTTTTGCAGCCGCAGCCTTCCCGGTGCGCGGGCTCTCGGGGACGATCGGCGGAATGCTTCAGAGCGCGCTCGATGCAATCGACAACTCGTCCTGACGGACAGGCTGCCGTGACGGCCATGCCGATATCGCCATAGGCCCTCATCATGATGACGGGGAGGGACGGCTCGTATGCAGTTTTCACTTGCCAAAAGGTTAAATAATTTCGCCTCGCTGGAGCCGGGCGCGGAGAGGCTTTTCGGATATAGACCAAAAAAGGACGAAAATAGAGAACGGGACGCGCGGCAAGTGGTGTTGGCATAGGTTCGGGCTTTGCGAAATTCGTGGTGGTCGACACCTCCAGATGTAAAGAAGCAACGTGGCAAAAATGGTTCGATCCTGGTTCGATCAAGTCCTGGCTACAGAGAGCCCGCGTTGGACGTTATCGCACTATCTTCTTGCTTAACCTATGGAAATGATTAGTGGTTTCGGAGGGCTATGCACATTAATGGACGAAGTTAAGTCAAATTCCTAATCTGGGGGTCACAGGTTCAAATCCTGTCGGGGACGCCAAAGCCACTTAAAATCAACGACTTAAGATACGCCTCGCCTCGGGTTTTTGCTCGGCAATTTGTAAAACGCTGTTCATTTGTAAAACACATTAAACCTCTCCAGGCATTTGCAATCAAAAATGCTAAGTGATCAACGCCTTAAAGAGAGCGCGATGCCGCGACTTTCAGATCTTTGATCTGGTGGAGATCGATTCAGCTGGCCTCATTTCAAATCCGATAGCGCAGCGCATCAACGATTACCGCGAAAGCGGCTGCATTCTGCCGGCGACTTGGGTAATAAAGGTGGTATCCCGGAAAGGGAGGACACCAATCGGCCAGTACCCGAATGAGACGGCCTTCCGCGATGTACCCTTGCACCGTGTCCTCGGGCAGGTAGGCAACGCCAAGTCCCGCAAGCGCGGCATTTACCCGAAGCGAGATGTTATTGAAAATAAGCTGCCCTTCGACGCGCACCTTCAGCTCGCGCCCAGCTTTCTCGAATTCCCAGCCATAGAGACCGCCATGTGTCGGCAGGCGAAGATTGATGCAGTGGTGCGAGGTAAGGTCCTGCGGCTTTTTCGGCCGTCCGTTTCGTTCGAAATAACCTGGTGTTCCGACAGCAGCCATGCGCATGTCCGGTCCAATGCGGACGGCGATCATATCGTTGGCGACTTGTTCGCCGAGACGGACACCGGCATCGTAGTGTTCGGCCACGATATCGGTCAGTCCGTAATCGATGCAAATCTCGACTTTGATATCGGGATAATCGGGCAGCAGCTTCGCAAGCACCGGCCAGAGAACGGTCTCGGCAGCATGCTCACCGGCGGTGATGCGGATGGTCCCGGCCGGTTTTTCGCGTAAGTCAGCGAGCGCCGCCAGTTCCGCGTTGATCTCCTCCAGGCGCGGCCCGAGGGTACGTAAAAGGCGCTCCCCTCCCTCGGTTGGAGATACGCTGCGGGTGGTGCGTGACAACAACCGAAGCCCGAGCCGCTCCTCAAGACCGCGCACCGTATGGCTCAGCGCCGATTGCGACACTCCTAGCTTCGCCGCTGCTTTAGTGAAGCTTTGCTCGCGTGCAACCGCCAGAAAAGCGATGACATCATTGAGATTGTTCCGAGCCATTCATAAATCCTGCTCATAAGATTATGCGCATTTTTATACCTAATCGCATGGTGGCGCACTCGCTAAATTACCGGCAGACGAAATCACAGCACAGGGAGACCGGCGTGGAGATCAAACGACTAGGCTCAGAACCCTCCAAGAGAGGGTCTGCGGAGTATTTCAGCGGCTCTGTGCGGATCGATGCGCCATTTCAAGCCGATGAACCTGGACGCGCCGGCGGCGCAACTGTCACCTTCGAGCCCGGA
Organism: uncultured Alphaproteobacteria bacterium; assembly: GCA_963817705.1. Taxonomy (GTDB): domain Bacteria; phylum Pseudomonadota; class Alphaproteobacteria; order Rhizobiales; family Rhodomicrobiaceae; genus Rhodomicrobium. The sequence goes on from CAWFPF010000001.1 coordinate 1,773,456, forward strand.
GCGCGCACGGCTTGGCATACTCATCCACTAGGCCAGACGCTGATTGTAACCGCCGGATGCGGCTGGGCACAGCGCGAAGGCGGTCTTACCGAGGAAATTCGCCCAGGCGACATTGTCTGGTTCGCGCCTGGCGAAAAGCACTGGCATGGCGCAACCTCGACGACGGCCATGACCCATATCGCCATCGCCGAGAAGCTGAATGGCAGCGCTGTCGAGTGGCTGGAGAAGGTGACCGAGGTACAGTACCTGGCCAAGGCAACAAGCATTTAGCGCTCTGAATTACGGCGCAAGCCAAAGGACATGACCGCATGTTAGGAACTATTCTCTATGGACCTCGCGATGTGCGCTGCGAGAATGTCCCCGAGCCGAAAATCCTCAAGCCGACGGACGCCATCATCAGGCTTTCTGCCACCTGCATTTGCGGGTCCGATCTTTGGCCCTTTCGGGGCTTGGACGGCGTCACCGGGCCCCGCGCAATGGGCCATGAATATTGCGGCATCGTTGTGGAGGTGGGCAGCGCAGTCCGGAACATCCGGCCGGGCCAATTCGTTGTCGGCTCCTTCTGCCTTTCCGACAATACCTGCCCGCATTGCCGCTTCGGCTTTCAATCGTCATGCGAGCAGCGCGAGTTCATGACCGGGGCGCAAGCGCCGTTGGCCCGTGTTCCACTTGCTGACGGCACGCTGGTTGCCACGGATGAGATACCTCCGGACGATCTGATTCCGAACTTGCTGGCGACTTCCGACGTCCTTGGCACCGGTTGGTATGCCGCCGACGCAGCTCGCGTACAGCCGGGCTCGACGGTCGTTGTGGTTGGCGACGGGGCGGTCGGCCTTATGGGCGTGCTCGCCGCGAAGCAGATGCAAGCCGGACGCATCATCTCCATGAGCCGTCACAAAACACGGCAGGATCTCGCTCTCGAATTTGGCGCGACTGACATCGTCGCCGAACGCGGCAACGAAGGCATCGCGCGGATCAAGGAATTGACTGCCGGCGTCGGCGCGGACTCCGTTCTGGAGTGCGTTGGCACCAAAGAGTCGATGGCGCAGGCCATTCAGTGTGCGCGGCCCGGCGCGATGATCGGCTATGTCGGCGTCCCACACGGTGTCCAATTCGACGGTCAAGAATTGTTCTTTGCGCAACGTGGTCTCATGGGCGGCCCTGCGCCGGTGCGCCGGTTCCTGCCGCACTTGATGGGGCTGGTGCTCGATCGCAAGATCAACCCCGGCAAGGTTTTTGACCTGGAGCTGCCGCTTTCGGAAGCCGCAGAGGGCTATCGGGCGATGGACGAGCGCCGTGCCGTCAAAGTCTTACTGCGGGTTTAGCTTCGGAGAGTTTTATGACGAAAGTGAATGTGGTGATTGGTCCAGGTTCAATCGGTCAAGCCATTGCGCGGCGGGTGAGCGCAGGCAAGCATGTACTGCTTGCCGATCTGAGTCAGGAACATGCCGAGGCGGCGGCAAAGACCCTTGGCGAAGCGGGTTTCGATGTGACAGCCACGACGGTCGACATATCGGATCGTGCCTCGGTTGAGACCCTAGCTAAGAAAGCGCGGGCACTGGGCGAGGTTCAAGGCCTGATTCACGCTGCGGGTGTTTCGCCGTCGCAGGCCGCTCCGGAAACCATCCTCAAGGTCGATCTCTATGGGACGGCGCTGGTTCTGGAGCAATTCGGAAAAGTTATCGCAGAAGGCGGGGCGGGCGTCGTTATTGCCTCGCAATCCGGTCACCGTTTGCCGCCACTTTCGGCTCAGGAGAACAAGGCTCTTGCCAGCACGCCAGTCGAAGCGCTGCTCAAGCTGCCGATGCTTCAGCCGAATGAGGTGAAGGATTCGCTTCACGCTTATCAGCTGTCAAAGCGCGGTAATTCCCTGCGCGTAATGTTCGAAGCTGCCACCGGGTGGGGAAAACGAGGCGCTCGGATCAATACGATCAGCCCCGGCATCATCATTACACCGTTGGCGAAAGACGAACTGACCGGGCCGCGCGGTGCAGGCTACCGGCATATGATCGACAGTTGCCCCGTTAAACGCGCCGGCACCCCGGACGAGTTAGCGACGGTCGCCGCGCTACTCATGGGTCCTGACGGCGCGTTCATAACAGGCAGCGACTTCCTTATGGATGGCGGAGTAACAGCCGCTTATTGGTATGGAGACCTCGCTCCCCAGTAATGGTGCGTCACCTTTGCCCCAAGCGGCGGTTCCGCTGGGGTTCCTGAACCGCGAAAGTCAGCCGCACATGCGAACTGCGCCATCTCGGTCTTCGGCGCTATGAGCACGCGGTTCGCGCCATCGATGAAATCGGCCGGCTCGTCGGCGGCTGGGCGAGAGCCGGCGCAGCCCCACGCCAGGCAGCCTGACTTGGACTTGCGGCTGTTGCTTTGTGACCCGTTGGGTGGTACAGTGCTTCACGCAGGAGCGGACGCGTGATTGTAACTTTCCGGGATGATTGGTTGCGCGATTTCTTTGTCAACGATGTCCGGTCGAAGAAAATACCACCCGATCTCGAAAGCTGTCTGTTTCGCAAACTCCAGATGCTCGACGACGCGACGGCGGACCAAGATTTGCGGGTCCCGCCCAGCAACCACTTCGAAAAGCTGCGCGGCAATTTTGAAGGCTTCCATTCCATCCGCGTCAACAAGCAATGGCGGCTGATCTTTCAATGGGATGGCGGCCGGGGAGAAGCAACGAGGGTTTATCTGGACGACCACAGTTATCAGTGAGGCATGCCATGTTGACGACCAAGCGCAAGCCGGCAAGCCCCGGCGAAATCCTAACCCAAGAGTTCATGGAGCCCCTAGGGTTGACGCAGGTTGCGCTGGCCGAGGCCATGGGCGTGCAGCGCAAGCATGTAAACGAACTTTGCAACGGCCGCCGCGCCATCACCGCACCCACCGCGCTCATTTTGGCCCGCGTGTTCGGCAATAGCCCTGAGTTCTGGCTGAATGTGCAGCGGCGCTGCGATCTGTGGGATGCGATGCACGATCCGCATGAGCGGGAGCGGATCGAGCGTGCCAAGCCGCTTACGGCCGCTGCGTGACGCGAGCCGTTCGCTGCGTTTGGTGATGCGCCTGAGACCGGCTCTGGTTAAACGATTCAGCAAGCTGACCAACCTCGCGCACCGGCTTAGCGGAGCGGGCATGAGATGTCCCCCTGGCGAAACGGCATGATGGCCTTTCTGAGCGCATCGCGAGTTTTAGAGCGCTCCGCGCAGCGGCCCGGATAGCCATCAACGGCAAGCGCAAGAAGCCGGGCGCGGCGGCATTCATGGCGAACTTCGAACGCGAAATTTTGAGGCTTGAGAGTGAATTGCCGGACGGGTCTTATCGTCCCGGGCGATATGTCGAAATCCTCATTAAAGATCCAAAAGAGCGGCTCGTTTCCGCCGCCCCGTTTCGCGACCGCGTCGTCCATCACGCGCTTTGCGCCGTTGTCCGCCCGTTGTTCGAGGCGGGCTTCACGGATCACATCTTCGCAAACCGCACCGGTAAAGGAACCCACAAAGCCATCCGGCTTTATGAGCGCTACCGCGATAACCACGCCCATGTCCTGCGCGCCGACATTTTTCGCTATTTCCCCGCCATCGATCATGAAATTCTCAAAGCCGGGTTCCGCCGCAAGATCGCTTGCGAGCGCACGCTTTGGCTCATGGACCTCATTGTCGATTGCTCTAATAGGCAAGAGCCGGTCGAACCGCATTTTCCGGGCGACGATCTTTTCACGCCCTACACGCGGCGGCGCGGGCTGCCGATCGGCAATTTGACAAGCCAGTTCACGCTTCGACCACCGGGTCATCGAAAAGCTGGGCGCAGCCTAATGTGAGATACGTGGACGATTTCGCTCTGTTTAACGACGATCCCGGCGTAGTGGAAAAGTGGCGGGAGAAGATCGAGCGCTTCCTGGAGGGGCGGCGCTTGAAGCTGCATCCGCGCAAAACGCTGATCTTGCCGGTCGCCGAGCCTTCGCCGTTTTTGGGCTTTGAACTGCACCCAGGTCCGAGGCGAACCGCCAAGGGCGCGGCGTGCAGGCTTTGATCGCGGCGAGCACGCTACTAGCCAGCATTTCTCACCAGCGCTATGACCGGCGAGTGCGGTTCTGTGCGGGACGGATGACAGCTGCCTTGGCGCTTTGACGGGCGCGACTTTTGCGCCGGAGAACCGGGCTGCTGAAGTTTGGCACTGTATTTTTGATCAAGGCACGGACTACTGTATTTTTGTTCAGGGTACGGACTCGAAGCGCCGTCTCATACGGTTTGACATAATCGCCGGTGAGCGTTGACGAACGCTCCTTTCAGCGGGCAGGCCGAGGCGATAGCGGATGCTCACTGCGAGACGGCAAAGCACGCGCCTGCGCCCTCTACCGGGCCTCCTATTGCGGTGCCGAATGCTGGTTGGTCACATCAAGCCCTCCGCGGCAAGCGCACGGCGTACGGCAGGGTCGGCTTCCATGCGCGCGTGGTGACTCGCAACAGCGGAGTAGGCCCCGACTGGCTTGGATGTGTTGCGCAGCCACCGCGTGAGCGCGAAAAGGTAGGGATCGGCCACGCTGCGCTGCCCCAAGAGCCAGTCCCGCCCGTGCAAGGCCGCGTCCAGCCTGACAAAGCAGGCGTCCACGCGCGCGAGCGCTGCCCGCTTCGCAGCCTCCTCGCAGGCGGGTTCGGCGACGTAGCGCGAGGGTACAAACAGGGGACCGAAGGCTGGGTGCGCCTCGCTCGTCAGCTCGCTAAGCGCCTCATGCAGCCGCGCGCGGCCCGCTGGGTCCGAGGCGGGCGGCGCCAGCCGGGCATCGGGGAACAGGTCAGCAATGAGCAACAATACCGCCAGCGCTTCGGTCACCACTTGGCCGTTGTCCAGCACCAAGGCTGGCACTTTGGCTTTTGGGTTCACTGCCAGATAATCGGGACTTCGCAACGCATCGCGGCCGAGCACCTCCAGCTCATACGGGCCGCCGGCCCATTCGAGCGCGATATGACAGGCGAGCGCGCAGCTCCCAGGCAGGACGTAAAGCTTCATCGTTTTTGCTCCATCGAGATTTAAAGGTAAGGCTGGTCTGCTCCGAACAGAGCGCAACCTTTGCAGGTTCGCATATTGACGATAAACTGCAGCCCTCGTTCCAGCATTCAAGGATATGCTATCCAGGCGGCAAGCCTCGCTGCAACTGTCCCTAATGAGATATCAACCTCCCGAGAGCCGGTGACGTGTCAAAGGCCTGGGTGGGCTGGAAGCTTGACATGACGTTCGAGCCTTTCGACCCCATCGCGGTGGAGCGTTTCATGGCCGCTCATATCGACCTTGTTTTGAATGGCTTGCTCGCGCGCTGATCGATCAAGATAGGGATGTGGCCAGAATGCGCGCGCCATCGAGATTTGCTCCTAACTCGCGGGCAAGGAAGCGTGTCCGTGACTTTAACGGCTGTTGCGCGATACACCACACTCTACTTGCGATAACTGGATCGATGCGCTGCTTATTTGGCAATTTCGCTAAAGCCGGAGCAAGATTGCGAAGGCTGCGGCCATTGTTAAGGGGATGCAATTCGAGTGGCTTGACGCTACCGCAATGGGCCGCCCCATACCTCATCCAGCGATGAGCGGGCATCGCCGTATCCGCTAAATTATTGTGGAAGGCAACTGAGTGCCGATCCAGTGTGTCACTTTTCGTGCCGCACCCGCGCCTTGCAATTCCTCTATGGCGTCTTGGATCTGGCGGTCGGCTCCGGTCACGCGCCCGTGATGGCGTAGATGATCGGTCCAGGAGGGTTCGATGAAGGCTTCGAGATAACGGCCGGGTTCGGCGGCGTCTTCGAACAGGCTCCAGCTATAGGCGCCGCCCCTGCGGCGGCTTTTTTCCAGCTTGGCCATCAGCACCAGGAATGCGGCCCGGTTCGGTGGTTCGATCCTGTACTCGGCTGTGACCATGACAGGCCCCGCGATGCTTCCCTCCCGCTCCGTCAGGAGTGGCTCTGGCCAATGCGACGATGGCGTCAAGTCGTGATCACGGCCGGTATCGAGCCTCGCCCTGCGGACAAGCGGGATCGACAGAACGCCCAGCGCGGACGCCGCCGCCAGCGCGGCCGGGACGCCCCACAGCCCTGCCAGCCTTCCCCAGAACAGGGCTCCGCCCGCGACCGATCCGAAATAAATCATTTGAAACAGCGAGAGTCCGCGGGCCCGTACCCAATCGGGCAGCGCCATTTGCGCCGACACATTCAAGCTCGAAAGTGCCGTGATCCACGAAGCGCCGCCGATCAGGCACGCGGCTGCTGCCGGAGCGGGCGTCTTCGCCACGGCCAGCACCGCAAGGGTCACAGCTATGCCAAGCGTTGCCGCAGTGACAAGTTGGTCCGGAGTTGCGAAACGGCGCATGCGCGGAAGCACGAGTGCCATCACCACACCTCCGGCGCCGAGACAGGCCAGAAGCGATCCATAGAGCCCCGGCCCTCCGCCCAAGGTGCCGCGCGCCAAGATTGGCAATAGCGTCCACATCGGTCCTGCAAAGGCGAAGAAGGTTACGGCTCGCAGGAAGGTCGCAAGAAGCGGCGGACTGGAGAACGCGTACCGGAGTCCTCCTTGCATTGCACCCAGCACATGTTCGGGCGGAAGCCCCTGTGGCATCGACGCTGTCCCTCGCCACTTAAGGAGCATGACAATGACCGCCGCCGCGCAAAGTGCATTCACGGCCATCGGCGTAAACACCCCGATTGTAGCTACGGCCACGCCTCCAAGACCCGGTCCGATGGCGCGGCTCAGATTGATACCGAGGCTGTTCACCGTAACTGCGGCGGCAATGTCTTCGCGGGGGACGAGCCTTGGAACGATGGCCTGCCAGTTGATGGCTGTGAACGCTGTCCCGGTTCCGAGAAGAAAGGCGAGAGCAACCACGCCGCTGGGCGTTGCGGCACCCGAGACTGTTATGATTGCGTAAACTGCGGCGGTGAGACACACCGCGATCTGCACGGCGATCAGCAGGCGCCGCTTGTCGAGGATATCGGACAGCGCTCCGGCCGGGAGCGCGAGCAAGAAGACGGGGAGAAGGCCGGCAGCTTGCGCGAGACCTATCAGGAAAGGCGAGCTTGTCAGGGACGTCATCAGCCAGGCCGTGCCCATGTCGTTCATGGTCAGCCCGATATTCGAGATCACGGTGGCGGGCCAGACGAGCGCGAAGTCCCGGCTCGCGAAAGGAGAAGCGCCCCCCTTCGCGGGCGTGGAATGATCAGGAGACGCCGGCGCGCTCCTATGGCTGTCCATGTTGCTCCTAGTACTGGAGGTTAACGTTGACGGTTTGAGCGGCCTTGAGGTCGAACTTCGCATCCTCGAATTTGGGCCTCCCGCTTGTCTTTCCGCCGCCGCTCGATACGCCGGCACCGTCCGAAGGGATGCCGAGGAGATTGTATCCCGGCTTTCCGTCGCCGCTCTCGTTATGCCAGGCGGAGACGGCATAGGTGCCCGAGGGAATGCCGGCGAATTTGACGCTCACGGTTCCGGCTGCCGCAGGCGCTAGCTGCTTCTTGAACGGTTCGCTCTTGCCGCAATCGGGGAAGGTGCCTGCGCTATTCCAGAGGCACACCGCCACCTGGCCGCTGGCGCTTTTGACGCCTGAAATGGTGACACTGAGGTCGTCCGCTTTGGCGCCGAAAACCAGGAAGGGCATCGTCAGGAGAGCGATGGCTCCATACTTCAAGACAGGGGTAATGGCAGGCATCATGGCTGCGTCTTCTTGGTTGAGATGGAGACGGAAAAAGCAGTTACGTGCCGAGCGGCGAGAGGTCGATATAGATGCGGTAATCGGTTGCGAGCCCTTTGGCCGGCACTTGAAGGACATTCACATAAGGCAGCCGGACATCGCGGCCGTCCCTGAGGTGGAAGGTGGCCTCAGCTTCGTACACGAGCATTCCGGACGAACCCCAGGCCCGAAGCAGCCGGTGCTCGATGCCCTTGCGCTGGCCCGCAAACAGGCCCGCGATCGCCGGGCGGATGGCGGCACGACCTTGAAGCGCTGGCTGGCTGCCGATGCGGAGCGTGCCGCCTGGGTCGAGCACCGCGAGGAAGGCGCCGGTGTCCAGTGCGCCGTCGGCCGCGAAGATGCGGCGGATCAACGCTTCTGCTCTATCACGACGATCCGGCGCAAGGCTGTCATAGGGCAGCATGGAGGCGTCCTCTCAATTGGAAATGGCTGGGGCTGCGCGCACAAAGGCCGACCCCGCCAGCTGATCGAGCATGAACTTCGCAACGTCTGCTCGCGCGATTTTAGTGCCGTAGAAGCCGGCAAGGCTGGTCGCGACCCGGAGCTTTCCGCCGCCCGGTCCGTCCTTGAGTTCCGCCGGGCGGACGATGGTCCAATCGAGGGAAGACGCCCGGATGAGCTCTTCCTGCCGCGTTTTGTCCTTGTAGATTTCATTGAGGAGGATGGGCAGTACGGCATGATTATAGAGGAAGCTGCCATGCCCGCGGCTGTCGCCCGCGCCGATGCCGGTGATGACGATCAGACGCTTCGGGCCGGAATGCTCCAAAGCTGAGATGAGATTGCGCGCGCCATCGGATAGCTGCGTTGTGGGTTTGCGGCTGAGCTTCGTTCCGATCGCCGACAGGACGGCATCTTGTCCCTGCAGCGGCACGCCGAGCGTGGAGATGTCGAGCAAATCCCCTTTGAAGACGCGCACGCTGGACGGCATCGCCGCAGGTTCTGGGCTGCGAACAAGCACGGAAACATCATGTCCGCGTTCAAGGCCTTGCCGGACCAATTCGGCGCCCGTGCCCCCGGTTGCGCCAAGAATGAGGATCTTCATGCTTTCCCTCAGTGAAATGGACTCCCGCCAGCAAAATCCATGCGCTGTGCCAGCAGCGCCATGGTGTCGAGCGCCTTCGGCCCCCCGAAATCGCCCATGAGCCCTGCGGCGAGCGAGGCCCAGCCGGTCAGCGTCACGCCGGCCTCGCTGAGCCGGTGCCTCGCCAAACCTTCCGCCCCAGGATCGGTCGTGCCGGACGCATCCATAACGGCCCAGACGTCATAGCCTTCGGCCTTCGCGCCAAGCGCCGCGTAGAGAAGGCCGATGTCGGTTGCGACGCCTGCCGCGATCACCGTTCGCCGTCCGGTGCGCTTGACCGCTTCCCGGACGCCCTCGGCGTCGAAGGCCGCAACCGTGGTTCGCTCGGCAAAGGCGTGCCCCGGCAGCATCGCTTTCAATTCCGGTAGAAAGACGCCGCCAACGCCGGGCTTTTTGCCAGCTGTCAGCACGGCCGGAATGGCATGGATGGATGCGAGCGCCGCCAGTGCGATGGCATTATCTTTCAGGTGAGCGGGTTCCGTCGTCCGGACACTGGAAACGGAGCCCACCTGCAGGTCCACAAGCAGGAGCAGGCAGTCTTGGGGCGCGGGCTTCACGATCATGGATGCCTCCCCGTGAAGCTCCGCAGGAACTCCGCAGCCTTGGTGACCGTGATCTGCGGATAGCGCGCGTTGACAGAATCGGAGATGCGCGCTTTGCCCGACATCATGGCCCAGGCATATTGCGCCCCGATCGTAGGCCAGGCCATTGCGCGCCCGGCCCTCTGCTCGCCCTTGATCCAGCCTTCGAGATCGGTGATCGAGCCTCGCCTCACGAGCTGGAACGGTTTGCCTTTGATCTCGGAAAGAACGGCTGCAAGACCGGCTGGCGTCACAACGTCGCCCGCGAGACCAAAGGGCCCGGGGATGGCTTTTGTCTCCAGGGCCGCCGCCGCCGTGAAGCGCGCCGTGTCCGGGGTTGTTGTAACGTCGAGCGGCGTATCCGCATCCCCGAAGAAGGAGACCGTGGCCTTCTCCTGATCGATCATTTGGAAAAACGGGGCGAAGACCACCTCCATGAAGCCGCCATTCAAGACATTCGTCATTTCGATGGGCAGCTTCGCAATCGCCCGGTCAGCGTCGCGCCTCAAATCGAGATTGACGTGGCTTCCATCGGGGAGCTTGAAGAGATCGACGGAAAAGTCCGAAGGGATGAAGCGCCGCACGCCTCTCCCTGCCGCGGCTCCAGCCAGCGCGATCTGCCCATCCACAATCGCGTCCGGCCCGCCCTGGAGAGCCGACACCACGGAATATATGCCGCCCATGGCACTTTCCAGGGCCCCGGCGTCCGATAGCGCCGCAAGCGCGATTTCAGCGCCGCGCGCGGTCAGCCTGGCGATCTTGTCTGCCTTCGCGGTGTCTGCGGGTTTCTCTTCGCGGAGCAAAAGTCTGACGCTGCCTCCCGCGTCGAGGATGCTGTGGGCGATTTGCGATCCGAGCATGCCGGTGGCGCCGGCGACAAGGACGGTGGTCTTGCTGGCCATGGCTTACATCCTTTGTGTCAGGCGAAAAGCTCACTGAGATAGCGAAAGAGCGCCGCAGTGGAGGTTATTGGGCCGCGCGCCGCGACGTAGGTATCTGGCCGCAGCAAGTAGAAGGCCGGGCCCGATACGCCATAAGTCTCGTGAGCGATATGAAGCGTGTCGAGGAGGACGCGATCCGGGTGGAACAGATCCTTCGGAGCGTCCCGTTCCACGATCGCCACGTAAGGTTCGATCCTCCCGGAATACCGTTCCAAGACCTTCGAGGCGAAACCGGAGAGCTCCGGATAGGCGCCAATTGCCGGCGTTCCGCCAAAGAGCAGCAAAGTGAAGGCGGTGCTGCGTGTGAGGGCGTTGATAGAAACCGTTGCCGTGTCCGAGGCGCGGACCATTTCCGCATCGAGCACGCGCTCGCCCGGCTTTGGTCCTTTCGCGCCTCCAAGGTCGAGATTGAGAGGCGAGCCCGGATAGAAGATTTTGAGTTCCTCAAGCGTCTCCCGCATGAAGGTCTGCACGCGCTCGCTGCGGATCAGAAAAGGTCCGAACATGCGCGTCGCGTGCTGCCGGATCTCGCTTGGATGGAGAATGCCCTTATAGGCGAAATTCGTGCCGCGGATGAGGCCTTCCGCCACAGGATGGCGCTCGGCGTGATAGCTTTCGAGGATCGTATCCTTGTAGGTGCCCTTGACGGCGCCCGCGAGCTTCCAACCGAGATTGAAGGCGTCCTGGATGCCGGTGTTCATGCCCTGGCCGCCGATCGGCACATGAACATGCGCCGCGTCGCCCGCGAGAAAGGCGCGGTCTTTCGAGAAGCGGTTCGTATAGCGGTGCGAGGTCCTGTAACGCGCAAGCCAAATCGGATCGGAGAGCTCGCACGAGAAACCGGAGAGCCGCTCGAAGTGATGGCGGATTTCTTCGAGGGTTGGTTCCTCGTTCATGGCTTCGACCGCTCCGAGCTGGGAGGCGGCGGCTGCGGCACCGGCGGCATTTTCGTCAGGCAGGGAGATGAAGATGCGCACGACGTCATCGGGGAATTCGATGACCATCATGTAGCCGTCGGGTGTTAGGAACAGGTAGGATCGCCCCTTCGGCAGAGACCACTTGATGCGGCAATCGGCCTGAATGAATTGCTCGCCCGTGTAGCGCTCGCCTTCGAAGGTGAAATTGAGCGAGCGCCGTACGAGGCTGTTTGAACCCTCCGCGCCTATGATGTAGCGCGAGCGCACCGTCTCTTCGCTCTCAGCCTTCGCCGCCGGGTCCACGGTCTTCAATTTCGTGGTCACGCCATCGGCGTCCATCTCGAAGGAGACGCCTTCTGTGTTCCATTGCACCGCGCCGCCGCGTTCGTGGAGGAGATCGAGCAGGAGATGCTGCGTGCGGTTTTGCCCAATGATGAGCGGGTGCGTGTAAGGACTAGCGATATCGTCGAGGTCCCAGCTGCCGACATGCTTGCCGTAGGCATGCACCACGACCTCTTTGAGCGGCTGCGCTTCGCGGCGCGCGCGCTCGGCGGTCCCCACTTTATCGAGGATTTCCTGCGTGCGCACATGCAGGATCATCGCCTTCGAGACTTCGCGAATGCCCGGCGCCTTGTCCACGACCTTGGGGCGGACGCCATGGCGGAGCAATTCGTTGGCGAGCGTCATACCAACTGGGCCCGCGCCAAGAATGAGAACATCGGTATCGTAATCCATGGTATCTCCGGTAGAAAAGCGCTTGGTTTAGACGTTACTCGCTGCGATGCTCCAATGCGCCCCTCGTTGCTGGGCATAACGCTAGCGAAAAGAAGCAGCTGGCATTTGCGCGGCCTTGCTGCGGCTTCTTCGCATTTGCTGAGATTTTGAAAGCAGCGGGAACTACCGGAGTTCGGGGCGATGGCCAGTTGCGGCTCTTAGTGAATCCCCGCCCGGCAGGTCTCCCAAAGCGCGGGCTCGGGCGGGAGGGAATGCCGGCACCGTTGAGACGGAAATCAGCGCTCCTCAGTGCCGGACGTCTGCGCCCCTTCGTCATGCGTTTCTATCTGGGGATGATCCTTGATTTCCCGGGCGACCGCATTCGCATTCATCGGGATCAATGTCTCCAAGGCCCAGCCGGGATGGCGGGACCGCATCGCGGCGGAAAGCTCCCGCACGGCGCCGGCGTCGAGCCCTGGCGTCATCCTCGTTCGTACGGCTTCACGAAAGTCCAGAATATAATCGTATTGCGCCATGAGCGAGGGCGCGCCGCCGGCGGGACCATGTCCCGGATACAGCGTCCAGCCAGAGGGAAGCTCCTCCGACAATTGCTCAAGCTGCGCGAGCCAAAGTTCCGAGCGGCCCTCAGCGAGCCAGGGATGGACCCCGTTGTAAATCAGATCGCCCGCGAACACAGCCTGCAAGGCCAGGCGTGAGCACAATGGACTCCGCGCTCGCCTCGCCAGCGCCGAAATCACGGAATTCTAGGTCGAGGCCGCCGATCTGGATCTTTCCAGAGGCGGGAACCGCATGGTCGGGCGGACAGGTGCGGCCAGGATAATCGTCCCCGTAGACTGGTTTCCACTGGGCCCGTTTGGCTTCCGCCGTCGCATGGATCCCCTCGATCGTTGCCTGCGTGGCATAGACCGGGACCTTTGCAAGCTCGAGGAGCTGGCACGTTCCATTATAGTGATCGGGATGGGGATGGGTGACGACGATCCCCTCCAGCGGCCGTCCTGTTGCCTCAATCGCCTTAACGAGCTTCGCCGCCTCGCTGACCGTGAATTGGGTGTCGATCACGATTAGCCCCGTCTGGGTGGGAACGAGCCAGGAGTTCACCGCGAAACCCTTCTCGTCCGATGCATAGCGGATGATATCGGCGGCGCGAGCCGGCAGCGCGCCCGCGAGCATGACCATGAATAACAGAATGCGCATCGCAAAGACTTCTTCGAGTGAACACAATCGGCACATGTCTTTAACAAATTGAAAGGACTGCGCTTGCGCCTATTTGCTGTGTCTTCTGCGGTCTTGCGCAAATCCAAGCAGAGGCACCGCCCGGCGCTTTCGCCAGTTCAAAAAGGGAGCTGCGGCTCTAAGTTGCGTGAAAACCCAATCCGGGGCTAAAGGCTCAGCTGCCTCCTCCACTCGCCAGGGGTCACGCCTGCAGCGCGCTTGAACGCGGTGCCGAAGGCGGCCTGGCTCGAATAGCCGGCGCAGAGCGCGATCTCTGTCAAACCCATATCGGGATACCCGGCCATAAGCTCCTTGGCCCGCTCCATGCGTTGCGCGGTGAGCCAGGCGTGCGGCGGCATACCAACCGTCTGTTTGAAGGCGCGGCAAAAATGATGAGGCGAAAGCCCGGCGATGTCCGCCAAATCTGCGAGCGCGATGTCTTCGGCCAAGTTCTCCAAAAGATACCCGGTCACGCGCTTGACCTGCCATCCGGCCAGACCGCCCGTCTTATTGGCACTTGGCTTGAAGTGATGCTGGCTGAGCAGCCGCTCCACGATGAGCACTGCGCGCGCCTCCATCTCCACGCGGGTCGGAGGCGCATGAACCGATAATGCGCGCGCAGCGTAGTCGCTGAGAAAACGATGAAGCGTTTCATCGCCGAAAAAAATGAGGTCTTCGCGCAGCGCATCCTGTCCCGGTTGCGTCATGCCGAGATCGGCGGCGACCCGTGTGACCAGCCTGTCCGGAAGATAAAACTGGGCGAAACGGATACGTCCGCCCGCCCGGTAGTGGTTCGGCGTCCCTTTAGGCTGCAACGCCATGCAGTGCCGTGCCGAAAGAGATGTTTGGTTACGAAAACGGCCGAACTCGCAAACCACATCCGCGCCGGAGAGCCGCCAGGCGATAACAGTATCCGGCCCCGACGCAACCCAGGTCTCTTCTCCAAACCCATCCGGAGCATCGAACACGGCCACCGGCGCAACCCAGCTCTCGGCGAGACCGCAAGTTTCGATACGAGCATTGGTCATGCCCTGGCGCAGATGCGCGAGAAAATTGGGCTCCTGCGGATCATGCATGCGACGCTTACAACAATCTGAAAGGGTTTTTTCGGCCGCCCTGGCCTTGGCCAGCGCAAGATGATAATAGCCTTAGCGCCGAAGATAGATCAATATAGCGATAGGCCCTTGTTTGTCTCGAAATCCGCAACAATGATCCTTCTCACAGACGTTCGGGTTTTCCTCGAAATCGTCAACGCGGGCAGCTTCACGGCCGCCGCTCAATCCCTCCGCGCCCCCAAATCAAGCGTTGCGCGGCAGTTGATGCGCCTTGAAGCGGAAGTCGGCGCGCAGCTTATCGCCCGTACCACCCGGTCCGTCGAGCTGACCGACGAGGGGCGCTCTTTCCTGCCTCACGCCCGCCGCCTGCTCGACGACAGCATCGAGGCCATGAACGTGCTTCGCATCGACGGCGAGAGCGCCAATGGCTTGCTGCTCATTTCCGCACCGAGCACCTTCGGCCGCACGTTTCTAGCGCCTCATCTTCCGGCCTTCCGCAAGCGGCATCCCAATGTGCGTGTTTCCCTGCGGCTGACCTCCAGCAAAGTCGAAATCGGCGTCGGAACCACGGACATCGCCATCCGGCTTGGACCTTTGATCGAGCCCAATCTCGGTGTGAGGCGGCTTGGGCACATCGATTTTTGCCTCGCAGCGGAGCCAGGCTATCTCAAGGGCCGCACGGAACTCCTCGATCCGATGGATCTCGCAAACCACGAGTTGTTAGAGCTTCGGCCGCCCGCCATGGACAACCGGCTCGATCTCTACAGGAACGGAGAGGTGCGATCGATCCGTTGCATCCCCGCCATCGAGATCGACGATCCGGAATCGGTCAAGTCTGCGACACTTGCCGGGGGAGGAGTGGCGACGCTGCCAATATTTCTTGTCGGCAAGGAACTGGAAAGCGGAGAACTCGTGCGGGTCCTCGGCGATTGGGCGCCGGTGCGGGTGCCGGTTCACGTCGTTTACAGCACGAAGGTCGCGCCGCCGCTTCGCGTGCGGGCCTATCTGGATTTTCTTTTCGAGACGGTGGGGACGACGCGTCCATGGCAGATGAAACAGGCAGTCGGCCTCTAGGCTTAGGTCCCACTTGCGGCGTCGCGTCCGCAAATATCGGCTTAGGGGACGGCGCACTCCCGTTAAATGCCCACTATGGGTGTCATCGTGAGCAGCAGGGGAAAGCTACCATAGCTGCTCTCACGCACGCGTGGTGGTCACAATGCGGCCAGCCGTGCCGCCGGCCACCTTTCGGTACCCATCGCGCGCCTCGGTAAGCGTCACGGTTTCAACGATCGGAGCCGGACGATAATCACCGGACTCGAAGCAACGATGCTTGCGTCATGAATGGCGCGGCGAAAGGAGACCTTATGAAGAAGGTTCTTGGTTTTTCGGCTCTGGCCCTCCTCTTGGGGGTGACGGGTGCCGATGCACCATACCGGCGCGGAGCGCCCTATCCCGAACTTGCAAGGCCCTCAGCCGGTGGCTCCTGGTACTACTTGAACGGGTCTGGCAACTTTGGCCGGCGTTCAAGCAACTCTGGCACATACGGGAACGGCATAGGCAGCTTTGGAGAACGAATCGGGCCTATCGCTCCCGACGCAAACGGCGGCTAACCTTGCCGGCATTTATGGTGCTCAGTGAGTGAAACAGGATGTGCGGCAAAGGGTTACAGAAGGTTGCCCATGCCGCACTTTTTCTTTGGCAAAGCGGGCTCAAGCAAGGGAGTTCTCTATGCCTTCCTTCCTTTTCGCCAGCGTATTGATCGCACTTTCGCTCGCACCTTTCCCTATCGAGGCAAGGACGGCCCGCGATAGAGCCGGCGGAGCGGTGCCTGCGCTCGACATCAATGCCGGATGCCGCGACGTGGCCAACATGGATCTGAACAGGACGACAAACTATCCCAGATGCATGGCCGAAGAAAAAGCCGCGCGCACGGACGTGCAAAAAGTGTGGGGCTCGTTCTCGAAGGACAAGCAGGACCAATGCATGCACCTCGTAACGCCGCCCGCGCTGCCGAGCTATGTCACGCTGCAGGAATGCCTGAACATGTCGCGTGACGCGGAAAAGCTGAATAAGGGTGGTCAGGATAAGGGCTTGTCCGGAACGCCGGGCATCCACTAACTCCCGTCTCAACGAGAGGCCTCCCCTCATAGTTCGAGATGGCCCTTCAGGCCTCCTCACTATGAGGTGAGGCTTCATCATGGGCCGCCGCCGCGGAGAAGGCCTCATGATGCTGAGCCGCGGGGAAAGCCTCATCATGCGGGGCAGCCGGGAGAGGCCTCCTCCTGAGGAGCAGCCAGAGGGGGCGTCTCGAAGGATGAGTGCTGGTGAAAGAGACAAACCCTAGACTTTGCGCCAGGCCGGCTTGCTGCGTTCGGCGAGTTCGAGGTTGATAGGAGCTATCCCGAAGATGGCAATCACGGCAGGCTCTTTTTCGCCTTCGCGAACACCATCGTAGTGGGGCGTGTGCGCATGTCTCAGGACGAACCCGCCCGCAGGAACCGGAACGGTGTTCGCAGGATCGAAATCCGCTCCACTATTGACCCACCAGGTGCCCGATACGACCACGCATATGCGATCCGTCGCATAGGAGTGCGGCGCGCTCATATAGCCGGGATACCACTTCATAAGCACGAGGTAGGCGCCGGAGCCGTTTGGATCGCCGTAAAGCTTAGCCATTTCCGCGCTTTGCGGAGGGAACCCGGTCAACCAGCCGCTCCATTTGATGTCATTCGGTACCGTGACGGCCGTTTCGGACGGATCGATCCGGCGCGCCCGTGCGGGGAAGCTGGAGAATGCCAGCGGCAACGTTGCGAGAACTGGCGCCAGAATGAGACCGCGCCGCAAGATAGAGATTTCGCCTGTCTTCTGGGTTTGGGGAGCCACGGTCTGTTCCATACTCAATACTCCAACGTCCGCTCGCGTCCCCGCCGCCTATCGCCTAATGAACGAATGGCGTTCTCATCCGGTTTCCCGGTGCAAAAAAATTGATGGCGATCCGTAAGCGTCATCCAGGCCGGACAGAGCTTGATGCCGGAAAGACCGTGCTGCTGCGCTTTACCTAGAATTTCCAAACAGTCTGGCGCGCCCTGCGATAGCAGTGTTATACGCTGCTTCGACTGGGAAAAATTCTCATGAGAAGCCAAGCCGGTGTTCCTGCTTCGCTGTAAATAGGGAGGAACGTCCGGTGAACGTGCGAAGCCTCGCCGATTTCAGCCACCGCGAGAAAATCATCATCTTGATTGCGGCGGCCACTGCCGTGCGGCTGTTTTTCGCGCAAACCGGTCTTGGCATCGATGAAACCTACACCGTCGCCACCAGCCGGTCATTCCATCTCAGCACGTTCGATCATCCGCCCATGGCGTGGTGGCTGGCTTGGTTTGCGCAGTCCGTGTTCCACTCGGATTCGCCATTCCTGGTGCGGCTGCCGTTCATTTTTTTGTCCGGCGTCGCCACTTGGCAGACCGACAGGCTGACCCGGCTTCTATTCAGCGCCCCGGCCGGCCTTTTCGCCGCCTTGGCCTTCACATGTGCTCCTGTGCTCGGCATAACGGACGGAACCTGGGTGCTGCCCGATGGCCCATTGATCGTGGGGTTGCTGGCAAGTGCAATTTGCTTGGCTCGCTTGTCATTTATAGAACAGGAAAAAGGCTGGCTGTGGCTTGCAGCCGGTTTTTGGGGCGGCGTTGCGCTTCTGTCGAAATATCACGGTATATTCTTGTTTTTGGGAGCCGCACTTTTTGTTCTCACAAATAAAAATATGCGCCATTGGCTATTGTCCCCTTGGCCTTATTTGGGTTCTATAATTGGCCTCGCGGTTTTTAGTCCCGTTCTTATTTGGAATTTTGACAATGGCTGGATCTCGTTTGCATTCCAAGGAGGCCGGGCATCGAGTTCGCATCTTCATCTGCTAAGACCGCTTGAGACGCTTTTGGGACAGTCTCTCTTCCTGACGCCCTGGCTGTGGGCCGGTCTCGTCTGGGTCGCGGTGAAGGCGGCGCGTTTGGGAACCGGCGATTGCAAGCGCTGGTTTTTGCTCTGCCTCGCGATTCCGCAAATTGCCCTCTTCGTGATCGTGCCCGCCATAACGGCGTCCAGGACACTCTATCATTGGGCTATGCCTGGATATTTGTTCTTGCTGCCACTGCTCGGCGATTGGCTAGCACTTGAGGCGAGCAGGGGCGCAGCCTGGGTGAAGCGCGCCGCTGTCCTATCCGTGTCAATCACAGTCTGTCTAGTGTCTCTTGTGGTATTAGCTTGGTATGTTCCAATAACTTTTGGCCGCGATCCTTTGCTCGATATGCGCTCTCCAGGCGATATCAACACGTACTTGGAGGCAAAAGGCCTCTTGCGGCGCGATGACGTATTGGTTGCGCCAACGAAATGGCATAGTGCGGCAAAATTCGATTATGCACTCAAGCAAAATTCGAGGGTTACATGTTTTGGCAACGATCCCAGAGAATACGGTATCATCGCACCGCTGGAACAGTTTGCCGGCAAAGACTTCATCATCCCCGTTCCCATCAAGAATGCGCAAAATTCGGAAATAACCTTCTCGCCTCTATTCGATCAGTTCACCCGTCTCGATAACTTGGTTATCCATCAAGGAAGCCTAAGGCTTGACGAGTTCGCTATTTTTTATGGAAGGAGCCTAAGAAAAGCATCCCCTTGAAAGGGCCGGCATAGAGCGCGGGGCATGGGACCGTTGCCATCCCGGATTCGCTTAGGCCTGTCCGATTTCGCGTTACCGGAGCTTGGCGACCAGCTCGGGGCTAGGATATGAATCGGCCGCCAGCCCGAATTTCTGCTGCGCCTTCTTCACGCTGGCGCGCGTGGCAAGCCCAAGCTTTCCATCGACATCGCCGCTATATAAGCCACGCGACCGGAGCAGCGTTTGCAGTTCCCTCGTTGGCTCGTACCCATAGGGCACCGCGTTGCCGCGATAAACCGCCGGCGCGCCCGGCGATGCGCGTCCCGAGATAGGCTACGGTCGTGCAGTAAACGAGCGACTGGTTCCACTCCATGTACACCTTGAAATTCTGAAACGCCAGGAACGCCGGGCCATTCTTGCCCATCGGAAGCAGAAGCGCGGCGGAAAGGCTGCCGGGCACGCTGCTGCCATCCGCGATCCGCACGCCACGTTTCTCCCACTCGCTGACGGGATGCTCGATGGTGAGATCGGCCTCGGCCCAATCCATCTTTTCGGGCAGCCGGACCTCTTTGAGCCAGGGTTCGCCGCGCCGCCAGCCCAGGCCCGCGAGGTAATTGGCGGAGGAAGCGAGCGCGTCCGGCATGCTATGGATGAGGTCCGCCCTGCCGTCGCCATCGAAGTCGATGCCGTATTTCAGGTAGATCGAGGGCACGAACTGCGTTTGGCCCATCTCGCCGGCCCACGGGCCGCGCATGTCCTCGGGCGGCAAATCGCCCCTTTCGACGATTCGAAGCGCATCCAGAAGCTCGGCCCGGAACTTCTCGGGGCGGCGGCAATCGTAAGCAAGCGTCGCGAGCGAGCGAAGCGTCGAAAGGTTACCAACGTTGGCGCCGAAATCGGTTTCGAGCGCCCAGAAGGCCACGATAACCGGCGCCGGCACGCCGAACTTCTGCTCGATCCTGTCGAAGAGGGCCTTGTTCCTGGCAATCCGCGCACGGCCGCTCTCAATCCGGTTTCTGTTCGCCATGCGGTCGGAAAATTCGAGGAAGCTTTGGCTGAAAACGCTTTGCCGGTGATCGGCATTGATGACGTTCTGATCGAAGGTCACGCCGTCGAGCGCCGCAATCGCACGCGGCGAGATCCCCTTGGCGCGGGCTTCGGCCTTGAAGCCGGAAAGCCAGTGCTCGAAGCTGCCGGAGTTGGTGCACGCCGCGCCGGCGCCTTGAGCCGCGGCGGCAAGGAACAAGCTTACGAGAATCGCGCGGGACAAGTGTCTTTTCATGGAATAGCCTCCACCAAGGGGGACAAGATGGCTGTGGACATGACGGGGATGACAGCCGGGAATAGGGCGAAAGGAAGGCATTGTGGCGGTTTATGGGTCCGGGGGCGACGGGGCGTGCAAGATTGACCGGCTGCCGAAACCTTGAGGGCTTTCCTTGAGATTCCTAGCGTGGCAAACGCGGGGTGCAGGCGTATGATCGCGATCGAACAAGGCCGCGGCCGGAGGAAAGAGAACAATGACCCACCAGGATCTCCCCGAATACATCGGCGGCTTGCCCAACATCTGCGGCTCCGAGGACCTCATCAGCGATGCCATGGCGCGCCAAGGACCTTTCTACCTTCCCGAATCCGGGATCGATTTCCAAAAGACCGCCAGCGCTTTCGGTGTTGCGCTCCACATGCAGCAGCCTTTGATCCCGGCCGGCGGCAGCGATCTCAAAACGGCGGCCGTGATCAGCAATCTTCAATACATGATGGATAACCAAAGTATTGGCGATAACCATAACGCCCCGGTGTTCCATCACTGTTACAAGCGCATGGGCAATATCATTCCTCAGCTTGTTCACGAGAATAAAAACCCCAGGGTGATGCTGGACTACTCCGGCGAGCTGCTGCACGGCCTCAGGGCAATGGGGCTTGACGATGTTTTCGACAACCTCAAAAGGATCACGCTCGATCCAGCTTACCGGCACTGCACGGAGTGGCTCGGCACGGCGTGGGGCCACGCGGTCGCGCCGTCCACGCCAGCGCAGGATTTCCGGCTCCACGTGCGTGCCTGGCAGCACCATTTCGCCGCCATCTTCGGGCTGGAAGCGCTGAGCCGCGTGCGGGGATTTTCGCCGCCGGAGATGGCGCTGCCAAACCACCCCGGCGTCGCCTACGAATTCGTCCGGACGCTCAAGGATTGCGGTTACCGGTGGGTGCTGGTGCAGGAACACTCCGTCGAACATATCGAGGACGGTTCCGGCATTCGCCAGCCTCATGTCCCGTATCGCCTCGTGGCGCGGAACTCAAACGGCGAAACGGCGGCAATCACAGCCATCGTCAAGACCCAAGGAAGCAACTCGAAGCTTGTCGGGCAAATGCAACCCTATTACGAGGCCAAAGGTCTGCCGGCTGCGGAGATTTCGGGCAAGACAGCACCCCAACTCGCTGTGCAAATCGCCGATGGCGAAAACGGCGGCGTGATGATGAACGAATTCCCGCCCAAATATCTGCAGGTCATGGGCGAAGCCTCGCATTCCAGCACGCCGCCGGTTAACGTCACCGAATACCTGGAGTATCTCAACTCGCTCGGCATCCACGAAGACGATTTTCCCGTGATTCAGCCGGTCCAGCAAAAACAGATCTGGGACCGGTTTCCTGAACCCGCCGGGCCCGAGGCTCTGGAACAGGTCATCGCGAAGCTCCGGAAAAGCGGCGGCCGATTTAGCATGGAAGGCGGAAGCTGGACGGACGATCGCTCCTGGGTGCGCGGCTACAGCAGTGTGTTAAAGCCGATGGAGCAGGTCAGCGCGCTTTTTGCGGAAAAGACCCGCGAGGTGCCGGCGTCCGATCCCCGTTACCGTAATGCGCTCTTCTATTTGCTGCTCACACAGACGAGCTGCTTCCGGTTCTGGGGCAAGGGGTTATGGACCGGCTACGCGATCGAGCTTTGCCGGCGCACCAGCGATATCCTCAATCATGATTTTTGAAGTGTCACTCGCATCTTATGCGAGTGACACGGCTCAGCATGCATTTAGCCCTTGCCTAAGAGCGCGCATTTGGCAGCAAGGCGCGCCCCCGGGGCAAATTCTAAGCCGCCTTTTTAAAGGCCTCTAGTACCTTTTGGCTCGCCTTGTCGAAGGCGGTCCGGCTTTCCTCCAGTGCCGTTTTCAAAGCAGCCCAGGATTGCGCCCCTGCCTTCTGTTTCGTTTCCAGCGTAGATTTCGCAGTGTCTGCCTCCGCCTTCAAATGGCCGAGTGCCACATCGAGGTCTTGTTTCTTGCCCGCGGCAAAGGAGGCGATCTTTCCGTGCAGCGTATTGATAGTCTCCTGCCACGCTTTGCGCTGGGCTTCGGCGCGCGCTTTGAAAATTGCCTCTTGCTGTTCGGTAGTCTGCTTGGCTTCGCTCACATATTTATGGACGATGGCTTCGAAGGACATCCAATTGGCATGCAAAGCCGCCTGTCCTTTTGCCAAAGCGGCCTCACCCTCATGTTGCTGCTTGCGGACGGCCTCCTCAAATAAGTCGCGCTGAGAACGAATTTCCGAAACCGCTTTCTCAGCCTGTTTTTTTGTGTCGGCCTGAAGAGCACCGAGCCGGCCTTCGATCGATGTCAAAGTCGCATCCATTTCATCGAGGCGTTCCTTCGCCCAGCTAGTAAAAGGATGCGCGTGCGTTTCGCTGGTCATATCATTCCCTTTTCGAATAATACTCAGACGAGCAGAAATTATTACGAATTCAGAAATTGATCTTGATAGATATCAAAAATATCGGCCGATTATGATGCGTAGTGTTTGTATTACTTCTAATCACATTAACGCGAATGTATTTATTGTCTAAAATAAATAACTTCCTTTACTGAGAATTTACTAGCTGATTTTTTCTTTCAGAAAAGCTCACCCTACCCTCAGCTTGCACGACACGGCAACCGTCGGCTTGGGGGCAAATCTCCCCTCATGCCATCCAAGGCGTAGCCGCTCTGCACCGCAAGGAGAAATCGAACCGCTCGATAAGCCGGGACTTTGCTTTTGCATTACACCTCGCGGCGCATGTGGATCGACAGGTCGTGGATCGTTGGATTTCGCCCCGTGAGCGGGTTGTCAGGGTCCCATTTCAGCGCGACCGGCTGGAAGCGTGCTGAAAGCGCATCGTAGATTAGGAGCTTGCCGGCGAGCCCTTCTCCCATCCCGAGGATCTCCTTCACCACCTCGACCGCCTGCAGCGTACCGACGACGCCTGCAACGGGCCCAAGCATGCCCGCCTCCTCGCAGCTTGCGACCGTTCCGGGCTCCGGCGGCTCCGGAAACAGGCAGCGGTAGTTGGGCAACGGATTGCCGTCCGCGCCGTGTTCGAATGCGCGGAACGTTGAGAGATAGCCATCGAACTGGCCGAGCGCGGCAAAAACGAGCGGCTTTTTCGCGAAGAAGCACGCATCGTTGACGAGGTAGCGCGTCGCGAAATTATCGGAACCGTCCGCAACGAGATCGTAGCCGGAGATCGTGGCGAGCGCGTTTGCGGCCGTCAGCCGGTACGGCAGGGCGTTAGCCTGCACATGCGGATTGATAGCCCGGCAGAATGCGGCGGCGCGTTCGGCCTTGAGTGCGCCGGCATCGGCGGTGGTGAAGGCGACCTGACGCTGCAGATTGTCGATCGATACACGGTCATCGTCGATAATGCCGATTGTGCCAACGCCGGCCGCCGCGAGATACATGATCAGAGGCGAGCCAAGGCCGCCGGCTCCAACCACCAGAACGCGCGCTGCCTTGAGGCGCTGCTGGCCTTGGCCGCCGATCTCCTTCACGAGGAGGTGCCGCTTGTAGCGCTGGATTTCGTCTGGCAGGAGCACAAGCACCTCCAAATGGGCTGACATCGTCATAAATGAGAGGAGCTTAGGCGGTTTTACACGGTTCGAATCCAAATTTGCAAAGCATTCCATCGCAACGCGCCCGGCCAAGATGGCGCTTGACGGTACAGCGGCAGGAACATTCGAACGATTCCTGTTTTCAATGAGCTGAAGTCATCGTGAGGAGGTGCAATGAACTGGGATTCGATTGAGGGCAATTGGAAGCAGTTGACCGGCCGCGTTCAGCAGCAATGGGGAAAACTGACCGACGATGACC
Source organism: uncultured Alphaproteobacteria bacterium (assembly GCA_963817705.1). Lineage (GTDB taxonomy): Bacteria > Pseudomonadota > Alphaproteobacteria > Rhizobiales > Rhodomicrobiaceae > Rhodomicrobium. The sequence continues at coordinate 1,797,469 of CAWFPF010000001.1, forward strand.
TTTCCGTCGTGAAAGGTCATCAGCGTGAACTGGCTGGAAAAATTCAGGAACGCTATGGCATTACTAAAGAGGAAGCGGAGCGCCAGGTCCAAGACTGGCAAAGCCGTCTCTGAATAGTGCCATTTTGTGGTCCCCGCTCCGTTAGCGGGGACATTTCCAGCCCGGTAATTTTTTGACCAAGTAGATGGCGGTTGACAGAGCGGCGCAACGCATCCACCTTCGCACCAGCATCGATGGCTTGAGATTGCGCGGCGAACCGCTCCGGCGGATCTTCTTTTCAAGTTCATCCTAGAAACCTTGTCCTCTCTGATAGCGCGACGGCGGAGGCATTTGCCCCGCGTCCGGCTGCCTTGAAGGCACCCGCCGCAAAAGAGAGAAATTGTGACAGCGACTTCATTTGACGCGTTCGGTCTTTCCGAACCAATCCTCCGCGCTTTGCGCACTGAAAACTTCGTAACGCCGACACCCGTACAGGCCAAAGCCATCCCGATCCTGCTGCAAGGCGGAGATCTGATGGCCATCGCCCAGACAGGGACCGGCAAAACGGCGGCTTTTGGCCTGCCGCTTCTTGAGAATCTGGCCAAGCGAAACGAGCCGCCAAAACCCAAATCGGTTCAAGCCCTCATTCTTGTCCCAACGCGCGAACTCGCATTGCAAGTTCATGCAAGCATTGTGGGATTCGCGCGCCATCTCAAACTCCGCCACGGCATCGTCATTGGCGGCGTGAAGATGCATCCTCAGACACGCCAGCTTGCCCACGGCGTCCATGTGCTTGTCGCGACGGCCGGCCGCCTTCACGATCACCTTCGGGAAGGCAATGTGAAACTCGATCAGGTGTCGATGCTTGTGCTCGACGAAGCGGATCGCATGCTCGACATGGGTTTCATCAACGAAGTGCGGAAAATCGCGGCCCTTGCGCCGAAATCCCGGCAGTCGGCCATGTTCTCGGCGACGATGCCGCCCGAGATTGCCAAACTTGGCTATCAAATCCTGAACAACGCCGAGCGGCTTCAGATCGCGCCGTCAGGCACGGCGGTCGGGCAGGTGACACAGAATGTCATCTTCGTGCCCAAAGCCGGCAAAATGCGTGCGCTGTACGAACTTCTTGAGGATCCCGCCGTCTCCCGCGCCATCGTGTTTACACGGACGAAGCGCGGCGCCGACCGCGTGGCAATTCAGGCCGGCAAAGCGGGCATCGACGCCGAATCCCTGCACGGCAACAAATCGCAGAACGCGCGTCAGCGCGCCTTGGCGCGCTTTGCCTCGGGCAATGCGCGCGTGCTGGTTGCCACCGACATCGCAGCGCGCGGCATCGACGTCGATCAGGTGACTCACGTCATCAATTACGAGTTGCCGGACGAAGCCGAGACCTATGTGCATCGCATCGGGCGCACCGCGCGCGCGGGGCTGGATGGCGTGGCCGTTTCGTTCTGCGACGACGAGGAACGCAGCACACTCATTGCCATCGAAAAGTTGACCGGCAAGCCGTTGATAGTAATCGGCGGTGAACCGGCACGCAGCGATACCGGGCCCGAAGCTTCGAAGCCCTCACAAACGCAAAAGCGAAGACCTCCGAGACACCGCCCGCTGGAAGGTGCAGCCCGGAGCAATCCCCGAAGGCCTTCAGTGCCTGAAAGGAGGCCTTCAGCACCGGAAAGGCGGCTTTCAACGCCTGAAAGGCGGAGGCCCGCTGCGGCACCTTCGGGCACCGTCAAGTGGTTCAACGCGCAAAAAGGCTTCGGCTTCGTCGAGTTGGACGGCGGCGGGAAGGACGTGTACGTCCATATCAACGACGCCAAAAGCGCCGGCCTTGGCACGCCCCGCGAGGGCCAAAGGGTAAGCTTCGAACTCGAACGTGACGACCGCGGCCGGCTGTCGGCAAAGAACTTGCGGGCGGGCGGGTAGCGTCAAGGCTTCGAACGGCCGGTGTTTTCCGTTAGACTGCTGGGATGAGGCATAAGCACGTCTTCCCTTCTTATACGCGGGTCGAACAGATCGCGGATGCTTGCGTTCATGCCGCAGGCGTAACCTTCAGCGTTGTGGCGACGGTTATCATCCTCGTTGCCGTAATGGGCAAGCTTCCCGCCGCCGATGTGGCGGGTGTCGTCGTCTATTGCATCGGGCTGATAGGGATGTTCGCTGCGTCCGCGGCTTACAATCTTGTGTCGCGCCGGGAGTTCAAGGAAATCCTCCGCCGGCTGGACCACGCGGCTATCTTCGTCATGATCGCCGGCAGCTATACGCCATTGGCGGTCGTCATAGGCGGAGGCGCCGGCCGGATCATGCTCGCCGCGGTCTGGGCCATCGCCGCCATCGGCATCCTCATCAAGCTGCGCTTTCCCCGGCGGTTCGAAAAGCTTTCGATCCTGCTCTACCTCGCGCAAGGCTGGATCGTTCTGCTGGCTCTCGACCCGATCGTGGCGTCGCTGCCAAGCGGCGCTCTGTGGCTGCTCATAGTGGGCGGAGCCGTCTACACCTTGGGGGTGCCCTTCCATCTCATGGAATGGATGCGCTTTCATAATGTCATCTGGCACGTCTTCGTTCTAGGCGGTGCCGCATGCCAGTTTGCAGCGATCAAGACCGCGATCCTTCCGGACTGATCGCGGTCAGCCTGCCCATCGCCCCGTCACGCGATAGGCGATCAACCCGATCCATTCCTTGGCCGCCAGGTCGATCCGGTGCCACCCTTCGGATGGACTCCCCGGAAACCGCATCAAGTCCTGATAGCCGCGCGTACGAAAATCCACTGGCCAGGGGGAAACATTAAAACCCGCGGCGCGGAAGGCGCCGGCGGCACGCAGCATATGGAACGCCGAAGTGACGAGGAGCCAACGTTCGCCCGGCCGTGGATCGAGAAGCGTCTTGGTGAACTTTGCATTTTCATAGGTTGTGCGGGAGCGGTCTTCGAAGGTCACGCGCGAAGGGTCGAGCCCCATATCCGTGAAAAAGCGCGCCGCCACCGAAGCTTCCGGCATTCCTTGATGAGAGAGCGAGGCATCGCCGCCTGAAAACACGATCTTTGCTTCCGGGAACCGACGCGCGAGGGCGACGGCCTCCGTGAGCCGCTCTGCGGCTTCGTTGAGCGCTGTCTCACCGCGCGTGCTCGAAACGACTGTGTCTACAGAACCACCCAAGACGATAAGCCCATGCGGCGGCTGCGTTAGCGTTTTGCTATCGCCGGCATAGGATTGCTCCAGCGGAACAAGCAGCAGATTGCCAAACGGTAACAAGCCGCCCGCTGCATAGATGAAAGCTGCGGCAAACAGTGTGCGGATCGCCGGCCGCTTATGCCCGCGCTTGTAGAGGTAAGCGCCCAGCGCGAAGAGCAAGATAATAAAGCTCGATGGCTGCAGGAAAAACCATAAAATCTTCGATAGATAGAAAAACATCGCCCTCTCCGGTGACGTGCATGGCTACGGATGATTTGCCACACACTCCACGCCCGGAACAAGCGTTCCTTCTCCCAGCGGGAAAAGGCAGGATGAGGGGTTATACGTTCGAACAAAGCTCGCAATCTCTCACTCTATCCCGCTCCCCATGGGAGAGGGACCCCAGCCGCGGACTCGCACACCTCGGCTCGACGCGAAGCCAGTTCAGTGCACCGTACACACCATGCAGGGATCGAAGGATCGCACGATGTGCTGAACGGCAATCGGCGTAGTCTCGCCCTTGCGAACGGGAGCGCCAACAAGCGCCTGCTCACAGGCGCCCGGCTGTCCTTTCGAGTCGCGCGGCGAGAAATTCCAGGTTGTCGGTGCGACGATCTGATAGTTGAAAATACGGCCCTTGCGGATGTCGACCCAATGGCCGAGCGCACCCCTCGCTGCTTCGATGAGCCCCGCTCCTTGCGCTTCGTCCGGGGACGGGGCATGGATGCAGAAGGGCTCGCCCGGCCGCACGGCCCAAATCCAGCGCTCCATGAGCGGGATGAGCCGCGCGGTTTCAACGAGACGGGCCACAACGCGCGCGGTCACATTGCCGGCGCCTGTGCCAATCAGGTCGCGCAGGAGCGGACGTCCATCGATAAGCTGGCGCGCGAGCGCGCCCGTTTCCACGGCACGGCCGCCGAGCCTCGGTGCTTTGCACCAGCTATAGGCGCCGTGCGCGTCGATGTCAGGCAGTGTCATGCCCGACGCTGGATGCCGCGCCCCGTCCGGCCGGACAAGCCAAGAGGAAGCATGATCTTCCTCGATCTCTTCAGGGCTGAGCGCCCGCGTGGCGCCTTTATCGAATACGCCCTGCCTGAAAGCTTGCGCGCCGCTCCGTCCATAGGCCCCGTAGCTCAGGAAGAGGCCGGGTCCTTTCCCAAGCGTATCGAGTTCCAGCGCTCTGGCGAGCGCCAAAAAGCGGCCGAAGTCGCTTGCCGCGGGCTGGCCCTCGGATGCCCACGATTCGAGAGCACTTGCGCTCTCATGTTCCGCAACACGTTCGAGCTTATCTCCGAACAGTGTTCCTTCCAGGAAGATCCTGAAACCGGAAAGGTAAGCCGCAATGCGTGCTTGCTCCGCGGCGCCGACGGCGCACGTCATGCCGCCCGGCTGTAGCCCGAGCGTATGAGGCCAGCGTCCGGCGACGAGACCCATGATGTGCAAGAACTGCGCGCGCGCCGGCAGGAACTCCCGCTGAGCCTCACCGCCCATCGCGCGGAAACGGTCCGCCGTCCCGTACCAGGCCTCGCTCGCGTAAACGGGCTGCGCGAAGTCCGGCATAAAAAACATGTAGAAATGGGTCAAGTGATCGGCCACGTTCTCGGCCGCGAGGATGAGATTTTGGAGCAGCGCCCCGTTTTCCGAAGGCTTCAGGCCCTGCGCCTTGGCGAGCGCCGACGCCGCTGCAATCGATTGCGAAACGGAGCATATCCCGCAAATGCGCGGCGTGTAGACGAGCGCATCGCTGGGCGCCTTGCCCAGGAGGATTTGCTCGAAGCCCCGGTAGAGCGGCGCATTGACATACGCTGCCGCCACCGCTCCGTCCTCGATGTCGAGCGTGATTTCGAGGTCGCCTTCGACGCGGTTGAAGGGGCCGGCTATAACGCGGCTCATTTCGGGGGCTTCCTCGGGCTGGTGCCCGGCGGCACAGCGGCGGTTTCGGCGACGGCGTTGCGGCGCAGCCGTTCCGGGGTTGCGGCCTTGGCGAGGGAGGCCAGCGCCACGAACCACGCTTTGGGCATGTCCACGGGCAAGCCCACCGGAATTCCCGCCCGCTTCGGCGTCTCCAGATAGGGATAGTCCCGTTCGCCGAATCCGGGCTCTGTGCAGCCGATGCAGGGATAGCCGCCGCGCAGGCAAGAGCCGCCGCCGTTCCAGCGCCGGATGTTGCAGTCGCCGTGGACCTGCGTTCCGATGCAGCCGAGATGCTCCATCAGGCAGCCGAGTTGGCCAAGCTGCTGAGCACTTGCCTTATACTCGTAGAACTCATTGCGCGAGCAGCCATGGTGGACGAGGTGGCCCGCATAAAAGCGCGGCCGCTGGAGCGCATCGAGTTCGCCGGCCCCGAAATGCCCGAGCGATAGTTGCAGGAGGGTTTCGATCACCCAGCCAGGATGCACGGGACAGCCGGCGATGTTGATCACCGGCAGCCCGGCGCCGGAGCGGAAGTTTGGACCGAGCAAGCCGCCCGGCTCGCTCCCCTCATAGGCAAGGCCGCATGCCTCGGTGACATTGTCTCCGGCCGCCGTTACGCCGCCATAGGATGCGCAGGTGCCGACCGCGAGGACGAAGCGCGCGCGCCGGGCCAGATCCTCGATGGCGTCTTTCATCGGCTTGGCCGTCCCCGAAAGCATGTGGAACCGGCCCGTGCCGCGCGGACCCCGCATCACCGCCCCTTCCAGGCAGAGGATATCGAGCGGCCTCTCGCCGGATCGTAAGCTTGCCAACAGTTCGTGGAAGACGGCGCCACTTGTCTCGCTCAGCGAGGGGTGCGCAAGCACGTCGATGCGGGCAAAGTCCAGGGTAGAGAAAAGGTCCGGCGCTTCGGCGCCAAGCAGCGACAAGGTACAGCCACCGCAACCGCCGGATTGGAGCCATAGGAGGCTTAGAGATTTGCCACGCGCGGTATCAAGCGGCATGGCGGTCCAACGGTATCGACAGGGTGAACACGGCGCCGCCAGCCGGGTGGTTTGCGGCTGACAGACCGCCGCCAAGATCCCCGGCTAGCGCGTAGCTGAGGTAAAGGCCTAGGCCCAGGCCCTTGCCGGGGGGTTTCGTTGTGAAGAAGGGCTCGAAGAGCTTCTGAGTGGCGTTGGGAGGGATGCCACTGCCATGATCCCGCACGCTGATTCTGACGAAGTCTCCGGATTGGACCGCTCCAATGTTGAGCTTCGGAGCCGTCTGATGTTCCATGGCATCCAGCGCATTCTGGATCAAGTTAACGAGGATCTGATGCATCGCGCCGCGCGCGCACCGGACCTTGAGATCTCCGGGGATGTCGAAGGCTACGTCCGGCTTCGCACGGGACGTCGTGATCACCCAACTGACGGCCGTCTGTACCGTGCGCGCGACGTTGCACTCTTCCGCCGGCCCGGTCTGGCCGCTCGAAAAGCGCCGTAAGTCTTGCACAATCTCGCTGGCGCGGGTGGCGCCTTCGAGCGAGCCTTCGATCAACGGCTCCATATCGGCCAGCGTCCGGTCGATTTTCAGCTCCTTGCGCAGGCTCGCAAGCTCCGGGCCACTCAGTTTGCCGTCCGTGGCCTCCAGATAGCGGCGCAGGCGCAGCGCATATTTCTTCAGGGCATGCATGTTGGCGAACACGAAGCTGATGGGATTATTCAGCTCATGCGCCACGCCCGCCACGAGCCTTCCGAGCGCCGCCATCTTCTCTGAAAAAATCAGGTGCTGCTGCGCTTCCTGCAATTCGCGGTGCGCCGTGTCGAGCTTCTTATAGGCCCGGCGCAGTTCGCCCAAGGGCCGCCCGGTCATCACGCCGCCGATGAAACGGCCCTTGTGATCGAAGCGGGCCGAGCAATTCATTGCGAGCGGCGCCGGCGCCTCATGCTCATCGCAAAGCGAAGCCTCGCAATCGATGACCGTCCCATTCTCCCGGAGTTGCGTCAGCATACGCTCAGCGACGGGGATACTCTCGGCAACGAAAAGCACAGACAGCGGATGACCCAACAGCGCGCTCTCCTTCCGCCCCGTCACTTTTTCGAGCGCCACGTTGACACGCTGGATGCGGCCGGACCGGTCGAAAATGGCAAGCACGTCAGTCATGGACGCGAACACGCTCGCGATAAGCTGCTGCGCATCTTCCAGCGCGGCATTCTTCTGTTCGAGTTCGACCTGGTTTTCTACAAGCTCCGCATAGACCGCATCCATTTTTTGGATGACTTCAATCCAGACTTCTTCGCCCGGGTTGGTCAGGTTTACGGTGTAAGCGACGCCGGCGCGCGAAAGAAGGCTCGATGGATGGCTTTCTGGTTTCGGCATCGGGTCCCGCACCGGAAATTACCGTCCGGCTGCGGCCTTCTTCTTTGGCTCGATCGGGAGAGCTTCGATCTTCTCAAGCCCATAACGTTCAAGCTTAGCACGAAGACCGACGCGGGACAGGCCCAATTCTTTCGCCGCCCGGCTCTTGTTCCAACGATGGCGGATGAGAACTCTCGCGAAGGATACAGGCTTCGAGCGTTTCGATCCGCTCCCGCAAAGTCCCTTCTAGACCGGCGACTTCGAGGCCGCCGGTCCGGGCCACCTTGGTAGGCAAAGCCTGCGAGACGCGGCGCGACAGGTGCTCCACGGCGATCCATCCCTCCGAAGGTCCCATGACGAGAATGCTCTGCATCTCGTTTTGAAGCTCCCGTACATTTCCCGGCCATTGATAAGCCCTGAGGCAGGCCATGGCCTCAGGCGAAATGCCGCGCACAGTCTTGCCAAATTGGGCCTGCCCCTTCTCCAGGAGCATCTGAGAAATGACCGGAATATCCATGGGGCGCTCGCGCAGCGGCGGAACGTGGATGGAGACGGTTGCGAGGCGGTAATAGAGGTCTTCGCGGAACCGGCCGGCATGAACGTCGGCTTCAAGATCGCGGTTGGTGGCCGCAATCACCCGGACATCGATTTTGCGGGTTTGCCGGCCGCCGACACGCCGCAGTTCGCCCTCCTGCAGCACGCGGAGGAGCTTGGCCTGGAAGGCGGGCGACACCTCGCCGATCTCGTCGAGAAAAATGGTGCCGCCATCGGCCCGCTGGAAAAGCCCGATGTGATCCTCGACGGCCCCTGTAAAGGCGCCGCGCCGGTGGCCGAACAGTTCGCTTTCCAGAAGCTCGTCGGGGAGCGCGGCGCAATTCTCGACAACGAAAGGCTTGTTCCAGCGCAGGCTGTTATAATGCAGCGCGCGGGCGACAAGCTCCTTGCCGGTGCCGCTCTCTCCCGTGACCAGCACAGAGACATCGTACGGCGCGGCCCGCCTGATCCGCGCGCACACCTCGTTCATCGGGCTGTTGCGGTGGCGGACGATCCCATCCTCGATCTGATACTGGTCCCGCAATTCCTGTTTGCGCTCGGCGACCACTTTCGCGGCCCGGCCCGGCGACATCTTCAGCTCGATGGCGAGCAACTCGTTCTCGCGCTGCAGCTGATACAGGCGCACCGCATTTTTCAGGATGAGGGTGAGGCTTTCGGGCTGCCAGGGCTTGGTGACATATTGATAGATGCCGGCCTCGTTGATGCCCTGGATGATGTCCTCGGCGTCCGTGTAACCCGAGATGATCATCCGGACGATATCGGGCCAGCGCTCCCGCGCGGTCTTCAAGAATTCGACGCCGGTCATGTCCGGCATGCGCTGGTCGCAAAGAATCGCCTGCACGTCCTCTTCTGCGAGGATGGTTTCGGCCTCCGCCACCGAGGTCGCCGTCTTTACGTCGAAATCGTCTTCGAGGATGCGCTCTAGGGCTTCGACGCTGCGGACCTCGTCATCGATCACGAGGATGGTAGGAAGGCTGCTCATGACGCCTTCCTCACTGTGCTCTGCAAACGCCGGTCGCGGTGCCGCGCCAGGGTAACAGGCGTGCGGGACTTCACCTGCTTGCGCACGAAATTATACCGCGCCACGTGATAGCTCGGGTCGAAGCCGTAGAAATTGAGCCGCATGCGCGCGAGTTCCTCTTCGCGATATAGAGACAGCGGCTTTTGGGCTTCGTCCGCCACGCGCTTTTCGCTGAGGGCCGCGATGCGCCGGGGAAGATCGCAGGACCCTGCAAGGGCTATGGCCCGGCTGCGGACCTCTTTTTCAAACTCCCCGGCATTTGTGCCGAAGCGCCGATCGGCGATCCCAACGCGCAAGGCTCCCGCGGAACCCATGGGAAGCCGCCCCGACATGATCGAAGCCGCAGTCCCATCGGACGTGTGGCGGGGCAGCGAGTAAGTCCATAATTCCGACCCGTAGAGATTGCCCATGTCCTTGTAATGCGGGCTCAGCACAACGCCCGTCCGAAGCCAGACCTCGCTCGCCGCGCGGGCCAGGAAGACGCCTCCCGCGCCCGCGTTGCCTTGGAGCGCCGCGATGACGGGCCGGTCTTCCGTGCGCAGAATCGCCTCCGCAATATCGTCGATCGCGTTGATGTTGCGCCAGGACTCGTCCGCGGGGCTGGCAGCGGCCTCGATGAGATTGAGGTCCATCCCGTTCGACCAGAAATCCGCGCCGCCCATGAGCACAAGCACGCGCGTGGGCCGCGAAAGCGCCGCGCGATAAGCAGCGAGCAGGCGCTCGCTCGCTGCGGTGCCCATCGCCCCGTTGTAGAACCGGAAATGCAGAAAGCCCGCGCCGCCTTCTTCCTCATAGGCGATCTCGCGATATCCATCTGTGCTGTCGAGAGCGATTTCCGGAACATCGGAAATCGAACCCATGAGCACCGCCGTTGCCGGCAGCTTGAAGGGATGGATGCTCGCGGCATCGCGCAGCCGGCCGATCCAGATGGCGCCATCGGACGTTGCGACCGCAATCGCCGGACCGCTCGTCGCAACCACCTGTCCGGGCCTGCCCTCAAGGTTCGCCGCGCGATGGGCGTCGTAGAGGTAGACGGTTCGTCCGCAGAGCCGGCTTCTCAGACCGGGATTGCCGTCCGCGCTCCCGATTTTCCTTAACACATCCTCTGTGCTGTCCCGCTCCCATGCAATGGCGCGGTCCGATTGTGACACCTGCGGCTGCCAATTGGATCGCCCCGCCCGCTCCGGAACGAAGCCCGCGCTTTGAAAGCGCTCCAAGGTTTCGAGGACCGCCGCTACGGCGGCCTCCGTCACTTCGTTCCGGTAGAGGCTCGATTTGGATGCATCGCGCATCGCAAATTCTGCCGTCGCCCAAACCGGCCCGGCGTCCATGTTGCGCTCGGCCTGCAAGACGGTCACGCCCCATCGCGGGACACGGTTGAGGATCGCCCAATCGAGCGCCGAAGGACCACGGTCGCCCTTCACGCCGGGATGGACAATGAAACAGGGTAGCCGCCGCCAAACGGCTTCGGGTATGGCGCGCTTCAGAAAGGGCGCGACGAGGCAATCCGGCCTGAACAGCGAAACGGCCTCTTCCGTCACCGCATCGTTGATGTCGAATTCGACGGAGACCTCGTGCCCGGCTGCCTCCAGCTCGACGAAAATGCGTTGCGCGAGGCTGTTGAAGCTGTGCGTGAGGAGCAGAATGCGCATGGCTCAGCAAATCCTCGGCAGCGGGTCGCCGGCCAGCCAATCCACCATCCGGCTGCCGCCGAAGCGCGTGCGCATCTGCACGAAGGCATGCGGATCGGTCACCACCTCGCCGATGATGGCCGCGTCCCGCCCGAGCGGATGCGCCCGCATGACGGCGAGCAAGCGCTTTGCATCGGCGCCGCCGCAGATGGCGATGAGCTTGCCTTCATTGGCGATATAAAGCGGATCGAGCCCAAGCAGCTCGCAAGCCGCCAGCACATCGGGCTTGAACGGAATAGCGCTCTCGTTAAGCCGCATGCCCACGCGCGATTGCTGCGCGATTTCATTGAGCGTCGCGCCCAGCCCGCCGCGCGTCGGATCGCGAAGGCAATGGATCGAGGGGATGCCCGCGACCATGTCCGCGACGAGGCCATGGAGCGCCGCGCTATCGGAATGGATCTCGGTTTCGAACGTGAGGTTCTCGCGTTTCGACAGGATGGCGATGCCATGATCGCCAAGCGTGCCGCTGACAAGGATCGCATCTCCGGGCTTGGCAAGATCGCCCGAAATGGTCACGCCGGGCGGCACGATGCCGATACCCGCCGTCGTAATAAAGACGCCATCGCCCTTGCCCTTCTCGACCACTTTCGTATCGCCGGTGACGATGGGAACGTCCGCGTCGCGCGAAGCCGCCGCCATGCTGCCCACGATGCGATCAAGATCCGCGAGCGGAAAGCCCTCCTCCAAGATGAAAGCGGCCGAGAGATAAAGCGGGCGCGCGCCGGCCATAGCCACATCGTTGATCGTGCCGTGGACCGCGAGCGAGCCGATATCGCCGCCTGGGAAAAACAGCGGTGAGATCACATGCGCGTCGGTGGTCATGACCATTCGCCCGCCCGCGATGTCGAAGGCGGCCTGATCGTTGCCTTGCGCAAGGAACGCATTATCGAAATGGCGGTGGAAGAGAGAGCGCACGAGTTCCGCCGTGGCACGCCCGCCGCTGCCGTGAACCATCTCCACTGCGCCATCGAGGTTGAGGGCTTTCGCATGAGAGAACCGGGCGCCGGCCGCGCTCATGCGGCTACTCCCCCGGCAGGCTGCCGGAAGCGGCCATAGCTCCAATAAGCGGCGCAGGCGCCTTCCGAGGACACCATGCACGAGCCGATAGGATTGTCGGGCGTGCAGACCGTGCCGAACAGCTTGCAGTCCGTTGGCTTTTTGGCCCCGCGCAATATGGAAGGGCATTCGCAGCTTTTCGCGTCGCGGGACGGGTTCGTGACGATGCCGAAGCGCCGTTCGGCGTCGAAGGCCGCGTAAGCCTCCTTGATGCGCAGCGCGCTGTAAGGGACGAGGCCGAGGCCGCGCCACTCGAAGGACGGCCGGAGTTCGAAACCATCGGCGACGAGCTGCTGCGCCTTCAGGTTTCCTTCGCGCGTCACCACGCGGACATATTGATTCTCGACCTCGTGGCGCCCCTCGTTGAGCTGCCGGATCGCCATCAGCGCGGCTTGCATGACATCGAGCGGCTCGAAACCCGCGATCACGACAGGCCGCTGGAATTCCTCGGCGAAGAATTCGTAAGGGCGGCTGCCGATGATGGAGCTGACATGCGACGGCCCTAGAAAGGCGTCGATGGATACGTTGCCGATCTCACGAACCTCCGGGCTTTCCAGAATGTGCAGGATCGCGGCCGGGGTCAGAACGTGGTTGCAGAAGACGGAGAAGTTTTCGACACCCTCGGCCTTCGCCTTGCGGAGGGCGACGGCTGTCGGCGGCGTCGTGGTTTCGAAGCCGATGGCAAAAAACACCACGTCGCGGCCAGGGTTTGCACGCGCAATCTTCAAGGCGTCGTCGATGGAATAGACCATGCGGACATCGGCCCCTTCCGCCTTCGCTTTCAGGAGGCTGCGCCGCTTGGAGGCAGGCACGCGCAGCATGTCGCCATAGCTACAGAGGATGACGCCGCGTTCTTCCGCAAGTTCGAGCGCGTTGTCAATTCGGCCTACGGGAAGCACGCAGACCGGACAGCCCGGCCCGTGCACGAAGGTAACGTTCGCCGGCATCAAATCCTGCACGCCGTAGCGAAAGATCGCATGAGTGTGGCCGCCGCAAAACTCCATGATGTTGTAGTGCCGCGAGGGGTGCGCCTCGCGCGCGATAGCGCCTGCGAGGCCTTGGGCAAGTTCGCGGTCGCGGAACTCGTCGACAAACTTCATGCCGCCTCTCCGGCGAACGCATCCAGTTCGGCCGCCTCGCCCGCCTCGCGGATCATCGCAAGCGTGCGCGCCGCTTCTTCCGGCGAGACCTTGTGAAGCGCGTAACCGACATGGATCAGTACGAACTCGCCCGGAACTACGTCTTCGAGAAGCGCGATTGAAATTTCCTTTTTCACAGGGCCGAGCGCCACGATGGCGGTTCCGGCGGCGGAATCGACCGCAACGACTTCTGCGGGAAGGGCAAGGCACATTGCGGGTTTCCTCAAGCGGGCGATGGGCGCAGCTTTGCGCTGTCTTCTTTCGCGAAAAACGGGAACGCCGTTCTCCTCGTGCGGCATGATAGCGCGGCTTTGGCGCAATGCCAATCCAGCCTAAGGCGATACAGCGGGATGGGGCGAGACCGGGGCACCAAAATCGGACTCTTCACAGGCAAATTTCGCTGAGACGGGCACGGGCTGTCCTTTCAACCCGGTATCTGCAGAGCTAGCCCATTGCGGTGAGTTACGGCCGGAAAGTTTAGACAGCACGGTTCCTTCAAGCATCCTTCGACGCATTGCGTTGGAACCGCTCATGCGGCATAGATTGAAGTGCCGCTCTGTCGAGTGCACTTTTATAAATCGCATATTCGCGTTATTCACGCTCGCTTTGATCGCTGCCTGGGTTGCGCCTGCGCATGCAGTGGGAAAGCGCGTCGCGCTTGTCATCGGCAACGCGGACTACATGCATGCGACGCCGCTCGCGAACCCCAAGAATGATGCCGAGGATATGGCCGCGGCGCTGAAGGCGTTGGGTTTCCGCGTCATTCTTGCGACCGACCTCATCAAGACGGATATGGATCGCAAGATCCTTGAATTTGCGCTCGCGCTCGAGGGCGCCGACGCCGCGGTCTTCCACTTTTCGGGCCACGGGCTTCAGGTCGCGGGGGTGAACTACCTCATGCCGGTCGATGCCAAGCTCGAAACGGTTGCGGCGCTCGATTTCGAGATGGTGCGGCTCGATTTAGTGCAACGGACCATGGAGCGCGAGACTAAGACCAACATCCTGTTCCTCGATGCCTGCCGGAATAATCCGCTGGCTCGCAATCTTGCAAGAGCGCTTGGCACGCGCGGCATCGAAGTCAGTACCGGCCTTGCGCCAGCGGAATCGGGAGTAGGAACGCTCATCAGCTTCTCGACGCAGCCCGGGAACGTTGCGCTGGACGGCGCCGGCCGCAACTCGCCTTTCAGCGGGCCTTTGGTGCATGCTATCGGCACGCCTGGAGAAGACATCGTTTCGATCCTCACGAATGTCCGGAAAGAGGTTCTCGAAAAGACCAACGGCAAGCAGGTGCCCTGGGAGAACCATGCCCTGCTCGCGAAATTCTATTTCGCGGAGGCCAAAGCCGATGCGGTTCACCTTGAGTCGAGCCGGACAACAACAACGGATTTCGAGACCAGCTACGATACGGCCCCGATTGTTGCCAGTGAACAGGTAAAGGAGGCAAAGCACCGTCTCTATGACCTGAATTACGACCCCGGCCCTGAAGACGGCGCGATCAACGATCAGATGAGGGATGCTATTCGGGACTATCAGGAAGCGATCGGCCTTAAGAAAGACGGCGAGCTTACCGAAGGCCTCCTCCGGCGGTTGCGCCGGGCAGCTCCGCTCAGGCCGTGGGGTGCCATAGCCTATTCGAGAACGGAAAGGAAATGGGGCATGTCCTGGGCCGCGCAATCGCGTAAAGCCGCCGAGAACGAGGCTCAGGATGGCTGCGGAAAAGCGAAACCAACTTGCAACTCGGTTCTCACTTTTTTCGGTTCGGAATGCGGCGCGTTCGCCTATTCGGACAAACGCTGGTCCCTTGCCGCGCGAGCGAGCATGAGCGCCGCGCGCAACGCCGCTCTTGAGGGGTGCGCCAAGGATAACCCGGGCTGCGAAATTCTGGCGGGTGTCTGCGCGAACGGTGCGGAAAAGGTTGTGGCCAAATAAACCGGGGGACGGCGAGGCTTGTAATAAGGAATTCCATGCGCAGGCGGTTGTAGTTGGAAGGGGGACTGATGGCGATTATGCACAGAGTTCTACAACGGATCATATTCATTGCAGCACTGGCACTGGCCGTTACGGTTCAAGCCCATGCCGATAGCATTGGAGGCGAGGCCGGAAAAACAGGGAAATCGATTTCAGGAAGCGATGAGACCGAGCCCACCCCCAGACAGCCAAGACCAGCTGTCAAAGAGCGCCACCATCCTTCGGTTATTGAATCCGGGGCCGGTGTGAGGAATAATTGCGGTGCTTACGCGTCAAAGGCCGTTGCCCAGTATAGGGACAACATAAGACGAGGGTGTGGGTATACCGGAGCAGGATGGTATGCCGAATACGACATCCATCATACGTGGTGCACAATGCTGGGCACTCCCGAGTCGCGGGCGTCGGAGGTCTCACGCCGTGCCGGCATGCTTCGAAATTGCAACCGGTAATGCTTATAGAGCGGGGCCTGCCCCGGCTCTTATGACGACCGCACGCCTCGCTCCTTTAGAAAGCCGGCAAACAGATCGCGGCGGCTGACCTTTTCCGCCTGCCCCTCCTGCGGCGCGCTGCCCGGCCGGTCCGGATGAAGAGCTGCATCGAACAACGCGGCGAGCGCCGCTTCGGCGGCGGCTAGAGCGGCCTCCTGATTATCGAACTGCAGCACGGGCGAGAACAGGGAGCACATCTGATAGGGGCCGATGCCCTCCTCCCCGCCGCGAATGAATTCGAACAAGCCGGACGGAAATTGGCGCATCACCTTCGAGCAGGGCGCGATGTTGTTCCAGGCTCCGGCCTCCGCCTCGTTTCCCGGCAGCAGCATGAGGTTGATGAACCAGGGCGTTACCAGCACCGAAAGCCAGCAGCCGCCGGAACGCCGCATGCCAACGCAAGCCACGCTTAAGGCGGGGTTGAGAATGGGAACGTCCTGCATCCGCTCCTGTTCGATCTTGCGGAACACGTCTTCCATATTCCGCGAGAGCCCGGCTGCAATCAGGGCCTCGCGCTCCGGGGAGGCTTCGAAGGGCGCGGCTTCAGTCACGCTCGTCCTCCAGCACCATGAACCCATCCTTGGCCGCGTCGCACACGGGGCAGGTCCAATGCTCCGGCAATTTCGAGAACGGTGTCCCCGGCGGGATTTGCCAGTAATCGTCGCCCTCGGCGGGATCGTAGACATGCCAGCAGATCTTGCATTCTAGCCGCGTCGCGTCGGTGAGCTTGCTAGCATCGCCGCCGAACGAGCCGCCGAAGAAATGCGCGCTCACCGGTAGACCGCCAGGATCTCGCTGAGCCTCTGCGCGCTGTCTTCGAGGTCTTCCTTGGCCGCGCAGGCCACGGCGGGAATCTCCGAAATCTCGACCGTGTTGAGGATCAAAGCCTCGCGCGAATTGAAATAGCGCACCCACCAGGCGTTTCTCACGGCGGTGGAAGAGATTCGGCAGTTTCCGTAGCCTCGCGAGAGGATCGTCACGGTGCCGGTGCCGAGGCAACGGTCGAGGAAAACCTCGTCCTCTTCGCTGACGGGAAGCAGGCTCAGATTGAGAACATGCGGTGCGCTGCCTTCGCGAAACGATGCAAGTTTATCCGCGATTTCCGTAGCAAGCGAAGGGGCATTCATGAGATTGAGAGCGGCCAAGTCACCCGCCGCCCGCAGAGCCGGTCCGCCCGCGTCTTGCGCCATCTTGAGGACGCTCGCCGGGAAATCGCCAACCTCAATGCGGTCGCCGATCAGCGCGCCGGCATTATCGGCCTCGAAAATGCGCCAGACGCCGGCAAGAACGGCCTCCTGCACCTGGATCGTGGACCCCGCTATGATGCTGACCTCGCCCTCGCCCAGGAGCTGGCTGACGAAGTCGCGGTTCGCCTTGTCGAGGGTTTCGAGACCGATTGTGAGCGTGGTGCCCGGCGCGGGTGCTGCGCGCAAGGCATCCAGCACCGCATCGAGCTTCTCAAGCGCGGGGCCGAAGGCTTGCGCCTCCTCCTTTTCCGGCATCTCCGGCATGGAATAGGTGTGCATGCCCTTCGGCATTTCCATGTAGTTCAGCTCTTCGCCGTCCTCGCCGCCGGGCTGGCTGCCTGGGCCGAAAAAGCCGTTTCCCGCGCTCATAATTGGTCTCCGGAATGATCTTGGCCGTCGTTCGCGCTGTTCCCGGCGCTCGGTATGCAACCTTCAGGGAACTGATAGGGCGGAGGCGCCGAGGGCTCGCGCGTCAGGATGCTGCCGATTCCGGTCAGATAGTCCTGCCAATCGAGCACGCGGCAGATCGCGCCGAGATAGCCGCCGCCTCTCAAGAACACGAGGGCCGGGAAAGCATTGAACCGGAAACGAAGTTGCAGCGCCCGTTCGGCGGGCTTCTCGACAAGCGCGGGTGTGAGGCGGGCGCCGAACCGTTTCAGGATTTCCGGGAGAATGACGGCCACATCATCGGTCTCGGCGAGCCGTTCGGAATCGCCCGCGAAGAACAGCACCGTCTCCTCATGCGCGTGAAGAAAATCGTCGAGGTTTCTCTCGTTCACACAGGCGAAGCCGTGCTTTGCCGTCAGGGCTTCGATCGGGGGTGAAGTCATGTCTTCCTCCTAGCCGGTGCGCCGCGGCTTCAAATGATCGGGCAGCTCCGGCTCCCGGCCTACCAGGTCGGCGAAGAGGTGATCGACCGATGTCTCGCCTTGCAAAACAAGTGACAGCGCTTTGAGCGCGTCGCCGATCTTGGCGGCATCTCCGGCCGTGATGACTTCCCGCGCCGCGTCGAGGAAAACCAGCACCCAGGTGCCCGCCGGCTGCTCGCCCACAAGCGCCATATCAATCGTGCGCGTCTCGCCGCTGCCGTGGCAAACTGAGAAGTGCGGGCCCGGCTCAACGATCTGCATGGGAATGCCGATGCACATCAGCTCGCGTCTCCGGCTTGGCCGGGGGTTAGGCGCATGGCCACCACGCGCGCGTCTCCCTTGCGGAACGCCTCGTCCTCGCCCGGCCGTTCGCCTTCGTAGCGCGACATCAGCATGTGCTCGCAGGCGAGCGTCTCGCTTTCGGGCAGTGGTTCGGCCCGGCGCACAGCGTGAATGCCGAAGCGGGCGAGATAGTCCACCGCGTGGGACATCGCTGCCGGGATTTGCGCCTTCACCACGGGCCTGAGGCTGCCGCCATAATCGTCAAGCTCGGAGGGCTGGACGCCGATCAGGTAGAGATGCGCGGGCGGCTTGCCCAGTAGTTCCGCGGTCGCGAGCACTTCCTGAAACCCGGTCTGATGCAGGCTCATTTTCTTCGCGCCGAGGAAGGACGGGACCTCGCCATCTTCCACGAGTTTCATCGTGCCTGGCTCAAGGCCGTAATCGACCGCGTCGAAGACGATGAGAACATCGGCCGAGGTCACATGCTCAAGAAGGTAAAGCCCCTGCGTGCCGCCATCGAGGAGCTTGACGTTCTCCGGAAAGCGGTAGTTCCGGTGCAGCTCATCGACCGCGCGAACGCCGAAGCCTTCGTCCGCCCACAATAAGTTCCCAATGCCCAAGATAAGGACCTGCAACGCTCACTCCCTTTTCCGCGCTCTTGACTGGCACGTGTCTTAATTTGCGAATGCGGCACTCTGACTAGCCACGATGTCCGAGCCTACCAGGAACGTCCGCCTCGCTGCAAGGACTGCATAGAGACTATGGCAGGCACTTATAGTCCTATAGAATTAGACACTAACCCGATTCGGAATTTCAAACCGCTGGGTGCTTCCCCGATGACAAACAAAATAGAAATGTCCCTGTGCACGGTTGTGGTCGATGATATAAGCGTAGTAAGCAGATACGGTTTGGAAAGAATACGAAACAATAATAAAGGCAATAGAGAGGCTGGATCGCGCATCGCAAATAAGTATACAGTCTATATTGTGTGATTACAAGGCATGCTCTTGCTATTCTGTTACGCTCAGTCAAGATGTTCATGATATAAAATATATTGCCAAGTTAATTTCAGATACCTTGATAGCAATAAGCGGAGGCCAAAACGGCTCGGCCTAACTTTCCCCGGAAGCTGGACGCTGCCTCATAAATCCTTGCGCGTTCCGCCAATCGCGGACATCTTCCGCCCATGCTGCATATCAACGATCTCTCATATCGCATTCAGGGGCGGCTCTTGTTCGAGCACGCCACGGCGGCTATCCCCGATGGGCACAAGGCGGGCCTCGTTGGCCGCAATGGCACGGGCAAGACCACGCTCCTGCGCCTGATCGCGGGTGAGATCCACCCGGACGAAGGCTTGATCGGCTTCCCCAAAAACGCAACCATGGCTCACGTGTCGCAGGAAGCTCCGGGCGGGCCGGAAACGCTGCTGGACACGGTCCTCGCGGCGCATTCGGAGCTGGCTGCGCTGAGCGCGGAAGCGGAAATCGCGGACGATCCGCATCGCATCGGCGAAATACACACCCGCCTTTCCGACATCGACGCGCATTCGGCGCCGGCGCGCGCGGCGCGCATCCTCGCGGGACTTGGCTTCGACGAAGTGGCGCAGCAGCGGCCTTGCGCGGAGTTCTCCGGCGGGTGGCGTATGCGCGTGGCGCTCGCAGGCGCGCTGTTCGCCGCACCGGACATTTTGCTCCTGGACGAGCCGACAAACTACCTCGACCTCGAAGGCACGCTTTGGCTCGAAGACTTCATCCAGAATTATCCTCATACCGTTCTGATCGTCAGCCATGACCGCGATCTCCTGAACAAATCGGTCGATAGCATCCTGCATCTCAATGAGCGGCGGCTCGCCTTCTACGCAGGCGGCTACGACCGCTTCGAAGAGACGCGCCGCGAGCAGCAGCGACTGCAGTTGAAATTGAAGAAGAGCCAGGACGACGCGCGCCGTAAGATGGAAGCGTTTGTCGAGCGCTTCCGGGCCAAGGCCACAAAGGCGCGGCAGGCGCAAAGCCGGCTGAAGGCGCTCGCAAAAATGCAGCCCATCGCCGCGGAGATCGACTCCCAGGTCGTCCCCTTTCGCTTTCCCTCGCCCGAGCGGTCACTTGGCAATCCGCTGATCCGCATCGAGAATGCCAGCATCGGTTACGATCCGGAAAAGCCCGTCTTGCGCAATGTGACCTTGCGGCTCGATTGCGACGACCGCGTTGGCCTGCTCGGCGCGAACGGCAACGGCAAATCGACGCTCGCGAAGTTGCTGTGCGGTAAGCTCGGCACGATCGACGGCCTCAGGCAGGCGTCAAAAAAGCTCGAATACGGCTATTTCGCGCAGCACCAGCTCGATGAACTGCGGCCCAAGCTTTCGGCCTACGATCACATCGCTGAGCTAATGCCGGATGCGACGGAGGCGCAGAAGCGGGCCAGGGTTGCGGCGGCCGGCTTCGGGGCGGACAAGGCCGATACGGCAAGCGAGAAACTCTCAGGCGGCGAGAAGGCGCGGCTTCTCTTCGCGCTGGCGACGTTCAACGCCCCGCATCTCCTCATTCTCGACGAGCCCACGAACCACCTCGATGTCGACAGCCGTGAAGCGCTGATCCACGCGCTGAACGATTACGAGGGCGCCGTTATTCTCATCAGCCATGACCGGCATCTGCTGGAGGCGACCGTGGACCGGCTCTGGGTCGTCCGCGGCGGGACCGTGCTGCCCTACGACGGCGACCTCGAAAGCTATAAGCTGGAGAGCCTTGCCGCCGCGAAGCAAGCCACCGCGAAAGGCGCCAATGGCGGCGGCGCGCTGTCCGTGGATGTGAAGCGCAACCGCGATGAGGAGCGTCGCCTGGCTGCTCAACGCAGGGCTGGGCTCGCGCCGCTTCGCAAAGAGCTGACCGGTCATGAGAAGCGCATCGAGACCCTTCAAAAGAAGATCGCCGCCATCGATACGGCGCTCGCGGACCCGGCGCTTTATGAGAAGCAAGCCGGGAAGGCCCAGGCGCTCACGCTGGAGCGGGGCGCTCTTGCGAAGGAGTTGAAAGCCGCCGAGGAAGCCTGGTTCGAGGTCTCCTTGGCCTATGAGGAAGCGGCCGGAGCGTCTTGAGACTGACGTTGCGGCTTATGGCGTGCCCGCAGCCGCTCGGTCAACCAAAACGGTCAAGCCGCCCTTGGCCCGGGGCGGACCGCCGTCTGCTGCCGTTTTTCCGTACAGGGTCGAGAGCGGAAATGCCAACATTTTCAAGCGAATTCCGCTTTCATCCGAAGAGCCAACATAAAGAAGAGTCGCATGCACTGTGTTGCGCCGATCAGCACCTAGCTGGCCGCTTAACAATGGTTTGTGCCGCGTGGCCTAGACAACCCCTAACCTCTGTGATCAGCAACTCCGGCTGCAGCGGTTTGGCAAGGACAGGAGCGCTGCTGAACACGGGCGGGTGCTGCGCCCGTGAATAACCCGACAGCGTGACGAAGGGGGTGCCTTTGGCCAGAAGCCTCCATGCGACCGGCTCTGAGGTTTCACCGCCAAGATTGACGTCGAGCACAGCCACATCGCACCCGCTCTCCTCTATGAGAGAGAGGGCTGCGGCTACGGCCCGCGCCGGCCCTATGACGTCGAAACCTGCGTCGCTCAGGACATGAGCGATCTCAAGGGCAATAAGGGCTTCGTCCTCTACCACCAGGACACGGGGGTGAGCGCTCGCCGGCACGTTGCCGCGGACCGGCTTCGTCACCTCGAATACTGGTTCGGAGCAGACCTCTTCAACGTTTGCGGCTGGGCATTGAAGCCGCCAGCTCAGCCCGCTGGCTGCAAAATCGAGCTCGACCATGGCGTTAAGGTTTGCCTCTGCGAGGGTACAAATAACGGTCGAGCCAAAACCTTGAACGGACGGCGGCTCGACGGCAGGGCCGCCTTTCTCACGCCAGGTCAACTCGAAGGTTTCTTTGTCAGTTCCGGCGCGCTTATGGCTCCATTCAATTTCGACGCGGCCCTCGCGGGTGGAGAGCGCGCCGTATTTACCAGCATTTGTAGCAAGCTCGTGGAGGGCCATCCCGATGGTCTGGGCCGCGGATGCTGAGATTAGCAGAGCATGCCCCTTAAGTTTGATGCGTGTTCCAATCAAGTCTTTGAAATGGGCGAGCTGCGAGAGAACAAGCTCCTCAAGGTCAACGCCTCTCCATTCATTTTTGATGAGCAAATCTTGGGCCCCGGCCAGCGCTTGAATGCGCTCCCCGAAGCGCTCAAGGAAGTCATCCGGGTTCGATGCCCGCGTCTGGCGCGCCACAGCCTGCACGAGCGCGAGCATGTTCTTTGAACGGTGGTTCACCTCTCGCATTAGCAGCCGAATCTGCTCCTCCTGGCGCCGGCGCTCTGTCATGTCGGTCACCAGGGCGATGAGGCCGGTGGGTGTACCGCTATGGTCTCTCAGCAACGAGATGTACTTGTGCACCCAGATGGACTTGCCGTCCTTTCTGACGTACCGGTTGACGATCTCGAACGCGGGTATTTCCTGCCCCAGAAGCCGGCGGTTCTCGGCTATATTGGCGGCGCGGTCCTCCGGATGGACGAGGTCCTGAAACAGAAGTGCTCGAAGTTCCTCCTCAGAGTAGCCCAGCATGGCGGAGTAGGCCGGATTACAGGACTGGAACCGGCCTTCAAGGTCCATAATGGCGATGCCCGTGCCCGCATGCTCGAAAATGCCGCGAAACCGCTCCTCACTCTGACGCAGCGCGCGTTCCGTTTCGACACGGGCGGTCACGTCCTCGCTGAAGATCAGGATTCCCCCTATGCCATGATCGGCTTTGAGCCAAGGCCGGATCTCCCACCGGAACCACTGCGAGCGTCCATCAAGACGTACAAGAAGGTCTTCCTCTTCCCGGACGGTCTCGCCTGCGAGACCGCGCCGGTGAGCGATCCTCCAACGTTCTGGGATCTCGGGGAAAGCCTTGTAATGCGTTTGGCCAACAAGGTTCGCCTCAGGAACTCCGTGTTCGGCATTCCAGCGCCTGCTGCTGGCTAGATAGCGCATGTCATGATCGAACATGGCGATAGACACCGGCGCCTGCTCGACGAAGAGACGCAGTTGTTCTTCGCTTTCGCGCAACGCCTCCTCGGCGCGCTTGCGGCCTGTTACATCCGTCGCGAAGCCCTCCCACATGATGCTGCGGTCCGGCAGACGCTGCGGACGGGATTGAAACCGGATCCAGCGCACTTCCCCATTGATGCATCGAAGGGGGGCTTCCACCTTGAAGTCAGACAAATTGCGCGCACTGCTCCGCTCGGCATCGATCACTCTTTGGACGTGATCCGGGAGCATCATCTTGTCGATTACGCTCGCATCCCGCAGCAAATCTTCCACACGCACGCCAATTAATTTTTCAATGCCCGCGCTGACGTAGCGGCAGTGCGCCGTACCGTCGGGGCTGCGGACAAATTGGTAGACCGCGCTGTCCGGGAGGCGGTCGCCCAGATGCCGCAGCTGTCTCTCGCTTTCCAGGATTGCATCTGCCTGGCGCACTTCCGTGACATCCCGGACCGTACCCGCCATGGACACAACCTTGCGTCCCGAAGGAGCTGCTGGGTCAGCTTCAAAGTAGGCCCGGCCTGTTGTCGAGAGGGAGAGCACCTTCCCATCGGCGTGCCTGACCCTGTACTCGCAGGCATAATCATCACGAGGATCGGCCGGATCAATAGCACGGCCAAAGGAGGCTTCGGCTTCACCCCGGTCTTCCGGCAAAAGTGCTTTGGCCCAAATCTCGCAGCTCACGGGATCGTCAAGAGACAAGCCGAACAGCGCTTTAGCGCGAGCATCCGCCTCGGCCGCTCCAGGTCCTTTTGCAATGTCCCAGTGCCAAGTGCCAAGCTCGGCAGCATCGAGCGAGAGGCGGAGGCGCGCTTCGCTCACTCGGAGCGCTTCTTCAGCCCGCTTACGATCTGTAATGTCGCTCGCCGATCCGAACCACTCCCGTACGGCGCCGCCTTCCTCCAGGATCGGAACGGCCCGGTTTCGGATCCAGCCGGTTGTTCCATCGGCCAGATAGACCCGGTGTTCTAAATCGAACGGCGTGAGCGTAGCAACAGCCAGTCCGACGGCTTCCAGGACAGTACCCTGTTCGTTGGGCGGAACATAGGTTGCCAGCCAACTTTGCGTAGGGTGTGGCGTATCGGTCATAAAGCCCTGACCGTTCGCTTCCAACATAACGGAGGCATCGGCGTTCATGCGATAAAGTGCGTTGACGCTTGCCTGTCCCAAGGCGCGGAAACGTTGCTCGCTCTCCCTTAAAGCAGTTTCAGCAGCCTTCCTTTCCGAGATGTCCTCAACGACCGTAATATGGTAATCTACCGTCTTATCGGCCTTGCGCAGACAGCCGACGGCGATCTTCGCCCATACGATCGTCTGATCCTTGCGGAGATAGCGCTTTTCAAGTGTAAAGCTGTCGATGCTCCCGGATGCCATCTGCTGAAGCCTGGGTTTGCTGACCTCAGCATCGGCCGGATGGCTAATCTCTTTGACGGTCTTTTTGCAGAGCTCGCTGGCGCCGTACCCCAAAATCTCACAAAGGCGCCGGTTCACGTGGAAAAAGCGGCCATCAGGCGAGACGTGAGCCATGCCGACCGCGGCGTTTTCAAAGGTAGCGCGGAATAGCTCCTCACTTTCCCGAAGCGCCTCTTCAGCGGCCTTATTTTGGGCACCGCGCAACTCCGTACCTTTCCGCTGCTTTATGAAATCACATTACAATCTCACAAAGATTAAATGCTGCATCTTTGACTCGCATCAAACTGCGCTTGACCAAAACTTACGTAATGGGGTGCTGGGGAGAGGAACGCTATTTTAAGTACAATGCCGGTCACACCCCCGAAAGCGGGCATGACCTTGACGGACTCGCTTCTTCCGCATCCGGCCTCAAGCGCTCAGCTCAACCGCCGCCGGAACAGCCACGTCGCCGCCGTCAACGTAAACATCGCGATGATCAGCATCGGCCAAATGCGCTCGGCCACCAGCGCCATGGGCATATCCCGCAAGAAAACGCCCCGCACGATGACAAGGAAATGCGTCAGAGGGTTCAGGAGCGCGAGCGGCTTGAGCCAGTCCGGCATGTTCTGAACGGGGCTCATGAAGCCCGATAGCATCATGGCCGGCATCATATAGACCATGGCCCCGAGCATGGCCTGTTGCTGGGTCGAGGCGAGCGAGGAGATGAAGAGCGCGATCCCGATGATCGCGAGCAGAAACACGATGAGCCCGGCATAGAGCACAAATAGCGAGCCTGTCAGGGGGATGCCGAAAAGCTGGGTAATGATGATGGTGATGCTGGTGGCAACCATGACGCCGATGATGAGTCCCGGAACCGCCTTGCCTATGATGATCTCGATGGGCAGCAAGGGCGACACCAGAAGCTGCTCGAAGGTGCCAAGCTCACGCTCTCGCGCCACCGACATGACGATCACGAAGAGCACAGTGCTCATAGATAGCGTGCCGACGAGGGCCGGAATCATCGCTGTGCGGTATTCGCGGTTGGGGTTGTACCAGGATCGGTCTACCGCGCTGCTGACGGCGGCTACCTGCGCCTCGCCCAGCATGTAGTCCGCCGCGAATTGGGTCAGGATGGCGTTCAAATAGCCGTTCAGGATTTGCGCGCTGTTCGACCGGCGTCCATCCAAAATGATTTGCACAGGCGCGTGCTGCCTCGCGGCGAGCTTACGTGAGAATTCCTGCCCGATGTGAACGGCGACCAGCGCGCGCTGCGCGTCGATAGCGTGCTGCACCTCGTCTTCGCTGTTCAGGTAGAGGATCTCGGAGAAGGCCGAGGCGCGTTCGAAACGGGCGATCAACTGCTTGGATGCCTGCCCCCAATCTTCGTTGTAGACGGCGATGGGAACGTTGGTCACTTCAAGTGTCGCTGCGTAGGAATAAAGCAGAACCTGCATCAGCGGCGGAATGATGAAGGACAGCCGCATTTTCGGGTCCTTGAAGGCCGCGAGCAGTTCTTTCATGATCAGCGCGATGAGCTTGGGCGGGATCATCAATCGAGCCTCATCTTTGAATTGCGCGCCGTGAGCACCATCACGAAGACGCTCATGAGCATCAGGATCAAGATCTTCGGGACGAGCACCTCAGCGATGTCTCCGGCCAGGAAGATGGTTTGCAAGGCCGACACGAAGTATTTCGCGGGGACCAACGCCGAAAACGCCCGAAGCGGCGCAGGCATGCTCGCGATCTCGAAGATGAACCCCGAGAAGAACAGCCCCGGCAAGAAGGACGACAGCATTGCGATCTGGCTCGCGATGAATTGCGTGCGTGCGACGGTCGAGATCAGAAGACCGACGCTCAGCGCGACCAGCAGAAACGCGGTGGTCGCTAGAATGAGACTGAGAGACGTGCCGCGCATCGGAACATCGAACATGACGAAGGCAAAGGTGACGGAGACCCCCATCGCAATGCAGCCGAGGACGAAATTCGGCACGACCTTGCCGATCAGGAACTCAGGCACGCTTGCCGGCGTCGCGAGCAGCGCTTCAATCGTGCCCCGTTCCCATTCGCGCGCCACGACAAGGGCGGTCAAAAGCGAGCCGATCATCATCAAGATAAGAGCGATCGAGCCGGGGACGAGAAAGCGGCGGCTTTCGAGTTCGGGATTGAACCACACGCGCGGGACCGGCTCGATAAGGCCCACGGACGGGGCTCCGCTGCTCAAGAGCCGCTGATCGAGCCAGGATTGCCAGGCGCCCTGGACATAGGCGGTTACAAGGTTTGCGGTGTTGGGGTCGCTACCGTCGGTGATGATCTGCACCGGCACTGTATCGATGCGCCCAATTCGCTGCGAGAAATCGCCGGACAGCGTGATCACGCCTTCGAGGCGCCCGGCCGTCAAATCGTTCAGAAAGGCGCGCCGGTCTGTGCCGATCTGAACGGCAAAGAAGGGTGTGTTTGAAAGTGATTCGCCGAATCGCTCGGTCTCCGGCGATGGATTTTCAATCACCAGGCCTACGCGAACCCTGGTGACATCGAAGGACACGCCGTAGCCGTAGAGAAACAAAAGGATCGCCGGCAACACCACGGCGACGATCAGGCTGCTCGGATCGCGCAGCGTTTGCAGCGTCTCCTTGCGGATAAGCGCCTTGATGCGGCGGACACGGCCTGCATTCGGATCGAAGCGTCCGGTCATGCGGCCTCCCGCTGGTCCTGGGCCTCGATCAGCGCGATGAACGCGTCCTCAAGCGTCGGGTTCGGGAGCGCCGCGCTCTTCACCGAGGCTTGCAAGGCGTCCGGTGTATCGATGGCGATGCTTCTGCCACGGTAGATCAGGGCGACGCGGTCGCAATATTCCGCCTCGTCCATGAAATGGGTCGTCACCATCACCGTGACGCCGCCGCCAATCATCGCGTTGATGTAGCCCCAAAATTCGCGCCGGGTGAGGGGATCGACGCCCGATGTAGGCTCATCCAGAAACAGCACGGGCGGATTGTGCAAGATCGCACACGAGAGCGCGAGGCGCTGCTTGTACCCGAGCGGCAACTCGCCGGCATTCGATTTCAGGTAAGGCGTCAGATCGAATGCGGCGATCGCGCGGTCTATGGCGGCGCGCCGTTTCGCGCCGGTCAGGCCGTAAACCCCACCGAAGAAATCCAAATTCTGCTTAACGCTGAGATCGCCATAGAGCGAGAACTTCTGCGCCATATAACCAAGGCGCCCCCGCGCAACCGCTGGGGCGCGGTAGAGATCGTAGCCGTCTACGCGGGCCGTTCCGGCGGTCGGTTTGAGGAGCCCGCACATCATTTTGAAAGTCGTCGATTTGCCGGCGCCATTGGGGCCGAGCAATCCGAAGATCTCACCGCGTTTGATCGTGAAGGAAATGCGGTCGGCGGCTGTGAACTCGCCAAATACCTTGGTGAGTTCCAGGGCTTCGACAGCGGCATCGCCGCCATGGGTCTGACGCTCCGGCGTTTCCAGAGCTTGTGTCCGCTTCGGCTGCCCGCCCAGCATAGCGACAAACGAGTCCTCGAAGCGAGGCTTCGCGGCCAAGATAATCGCGGCGGGCGCTTCAAGCTCAGCCGCGCTTGGCGGCTCGGCATGTTCGGCGACGACAAGACGGACGGCTTCTCCCTGGATGACCCCATCGATAACCTCCGGTCTCGCAAGGGCCCGCGTCAGCAGCGAGCGGCGCTCGCCCGGTGCCCCCCGGATGAGAAAGACCCGGCCCCCGATTTGCTCGGTCATGGCCCTTGGATCTCCCTGGAAGAGGAGCTTGCCGCTATTGAGGACAAGCACCTCCGCGCAGTTCTCAGCCTCGTCGAGATAGGCCGTGGTCCAGACCACGCCGACGCCATCGTCCGTCAGTGCATTGACCATGCGCCACAATTCCCGGCGCGAGATCGGATCGACGCCGACGCTCGGTTCGTCGAGAAGAAGCAGGCGGGGCGAGCGCAGCATGGCACAGGCTAAGCCAAGCTTCTGCTTCATCCCCCCGGAAAGGCGTCCCGCAAGCCGGCCCGTGAAGCGTTTGAGGTCCGTAAATGTCAAAAGCCGCTCGAAGCTTTCCTTGCGCGCGTCGCCCACAACGCCGCGCAGGTCGGCATAGAGGTCGAGGTTTTCGAAAACGGTGAGGTCTTCATAGAGGCCGAAGCGCTGCGGCATGTAACCGATAGCATGATGGAGGCCAAGAGGCTCTTTCATCGTATTGAAGCCGCAGACCGTGGCCCGGCCCTCGCTTGGCGTCAAGAGCCCAGCTAAGAGCCGCATCAGCGTGGTTTTTCCGGCGCCATCCGGCCCGACGATACCCGTAACCTGTCCTGCGTTGAGCCTAAAGCTGAGGTCGTCCAACGCGGGCGCTTCGCTCTTGGCAAAGCGCTTCGTCAAATTCTCAACGATGGCCAGCGGCGGGTTCATGATTATTTGCTACTCGCAACCGGCGTGCCCTCGCTGGGAGCGGGCTCGGTCGTGACGGTGACGGGCATACCTTGCCGCAAGAACCCCGTATCGTCATCGATGACGATACGCAGCCGGTAAACGAGCGCCGTACGCAGTTCCGTGGTCTCGACCGTTTTCGGCGTGAACTCCGCAGCCGTTGAAATGAACCCGATCCGGCCGGTGTATACTTTCGTCCCCGGCGTGTCGGTTTTCACCCGGACTTCCATCCCTGGCTTGACCCGGCCGAGATCGCGCTCCGAGACATAGGTTCTCACCCAAATAGGCGAGGTCAAGCTCAGAACGTAAACCGTTTCGCCGGGCGCGACGATCGCGCCCACTTCGCGCACGCGGCTCAAGACGGTGCCGCTGCTCGGCGCGATCAACTCGGCGTCCGCTAAATTGCGTTCGTTCGTTTTAACCATCGCTTCACGCTCGCCGAGCTGCGCTTTTGCAAGCGCAATGTCCTCCTTGCGGAAGCCAACTTCCTGAAGCCTAAGTGCCTCGCGGGCGGAATTGAGGAGGGCGTCAGACTGCCGCTCGGCGGCCTGTGCGTCGTCGAAGATTTTCTGCGCACCTGCCGGCGTGCTGAGGAGCTGCTCCGCTCTTTTCCGCGTCACGCGTGCATTCGTCAGTGTCGCCTCGCGTTCCGCGACAAGCGCCCTGGCCTCAGCGATCTCCTCAGGGCGGTTTCCAGCGCGCATCTTCTCATAGTTCGCGGCCATCTGATCGCGCTGCGCGCGAGCCTGCGCCAAGGCATCTTCGAAGTAGATTTTTTCGAGCGAAGCCAGCACCTGCTTTGTCCGGACAGTGTCGCCCTCGTCCACATTCAGCTTCTCGATGCGGCCAGCGACCTTGAAACCGAGGTTCACCTGGCGAATCTCGACATTGCCTTGCATAACGAGGGCCTTGCTTGGTTCCGGCCTTAGGTAGAACCACCAATAGGCGCCCGCGCCACCACCAACGATCAGGGCGAGCAAGAGAATGCGGCGGACGTTCATGATCACGCCTCCTCTTCCGGTTGGAGCAGAATTTGCTTATGCGCTGTAAGGAGCGCGTGCACATCCAGCGGCTCAAACTCCGAGAACATACCGCGCCAAATGACGGACACGAGGAAGGGGGCGAAGAGAAGCTGCGGAAAGCGAGCCAACAACTCCATGTGGGCAGCGCTGCGGCGTGTATCGCGCTTAGCGATGGTGCTCAGCGCCGCGATCCCTTTTGAGATCACGGTGTCGTAATAGAACTCCGCTAGCCTCGGAAAACGCGGCCCCTCCGTGATGATAAGCCGCATGACCTTCTCGCGGGGTGTGTTCAGAATCTCGGTCTCGAAAAACGCGATGAAGGCTTCGAGTGCCTGAACGGCCGTGGCGTTTTCATCAGCGGCAAGCGCCGCCATCCGGGCGAGACCGGGTGCGGCGACGCTTTGGAGCATGCGCTCGAAAAGCGCTTCCTTATCCGGGAAATAAAGATAGAGGGTTCCCTTGGCCACTCCGGCTCTTTGAGCGATATCGTCGAGGCGCGTCCCCGCGAAGCCGTTCTCCGAGAATACGTCCAGCGCGGCCTTGAGAATTGCCTCCTGCCGTTCTTCCGGCGCCGCGCGAGCCGCCCGGGCCCGTTGCTCAGTGCCGCCGCGCCTGCGAAAGTGAACGGCTTCCGGGGGTTTCAGGCGCGTTCCACTCTTCGCTCGCATGACACCGCCGTGGATAGTGACTGTCCGGTCAGTCAGTACTCCTTGCGACGGCCGTTTTCAAGCATTAAAGCCGAAAGTCATCCATAGTTTATTACGAAAAAGGATAATTCCGCGCAGAGGCAGTCCGCGAGCGGCCGTGGCCGCTCGAAGCCTCGCCGCTCAATTCAGAGCCAGCGCGTTTTGACCTGGCAGACGCTTTCCTTCGGGCATCTCGATCTCTAAAATCCAGAGGTCCGGGTCCCTGCCCGCTTGCTTCGCGAGGTAGGCGTCCGCGTCGGCCTCGGTGGCGTCCGGCGAGTAAACAGGCTCCCATGCCCGGCCCTCGTCGAGGATCAGCGCGTCTCCCGGCATCGCCGCCGCGAGGTGGGCCGACAAAGGTGCATAGACTTGGCACTTTCCATCGAGGTGCGCGACCTTGATGTAGATGGCTCCGGCATCGGAGTCGCCGCGCCGTACGAGGTGCGCGGATATGAAAGATGAGTTGAGCCGCCGCAGGTAGGCGCTCACCCAAATGTGTGACTTAAGGCGCATCATTCCCTCTTGATCGGTGCGAAAGCGGACTGCCCGCCAGCATCCAGCCTTCGCCCTGGTCTCTCGACCGCTTCTCCCGGCAGCTTCGGCTCATGCCAACGGCTACTCCGGAAGGTTGGAAGATCCTGTTACCGGAAATCGCGGCTTTTTAAGGCATCGGTCCAATTCCTATTAACACTTTTTCCAATCCGGGTATCCCCGCCAGAGGCGTGGGCAACTTCATCGCCCCGGCCAAAGCGCAAGGCGAAAGCCTCCGGGGCTTTGGGTTGAAGCTTTTGAAGCATGGCCGTCCAATCGGTGAGACGGCGGCTGACCACATGGATGACATTGCTTTCCTTTTGTAAAATGCCCTCACAAAGAAGCACCTTCGCGCCAAAAACAGCCCGTCTGTATTTTTCGGACAGCTTTGGCCAAACGATCAGATTGGCGGCGCCTGTTTCATCCTCGATGGTGATGAAGATCGTGCCTTTCGCGGTTCCAGGCCGCTGCCGGAACAGGACGAGGCCCGCAATTTTCACAAATCTTCCGTCAGGCAGCTTTTTCAAGTCCGCGGCCGTAACCATGCCCTTGGCAGCCAAGCCGGCGCGCATGAACGCCATGGGGTGATTTCGAAGCGAGAGCCCGAACACGGCGTAATCTTCCGTGACGGCCTCTTCATCCCGGAGAGGCGGCAACTCAACGCCACCGTGAGAGGAGCCTCCGTCATTGAGAGCGAAGTGAGCAGACCCCCTCATCCTGTCCTTCTCCCCAAGGGGAGAAGGGACGCTGCCGCAACCGTGGGAGACTCCCTCTCCCCTTGGGGAGTAGGCCGCAGCCTCTTCTCCCTCTCCCCTCGGGGAGAGGGTTGGGGTGAGGGGGTCTTCTGGATCGCCGCGGCGGCAAGGCTTGTCCCCGGCCCCGAACGGGGAGCTGCCTCGCGATGACGGAGGCTGGAATGTGCCATCCGGCGGGAGAAGCGGCAAAATATCTGCTTCAAGACCCGCCACTTCCCACAGAGTTTCCCGCCGCCCCAGATCGAGCGAACCGAAGGCATCGGCGCGCGCAAGCGTTCGCATCGCGGCTGGGCCGAGTTTCGCCCGGCGCATAAGGTCCTCTGGCGTCCGAAACGGGCCGCTTAGGTTGCGTGCTTCAATGATCCTATTGGCATCGTCTTCGCGGAAGCCTGCGACGAGGCGGAGCCCAAGGCGGAGGGCATGGCGCACCTTATCCTTCGAGACGCCGCTGCGCGGCTCCTCAGGATGAGGCGCGCCCTCATGGTGAGGAGGCCCGAAGGGCCGTCTCGAACCATGAGAATGAGGGCCGTCCCCAACCGTGGGAGCTTCCAGCGTATGATCCCAATCGCTTGCATTCACATCCACGGGACGCACCTCGACGCCATGCTCGCGGGCGTCGCGCACAAGCTGGGCGGGCGCATAGAAGCCCATGGGCTGGCTATTCAAAATCGCGGCCGCGAACACATCGGGGTAATAGCATTTCATCCACGCGGAGCAGTAGACGAGCAGCGCGAACGACGCCGCATGGCTTTCGGGAAAGCCATAGGTGCCGAAGCCCTGAATCTGACTGAAACAGCGCTCCGCGAAATCGCGTTCATAATTTTTGGCGAGCATGCCCCGGATGAACTCGTCCCTGAATGTGTGAATCGTGCCCACTTTTTTGAACGTCGCCATAGCGCGCCGTAGCTCGTCGGCGCGGCTTGGCTTAAACCCCGCAGCTACAATGGCAATCTTCATGCATTGTTCCTGGAAGAGCGGCACTCCGAGCGTTTTTTCGAGAATTTTTTTCAATTCGTCGCTTGGGTAGGTGGTTTTTTCCAATCCCTGGCGGCGGCGTAGATAGGGATGCACCATGTCGCCTTGGATCGGACCCGGCCGCACGATGGCGACTTCGACAACGAGATCGTAGAAGCAGCTTGGCTTGAGGCGCGGCAGCATGGTCTGCTGGGCGCGGCTCTCCACCTGAAACACGCCAATGGAATCGGCGCGCGACAGCATCTTGTAGACGCCGGCATCCTCGGCCGGGACGGTCGCGGGCGTAAGGTCCACCCGGTAGTGCTTGCGCAAAAGCGCGAAGCCTTTGGCGAGGCAGGTGAGCATGCCGAGCGCCAGCACATCGACCTTGAGCATGCCGAGCGCTTCGATGTCGTCCTTGTCCCAGGAGATGACGGTGCGGTCCTCCATAGAGGCGTTCTCGATGGGCACAAGTTCGTCGAGCCTGCCGCGCGCAATGAGAAAGCCACCGGGATGCTGGGAAAGGTGGCGCGGAAAGCCGATCAGCGCGCGGGACAATTCGAGGCAAAGAGCGAGCCGCCGGTCGCCCGCATCGAGGCCGAGGTCCGCAAGTTCGGAAGGCGCGATGCCCTCCTCGCTCCAGCCCCAGACCGCGCCGGCCAGCGCCGCCGTAACATCGGGCGAAAGCCCAAGCGCCTTTCCCACCTCGCGCACAGCGCCGCGCGTCCGGTAGCAAATGACCGTTGCGCATAGGCCCGCGCGATGCCGGCCGAAGCGGTTATAGATATATTGGATGACCTCTTCCCGCCGCTCATGCTCGAAATCGACATCGATATCGGGCGGTTCGTCGCGCGCATCGGAGATGAAGCGCTCGAACAGGAGGTTGGAACGTGCCGGATCGACCTCGGTGATGCCGAGCGCGAAGCAGACGGCGGAATTGGCGGCCGAGCCGCGTCCTTGATGCAGGATTTTCCGATCGCGCGCGAAGCGGACGATGTCTTCGACCGTGAGAAAGAACGGCGCGTATTTAAGCCGCGCGATCAGCTCGAATTCGTGGCGGATCTGCTCGATCACCGTAACCGGCGCGCCGTCCGGCCATTGATGAGGCGGATAGCGCCGCTTGAGGCCCTCCCAAGTCAGCCGCTCAAGCCTCGCTTGCGGGTCTTCGCCGTTGGGCGCGATCTCATCGGGATATTCGTAGGTCAGCTCTTGGAGGCTGAAATTGCAGCGTTGGGCGAGTTTGATCGTGTTCGCAATGGCCTCTGGATAGGCGGCAAACAGGCGTGCCATCTCATCGGGGCTTTTCAGATGGCGCTCGGCATTCCGCGCGAGCCGGAAGCCCGCTTCGTCTATGGTGCAGGTGTCGCGGATGCAGGTGAGAACATCCTGAAGGCGGCGGCGGGCGGGATCGTGATAGAGCACATCGTTGGTGGCGATAAGGGGCACTCGCGCCGCGCGGGCAAGCGCGCAAAGCCGATGCAGCCGCTTGGCGTCGTCTCCATGAAAGCGGCAAGCGGCAGCGAGATAGACGCGGCCTTTCAGTCCGGCCGCCAGCTCATGCAAGCGCGATTGAAAGCGCTTCGTGGTTTCCGGGCTCTGAAACACATCGTCCGGCGGCATCAGGGCAACGATCTGCCCATCCGAAAAGGCCAGGAAATCTTCAAAGCGCAGATGGCACTCGCCTTTTGGTATCGCCTCATCCTTCGAAACGCCGCTGCGCGGCTCCTCAGGATGAGGGTGGCGCCAACCCTCATGGTGAGGAGGCCGAAGGCCGTCTCGAACCATGATGAAGCAGGCATTCCCGCTGCTTTTCCCCTTCTCCTTAAACACCCTGTCCGATTTCCCAACCGTCAGCAGCCGGCACAGCCGTCCATACGCAGCGCGGTCTTGCGGATAGCAGAGCAAATCCGGCGCTCCGTCCATAAAGGACAGCCGGCAGCCCGCGATCAGCCTCACATCCAATTCGCGCGCGGCGAGATGCGCCCGCACCAAGCCGGCCACCGAATTGCGATCCGCGATGGCGATGGCCGAAAGCCCAAGCTCCGCGGCGCGCACGATCAGCTCATGGGGGTGCGAGCCGCCTTCCAGGAATGAGAAATTCGTTGTGACCTGCAACTCGGCATAGGCGGTTTTTGTCTGGGGGGTGACAATGCGGTTCATGGAAAGAGTCCGTGCAGAAACCAGCGGGGCATCTCCCCGGCGCCGTAAGCGCCTTCGCGGAAAACCCAGAAGCGCAAGCCGGCTGTGCTTTCGACGCGGTAGTAATCGCGGATGTGAGCATCGGCACGGGTATCGCCGCCGCGCCACCATTCCGGTGCAATGCGCTCCGGTCCCTCAGCGCGGGCGATGCGATGCACCATCTTCCGCCAGCGGAACAGCATCGGCGGCGCATCGGGTAGCGCCGCCGTCACATCGATGGGCTGGGGCCAGGCGAAAAGCCGGATGGGGCGCTCGCCGATGTGCTGCCAGATCTTGTCATGGCCGCCCTTGAGGCGGCCATCCAGAGCGTTTTTTGGCTTGGGTGGCCGGGTCAAGCCCGGCCATGACCAAGGCCCCAAGGGCCCTTCCCGTTTCACCGCGCGTTCGGGGATGTAACTTTCCACCGGGGCGACACGGTACACGCTACCCTTGCCAAGCCGGTTTTCGAGCGCGTCGATCAGCGCCGCAAGTTCCTCGACGCACGCCGCACCTTGCTCGCTTCGCAAGATGCTGGCCTGCCGCTCATCCAACGGTTCGGTATGCGGCGCGGCGAGCATCGCCAAATCGACGCCGAAGCCCGGATCGATCAGCCCCAGCTTCTCGCGGAACAAGCGCATTACCCGCTCGGGATCGCGCGTTGGCAGCGCCGTCGAAACGGCCGCTACTTGCACGCCACCATCGGAGCGGAAAAAGCTGACCTCGAAGGTGAGGCCGCCCCGGCGTTCCGCTTCGAGCCGCGCGCAAAGCATCTCTAAAAGCTTGAGTGTGACGCGCTCCAAATCTTCCGGCGCAGAAACCGGCTCGGCAA
Organism: uncultured Alphaproteobacteria bacterium; assembly: GCA_963817705.1. Lineage (GTDB taxonomy): Bacteria > Pseudomonadota > Alphaproteobacteria > Rhizobiales > Rhodomicrobiaceae > Rhodomicrobium. The sequence goes on from CAWFPF010000001.1 coordinate 1,833,032, forward strand.
AGCGCAAGCGCTCGATCCAGGGCGTTGGCGGATGCAGAAAATCGACCGCCTCCTGGGCATGTCCCAGCGCTTTATCGAGTTGCGGCAGAAGATCGGGGAACCGGCGCGAAAGGCCGGCGCGAGGCAATTTTTGCACATCGCCAATGGTGAAAAGCCCGAGCTTGCGAAGAAGGGCCGCCGTCTCATCGCCGATCCGCAGCCGCTCCACAGGCAGAGGGGCTAGCAGCGCCGTGAATGGTGGCTCTGTGTCCCCCCTCATCCTGTCCACCCTGGAACTCCCCCTGGAGAGAGGCACGCCCGAACTCCCTCTCCCCATGGGGAGAGGGTTGGGGTGAGGGGGTCTTACTGCTACATCGCTTTCCGCGGTGTCATCGGCGATGACATAGCTTCCGGCATGGTGGGCGAGCGCATAGGCCGCGCCGAAGGTTGGCGCGACAGCCGCCCGTGCGGGAATGCCGCGCGCTTCAAGCCGGCCGAGCAGATCCCGGGCGAGCCCGCCTTCGCCGTCCCAGAGATGGGCGCATCCGGTGATATCGAGCCATAGGCCGGAGGGAGGCGAGGGCGCTGTCGCCGGGCTATAACGCTGTGCCCAGCCGGCCAGCGCCGTCAGCGCCTTTTCGCAGGCTGCGGGATCGGCATCGGCAACGATCAGTTTCGGATAAACGGCGAGCGCATCGGCCAGGGGCTGATGCAAATGGAGCCCGGCCCGCAGGGCGGGCTCGTCGAGAGCCGCGATGCGCCGGATATTACCGTGCTTTTCAAGCAGAGCGAGCGGCTCCTCCGGTTTTACGAGCTTGGGCTCTTTCAGGCGGGCCAGCGTTATCGCGAAGTTCGGCAACCACACGAACATGGCACGCCTCGTATTGATCGCCATCTGCGCCATCGCACGCCTCCACAATCCACGATGCCGTTCTGCCGTTGCGGCAATAATCAAGATCGAGCCGCCAGCGCGGAGGGCCGAGTCCCGGCTCGGAGTCCCCCCTCACCCCAGCCCTCTCCCCGAGGGGAGAGGGAGCAAAAGCTGCGGCCCTTTCCACGAGGGGAAAGGGAATAGCCCTCTCCCCTTGAGCAAAGGGAGATAAAGCTGAGGCCCTTTCTCCTAGGGGAGACAAGGCTGCGGTCCTTTCCCCAAAGGGAGAGGAAATTCGAGCGTCCCTTCTCCCCTTGGGGAGAAGGACAGGATGAGGGGGTCTTGCCGCTTCCGTAGCCACCGCACTCACCCGCCAGCGCGTGGTAGCGGCGCCGCTCGGGCCTGTACCCTGTTGCCTGGTGCGGTGCCGCCGCAAGAGAAGCGCCGTGCTCCCCGATTGGCGTGCCGCAGCATCGAGCCTGCGCCCGGTCTTCAAATTCAGCGTTCCAGCCTCGCCTAGAACCACGGCCAGCGCCCGTGAATGGAGCGCCTCTTCCATAACACCCAGCACTTCGGCATCCTTCGCGCAGCCGATCCACACGATGCGGGACGGGTCGAGGCCGAGGCGGCTCAAGGCCGGTGAATAACAATCGGCTTGGCTGGCCGTCCAAAGGAGAAAGCCCTCGCGGCCGCGAAGAATATGGGCCGCCACCAGCGCCGCGAAGGCTGTTACGGCGGGCGCCAATTCGCCCTCCAGCCCGTCCGCGCAAAACTCATGAAGGGCTCCAAGCTGCAAGCCACCTTGCGGCAGGGGAGCGTTCAACCGGATGTCAGCAAAAGGCAAAACGCGATTTGCTGCCGGCAAGGCATGGCCTTCAAGGGCGCGGACCTGGTGCCGGAGGGCTTCGAGCTTGATATTCACACTCATGACACACTTTGATCCCTATTTGTTCTCGTTTTGGACCAAAAGTTGATTGCCGTCAATTCGTTTTTTAATGTGTTCGAGGATTGATGAGTGCCGTATGCAAAGGACTCCCCATGGAAACTCAACGCGGCCGGATTGTTTCCGGTTTCCTCGAAGGTAACGGAGACTCTCTTGCCGCGTTCAAAGAAGCGCGTGACGCGGCGCGCTCGTGCCGGGCTTGTCACCTCTGGGAGCCCGCCACGCAAACCGTTTTTGGTGAAGGCCCCGTACCAGCGCCCATCATGCTCGCCGGGGAACAGCCCGGCGATAAAGAAGACCTATCCGGCAGGCCCTTCGTCGGTCCCGCAGGCTTGAAACTCAACCAAGCGCTGGCCGAAGCCGGGATTCCAAGGGAAGCCGCCTATGTCACGAACGCGGTCAAACATTTCAAATATGTGCCGCGCGGACGCATCCGGCTGCATCAGAAGCCCGTGACGGCCGAGATCAAAGCCTGCCGCCCGTGGCTGGAGCGTGAACTCGATTTCGTCCGGCCGAAGGTGGCCGTGGCCATGGGAGCGACGGCGGCTCAGTCTCTCTTCGGCAAGGCGATGCCCATCAACAAAAACCGGGGCCGGCTCTTCGCTCTCGGCTCCACGCAGGCGCTCATTACCATCCATCCGTCTTATCTCTTGCGCATCCTGGAACCTGCGGACGCAGACGCGGAATATGTGCGCTTTGTTTCGGATCTCCGGCTGCTCCTGCCATTCTTGGGCTGAAGAGGAGCGCGCGCTATCCGGCCGTGAACTGTCCCTTCAGAGCCTCCGCGCGGCGCTGAATGAGCTTCACCTCGCCGGGGTCTTTGCGTGCGAGATTGAGATAGGCATATTTCATGCGCGCGTTCTTGGCGAAGCGCGTCCGGTGCCGCGCCAGGAAATCCCAGTATAGCGTCGTGAACGGACAGGCGTCCTCACCCGTTGCCTTGCCGGGCGTATAGCGGCAATGCCGGCAATGATCGCTCATGCGATTGATGTAGTTGCCGGACGCGGCGTAGGGCTTGGTGCCAACCACGCCACCATCCCCGTGCTGGCTCATGCCGAGCGTATTCGGCAGCGACACCCAGTCGATCGCATCCCAGAACATGGACATATGCCAGCGATGCACGTCGTATGGGCGAACGCCGAGAAGCAGGCAGAACAGCCCCAGGACCATCAAGCGCTCGATGTGATGGGCGTAGGCGTGATCGATGGTGTGGCCGATGGCTTCAGACAGGCAGCGCATATCCGTCTCGCCGGTCCAATAGAACCGCGGCACCGGCAAGTCCGCGCCGAGGGCATTTTCCTCCGCATAATCCGGCATGAACCGCCAATAGATGCCGCGCGCGAATTCGCGCCAGCCGATCACTTGCCGGACATAGCCTTCGACCGCGTTCAACGGCGCGCCGCCGGGATTGCTCAAGACAGCGTTCACCACCTCATCCGGCCGCAGCAGATGAAGGTTCAGCGGCCCCGATAAGCGCGAATGAAAGAGGTATGGCTCGCCGCCAAGCATCGCATCCTGATAGCGCCCGAAATGGGAAAGGCGATGCGCCGTAAAGTCTTCGAGCAAAGCCAAGCCATGCTCGCGGGTTACGGGCAAATCGAACCCGTCGAGACGGCCGGGGCTATCGGGAAACCCACGCGCGACAGCCGCCAGAACCTCCTCCGTGACCGGATCCGGCGTAAAACGCAAGGGCCGAGGTATCGGCGGAGCCTTATTCCGGTTCAGCGGCTCGCGGTTTTCGGCATCGAAATTCCATGCGCCTCCACGCGGGGTGCCATCGGGTTCGAGCAGAACACCGAGCCGCCGTCGCATAAAGCGGTAGAACGTCTCAAGGATGAGACGCGGATGCTCATCGGCAAAGGCATCGAATGTCTCCCGCGAGCACAAAAAATGCCGGTCTTCCCGTATTTCGATGGGAAGGTTCGCGCGGAAGAGCATCTCCCGGACGCGCCAGTCGCCCGGTTCGGCCGTTACGATGCGCTCGGGAGAAAGCTCTAGGAACCGGCGCTGAAGCTCGCCGGCAAAAGAACCGCGATTGGCGGGATCGTCGAACTCGCTGTAAACCGTGCGCCGGCCTTTGGCGCGCTGTGCGTCGCGGAAATGGCGCATGGCCGCGAAGAAAAACGCAATGCGCCGCTTGTGCTGCGGGAATATAGGAGGCTTCCTCGCGCACCTCCATTTGCAGAACGGCATCGAGATCGCGGTCGAAGCCGTCGAACGCGGCACTTCCGCCGTCCAGCTGATCGCCAAATACGAGAATGAGGTTGCGCATGACCGGAGCCCGATGGCTTGAGCTGGGATTTCTCCCTCACCCTTAGAGACGCCGCTACGCGGCTCCGTAGTATGAGGCCTCCCCTCATCGTGAGGAGGCCGCAGGCCGTCTCGGATTTCTCCCTCACCCTTAGAGACGCCGCTACGCGGCTCCGTAGTATGAGGCCTCCCCTCATCGTGAGGAGGCCGCAGGCCGTCTCGAACCATGGGGGGCGCTGACCGGAGGCTGACGGGTGACAAGGGGGTCTAAAGCGGCGCCGGTACGAGACTTGGCGGCCTAAATGCCGGTCGAGATCGCCTTCCCGCTCGCAGGGCACGCGGACCTGAAAGTGTAAGCTGCCGTCGTGGCAATCGTGGCGGTCTAGGATCTCGGTGTTTTCGTAGAGCCAATGGATCAGCAAACCGTCGCCATCGTTCACAACGACGCTTCGCGTGCACATTTGCCGTTGCAGCCGGCGGCGGACGAGCAGGGCAAGGTCTGCCACGCCTTCGCCGGTGGCTGCCGATATCAGCACGGCTGGACTATCGCCCTGGCCCGCCCGCTTGAGCAACCGCGCATGCTCTTCTTCCGGCAGAAGATCGGCCTTGTTCCAGACCTCGATGACGCGTTCCGCCCGCCCGTCGATGCCAATTTCCGTCAGAACGCGCGACACCTCGGCGCTTTGCGCCTCTGACGAGGCGGATGCGATATCGCGGACGTGCAAAATCAAATCGGCTTCGAGGATTTCTTCGAGCGTCGAGCGGAAGGCTGCGATGAGCTGCGCGGGCAACTCCGAAATGAAGCCGACCGTGTCCGAGAGGATGAATGACCCCCCTGAGGCGAAATTCACGCGGCGAAGCGTCGGATCGAGCGTGGCAAAAAGCATGTCCTGCGCTAAAACGCCGGCTCCGGACAGAGCGTTGAAAAGCGTGGATTTCCCGGCGTTCGTATAACCCACTAGCGAAACGACCTGCTGCTGCGTCACCTTCCTGCGCTTGCGGTGAAGGCGGCGCGTCCGCTCGATCACGCCGAGGTCGCTTTTTATCGCGTCGATGCGCTCGCCAATCGCGCGCCGGTCCGCCTCGATCTGGGTTTCACCGGGGCCGCCGAGGAAGCCGAAGCCGCCGCGCTGCCGCTCCAAGTGGGTCCACGACCGCACAAGCCGGCTTTTTTGATAGGTCAGCCGCGCCAGTTCCACCTGCAAACGGCCTTCCTTGCTGCGGGCGCGATCGGCAAATATTTCAAGAATGAGGCCGGTCCTGTCTAGAACCTTGGCGTTCCATGCGTTTTCGAGGTTCCGCTGCTGGATCGGTGTCACAGCATGATCGATGATCACAACGGCGGCATCCTCCGCCTTCACGATCGCACCAATCTCCTCGACCTTTCCGGTGCCAAGAAGCGTCGCCGGACGCATCTGCGAGAGCGGCACGAGACCGGCAAAACAGACATCTAGCCCGATCGCTTTCGCCAGCCCCGTTGCCTCGGAGAGGCGCTCCCCCGGAGAAAGAAGGCCACCGGTTTGTTCTTGCGCGAGCGTTGCGCCAGATGGCCTGCGGATGGGAACTGCTATAACCGCCCGCGTGGTGTTGGAGGCTTGGGCCGGAGGCGAGGCCTGCGTCTTCCCCGCGCTACCGTGGGCGGCAATGCCGCGTGCATCGAGCTTCTTCAACTGTGCTAATGGTCTCCGTTTTGATCCCCGTCCAAAAAGGAAATGGGGCCGCCCGGCATGATTGTCGAGATTGCGTGCTTGTAGACAAGTTGGGAGTGTCCGTCACGGCGGAGAAGCACACAGAAATTGTCGAACCACGTCACTATCCCCTGCAGCTTCACACCATTGACCAGGAATATCGTGAGAGGAGTTTTGTTTTTCCGAACGTGATTGAGAAAGGCGTCTTGTAAGTTCTGTTGTTTTTCTGCAGCCATGACCTGTCCGTTTTTTGAGCGCGGCACTTGTGGCCGCTTGTCTAAAGCCCCGATCTTATTTTTGCCTTCCGGGCAGCGCCCTGCAGCGCCGGGACCACCGCATGTCCGATCGCACCCTAGCCCGGAAATATGCCATTCATGTTACAAGCGAGCGCGGCAAAGATATTTCCGCCACGCTATGGTAGGCCCGTCTTAAACCGGGCGCGATACTGCCCGGCTTCCCATTCCCGATAGGCGATCCATCGATCCGCGCCACCGGCATCACAAGCCCCGACGCCGAGGTTTGAAAAGCCTCGCGGGCCGCCTTCGCTTCACTGACGGTGAAGGCCCTTTCTTCGTAGTGAAGACCGCTCCGCCGGGCGGTTTCCATCGCCACCTCTCGCGTAATTCCGCGGAGGATACCAGACTCGGCAGGCCGCGTCACCAGCTTGCCGTTGGCTGTGACGATCCAAGCATTGCAAGATGCGCCTTCGGTGATAAACCCGTCCCGGTCCACCATCCAAGCCTCGTCGGCACCGGCATCCTTGGCCTGCTGCCGTGCCATCGACTGGGCGAGAAGCCCGGTCGTTTTGATGTCGACTCGCTGCCAGCGGATGTCGGGAACAGTGATCACGGATATGCCGGCAGCCGCCTTCTTCTCTCCCTTCGCCCGAGACAGCGAACGGGCAAAGCAAACGACGCTTGGCGTTACCTCCGCCGGAAATGCGAAGTCACGCCTGGCAACGCCGCGTGTCACCTGCAGATAGACCATGCCGTCCTTCACCCGGTTGCGCCGGATCGTTTCCCGGAGGATGGCACCGAGCGCTCGCGCCGTCATCGGCTCGGGCATGGCGAGTTCCGAGAGCGAGCGGCGAAGCCGGAGCAGATGCCTCCGCTCATCGACCAGATAACCGTCCCTAACCTCGCAGACCTCATAGACACCATCGGCGAATTGATAGCCCCTATCTTCGACGTGCACGGCCGCATCCGCGTATGGGGTATAAACCCCGTTGACATAAACAACCCGTGCCATGGCATGCCTCTGTTGCGCCAGCTTCCGCGCCGGTCAAACGCCGCCAATGTTGCCGAAAGCGACCGTCCCCTGCAAGTCTAATGCCGGAGATCCCCGGGCCTTTCATTGGAATTAACGCCGAGCGCGCGCAATTTGCGATGAAGCGCCGAGCGCTCCATGCCCACGAATTCGGCAGTGCGGGAAATGTTGCCCCCGAAACGGTTGATCTGCGCCATGAGATATTCCCGCTCGAAAATCTCACGCGCGTCGCGGAGGGGGAGCGACATAAGGTGCTCACCACCCGAACCGTTAGCGGATAAAGGGACGTTGGCACCGATGTCGTCCGGGAGCATGTCGGCGGTGATGATCGAGTTCCGGCTCGCCGCTCGACATAATCATGACGCGCTCGATGATGTTGCGGAGCTGGCGCACGTTGCCCTGCCACTCATGGGATTGCAAGACCGCGATCGCGTCATCGCCGATGACACGGGGCGGCAGGCCCGAGGAGGACGCGATCTGGCGTACGAAGTGTTCGACCAGCTCCGGGATGTCCTCGCGCCGTTCGACGAGCGCGGGCACCTTGAGTGGCACCACGTTCAGCCGGTGGAACAGATCCTGACGGAAGCGGCTGGCCGTCATCTCGCGCTCGAGATCGCGGCTTGTCGAGGACACGATGCGCACGTCGACCGAGACCTTAGGGCCCCCACCCACGCGCTGAAACTTCTGCTCGACGAGCACGCGCAAGAGCTTGCCTTGCGTATCAACGGGCATGTCCGCTACTTCGTCGATATAGAGCGTGCCGTTATGGGCCTCTTCCAATGCGCCCACTTTGCGCGAAGTCTGCCCTGTTTCCTCGACGCCGAAGAATTCGATTTCGACCCGGTCCGGCGCCATGGAAGCGGCGTTTACCGCGACGAATGGGCCGTTTACGCGCTGCGAGGAGGCATGGAGATAGCGCGCGGCAAGTTCTTTGCCCGAGCCTTGCGGCCCTGTGATCATAACGCGGCTATTCGTGGGCGCGACTTTCAGAATGTTCTGCCGGAGATGGTTCATCACGGCCGATTTGCCGATCAGCTCGGAGCCGAAGGAACTTCTCTCCTTCAGCTCCTTGTTTTCCCGCCGGAGCTTAGAGGCTTCGAGCGCCCGCATGGCCACGACGACGAGACGGTCGGCTTTGAAGGGCTTTTCGATGTAGTCGTACGCACCCCTTTTGATCGCCTGGACCGCGGTTTCGATATTGCCGTGGCCACTGATAATGACGACCGGCAGCTCCGGGTGCGCCTTCTTGACGCGGGCAAGCACCTCAAGGCCGTCTAGCTTCGAGCCTTGCAGCCAAATATCGAGGATCACAAGGGAGGGCCGCCGCTCCTCGATCGCTCGAATGGCCTCGTCGCTGTCTTTCGCAAGCCTCGTCTTATGGCCTTCATCTTCGAGAATACCCGAGACCAGCTCCCGAATATCGGCTTCGTCGTCGACAATCAGGATGTCAGACGCCATGGTTCATGCCCTCCTTCCCGTGCTTGGCCGTGACACCGGAGGCGCCTTCGCGCTCCCGGCCATTCGGCTTCACCTCGTCCCAATCCCGCCTCGACCCATCCGCGCCGAGCGAAATCGGAATCGTCATTCTGATCCACGCACCATGCGCATAGCCTTCGCTTGCGGGCGCGTCGTCGAGTTCCAGCACGCCGCCGTGCTGCTCGGTGATTCTCTGCACGATGGCGAGTCCCAATCCTGTTCCTTTTTGCCGGGTCGTGACATAGGGCTCAACCAGACGGTGCCGGTTTTCCTTAGGCAAACCACAGCCATTATCGATGACATCGATCACAAAACGCTGATCGGCGATGCGCAGCCGGATCACGACGCGTCCTTTTACGGCGCCCTGCCCATTGCTGCTCTGATAGGCATCGACGCCTTCGCTCGCGTTCTTGACGAGATTCGTCACCGCCTGCGTCAAAAGCCGCCGGTCGCAGAGCGCGATAAGGGGCTCGCTCAGAACGTCGAGCTTATATTCGATCTCGGGGCGGCTCATCTGGAAGAGAATGACAGCCTCGCGCACGACCTCGCGGATGTCCTGCTCTTCGAAAACCGCCTGCGGCATACGCGCGAAAGACGAAAACTCGTCGACCATGCGGCCTATGTCGCCCACATGACGGATGATCGTGTCCGTACACTTATCGAAGACTTCACGGTCGGTCTTGATGAAGTCGCCATATTTGCGCCGGATGCGCTCGGCGGAGAGCTGGATCGGCGTCAGCGGGTTCTTGATCTCATGGGCTATCCGCCGCGCTACGTCGGCCCAAGCCGATGTTCTCTGCGCGACCGTCAGTTCGGTGATGTCGTCGAAGGTCAGCACCACGCCGTAATCGGCCATGTCGTCTTGCTCGCGCGTGACCTGGACGGCGAAGTTCCGCTCGCCGCTTTCCCGCACGACCGTAATCTGACTTTGAACAGCCTTCGACCGTCCCTGGCGGCGGGACTTCTCGATGATTTCCCCGAATTCCGGGACCGCGGCCTTGAAGGGCTTGCCGATGAGCAGCTCTTCCTTGAGCCGCAAGAGATCGCGGGCGGAGCGGTTGATCAAAGTAACTCGGCCCGCGGAATCGAGTCCGATGACGCCCGCGGTCACGCCCGACAGAACCGTCTCGATGAAGCGCCGGCGCTCGTCGAGCTGCGCGTTTGCGCTCATGATGTCGTCGCGCTGCGTCTTCAGATCGACCGTCATTTTCTTGAACGTAGCGCCGAGCCTGCCGAGGTCGTCGCGCGCAAAACCATCGTCGAGATGCACGTTGAGGTTGCCTTGGCTAACCTCCTGGGCGGCGGCAATCAGCTTGCGGATCGGCGTCACCAGCCTGTTTGCGAAAACGAGGCCGGTCCAGATCGCCGATGTCAAAAGAGTCAGAGCCAGCAGCACATACATGAGCCCGAAAGCGAACTCTATCCGGCCGCGCAATTGTTCGAGCTGCGCAAACTGGAGGATGTTGATCTGCGTTCGCTGCAAGAGACGGTAGACGTTCGGATTGACGGGGCGGATCGCGTAAAGAAAGACATCGTCGAATGCCTTCAATTTCTTGAGCGCGGCAACGCCGTTCGACAGGTCCCAGCTCAAGAGAACGATCAGCCCTTCCGACGCGCGCGAGACATCGGGCGGCGGCGGAACGCGATAGTCCGATCCATCGCCTGCGGCGGATGAGATAAGACGGCCGTGCAAATCGATAAGGAAGGCGGAGGGCAGCGATCGCATGGAGACGACCGCGGAAAAAAGCCGGTCGAAGCCCGCCTTGTCGTCCCGGAAAAGGCTGACATTTTCCTCGATCTCGCGCGCGATCCCCAGCATGTCGGAGCGGATGACCTGCCCGCTTTCGGCAAGATAGGACTGCGCCACCTCGACCGAGTTATTCACAATGGATTTGACGCGGTTCGAAAAAAGCGCATCGAAATTGCGCTCGATGGAAACTGTTGCAAAGGTCGCGAGAATAACTGCCGGAAACAGCGCGACGAGACTGAAGACGCCCGCGATCTTGAAGTGAAGTCCGGCACCGGCCGCCTGCCGCTTGCGCGCCCGGAGCAGTTTGAAGATCTGAAAACCGACGATGCCGATGAGTATAAGCACGAATGCGGCGTTCACGCCCAGCGTACCGTAGACGACATCGTCGGTCGGAACGATGGAGGTGAGGTTGTTGAGGATCAGAAATGTCGCGACGCTGGAAAGAAGCGCCGTTACGACGACAGTTAGGCTGATCCAGAATCCGGGGTCTTTCCGAACCGGCCGTGCAAAGGATGAATTCGCAAGCGCACTGCTCGCGGCGCGCTGCTTGATGCGCCCCCCCCATTGCCGGGATCGGCGAACCGCTGCTGCACTTAGGGCGCGCGCGCTAGTCCTGGCGTCATCGAGACACCTTAGCGCTTGTGCTTTGAGCCGCGCGCCGGCTTTCTTATCGAAAGTGCGCAAGCGAGTGCCTCACCCCTGTTGCCGTACAGCATCAGTGCCGGCCGAGTTTGGGGAAATTGTGGCGCGAGTAACACATTTTATGTGACGTACTGTGTCAAATCTGCTCGCCATCGGCGACCGGCGCGCTACACTAGATACAAATATACGCGATGCCGATTGCACCCTTTAAGAAAGCCGATTGGCTGGAAAGCCGGGCGCCCAGACCTTTCGAGTTCTCGAACACGAAGGTTTCACACAGGGGCAGGGCACGTCAGAGGCGCACAAACCCCGCTTACACAGGGCTGCGCACCACTTTGATCTTCTGTTCCCTGACCTTTTTGCGCAACGTATTCCGGTTCAGGCCGAGCAACTCCGCCGCCTTGATTTGATTGCCCCGCGTTGCCGCGAGCGCGGCCGTGATAAGCGGAGCTTCAACGTCGCGGAGAATCCGGTCGTAAAGACCTGGAGGCGGAAGCTGATCCCCGTAGGAAGAGAAATAATCCGAGAGATAAGCCTCCACCCACTCGTTCAGCTTCGCCTTGCCGGGTTTCAGGGCTTCCGGCACGGCGCCTGAACTCGATGAAAGCTCGTTGTCGACGATGTCGGCGGATATCAGCTCCTGCGGGTAAAGCGCACTCAAGCGCCGCACAAGATTTTCCAGTTCGCGGACGTTGCCTGGCCAGCCATGGCGCTTCAGCCGGCTGAATGCATCTTGGGTCAGCGTCTTCGACGGTAAGCCCGCTTTCTCGGAGAGCTTGAGAAAATGCCTCACAAGGTCGGGAACGTCCTCTAAGCGCTCTCTGAGCGGCGGCATGCGCAGGGGGACGACATTGAGACGGTAATAGAGGTCCTCGCGAAAGAGCCCCAGCGAGATCTGGCTTTCGAGGCTCTTATTCGTCGCCGCGACGATCCGTACATCGGTCTTGATCGGCACGCGGCCGCCCACCGTCATATACTCGCCCTCTTGCAGCACGCGCAAGAGCCGGGTCTGCGCCTCCATCGGCATGTCGCCGATCTCGTCGAGAAAAAGCGTTCCGCCGTCTGCTTGCTCGAAACGGCCGACCGAGCGGGACGCGGCGCCAGTGAATGCGCCTTTCTCATGCCCGAACAGTTCCAACTCGATCAGCTCACGTGGGATCGCGGCCATGTTGATGGCGATGAACGGACCTTTCCGGCGTTGGCCGTAGTCGTGCAAGGCCCGCGCGACAAGTTCCTTCCCGGTGCCCGATTCGCCCGTAATAAGGACGGTGAGATCGGTGTGCATCAGCCGCGCCATCACCCGGTAGACATCCTGCATCGAGGCGGATCGCCCGATCAGGGGCAGGTTATCCTCGCCGTCTTGCTGGATGGGCGCCGGTCCGTTTTTTGGTTCCCTCAGCGCACGCCCGACCACCGCGACCAGCTCCTTGAGGTCGAAAGGCTTCGGCAGATATTCGTAAGCGCCACGCTCTGCCGCCGTGATGGCCGTCATAAAGGTGTTCTGCGCGCTCATGACGATGACGGGCAACTCGGGCCTAAGTTTTTTGATCCGGGGAATGAGGTCGAACGCATTTTCGTCGGGCATGATCACATCGGTGATCACCACATCGCCTTCGCCCTGACTGATCCAGTTCCAAAGCGTGGCCGCGTTGCTCGTCGCGCGTGCGCTGTACCCTGCCCGCGCCAGCGCCTGGTTCACCACGGTCCGGATTGCCGCGTCGTCATCGGCTATGAGAACGTTCCCGCGGCCCATTACCTTACTCCCAGCTTTGTGCGCATGGATGGCTGATACATCGGCAAGAGCGCACGGAAAGTGGTGTGCCGCGCGCGGGACTCGCATTCGATGACGCCGCCATGATCGCCGATAATCTTGGCGACGAGCGCGAGGCCAAGCCCCGCTCCCTTCGCCTTGGTTGTTACAAAGGGTTCGAAAAGCCGCTGCTTGACATCGTCGGGCACGCCGCCGCCATTGTCCGAGACGCAGATTTCAAGCGGCAGACCAACGCTCGAATCGGAATTCGCGAGGCGCATCCGAAGGCCAGGGCGGAAAGCCGTCGAAAGGGTGATCTGCCCATCCTGACGCTCGCCAATCGCCTCCGCACTGTTCTTCACGAGGTTGAGGAAGGCCTGAATGAGCTTGTCCCGGCTGCCCGGAACGTCCGGCAGGCTTGGATCGTAGCACAGCGAAATCGCGATGTTCCGTGCGAACCCGGCCTTGGCGATCCTTCTGATGTGATCGAGCACCGAGTGGATATTCACAGGCTCGCGGCCCAAGGGCCGTTCGTCGCCGAACACCTCCATGCGATCCACGAGATCGCGGATGCGGTCGGTCTCTTCCATGATGAGGCGCGCGAGCGGCCGGTCGTCCTCGGCTGCGCCCACTTCGAGCAGCTGTGCAGCCCCGCGAATGCCGGACAGGGGGTTCTTGATCTCATGCGCCAGGACGGCTGCCATGGCGGACACCGAACGGGCCGCCCCCCGATGGGTGAGGTGCCGCTCGATCATGTTGGCCATGCTGCGCTGTTGAAGCATCAGGAGAACAAGGTCGTGGTCCTCGGATATAAGGGAGGCGAAAACGTCGACGGTCCGGCTCGGCTGGTCCGGCAGGCTCAAATCGAGCTCGTACTCGTTGACGGTGCCGCGCGTGGTGCGGACCTGATCGGCAAGTCCGGTCAAGGGGTGCGCGAAGGGCAGCACTGCGGGAAGTGCCCGTTTTTTTAGCATTGCCTCACTGGCCCCAAAGAATTCCTCGGCAGCCAGGTTGGCAAATACGATACGATTCTCGCTGCCTGCAATAATCAGGGCATGGGGCAAGCCGCGGAACAACACCTCGAAGTTTGGCCCTTCCAAACCGAAGGGGGCGCTTTTTTTGTTCATATTAAGGGGCGGTAGGCCGCCGGACACCGATGCTGGAAGCTCAATCTTTGGAGTTAGTCTCCTTATATCACCTGCCGCATAAATAGGCAATCTTCCGGAGCGATCAATTTCCAGGCATTGCAACAAAATCAGCTCCCATGTCAATAAGGACGGTCCGCCCAAGCAAAAGCGCTTGGCTGCTGCCGGAGCGCCTTATAAGGTCGCGGACGAATTGACTTGTCCACGGCAAAGGCCATGCAAAATCAGGACCACTATCAAGTTTGTAATGCGGCGCTTATCGTAGCGGCCGGCAGTGGCGTGCGGGCCGGGCTTCAGCAAGGGCGCCCAAAACAATACTGCTCCGCCGGCGGAGAAGCGGTCTTGCGCCGGACCATTTGCGCGTTTCTCGGTCACCCGCAGGTGCACCGGGTGATTGTAGTGATCCGCGCCGGAGACGAGGCCCTGTATGAGGAGTCCGTGGGCGGATTGACGTCGGAAAAGCTCATGAGGCCGGTACCGGGCGGTGCGACGCGCCAGCTCTCTGTTTCGGCGGGGCTCGGCGCTCTGGCAGCGGTTGCGCCGGACGCTGTCCTCATTCATGACGCAGCGCGGCCCTTCATTTCTCAGGAGTGTATCTCGGATACGCTCGCGGCACTCAGTCATTCCGATGGGGCCGTCGCCGCCGCGCCCGTGACCGATACCCTCAAGCGAGGCGTGGACGGACGCAGCGCAGGGACGGTATCGCGCGCGGGGCTATGGCGCGCGCAAACGCCGCAAACGTTCCATTACCGGAGAATTAGCGAAGCCCATCGCGCCGCGGCCGAAGCGGTGGGGACGGATTTCACGGACGATGCCGCCATCGCGGAGTGGGCCGGCCTCACCGTGGCGCTGGTCGAGAATACATCCGAAAACATGAAGATCACGACAGCCGGAGATTTGGTGATGGCGGATATGATCGCGAATGGAGGCCGCGCCGGTTTGCCTGACGTGCGTTGCGGAACGGGCTTCGATGTGCACGGCTTCGAGGAGGGCGATCATGTCATGCTCTGCGGGGTCGAGATTCCGCACACGCAAGGCTTCAAGGCGCATTCCGATGGAGACGCGGGTTTGCATGCGCTCACCGACGCGCTGCTCGGAACCATCGGCGCGGGAGACATTGGCGACCATTTCCCGCCGTCCGATCCGCAATGGCGAGGCGCCGAGTCAGCGATCTTCCTCGTGCATGCGGTGAAGCTCGTGCGGGAGCGCGGGGGTCACGTGACCAACGCAGACGTCACACTCATCTGCGAGCGGCCCAAGATCGGTCCGCATCGCGAGGCCATGCGGGCACGGATGGCTGAGTTGCTCGGCATCGAGCGCGAGCGCGTAAGCGTGAAGGCGACGACAAGCGAGGGGCTTGGCTTTACCGGCCGTCGCGAGGGCATCGCCGCACTCGCCACCGCGACGGTGGTTTTCGAGCGCTAACGGCATCGAGATGAAGCGCAGTCCTACGTCATTGCGGTCCCTTTCTCCGTCATTGCGAGCGCAGCGAAGCAAGCCAGGAGCGACCGCCGAGGCCGCCTGGATCGCCACGGCGGCAGGAGCCGCCTCGCGATGACAGGGGAGTATGCTGCACTCGCCGAAGAGGTTCTTCAAAAAGCGCGCAGGCTCGGCCTTACCATCGCCACGGCCGAGTCTTGCACCGGTGGCCTCGTTGCCGCCGCGCTTACCTCGATCGCGGGCTCATCCGATGTGTTCGAGCGTGGCTTCGTGACCTACTCCAACGAAGCCAAGGCCGAAATGCTGGGCGTTGACCCCGCCCTCATCGCAGCGCATGGCGCGGTCTCTCGCGAGGTGGCGCTCTCCATGGCGGCCTGCGCGCTGCGCCAGTCTCGCGCCACGCTGTCCGTGGCCGTCACCGGGATCGCTGGACCCGGCGGCGGCGGCGCGGAGAAGCCCGTGGGCCTCGTTCACTTCGCCGCCGCAAAGGCGCTTGCCCGGCACGGCGAGACCGTGGATTTTGCAGCGATCCACCGCGAGGAGCGCTTTGGCGATATCGGCCGGGCAGTGGTGCGCGCGAAGTCCGTCGAAGCCGCGCTGCGCCTTTTGCTCCGCGGCGCCGATCTCGATTGAACCGCGTATCGCCCTTTGTAGCCACAGGGCGCTGGCGGCTGTGGCCGCGTCCCTTTTCCCCGCGAATGGACAGAGTGGTTCCGGTTCAGACCCTGATGTGTTTCAGAAGGACGTCCTTCGCCTCGTTGACCTTGGCGGCGATGTAGGTCGAGCCGCCTTGGTCGGGGTGATAGCGCTTCATGAGGTTGCGGTGGGCAGCTTGCACCTGCACGCGCGTCGCGCCGGGATCGAGGCCGAGAACGAGATAGGCCTCCTCGACGCCCATTCCTCGCGACGGGCCTCCCGCCCGCTGTCCACCCGCTCTTGCACTCGCGTTCCATCCCGGCGCGGTGCGGTCGAAATAAGCTTCGAAAAGCTGAGCGGCTTGTGAATCATTCCCACGTAGCTCGGCGAGGCAATCCAGCCGCTCGGCCGCCGTGAAATCCGAAAGCGCGCGTCCTGCAAAACGGCCCTGGAGCAACCGCCCCGACATCGCGCCGGTTGCGTGATCGAGCGACATTTCGAGAAACGGCGTCCGCACCGTAGAGACGCTGCCGCTTGTGGTGCGCTTACCGCCGCCTCCGGGAATCCAGCCGGTCTTCTGCATGAACGAGTAGGTGAGCATGGCGCCGAGCATGGCCGCGCCGATGTTCCTCGTTACCACCAGCGCGCCCGCAAACACAAACAGAGCCGGGCTGAGCTTCCGGACAAACAGCGCGAGCCTCCCCGCGTCCACCTTTGGGAGCCATCCCATAAGGTAGAAGACCGCGCCGAGCACGATCAGCGATAGGAAAAGCGGTAAAATGAGCCCTCTCCGCGCGCGAGGAAGCCGCTATGGCTTCGCCATCTGTTCGAGGAGCAAGGTAGGGCCAGGCGCGGCCTTTTGCATAGTCCGCGAGCGCGGCGCGTCCACCGGTTGCATAGACGGCGACGGCTTCGAGAAGCTCCCGGAGGTGCACGGCCGCTCCGGGCCCGAAACGGCAGGTGGCGCCGCGCGTGAGCCTGGCGATCTCCTGGAAGCAGGCGCGCGCCCGGCTGTCGTGTCCTTCCTGGAACAGGAAGACGGGCACGGCGAGAATGCCGAGCTGGCCGGCCAGATTGCAAAGCTCGTCCACGCTCTCCTCCATGGCGTCGCCAACATAGACAAGCGCGCTGACCTTCCCGGCCGAGGCCTCCCGGAGCGCATGCTGGAGCACCTTGCGGATTTGCGTCATCCCGCCCCGGCACTCGACCGCCGTCATGAGCCGTGCCAGCGCCGTGGCGTCGCTGACCCAGCGGCTAGCCCGGCATTCGCCGAAGCCCCGGAAAAAAACCAGCTGCACGTCGAGCCCGCCAACGGCCTTCACCGCGTTGAACATGTCCGCTTGGACGGCCAGCGCCATGTCCCAGGTTGGCCGGCGGCTCATGGTCGCATCCATGGCAAAAATCAGCCGCCCTTTCCCCGATGTTTTTGCGGAAGGGGCAGAGCGCACCTGGGCAAGAAACGCGTCGATCTCGGCCCGGCTCGAGTTCCTGCGGCACGTCACCGTGAGGCGCACTCATGTTCGATGGGGGTTTCGGCGGCAGCACCATGGCGGACCTATATCGGTTCAAAAGCAAATATGGCGGCCGGCCCAACATTTCTACAATGAGGACCTCACCCTTTACCGCGCGAGGCGTGAGAATGCGTTCCATCCCAAGGCATTGCGGGCACGGGAAGCTGGGGCCGGCAGAGATTTTTCAGCGGACCGGCTCGCAAGGCCTATTGGCAGAGCCCGAGCTTGACGAAGAGCAAAAAGTCCATTCTGACAGCAGTAGGTCCCGGCCCAGCTGTTCCGGCAAATCCTGGCGCCGCCGTCGCCGGAACCTGGAAAGGGCACGTGTGAGAGCGATCCAGTGCCGTGAGGAGTGGCCGCGGCAAGGCATTGAGGGCGTCTGCCGGACGGATGTGTCACTGCTAGCTTACAAGGGGTGTCAGGAAAGAAAGACGCGAATGCGAGCGCCAGTTTGATAAAAAGCAAAGATTACGCCGGCGCAAATACCGATTATCGGGGGAGTGGAGGAGAACCTCGACATTATAGACGATTACAAAAAAGGTCGCCCGCGAATGAACAAGGAACTTGAGACAGCAGCTGAAGCCCGGCGCCATTTTTATGCCGGCCGGTTGCCGCTATTCAATCAGATCGCGCAGGGATTTTTAGCTGCCGCCGCCACACATCAGAAGAGCGGGCTTTTTGCCGTTTTGAATTATCTCGATGGCGCGGTCATGATCGATGGCGCCCTGTTCACGCGCCGTGCAGTCGTTTTAGCGATTGAAGATCTGAAGCAGCAAATCGAAGCTCCGGTGACGCTGCAAAGCGAAGCGCGCGCTCAAATGAATTCCCTCCGGCTCGAGCCTATCCCTGAGCTCAAGCTGTATGGCGAAATCGCCGCGGCTATTCTGAGGATGGACCAGGCTTTGCACCTCAAGGCTCCGGTCATTCACTAAGAATGCTGGCCGATCCCGAGACCGTTTCAACTGATACTTTGCCGGTTCTCGTCCCGCGCCACGTTGGGTGCGGGATGGAATTTTGTGACCAAACACCCCAAATCATTGGGAGCCGAACCTTAAGGCTCCGCTAAGTCGGCTTTTCCAAAGATGGCATCCTAAAGCCTCGCGGTTATCTTGAGGGAAACGGCGAGCGGTGCGAAGAGCTGAGGTTCATGACATCCGGGACGCCGTTTGCAGGATCGTTGGACGCCGCACGCTTGACTATCGTCAAAGAGGCGGCCGGAAAGCTTAAGGGCGCGATCTTGCGCACCCCCGTTGTAGAGGCGCCGAAGCTGTCGGCGCTAACGGGCGCCCGGATTTTCATCAAATACGAGACGATGCAAGTCACGGGAAGCTTCAAGGAGCGCGGCGCGCTTTTGAAGCTTCTTTCACTCGACGATGCGGCGCGCGCGAGAGGCGTCATTGCCATCTCGGCGGGAAACCACGCTCAAGCCGTCGCCTGCCACGCGGCCAGGCTCGGCATCCCCGCGACCGTGGTCATGCCCGAAAATACGCCGTTCAATAAAGTCGCAAATACCGAGGGTTATGGCGCGCAAGTGATTCTATCGGGCGAGACCATCGCGGGCTCGGAGAAGCTTGCGTTGGAGCTCATCGGCAAGCATGGCTACACCCTCATTCATCCCTTTGACGATCTGGCCGTCATAGCCGGGCAAGCAACCGCAGGCCTTGAGTTCATCGAGGATTGCCCCGGCCTCGACTGCATGATTGTTCCTGTCGGCGGGGGAGGCCTCATATCGGGGGTCGCGTCAGCCGTCAAGGCGATCCGGCCATCGGTCGAAATCATCGGTGTCGAGGTTGACTCCTATCCCTCTGCCTACACCGCGCTTCGGGGTCAGGAGGCGAACTGCGGCGGCCAGACTTTGGCCGAGGGCATCGCGGTCAGCCGATGCGGCGCTCACACGCTGCCCCTTATCCGCGAGTTCGTTCAAGACATCGTGCTTGTGAGCGAGGCTGCCATCGAACAAGCCATCTTCTGTCTGGCGACCCTGCAAAAGACGGTTGCGGAGGGCGCGAGCGCAGCAGGATTGGCGGCCGTCCTTTCCGATAAATCCCGATTTGCGGGGCGGAGCGTTGGGCTTTTCCAATGCGGCGCGAATATCGATCCCCGCGTGCTGGCCTCCATCCTGATGCGTGGGCTGGAACGGGAGAGCAAGATCGTGTCTCTGCGGATCTCCATCGCCGACAGGCCGGGCATGCTGGGCGAGATTGCGAGCGAACTCGGACGCTGCGGCGCCAATATCCTGGAAGTCCATCACCGCCGCTTTTACCTCGACGTGCCCGCGAAAGGCGCCGTGGTCGAGATTGTGATCGAAACGAAAGACCAAGCCCACGCCGATCTCACCGTCCAGCGGCTCCGGCTCAACGGCTTCGAAGTCGAGAGAATGAAAAACCTTTGGGGAGAGCCTCCGCATGGCTCTCCCGCTTGACGGGAACGGCCTCTAGCGAGCCGGGTAGGGCTCTCCTTCGGGAACGTAGGGCTCGCGCGGCGCGCCATTGCCGTAGCCGTAACCGGAGCCAGCCCCGTAGCCACCATAAGGCTGATAGCGCGGCTCGCCTCCTCCGGCATAGCGGTCGCCGTAGGGCGGATAGGGCTGCTGGCCCGCACCGGCATTACGATCCTCATCCGGCTGAGGGGCGCCATAAGTGTAAGCGCCGTAAGGCTGGTAACGCGGTGCGCCTTCGCCGGCATATGGCGCAGCACCCCGGTACTGGTCTCCGTAGCCATAGCCGTACTGGCCGCCATAGCCGTAAGGCTGGCGATCGGGTTGTGCGTAAGGTGTAGCAGGGGCGGGGCTATAGCCTCCGCCATTGTAGCCATAGCGATCGCCCTGCGGCGCATAGGGCGTGTTCTCAGCGACAACGCGCCGGCACTCCGGCTGCAGCATCTCAAATCTGCCGCCAAGGCAGTCCAGCACTTGCGGGCCTTTTGGAACGGCCCGGCAGAAGCGCTCATAGTCCGGCAAGCAGGCCTCGATCGAATAGGCAACTTTCACGGCCCTCAGGCACGACGGCGTCAGCGCCGTCTCATGGCCGAGCAGGCAACGTGTCGCCCGGCCGTCGCCAGGCACGACGTAATAGCATAGGCGCTGATAATCGGCCCGGCAGGAATTCATCATATTATCCGCGGCTTCGGGCGGCAGGTCTCCCGCTGCCGCTGCCGTGGCACCGATCGCGAGTCCGGCACCTAGGATAAGCTGAGCAAACTTGAACATAAGAGGATCTCCCGCAGCCATTGTCGCAAAAACAGCCCGATCCGGCGTTGCGATTAACGAGATCACACAATGAGGGCTTCATTTCGCCTGAACAAGGGCTAAAGCGGGTACAAGTAAATTTATTCTTGTAAGCGCCTGTATCGCCCGCTGGCGGGGCCTCGGCGCCGTTACGATGCGCGCAGAAAATCGTTTCGCTTGGTCTTCGAGGCGGGGGCGCGCGCCCCGTTCACCCTCAGCTTGGGTTCCAGAGTTTAGCTCTCCAGATTTGCTCAATACGAGCATTTCCGTTTTCGCCCCCAAGAAGCCTCCAAGCAGTTAGAGCAGCTTTCGCCCCTCGATGCGCTACAGTGGCAGCGCTTCATATATCCTCATCACGAGGCTTTATACGCCACCCGCCTCCGTCTTCAGCCAAGCCGCGCAGCAGGCCTTCGCCAAATCGCGCACCCGCAGGATATAGCTCTGCCGCTCCGTCACCGAGATCACCCCGCGCGCGTCGAGCAGGTTGAATATATGGCTTGCCTTGATGCACTGATCGTAGGCCGGCAGCACCTGTAAATGCCGCTGCCCCTTCGATCCGGGCTTCGGCTCGCCGGCCGCCAGCAGCGCCTTGCACTCCTTCTCCGCGTCGCGGAAGCGCTGCAGCAGCATGGCCGTGTCGGCGAACTCGAAATTGTGCCGCGAATACTCCTCCTCGGCCTGTTTGAAGACATCGCCGTAGAGCACCCGCTTATCGTCGTCGCGGCCGTTGTAATTCAATTCGTAGATGCTTTCGACGCCCTGGATGTACATCGCGAGGCGCTCCAGCCCATAGGTCAGTTCGCCCGCGACGGGATCGCAGTCGAAGCCGCCCACCTGCTGAAAGTAGGTGAATTGCGACACCTCCATGCCGTCGCACCACACTTCCCAGCCGAGCCCCCAGGCGCCAAGCGTGGGGCTTTCCCAATCGTCCTCGACGAAGCGGATGTCGTGGAGCAGCGGGTCGATGCCGAGCCGTACCAGGCTTTCGAGGTAAAGCTCCTGGATGTTCAGCGGCGATGGCTTCAGGATCACCTGGAACTGGTAATAATGCTGGAGCCGGTTTGGGTTCTCGCCATAGCGCCCGTCTTTCGGCCGCCGCGAGGGCTGCACAAAGGCCGCATGCCAGGGCCGTGGGCCAAGCGCGCGCAGCGTCGTCGCGGGATGGAACGTGCCCGCGCCCACCTCCATGTCATAGGGCTGCAGGATCACGCAGCCCTGCTCCGCCCAGAAATGCTGGAGCGTCATAATCAAATCCTGAAAGGAATTGGCCGGGTTGAGGGCCGTCGCGGGTTTGACGTGCTTCATGGGTGCGCGCTTCTTGGGGCGGAATCAAATGCCGCTCGCTGCGGCACGCGCACGGTACTGAGGTGAGGCCGGATAATCAAGCTGGGGTGGATCGTTCGACGGCTGCGAAAGCAGGCGCGGGCGCTAATTCATCGCCCAGAGATAAGCCAGCGTCGCTGTGAGACCGAGCGCGGTTCTCACTGCGTGCAATTGTCCCCAAGTCTCTATCAAAGCGCGGGAAGAAGGACCGGCTTTGTCCTCCGCAATGGCTTTCAGTTTCCGGTTCGTAGGCATGAGGATAAGCAGGGTGTATGGCCAATTGGCCAGCATGAGCAAGGCACCGGCGATCCAACGCCAATCGCCGGTTTGCCAGGCCGCGAGAAGACCGAGAACACCGGAGGCGGCTGCAAGGCTCGCCTGCATGGCGAAACCCCGTGCGTAACTGGGCTTCCACTGCATCAGCAGACTTTTGTCATCGAGGCTTAGGCGGGCGGGCTGTTCCGCGACGTTGATATAGAGCGCCGCTCCGGCGAAAGCCGCTGCACATACGGTTGCCAATTGTCCAATGAGCATCGCAAGTTGCTCCTGCTCCTGCTCCGGCTTCGATTGATTCTCTCTTGTCAAAGAGAACATACATCCGCGAGGAGCGTTGCCTGGAGGAGCGAGCCCAGCTTACCGCGTTAGCCCGGATTCATCGCTTCTTCGCCCTCCCCGTAATGCAGGTGTGTCGAGCGGGACTTCTTATCTCGCGAGTTCGGGCTCCCACGCAGCCGCTGGCTTCGGCGGCTCTTTCGCGGGCTCGCGAACGATTTTGGCAAGCTTGAGGAGAGCCTCGCGCACGCCCTGGTGTGCAACGGCAGACAGGAGCAGCGGCTTTTTCCGTGCCGCGCGCTGCAGCTCGGCCGCCTTTTCCGCCACCGCTTCCGGAGTAACCGCATCGCATTTGGACAGCGCCACGATCTCGCGTTTGCGATGGAGGCCAGCGCCATAGGCTTTCAGCTCGCCGCGAATCGTCCGGTAAGCCGTTGCTACATCGGGTTCGGTGACATCGACCAGATGGAGCAGCACGCGGCAGCGTTCAACATGCCCAAGGAAGCGGTCGCCGATGCCGGCCCCTTCATGCGCGCCCTCGATGAGTCCCGGAATATCGGCGAGCACAAAATCCGTGTCCCCCGCTTTCACGACCCCGAGATTGGGATGCAGCGTCGTAAACGGATAATCCGCGATCTTCGGTTTCGCGGCGCTGACCGCTGCCAGAAATGTGGATTTGCCCGCATTCGGAAGTCCAATGATGCCGGCATCCGCGATGAGCTTGAGGCGCAGCCAGATGGTCATCTCGATGCCCTCCTGGCCGGGGTTAATCCGGCGCGGCGCGCGGTTGGTCGAGGATTTGAAATGCGCGTTGCCGAAGCCGCCATTGCCGCCCGAAGCGATCAGCGCACGCTCTCCGGGATGGACGAGATCCGCGAGCAAGGTCTCATTGTCTTCGGCGAAAATTTGCGTGCCCGGCGGGACTTTCAGAACGGCGTCGCCGCCCGAGGCGCCCGACCTGTTGGCGCCCATACCACCTTTGCCGTTGCCGGCCTTGAAATGCTGCTGATAGCGGAAATCGATCAGGGTATTGAGGTTGTCGACGCACTCAACCCAGACGCTGCCGCCATGGCCGCCGTCGCCGCCATCCGGCCCGCCGAATTCGATGAATTTCTCCCGGCGGAAAGAGAGGCAGCCGTTCCCGCCATCCCCCGAGCGAATGTAAACTTTGGCTTGATCAAGGAAGCGCATGGATCGCAATTAAGGAGTGTTGCGCTCCGAAGCAAGCGGATATAACGGCGATCTTCGCAGACTTTTTTTTGTCCCCGGCGCCGCTGGGCGTTTAGCCTATTCCGAGCGCTCGAGATTAACCGCTTTGGGGCCCTTGCCCTTCGGGTCGGGCTGCGTCTCATAGGATACGCGCATGCCTTCGTCGAGCATTCCAACGCCCGAGCGCTCGACTGCGGAGATGTGCACGAACACATCCTTGCCGCCCTCGTCCGGTGTGATGAAACCGAAGCCCTTGGCCTGGTTAAAGAATTTGACCGTGCCGGTCTGCCGCATGGATGCTCACTCCTCTTCCCCAACAAAAAAACATGGCCGAGAGACCATGTTTTGACTTTCACAGGCAAGACAGGTATCGGGGGAAGACATGCGCACTATGACCGCGATCACGGCTCTTGATACAACGCGTAGTTCCACGGGGTCCGATAGTTTGCCCGGTTGCGCGGATTATGCGCGAACAGAGCGTTTTCGTAAAGACCTGCGCTATATATTTTCAAACAGTTCTTATCCCGCGCGGCTATAGTGGTGCAAGAGGGCATCAGTACGGGCTGCGGGTAGTTTAGAACCGCTGAGCATTCGCACCGGTTCTTCACGCAGGAACCCACGTGGCAAACTACAAGTATTTATACAGATCGGATTAATTCTCATTAATTATCAGTGATTTATGTCAGGGCGAGCGGCGCCCGCGCCCTTGTAAATCGTTTTGTGGGTGGCCGTCATTTCTTGAACGGGTGCCAGATTATGCCATCGGCGCTGACCGGGGCGACGGATCGCCGCAAGCGGAACCAGAACAGCAATTAGGCCCGGGGTTTTCGCTGCTCCCGCTCCTTCGCCAGCGCATCCTGGGCGTCCTTTGCCGCCTGCTGAGCACTTTCCTTGTCTTTCTCGGCCTTGCTGAGGGATTCCCTTGCCTCGCGCGCGGCTTGCTCGGCATTTGCGAGTGCGTTCTGAATCTCCTCCAGACGCGCGCTAGAGGTTTTCGCGGCCTGCTCGGCCTTGTCGCGCTCGGCTTGTTCCTCTGCGAGTTTGTCGGAAACGGCTTTAGCGTCCTTCTCGGCAACTTGCCTGGCGCGCTCCTCGTTCGCGAGTTTCTCGCTGAGCGCTTGAACGTCTCTGGCGGCTTGCTCGCGCACTTCGATCAAGAGTTGCCCTTGCTTATGCAAATCGGCCGCGATGTGGGAGTAGGCATATCCGAGTACGGCCGATAGGATCGCCAGAACGGCAATCGAAATGTTGCGGATCATTCCCAGTCCTCCGGGCGCGCGGCCTGGCATGTCATTGAATGGCGGATAGCGGCTCTTAGCATAACGGCCAGGAAGCCTTTATGGCATTTCAGGGCGCGGCGTAATTTTTGAGCGCATGTTGTATCCGTGCACGGAAATTGAGTGACCCCTTCTCAAGGGAAGAGAGGCAATTGTTCGAGACCCGCCGTTTCCGCAAATCCAAACATCAGGTTGAAATTCTGTACGGCTTCGCCGGCCGATCCTTTGACGAGATTGTCGATGGCCGACACCACAATCGCGCGGCCGGGTATACGGTCCGGGTAGACGCCGAGGAGGCAATAATTGGATCCGCGCACGAATTGGGTCGAGGGAAGGGTTCCCTTGCGCGCGAGTTTAACGAAAGGCGCGGCGGCATAACGCTCCGCAAGCGCGGCGGACAAATCTCCAGCCGTCCCGTTGCCTTGAAGGCGGACATAGGCCGTCACAAGCTCGCCGCGGCTCATCGGCACGAGATGTGGCGTGAAATTCACGAGAACCTTCGCGCCTGCGGCAGCCGAAATTTCCTGCTCGATCTCCGGCGCATGCCGGTGGCTTGCGATGCTATAGGGGGAAATGCCCTCGCCTGCCTCGGAAAAAAGGATGTTCTGCTTCAGCGACCGCCCGGCGCCGGAAACCCCGGACTTTGCATCGATGACGATGTCCGTGGCGTCGATGAGCTTTGCATGCACCAGCGGCAGCAGTGCAAGAAGAGCTGCCGTCGGATAGCACCCGGGACATGCAACAAGACGGGCTTTCGTAATGGCTTCGCCGTAGCACTCCGTCAGGCCGTACACAGCTTCTGGCAGAAGATGCACCGCGGCATGTGCGCGCCCATACCAGGCAGCGTAAGTTTCCGGATCCTTGAGGCGGAAATCCGCCGACATATCGATGACTTTGACGCTTTCGGGCAGCGTAGCGATAATGTCCTGGGCCGTCCCGTGCGGCAGGCCGCAGAACACCGCGTCACAAGCGCTCCAATCGGCATCCTCCGCCTTGACGAGCGGCGGCGCCGGAATGAAGCCGAGATGGGGAAACACCTCGGCCAGTGGCTTACCGGCATGGGTGTTGGCCGCGAGGAGGACGATCTCCATGCCAGGATGGCAGGCGGCCAAGCGGATGAGATCGGCGCCCGTGTACCCACTCGCGCCGATAACACCGATTTTGACCTTCGCCTGCCTTGGCTCTGGCATAAGTCTGAAGTCCGTTAGCGCTTCGAGAACTGGAAGCTGCGCCGGGCCTTCGCCTTACCGTATTTCTTGCGCTCCACAACGCGCGGGTCGCGGGTGAGGAAGCCCTCTTTCTTGAGGACAGGCCGCAGCTCGGGTTCGTAATAGGTCAGCGCCTTGGACACGCCATGGCGAACCGCGCCCGCCTGGCCGGAAAGGCCGCCTCCCGAAACCGTCGCCACGATATCGTATTGGCTCGCCCGGTTGGCCGTGATGAGAGGCTGCTTCAGGATCATCTGGAGCACGGGGCGTGCGAAGTACACTTCGTGATCGCGGTCGTTGACCGTAATCTTGCCGTTGCCGGGCTTCACCCAAACGCGCGCAACAGCGTTCTTGCGTTTTCCTGTGGCGTAGGCCCGCCCATGGGCGTCGAGCTTTTGAACGTGCACCGGCCGCGACCGGTCTTCTCCTGCGGGGCCCGGAGAGGTTGCGCTCTTGTCCAAACTCGAAAACGTCTTTGCGCCTGTCTCGGCCATTAGCGCGCCCTCACTGCATTCTTGGGATTCATCGCACGGATATCGAGCGTCTCAGGATTTTGCGCGGCGTGCGGATGCTCGGGGCCACCGTAGATGCGCAAATTGGTCATCTGACGCCGGCCGAGCGGACCGCGCGGTACCATGCGCTCGACGGCCTTCATGAGTACGCGCTCCGGGAACTTGCCGCCGAGGATCTCGAATGGCCGCCGCTCCTTGATGCCGCCGGGATGCCCGGTATGCCGGTAATAGATCTTGTCCTGCACCTTGTTGCCGGTGAAGACGATTTTCTTCGCATTGATCACGATGATGTTGTCGCCATCGTCCATATGCGGGGTATAGGTCGGCTTGTGCTTGCCGCGCAGCCGTGTGGCGATGATCGTTGCGACGCGGCCGACGATCAGGCCTTCGGCGTCGATCAAAACCCACTTCTTTTCAATCTCTGATGGTTTTGCGGAATAGGTTCTCATGGGTGTGTCCGTGAGAAGCGGACGCGCCGCTCCAATGAAAAAAGGGCCGCAAGGCCCATCTGCAGAAGGAATAAGCGAAGCCGGCGGTGGTGTCAAGAATGAAGGGTACTGGTTATCCAAAAATAGCTCAACGTATTCAGAGCGATACACTTGCGGTGCTATAATACCTCATTTTTGATGTCACCGGATACGCGCGCTTCCGAGGGAGCCTCCACATCGTTCGATACGGCCCTGAGTGAAAAAGTTAGAGCCCTCTCTTGATTCTAGGGTGGCTGGATTGTCCGGCGGCAGCCTCCTTTGTCCTCTCCCCCGGTCAGCTTGGCGCAAGGCGGCGGCGCCTCCATTGACGCCCGTCAAAGGCGCCAACGCGCTTTGCGCTTAGAACCTTTTTATGCTGCGGAGTATTGTCTCCATCAGCCAGCTTCGTTCCGCCGTCCTGCGGCATCAAAGGATTTCAAAGGATAACAGGAGTTAGCTCAGGAGATCGTTCCATGGCAAACCGCCCAAGACCAGCCGAACCCGATGAAACCTATGGCGACGAAGCCCTTACAATCTCTCCCGAAAAAGTTTGCTTCATCATCGTCAAGGCCCGGGAATTCGACGTCAAGGATTCCGATAGCGAATTGGAATGGGGCTCCAATCCATCCGACGATCACATGATTTCGGTCCTGGAGGACCGGCCTAACGATCCCGTGCAACTGGAGCTTACCTCGTTCATCTCGGATATGACGGAGGATGAGCAGATCGATCTCGTGGCACTCGCGTGGCTTGGCCGCGATGACAACACGCTCGAAGATTGGCCTTCGCTGCGCGAGGAAGCCACGAATGCCCGCGGCTCGCAGCGGGGCGGGACGGCCCGTTATCTCCTCGGCATGCCCATGCTCGGCGACTATTTGGAGGAGGGGCTGGCGATGTTCGGCAAATCTTGCGAAGACTTCGAGATGGGGCGCCTTTGAGCGCACCGATCCATGGCGGCGAGGAGGGAGGGTTGCCCTGCAGCCCCCTACTGACCGACCTTTACCAACTCACCATGATGCAAGCCTATCTCGATCACGGCAAGACTGGCACGGCCGTGTTCGAGTTTTTCGTGAGGAGACTTCCGCCGGATAGGCGCTTTCTCATGGCGGCGGGCCTGGAGCAGGCGCTCGATTATCTGGAGACACTCCACTTTTCCGCCGCCGATCTTGCCTGGCTTTCGCAAAGCGGCAGGTTCAGCCCGAAGCTGTTGGATTATCTCGCCGCAGCCCGTTTCACGGGCGACGTGCACGCGATGCCGGAAGGGAACGGTCTTCTTTGCGGACGAGCCCATCCTGCGCGTGACAGCGCCGTTGCCCGAGGCCCAGTTCGTCGAGTCGCGGCTTATCAATCTGCTTCACTTCCAAACGCTCATTGCCTCGAAGGCCGCCCGGCATGTGCTGCTCGCACCTGGAAAAGTGCTCGTGGATTTCGGGTTCCGGCGTGCCCATGGGGCGGAGGCGGGGCTCTTTGCCGCGCGAGCGAGCTTTATCGCAGGCTATGCGGGAACGGCCACCGTGCTTGCGGGCAAATTCTACGCTATCCCTCTTTACGGCACGATGGCGCATTCGTTCATCGAGTTCTTCGATGACGAAGCGAGCGCGTTCGATGCCTTTGCACGCTCCCGGCCGCAGAACCTCACGCTGTTGATCGATACCTATGACACCGAAGCGGCCGCCCGAAAAGTTGTCGCGCTCGCCAAAAGGCTCGAACCGGCGGGGATTTCCATTGGCGCCGCAAGGCTCGATAGCGGCGACCTCGACGGGCTTTCGAGAGCCGTCCGGCGCATACTCGACGAGGGCGGTCTTGCTGCCACCGCGATCTTTGCGACCGGAGGCCTCGACGACGGGGAACTCGCGGCGTTCCAGCGCAGCGGCGCGCCAATCGATGGCTTCGGCATCGGAACGAGCCTCACGACCTCCTCTGATCGTCCCGCTCTCGACTGTGTCTATAAGCTTCAGGAGTATGACGGCATTCCCCGCCGCAAACACTCCTCCGGCAAGGTCACATGGCCGGGGCGTAAACAGGTTTGGCGGCAGTATGGAAGGGACGGGCGGATGGCTGGCGATGCTTTGTCGCTTGAGGATGACAGCCCGCAAGGCGAGTCCTTGCTCGTGCCCGTGATGCAGAGCGGGCGGCGGATAGAGCCCTCGCCCGCTTTGGCCGCGATCCGCGAACACGCCGCGCGCAATCTTGAAAGGCTGCCGGTCCCGTTGCGCAGCCTCGATCCGGAGGCGGACTACCCCGTCACCATCGCGGAGCCCTTGCATCGGATCGCTGCCGAAACGGACCGGCGGCTGGGCCTTCGCACCTCGAAGGAGTAAATCTCTTGGGGGCAACACCCCTCACACCAGCCCTCTCCCCATGGGAGAGGGGCAGGCTGCGGCCTCTCGACATCGTTCCCTCTCCCAGAGGGAGAGGGACAGGGTGAGGGGTAATGCGGTCAGCCTAAGCTGCTCGCGAGGCGTGATCGGCCGTCACCTGCTCGGCGAGCTTGCCAGTCAGCTCGACCAGGTGGTCGAACTTGGCCTCGAAACTGCCTGTGCCGGAGGTCGCCGACCTCAGCTCGATGATGAGGTCTTGGATCTCAAACTCGGGAATGTGCGCCTCGATGACGTCCCAGCCATTCCAGCCGGGACGGCTGTCGAAGCCCAGGATTTGGCCGCGCCTGGATGAGATCATGCCATTGACCTTGGGCGTGGCCTCCGACGGCACCGAGATTTTCACCGCCATGATCGGTTCGAGGAGGACGGGCGAGCATTTCGGCATGCCCTCGGACATTGCGATACGGCCTGCCGTGCGGAAGGCCATTTCGGAGGAGTCGACCGTGTGATAGGAGCCGTCTTTCAGGCACACGGCAACATCGACGACCGGAAAACCGAGCGGCCCTTCTCCCAGGTAATCGCGCACACCCGTTTCGATCGCGGGGAAGTAGTTGCGCGGTACCGCGCCGCCGGTGATGACCTCCGAGAACGCGAAGCCCTCGCCGCGCGGCTGCGGCTTGATCTCCACCACAACGTCGCCGAACTGCCCATGGCCGCCGCTTTGCTTCTTGTGCCGGCCCCGGATCTCGATGCTCTTGCGGATGGTCTCCTTATAGGGAATCTGCCGCTTGTGCGTCTCAGCCTTGATTCCGAAACGCCGCGCGAGCCGCTCCAGCGTCACCCGCAAATGCATTTCGCCTTGGCCCAATAGGATCATCTGGCCCACATCGCGATCCTGAACGAGGGAGAGCGAAGGGTCTTCGTCGATCAACTTGCTCAGAGACGCGGTGAGCTTGATCTCGTCCTTGCGTTCCCCCGCCGCAATGGCGAGCCCGTAAACGGGCTTCGGCGCCATGACCGACTTGATGGATATCGCGCCGGATTTCTCGGCTGTGACCGTCGCTGCCGTTGGCAAACTCTCCAGCCGCCCGAAAGCCACCGTCTCGCCCGGCGAGGCCGGACCGCGTTTTTTCACCTCAGTACCGGAGACATGGTAGACACCGGAAATGCGCTCTTCGCCGTCGACGCTTGAAACGGTGGCGCCGTCCGCGAACTGCCCCGTCAGAACGCGCGCGAGCGAGAGCTTGCCCGCATGCGAGGTGTGATAGGTCTTCATGAGATAAGCTGCGGACTTCGAATCGCCGAGACCAAGGCGCCGGGCCGTCTCATTCACAAAGGGCGCCTCGTGCCGCAGCGCCTTGAGCAACCGGCCAACGCCGTTTCCATGCTCGGCCGAGCCAAAAAATATCGGGCAAATCTGCCCGCGCTTGAATTCCAAAACGAGATCGGTAAACACCTTGTCGCGGCTGGGCGCAACGTCGCTGAGAAGCTGCTCCATCAGCTCGTCGTCGTAATCGGCGAGCTTCTCCAGCATCGAGAAGCGCTGGTCCGCCTCGAATTGTGCCAGGTCGGACGGAATGGGGATCACCTCGCTTGGCAGGTGATCGCGGTAGACATAAGCACGCTCCAGCGCGAGATCGACGGAACCCGTTACCACGCCGCCTTCCCACATGGGAAGCTGCCGCAAAACCAGCGGAATGCGGCTCGCGGTTTGCATCATCGTCAAGGCGTCCGTCATGCCTTGCCCGGCTTTGTCGATCTTGTTGATGAAGAGCATGTGGGGAATGCCCGTCGCCTCAAGGGCCTTCATGACCATCTGCAGCGCGTGCAACTTCTTCTCGTCGGCCTCGCACACCACCACGGCGGCGTCGCAGCCAGCCAGCGCGGCCAGGCCATCGAACTGAAACTCAACCGAGCCCGGACAATCGAGCAACGTAAAACGATCGCCAAGAAAATCGATATCGGCGACGTTAAGCTCCACACTCATCCCGTGCGCCTGCGCCTCGGGTGAGTGATCGCCGATGGTTTTGCGTATATCGGCACCTTCGTGGCCGGTCGCGCCGGTGCGCGCAAGCAACGCTTCGAAAAGCGTTGTCTTGCCGCTGGCGTGCGGCCCGATCAGTGCAATACAGCGGGGACTTCTGCCGTTCGTGTTTCCGTGTTCGCCCATTGCGTTCTTCCTTAGCCGGAATGTGTTCTTTGGGCCGCGCGCCGCGGCGGGCGGCGAAAGACCTATCGTCGCGCGCGGCGGGTGCCTTGGCAAGTGTAAACGGAGCGCGAGCTACGCGGCGCAGGCTCGTTTTAATGCCGCAGGCGGCTGTGGGAAGGCGCCGTTTCTATTTCTGGGCGAGCGGCACGGGGTTGTCGGCCTGCTTGTCGAGATAGGCGATGATGTTCGCCCGCTCCTTCGCGTCCTTCACGCCGCCGAAGGCCATCTTGTTGCCGGGGATGAACGCCTTCGGGTTCTTGATCCATTCATAGAGATTGCCGAAGGTCCACTTGCCGCCCTTTCCAGCGACCGCGCTGGAATAGCTGAACCCCGGCTCCTTGCCGATCTCGCGGTCCACGACCCCCCACAGGTTCGGTCCCACCTTGTTTGCGCCGCCCTTGTTCCAGCTATGGCAGGTCGAGCATTGCTTCATCGCGGTTTCGCCGGCCCCGGCATTGGCGCTCGCAAGCAGCGTGGCCACTGGCGGGTCCTGGGCTTCGGCTTGCGCCGGCGCGGGCGCTGCGGCCTTCTCTGGCGCCACGTCCACGATGTGGATCGGCCCCTTGGACAGGTTCGCCGTCCCCTTCGGATAGAACAGCTCGATGCCCGTGCGAAGCCCCACCATAAGGAGAAGGCTCGCCAGCACCGCTCCCGCTATCTTGTTCAAAGTAAAGCTGTCCATCTCTTGACCTTTTTTGGAAACGGGGCCGCGCCGGTAGCGCCGTCTCTATAGATGGGAAGCGTCAGCCGCGGCAAGCGCTCACAAACGCCAACAGGGCAAATTGCCGCAGGGTCTGTCTGTCATGGCCGGGGCTGTTTGCCACACTTCGTCATGGCACGGCGCCTGTATGTCATGGCCGGGCGCAGACCCGGCCATCCATGCAAAAACGCGCGCTGTGCATTTTCCTGGATGGCCCGGTCAAGCCGGGCCATGACACAGAGCGACACAGAGGCGCCGGGCCATGACGCAAGAGAGCGGGCCACGGCATTGCGCGGATGCTAAACCGCCGCAGCAGGCCGGCCGCTCCTGTCGCGGTCCGGGTCGAGCATCGCGGCCGGGATCTCCCCGTCGAGGCAGGCGCGGATCGCGGCGAGTTCCGGCAGGCGGCGCTTATAGCCGGTGGCCTCGATGAGCTGGCGCGCGGCTTCGGCATGCTGCTCGGCCTTGGCGCGCATGGCTTCCGCCTCGGCGGGCAGGATGGCGGCTTCCGGCGCGGCCGCGGCTTCCACGCGCGCGGGGCCGTAGAGGAGGCGCTCCCGCCAGCTGCGGCGGCGCGGGGCGGGCTCCGGCGCGGCGGCGAGCGGAAGCTGGGCGAGCAACAGGCGCGCGCTTTCCAGATGATAGTCGGTGAGGTGCAGGCGCATTCCGCCACGCGCGGCGATCTCCTCCGCCTCGGCGAGGTCCGTGGCGGCGGCGCGATACTCGCCGGTGGCGCGGCGGAAGGCGGCGCGGGCGAGAAGGCCCCGCCCAAGGTACTCCTCGTCGCCGGCGCGGCGCAGGCCGTCCACGGCGGCGTCGAGATGCTGCCGCGCGCGCTCCGCGTCCCCGTCCGTTTCGCCATCGCGAGGCCGGGAGGCACCCCCGTCATTGCGAGGCTGTTGTTTTCCTCCGTCATTGCGAGGCCGCGAGGCCGAAGCAATCCAGGGTTCGGCGCGAGACCGTGGATTGCTTCGCTGCGCTCGCAATGACGCGGAGGCGCGGCCGAGGGAAAGATGCTCAAGTGCTATTGTCAAGATGGGCGCGTTTGGGTCGGCTTTCATCCAACCCAGCGTTTCTGTTGCGCGCTCAGCCACCGCCTGCGCATGCCCCTGGGCGAGGAGGAGGTCGCAATAGCGGTAGCCTCCCATCGAATAGAGCTTCGGCAGACCGGGCTGGCGTTTCGCCTGCATCGCCTCGGCCTCCGCGAACAGAGCGGAAGCCTCGTGCGCCTGCCCTGCCTGATGCAGGGCATCGGCGAGCGTGGTTCGGTTGCCCATGCGCTGGAAGGCGTCGCCGCTGGTATCGGCGTGCCCGACGCTCGTCCGAGCGGCGGCGATGGCTTCGGCGACATCGCCGAGGGTGAGGCGCAGCTCGGAGACGTTGCCGGCGGTGATGGCGGCGTTTTTCCAATCGCGCGCGGCGGCGTTGGCCTTGAGGTCCGCTCCGAACGGCTCGACGGCCTCGCGCAGACGGCCCAGCGCCCGCAGTGCGAAGGCGGCGGAGTTGAGAATGCCGGCCTTGGTCTCATCGCGCAAGCCCTTGGCGGGCGTGCCCCAAGGCGCGTCGAAGAACGGGGCCAGCGCGGCGAGATCGGCATTCAGCGCGCCGAGCTTGTGGACGATGAACTTCTCATTGCCGCGCAGCACGCGCGGGAAATAGACCTCGCTGAAAGCCTCCTCATGCCGGCCGGCGGCGCAGCCATGGGCGATGGCCGAAAAACACGGCCGCATGCCGTCCAGATCGCCGGGCAGGAATGTCTGCAGCGCTTCGCCGAACGCCGACGTGCCAATCAGCGCCGCCGCTTCGCGCATTCTGT
This sequence comes from uncultured Alphaproteobacteria bacterium, assembly GCA_963817705.1. Classification (GTDB taxonomy): domain Bacteria; phylum Pseudomonadota; class Alphaproteobacteria; order Rhizobiales; family Rhodomicrobiaceae; genus Rhodomicrobium. The sequence continues at coordinate 1,867,199 of CAWFPF010000001.1, forward strand.
TTGGATCGGAGTTCCAGAAAATGGGAGGAACGAGAGGCGCATTTTCGGCAGTCAGCTCACGGGCCGCTGCTTGCTCCGCGCGTTGTTCAAGAGGCCCAGTTGGCTGTTGAGCTCTGTAGGCCAGGAGCCCATAAGCTTCCGGCGTGCGGAACGCTTGCGGCAGCCCCCGATAGCGATAGAAATCGTAGAGGCGGCTGTGCGCTTCGCGGAAGGCGTCCGGCGCGCGGTGCTGCAGCCGCGATCCGAAATGGGCGCGCACGATGGGGTGGGCGTCGAGGCCGCCCGGCTCGCGCGGGTCTTCCGCGTTCAGCAGCCGCAGCTTGCGCAGGCGGTCCACGGCGACGGCCCAGCGGGCGCGGCGCTGCGGGGTGGAGAGGGGGCGGCGTGTGGCAAGTCCCCCCTCACCCCAGCCCTCTCCCCGAGGGGAGAGGGAGTCTTGGCCTTGTCCCTCTCGCCCAGGGGAGAGGGAGCTTTCCCCCTCACCCTGTCCCTCTCCCCGTTGGGGCGAGGGAACGCCGTCTCGACGGTTCGAGGACTCAACGGCAGACGCATCGTCCTCTCTCCCCTTGGGGAGAGAGACAGAGTGAGGGGGTCTTGGCTGGTAGAAAAACGCATCCGTCAGCCCCGGAATGGGCGGCGCGGCGAGGAGCGCGTCCAGCGCCTCTTTCTCCGCCGGGCGGTCGAACAGGCCGACCATATGCAGGATCGCGGTCTCGGCTTCGCCGCCGGCCGCCGTCCGGCCCTCCAGCAACTCGAAGCGCGCGATGGTGCCTTCCATGATGCGAGCTGCACGCCGGGCGAAGCGCTTCGTCTGATCGCCGATGAAATCGGCGGGGGCGTCCTCAATCTCGCCGAGCTTGAACTGCTCGCGCTGGTTCACATCGCCGCCATGCACCGCGTCGAGATAGGTGCCGAGCAGGTTTAGCGACAGCGCGTGGCCGAGAACCTCTTCGACCGCCTTTTCCATCTCGCTGCGCTTGCCATGCACGCCGAGATGGGCAAGCAGCGACACGCCCGCTGCTTTGTCGAGGCGGTTCAGCTCGCGGCTGACGATGCGCGGCGTGTGCTGGCCTTCGAGTTCGGGCAGCTCCTGCCGCGAGGTGATCAGCAGCAGGCCCTTGTTGTGCGCCGCCAGCTCAGTGATGAGCGCCGCGAGCCCGCGATCCTTCAGCCGGCCCTTGTTGACGAGCGGCGGGTCTTGCAGCGGTTCCAGCCCGTCGAGGATGAGGAGGCTGCGGCCAGCGCCCGCGAGCTGCGCGAGCTTGCGCCCGCGCTCCACCGCGTCCTGGATGGGATGGCGGCTGAGGTCGTGGCCAAAGAAGCCAAGCGCCTTGGCGATGAACTCGTCGGCGTTCGCGGTCTTGTTGTCGCCCGAGCCTTGGGAGTACGCCGACCAGCCCAGGACCTTGGCCGCGCCGTCGAAATCCGCGTCCGCCAGCCCGTCCACGAAATGGCGCATGAGCGCCGTCTTGCCCGCGCCGCCAATGGCATGCAGCACCACGATGTTGGTCTTCTGCGCCGGGGGCGCGCCGGGTGCGGTCGAGGCCCACGCCTTCTGCAGCATGGTCAGCTCGATGTCGCGGCCGATGAGCGCGCCGGACGCGGTCGGCAGCGCCGCGATGGAGACGCGGGCGTCGTCTTTCGCTTCACTGACGCGCACCGGCTTGCCGGTCGGCGGCGGCAGCATCTGCAGAATGCGCGGCTTCTGCGTCTCGAAATCCGTAAGTGTCAAATATTGAAAGCGCATCCAGGAGTCAGGCAGCGGACACTCTTCGATCACGATGGGCGCGAGCGTGCCGTTCGCCGCCGCGATGAAACACTCTGCATAGACATATTTCGACGCTGCAGCCGCCGGCGACCAGAGCACGATCACCTTCTTGCTCTTGTCGGCCTTTTTCTTGAGCTGCTCCTGCCAGTCGCCAAAAAGCAGATGGCGGTCCCACCAAATATCGTAGCCCTCTTTTTCCAGCCACTCGCCCACTTTGGCGGCGTTGGCCACATCATGAGCGCTGTCGAGATGCGCATACGAGATAAAAACGTCGTGGGCGTTTTGAATGTCTTCGTCTTGCGGCATGGACTATCCAGCGGTGATGAAATGCGTGTGCTAACGTGTACGGAATGAATGCCCCGTCTTTGTCTTTCCTATGGCGCGCGCCATGTGGAAGCGGTGGATGCTCGCCGGAAGCGCTCCCATTCGCGGCATTTCGTGCTAGAAATCGCCTATGAACATCCTTCTCATCGGCGGCGGCGGCCGCGAGCATGCGCTGGCCTGGAAGCTCAAGCGAAGCCCGGAGCTGGAGACGCTTTATTGCGCGACGGGGAACGCGGGCATTTTGACCATCGCGAAGCCGGCGCCGGTTGACGAGCGCGATCACGCGCAGATCGCCGCATTTTGCCGGGCGGCCGGCATCGGGCTCGCGGTGATCGGCCCGGAAGCGCCGCTTGTCGCGGGGCTTGCGGACGATCTTCGCGCGGCCGGAATCCCCGTGTTCGGCCCGTCGAAGGCCGCGGCGCAGCTCGAAGCGTCGAAGTCGTTCACCAAGGCGATCTGCGACGAGCGCGGCATCCCCACAGCCGCCTACGGACATTTCGCGGACCGCGCCGCGGCGCTCGCCTACGCCCGCGCGAACGGCACGCCGCTTGTCGTGAAAGCCGACGGGCTTGCGGCCGGCAAGGGCGTTGCTATGTGCGAGACGCTCGCCGATGCGGAAGCCGCGATCGGGGCCTGCTTCGCCGGAGCCTTTGGGGAAGGCGGCGCCTCGGTTGTGATCGAGGAATGGCTTAGGGGCGAGGAGGTCAGCTTCTTCGCGCTGTGCGATGGAACGCGGGCCTTGCCGCTGGCGAGCGCACAGGATTACAAGCGCGCCTTTGACGGCGACCAAGGGCCAAACACCGGCGGCATGGGCGCCATCTCGCCCGCGCCCATGATGACCCCCGCCCTCAGCGAGCGCGTGATGCGCGAGATCGTCACCCCCACGCTCGACGCCATGCGCGAAAGGGGGATGCCGTTTCAGGGCGTCCTTTACGCGGGGCTGATGATCACAGCCGAAGGTCCGAAGCTGATTGAGTACAACGTCCGGTTCGGCGACCCGGAATGCCAAGTCTTGATGTTGCGGTTGAAGTCCGATTTCGTCCCGGTTCTGCGCGCGGCGGCGGCGGGCGATTTTTCGCGCGTCAACTTGGAATGGACCGATGATCCGGCGCTGACCATCGTCATGGCCGCGAAGGGCTATCCCGGCGATTACCGGAAGGGTACAATCATTCGTGGTGTGGAGCGCGCCGGAGAGATTTCAGGCGTTACGGTGTTTCACGCTGGCACCATCGAAGGCCCGGAGGGCGAACTGCTGGCCGCGGGAGGCCGCGTATTGAACGTGTCGGCTGTGGGCCGGAATGCGGAGCAAGCCCGCTCGCGGGCCTACGAGGCGGTTAGAGTCATCGATTGGCCGGGCGGTTTCTGCCGCCGCGATATCGGCTGGCGCTCGCTCAACCGCAAGGAGCCGCTATGACTGAATTGCCGGACCTTTTCCCTGGTTTCGAGGCGCGCCTCTTTCAAACGCGCGGCGCGGAGATTTTTGCCCGTCTCGGTGGCGATGGACCGCCGCTGGTGCTGCTGCACGGTTATCCCCAGACGCACGTCATGTGGCACCTGGTTGCGCCGGAGCTGGCCAAGCATTTCAGTCTCGTGATCCCGGATTTGCGGGGCTATGGCTCAAGCTCGATTCCGGCCGATAGCGCGAACCATTTCAGCTACTCGAAGCGCGCGATGGCACAGGACGTTTGCGACGTCATGGACGCGCTTGGGCATCGCGAATTTCGCGTCTGCGGGCATGATCGCGGCGGCCGGGTGGCCTATCGCCTCGCGCTGGACGAACCGGCCCGCGTGACGAAACTCGCCGTGCTGGACATCGTACCGACCTATGAGATGTGGCACCGGCTGACGCCGCAGCTCGCGATGAAAGTCTTCCATTGGACTTTCCTCGCGCAGCCCGCCCCTTGGCCGGAGCGGTTGATCGGCGCCGACCCCATCGGATGGCTTGAGGATAAGATCGGCTCGTGGAACGGCTCGGGGGCCGTGTTCGCGCCTGAGGCGCTGGAGCATTACCGCGCCTCCTTTACGCAGCCGGAGCGGCTGCATGCGACCTGCGAAGATTACCGCGCGGGCGCCACCTACGATTTGAAGGCCGACGAGGAGGACTGCGTGGCGGGCCGCAAGATTACCTGCCCAACGCTGGCCTTGTGGGGATCGGCCGGAATTCCAGGGAAGACCGAGGGGCCGCTTACCATCTGGCAGGCCTGGTGCACGGATGTGCGGGGCCACGCTATTGGCTGCGGACATTTTCTGGCCGAAGAGGCGCCCGGAGACACGATTGCGGCCTTGATTCCGTTTCTCAAGGGAGCGGATGCGCCTTGAGGCGGGCGGGCTGTGAAGACCCCCTCACCCCGGCCCTCTCCCCAGAGGGAGAGGGAGAAAACGCTGCGGCCCTCTCCTTTAGGGCAGAGGGGAATAACGGGACGGCGCTCTTCCACTTGGGAGAGGAGGAGAATGCCCTTTCCTATGGGGCAGACGGGAAGAAGGCTGAGACAGGTTCCCTTAGGAGAGAGGGAGAATCGTCCTCTTCGAGGAGATATACTATCCTGGCGTCCCTTCTCCCCTCGGGGAGAAGGACAGGATGAGGGGGGACTCCGCCCATGGCCAGCCGGCCCATGAAAATCGGGCTGGCCCTTGGCGGCGGGGGTGCGCGGGGTCTCGCGCATATCGCCGTTCTGGAAGCCTTCGACGCCCTTGGCTTGAAACCGGCCATGATTGCCGGGACGAGCATCGGCGCGCTGATCGGCGCTGCTTATGCCTCGGGGATGACCGCGTCGGACATTTCCGCTTATTGCACGGCCGCTTTCGCAAGGCGAAGCGCCTTGCTGCGGCATATTTTTTACCGCTGGCGCGGCAGGGTTTGGGATTACTGGCGTCCCGGATCGCCCGCCTTTTTCAAGTCGGAGCGGATCTTCGAGCTGGTGCTGCCGGCGGATTTGCCCAAGACCTTCGAAGGGCTCGCCATTCCATTCAAAACGGTCGCCACCGACTTTTTCACGCAAAGCGAATATGTCAGCACAAGCGGGCCGTTGCTGCCGGCCGTCGCGGCAAGCTCCGCTCTGCCGGCGCTCTTGACGCCGGTTCAGCTCGACGGGCGCGTGCTGATCGATGGCGGCTTCGTCAATCCGCTGCCCTTCGATCTGTTGACGCCATACACGGATTTCGTCGTCGCCGTCGATGTGAGTGGAGGCGCGAGTGAACCCAGGGACGGGTTCCCGAGGCCCATGGAAACGTTGCTCGGCGCTCAGCAGATTGCGCTCAGGTCCATCATCAACGCCAAGCTCAGAACATCCGCCCCGAGCCTACTGATCCGGCCCGCGGTCGGCCAGTTCGGCGTTCTCGAATTCCGGCGGATGGACGAAATTCTGAGCGCCTCCGCCGAAGCGAAACAACGACACGCTGCGCGCCCTGGCTCAGCTCAAGGAGCGCTGCGAAGCCGGGCGAAAGTAAGCCGTCTATTCAAGTTCCGCGAAAGCAAGCTGAGGCGTGTGCTTCACATCGTGCGCGGTCAGCGCCTCGATCCGCCGTTTCACGAACTCGACGTGATCGCGCAGATTGTAGAGGTCGGCCGACAGGTGAATGGGGACGGAAATCCGGCGGACGCCTTCCTCAATGCGATCGAGTTCCCGCTCCTTCATCAAAACGAGTTCCGGTGACGCGGACTTGGGCAGATCGTTTTCGAGATTCTTCAGCTCACGGTACCAATAGAGGATGCGCCGCCGCATGCGCCAATTATACATCGCAGGCACGACCCGGATGAGCGGAAAGATAATACCGATAAGGGGAAGGATGAGGATGAAAGCGCGGTCGAGCAGCGCTGCAACCCAGAACGGCAGAATCCTTTGGAAGAAGGTCGGCCCGGATTTGTAGACCCGTAGGGCATCGGCAGACATCGGAAATTCAGGGTCCATCGAAAGCGCGTCATCTCCCAGCGCGAACAGCTTGGACTCGCCATTTTCGGCAAGCATGGGACGGCTCTGAACCGTATGCACGGCTTGCGCCAGCACCGCCAGTAGGGCTGGATGAAGGTCGTCGCGAACGAGCAGCATGGCCCGCGTTGCGACGAGTGCCGTATCGCGTCGCCGGGATATTCTGCGAGAAGTCGACCACGCCCTGACGCAACATGACGGGACTGAGATAAGGAAAGCGTTGGATCAAGGCATCGGCTTGCGCCATGTTCATGAGGCTTGTGCCGGGCTGGCGCAGCAACCTTTGCACGGTTCGCGCGTCCGTGCCCAGCACGAGAAAGCCCGCGTCGGCATCGCCCTTTGCAAAGGTGTCCACATAGTCCGGCAGCTGTATCGAGATCAGCGTTGAATTCGCGGGCGGTAACCCCGTTCGCATCCAGGAGCTTGCGCGCGAGATACCCCGTGCCGCTCCCTTCGGGCCCAATGAGAATGCGTTTGCCCTTGAGTTGCGTGATGTGGTCGAGCGCATCGGGGCCGCGATAGAAGATCCAGACGGGCTCCGTTAGAAGGCGCCCCATGGAATGAATATTCTGGGCGTCGAGGCTATTGGCGAGGCCACCCTGCACGATGCCCGCCTGAACGTCGGAGTTCGGGTCCTTCAGGCCTTTCAGATTATCGAACGAGCCTTGTGACTCGCGCACATCGACCGTCACCCCCAATTTCGCGATTTCCTCCCTATACCGGGCGGCTAGCTCGTAATAGGGGCTGCCTTTGCTGGCAGCGGAGAGAACGAACGACTTGGGCGGGGCGGGTTTGACGTAGCGGCCTGCAAACCAGAAAGCCGCAACGGCAATCAACACGGCCGGCAAGAAGACTGCCAGGAACTCACGTGATAAGAAGCGTTTCATAAGCAACCCGCCCGACGCGAACAAAACCGGCTCATGGCCTCCCTCTTACGGGGGCTAGGCCGCACACGCAATCCAAAATCTCGTGACGGGTTTTCGCAAACCGCGCTTTATTGCTTCAGCTCGATAACGAGCACAACCTGCGCCTGCAGGCTCTCCTCGCCTGTCTCGACAGGCACGGACGACAGAGACCTGACGGATGCGGCCGAATGCGCTGCATAGGCGGAAGGCCCCGCTCCTGGCTCGATCATCTCTAGAAGCGCGCCGAGCTTGAGGCCTGCCGCGCCCGCATAGGCAGAGGCCTTGGTCATCGCGTTCTCGACCGCCTTCTTGCGGGCCAGATTCATATATTTTTCGGGATCGGAAATGGAAAAGTTGGGCCCGCTGATCTGGTTCGATCCCGCCGCTACCACTTTTGTCAGAATGTCCCCGACCTTGGCGATATCGCGGATCGTCACTGTAACCGTGTTCGAGACCCTGTAGGTCAACACCTGGCGCTTCGTGTCGCCCTCGGTCCGGTATTGGGGGTACACCGAGAAATTGGACGTCTTGAGGTCTTTCTTTTCAATCGAGGCCGCCTCAAGCTCCTTGGTGATCTTTTGCGTGGCCGAATTATTGCGTGCGACGGCCTCTTGCGCGTTCGCGTCCTCGGTTGTTACGCCGATCCGGATCGTCGCCATATCGGGTTCGGCGCGCACGCTTCCCGTACCGGTGACCTGTAGGACAGGCACTTTGCTCCCCGGGCCGTCCGCTTCGGCGCGCGCCACGCAGGTCAGTGCTAGAAGCGCGGCTATAGCGCGCGCGGCGGCGGCGACTTTTCCCATTGTCAGTGACTCGCTAAATAATGCAATCTGCCAGCTCATGGCGGAGCCTACTTGAGCAGCGTTGGCTTCGCAACTGCTGTGGGCGTGTAGCTCAATGGTCAGAGCCGGCGGCTCATAACCGTCTGGTTGCAGGTTCGAGTCCTGCCGCGCCCAATTCTTTTTTTTAACTTTTTCTGCCAAGGCAGGGAATCCTCGAAAGTTCGGGTTGCGGCGCCGAAACTTCGTGGACGTACCCGCGCTCAAGGAAGACTTGACCTCGATCCAAGCGTGAACCGTCGCGGTGCGCCAACTCGGACCCCCTTCGATATGTTGCCGGGCTGAACAGGCATCGATTAACTCACTCACGAGAATTTCGGGATCGGTTGCAGGTTCCCCTTTTCTCCGGCGCGATCCCAGCGGATCTGATGGAAGCCGAGCTACGCAAGGTGGCAGGCTGTGTCAGGAGCTGAGGGGCCGCTAAAGGGTCCTCGAGGCGTCCTCTTCAAACCGGATCACGCTCCGGGTTTGACGGACATGGCCGCAGCCAAAGCGGCGAGCGCGGCAAGCGCGGCGGCAACCAGCATGGCACCCTGGTATGCAGCCAAAAATGCCGCCTCAAGCCCGGCCCTCATCGGAGAGGATGGGTCGGGCAGAACCCCGAAACGCAGCTCCGGGCCGCCCGCGCTTCCGGCGCCAAGGGAGAGAAACAGAAATGTTGCAATCGCTCCCACGATCGCGACAGCGAACAAACCTGCCAAGCGGCTTGCCGCGTTATTGACGCCGGAGGCGATCCCTGACTCGGCCTCGGGAACCGCGTTTATCACCGCAGTGGTGAGCGGTGCCACGGCGATGGCCATGCCGGCCGAAAGGATCACAATCGGCGTAACCACTCCCAGCCAGACATTTGTCAGTGTCAGCGCCAGCAAGATTGCAGCAGAAGACACGAATGCAGATCCAAGCATCAAGAACGGACGCGGCCCGATTGCATCCGCACGCCGGCCCACGCTGCGCGAGATCAGCCCGATGACAAGCCCGATCGGCAAGAGCATAAGCCCGGCTTCCGATGCGCTATAACCCCGCCTTGCAATGAGATCGAAGGGAAGAAGAAACAGGACAGCGCTGAATGCGGCATAAAGGAAGAGCGTCACGAGATTGGCGCCCACGAATTGCCTGTTTCGAAGGAGCTTCGGCGGCAACAGCGGCTGCGAGACCTGGTTCTCTGTCACGGCAAACAGCACCAAGCCAAGGGCGCCCATCGCGAATGCCACCGGAAGAAACGCTGGCGGGAGAGCCGTTGCGGATATTGTACTAAGCCCAAGCGTCAACCCGCCGAAACCGATAATCGCAAAAAAGCCGCCCAGCCAGTCGAGGCCGCCCCGCGCTGTTTCGTTCCGGCTTTCCGGGATGTGGCTTAGAGTGAGCCAGATCACCACACCCGCAATCGGCAGGTTAATCCAGAACACAGCACGCCAGCTCGAGCCATCAATCAGGAACCCTCCAAGAGGCGGTCCCAAGGCCGTAGTGATCGCCGAGGCTCCTGCCCAAATGCCTATCGCACGGCCCCTGATCTCCTTCGGGAAAGATGCGGCGATGATTGCAAGGCTTTGAGGGATCATAAGGGCGGCTCCGAAACCCTGTATCATCCGGGCAGCGACCAGCGCCGTAATGCCCGGGGCCAGCGCGCATGCGGCTGAGGCACCTGCGAAAACCGCTGTACCGGTCAGGAATCCGAGCCTTCGGCCATAGCGGTCTCCAGCAGCGCCGCCTATAAGGATGAGGCTGCTCAGCGTCAAGGCATAGCCATTGACCACCCATTGCAGTGTTTCGAAGGGCGCCGCCAAATCGTGTTCGATTGCCGGAAGAGCAATGGTCACGACCGTGCCGTCGATAAAGCCCATCGCGGAGGCTAAAATGGTCGCTGCAAGAACGAAGGGCCGGGATGCCTCTGGACACGGGGCGGCACTTTCCAATGCCAAGGCGCCGCGCCCGTCCGGACAAAGGGCTCTGTCGATAGCCATGGTCCCCCCCTTTTGAACGGCGAACCGTTAACTCTACATGATCCGGTCAGCGCAATGCCGGTACCCCCAAACAGAGATGAAAAGGTATCGAGATGGGATGCGGAAGCTGCGGTGGCTGAGAGCGTCATCACTTCTGGCCACAGGACCAGTAATGCATCGTCATAAGCGGAATTCATCATGCATAGTGATGTGACGCGCTGCGGTGAGCCAAGATCATTTCGTGAAGCAGGCACATTACGCATCGCTTGTTCGTCGCGGCGGTTCCACTCGACAAGGCTTTTCGGGAAGCGGAGGATACGTTACCCCTTCAGAAAGGCCAACAAATCCTCGTTGACCTGGTCCTTGAGCGTTGTACAAAGACCGTGCGGGGCGCCCTTGTAGACCTTCAGGATCGCATCCTTGATGAGCTTGGACTGGAGCAGGCCGGCATTGGCGAAAGGCACGATCTGATCGTCGTCGCCCTGAATGATGAGTGCCGGGACGTCGATTTTCTTCAAGTCCTCGGTTTGATCCGTCTCGGAGAACGCCTTAATGCAGAAATATGCGGCTGGGAAACCCGCCATCATACCCTGCAGCCAGAATAAATCGCGCACCCCCTCAGATACCTTCGCGCCCTGCCGGTTATAGCCATAGAATGGCAGGCTCAAATCCTTCCAGAATTTCGAGCGGTCGCCTTGAACGCCGGCGCGCAGCTTGTCAAACACATCAATCGGCGTGCCGCCCGGATTGCCTGGCGTCTTAACCATCAAAGGCGGGACGGAGCTGATAAGCACTGCTTTCGCAACACGGTTCGTACCGTAGCAGGCGATATAACGGGCGACTTCCCCGCCGCCGGTGGAGTGACCGACGTGGATGGCATTCTTGAGATCGAGCTTTTGCACGAGCTCCGCGAGGTCGCTCGCATAAGTGTCCATGTCGTTGCCGGTCCATGGCTGCCCCGATCGTCCATGGCCGCGGCGATCGTGAGCAATACAACGGTAGCCGCGCGAGGCGAGATAGAACATCTGGTCTTCGAAGGCATCCGCGGAGAGCGGCCAGCCGTGGCTAAAGACAACCGGCTGCCCAGCCCCCCAGTCGTTGTAATAGATCTCCGTGCCATCCTTGACCGTGCAGCTGCTCATAGTGATCCCTTTCGTTTGAGATACTTAAGACAGCAAGCCGCGAAACTACCTCGCGATCCCTCATGAGCGGATTGGGGGGCCGGGTATTCCGTGACTAATGAAAAAGGTGTTAAGGCCGGTTTTTCTTTTTCGAAGTCCGGGGAGTTCACCCCGCTCATTTTATCTCGCGGTGCCCCTGCCCGTCAGGCGGTGAGATAAAGGCCCTTCCTTTCGGAAACGTGTCAAAGCTCTCTTCAGGCTTCCCGAAGTGAGCGGCAAGAAGATAAGAGGGGGTGGCAGCAATCCACATAGAGAGGTCGATCGCTTGGTAATCACCGGTGTTCAAGCCGATCAGCATGCGCCCAGGCTTCTCGCCGATATTCAGGATGGAATGACCGTAGCCTTGCGGGATATAGGCTACGTCCCCCTTACCGAGCTTTTCGGTTCGATAGCGGCCATGGGACCCAAAGAGGGACACGCTAAAATCGCCATCTACGACATATTGCCATTCGTCGGCGTTAGGATGCCAATGAAGTTCCCGCAAACCGCCAGGATCAAGATCAAGGATTACCCCGGTAATTGTCTGGGAAATGGGAAAGCGCTCGGCGCTAGCCCGCCACTCGCGGCCGAATTGATGGATCGAATGAGGTTCCTGGGCAAGGAGCCGGTATCTGTGCGTCTCGGGAGGTGAAATCATAGCGCCCTGGATCGGCGTTGCATTTTCGGGGGGGACTGAGCCGCGGACAAAGTAAGCTTCCTGCTTCGGAAACCCCTCAAAGGTCGCCTCCGGCTGTCCAAAATTCTTGGCTAGAAGCGAGCGTGGTGCATGGCCGAGCCAATCGGTGATGCTGAAGGTGCCGAACTCGGAAAAATAGCCGTTGTCGAAAATCAAAATGAAATGACATGGCTTATCTCCAAGGCAGGCGAGCGAATGCGGATGGCCGCGCGGAAAGTACCAGATATCGCCGGGATCGAAGTCATTGATCTCCGAGCCGCCACGCGGGTCTACCAAGGTGGTCCGGACGCGCCCCTCGAGGACGAAAGCCCATTCCGCCGCGGTTGCGTGCCAATGAAGTTCGCGCGTAATGCCCGGTTCCAGGCGCATGGAGACGCCCGCGATCCCCTTGGAGATAGGCAGCTGCGCTACGGTTGCCTCCTTCCCGAAGCTGCCTTCAAAAACCTTACCTTCCGATTGTTCGAGAGCGAACTTGAATGACGGCAGGTCCTTGCCCGCCAACAATGGATCGGGAACGTTATTCTTGAATGAAAAGTCACTGGCGCTTCGGGAAAACTGCATCTTTGGTCCTCCATTGAAACCTGAGGCATCATTCTAACACTTCGCGTAGTCCCGGCCCGTTCTTTAGTTCCAAATGGTATAGCTCTATTACTCCGAAAGCCAACTCTCCAATATTTTGACACTTACGTTGAGGTCTGATTTTAACAATATTAGCGAATACAATTGCCTAATGGAAACAAATTTTGGAACAATTAGGCATGGAAAGCGTTCCGCCCCGTGCACGCATCTTCCAAAAGCGGATAGCATCGGCCTTGAGCGCTAATATTCAAGCCGGTCGCCCGGACCCAAAGGCCAGGGGGCTTAACTGACCTTTCAGCGGATGCCACCAGCGATATTAGCGCAGCCCTCGCGGGCCTGCTCGCCGACGTCTTCGCGCTCTACCTCAAGACAAAAAACTTCCATTGGCACATGACAGGTCCTCATTTTCGCGATTACCACCTGATGCTCGACGATCAGGGCGATCAAATCTTCGCAATGACCGATCCGATCGCCGAGAGGGCGCGCAAAATTGGGGGCACTACGATTCGGTCCATCGGGAACATCGCGCGCACGCAGCGTATCGCCGAGGCATCCCATCAGCGGCCTGGCTCGAACGGTTAAACAAGCGGAACTAAAACATCTCCGCAAATCCAGAAATGGATGCGTCGGTTTCGCTGATCGGCTTTCAAAGCCCGCGCCGATGCACAGTAATGACTAGCTCGCACTGGACCGCCCGTGGGTGTACTTCACACCTGTTTTCCTCTATGACCTCGTTGCAAGAGATCGGATACGGGCAAGCACGTAAGCAATGACCCAGAATTTCAACTGGAGCGCGTGGAGATTCTGCGCTGCACCTATGATGGATTGGACCGATCGCCATTGCCGGTATTTCCACCGGCAACTGAGCCAGAGTGCCCGGCTTTACACAGAGATGGTCACGTCCGGGGCCATTATTCATGGCGACCGGCAGCGTCTCCTGGCGTTCGATGCGTCCGAGCACCCGGTCGCGCTGCAACTCGGCGGGTCGGACCCAGAAGAGTTGGCGCGCGCCGCGGAGGCGGGTATCTCTTTCGGCTATGACGAGGTGAATCTGAATTGCGGCTGCCCTTCGGACCGCGTGCAATCCGGCCGGTTCGGGGCCTGCCTTATGGCGGAGCCCCATCTTGTCGCGAGGTGCGCCGGCACAATGCGCAGTGCCGTGGGCGCCGCGGTGCCCGTTACGGTCAAGTGCAGGATCGGCATCGACGATCAGGACAGCGAGGCCGATCTTTCGCGCTTCGTTGAGCGCGTCGCCTCCGCCGGCTGCGGGACATTCATCGTTCATGCCCGCAAGGCTTGGCTACGGGGCCTGAGCCCCAAGGAGAACCGCGATATCCCTCCTCTGGATTATGAGCGCGTATACCGGCTGAAAGCGGCGTTCCCTGAGTTGACCATCGTGCTGAACGGCGGCATCGCATCGATCGGCGACGCGCTTACCCACCTTGAGGCCGTGGACGGCGTCATGCTCGGCCGCGCGGCCTATAAGTCGCCGGCACTGCTCTTGGATGTGGATCGCATGCTGTTCGCCGTTCGCAATCCGTCTGCCCGGGCTGAGACGGTTCTCGAACGAATGCTTCCTTACGCCGCACGCGAATTGGAACGGGGGACCCGGCTGTCCTCCATCGTACGCCCTATGATGGGCATTCTGAACGGTAAGCCCGGCGCGCGGAAATTCCGGCGGCTCCTCACAGAGGAAAGCGTTAAGCCAGGGGCTGGGCTGGATGTTCTGCAGGCAGCAATCGGCGCTGCGAACGAGGCCGGGGCGGCCTCGCCTTCGCGGATGGGCCTTTTTGAGCCGGGTGAGTTGGGCAGTTTCAGCGTTGCGGGATAAGTGCGGCAGTATGTCCGGCCGGCACACTGGCATGCTGAGCGCGCCCCTAAAGAGCGCCCAAATCGCTTTCGCCCGTCCTAATGCGGACTGCGTGCTCGATTGGGGTCACGAAGATTTTGCCGTCGCCTATCTCGCCCGTCCGGGCGGCGGCGGTGATAAGTTCGACCGCACGCTCCACGTAGCTGGCGGGAACCGCGACCTCGACCCGCACCTTGGGAATGAAGAAGATTTGGTATTCGGCGCCCCGATAGATCTCGGTGTGGCCCTTCTGGCGCCCGTATCCCTTAACCTCGGTGACGGTCATGCCGTCGATCCCTGCTTCGGCGAGCGCTTCGCGGACGGCGTCGACTTTGAACGGTTTGATGATGGCGATGATGAGCTTCATGATTGGCCCTGGCTTTCCGGTATGAGCGCCTAGGAAGCAGGCACTTGCCTAGCGCCTAAGCTGCATCTCTACAAGTTTATGCATAAAATATAGCCAACACTAGTAGACTATCGCGCAAAAACTGTAGCAGGGAAAGCGCCAGCGTCCCGGAACGCTCTCATTCGAGGCTGCGATCAGGGGTACAGCCTGGTTTTTGTCCACGGCGCGTCGGAATTTTCGCGCGTGAACAACACGCGGTCGTGAAGCCGGTAAGGGCGATCGGCCCAGAACTCGATCTGCAGCGGGATCACCCGGAAACCGGACCAATAGCGCGGGCGCGCCGGATTGATGCCCTCAAACTCCTTCTCGAAACGCGCCACGGCATCCTTCAGAACAGACCGGCTTTCAAGGGGCCGCGATTGCTGGCTCGCCCAGGCACCGATGCGGCTGCCCATGGGTCGCGTGGCGTAATAGGCATCCGCCTCGCTTGCACTCACTTGCTCGACGGTGCCCCGGATGCGAACTTGCTTCCGCAGCGATTTCCAATGAAAAACCAGCGCTGCCTTTCCATTGGCAAGCAGTTCCTGTCCCTTGGCGCTTTCGAGATTGCCGTAGAAGGTAAAACCGCGCGCGTCGAGGCCCTTGAGCAGTACGATCCGCGCGTTGGGCATGCCGGACGCGTCCACGGTTGCGAGCGTCATGGCGTTCGAATCGTTGATCTCGCTCTTTTCCGCCTCATCGAACCACGCGGTGAAAAGAGGCTCGGGGCGGCTTGCCTCGGTGAAGTCTTCAGTCTCCGTTTTGGCACTCATGGTCTCGGACCCGTATGGAAATCGATTCGCCTGCTTGGCGTAGCGATTGCAGACGCCAGGCTCGAAGCGCATGGTATCGCGAACCGCACGCACCGTGCACCTAATTCTTGACATGTTTGTTGGCAAGCACTGGGCCTCCTTCCAAACAACAGGCGGGGAAACCGGCGCCAGCGCCGCTCAAGCGGAACGTTTTACGGCATGATGCTAACGTGTAAGATGCTTCCGCCGTTAACAGTGGGGACCAAAAGTGGCTCAAGCACCATTGATGCAAGGCAAGCGCGGGCTCGTCATGGGCATCGCAAACAACCGTTCGATCGCCTGGGGCATCGCGAAGGCCGCCGCGGACCAGGGCGCTGAACTTGCCTTCACGTATCAGGGCGACGCGCTGAGGAAGCGTGTGGAGCCTCTCGCCGCGGAAGTGGGCGTCAAGCATGTGCTGCCTTGCGATGTCACGAATGCGGCCTCGATCGACGCCACGTTCGAGGTCCTCAAAAAGAGCTGGGGCACGCTCGATTTCGTGGTGCACGCCGTCGCCTATTCGAACAAGGAAGAGCTCGACGGCCGTTACATCGACACCACGCCGGAGAACTTCGCGAACACGCTCTCGATCTCCTGCTACTCCTTCACCGCCATCGCCCAGCGCGCCGAAAAGCTCATGAGCAAAGGGGGCTCGCTGCTGACGCTGACCTATTACGGCGCGGAGAAGGTCATGCCTCACTATAATGTGATGGGCGTGGCCAAGGCTGCGCTCGAAGCCAGCGTGCGCTATCTCGCTGAGGATTTCGGCCGGCAGAAAATCCGGGTGAATGCCATTTCGGCGGGTCCCATCAAGACCTTGGCCGCCTCGGGTATCGCGGATTTCCGCTATATCCTGAAGTGGAACGAGCTAAACTCGCCGCTGCGGCGCGTGGTCTCGATCGAGGATGTCGGCGGCGCAGGCGTTTATCTTCTGTCCGACCTGAGCCGCGGCGTGACCGGAGAAATCCACCACGTCGATGCCGGCTACCACATTGTTGGCATGAAAGCGGAGGATGCTCCCGATATTGCCGTGGTTCAGTCATCGAATGGCTGAATTCGTGAGAAAATAGTCATCAGCTCAGTTTTTAATATCCAGGCGCGGGGTAGCGAATTCCATGGAACCGTTTAAAGCGCTGACACTTCTTGCCGCCGCCGGTATTGTCTCTTTCGTCGGTGCCGGCGCGATTGGCTTCTACGCCGGTTACTCGGCTGGACGGGGAAATCTGGACGAAATCAAGGCCGAAATCGCAAATGTCCCTGCCGCGGCGCCAACCGCAGGCGGTGTCTCGCTCAAGCCCGTGCTTGAGGATCTCCGCGCCCTTTCGAAGCAGGTCGAGACTCTGGCCGCGATCAAGACCGCGCCGGACCAAAGCCCCAAATCCGTCGTGGATGAGATCAAAGCCTTGGCCCGCCAAGTTGAGGCCTTGAAAAGCGGGGTGCAGGCGGCACGCGCTTCCGACAGCCAGGCATCTTCCGCGCAGGCCGAGCGCAATGAGACCTTACAGGACATACGCGAGCAAGTCCGCGCACTGAACACAAAGTTCGACAAACAAGAGCCGAAGGCGCCCAAGGCGCTGATCGACGAAATTCGCTTGCTGAGTGCCTCGGTGCAAACCCAGGAGCCGAATACGCGGCGAGCCGTCTCGGAGGAATTGCGGAACGCCGTGGCCGCAATTCAGAATGCGGAGCCTAAGGTCCCCAAAGCACTGATGGATGAAGTGCGCACGATTTCTGCCAATACGAGACCGTCGGACCGGCCTCAGGCGTCTGCGTCCGATCAAATCAAGGTTCTGGCGGCCTCGATCGATTCGCTCAAGGCAAGGCTTTCCGGCGAGCCTCACGCCGGCAGCGAAGGGTTAGGCGCGGAGGCTTCCCAATTGCGCGAGCTTCTGGCCACGGCTTCGGACCAGTTCGGAAAATGCGAGGTCCAGCTCGCCTCGCTGGCAAGCCGGAGCTCTACGCAGCAGCCCGCCGCACCCGCTTCGAGCACCGTCGCCGTTTCGCAAAGCGTACGCCCGGAACCTTCGGCGGTTGTTTTCTACGACAATGTCATGCTGAAGAAAGACCAGGAAAAGCAGTATGACGAAATCGGTGTCCGGCTAGCGCTGCAATCGGTCGGGCCGCGCCAGGTGCGGGTTGCGGTCAACCGGCAGGGCTTCGGTCTCGCTTTCGGCGAGCGCAAAGTCTTCCGCAGCCAGGACGTGGAGTGCGAACTCAATCTGATGGAGACCAATCTCAACGACTCCCAGGCGCGGGTCAGCATCTCTTGCAAGCGCTAGCGCCAGTTCGATGCCGCTGATTTATTTCGTGAGGCACGGCCAGACGGATTTCAACGCGGCTGGGCGTGCACAAGGCTCTATCGACATTCCCATCAACGCCAGTGGCCGCTTGCAGGCCAAGCGAAACGGCGGCCTGCTCAGTGAGTTAATCGGCGACAGTTCGAATTTCGACTTTGTGGCGAGCCCGCTTCGAAGAACGCGAGAGACCATGGAAATCGTGCGCACCGCAATGGGCCTGGAGCCGGGCGGTTACCGGACCGATGCGCGCCTGCAGGAGATCCGCTTCGGTGCGTGGGGCGGCATGACCATGGCGGAGATCGCCCAGCGCGACCCTGAGCACTACGCGCGCCGCGAGGCGGACCCCTGGAATGTCGCGCCGCCGGAAGGGGAATGTTTCCGTGAACTCTTCGACCGGGTCATGGAATGGTTCGGCGAAGTCACCGCCGATACCGTGGTTGTCGCCCATGGCGGCACGAGCCGTTGTTTACGCGGGCACTTCTGGAAGCTCCCGCCGTTGCAAATCGCAAATCTTGACGTGCCGCAAGATAAGGTGCTGATGATCGAGGGCGATGAACTGACCTGGCTTTAGCGAGGCCGCGCTCTTATGTCCCACAATACCTTCGGCCATTTGTTTCGCGTCACCACCTGGGGCGAGAGCCACGGTCTGGCCATCGGCTGTGTGATCGATGGCTGCCCGCCGGGCCTGCCGCTCAGCGAAGACTACATCCAGCCCTATCTCGACAAACGGCGCCCGGGCCAATCGCGCTTCACCACACAACGCCAGGAGGAAGACCGGGTCAAGATCCTGTCCGGCGTTTTTCCGGATAGCGCCGGCGTCCAGGTCACTACCGGCACGCCCATTGCGCTCCTGATCGAAAATCAGGACCAACGCTCCAAGGACTATTCCGAAATCAAGGATCGGTTCAGGCCCGGCCATGCCGACTATACCTACCTCGCGAAATACGGCATCCGCGATTACCGGGGCGGCGGGCGCTCCTCGGCACGGGAAACCGCGATGCGGGTTGCGGCCGGAGCCGTGGCGCGCAAAGTCTTGCCCGACGTGACCATTCGCGGCGCGCTGATCCAAATCGGGACCGAAAAAATCGATCGCGCGAAATGGGACTGGGACGAGGTGGACCGCAATCCCTTCTTCTCCCCCGATGCAAGTGCGGTGCAGAGCTGGGCAGCCTATCTGGACGAGGTCCGCAAAAGGGGATCGTCCTGCGGCGCCATTGTGGAGATCGTGGCCGAAGGCGTGCCGCCCGGTCTTGGCGCGCCGCTCTATGGCAAGCTGGATCAGGATCTCGCTGCCGCTTTGATGAGCATCAACGCCGTGAAGGGCGTCGAGATCGGTGCCGGATTTGCATCAGCGGCGTTTTCCGGCGAGGAGAATGCCGACGAAATGCGCATCGGTCCGGACGGAAAGCCGATGTTTCTATCGAATCACGCGGGCGGCATTCTCGGCGGAATTTCCACGGGCCAGCCCATCGTGGCGCGTTTCGCTGTCAAACCAACATCTTCGATCCTGAGCCCGCGCCGGACCATCGACTCTGCTGGGCATGAGGTCGATATCCAGACCAAGGGGCGGCACGATCCTTGCGTCGGCATCCGTGCGGTCCCCGTTGGAGAGGCGATGACCGCACTCGTACTTGCGGACCATATTTTGAGACATCGCGGACAGACCGGCCGCTAGTTTTCAAGCCGGCGTTCAGGCGTTTAACGGGAGGCCGCGATGGCGCGACGCCCTGGATTGCCGGACTATTTGCAGCAGGGTTTTATCCTGCCGTACAATCGCAGCGAAGCCGCACGCTTTCATGTCCTTGCCGCGATCACGGCCGCGACGTTCGCGGCCTGGCTCACTTGGGGCTATCAGCTTCTTTCGATCACAGCCATCCTGGCTGGCTGCTCGGCATATTATTTCTTCCCTTTCACGGAAAGCCGGGTGCGGCTTGGCGCGAACCAATACGGGCTTTTCATCGACGGGTTCGGCCTCATTGCCTGGCGGGCCATCGGAGACATCAGCCTTGTCACATATTCCGTGCGGACGCTCGACATGGAGGAGCTTCATATCAAGCTCCAGCAGCCCGTGGCTTCGGCGCTGCTCGCGGATTGGCGGCGTCTTCCGGTTTGGCGGCTCCTGATGCGCCTGCCCTGGGCGATGGGCTACGACAATATCGTGCGGATCAATCTCCAGCCCTTCGCGCTGCCCGCAGAGGAGATCGCGCATACGATCCAGCGCATGTGGAAGTTTTACCGGTAAAGGGACTGTGATCGCAGCCGGTGATACCAATTCCCGTCGATCGAAGTCCCCCCTAGGCCTCGATATCGATGCCTTAAGAACTCTCGCCTTTACAGTCTTTGTGAACCAGGCGGCCATCTATGCCATTCATCAACGCGGGCACATGCGGAGGTCTCGGCCAAGCCCGTGGCTCGCCGTGCCGCTTTGAGCTGATATCGCCCTCCTCCTAGACATGGTGAAGGTCCTATATTCGCTCGTCTACCCTCTAAGGCGCTGGCCGGCGTCATCGAAAGGATAAAAATGAAGATCGATTCTAAAGATTACCGGGTCAAGGAGGGAGACGAGGTCAATCTCAAGCAGTGGCCGTCGGCCGTCGATCCTGTGTACAAGTCGAAGGAGCATTACCAGGAGCTTCTGAGAGACCATGTTGCGCAGCTCAGTTCGCAACAGCAGCTGCTCTACGCATCCAACCAGTATGCCATCCTTCTGATTTTTCAGGCCATGGATGCCGCCGGAAAAGATGGCGCCATCAAGCATGTGATGTCCGGTGTCAACCCGCAAGGCTGCCAAGTCTTTAGCTTCAAACATCCTAGCGCTGCCGAATTGCAACATGATTTTCTCTGGCGCACTACCCGTAACCTACCGGAACGCGGGCGGATCGGTATATTCAACCGATCCTATTACGAGGAGGTGTTGATCGTCCGCGTGCATCCTGAACTTCTCGACAGCGAAGGGCTGCCGGCGCCTCATGGTGGCAAGACGGTCTGGCACGAGCGGTATCGTTCCATCTCGAATTTGGAAAGACATCTCCATGAAAATGGAACCCGCATCGTCAAGTTCTTCCTACACCTCTCACAAGAAGAGCAACGGAAGCGCTTTCTGGCGCGCATCGACGATCCGGACAAGAACTGGAAATTCAGCCTTGCGGACATTGAGGAGAGGAAGTTCTGGAAGAAATATATGAAGGCGTATGAGGAGTGCCTCAGCGCGACAAGCACAAGCAACTCCCCCTGGTACATCGTTCCCGCCGACGACAAAGAGAACGCGCGGCTGATTGTATCGCAAATCGTCCTGGATGCGTTCGAAGACCTCAAAATGGCCTATCCAAAACTGAGCGCAGAGCGGCAGCGTGAATTGCAGTCAATCCGCGAAAAGCTTAGTCAATGAGGGGAGTTAGCTTCGCCGCCCCGGCGCGTTCGTTCGTACTACACAGCGGCCATCCCGGCATGAGCCATTACGCCATCGGCCCCCAAAACTCGCGGATCAACCCGCGGACGGCCGCCGCCTCTCCGGTCCCGTTGACCGCCCGGCGAAACTCCGCCGCCCTGGGCAGACCCGCGCTGTACCAGGCGAGATGCTTCCGCGCGATCGGTACGCCTGCGCGCTCGCCATAATAGGCCAGCATCGCCTCGAAATGCTCCACCACCGTTTCGAACTGCACGCGAGGCTGCGGATCGCCCGGCTGGGCGCTCCCGCGCAGATATGCCGCCACCTGCGCGATGATCCACGGCCGTCCATAAGCTCCGCGCCCGATCATCACGCCGTCGGCGCCCGATAGCACCAGCGCGCGCGCCGCATCCGCCGGGCTGTTGATGTCGCCGTTCACTACGACGGGAATGGAAACCGCTTGTTTGACCTGCCGCACAAAGCCCCAGTCGGCCTCGCCGCCGTAGAACTGGCAGCGCGTGCGGCCATGCACGGTGACCATTGCGATTCCGCATCCCTCTGCGATTTTCGCCAGACGGGGCGCGTTCAGATGATCTGAACTCCAGCCCATCCTCATCTTGAGTGTGACCGGCAGCTTTACCGCGTTCACCACCGCCTCGAAGAATTCTCGCCGCGTGTACTTCGTCGCGCATCAGCGCAGCGCCCACAAGGTCTTTGACCACCTTCTTAACCGGGCAGCCAAAGTTGAGGTCGACGATGTCCGCGCCGCGATCCTCGGCGAGACGGGCGGCTCCGGCCAGGATTTCGGGCTCGCGGCCCGCTAGTTGCACGGCGAGAAGGCCCTCGTCCGCTTCCCGCTCCGACATCCTCAACGTCTTGCGTTGTGCGCGAACCACCGCCTTGCTGGCGAGCATCTCGGTCACAACCAGTTCGGCTCCAAATTTCCTGACAATGCGGCGGAATGGCCTATCGGTGACCCCGGACATCGGCGCAAGAATAACCCCGCTCTCCAAAGTCAGTCTGCCGAGCCGGATCGGCTGCAATCGCGCCCCGCCTTCTGTGATATACGCCGGGTTATCAAGCATGGGCCGGAACCTAGCATCTGTCCGCGGATTGCGGCAACAAGTCAGCCGCGAAACGGCCTCAACGAGTTCTCCCGTCCGAAGACGCGAGTATGGACCTTCAGAACAACGGTCACGTCCCCGGTCGTGGTGTAACCCGGCGGTAACAAGCCGTTCTCTAATCGCGTTCCTCATGGCACCGATCCCCTACGTTAGCCGGATGGTTCCAAGCCGCAGGCTCAATTAACATCTGACTGTCATCGTCTGAGGGTCTCTAGGGAATGGCCCTTTTCTGGCGCTCAGACCTTTGCGTGGCATTGTCAAAACAAAAAAAGAGCCATGCGTTAGGGAGGAGTTCATGTCTGAAATTGGTGGCGGTGCCTTCAACCGGCGCACGTTGCTTAGGAGCGCGGCCGCGGCGGGCGCACTCCAAATTGCGTCGCCGTTCATAATTGAGGCGCGTGGCGAGCAGTCCATCAGAATTGGCATGGTGGATCCATTGACCGGCTCTTACGCTGCTGTTGCAAAGAACGAGGTGACGGGTGCAAAGCTCGCCACGGAGCAACTCAACACAAAGGGCGGCATCCTCGGGCGCCAGATCGAACTCTTGGTCGAGGATTCCGCAAATGACGTTGGCACCGGCGTTCAGAAAGCCCGCAAGCTTATCGAGCGCGACAATGTGAGCTTCCTGATCGGGGATGTGAATTCAGGCGTGGCGCAGGCGATCGCCCAGGTTACAAACGAAAAGAAAATTTTACACATTGTATCCGGCGGCCATACCGACACCATCACAGGCAAAGACTGCAAGTGGAATGTCTTCCGTGTCTGCAATACGACGAGCATGGAGGCGAATTCCGTCTGTGAACTGTTATTCAAGAAATATGGCCCGAAGTGGCACTTCATCACGCCCGATTATGCCTTTGGCCACACGCTCGAACAGGCCGCATCGAGAAACCTCAAGCGGCTTGGCGGCACGATCACAGGAAGCGAACTCACCCCTCTCGGAACCACAGATTTCTCAGCCTATTTGATCAAAGCCCGGACAGCGAACCCCGATGTCATTTTGGTGCTGCCGCAAGGGTCCGACATGGTGAACTGCCTCAAGCAGATCGTACAGTTCGGCATCGACAAACAGGTCCACGTCGCGGGACTTCAGCAGGAGCTGGAATCGTTGGAAGCCATGCCGCCCGAGGCGCGCATCGGTACATGGATGTTCGAGTGGTATTGGAAACAGCCGGGTGTGCCCGGCGTCGAGACATTCGTTGCCGATATCCGCAAGGCGAATAACGGGAAGGTCCCCACCGCCCGCCACTGGTTCGGTTACACCTCGATGCACACGATTGGAGCCGTGGCGAATTCGGAAAAATCCACCGATGCGGTCAAGCTAGCCAGGGCGCTCGGCGGGTTCGTGCTTCCGGACGAAATCAAGCTGCAGCCGAACAAGTGCTTCTATCGCACGGGCGATCATCAGCTCATGACGTCTGCCTTTGTCGGGGAAGCGGTCCAGAACGGCAAGGATGACCCAGAGGACCTGTTCAACGTCTCACGAGTGGTCGAGGGCGACATGACCGCGCCAGCCGAAAGCGAAACCGGCTGCACCCTCAACTGGCCGGCGTAAAGGTTGAAGGGGCATCTCACGGGATGCCCCTTTTTTCCGGACAGCCCCTCCATTAAGGTCATCCATGTCGCAGCTGATCCTTTTCAACGTCACCAATGGACTTATCATCGGGGCGTTCTATGTGCTGATGGCGCTGGGGCTTTCGCTCATTTTGAATTTGAGCAACGTCATCAATTTCGCCCATGGCGGGTTTCTCGTTATCGGCGGCTACATCGCCTACACGCTCACCCCCTACACCGGCTTCTGGGGCGCATTAATCCTATCGCCTCTGCTCACGGCCGTAATCGGATTGATCGTGGAGCGTGTTCTGATCCGGCCCCTCTATGGGCGCGACCCTCTTTACGGGCTGCTTTTGACCTTTGGCCTGGCCTTTATCATCGAGGACCTCACGCGTGTCATTTGGGGTGCACAGGGCCTTCCGGTCACAATCCCAAGCTTCCTGGCACAACCGCTCAGTTACGAATTCTTCTTCATCACGGGGTACCGCCTTTTCATGGTCGGGGTGGTGATCGTTGCGGTGTCACTGCTTTTCATCCTGCTTCGCTACACGAGGATCGGCATCCGCATCCGGGCGGGCACTCTCGATCTCGAGACGGTGTCAGCAATGGGGATCAATGTGCGGCGGCTACGCTCCTTCAATTTCGCGTTGGGCATCTTTCTTGCCGGCCTAAGCGGTGTGCTTGCTGGAGGCCAACTCGGGCTTGAGCCAACGATGGGAACTGGCCTTCTCATGCCAAGCTTCATTGCCATCATCGTTGGGGGAATCGGTAGCCTTCCCGGGACGCTACTGGGCGGCCTTCTCATAGGAGTTGCTTCGGGGGTGACCGCCGTCTTTGTCCCATCCGCCAGCGAAGCGGTCATGTATGCGATTATGGCCATCGTTCTCCTCATCCGGCCCCGCGGACTGCTTGGCGAGGAAGGGATGATGACATGACGGGTGGGATGCGCGCAGTGCGGCTCGGTGCGCTCGCCCTCCTTTGGGTAGCCCTGACTTCCGCTCCCTATTGGATGCCTTATCTGGGCGGCTACACGGCGCTTGGAACGCGCGTACTGGTGCTTGGGCTGGCGGCGATGTCGGTCAATTTCCTGCTTGGCTTCACCGGCGTTCTCTCCTTCGGTCACGCCGCCTATTTCGGGCTCGGTGCTTACGGCGCAGGTCTCGCTTTGAAGTTTCTGACGGACAGCACGCCCCTCTCGATTCTTTGCGGAACAGTGGTAGGCGGCATTGCCGGTGCGCTGCTCGGAGCTTTGATCGTGCGCCGCCGCGGTGTGTATTTCGCGATGGTCACAATCGCGTTCGGCCAAGTGTTCTATTACATTGCGTTCCGCTGGAGTTCGCTCACCGGAGGCGACGACGGATTGCGAGGCTTTTCGCGGCAGCCTTTGCAACTGGGCTCGATCACCGTCGACATTCTCTCAAACTCGAACAACTTTTACTTCTTTATTCTCGCTTGCTTCGCACTGGCCGCTGGTGTCATGAGCTTCATCCTGCGTTCGCCCTTCGGGCGCACCATGGTCGCAATCCGAGAGAACGAACGAAGAGCACGGTTCTTGGGCATCCCCGTTGAGCGGACGATCTGGATCGCATTCACGTTATCCTGCTTCTTCATGGGCTTCGCCGGCTCGCTCTATGCACTCGTGAACAACTTCGCGGACCCGCGCGGGCTGCATTACAGTCAGTCGGGCGACTTCGTTATGATGGCGGTCATGGGCGGTATGCGAAATTTTTGGGGACCGCTGCTCGGCGCCGCCGTCTTTGTGGTGTTCCAGGATTACCTGTCCAGCATCACGGTGAATTGGATGTCGTTCGTGGGCCTTCTCTTCGTGCTCGTCGTTCTATTCTTCCCTCGCGGGCTGCTCGGCTTCATTGAAGGGAGAAGGCAGGCGTGACGGTTCTCGACGTCAAAAATGTCACCAAGCGCTTCGGCAGCCTCGTTGCGGTCCGCGATGTCTCGCTCAAGGTTGAAAAGCGTGAGCTGAGGGCAGTCATTGGCCCGAACGGCGCCGGCAAGACGACCTTTTTCAATACCATCAGCGGCTTCGTCCGCCCTACGTCTGGACGCATTGTTTTCGACGGGCGCGACGTCACGGGGCTGCCCGCTCATAAGCGCGTCGCACTCGGCATGGCCCGCACCTTTCAAATCACGGAAGTCTTTCCAGAGCTTTCCGTCTTCGAAAATATGCGCGTGGGCGCGGAGGTCGCCGCTGGCTATCATCGCCGCGCCTGGCTCGGCAGCGCGGAAGAAAGTGACACGCGTGCCCGCGTCAACCACATCCTCGGCCTTGTCGGGCTAGCCGGAAAAGCGGACCGCCGCGTGGGCGAACTTGCCCACGGAGACCAGCGCGCGGCCGAGATCGGCATGGCGCTCGCCGTCAGGCCGCATCTTCTTCTGCTCGATGAGCCAACAGCGGGAATGGGCGACCAGGAGACCTACGAGATTACGCAGCTTATCTATCGGCTTCACCGGGACCATGGTTTTACCATCGTCCTCATCGAGCACGATATGAGAGTTGTCTTCAACCTGGCAGACCGCATCACCGTCCTGGACCAAGGCGCGGTTCTCGCAGAGGGAACGCCGCAGGAGGTCTCGGCCAACCCCGCCGTTCAGGCGGCTTACCTGGGACAAGCCGCATGACCCCAGCCCTGAGCGCCGAGGCGCTGAACACCTTCTACGGGAAGAGCCACATCCTTCATGACGTGAGCCTCGATGTGGCGGAGGGCCAAATCACGGCGCTGCTGGGCCGCAATGGTGCCGGCAAAACGACGACGCTGAGAAGCCTTATGGGGCTGACGCCGCCGAAGCGCGGCCGGGTCCGGATCTTCGGCAAGGACACAACCCAATTCCCCCCCGACCGGATCGCGGCGCTCGGTGTCGGCTACGTCCCGGAAGGGCGCCGGATTTTCCCCAATCTCAGCGTCGAGGAGAACCTCAAAGTTCCGTTGGAACGGAATGGGCCGTGGACGCTTGCCCGGATCTTCGACTTGTTTCCGAGGCTGCGCGAGCGCCGGGATAATCGCGGACGGCAGCTTTCGGGCGGCGAACAGGAAATGCTGGCGATTGGCCGCGCGCTCCTGCTCAATCCCAAACTGCTTATCCTGGACGAGCCATCGCAAGGGCTGGCGCCATTGATCGTCCGTGAGGTCTTCCGCATCGTAGCGCAGATGCGCGACGAAGGGATTTCCGTGCTCCTCGTCGAGCAAAACACACGAATGAGCCTTGAGATCGCAAGCTTCGCCTACGTGCTCGATCACGGCAGCGTCGTGTATTCGGGGCCGGCGCGGGAACTCGCCGTGGATGAAGCACGGGTCCAAGCCCTTGCGGGCGCCAGCGCTGAAGAGTGGAATATCGGCTAGGGATGCTTGATTGAACGAAGGCACACGCACAGAAATCCTCCGGTCTCTCCGGGCCATGAAACTCATCGGGGAGGACGAGCAGCCCGCGCTCAGCGCACTTCCCGGGGGCGTGTCGGCCGAAATTGTGCTTGCAGAGACAAAGGCGGGTCTTCTCTGCGTCAAGAAGACATTGCCCAGCCTGAAAGTTAGCGGCCAATGGTATGCGTCGCCAGCGCGGGTCGAAGCGGAAAAGAAATGGATCCGGCTGATCGGAAGCTTTCTCCCCTCGCATGTTCCGGAAATTGCCGGCGAGGACCCGCCATCATTCACATTTGCGATGAAATATCTCGACCCCGAACGCTACCGGAATTGGAAGTCCCTTCTGCGCGATGGCGATGTTCGCGATGACGACGGCGTCGAGGTTGGGGAGATACTCGGCAAGATCCATGCCCGGACAGCCGGCGACGCATCGGTTGCTGCCGCATTCGCAAACGGCAAAGATTTTGCGGACTTGAGGCTTGACCCCTATTTCGCGGCGGCGGCCAAGGCGAACCCAGACGTTGAACATATCATGCTGGGGCTGATGGCTCGTACTGAGGCGGCAAGGATAGCCCTGGTCCATGGCGATTTTAGCCCCAAAAACATTCTGATCGGCCCATCCGGCCCCGTCATTTTGGATGCGGAATGCGCCTGTTATGGCGACCCCGCATTCGATCCCGCATTCGCTTTGACCCACCTTTTCTTGAAATGCGCGCGGAAGCCGCAACATGCGCCGCGCTATCTGGCCTGCGCCGCCGCGTTCTGGGATGCCTATAGCGCCACCGTGCGGCGTACGCTCGATCCGGCGCCGCCGGAAGAGCACGTTGTCACGCTGCTGCCTGCGCTGATCCTCGCACGCATCGACGGCAAGTCTCCGGTTGAGTACCTCACGGATCTTGACATCAGGGGCAAGGTCCGCGCTTTTGCGAAAACTGCCTTGCGTCAACCTGAAAAGCAGCTTCCTGCTTTCATCGAGGCGTGGAATAGGGAGTTCGGCTCGTGAAAACGGCGATACAAACCGTCCGCGCCCGGCGGATATGGGACTCCCGGGGACGCCCCACCCTTGAAGCCGAGGTCACACTCGCGGGCGGTGCCGTAGGCAGAGGCATTGCGCCGGCTGGGGCATCGCGGGGAATCCATGAAGCGTTGGACCTCAGGGATGGCGGCTCCAGCTTCGGAGGCTTCGATGTGCAGAAGGCGATATCCAATGTGACTACAGTCATCGCCGGCGCCATAACCGGACAGAACGCTCTCGATCAGGACGGGATTGACGGTCTCTTGATCGAGCTCGATCCGAGCCCAGCGAAACACCGTCTCGGCGGCAACGCCTGCGTTGCCACATCATTGGCGGTTCTGAACGCGGCGGCGAATGCCTCGCTGTTGCCATTGTGGCGCTACCTTGCGCAGGCTGGCGAGTTGCGGCTTCCTCTGCCGGAGGTGCAGATTTTCGGTGGAGGCGCCCACGCGGGGCGCCGGATCGACATCCAAGACCTGCTCGTCATGCCGCTCGGTGCGGAGTTGTTTTCGCGCGCGCTGGAAATGGTTGCCGAAGTTTACAGAGCGGCCGGGCTCATCATGGAAGAGCGTGGCAAGCTCAGCGGCGTTGCGGATGAGGGAGGCTGGTGGCCCAACTTCGACACCAATGAGCAAGCCATCGAAACCTTGGTTCAAAGCATCGAGCGCGCAGGTTTCCGGCTCGGGGACGATGTCGCGATCTCTCTCGATCTCGCCGCGTCGGAGTTCTATCGCGGCGGCCGCTATGTGCTGGGCCTGGAGCGGCGGGAACTGACTGGCCCGGAATGGATCGAGATGCTGCTGGGCTGGCTACGCCAATACCCGATCGTTTCGGTGGAAGACCCGGTTGCCGAAACCGACGCTGAAGGCATGGCGCAGTTCACGGCAAAGGCGGGAGCCACGGTGCAGATTATTGGCGACGACTTCCTCGTCACAAATGCAGGCCGCATACGCGCCGCTGCGGCCGCCGGCTGCTGCAATGCCGTGCTGCTGAAACCCAACCAGGCTGGTACCGTCACCGAAACGAAGCGGGCCCTGGAGGCGGCGAAGGAACTCAACTGGGGTTGCATTGTATCTGCCCGCTCGGGCGAAACAGAGGATACGGCGATTGCCCATTTGGCAACCGGCTGGGACGCAGGGCAGTTGAAGGTGGGTTCGTTTGCCCGCTCCGAGCGGATGGCGAAATGGAACGAGGGGATTCGTATCGAGGACGACCCGTCCGTTCGCTATGCCGGTGCTGACGCCCTTCGCTCTGCGACACGTTACAGCGCGCTGGCGCAGGCGCAATCTTCTGAGACTTCGCCACGCTGTCTGCCCGATGGCTCAAACAAGCGGTAAATCGCCGAGGCAATTGTTGCCAAAAGCGATGTTTCGGAAGCGCAACGTCGCGGCCGGCGTCTCACTTGCATGAACATCATCGTTTTTTGACCGGCCAGCCGCGAACATCATGCCATGCCGTAATAGCCGGCGGCGCGGGCCCGCCTCCTTCACGGCTTCGGCAGCCCCTGCCGGCTTTGCCGTTATGGCGGGCTTCTTGCTTTCCAGGTTCCGAACATGTGAAGTTTGTATGAAAACCTACCTCCATTGGCCGGCATATGATACTTACGGCAGTGGTGACGCCTAACCCGGCATTCCCTATCGTTTTCAATAGCCATAACAGCACTGCGCCTGAAATGTATGAGGACACGATCTCATAGCACCGAAACGCAGAGCGCACACGCGCCGGCAAGGCGCTGAGCATCCCGGTCTTCTGCCAGAGAGGGAAAACTTGAATACAACTCCTGAACCCAAAAAAATCGGCGTCTTGACAAGCGGCGGCGATGCTCAAGGCATGAATGCAGCCGTTCGCGCCGTCGTTCGTTCAGCCCTGCACAAAAATGCAATCGTTTACGCCATCTATGAAGGATATCAAGGCATGGTGGACGGCGGTGACCGCATCCGTCTCCAATCCTGGGATGATGTCGGCAGCATCCTGCATCGCGGTGGTACCATTATTGGCACTGCCCGCTGTGCCGCTTTCCGTGAACGCGCAGGGCGGTTGTGCGCCGCCCGCAATTTGATCCGGCACGGTATTGACCGGCTCGTGGTGATCGGCGGTGACGGTAGCCTATCCGGCGCAAATCAGTTTCGCCAAGAATGGCCAGGGCTCGTAGAAGAACTGCGCCAAAATGGCGAAATCGACGATGAGACCGCACAACGGTATCCGGCGCTCATGATCGCGGGTCTGGTCGGATCCATCGACAACGATATGGTTGGCACCGACATGACGATCGGTGCTGATTCGGCTTTGCACCGGATCATCGAAGCCATTGACGCCATCACGAGCACCGCTGCTAGTCATCAGCGCAGCTTCGTCATCGAAGTCATGGGCCGCCATTGCGGCTATTTGGCACTGATGAGCGCCATTGCTGGCGGTGCTGACTACGTGCTTATTCCCGAAAACCCACCGGCGGAAGGCTGGGAAGACCGGATGTGCGAACTGTTGCGCAGCGGGCGAGCCGCCGGCCGCCGTGACAGCATTGTCGTCGTCGCTGAAGGCGCACGGGATCGGGCAGGCCGTTCCATCACTTGCGACTATGTGCGTCAAGTATTGGAGAAACGGCTCGGCGAAGATGCCCGCGTAACCATCCTGGGCCATGTACAACGTGGCGGAACACCCAGCGCTTTTGACCGCTGGATGAGCACTTTACTGGGCTATACAGCCGTTGAAGACGTGCTCTCAGCCACGCCGGATAGTGAACCTCAATTGATCGGCATTCGTAATAACCGGGTCTGGCGTACGCCATTGATGCAATGCGTCGAGCAAACGCGCGCTGTTGCCCGCATGATCGCAGAAAAAAACTACGCTAAGGCAATGGAGCTGCGCGGCAGCAGCTTCACGGAGATGTTTGGAATTTTCAAAGCGATAACCCAAGCATCGCCGCGCACGGTTCCAACTGCCCGCCCCTTCCGGTTAGCGATTATTCACGCCGGCGGACTAGCACCGGGGATGAATGCTGCAGTGCGCGCTGCGGTGCGCTTCGGTTTGGATCGCGGTCATACTCTCTTGGGAGTGCATGGCAG
This sequence comes from uncultured Alphaproteobacteria bacterium, assembly GCA_963817705.1. GTDB lineage: Bacteria > Pseudomonadota > Alphaproteobacteria > Rhizobiales > Rhodomicrobiaceae > Rhodomicrobium. The sequence continues at coordinate 1,898,176 of CAWFPF010000001.1, forward strand.
CTTCGATGGCTTGATCGCGGGCCGAATCGACGAACTCACTTGGGGCGATGTCGAAGGCTGGACTGCTTCAGGCGGCTCCGAGTTGGGCACCAGCCGCTACATTCCTACTGTCGAACAGTTATATGCCGTGGCGCGGGCGCTGGAAAGCCACCGTATCGACGGCTTGCTTATTGTCGGCGGCTGGGTAGCCTACAAGGTGGCACATCATCTTTATAGCGAGCGCGACCGCTATCCGGCGTTCAAGATTCCTATGATCTGCCTGCCAGCGACGATCGATAACAATGTACCTGGGTCAGAACTCAGCATCGGCGCAGATACTGCGATCAACGCCATTGTCGAGGCGCTGGATCGAATCAAGCAGTCGGCCATGGCGGCACGGCGCTGTTTCGTGGTCGAAACGATGGGCCGCTATTGCGGTTATCTGGCGCTGATGAGCGGTTTGGCCGGCGGGGCGGAGCGCGTTTATCTGCACGAAGAAGGAGTGACGCTCAAAGACTTGCAAGCCGAGGTGGAGCGTATGGTTGAAAGTTTTCGCGGTGGCCGTCGATTGTACCTGACCATTCGCAATGAGCTTGCTAATCCACAGTACACCATCGATTTTATGTGCGCATTGTTCGAGGAGGAAGGCCGCAATTTATTTGATGTGCGCCGCTCTATATTGGGGCATATCCAGCAGGGTGGCAATCCATCACCCTTCGACCGTATCTGGGCGACCCGGCTGGCAGCACGCTGCATCAGCTTCCTGACCGAACAACTGGAGCACGGCTCGACGGAAGGCGCGTTCATAGGCCTGGTAGACGGTAAGGTGAACACCTTCCCGATCAGCCGGATGACAGAAATGGTGGATTGGACCTATCGGCGACCCAAGGAACAATGGTGGCTAGGCCTGCGCCCAGTGGTGCAAGCAATGGCGCTGCCTGCAACGGCGCTACCGGAAGCGACCTGAGCGAAATTGCCAATTGCTCGCCCCCTTCCATCTGCCGTCGCAATATTGCCTGAGCCCCGCGCGGTTGGCACGTCCCGCTTCGGACTCTGGCCGGCGATGAAGGCCGCAATGCCTGACGTACAGGATTGCTGGCCGTAATAGCCGGACAAGATCGCGCCTTCACAGGCGACGCAGTCGATGTTGGGGTGTTATAAGCGCCCGCGCCCAAAAAGCCACTGCTTCGGGTAAGGGCGAGCCAATCCCGCTTGCTCTGCCATCAGCCTGCCTGTCTTGCGATCCATCCCCGATGGCAAGCGTAGAATATGTCCGGATGTTTCTCTAAGCTCCTGCCGGAGCGAGCGCAACAGTCATCCGTGTCATCAGAGCCAGTTAGTTGGCGTGCTTCCACCACTGGGCGTGGTCGCGTTCCAACTCCTCGATCGAGGGCATAGGATAGAACAGCAGCTCGCCTCCCGCCGCAAACCAGAAACCGTGGCGGATCAGTCGATAGGAGGCTTCCCTGAAGGACGAATTGAGACTGATGGTCTTGGTTTTCTTTTCAGGGGCGTGTTGCAATTCAGAGAGAGATTCCCACAATTTCCGGGGATTTGTTTCCGGGATCGGGGAAGACATGATCTCACGGTTTTTGTTCTTTGAAAGGAAATCCTCGACGTTAAAATCATATTCGGTGAAGCAGATCTTGGGGCACCCTTTTGATCGTGTTTCGCTCGTAATGTAGCGTGCGAAGGTCCGTTCATCCAATGTCGATGCAACTAGGTTTGTCAGTGGTGTGATTTCCTGGTACACGCGCACCTTGCCCGGATCGCTGACGGCCGAGTATGGTTGTGACGGAAGGGCGAGAGCCTTTCCGTTCGGCGTCACCAAGTAGAGTTGCTTGAGCGATTTGAGGTCCACGTGCTCAAGCACGCTATAAGAGCTGATGAACTTCGTTTTCTTGGGCTTCCCATCCGGATGAGGGACGGTTAGTTCGAGATAATGATCGATGTCGAAATAGGGATTGCGGAAATTGATGTCGACTTCTGTAAACAGGACTTTGCCATGGAAGTGCTTGGCGCTTCCGATCGTATAGTGTTCTGCAAATGCATCCGCCGAAAGCTGTGACGCAACAAGTGCATTGATCGGAAACACGATCATATACAGATGCCGTGGATACTCGGGCATGCAGAACTCCTCTTAGTCGATGGCACAGTGAAGATCGGTCGCGCGAAGAAGTGCCGAGCGGCGAGAATTAATTTGTCTCTGACAACGCTGTCCGCAGCACGCAACATAACCGTGCGTTTTTGCCGAATCAAGGTTTATATGGAGCTCCGCTTTTTTATTTCATCGGCTTTGCACATAAAACCATCTTTTTCTGCTCTTTTTTGTGGGGGCGCAAAAACCACTATAAAAGTCAATGCTTGCAGATGCCCGCTCGACCGTGCTCAGGCCACCTTGGCGAGAAAACACCTGTCATCGCTTTTGTCAATGCGTGCGCGGCGGCCGGTGCGTGTCGCGGTCGCCCATCAGCCAGCCCAGCCAGCGTTTCGAAGATCGCCGGCCGCGCCTGCTCTCCATGATTTCATTGATGCCGCGCTGAACATCTGCGATGGGCAAATCACCGTTGACGATGTGGAGCCTGCCCTTGGTCCGGTAATAGTCGATAAGCGGCTCGGTCTCGCTGTGATACACCGACAACCGCTCCCGCACGGTCACAGCATTATCGTCCGAACGCCGCTCAAAGGACGTGCTCCCGCAGCGGTCGCATGTGCCTTCTTCTTTGGGGGCGCGGAAATAGTCGTTATAAACATCGCCGCAGCCCGCACAGGTAAAGCGGCCCGAGATGCGTTCGACCAGCGCATCGTCGCTCACATCGACCACGATCACAGCATCGATACGCTTTGCCGCGCGATCCAGAAGGCCATCGAGCGCTTGGGCCTGCTGCACCGTCCTGGGAAAGCCGTCCAAGACGAAGCCTGCCAGGTCCTTCGGAAGGGCATCGATGGCTTGGGAGATAATCCCGACAACCACCTCGTCGGGGACCAGCTTGCCCCCTTCCATATAGGACTTCGCAACGGTACCGATTTGGCTTCCGGCCGCGACGGCGCTCCGGAGCATGTCGCCGGTCGAAAGTTGCTTAAGGCCGAAATGATCTTCGAGATACTTAGATTGCGTGCCCTTGCCAGCTCCCGGCGGCCCAAGTAGAACAACTCTCACTGCTGTGTTATCTCCCTTAAGCATCGCTTTTTATGGTGATGCTAGCAGAACCGCGGGAGCCCATCATTAATACTTAAGGTCGCGTTGTGGCTTCTGCTTCGTGCCTTCGAGGCGTTCGCGCGTTGATCTCCGGCTGGCGGCCGGAAATTTGCGCCGGCAGCAGGTGGCTGGCCGTGGAACGGACCGGCAGCAGGTGGCTGGCCGTGGAACGGACCGGCACCATCCTCGCGGGCCGCACCTTGACGAGGAATTCACGATATTTTGCCGGCGGTCCCGTGAGCGAGAGTGGATAGTCTCGTCATAACGTGTTGATTGAATTGGCGCACCGGGAAAGATTCGAACTCTCGACCCCCAAATTCGTAGTCTGGTGCTCTATCCAGCTGAGCTACCGGTGCTGAAGACGGGACAGGCGCTGCGCCACGTCCAGAGGCCTATGTCTAACTGCTAAACCCGTCTTGTGCAAGCGTTCCGTCATAGCGCTGCCGGCCGGATGGGTCCTGCAGGCGCGGCCCCGCCGGGGCGGGGAGCCGCACAGCGAATGTGGCTCCCGTGGGCGTATCCTCAAGCGTGATGTCCCCGCCATGCGCGCGGACGAGCTCTGCGCTGATGACGAGGCCTAGCCCGTTACCGTCGCTTTTCGCCGCTGACTGAAAGGCTTTGAATAGATTGGGGCGCACATGCCCAGGTACGCCAGGACCGTTGTCGCTCACCCTGACGATCGCTGTGCCGTCCTCTTGCTGCGCACTCACATGGAGGGCCGGAAAAGCGGGCGGCGGCTGCGCCTCGCGCAGCGCCTCAAGCGCATTGCGGATGAGATTGGAGAGCACGCGGAAAATTTGATCGCGGTCGGCAAAGAGTTCGAGCCCCGGCTGCACCGAAACCGTGAAGGTCACGCCATTCAGCTCCTCGATCCCAAGGCTTTCATTGACCTCCTCGATGAGCGGGCGGAAAGGAACTCGCGTTCGCTTGGGGGGCGCCTCCTCGCTCCGGCCATATTTCATGGTGTCGGCGCACAATGTGATGGCGCGATCGAGGGCACGGATCAGCCTCGGCAGGAAGCGCTGGACCGTAGGGTCGGCGATCATGGCGAGACGGTCCGACACGAGCTGAGCTCCGGCGAGCATGTTGCGCAGGTCGTGATTGATCTTCGAAACGGCGAGGCCGAGATTGGCGAGGCGCGCTTTTTCCCGAAGGAAGCCGGAGAGCTGCGTCTGCAGAGCGGCCAGCTCCTTCTCCGCAATGCCGACTTCGTCGCTTCGCCCCGACGGCACAATGATACGCGCGGTATCCTGCGGGTTTTCGCGGAACAGTACGATATTCCGCGTGATCCGCATCATGGGGCGCACGAGGAGCCCGATCAGCGCGAGATACACGAGGGCCGCCGTGATCATCGAGACGAGGAGCGTAACCCAAAAGATGTTTCCGGCGAAGTGCCAAAGGGCTTTGCGAAGCGGGGTCTCGTCGATGACGACATCGATCTCATCCCCGCTCGGCATCATGTCGGATGAGCCGATGACCCGGATCATGCGGCCCGGCGGAACCGTGAAAGCCGCCATCCCGTCGATCATCAGTTCCACGAAACTCGGCGCCCGCAAGTCGTAAACTTCCGAGATCGGCATTTCATTCGGCATGCCGAGCACAAGCCGGCGGAAGTCCGATCGCTTCACCGAGACGGCATGGACGCCAGCCGTATTGAGAAGCTCCTGACGCAGCCTCTCGGGCAGTTCCGCGCCGCCCGACGCCTCCAGGGCTAAGGACGCGATTTTTGCGGCGACGACGCGTTGCATGAGCCATTCCCGACGGAAATTCGCCACTGACGGCACAAAGATGAAAACTTCGGCCACCATGACGAATGCAATCGTGAGCAGGAGCAGCTTGGCGGGGAGGCCCACAGCGAAACTGCACATACGGCTGCGCACGCCCGGCGTCTGGTCATCCGGCGTGAGGAGCGAAGGGACGGCGTCAATGTTCGCTTGCGAGGGTCTTGTATCCAAAATTGGCCAGCAGCGTGTTGATATCCCCTTAATACATAGCCCAAATTAGCCGAATTTCGCAAGGAGGCCAATTACTCGCTGCGCGAGAGCGCTTTGCGCACGCGGGAGGAAGAAGCTTTCCGCCGCCCTTTTGTTAATTTCGGCAAGCGTTGGGTAAGGCGAGATCAAACTCGCCATGGAGCCGAGGGAAATGCCCTTTTGCATGGCGAGGCTCCACATCTGGATGATCTCGCCAGCCTCGGCACCAACGATGCCGGCGCCTAGAATATGTCCATGCCGCGAGGCGATGACTTTCAAGAAGCCGCCCGTTTTGCCCTCTGCGTGGGCGCGGCCGTTCTCGCTATAAGGCCAGCGCAAGATCGTGAGCCGGCCGTAGCGCGAGCGGGCCGGCTCCTCAGTCATCCCGACATGGGCCACTTCGGGGTCGGTCAAGGTCACCCAGGGCATGGCCTCGTGGTTCGCGCGCACCGGCAGACGGAACAGCGCGTTCTTGATGGCGACATCCGCATGATGCTCGGCGGCGTGCGCGAAATTGGTCTCCCCGGTGACATCGCCGATCGCATAGACTTTCTTGTTCGTGGTGCGCAGCCCTTTGCTCACGAGGATGCCACGCTCCGTATATTTGATGTCCGCAGCGTCGAGACCGAGGTCCTGCACATTCGGTGCGCGTCCCATCGCCAGCAGAACATGAGTTCCCTCGATGGAATAAGATTTGCCAAGAATGGCGAAGACGGCCTGGACATTCGAGCCGAACGGCTCAATGCGCTCGATGCGGGCGTTTTCCAAGACGCGGACGCCCTCTTCCTTCAAACACTTGAGGAGGTAGTTCCGCAGCTCGGGGTCGTCGCTCGGAAGCGCCAGACCTGTGGCTACGACCGTGACGGCGCTCCCAAGCCGCCGGTAGGCCTGAGCGAGCTCAAGCGCCCAAGAGCCGCCGCCCGCGATCAAGAGGTGCGGTATCCGGTGCTTGTGGAGAAAAATCGTCTCGTTGGTGAAGTAGGGGACGCGGTCGAGTCCAGGAATAGGGGGAATCAGAGGCGCGGAGCCCGTAGCAATGATGAACCGCCTGGCTTTGATTTCATAGTTGCCCGCAGCCACCGTATTGGGATCGAGAAAGCGCGCGCTGGCCTTCACGATGTCGACGCCAAGCCCGTTATAGCGCTCCTCCGACACGTTCGGCATAGCCGCCGTGACCGCCCTCAAGACGTATTCCGACACCTCCCTATGATTCACGCTGAAGTCGGCGGCCTTGACCCCGAAACTCCAGGCGTTCTGGATCTCGTGGAAACGCTTCGCGGCAGCCGCGAGCGCCTTCGACGGGACGCCGCCGCTGTATAAGCTTTGGCCGCCTAAGCGCGTGCGCTCGGCAAGAACCACGGAGACGCCGTAGGACGCGGCCTTGGCGGCGGCGGCTAGACCGCCAGGTCCTGCACCGATCACACAGAGGTCCGGCGTCAAAGGCTGCGGCATGGCTGCTCCGTTTCGGCTCGCGAATGAGTTGTGCTTTGTTTGGCCCGGCGGGAGCGATTTTGCAAGAACCCTTGCCGCCGCGCCCGGCCCGGACCATGACCGAAGCTTGCCGGCCCGGCGAGGCGCTGCCAGTGCCGGGTGATTCAAGTTGACAGAACCGCTCGGCCCGTTCATCGCCTAGAACGCGAGCCGGACTCTGCTTCGCGCCATCCGTAGCATCCTTTCAACTCTCCCGGAAGCCGGGACCGCACGAGTGCACCCATGACAGCGGGCTGAATGCGCCCTACGCGAAGGAGCAAGGCGAGCGATGACTATGCCCAAGACCACCGCCGGCGGCCGCCGCATCGCTAACATCTCCGCTTCCGTCGCAAGTGCATGGCCCAACCGTTACGATGTGGTCGTATTCCTTGCCGTGGGCGCGCTCTTCGTCGCGGTGGCCCATGGCGCGAAAACGATGCACCGCCCGCTTACGGGCCTCGACATCAATCCCGTTTCCCTCGATCCCAGGAATTTGCCGCAATACGCGCTTCTGACCACGCTCAGGATGTTTGCTGCGCTTGGCTTGTCGCTGCTGTTCACCTTCATCGTAGCGCCGCTCGCCGCCAAGAGCAAAAGGGCCGAGCGCGTCATCATCCCAGCTCTCGATATTCTCCAATCCGTTCCGGTGCTCGGTTTTCTCACCTTTACCGTGGTCTTCTTCTTGAATCTTTTCCCGGGCAGCCAGCTGGGCGCGGAACTCGCGGCGATTTTCGCGATTTTCACGAGCCAAGCCTGGAACATGACCTTCTCGTTTTACCAGTCGCTGAAGACCGTGCCGCGCGATCTCGAAGAGGTGACGACGCATTTTCAGCTCTCGGCATGGCAGCGCTTCTGGAAGCTCGAAGCGCCCTTCGCCACGCCTGGACTCGTATGGAACATGATGATGTCCATGTCGGGCGGCTGGTTCTTCGTGGTGGCCTCGGAAGCCATCTCCGTCGGCGACACCAAGATCACCTTGCCCGGTATCGGCTCCTATCTGTCGCTGGCAATCGACGGGAAGAACATCGGGGCCGTCGCCTGGGCCGTGGCCGCTATGGCCGTTGTCATCTTCCTCTACGATCAGCTTATTTTCCGCCCCGTGGTCGCGTGGGCGGACAAATTCCGCGTGGAACTCGTGGCCGCTCAAGCAACGCCGAGATCCTGGGTGCTGGACCTTGTCAGGCGTGCGCAATTTTTCCTGGCCATCAACGCCTTTCTTGGGCGCGCCGTTGAAATTTTCTCGGGGAACGTCAGCACGCTGTCGAAGCAGATCCCGGACCCGAAGGTTGGCAAATCGGCCAACAGACTCATCGATTGGGTCTGGAATATCGCGCTGCTCGCCCTTGTGGTGTGGGCCGGATGGTCCGTCTTCTCTTACGTTCACGCGACGCTGGGCTTGCCGGATGTGGTCGAAGCCGTGCGGGACGGATTCATCACCTTCCTGCGCGTGGTCATTCTGATCGCCATAGCGAGCGCCGTTTGGGTGCCCATCGGCGTCTATGTCGGGCTCAGGCCAGCGCTCGCCGAGCACGTGCAGCCCGTAGCTCAGTTCCTGGCGGCATTTCCTGCGAACGTCCTGTTCCCTTTTGTCGTCTTCTTCATTGCAACCTATCATCTCAATCCGGACATCTGGCTGTCTCCGCTCATCGTGCTCGGCACGCAGTGGTATATTCTCTTCAACGTCATCGCGGGCGCGAGCGTGTTTCCGAGCGATCTGACCGAAGCCTCGACGCTCTACCGGCTGAAGCGATGGCAATGGTGGCGAAAAGTGATCCTGCCGGGGATCTTCCCCTATTACGTGACGGGCGCGCTCACCGCATCCGGCGGTTCCTGGAACGCGAGCATCATCGCTGAAGTTGTGACCTGGGGCGATACCAAGCTCGAAGCGCACGGGCTCGGCGCCTATATCGCCAAGGCGACGAGTGCGGGCGATTTTCATCGCGTCGTGCTCGGCGTTGGCGTCATGTCAGTTTTCGTCGTCATACTCAACCGTGCAGTGTGGCGCCGCCTTTATGTGCTTGCAGACCGGCGGCTACGCATCGACTGATCGAGGAGGATTCCATGGTTGCAGTTGCAGCGCGGACCGGCGAACGCCACGCCTTGGTCTCGGTCAAGCGCGTCCGGCATTTCTACAAGCGCGGCGCGAGCAGCAATTTGCTGGTGCTCGATAACGTCGACCTGAAGCTCTACGACAACGAGATCGTGGCGCTGCTTGGCCGGTCGGGCTCGGGCAAATCCACGCTCCTTCGGATCATCTCGGGCTTGATGCCGCCAAGCGAGGGCAAGGTTGAAATCGACGGCCGGCAAGTCAAAGGCCCCGCCGACGGCCTCGCCATGGTCTTTCAAAGTTTTGCTCTGTTCCCCTGGCTGACGGTGCTTGAAAACGTCGAACTCGGCCTCGAAGCGCAAGGCGTCCCTTCGGAGGAGCGCAAGAAGCGTGCGCTCGCGGCCATCGATCTCATTGGCCTCGACGGGTTCGAAACGGCCTATCCGAAGGAGCTGTCCGGCGGCATGCGACAGCGCGTCGGGCTCGCACGAGCGCTTGTGGTCAACCCCAAGCTCCTCTTAATGGACGAGCCGTTCTCCGCCCTCGACGTGCTGACCGCGGAAACGCTGCGCACCGACCTTCTCGATCTGTGGTGCGAAGGACGGATGCCGATCCGCGCCATCCTTCTCGTCACGCACAACATCGAGGAAGCGGTGCTCATGAGCGACCGCATTCTTGTGTTTTCGTCCAATCCCGGCCGTGTCATAGCCGAGATCAAGGTCAATCTGCCCCAGCCTCGCAACCGCGTCGATCCGGCGTTCCGCGCCATGGTCGATGAAATCTATGCTCGGATGACGGCCAAGAGCGCAGCAACGCCCGCAAGGGAAGGCCTCTTCCCCGGCACCGGCATCAGCATGAGCCTCCCGCCCGTCTCCACCAACACGCTCGCGGGCCTTTGCGAAACGCTGGTCGAGCCCCCCTTCGACGGCAAGGCCGACTTGCCGGTGCTTGCCGAACGCGCGCAAATGGAGGTGGACGAACTCTTCCACGCGGCGGAAACATTGCAGCTCCTACGCTTCGCCGAGCTTGCGGAAGGCGATTTGAAGCTGAACGATGCCGGCCGCCGCTTTGCGAACGCCGGCGTTGATGAGCGCAAGGCCCAGTTCGCCCAGCACCTCGTGCTTTACGTGCCGCTCGTCGCCCATATCAAACACATCCTCGAAGAGCGGCCCAGCCATCGTGCGCCCATCATCCGGTTCAAGGACGAGTTAGAGGACAACATGCCGGCCGACGACGCCGAAACGACGCTGCACACCGTTATCAACTGGGCCCGCTATGCCGAGGTACTGGCGTTCGACGGCGAGAGCGGCATGATCAGTCTCGACAACCCGGGCTGAGAGCGCCGCTCATGATCGCTATGGAAGCCCGTAACATCGTCAAAAGCTTCGGAACCGTTCCGGTGCTCAAAGGGATCTCGCTTGCGGCTAAAAAAGGCGAGGCGGTTGCCATCATCGGTTCCTCCGGCTCGGGGAAGAGTACGTTTCTTCGCTGTCTGAATCTCTTGGAAGTGCCCGATTGCGGCGAAATCCTCGCCGGCGGAGAGCATCTGACTATTAGCCCGGATGGGCCTCCTGCCCGCGCCCAAGTCGAGCGCATCCGCAGGCGCGTCGCGATGGTCTTTCAGAGTTTCAATCTGTGGCAGCACATGACGGTTCTCGGCAATGTGATCGAGGCGCCGGTTCATGTTCATGGCCGGCAGCGCGCCGATGCTATCGAAGAGGCGCATGCGTTGCTGAAGAGGGTCGGCCTCACCCATCGTGCAGACGCCTATCCAAGCCAGCTCTCGGGCGGCGAGCAGCAGCGTGCCGCAATCGCCCGCGCGCTTGCCGTGCATCCCGATGTCATTCTTTTCGACGAGCCCACCTCAGCGCTCGATCCCGAACTTGTAGGCGAAGTCCTGGCCACGATCCAGGGGCTTGCCGCGGAGGGCCGGACCATGATCATCGTGACCCATGAGATGGCGTTCGCCCGCGATGTCTCGACCCGCACCGTCTATCTGAGCGAAGGGCGGATCGAGGAGGAGGGTGCCTCAGCGGATGTGTTCAATTCGCCGCGCAGCCCAAGGCTGCAGCAGTTCCTGGAGACGTTCCGGTCGGGGCGCTTTACTGGCGAAAGGCAGCGGGCTACGCTGAAGCCGTGAGGGGTTCATGCCCAGATGGGGTGGAGGCTACGAAGACCCCTCTCTCCTTGGGGAGAGAGGACGCCGGAAACCTCATCCCCGCCTGGGGAAGGGCCGCAGCCTGCTCCCTCTACCCCTGGGGAGAGGGTTGGAGTGACGGGGTCTTTGCGGCCTTCAAAGATTTGGACAGCCTCCAAGCACGAGAATGGGGCGCCTAAGCAATGCTGATTTCCTCCCGGTGGCGCGTGTTGGGGCTCGTCTGCGCCGCCATCCTCTTGCCAATCACCCTTTCCGCTGAGCAGCCGAAGCTTCGCATCGCGACCGAGGGAGCCAATCCGCCGTTCAGCACCATCAACTCAAGCGGCGACCTTGAGGGGTTCGACGCCGACATAGCGCGCGCCCTCTGCGCCAAAATGGGCGCGGATTGCGAGCTTGCCGCGCAGGATTGGGACGGCATCGTCCCCGCGCTCCTCGCCCGCAAATACGATGCGATCATCGCCTCGCTGAGCGTCACCGAAGACCGCAAGAACGTGGTCGCATTCACGAAACCCTATTACCACTCGCCAAGCGCCTTTGTGGTCCGCAAGGGTACCGGTCTGAAGGATCTGTCACCCCGGGCGCTGACTGAAAAGTCGATAGGCGTTCAAACGGCGACCAACCAGGCCGCTTTTCTTGAAGATCAGTACACTCACTCGATCGTCCGGCTCTACAATACGGTCGCGGACGCCTATCGCGACCTTGCCGCGGGCCGCGTCGAATATGTGATGTACGACAAGCTCGCGATCTACGATTGGCTGAAGTCGCCCGAGGGCGCCTGCTGCGAGATGGCGCCGGGCGAATTGAACGATCCCGCCTATTTCGGATCGGGCGTGGCGATTGCGCTTCGGAAGGGCGACGGCGCGCTCTTGAAGCGCTTCAACGACGCGATTGACGGGATCGTTGCCGACGGCACTTACGCGAAGATCAACGCGAAGTATTTTCCCTTTCCGATTTTCTAGCGTTTGAGTGACGTGATAGATACGCGTCCCCTCACCCCTGTCCCCTCTCCCGCAAGGGGAGAGGGGGACGCTTTCTCAGCGGGCACGCCCAGACTCCCTCTCCCCTTGCGGGAGAGGGCGGGGGTGAGGGGGGACTTTTGGGCATTGGCCCTTGAATTCGGGAGGGAGAGCGTGGACGGCCTTTTGATCCAATGGGGACACACCCTGGCGCTTGGTGCCGCGATGACCGTGGGGCTGGCGCTGACCACGCTGCCCTTCGGTCTCGCGCTTGGCCTTGGGGCAGCGCTGGCGAAGGATTCGAGGGCGGCTTGGCTAAGGGCAGCCGGAGAAACCTACACCACGGTGTTCCGGGGTCTGCCGGAGCTCTTGACCCTGCTCCTGATCTACTACGGCTCGCAAATCCTTTCCCAGAACTTAGCCGAAGCGTCTGGCCTCCCCATCGCGGTCAACCTCTCATCGTTCATGGCGGGCGTTGTCGCGCTTGCGCTCGTCTTCGGCGCCTATGCGAGCGAAGTGCTGCTTGCCGCTCTGAGAGGCGTCGAGCGCGGTCAAATCGAGTCGGCGAAAAGCTTCGGCATGAGCCCCGCGCTTGTCTTCCGCCGGGTTACGGCACCGCAGATGCTGCGCCTCGCGCTTCCCGGTCTCGGCAACAATTGGCTCGCACTGCTCAAAGATACTTCGCTCGTTTCGGTGATCGCGCTCAACGACCTCCTGCGCATGACCTCTGTCGCTGTGGAACGGACGCGCCGGCCCTTTGAGTTCTATGCCGCGGCCTGTGCAATCTACCTTCTTATGACGGCCGTCTCGACGCTCGCAATCGCCCGCGCCGAGCGCGCTGCACGGCGCGGCTGGAGGGAGCCCGCATGATCCACTGGCAGCTTTTCGAGCGCTTCGGCCCACGCATGCTGGATGGATTTGCGGTCACGCTCGAACTCGCGCTCGGCTCCGTCGCCCTTGCTCTTTTGATCTCTGTGCCCGTGGCTCTCGGGCGGGTTTTCGCCTCGAAGCCTGTCAGCGGGGCACTGTTCGCCTACACCTATCTTTTTCGGGGAACGCCGCTGCTGGCGCAGCTGTTTCTTATCTATTACGGTTCCGCTCAATTCCAGGCGAGTCTGTCTGCGGCCGGACTTTGGTGGCTGTTCCGCGACCCCTTCTTCTGCTCGCTGCTGACCTTTACCTTGAACACCGCCGCCTATCAGACCGAAATATTCGCCGGGGCAATCCGCAGCGTGCCCCACGGACAGATCGAGGCTGCCAAGGCGGCTGCCATGCCGCCGTTCCTCACGGCACGCCGCATTATTCTGCCGCAGGCGGCGCGCTTTGCGCTTCGTCCGTTCGGAAACGAGCTGATCTTGATGGTGAAGGCGAGTTCGCTCGCGAGCGTCGTCACGGTTTACGATCTTCTTGCGACAGCGAAGCTGGCGTTTCAGAGAACCTATGACTTCCAAGCCTATATCGCGGCGGCGCTTATCTATGTTTTGACCGTGGAGATTGTTCGCCGCCTATGGAACGGGCTCGACAAAAGGCTGAACAAACATCGCATCGCGTGTTAAAAACAAAGGAATGTGAGAGAGCGCGGCCGGTTTCTGCCAAAGAGGTTGGCCGGACCCGGGTGGGGCAGGGGTCCGGCCTTCTGGGCACTTGAGAGGGAATGATCGAGCCAACTCTTGGGCATGGATTGACTGGATCATCAACGAGAACGCTTGTGCAGCTCTTCTAATGAAGTCGAGCTATCGGGCCTGCAAACCGGCTGAGCTACAAGCCCCGGCACCGGCGCCTCGTTGGAACTACAACTATTACGGGAACTGTCCTATGGCAACACTTTTTGCGGTATATACGGAACGATTTCCCGCTAAGGTTGCAAATAAAACACCGGTAGTCTGACGATGCAACTTGCGCTTATAACGGGTGGTGCCGTCCGGATCGGAAAGAGTATTGCTCTTCACTTGGCGCGAAGCGGTTTTTCTATTGCAATTCAATATAACCGTTCGAGAGCGGAGGCCGAAGAGGACAGTAACCACTATCCGGCAGCTCGGCGTCAGGGCGGAATGCTTCCGCGCCTCTCTTTCGGAGCACGCTCAGGTTGAAGCTCTTATACCCGACATTGTCAAGGCGATGGGTCCGGTGACGTGCCTCATCAATAATGCGTCCCACTTCGCCGATGACCGCCTAACCGATCTCAGCGAAGCGAGCTGGCGGACGCATATGGCGATCAATCTCGAAGCTCCTGTCTTTTTGTGCCGGGACTTCGCGGCGCAGCTCCCTCAAGGCGAAACCGGCAATATCCTCAATATCCTCGATCAGCGCGTTTTGCGCCCAAACCCGCAGTTTTTCTCCTATACGCTCAGCAAATCGGCGCTTTGGGTTGCGACGAAGACCATGGCGCAAGCGCTCGCGCCCCGTATACGGGTGAACGCCATAGGGCCCGGCCCGACGCTCGCAAGTGCCTACCAAAGCAACGAGGCGTTCGAAAATGAGTGCCGTGCTATGCCGCTTGGCCATGGCACAACCCCGGATGAGATTGCCGAAGCCGTCCTTTTCATCCTCAACGCGCCTGCGATGACAGGCCAGATGATCGCGCTTGACGGCGGCCAGCATCTCCTGTGGCAAACACCGGACATCGGCGCTACATAAGCCATTATGTCCGGCATCGACGAGACGGTTGAGGTCAGCTCCGGCGGCTTGCCGGATGAGGCTGCGGAAAGCGAAGAGCTCAGCGGCGCAGGAGCGGTTGCGCGCTACGTCAAGCACCTCGGCGCCGGCCCTGGCGTTTACCGCATGCTCGACCGCGCTGGCGAGGTGATCTACGTCGGCAAGGCCCGGAACCTGAAGAACCGGGTGCAGAACTACACGCGGCTCGGCGGACACACCAACCGTATCGCGGCGATGATACGGTCCACGGTCTCGATGGAGTTCGTGAACACCGCGACCGAGGCCGAGGCGCTTCTCCTCGAAGCCAACCTCATCAAGCGCTTCAAGCCGCGCTACAACGTCTCTTTCCGCGACGATAAATCCTTTCCTTACATCGTTATCCGGCGCGATCAGGAGGCGCCGCAAATCGCCAAGCACCGCGGCGCGCGAACGCTCGATGGCGATTATTTCGGGCCGTTCGCAAGCGCCGGCGCCGTCAACCGCACCATCAACACGCTGCAACGCGCGTTCTTGCTGAGGTCGTGCTCGGATAACGTCTATGACAGCCGCACGCGGCCTTGTTTGCTCTTCCAAATCAAGCGCTGCTCCGCGCCCTGCACGGGCGAGATTTCGCTCGAAGACTACGGCAAGCTTGTCGAGGAAGCTGCAACCTTCCTTTCCGGAAAGACCGACGCGGTGCAGCGAAAGCTCAACACGCTGATGGAGGAAGCGTCGGAGAAGCTCGAATTCGAGCGCGCCGCGAAATATCGCAACAGGCTTTGGGCGCTGGCCCATATCCAGGCGCATCAAGGCATCAACCCGCGCGGGGTCGAAGAAGCCGATGTGTTCGCAATCGCCCAGGAAGGCGGCCAGACCTGCATTGAGGTTTTCTTCTTCCGCAACAGTCAGAATTGGGGCAACCGCGCTTACTTCCCGCGCGCCGACCGCAGCCTGAGCGCGGCCGAGGTGCTCGGCTCGTTCATCGCGCAGTTCTACGACGACAAGCTCGTGCCGCGCTGCGTGTTTCTCTCCGAGGACGTTCCTGAACAGGCGCTGATTGCCGAAGCGCTTTCGACGAAGCTTGGGCGAAAGGTCGAGGTGCTGACGCCCAAGCGCGGTGAAAAGCGCGAGCTTGTCGAATACGCGATCCGCAACGCGCGCGAAGCGCTGGGGCGCAGGCTTGCGGAAAGCTCAAGCCAGGGCAAGCTTCTGGCCGCCGTAGGCAAGGTTTTCGGGCTTGAGCGCGTGCCGCGCCGCGTCGAGGTCTACGACAACTCGCACATTATGGGCACGAACGCGGTGGGCGCCATGATTGTTGCCGGACCCGAAGGCTTCGTGAAAAGCCACTACCGGAAGTTCAATATTAAGTCAGCCGATCTCACGCCAGGCGACGATTTCGGCATGATGCGCGAGGTGCTTATGCGGCGCTTCAAGCGCCTGTTGAAGGAGCACGGGATCCCGGCGGGCGAAACCGCAGCGAGCGACGCTGTCTCTCTCCCCAAGGGGAGAGAGGACGATCTAAACACCCTCTCCCCTCGGGGAGAGGGTTGGGGTGAGGGGACACTTGCTTCCGATGTCCCGGACAGCGTTCCGGCCGGAGAACGTTACATCGAACCAGAGGAAGACGAAACCGGAGGCGATGCCAGCGCCCAGGGCGGCGATGTCATCGCGTGGCCGGACCTCGTGCTGATCGATGGCGGCGCGGGTCAGCTCTCCGCCGCCCAAGAGGTGCTTGCCGGGCTTGGGCTGCATGGCATGGCCATCGCCGGAATTGCCAAGGGCCCGGACCGCAACGCTGGCCGCGAGCGGTTTTTCATGCCGGGTAAGCCGCCCTTCAGCCTCGCGCCCAACGACCCGGTGCTGTATTTCGTCCAGCGGCTTCGCGACGAGGCGCACCGGTTTGCCATCGGCTCGCATCGCGCCAAGCGCAAGAAGGCGATGAACGAGAACGCCCTCGACGGCATCCCCGGCATCGGTCCCTCGCGCAAACGCGCGCTCCTCAGGCATTTCGGCTCGGCCAAATCGGTGAGCCGGGCCGGCCTTCCCGATCTGCAGGCCGTGACAGGAATCAGCGCGGCGATGGCGCAGCTGATCTACGACTATTTCCACGACCGGAAATAGCTGCCGCGCCCTTGTTGCTCAGTGAGCTGTTAGGTGTGGACGGCCAATGCAACTTTGTTAACCTCAAACTCTTTCTCTTTACAGGAACGAATATCGCAACCGGTATTCGTTCAGTCCCTATGGAGGCTGGCGGAAATAAAAGGCCGCGCCCAAGACCGGCAAGCGCCCGCTTGCCGGATAGCAAGTACCGTGGTCATAGAGAGGTCTTATGGCCCGCGCGTTACCTCGGGCAGAAGAATACAAAATTCTTTCTGCCGAAGAGAACCAGATGGAGCAGAGGCTGCTATCGGCCGCGTTAGGGACATTGAATTGCGAGTCCATATGCGTAAACAGCAGCCGCGCGGCACTGGATGAGATTGAGCGTTCCGATTTCGATCTTGCGGTTATATCGAGCCAGCTGCCCGATGCTGCTGCCGCGGAGGCCATCCAGGCGATACGCCGCAGGGAGGACTGGAAGGGTAAAGTTCCGATCCTGCTGATCTTTCCGGACCAAAGCGCAAGCCAAGGCCTCGCCACGGCTTTGGGCGCCGACGCTTATCTCAGCAAGCCATTGCAAATGTCGCAATTCCTGGCTGCTGTCCTTCGTCTCGCTGCAGCGGGCCAGCAGATTCGGGAGCAGTCCCGCACCGGCTGGAGCGTGCTCGAATGCCCTGTCCGGGGGGTGGAGGACCTTCGAGCGCCCGCCGTTGGCGCGAACTTCGACGTGACACAATGGCGCCCCGGCCTCAAGAGCGGTCATGTGACCTATGCCTTCCTTGGAGAAAGCGTTTTCAGCTTCGGCACGTGGGAGAGCAGCACGGCCATAAGGTTGCGCGGAGACCTATTCAAGGGAGCGGTCTATTTTTCGACGGGGATCGGCCCGGCGAAATCGGAAACTTTTTGGGGCAAGGACGTGGCCTTCGGCGACAGTGGCGTTGTCCTCGCTGCAGGTGACGGGCACGAGTTTGACAGCGTCCTCAATCCCGGGACCGTACGCTATGCCGCAATGGCGGTGCCCGAAGCCCTTTTCTATGAGTTCGCACAGACCCTGTTCCCGAATGTGCGCCGTATCCGGAGTGCCATAGTGTTTCAGCCTGCGCGAAGCACACGTTTGGCCACGACGAAGGCTATACACCGGGCAGTGCGAATTGTGCGATCGCTCCGGCAAAGCGCAGCTCCCAACTTCGACTCCAGCACGCTCAGCCTGAGCATTCTTGCTCCTCTTATGGCTGGGTTGGACGATGAGGAGGCTGTCCGCCCGATGCGCGGTGACAGGTCCATCATTTCGCGCGTGGAGGAGCTTGCCCGGTCCGAGGATATCAAACGCACCGTGCCGGCCCTCTGCCTCCAACTCGGGGAATCGGGGCGCCGGGTTGCATTGGCATTCCGGCGGGAGCTGGATACAAGCCCGGCGCACTATCTCACGATGTTCAAGCTTTGCCGCGCGCGAGACGACCTCAGCCGCGGCGAAGACAGCGTCGCCCGGGTTGCGGTCAGGCACGGCTTTCACGAGTTCGGCCGTTTTGCAGGCCGCTACAAGCATACGTTTGGGGAATATCCGTCGGAGACGCTCGCAGCGCGCACAAGTATCAAGTTCGGCCTCCGGCCGCGCGCCGTCGCGCCGCAAACCGTCGATCTTCTTAGGCGGGCGCTTCGTTAAGAGGCGTCAAAAACGGCGGCCAAAATGGAAAACCGCCAGTCCACATAGGACTGCGATGATCAGTCCGGCGAACAATCCGTTCATATTGCGCTTCCCCGAATAGGCGAGCGCTATAACGGCTGCGCCTATGAGCAGAACAAGCCCGCCCATGCCAACGCCTTGCAAATGTCTGAGCGGCACGATTTCCTCATCAATGCTGAGTGATTGGCTCCCACGCTGGCGAGCCGGGCCAGGCGCCCGCTTACAGACTTAATCCAGATGCTCCATCCAGCACAAACTCGACGTTGTTCCAGCGAGCGGTATGTATTCGCAGCCGACCCAGCCTCGATATCCGATGCGGTCGATGAAATTCAGCAGCCAAGGGAAATCGATTTCCCCCGTGCCAGGTTCATGCCGCCCTGGGTTGTCGGCAAACTGTATGTGGCCGATACGCGGTAGAAGACGCTCGATGGTGCTCGCAAGCTCTCCCTCCATGCGCTGCATGTGGTAGATGTCGTATTGGAGCTTGAGATTGCTTGAGCCCACGTCGTCGAGAAGTGCGATGGCTTGCGCTGAGCTATTCAAGAAGAAGCCCGGGCAATCGTGGGTGTTGATCGGTTCGGCGACCAGTAGGATACCTGCATCTCTCAGTTTTTCCGCCGCAAATCGCAGATTGTCCACGAGGGTCTCGTAAGCCGCGTAAAGCCCGGCGCTGACGGGCGCCACGCCGGCGAGACAGTTGAGCATCTTGCATCCGGTGGCGCGGGCATAAGCGATTGCGGTGCCAACCCCGTCCTGGAATTCCTGGACGCGATCGGGATGACAAGCGATTCCCCGCTCGCCCGCGTCCCAATTTCCGGGCGGGAGGTTGAAAAGGACCAGCGTCAGATCGTTCGCGTCGAGTTCCGCTGCGATGTCCTCCTTCAGGAAAGCGTATGGGAATTGGACTTCGCATCCGCGGAATTCGGCTTCGGCGGCAGCTCCGAAGCGCCCAAGAAACGGCAGCTCGGTGAACAGCGTTGAGAGATTGGCCGCGAATTTGGGCATCTGCGATCCCCTCTTGCACCTCGGGCTAGAGTGCGTCCGGAAAAGTGTGAAGCGGTTTTCCGGAATGACGCACGGCAAAACAAAAAGTCAGAGCCCGCTTTTGATTCCATCAAAAGCGGATAGGCTCTAGCCTCGCACCGCGCTCCTGAAAGCGGCCGAAAGCGCGGCGAGCGCGTCGCGCGACCGGGCATCTTTAACCCTTGAGTGAAGCAGAACCGGCAATCGCGGTAAATCCGGAAGGCCAAGCTTCTGGCCAATATCGGCTGCGCCAAATGGCAGCATGCGAGGCGCAAGCGCCGCGGCGCCGAGGCCCGCCATGACGGCGGCCGCGACCGCCGCAACGCCGCCGCCTACGAAAATCTCCGTCCACGGCATCCCGGCCTCATCGAGAAGCTCTGCCACCATCGCGCGCACCCCGCACGGTTCGGCGAGAGTCGCAAGCCGCAGGGGCTCGCCCGCCCGATGTTCCCAGCCCGGCGCTGCGAACCAGCCGAACTTCTCTTCGGCAAGCACCTCGCCTCCGCTCCGCCCGTCGTGCTGGCGAACGATCACGGTGTCAAGCTCCCGGCGGTCGAAGCTCTGAAGCAGGTCGCGCGAGGACCCGATCCTGATTTCGATCAAGAGCTGCGGGTCCCCGGTATTCATGCGAGCGATGAGGGCGGGCAACTCCGGTCCTGCCACGTGGTCGCTGATGCCAATTGTGAGGCGCTGGCGGGCATCCGAAAACGCGCAGAGCGCGCGTTCGTGCGCCGCCGCCAGCTCGCGCGCAACCTCGAGAAAGGCAGCGCCCCGCGCCGAAAGCTGCACGTGCCGCGGCGTTCGCTCAATCAATCGGCAATCGAGCCGGTCTTCCAATCGCTTGAGCTTCAGGCTTACGGCCGCTTGGCTTGTGTGCATGACCTCGGCCGCGCGCGTGAAGCTGCCAAGCTCCGCGATGTGGATGAAGGCCTGGACCGAGTCCAGATCGAGAGGACGTGCACTCATTTCGGAGCGTTATGACTGATATAGATTAGCATAGCATTATAAAATAGCTTCGCGGCGGCTAATGTAAAGCCGGACAAAAAAGGAAAGGACCTCCCAAGATGCCTCTCACCCATGTTGCGCTCCGGGCTGGAAAGTCTGAAGCCTACCGCCAGGCGATTTTTGACGGCCTTTACCGCGCGATGCGCGAGACGTTCAATGTGCCGGAGGACGATCAATTCATGACCGCGACGGAGCATGGCGCGGCGAGCTTCCGCTACAGCGCCACTTATCTCGGCATCGAGCGGAGCGATGACCTGGTGCTGATACAGATCACCGCGAATGCCGGCCGCACCGTTGAGCAGAAAAAGGCGCTCTACGCACGGATCGCGGAGCTGCTCGGTGAGAATCCAGGCATTCGTGCCGGGGACGTGTTCGTGAACCTTGTCGAAGTCGCGAAGGAAAACTGGTCCTTCGGGAACGGCCTCGCCCAGTACGCGTCATAACGGAGGCTCACATGTTCCTTACACAATATACGCACCGGCTGCCTGCCGATTACGACATGAGCCGCATCCGGCAGCGAGCCGCCACGCGGGGACCCGATTGGGGCAACTATCCGGGCTTGATCTTCAAGGGCTTTCTCATACGCGAAAAAGGCAAGTCCGGCGCCGGCGCGAACGCCTATTCTTCTCTTTATCTGTGGCAGGATGCCGCAGCCTTCGAAATCGATGATCGCGGGAGAGCGGTTTCAAGCGGTGACGGGCACGTTCGGGCGCCCCCGTGTGGAAACCTTCGTTTTGCTGGCCGCCGCTTTCGGGCAGGCCCGCTCCGCGCGCTATGTCCGCCGCACAGACGAGTTTCTTCCGCAAGAAGCGGAGTTGGCGGCTTCGAAGGATGAGGAGATGCACATAGCGACACAGGCCGCCCGTGCGGATGCAACCTTCGCTGCCGTCGCTGCGCTCGATGTCACCGGCTGGCGGATCGCGCGCTTCATCCTTTCGGCGGCGGAAATGCCGGAAACAAGCGCGAATGCAACGGACTACGAGATCGCCTATCTCGCGAGGCCAACCGCTTGAATGGCTGCCGGCGCAAACTGGGAAGTTGAGCGCCGGCCCACGTCTACGACCAATAAACGACCGCGAGCTTCACTTCTGCCCTTGCGAAACTGTTTGTCTTTTGCACAATGGCGCCCATTGGGAGGACTATGCCATGAGCGAAAAGAGCCAAGGCCAAAGCCGTTACGCAGAAGTTTACGCACGCTGGCAGCGCGATCCGGAAGGGTTCT
The DNA here is from genome assembly GCA_963817705.1 of uncultured Alphaproteobacteria bacterium. Lineage (GTDB taxonomy): Bacteria > Pseudomonadota > Alphaproteobacteria > Rhizobiales > Rhodomicrobiaceae > Rhodomicrobium. The sequence goes on from CAWFPF010000001.1 coordinate 1,919,623, forward strand.
GGGCGGACGCCGCGCGCGAAATCGACTGGATCGAGCAGCCTAAGAAGATTTTCGATCCCACCCAGGGTGTTTACGGCCGCTGGTTCACGGGAGGCGTGACGAACACGGCGTATAATTGCCTCGACCGCCATGTCGAGCGCGGCCGCGGGAACCAGGCCGCCCTGATCTACGACAGCCCGGTGACTGGCCAGAAACGGATTTACACCTACGCGGAACTCCTTGACGAGGTTGCCACCTTCGCGGGCGTGCTTTTGGAAATGGGCGTCCAAAAGGGTGATCGCGTGATCGTCTATATGCCGATGATCCCGAATGCGCTGATATCGATGCTCGCTTGCGCGCGGATAGGCGCCATCCACTCCGTCGTATTCGGCGGTTTTGCGGCCAATGAGCTGGCCATCCGGATCGAGGACACGCAGCCGAAAGCAATCATTTCCGCCTCATGCGGGATCGAGCCGAACCGCGTCGTGGCTTATAAGCCGCTCCTCGACCAGGCGATCGAGATCTCTTCTGCGAAACCCGATTTCTGCATCATCGTGCAGCGGCGCGAGCAGACGGCTCCCTTGATTGCCGGCCGGGACTACGATTACGCCGAGCTGATGGCTTCGGCCAAAAGCCGCTCCGTGCACGCGCCGTGCGAGCCTATGGCCTCAACAGACCCGCTTTACATTCTTTACACCTCCGGCACGACGGGCAAGCCGAAGGGCGTGGTCCGCGACACCGGCGGCCATATGGTGGCGCTCAAATGGACAATGAAGCACCACTATGACATCGACCCCGGCGACGTGTGGTGGACCGCTTCCGACGTGGGCTGGGTCGTGGGACATTCCTACATCACCTACGGGCCGCTGCTGCACGGAGCGACGACCATCGTCTACGAAGGCAAGCCGGTCGGCACGCCGGACGCTGGGGCATTCTGGCGCGTCATCTCCGAATACAAGGCGAAGGCGCTTTTCACGGCTCCGACCGCGTTCCGCGCGATCAAAAAGGAAGACCCGAACGGAGAGTTGTTCAAGAAGTACGATCTCTCGCACTTCAAGACCCTGTTCCTCGCGGGCGAGCGTGCAGACCCGAACACCGTGCATTGGGCCGAGGACCTGCTCCGCGTTCCGGTGATCGACCATTGGTGGCAGACGGAAACCGCGTGGGCCATCGCCGGGAATTGCGTGGGGCTTGGTGCGGCTCCGATCAAGCATGGGTCACCGACCTTCGCACTGCCGGGCTACGAACTTCATGTCCTAAACGAGAGCAACGAGCAGGTCGCACCCGGCCAGACCGGCGCGCTGTCGATCCGCCTGCCGATGCCGCCCGGCTGCCTGCCGACGCTCTGGAACAACGACAAGTCGTTCATCGAGAGCTATCTCACCGAATACCCCGGTTATTACAAAACCGCCGACGCCGGATATGTCGACGAAGAGGGCTACGTATTCGTGATGTCGCGGACTGACGACATCATTAACGTCGCCGGTCACCGGCTCTCGACAGGCGGTATGGAGGAAGTCATCTCCAATCATCCGGACGTCGCCGAGTGCGCCGTGATCGGTGTGGCCGATGGCCTCAAGGGCCACGTACCGGCAGGCTTCGTGCTTCTCAAAGCCGGTGTGGGCCGTGACGTCAAAACGATCGAGAAGGAGATCGTCGATCTCGTGCGCGATCAGATCGGCCCCGTGGCCGCATTCAAGACTGTGCTGACGGTTTCGCGTCTGCCGAAGACCCGGTCAGGCAAGATCCTCCGCGGCACCATGCGGAAAATCGCCGATGGGGAAGAGTACAAGATGCCCGCGACAATCGAGGATCCCGCGGTGCTCACAGAGATTACAGCCGCGCTGAAGGCCAGGGGCTTTCCATCGGCCTCCGGGTCGGTCTGAGAGCGCCGCGCGGGGCCGCCCTGTATTTTCACAGCGAATGCTGGGAGACGCAGGAATATTCATAGCACCTTGGGCGGTCTCCGCCCAAGCCCGGCATGCCGGCTGCTCGTCGCGTTTTGAGGCAACTCCAATCGCAGGACGCGCCTCAGATCGCCACCTGCCTGCCGATCTCGACCACCTTATCGACTGGCAGACGAAAGAAGTCGGTGACCTGCCAGGCATTACGATCCAACGCCGCAAAAATCTCTTCCACCAATCTGGGCAAGCCTCGCCCATCGGTTCGCGGCACAATGGTTTCGCGGCCGACATAATAGGTCACGTCTTCGGCGGCAATTTTGCAGCCTCTCTCTCTGGCCTCTTGCAAGAGAGCTGGGATGTCAGGGCGCTCCATGAAGCCGAAATGGGCTGCCGCCCGCCAGAAGTTCGGCGCCTCCTCGGTGAAGCTCAGCCGGTCTTCAGGCCGGACCCATGGCATTGGCTCGATCGTGACGTTTATCGCCATAACCCTCTCATGAAGCGCGCGGTTATGCTTGACGTGCCAAGCCATCACGGGGGGCGCACCTCGCGCAGACCGGGTCAGAAAAACCGCCGTTCCAGGGACGCGCGGCACGCCCTCCTTTGCAAGACCCGTCAAATACTCGTTGATGGGGATGTATTTTGAGATGATCGCCCGGGTGACCGCCCGCCGCCCGGTATGCCAGATCCACATGACGGAATAGATCACTGCCGCGAGTGCAAGCGGAACATAGCCGCCCTCGGCGATCTTAGCGGAGTTGGCCGCAAAAAATGCCGTGTCTACCGTCACGAAGCAAACCAACACGGCGGCGCTCAGCGGCAAGCTCCAGCGCAGATATTCCCGCATAGCGATGAAGAGCAAGACCGAGGTCATCAGCATGGTTGCCGATACCGCGATACCATAGGCTGCGGCGAGGTTGTCCGATTTGCGGAACACGAGCGTCAGCCCGATCGTCACGGCCATCATGAGCCAGTTGACGGTGCCGACATAGATTTGCCCATACCCAAGCGCGGAGGTCTGAGTGATGCGCAGGCGCGGCAGCCAGCCGAGCTGAATGGCTTGCCGCGTCATCGAGAACGCGCCCGTGATGATGGATTGGCTTGCGATGATTGTCGCCACGGTCGCCAGGACGAGGAGCGGCACGAGTAAGTCCTTGGGACAAAGCGCATAGAAAATATTCTCTCCCGCGGGAGTGCCGTTCAGGACCAGCGCTGTCTGTCCTGCATAGTTCAGAACGAGGCAGGGAAACACGATGGCCGACCAGGCGAGTTGAATAGGAAGCCGTCCGAAGTGCCCCATATCGGCGTAAAGGGCTTCGGCCCCGGTCACGCAAAGAAACACTGCGCCGAGAACGAGAAACGAGCCGAACCCTCCAGAAAATAGATAACGCAGGCCGAGAAGCGGGTTTAGCGCCGCGAATACGCCAGGGTTCTGCGCGATCCCCCACAGGCCGAGTGCGCCGATGGTGAAAAACCAGATCAGCATGATGGGGCCGAACATTTTCCCGATCCGCTCCGTGCCGCGCGGTTGCACCAGAAACAGCAGCACGAGAATCGCAACCGTTATAGGCACGATGTAAGGATCGAAGCGCGATGTCAGTATCGAAAGGCCCTCAAGCGCCGAGAGGACCGAAATCGCGGGCGTGATTGCGCCATCCCCATAGATCAATGCCGCGCCGAACAGGCCCGCGGCAACAATCACGGCGCGCTTTTTCTTGTGCCCGCCGAGCAGCGCCATTAGCGCCACGATGCCGCCTTCGCCATGATTGCCCACGCGCATCGCCACGGACACATATTTGATCGTGGTGATGACAGTCAGCGTCCATATGATGAGGGAAAGGCTGCCGAGCGCGGCGATACGCGAGGTCTCTTGTAGCCCGTTCACTGCTAGGACAGTCTTGAGCGTATAGAGCGGGCTCGTGCCGATGTCGCCGAAGACGACGCCAAGTGCAGACAGCGCCATGGCCTGCACGCTGCCTTTTGGCATCGCGGCGACACCTTGGGGAAGGGAAGTGGCAGTGCTGGCGATGCTCATGATCCATCCGCTGGGGTAGCTGCTTAAGCTGCAGGCATATCACAGGATGATTTCCGCTGCATTATCCAAGGCAAGCCCGGCCAGAGCTTTGGCTCTTCCAACTCCGGTTCCAGTCCTCGCGCGGGGCCAACTCCCAGAGCTCGGACGGATAGCGTCCGGAGATGAAATCGCGCTCCTCGATGCGAACAAGACGGGCGCCTTGTTTTTCCGAGATGCGGCGGGAAGCCGCATTGGGAACAGCCTTCGAAACGCGAAGCACATCCCGCCCGAGGCCGTTGAACCAGAATTCCGTCACGGTGTCACAGGCTTCCGTCATCAGTCCGTGGCCCTGCCAGGGCAAGCCAAGCCAGAAGCCGCGGTTCTCATTTCGCTCATCGCTGAGATGGATGAAGCCGATGAGACGCGCAGGGCCCCCTTTCAAGCGGATGGCCCAGGCCCATTGTATGCCCCGTTCCAAATCCGGCAAGAGCTTGTCGCGAAGGAATTCCACGGCGCCATTTCAGGGTAAGGCCACGGCACTTTAGGGCGCCAGCGCATCCATCCTTCGAGAAGCTGCCCCGGCGCCCCCTCAGGATGAGGCTGCGGCTTAATCGCCGGCGGTATGCCAATCCCAACACGCATTTGCTGTGGATGCTCGCCGTAAGCATACAAAGTCCATGATGCGCTACCGCAGCGCTTTCTTGTAATGATCCGCCTCGCCAATCTCGTCGCGCACCTGCGCGTAGCTAAGCACGGAGAAAAGCACGGTTCCGCCGAAGACATTTCCAGCGAGCGCCGGCAGGAAGAACTGGAGCGCGGCCTCGCGGAACGTGGTCAGCCCCATAAGCCATCCATAAAGCACTTCGGCGGTACCGGCCACGATGTGGGTGAAGCCGAACAGTGCGATGAGGTAGGTCAACAGGCCAATAACGAAGAACTCCAATCCCTCGGTGGAGGCGATGATCCAAACGAGCGCAGCGATCAGCCATCCGGCGCCGATGCCCCTGGCGAAGATTTCCCAAGCGGAGTTTTCCATGACCTTACGGATCAGCTCCTCCAGAGCGGCCGTGATGGGTCCGCTCGTTATAGGCAGAAAGGCGAAGGCCGCCGCGAATACGAGGCAGCCCGCGACGTTTGCCGCGAGCACGATCCCCCACAGGCGCAGCATGCGCAAAAGCCAACTCATCCGCCAATGCGTCATCACCGGAAGCACGGCCGTCAGCACGTTCTCGGTAAAAAGCTGCTGACGGCCGAGGATCACGATCATGAAGCCAGTCGAGTAGCCGAGGCCGGCGACGGCGTAGCGCCAAGGCGCGTCCGGCAAACAGGCAGCAATGGCGCCCTGAGCCAGAAAGGAAAATCCGATGGAGATGCCCGCCGCGACTCCCGACCACCAAAGCGACCAAACCGGCCGGCGGAGCTCCCGCTCTCCCTCAAGCCGCACGATTTCATAGACGACGGGTGCGCGCGGACGCTGCGCCTCTTCGATATCGCTTTGCTCTTTCCCTGAGAGCCCGCGTTCGGCTTCGGGGATCTCCCCCGCGCCCTGCGTATCTGAAATTCGCCCCAAGGCCACGCCGGTGCTTCCTTTCCCTTAGAGGTGGCCTTCCTTTTGTTGCTTCGCGGTCTTTCCCCCGCGCTCTTTCTTCTTGGTCTTGGCGAGGTTCTCTTTGTTTTTGCCCTCGCTTTCCTGATTCGAGGCCCCGGCTTCGTGCAGCGCGATTGCAACCGCCTGCTTGCGGCTTTTCACGGGCTTACCCGCGGGAGTCTCAAGCTCACCGTGCTTGTACTCGTGCATGACGCGTTCGACTGTTTCCTTTTGTCCCTTCGATTCCTTGGCCATGGCTCATCTCCTTCCCAGGAACAAGCCGCTGCGGCCCGCGAAGGTTCCGTGTTAGAAAGATGTGTGCCGCGGCGAAGTCATTGACCTGCCGGCTTTGCAGCAGGAAATGAGAGTGTGGCGAGAAGTCCCGGGTTGTTATCTGCCAGTGTGAGCTGTGCGCCGTGCCAATCAGCGACCGCCGATACGAAACTCAAGCCAACGCCGAAACCCGGCTTGTCAGCGGTCTTTTCCAGCCTGACAAAACGCTCCAAAGTTGCCGCGCGCTTTTCCGCGGGGATACCGGGACCGTTGTCGGCAACACGAAGGATCGCACAGCAGGCTTTTTGTTCAGCGGAGATGACCACCTTGCCGCCCGCAGGCGTATATTTGATGGCGTTGTCGAGCAGGTTTGCAGCGGCCTGCGAAATTGCGTGCGCGTCGCCCATGACAAGTAGGCTTCGCCCGGATCGACGGGCCGCCTCTGGAAGCAGCGCTTCCAAGGTCACTCCGGTCTCCTCGGCGAATGCTTGATAAAGTTCGGCGATTTCTTCCACGATCTCCGCCAGGTCGACGGGGGTATTGGGTAAGTCGAGGGCACTCGCTTTCAGGCGTCCGATCTTCAAGATCCCGTTGAAGGTGCCGGCGATCGTCTCCGCTTCCGCCATCGTCCGCTGCAGCAGGGCGCGATATTCCTCAGTTGAGCGCGGCGCCATCAAAGCCACCTCCAGCCTGCCGCGCATGCGATGGAGGGGTGCCCGCAAGTCGTGAGCGATGTTTTCGGTGACATCGTTGAGGGTGGCCACGAGCCGCTGAACCCGGTCGAGCATGGCGTTGATGTTTTGCGCCAGATAGCCGTATTCGTCGACACCGTTGCCAACGGCAGCCCGCACTGAAAGATTCCCCTCGATTACGTCTTGTGCCGCCGCGTTGATCGGCCCCAACCGGCGGTCTGCATAGCGCGCCAGGAAGATGCCGGCGGAGGCGCCAAGCAACAGGTCAGCTGCCAGAACGCCGAGGAGCGAGCGGCCCGCAATCCTTTGAAAATCGTCGCGTTCGGAAAGCGACCGGCCCACGAGCAGCCGGCTTCCTCCGGCAAAAGCCAATGTCCGCACCCGCGCCCTTCTGGCAGGGCCGGGAATTACAATTTCGGCAGTTTTGCCGGGCTCCGGAGCATCTGCGGGCCACTGTTTCAAATCGCCGGTGAGGCTGCCGTCGCGCCCCTGGAGCAGGTAGATACGCAGCGCTCCGGGGTCCGGCGAAGTCCGGATGGCGACCGTTTCGCGCAAACCCTCGTACCCGTCCCTCTCGTGGACCGCCGTTAAACCATTGCTTTCACGGGCCAAGGCGCTATCGATCTGGTTATCGATAATATAGACGGTGCTCCAATAGAAGAAGCCTATTACTGCCGCGCCCACCGCCATGAAGGCAAAGCAGGCAAGCATCATCACGCGAAACGACGCGCTGCGGTAAAGGCTAATCCGCACGGATGCAATATCCCGCCCCTCGCACCGTATGGATCAGGGGAATTTCACCGTCACGATCAATTTTCTGGCGCAGGCGGCTCACTTGAACGTCGAGTATTTTCGTTTCCGGGTCGCATTGGAATTTCCACAAGCCTTCGAGCAGCATTGTTCGGGTGACGATTTGGCCGGCGTGGCGCATCAGGAACTCAAGCAAGCTGAACTCGCGCGGCATGAGCGCGATTTCGGCTCCGGCGCGCTTCACCGTTCTCTCGATCAGATCCACCTCTAGGTCGCCAACCCGCAAGATAGTGGATGCCGCCGGTTCTCTCCGGCGCAACACGGCTTCTACCCGGGCCAGAAGTTCGTCAAATGAAAACGGCTTGGAAAGGTAATCGTCGCCGCCCGCGCGCAATCCGGCGATCCGGTCCGCGATATCGGCCAAGCCGCTTACGAACAGCGCGGGCGTCGAAACCCGCCGGGCTCGCAAAGCGGTCACGATAGAAATTCCGTCGCCGTCCGGGAGGAGGCGGTCGACGATCAAAGCGTCGAAGTTGTCGCTGTCCGCAAGTGCAAAACCTTTGGCGCAATTACACGCGCAGACTGCCTCATGGCCAAGCTCGGCAAACCCCAAAGCAAGGATACTGCCGCCGTCAGGATCGTCTTCAATGACGAGTATTTTCATAGAGAAAAGCCCGCCCGATTTTGTTGCCACCCTAAACTGCTTTTTGGCCGGACCTGCAACTCTGCGTTAAGGCCCGGCGTTGTCATAAATCTGTAACATTTTTGGAACCCGTGTCCACTTTATTTATGAAAGTGTAGGGGAATATCCGCTCGCCATGTAGTACAGCAAAAACAATTTTAGTTTTCGCCTGTTCGCTGCATTGCAGCATAACATTGGCAAAAAGATATAATTATTTATAATAAATGGATTAGACTGAGTGATCATAACGCCACGATACAAGTTAACAAAAATGTTACGTTGTATATTGCTGTAAAAAACTTCGGTTATAAAATTTACAATACTGTAACATTGTAACAAATGAAATGTAATGACGATACAGTAAGGCTACAGTGACTTAAAACACACAACTCATCAGTGATTGATAACAGGTTCATACTTCGACGATTGACCGGAACCTGAGCGATTCGCTAAAAGGAATTTAGGCACGGTGTTGCGAGGAAGAAAAAGTGAGCATCCTTTTCACGACTTCCCAGTGACCGGATCGAAGAGTTTGGCCAAATCAAGAATCCGACCGCGCAAGTCTGGACATCCGTCCAGGCGAATAGTTTGTTGTGCCAAAATCGGGCAAATAAAGGGGGAGAGTTGTGAATAAGTTAGTAATCTGTGCTCTTGCTTTGGGTGGCTTCGTTGCTTCCGCACAAGCGGCTGATCTAAGTGTCGACAGCCTGAAGGATCCAATACCGGACACACTGACCTACAAGGGCATCACGATCTACGGGACGATCGACGTCGGGTACGGCTATCAATCCAACGGTCTCGCAAACAGTGGCGCGCTCTATACGGGCCAAGCCTACAACATCTACGGCGAATCCAAGGCCATCGGATCGAATTCGGCTCTGACCAACAACGCGCTGTCGCAATCGACGATCGGTATCAAGATCGAAGAGAACCTCGGCATGGGCTTTGTCGGTATCGGCCACCTCGACACTGGTTTTAATCCGCTGTCCGGCGAAATCGCCGATGCGTGCGCCAGCTTGGTTCGCGTTGCAAATGCTCTCAAAAATGGCACCACCGTTCAAGCGTTCGGCGACGGTAGCCGCTGCGGCCAGGCTATCAACGGCGAAGCCTATGCCGGCTTGAGCAGCGCCAACTATGGTACGCTGACGATCGGCCGTCAGAACTCGCTTGCGCTCAGCGCATTGGCCACCTACGACCCGATGGGCATGTCCTACTCCATGTCACTCCTCGGCTGGTCCGGATTCTCAGGGGCGGGCGCGGGCAGCACCGAGACGGCGCGCTGGGATAACTCGCTGAAATACAGCTATCAATATGGCCCAGTTCACGCGGCGTTCATGTACGCGGATGGCGCGCAGGATACGGAGCTTCACGGCAACTCCTATGCGGGCAACCTCGGCTTCACCTATAAGGGTTTGTCGGTCGACGGCGTCTATATGAACGAAAAAGGCGCGGTCAATCTTCAGTTGGGAACGCTTACAGGAGCCGACGTCAATCAGCTCTATTACTTCCTGACGAACAACGAGGCTTACTCAATCTCGGGTAAGTACACGTTTGAGTTCGGCGGCGGCTTCAAGGATGGCGCCTGCAGCTTCAAAGACGTATGCGACACGTCCAAGCTGACGCTTTATGCCGGTTATAACCATACCGATCAGACCAACGCAGGCGGCGCACTCGGTTCGTCCGCCGGCACGACGATCGGCGGCTACCAGCTCACCCTCAACAATATCGACCTGACCAGCACCAGGACGCTTGAGACAGAGTGGGCCGGCGCGAAGTATGAGACCGGTCCGTGGAGCTTCACGGGTGCTTATTACCACGTCTCCCAAAACGCGTTTAGTGAGGCAAACTTCTTCAAAGGCACTACGGGCGGTTGCGCGGCCAACGCGTTTGCCTGCGCCGGCGACACGAGCACCTATTCGTTCCTGATCGATTATGCCTTCAACAAGCATTTCGATGTCTACACCGGCGTCTCCTACTCGGAAATCAGCGGCGGTCTGGCTCATTCGAGCTTCTCGAACGATCCGTACGCTGCGACCGACAACACGACCGTTGTGTCGGGCATGCGCCTGAAGTTCTAAATCTAGGGGCTTCTGCCCTCCAATACAGCAAGCGGCGAATCCCCGTCACCGCTTGCTTTCTTGTTTTTGCGCGAGCGACGGATGCGTCGATAGAGTTGGAGCGCGCGTCCGATTTTTATCGCCAAGCCATAAGACCATCGGAGCCGCAATCCAAGCACGGCTCTCGTCGCGATGCCCTTGCGCCTCTCAGGGCGCCGGCCGCAGCAGCACATGCCGCTTCTTTCCCAGCGAAAGCTTGATTACCCCATCCGGATTAAGGTCCTTCAGCGTGATGCTGGCGCGCTCGTCCGTGGCCACGGTATCGTTCACCCTCAACGCTCCACCCTTGATTTGGCGCCTCGCCTCGCTTGTCGAAGCGACAAGCCCCGCCAGCGTGCTTGCGTTCAGGAGGCCAATACCCTGTCGCAAATCGGCGGCAGGAATTTCAACGGACGGCAGACCTTCGGCCGCGGCACCCTCCTCGAAGGCCTTGCGTGCGGTCTCCGCGGCCGCTTCCGCAGCCTCGCGCCCGTGCATGAGCGCAGTTGCCTCGGTCGCAAGAACCTTCTTCGCCTCGTTGATCTCCGAGCCCTGGAGAGCTTCGAGCCGGGCACACTCGCCGAGCGGCATGTCCGTAAAGAGACGCAGGAAGCGTCCCACATCGGCGTCCTCTGTGTTGCGCCAATACTGCCAATAGTCGTAGGGGCTCAGCATATCCGCGTTCAACCAAACCGCGCCCTTGACGGATTTGCCCATCTTCGCCCCGGACGAGGTGGTCAGGAGCGGCGTTGTCACCCCGAACAGCTCGCGGCCTTCCACGCGGCGCGCGAGTTCGATCCCGTTCACGATATTGCCCCATTGGTCCGACCCGCCCATCTGGAGCACACAATTGTAGCGGCGGCCGAGTTCGAGGAAATCGTAAGCCTGAAGAAGCATGTAGTTGAATTCGAGGAAGGTCATCGGCTGCTCGCGCTCGAGCCGCAGTTTGACCGAGTCGAACGTCAGCATCCGGTTGATGGTGAAGTGGCGGCCATACTCACGCAGAAAATCGATGTAGTGGAGATGCTTCAGCCATTCGTCGTTGTCCACCAGGATCGCGTCCGTTTCGCCCTCGCCGAAGGTCAGAAGCTTCGTGAACGCCGTCTTGATGCTGGCTTTGTTCGCATCGATCTCTTGTTGTGTGAGGAGCTTGCGCGTCTCGTCTTTTCCAGAGGGATCGCCAACCTTCGTGGTGCCGCCGCCGACGAGGACGATCGGCTTGTTGCCGGCCTTTTGGAAGACTCGCAGCATCATGATGCTGATGAGATTGCCCACATGCAGGCTCGGCGCCGTGCAATCGTACCCGGCATAGGCTCTGATGGGGCCCTTCGCGGCCGCGGCCCTCAGACCCTCCTCATCGGAGATCTGATGCAAATAGCCACGTTCCCCTAGAACTTGTATAAAATCCCGTTGATTTTTTGGGGCGGCTTGCATGAAATCCTCCGTCGTTCCGCGCATCTCGACAGTCACACGAGGAGCGTGTAACGGAACCATGTACGGCATTCGCATTTTGCGTCAAGCGAGGGTTCATGAAGGCGATTGGACTTATGAGCGGCACATCCATGGACGGCGTCGACGTGGCGCTCATCGATACGGATGGCGAAGCGGTCCGCTCCTTCGGGCCAGCCGCTGAGTTTCCTTACGGCGCCGCAGAGCGTCAATTGCTTCGCGAGGCCATGGACTCAGCCCGCGGCCTTAAGCGCCGCGACGATCACAGCGGCGTGCTGGCGATCGCGGAAGAGATGCTGACTGCAAAGCACGCGCAAAGCGTCCAAGCCTTCGCGGCGGCGCATGGGCTCGATCTGGCCGGAATCGATGTGGTGGGATTCCACGGCCAGACAGTCTTGCATCGCCCCGAGCAGCACCTTACCGTTCAGCTTGGCAATGGCCCGGCGCTGAGCGCGGCGCTGGGCGTCCCGGTGGTCTACGACTTCCGGGCTGCGGATATGCTGCACGGAGGCCAGGGCGCGCCGCTGGTTCCGATTTACCACCGGGCCTTAGCCTTGCAAGCGGCGCTGCCCCTGCCGGCGGCATTCGTCAATATCGGCGGTATTGCCAACATCACCTATATTCCCGATGGGCCGCCCGAGGGGCTTATCGCCTTCGATGCGGGGCCGGGCAACTGCCTGCTCGACGACTGGGCGCTGCGGCATACCGGCGAGCCGATGGACCGCGATGCGCATCTCGCCATGTCGGGGACAGTGAATAGGCGCGCGCTGGCCGGACTGATCGCGCACCCGTTTTTCATGGCTCCTCCTCCGAAGTCGCTGGACCGCGGAGCGTTTTCTCTCGGCGCTGTCGAAGATCTCAGCCCGGCTGACGGCGCAGCCACGCTGACAGCCTTCACCGTGGCTGGCGTCGCAGCCGCCGGCCGTTTCCTTCCGGCCCGGCCCAAAATGTGGATTTTGGCCGGCGGGGGCGCCCGTAACCCTCACATGGTCGAGGGCCTGCGCCGCGTTCTAGGCGGAGGCGTCATGACGGCGGATGTGGCGGGCTTCAGCGCCGGTTTCATGGAGGCACAGGCCTTTGCCTACCTAGCGGTGCGCTATCTCAAGGGGCTTCCGTCTTCTTTCGCAGGCACGACGGGCGTGCCGGAGCCGGTGGTAGCGGGTGTACTGGCAGCATGACTAGGTTGGCGCCGTCGCCGGCCTCTGACCCAGCCATCAAAGAATCCAGCTAAAGATCTGATCTTGCTGAAACAGAAGAAAGGGATGGCCGCAGCAAGTGCGGCCGCACCCTATCGCGCTGCTGCCGAGAAGGCTGGCGTGCCCGTTCCAGCCGGCGCCCTTGGCGTTTCGGCCTTCGACGCGGCCTTCTGCACCGCCTTCTGAACCTTCTCGAAGGCGCGCACCTCGATCTGGCGAATCCGCTCGCGGCTCACACTGAATTCTGCCGAAAGCTCCTCTAGCGTCAGCGGCTCGTCCGCCAAGCGCCGCGCGGTGAAGATCCGGCGTTCGCGGTCGTTCAGGCTTTCCATCGCCGCTTCGAGATATTCGCGGCGCCGGTCCATCTCCTCGCTCTCGACGAGCGTGGTTTCCTGGTTGGGAGTGTCGTCGACGAGCCAATCCTGCCACTCCCCGCTTTCCGAATCGGCCCGCAACGGCGCGTTCAACGACGCATCTCCACCGAGACGGCGGTTCATCGAGACCACGTCTTCCTCGGGCACGCCAAGATTCGTAGCGATGAGGGCGACTTGATCGGGGCGCAGATCGCCCTCTTCCAACGCCTGCAACTGACTCTTCGCCTTGCGGAGATTGAAGAACAGCTTCTTCTGGCTGGCGGTGGTGCCCATCTTCACAAGGCTCCACGACCGCAGAATATATTCTTGAATTGCAGCCCTTATCCACCACATAGCATAGGTAGCAAGGCGGAAGCCCTTGTCGGGGTCGAACCGTTTTACAGCCTGCATAAGGCCGACGTTGCCCTCGGAAATGACCTCGCCGATGGGTAGGCCATAACCGCGGTAGCCCATAGCGATCCGGGCTACGAGACGTAGGTGAGACGTAACGAGCTTTTGCGCAGCGGCGGCGTCTTCATGCTCCTGCCAGCGTTTGGCGAGCATGTACTCTTGCTGGGGTTCGAGCATGGGGAAGCGCCGGATCTCTTCGAGATACCGTGCGAGACCGCCGCTTGCTGCAACCGATGGCAATGAACTCATGCTGCTACCCTCCTCAGCGCAAAAGACGCTGACCCTGGAGAATTGGTTCGCCTTTTTTGAACGACCAATCCCACCTTACGCTTACATCCCAAACTTCGCATCTTAATTCTTGGACAGTTTCGTTCCCAGACTTTCAAGTGTGTTACACAAATTCGCGATGTCTTCGGGAAAACCACTCTCGAAAGCTTGGACCTTACCGGAAATAGGATGCCTAAACCGCAAGTTTGCGGCGTGCAAAGCTTGACGGCCCAAACGGCTCAGCGCCGCGGATGCCTTTTCCGGAAGCGCTTGTGCCTTTGTTGCGAAACCGGCGCTGTAAAGAGGGTCCCCCACTATTGGAGTTCCGATATGCGCCATATGGACCCGCACCTGGTGTGTACGCCCTGTTTCAAGGCTGCATTGAACGACACTTAACGTCAACGGCTTGTTCCCCCGCCCCTTTGCCGCAGACTGTGCGGGAGCCGGGCCGAAAGTGCGAATGGTCTCGTAATTCGTTGCCGCCACCCGGCCGCCGCGTGCAACGACCGCCATTTTGGTGCGGGCAGCGGGGTGGCGCCCGATCAGCGTCTCGATCCTGCCGGCTTTGGGCGAAGGCTCGCCCCAAACCAGCGCAAGATATTGCCGCCTGAGATCGCCGGTCCGCCCATGATCTGCAAACTGAGCGGCGAGCCCGCGATGCGCTTCATCGTTTTTCGCCACAACCATCAATCCGCTTGTGTCCTTGTCCAGTCGATGGACGATCCCAGGCCTGGCGACGCCGCCGATGCCGGACAGACTTCCCCCGCAATGCGCCAACAGGGCGTTCACAAGCGTGCCGCCCGGATTCCCGGCGCCCGGATGCACAACGAGACCCGCGGGTTTGTCGATCACGATCAGCGCGTCGTCCTCGTAAACCACGTTGAGAGCGATCGGTTCGGCCGCGGCGGGAGAAGCGCCGGCGGCGGGCACGCGAACTTCGAACCGGTCGCCTGCGCGGACTATTAGGTTAGGCTCGGTTACGGGCCTGCCTTCGGAGGTAACTTGGCCCGATCGAATGAACTCTTGCAGCCGCGCCCGGCTTAGTGTCTCAATCTGGCTCGCGAGAAAGCGATCGAGCCGGATCCCATCGTCATCATTCCCGGCGGTACAAGAGAATTGAAGCCCGGTCGCCGTTTCAAAATCCAACGCAAATATCTCCGCGCGGTATCCATGACAAAAGTTTCCACCCCGCCCGAAGGCAGCCTGTTTTCGCCCCGGCATGTGCGCCTTCTCAAAATCAGCATTGCTATCATGACAGCGCTTCTGATTTTGGGCATTCTGGCGCTCATCTACGGAATGGTGCGGCAAGCTTCGCGGGTGGGGCCGGCGGCGAAGCCTGTTACGGCAACCGCGGCGCGACAGCCCTATGAGCGTACGCTCGAACTCGGCCGTGGCCAGCTTATGGGCGTTACAGCGAGTAACGAATTGTTGATCTTACACTGGAAGGGTGCCGGAAGCGATACGATCATCACGATCGATCCCCGAGATGGCCACGAATTTGGACGGATTCAAGTCCCTGCCCCTTAGTCTGGTTCTTCAAAGGTTTGCTGTGGCTTGTACTGACTATTTTGTGAGCATCCGCAAGGTCATTTTGCTACTTGATAAGCTTCTAGGTTGAAAGGTTGCCCGTTAAGGTTGCATTCATGCAACATGAGAACAGGTTTTTTACCCAATATCGACAATTCCCTTAGCCTTCTTTTGTCAGTAGGCCTTCAATATATTATGCAGTGGAGTGTGAAAAGCGTAGCGGGAATGCCGCCAGATCATCACGAAACCATCTCTGCCATGCGGAGTGAGATTCCACGCCTGCGGCGCTTCGCGCGCTACATGACGCGGGACTCCGATTACGCGGACGACCTGGTGCAGGAGTGCTTGGCGCGCGCCATCGCTAACATCGGCTCGTGGCAGCCGGGGACTAACCTGCGGGCGTGGCTGTTCGTCATCTTGAAGAACGTGTTCAGGAACGATAAGCGCCGCGCCCAGCACGACATCGCCTATCGCAACCGGCTCGAAAAGGATGCTCCGCTCTTCGCCAAGGCCGAGCAGCACCATCACCTCATCCTGTCTGAAGTTCAGCAAGCCTTCATGCAATTGACCGAGGACCATCGCGAAGTCTTGATGCTGATCGCGGTCGAGGGGCTGCGTTACGAGGAGGCGGCGACAGTCCTCAACATCTCCGTCGGCACGGTCAAATCGCGTTTGTCGCGTGCGCGGGCCGCGCTGCGCGCGCTCGTCGATGTCCCCGAGCCCACCCATGGCGCGGAGACCACTTAGACGGCCGCTACCGCCCCTCCCTGAACCAGGTCAGCGACAGAAGCCCAAGCGCGATGGCAAGCGCGGCAAATCCACCGATCAGCGGCGTGTAGGAGATGGCCTTCACCTCATAGGCGTCGCGCGCCTTCAGGCCGAGCCAGGACGAGCCGTAGAATCGGTGCCCCGAGCGCATCATCGACACCGCGGGCATAGCCTGGGGCGTGGCGTCCGCGCCGCCACCGAGGAAAAACGCCCCGCCGCCCGTCTTGTCCAGAACGGCGCGCAGCGGCTCGTCCGTCGCCACGACGCGCTGGAACTCCGGCGCGTTCATTTCGCCCGCAACCGTCAACGCGGTCAGACCGTCCATGGCGATGCGATGAACGCCCGGCTCATCGGCGGGTATGGTCTTGGCGAAACGGCCCGGCGCCTTTTGATCGAGTGCGACCGTCGTCTCCTTGCCTGAGGGCGATGTGACCGTGGCTTCGCCCACCCGGTCCTAGCACGGTGCGGCGCTCGATGGTGAGGTCATGTTTGCCCGCTTTCGCGGTAAGCGCCTCTTCCTCCAGATCGGGCTCCTTCATGAGCCAATGGGCGAGCCTGCGCAGGAGGTCGACATGCGGGCCGCCGCCTTCATAGCCGCGTGCCCAGAGCCAGGCGTGATCGGAGAGCAGGAGCGCCACGCGGCCTTTTCCTCGCCGGTCCAGCACAAGCAGCGGCTTGTCCCCGGCGCCGCTCATTACGACATCGCCGCGGTCGGCTTCCGAATCGATCACTCGGAACCAATGCCCCCAGGTTGGCTTCTGCCCGTCTTTCGCTGGCGCGCCGGGAAGGCCGGCTGTGACCGGATGTTTCTCGCCCTCTTTCGTGATGGCGGGGCGGAACGGCTCCTCCAGGACGCGGCCTGTAGGCCGCGCCGGCAGCACGGTTCCGAGCGGGGTGCGCGCGAGGCTTACGGCCGAAGCGAAATCGGAGCCTGCTGCGACGAGGACTGCCCCGCCCTGCTCAACGTAGCGCGCGACATTATCGAGATAGATCATGGGCAGCACGGCGCGGCGCTGATAGCGGTCGAAGATGATCAGATCGAACTGGCTCAGCTTCTCCGAGAACAGCTCCCGGGTCGGAAAGGCAATCAGCGAAAGCTGATCGATGGGCGTGCCATCATGCTTTTCGGGGGGGCGGAGAATCGTGAAGTGCACGAGATCGACCGCGGCGTCGGAGCGCAAAAGGTTACGCCAGGTTCGCTCGCCCGCATGAGGCTCGCCCGAAACGAGAAGCACGCGCAAATTCTCGCGCACGCCTTGAGCCTGAATGACCGTCTTGTTGTTGATCGCGGTTAGCTCGCCGGGCTCCGGCTTCAACTCCACTTCTATGATATTTGGCCCCGCATGCTCAAAGCGCAGGCGGACTTTCACAATCTGTCCGTATGGCGCGACAATTGTCTCAGGCGCGCCCGATGCGCCGCGTACCTCAAAAGTGGCAAGTCCTCCGGTTCCCGGTCCGCTCCGCTCGGCCTTGATTTCGGCAAAGGCTTCCGTGCCGGTGAGCCCGAAGCGGGGCGCGGACACAACCTCGATACGAGTATCCTTTTCGCTTGGCGTTCCGGCGATAAGCGCGTGGACGGGCGCGTCGAAACCAAGCCGGCTGGCATCCTGGGGCGCATCGTGGATTTGGCCGTCGGTGATGAACAGCGCACCGGCCATGCGGCTTGCCGGGATGTCCGTCGTGGCCTTGCCGAGCGCGGAGAAAAGGTTCGTCGCTTCACCGCCCGGCTGATCGTCTCCCGGCACATGGACCCAGCGGACTTCAAGGTTTGGAATTTTTCCGAGCTGGTCCTTCAACTCCGCCTCGATTTGCCGCGCGCGGGCTGCGCGCCCCGCAAGTTGCATGCTGGAACTCTCATCGACAGCAACCACGGCAATGTTGGAAAGTGGCTGGCGCGCCTCGTTTTTCAGGTTCGGATTGGCAAGGGCCACAAGAAAGCAGGCGAGACTCAGAGCCCGAAGCGGTGCGCCGCGCCGGTTGCGCCACGCGTAAAGCACAAGCGACGCAAGACAAAGCAACGCACAGGCCGCGATCAGTTCACGCGGGAAAAAGGGAAAGAACTCCAAGGACCAATTCATGCCGGGTTACGCTGCTTTCGCTTCAGTGCCCAAGCCGTTCGAGAATGGCCGGAACATGCACCTGATCGGCTTTGTAATTCCCGGTCAGCGCATACATGACGATGTTGACGCCCGCCCGGTATGAAAGTTCCCGCTGCTCCTCGCCCCCCGGTACTGCGGCGAACATCGGATGGTCGCCGTCGTCGAGCGCCCAGGCTGCGGCGAGGTCGTTGGAGGTGACGATAATGGAGCTGACCCCGTCGGATTTCACGCCGCGCTTCGCTTGCTCGCCGGGCTCGGCCTGGGCTTCCACCCAAGGATCGCCGTTATCCCACCGGCCGGGAAATGACTGCAGCAAATAGAATGCTTTTGTCAGAACATGACTTTCGGGAACGCGCTGCAGAGGGGGCAGATCGAGTTTGCCAAGAAGCTGCGCCAAAGGCGTGCTGCCGCCTGCGGATAACAGGTTTGCCCCGGAAACCGGATCGTTTTTGGTATCGAAGATGATGAGGCCGCCCTGTTTCATATAGGCGTCGATTTTCGCGAGCACCCGATCAGGCAGAGGCTCCGCGTTTGGCAACACCGGCCAGTAGATCAAGGGAAAGAAAACGAGTTCGTCCCGCGCGGGATCGACGCCCATCGGCTCGCCGGGCTCGACCGCGGTGCGGGCATTAAGGACCTTGGAGAGACCGGCGAGGCCGGCGCGGCTGACGCGGTCGGCCTCGTCGTTCCCGGTAACGATAAAGGCGAGCCTCGTATCGAGCGAGGCCTGCAAAGCAAAATCCGCGGGATCACCGCGTTTTTGTCCGGACTCGGCGCGCGCGTCCTGGACGGCCATGCCGGCGAAAAGCGCAAGAGCCAGGATCGCAGCGGCCTTTCGCAAGGGGGTCGTCCGCGGGCTCGCCAGATGAGCGCAAATGGCACCATCGGCCAGGAAGAGGAGCAAGCCCGCAAAAAAGAGCCAGGGCGCCAGCGCAACGGTTTTCGTTTCCGCAAAGACGCGGTCCCGTGCGCGAGGAACGCTGAGCGCGGTCAGCGCATCCCCATCCCGCATCGTGTTGATGGCTCGCAGCGCGTTGTGCGGCCCGTAAAGCCCTGCTGGATGCGCGGTGCTTGCGCGAGCGGTATCGATTTCGGCAACAGCGAGTGCTTGAGCCCTTTCTCCAGGCTCCGTCAGCTTGCCAAAGCCGTCTAGCACGCGCCACGGTTTCATCAGCTCAGGCTGGCCGGAGAGGGCCATGGCCGCAGTCGCCGACTGAGTTGCGGAATCGGCTGTCTGCACGGCTTGCAAGGGGGCGAGTTCAAGTATTTTCCTCATCATTTCAACGAAAAGGCCCGAGATAGGTAGATTAGACCAGTCTGGGTTGGCGGTGATATGAAAAAAAACAAGCATGCCGGCACCACGCCGTGCCGCGGTCACGAGCGGCGTGCCGTCTGCGAGCCGCGCCCAGACCTTGGTCTCGCGCGGCATCGCGGCGGGGTCCGACAGCACCTGACGGGACACCGTGACATCCTTTGGCACGGAAAGCCCATCAAAGGGCGAATCTTGCTCGAAGGGCACCGGCGTTTGCGGCGAGGTCCAAGTCATCGTTCCGCCGAGCGTCCGGCCGCCCTCCCGTAAGGGCGCGGGCAGGAGACCGTCGCCGCCCTGCTCAAGTCTCGGCCCGGCAAAGCGGATGAGCATGCCGCCCTTTTCCACGAAGGCACGAAGCCGCTCGGCGACCGGCCCGGCGAGGCGGCCCACGTCGCTGAGGATGATGATCGAGGGCGAGCCATTCACGAGATCGGCAGTGGCTTGATCGAGATTTGCCGTGCGGGCGCGCGTAACTTCGGCAAAAGGAGTGAGGGCCCGCTCAAGATAATAGACTGGCGAGAGCAAGGGTTGTGCGTCCTCGGCACCTTCGCCCGCGATAAGCCCGGCGCGCCGCCGCTGCGAACGGCTGTCGAGAAGATAGGCCGCACCCGCCGAGCCCTCGCCGACGATTTCGAGGCGAGCAATCTGATTGCGAAGGTCGAGCGGAAGGTCCAGGGCCACTTCGGCCGAAGATGCGGCGCCAGCAATCGCGAACGGAGCGGCCGCAAGCCTTTCCCCGCGCGCCGTAACCGCCGCAACCTGTCCGCTTCGCGGGGAGGTCTCCGCCTTCAAGACGTGAGCACGGATCGCTCCACCGGCGGCCGGGACCTTTGCGATCGCGAGAGCGCCCGATCCCGGAGTGTCCCGGTAGAAATCGATGGTTCCGTCCGGCGCGAGCGTACTCAAAGCCGCGCTGAGGGCGGGTGCCCCTTCGTCTTCGACGCCGTCCGAGAGCCACGCAACGCGAACTTTTCCGCGCCAGTCTGCAAGGTCCTTACCGATTTGCAACGCTGCAGTCCTGCGATTGCTGGGAAAGCCTTGCGGCGTGAGCGATGCAAAGCGCTGCCGGAATTCGGGTGCCGACAGCGGTTGAAGCGGCGCCGGCGGACCGGCGGTCGCAACAAGGAAGAGCGTCTGCCCATGGTCCTCGGCCTCAGACGCGAGCTGTCCGGCCAGAGCCTGCCGGCTGCTCCAGCGGCTCGCCGCTGCCCAGCCATTGTCAACAACAACGGCGAGCGGCTCCGGCAAGGCCTCGGACACTGCCGTTGGCGGCCTGAGCACCGGTCCGGCTAGGGCCGCGATTACGGCCGCCGCGATCAGCATCCTGAGGAGGGTCAGCCACCATGGGCTACGGACCGGAGTCCGCTCCCTCGCCCTCAATCCGAGCAGAAGAGACGCAGGCGGAAAAGGCACGGTTTGCGGCCGCGGCGGCGTCAAGCGCAGGAGCCACCAGATGGCCGGCAAAGCCGCCAGCCCCGCCAGCATCCAGGGCGCGTTGAAGCTCAAGGTGCCCATCAGTCCGCTTATCATGACAGACTGCTCCATTCGGGACGCTCTTTGAGCATGCCTTTGGCGCGATAGGCTTTCTCAAGGCCCGACAGATGCATGTGAAGCGGCAGCAGCGCCTCGACCGCGGGACGGTTGGTGTGATGTAGGAAGGGCGTCCAGCCTAGCCCTAGGGCGTGCGTAGCGAGGGCTGCCTTATGCGCTGCAAGCTTCTCTTGGTAGGCCCCGCGCAGCGTCTCTGCGCGCTCCGCGACGTAGCGCGCCTCATTCTCTTCGTCCAAAAATTCGACGCGGCCTTGATAGGGCAGGCTTTCTTCCGCGGGATCGAGGATTTGCACGGTATGGCCGCGCACACCTTGACGCGCGATCTCGCCGAAGGTAGCGGCAAGCGCTGTTTCCGGTTCCAGAAAATCGCTGAAAATCACAATCTCGGAGTGCCGGCTCAGACGGCTTTGCGGGACAGGCATACCCCTGTGGCTAGGAATGAACCTGGCGAGTGCCTCAATCATCAGCGAGGCGCTGTTGCGGCCCGCTTTCGGGTCCATGAGCCCCGGCATGCCAACGCGCTCGCCGGACTCCCCCAGGAGTGAAGCCAGGGCCAGCGCCAGCACAATGGCGCGCTCGGCTTTCGGCACCGGCGACAGGTGCGAGTGGAAATACATCGAGGGCGAGAGATCGATCCAGATCCAGACCGTGTGGGCGGCTTCCCACTCATGCTCGCGAACGAAAAGATGGCTTGAGCCAGCCGACCGGCGCCAATCGATGAGCGTGGCCAAGTCGCCAGCTTCGAAGCTGCGGTATTGCCAGAAGGTTTCGCCTGGGCCGGGCCGCCGCCTGCCGTGCGTACCCTGGGCCACGGTCGCCGCTACGCGCCGCGCCTCGACAAGCAGCGACGGAAGCTTTGCGGACAGGGCTTGGGCCGCCGTCTCGATCGAAAGCAGGGAAGTCCCGGTTTTGGGGCTTGGTGACATCAGGAGCGGATATCTCAGCGAAGCCGGGCGAGCAATTCGCCAATGACCTGATCGACAGCGATATTTTCCGTCCGTGCGGTGAAGGTGAGCGCCATACGGTGGCGCAGCACCGGTTTTGCCAACGCGATCACGTCGTCGACGGAGGGGGCGAAGCGGCCATCGAGAAGTGCGCGCGCTCTCACCGCCATCATCAGGGCCTGGCTGGCGCGCGGACCGGGGCCCCAGGCGACGAGCTCGTTAACGCGCGGCCCGGCCTCGGCCGTATTCGGGCGGGCGGAACGCACAAGCTTCAGGATGGCGTCAGCCACACTGTCGCCCGTCGGAATCTGACGGACCAGGCGCTGCGCCGCAATCACTTCCTCCGCGGTCAGCACGGGCTGCACCCGGCGGTCTTCGAGGCCGGTGGTCGAAAACAGCATCGCGCCTTTCGGCGGCTGCATCGGGATAGGTCACGTCGATCTGCAAGAGGAAGCGGTCGAGCTGCGCTTCCGGAAGGGGATACGTCCCCTCCTGTTCCAGCGGGTTCTGCGTCGCGAGCACGAAAAAAGGCAAAGGCAGCGTATAAGTCTGCCCGGCATAGGTGACTTGGCGTTCCTGCATCGCTTGCAGCAGTGCCGACTGCGTTTTGGGACTGGCGCGGTTGATCTCGTCCGCCATCAGGAGCTGCGTGAAGACCGGCCCTTGCAAAAACCGGAAGGACCGCGTTCCGGCCTTCTCCTCCAGCACCTCCGTGCCGACAATATCGGAGGGCATAAGGTCCGGCGTAAATTGTATCCGCTTCGTATTCAGTCCAAGCGCCGCGCCAAGCGCCTCCACCAGCGATGTTTTCGCGAGGCCGGGGACGCCAATTAAAAGAGCATGGCCGCCGGAAAGAATATTCACGAGGACAAGCTCGATGACGGTATCCTGTCCGAAGATCACGCGTCCGATCGCTTCCCTGGCACGAGCCACTTTCGAGCGGATGTCATCGACGCGCGTTACGATATCGGGCTCGGAGGGATAATGCATAGGGTGCGGAACCTGCTCGATCACGGTTGCGGTTTGCCTGCGCCGTCTCTAATCGTGAGTATATGCTGATGCATCCCAAGGATACAACGCTACTCAGGCAAGGATTATGCCACGGCTCAGGGGGTCCGGCCTGCGAACGGCGCCGCGGGCCTTCGCTCCCGATCCGCAGCAGCAATTTGTCAGCATTGTGGAGAGGGAACGATGCCGGAGACTTATGATTTGAAAGCCGGCGTCACGCTAAGTCCGTATTCTCCCGGGAGTTTTTCCGAAAGAGCGCGGCTGCGCGGCTATCCGCTCGAAAAAGCTTTGTGGATGGCGCAGCAGCCCATCTCCTACGGAGTCGATGCCGGCCACCGGCTGGATGAGACGGGGAATACTAACGAAAATTTAAGGCTGGAACATCTTCTTCCGCCGGGCGCCTGGCGCATGTCCGCCGTGCTCGTTCCTGTGATTGCGCGGGAGCCCGAGGCGACCGTGCTTCTGACGCTCCGGACCTCGCATTTGAATTCCCACGGCGGTCAAATTGCCTTTCCCGGTGGCAAGATCGAGACAACGGACCCGACGCCGGTCGATGCCGCGATCCGCGAGGCACAGGAGGAGGTCGGCATCCCGCCTGACCTCGTCACGCCTTTGAGCCTGCTCGATTTGCATAACACCGGCACGGGCTTCCGCATCATCCCGGTTTTGGCGCTCGTCGAACCGGCCTTTATCCCGGTACCCCATCCGGCCGAGGTGGCCGACGTGTTCGAGGTTCCGCTCTCTTTTCTTATGGCGGAGGAGAACCACATGCGGCACCTTCGCGATTGGAAGCAGATGCAGGTGCTGTTTTATGCGATTGAGTATGAGAAGCGCTTCATCTGGGGAGCAACGGCCGCGATTTTGCGCAACCTCTACGAGCGGCTTTATGCCCCTGAGGCGGAGTGAGCCGTGAGTGCCGTCGAAGGCTTGAGCGTCGCGAATGCCGAGTGGTTTTTGCGGCAGGAGACCAAAGCCGTGTTCGGCGCCCTCAACCGTGGCGGCTTCGAGGCGCGCGCGGTCGGGGGCGCCGTGCGCAACGCGCTGCTCGGCTGGGGCGCGGTGTCTGAGGTCGATTTCGCGACGACGGCGACGCCGGACGACGTTCTGAGGCTTGCGGCCGAAGCCGGCATCAAGGCCCTGCCGACCGGGATCGCTCACGGCACGGTGACGCTGATCGTCAATGGCATTCCCTTCGAGGTCACCACGCTCCGCCGCGATGTCGAGACCCACGGCCGGCGCGCTACCGTCGCTTTCGGCACGGACTGGGCCGGGGATGCCAGCCGGCGCGACTTCACCATGAACGCGCTTTATGCCGGTGCAGCGGGCACGGTTTACGATCCGCTGGGCGGCTTGGACGATCTTCGCACCGGGCGTGTGCGCTTTGTGGGCGAGGCGGGGGCGCGCATCCGTGAGGACTACCTGCGGACGTTGCGCTTCTTCCGGTTCAGCGCGGGCTACGCGCAAGGCGATTTCGACCGCGAGGGCATCGCCGCGGCGATCCACGAAAGGGCGGGGCTTGCGAGCCTGTCGCGGGAGCGCGTGCGTTCGGAGTTGTTTAGAATCCTCGTGGCGCGCCGCGCCGGCGAAGCCATCGAAATCATGCAGGACGGCGGCCTGCTCGCCCTCTTGCTTGGCGGCGTGACGCGGCGCCTCTATTTCGAGCGCCTGTGCCGGATTGAAGCCGCGCTTGGGCTTCCGCCGGACCCCATCTTGCGGCTCGCCGCGCTCGCCGTTTTCGTGGAGGAGGACGCCCTCCGCCTCGAACAGCGGCTGCGGCTTTCCGCCCAGGAGGCGAAGGACCTACAGGGATTTGCCGCGAGTTCGCCGTACCTTTCGGGCGAAGCGAGCCGACCCGCGCTCGAAGTTCTTCTTTATAAGCTCGGCACCCGGCATTATCTCGGGCGCCTGTTGCTTGCGTGGGCTTCATGCGATGCCGTGCCGGAGGATACGCGTTGGGGCTATGCCGCCGCCCTCGCCGCCTCCTGGCGCCGGCCTGTATTTCCTGTCAGCGGTGAGGATTTGATCGCGCTGGGCATGAGACCTGGCCTGGCCATGGGAACGCTTCTTAGGGATCTCGAAGAGCGATGGATTTCAAGCGGTTTCGCGGTGAATCGCGAGGCACTTTTGAAGCTAGCGAGACAAGAGCTCCCATAATAGGCCGCAAAAAAGCATGCGGCCTAATGACACGGTTTCGCCCCGGTTTGCTCGGATAGGGCCGTGTTGTACAGGCCAAACGAACCTAAGCTAAGCAGAAAGCGCACTCGCGTGAGCCCGCCCAGTTGTGGTTAACAGAGCCGAAATGTTTCCGTGGCAAATCTTCTCACCTAGGTGGGCTTTCTATCAATCCGGTTGACGCCGCTTCAATGTGACCTCACTTGACGGCTGCAGGGTTCTAATTCTTGAGGTTTTGCGCGCGGAAGGCCGGGCGCACCGGCACGCGGAAAAAAGAAGGATACGGCGATGATAGGCTTCTTGCTCGTCCTTGCAACGATCGCGGCGATATTCATCCTCGCAATCAAGCGGGAGCCGCTTTGGACTTGGGCCGCGTTGCTGGCTGTGGTAACGCTTTTCATCAAGCTAGGTCTGTTCGGCGGCCATCTCCAAGCCCCAAGCTTCAGCACCTTTGCGCTGTTCGGCTGGCTTCCTGCCCTTGCCCTTGGACTTATCTCATGGCGGCCCGCGCGCCGCGAAATTGTAACGCGTCCGGCCTTTGGCATGGTGACGCGCGTGCTCCCGCCGGTTTCCAAGACCGAGCAAGAGGCGATCGACGCCGGCACGCATGGGTTCGACGCAGAGCTTTTCTCAGGCCGGCCCGATTGGGCCGCGCTCCGCGGCATCGATCCGGTTGTGCTGACCCCCGAAGAGCAGCACTTCCTCGATAACGAGGCGGAGCAGCTTTGCCAGATGCTCGACGATTGGGAAATCCGGCACAATCAGCACGATATCCCCGAGCACATCTGGAATTTCGTTCGCGAGAAGGGTTTTCTCGGCATGCTCATCTCGAAGGAGCATGGCGGCCTTGGCTTCTCGCCTCAGGCGCAGTCGATCATTCTCGGTAAGGTCTCCTCGCGCAATGCCGATGCGTCCATCGCCGTTATGGTTCCGAATTCGCTCGGGCCTGGCGAACTGATCGAGAACTTTGGCACCGAAGAACAGAAGCAGAAGTATTTGGAGCCACTTGCAAAGGGGAAAGAGATTCCCTGCTTCGCGCTGACGAGCCCGTTCGCCGGCTCCGACGCCGCCAACATGCGCGACGTGGGATATGTCGCCAAGGGGATGCATGAAGGCAAGGAAGCCGTCGGCATCCGTGTGAGTTGGGACAAGCGCTATATCACGCTTGCGCCGAAGGCCACCTTACTTGGGCTTGCCTTCCATCTGCTCGACCCGGACAATTTGCTCGGCAAAGGCAGCGATATCGGCATCACGCTCGCGCTCATTCCAACCAACCATCCCGGCGTCCAGATTGGGCGGCGGCATCTTCCGTCCGGTTCGTCGTTCCCGAACGGCCCGACCGCAGGCGAGAACGTCTTCATTCCCATGGATTGGGTCATCGGCGGCGTCGATCACGTGGGCCATGGCTGGCGTATGCTGATGAGCTGCCTTGCTGCCGGCCGTGCCATCTCGCTGCCCGCTGCTTCGACGGCCGGCGCGAAAGGGCTGCTCCGTGTCACAAGCGCCTATGCCCGTATCCGCAAGCAGTTCGCGATCCCGATCGGCAAGATGGAGGGGATCGAGGAACCGCTTATGGATATCGTCGAGACCGCCTATACGCTAGAGGCTGCTCGCGCCGTAACCTGCGCCATGATCAGCCAAGGCGCGAAGCCCGCGGTCATCTCCGCGCTCATGAAATACCAGACCACGGACCGGATGCGCAAAGCCCTCGACGCCGCGCTCGACATTCATGGCGGCAAAGGCATCTGCGACGGCCCCAGCAACTATCTGCAAGGCGCGTTCCAGATTTCGCCCGTCAGCATTACGGTTGAGGGCGCCAATATCCTGACCCGCAGCCTTATCGTGATCGCTCAAGGGTCCCTGAGAAGCCATCCCTACCTCTATGACGAGGTACAGGCGGCTCAGAATCCCGACCGCCAAGCTGGGTTCCTCGCGTTCGAAAAAGCCTTCGAGGGCCACGTGGCGTTCGGGCTCTCGAACGTCTTCGGCTCGATCTTCCAGAACGTTACACGGGGTGTCTTCGTGGAAGCGCCGCACGGCGCCCCCGAGCCGCGCTATTATCAGCAGCTCTACCGGGCCTCGACAAACTTCGCGCTCATGGCGGACCTGTCCGTCGCGCTTCTGGGTGGCGGTCTCAAGACGAAGCAGCGCACGACGGGCCGCATGGCGGACGCGCTGAGCGAGCTCTACTTCATCGCCTGCCTGCTCAAGCGCTATGAAGATGACGGCAAGCTTCCCGCCGAGCGTCCGATTTTCGACTATGCGGTGCAGAAGGCCCTCCACAATTTCTACGCTTCGATGGATGAGGCGATCGCGAACTTCCCAATTCCGGCTGCCCGCCCGCTGCTCAAGGTGTGCGTCTTTCCGCTTGGCAATCATTTCCGCAAGCCGAAGGACGCGCTGGCGAAAACGATCGTTCAGGCTGTGCAGGAGCCCGGCGAGTTCCGCGACCGCATGACGCGCTACGCGTTCGTCTCCCAGGACGAAAACGATGCGGCCGGACTTCTGGAAGTCACCCTGAAGAAGGTCGTGGAGAGCGACGCGGCAGACAAGAAGCTGGAGCGCGCGATTCGCGCTGGCACAGTCAAGCGCTATCTCGGCAACGATTGGCTGAAGGAAGCCGTAGAAAAGAGCGTCCTGTCGCAAGAAGAGGCCGATCTCTTGCGCTTCACGGAGCGCCTCGTCGCCAAGGTCATCGCGGTTGACGATTTCGCCCCCGAAGAGGTCAAGCCGCATTACGCGCCGGGCGATAATCTGCGCACGGTCACGCAAAAGCCAAGTGTAGCGCCGCAGCAAAAGCCTGCGGCAATGCAGGCGGCGGAATAACGCGGCGGGTGGAGTTTGCGCTGGCCCGCCGGGCCGGCGCTGGCGAGACGGAGAAAAGTCATGGTTGCGACGATCGCAAGCCTGAAACATTGGCATTTCAATATTGACTTCGAACGCATCGCCTGGGCGGTGATCGATGTCGAGGGCCAGTCGCAGAACACGCTCGGCCGCGAGCAGCTCGAAGAGCTTGAGGCCATTGTCTCAGCGGTCGAGAATGGCGCGCGCGACAACACCGTGATTGGCCTCGTGGTCATGTCCGGCAAGGACAAGAGCTTCATCGCCGGCGCCGATATCAAGGAATTCGACGCTCTCACCACTGAAGATCAGGTCATCGAAGCCGTCCACACCGTGACGGCGCTGTTCGACCGGATCGAGAGATTGACCGTGCCGGCGGTAGCCGCCATTCACGGCTTTTGCCTTGGCGGCGGCCTCGAATTTGCGCTCGCCTGCCATTATCGTATCGTAGACCGCGAAGAGGGCACAAGGCTCGGCTTGCCCGAGGTGAAGCTTGGTATTATCCCTGGCCTCAACGGCGCGGCCCGCTGGCTGCGTCAGGCCGGCCCTATGAACGCGATGCCGCCGATGCTTGCGGGCCGCATGCTCCGTCCGAGCCAGGCACGCGCGGCGGGGATCGCCGATCAACTCGTCCCGACGCATCATGAGCTTCGCTGGGCCGCCCGCAAGGCCGTCCTTGCCAAGAAGAAATCCGTGCGGGCAGGCCTGCTTGTGTCGCCCCTGCTCGCTTTCGAGGCCACGAGGGCCTATTTCGCCAAGCGGATGCGCAAGGAGACAGCTGAGAAGGTCCACGAGGAGCATTATCCCGCGCCCTTCCGCCTTATCGATCTGTTCGAAAAACATGGCGGAAGCTACGAGGCTTTGAAGCGCGAGGAGACCCGCATCTTCGCACCGCTCATGATCTCGGACCAATCCCGCAATCTACGCCGGGTTTTCCTCCTGTCCGAGATGCTGAAGGCCGAAGCGCCGAAGGAGGGCTACAAGCCACTGCGCGCCCATGTCATCGGGGCCGGCACCATGGGCGCCGATATCGCCATGGTCTGCGTCGCCGAAGGCATGGAGGTTTCGCTTCAGGATGCCTCGGCGGAAGCGGTGGAGCGCGCGCTCGCCCGCGCGAAACCGTTCTTCAAGAAGCGGCTCCGGACCGAATTGGAAGCTTCGAAGGCGATGGCGCGGCTGCTCGCAGACCCGGCTGGCGCTCAAATTCACCGCGCGGACGTGGTCATCGAAGCGATCTTCGAGAATCTCGAAGCAAAGCGAAAGCTCTTTGCCGATGTGGAACCGAAATTGAAGCCGGGGGCAGTGCTGGCGACAAACACATCCTCGCTGCCCATTGAACAAATCGCCTCGGCGCTGAAAGACCCCGGCCGCCTTATCGGCCTGCATTTTTTCAATCCAGTGGCCTCGCTGCCGCTGGTGGAAGTGGTTCAAGGCCCCCAGAGCCGCGAGGAAGAAGTCCGCAAGGGAGCGGGCTTTGTCACGCGCATCGGTAAATTCCCGCTGATCGTGAAGTCGGTACCGGGCTTCCTCGTGAACCGCGTGCTGGCGCCCTACATGTTCGAGGCCATCAAACGTTACGCTGAAGGCGAGCCGAAAGAGAAGATCGACGCGGCCGCCGAAAAGTTCGGCATGCCCATGGGCCCGATCGAGCTGGTGGACGTTGTTGGCCTCGACGTGGCACAGAGCGTCGCCAAAGTCCTTGGCTTGGATACGGCAGAGGATAATCCGCTGATACGGCTCGCCTCGCAGAACAAGCTCGGCAAGAAAAGCGGCGAGGGATTTTATAAGTGGGTGGACGGCAAGCCCCAGAAGATCGAGATGGTCTTCGATCAAGCCGAGCTTGAAGATCTCGGCCGCGAGCTTGTGAATCCGCTTATCGATGAGTGCGAAAAAGCGCTGGACGAGGGCATTGTGGCAAGCGCCGATCATGTGGATGCGGGCGTTATCTTCGGTACGGGCTTCGCGCCCTTCCGCGGCGGGCCGCTGCACTACCGCGAGTCGTTGCGGCATGGCGGCGATGCCGGTTCCGCTAAGACCGTTCCGGCACACGCCGCGGAGTGATGAATGCCAGCGACAGGGGTGAGAAAAGACCCCCTCACCCCAGCCCTCTCCCCGAGGGGAGAGGGAGTTCATAGCGTCCCTTCTCCCCTTGGGGAGAAGGACAGGATGAGGGGGTCTCTCCATGGGCTAGGCCGGGAATTTTGATACTTTGCGGGGAGAGAGCGATGCCAGAGACTTTGCGGAAGGTGGCCGTTATTGGCGGGGTCCGGACACCCTTTTGCCGCGGCAACACCGGATATGACGATCTCACCAATCTCGATTTGATGACGGCGGCGCTGAGCGGCCTCGTCTCGAAATACAAGCTCGAAGGCGAGCACATCGATGAGGTCGTGGGCGGAGCGGTCGTGACCCATGCCAGGGACTTCAACCTGACGCGCGAAGCCGTGATCGGCACGAAGCTTCGCGAGGACACCCCAGGCGTCACGCTCTCGCAGGCCTGCGGCACGAGCCTCCAGGCAGCGCTCGGTAGCGCGGCTAAGATCGCCACCGGACAAATCGATTCCGCGATCGCCATCGGCTCGGACACGGTGTCGGATCCGCCGATCGAGCTGAAGCGGCAATTTGCGAAACGGCTCGCCAAGGTCAGCGCCGAGAAAAGCGTGACCAAGAAGGCCAGCTCGTTCTTCAGCGGGCTATCGCTGGGCGATCTCGCCTTCAGCCCGCCCGCCAATTCCGAGCCGCGCACGGGCCTCTCCATGGGCCAGCACTGCGAGCTGATGGCCAAGGAGTGGCACATTTCCCGCGCGGATCAGGATTTCCTGGCTTATCAGAGCCACAAGCGCGCGGCAGCGGCCTACGATCAGGGCTTCCTGGACGATCTTCTCGTGCCGGCATCGGGCGTTTTCCGCGACAACAATCTGCGGCCCGACATTAGCCTCGACAAGATCGCGCAGCTCCAGCCTGCGTTTGACAAAGCGAACGGCACATTGACCGCCGCGAATTCGACGCCGCTCACCGATGGTGCTTCCGCCGTGCTCTTGGCCTCGGAGGATTGGGCGGCGGCGCATGGGCTGAAGCCGATGGCCTATCTGACCTATGGGCAGCATTACGGCATCGATTTTGTCGACGCCGGGAAGGGCCTCCTGATGGCGCCTACAATCGCGGTGTCCAGGATGCTCGACCGGGCAGGCCTCACATTGCAGGATTTCGACTTCTACGAAATTCACGAGGCTTTCGCCGCTCAGGTTCTCTGCACGCTGAAGGCTTGGGAAGACCCCAGCTATTGCAAGACTATGCTCGGCAAGGACAAGCCGCTCGGCGCGATCGACCGGTCGAAAATGAACGTCAAGGGATCGAGCATCGCCTACGGACATCCCTTCGCGGCGACGGGCGCCCGCATCGTCGCCATGCTCGCGAAGATCCTCGAAGAAAATGGCGGCGGCCGCGGCCTTATTTCGATCTGCACGGCGGGCGGCATGGGCGTCTGCGCGATCCTGGAGCGGCCTCGCGATGCCGAAGGTGCGCGTGCCTCGCGGCCGGTAGAGGTGAAACAGCCCGTAGCTCAGCCAACTCCCCCGGCGCCTCCGCAACCGGCGCCTCCGCAACCGGCGCCTCCGCAACCGGCGACTCCGCAATCTGCAGCTCCGCAACCTGCCCCAGCCGCGGTCGAGGTTCCGGCTCCGCCCCAGCCTAAGCCTGCGGAAGATAGCCGCACCGAGCCGCCGGCAGGATCGGAGCCGGTCGCTTAAGTTTGAAACGGCCGATATAGGTTATGTCTTGGCTCATCCTTCGAGACGCCGCTGTGCGGCTCCTCCTCATGGAGAGGAGGCCGCAGGCCGTCTCGAACCATGAGATCGCCGCGCCGCATGCTATCCGGTCACAGAACTCACTTTGAGTATTGCGCTTTCGGACAGCCCGGCGGCGCATGGATGCCATGCCCGAAATGGCAAGGTTGCGCCTCCGATTGCAATCGCGCGGGAAATTTTTATAGTGCGAACCAAAGGCAATTCATACAACAGAGGCCCGATGTCCACCGCCACCGCGAAAGTTGACGCACAGCACGATCCGCTTTCTTCTGAAGGCAAGTTCTTTTCCGCGCCGCTCGCCCAAACCGATCCGGAGATCGCGGGGGTGTTGGCCAGCGAGCTTCGCCGCCAGCACGATGAAATC
The DNA here is from genome assembly GCA_963817705.1 of uncultured Alphaproteobacteria bacterium. Taxonomy (GTDB): domain Bacteria; phylum Pseudomonadota; class Alphaproteobacteria; order Rhizobiales; family Rhodomicrobiaceae; genus Rhodomicrobium. The sequence continues at coordinate 1,951,666 of CAWFPF010000001.1, forward strand.
GAGTTGATTGCTTCGGAGAATTACGTGTCGCGCGCCGTGCTTGAAGCCGCGGGCTCGATCCTGACGAACAAATATGCCGAGGGTTACCCCGGAAAGCGCTATTACGGCGGCTGCCATGTCGTCGATGTCGCCGAGGAACTGGCCATCGAGCGTGCGAAGCGCCTTTTCGGCTGCGAATTTGCCAATGTGCAGCCCCATTCCGGCAGTCAGGCCAACCAGGGCGTCTTTCTCGCTCTTCTGAAACCGGGCGACACAATTCTCGGCATGGGCATCGATGCCGGCGGCCATCTCACGCATGGCGCCGCGCCCAATATCTCGGGCAAGTGGTTCAACGCGGTTCATTACGGCGTCCATCGCGACACCGGTTATATTGACTATGAGCAGGTGGAGCGGCTGGCTCATGAACACAAGCCGCGCCTCATCATCGCGGGCGGCTCAGCCTATTCGCGTGTCATCGATTTCAAGCGCTTTCGCGAGATCGCCGACAGTGTTGGCGCGCATTTCCTCGTCGACATGGCCCATTTCGCCGGGCTCGTCGCGGGCGGCGTATTCCCGAGCCCCTTCCCCCATGCGCATGTCGCGACGTCAACGACGCACAAAACTTTGCGCGGCCCGCGCGGCGCGCTCATCGTGACGAATGACGCCGATCTCGCCAAGAGGATCAACTCCGCGATCTTTCCCGGACTGCAGGGCGGCCCGCTGATGCACATCATTGCCGCCAAGGCCGTTGCCTTTGGCGAGGCGCTGCGCCCCGAGTTCAAGACCTATGTCCAATCCGTTGTCAGCAACGCGAAGGTGCTTGGCGAAACCCTGAAAGCGGGCGGCGTGGATCTCGTGTCCGGCGGCACGGACTCGCATCTTCTGCTCGTCGATCTGCGGCCCAAGGAACTGACCGGCAAAGCGGCGGAGACAGCGCTTGGCCGCGCTCACATCACGGTCAATAAGAACGGCGTTCCGTTCGATCCGCAGAAGCCGACGATCACCTCCGGCATCCGCGTCGGCACTCCGGCGGGGACAACACGCGGATTTGGGTTGAACGAATTCGCGGCAATCGGCACCATGATCGTCAAAGTCCTCGACGGATTGAAGCAGGGCGAGAACAAGGCGCGGGACGCAGAGGAGGCCGTAAAGGCCGAGGCTCTTGCCCTTTGCAACCGCTTCCCAATCTATGCAGGCAGTCGAGCGTAGACGAAGCGGCCCTAAGGCGCCGCAGAAACCGGGCTAATAAAGACAATGCGGTGCCCCCATTGCGGTGCTCTCGATACGCAGGTGCGCGACAGCCGCCCCTCCGATGACCATGCCGCCATCCGCCGGCGCCGGTCTTGCGCGGAATGCAATGCGAGGTTCACGACCTTCGAGCGCGTTCAGTTGCGCGAATTGACGCTGGTAAAGCGGAGCGGCCGCCGTGTGCCCTTCGACCGTGAGAAGCTAACGCGCTCCATCGAGATCGCGGTCAGGAAGCGCCCTATTGGAGAGGACCGCATCGAGAAACTCGTCAGCTCCATCGTGCGGACCCTGGAAAACCGGAACGATGCCGAGATCAGCTCCCAGGATGTCGGCAGCCTCGTGATGGAAGGATTGAAGGCTCTCGACGGAGTGGCCTATATCCGCTATGCGAGCGTCTACCGCGACTTCCGCGAAGCGAAGGATTTTCAACGCGTGCTGGGTGAGCTTGGTGAATCCTTTGCACGCGCGGTCAAAGATTAATGTCTGTCGCGCCATGACGGAAGCACGCATCGAGAAGCACGCGCCGGTGGCCATGACAGCGGGAACAGCCATGAGCGCACAGAATTTCGGCGTTGGCGCGGATTGCACTTGCGGGTTTTATCATAAGCGGACAATGCAAGTGTTTGAATGACGGACATGCCCGCCCCTCTTGTCAGTGCCGCTCCCGATGGCGGCGCCGATGTGCCGCTGGCGCCGCGGCGCATGGCGTCGCTCATGCGCCATGCTCTTTTTCTTGCGGAAGGGGGGCTCGGCGCCACGGCGCCCAACCCGTCCGTCGGAGCCGTAGTCGCGGACGCCGCCACCGGGGAAATCATCGCGAGCGCCGTGACAGCGCCGGGCGGACGGCCGCATGCCGAGGTCCTGGCGCTGCGAAGGGCTGGCGCGAGGGCACGGGGCGCCATCATCTTCACGACACTCGAACCCTGTAGCCATTTCGGGGCCACGCCCCCTTGCGCCCACTCCATCGTGGATGCCGGTATTACCACCGCAGTTTACGGCTCAGCCGATCCCGACATGCGCGTTTCGGGCAGGGGCCTGACCTGGCTTTTGAATAATGGCGTGAGGGTTTTGCGCGGGGATTTCGCCACGGAAGCGGACTGGCTCAATCTCGGGCATACGCTTCGCGTAACAGAGCGGCGGCCCTTCGTGCAGATCAAACTAGCGGTGGATGCAAACGGCCGGGTCCCGGTTGGCGCGGGCAACAGGCCGGTGTGGGTTACAGGCGAGGCGGCGCGCGCTCAAGCTCACCTCCTCCGCGCGCGGTCGGACGCTATCCTTGTCGGCAGAAGAACCATCGAAGCCGATGACCCAGAACTGACCTGCCGGCTGCCTGGGCTCGAAAGCCGGTCTCCGGTGCGCGTCGTCTTGGCGCCGCGCTGCAATCTGCCCCGCAAATCGCGGGTATTCGGAAGCGGACCGCCGGTGTGGATCGTCTGCGGCGATTCCTCACAAGCCGGTCACCTTGCCGGGCTCAAAGGCCTGCGGCTTTTCGATATTGGCGCTTCGCCGGATGGCAGCCTCAATCTTCGCCTTGCCCTCATGCGGCTGACCGCTGGAGGTATAACCCGGCTCCTCGTGGAAGGCGGTCCGGCAACAGCGCGCGCTTTCCTCGATGCCGGTCTCGCCGATGAAATCATCATTATGCAAGGCGAGGTGCGCCTCGATCCGGGGGCAACCCTGCTACCTTTTGCGGGCGAGGGTTTAGATCTGGTTTCTGCTTCAAAGTCCTATATATTGACCGCGCGCCGGAAAGCTGGCGCCGATACGATTCTCGTATACCGTTCAACCGATCATTGGCAGGCCTGATCGCGATGTTTACCGGTCTCGTGCAAGCGAAAGGAACCGTTGTCGCGGCTGAGGACGGCCGTTTCACAATCGCTTGCCCCTGGGAGCCGGATACCATCGAGCACGGCGCATCGATCGCTTGCGACGGGTGTTGCCTCACCGTAACGGCAGTGGAACGGGTTCCGGCCGGAGTGCACTTCAAGCTCGATGTCTCCAACGAAACACTCAGCAAGACGACGCTTGGGCTTTGGCGTGAGGGCCGGGAGATCAATCTCGAACGGTCGCTGCGCGTTGGCGACGAGCTTGGCGGCCATCTCGTTTCCGGCCATGTCGACGGGGTTGCCACCGTGGTCAGTGTCTCGCCCTCGGGTTTCTCGAAGATCATTGAGGTGAAATCGCCCGACGCGCTCGCGAAATACATCGCACCAAAGGGTTCGGTTGCGCTTGACGGCGTGTCGCTGACCGTGAACGAGGTTTCTGGCTCGCTTTTCACCATCAACCTCATCCCCACAACGCTTGACTTGACGGCCTGGGGTAGCCGGAATCCCGGCGATAGTGTCAACATGGAGGTGGACTTGATCGCACGCTACGTGGCAAGGCTGCTGGGGCAATAGGCCGGCCATGCAAAGCAAAAATTTGCGCATCATCGACAAGTCCGGCATCCACGATCAGCTCTCGCCCATCGGAGAGATTCTTGAGGATGCGCGCCAGGGCCGCATGTTCATCCTCGTGGACGCAGAAGACCGCGAAAACGAGGGCGATCTCGTCATCCCGGCGCAAATGGCAACGCCCGACGCCATCAATTTCATGGCCCGCTTCGGCCGTGGCCTGATCTGCCTTGCCCTCACGCCGGAGCGCGCGGAGACGCTGCACCTCCAACTCATGGCCCGTTCCAATCAAACGCGCCATTCCACGGCGTTTACGGTTTCCATCGAGGCGCGCGAAGGCGTCTCGACCGGCATTTCCGCCTATGACAGGGCCAAGACAATAGCGGTTGCCATCAATCCCGAGAAGGATTGGCGCGACATCGTGCATCCGGGGCATGTTTTTCCGCTGGTGGCGCAAGGGGGAGGCGTGCTCGTCCGCGCGGGCCATACCGAGGCCGCCGTCGATATCGCGCGCCTCGCCGGGCTTTTGCCGGCCGGGGTGATTTGCGAAATCATGAACGACGACGGCACCATGGCGCGGATGCCCGATCTTTTTGCGTTTGCCCAGCGCCACGGGCTCAAGATCGGCACCATCGCCGATCTGATCGGCTACCGGCGCCGCCACGAAAGCTTTGTGCGTGTGGTCGAAGAGCGGGAGATCGAAACGCCCTATGGAGGGTCCTTCAGGCTTAGGGTCTATCTCAGCTCGGTGGACAATACCGAGCATCTCGCGCTCGTCAAAGGCGATGTGACCACGGAAGAGCCCGTTCTGGTCCGCATGCACGCCGTCAATATCCTCGAAGACCTTATTGGGATTGGACGCAATGGCAGCCGCCGCTCACTGGTCGAACGCGCCATGCGCCGGATCTGCGATGAAGGGCGCGGTGTTATCGTCGTGATTCGCGATGTTCGCGAGGGCGTCATCCGCGCCCGGTTATCGGAATCTTTACCTCCATCTCCCGATGGTAAGCCGAACGAAAAGCGGCTGATCGATTATGGAATTGGCGCGCAAATTCTGCTCGATCTCGGAATCAAGAATATGGTCTTGCTTTCCAACTCGCCGACGCCGAGAATTGTTGGACTGGAAGGCTACGGTTTGAATCTCAGCCGGGCGCCGCCCGATTGACGAACCATGAAAAACCCCATTCACATCCTCGTCGTGGAAGGCCGCTTTTATCACCGCATCTCCGATGAGCTGATCCTAGGCGCTGAGATGACCTTGCGTGAGCAAGGGGCCACCTGGGAGGTCATGATGGTACCGGGAGCGCTTGAAGTTCCGCAGGTGCTTTCGATGGCTATCGAGGCTGGGCTATTCAGCGAAAGCGCCCCCAACCCGTTTCATGGTTTCGTCGCGCTCGGATGCGTGATTCGCGGTGAAACATCGCATTATGACATTGTCGCGGGCGAATCCGCGCGCGCGCTCATCGCGCTTGCGACGACGCACGCCGTGCCCTTGGGCAATGGTATATTGACTGTCGAAAACGAAGCGCAAGCCATTGCGCGCGCGTCGGTGGATGGCAAGAACAAGGGGCGCGACGCTGTGGAGGCTTGCCTCGAAGTCCTCAGGGTGAAACGCGATTTCGCTAGGCGTCTGCAAACAGTTAAGCTCTGAAGGCACGGCCATGGATCCTGAGAACGCCGGCGAAAATGGCCGGGAGGAAAGTGCGCCCTCGCAAACGTCGCGTATGCGTGCGCGGCTCGCAGCGGTCCAGGCGCTTTACCAGATGGACCTCACGCAGCGCGATCTCAGCGACGTGCTCGAACAGTTTCTGACCCACCGCTTTGAAACCGTTGAGATTTATGCAGGCGCTGACCGGACTTTCTTCCGCGACCTCGTATCCGGCGCCGCCCACGCTCAAGCGGACATCGACACAGAGATCGCTGGGCACCTCGCCGAAGGCTGGCGGCTCGCGCGCATCGACAGCATCTTGCGGGCGATCCTGCGCGCCGGGGTGTACGAGCTGATCGCCCGGACCGATGTCCCCGCACGGGCGGTCATCAATGAATATGTCGGGATCGCGCACGATTTCTTCGGCGGCGAGGAGCCGGGCGTCGTGAACGGTGTTCTCGACCGTGCCGCCCGGAACAAGCGGCCCGAGGAGTTCGGACGGAAGGCCGCGAAGAAGCGGGTTTAGTGATGCGCCATCTCGGCGAAATCGCGCTTATTTCCGATTATCTGGCGCCGCTCGCAACCCACCCCGGCGCCTATGGCTTGAAAGACGACGCCGCGCTTTTGACGGCGCTTCCCGCGTATGGACTTGTCATTACTTCGGACGGTCTCGTTGCCGGTGTTCATTTCTTCGAGGACGACGACCCCTCTGACGTGGCCTATAAGGCGCTCGCCGTAAACGTCTCGGACCTCGCGGCAAAAGGGGCGCGCCCGCTCGCTTATACCCTGACGCTGGCGCTCGCGGCAGCCCCGGACGAGGCGTGGGCGGAGCGCTTTACGGCCGGCCTCCGGCGAGCGCAGCAGAAATTCGGCATCGCGCTCCTCGGAGGGGACACCGTGTCAGCACGAGGCGCCTGGTGGCTTTCCATCACGGCGTTGGGCGAGCCCTCTTCGCGCGGTCTCGTGCCCCGCGGCGGGGCGAAACCGGGGGACTTTGTCTATGTCAGCGGCACGATTGGCGATTCGGCGTTGGGTCTTGCGCTGAGAAAGCGCGCCGATGCCTTCGCGTCCCAGTTGACGAAGGAGCAGTGTGCATATCTGCGCAGCCGCTATCTCTACCCCGAACCGCGACTTCCCCTGGCGCCCGCGCTTGTGGCCGGGGCATCGGCTGCGATGGACATCTCCGATGGCCTTGCGCTCGATCTTTCCCGGATGTGCGCCGCATCGCAGGCCTCGGCGGAAATCGTGATATCTGCAATCCCGCTTTCTGAGGCCGCCCGAACCCTCGTGGAGAAGGATAGCGGCATGATGCGGACGCTTCTCAGCGGCGGAGACGACTACGAGATTTTGGCCGCCGTTCCGCCCGAGGGCGCGCACGCCTTCGAAGCCGCAAGCATAGAGTCCGGTGTGCCGGTCGCAAGGATCGGGACCATCCGCGCCGGATCGGAACCGGCGAGGTTCAACATGCCAGATGGGTCCACGCTCAGCTTCCCGGTTTTGGGGTTTGAGCATTTCAATACATAAGGCCGCATAGCGGTAGTTGACACGCCGCCCTTGCGCGCACCGTTCCGGATTCGTTCAGAGGAACGAATCAGCTACAGTTGCGCGCGGAGGCGGCACATGTTGGAATTGGCTTATTCGGAATGGATGCGTGTCAAGGACGATCCGCTGGCTTTGCTCGCGATGTTTGGCGCCTTCGCAATCCTGGCCTTTATCCTGCTGATCGCTCTTACAATCCGTCAGGGCGCGCTGCGAGCGCGTGAGGAGCGCCTGCGTGCCGGTCAAGCGCGCGCCTCCGAGGCCGGGCTCGCCGAGCTGAAAGGCCGCCTCGCGCAGATGACGGAGGTGACGGCGCTGCGGCAGGAGGAGCTTTCGCGCACGCTGAACGACCGTCTCGACCGGGCTGCCCACCATCTCGGCGCCAGCGTCGAAGAAACCGGACGCCGCACCTCCGACAATTTGGCGAAGCTTTACGAGAGGCTTGCCGCGATCGATACCGCTCAGAGGACGATCACCGAACTTTCCGGGCGTGTGGTGTCCCTCCAGGATGTGCTCGCGAACAAGCAGGCGCGCGGGGCCTTCGGCCAAATCCGCATGGAGGCCATTGTCGAGGATGGGCTGCCAAAGGGCGCCTACAGTTTTCAGGCCACGCTGTCGAATGGCAAGAGGCCGGATTGCCTGATCCATCTGCCCTACGCGCCGGCAGGGATCGTGGTCGATGCGAAATTTGTTCTGGAAGGCTTCGAGGCATTGCGCGAAGCCCATGGCGATGCCGCCCGGCGCGAGGCGCAAGTTAGGGTACGCCGCGACGTCGCCAAGCATATCGAGGACATCGCGGAGAAATATTTTATACCCGGCGAGACCCAGGACACGGCCATGATGTTCGTGCCGTCGGAGTCCGTCTACGCGGAGTTGCATGAGGGTTTCCCCGACCTCATCCAAAAGGCGCACCGGGCTCGCATCGTCATCGTCTCCCCGAATATGCTCATGCTCGCGGTTCAAACCATGATGGCGATCCTGAAAGACGTGCGCATGCGTGAGCAAGCCGATGTGATTCAGCGTGAAGTCGGGCTCATGCTGGAGGACGTTTCGCGGCTGCGCGGGCGCGTGCTCGATTTTCAGCGTCACCTCGCACAGCTCGCCCCCGATCTGGAGAAAATCCTCGCGTCCACGGACAAAATAGCAGGGCGTGCCGGCCGTATCGAAGGCGTCGAGCTTGAGCGCAAGGAACCTACCGCTGCTCTCGCCGCCGCGGAATAACCGCGCCTGCCGCCGGCGATCAAACCGTGTTCCGGGCGGTTTCGGGCGCTTGCTCCCGCGCCTGCCCGCCTTCCAGCCAGGTCTCAAGGAAACGGTACGTCCAAGCTCTGAGCCGGGCGCCATGGGCGATGTGGCCCTTGACGTGATCGGCTGGAGGTTGCGCACCGGGCTGCGCGAGCTTGGCTGCCGCATGCACAGTCCAGCGATGGATCATGGCAAGGGTTATTTCAGGATGGAATTGAAGCCCGAAAGCAGAGCGGCCATAGCGGAAGGCCTGGTTCTGGAAAACCTCACCCTCAGCCAAGGGAACCGCGCCATCAGACAGCGCGAAACCTTCGCCGTGCCATTGATAGACATGGCTTGGCCAGGGGCCGAAGTCCTGCGACCCATCGCAAGGCGAAATGGGCTCATACCCAGCTTCGACGCGGCCTTCATGATGGGTATTTACATCGCCGCCAAGGTGCTTGGCGAGCATCTGCGCGCCGAGGCAAATCCCGAGGAGCGGCTTCTCCTCCGCCAGGGGAACACCCATCCAGACAGTTTCTTTCTTGATGAATTCCTCGGGGCCATTCGCGCTCATGGGCCCGCCGAACACAATGGCGCCCGCGTGTTCCTCCATCGAGGCAGGAAGGGCGTCGCCGAAGCGGGGTCTGCGGATATCGAGCGGCACGCCTTTCGCCTTGAAAAAGTGCCCTATGGCACCCGGCTCGGACTCAAGCCGGTGCAAGATCATCAGGATTGGCTTTTTATGCTGGTTTTTCTTCATGAGGGGGCGAAAGAGAAAGCTAAGGTCCTGCTGGTAACGCTATCAAATAGCATGCCACGATTTCGATTACCGAAAGAGATCATCGTACAAAGCGGGGCTTGCTCCGCGCTTTAGCAAGGTGGAAAGCAAAAAAAGAATGTGCAAGGGCGCGCCCACCCCGCAATCCTATCCCCGCGCGGCGGTCTCCGTCGCTGTCTTCCGGGGTAACGAGGTTGTCCTCGTTGAGCGGGGAAAGGGCGCCTATGTTGGGTGCTGGTCGCTTCCCGGCGGCGCCATTTTGCTTGGCGAGACCGCCTTGGAGGCAGCGCGGCGAGAGCTTCAGGAGGAAACGGGGCTGCTTGCCTCGAAGCTGACTTTGAGCGATGTTGCGGATGCGATCGTGCGGGATGGTGCGGGGGTAGTCGAAGCGCATTACACGATCGCCGTCTATACGGCCGGCGAAGTCTCGGGGCGGCTTGCCGCAGGTAGCGATGCGAGGGATGCCGGCTGGTTCGGTCCCGAAGCCAGGCGCCAGCTCCGGCAGACGCCCGGCCTTGAGATGGCTATTGAAAAAGCGAAACAGGCTTTGGACAGAAGCAGATGAAAAGCTTGGGCCGGAACTGGACAGCGAAAGCGGCGATTTTTCTGGCCCTCTTGACCGCAGCCGGCCCCGCTGCCGCGCAAACGGGCAACGCCGCGCCCAAACAACCGCCCGCGCCTCCCCCGCTGCAAAAGCCGGCCGGTCCCGACGACCGCCCTTACGATCCGCAGCTTTTCCGGCTCGCCGAATTGCTCGGCACGCTGCACTACCTCCGCGAACTCTGCGGCGCAAACGAAGGCCAGGTCTGGCGTGAGCAAATGCGGGAACTTTCCGCCTCCGAAGGAACAAGCACGCTCCGCCGCGCGAAGCTGGTCGAGAACTTCAACCGCGGGTACCGCGACTACTCCAGAACCTACCGCGCCTGCACGCAGCCTGCGCTGACCGCCATCCAGCGCTTCATGGATCAGGCGCAAGCGATCGCGGAAGGACTTCTCGTGAACGATAAATAGGCTGGTGGCTGAGAATCTTTGCCGCAGCATCGGCGCGGGAGCAACGCCGGACTTTTTTGCCGGAGCCGGGAGAAAGGCGCATGTCCAGCCCCGGAGAGATCGCGTAGCCTCACTGGAAGATTTCGCTGAGGATTCGCCCGGAAGATCCGCTTGGCGTTTCGACCTCCAACAATGCTGCGAGGGTCGGCGAGACATCGTTGACAGACACCGGCTGGTAATAGGTCCCGGATTTGATCCCTTCGCCCATCACGATCAGCGGCACATGCGCGTCGTAGCTATAGGGCGTGAGATGGGAGGTCGCGCCCTGAAACGACGCCGCCGTCTTGCCCCCGAACATGAAGTATGGCTCCGGCATCACAATCACGTCGCCCGACCGGGGGCCGTAGAAGCCAAGCGCCATGGCGCGGCCAACGGGGTCGATCTGTTCGAGCCCGCGCTGCATATCGTCCCGTGCGTAGGCGCGCGCGATATGCGGGATCTTCGCTGCTGCTTCCGCGGCGGCGCGCCGGATGTCGATGCCGCTCACTTTCTTCGCGGGTTCGGACTCGTAGTCGATATAAATGCCGGACGACTCGGGGAAAACCCAGTTGGCCGCGCCGAATCTCTCCGATAGGGCCGTTTCGATAGCGCGGTGGATCTCGGCCGGATCGATCCATCCGCCTGGCATCTTTCGCGCGTTGTTGACCTTCGGCGACGGCGGGATGCCATGATCGGCGGTGAAAACGGCGAGGGTGGCGCCGCTGCCGAGCCTCGCATCGAGGAAGTCCAGCAGCTTGCCGATAGTCTCATCGGTGCGGATGGAAATGTCGCGTATTTCGGGCGCATCTGGTCCCACGCGGTGGCCCAGGATGTCGTTGGCGGAAAAGCTCAACGTCAACACATCGGTATCCCCGTGCTTGCCGAGGTCCTCGTTCTCGATGGCCTTCTCCGCGAATTCCTCCAGCAGGGTATTGGCAAACGGTGTGGCATCGAGGCTTTCGCATCCTCGCACGCGGGTCTGATCCACCTCTTTCGCGCCCGCCATCGAGCAAAACGGCAGGGCGGCGGGCTTGGCGTCTACGGCGCTCCAATCCGCGGTTTGGTACCTCGTGGCGCGGTCCTCGGCGTTGAACGCCCCGGCCCAGGCCGGCAATGCCGTCATGTAGTAGCTGCTCGTGACAAACTTCCCGCCCTCGAACCAATAAGCAGCATCCGCCATGTGCCCGGCAGGCAGGATCGCGCCACGGTTTTTCATCGAAACGCCGATGACCTTCGACTTCCGGCCGGCCATTTTAAGCTCGTCGCCGAGGGTGCTTACCAGCAGCCGCCTTGGCGAGGCGCCGTTCCGGCTTGCGCCGCCGCCGATAAGGCAGGTCGAATCGTCGGAAATGCTCTCGACGCCTTTATTGTCCTTGGCTTTCTCCGCGACAGGCGGATTGTCCAGCGGGCAAGCCACCTTGGTCCCGATGAAAGGCTCGCGCTCAAACCAGCTATTGCCCACGATGCCGCTGACAGAGGGCGTCGCGCCCGTCATGACGGCTGAGTGACCGGTCGCGGTGACGGTTGGGTATTGAGGGTAACGCGCATCGGCGAACACGGCGCCGTTCTTCAATAGTCTCGCAATCCCGCCGCTATAGCCTTCGCGGAACCGGATGAGATAATCGTAGCGGAACTGATCCACGACGATGACAAGGAGAAGCTTCGGCTTCACAGGCGCCGACCCCGCCGCTGGCAACACAGGCAGCCAGGCAAGGAGCATCGTCGCAATCGCCGCAAAGGACCATGACCGGAACATGTGGAAACTCGCTTGAAAGGGGCTAACGGGTCTGGGTCTTGTCAACGTACGCACGGCTGCGGCCAAGCGTCCCTTCTCCCAGTGGGAGAAGGACAGGATGAGGGGTGGGGGTCTCAATATTGCCGCAACCCCTCACCCTGTCCCTCTCCCCATGGGAGGGAACCACTGTAGCAGCCGAGCATGCGTGGACAACGCCTGCGAAGTCCGGTGAGAGATTTCACGCAACATGGGCCAAGCTGTGGCCCCGCCGCAAAAGCGGAGCGAGCGCAATACAGGGCTTGCAGCGTCCGCTAGCCGGGAAGCACATTCTGTAAAACTGTTTGGTTGTGATGCATCCTTGCGCAATCAACCTGAGGTAGGTTGTGCAAGCAAAAGGCAATCGAGGTCTAGCTTGAGGGGAGATGTACACGTGACCTTTCACTTTTTGAATTTGGGACGGCTGCGGGGTCATCCGAAACAAAAGGCGCCCGTTTGGCGCCGCGCGGATGCGCCGGAGATCTGCCGCGAGAAGATCGCTCAGGACCTCATGCACGACGCGATCCTGATCGAAGCGATGCGGCGATGGAAACTGGAACTCGGGGAAGCGCGGGATAGAAGCGCCGCCTGACACCACGGAGCTGCGGCGGGGAAAGACAGCAGGCAAACTTTGCAAAGCCGGAAACCGCCGTCTATATAAGGCCTATTGTTTTTCCAACAGGCCAGGACGGCGCGGAGCATGGAGCTGCGGCACATCCCGTTTAAGAAGATGAATGGCCTCGGCAACGATTTCGCGATTATAGACGCGCGTGCCGGGCCTATCCGGCTGTCCGCCGCCGCCGCGAGCGCCATCGCAGGCCGGTCCGCGGGCGCGGGCTGCGACCAGGTCATCGTTCTGGAACCGTCGCGCGCTGCCGATATTTTCATGCGCATTCTGAATGCCGATGGCTCGGAGGTGAGCGCTTGCGGCAATGCGAGCCGGTGTGTGGCAGCGCTGCTGCGCCCCGAACTGGGCCGGAGCGCTCTTACAATCGAGACCCGCGCCGGCGTGCTGAACGCCGAGGTCGCCGGAAATGGCCTTGTCACAGTCGACATGGGCAGCCCGCGCCTGCGCTGGGATGAGATTCCCCTATCGCGTCCTTTCGAGGATACGCGCGCGATCGATCTGACCTTCGCGTTGCCCGATGGCCGCGTTCTGGAACGCCCAAGCGTCGTGAATGTGGGCAATCCACATTGCATTTTTTGGGTGGAGGATGCCGATGCCTTCGATTTGGCCTCATTCGGCGGCGTGCTAGAGCGCCATCCGCTGTTCCCGGAGCGTGCGAACATCTCGCTCGCAGAGATTGTCGAGTCCCCCTCACTCTGTCTCTCTCCCCGCGGGGAGAGAGAACGACCGAAACACCGTCTCCGCTGGAAATAAGGGCCGCAGCCAACTCCCGCTCCCCTCGGGGAGAGGGCTGGGGTGAGGGGGACTTGCCCTCCCGCATTAAGCTGCGCGTCTGGGAACGCGGCGCTGGCGAGACGCAGGCTTGCGGAACGGCCGCCTGCGCTGCTGCCGTGGCCGCCGCGAGAACCGGGCGCACCGGCCGCTCCGTCAATATCGAGCTGCCGGGAGGCATGCTCTCCATCGCGTGGCGCGAAACGGACGATCGCATCCTCATGACGGGCCCAACCGAGTTCGAGTTCGAGGGCATGCTGCACTTCGACGGCGAGGGACTTCTCGCCGGGGTGGCGCGTCCCTCATGAGCGTCGAGGTCATCTCCTTTGGCTGCCGGCTGAACACCTTCGAGAGCGAGGTGGCGAAGACGCTTGCCGAGGAGGCGCGCCTTGAGAGCGCCGTCATCGTCAACACTTGCGCTGTCACCGCGGAGGCCGTGCGCCAGGCGCGGCAAGCCATCCGCAAGGCGCGCCGTGATAATCCGGGCGCCAAGATCATCGTCACCGGCTGCGCGGCGCAGATCGAGCCCGGCACTTTCGCGGACATGGACGAAGCCGATTATGTGATCGGCAACGCTGAGAAGACCGCCGCCAGCACTTTCTTCCGTATCGCATCGGGCGATTACGCGCGCGTCAAGGTCAACGACATCGCCTCGGTGCGCGAGACAGCGCCGCATATGGTGGCGGGCTTCGGCGGGCGGGCGCGCGCCTATGCCGAGATCCAGAATGGCTGCGACCATCGCTGCACGTTCTGCGTTATCCCCTATGGGCGCGGTCCGTCGCGTTCGGTGCCGGCGGGCGATGTTGTCCGGCAGGTGCGCGCGCTCGCGGCGGAGGGGTATCGCGAGGTCGTGATGACGGGCGTCGACATCACCTCCTATGGCGCCGATCTGCCCGCCGGCATGACGCTCGGGCGCCTGGTGCGCACCGTGCTGAAGCTTGTGCCGGAGCTGCCGCGCCTCCGGCTCTCCTCCATCGATACGATCGAAGCAGACGGTGCGCTGATCGACGCCTTCGCCGAAGAGGAGCGGCTAATGCCGCATCTGCACTTGTCGCTGCAATCGGGCGATAACCTCATTTTGAAGCGCATGAAGCGGCGCCACGCACGCGAGCACGCCATCTCGTTCTGCGCGCAGTTGCGCGCGCTTCGCCCCGATATGGTTTTCGGAGCCGATCTCATCGCGGGCTTTCCGACCGAGGACGAGGCTATGTTCGCGAATACGATGAAGCTCGCAGACGATTGCGGGCTGAGCTATTTGCATGTCTTCCCGTTCTCGGCAAGGCCGCAGACGCCCGCCGCGCGCATGCCGCAGCTCGACCGGGCCCTTGTGAAGGACCGCGCCGCGCGGCTCAGGCGCAAGGCCGCCGAACGCCTCAGCGCGCATTTGCAGGCCCAGCAGGAGAAGGTGTTCGATGTGTTGATCGAGCGCGCCGGGCTTGGGCGCACGCCGGGCTTCACCGAGATGCAAATTCGAGATGACAGCCTCGTTCAGGGCGCCATCGTGCGGGCGCGCGCCACGGGGCACGCGAAGACCCATTTGATCGGCGAGTGCGTGACCTCATGAGCGAAACCGAAAAGCGCGGCATATTCGGACGGATGTTCGGCGGGAGCAAAGCGCCGGGGCCGGCTCCTGTGCAGGAAGACGTCACGCAAGAGACTTCCGCACCGCCCGAGCCAAGTCCGGTGGCGCTCGCACCCGCGCAGCCGGACGTGGAAACTGTTGCCGAAGCGCCGAGGTTTGGATGGTTCCAGCAACTCAAGCAGGGCCTGACGCGCACCTCCTCCAAGCTCACCGAGGGCATCACGGGCGTCTTCACCAAGCGCAAGCTGGATGACGAAACGCTGGAGGAACTCGAAGACCTGCTCATCCAGGCCGATCTCGGCCTCGACCTATCGGCAAGCGTCGCCGCTGCGCTGAAGAAATCGCGTTACAACAGCGATATTACCCCTGAAGAGGTGCGTTCCGTCCTTGCGCAAGAGGTGGAGAAGGTGCTGGCTCCCGTAGCCAAGCCGCTCGAAATCGACGCCTCGAAGAAGCCTTATGTGGTCTTGGTGGTGGGCGTGAACGGCACCGGTAAGACCACGACCATCGGCAAATATGCGAGCCAGTTCGTGGGTCAGGGTGTCAAAGTGATGCTGGCCGCCGGCGACACCTTCCGCGCCGCGGCTATCGAGCAGCTCAAGATTTGGGGCGAGCGGACGGGCGCCGCGGTCATCTCGGGAGATCAGGGTGCAGACGCCGCCGGGCTCGCATTCGATGCGATGCAGCGCGCGAGGGATGAAGGCTACGATCTTTTGATGATCGACACGGCCGGCCTGCTGCAGAACAAGACCGCGCTGATGGCAGAGCTTGAAAAAGTAATTCGTGTCATCAAGAAAGTCGATAGCGAGGCGCCCCATGCCGTCGTGCTGACGCTCGACGCGACCACGGGGCAAAATGCGCTGTCGCAAGTCGAGATATTCGGCAAAATCTCGGGCGTAACCGGCCTCGTCATGACGAAACTCGACGGTACGGCGCGGGGCGGCATCCTCGTTGCCATAGCGAGCAAATACGCGCTGCCGGTCCACGCGATCGGTGTCGGTGAGAGTGCGGCCGATTTGCAGGCGTTTCAAGCTCAAGATTTCGCGCGCGCCATCGCGGGCGTTGCTTGAGATTATGGAGGATTTAACTGGTGCAGCTAGACGCACTTAAGTCGAAACGGGACGCCAATCCATTGCTTAAGCTCGTGCTTGAGGTGGGACCGCTGGCCATATTTTTTGGCACGTACGTCTTCCTCGGGAAGAGTGCCGGAGATGCGATCGACATCAATCGCATCGTCTATTCGACTGGCGCGCTCATGATCGCAACGGTCGCATCGCTGGTAGCCAGCCGTATGCTTCTGAAGCGGATACCGGTTATGCCTCTCGTGACCGGCGTCTTCGTCTTGATCTTCGGCACGCTGACAATCTGGCTGCAAGACGCGACTTTCATCAAGATAAAACCCACTATTCTGAACCTCTTCTTCGCGAGCGCGCTCGCAGGCGGGCTCTTATTTGGCAAGCTTCTGCTCAAGATTGTTTTGGGTGAGGTCTTGCAGCTTGAAGATGAAGGGTGGCGCCTGTTGACCCTCCGCTGGATCGGCTTTTTCATCGTACTCGCAATCCTGAACGAGATCGTCTGGCGCGGTTTCTCGACGGACACTTGGGTGAGCTTCAAGTCGTTCGGAATCATGCCCTTGACGTTTCTGTTTATGATGTCTCAAATAACGTTGATTATGAAACATCAGACTTCGGCGGTATCATCCGAAGACACTGAATTACCATCCAACTGAAGCTATAGTTGTGCGATCTTTTTAGGGGCAGGGAACCTATCCGGTGCTCCTTCATTTTCAGCGTAAGGTCAAGGTCCAACTCAGCAGCCGGGCAAGAATGCTGGACGCAAAAGAGAGCCTCAGTCAGGCGCGAAAAAAGCGGAAGAGACCCGCGAGCGGACGCTCCGACACGATCGACCGCTCGATCATTCATCTCCTCCACAGAGCCAGTCAGCGTGCATCCGAGATATTCGCGCTTGAAACGCGCGATTTCGATCTCACCGCCCGGCAATATGCTGTGATCACGACCGTGGCACAGCATGAGGGACTCAGTCAGACCGATCTCGTGCGTCTCACGGGGATCGACCGGTCAACGCTCGCCGACGTGGTGCATCGCCTTTTGAGGCGCGGCATCATTCAGCGCGAACGTACAATGGAGGACGGCCGGACTTACGCCGTCAGCCTCTCAGCGGAGGGGCGCGAGTTGCTGGACTCGATCAAGCCATACGCCCGGCGTGCAGACCGCACCGTCCTATCTTGTCTTGGCGAAGAAGATGGAAAGCTCGTGGCGCAAATCCTCAGCCGCCTTCTGAGGAAAGCGGAAGCGGGCAACGGACTCTAAGCGCTCAGATTAAATTTGAGGGATACGGCCGGTTGGGTCTCGCTAACCGCATTGGCTGGATGTAAGCTTATGCGATGGGAGAGGTTCTTACCAGTTTCAGGCCGGCAGCGCTTCCGGATGCCAGCGCCGTGGCGGAGATTCATGATGCCGCTTGGCGCTCGACCTATCAAGGGATCATCCCGCATATCCATCTTGAGCGCATGATCAACAGGCGCGGCCCGCTCTGGTGGCATCGCCAAATTCAGCGCGGGTCAAAAATCACCCTGTTTTTGTATGACGGCGTCCCGCAAGGCTACGCCGCCTGGGGCGAGGCCCGCGGAAACTGGCCATGGCCCTCAGGGGAGATTTTCGAGCTTTATATTTCTCCGGTCTTTCAAGGGCTTGGATTTGGTAGCCGCCTTTTCGGGGCCGTAAGGCGCGATTTGAAGCGCCAGGGTCTGATCCGCCTCGTGGTCTGGGCCCTGAAAGACAACGAGGCGGCCTGCGCCTTTTATGGCGGCCTCGGCGGTGTGCCGCTTACGACCGCACCCGAACGCTTTGGCGATATGTCGCTCACGCGCGTCGCCTTCGCCTGGGGCGTCAACGTGAAATCGTCGAATACCTAAGCAGGCTTGCTCAGCTTGCGGAAAAGCTTTGCCCGCGTAAAGCCTCGGTGACCGCCTTCACCTTCCTGGTCGAGACACCCTGCACAGACATCTCCGCCAACGTCTTAGCCAGTGCCTTCTCCGAGCGATGATGGCGCTCGAACAGCTCCGTCGAAAACTGCCCAGCAACTCGGTAGTCCCGGCTTCAGCGGCACGGCCTGGCCCACGCGTCCGGACGGGATTTCCTCTTCCCCGTTAGAGAAGGACCTCTCGCTCAATCCTTCTTGATCAGCCCCGACAGCATCGCGATGAGGAGGCCGAGCGTGCCCCAGCCCAGAAGCATTTAAATCCTGACAATCGTATCCAGTGCGCCTTGGCCGGGGGTGACCGTTTCCCCCGTCAACTCGGGGATTTCGGTATGCCGGGGATCGCTGTTTGGCAGCCACTTCAAGACCGGCACTTGGACCTGCAAGGGATGGTCCGGGCGGTCAATGGGCTGCCAGTCGTGTTTTTGGCCGAGGTCGAGCACCGGCAGCATGATATCGGCGGAATAGATGAAGGCGTTGAAGCCCGGCATTTCCGGCGGCGCGCCCTTGCAGGCCGTCCAGCTCTTGCCGCACTTCGCTTGAATATCCTTGTTGAGATAGATCGCCGGATTGGAGGGCGCGAATCCGCCTTGGTCCGCGGCGTAATCGTAGAAGAACCCGCCCGCGATCCATAGTGTCAGGAAAAACGCGATCAGGCGGAAATAGCCATAGCCATAGGCGGTGCCGAAGCCGATGACGAACCATTCCAACGCAAGCAGGACCGAGCGGGCGGAGCGGTAGAGCAGCCGTTCGCCGATAACGGGGAGCCAGTCCAGCCAGTCGAGCGCGGACCCAAGCCAATTCTCGCCGAAGATCCGCCGCATGCATGTTGGCTGGTCCCGCCAGCCGTGCCACAGCTTGATGAACCGCGACCGGTAGCGGCGCCGCTCCTTGAATTTCGCGATCTCGCGGGCGTAACGGTCGTGGCCCATCTCGCGGTAGACTTTGATGAGCTGCTCGAAGGGCTGCGGCCTGAATTCTAGGCCAAGATGCCGAGGCGGTTGCCGGTCAAGCCAACGCTTACGCGCGGATGCATCGTAGTCGCCTCGCCCCGCCAGATGAACATAGGTGAAGCCATCCAAATACACGAAGGCAGGCGTGGTCTTGCCTTCCGGGAGCACAACGCCCTTTGAGGGCCATGAACTGGAATGATCGATGAAATTATGAGTGTGACATTCCTGCAAGTGCAGCGACCCCGTTATCTCCGCTCTTGCAAAAGCATCGCCGCCAAGCGGACCAAGCCAAAGTATCCCATCAATCTTTGCAGCGAAGAGATTAATCGCAATTGCGGCACGCGAGTTCCACTCCCGGCTTCCATCTGCTCTTGCGAGGGCCGAATTGTCGAATCGCCCTCCGCTGCACTCAAAGTTCGCTCTCACATGAGCGCTGTCGAAAATCACCTGTCCTTCGGCAGAGAACCCGTCACCTAAGAAGACACAATCTCCGATCGCAGCGCTTTCGAAGTTAAGTGCCCGGCCGTCCCCATCTGGGGTGCGGTTGATAAAAGTACCTTTCCCGCATTTCAAGGCGCCTGCGATCTTAGCGCCCGCAAACGAAATAGAGCCCTCCGAGCGGAAGCCGTTTGTTAAATAGACGCTTCCCGAAATCTCAACCCCGTCGCAACCGCAAGCAACTCCTAAACCGTCCTCGGTGCGATTGCGGAAGATACCGCCCGCGCAGTTCAAATCCCCGCCTATCTTTGCGCTGGTGAAGACGGCTCCGCCTTCGCATCGGAAACCTTCACCCAACCATGCGTTTCCGGCTACCGATGCTCCGGCGCAGTCAATCGCCGGACCGCCTTTTGAGAGAAAGGTGGCATTGTTGCAAAACAGGCTACCCTCTATCGCCGCGTATGGGAGATGCACCCCCTCGGACCGGAACCCGCCATGGAGCAAAAGCCCGCCGCGAATATGCGCGCTCTCGCCGTTAAGCGACGGCACGCGGCTTCCCTCCAAATTGATGAAGCTTGCCGTCGTGAGCCGGAAAACGAACCTCGTTTCAAAATCGCAGGAAAAAAACAGAAGCGGCTGCGGGATCGTGCAGCCGGACAAATCCAGATCCCCTTTGATATACGCGCTCCAAAGCTCCAAGCCCCGTTCGTGAACCGGCGCCGCATCGTCTCCGCCGAGGCACAAGAACCGCAGGAAGCCGGCGCGCACGCGGATGTCGGGGTCCTCCGGGTCGGCCCAGCGCCAGCGCTCGTGCTCGTAGCGATCGAACGCCGCGTCGAAATGCGGCCTTAGTGCGGTGGGGTCCGCCTTGAGCTTCGACAGATACGCCTCGTCTATGCCGGGCGCCGCTCTCACATGGCGCACGAGTTCGCCGAAGAACGGCCAGAGCAGGCGCGGCTGCTCATCGATCCGGCTCCGTGTTTCCACAAGAATTTTAAGCAAGTCCTTGCGCAGCAGCGGGGTGAACCACTTGTCGTTCAGCTGCACAGGCTTTCCCGGCACCGGCTCCAGAGCCTGCTTCACCACTTCAACCGCGAGCAGAAAAAAGCCTTCGCCCGACCGCGCCTTCCGGAGTGTGCCCTCCGGATCGCCCTCGGCCTCCAGCCGCGCGAAATAAACCTGCTGCGCCGCCGCGAGCCTTCGGGTTTCAGCTTCGTCCTTGGGCTCCCAATCCGGGGGAAGCCCGAGTTCGGCAATGGCATGCAGGGTTGCGTCGTGGATGACCTCTTGCACGGCCTCCGGCGCACTTTCCAAAAACGCCGTCATCGCCAACGCGAAGTCCGCCTCCGCCGGCGCATCGTCTTCCTGGATGGGGCTCCGCCACGCGTCGAAGACCGTCCAAAGCCGGGCCGCGCGGCTTTGCAGAACGCAGGCCTCGCCATTTGCCGCCGCAAACAGAAGCTTCTCTTCGGCCGGCAAAAGCCCGCTTGGCGTATCCTCGCTGAGAAAATCGCCGAGCCATCGGCCCAAAGGCTTGCCCGGCGGCCGCTCCTTGCGCTCGCGCAGGCCGGCTGCACTGTCTTTCAGATCGATCAGCCAAGGCGGCACCGCCGAAGTGGGCGCCGGCGCCCCGCCATTCAACGCATTTCCGTTTTGCGCCATGAAAAGTCCCCCCGGCAAATCCTAGATTATCCTCGTGAAAATGCAAAATAGATGCGCTTGAGCTCGTTAAGACGCCACACTCTGTCCACACCCGCAAAGCCAAGGCTTGCGCGAATCGGCCTTACGCCTCACGCTGCGGCATGAGTGAGCGCTCGTAGCGATGGGGTGCACTATGTCCTTGCTTGCCGGCCCGGGCATCAATAAAAATTAACGCGATGTCCCTTCAGATATCAGATCAAGCGCGCCTTGCCGCGCTGGCCGTCAACCGGGCCGGGCGCTCAGCCTTGAAGCTTGCGCTCAAGGCACCGTTCTCGCGATGGATGGCCGGCGTCCCAGCGGCGTATCACCTGTTGATCCTGCCGCAGGACCTGCGCACGGGCGATCCGAGCTTTGCCGTGGAGCTATACGACGGCTATCTCGGCCTTGCCGGCGCGGCTGCGGCCATCGGATCGGAATCCCCTTTCGGCATCAGACCGCCCTCCGTGCCATGGCAGAGAGAGCTTTATGCCTTCGGCTGGCTCCGGCATCTGCACGCGGCGGAGGATCAGATCGCGCGGGAGAAAGCGCGGAAGCTGACGTTGGATTGGATCGCCGCTAGCGGCGCGGCGCCAGCCATTGCCCATGACGGCGACACAGTGGCGAAGCGCGTCATCGCCATACTCTCCCACGCGGCCTTCATCCTCGACGGCGCCGACCCCGAATTTTACGACGCCGTCATGCTTATGCTCAGCCGCGATCTTCACGATCTGACCGTGGTCTATGGCGACTGCACAGGCGCAGCGCGGCTGCGCGCGCTGACCGCGATCTTGCTGGCCGGCCTTTGCGTCGCCGAGCAGGAAAGTTACCTCGCGTCCTACCTTCCCGTCTTCTGCGCCGAGCTTGAACGGCAGATCCTGCAAGATGGCGGCCATGCGTCCCGCGATCCGGGCGCTCTGACCGAGCTTCTCCTTGAACTGCTTCCCCTCAAGCAATGTTTCGTGGCGCGTCAGCTTGAACCGCCCGAAGCGCTTTACGCCGCCATCGGCCGCATGAATCCGATGCTGCGTTTCCTGCGGCTTGGCGATGGCAGTCTCGGCCATTTCAATGGCATGGGACCGACGCTCCTCGATCAAGTTGCAACTGTGCTCGCCTATGACGATGCGGGCGGCACCTTCTCCGGCCTCATCGCGCCACAGTCGGGGTATGCGCGCCTTGCCGCCGGCGACACCGTCGTTCTTGCCGATGCGGGAGGCGCCCCGCCCATGTATCTTAGCGCCCGCGCGCATGCGGGCTGCGGGTCCTTCGAAATGAGCGCTGGACATGAGCCGCTCATCACGAATTGCGGCGCTCCTATGGACGACACCGGCGATTGGTACGTGGTCTCACGCTCCACGGCGGCGCACTCCACGCTCACCATTGAGGATCTGTCCCTAGCCCGGCTTATCAAGGCGCAGGGCCACGTCGCCGGCCGGGAGCTATTCTGGCTCGCCGGACCCGGCAGCGTGCAGCACGAGATCGCCGAGCTGGATGCCTCGGTGAGCGTGCGCATCAGCCACGATGGGTATCGCGAGCGCTTCGGGTATATCCATCGCCGCAAACTCACGCTGCGCAAGTCCGGGCTTGAGCTTGAGGGCCACGATCAGCTTACCTCGCCCGAAAGCGCTTCGAGCAGCGGCTCCGCGCGGTTCGCGATCCGCTTTCACCTGCATCCGCGCGTCGCGGCCAATCTGTCGCGCAATACCAATGCGGTGACGCTGACAACGCCCGCGGGCCAAGTTTGGCGTTTCCTCGCCGAGGGGGCCGAACTCGATGTCGAGGAGAGCATCTTCTTCGCCGATCCCATCTGCTTGCGGCGATCGCTGCAAATGGTGCTCAAGGGGCCTTGTTCGAAGGCTACATCCGTGCATTGGAAATTCGAGAAGGTTATGCAGCAAAGGCCGGTCCTCATCGACGGCCAAGTGCGGCGTTCTTAACCTTGATCTTCTAACTGAGACCCACACTTAACACGCCATGACCAAGCACCACGATTTTCCGGTCCGCCGGGCGCTCATCTCCGTCTCCGATAAGTCAAACCTTGCGGAATTCGCCAAGCGGCTGGAGCTACTCGGCATCGAAATCGTCTCCACGGGAGGCACCGCCGCCTATCTCCGCGATAACGGCATCCCGGTGATCCCCGTGTCCGAGGTGACGGGCTTCCCCGAAATCCTGGAGGGGCGCGTCAAGACGCTGCACCCGGCCGTCCACGGCGGCATCCTGGCAAATCTCGACCAGAGCGGGACGCGCGACACGCTCAACGCCCATGGCATCGCGCCAATCGGTCTGGTGGTGGTGAACCTTTATCCCTTCGAGGAAGCCGTCAAAAAGAGCGCCGGCGATGTCGAGACGATGATCGAGGAAATCGACATCGGCGGGTGCGCGCTGCTGCGCGCCTCGGCAAAGAACCACGCCTATGTCACCGTGCTGTCCGATCCCGCCGATTATGACGCCGTGCTCGAAGAACTCTCCGGCGAGGCGCGGACAACGGCCCTTGTCACGCGCCGGCGTCTTGCGGCGAAAGCTTTCGCGCGGACGGCCGCGTATGACGCCGCTATCGCAACCTGGTTCTCCGCCATCACAGAGGAAACGCCGGCGCCGTCAATGTTCCTCGCCGGCAAGCTCCGGCAGGCTTTGCGCTATGGCGAGAACCCGCATCAAAACGCCGCGCTCTACGAGACGCCGGAGCGGGGTGGCGCGAGCCTCGTGCGCGCCGAGCAGGTCCAGGGCAAGGAACTGAGCTACAACAATCTGACCGATGCGGACGCCGCTTTCGAACTGATCTCGGAGTTCCCGGCCGGACATCCCGCCATCGCGATCATCAAGCACGCCAATCCATGCGGCGCGGCGACGGGGGATTCGGTGGCGGAGGCTTACACAAAGGCGCTCGGCTGCGATCCGGTCAGCGCGTTCGGTGGGATCGTGGCCTCGAACCAGGCGCTGGACGAAGAGGCCGCCAAGGAGATCTTGCGCATCTTCACCGAGGTTGTCATCGCACCCTCCGTCAGCGCGGAAGCAAGACGCGCCTTCGCCGGAAAAGCGAACGTGCGGCTGCTTTTGACGGGCGGCCTTCTTGAACGGCGCAAGCGCACGCCCTCCATCCGCTCGGTTTCCGGCGGCTTTCTCGTTCAAGACGCCGACGGCGCCGATTTGGACGAGCACACCATGCGGACCGTCACGAAGCGCGAGCCATCCCCGCAGGAACGCGCCGACATGATTTTCGCCATGCGCGTGGCGAAGCACGTCCGCTCGAATGCGATCGTGTTCGCGAAGGATGGGGCGACCGTTGGCGTCGGCGCCGGGCAGATGAGCCGGGTCGATAGCGTGCGGCTTGCCGTGTGGAAGGCGCAGGAGGTGGCGAGGGCGGCGAAACGGGATGCCACGCAGGCCTTGGCCGGCACGTCCGTCGCATCGGATGCGTTCTTTCCGTTTGCCGATGGATTGCTCGCCGCGGCCGATGCCGGAGCGACGGCGATCATCCAGCCGGGGGGATCGATGCGCGATGCGGAGGTCATTGCGGCCGCCGACGAACGCGGCCTCGCCATGGTGTTCACCGGGGTGCGCCACTTCCGGCATTGATAGCAGGAGTGAGCGACGTTCCCAACGCTTGGATTTCCGCGGTCCTGGAGCAGACAGGAGGCCTGTCACTCTTCCGGCGTACAAGCGTATCGGACCGCTTCGGACGCCCTGCCCGTTAGACGGAGAACATAACTTTCTTCAGTTGAATGAGGGCGGTATGCTCGCGCTCGAACAACTCGACGGCCTTCGTCGCGTCTTCAGCGAATTTGAATAGACGCTCGGCATGAGTCTCACCCAAATCTTTCGAACTGCGCAAACCTTCGACAAGCTCAACATGCTGTAAGACGGGATATATGGAGCTGAATATAAATATTCTTAGATGCCGTATCATTTCATCGATGATCAGATCAAGCCCTGAATTGGAGGCTTGAGTAATTTCCTTTATAATAGGGTGGAACTCAGACATAATGATCGCCCTAAGATCTCTTGTTTTTAGTTCATAGGGTTTCGGTGAGTTTATAATTTCCTGCTGCCAAAAGTCGTCCATTTCAAATACAGTAGCTTTTGCTAAAGGCATCAAATAGACAGGACCGTATCTGGATGGCCTCATTCCAAAATGAAGAAGGCTATCTTTTTCACGAAGCAACTTCTTTGTCTGTATTCTGATGTCAGAACTCTCCTTCACGTTGCTTATCACGCAAGAGCCGGCAGGTTAAATCGTAATGATTGCAAATTAGTTCTGCCAATTCAGACCTGAAAACGAGCGTGTTATTGAACAAATCGTGCCTGAGAGAATTATATTTTCCTTCTTCGAATAGATTAAATGCTTGCGATCCGGAGAACTGCTCCACGGCATATATTAAATACCGCTCCAGATTCAAAATCTCGGCTTCGCAGAAAAGTTTCCAGTCTTTTTGCATTTGCCAAAGCATGAGTTCGGTATTTTCGATTAACAGTTTCAGGCGATGGAGGCTTTGCAAGACGAGGTCCTTCGATTTCTCGCTCTGCTCAACTTCATCCAAGCCTCCGTCGTTGCTAACATCGAGGATGGTCCTGCAATAGCGGATCGCCACCGCACTGTTGTGGCAGATGGCAGCCAGGGTCGACGAGCCTGGAAGGAGCTGCTCTTCGACGATGGAACTTGCGACCAAGCGGTTGACGCTGTCCGCCAACTCTGGAATTCCCGAACAGGTATAAAGAGCCTCAGCATAGCGGCTCAAAATCACGTCTGGATCCCGGCCCGGGCTCGCCGAAATGAGGTCTCCAACGCCACGGATGGCGGCATAGTTGATGAAATTTCGTGTGATGAGCCCTTCTATCGCGAAGGGGGACTCTTTTAGGGCGGCGTTCGCCCATAATGCGCTCGCCAGAATGACTGGGATATCCGCGTAAGGAAGCTCGCGCTTAAGAGCTTGGACGACATGATCGCGGAGACGCGGCCCTTCAGTAGCGATATCGGAGAGCGTGTCGATTCGATTGATGACGGCGATCACTCTGTCCCGCCTCAATCCACGGAGAAGCCGCAACAACGATATGTCGCTTCGAGAAAGGGGCTCATGCGCCGTCAGCACAAGGATGTAAACATCGGCGTCGGCCAGGTTTGCACGGGTTATCTCGTCCCTGACGAAAAACAGGTCATTAACTCCGGGCGTATCTATCAAAACGGACGGATAGTAAATCGGGTTCTCGTCGAGAAAAATCTCGGCCATGCGAGTCACGTCAGAAAATAAGTTGGCGTGAAACGCTGTCTTCGTTGAAAAATCGCCGGTACTTACGTAGCTTTGCATGATCTCGGGGGTAACCGAGTTGAAGAGATGATGCCGTCCGATGAGATTGACATATTCCGGTCCGAGGCGCTCCTCCGCGCGCTGCCGGAGTGCCTCCAAGCTTCGTCGCGTCGCCGGTAATGACATAAGCACTGATTGATTGCTATCGCGCGTTTCTTGGGTCGCGAAGAGCCCTTCCCACTCCTGCTCGGTGAAGAAATGAAATAAAGCTGTATTGGGAGGATATTCCGAAGAACCAAAATATATCTTAGTAATCACAGCTGTTGAAGGATTGACATCTGTTGGCAAGAAATCGGGCCGCTTCATAAGTGCGTTGAGAATTGAACTCTTGCCAGCCTTGACCTGGCCGATGAACGCTATTCTTGCCTTGTGCTGCTCCAGCCGCTTGAGCGTATCGTTGAGGAACCAACCGAGGCGTTCATGCAGTTTCTCATCGACGAGGGCGCCGGAGCGCACGATGGCATCTCTAATCTCGCGCAAGCCACTCGCCGTCTTCTTGTTCAGAAGGCTTCGGGCGTTTTCCCGGATCGCTTTTGGATTAGAAGACAATGAATGCCACCTTCCCGGCCGGCCTTGAGAGCCCCAGAAGCGGCAAACAAGGATTGGCCGCTTCTGAGCTGCATTCTTCAGCTTTCCACAAACGTCATCAACAGCCGGTGGAGTCCTTGCCTCATTCTCCCTCCCCAAATTTCGTTGAAGCGTTTAAGGCTGAGGACACTCAAGCTCAGCAGAACCTATTCGATTGATCACCTCCCAGACAAGGTCTTATTGCTTTTTCCGGTGCATTGCAGACGACGCCTATTGTTGAAATACGCGTGGACTGCGCTTCCCGGCATGCAGCGGGCGCAAGCTCAAGGAGGTCCGCACCCAGCCTGGCCGTTGGCAGGGCCGGGATCGTTGGAAAGGCCCCTGCCCTGATTGAGGGCGTCTGCGCCGACCTCGCCGAGGTGGAGGACGGAGATGCATCTCGCGCCGGAGCGCGCCCGCCTCGCCATCGGCGTGCCCGCCGCCTTCGAGAGCGAGGAAGCCGCCCGCCACGAGGCCAGACCGCCAAGGCCGCCACCCTCATCGCGGAGACCGGCTATCACCGCCGCGATGGCGAACTCGCCGAGCCGCAAGCCCGCCTCGCCAGCTCATCTTTTCGCCGGAGGCGGAGTTTTTGCGGCCCTGGCCGATGCGTGCTGTTCGGGCAAGTCTATTCCGACTATGACGCCGTGACGTGGCCCGGCGAAATCGATCTGGCTCCCGATGCAATGCATCGGCACATCGAAGCTGCCATCGGCTGGACACATAGTGGCCCTCCCGAATGCCGGACCTAAACCGGCAGCAGCACCCACAGGTCGAGGTCCAGCACCACGGCCGGGTCGTATTGATCTTCCGTCTTGAAGGGGAAGCCCGCGGCGGTCTTGTCCTTCAACGCGACGAGCCGCAGCCTGAGCGCGCCAACATCCGGCCGGTCGAGCGCCGCCTTGTCCAGCACCTCGCTATAGGCATAGACCGTGTCGCCCGCAAAGGATGGGTTCACATGCCGGCCGGCATTGATCGCCGCGACGTGGAACGCGTTTTCCAGGCCATTGAAGCTCAAGGCGCGGGCGAGCGAGATGATTTGCCCGCCATAGATGAGGCGCTTGCCGAAGCGGCCCTTCGCCTGCTGATGCTGGTTGAAATGCACCTTCGCGGTGTTCTGATAGAGGCGGGTGGCGATCTGATGCTCGGCCTCCTCGATGGTCATGCCGTCGATGTGGTCGATTTTCCGCCCCACTTCGTAATCGCCCCAGCGGGCCTCGCTGCCGGCTAGAGCGGTGTCGTACCCAGCGAGATCGAGCCGCGGCACCGCAACTCCAAGCTCCGCCGGCGTGACCGCGCTTTTCAGCTTCGGCACATGAGCTTCCGGCACCGGCGCCTCTTTGTTGCGCTTTCTGACCATCACCCAGCGGACATAGCTGAGAACCGGTTCGCCATGCCGGTCGCGCCCCGTCGTGCGCACGTAGACGACGCCGCTCTCTTTGTTGGAGTTCTCGCGTAGCCCGATCACTTCCGAAGACGAGGACAGAGTTTCGCCGGGGTAGACCGGTTTGAGGAACACGCATTCCGCGTAGCCAAGATTGGCGATGGCGTTGAGCGATATGTCCGGCACCGTCTTTCCGAAAACGATATGAAAGACAAGAAGATCGTCGACGGGGCTTTGCGGATAGCCGATGGCCTGGGCGAAGGCGTCGGATGACTGGACGGCAAAACGCGAACCATAAAGCGCGGTGTAGAGCGAGACATCTCCAGCCGAGACGGTCCGCGGCGTTGCGTGCTGGATCACTTGGCCGAGTTTGAAATCCTCGAAGTAATTTCCTTGCCGTCCCTTGGTCACGCCACTCCCCTTCATTCCTTATTCTAAGGAAAGCTATATCACCCGCCGGTGACTGGAGGGAAGAAGGCGATTTCGCGCGCCCCCCGCAGGGAGGCTGTGTGCGGGGCATGCGTGTGATCGATAGCCGTGCGAATGACCGTCTCGCGCTCGAAGGCCGCCGCGTAGCCGCCGCCGCGGCGCTTGAGCCAAGCTATGGCATCGCCGGCCGTGAGGACGTCTTCGGGCAGCGTGACTTGCTCCTCCGCGACCCCGATGCGCTCCCGGACCCAGGCAAAATATTTAAACGTCAGCTCCATACTCACCGTCAGCCTCGCGGGTGCCCGTCGCCTTAAGCGCGCTTTGATCCCGGCAGAAAAGATCGTGGATGGCGCAGGCAATTCCCTGAATTTCGGCGCCGTTGAGACGGTAATAAATGGTCTTCCCCTCGCGCCGCGTCGCCACAAGGCCATCCAGCCTGAGACGTGCCAATTGCTGCGAAACAGCAGGCTGCCGAAGCGCAAGGATAGTTTCAAGTTCCGTCACCGAGTGCTCCCGTTCGGATAGCAGGCACACCAAGAGCAAGCGCGTTTCGTGCGCGAGCGCCTTAAGGAATTCGCTGGCACGCCGAGCATTCTGCATAAGATTTTCGAGCTGGAGCGGTGGGCATCCGCCGTTTGCTTCCTGTTCCGGGCTATTGGCGACGGGTGTAACTTCGGTCGCAAGAGTCATCGTGTCTTCCTGGTTGCACTGAAGCCTAGCGGCCCATTTCCCTTTCGCCGAGGATGAACTCAAAGTCCATGCCAACTCTTCGTGATCGGCCAGACCCGAAGGCCCGGCGTTTCGTTTCAACAAACTCGTCATCGATGAGCTGTGGACAAATCGCGGATTTCTTACTCCGGAGTTGGTTCCCGTTCACACAAATGCATATCTTCGTTGCGTATATTGCAGCGCTCGCGATAATTTGGGGTAGGGGAGGTTGCAGGCAAGTGGTGCTTCTTGTGGATAGTGACTTGGAATTGTAACATTCCTCTTGTACAACCTGGGCCGTGGCGTTGGATGTTGGAGTTGTGGTCATGATTAATCGTGAACAGATAGACGAGCTGTTCCGCTTCCTGCTGGCCGGTGTCGCCGCCCCCAAGGACGACCGGCAAGTGCGCTTGGATCAATCGCGGCAGCTTCTTTCCGCCTTCAGCCGGATCGACGATGCCGAACTGAGGCAGGAGTTGGTGGTCCTCATGGAGATCGTCTCGCAAATGCCGGAAGTTTTGCAGCGCAAACGCGATGAGTGGGGAAAGCTCAAAATCTCGTTTCACTGAGCGCATCCCGGCACATTGCCGCTAAGCTCCAACGCCAAGACGCCTAGCCCTGGGTGAGAACCCGCTTTACGATCGCGCTCGCTTTTGTCATGTCGAGGCGGCCAGCGTAGTTCGATTTCAGCGCGGCCATCACTTTTCCCATATCCTTAACATTGCTCGCACCCGTCGATGAAGCGAGAGCGCGAACGGCCGCTTCCGTTTCCTCCTCGCTCAATGGCTTGGGAAGAAACTGCTCGATCAGCGCGATTTCCGCCTCCTCCTTGTCCACGAGGTCCTGCCGCTGTCCCTGCTTATAAAGCACGATCGATTCACGCCTCGATTTGATAAGGCTTTGCAGGAGATTGAGCACCTCATCGTCGCCGATTTGCTGGTCGCCGCGGGGCCGGGCGACGTCGATGTCCTTCTGCTTGATCGCCGCATTGATCATACGGATCGTGGTCGTGGCCTCGCTTTTCGCGCGCATGGCGTCTTTCAACGCCCCGGATAATTTTTCTCGAATCATGGCGGTCCTTTCGTTTCGCAGTTTATGAGCGCTTCGCGGACGCGGCACGCCCCCATATGGGTTTCGCACCGGTTTCATAGCGGACCCGCGCCTGCTAGCCCGTGCCCGGCATCCGTGGCAGCCGGATCGCCACCGGTCTCGCGCTTCCGATCAGCACGCCTCCAATAATCATGACAAAACCCACGGCATGAAAAAGGTAAAGCTTTTCCCCCAGCAGAACCATGGCGAGCATAGCGCCGAAGACAGGCACGAGAAACAGGTAAAGCCCAGCGGGCGCCGCCCCAAGCAATTCCACGGCGCGATTATAAAAGATGTAGGCAATGAGGCTCGGAAAAATCGCCACATAGCCAATGGCCGCCAGCGCGGACCAGCTTGGGTGGAGTGTGTAGCCAAGGCTATGCTCCGCCAGGGCAAGGGGAACGTTTGCCACGGCGGCAATGGCGTATGTGACGAGATTGTAGCTTTGCCAGCTCATCGCCGGCCGCTTCCGGAGAAACGCCGTGTAGATGCTCCAGCAGATCATGCCGGCGATCAGCAACACATCGCCAGGATTGAACCGGAAAGTCGCGATCGAAGCCAGATCGCCCTTCGCGATAATGACGAGAACGCCGCCAAACCCGGCCGCCATTCCGATGAGCTGGGCAGCGCGCGGCCGGTCCCCGAACACGCTCCAAGCGGTCAGCATAATGAACATTGGGCCTGCCGCGTTCAAAACGAGGCCATTCAGAGCGGCCGTCGAAACAAGCCCGAGATAAGAGAGCGTGTTGTAGAAGGCCGGTCCAACTAAGCCCAGAAACAGGAGCATGCCGCGATGAGCGGCGATCTTATTGGCGTCCCTTTTGAGATGCGGCCATGCAAACGGTAAAAAAACCAAGGTCGCGAAAACCCAGCGCAGGCAGGCGAGCGTGATGGGAGGAACAGTGCCCACGATAGCGCGGCCAAGCACAAAGTTTCCGGCCCAGAACGCGGCCGTTAAAGTCAAGAGCAGCCTTGGCCGGTTAAGAAGGGACCCCAAGCCCGTTCCTCCATTCCGTATTCTGTGCGGAAAAAGAATCTCAATACCGCAAGATTTATGCGCTAATTCAGTAGCATGCGGCTCATATTGCAAAAAAAGCCCGGCGCCGTTTGACAAAGGTTAACGTCCGCAATATGACCGGCGGAGGTAACGCTTGACGGTTGCGCGTCTCACGGTCTTGCGTCTTGAGCCTCCGGAAGCCGCCACCGCGAGCGGCAAAGCGGTCGCAAAGAAGGTTCCTTGTCATGGACCCCGCGAAGATTATATCCCCAAGTACCCACTCCGCGCCGCTCTATGCCGTCCACCAGGCTGGCAAGAAGGGAAGGGCATTGTTCGCCCTCACCTCCATTCCCAAAGGCGCTGTTATCGCGGAGGCCCAAGCCATTCTTCTTTCCTTGGAGGATAGCGCAAAGCTCGGCGAGACAGGCGTCTGGCCCTATCGCTTTGCCTTGGAGGGGCAGTGCGCGCTCGTCTTCGGAGATATTTCATTCTGCAATCACTCGCCGAAGCCGAACACTTCGGTTTCATGGACCCGGCTCACAGCCGGAACTGCTGTGGCTCATCTCATAGCCTTGACCGACATCAAGGCCAACACGGAATTGGAGATTTGCTACGCCGACCTGGATGAATACCACCGCAGGGGCGTTGTCTTCGCTTCGGACCAAGCGGGGAGCGGAACTGGGACCTGAGACCTTTCGTGCTTATTGCCGGCCGTAGCTAAATGCCCGTGCTTGCAGTAGTGTTGATCTCCAAGAAGCATCCGGGGATTGATATGGCAAATGTCGCGGTGGTCGGCTCGCAATGGGGCGACGAGGGAAAGGGAAAGATCGTCGATTGGCTGTCCGAGCGCGCCGACATCGTTGTGCGCTTTCAAGGCGGGCACAATGCCGGGCATACTCTCGTCGTCAACGGCCAGACCTATAAGCTCTCGCTGCTGCCCTCCGGCATCGTCCGCGGCAAGCTCTCGGTGATCGGAAACGGTGTCGTCATCGATCCCTGGGCGCTCGATTCTGAAATCGCGGGGCTCTCGAAGCTTGGCGTTGCGATCAGCCGCGATAATCTTCGCGTCGCGGAGAACGCGGCGCTGATCCTGCCCATGCACCGCGAATTGGATGCACTGCGCGAGCAGGCCGCGGGCGCGGGGCAGATCGGCACGACGAAGCGCGGCATCGGCCCCGCCTATGAGGATAAGGTCGGCCGCCGGGCGATCCATGCCATCGACCTCGTCAACTTGAAGACGCTGCCCGCCAAGGTCGACCGCGCGCTTGTCCATCACAACGCTCTGCTCCGGGGCTTGTCCCAACCCGAAATCGACCGCGACGTCCTTTTGCAACAGCTTTACGAGATAGCGCCGAAGATCGCTCCCTATATCGACACGGTGTGGCAGCTCCTCGACCGGCACAGGAGGGAAGGCAAGCGCATTCTGTTCGAAGGCGCGCAAGGCGCGCTGCTCGACGTGGACCACGGCACCTACCCATTCGTGACGTCCTCCAATACGGTCGCCGGACAGGCCGCGACGGGTTCGGGGCTCGGCCCGCGCTCTGTGAACTATGTGCTCGGCATTACGAAGGCGTACACAACGCGCGTCGGTGGCGGACCGTTTCCGACGGAGTTGAAGGACGAAACCGGGCGGCTCCTCGGCGAGCGCGGCCACGAATTCGGCACGGTGACGGGGCGTGCACGGCGCTGCGGCTGGTTCGATGCCTGCCTCGTGCGCCAGACGATCAAGGTCTCCGGCATGGATGGCATCGCGCTCACGAAGCTCGACGTGCTCGATGGCTTCAGCGAAATAAAGGTCTGCGTTGGCTACAGGCTAGACGGGCATGAAGTGGATCATTTGCCCGCGTCGCAAGATGGGCAGGCGAGGGTTCAGCCGATTTACGAGGTGCTGAAGGGCTGGCACGAGTTCGACGCAGGGCGCGCGGTCCTGGGCAGACCTGCCCGCTCAAGCCATCAAATATGTCAAACGGCTGGAAGAGATGATCGATGCGCCGGTCGCACTTCTTTCCACGAGTCCGAAGCGCGAGGACACGATTCTTGTGCACGATCCATTTCAGGATTAAGGCCATCGCGGCTCAAATTGTTGGGAGCGCCCATGGCGGACAATGACCCCCACGCAGACATGAACCCTTATTTGCTCGAAGCCGTCGCGGGAAAGACCTATCTCTGGTGCAGCTGCGGGCGTTCCAAGTACCAGCCTTTTTGCGACGGCTCGCATGCCGGCTCGGGCAAGGTGCCGAAGCAATTCATGGCGAAACGGTCCGGCCCGCTCTACCTCTGTAGATGCAAAAAGACCCAAAACCCGCCCTTCTGCGATGGCAGCCACGGCTTGGCCTAAGGCCGCCAACCCATGCCCGGCAGCGAGCGGCCGCTTCACACCGCGAGGCCTACCGGCGCCCTGCCTATGCGCCTTCCAGCTTGCAATCGCGAATGGCGACCGGAAGTGTCCCCGGGATCGCCATTGCTTCTCGCCGCCATGGCTACGGCCGCCTTGTTCTTAATGGGCGCGCGATCATAGATTTGCAGCCAAGATCGAACCTGACAGCAAGAGCGTGCAAATGCGGGTCTTAAGGAGCGCACGTATTAACGCCGCCGGCACGGACCGCGTCGATATCGGTCTTGCGGCCGGTTTCCGGCTCATCCTGTACTTTCTGGATAGCTCGATGGCCCGCGTACTGTTCGTTCCGCCGGACGGTCTGAAAACGCCGCGCACCTGGTCGCTTTCGCCGGAGCTCGCGGGAGAGGACGCAATCGATGGCCGCGACCGCCTGGATCTAGCGGGTTTTCCGGGTGGTGCCGTGCGAGCCGTCACGGAAACGGAGTCCGCCATCACGGTTGAAACGGCGCTGATAAAAGTCGAGGTCCGCCGCTCACCGCTCGCTCTCACCTGGTATTTCCGTTCCAGCACTGAGGCGGCCTTCGAGCCCATGCTGAAGGACCGCCAGACCCAGGCTTACTTCTACAAGCGAGGACAACCGGGTTTCGCGCATTATCTCGTGCGCGATTTGGCCGAGCATTATTACGGCTTCGGTGACAAGAGCGGCGATGCGAACAAGGCCGGCCGCCGTCTTCGGATGCGTACCGCCGACGCGCTGGGCTACGACGCCGGAGCAACCGATCCGCTTTATAAGCACATGCCGTTTTACCTCACGGTCCGCCCCGATCTCGGGGGACGCGCCGTTGGCGTTTTCTACGATAATCTATCGCATGCAACGTTCGATCTCGGCCTTGAAATCGATGCCTATCATGGGCCCTTCCGGAGCTTCGAGGCAGACGGCGGTGACCTCGATTTCTATGTGATCTTCGGGCCTATGGTGGGGGATGTGGTGGCCCGGTACACCGCTCTCACGGGCCGGACGGCGTTTCCACCCCGCTGGAGTTTGAGCTATTCCGGATCGTCGATGCGGTATACCGACGCACCGGACGCCCAAACGCGGCTCGGGGATTTCCTGGCGCATCTGAGCGAGCACGAGATCCCGTGCGGCTCGTTCCATCTGTCCTCCGGCTACACAAATAGGGACGGAAAACGCTACGTTTTCACCTGGGACACGGATCGCTTTCCCGATGCCAAGGCACTGGCTAGCCGCTTCACCAAGGCCGGCGTCAAGCTTATCGCGAACATCAAGCCCGCATTGCTGACGGATCATCCGCAATTTGCCGGCGTCGAATCCTTTCACGGCTTCGTTCGAGACGGCGAGGACGAAGCCCAACCCCATATTGCGCAGTTCTGGAGCGGCGAGGCGGCTTATCTCGATTTTACAAACCCAAAGACGTCCGCGTGGTGGGTGCGCCAGGTGAAGACACAGCTCCTCGATCTTGGCGTAGCCGCGACGTGGAACGACAATAACGAGTACGAGGTTTGGGATGATGGCGCGCGAACGCACGTGAACGGGCGCGGCGGCACGATGGCCTGCTTGCGGCCCGTCCAAACAAATTTGATGCTCCGTGCCTCCCACGCCGCCCAGCTTGAGCACGCGCCCCCAAAACGGCCTTTCCTCGTGTCGCGCTCAGGCGGCCCCGGCATTCAGCGCTACGCCCAAACCTGGACCGGCGATAATTTCACGAGCTGGAAAACTCTGCGCTATAATTTGCGCATGGGGCACGGGCTGAGCCTGTCCGGGATTTTCAACTTCGGCCATGACGTGGGCGGGTTCGCCGGACCAACGCCCGAACCGGAGTTGTTCATGCGCTGGATCGAGCAAGGCATCTATTGGCCCCGTTTCTCCATCCACTCCTGGAAAGATGATGGCATCGCCACCGAGCCGTGGATGTACCCCGAAATCCTTGGACCTGTGCGCGATGCCTTGAAGTGGCGCGAGCGGTTGTTGCCGCTGCTTTATACGCTGCTGTGGCGCGCGCATGTACATCACGAGCCGGTCTTGCGTCCGCTGTTCTACGACTTCCCCGGCCAGACCGGGAGCTACGAGGAGCACGATCAGTTTATGCTCGGCCGCGATCTGCTCGTTGCGCCCGTCGTAGAGCGTGGCGCTGTAAGCCGGCGCATTTGGCTGCCTGAAACGGAAGGTGGCTGGTATCGCATCGGCAGCGGGGCGCACTTCGCGAGCGGTGAAACCGAGGTTCCAGCGCCGCTTGGCGCCGCGCCTGCTTTCATGCGCGCGGGTTCGATCCTTCCGCTGGGGCCGTCGCCATCTTGGAGCCAAGGGCCGCTCACCTTGCGGCTGTTCCCTCTGCCGGGCGGCAGGGCGGAGCTTGAGGTCTTCGACGACGATGGGGAAAGTCACGCAGATCGAACCAGCCCGCCCTGCATTCTCAATATCGCAGCGGAATGGAAGGAACTGGGATCCCTCCGCCCAACATTTTCACTTTCCCGGAGCGGCTCTCACCCGCCGCGATGGCGGGGAACGAAATTCGAGGACGGGCAGGAGGCGGCTCTACCCGCTTCATCGCCGTAAGCCTCCGGCAAAAGCTTGAATTTCGCGCGGGTTCTCTCGTGCCGATAGGGCGCAACGAGTTCCGGCCGGTTGGGCTTGGGCGAAACTTCAAAGCCGGCGGCGTTTTGGGAGAAATTGTGTCCGGCCAGCGGCAGGTTCCCGCTGGAGAAGGACGGGGAGGGAGCTGTCCCGTGAAGGGGCAAGATCGAGCCGGTATAGTCAGTTTGGCTTTGCCGGAAGACCGGAATGGGGCGGGGTTCGCCTCCGGCCATTCGCGCGGCGCAGAACCGGAAGGTTACGTCCAAAACGTGGTTTACCCGCGAACTAACCTCTGAAACACCCGGCTGCCGCGAAATTTGGATGACGTTCATAGCGATACGCGGCGCACTAGCTGAGAACAGAATCGTCGTGAAATACCTTGCCGGGGTCTTTGGCAACCGGGAAAAGCACTGGCCAGAACTGGGCTAAAGATGAAGGCGGGCTGTATTGCGCTTGGTCAAAAAACGCGTCATGCTGCACCGCAAACAAAGACGCAAGTTTTCCGAGAGTGGTGAGGAGCAATTAAATGAGCGAGGTTGTCGCATTGAAGCAGCCAGGGTCTGGCTCCGGTTCTGGGGCGCTTAAGGATCTCTATGAGGTTGGCGAAATTCCACCGCTCGGCCATGTCCCTGAGAAAATGTATGCCTGGGCGATCCGCAAGGAGAGACACGGCCCTCCGGACCAAGCCATGCAGCTTGAGGTTGTCCCTACCTGGCCGCTCGACAGCCACGACGTGCTCATTCTCACCATGGCCGCCGGCGTCAACTACAACGGGGTTTGGGCCGCGCTCGGCCAGCCGGTCTCGCCGTTCGACGGCCATAAGCAGCCTTTTCATGTCGCCGGATCCGATGCCGCCGGCATCGTCTGGGCTGTTGGCTCCAAGGTGAAGCGCTGGAAGGTTGGCGACGAAGTCGTGGTTCACTGTAACCAGGACGACGGCGACGACGAGGAATGCAATGGCGGCGATCCCATGTTCTCGCCCTCGCAACGGATTTGGGGCTACGAGACCCCGGACGGCTCCTTCTCGCAGTTCACTCGCGTGCAGGATCGCCAGCTCATGGCACGTCCGCAGCATCTGACCTGGGAGGAAAGCGCCTGCTACACGCTAACGCTCGCCACCTCCTATCGCATGCTTTTCGGGCACCGTCCTCACGTGCTGCGGCCAGGCCAGAACGTGTTGGTCTGGGGCGCGAGCGGCGGAATCGGCTCCTTCGCTGTCCAGCTCTGCGCCACGAGCGGCGCGAACGCCATCGGCGTCGTGTCGGAGGAGGACAAGCGCGATTTTGTCATGCAGCTCGGCGCGCACGGCGTCATTAACCGCAAGGATTTCAAGTGCTGGGGCCAAATGCCGAAGGTCGGCACGCCTGAATACGGCGCATGGTTCAAAGAGGTTCGCAAATTCGGCGCGGCGATCTGGGAGCACACTGGCAAGGGCAACAACGTCGATATGGTCTTCGAGCATCCGGGCGAAGCAACCTTCCCCGTCTCCGTTTTCGTGGTGAAGCGCGGCGGCATGGTGGTGATTTGCGCCGGCACATCCGGGTTCAACCTCACGCTCGACGCCCGTTACTTGTGGATGCACCAGAAACGCGTGCAGGGCTCGCACTTTGCGAGTTTGCAACAGGCGAGCCAAGCCAATCGCCTTGTCATCGAGCGGCGAATTGACCCGTGCATGAGCGAGGTTTTCCCCTGGACCGATATCCCGAAAGCGCATATGCGCATGTGGAAGAACGAGCATCGTCCAGGCAATATGGCTGTTCTCGTGTCCTCCCCTCACACGGGGCTGCGCACGTTCGAGGATACCATCGAAGCCTCGAAGGCGCGGTTCGGTTAAGTCGCAGGCGTTTCGTACATCCGCGGAGAACGGAGGGCACGCATGACGGGAGGAAAGTTGGGGTTGAGCGAGGCTGTCCGCAGTTTGCAAAAAGCTGCGGAAGCTGAGTTCGATGG
Organism: uncultured Alphaproteobacteria bacterium; assembly: GCA_963817705.1. Taxonomy (GTDB): domain Bacteria; phylum Pseudomonadota; class Alphaproteobacteria; order Rhizobiales; family Rhodomicrobiaceae; genus Rhodomicrobium. The sequence continues at coordinate 1,989,685 of CAWFPF010000001.1, forward strand.
CAACACCTATTATAGAGTTGCGAACCAGATATCTGAACTCACTGAAGTTCTAAAAGATCTTCCGCCGGCAGGGGAAAATATTGCTGCCGGCGATTTTGCGTCTCAGCTTGCCGATCTGCGCAGAGCTGTCGAGAGTCATCTCTCTGGAAACCAATACTACTTAGCCGCTTGCCGCATCGATGTGCTTGCGTCGTTTGTGGTACCTTCATCCAAGGAGACTGCACCTGTCGTCTCCGCAGCACCGGCTCCAGTCGCACCAGAGCCGGCGCAAGCAAGCCAGCCGGCGGCGCCGGTCGCACAGGCCGCAGCTCCAAGTCCGGATACCTCCGGGCTGGCGGAGACGGCGGCCGGTCCCACGTTCGCCGGGCTTGCCGCCGCTTCTAAAGCGCGCGTCGAAGAGGCTGCCGCGAGCTTTGTCACGGCAGAAGCCCCGCAGCATGTTGCTCCTGTCGCCGCGGAGGCGCCGGTCATCCATGTCAGCGTGCCAGAGGTGGCCGATCCCGCCTCTGAATCCAAAGCTTTCGTCGAAGAGGCAGCTGCGAGCTTTGCCACGGCAGAGGCCCCGCAGCATGTTGCTCCTGTCGCCGCGGAGGCGCCAGTCATCCATGTAAGCGAGCCGGAGGTGCCGTTCGCAGAATCTTGCCGCCGCCTCCAAAGCGCGCGTCGAAGAAGCAGCTGCGAGCTTTGCCACGGCAGAGGCCCCGCAGTATGTTGCTCCTGTCGCCGCGGAGGCGCCAGTGATCCTTGTCGGCGAGCCGGAGGTGCCGCTTGCCGATCTCGCCGCTGCCTCCACGGTGCATGTGGAGGACGCCGTTCCCAGCTTTGCGGTAAATGGCGCAGTACAAGAGACCGCGCCGGCACCTGCGGAAGCCCCGGAAACCCTCTTCGATGGAGAGTTAGAAAGGCGTAGCTCCGAACCCTGCACCATGGCCGAACTCGCCCCGATCGCCGTGGAGCCGGTGGCGGCCGCCACCGTTCACGCCGAAGCCCTTGCCGCGCCGGAGCCCCCGGAGCCAGCGCCTCGTCTGGGATCATCGTCCGCTCAGGGCGAGCCCGGCGCCCTTCAAGGGGCCGGTGGTGGTGCAACGCCTGCACAAACCCGATCAGGGCCCGCAGCTCAAGCTCCCGCGCCAGCGTATGATCGCAAAGCCCCTGCAGCCGGCCAAAAGATAGAGATACGGGCCAAAGCGCAGGCCAAGCCGAAAGGCGAGCCGGAGAAGAAGAAAACGCTCTTCGGATTCTGGCTCGGCCTCGTTTTCGGCAAAAAGAAATCACAGCCGCGCGCTTAAGCGCGCGGCTCATCTTGAGCATGAAAGGAATTTGGAATGAGCCAGTCTGCCGGGTCCGCCGTTGTGCCAAATCTTCTTCAGCTTTGCCACGAGGCTGGTAGCAATGCTGAACGGTTGCTTGGGCGCGCCTCTGCTACGGTTCGTTCCAAAGTTTCAGAAAATGGAACGCTGAACGCCGATTTGATTGAACGTGAGCAGCATGCCTGTCATGGCCTCGCCTGGCTCGCGACCTACGCCGAGGCCATCAAACAGATGGCGGCCTATGCGGAGCGATTGACCGGACAGGGGCGGTTCGGCGAGATCGAAGCGCTGTTGACGCAGGTTGGCGTTGGCGAATACTGCGCGCATGTTCTCGGCGGCATCCCAATGAACCAGTCCGAGATGGTTCGCTTTCATGAACTCGACCTCACCCCCGAGGACCGCGACGCGTTCGCAAGCCCCGCGGTGGTGACACTCGTCAAGGCGAACTCTCCGCAGGCGCGTGCAAGGCTCGTCGAACTGATCAAGCATGCCGAGGGCTCGGGCGAATTCGGCGATGGCGGCCTCGACGATACCTTGGAAGCCATGCGCGGCGAGATGCGCCGCTTCGTGGAGGCGGAGGTCAAGCCGCACGCGCATGAATGGCATCTGAAAAATGAGTATATCCCGATCGATATCATCGAAAAGATGAACGGGCTTGGCGTGTTCGGCCTGACGATCCCCGAGGAGTTCGGCGGTCTCGGACTCGGCAAGGAAGCGATGTGCGTCGTGTCGGAGGAGTTGAGCCGCGGCTATATCGGCGTCGGCTCGCTCGGCACGCGCTCAGAAATCGCCGCCGAGTTGATCTTGGGCGGCGGAACGCCCGAGCAAAAAGAGCATTGGCTGCCGAAGATCGCGAGCGGCGAGGTTTTGCCCACGGCGGTATTCACCGAGCCGAACACCGGGTCCGATCTCGCGTCGCTGAAGACACGCGGTGTCCGCGAGGGCGACGTCTATAAACTCACTGGACAGAAGACCTGGATCACGCACCCGGTGCGCGCCGATCTCATGACGGTCCTTGCCCGCACGAACCCGCAGCCCGGCTATCGCGGGCTCTCGATGTTCCTTGCGGAGAAGCCGCGCGGCACCGACGAAAATCCATTTCCCGCCACAGGCATGACCGGCGGGGAGATCGAAGTGCTCGGCTATCGCGGCATGAAGGAGTATGAAATTTCCTTCGACGGGTTCGAGGTTCCCGCTTCGGGCCTTCTCGGCGGCGAAGAAGGCCAAGGCTTCAAACAGCTCATGCAGACCTTCGAGTCCGCACGCGTGCAGACGGCGGCGCGAGCCGTCGGCGTGGCGCAGTGCGCCATGGATCTCGGGCTGCGCTACGCGAACGAGCGGCAGCAATTCGGTAAGCCAATCATCGCCTTCCCGCGCGTGTCGGACAAAATCGCCATGATGGCCGCCGAAACCATGATCGCGCGTCAGCTCACCTATTTCGCAGGCCGCGAGAAGGATCAGGGCCATCGTTGCGATCTCGAAGCCGGCATGGCCAAGCTTCTCGCCGCCCGTGTGGCCTGGGCTGCGGCGGATAGCGCGCTCCAAATCCACGGCGGCAACGGTTTTGCGCTCGAATATCCGATCAGCCGCGTTCTGTGCGACGCGCGCATCCTGAACATCTTCGAGGGTGCCGCGGAAATTCAGGCTCAGGTGATCGCGCGCCGGCTCCTCGAAGTAAGGAACTAGGGGCAAGTCCCCTCACCCTGTCTCTCTCCCCCAAGAGGAGAGCATCTGTGTTCGAAGTCAAGCATGTTGAGGTGTCCAATAGCGGTCTTCGCGGATGAGTGTGTTGGCGAGCAGCGCGAGCTTGCGCATGACTGCGGTCAACGCCAGCTTGGCGGGCTTGCCGCGGGCGCGAAGCCGGCCATAGAAGGCGTTGAGATCGGGGTTGCAGCGGCTGGCTGTAACAGCGGCCATGTAGAGCGCCTTTCGAACGTGCGCCCTTCCGCCTTTGATGCGGCGCTGGCCGCGCATTTCGCCGGAGTCGCAATTCATGGGCGCGACGCCGGCAAGGGCTGCAATCTGTCCGCCACTCAGCAGGCCAAGCTCCGGCAGGCAGGCCACAAGCGTCACGGCGACGATGGTTCCGATGCCACTGATCGAGGCAAGGACATCGCAACGCCGCTTCAAGCTGGCGTCTTTCGAGAGAAGAACCTCGAAAGCCGCCTCAAGACCTGCGATCAGGCGGGTTTGGGCGCTGAGCTGCGCTTTCAGCAAGCGCTTCAAAACCGGGCTTGCAGCGGCGGCGATCTGGTTCTTCAAAGCCGTCTCACCGGCTTTGGCCGCTTGCCGCGCCAAAACCAATTCCTGGAGCTCAGCCAGCCTCTTGGCAGGAACCGGGGTCGCCTCAGGCCCGACGGCGGCGCCATAGAGCGCAAGCAGGCGTGCGTCGATGGCATCGGTCTTGGCGAGCTGGCCAAGCGCATCGGCGAGCTTTCTCGAGCGGTAGGGATTGACGACGGCGACGGCAAAACCGGCCGCGCTCAGCTCGCGGTGAGCGAGCCTGTGCAGCTTTCCCGTCGCCTCCATGACGACAAGCCCGGCAGCTGCGGAGGTCAGCGCCAGCGCCAGGCGCTCGCAGCCTTCCTTGCTGTTGGGAACGCGAAACTTGCGGCCAATTGGATGCAGATAAACATCGAGCCACGCTTTACATACATCGACCCCGGCGTAAACTGCTGGTCCGGCTTCTACGGATGTCATCTTGCCTTGCATGCGGGACTTGCTCCCCAGTCATCTGTTCAGACCATGAGCCGGAGGGCGGACGGACCAAGCTCTCCCGCAAGCCAAAAGCTTAAGGGAACGGCGGTCCCGCCCGCCCGTCTCATGAGGGATGGCCATCCCTCATGAGACGCCCTCATCACCACAGCGATTCGGGCTCCCAACCAACATGCAAGAGAACGTCTGATACGCTCTACTTCTCGCAGGAGAGGGCCGCAGCTTCTTTCTCACTCTCTCTCCTTGGCGAGAGGGTTGGGGGAAGGGGGTTGGCCGCTGCAGTTCGGAGGTGGAATGGACAGCGTTCGCGGAGGTCTTTGCCGCGAAGGCGTTCATGATCAAGTTCTCGCAGTCGCTGCTGCTCGAAAACCAAAGGCATGATGTGCTGACCACGGCACTGTGCCCAGGCTTCACCTATTCGGAGTTTCACGACGTCGCCGGCGTGAGAGCCAAGGTCTCGAAATATGGCAAAGCCTGGTGGTCTCAGGCGGAGGATGTGGCGCGGGCGGGCTATGACGGCGTGATGCGGGGCCGGTCCATCGTTGTCACAGGCCAGCGAAGTAAACAAATTGCCGCACTCATGAAACTATTGCCAGAGCCGCTCGCCCTTGGCATGGTTGCTAGGCAGTCGCGGTCCTTCCGGGCCCAGTAGCGAGGCACACCCATGCCGGCAGCCATCGTCATTCCCGCGCGTTACGCTTCGTCCCGCTTCCCGGGTAAGCCCCTTCATCCTGTGGCTGGCACGCCGATGCTAGAGCGCGTGTGGCGCGTCGCGCGCAGCGTCCCCGGGGTGAGCCGCGTCATCATCGCGACCGACGACAAGCGCATCCTTGGCTTTGCGCGCACCATCGGTGCCGAAGCCGTCATGACCTCTTCCCATTGTGCCAATGGAACCGAGCGCGTTCAGGATGCGGTCCGCCGGGCTTCCATTGCCGAGGATATCGTCCTCAATTTGCAAGGAGACGCGCTTCTGACGCCGCCTTGGGTACTTGAGGCGATGATCGATGAGATGATCCGGGACACAGCTCCGGAAATCGTCACGCCCGCCGTAAAACTGGTAGGACCCAGCCTTGAGGAGTTTATGACGCAGAAGAAGGCCACGCCGGCCAGCGGCACGACGGTGGTTTTCGGCCTGAACAGAAACGCGCTTTATTTCTCCAAGACTGTCTTACCATTCGCGCGAACCGCTGGCCACGCGGCGATTTACCGGCACATCGGCCTCTATGGCTACAGGAGGGCCGCGCTCGCCCGCTACGTAGAACTTGCGCCAACGCCATTGGAGCAGACCGAAGGATTGGAACAGCTGCGCGCTCTCGAAAATGGCATGGCCATCAGGGTTGCGATCGTCGATTACCGGGGCCGGACCCATTGGTCGATCGACGCGCCGGCCGACGTGGCGGTCGCGGAACGGATTATCGAACGGGAGGGCGAACTTATCGCACTCCGGGTTCCGGAGGCGTCGTAATGCTCCTCCTGCTTGCACGGCATGGCAATACTTTCGAAGCCGGCGATAAAGTGGTCTGGGTTGGCGCGCGCACGGATCTCTTCCTCACCGTCAAAGGCAGAGAACAGGCGGCCGCGCTCGCGAAAGGGCTCGAACCCATCAAACCGTTGATCCGGCGCATCGTCGCCGGGCCGCTCAAGCGGACGCGAGATTACGCTGAAATCACCGCGTGCGAGCTTGGGTTGGATACAGAAATTCATATCGACGAGCGCTTGCGTGAAATCGATTACGGCTTGTGGGAGGGCAAGACCTCCGCCGAGATCGAGGCGCTTGGCAAATCCGGTGAGCTGAAGGCTTGGAACGAAAGGGGCGTATGGCCTCATTCGCCGGGTTGGAAACCCTCGCCACGAACCATCGCCGAAAGTGTCAGCCAGTTCGCAGAGGATTTGGCTGAAAGAGTGCAGGGGCGCAATGCAGCGCTGCTTGTGACGAGCAACGGTATTATAAAATTCTTTTTAAAACTCGTGCCCGGCGCATTCGAAGACAAAGCCGCCAATCACACGCTCAAAGTCGCCACTGGCAATTGCTGTGCGCTTCGATACACCGGAAGCGGATGGGAGGTTGCGTTCTGGGATTGCCAGCCGCCCCACCTTCAATTTCGGCGATTATCAGATTAGGCGCGAGAACGCCGGTTACGCCTCCAGCGGGCTTACGCTGGCGGATCGGCGGACGGCTGAAGCCGGGCGCCATCGAAGGCTTTCGCAGAAAAGCGTAAAAGTCTGTAATCCCGCTCCGATGCGGCAGACATAAAGACAATAAACCCGGCCCGCGCCACAAAACAGGCCGGAAAGCAACTATACTGTCCAGGCAAACGGCAGATTGGTTCGTGGTATGGATGTTTTGGCCTTTCCCCTGTCGCGCCTCTGTTACGCGCCACACGCCGAGGACGCAGCCGAGGTGGAGCATGCGGGGCTGCCCGCTTGGCTCGACCGGCAGCTCAACCCCACGGCGCTCGCGGGTCCGGAGCTGGAAAGCCGCCTCCGCTCGTTCAAATTGCAGATCAAATATGCGGCGGGCAACGGCCAGCCCACACCGAACGGCGATACGAAGAATTGGCCGGCCGTCGATGAGCTGCGGCCTTTCCACTATCTCGACGCTCCTATCCATACCGCGTGGGATCTGCTCGATCCCAAGGTCGCGCGGCCGGGCGAAGAGCAGGTGCGGCCTTACCAGGAGGTTGCCGCCGCGACGATCCTCCGCGCGGTCCACAGCAGAGCTCAATTCTTCGAGCAGGTGGTGGGATTTCTGGCACGATCATTTCAACGTGCTGGCAACTGACGACCGCCGGATCGGCTGCGCGCTCCCGGCTTACGACAAGGACGCGATCCGGGCCCACGCCCTTGGCAATTTCCGTGACCTCGTGGAAGCCGTCGCTTCGAGCCCGGCCATGCTCATTTATTTGTCGAACGCCAGCTCGCGCGCCGGTGCCGCGAACGAAAATTACGCGCGCGAGCTGATGGAGCTGCATACGCTCGGCCGCGCCGCCTATCTCAACGACCGCTACGACCGCTGGCGCGATGTACCGGGTGCCGCGGAGGGCAGGCCGCAAGGCTATATCGACGAAGACGTTTACGAAACCGCGCGCGCCTTCACCGGCTGGACCATCGAGAGCGGCCAGCGGATCGACGGCGCGACCGAACTACCGCGAACGGGCAAATTCATCTATATCGATAGCTGGCACGACGGCTATCAAAAGCGCGTGCTCGCAACAGAGTTCGCGCCATTCGCCGCGCCGATGGCGGACGGACGCAAGGCCATCGAACTGGCGGCGTACCATCCGGCCACGGCGCAATTTCTCTGCCTCAAGCTTTGCCGCCGTTTCGTCAGCGATACCCCGCCGCAAAGCCTCGTGGACGGGGCCACCAAAGTGTGGCTCGAAAGCACGAAAAAGCCCAATCAGATCGCGCTTGTGTTGCGGCACATCGTTCTCTCGAAGGAGTTCGCGGGGTCGGCCGGCGCGAAGCCGAGATCGCCGCTCGCGCTCACCGCCAGCTTCTGCCGCGTCACCGGGATCGACCTCACGCCCACAATGCCGCTCGTTCAACAGCTTGCGCTATGCGGCCAGCGGCTTTTCGGCTGGCCTTCTCCCGACGGGCGGCCAACGAGCGCCGAATATTACCTCACGCCCGAATATCTGCGCGAGCGCTGGAACCTTGTCGCGCGCCTTGCAACGAATGTCTGGAACACAGGGAAACCCAAGGCGCTGTCCGCCCATGACGGCGATGCCGCGCGCCTTGGCGATGCCGTGGCCTACTGGCTGCCCCGCTTCTCCGGGCCGTCCGCATCCGTCGAGCCTTTCCTCGCCGCGCTGGGCCAGGACCCGGAACAACCGCTGACCGATGAAAAGCGGCTCGCCCAGATCGCCGGGCTTTGCGCCGCCGCTCCCCAATTTCAGGTGACGTGAGGCTATGATGCGATTAAGCCGCCGTGATTTTCTGGAAGGCGCATTGTCGGGTAGCGCTCTCTTGGCGCTGACGGCCGGGGGGCCGCGCCAGCTCGCATTTGCCGCCGCGCCCGATGCCAAGCAGCGAGTCCTGATCGCCGTGCATCTGCGTGGTGCCGCCGATGGCCTGAACCTCGTCTGCCCGGCCAACGACCCGCACTTGATCACGGCCCGCCCGATTGAGTTGCGCGTCGCGGCCAGCGGTGAGAAGCCCGGCCTCCCGCTCCCATCCGCATCGATGCCTAACATCGACTGGCGGCTTCATCCGGCGGCTCCCGAGCTTGCAGAACTTTACAAATCGAAAGCGCTGGCTTTTGTGCACGCTGCGGGCATCCCGGAGCCGAACCGCAGCCATTTCGTTGCGACGGACATTATCGATCACGGCGCGGCCAATGGCGCAGCGTTGTCCCGCGCCAGTGGCGGATGGCTGGCACGTTATCTCGCGCAGTCGCACCATGCGGGCGAAGCGCTTCCCGCCGTGTCCGCTTCCGGTGCTCTTGCGGGCGAATTCGCCGGCTTCGGTAGCGCTTTGTCCGTGCCGGATCTGAGCAATGGCTTACCACTGCCCTGGGACGAAAAGGCCGCAAATGCGATCGAGGGGCTTTACAAGCACGCACCGGGCGCTGCGGGCGCCGCGGGCGTACACGCGCTCGAAGCGGCCAAGCTCATCGCGGCCAAGCTGCCTCTCGGGGCCGGTGGTAAATTCGCGCCCTATCCGGACCAGAAGGAAGGCTACGACAAATCCGGCGATGCCGGCCGGGGTTTGCGCACAGTGGCGCGTCTCATCAAGCTTGACATCGGACTGACCGCGGCGAGCGTCGACGCGGGGGGCTGGGACACGCATGAGGGGCAGCCAGGCCGCTTCCAAGGCAACGTCCAGCGGCTCTCGGGCGCAATCGGCGCGTTCTGGAACGATATTTCAGCCTATCACGATCGCGTCACCCTCGTTGCTTTTGGCGAGTTCGGGCGGCGGTTGCGTGCCAATAAGAGCGGTGGAACCGATCATGGGCGCGGCGGCGTCATGATCGCGATGGGCGCAGGCGTTAGCGGCGGGCGCATTCTGGGGCCGTGGCCGGGCTTGGAAGAGGCGGCGCTTGACGAGCGTGTCGACCTTGCGGTCAAAACGGACTACCGCCAAGTGCTGACCGAGCTTCTGGAGTTCCACGGTAGCAGGCCGCTGAGCCCCTTGGTGTTTCCGGGCTATAAGGCGCCCCCGCCGCTTGGCATCTTTGCGTAGCGCGAAGGTTGCGGCCATAGAAGGCTCGCAAACGCATCCTTCGAGACGCCGCTGTGCGGCTCCTCAGGATGAGGCCTCCGCCATGGTAAGGAGGCCGCGGGCCGTCTCGGGATAAGGCTCCTTCGTGGTGAGGACGCTGCAGGCCGTCTCGAACCCCAGGGTTCTGAATCGCCCGAATGCGAGGCCTCAAAAGCGTGCATGGCGGAACGAGTGCCTCCGGCGGCGGTGATGAGCCGGTGCTGGCTCTCCGGGCGCCGATGTGGGCTCGGGCTTTTGCACCTCCGCTGCCTTGGGCGGCGCCGGCGCATTGGTTTTCGCCGGAGCCAGCGGCGTGTCCGCGCCCTTCGCTGCCACCTTCGCGGCAACGTCCGGGGCTGGCTTGTGCCGGGCCGCTTCTTCCCGCGCCCGTTCCTGTTCCGGTGTGAAATCGCATAAGGGGCGCCGCCGCTCCTTTACATCCAAATGGAAGTGGTTCTTGTGTGCCTGGTTCGCTTCTGGCCCCAGCGTCGTGCCGAAAATTTCACAGGCGCCGGCGTGGATCTCACGCAGGAAGGTGGAGCGCTCCTCGCTTCCGCTCCAGTGATCGAGCACAGCGATGCGCTCGCCCTTTGCGGTGATGAATTCGCTGACATCGATGGCGTCCCCATAGGCATGCTGGCTGATGCGCTGGTCAGGGTCGTTGTAGCGCGAGCGGCACTGATAGGCCGAGAGGTTGGAGATGCGAACGACCGAAGCGTGCAGATGCTTCTTCGCTTTTGGCTGAACCACGTCTTCGAACCAGCGATGCAACGCCTCGGCCAATTTGCAGGACATCGTTGCCGCAGGGTCGAGACGAAGCGCGGGTAACCGGCGGTTTTCAAAGCCTTCGAGGCGGATCGGCGCGGGCGATCCGCAAGCGCCTTCCTTGATGGGATCGAGCCGCTCGAATAGGGCACGCAGGCCCGAAAGCCTCAGGTCGCAATCTATGCGCCCCGCCTGGACCTCGGCGGGCGTCCAGCGTTCGGGAGGAGGAGGCGGTCCCATGACTTCGTGTTGCGGGGCTGGCGGCGGTTCCTTGACCGGAGAAGCGGGCGCCAAGTCCTTCGGATGTCCCGGCGGTTGTGCCACCTCTCCGCCTTCGGCGTTGGCCTCGTCATGGTGACGGCGATGGCGGAAACGGTGCCGGACTTCCACCAACAAAGGCGAACGCGCAGCGCCTCGTTCAAATAAGAGGGTCTGAGCACGAACGCCGGGTGCAAATGCACCCCCTCCGATGAGAAGTGCTCCGAGAGCAACGGTCCAAACCGCAGCCGCGGACCGTGGCTCAGACTGCAACATCGGCGGCCTCGGCGGTCGAGCCCTCGCGAGGGAGCATCCTTACGCGCTTTTCCAGATGCTTCAGCGCGCCTGGACAAGGGCCGCCATAAGCCCAGTCCAGAAGCTCCACCGTGTGCACAACCGGCACTGAGCCGCCGGACAATTGCTCAATGCAGCCGATATTACCGCTCGCAATGCAATCGGGCTTTAAGCGGTCGATGTTCGAAAGCTTGCGCGACCGGAGTTCTTTCGAAAGCTCCGGCTGCAGAATATTAAAGGCGGCCGCCGAACCGCAACAGATATGGCCTTCCGGGATTTCCACCACAGTGAACCCGGCGTTACGCAGAAGCTGTCTCGGCGCTTCGCGAATTTTCTGGCCGTGCTCCATGGAGCAGGCGGAATGGTAGGCGACCCGGATATCGCTCCAGCCCACCGGAGCCTCCATCCTTTGCAAGGCGGCGAATTCGGCGATGTCCTTAGCGAGCGCCGATACGAATTTCGCTTTTGCGGCATAGGCTGGGTCATCCGCAAAAAGATGGACGTAATCTTTGACCGTTGCTCCGCAGCCCGACGCATTGACGATGATGGCATCCAACGGCCCGTTCTCCCTCTGAGCGTGCCATACATCGATGTTCCGCCCGGCGAAGACCTTTGCCTCGGCCTCTTTTCCCAAATGCAGCGTAAGCGATCCGCAGCAGCCCTCGCCTTCCGCCAGGACCACGTCGAAACCTATATTGTTCAGAAACCGCACGGTCGAATCGTTAATCCCCGGCCGCAACACCCGTTGCGCGCAACCGAGGAGCAAAGCGACCCGGCCCCGCCTGAGCTTTTGCGTTTTTACCGTTTGCGGCTGAGCAAACTCCCCGGGACGCGCCGGTCTCGCGGGGGCAAGCGCCAGCGCCGCCGGCAGCGTTTTGAGACGGGCCCGTGCCAAAATGCTCCGGAATGGACGCAGTGCGACCGCGAAGAGAAGGGCCAGCCGGAACCGCTCTGGATGGGGTAATATTCGTCTGAGTAATTTTCGCTTGAATTCATCCGCCGGCCCGCGCGCCGTGTTCTGTTCGATATGCTGGCGGGCATATGCGGATAGGTGCCTGTAATCGACACCGCCCGGGCAGGCTGTCATGCAGGCATAGCAAGACAAACAGCGGTCGAGATGCGGCCGCACATGCTTTGGTGCCGCCTCTCCCTCCAGCATCGCCTTGATGAGATAGATGCGCCCCCGGGGGCCGTCGCGCTCGTCGCCTAGCAGGAGATAGGTCGGGCAGGTTGCGTTGCATAAGCCGCAATGCACGCAGCGGCGCAGGATCTCATCGGCTTCCTTCAGGCGAGGATCTTTGAGCTGGTCTGGCGTGAAGCGCGTTTCCATGTCTCAGTCAAACCCCCGCATACATGCGCCCGCGATTGAGAACGGCCGCAGGATCGAACGCATTTTTCAGCGCCTTCACGAGCTTCATCTTCATAAATGGCAGAGGATGGAAAACCTCGATGCTGGAGCGGACCGGACGGGGCGCGCGCATCAGCATGGAATCCGCGTCGAACTCGGCCAGCACCCGGCGCACCTCGGTTACACTCGCATCCGAGGAGGGCGGCAGTTCTGCCCAGAGAAGGCCGCCCGACCATTCATAGGCCGCGGTGACGTCGAAGAATGCGCTCAGCGCCCGGACAATGAGGGCAGCCTTCGAAGGAGCCGTGGCAATGCGCCACAAAGGGCGCTCGAAATCGCCGGACAGAAAGGCGAGCGAGCGGATATCGGCCCAGAACGCGCGCGATCTCGGCGCGTCGAGTTCATAGGAATCTCCGAAAGGTGCGAGCGTGCGGCGCAGGTTCTCAAGCCGGTATGCAAGGCTTTGCCGGCCGCCTTCCAAGCGAAGGGCAGTGATCGCAGTCTTCGCCGGTGCGATTTCCGTGTCGTTCAAGCGCGCGACGAGCGGACCTTGCAAGTGGACGGTGCCCGAGACCTCATAGGGTGTCCCCATCGCGGCGCTCATAACCCCCGTGGCGGCCTCGTCGGCCAAGCCAAGAAAGATGATCGTACGGCCTTCTGGCAATGCCGGCACCGTCCGGAAGGTCAGCTCGGTGAAAACCGCGAGCGTGCCCCAGGAGCCGCACAAGCCGCGGACGAGATCGACTCCGGCGACGTTCTTCCGGACGCGCCCGCCGGATTTGATCGGATCGCCCTCGCCGTTCACGGCGCGCAAGCCAAGCAAATGATCCTGTGCGCCTCCGCACAAGATGCGCCGGGGGCCTGAAATGTTCATCGCGGCGATGGCACCGAGGCTCGCGGCCAAGGGGTCCGGGCCGAAAATCTTGCTATAGTCCGCAGGCTCGAAGCCGAGCCACTGGTTATGCCGGGAAAGAGCGGACTCGATGTCATGAAGCGGCGTACCGGCTTTCGCGGAGATCACGAACTCCGAAGGCTCGTAGAGCGTGATGCCGGAAAGCTTCGCGGCCGACACGACGGCGGTCGCGTTTGTGGGCCGGCCGGCCTCCCGCTTCGACCGGAAGCCGCAAATCTCGATGGGGTATTTGCCGGCGTTGGCGCTTCGCACGAAGTCCGTCAGCTCCTTCTCGCTGCGCGGCATATAGACTTCAGCCATCTTTATCGAGGCCCTCCGTCGCAAACTGGGCTTGAAGATCGAGCGGGAATACCTTTCCGGTATTCAACAGCCATTGCGGGTCGAAGCCCGCCTTCACGCGCATTTGCTGTATGAGGCCGGTGTCAGTGTGTTGGTAGCGCATGAGATCCCGCTTTTCGATGCCCACGCCATGTTCTCCGGTCAGACTGCCGCCCGCTTCGGCGCACAGCTTCGCTAGCTCAGCGGCGCACTCCCCCACGCTGACCTTTTCGCGCCCGTCGCTGGCGTTGTAAAGAACAAGGGAGAGGAGATTGCCATCTCCCGCGTCAGCGATAGTAAGGATCTTGAGCTGATGCTTCTTGCCCAATTCTTCCGCCCGCTTCAGAATTTCGGCCAGCTTTCCGGGTGGGACCGCGCCGTCCATGCAGTAATAATCGCCGAGCCGTCCCGCAGCACCGAAGGCCGCCTTTCGAGCTTTCCAGATCGCGGCCTGATCTTCTCCTGTTTGGCTTGCGCGAAGAGTTTTGGGTTCGAACCGGTCTGAGATTTCTTTGACACGGCCGATTTGCTCTTCGATCTCACCTGGCGATCCCTCAACCTCGACGATAAGCATCGCTTCGGCGTCCTTGGGGTAGCCGGCCCCTACGAAAACTTCGCAGAGCGAAATGGCGCCCTTGTCCATAAGCTCGATAGCGACTGGAATGACGCCGCTCGCGGTGATGGCGGCCGCGCAAGCAGTAGCGTCTTCCACCGAGCGGAAGCCGATAAGAAGGGTACGGCCGCCCTCCGCCTTACGCAAAATACGCACCGTCACCTCAGTGATGACACCGAATTGACCTTCGGAGCCTATAGCGAGGCCGAGCAGGCTATAGCCTTGAGCGTCGAGGTGATCGCCGCCTAGCTCGACAATATCCCCGTTCATCAGCACCATTTTGAGCTTGAGGATGCTGCTCGCCGTCACGCCGTATTTGAGGGAATGCGGCCCGCCAGCGTTCGTGGCAACGTTACCGCCGATCGTGCAGGCGATCTGGCTCGCCGGGTCGGGTGCATAAAAGAAATTTGCGGCCGATACTGCATTCGAAACACCGAGATTGGTAATGCCGGCTTCGACCGTGACAGTCCGGTCGTGAATATTGACATCCAGGACCCGGTTCATTCGGGACAGCCCGAGCACAATCGCGTCACCGGCCGGAAGCGCCCCGCCGCAAAGGGAGGTCCCGGCGCCGCGAGCCACCACCTTGACGCCGTTTTCGCTGCAGAACTTGAGAATACGGCTTACGTCTCCCGTGGTGCGTGGCAAGACGGCGGCCAAGGGCAATGCGCGATAGGCCGTAAGCGCATCGGTCTCGAACGCACGCAAACCGCTCTCCTCGCTCACAAGGATCGCATTGCCGGCAACGCGCGCCAGACCGGCCACAATCGCGTTCCGCCGTGCGACAATGAGAGCATCCGGATTTGGCATTTGAACGGCTGGCATGCGGTTCTCCACACGATCGGGTGCGAATTGCATTACTAATTATTCATCGACTTACGCCATTTGCGTGATTTACGCACATCAGATTGTTTGATAATGATACCCAGAGTTTGCCGTAGGCTGATATACTAGCTCTTGACACGTTGTATGCCTATACACTTATAAGACCGTTGCGCATTTCCAGGCAGAGATTGTATGCAAGTTTGGGCGCCTACTCGAGGGAGGGAACGTGACTTCGATTGTAGACCTCGAAATTTTCGCGCGCGTTGTCACCGCTGGCAGCATGTCTGCGGCGGGACGCGAGCTTGACCTGTCTCCGGCTGTCGTCAGCAAGCGCATTTCTCACCTGGAAACGCGGCTCGGCACAAGGCTTTTCCACCGTACCACCCGCCAATTGCAATTGTCGGAAGCCGGGCGTGGCTTTTACGAGCGCGTCATTCAAATTTTGGCCACGGTACAGGAAGCCGAAGCCTTCGTGTCTTCCGGCCACGAACGCGCCGCCGGTATGCTCAAGATAACGGCTCCCACTGCTTTCGCCCGGATGCATCTCGCGCCCTATCTCGGCAAGTTTTTGAAACAATATCCAGATCTCCATCTTGAGATCATCGCAACCGATCACGTCATCGATATTGTTCGCGAGGGCGTCGACGTCGCGATCCGGATCGCCGAGCTGGACAATTCCAGCCTTGTCGCAAAAAAGCTCGCGCCCTGCCGCAGGGTTTTCTGCGCCTCCCCAACTTATCTGCGGGAGAATGGCACGCCGAAGACGCTATCGGATTTGTCCAGCCATAAAGTGCTCGTGGAGAATAACGCGTCCTGGAGGCTGCAAGGTCCCGAAGGCTTTGTATCGATCAAACTTCCCAGCGAGATCAAGACGAACAGCAGCGAAATCGTCCATCAGGCGCTCACTTCCGGATGCGGGATCGGCTTTCGCTCAACCTGGCAAATTCGCGACGATTTATTGGCGAAGACGCTTGTTCCCATCCTGCCGCAATACCGTGAAGCGCCGGGCGTTGCCATTTATGCAATCTATCCCGATAAGCAGTTCGTGCCGGCGAGGCTTAGAGTTTTCATCGACTTCATGATGGCCACTTTCGGCACGGTGCCCTATTGGGACGACGGTCTCGATCTGCCGCAGCGGCCTTCGGCAAAAAAACCTCCGCGGCATGCGCCGGAAGCCGCAGCCCAAGCCTAAGCCCGCATCGCTCGCGCCAATCTTCCGGCCGCCCGTCAGGAACGCGTCTTATCCTTTCGTCCGTCTGATGTCGTGCGCGGCGGCGCGCTACCTTTCTCCGTACAAGAAAAGGTCAACAGAAAGTCAAGCGATGACGAGTCCCTCGCATCCAGGTGCCGGCCGGCAGCCTGTCCAAGCCGCATTGTTCGTAACCTGCCTCATCGATATGTTCCGGCCCTCCGCAGGCTTTGCTGCCGTCAAGCTTCTGGAGGAGGCCGGGTGCGATATCCAGGTTCCGGCGTCTCAAACTTGCTGCGGCCAGCCAGCCTATAATTCGGGAGATCGCCAGGCGGCGAAGGAGATCGCCCAGCAGGTCATCGCGGCGTTCGAACCGTATTCCCACATCGTGGTACCCTCGGGATCCTGCGCTGGCATGCTGGCCAAGCATTATCCAGGCTTGTTCGATGCGGCGGCGGAGCCCGCATGGCATGCCCGCGCAAAGGCCTTTTCCGGCCGGGTCTATGAACTGACGTCTTTCCTCGCCGATGTGCTCGGCGTCGACTTCTCAGGCCGCGCCTACCCCCACCGCGTGACCTATCACGACTCCTGCTCGTCGTTCCGCGAAATGGGCGTAGCGGCGCAACCCCGAAAGCTTTTGCAAAGCCTCGACGGCATCTCGTTCGTCGAGATGAGCGACCGGGAGATCTGTTGCGGGTTCGGCGGAACCTTCTCCATCAAATACCCGGCTATCTCGAATGCGATGGTGACGCAAAAGGCGGAGCGGGCCATAGAAACGAAGGCTGATGTCCTGACAGGCGCCGATCTCGGCTGCTTGATGAACATCGCGGGCAAACTCGCGCGCGAAGGGAAATCGATCGAGGTTCGTCACGTTGCCGAGATACTCGCCGGTGAGTGCGAGGATCCCGGACTTTGCGTCGCGAAGAAATAGTCTAGATCATTCCCAAAACAAATGCTGCGGCAAATCCAAAAACAAGCAGAGTCACGATCTGACTGAGGCCCGTTGCGATTGACATGGATACCTATCCTCCCGCACCTTATTTCCTTGTAAATGCCATCAAAGGGTCTTCCTTTTTGTTCGAAGTTGCAAATTTTTTCGGTTGTGCAATGCGAAAGGACCGCACCACGATCAAGAACGACTTTGCGAAAGAATCAACGCGAGGCGAATGCTTTTCTCTTGTCTTGCAGAGACGTGGCATCAACTTCGCATCCGCACAAAGCTTCACCCTGAAACATCCTTTTTTTACGCTCGCATAACCACCCTCCAACCATCAAAAATGGTTCAGCCATGTCAAAAGACTTCGAAGCGCTCCTTCTGACCAAAACCGCCACCGGCCAAAACGCCGCCTGGACGAGAATCTCTGAAGCGGACTTGATGGAGGGGGACGTGACCGTCCGGGTGAGCCACACCACCGTCAACTTCAAGGACGGCCTCGCCATAACCGGCAAGATGCCCGTAGTGCGGCGCTGGCCGATGGTTCCAGGGATCGATTTTGCCGGTCTGGTAGAAAGCTCCTCGCATCCGGAGTTCAAGCCGGGCGATGAGGTGATCCTCAATGGCTGGGGTACCGGCGAGACGCACCTTGGGGCCTATGCCGAATATTCGCGCGTCAAGGGAGATTGGCTTGTCCCGTTGCCGCAGGGACTAACGCGCGCGGAGGCGATGGCGATTGGGACCGCGGGTTATACGGCGATGCTCTCGGTCCTTGCGCTGGAAGCGCACGAGGTATCGCCGGAAAAGGGTCCGGTGCTCGTCACCGGGGCTGCCGGCGGGTTGGGTAGCATTGCCGTCGCACTGTTGTCGAAGCTGGGCTACACTGTGCTGGCGTCGACGGGAAGGCCGGAGGAAGAAGGCTACCTGCGCGGCCTCGGCGCCTCGGAGATCGTCGCGCGGCAGGATCTCTCAGGTCCTGGTAAGCCGCTTGCGCGCGAACGCTGGGCGGGAGCAATCGACACGGTTGGTAGCCAAACGCTCGCGAATGTCCTGGCCCAGACCAAATACGGTGGCGCCGTGGCCGCTTGCGGGAATGCCTCGGGCATGGATTTGCCCACGAGTGTTGCACCGTTCATCCTCCGGGGCGTGACCCTCGCCGGTATCGACTCGGCTTATGTGCCAAAGGTAAAACGGATCAAGGCGTGGTCGCGGCTCGCGCAAGACCTCGACCGGCAGAAGCTCGCGGCGATCACGCAGACGCACTCATGGAAAGATGCGCTCGATCTCGCGCCCCAAATCCTCGCGGGGAAAGTGCGCGGGCGCGTCGTGCTGGAGGTGCGTTAGAAGGCGGGATTTGCGCACGCTCAGGCCCCCTCACCCCAAACCCTCTCCGCGAGCGGAGAGGGTTTGGGGTGCATCTTGCGGGAGCGGAAGTTCCACAGGCTCAGTCCGCGGCCGAAGCGTGCCAGGGCGGACGCCAAGAACAAGCTCTCCAAGCGGCTCCGCGAAACCTCCAAGGATATCGTCGATGCCTGCCGCGGCGCCTGAAACGCATTAATGGCCGCGCCAGAACGCATCGTTACCCTCACGCAACGGCGGTGGGCAAAGGTGTCATCATTTATGGCGGTTGGTATTAAGACACTAATAAGAATAAGCGGCCAGGAATTCCTTATAGTTCGCGTTCTGCCGCAACAGGCTGCCAGCCGACGCAATCAGGAGGTCCACATCGTCCTTCGGCAGCTTGAACCGGGTCGGGATTTTGTCGAGCCGCGCCCTCACGCCTGGTTCGCGCATCTGATCGAAGCTGACCTTCGCCACCTGAAGCGAAAGATTGCGGCAATTCCAGCCCTCCATCGAGCCACGCAGCGCCACGATTTCCGGCGGCGTCAGGCCGCAGCGGTACTCGATCAGCCGGTCGCGCCATTTTTCCATCTCGGCCGCGAATGCGTCGTAGGCGGCGCGCACGTTTGCATCGACCGCGGTATCGGAGACGGCCTGGATCAGATCCATGATCTCGGGCGCATCGGCGCTTTTGGCGAGATCGCCGCCTGGCGGCCGGCCAGCATCGACGACCACGAAGAGGAAGCGCTTGAGATTCACAGCCTGACGCGGCGTGAGCGGCTCGTATGGCTTCGTCGACGCCGCCAGTTCCAGAAGAAACCCGCTCAAGCCCAAATTGTCGGTCATGCCGCCGTCGAGAAGCTTCACGAACTTGACGTCGCCTTTCTCGCGGTAGCGCTGGATCGCGGCAGCCGAGGCACGCAAAATAGCGGGCGCGCCGGGCCTATCGGCCGAATCGATCCAATCCGGCGCGTCGAACTGGCAACGGTCGGCGTAATTCTGGATCACGATGGGGGCGAAAACGAGCGGCACGGCGGCGGATGCGGCGACGGCTTCCGACAACGGGTAGCTGCGCAGGTCGCTGCACAGCGCGCCAAAATTCACGGTATTGTAGATGAAGGTCGTGCGGTTGAAGATATCGGAGGCGTTGATCCAAAGCTGCGGCCTG
Source organism: uncultured Alphaproteobacteria bacterium (assembly GCA_963817705.1). GTDB lineage: Bacteria > Pseudomonadota > Alphaproteobacteria > Rhizobiales > Rhodomicrobiaceae > Rhodomicrobium. The sequence goes on from CAWFPF010000001.1 coordinate 2,008,878, forward strand.
CCGGGTTTCAACACATCGGCGTAGGTCGCGCCGCGAAACAGGTTCTTGTCGAGCCAGGCCGGAAGGCCGCTGCGGTCGTTCACGCCGCCATTTGCGAGCAGCATCAGATTGGTGACATTGACCGAGGTGCTGAGCGAGGCTTCGACATCCTGCGTAAGGAAGCGCTTGCGGAAATCGCCCAGCATGTCGCGCCCCTGGAGCGCGAAAGTGGCGGCCGTGACCGATCCGCCCGAGACGCCGGAAACGAGGGAAACTCTGTCGATGAGCGGGTGGCGGGTGCCGTCGCGGGCAGTCTCGTCGGTTTTTGCGAGTTCCTGCAGGACGCCGAATGCGAAGGCGCTCGCCCGCGTGCCGCCGCCGGAAAAGCTGAGCCCGATCGCCGTCTCGGCGCTGTCCAAGACGACCGGGCCGTTTGCGGCGCCCGGCGCTGTCATTGAGGGACCCTCGGTCAGAGCGGAGTTGATCGGCGCATTGCGCACGCCGAACCCTGCGCAGCCGGCCAGGGCGAGCGCCGCTCCAACAACCGCCGCCACGGCTCGCAGCCATAGCCGCCGGGCGAAACCGTTTTGCTTGTCATTGGTGAGCGTCAAAATATTCGTCCTACGCCAGGAGAGGCATTCCAAGTCACGCGCCCAATGCCCCGCGGCAGCCGTCCAGCTAAAAAACCGTGTCCGTGAACGCGTTAGCAGCGGCGCGAAAAACAGCGTCCAGGTGGCACTTGCCCCATGGGCACGTCAGAAATGTGGCATCGCCGCCGCGTCCGGGCATTAAGCCTTGGGCAGGCCAGATGGGCGATAAAGACTCAATGCAACATCGGGGGTGCCTTGACGCCCGCTTTCCGTTAGAGTGCCGGCCTATGTTCAAACGGTTGACCGTGCCTTGCCTTCTGCTGCTGCTGAGCGCCTTCGCGTTGCCGGAGGCGGCTGGCTGGACAGCGCTGGCCGGAACTCCGCTGCAGGACGCGATTGCGAAACTCAGTCCGGAGCAACAGGCCAAGCTCAAGGCCTACGAGACGGCGCGAATCGACTTCCAGCGCCGCGTTGACGCTTATTGGCACCAGATCGAACTCAAGCGCAAGAAGCGGAGGGGGAAATTCGCTTCGGGTCAGGCCGTCACGGTGGCGGACTATGTCAAGGAGCAGCCGCCCGTCTACAAAGGGCCCGCGCGCCCCGACGAAATCATGGCGATCCTCCCCAAGCCGCCGAAGCCGCCAGTCGAGCAGCACGAGCCCGTGCCCGTCGTCGCCGACTTCCTCAAGCAGGCCGAGGAGATCTACGGCTTCACGCCCGGACGCGTGAGCGAAGACGACTTCATGATCTATTACGCCATGGAAGCGATCAAGCTCGGCCTGACGCGGGATCAAGTTGTGCGTGTTTACGCGCTTGAAACCGGCGGCATGGGCACGCACGATCTGCAATCCGGCTACAATCCGAAGACGGGACACGCCGCCTCGACCGCGCTTGGCTACGCGCAGCTGCTCGCCGCGAACACCATCGAGCAAATCCGCAAAGACGGCGAAGAATTCGCGGCCCGGCTCGACCGCCTCGCCGAAGAGGATGGCATACCGGAAAGCAAGGCCCGCGCTCTCCGCGCCAAGGCAGCCTGCCTCCGCCGCATGATAGCCGACGCCAAAAAGGTCCGCGAAAGTTGGCCCGCCCACGTCGCCTACGCGAAGACGCCGAGGGGCATCGGCATGCACGCTCTCAATCTCGATGGCGATATTGGGCCCTGGATGCAGGTCGTGAAGCTTCGGGGCATTAAGGAATACGCCGCGAAGAAGGGCATGGGAACTTTGACGGGCGCGCAGCTTGAAATGATGAATCTCGCCGGCCCCTCCCATGGCTGGGAGATGATGCAGCCCGTGGGCCGCGATATGCCGACATCGAATTTCTTCGAGCGCAAGGGATATGAGCGAAATCCAGTCGCGGCGGGCAGGACGGGGGCTCAACTCCTCGCCCGGCTTGAAGAAATCATGGACCGTAACGTGCAAAAGCCCGGCGCGCAGAAATTTGCAAGCATTTTCGATGGGATCGCACGCCGGCTCGCAGCTGGGGAAAAAGTGCACTCAGTCCAGGAAGAGTGGCAGCCTTTCAGGTTTTTGAGCGGCCGGTAGGGCGGATTTTGCCGGTTAAGCTTTTTGACATTTTCATGCCGAAGCTCTAGTCGTTAATATTAAGAACGGCGGCGCTTGAGCTGCCGATTTGGACGATTTCGCATTTCCGAGGAGGAGTGATGACTTATTCTCCGGTAAAACTGGTGTTTCTCGCGATCATTCTGGCGGCTCTACCCGCCGGCCCCGCGGCTGTAGCCGCCGCTCCCGGCGAGGCTGTGCAGCCGCCGGCCGACGACAAATCGTACTTGCCTCCCTGGATGCAGAAGCCGGAGGGCTCGGAGGCGAAGCCCATTTCCGCTGGAGGCGCGACTGCGGAAGCCTTCGATCCCGCGAACCCCGATGCGAAGCTCAAGACGCCCGGCTCAAAGCCGCGCAAACACCGCAGCGACGCCTTCTTCGGCTTCGGAATTTTCGGACGGTAGAAGCGTCGGCTCTGAGTGATCGCAGGACGGCCATTACGGGCGTAGCTCTCGTATTGCCTGGCCTGGTGAGGTGCCACGCCGGCGGCCCGGGCAGCGGGCATTAATAGAAGACAAATCTCATCGAGAAGCTGATCAACTCCGAACACTTGTAGCATTCCGATTAGGATGCCTCCCGTTTGCGCGTAAATGCTCTCCCGGCATTTGGCGGCGGCCCTTTACACCTTCTTTAATTGCCACCGGATAATCTTCCGGAAGTTCCCCGCCTACGGCTTTATACTTGCCTGGCTTCCCCGTCACGGCTGGAAGCGCAGGAGACATTCTTAATTGTACCAAGAGAAAAGGGCCTTCCGAATGCGCATCATCACAACAGCGGCCGCCGCCGCGGCACTCACGGCGGCACTCGCGAGTCCGCCGGCCTTCGCGGCGAGCCCATCGGCGGCTCTCGCCGGCAGCCTCGCCCAGGCAGCCGCGGCACAGGGCACGCTCCGCCACGACGTCCAATACTGCGCCCGGCGCCGGGCCTCGCGCTGCGGCTATGCGCCTTACTGGGCCGGTCCGGGGCCGTCCTCCTACTACGGCGCCTACCCCGTTTATTACAGCGGTTACGCCCCCGCCTACCCGGTCTACCAGCCCTATCCCGCGGGATACGTCATGGCCCCGGCCGCTCCGGTCTACGCGCCTGCGCCTGTGGTCGCCTATGCTCCGGCGCCCGTCGTCGCGGCTCCGGTCGTCGCAGCCGCACCGGCTTATGGCCCGACGGTTGTGGCTGGCCCAGCGCCCTACGCCCCAACGCCCGTGGTGACGACACAGCTGGCGTTCCCGTTCTCGCCGTTCTAGCAGCGATGGCCTCCGGCGGGCCGTCGCGCTAAAAATCGGAGACGATGCCCTTTTTCTCCCAGTCGCCATAGCGCGTGGGCTCGGGACCTTTGCGATTGCCCACCTCTTTGGGCAGCGGCTGCTCCTGCGCCTCGCGGTGGCGTGCCTCGGCCTCGGCCAGCGCGCGCTCCGCCGCTTCCTTCCGCCGCCGCTCGATTTCAGGGTGGTTTGGTTCGGTCATGCCCATTCCAGTTGCATCTTCCTGGCGCCCCCAGGGGCTACGCTCTTACAGGTTTCGAAATAGGCCGTGGTTTCTGCGCCTGCTGCAACGGCTTTTTATGAGGTGCCATGATGGCGAAGAGCGACTTGAGAAAGCTTTAAATGCAGGCTAAAGCACTGATAACATACGACAAAAATGCTTTACAACCGCATCCCTCGGCATGCCAAAAGCGCCAAGTTTTGGTTAAATTTAGAACTGAGAACATATTTAACCCCTTCTGAGAATGCACGATTCATAGGCGGAAACGCGAAATATCGGACATTTCGCGGCGCCAATAAATCCAAAAGCCGGCCCGTTTACCACGGACGGGTTAACCCTGCCGTGATTGTGCCGGGCTTAACCGATTGTTAGGAAGGCGACGCTTGCCATGTTTTTAAATAGGTAAGAGATGTGATGACACAGTTGCAGGCGCCCAAGGCAGATAAATTCATAAATACAATGTAATAATCGCCGAAGGCGTATCGTAAGAGGCGTATTCACAATGTCATCAGCACTCGTAAGCTTGCTTATTCAGCTTGTTTCCGGCGCCGCAGGAAGCGGTTTGCTCGCGAAAATGGTCCGTCAACTTAACCTTGGCCCTATTGGGAACCTCATTACGGGAGCGCTAGGCGGAGTTGGCGGCGGTAATATACTTGGCTCGCTTCTTGGTGCAGGCGCTGCGGCTGCCACCAGCGGCGGCGTCGACATTGGATCGATCCTCACCCAACTGATTGGGGGCGGGGTCGGAGGTCCGGTCGTAACGGCTATTGTCGCCCTGATCCGGAACGCTATCGCAGGCCGGAAACCGGCCTAGACGGAAAATTGTGGAAGCGGTTTTCCGGCAAAGACGCACGGCAAAAAAGTTAGAGCTGCTTTTGATTCCATCGAAAGCGGATAAGCTCTAGCCCGGCAGCAGCCTTAGTGTTTGGCGTCCTTGCGCGCTTGCGCGACCTTCCCGGCCTGGGAAACGCGCCCGATCTCTTTTCTCGTCGTCCCAATCTTGGCCGGCACCTTGCGACTCTTGTCCTTCAACCCCGAAGCAGCCGAACGGCCAGCACCGGGATGGTGCTCCGCAGGCCCAGAAAGCTAGCTTTAGGTAGGCGGCGCGGGATTTTTTGAAAGTGAGTGAAATCGCGTTGCCGGCCCGTTGCAGGCCAGCGCAGCTCCCGCTGCCTTGGCAAGCGGGGGCGCCGCTGTCGCTGGTTAACCGCGAGAGGCAACACGCTGGCGGCTCGACTTTTTCGCCAGTTGTTTCGCGCGGCGTATTTGTGCAATGCGCTTCGCCTTGCTGGCCGGAACGCGTGCGGTCTTCGCGGCACTCCGGACGCGAGCTGACAGCGCTGCTTTCCCGGGGGTCTTGACCTGCCGCACGGCGGCTCGCTTTTGTTCGGCCATGGGATCGCGCGGTTTGAGTTTCCCGAAGCCGCGGCTGGCGCTGCCAAAACTCACGACTTCGACACAGACGGGGGCGCGGGCACCCATGCCAAGGGCACTCATCGCGTCTGCCGAAAGATCGATAATCCGTCCCAGCAAAAATGGACTGCGGTCAGCAATCCTTACGACGATGCTCCGTCCGGTTTGCTGATTGCGGACGATCACCCGGGTGCCGGGCGGTAGCGTTGGGTGAGCGGCCGAAACGTCTGCTCCGTTTCCTGGCGTATAGGGCGAGGCGATACCGCATCCGGCAACCGCCTGTCCACAGCCCGCCAACCAAGCAGCTGCCAACACAACAGCCGCACGAATAGTCATATTCATCATCCGTAGCTTTCTCATTACAAGCGCAGTTTCCGCAGAGAAGGAGGTAAATAAGGCGTAAATGTGCAATAACGATTAAAGTAACATATCGTAACACCCTGTATCCTAAATATTGATTAACAAACATAAACCCAGCGCACTAATATTTTATTTAAGTGTTCAAGCGAGAACTAGTGCTTGGCTTTACATAACTCCTGGATACGTGAAACCACTGAAGTCTTCAAGGGCCTCAAAGTGTAAGCGCTGCTCCGGCGATCCACCGGTGTCCGCATGCGCGTTCTTGAAGCGCACGCACCCCTTTCGCCCGCACCCCTTGGGAGCTAAATATCAAGCCAGCTTCCCTACCCGCCACTGGACCGCTATGACGGAGAAGTGGCTTGAATAGGCGAGGGGTTGCCGGGGCAAATGTGGCGCGGAGTTTGCGATGCCGAATAGTTTGAAGGCGATTGTCTGCACGGTCCTCTTCGCATTTGCGCCCCCGGCGGATGCGTTGGAAACGGCAAGGCTGGTGGTCCGCGCCGTGGTCGCGGCCGAGTCCGAATTTGCTCCGGAGGTGCGCCTATCGGGCGAGATTCAAGCCAGGGTCCAAACCAATATCGCCTTCCGCATCACGGGCAAAATCATCAGCCGCGCCGTCGAAACCGGCGACCATGTTACCGCCGGTCAGGTCATTGCAAAACTCGACCCGCGCGACGAAAAGGCGGACGTGGACAATGCGAAAGCAGCGGTGAGCTCTGCGGAAGCTTTACTGGTGCAGGCCAAGGCCAGTTTCGAGCGCCAGCAATCGCTCATTTCCAGCGGTTTCACGACCAGGGCGAACTTCGACCAGGCCAAGGCCTCGCTCGACAATGCCGCCGCACAAGTGGATTCCGCCAAGGCTGCCCTGAAAACAGCACAGGAGCAGCTTTCCTATACGGAGCTGAGGGCCGGCGCGGATGGGATCGTCGTTGGCCGTGACTCCGAGGTTGGCGAGGTTGTTCAGCCCGGCAAGACCATTTTCACGCTCGCCCAGGACGGCCCGCGCGATGCCATTTTCGAAGTTTATGAGGCCCTCATCGGCGCGCGCCAGAAGACCACTCCGATCGAAATCGCTTTGCAAAGCGACCCTCGAATCAAAACGGCCGGGATCGTCCGGGAGGTTTCTCCGGCGGTCGATCCCAAATCCGGAACGGTGAAAGTGAAACTCGGTCTGACGAAGACCCCGCCTGAGATGACGCTCGGCGCGATTGTGACCGGACGCGCCCGGATCGGCGAAAGGGAGGCGATCGTTTTGCCCTGGAGCGCCATGTTCAAATGGCAGGAGGAACCGGCTGTCTGGATCTTGTCCGCGGACAACCGTGCGTATCCGCGGCCCGTCAAAATCGACAGCTTCGCAACAGAAGAGCTGGTCCTCTCCGGCGGCGTGAAGCCAGGCGAGAAAGTTGTGACGGCCGGTGCGCAGTTCTTGCGTCCGGGCCAAGCCGTGGACGTCGCCGAATGAGGATGTCAGCATCGCGAACGGCCCATGCGGTCCTTGGTTGCGTGGCGCTCATGGTCATGGGCGGCTGCGGCGGGCAGGAGCATAAGGAGGCCGTTCAGCCGCCACGGCCGGTTTTGTCGATCAAGGTTGAGCCCCGCACCACAGAGGTTTTCGGTCCTTTTTCCGGGACGATCCAGCCGCGCTATCAGACTTCGGCGGGGTTCCAGATTTCGGGCCGCATGATCACGCGCGACGTGTCCGTGGGCGATTTGGTCAAGGCAGGCCAGCGCCTTGCCTCGCTCGACCCCCGGCTGTCCCGGTTCGCGCTCAATTCGGCACAAGCCGAAGTTGCCAATGCCCGCGCGACACTCACCAACGCCAAGGCTACCGAAGGGCGCCAAAGGACGCTGCTCGCCAGCGGGACGGGCGGCACCACGCAGGCCCAAGCCGACAGCGCCATCGCCAACAGTCAAACGGCCGCCGCGCGCCTTGAGCAGGCGGAGGCAAGCCTGCGAAAGGCGATTGAGCAAGTGGGGTATACGGAACTCCACGCCGATTATGACGGCGTGATCTCATCCTGGGACACCGAAGTTGGCCAGATCGTTTCCGCCGGGCAGGCCGTTGTCACGGTCGCGCGGCCCGATGTCAGGGAAGCGGTTTTCGATGTGCCCGCCGAACTCCTGACCAAGCTCCAATCGGGCGGCCTGTTCACCGTTTCGCTGCTTACGAATAGCTCGATTTCGACCACAGGTAAAATCCGCGAGATCACCCCGCTCGCCGATGCCTCGACCCGGACGCAGCGCGTCCGCCTCAGTCTGAGCGATCCGCCCCGGTCCTTCCGCCTCGGCACGACGGTCACGGTCTTTCTTCCCCATGCCATTCCGCCCATCATCGAGATCCCGGCCACGGCGGTCCTCGAAGCGGACGGCAAAACCTCGGTTTGGATCGTCTTGGCGAACGGCACCGTCGAATTGCGTCCCGTTGTGACGGGCGCGCGGACCAAGAACACCGTCGAGGTGACGCAAGGTCTCGCCACGGGCGACCGGGTCGTCACGGCCGGCATTCGATTCGCTCGCCACCGGTCAGCCGGTGCGTCTCCTCCAGGGTCCATCCGCATGAGGTCTTTCAATCTCTCCGAGTGGGCGATCGAGCACCGCTCCCTTGTCTGGTTTCTTATGATCGTTGCCGTTGCCGCCGGCGCCATGGCCTACCAGAAGCTCGGCCGCGAAGAGGACCCTGCCTTCACGATCAAGACGATGGTTATCCAGGAGCAATGGCCAGGCGCCACCGTGGAAGAGACCATCAACCAGGTCACGGACCCCATCGAGAAAGAGCTGCAGCAGATCGATAGCCTCGATTATACCAAGAGCTATACGACGCCCGGCCAGACCACCATTTTCGTCAATCTGAAGGACACCACGAAAGCGGCGGACGTCCCGTGGCAATTCTATCAAGTGCGCAAGCATGTGCAGGACATCCAGTATGTGCTGCCGTCCGGCGTGCGCGGCCCGAACTTCAACGACGAGTTCGGCGATGTCTATGGGAACGTTTACGCCTTCACCGCCGATGGGCTCACCTTCAGGCAGCTTCGCGATTACGTCGAGCAGGTCAGAACCGGGATCACGAACCTGCCAAGTCTCGGCAAAGTCCAGGTGCTCGGTGCGCAAAACGAGGTGATCTATCTCGACTTTTCGGCGCGGAAGCTGGCGGCGCTTGGCCTCGACATCAATGCGCTTGTGCAAACGCTGCAGAATCAGAATGCGGTGCAGCCATCGGGCGTGATGCAGGCAGGGCCGGAGCGCGTCAGCTTGCGGGTCAGCGGACAGTTCGCATCCGAAGACAGCCTTCGCGCGATCAATCTGCGCGTCAACGACCGCTTTTTCAGGCTCAGCGATGTGGCCGAAATTTCGCGCGGCTATGAGGATCCCCCCCAGGCGCTGTTCCGTTTCAATGGACAGCCGGCCATCGGCCTTGCCATCGCGGCCCGCAAGAGCGCGAACGTACTCGCTTTCGGCGACGCCCTGAAAAAGCGAATGGCGGACGTCATCGCGGATCTCCCCATCGGGGTCGGCGTTTACCTCGTCTCGGACCAGCCGCGCGTCATCGCCGAAGCGGTCGGCGGGTTCACCGAGGCCCTTTTCGAGGCGGTGATCATCGTCCTGGCGGTGAGCTTCTTCAGCCTTGGAGTCCGGGCTGGGCTCGTCGTCTCGTTCTCGATCCCTTTGGTGCTCGCCATCGTTTTCGTTGCGATGCAGCTGCAGGGCATTTCATTGCAGCGCATATCGCTGGGCGCGCTCATCATCGCGCTGGGCCTGCTTGTGGACGACGCGATGATCACCGTCGAGATGATGGTCAGCCGGCTTGAGCACGGCGACAGCCGCAAGGAGGCGGCGACCTACGCCTACACCTCGACCGCATTCCCGATGCTCACGGGAACGCTGGTGACGGTCGCGGGCTTCATTCCAATCGGCTTCAACGGCAGCGCCGCCGGCGAATATACCTACAGCCTTTTCGTCGTGATCGCGTCAGCGCTTCTGATCTCGTGGTTTGTGGCCGTGGTGTTCGCGCCTTTGATTGGCATAACCATACTTCCGAAGACGTTGCCGGCGCACGACCCCGCCAATCCCGGCCGGTTTGTGCGGCTGTTCGACCGGGTCTTGCTCCAGGCGATGCGCCGGCGCTGGCTCACCATTGCGATCTGCGCCGGCCTGCTGGCCGTGGCCCTGTTCGGAATGAGCTTTGTCCAGCAGCAATTTTTCCCAAGTTCGGACCGGCCGGAGCTGCTTGTCGATCTCACGCTCCCGCAGAACAGCACCATCTCCGCGACCGAAGCGCAGATGAACCGGTTCGAAAAGATTTTCGCAGGCGATCCCGATATCGATCACTGGTCGTCCTATGTGGGTCAGGGCGCGGTGCGCTTTTATCTGCCGCTCGATCAACAGCTGTCGAATGCCTTCTATGGGCAGATCGTGGTGGCGGCGAAGTCGCTTGAGGCGCGCGGCCGGGTGGAAAAGAAATTGAACGCCTTCGCCCATGACGCATTCGTGGGAACCGATGTGCTCGTGCAGCCCCTCGCCATGGGGCCGCCGGTGGGACGGCCGGTCCAGTACAGGCTCAGCGGGCCAAATCTTCAGGCCGTCCGTGAGCTAGCCTTGAAGCTGGCAAACACCGTTGCTTCCAACCCGCATCTCGATGTGCCGACATTCGACTGGAACGAGCCTGGGCGGGTGCTGCGGGTCGATGTCGCGCAGGATAAGGCCCGCCAGCTTGGGATCACCTCCGCGAGCCTCGCCAGCATTCTCAACGGCGTCGTTGGCGGGACCACGATTACGCAGGTGCGCGACAGCATCTATCTCGTGAACGTCGTCGGGCGCGCCGAAGCGGGCGAACGCGATACGCTTGAGACCTTGCAGACCCTGCAGATCCCGACACAGGGCGGCTCCGTTGTACCGCTGTTGTCGTTCGCGTCCATTCGCTACGATCTTGAGCAGCCTATCGTCTGGCGGCGCGACCGTCTCCCGACTGTCACCGTCCGCGCCACGCTGAACGACGCGACGCAGCCTGCAACCGTCGTTTCGCAACTCGCTCCAGCGATTTCCAAGTTCGAGCAAGAGTTGCCGCCCGGTTACAAGATCGAAGCCGGCGGCGCCGTCGAGGAAAGCGCCAAAGGTCAAGCGCCGATCGTCGCCATCGTCCCGGTCATGATCTTGACGATGGCGTTCTTCATCATGGTGCAGTTGCAAAGCTTTCAGAAACTATTTCTCGTCGTGAGCGTGGCTCCTCTCGGGTTGATCGGCGTTGTCGTGGCCCTCCTCGTTTCGGGCAAGCCCATGGGCTTCGTGGCCATTCTCGGCGTGCTTGCCCTGATCGGCATCATCATCCGCAACTCGATCATCCTGGTGGCCCAGATCGACGAAATGCAGCGGGAGGGGCTGGACCCGTGGTCAGCGGTGGCCGGCGCCGCGAAACACCGCATGCGGCCGATCTTGCTGACCGCGTCGGCGGCGAGCCTCGGCATGATCCCCATCGCGCCGCAGGTGTTCTGGGGACCGATGGCCTTGGCCATGATCGGCGGCATCATTACGGCCACGTTTCTCACTCTGCTGTTTCTGCCAGCTCTCTATGTCGCATGGTACGGCATCCGCGAACCAGAGGCCGCGCCGGCGGCGAAGGCAGCCGGGCACGATACAGAGGCGATGAGCACGGCTTCTTAGACGCCGTGCCGCTTTACAAGGCGAGCTGCATGAGTCGTGGCCTCGGCGGGATATAGATGAGTTTATCGAGGCCCTTATTATACATATCCTATATGGCCGACACGCCGAGACAAATTATTAAGCAAGTGATGCCGGCCGCCAATATTGAGGCCTGCAGCAAAAATTCCAATCTTTGATGAGTCATCCGCTCTCCTGTTACGGTTTAGTTATGCGAGATCGGTGCCAACATCAACGAACCGTTTTTTAATATCTTCCGCGCACCCCGGTGAACGTACCGAGCGAACCAACCCGCCGCCCTATGTGCCCCCTGCCGGCTCCGGCAATTTTTCGCAGCGGAAGTCGTGGCGCCAGCCCGGCCGCCGTGGCAAGGTTTATGTCCGCGCCCAGAGGCGCGGCCACGCATGACCATGTGAAGGAGAGGCTCCGCGATGTCCGGTATTTTTCAGCTCTCGCCAAAGGCCGCCGATTATAAAACGCGCGTCGAGCGCTTCATGGACGAGCACGTCTATCCGAACGAGCAGGAGCTGTTTCACGTCGCGGACACGCAGCCGGACCGGTGGGAGCCGCTCGCCCTGCTGCAGGCGATCAAGGAGAAGGCGAAGGCGCAAGGGCTGTGGAACCTGTTCCTGCCCGGAAGCGAGCATGGCGCGGGGCTCAGCAATCTCGAATACGCGCCGCTCGCCGAGATCATGGGGCGCTCGCATTGGGGGCCGGAGGTGTTCAACTGCTCGGCGCCGGATACCGGCAATATGGAAGTGCTGGTCCGTTACGGCAGCGAGGCGCAGAAGGAGCGCTGGCTGAAACCGCTGCTCGCGGGCGAAATCCGCTCGGGCTTCGCCATGACCGAGCCGGGCGTGGCTTCCTCGGACGCCACCAACATTTCGATCTCGATAGCGAAGGATGGCGGCGATTACGTCATCAACGGCCGCAAATGGTGGACATCGGGCGCTGGCGACAAGCGCTGCAAAATCCTGATCCTGATGGGCAAGACGGACCCGGGCAATCCCAACCGGCATTTGCAGCAATCCATGATCCTGGTGCCGATGGATACGCCGGGCGTCGTCAAGGAGCGCATGCTGCCCGTGTTCGGCTATCTCGACGCGCCGCACGGCCATGGCGAGCTGAGCTTCACGAATGTCCGGGTGCCGCAGGAGAATGTGCTGCTCGGCGAGGGGCGCGGCTTCGAGATCGCGCAAGGCCGCCTCGGGCCGGGCCGCATCCACCACTGTATGCGCACCATCGGCCGGGCCGAGCGCGCGCTTGAGAAGATGTGCGCGAGGCTGCAAAGCCGCGTCGCGTTCGGCAAGCCTATCGCCGCGCACAGCGTCTGGCTGGAGCGCATCGCCGAAAGCCGGATGATGATCGATCAGGCGCGGCTCCTGACCTTCAATGCCGCGCACATGATGGACACGGCCGGTAACAAGGCCGCGCGCGCCGAAATCGCGATGATCAAGGTGGTGGCGCCGAACATGGCGCTGAAGGTGATCGATTGGGCGATCCAGGCTCACGGCGGCGCGGGGATCTGCGACGATTTCGGCTTGCCCTACGACTATGCCTGGATTCGGGCGCTGCGCATCGCCGATGGGCCGGACGAGGTGCACCGCGACCAGATCGCGAAGCTGGAGCTGCGGAAAATGCGGGGCCGCGCGGGGTAGCGCGGGGGCGGGTCCGTCTCCGGCCGGAAACCCAATATCCAAGTGCGGAGAAATAATCGGGAAGCCACGCACCAAAGCAATTTCATTGGGGCGCAGGCCCCATCATGCTATCATAAGTGCCGGAGGCCGCCCGTGAAGACGACCGATCCTGTCCTTGCCAGATTCCGCGCGGCGGTTGCCGATCTCTACGGCGAACGCATCGAGCGCGTGGTGCTTTATGGGTCGCGTGCCCGCGGCGATGCCAGGCCCGGCAGCGATTACGACGTAGCGGTTTTTCTCAAGGGGCTTACCTCCAGCCGCTGGGGCGAAGTGCGGCGCATCGCCGACATCGAGCTTTCTATTCTCGATGAGATGGGCGCGACCGTTCACGCCATGCCCTACGCAGCGGGAAGCTGGCGCGATCCCTCATCGCCTCTGATGCATGAAATCCGCCGGGATGGCCTCGACTTATGAAGCCGCGATCCTTGCCATCAGCATCCCGCGCCAAGCGGCGCGCCTTGCTTACTACGCGCAGTTTCATGCGGCGCAGGCGCTGATTTTCGAGCGCACAGACAAAATCGCCAAGACCCATAAGGGCGTTCAGACCCTTTTTCACCAGCTTATAAAGCAGGAGCCTGTCAGCGGCCGGCGTCTCGCGGGCGACCTTGCGGCGTCCTGCCATTACAAGGAAGCCGCCGATTACGAGACGGGCACCGCCGGTGCCATTAGTTCCGCCGACGCCGCGGAGGCGATCCGAACGGCAGAACATTTCCTCGCCCTGATCGGGACGGTTCTTGATGCTGCGCCCGGCGATCAAGCGCCACAAGCCGGCGGAGAACCATAGGCCCGCAAGAGGCCGAGCGCGTGTGAAAACGTGTACGGACGAAAAAGTGAAAGAATTTTTTCGACTCTGGCTTTGCTTTTGATCTCGGGTGGCCGCTTAGTGGATTTTGATCAAGTATTTTTGAGCCGATAAGAAAGATGAACCCAAAAGCGGCAGTGTGGCTTGCGGTAGGCTGCACTGGAGGAGTCTTGAAACTTAATTTGAGTTAAGATAAGTTCAAATCACCTTCAGCTCGGACAGAGCCAATCCCTTTATGTATCGGAACAATGGCATGGGCGTTCTAGTAAATTGCCCGAATTGCGGGCGAAAGCATTGGGTACTGGCAGATGAGCCGCGCATTTGCGGGAGTTGCCGAACCGGGGGCATCTCGAAAAGGACGAAAACGCAAACGCCTACGCTGATACCACCTCTATTGGGGACGATTTGGGGTATAGGCTTCACTTTTTATGGACGGCGGGATTTTCAGAGCGACGGCTCATACGTTGCCACCGTATGGGGCTGCATCTTATTTATTCCAGTTGTTCCACTCGGTTCCTATAGAATTATTAAGCGAGGCACTGACAGCTTTTCACTATTTTTTATCCATGGTTGGAGCACAAAATATACAATATTAAGCGAGGCTGAAACCAACCGTGGTCATATTCTTCGAATGTACGAGATTACATTTTTACTCATTTTTGCTTTGGCTTGGCTAACCTCGCCGAAAGGTCCTGCTCCGTTAGACAGGGTGACCAAGGAGAGCATTCAGAGTGCTCTGTCCAATTTCGAGGGGCCGCGGAAAGGGAAAATCGAGGGAGAAGAATTTCGTCCTTACAGGGACTACGATCAAAATATCTATGAAAAAGGCATGCAACTGGTTAAGGGGGAACCTAAAAGCTTGCTTCCTATATGGGTAACGGGAGAATGGACGTTGCGCAGTCAAGGCGGGTGCGCCCTCCAATGCATCGCTTCTTCATTTTGTATCGCATTTCAAGTAGCCTCAGTGGAGAGAGGTTATTGGTGTCGCACATTCAGGTCTGTGAAAACGATAGGTACTTCGGCAGGACGTGAAGATCCGGTCTCTTTTTTGAAAAAGGTTTCTCCTTGAGCCAATATCACGGTCTTCGCGACAGTTTCCTGCTTGGGAACCGGTGTGAAGACAACATAAAAACAAAGAAAATCACTTCGCAACCCATAGACTCCTCCCAATATGCGGCAACTAAAATTTTGCTTAGAATATCTGCTACCCTTTTGCAAACTAGCTGCGGCGGGGCGTAACCCAGATTTCCTCTGACAGAGGTTAAGGGACCACGACTTTCTCGAGCCTAATGCCCGCTCCCCGGCCCCACCGCCCTAAGGGTATCGGCGAGCCGGCGCCTTCCGGAGCACCACCTCTTGCGCTGGCGAGGGCTTGGGAAAACGCCGCCAGCCCCCTGCCGAATCGCGCAAATGAGGCTATGTTGACCTTGGCGCCGTCCGGCCGCGCGGAGCATTCATGACAACACCCGGCTTCATCCATCTGCACCTCCATTCCGCCTATTCGCTTTTGGAGGGCGCGCTTCCGGTCAAGGGGCTGGCCAAGCTCGCCGCCGCCGACAGCCAGCCGGCGCTTGCAATCACCGACCGCAACAACCTGTTCGGCGCGCTGGAGTTTTCGGAAGCCCTCGCCGCCGCGGGCATTCAGCCCATCATCGGCTGCGCGTTGAATGTCGCGTTTCCGGCTGCGGCGGATGAGACGAGCCGTCCCGGAGCACGGGCGCCGGCCCATCACGGGCCCGTCGTGCTGCTCGCCAAGAACGCCAGCGGCTATGCCAATCTGATGCGGCTATCGAGCCTCGCTTTTCTCGATCACGCCGATCAAGGCGCGCCCCATGTCACCCTCGCCGAATTGGAAGCGGGCGCCGGCGGCCTGATCGCGCTCTCCGGCGGCCCCAGCGGCCCGGCCGATACGGCCTTTGCGGCCGGCAACGCGTCGGTGGCGGAGGGACGGCTTGCGGCCCTCGCGCAGCTCTTCGGCGACCGGTTTTATGTCGAAATCCAGCGGCACGGCTTGCCGCGCGAACGGCTCGCCGAGCCGCAGCTCTTGCGCTGGGCCTACGAGCATGGCGTGCCGCTGGTGGCCACGAACGAGGCCTATTTCCCAAAGCGCGACGCCTTCGATGCGCACGACGCGCTGCTTTGCATCGCCGATGGCCGCTACGTTGCCGAGGACAGCCGCCGCCGCCTTTCGCCGGATCATTGGCTGAAGCCGCAAGCCGAGATGGCCGCGCTGTTCGCCGATTTGCCCGAGGCTGTCGCGAGCACCATCGAGATCGCGAAACGCTGCGCCTTCCGGCCGTCCCCGCGCAAGCCGATCCTGCCGCAATTCGTGGGCGGCACCGCGCATTCGGACGACGCGGAAGCAGCCGAGTTGCGGGTCCAGGCCGAAGCCGGTCTCGCACGGCGCCTCGCGGCGATCCCGGCGCACCTTCGAGCCGCAAGCGATGAAGACTACAAGAAGCGCCTCGATTTCGAGCTCGACGTCATCACCCGCATGAAGTTTCCGGGCTACTTCCTGATCGTGTCCGACTTCATCAAATGGACGAAGGCGCAAGGCATTCCGGTGGGGCCGGGCCGCGGCTCGGGCGCGGGCTCCGTGGTGGCCTGGTCGCTGACCATCACCGACCTCGACCCGATCCGCTTCGGGCTCCTGTTCGAGCGCTTCCTCAACCCCGAGCGGGTGTCGATGCCGGACTTCGACATCGACTTCTGCCAGGACCGCCGCGACGAGGTCATCGCCTATGTCCGCGACAAATACGGCGCGGATCGCGTGGCGCAGATCATCACCTTCGGAAAGCTGCAAGCCCGCGCGGTGCTGCGCGACGTGGGCCGCGTGCTGCAGATGCCCTACGGCCAGGTCGACCGGCTCTGCAAGATGGTGCCGAACAACCCCGCGAACCCGGTGACGCTCGCCGAAGCGATCGCGGGCGAACCCCGGCTTCAGGAGGCGCGCGACAGCGAGCCCATCGTCGCGCAGCTCCTCGATACGGGGCAGAAGCTTGAGGGCCTCTACCGGCACGCTTCGACGCATGCCGCCGGCGTCGTGATCGGAGACCGGCCGCTCGTCGAACTCGTCCCGCTTTATCGCGATCCGCGCTCCGAAATGCTCGTCACCCAGTTCAACATGAAATGGGTGGAGCAGGCGGGCCTCGTGAAGTTCGACTTCCTCGGCCTGAAGACGCTGACGGTTCTGCAGAAGGCCTGCACGCTGCTCGCGAAGGCCGGCAAGCCGCTCGATCTTGGCACGCTCGAACTCGACGACCGGCCCACCTACGAGCTTTTGACAAAGGGCGATACGGCCGGCGTGTTCCAGCTCGAAAGTACGGGCATGCGCGAGGCGCTGCGCAAGCTGAAGCCGGACCGCTTCGG
The DNA here is from genome assembly GCA_963817705.1 of uncultured Alphaproteobacteria bacterium. Taxonomy (GTDB): domain Bacteria; phylum Pseudomonadota; class Alphaproteobacteria; order Rhizobiales; family Rhodomicrobiaceae; genus Rhodomicrobium. The sequence continues at coordinate 2,025,781 of CAWFPF010000001.1, forward strand.
CGACATCATCGCCATGGTCGCGCTCTACCGGCCCGGCCCGATGGACAACATCGAGACCTATGTCAACCGCAAGCACGGCATCGAGGACCCGGACTATCTGCACCCGTCCGCCAAGTCCATCCTGGAGGAGACCTACGGGGTCATCATCTACCAGGAGCAGGTGATGCAGCTCGCGCAGGTGCTCTCCGGCTATAGCCTTGGCGAGGCCGATCTGTTGCGCCGGGCCATGGGCAAGAAGATCAAGGCGGAGATGGACGCGCAAGGCGCGCATTTCGTGAAGGGCGCCATGGAGAAGGGCATCGAGGAGGCCCGCGCGCGCTACATTTTCGAGCTGGTGGCGAAGTTCGCGGGCTACGGCTTCAACAAGAGCCACGCCGCCGCCTACGCGCTCATCGCCTATCAGACGGCCTATCTCAAGGCCAACCACCCGCAGGAGTTCATCGCCGCCTCGATGACGCTCGACATGGGCAACACCGACAAGCTCTATAGCTTCACGCACGAGGCGAAGCGGCTTGGCATTGCCATTCTGCCGCCTTCGGTGAACAAATCGGCGGTGGAATTTCAGCCGGAGGATGGCGGCATCCGCTACGCGCTCGCCGCGCTCAAGAATATGGGACACGCCGCGGCGGAGCATATCGTCGCCGGACGCGGAAGCACGCCCTTCCGGGATCTGGCGGATTTCATGTCGCGGATCAATCCGAAGACGGTGAACAAGCGCGGCATCGAAGCTTTGAACGCGGCCGGCGCGCTTGAGGAGCTGGAGAAGAACCGCGCCAAGGTCGCCAAGAACGTCGAGCGCTTGATCGAGTTCGGCACGCGCGCCGCACAAGACCGCGTGGCGGGGCAGGCCGATATGTTCGGGGGATGCGCCGGGGCCGGGGCGGCATCGGCTGCGCAGCTTGTGCTGGCGGACGGACCGGCCTGGGGCCTGCTCGAAACGCTCGATGCGGAATTGGCGGCGGCGGGGTTTTACCTGTCGGGTCACCCGCTCGACGATTTTGCCGGCCAGCTTGGGCGGCTGAATGTGATGCGCTGGACCGATTTCGCCGCCCGCGTGCAAGCGCATGGCCGGGCCGAGGCGAGGCTCGCCGCCACCGTCACCTATAAGCAGGACCGCAAGGCGAAATCCGGCAACCGCTTCGCCTTCGCGGGCTTCTCCGATCCCACCGGCCAGTTCGAGGCCGTCATCTTCGCCGACACATTGGCGTCAGCGGGCGAAAAGCTGGAGGCCGGCAAAAATGTCCTCGTCGCAGTCGAGGGCGAGGCCGAGGGCGAGGCGATCAAGGTGCGCGTGCAATCCGTGCAAACCTTGGACGAGGTTCTCGGCAAGGGCACCAAGCAGATCGCGATCACGGCGACGGAAAAACTCGCAATCGGCGATCTCATGAAGCATCTGAGCCGCGAAGGCTCGCTTGAGATCAAGCTCGTCGTCGAGCTGCGCGATCCGGCGACGGCGGTCGAGTTCAGCTTGGGCAGCAACTTTTCGGTTTCGTCGCGGCAGTTGTCGGCGTTGAAGATGCTGCCGGGGGTGGTTCAGGTGAGCTGAGCCGCTTCACCTGCGCGGCGGCGGAGGCTGCGGTCAAGTAGAAAGCAGTGCACTGAAATCGGACTGTTGTTCTGCGATGCGATATTCGAATGATGCGCACCGCATCTCCGAGACAGGCCGTTTGCAGTCATCGAGCCGATTTCGGGGAATGCCTCAAGTTGAGGGAAGAGCCGCCGTTTGCAGTGCATAAATCCGCTAGACGACCTTGACGTCCATTTTTGCGGTGCGAGCAATAAGAATTCAGCTAATGATCGCTTATGACCACCATCAACGAACTCCTTCCTGACATCGAAGTCCTTCTGAGCCTGGAGCCTGAAGAACTTGCCCCCATCCTGTTGGAACTCGTGCGCCGCGTCACGCAAAACGGCATCTGCCATCTCCAAGGCGTTACGGCCATTTACGAAAATAATCGCGCCCAAGCACCCCACGTAAACCCTTACCCGCAGCACAGACGTCACGCAGTTTCCATGGCCATTGGAGAAGCGTGGCAATGGCTTACGCTGAACATGCTGATCATGCCCGCGGAGGGCATCAATGGCAGCAATGGCTTTATGATGTTGACCCGGCGCGGGCTAAAAATTCTTCAGGACGGCAATTTCAAAGCCTACCGGGAAGCAGCCGCCTTCCCCAAGACACTGCTTCACCCTAAGATTGCCGGTAAAGTGTGGATTGACCTCGCGCGTGGCGATTTCGCCGACGCCGTCTTTTACGCCTTCAGAACCGTTGAAGAGAGTGTCCGCGATGCTGGAGGATACGAAACAACCGATATAGGCGTGCCCCTGATGCGCGCTGCCTTTAATTTGACCAAAGGCCCGCTTACTGACTTCAATCAACCTGAAGCTGAGCGCGAAGCGCTCATGCACCTTTTTGCTGGTGCTATCGGCTCTTACAAGAACCCACATTCACACCGCACCGTTAGCCTCGCCGATGCCCGAGAGGCCCAAGAAATGGTGATGCTGGCAAGCCATCTCCTTCGCATCGTTGATGACCGCGTGCATCGCAAAGGCACTCTCGGCAAGCCTTCCACACGATGAGCACACTTGGCTGCGCACCTTCAGCCCGGCCTAAGCAGCAGCGAAGACTCATCCGGCGTCGCCAAATCAGTTAGGCCCAAAGATGACATCTTCACGCTTATCGGGAAGTTTTTCATGCTTCAGGCAAACCGGGAGTGGATAGAACATCCCTCTCCGGGCTAGTCACAGAAGGAGGGCATCCCGAAAATCTAATCTAATACAAAGGGCTGCGATATTCGTTGTTATTTAACCATTCAATATAGCCGTCGATCTCGGGTCCGCCGCAGTTTATCGTAAACTCGATCCCAAATATGCATACCACAACGAAAAGTTCTTGCTTCGGCGTGTATAGAAGCGTGAATTCGTGCAAAATTTGATACATCTGCCCGAGATCAATCTGCAGATCGTTTTCGCCATAAATTCTTCGCTGGAAGAATGGCCATTCAGTGTTTTGGTCTCCATTACGAGCATATCGTCTCAAAGGGTCCAACGCGACGTTATCGATGATGTCATATTCCCAGCCATCAATATCAATTACACGATGAACAAGCACTTCAATAGCGACCTTAGCTAGGAATCGTGACACCAATTTTTTATTGATGCTATCCGCGATGGGGATATAGAACCTCGTTGCACGGCCGTTTGCTACAGCGTCTTCAATCAACCGTTGTTCGCGCTCATTTCTACCTTGTAGAAACAATCGTTGACCGTAGACTAAGCCAAGTCCCGGCAATCGAGCGCCGGGCAGCACGCCCTCCATGAACGGAATGTTCCCCCGCTTATTTGCAATTAGAGCGGTTCCCGGATTGATCGAATCGAGAGGGATTTCACAAACATCGCGAAGCAGTTGATTCTGCCTCCGTTCAAGACGGGGGCAGAGATGGCTTATTCGAACGATCTTCGCGGCGGGCTTATCCGGCAGGCCGGCAAAGGGAAGTCTGCGCGCTCGCAGGCTGAGGTTTTTGGCGTCAGCGCGTCCACGGCTGTGAAATGGGTTCAGGCTTTTCGCACCGAGGGGCGCATTGAAGCCAAGCCGCATGCAGGCGGCCGGCGCTCGCCGCTTTTGGCTTCTGCGGACTGGCTGAAAACAAGGGTCGAACAGCAGCCCGATATCACGCTGCAGGAGCTTTGCATCGAGCTTCTGGCGCTGGGCGTTAAAACCAGCAAGAGCGCTGTCTCGCGGCTTTTGCTGCGCATGGGGTTCACTTACAAAAAAAACTGTGCTCGCCAGCGAACAGGCCCGCCCGGACGTTGCGGCAAAGCGCCTTCGCTGGCGCGAAAGCCAGGCCAGCCTCGACCCGGCAAAGCTGATCTTCATCGATGAAACAGGCTGTGCCACCAATATGATACGGCTCAGAGGCCGGGCGCTGCGCGGGAAACGCTTGCGGGCATCCGCGCCTCAGGGCCATTGGAAGATCACCACTTTCACAGCCGGGCTCACCATGGGCGGCCTGACGGCGCCCATGGTTCTCGACGGGCCCATGAACGGTGACTGGTTCAAGGCCTATGTGAACCAGGTGCTTGTGCCGGCACTGAAGCCCGGCGACATCGTCGTGATGGACAATCTGTCCAGTCACAAGAGCAAGGCGGTGCAGGACGCAATCGAAGCGGCTGGCGCGGAACTGCGCTATCTGCCGCCTTACTCGCCCGATCTGAACCCGATCGAGCAGGCGTTCTCGAAGCTCAAAGCGCATCTGCGCAAACACAAGGAGCGCTCCCTCGAAGACCTGTGGAGCCGCATCGGCAACCTCTTGGATACCTTCTCACCAGCCGAATGCCAGAACTTCTTCCGGCACGCCGGATATGCGTAAAACAGAGCGGGAACCGCTCTAAATGCCTGGACCTAGCTTGGCGAAACCAAGCGGATCTCAATAATGGTTCCTCGATCTTCCTCGCGAAGTAATTGTTACAACCATCACATACGATACCACGCGGTAGGACATGGTCAGTATTGCCGAGGGATTCCGGTATGATGTGCTCCACGCTGCGGGAGCTTGCAGATTTGCATTTGCAGAAGATGCATCGCATAGCTCAATCTTCGCGTGGTTAAAGCCGATAATCAATTGTTTAAGTGATTTAGAACCAATCCAATTAGCCAATCGGTTACGCCTGCACACTTGCCGGTATGGGCAAGAGTTGAAGGACTCTCTCCCAGTTTCGGCTTGGGCTGACCTCTATGCGGAACGGCAGCGGAGCGCCTGATGCAACTCCCGTCTAATGGCTGTTTCTGCTGCTAAACTGAAAGCGGTTGTGCCCTGAAAACTGTGCGCGAGTCCGAAATCGACCCTTCTCTACCCAATGTCGAAATCAGAGATGGATGCTTGCGGCGATTGCGGTCGAGCCAAGCCAAACGATCATCGAGTGCCCAAGCGAGAAGAAAAAGCCAGCGCCGGCGGCCGCTTTCCGTCCTGCGTGAGCTTCCGCGTGACGTTGTCGATTGCGGCGATGTGGCCGGCATCGACCGCATGGCGAAGGCCAAAGGTATAGGCAAGGATCCGGTGGCCCGATCTAAAACTGCCACCGGAACCGCCCCGCGAACAGATTAACCGGCCCTTTATCGGTGTTGTAGGCGGGGTTCTCGATGAACTGGTAGTTGAAGGTCAGTTTGGTCGAGGCGGACAAGGCGTAGCTGTAATAGGTTTCGATGACCTTCTCCAGGCCGGGATGCGGCAGATTTCCCGGCCCATCGCCGATAATGATGCCCAGGCCGCCCTGGTTCAGCCAAGTCGCGTAGGCGCTGGAAATGCCGTTGATGGTGCCGGAAATGCCCACGGTATCGTCCGGACGGCCCCATCGCGTGCCTTTGATTGAGGCCCCGAACTGCCCCGAATAATCGACGTCGGTATTATTCCACACCTCGTGGCTGCCGTCGCACCAGCCGGCGCGGGCGAACACCCCGATAAGGTCCGTTACCTGTTGCTCCATGTTAAAGTTCACGCCCGGCGCGGTCACGTACCTGCGAGTCTGGTTTATGTAGTAGTCGGCGGCCGTGTCGTATGTCCCCGAGGGGTTCGGATTTGCTTTATACAGATTGATGGCTTGTTGATAGTCTCCCATCAGCCCCTGGACGAAATAGCCCGTGATCTTGAGCTTCCCGGGCTGCCCCCACAGCTCATGCCGCTCCTCGATTTCTCCAAGCAGCTCGTAATTGCTGAAATCCGGGTCCGATTCGTAGCCCAGGGTGCCAAAAACCCCTCCGGCAGCAGGGGTCTTCGACATATCGAAAATGCCTGTGCGCAGCGTCCAGCGCCCCGTATACCATTCCGCCGCCGCGCCATAGGTAAAAGCCCATGCATCTCCGGCATAGTCGAACGACCCGGTATTGACCGAGGTCCAGTTCAGAAAGTCGGTTTTCGCATTGTTCGCATATTTGTTGGTATCGAAGATGTCGACCACTTGGAACTTGCCCGCCGTTAACACGAGGCGGTCCGCGGTCGCCGTGCCTTCGAATTGATTGATGTCGGCGTCAACTTTTTGAGTTTCGCCGCCGAGATCGAACGTCTGCCGGACGAAAAAACGCTGCACCCGCGCATAGGGCTCGGCGAAGCCCGCTTTATAGGATTCAGCGCTTGGAAACCCGGCCAGGCCGTGCGCGTCGCCTACGCCAAAGCCTTGATCGATCTCCGGATCGGCCCAGAACTCGGCGCCCTGCCAGAGCTTCAGGCCGGCATAGAGCGTCAAATCGAACGTCTCGCGGCCCTGCCCGCCTTGAGGCACGCTCTGGGGGCCGTCAGGGAAGGCCGAGCGGAACGCGGGATAGCCTTGCTCAGTCAATGTCGTCTGACCGTGAAGGCTGATTCCGTCCCAAGCGGGAACCGCGGGAGCGGCAGGGTCGCCGTCCAGCACCGGGTTTCCGAATTGATAGTTCAGTCCCACCCGCACTTCTTGGAGCGAGAGGTCCGATTTAATCCGATCTCCCAAACTTGAAAAATTGACAGTGCTGGTGCCGTAATCGGTGAAAAGATATTCGACCTTGCCCGTCCAGTGCCCCGATATTGGAAATTCGGCGCCCGCGCCGGCGGCCCAGCCCGAACGCTGTATGACGGAGGAAGACGAAGCGAGCGTGATTTGATCGGAGGTCCAGGCAAACCCGCCAGTGGCATAAAACAGCCAATTGCCGGGGGCATAACCGATGCGCCCGCGCACCGTGCCCGAAGCGAGGAGCGTGTCGCTATATCCGCCTCCATAATTCGCGGCGCCGCCGGTGGAGAGCCCCGTGAGCGGGTTCTGGAAGGCTGCAGAGGTGAAATCGGCTTCAACGCCAAGAAGGACGCGGTTTCTCAGCATCGCGTTGTAGCCGAGTTGAACGCCTTCGTTCCAGCTGCCCCCTTCGCTGAAAATATCGATGCCTTGCGAAAAGTTTAGCGAGCCGGAGGCGGAGCCGTCCGTATTCGTAGCCGGGGCCGTCCAGTTCGAGGTTCCCCATGCGTAACCGATATGGCCGCCAACGTAAAAGCCGGTCCAGTTGTATAATGGAGAGTCCTTGTAAGAGGTTGCAGCGGTCTCGCTTGACGCGAGGTCTGCCGCGGCGGCTGTGCCCGCGGAAACTAAGCTCAGGACGAAAAAAGCGCCTGCCGAAACCGCCAGCGCCGCCGCTTTGCGCGCGCGCTCCTTGCCCAAGATCGAGTTCATAGACGCTCCCCAAACCCTGACCGAACGGTCCCACCCTGGCCAGTATGATGAATTGTAATTGTTTTAATACTGCCAATGTGACGGCTCCGCCACAAATTCACGGCAGACAGTAATAGATTGCAACAGCGACTGTGGCCGGAAATCTTCAGGCTTTGATTGAGAGATCGCTGCGACGCGCGAGGCGCAAAGAAACCGTTCGGCGCACCCCGGCCATTTTCATAGCGCCGGAGCATGGTTAAATCCGGAATGGTGAATGCGGATGGATTGCACTTTCTTCGCGCCGCCAAAACCGTTGCTTTTCGGCCTGATGGAGCAAGAGCACCTAACTAAGCAGACCGTAGGCACCGGCCCAAGCGATGCCGTTAGCCGATACCTGCAACGCCACCCCAACGGCAATGACAAAGAAGCCACGGAGGTAAGATTTTCTGCGTTTATCTAGTAACTCACCTGTTTCGCGGATATCCCTGTCATCCTCTCTTTTTTGCCAGGAGACAGGCAAGGTCTGATTCATGTCACGCATTATCTGACTTGCGACTTTTTCACTAAGAAGCTGTTTTTCCTTGGACATGCTGAGGCCCCACTCGAAAGCTAGCACTATTACCCCTACGAACTCCACCAGCCCGCCAATCGCCTGCAATCCAGGCGACCACAGTTCCCACCAATGTGCGCTCATAACAAAACCCTCCAGCAAGCTAATGCTGAAGGGTTATCACAAAACCAGTTCCCGTGTTATCGTCTCAATGCGCGGGCCGGAGGCTGATGAGGGTTATCCTCCTAAGATACGCCCCTCGTTGCCACTTACACGCCCGCGCAACCAAGCCCCCGGATAGAAAGGGGCTGACTGTTCTCGCCGATTGCAGGATTTTCGCCGTTCGGGTAACGCTTGCGAATGAGCGGAGACCTCAAGGAATATTTCGAGGCTGAGAAGCTGCTGTCGCGGCATCCCACTTGGATTCCAGCCGCCAGGAACTCCCTAAAATCGGTCACTCCACTCGACATTGACGGGGTTACGGTCCAAGGCTTGGAATTTTGCGCTTACGCAATGGTCGAGTTTCCAGAGGAAGAAGTCGTATTTCAGCTACAGTACCAGCCTCCAAAAATTAAGAGTTTTCCATTTTGTAGGATAGAATGGAAGCCTTTGTCAGACCACTGCAATAACGGCAAAGGACATCCCGATGTAAAGTTCCTTAAGTTCAGGGCAACTCATATACACCCATTCGAAATGAATTATGACGCATCGAATGGAAAGATGAGGTATCATAATATTGATATAGGGATACCTTGCGAAAAAGGCACGGAGACATGGAAAGAACTTCTTGCTTTGGCGCAAAAAGAGTTTAGAATCAGCAATATGGATTGGGTTCCATTACCCCCTTGGCAACCTAGAATCCGTTGATTGGCAATGACAAAGGGCGACAAAATATTCTCAGGGATGATTGATGCGGTGGCGCGTGAACTTGTGGCCACTGACCATCGTGCTGGCGCGTCCTTCATCCGAACTCCGCTCGTTTACCCTAGCGGAGCGACCGTTGTCGTCCGCGTTGATGATGACGGCACGAATGAGTTTTTTATTACAGACATGGGGCTTGGCTTCCGTGAGGCCGATTTCATAGGAGCATCTCGGATTTATTCTAGGCAAGCAAAAATAATCGCGGATGCGAACGGTGTTGGATTTGATAGTGATGCTTTCTTTGTGGTGCGGGCAACCCGCAGTCAACTGCCTGGTGCAGTGGCAACCGTCGCAAACTGCTCTCTGCAAGCTACCCTTCGTGCCTCTGAGCGCTTAGCACGCGAGAGAGAGCATGACGCTGCGGAGGAATTGGTTGAACGCTTGGGCCACATTTTCAGGCCGGAGAATGTGACTCGGGCCGCCGAGGTCTTTGGGGCGTCAACAACTCCGTGGGAGGTTACTGCCCTTGTACGGCCTCCGCATTCCCCGCTAGCTACGATCTTCGAGCCGGTAGCAAATCACAGAACGTCAATATCTAAGGTTGCCACCATATTCAATGATCTCTCGCGCTTGGATAGGGCTCCGCATCTGGTTTCCGTTGTCCATAACAAGGAAGCTTTCGGAACCCTTCTCGGCGTGCTTTCTCAAGCCAGTCACGTCATCAACGACAACGTGCCAGACAGGACATTTCTAAAGCTAGCCAAAGCGGCTTGACTTATCCGCGCGCCGCTTGCGGCATCTCCTCCAGACGCACGTTCTGAGAGCCGATGGCAGCGAAGCACTGCAATAAGAAGGCTGCGGTGAACCCGCCACGGCTTATCTTATTCGCGATATTCCGCTCCGATTCCGGCACACCCATCGCGGTTAACCGCTCGGCCAAGCTCCGATAACTGACGTTCTTCCGCTTCAGTTCTGATTTTAAAAGCGCTTTGGCGTGATCTGCCCAAGGGTCTTCGCGCATTGCGTTCTCCGTCGAATCAAGTGAGAATATCATCATATTCGATGTTTTTCTCCTTGACAACGATGTAATATGTCATCATAACCGATGTGAAACATATCGGATTTGATGATGTCTAGCCACTTTCTCCTCAGCGCGGCAGCCCGCACAATAAGCCTCCGGCAGGTCTATGCCGGCGGCGAGGAGAAAGCGTTTGCCAAATTCAAGGAGCTCCGCTGGCCTGAAACTCAGGGGAAGCCGGTTTGCCCGCGGTGCGGCTCCTTCGAAAGCTATGACATCACGACCCGCCGGAAGCACAAGTGCAAGGCTTGCGGCCATCAATTCAGTGTCACTTCCGGCACCATCTTCGCCAGCCGGAAGATGAGCTTCGTGGACCTCCTTGCAGCGATCGTCATCCTTGCGAACGCGGCCAAGGGCGTTTCGATGCTCCAGCTTTCCCGCGATATCGATTGCCAATACAAGACGGCCTTCGTTCTTGCTCACAAACTTCGTGAAGCCATCGCAGCCGAGATCAAGGGTGCTTCCCTGTCCGGAACGGTTGAGGTCGATGGCTGCTATGTTGGCGGCGTTGTTCGCCCTGCGAACCTCAAAGAGAACCGCGTTGACCGCCGCCTTGCTGAGAATAAGAGCGACCGGCGCCGCGTCGTCATCGTCGCCCGCGAACGCCATGGCCGCACCATTACGACCGTCACCAAGAGCGAAGCAGATGGCGTGGCCTTCGTCGAAACCGTTGTCGCGCCCGGCTCCGTCCTTCATGCCGACGAAGCCAGCCATTGGGATGCCTTGCACCGGAAGTACAAAACCTTCCGCATCAACCACCAGCAAGCCTATAGCTGGGAAGGCGCATGCACGAACCAAGCCGAGAGCTTTTTAGCCCGCCTTCGCCGGATGGTCATGGGCCAGCATCATCATGTTAGCCCGCAATACCTTCACCAGTTTGCCAACGAGGCGGCTTGGAAAGAGGATCACCGCCGGCTTTCAAACGGCGAACTGAGCTATAGGAAGCTTGCCCTTGCAATGGCGCATCCGGTTAGCCGGGTGTGGGCTGGATATTGGCAAAGGGCTGCCTGATTACCTCTTGACAGAACGAATCAGGAACATTACTAATATGGAGTGCGCGAAACTTGCCATAGTTTCGCGGTTTTTGTGCTTGTGCATTGCGCTGGCGTTCAAAATCAGATTCTGTCGCGTGTCGAAGGGAGAACACCATGGCTGCTGTAATTGATGTGGCTCAGTGTATCCTTGAGCTGACTGGACCTATTTCAAGTTGGAAACTTCAAAAGCTTGTCTATTATTCGCAAGCTTGGCACTGCGTGTGGGAAGACGAGTCACTTTTTGACGCCAAGATTGAGGCATGGGCAAACGGTCCTGTTTGCCGTGAGCTATACGAGCGCCACCGTGGAACCTTTATTGTCGATAACTTCGCGGGCGGCGATTGTTCGCGGCTTACGGCTGGAGAGCGTGAGTCCGTGGAGAAAGTGGTTGAGTTCTACGGAAGATTTGATGGGCAACAGCTAAGCGACTTGACGCACATGGAAGCACCGTGGAAAAACGCGCGAGCGGGGCTTTCGCCCTCCGAGCGGGGTAACGTGGAAATTACCCTAGAAGCTATGTCTGAGTATTATGGTGGCTTGATAGGTGGCGAAGAACAAAGACAAGAAGCGCCCCAAAATTGAGGTTCCTCTCCCGAAAGGGAACAGCGTCCGCCGTGAATTCGATCCGGCGGGCTCCGATAACCAGACAATCGTGTGGATTGTGTCCACCTTTGATGTGGATGGCCCATGGGGGTTAGCGGCGCTTCAAGATACTGATTGGAGGCCGATCCTAGGGCATATGAAATCTTTTGAGACAATGACGTGGGCCGAAATCCTTAAGGCGGCTGGCGGTCGCCGTGAGGGTAATAACAACCATCCGATCCCAGTGGAGGATCTTACTCCAGATGCTCAGAAGCGCATAGCTGATATCCAGCTTGATGACCTTGACAGCGTTTTTTCGCTAAGGTGTACAGGGACCATTCGCCTTTACGGCATACGTGATCAGCGAGTGTGCCGGCTACTATGGTTTGACCCATGGCATGGGGATAATAAGAAAGCGGTTGCCCCAACAAAAAACGGCTAAGCCAGCCGCCACACCCTCACGCGCCCGCGCCGCTCTTTGATGACCTTCCCCTTATCGTAATACCTATACATGGCCATGAGGCAGCGCTGGCGGACGGTGGCAATGGTCTCAGGATCGTTGTCTTGTATCCCTTCCGCCTTTATCACCGCGTCCGCGATCTCGATTATATCCAAGGCGTTCGGCTGAGCTTCCCTCAGGGCGTCGAATATGATGCAGGGTAACTCACCCCTCCTGAACCGCTTATCCCCGCCTGTACGGGGAGCCTCGCCAAATATGTTGCTTCACGACGGCGAGTTGCGCCGCCAGCATCTGCAAACAAAGACGCGCATCGGCGGGTACACGTGTGTCTTCCTCATCCGCGACGATGGCAAGAAGCTGATCAAGCCCGCGACGCCCGACGGACGCGACGATGCCGAACTCGGAAAGATGCGCGCGGATCGAATTAGAAAGCTGGGTGCGCTGGCGGTTGAGCATCAACCGCACCCGGTGCAGCATCATCACGCTTTGCTGCTCTGGCGTTTTGACCGGCACAAAGCGCATTGTTGGCCGCGTCACGGCTTCGCAGATCGCTTCGGCATCCGCCGCATCGTTCTTCCCGCGCTTGACATACGGCTTGACGTATTGGGCTGGCATCAAGCGGACCTCGTGCCCGCGTGCTGTAAGTTCCCTTGCCCAGTAATGGGAGCTGCTGCAGGCCTCGATCCCGACAAGACAGGGCACCAGCTTCTCGAAAAACGCCAAGACGCGCCCGCGTGTCAGGCGCCGGCGAACAACGGCTTGCCCTGCGGCGTCAACTCCATGAACCTGAAAGACAGTCTTTGCGATATCCAATCCTATGGTTGCAACAAGCGCCATTGTGCCCTCCCTCCCGGCTTCCGCCGATAGAGTACTTCAGTTCGGGTGGAAGGCCGTCTACAGCATCAAAAGGTGCCCTATCAGTTATTGAAGTGGCGTTTCCGCTGCTTGGGGGGAAACCGGAGAACAGCAATTGCTCGCTCCGAGGCTCTCTGCGAGCTTGGAGCCCTTCGGTACTTTCGAAAATGTACCCCTTTGCTGCTTTTTAGTGTAAATCGAGCCGGAAATGGCTTGACGAAATCAATATCCATGATCATTTTTGCCATCGCGTCCGTCGGCGGTAAGTCATAATGACATCGCTGGATATCACGAAATGTCTTTCGAAGTTACGCATCACGCCTAAAGAGGCTGCAACCTTGCTGTCAGTTGATAGTAAGACAGTCAACAGGTGGCTCGATGGTGAAGTAGCTATTCCAGGCCCGGCTGAACAGGCAATCCGAGCTTGGGTTCGGTTTCACGATCTTGGATTGGCATGGCGGCCAGACGGTCTGCCGATCGACTTTATGACTGATGAGGCCATTGCTGAACAGATACTTAGAATGCGGCAACATGTCGTTGAAATGGATGGAGTTATCCAGCGGGTTCGTGAGCGCGGAGGGGTGGCAGCGCCTTGGAAAGTAGACCTAAAGCGTTGCTGTGCTGAATTAGGCGGAGTGATCCGCGTCCATTTCTATCCGCTTCCGAATGGCGGATTTTCGGTTGGTTCTTATAACAGGACCGACAATGGACTCGACCGCAAACGCGACTGGCCTCTAATTGAGGATGCGATTGCGTCTATCGCCAAGGCCGTCGCCGAGGCGGGGCCGAATTGGAACCACATTATTGATCCGGCCCATTGAAGTCTCTACGCGGCATACTTGACTCTTGGGTCTTGGAAGTAGGCGCGGACCCTATCGGGGGATGTCCCGATCATGGTCATGTGGTCCTGGGCGGCGGCTTTCAGTTTCGGCTTCGTCCTGACCGGAACCTTGGCTCCGATGGCGTGCTTCATATCCGCGTTCAGGCGCTCGTCTGGGTTTAGTTCCGGCGCATAGCTCGGCAGATAGTGGACCTCGATGCGATCCGTTCGCTCCGCAAGCCAAGCTTTCACCGGCTTCGAATGGTGGGCGCGGAGATTATCGAGGATCAGGAACACCTTTTTCGCTGCATCCTTGATGAGTGCCTCAAGAAACTCGATCAGCCGGTCCGCGTCGAAATTGCCATCGATGATCATCCAGCGCGCTTCGCCTTTGTTGGTCACGGTCGAGATCATCGACAATTTCTGCCGCGAGCCAGGCGCAAGAGTGACGGGCGTCTCTCCCTTTGGAGCATAGCTGCGGCCGTGGACGTGGGTGTTCACCAGCGCCGTTTCGTCGCCCCAATGGATCTCGCCGCCTTCCGCCTTGGCCTTTGCCGCGATGGCCGGATACGCCTCGTCGAGCCACTTTTTCACCGCCTCAGGGCTCTGCTCATAGGCGCGCCGGATCGGCTTCTGCGGCGTGAAGCCCCAACGCTTCAGATACTTGCCCACGCCGCGCACCGACAGCTTGATCTGGAATTCAACCTCGATCAGCTGGCCAACCGCCGCCCGTGTCCACAGCGCGAACTCCATTTTCAACTGCTCAGGCCGCTTTTCCACGATCAGCTTTCGAATATGCGCCTCTTGACCGGCTGAAAGTTTCCGGCCTTCCCCGCTTTTCTTGCCCCGCTCTTTGGGCTTGATCGCCGCAAGACCGCCAGCCTCGTAAAGATCGATGGCGGTGCGGACGGCGGGCCAGCTCAAACCGGTCAGCTCAACGATCTGCATCACGCCAAACTTCCTCTTATGCAGACGGATAACTTGCTTGCGCCGCTCGTGCAGCTCGGCAAGGCTTTGATGGCGTGCATCGTGGTCGCTCATGCGAAAACGATGGACTGCTTCGCAGAAATGATCAAGGTATCAACGTGCCGTGTCTATAGGTAAAGTTGTTCCCAATCAAATCAGTGTCAAATCAAGGGCCAGACGGCAGGGGAATATGGCGCAATATCGCAACCAACACTTGCTTCCGCGTCTATCGCTTGAGAATTTTGTCGACGCCAGAGGCCACGTCTGGACGTATGATAAAGAGCGTGGCAAATATTGGCATAAATTCCAGATGAGACTGGCGTTATCTCGTACTTCTACTCTTATGAAATGCCAGACGGCTCTTTGAATACGAGCATTGAGCAAACCTTCAATAAGATCGAAACCGATGCCGCCTCAGCCTATAGAAAGCTGGTCAGCGGCGAAATACTCACGGACGATGATCGCTTAGCTTTCAGTCATTTTCTGGGTGCCATGTATGTCCGCACCACCACGATGAGGCGCATAGCAGCTCAGATTTATGCGCACGGCTATCACATGCATCAGGTCCTTTCGGTCCGCCACAAGCCCACCTTTGACAGGCAGCTGCGCCGTGCCTTTGGAGACGAGGTCGATCCCAATCTATAGTCGTTTATTCGTAAACAAGTTGAGGATATGTCCTGCTACAGCATAACCATCCTCAAAGAGCAGACGCTTGGCGTGATTGCCGCCGGCGATGAACTCGCAAGCATATTCTTACAAATGACCTGGACAGTGGCAACGGCTGCGGCGCACTACTTTATCACGTGCGACACTCCAGTGCATCGCTCCATCGATCCTGCGACCGTTCATCCTATCTATGGGGATCACGGTTTCCTAAATAAGACAGCGCAAGTTACGTTTGCGCTATCGCCCAAAAAACTACTGCTGCTCACACATCAGAGGGATGCGGCAGCGGAAATTGTCCTGCCCCGGAATTATGTGTGCAAAGAAAACCGTAAGCGAGCCTTCGATGCTGACACATCTGTGTATGCACACCTCTATGATCGGCACCTAGAAGAGATAGTTGCCGCATTCAAGGGCAAGCGACCCGAGATTAAAACGCAAGGGTTCGATGGAACCAATGGGTTCGGAGAAATAAAGGTATCGCGAAGGACAAAACGTAAGCTGCCGCCGGACAAGCGCTGCTGAAGCCCAAATTTTAGCGTCAGGTTTGTGAACTTAAGCCGCCGTCGAAGGTGGATACGAAGACTTTCCGCAAGCGACCCCGAGTGACCGTAGGCATTGCATCTCGTGCCCATCCGGGCGCCTGACCTCGACGATGAGCCGATGAGGCCGCTGAGTAATGAAATCCCACTCTGGCCGCCTCGCTAAGCGGCGAACAGGCGCCATTCCGCCTCGCTGAGCATGTCTTGCTGGATCAGCTCGTTTTCGCCCTCTTGGAGAGCTTTGCCGTACGCCAGCTTGGAACCTCTCGCGATCGAGACCCCCGCGTAGCCAAGAAGCATTGCAAGCATCGGCTGCGGCAACCGCCTCCTCAGGTAAGGTGCAGAACCGGCGGAACTCGCGGTCGAAGAACCGCAAATCGTAGACAAGCCTAATCACCATGTCTTTCTGCCCTGCGGAAAAGGACAGGCATCTCGGATGGCGTGCCGTGAACTCGCGGCCCCAGCCGTCCTCAACGGCGTGGCCACAGCGGACAGTGCCCTTAACGGCTTGCCCTCACGGGATATCCTCAATGGGCGTGCCTCAACGGCCGGCGTGTCCGCGACGGCAAGGCCCGGACACGGAGATCCGTCCGCTTCCACATAGGTTTGGAAGGCTGAAGTGAGGGTCCGCTGCGGCCACGGTAGAGCAGGGACCGTGCTCCCGGTGCCCCTTGTCCCGATGGTCGCACCATACGCTGGGGCGGACGAAGCCGCAGCAGGACAAACCGGCACCGCCATCTTCATACCGGTTACCAATCCGATCGAGCGCCTCAATGGCGAGATCAAGCGCCGCACCGAAGTCGTGGGCATCTTCCCGAAAGAAGCCGCCATTACCCGCTTCATCGGCGCGATCCTGCTCGAACAGAATGACGAATGGGCCGTGCAGCGCGCCCGCTACATGACGCTGGAAACCATCGCGCCTTTGAGCGATGATCCCATCGCCGGGCTGCCCGCTGTGGCTGCCTGACCTTCCCGGCCCTGCCGGAGCATCGGCGATGCCAGCCGTTAGCTACACCACGTCATGGGGCACGATCTCGAAAGGTCTCCGCGCAAAGACTTCCTTTGCGGCTGGCCTGAAGACTTTTATTGGGCGATGCTGCTTGGGCCGTTGGCAATCGCGGAACCTCTTCGCTTGGCCAGCACCGCTTGCTCGCGCTTCTTCACCGATTTCAGAGATCAGCGCAAAGGCATTGGGGCGCTGATGCTTTTCGTGCAAGAATTATAAGAATGGGATGAGTCCGGTCCTGGAACTTAAGCCGCTTAGATGCACTCATCGTGAGTATTTCCCAAGTGATCGAAGGACCACCATGCATGACGTGCTGGTAATACCCCGTCCCCTCCCGCGTGCTTGACCTCGAAGATGAGCCGATGAGGCGCTGAATAAAAGAATTCCACTCCGGTGGCCTCGCTAAGCGCAAGTCGGCGCTATTCCGCCTCGCTGAGCATGTCTTGCTGGATCAGCTCGTTTTCGCCCTCTTGGAGAGCTTGCCGCACACCGGCATGTACGCAAACATCGTTAAGGAGTTTCTATGTCGAATGCGTGCAACCGTGCCATCGCTTTCTTATCCAAAAGACGGTCAAAATCAGCTCCCAAAAGGTTTGAATGGCCGGTTTGACGATTTGAAATCGGCCCGATCACCAGCGTTACGAGGAGCACGGCGGCTGCGACACCGGCGAAGGTACGCCCCAACAAATAGGTGAGAACAATCGCCCTGACGATCCCAAGAAGGTGCATGGAAGGGTCTCCTGGCGCGGCCTGCGCAACTCATATGTCCCAAGCAATTCTTCATGCGCCGCCCTTCGCGAGGCTTTCCATGATACGCCGATCATTGTTTTCCTTCATTGAAGACGATTTCCGCAGCCGGAGCTGGCCATCGGCGATAGCTCCTTCACTTACAGCCGCAACCATGCCTCAATCCAAAAGGAGGCCGCCCTCGACGGCTTCTACGTGCTGCGCACGAGTGTGCCCAAGGAAACCCTCCATACGGCCGCCGTGGTCTTGGCCTACAAAAGCCTATCGCAGGTGGAGCATGCCTTCCGCTCCCTCAAGACCGTGGACCTTGAGGTGCGCCCCATCCATCACCGGCTGGCGGAGCGCGTGCGCGCCCATGTCTTCCTGTGCATGCTGGCCTATTACGTGACCTGGCACATGCACCAGGCCCTCGCGCCGATGCTGTTCGAGGATCACGACAACCCGGCCTGGTAAAGGTTCGAAGGTAACAGGCTGAGCGGCGGCTTCGACACAGCTTTGCGTGGCCATGAAATCAGGAGGTGCGATGGAAGAAATGCAAAACCCCGCCAAAAATGGCGGGGTTAATTACGCTATCATCGAAAAGCGGGCGTCATCTCTGAGCTTTTAATGGCCTTCTGCTTTTTTATCATGTTTTATCTGTGCCTTGTCGTGTTTATCTTGGCGATGATCCTTACGGTTTTGAGCTTTGTCCGCAGCATCTTGCTTGTGGTCTGCCTTAATTTGTTTCTTGTCGGCGCTATCTTGCTTGTGATCGGCTCGGATCTGCTGGCGATCGGCGCGATTAGCGGCCTTGTCGGCGTTAATTTGCTTCTGCTCCGCCCTTGCAGCTTGTAAGTTGCCGCTGGCCTTGTCCTGGGCTTCGATCTTACGATCTTGCCGCTCTTGCTGCTGATTGCTTTTGATCTGAGCTTGATCGGATTTTATCTGCTGGTGATTAGAATTAATCTGCTGTTTATCTTGCCGGATTTGCTGATGGTTGGCCTTGATCTGCTGATCGTTTTCCCGGATTTGCTGATGATTGGCCCGAATCTGCTGCTGGTCGTGCCGGATCTGGGCTTGGTTGGCCCCCGCTGATTTTGCGGCGACAGCGTGGCTGAAATCGCCTGGTTTCGGGGTGGCCGCATGCGCGGGGCTGCCCCCATTATTCTTGAATTTCGACTGCGGGTCCGAGCGCGCCGTGTTTTGATGGCTTAACTGCTGAGGTGTCGCGGGTGTATGCTGCTCATGTGCGGCTGCAAGCTCTTGAGCGTTTGGCTGCTGCTGTATGCCGCCCGTGCCGCCATTGAAGCTGACATTGACCGTCGCACTAACGGCAACCGGCGCGTTGTAGACGTTAAGGCCAACACCTCCGCCCCCGATATTGGCGACGGCCCTATTGTAGCTGAACGAGCCGCCGACCCAAGAGCCGCCGGCAAATCCAACGCCGCCAAAGCCGAAACCGTAATTCACGCCGCCATAGAAGCCGACGTGAGGGCCCCAATAGCCCGCTTGCCAGGCGTAAACGCCATTGTTCCAGCCCCAATAGCCTGGCGTCCAAAGGAGACCCGGAGCGGGTGCGGAAACCCAAGTCCCTGGGACCCAGTAATAATCGCCATCCTCGTCATCCCAACCCCAATAGCCTGGCGTCCACATATATCCCGGGCCGGGGACCGGTGGCTGCTCGTAAACAGGCAAAGCGGGCGGCGCTACCGTTATGGACACAAAAAGTCCAGCGCTGGCCCTCTCCGGCTGTCCGGCGATGATAAGCGCCGCAAGCAGCACGGCGACGAGAGAGATTGTTCGCATTCTTCAATTCCCAGTTGATTTCAGCCACGCCCCAGGTATACTGGATAGGAGTGAACTACGCCGGAAATAAGCCCCAAGCTTGTTGATTATGGCGTGATTGCGGTCAATATTTGCCGGAGTGTAATACTTACGACGCTGATGGCAGATTATTACATATCGTTTTTCTAGATATTTTGATCCTATTAAACTTTGTTACTTGTCTTCGTTGTTACAATTCGCGAAAAGTAAATATCCCCCGGCAAAGCCGGGGGCTTTAGGATTGGGGCCGCCCGGGGCGGCTGACAGGGTCGCTCACGCGGCCCTGAGAAACTGAGCCACCTGAAGGTGGCTGCGGTCAACGCCAAAGGTTGAGTTGATCGAGCCTCTAATCTTCCTTCTCCTGGTTGCGGATATAAGCGCGGATTGCCTCCTCGTCGCGCCCCACCGTGTTCACGAAGAACCCTCGCGCCCAGAAGTGCTGGCCCACGAAATTACGCTTTTTCTCTCCGTAAACCCCGGCCAGATGGATCGCGCTCTTGCCCTTGATGAAGCCAACCACTTGCGATACCGCGTATTTCGGCGGGATCGAAATCATCATATGCACATGATCTGGCATCAAATGCCCCTCCTCGATCTTCAACTCTTTCTGCGCTGCGAGCCTGTGAAACCCGCAAGACACTGTATTTCATCCAAGCTCGCGTCAAAATGACGGCTCATGGCCCACAACGACGAAGGTCCGACGGAAGCTTTCGGATCATTCCCGCCATTGTTCGAACGGGGTCTGGACGGCTACATACTTAACTATACAGAAGCGGACCTCGATCTATACACGGCCGGCGGTGCAGGAAGCGTCGTCAGCCACGTCCGTTGGTGGGGTGATCGCGTCAAGGAATCCGGAATCCCATCAGTTTGGCGCCGGGATGAAAATAAGCGCCGGTGACTCGGCGCTATTCACTTCTTATAATCTTGAAGTGCACGAGACGGCCTGCGCTGGCATACAGGTTTGCTTTTTGCCTTGCTGTATGCTATTGTCATACGCATGAGCGAAACATCCACGTCGATTTTGAGCGTTCGTGTAAGTCCAGACGAGCGCGCCATCCTTGAAGCCGCCGCCGAGCAATCGCGCACGACATTAAGCGACTTCATGCGCCGGAAAGCTTTGGAGGCGGCCGAAATCGATGTGCTTGGCCGGACGGTGGTGACGATTCCCGCTGAAAGCTGGGAGCAATTCGAGGCCTGGATTGGCGAACCCGCGAAAGAGATCCCTGCGCTTCGGGAACTGAGCCGGACAAAACCAAGCTGGAGCAAATAGCGTGGCGGTTCTGCCGCCGCGGCCCTTGGCCGAGGGCGATGACCGTGCATCTTTCGATTGCGGCCGGCCATCGCTCAATGCGTGGCTCCAGCGCCATGCCTGGGTCAATCACATCAGCGGAGCATCGCGCGTCACCGTTTTGGCGGACGAGGCAAGCGGTCGGATCGTGGGCTACGTTACTTTGAGCGCGGGGCAAATCGAACGAGCCTGGCTGCCGAAGGCGCAACAGCGTAATCGCCCCGATCCAGTTCCCGTCACGCTGCTGGGGCAGCTTGCCGTCGACCGCCATGACCAAGGGCAAGGACATGCGCGCTCACTACTCCTATTCGCCCTGCGGACCGCGCTTGAAGCGTCAGAGCTGATCGGCAGCACGGGCGTCATCACGCATCCTCTCGACGACAGCGTTCGCGCCTTCTACAGGCGCTGGGGCTTTCAGGACCTGCCTTTCGATCCCCGCCGCGCCATGATTGTGCGGATGGCGGATTTGCGTGCGAGTTTTGGCGCTGCCGAATAATGCAGGCAGAGTCGCCCGGCTCTGCCGCACCATTAAATGTCGACCTTCACAGCGATTTCGATGGCGTCGTCGATCTCGATCCCGAGATACCGCACCGTGCTCTCGATCTTGCTGTGGCCGGGGAGTAGTTGCACAGCACGGAGATTTCCAGTCTGGCGATAAATGAGGACTGCTTTCGTTCGGCGCAGCGAATGCGTCCCGAACTGGAGCGGATCGAGGCCGATGCTCGCCACCCAATCGTTGACAAGACGGGCATATTGCCTGGTTGTCAATCCGAGCGAAGGATTCCGCCCACAGAAGAGAACTTGACCCGGCTTCCTGCCTGTCAACCTCAAATAGTCGTCGATGGCCGAGCGGGTTTGATCTGTGAGCTCGAACCGCACGGGCCGCCCCGTCTTTTTCTGGCGTATGGTCGCGCGGTCAAGGGCGTATCCGCCGGGGGCAACATCCTCGACGCGGATCGCGACGACGTCGCAGCCGCGGAGCTTGCTGTCGATGGCGAGGTTGAAGAGCGCGAGATCGCGTTTGCGCTCTTGCATCTGAAGCCTGGTCCGAATGGCCCAAACTTGGCTGGGCCTCAACGGCGGCTTCGGGCCGATCGGCTTACCCTTGTTCCACGGGCGGCGACGCTCGATTTTGGTGGCCACAGGCGCTTGCCGTCTCCTTGGTTGAGAGACAGACAAGCATGCGCTTAGTTAGATGTTTAGACGACCGGTTTTGAGGAGAAGCTGCCCTATTTGAAGACAGGCCCGACGTTCGAGGCCGGGAACGGACTCAGGGCCTTTGGATGGTCTGATCTGGTTTCGGCTCCAGGGCGGACATTATGTCTGTGGAAAACTACCTAATTTATGCCTGGCGCAAGCTTCTAGCGTGAGCATGGACTATGCTTTGTGTTTGCAGGAACTGCCCATGAAAATCGCCCCGTTTGCTGTAGCCGCACTACTTTATCCGTGTTCCGCTCAGGGGCAGGAACTTATCGAGTCAAGGATCGAGTATTCTGTCGGCACGGCGGATGGAAAAACCAAATTTTGCGGCGCAGATGCGAAAATTTCATTTACGGATAACACCCGTCGAAAAGGCGAAATTTCTGTTATTGTTGCTTCTCTGTCTTGGACAGATATTCGCGGTAAGCTTGGGATTTTCTTAAAGTTGACGGGTGTAGATTTCGATGCCCTCATGCAGCCTCACCCTTTCAAAGTCCATAATGCGTTTCTGGCGGTTAAGGGCTTACCAGCACCGCTAAGTGGCTCCTTCCCATGCGACAACGCGCTCAACTTTTGCGGCGGATACTTGCCACCGTTCCCTCCAATAATCTACGATAACCTTGGCAAAGGTGATGTCTCAGTTGGGTTCAACCGCCAGCCTGGCGGCCTTGATATTGTTTTTCCGTTCTCAAACTCGTCGGACGGTGCGTTTGACTCTAGGAAATACGCCACCTTCCTTATGTGCGTGGAGGAGCTGAGTGAGCGGCTCAGTGCGAAGGCGGACGAAGATTAGTGCCTAAGTCTCATCAAACAACTTTTTACCTGCGAACCAGCGCTGACGGAAGCTAACGTGGAAGAGCAAATGTCCCCCGCCTAACAGCAGAATGGATCACCATCATGAGCGCCTTCGTCGGTTCGGTAATAAATTTGTCTCTAGGCTGGCTGCGCGATTGGTGGACAAACAAGAAACGGAAGAAATCTGAGGCTGCTTATCTTGCGATGCGGCTTGCTGTTATTCTTGAGGAGTTTGTTGTTAAATGCGTGTACAAATCGTGGCATGATGAAGCCGCCCTCAGCCAAGGTTTTATCGAACTCGACTATAGCCTGCCACCGCTTTCTTCTTATCCGCAGGATTCGGATTGGAAGTCTCTCGATCCCAAGCTCGCTGGGCGGGTTCTGTCGTTCCAAAATGAGATCAAAGATGCTGCTGCGTCGTGCCAATTTCAGGGAATGTGCGAGGGCAATAAAATTGCATCTGCGGATGAGACGATTGTCGCTGGCGTAAATGCTTGGAAGCTCGCTCAGTCCCTACGAAAGAAGTGCAACTTGGATGCAGTCACCATTGCTCACGTTGATTGTCTAGAGGTTGCGCATGGGAAAATTGAGCAACACCGAAAGGGGTTCGCGGAACGCTGGCGGCACTATCAACTAAAGGAGGACGCCGCCGCGAAGCCTTGATGGAGGTCTGCAGCTGGAGGTTTAGCCGCCGCAATATCTTGGGACCACCATTACCGCTTTCGACCCGTCTCGACAAAGGGTCGGCGGAAGCTTTTGGACCACTCCGGCGATCATTCAATATCGTTAGACGACGATCTACCTAACTATACAGAAGCGGACCTCGCAGGCTCGTGGATGAACGGCTCAAGGCTCGATTTTTTCACGTCCGCATTCGAGGGTATTGCTGTCATGGCAAATCCGCCATGCTGAGCCTGTTGCTTAAAACTTGCTCCGGGCGCATTGGGGCGCTTTGCGGTGAGAATATCTTTCAGCTTTTAAAGCTCTGCAGACGTTCACGAATTTTTCGCACCGACGCGAATTGACCCATAGGCGGAAGTCGGCTTGTTCTGGAATGGTGCAGGTTTCCCCATCGCCGGAGCACTGAGTTTGCATCTGCACTACCGGCGGCATCAGGGAGATCTGCCCCTAAGCACCTTGCGCTTCGCGACCGGATACGATCCTCCCGCCAAGCCCGGCACGTGTAGCGTCCGTTGAACCACGACAGGGGGCGAAGAATAGTTTGTCGCTAGAGGCAGGAAAGCCGTTCGGCCTTTCCTCAGCGCAGCAACTCGCCCAAAAGCGGGTTGGGGAACCGTCTTGCAAGCGTGATGGCATAGAAGGTCTCGACGATGGTTGGGATAGAGCCGACCTCAATGAGGCTTCCAGCTTCCAACTCGTCCTTCACAACAATGGGAGGGACGACGGCAAGCCCGGCATCTTCTCGCGCCAGCAGCCGCAGCATCGTCATATCGTCCACTTCGGCCGCGAAGCGAGGCCTTATGCCGTAGCTTGCGAGCAGCGCATCGAGGCTCGCGCGCATAGCTGTATCCGCGGGAGGTGCGATCAGGGGCTCTTCCGCAAGCAGCTGTTTCAGCGTTCGCGGCGCCTTCACCCGGGACGGATGTCCGACAAGCGCGACCGGCTGTTCGGCGATCCGGTGCGAGATCCAAGGTGTGGCGGCATCCCTTGCTGGAATGGAGTTCGTCAGAAGCACATCGAGATTATGAGCATCGAGGGCCGGAAGCATCTCCCGGAAGGTTCCGGTCCGGATGACGATCTCCACATCGCTCCGGCCAAGGAGGGGTTTCAAGAAGGACATCTGAAAATTCCGCGACAACGTCGGAAGGGCCCCAACTCGAAGAACATGCCGGTCAAGGTCTGGCCTTCCCCTCAGGGTACTGACGAGTTCGTCGCCCGCCTTGAAGATGGCCTCGGCGCGGTCGAGCGCGATCCGGCCCGCTTCGGTGAGGATCAGCCTTCTACCCCGGCGCTCGAACAGGGCATGCCCAAGCTGTGCTTCGAGTTGAGCGACTTGAACCGAAAGCGCCGATGGCGAGACGTTCAGGAGCCCCGCGGCGCGCGTGAGGTTTCCGGCCTGGGCTATGGCGTGGAAATAGCGGAGGTGGTGAAAGTTCAGCGAGGGCATGCGCTATTCTATTTTATAGAACGTGTCCTTTCAATCTTTGAACTGGATGCAAAATTGGAGTTGCATAAGCTGTTTGGGACTTGAACCAGAGGAAAAGTCCAAATGCTTACGCCCTATCTTTGGCTGTCCGCCTCAGGCCCTGTACTGCTCGCCGGATTGAGTTTAATTCCTGGCGCCAACGCCGCGCCACGCTCCTTCGCGTCTGTGGCCATTGCCGTCAGTGTGCTGACGCTTGCGGCCGCAATCGCCACGCTCGTTACCGTATGCCTCGATGGCCCCATGCACACCGGAGTCATCGGCATAGCGGGCGGCGGTCTGAGCGTATATGCCGACAGGCTCACGGGGATCATGTTCGTTCTGGTTGCCTTTGTTGGCGCGACCGTCATCCGCTACAGCCGCAACTATCTCGATGGCGATCCCAATCACGGCGTTTTCATTCAGCGGCTTTGCTTCACAATCGCCGCCGTCATGACCGTTGTCATTTCGGGCAATCTCATCCTCTTGATCGCTGCTTGGCTTGCGACCAGCATGGGCCTTCACAGATTGCTTCTTTTCTATCCCGAGCGCCGTGCCGCCCAGCTCGCGGCCCGGAAGAAGTTCGTCATCAGCCGGATCGGCGATATCTGCCTCGTCGCGGCGGCCGCTCTCCTGTACCAAGTCTATGGCGCTTTCGATTACGTCACCCTGAAGTCTGAAGCGCAGGCCTTGCAAGGGGGCGCAGGAGCGCCCGTCGAGGTCTACGCAGCGGCCATCTTGATCGCGGCCGCCGCGCTGCTGAGGTCGGCACAGCTTCCCCTCCATGGCTGGATTTTGGAAGTCATGGAAACGCCGGCGCCGGTCTCGGCGCTGCTTCACGCAGGCATCATCAATGCCGGCGGGTTTCTGGTTTTGCGGCTCGCCACGATTGTCTCAATCTCAACTCCCGCCCTCAACATGCTTGCGATCGTAGGAGGTCTGACTGCGATTTTCGCCTCGCTCGTCATGCTCACGCAGACCTCCGTCAAGGTCAGTTTGGCTTATTCGACGATCGCGCAAATGGGCTTCATGCTGCTGCAATGCGGACTTGGCGCCTTCCCGGCGGCGCTTCTGCATATCGTCGCCCACTCCCTCTACAAAGCACACGCCTTCCTGTCGTCGGGAAGCGTGATCGACCTTCTGCGGGCGTCCTGGACGCCGAGCCCAGGCGGATCGCCCCATCCGGCGCGCCTGCTCATCGCTCTTATGATCGTCTTGGGTGCGGCATTTGGGGTGAGCTGGGAATTTGGCGCGACCTTGCAGGAAAAGCCGGGCGTTTTCACACTCGGTGCCATCACGCTGATGGGGCTAACGATCCTGATCGCGAACGCCATCGACGAGCGGCCAAGCGCCTACGTTATTGGCCGGACGATTCTCACGGCCGCTTTTCTCGCCGTCCTCTACTTCGCGCTGCAGTACGGAGCGGAGCTCGCGGTGGCAGATTCAGTGCCCGCCGTTCAAGCGCTGAGGGGTCCGTTCAGCCTCGCCATCGCGCTCTTCGCGATCGCGGCGTTCGCGGGCGTGACGCTGCTCCAAACTGAGTTGTCCCGGCGCAGCGAAAAACCGTTCTGGCAAGGGCTCTACGTCCATCTCGCAAATGGTTTTTACCTGAACACCATCGCCAACCGCCTCGCGATCAAGTTCTGGCCAGCCCGTAAACTGTCAACAGTCTGAACCGGCTCTCAGCTTCAAGGATAACATCGATGACCGCTCACGCTGCAACGCCGCAGTTCTCGACCGCGGCTGCCATCGCCCGGGCCTGCAACCGCATTCCACCGCTCTGGCCGCTGAAGCATTTCGTCGCTGTGAACCCCTTTCTCGGGTTCACAGAACGGACCTTCGCGCAGACCTGCGCCACCTTCCATCGCATCGCGCAGGCCGATATGCTGATGCCAAGGCAATACTATCTGGAGAAGCTCCGCGAAGGCTTCACATGCGAAGCCGATCTTTGCACTGCACTAGCTGCGGCGCCGGACGGCACTGTGCCACCTGCGAGCGTCGAGGCTTTCAAAGCCGCCGCTTCTGCCAAGCAAACCGTGGGACAGAAGCCCGCCGCTACCGTCGCAACCGTCGCCGATGTCCTCGACAAGCTCTACGGCGGCGACCGCGAAACCTCCCGCACCGCGTTCATGGTCGACGAGATCTCCAAATGGTGCGCGGCCTATTTCGACGAGGGGCAGGCGAGCTGGAAACTGCCTTGGCGCGGGCTACGGCCCTATGCGGCATGGCGGGCGGCGATCCGGCACGACCGGAACCCCGAAACCATGGGGATCAAGGGCTTCCGCGCGTCCGTCGCGTCCTTGCCGGAGAGCGCGGCCGGGACCATCGCGCAGATCGTGCGCGAGCTGCAAATCCCGGAGCATGCCGTAGAGGATTACCTGCACCGGGCGCTGTTCGACATCCAAGGCTGGGCGTCTTACGCGCGCTACCGCGTGTGGGAAAGCGAGCTTTACGGCAAGAAGGACGACACCCTGATCGAGTTGCTCGCGATCCGCGTGGCTTGGGGCTATGCGATCTTCAAGCAGAGAACCGATAGCGCGTTCATTGCCGCGTGGCAGGAAGCGATGCGCAATGCCAATGCTTTGCCGAAGGACGGAGAGGACATGATCGACGGTCCTCTCGCCATCGATCTTGTTTTGCACGATGCCTTTGAGATTGCCTACCAAAGGCGGCTGCTCGGCCGTCTCGCCGCGAACATGAAGCGCCCTTCCCCGCCGAAGCAACGCAAGGCCGTTCAAGCCGCCTTCTGCATCGACGTGCGTTCGGAAATTTATCGCCGGGCCCTGGAAACCGTCACCGGGGAGGTGGAAACCATCGGCTTTGCCGGCTTTTTCGGTTTCCCTATCGAGTACATCCCCATCGGCAACAAACGCGGAGGCGCTCAGTGCCCCGTCCTCCTCACGCCCTCGGTGGTGGTCTGCGAGCACGTGGAAAAGGCTTCCGAAGACGAAGCGACAGAAGTGCTGGCATTGCGGCTCCTGCGCCGGAGGGCCGCGAAAGCCTGGAAATCGTTCAAGCTCCTGGCCGTTTCCTCCTTCACCTTTGTCGAGACCATGGGCCTCGCCTTTGCGGCCAAGATCGCGGGAGACAGCCTTGGGTTTACGCGCACCGTTCCCGATCCGAATCTCGACGGGCTCGATGCGGGCGTGCGGAAGCGCATCGGCCCTGAAATCGAGCCTCGCATCGTCGAGGGGCGGCCCACCGGCTTCGGCAAGGAGGCTCGCGTCGCGATGGCCAAGGCCGTGCTTGGGGCCATGTCCATGACGGAGAACTTCGCGCGGCTCGTGATGCTAACCGGCCATGGCAGCAGCACTGTCAATAATCCGCACGCTTCGGGTCTCGATTGCGGCGCCTGCGGCGGTCATACCGGCGAAGCCAATGCCCGCGTCGCCGCCGCCATCCTTAACGATCCAACCGTGCGGAATGGACTTGCTGCTCACGGCATCGTCATCCCGGAGGACACCTTTTTTCTGGGCTGCCTGCACGACACCACCACCGACGGGATCGCGATCTACAATGAAGCCGATGTTCCATCCTCGCACGCCGCCGATCTCAAACGGTTGAAGGGATGGCTCAAGGCGGCCTCGGCGCTGGCGCGGGCCGAACGCTCTCCGCTTTTGGGAATTTCGAAGACGCGCGGGATCGATGGCGCGGTCATAGCGCGGAGCCGCGATTGGAGCCAGGTGCGGCCCGAATGGGGCCTCGCCGGGAACGCCGCCTTCATCGCAGCGCCGCGCGAGCGCACGATGGGGCTCGACCTTGGCGGCCGGTCCTTCCTTCATAGTTACGACTATGCGAAGGACGCCGGTTTCGGCGTGCTGGAACTCATTATGACCGCGCCGATGGTGGTTGCGAGCTGGATCAACCTTCAATATTTCGGTTCGACCGTGAACAACCGCGTGTTCGGCAGCGGCAACAAGGCCTTGCACAATGTCGTCGGCGCGCTCGGCGTGCTCGAAGGAAACGCCGGCGATTTGCGCCCGGGCTTGCCCTTGCAGTCGGTGCACGATGGCACGCGGTTCGTGCATGAGCCGATCCGGCTCAACGTGTTCATCGAGGCCCCGGAAACCGCGATGGATGCCGTCATCGCAAAGCATGAAGGCGTGCGTCACCTCATCGACAATGGCTGGCTGCATCTCTTCGCGATAGGCGATGAAGGACGCACCATCAAGCGCTACCGCGGCATAGGGCACTGGATGCCCATCGAAGACAGTCAGCAGCCAGCCGCGCAAGACCAGCTGGCGGCGTGACGCTGGAACGGAACACCCCGTTCAAAGCCTCATAATCAGAAACTGTAAACACACATAGAATCGCGCTCAAAAAGGAGCATTCGATGAGCAACGTTATCGCCCTCAAGCAACAAGAGGCTGGCGCCGCTTCCGGACCGTTGAAGGATCTCTACGAGGTTGGCGAAATCCCACCGCTCGGTCACGTGCCTGAGAAAATGTATGCCTGGGCCATCCGCAAGGAGCGGCACGGTCCGCCGGATGAAGCCATGCAGATTGAGGTCGTTCCCACCTGGCAACTCGACAGCCATGACGTGCTGATCCTCACCATGGCGGCCGGCGTCAACTACAACGGCGTTTGGGCGGCGTTAGGTCAGCCGATTTCGCCGTTCGACGGCCATAAGCAGCCTTATCATATCGCGGGATCCGATGCCGCCGGCATCGTCTGGGCTGTCGGCTCCAGAGTGAAGCGCTGGAAAGTTGGCGACGAAGTTGTGGTTCACTGCAATCAGGACGATGGCGACGACGAGGAATGCAATGGCGGCGATCCCATGCACTCGCCCTCCCAGCGCACCTGGGGCTACGAGACGCCGGACGGCTCCTTCGCGCAGTTCACCCGCGTGCAGGACCGCCAGCTCATGGCGCGCCCGCAGCATCTCACCTGGGAGGAAAGCGCATGCTACACGCTAACGCTCGCCACCTCCTACCGCATGCTTTTCGGGCACCGTCCGAACGTGTTGCGGCCTGGCCAGAATGTGCTTGTCTGGGGCGCGAGCGGCGGTATCGGCTCCTTCGCAGTCCAGCTTTGCGCCACGAGCGGCGCGAATGCCATTGGCGTCGTGTCGGACGAGGACAAGCGCGATTTTGTGATGCAGCTCGGCGCAAGGGGCGTCCTCAACCGCAAGGACTTCAACTGCTGGGGCCAAATGCCGAAAGTTGGCACGCCGGAATATGGCGCGTGGTTCAAGGAGGTGCGCAGGTTCGGCGCCGCGATCTGGGAGCACACGGGCAAGGGCAACAACGTCGATTTCGTGTTTGAGCACCCAGGAGAGAGCACTTTCCCCGTCTCCGTGTTCGCGGTGAAGCGCGGCGGCATGGTGGTGATTTGCGCCGGCACATCCGGTTTCAATCTCACGCTCGACGCCCGTTACTTGTGGATGCACCAGAAGCGCGTGCAGGGATCGCATTTCGCGACCTTGGAGCAGGCGAGCCAAGCCAACCGCCTCGTCATAGAGCGGCGGATCGACCCATGCATGAGCGAGGTTTTCCCCTGGACCGGCATCCCGCAAGCGCATATGCGCATGTGGAAGAATGAGCATCGTCCGGGGAACATGGCTGTTCTGGTAAGCGCACCGTATACGGGGCTGCGCAGCTTCGAGGACACCATCGAAGCATCAAAAGCCCGGTTCGGCTAGGCGGCCCATGCCGGCGTCAGCCACTTTCGATAATCGAGGATCGGTGCATCGCACGGTCATCCAAGTAATGTCACGCCGGCAATCGCACCTGAATAGTCTCCTCAACGAGGTGCAAAGATCAATCATGCAGGGGCAGATGATTGCTTCGGCTATCGGAGAGGAGCGGAATCGTTGATTTTGTTCAAGAAACTGCAGCCTGTGACCCGTAACAGACCAGGGATAAGTCGGACTTAGTATCTGGTGTCGTATGCTGAACGGCATTAAGTGCTGGTGTACCGCGAAGTGTACGCGCTTGAAGAGGTTCCAGAACCGGGCACACCCGGTCCGGGGGATGTTAGGGTTCGTGTCCACGCGGTTTCAATCAATCCTGTCGACGCAAAAGTTCGCCGGGGAGAGCTGAAGCTCATCGCGGGGGGGCGATTCCCCAAACGGCCTGGCCTTGATTTCTCCGGCGTGGTGGAGGCTGTGGGCGAAGGCGTCTCACAGTTTGTGCCGGGAGACGCAGTCTATGGGGCGGCACGGAGCATGAGCGAAGGCGCGTTTTGCGAACATGCGCTTGTGCACGCCGCTTCTGTTGCGAGGAAACCAGCGAAGATCGACCATGCGGCCGCAGCAGGCGTTCCAACAGTGGCAATCGCAGCGCTCCAGTCCCTGCGCGATATCGTGAAAGTCTCCAACGGCGATCGTATTCTCGTAAACGGGTGCACGGGTGGCGTCGGGCTCTTCGCGCTTCAGCTTGCCAAACGCTCAGGGGCGATAGTCACCGGAGTATGTGGTACCGATGGCATCGCGGCTGCCAGCGAGTTCGGGGCTGACGCAGTCATTGACTATAAAAAGAATGATCCGGCGCGCTCCGGCGGGAAATACCGCGCTATCCTCGAGTTGAGCGGAAAACTCGCATTCGAGGCGGCTCACGTCCTCCTAGAATCCAATGGCATCTACGTGGACTTCTCGCCAAGTCCTGCCGCGTTGATCGGCAACACGATAGCGAACCCGTTTCGGCATCAAAAGCACCTGTTCGCCATGACATCCGCCAAGACTGCCGATCTTGAGTGGCTGGCGCAGCAAATCGAATCCGGCGATCTCCGGCCGGCGCCAACGCGCTCATTCCCATTGGATCAGTTCGCTGAGGCATTTGCTCTGGCGGAGGGTGGCGGCACTCTTGGAAAAGTCATCGTCAATATCGTAGCGGGCGACTAAGGCACCGGGGGGCAAATGGCACCGAAAGAATATTTCCATATCGTCGGCTATGTCTTCGGGCTAGCGGCGTTTGCATCGATCTATCTATCGATTTCGGCCTGCGCTCGCCGCAAAAGGAAGAGACGCCCATCTGAAGGCGCTCATCCCCATCCATTTCTTTCGCTATTTTGGTCTAACCGCGCTGCTGCCCGGCGTTTTCAACCTCGCCCCCGCAGGCTTTTCGGAAGCGTACCTGACACAGATTATGGCTGGCGACGTATTGGCTGCGATCCTGGCTCTTGCGAGCTTCTTCCTCCTGCAAACTCGCGCGGCATCCCACATCGCCGCGATCTGGTTCTTCAATGTGTTCGGCTTCCTCGACTATCTCAATGCCGGAGCGCGCGTTACCCCGGCCATTCACGACGCCAACATCCTCGGGCCGTTCGGCTGGATCGTAATGACCGTCTTCCTGCCCGCTTGGCTGGTTAGCCACATCGCGATCTTCTTCGCTTTGAGGCAGCCGAAGAACCTCCATTGAGCACACAACATCTTGTTACGCTAAACGCTATCTATCTCGTAACACACGTTATGCCAGCTTTTGGCCCACAACGACGAAAGTCCGACGGAAGCTTTCAGATCATTCCGGCCGTTTTTTCGGGGGTGGCCCGGTGCTACCTATCTAATTATCACAAAAGCCGAGGTGGATTCGTTTCAATGGCGTCGATGAAATCGTTTTTTTGGACGTCGGCCATGGGAGGTACAGCGGTCCTAGCACTGGCAGAGTTGCCGGGCTCTGCAGCTGCCATCAAATGACGACCTTCACGGCAATCTCGATGGCGTCATCAATTTCTATGCCCAAATACCGCACCGTGCTTTCAATTTTGGAATGGCCGGGGAGAAGTTGCACAGCACGAAGGTTTCTAGTCTGGCGGTAAATGAGGACTGCTTTCGTCCGGCGCAGCGAATGCGTCCCGAACTGTAGCGGATCGAGGCCTATGCTCGCCACCCAATCATTGACCAGCCATGCATATTGTCTGGTCGTCAGCCCGCGCGACGGGTTCCGGCCGCAGAACAGGACCTGGCCCGGCTTCCTGCCCGTCAGCCTCAGATAATCGTCGATGGCGGACCGCGCTTGATCGGTGAGCTCGAACCGCACCGGCCTTCCGGTCTTTTTCTGGCGGATGGTCGCGCGGTCAAGGGCGTATCCACCCGGCGACGACATGGCGCGGAGTTTGCTGTCAATCACGAGGTTGAAAAGCGCGAGATCGCGTTTGCGGTTTTCAATCTGAAGCCGGGTGCGAATGGCCCAAACTTGGCTTGGCCTTAAGGGCGGCTTCGGTCCGATGAGTTTGCCCTTATTCCAGGGTTGGGGGCGCATCTGGGTTTTCGAGGCGGTACTATCGTTTTCCATAGTCTATCTCCTTGGTTTGAGAGACAGACCAGCATGCTCTTGCTTAGTTACTTCCACGACAGGTTTTGCGCAAAAGCGGCCGACGCCACGACAGAGCCGGCGTTTCAGGCCGTGAGTAAGGTTCTTGACCCCTATCGCCGTAAGCCTGTGCGCTGTCTTTGCCATTCCCACCATTGGCCCACGTTCGAGCCCATGTTTTGATACACGGTGCTAGCAGATTTAAGCCGACGTTGATAGACGAAGTTCGGGCGTAACGGCCTATAGAAGATTATGATTTTTCGACGCTAGCCGATGAACATCGGCGCCGGCAGGGTATCATCTTGGCGGACACCCTCTCCGCCAGCACTAGCGCTCCGTCAAGCGCGGCATGATCTCGACCATATTGCAGGGCCGATGGCGGAAATCGAACTGGTGGCGCAGGATCAGCGTCCACGCATCCTTGCAAGCGCCGGGCGAGCCTGGCACGCAGAAGATATACGTCCCGCCCGCAACACCCGCCAGCGCCCGCGATTGGATCGTGGAGGTGCCGATTTTTTCGTAGCTCAGCATGTGCATGAGAACGGAGAAGCCGTCGATCTCCTTTTCGAACATCGGCCGAACCGCTTCTGGCGTCACGTCCCGGCCGGTCAGCCCGGTGCCACCCGTGGTGATGATGGCGTCCACGGCGGGGTCGGCGATCCAGGCCCCGATCTGGCTGCGGATTTGCTCGATATCGTCCCTCACGATAGCGCGGGCGGCAAGCTCGTGCCCATCCGCCTGCAGCATGTCCGCGAGAGCCGCGCCAGACGTGTCCTCTTTCTGCGTTCGTGTGTCAGACACAGTGAGGATCGCGATGCGCACGGGCTTGAAGGGATAGCTTTCGTCGATCCGGGACATTAGGCGCGCTCCATTTGGCCGGCGAGGGCGTTCGCGGTCAGCTGTACAGCAAGTTTCCACCGATATGTAGGGTGCGCAAACCGCCCGTGCACATCGCTTTTTGGGAAATTCAGTTACAATTGCGCCATTGCGCAAACGGAGGCGAGGCCACTAGTGTTGGCCGATTCCACGCGGGGCTATGCCATGGTCCGTGTTTTTCTGCTGCTTCTGGTGCTGTTGACGCTATCGGCCTGCACCAGCGAGCCGGAGAAGCCGGAGGTGTCGCTAGTTTCAGAGCCCCAACCCAGTTCATGGACTCCAGCCACCGTACCGGCCCAAGCCGCAACGCCCGCCTCTGCTCCAGCTCCAGCAAAAGAAGAGGGGGATTGCTTGCGCGAGTCCTCGCTCGTGGCGCTCTGGTCCTGCACGGGTGGGACGGGCTCGCATTAGACAACGCTGGGCCGGATTGCGTGAAGCGGCGCTTGCGCCAGCGAAGCCTCTGCTGCAAACTGCAGAACTCATTTACAAAGTTTGCGTTGGGGGCAAAATCAATGGCGCGAGCGCTAGCGGGCATTGTCGTTGCCTTAGGCCTGCTGGCAGTCTCCCCGCTTGCAGCGAGCGGTGAACCACGGCTCGCGCTACTGATCGGCAATCAGAGCTACGCGCCGAACGTAGGGCGGCTCGTCAATCCTACGGCCGACATCGCAATCGTCGGCGCCGCTCTGGAAAAGCTCGGCTTCACGGTCACGAAACTCGCCGACGTTGGCAAAGGGCAGATGGACACCGCCATTCACCGCTATGTGGATCAAGTCCGCCAAGCAGGCCCTGGCGTCATCAGCTTTTTCTATTATTCCGGGCACGGTGTCGTGAACACGGACACCAACGTGAACTATCTCATCCCGGTGGATGTGACAGACACCGATAGCGACGAGGTTTGGTATAGCGCCATAGAGCAGCGTGCCGTGATCGACCTTCTCTCGGAACGTGCCAAGAACGCCATCCATTTCGTGGTGTTCGACGCCTGCCGCAGTGAGCTTTCCATCGCGGGCAACGCCGGCAAGGCACTCGGCGAAGACAAGGGCTTCGTGCCGGTCCCTGATGTGCGCGGGATGCTGATCGCTTATTCGACGGCGGCCAAACGAACCGCCGCTGACTCGGGCTGTTTGCGAAAATCCTGGCTGAGGAGCTGTCGAAGAAGAACTTGGCGACCCACGCCTTCCTTGAGATGCAGTCCCGTGTGGTCCAAGCCATGCACCAGGAGCCTTGGCTTTCGCTCGGTTACGTTCCGCCGGTGTACCTGGCTGGGCGAGAGGAAGAGCATAGCACCGATCGAGATTCGCAACCGCGATCACTGCCCGAGGCTGCCGTCCGTGACTGGGCCGCTATTAGGGACTCGAGTGACATCTCTGCGTTTAAGCGTTTCGTCAGGCACCATGGCGCCGCGCACCCTCATTATGCCCAGCTTGCCAATCTTCGCATCGCGGGTTTGAAACGAGCGGAAATATGGCTCGCCGTCCCGCGCCCTTTCATCACTGAGGACGCCTGCATCTCCTCTGCAAGGGGAGAACCTTGTATCAAGCCTGGTTCAGGCGTCAGCTTCAAGGATTGCGAGCAATGCCCCGATATGGTGATCGTCCCCGCTGGCAGGTTCCTCATGGGTTCGCCGGAGTACGAGCCTGGGCGATCCAGCGATGAAGGGCCGCAGCATTGGGTTCGTATTCCGAAAGCCTTTGCGGTAGGGAAGTATGCCGTCACATTCGCAGAATGGGATGCCTATGTCGCAGATGCGGGGTGGTTGGGTGCCGCGCGCCCTAAAGCTGGCGACGGGGGCTGGGGCCGCGCGGTTCGGCCCGTTGTCGACGTGAGCTGGGATGACGCGCAGGCTTTTGCGAACTGGCTGAGCGAAAAGACCCAAAAGCCTTACCGTTTGCTCTCGGAAGCCGAATTCGAATGGGCGGCCCGGGCTGGAACTGTAACGCCCTTCTGGTGGGGTTCTACCATTGCGCCGGATCAGGCAAACTACGACGGAAGAGCCGAACCTTATGTGGGAGGTGGCAGCAAAGGCGAATTCCGGCAAATGACGGTCCCTGTGAATGCCTTCGAGCCCAATCCTTGGGGGCTTTATCAGGTGCATGGTAACGCAGCGACGTGGACGCAGGATTGCTGGAAGGACAGCTATGCGGATACACCCACAGATGGGTCTGGCGAAGCAGCCGGGGAGTGTGCCCGGCGCATCTTTCGCGGCGGCTCATGGAGTAGCTTGCCGAAGCACCTCCGCGCGGCCCAACGCGGATGGAGCTTTCCAGATTCCCGCCGGTACGAAATCGGTTTCCGCGTAGCGCGGACGATTGATCGTTGAAACCGGGAGCGCCTGCCGTCAATGGCTACCAAACGACGCCGTTGAACAGGTCGAGCCGCTCCTTCAAGTAATCGCGCTCGATGGACAGGCCGTCATTGCCGAACACAAGCGTTTCCTCCCTGCCCTCCGCAAATTG
Source organism: uncultured Alphaproteobacteria bacterium (assembly GCA_963817705.1). Taxonomy (GTDB): domain Bacteria; phylum Pseudomonadota; class Alphaproteobacteria; order Rhizobiales; family Rhodomicrobiaceae; genus Rhodomicrobium. The sequence continues at coordinate 2,061,928 of CAWFPF010000001.1, forward strand.
CGGCCAGCTCAACGCTCCGCCGCCGTTCGGGTTGCCGGTCTTCGCGAAATTCGTCCAATACAGCATGAAGAGCCGGCTGACCTCGCGATTGTGCGGGTGCATCAGCTGGTAGAGCGGGAAGGGGATCACCTTGCCCAGCGTGCCCAGCGCATAGGCCACTTCAAGCCCGTGAGGCGAGCCGCCGATCAGCCGCAGAAGCGGCGGCTGGAAGTCGAAATTGTAGTGATAAACCGGCTGACCCGACCGGCTGACCGTCCGCGCAATCATGCGCGCGGGCTCGACAAAATTGGCATCGCCCCAGATATGGTCGGCGAGGAAATCGTTCGTCATCAGAAGCTGGGGCGGGTAGAGCGCGGTCAGGTCGTCCAGCTTCGGTTCAACCGCGTGCAACACGTCCGCAGACTGCACATGAAGCGCTTTCCGCAAAAGCACGCCCTCATAGCTGTTCGATCCCACGATGATCGGGACCGGCGCTTGACGGCCGCTGCTGAAGACCGGCTCCATCTGTTCCGTCAGAAGGTTGCCATCGAGGAAGGGCGAATGGTCGGCCAGTTCCGGCAGGCGGAGCGTCTCCTCGATGTCCTCCCAGCTCTTGGCACGCAGTTCGGCGATCGCGTTTTCCGGCTTGAGCTTGAAGGCGCGCGCGGCTTTCTCGCCATATTCGTGCGCGGAGGGAAACTTGCCGCTCGCTTCGGTCAGCGTGGGTGCCACCCAGCGCCCGCCGCCGCTTTGGATGATCGCTTTTTGGAACAGCCCATGCGCGGCGGGCGCGGTCATGAGCGCCAGCACGCTGATGCCGCCGGCGGATTCGCCAAAGAACGTCACATTCGAACGGTCGCCGCCAAAAGCCTCGATATTGCGCTGAACCCATTGCAGTGCCGCAAGCTGGTCGAGAAGCCCGTAATTCGCGGTCGGAACGTCTTTCGCCTTCGCTTCCTCCGTGAGCTGCGGATGGCCAAAAAAGCCGAAATGGCCGAGCCGGTAGTTCAGGGTCACCATGACGACGCCCTTGGCCGCGATGGTGCCACCATCGTAAATCGGCATGCTCGATGAGCCGTTCTCGAAGGCTCCGCCGTGCACCCAGACCATGACCGGAAGCCGCCTGCCGGGCCGGGCGGATGGCGCCCAGACGTTCAGCGACAGGCAATCCTCGCTCATAGCGGCGAGCTTCACGTCCTTGCTGGCGGTTTGCGGGCAGGCAGGCCCGAACGCGGACGTGTAGCGGATGCCGGTCCACGAGGCGGCGGGCCGGGGCGCGCGCCAGCGAAGCTCACCCACGGGCGGCGCGGCATAGGGAATGCCCTTGAAGACGCGCAGGCCTTCGAGGGTTTCACCCTCGATCTGGCCGGTGTCGAGGGTCACAAGCGGGCCGCCTTGTGCGAAGGCGGCGGTGCACGCGGCGAGGAGAACGATGCCGGTAACGGCACGCAAGAGGGCCTTCGACAGTGTCATGACCGATTCCAGATTTGGTGACCAAGCTCAATCGCGGCTCAAAACGGCGGGCGCTTTGTCCGGAAAGGATTCCCCATTGTGGATTGCGGCTAAAGTTCGTTCATCCGGGGACGCGGCGGCCAAACTTCGCCTTGTTTCCTGCTCTTTTAGCGAAGTCACGACTGGCGGACATAATACACGCCCGGCAATTGGTATTGCCGCAAAAGGCCGATAGCCGACTATTCAGATCCGCCAAATTACTGCTGCTAAACGCTATACAGCGGACACTTCAAGGGCTTTTTGGGTCAGGCCTTGAGGTCACGCCGCAACGTTTTACCAACTCCCGTTGGCGCCCACATTTGCGACCTCGGGCGGGGGGGCGAAAATTCTAGCTAAGGGCAGCCCTTGTGTGCAAGACTGAAGCAAGCCGTTTATGCCACCTTGAGGAGCCTGTTGGGAAAAAAGTTACGGTTCTTGGTTTTAAGTGCCCCAAAAATGGACGCTCAAGATGCTAGTGAAATTCACAGTCGCAAATTTTCGATCCATCGCCGAGCCCGTCACTTTCTCCATGGAGGCCGACAAGGACTCAGACTATGCTATTGCGACCGGTGCTAGCGCCGCCCCACGTCTGCTTCGTACCGCCGCGATTTACGGAGCCAATGGATCCGGAAAGAGCAATCTGCTCGGAGCATTTTCGACAGTGCAAACTTTGATTATGGGGGACGTTGTCTCTCGTCCTGACCCCGATGAAGGTCTACTAGGCTACTATTGTCCTTTTCAGTTTGATGAGGAACTGCGACGTGGCCCAACGTCCTTTGATGTTGTTTTTCTAACATCGGATGGGTCTGGAGATGATGCGCTGTTTAACTACAGAATTAGTTATAACGCGGAAAGGATTATTGAAGAACGTTTGTTTGTTCGAACCATCAAACCTCGCTCGCGTGATAGAATTCTTCTTGACCGTGTATGGAATGAAAACACTGATAAATATGATTATGATTTTGGCCCGTCTATCGAGGGGCCAAAAGAAAAGTGGATTTTTGAGACTAACGAGACCCTACCATTTCTTACCGTTGCTGCAAAATCTAGAGCGAAGGAATTTAGCGCAGCTTATTTGTGGTGGAATAGAGTACATTTAATTACGAGCGATTATAGAAGTTACCGCAGGACGCGCTTATCATCCCGCACCTATTATGGACGGGTGCGAAGAGTTCTGCCCACTGAATTAATGATTCAGCGGGGTAGCATAACTCCTGAACTTGTCTCTAGTTTTCTATCTCGCTTGGACGTTCGAGTTTCCCGTATTGAGGTAAAGGATCGTCAAGAATCGGAGGGGATTCGGCGTAGATGTGCGACTTGTATCGCCTGACAGAAGCGGTCATGAGGTAGCGCTCTCCCTAGTCGACGAGTTTGAAGGTACTCGTAAGCTTTTTGAGCTTGCTTCATCTTGGATTCTAGCGTTGCGCCGAGGCTCAATCCTCTTTGTGGACGAACTACAAAATGGTTTACACCCCAAGGCTCTTTTGGCCCTCATGGAGCTTTTCAAGAGTCCAAAAGTAAATATAAAGAATGCTCAGCTGGTTATAACGTCGCATGATGTGACGCTTCTCAAATACCTAAGAAGGGACGAAGTCTGGTTTGCCGATAAGCGCTCGGACGGCTCTACTGAGTTGTTTTCTTTACTAGAGTATAAAACCCAGGTGCGCGAGGAAAGTGCCTTCGATAGGCAGTACCTTGAGGGGAGATTTGGGGGTGTTCCTTTAATCGATGACATTGAGGAATTTGCGGACATATTGCATGGCCAACGCGAGCTTTTTTAAATCCAAGCGTTCCTCTATCGGGCGTGGTGGTAGGTTAGTCGGCACAAGAGAACTTAAGAAAACAATTTGGATAGTTGTAGAGGGAGAAAAGACTGAGAAGATATACTTCAACAAATTTCGAAAGATGGCTGACTTGGTTGCTACTGAGGTAAAAGTTGTACAGTGCACGAAAGGCACAAGTGCCACTCAAATTGTTGAGAAAGGAATAAAACTTTTGGAGCAAGAGTTCCCTCGTATTGATGAGGTTTGGTGCGTCTTCGACAAGGAAGGGAGGAACTGCGAGCGTAATTTTAAAGCGGCGATGCAATTAGTGGATTCAAAGAATATTCCTGCCGGAAAGCATTTGCATTGCGCTGTATCAAACCCATGTTTCGAATTCTGGATTCTTTTGCATGAGGAAAAAACCGCTAAGCCCTTCTCCAATTGCAGCGAAGTGTATAGATACCTAAAAAAGCGTTTGCCCATATACACGAAAACTAACAGGACAGAAATAGAGAAGATTTGTTTAAACGCCCATCAGGCAGTCCAGCACGCAATCTGGTTACGAAGTCAAAACGTTGAGTGCCCGTCCACTGACGTAGATTTATTGATAGTTGCGTTGTCGAACGAAAATAGTAAAGTTAAGTAGAGCTAGCTTCCAGCCGGATGAAGATCGCACATGTCTGGTTTTGATAAAGGAGCGGGCGTTTGTTTTGATATTTGAAAATACCGCTATCGACCCTAAACGCCTTTAGAACCAACGCCCGCGTCCTCCGGCTAGGGGCAGGACCCGGCTCCGCTTTTTTGGCAAGTCCGCCGCATTCGCAAAGAGATGCGGGGACCGGGGGGCCGTGCCCCGTTCACCCCCCAAACAAAACCCGCCACAGCGCCGGCACCAGGATCGACGTTGCCAGCGCGTTCAGTCCCATGCCAAGCCCGGAAAAGGCGCCCGCAAGCTCGTTGACCTGGAGTGCCCGCGCGGTGCCGATGCCGTGCGACGCCACGCCCAAGGCGAGCCCGCGCGCGGCCTGATCGGTGAGGTGCAAGCGGTCGAGCAGAGGCGGCCCAAGCATGGCGCCGGTGATGCCGGTCAGGATCACCAGAGCCGCCGTCAGCGAGGGCAGGCCGCCAAGCTGCTCCGCGATGCCCATGGCGACCGGCGCAGTCACGGATTTCGGCGCAATGGAGACGATGGACTCGCGGCTTCCGCCAAGCCCCCAGACGATGGCGATTGCGCTCGCGGAAGCCGTCAGCGAACCCGCGATGACGCTCGCCAAGACCGCCAGCACCGACCGGCGGACGCGTTCCCACTGCCGGTAGAGCGGCACGGCCAGCGCCACGGTCGCGGGCCCCAGCAAAAAGTGCACGAATTGCGCGCCCTGGAAGTAGGTCTGATAGCTCGTCCCCGTGAGCAGAAGGATCGAGACCACGAGGACGACGGCCATAAGCACCGGGTTGAACAGGGGATTGAAGCGGCGCCACCGGTAGATCGCGTAGCCCAGCGAATAGGCAACAAGCGTCATCGTCAGATGAAGAAGCGGGCTTGCGGCGAGATAGACCCAGATGACGCGGAGGTCAGTCACGCTGGCCCCCCTGTCCGCGATTTCCGCCCTTCCGCGTAAGCAAGGCCATCAGCGAAGCCGTGACCGCGATGGTCAGAAGCGTGCTCAAGATCAGCGCCGTGCTGAGTGGCAGCCACTCGCCGGCCAAGAGCTTGAAGTGCAGCATGATGCCGACGCCGGCTGGAACGAACAGCAGAGACAGGTTGAGCAAAAGTGCGTCGGCGACCCTCGCCAAGCCTTCCGGTAACCGCCCATGCAAAACGAGCCCGCAGAAGAGGAGAGCCATTCCGCAGACAGGCCCCGGCACAGGCAAATGCGCGGCCTTGGCAAGAATCTCGCCCGCAAGCTGACAAGCGGCGAGAACCGCGATCCATTCGATCATCGAGCAACCTCATTCCATCGAATCTCTTGCCGGGAAAGTGGCGCGTTTTTCACAGGAACTCACGGGAAATTTCTGAAGACTTATCGTGGCCGGCAAGGCAGCGCGCGGGCGGCCTCCGCAATCGCGGTTGTCACGTGCTTCCGATTGGCTAAAAGAGGACGGGGGCGGATAGATAGAGGGACCTTGGCCGGATGAACGAGCAGGAGACGCTGGCGCTCCGCGAGATGGGCCGCGACGCCTGGAATGAATGGGCCGCCCAGGTCTTGAAAACGAAGGCCCAGTTTCAGCAATCCGGCAGCTTCGCCCTGAATTGGTTCGGTGAAGCCGGGAACGATGAGACGCGGCTTTGGCTTAAGCTCGCGACCGCAAATTTTTCCGGTATGCACTCTGAAGACGAGGCGGGCTTCGAGGGCTTCGTTTTTCCGGGACCCGTGTATTTCAGCAGCTCTTTGCGCGATCTCCCGCTGTCATTCGCCGGCGCGGAGTTTCATCTGACGGCTGAGTTCGCACGTGCGCATTTCCAGGCCGATGTCAGCTTCAAGGGCGCCAAGTTTTTCGGGCAGGCGATCTTCGACGAAGCTGTCTTCGACGGCGCGGCCGATTTCGAGCGTACCGAGTTCTTGAAGGAGAAGAATGGGCCGCTGACCCACGCCGTGAAATTTCAAAGAACGAGGTTTGCGGGAAAAGCCGATTTCCGCACGTCGGTCTACGCGGGCAGCGCCGATTTTTCGAAGGTCCAGTTCGCGGCCACATCGCGTTTCGACGAGGCCCGCTTCATCGGCAGCGCGGTGTTCGACGGGGCGGTGTTCTCGGCGCCGGCGAGCTTCAACGCCTGCCAGTTCCTGGAGAGCGCGGCCTTCAACGAGGCCCAGTTCACAGGTGAGGCCCGGTTCAGCGAGGTCCTCTTCAATGGCGATTGCAGCCTCGACCGCAGCACGTTCTGGGCCGATTCCTCCTTCCGCGAGGCGCATTTCGAGAAGAACGCGTCTTTTGCCCGGATGCGCACGGAGGGCGCTGCCCGCTTTGTGGGCGCTAAATTCGCGGCGCAGGCGGATTTTCTCGAAGGCCGGTTCGGTGGCCGGGCCGATTTTTCCGGCGCGATTTTCGAGGGGCCCGCGAGCTACCGCTTCGCCAGTTTCAGCCAGGGCGGGTCTTGGACTGGCTGCCAATTCAAGACCAGCGCCGATTTTTCCGGCTTGGCGGCATCGAGAAATTCAAGCTTCGCGGAGAGCCACTTCGACGGCGATGCCATTTTCCGGGAGGCGCAATTCGATGCGCCCGTCTCTTTTGCATCGAGCCGCTTCCATGCAACCGCCGATTTCTCCGCGATGCAGAGCAAGGTGGCGTGCGTACTCGCGGGCGCCGATTTCAAGACCGTGCCGGGCTTTCTCGAAGCGAGTTTTCACGAGCCGCCGCGGGTCGATCACATGCTGGTCGCCGACCCGCTCAAACGGTTTCACAGTTGGAAACAGGCCGGCGTGTCCGATCCGAGGGGGCCGTTTTTCAAGCTCATGCGGGTTTGCGCCGATCCCGATGCCTCGGCCAAGTTCCGGCGCCTGAAAAAGCTCGCCTCGGAAGCGCTCGACCAGCCGCGCGAGCAGGAATTCTTCGCGCATGAACTCCGCTGCCGCCGCTTCTGGCACGACAAACCGTTCGGACAAGGCAAGGCGCGGTTCTGGCTCGGGTGGCTGTATGGCGGCGTGGCCAATTACGGGCGCTCGCTGTTGCGGCCCTTCGCGCTCTGGCTCCTGTCGGTTTTCGGTTTTGCGGTTTACTTCCTCGCCCAGCAGGGGTCCGCCTGGAATGTGCATCAACCACCTTCGACCGCCGGCGATTGGCTGAAAAGCGTCACATCGGGCGATGCGTTCCCTTGCATCTCGGGCGATTCGAGCCGCGCCGGAGAGGCGCTCTATCTCTCGTTCCGGAACGCCTTCCTGAAGCTCGATTGGGCGGACGCATCGGCAGCGCGGCGCGTGTTCGGCTGTCTCTATGGCGTCGAGCCGGGCGGCAACGCCATCGTGCCGCTCAGCGTTTCGTCCATGTCGCTGTTCGAGGCCGTGGTCAGTGCGGCCCTGCTGTTTATGTTTTTGCTCGCGCTTCGTAATCTCTTGAGGGTGCGCTGAGTAGCGTTCCTCAGCCGGGGCCAACGAATTGAGAGAAGGCGTTGCAAAATGTTGCGGCCGGCGCCGGCGGTCAGGCGGAATGGCGCTTGAGGCCGGAAGCAGACGTGGCGGGCCTAAAAAAACGGAGAAAGCGGCGGGGCCTGCTTTCAGATCTTATAGCGTCCGTTGCCCGAATTGTTGAAGTTAATGGCGGTTGGCGGCGCTGCAGTCACGTCAGCCAAACCTACCGAAATGTCCTTTAGGAAGCCGAATTACAGGGACTGTGCGTGAGTTCCCCAATCCAAAAGGCGATCGGAACGACCCACACGGAGCTGCTTCTTGAGAAGCTTGCTGAAGCATCTTTCCTGAGCATATGGAGCTGGCCGCGTCCCTTCAAGGAAGACGGAAAGGAACTTTGTGACCTTATCGCGATCTTCGAGGATCGCGTCCTGGTCTTTTTTGATCGCGAAAGCCGTATCTTCGATACCAGCCACAGCGACCCTCAGCTCGTTTGGGCACGCTGGAAAAGGCATGTGATCGACAAGCAAATCGCAACGGCAAAGGGAGCCGAAAAATACCTCCGATCAGGCCGAATGGTCTACGTCGATGACCGATTGACGACCAAGATGCCGTTGCTTATTCCGTCCAATCCCAAGGTTCACAAAATTGTTGTCGCGCATGGCGCGAAAGATGCCTGCATGGCGTTTTCGGAGGAAAACCTCTCCGGTAGTCTCGCGATCAGCTACTCTAATTCACCTGACGAAATAAGCTTTCCCTTCCATGTTCGCTTAGACAGGTACAATCCCGTCCATGTGCTCGATTTGGAGAACCTCGAAATAGTCTTTGGTGAGCTGGATACTTTCGGTGACTTCATCGCCTATCTTGATGAGAAGGAGGCAGCAGTCTCGCAATTAGACACGATGTCCTACTGCGGCGAAGAGGACTTGCTTGCGCACTATCTGTCTAATTTTGACGAACCCACAAAACGCTATAGGATCGGCCTCGCTGATCCAGGCTTCAATTGGCTGCATATCGCTGAGGGCAACTGGCAAGGCTTCTGCCAATCGAAGCCCTATCTGCGACGGAAGGAGGCCAACCAAGTCTCCTATCTGTGGGACCGGCTTGTAAAAAAAACGGCAGCAAACGCACTTAATGGTACACTTGGCGGCGACGCGAACGTGTTCCACGGCAAGAGCGCAATACATGAAATGGCAAAGGAACGCCGTTTCTCTCGACGCATCTTATCTGAACGCATCGCCGCAGCTATTAAAGCATTTCCGCTACACGAGAGCCGCTCGTAAGGCACCTGTGCTTTGCAATCTCGCGAGATCTCGGACAAGGGCTACGTGTTCCTTCAGTTTCAAGGTCTATCGTTTCCGACCTACGATGAGTACCGCCAAGCCCGACGCGGTATACTTGAGATTGCGTGCGGCGCCGCGAAGAACAAATTCCCTAGTCTGAAGCGCGTAGTAGGAATTGCCGATGGAGCCGCCCAAGCTCAATGAGACGCTGTCTGAAGATTTCGTGCCACTAGAATGCGCCGGATGGTCCAAACAAGAACGCATGCACTATGAAGACTTAAACGCCGAATTCGGATTTTTCCAACTAAAGGGAGCTAGACTCTGAAAAAAGCCGTGTACAAGATTTTCCCAATAGTAATCTCGCACCTCAAAATACCGGTCGCACGAACTTTGCCCTGCGGATTGGTAGGAAGTTCAAGAAGTGTCATGGGCGCTTCTAAAACGCAGGCACAGCTCATTTGCACGAAGTGACTTTGTCTTGCCTATCCGCGCGCCGCTGACCGAACAAGGAATTGATCCCAAGTTCGGCCAAGAAACGCGTTGTTGGGGCCTATTCGAAGAGGACCGCATCGAGATCCGAAAGCGGCCTACCCGCGCACAGGATCGCGAGAAAAGCGGCACGGCCGCTTGCGACCCCGAGCGGGAAAAAGGCAAGCCGGCTTGGCCGTGGGAGAGGCCGGGAATTTTCCGCTAAGGCTATAGGCGTGCCGCCCCATCACGTTCGCCTCACCGTCTTGCGCCGTATCGAACGCGTCGTCTCTTGCCCCGCCTCGCGGGCGGCGTGCTGCAGCTCATACCGGAACTCGTCACGCAGCTCGTGGATCGAGGCGATGACGGGTCCGGCCGCGAGGCCAACGCCAACCAGCGCGGCTTCCGAGAGCTGCAGGCTCGCCTCGATGGTCTCAGGCACGGCGTCGGTTACGCCTATCGCATAAAGGTGGCGGGCGTGGGCGGCATCGCGTGCGCGGGACACGATGACGATATCGGCCCTCTGGGTCCGCACGGCGGTGACGATCTCGTCGATGACCTCCGGTGCGTTGATGGTGACAATCACGGCCTTCGCGCTCTGGAGGCCACAGATGTTCAAGAACTGAGTATTGGCCGCATCGCCGTAGTAAACGGCCCGTTCGCGCCGGCGGTGTTCGGAAACGAGATCGGGATTGCGGTCGCAGGCCAGGTAGGGAAAGCCATGCCGTTCGAGCAGCGTGCAGACGACTTGCCCGACCCGGCCATGACCCACAACGATGGCATGCCCCTCCGCGGCTTCGGGTACGGCGGAAAGCTCGGGATGCATCGGCTTCGCCTCACCGGTTCGCGCTGAAAGCCGCCGCGCCACCGATGGCATGAGAGGGATGAGCGCCATCGAGAGCGAGGCCGCGGCAAGGGCCAAGCTCGAAACATGCGCACCAATCACCCCGAGACTTGCCGCCATGGCGATACCGACAAACGCGAACTCACCGGCGGGGGCCAGCAACAGGGCGCCCTCGATGGCGGCAGGCCGGCGCACGCGGAAGAGACGCGCGAGGCTGAAAAGCAGAACGGACTTCGTGCCGATGATCGCGGCAAGCGATGCCAACAGCAAAAGCGGCTCGCGGACAACCTCACGAAAATCGATCGACATTCCAATCGTGAAAAAGAACAGACCCAGCAGGATGCCCTTGAACGGTTCGACAACGGTCTCGATGGCCTTATTGAACTCGGTCTCGGCCAATAAAAGCCCTACAACGAAAGCCCCAAGCGCCATCGATAAGCCCGCACGCCCGGCCAGCACGCCCGTGGCGACCACGACGAACAAAGTCGTGGCCATGAACAAGTCGCTTGCCCCTGTCGATGCGACCAGGTGGAAGAGGGGCCTGAGAACCAGGCGGCCGGCGGTGACGATCGCGCCAAGGGCCAAAGCGGCCTTCGCCAAAGAATGAAGAAGGCTGGCCCAGACCGGCTCGCCCGCGTTGGATGCGATCATCGGAATGAAAAGCAGGAGCGGCACCACTGCGAGGTCTTGCGCCACGAGAATGGAAAAGCTGGTGCGGCCGGCCTCCGTGGCGAGCCGGCCTTGGCCGGACAGCACTTCGAGAACGATGGCAGTCGAGGACAAGGCGAGGCAGATGCCGAGGATAACGGACGCAGCGGGGGTATTGCCAGCCAAGGCAGCGAGGCCGGCAAGCGCGGCGGACGAGAAGATGACCTGCAAGCTTCCCAGCCCGAAGACGAGACGCCGCATGGTGAACAGGCGCTCGTAGGACAGGTCGAGGCCAATCATGAACAGGAGAAAGACAACACCGAGGTCAGCAATGCCGGCCACGTTCTGGGCATCGACGACGGTGACCCGGTGCAGAAACGGCAGCGCATCCTTGAACGAGCCCAGACCAAGCGGTCCCAGCAGCGCACCCGCCCCAAGATAGCCGAGGACAGGATTGATTCCCCAGTGGCGCACCACCGGAAGCACGATGCCCGCCGTCCCGAGCACCACCAGTGCATCGCTATAGACCTCGATGTTGACCGGCGCAGTCATCCCATGTCTCCTGGACAGAGCTGAAGCTCGCTGTCCGTAAGCGATGGCAGAAGGCGTTCCGCGATGGAGCCTTATCGAACTCCAGCGGAAGCGGCGAAAAGCCCCCTCACCCCTAGCTGGGCGCGGAAAAAAGTTGCCCATGGTTCGACAGGGGGCCTCATCCTTGAGGAGCCGCGTAGCGGCATCTCAAGGATGGAGCAAAAATCCGGGTCTCCCGTCGGGGAGAGTGACGGAGGACTCCCATCGCTCGGTGTGAAAGGTCGGTTCTAGGATGCCCAAGATACACACGAAACTCAATCGGAAGCTGTGCCTTAGGTGAAAATGCCACTCTCCGGTCACAGCTTTGCCGGACTTCAGGACAATTCTATCAGCTCGCCATGCTCTCCACTTGAGATCGCTTTTGCTCAGTGATGTAATTCATTCGCAGCCTCCAAGGCAATGAAGTCAATGTCACTTTAGAGTTATTCTATTTATCGCCTCTTGGTCGCCTTAATAGCTCATTTTTATCCGGTAAACCAGCATCTCTCCTCTCCAATATTAAAGGCGATCCAGGTTTTGCTTGAGTTATCGAACTTCATCGTGCATGAGGGTGCGCAACGGCGACTATCCCTCCGCGTAATGCCATTACTTTGGGTGAATGATGACGAATGAAGAAGCTTTCGCAGCTGTCCTGCCGCATGTCGTGACGGGCGCGGCCGGAGGGGCGGCCCTGAAGAACAGCCGCGCTCCCCTGGATTACCGTTGCGAGAACGTCCTTCAATTGCGGCCGGATTTTCACATCGCCCGTGAAGCGCAACCGAAGCCCGATGACGCGACCGTCAGGCTTGTGGCGAAGCTTCGCCTTCTCCTCCAGCAAAGCCTCTTGCAGCCCCGATGCGATTGGGACAAAGCCTTTATGCTTGTCACCGCGGACCCAAATGCCCCCATGGAGCGTTATGCTACGGTCTTCTTTCACGGTCTCGAAGTGCATGGGGCGCGGCATTTTCAGTTTTTTGCATCCCGATCCGTTGAAATGAGCGGAGATGAGATGTGGATGGCCCAGCTGGTCAGCCAGCTGCAGGGCGGCGATACTGAGAACGCCCGTTATCTCATCGCAATCCGGGTCCGGCATGCAGGGCGCCGCCGTCTCTTGGTCCTGGCCGAGGGTTTAGCGAGGGGCTTAACGAAGAGTTAGCACGCGCTGCGGTCTAATCGTCACACAACAAGCAAGAGGCAGGTGGACCCATGGCCATTACCGCAGTCGCTATAGCTCCGGATGCGCGCGCGCAAATCATCGAAGGGCTGACCCAGGCCCAGTCCGAGATCGCGGTTGAGACCACGAAGGCTCAAAACTTCCATTGGAACGTGACCGGAATGGCTTTTGGCCCTCTTCATGCGCTGTTCAAGGAAATATACGACGACCACTTCGAGGCGCAGGACGACCTGGCCGAGCGGGTGAAGGCGCTGGAGGGGCACGCAGAAGGGCGGTATTCAGAATATCTCAAGCGCAGCGCGGTGAAGGAACACGATGGGCATGCCTCCGACAGAGACATGGTCAAGGCGCTGAAGGACGATCAGGAAACCATCTCCACGACCTTGCGCGCGCTCGCGGAAACCGCGGACCGGCTCGGCGACGCGCTAACGAACGATATCGCGATCGTCCGTGCGGAAAAGCACGAGAAGTTTGCTTGGATGCTCCGCGCTCATTTGGAATAGCCTCAGGCCGGAACAAACTCCCCGCGCCGCTACGAAGCCGCTTTGTGCAGCCGGTCGAGAGGGCAAGGGACGCCCTTCTTCTGGCATTTCCGTCTGTACTCGCGCTCCCAGAACACTCTGGTCCCGACTTCACCGGTCTGAACGGCGCAGCGTGCGATAAGCGCCAGTTTTTCGTCCCGGGTATCGGCGTCCTTCCAGGCACGCTGATCGGATTTGCTGCGTCCGCATGCGATACAGACGCCGTGCTTGTCTTTGCAAATGTCAACGCAAGGCGAAGGTATTTTGTGCGTCTTGCTCAAAGTCGAATATCTCCGGGCGGGCGGGGATTGTCTCCCATTGAGAGCTTCCCAAGCCGGACAACGCTTTGGGCGCAGGAAAAATCCCGCGCTCGCGTTCGATGTCACATCAGGGGGTCCAGCACAGAAGAGATCGCGCTCGATGTGGCTCGGCCGGCTCCTGGAAACTGAGCCGAAAGGTGGACGGTGCTATCCTAGAGGCGTAATCCTTGGGGACCATCGAGCCACATACGCCGTTTTGCAGAACAGCCCGCACCCATGATCGCCATCACGGACAGGATCGCGCTCGACGAGTCCGAGATCGCCGTGAGCTTCATTCGCGCGAGCGGTCCTGGCGGGCAGAATGTGAACAAAGTTGCGAGCGCCGCGCAGTTGCGTTTCGATGCGCGCCGCTCGCCGAGCTTGCCCGAGGCGGTACGCGAACGGCTGGAGGGCATCGCGGGTGCGCGGCTGACGAAGGACGGCGTGATCGTGATCACCGCGGACCGGTTCCGCACCCAGGAGGCCAATCGCCGGGATGCCATTGGCAGGCTGGTGGGCATGATCCGGGAGGCGGCCGTCGAGCGGGCGTTCCGCAGGCCCACGCGGCCGACCTTGGGCTCGAAACTCCGGCGGCTTACTGGAAAGTCGAAGCGCGGCGACGTGAAGCGCCACCGGCGGACACCCGGCCGCGAGGGAGATTAGAGCGCTGTGCCTTTAATCGGATGCGGCCGTCATGTGTGGATGGCTCCCCGGCCCTTGCCGCCGTGGCGATCCACAACGGCAGACGTGACCCGGACTTGGATTGGCGCGCTTCGCTCGCAATGACGCGATTCCAATTTCGAGGGCAATGCTCTAGCGCCCTGCCGCTTTCGCCGCCTTGACCTGGCCATCCATATGTCCCTGTCAATGCGGTTGCTTTTCCCGGCTCAAGAAGTCCACTCCGCTTCCCTATCGATCAATGAACGTATTTCGAATTCTCCACTTGCGTTTTGTGCAGTGCAATGTAATGATATTGCAGTGCGGTATGCGCCTGGCGCGTATCGCCTGCCCTCCTTGGGCGTTTCCTCCCTAGACTTGGGGCCGTTCAATCATTTTGAATGGCCTCTTTTTTTTGCCCGGCCGCACATACGAGCCGCGCGCAAAAAGCAGTCACAAAAGGGATAGTCCGCCAGCCCGGCGTTTTCCGCGGCCGCCGGCGTAGAGGAAATCGGCGGGCAGCCCCATGCGCAGGCAGGATTGTACCGCGGGGCTCGAATCGAGCACGATCCGGTCCGCTGCCGCGCCCGCGCTTTTGACCAGAAAAGCCTGCCAGGGCCGCAGGCAAAACTCCTCTGGCAACTCCAGAATATCCCGCACCCAGCCGGGCGTGAGGCTGACGGCGGCGCGTACGAAAAGCGGCTGCGATGGGCGCAGCACAAGCGGAAGCACGGGCGCCTTTCGCATGATATCGAGGAACTGGAACAGGATCGGAGACGGCTCAAGCCGGCCGCGCATCTCTTCGAGCAACGCAAAATACTCTGCTTCCGACCGTGCCGTCCGCGTTACGCCATAGCTCAATGCGGCTTGCGAGCCCTCGCTGTAATAGCGGTCGCGCTCCGCTGCGCTCAGCGGCGACGCATAAGCGTGGTACGCTGCAAGAAAGCCGTGAGCCGCGGTTGCTTGGACCCAGTTCAAAAGCTCGGGGTCGTTCGCGGCATAGGTGTCGCCCGAGGGCGTCGAGCCGCGAACGCGATCGTGCATGCGCCGCACGCCCGCGATCATCGCTTCCGCGGTACTCCTCGGTCCGTAGACCGTGACCATGGCAGCAAGCCCAGTCCGCTTCAGCCGCCGCACAGGATCGACGCGAAATCCGCTATGTTTCCAAACGCCCGTGCGAACCCTTGGCTCCGCCAGTTCGAGGATCACGGCCGCGACGCCGCCTATGAATAAAGACACCGGGTTCTTGAAAATGCGCCAGGATACAGACGAAGGCGCCGCGAAGGCTGGCTCGCCCAAGGGTTTGCTAAAATCGATGGCCGGCCCGGTGTCCGGCAGCAGCAATGCCCGCGAAACCTTGTCGAGTCTGTTCACAAGGGGCCGCTGCAGCGAGAACGATTTTCCGGCCGTAAGCAAATTCATTTCCGCCTTTTGGAACAGAGATTCTGCCCGAATCTCAGAGTTTGATCTTCCGATCCTTATCACACAATGGCGTTTCCTTGCAGAAAGTTGCTTTGAAAGCCTTTCTCAGCGCTGAAACCGTTGGTTAATCTTAATTGCGTGGCGGCCCAGGGCGCAATTTTGTTCATCTCCTCAATAGGCCTCTTGTGGATTGTCGGGCGATATGCAATTCCAGAGGCACGAGCCGGGTGTGTGACACCCGCTGCAAAAGGCAATGCGGCCCATTTGCGAGGCTGCGGCCGAATGGCCAACGAGAAATCCGGTTTTACCATGCAAGTTACAGAGACTGTTTCGGACGGGCTAAAACGCCAATTAAAGGTCATCGTCCCCGCTGGCGACTTGAAGGCCAGGGTCGAGACAAAGCTCGAAGACCTGAAATCGAAGGTGCGGATCAATGGCTTCCGGCCCGGCAAGGTTCCGCTCGCGCATATGCGGCAGCTCTACGGCCGCTCCGTGATGGCGGAGGTCGTGGAACAAGCCGTCACCGAAACGAGCACCAAAGCTTTGCAGGACCGCCATGAGCGGGCCGCCTTCCAGCCCGACATCAAGCTTCCCGAGGATCAAGCCGTCGTGGAGAGCATCATCGGGGGGGCATCCGATCTCGAATACACGATGACGTTCGAGGTCTTGCCAAAGATCGAACTTGCCGACCTGAAGTCGATCGAGCTCGAAAAGGAAGTTGCCGAGCCCTCGGGCGAGGATATTCAGAAGTCGCTGGACCGCCTTTTGGAAGCCAACGTTTCTTACGAGACAAAGGACGGCCCGGCTGCAAGTGGCGACCGTCTGACCATCGATTTCAAGGGTAGCATCGACGGGGAGGCTTTCGCCGGCGGCACGGGGGAAGACGCCTATGTGGTGATCGGCTCAGGCCGGTTCATACCGGGTTTCGAGGAGAAACTCGTAGGTGTTCATGCGGGCGAAAAGCGCGACATGAGCCTGACCTTTCCAGCCGACTATCAGGCAGCCCATCTCGCCGGAAAAAACTCCGAATTCGAGGTGACCGTGAAGGAGGTCGCCCAGCCCATCGAAGCGAAACTCGACGATGAATTCGCGAAGTCGCTCGGTGTTGAATCCTTTGAGAAGCTTAAGGACGCCATCCGCGGGCAGCTCCAAAAGGAGCTCGATAAGGCAACGCGGGCCAAGCTCAAGAAGCATTTGCTCGACGCTCTCGACGAGCGCCATTCCTTCGAACTGCCTCCTTCCTTGATTGAGGCCGAATTCGACGGTATCTGGAAGAACGTCACGCGTCAGCTTGAGCAGAACAAGAGCACCTTCGAGGCCGAGGGCACGACGGAGGAGAAGGTCCGCGAAGAGTATCGCAACATGGCGGCGCGCCGGGTCCGGCTCGGGCTGATCCTTTCCGAGATCGGCACCGAGAACCAAATCCGCATCGCAGATGAGGAACTCCGCCGCGCCGTGGTCGAGCGAGCCAAGGAATTCCCCGGCCAAGAGCGCCAGGTGGTGGAGTTCTACAGGAAGACACCCGATGCCTTGCTTCAGTTGCGGGCGCCCGTCTATGAGGAAAAGGTGATTACCTTCGCCCTAGAACTCGCGAAAATCACTGAGAAGAAGGTGACGCCGGAGGAATTGCTTAAGTTCGCGGAAGATCAGGAACGCGAGCAGGCCGTTCTCCAGGATAGCGGCGAGCACGGCGAACCCGGTCACGTGCACGGCCCGGATTGCGATCACGATCACGATCATCACGATCACGATTAGGAGGCGCATCTCCCCCGGCCTCCTGGGTAGTTGCGCCCGCGCTCAAATCGCCCCATCTATGCCGTGCGGGCGCTAGAGCGGCCCGCAGCCGAGTTGAAAAGCCGTCATTTTCCTGCCGCCCGCGAACATCGCGAGCACTTTACGAAAATTGAAACATGCCGCGGCTGTCATGCCTGGGAGAAACGCATGCGCGATCCAGTCCAGTTTTATACAAATCAGCTTGTGCCGATGGTCGTCGAGCAGACGAACAGGGGCGAGCGCGCCTTCGATATTTATTCGCGGCTGCTGAAAGAGCGCATTATCTTCGTCACAGGGGTCGTCGAGGACATGATGGCCTCGCTCGTGACCGCCCAGCTTCTCTTTCTTGAGTCGGAAAATCCAAAAAAGGAAATTGCTTTGTATATCAACTCTCCCGGAGGTCACGTCACCTCGGGACTTGCGATGTACGACACCATGCAATTTGTCCGCCCCCCCGTGTCTACTCTCTGCGTAGGGCAGGCAGCATCAATGGGATCGCTCCTCCTAGCCGCCGGAGAGCCTGGCATGCGCTGGTCGCTTCCCAATGCCCGCATCATGGTGCACCAGCCGTCAGCGGGCTTCCAAGGCCAGGCAAGCGATATTGAGCGGCATGCTGAGGACATCCTCAAAACAAAGCGGCGGCTTAATGAAATCTACGTAAAGCACACTGGCCAGCCCTACGAGATCATTGAACGCACCCTCGATCGTGACCACTTCATGACACCGGAGCAAGCGAAAGCCTTCGGCATCATCGACCAGGTGATTTCGAAGCGGAGCGCGGCCGAAGAGACCGGCGCCAGCCGATCCTGAAGCGTCCTTGCGCGGGCGCCAAGGCCGTTAAGGGCGTTGAAAGCATATTCAGTCCACCTTTTGCGGCGCGCGCTCATTCGATCTTCTCGAAACGTGACGCATCGAGGCTATGGACAATCGGTTCAGAAGCCGTAAGACTATAGGGTAGCCTACGAGGAAGTGCGGACCGGAGGATGAAGGCTGAACGTTGGGATCGGGAAAAGTCCGATTTTGGTCATCGCTCAGGCGCAATCCAAAGCCAAACTCCCTGGTATGTGGGTGCTAAGGTAGGTCTATGACGAAAGAAAGCAGGGGTCACGACTCCAAGAACACGCTCTACTGCTCATTTTGCGGCAAGAGCCAGCATGAAGTCCGTAAGCTTATTGCAGGGCCGACGGTTTTCATTTGCGATGAATGCGTTGAGCTATGCATGGATATCATCCGCGAGGAGAACAAAAACTCCTATGTGAAATCTCGCGATGGCGTCCCGACTCCTCAAGAAATCTGCAACGTTCTGGACGATTACGTCATCGGCCAGGAATACGCCAAGCGCGTGCTCTCGGTCGCTGTTCACAATCATTACAAGCGCATCAACCACTCCGCGAAAAACAACGACGTAGAGCTGGCGAAGTCGAACATACTCCTGATCGGACCGACAGGTTGCGGCAAGACGCTGCTCGCGCAGACCTTGGCGCGCATCCTCGACGTGCCTTTCACCATGGCCGACGCCACGACGCTTACAGAGGCCGGCTATGTCGGTGAGGATGTCGAGAATATCATCCTGAAGCTCCTGCAATCCGCCGATTATAACGTCGATCGAGCCCAGCGGGGCATCGTCTATATCGACGAGGTCGACAAGATCAGCCGGAAATCCGACAACCCCTCGATTACAAGGGACGTGTCGGGCGAGGGCGTTCAGCAGGCTCTGCTCAAGATCATGGAGGGGACGGTCGCGAGCGTTCCGCCGCAAGGCGGACGAAAGCATCCTCAGCAGGAGTTCCTGCAGGTGGACACGACCAATATCCTCTTCATTTGCGGCGGCGCGTTCTCCGGGCTTGAGAAAATAATCGCACAGCGCGGAAAAAGCACGTCGATCGGGTTCGGCGCAAAGGTCATCTCGGAGGACGAGCGCCGCACAGGTGAAATCCTCCGCAGCGTGGAACCCGAGGATCTGCTGAAATTCGGCCTCATCCCCGAGTTCATAGGGCGCCTTCCGGTGCTCGCGACGCTTGAGGATCTCGACGAAGTGGCCTTGGTGAAGATTCTCACTGAGCCAAAGAACGCACTCGTGAAGCAATATCAGCGCTTGTTTGAAATGGAAGGCGTCCAGCTTACGCTTTCGAATGAAGCGCTCAAATCTGTTTCGCGGAAAGCGATCGACAGGAAGACGGGCGCGCGCGGCTTGCGCTCAATCATGGAGTCCATTCTCCTCGATAGCATGTTCGAGCTGCCCAGCTTGAAAGGCGTCGAGGAAGTCGTGATCAGCCCCGAGGTGATCGAGGGGAATGCGAAGCCCTTGCGGATTTATGCCGAACGCTTAGATGAGTTGAGTGCATAGTGGCCCGGTTTGTGCATCACAAACTTTGTTCCTTGGACCCGGTTCCTCCCGCTTTTCGCAACTCCAGCCCGGTGCGCTCCGGATACGCCCTTGTGCGCACTGGCCTTTAAGAGCGTCTGAGTTAGGATGCTCTCATGTCAAGAACTGAGGCTGCGCTCTGGCTGCCTCACGGAACGGCAAGATGGCGAAAGTAAGCAGTGGTCCCGCAACGCTGCCGCATTTAGGAGACTGACATGACGAGCCCATCCTCGGAAATTTTCCCGGTTCTTCCGCTTCGCGACATCGTTGTCTTTCCTTACATGATCGTTCCGCTGTTTGTCGGCCGCGAGAAATCGATCAATGCGCTCGACGAGGTTATGCGTACCGACCGGCAAATCTTGCTCGCAGCGCAAAAAAA
Organism: uncultured Alphaproteobacteria bacterium; assembly: GCA_963817705.1. Lineage (GTDB taxonomy): Bacteria > Pseudomonadota > Alphaproteobacteria > Rhizobiales > Rhodomicrobiaceae > Rhodomicrobium. Next base: position 2,081,625 of record CAWFPF010000001.1, read on the forward strand.
TGCCGGCGATGACGATCCGGAGCCATCGGCCATCTACACGATGGGGACTCTGGCAACCGTTTTGCAGCTTCTCAAACTTCCCGATGGTACGGTCAAGGTTCTGGTGGAAGGGACGACGCGCGCCAAGATCAAGCATTTTACAGGCAACGAGCTTTATTTCGAAGCCGAGGCCGAGCGTGTCGAAGAGACGCTGGGCAATCAGGACGAAATCGAGGCTTTCGCGCGTTCCGCGGTGAGCCAGTTCGAGAACTACGTCAAGCTCAACAAGAAAATCTCGCCCGAGGTGCTGAGCACCCTGTCGCAGATCGACGACTATTCCAAGCTCGCCGACACGGTAGCCTCGCACCTCGCCATCAAGATTGGCGACAAGCAGGAGATCCTGGAGCAGCTTTCCGTTTCCGATCGCCTTGAGCGGGTGTTCACGCTTATGGAGAGCGAAATCTCCGTTCTGCAGGTCGAGCGCAAGATCCGCAGCCGCGTGAAGCGCCAAATGGAGAAGACGCAGCGCGAATACTATCTGAATGAGCAGATGAAGGCCATTCAGAAGGAGCTTGGCGACTCCGACGAACGCGACGACATCGCCGAGTTCGAGGAGAAGATCGAGAATATCAAACTGTCGAAAGAGGCCAAGGACAAGGCTATCGCGGAGCTCAAAAAGCTCAAGCAGATGAGCCCGATGTCGGCCGAAGCGACGGTTGTCCGGAATTACCTGGACTGGCTGCTTTCGATCCCGTGGGGCGTGAAGGGCAAGGTCAAGAAGGATCTCGACGAAGCTCAGGCTGTGCTCGACGAGGATCACTTCGGTCTTGACCGCGTGAAGGAGCGTATCGTCGAGTATCTCGCCGTTCAGAAGCGGACCAACATGCTCAAGGGTCCGATCCTGTGCCTTGTCGGCCCTCCCGGCGTCGGCAAGACCTCGCTCGGCAAGTCGATCGCGAAGGCGACAGGCCGTGAGTTCGTGCGGATGTCGCTTGGCGGCGTGCGCGACGAGGCGGAAATCCGCGGCCACCGCCGCACCTACATCGGCTCGATGCCTGGCAAAGTCATCCAGTCCATGCGCAAGGCGAAGAAGACTAACCCGCTTTTCCTGCTCGATGAGATCGACAAGATGGGCATGGACTTCCGCGGCGACCCGGCTTCCGCTCTGCTCGAAGTGCTCGACCCAGAACAGAACCATGAGTTCAACGACCATTATCTTGAGGTCGATTACGACTTGTCGAACGTCATGTTCGTTACGACAGCGAACACGCTCGACATACCGCCAGCCCTCAAGGACCGGATGGAAATCATCCGTCTTGCCGGATACACCGAGGATGAGAAGCTCGAAATCGCCAAGCGGCATCTGATGCGCGGCCAGATGGAGGCGCACGGCCTTCAGGCGGCCGAGTGGACCGTGGCTGACGAAGCGATTGTCGAAATCATCCGGCGCTACACCCGTGAAGCCGGCGTCCGGAGCTTGGAACGTGAGATTGCGAAGCTCGCCCGTAAGGCGGTGAAGGAAATCGAGAGCGGCAAGCAGACGTCCGTGCATGTCACCCTCGAAAACCTGCGCGACTTCCTTGGCGTGCAAAAGCACCGTTATGGCGAGGCCGAACTGGAGGATCAGGTTGGCGTCGTCACCGGCTTGGCATGGACCGAGGTCGGCGGCGAATTGCTGACGGTCGAAGGTGTGATGATGCCTGGGCGCGGCCGGATGAATGTCACCGGCAACCTCCGCGATGTGATGAAGGAATCGATCCAGGCGGCGAACGCTTATGTCCGAAGCCGCGCGGTCGCTTTCGGTATCGAGCCTCCGATGTTCGACAAGAAGGACATCCACGTTCACGTGCCGGAGGGTGCAACGCCGAAGGACGGACCTTCCGCTGGCGTAGCGATGGTCACGGCGATTATTTCCGTGCTGGCGGGTGTGCCCGTCCGCCGCGATGTTGCTATGACCGGCGAGATTACCCTGCGCGGCCGGGTGCTTCCCATTGGCGGACTGAAGGAGAAGTTGCTCGCGGCGCTTCGCGGCGGGATCAAGCGCGTCATCATTCCAGAGGAGAACGCGAAGGATCTCGCGGAAATCCCGGATAATGTGAAGAACGCGCTCGAAATCATTCCTGTGGCGCGGATGGACGAGGTGCTCGCAATTGCGCTTGCCCGCAAACTCGAGCCCATCGAATGGGATGAGGCCGCTGCGCTTGCCGCCGCTCAGATGAAGGGGCTTGCGGCACCGATAGCGGACGGGCCAGCCGGAAGCGTGCTTCCGCACTGACGGCCTGCAGAAGGTGGATTTTGAAGGGGACGGGTTATTCCGTCCCCTTTTTAGCGCGTTGCGTTTATGCAGCGCCGCCAAAGACCCCCTCACCCCGCGCGCTCTCCAAGGGGAAAGGGTGCAGCGTCGTTATACCGGAAGCATCTGCCGCGCTGCCGCTGCTAGCCAGCCGGTATCGGTGCCGACCGAAATGACCTGCCATCCCGTTTCCATCATCCGTTTCGCAAACTCAGGGCCGTTGGCGAAAATCGCGGTGACGACTCCGTGAGCCACGGCCCGCTGCCGGACATGCTCAATCGTTTCGAGCATTCCCGGCGAGCCGATATCCCGGTCCTGCCCGCGCGATATCGAGATCGCGAGGTCGTTCGGCCCGATGCAAATCATATCGAAGCCTTCGGTGGCGCCAAGCGGTGGATATTTGACGAAGTGCGCGAGGCGCGCCGCGTCCTCCGCCGTCTCGACCATCGGCACCATGACGCCCTGCGCGCCGGCATCGAGGGCGCGCCCGGTCAGCCCGTAATCGAGCTGTGCGACGCGCACCAGTGCGGGCACTCCCGCGGCCTTCGCCGCCGTGAGGCAGCCCAACAGTTCCGCTGGCCCTCCCGCCCCATGCTGCTGATCGATGAGGACCGCGTCCCAACCCGCATCCGCGGCGATCTCGACCGCGAGCGGCGAGCCAAGGCCGAGCCAGGCTTTGAACACTGTCTTTCGCGCGGCGAGCAGAGCGCGGAAATCGGGTCTAGCGGATTTCGGCATGGCGCGGCGGCCTCCAGCCCTTCTGGCTCAACGAGCGTAACTCTTCGATGGCGCGCCTGTCCAGGCGTGTAAGCAGGGCTACACGGGTCTTGCGGATACGCAGGGCACCAGGCAGAGAACGCCTACTGCTCGATGCCTGCCCGCCCTGTCACGGACATGATCGTGGCGGTCATCGTCGCGATCAGCTTCCCGTCCGCGCCCGTCAGGCCAAACGCTTGCCCTTCGCAAACCGTGATCGTGCGGCCCGCCTTGACGACCTTGCCCACGAACCGGAAGCTCTCCCCCTTCGCCGGCGCCAGGAAATTGGCCTTGAACTCGATCGTCATCACGGCAGAGTCCATCGCCATCAACGTGAAAGCCGCGTAGCCGCAAGCGCTGTCGAGGACGGCCGCGACAGTGCCCGCGTGGAGAAAGCCATGCTGCTGGGTAAAATCCGGCGCGAAGGGCATCGCAAACTCGACCTCGCCGGCCGCGACTCGCTCGACCGTCACGCCGAGTGTCCGCATCAGGTTCTGCCGCCCGAAGCTGGCTCTGACACGCGCGTCGAAATTGCTCTGACCCTCACTCATTCCTTTTCCTCTTGCCCTAAGCTTCACCGGCTGGCCTAATGAGCCGCTTGTGCGGATGTATAATGGCGAACCATGACCCCACTTCGTTCCGCTGCTTTGATTTTTATCACGCTTGTGGCGTCTGTCCATTTCGCGGAGGCGGCCGGCGACGCCTATCCGGTCCGGCCTATCAAGCTCATGATCCCTGCCTCGAAGGGAGGCGGTGCCGATGTCTCCTTCCGCATTCTCGCGGCAGCCATGGAACCCATCCTTGGCCAGACGATCGAAATCGTGAACAAGCCCGCCGGCAGCGGCGCCGAAGGCTTGGCTGAACTCGCAAAGGCGCCTCCCGATGGCTACGTGCTGGGCGGTGTCTGGAACGGTCCGCTCACCGCGTCGCCTCAAATCAGGAAGTTGGCTTATTCACTCGGCAGTTTCGACGCGGTGGCATCCACCTTCGAGGCCGATTACGTTCTGTGTGCCCATCAGGACTTTCCTGCCGGAACCGGCGCGGAGCTTCTGAACCAGCTTCGCCAAAGACCGCTCGGCTACAGCTATGCGAATGAGGGCAAGGGCGGCAGCGGTTATTTCGCGGCGGAGCTTTTGTTCGAGGATTTGGGCGTCTTGATGCGGGGCCAGGGCTTCGATGGCTCGGCTGACGCCGCGAAGAATTTCGCGGAGGGCAAGGTCGACTTCTATTTCGGCACGCTGACCGCCATCGCGCCCAAGATCAAGACGGCGGAAGCCAAATGCCTCGTGACGCTGTCCGAGCACCGAACCGATCCTTTGCCTCAGGCGGCGACGGCACAGGAACTCGGAGCGCCTTTTCGCCAGTCATCGCTTTGGCGCCTTATCATCGGGCCCAAAGGGTTGCCGCGAGACCGGATCGCCAAGCTCGAAGTGGCGATCCGTAAAGCGATCGACGCGCCGGCCATGCAGACCTTTTTTGCCGGGAATGCCGAGAGAGCGTTCGTCCATGGCGGCGCCTGGACCATGGCGCGCCTCAAGGGGGAGTTCGATGCCTTCTCCCAGCTCGCGGACCACCTCGGGCTCAAGGCGGAATAGCTTCACAGAACGCAAGCGCCATATTTCCGCCGCGAAACAGTTGCGCGTTTCGCGGGCACAGCTTATTGTGCGCGTTCAAAGCCGCCCGGCGCATTAGGGCATGCCGTGGCAGCTTTAGAGCTTCTCCCAAGATGGCGGATGGCAGAGCGGTCGAGATGACCGCACGGTTTTGCCTTCGCCTGCGAGATTAAAACGAAAGGAAGCAAAATGCCCAAGATGAAAACCAAGAGCGGCGTGAAAAAACGCTTCAAGATTACAGGCACGGGCAAGGTCATGGCGGGCCAGTCCGGCAAGCGTCACAATATGATCAAGCGAACCCCGAAATTCATCCGCAGCACCCGCGGTGCGGTAGTGCTGCAGCCCGGCGACGCGGCGATCATCAAGAAATTCGCGCCCTACGGGCTTGACTGAGCGCGATAAGATTGTAACGCTTGAGCCTGGAGATAACAAATGTCACGTGTTAAACGCGGCGTAACCTCTCACGCCCGCCACAAGGCCGTCCTGAAGCAAGCCAAAGGCTTCTATGGCCGCCGCAAGAATACCATCCGCATCGCGCGTCAGGCCGTCGAGAAGGCCGGGCAATACGCCTATCGCGACCGGCGCACGAAGAAGCGCAACTTCCGCTCGCTGTGGATTCAGCGCATCAACGCGGCCGTGCGCGAACACGGGCTGACCTATGGCCGCTTCATCGACGGCCTCAACAAGGCCGGCGTCCTGATCGACCGCAAGGTGCTGTCCGATCTCGCCATCACCGATCCGGGCAGCTTCGCCGCGCTTGTCGGAAAGGCGCGCGAAGCATTGCCGGCGGAGCTACGTTCTGCATGAGGCTGGCCGAGCTCACGGTTCCCGAGTTGCTGGCCTTGGCGAATATCCTGCTCAGGATCGCCGAGGAGATACCGGTCGAGGATCGCAAGGCAACGCGGGAAGCGCGGGATGAAATTGCCTACGTGCTAAAGCTTATCGCCGATAAGGAGGGCGCCCGGCAGCCCTCCGCCACCAGAACCCTGAATTAGTGCGGCGCGCCAGCCCTTGACCCTTGCGGGGAAAGGTGGCAGGCGTTTTGGCAGATTTGCTGCCGGGAAATGCTCATGGACGCCGTCCCCGATCAGTCTCACGATCTCGATGCTTTGATGAAGCGGCTCCTGGCCAGCATCGAGGCTGCCTCCGATTTGGCCGCCCTGGAGGCCATCCGCATTTCCGCGCTTGGCAAGAAGGGCGAAGTCTCCGAGCTGTTGAAGCAACTCGGCACGATGCCGCCGGAAGCGCGCAAGAGCTTTGGCGCCGCGGTCAATATCGTCAAAGAACGCGTCGCCGCTGCTCTTGAGACCCGCAAAGCCGGGCTCGAAGCCGCAGCGCTCGCGGAAAAGCTCGCCACCGATCGCGCCGACATCACGCTCCCGGTCAGGCCCAATCCGGCCACCGAGGGCCGCATTCATCCCATCAGCCGCGTTTGGGAAGAGTTGATGGTGATCTTCGCCGATATGGGCTTCTCCGTCGCCGAAGGCCCGGACATCGAGACCGACGACTACAACTTCACGCGGCTCAACTTCCCGCCCGGCCACCCCGCGCGCGAGGCGCACGACACGTTCTTCTTCGCGCCCAAGCCGGACGGCGAGCGGCTGCTCCTGCGCACGCACACCTCGCCCGTGCAGGTGCGCACCATGCTGGAGCAGAAGCCGCCGATCCGCATCATCGCGCCCGGCCGCGTCTATCGCATGGACAGCGACCAGACCCATACGCCGATGTTCCATCAGGTCGAGGGCCTCGTCATCGATCGCGCTGTCCATATGGGGCATCTCAAATGGGTGCTGGAGGAGTTCTGCAAGGCGTTCTTCGAGGTGGATCGCGTGACCATGCGCTTCCGCATGTCGCACTTCCCCTTCACCGAGCCGAGCGCCGAGGTCGACATCCAATGCGACCGCTCCGGGCCGGAACTGAAGATCGGCGAAGGCAGCGATTGGCTGGAGATTCTCGGCTGCGGCATGGTGCATCCGAACGTGTTGACCGCCTGCGGCATCGACCCGGAGGAATGGCAGGGCTTTGCCTTCGGCATGGGCATCGACCGCATCGCCATGCTGAAATACGGCATGCCCGATCTGCGCGCATTCTTCTCCGGCGATTTGCGCTGGCTGAAGCATTACGGATTTAGCCCAACTGCAAGTCCGTCGCTGGCTGGAGGTCTGTCGGGGTAAGACTTACGGTCTTCGCCTGATTGACACCACTACGGTGCGCCGCGCGATTTTCGGCCGCGATTGGGCTCCTTTTCGGCGGGCTACGCGGGCCGAGGCGCACATCGTCTACGAACGGGACAGCCCGGCGGATGCACACTACAGAAATTCATCAAATCTGGCTGCAAACGCTTGAATATCGCTGAGACATTCGACCTTAAATCGAGCCGTCGCGAGTTTGCGGACCGCTTCGGTCCCGCACTTTCCGTGTCCGGTTGAGACGTGCACCCCTTTTGAAAGCCCCGCGTGACGCCCTGCTTCAAGGTCGCTTGCTTTGTCTCCGGCGATGAGAGACCTGCCAAGATCGATATTGAGCACCTCGGCCGCAGCAAGCAGCATTCCAGGATTGGGCTTTCTCCAGACATGCTCTCCGGCCGCTGAATTGGCGAGGATTGCATCGGGCACGGCTCCCTCGCGTTTCAACAGCTCGATGAGCTTGCACTCGACGCGGAAATAATCCGCCCAGCCAAAATATCCTCGCCCGATGCCCGATTGATTGGTGACAACAACGGTGTAAACGCCGGCTGCCCCGGCCTTCCTCAACACCTCGCCACAACCGGGAAAGAGCGAGATGCCATTGGGATCGGAGAGGTAGTTCATGTCCTCGATCATGACCCCGTCCCTGTCAAGAAACAGGGCCGGTCTCGCCTCTTGAGCGGCATTCGACAGAATCCGCAGCCAGCGCTCGTCATCGATGAGGTATCGCGCGAAATCTTCAGGCATGGGCGCCCGGTCCATCACCCGGAGCGCCGGCGAAGCGGTTTTCGATCGCTAAGCAAAGGGCATGGCCGAGAATGCCATGTATTTCCTGGATGCGGGCCGTGTCCCTCGAAGGCACGACCAAGGCTACATCCGTTAGCTTGCCGAGACCGGCTCCGCCGCTCCCCGTAAAAACTGCGGTCTTGCAGCCCATCGTGCGGGCCTGATCGAGCGCCAAAACCACGTTCCGGCTTCGGCCGGATGTCGAAATGCCGACGGCAAGATCATCCTGCACTGCCAGTCCCTCGATTTGCCGCTTGAAAATATACTCGAAGCCAAAGTCGTTGCCGATCGCGGTCAAAGCCGAGCTGTCGGTCGTAAGAGCGATCGCAGCCAGCGCTTTCCGGTTGCCGCGGTATCTCACGACAAGCTCGGCCGCCCAATGCTGCGCGTCCGCGGCGCTGCCGCCATTGCCGAAGAATAGGATCTTATTCTCGCGTTCGAGTGTCGAGATAGCAAGCCGGACAAGCGCAGCGAACGGCTCCGCGAGCACAGTGGACGAAGCGCACGCAACGGCGATGTGAGCCTCCATTTCAGTTCGCCAGAGGGCTGGGAAACCAAGGGTTCCGGCCGCCATTTTGTCTCCTCGATTCCGGTTGAAAGTGCCTGGACTTAACGCTCGCGGACGGCCTCAGTCTGCAGCATAGCAAACGTCGTGGCATGATGAAATTTGCAATGGATATTGCGAAGCTTCAATCCGCATCGGTGCTGGTGATCGGCGACGTCATGCTCGACATCTTCATCTACGGGGATGTGAACCGGATTTCGCCTGAGGCCCCGATCCCCATACTGTCGGTTCGCGAAGAAAAAAGCATAGCGGGCGGCGCAGCCAACGTCGCGCTCAATTTGACGGCGCTGGGCGCAAGCTCTGTTATCATCGGAATCGTTGGAGACGATGATGCGGGCCGTCTGCTGAACCGGCTCTTGAACTCCGGGGACGGACGAACGCAGGCCGATCTTGTCATTGACCCCGCCCGGCCTACAACCTTGAAATCGCGCTATATCGGAAATAACCAGCAGATCGTGCGTGCCGATCGGGAACGCGCGGAGAGTGCAAGTCCTGAAATCGAGGCGGCCTTGATCGCAAAAGTGCGCGAGCGCCTGAGGGCTGCGGACGTTGTGGCAATCTCCGATTATGCGAAGGGCGTCCTAACCGATCGCGTGCTCGCAGAGATTATGCGACTGAGCGCGAGCCTCGGCCGGCCCGTCATCGTCGATCCGAAACGCGCCCGCTGGGATGCTTACAAGGGTGCCTCGGTCGTAAAGCCTAATCTCCGGGAATTGCTGCGCGCCACAGGGCGCGATCTGCATAATGCGGACGAAACCGATCAAGCGGCGGCCGAAATTCTAGCAAAGCTCGGCTCAAGTGTGCTTGTCACAAAATCCAAAGATGGCATGTCGCTCTATCGCAAAGATCACGACCCGGTGCATGCGCGGGCGGTGACGCACGAGGTCTTCGATGTCTCGGGTGCCGGCGACACGACCCTCGCCGCTTTCGCTGGGGCCCTTGCGGCCGGAATCGCAGCAGATGAAGCCATGCACATGGCCAATTTGGCCGCAGGCGTTGCCGTTACAAAACTTGGAACCGCCGTCGTTACCGCCGAAGAACTTAAAGCGGCATTTGCCTCCAACGCTTTTCGTTTGGGCAGGCCGCAGCGCATCATGGATGTAAAAAGCGCTGCCGATGTTGTGGAACGCTGGAAAGCGAAAGGATTGCGCGTCGGGTTCACGAACGGATGCTTCGATATCCTTCACGCGGGTCACGTCACCATGCTCTCGAAGGCCGCTGAAGCGTGCGACCAGCTTGTTGTCGCACTCAACTCCGATGCATCCGTGCGCCGGCTGAAGGGAGCAGGGAGACCCGTACAGACTGAAAGCTCGCGGACCCAAGTGATGGCTGCACTGGAGCCAGTGAGCCTCGTCACTGTGTTCAATGAAGATACCCCAATAGAGCTCATCAAGCTGTTCCGGCCGGATGTTCTGTTCAAGGGGGCCGATTACAGGGAAGACGAGGTTGTAGGCGGCGATCTTGTGAAATCGTGGGGAGGCAAGGTTGAACTGATCGGCCTCACTCCTGGCTTATCTACGACCAATGTCATCGGACGCGCGCGAATTGTAGACTGATTGCAGGTGGGCCATTGTCCTCGGAAACTATATACAGTTGGCGGGGCAAACATGATTATAGTGACGGGCGGAGAGGGCGTTGAGTTTGTTTCGGCAGCCTGCTAATGCATTTGCATAAGCCGCTTCCGATGCCAAATCCATAGGACAATTAGAGAATGATGCCTTTTGGACAGGAGGAGAAACCAGCCGGGTACCCGCAGGCAGCAACCCCTGGCCGAAGGCGTAAGAAGGTGCTGTTTATCAGTAATAGCTGCATCGGGGACGCTGTGCTTACGAGCGGGATTCTGGCTGCGGCGATTGAAAAGTTTGAGCCATGCGAAGTGACGATTGCGTGCGGCCCGGCGGCCGCGCCTCTATTTACCGCCGTTCCGGGGCTTAAGCGCATCGCTATTCTCGATAGAAAAGATAAATATAAGACGTTTATAGGTTTTTGGCTATACGCGATGCAGTTTTACTGGGATGTTGTTATAGATATCCAGAATACATTTGTTTCATACTTGGTTCCGCGAATGAGAGTTTATCGCTACACAAGAATGAATATGCTTGAGCACAAAACTGTGCAATTAGCAAAGGTCATGAGACTTCCTCAGGTTCCATTTAACAGGATATGGCTTAGTACCGCGGCAAAAGAGCGGGCACGGGAGTTGCTGCCGGACGGGGCACCCATCTTGGCCCTGTGCCCAACGTCGGGTTGGGGGCCAAAAACTTGGCCGCGTGAAAGATTTGCAGAACTCGCCCAGCGTCTTCCATTTCAGCGCGTTGCCATTTTTTCAGCCCCCCAAGAGAGCGAGCTGATAGAGCCCGTCGCTGCGGCGCTTCGAGACAAGGTGGAACTCATCAATCTTGGCGGCAAAACCAGCACGCTCGAAGCCGCCGCATGCCTTGCCCGGTGCAGCCTGTGCGTCGCCAATGATTCCGGCCTTATGCATCTTGGTGCGGCGCTTGGCATCCCAACCCTTGGCATTTTCGGACCGTCGAGCGACCTCGTATACGGACCTCATGGCCCATTTACCGCTGCGGTGCGGGCCGTGCCCTTTCCGGGAAAGAAGAATATGTCCGATCCCAAAAGCCTTATACTTGCGGTAAGCGTGGATCAGGTGGTGGCCGCTGCTAAAAAGCTGATGGATGGACACGCGCTACAATGATGCGGCCGGCCGAGGAAGCAGCCGTGCCAGCTCTTGATGCCCTGCGGGTCCCTTCCGTCGCGCATCGTCCGGCTTAACAGTCCGGCCGGCGCCGCGCTCGGCGTGGCAAGCGTTGGCATGCCGTGCACGCGCGCTTAGGCCAAGCGTGCAGCCTCATCTCGAAGGCCAAAGGTCAGCGCGGCGGCCCAAGACGCTAGCGGCGCAGCGCCGAAACGATCCGCTTTCCGGCGGTAAACAGCATGTAACCGGCGCCGGTTGCGACGATGTACACGGAGGTCCCCATAATGAAGCCGAGTGTGAAGGAGCTGAGTCCGTAGGACTCCGGGTTGATCGAGATCATGAGATTTCACCTTGCGTGTTAACGCCTCCAATTCGCGGGTCTTCCACGCGAACGAAACGCACTTCGCGCCCGCAGTATCTGGCTTCGTCATGGCCTGCTTCTGGTAAATAAAGCGTTATTAGGATTGAGTTTTTTCTAAGAAAGCCGTGTTATGGCGTGACGCCTTCGTGTTATGGCGTCACGCCTTGACGAACCGCTCCACGAGCCGGGCCACCGCTTCGGGTTCATCGTGATGCAGATTATGGCTCGCGCCTGCAATCCGCTCGAAGCGTGCGCCGGAGATGGCGGCGACGCGCGCCGCTAGCCCGCCGGGCTCGCCGGCTAGCGCCGGGGGAAAGGGCCCGTCCGAGGCGATGAACAGCGCGGGCGCGCGGACCTCCGCGAGGCAGGCGGCCCATTCCGCCTTCCGGTGTAGGGTTGCGAACGGCGCGCGGTGGCGGGGATCGAAGGCCCAGACGAAGCGGCCATCCTCCAGGCGCTCGCTGAGCCCGGATGCAAGAAACAGCGCCTTTGCCTCGCTGAGACGCGGATTTTGCCGCCTCAGACGGTCCGCCATCGGAGCCACGCTGTCATAGGCCTTGTGCGGCGGAGGCGGTTCGCGCCAGGTGCCGAGCCAGCGCCGCAATTGCGCGGGCGCGGCCTGTGGCCCAGGGTCCGGCAGGCCGAAGCCGTCGAGCGAGACCAGGCGCGAGACCCTTTCCGGACGCAAGCCGGCGTAGGTGCAAGCGGCGTTTCCGCCGAGGCTGTGCCCCACAAGCGGCACCGGCCGGCCGGGCAAAAGCTGCTCCAGAATGGCGTCGAGATCGCCCAGGTAATCGGGAAACCAATAGCCCTGCGGCGCGCGCTCGCTCTTGCCGTGCCCGCGCCAGTCCGGCGCCAGGATGCGCCATTCGCCCTCGAATCCATCCACCATGAATTGAAACGTCGCCGACGCGTCGCGCCCGCCGTGAAGCAAGACCAAGGGTTCGGCTGTCTCGGGACCCCAGCAGCGAATGTGATAGCGAAGCCCGCGCACGGGGAGGATGAGGGAACTCGAAAGGTGGCGCGGTCGATACACTCGGAGGCTCCGGAAAGACGGATTATTAACTCAGCATGGCGTTGAAAGATGCGACAGCGGCGCGAAGACGCTAAGGTGCTACAACTTTAAAGGGCGGAGGTCGAATCCATGCTTCACGATCTCAGAGGAACCTACATTCGCCCCGAAGAGCCCGTTTATAGGGGCGGGGTACGGTCCGCGTTGACGATTGCCGCGCTCTGGATATTCGCTCTCGCGGCCTTCGCCGTACTCATTTGGTTTTCGATCGGATTTGGCGATGTGCCTGGAGCCGATCCCACTACCTATTTCCCCTATATCACGCAGGGAAGGATCGCCGAAAGCGCCTTGCCAAAGCTTTAATTCAGAAGGGCTAACGATATAAGCAACTGTTTACGCTATACAAAAGAGGAGGAAGTCATAGCGCCGTACCAGCCGCGCAGGGTGGCTTATTTCTTCACGAGCGGACACTCGCTTTCAGACAAGGGCCGGAAGCCTGCGGGCCCGGCACCGTCGATAGAACCCTGAACAGGTCCCATTCGCTTGTGGACTCCTGCGGCGTCTTTATCTGGAGAAGATACATGTCGTGGACCATGCGGCCGTCTTTCCTGACTAAGCCATCCTGCGCGAAGAAGCCGTTGAACGTGGGCGACGGGCGCCCCTGAGGAACTGAGCCACCTGAACGTTCAGCCACACAGGTTGAGTTGGCCCCAAAGCTAAACGTTCAGGCGACTCGAAAGCTTCAGCAATCCTGGATCCCGGTCGCAAAACTGGTTGACGGGGCAAACAAAAACCGCACATAAGATTGGGAATTGCGTTAAAAACTGTTCGGGCGAAAAATTAATTACAAACGCGTGAAACTAAAGAATTATCTAGATATGGAGTGGTGGCCGAGAGGCTGAAGGCGGCGGTTTGCTAAACCGTTGTACGGTTGAAAAGCCGTACCGAGGGTTCGAATCCCTCCCACTCCGCCAAATTCCAACCTGTCCAGCCCGGAGACATAGGTCACGTTTTGTACCTAAGACATGGGTGACAACCTCGTGCCGAACGGGTTGCCGATGGTTTGCAAGGTTTTCTGTTCCAGGTCGATATATCCGAGATCATAGTGCATGAAGGAGACGAGCCAAATACCCTCGTCGACTTCTTTGATGCCGAGCCTCTGGCCTGCCATGACCGTTGAGATGTTGATCTTCTTTCTGTGCATGCAGATGCGTCCGCAGGCGGTAACGAGCACGTCCTTGTCATGGCAGGGGTATTCGATTTCGGGCAAGCCCGAATAGGGCCGTGAAGAGGAGGTGTAGACCTCAGCCGGCGTTTTCATGGCAAGCGCCTCGTGCGGTCTTTCCGTATTGAATTCGTTCATAAAATCATCGAAGCGGGCCTGTTGCGCCAAGCTGTTTTGGCAAGCAGGGCGGGTCGCCTCTTTCTTCAAGGTGAGGTGCATGCGCTCATGGCGGCCATTCTGTTGCGGATGGCCCGGCTTGATCCTCTCGATCGCGATGCCGAGTCTCAGCCAGAAGACCGAAAGCCTTGAGAGGTTATAGAGCCCATTCGGGGAGGCAAAGGGCAGGCCGTTATCGCTTCTGATCGCGGCGGGCAGGCCGTGGTCCTGGAACAGGCGGCGGAACGCCTCCAGGACAGGCGCCTCCTTCGTTGAGTTAAGGGCTTCCAGGAGAAGGAGCTTGCGCGAGGTCTGGTCTGTGACGGTCAAAGGGTAACAATACCGGCCGTTGCCGAGCTTGAACTCGCCCTTGAAGTCGGCGCACCACAGATCGTTCGGCGCCAAGGCCTGGCTGAGCGGCGTTCCTTCCGCCCGGTTCCGCCTTTTGCGGGCGCGGGCGACAAGGCCGTGGCGGTCGAGAACCGCATGCACGGTGCTCTTGGCCGGGATGCGGACGTCTCCGGCAAGCCGCTTCACAAGGAGTTCCCTGATCTTCCTCGCGCCCCAGTGCGGCTTGTCCTTTTTTAAGCGGACGATCATGCGCTCGATGGACTCGGGCAGCTGGTTCGCATAGCGCACCGGCCGGCGCGAACGGTCTGTCAGCGCCTCGAGCCCCTCATCCTTGTAGCGGTTGTAAAGCTTGTAGCCGGTCTTCCGCGAGATGCCGAACTCCCGGCAGAGATCGCTCATGCCCTCGCCATCGAGAAGCCGGGCCACAAAACGAAGACGTTCCTCCATCGCCGAACACGCTTTCCACGGCATCAACACCCCCCGCCAGAAAGCGAAAAGTGTTACCTATGTGTCCGGTACAAACTGTCACCTATGTCTCGGGTCGCTCAACCTGTCAGGGCTGTCTTAACCTCTGCCATCCCTTAAAAAGCGCCATCGCCGGTCTGTGATGTTGAAGAACTTCTGGTATGCGGCCGAATTTGCCGATCGGGTGACGGCAAAACCCATGCGGGTCACCGTGCTCGGCCAGCATTTGGCGCTTTACCGCGCACCTGAGGGCCGCCCGGTTGCGCTGTCGGATCTGTGTGTGCACCGGGGCGCGGCCCTGTCGGGGGGCGCGGTCAAAGGAGAGTGCATTGTCTGCCCGTATCACGGGTGGGAGTACGCGACGGACGGCCGGTGCACCCGAATTCCCGCGAACCCGCAGGGACGGAGCATTCCTCGCAAGGCCCGCGTCGACTCGTATCCGGTGCAGGAGAAATACGGTTTTATCTGGGTCTTCCTCGGCGATCTTCCGGAGGCGGAGCGGCCGCCACTCCCTCTGTGGCCGGAATTCGCTCATCTCAAGGAAAATGGCGGCCGGTTCCGGGCGGTGACCGGCGATTTCCTCTGGCACGCCAACTACGAGCGGATCGTGGAGAACGGCTGCGACATCGCGCACGGGCCGTTTGTGCATGCGGGATCCTTCGGCGATCCGGAGCGGCCTGAGGTGCCGGATTATGAGCTGGAAAGGCCGGATGAATGGTCCGCTTTCGCGACCGTCGATCTCACGCCGCCTGCGCCGAATGGGCTGTGGGGACTGCTGTGGCGGGCGCGGACGAGGCGGAAACAGCGGCCGCCCGTCCGCACTACGACGGGCTGGATGCTGCCTAACATCGTGAAACTGCACGTGCGTCTGCCCATGGGCGAACTTGTCAGCTATGCCAGCAACATCCCCATCGGCGAGACCGCGACGCTCACCAAGTGGGTGTCGCTCCGCAGCTTCTTCACCGGACGCTGGGCGGACAAGAACGCAATCGCGCGCACCCTGAAGATCTACGAGCAGGACGCCGCGGTGCTGGAAAAGGCGCGCCCGGAGCTGCTTCCCTTCGACCTCGGAGCAGAGCTGAACGTCCGCAGTGATCTCCTTGGGCTCGCTTACCGCCGGCGCCGCCAAGAGCTGGCGGAAAAGGGATGGCTAGTGTCCGATGCGGATACCATCGCCGGCGCCGCGCCCGGAGGCACCGCCATCGTCATTGCCTCGCCCGCAAGGCGCGAAAATCCGGAGCTGGCCCGCGCCTGGGTGCATAAGGCGAGAGGGGCCCATAATGACGGGTCTGGCGGTATCTGATCTGAGGATGGATCGGCGTTGCGGCTCCCCAAGATGTGCCCCAAGCCGCTTGTGGCGAACCACACTAGGATCAGCGCAACGCGTCCAGCGTGCGGGCCAACGTCTCGCCAATCGACGATTTGAACCGCCGCTCTCCAGAACATTCCGACGCGAACACCTGCACCACGCGGAAGATGTCCTGCCCGCCGTCCCGCTTCCAGCCCGCCGCGCCGACGCCAATCTCCTGTGCGCGCTTCGCGAGGAGATTGGCGTTATGGCCGGGCGATTTTTTCCAACCGTCCATGGCCTTACGAGCCAAGTCTTGAGAGAGCGTTGTTTCGGGCTTGCGAAAGGAGCTCCAGACGTTCTCCGAGATGAAGCACCACTTGTACCCTTGAGCCGAGACGCGCTTGGCAGGGTTGCTGCCGTCCGCGGTGTGGCCCATCGCCTCATGCTCGGCGAGATACGCGGCATAGGCGGTAGCCGCCGCTTCCAGGGCAGCGTTCCGTTGAAGCTGCGGCAGGTTCTTCGACGCGCGATAGGCGTTGGTTTCGGTGAGCACGACGGCTTTCACCGTGTCCGAGTTGAGCGGCACTTCCTGGGCGCTCGCGGGCGAAGTGGCGCAAGCCAGCAGGGTAAGAGCGAGGAGATCGTATTTTCGGTTGCGTGGCATAACCGTCCAGGTCGAATCGGCTTCGACGTAAGCGATAGCATGTTTCTGACCCAGCGCCGGCCCATCACTCGAAATACGGCGTTCGCATTTCCACATCCATTTTCCGGGAGGCTGCCGGACTTGTTTTAGAGTCCAAATGAAAGCGTCACGATCTTTTGACTTTCTGATCCGGTGTCAGTAAGGCCTCACAACCAGGACGGCCCGCTGAAACTCTTATTGCTACGCTTCCGTTAAGCAGGTTGTCTTATGAAAGGTCTTCGGGTTTCGATCATTGGAGGCGGAATTGGCGGGCTGGCAACGGCCGCTGCCCTTCTCAACAAAGGCTTCCGGGTTCAAGTCTACGAACGCGCCCAGGCGCTGCGGCCCGCCGGCGCGGGCCTGACGCTGTTGCCCAACGGATTGAACAGCCTCGCCGCCATCGACCCCGGGATCGTCGAGGCATTGAAACAGGCAGGCAGTGAAGTGCAATGCCTCACGATAAAGCACAGCACGGGCGAAACGATTATCTCGAACCGGGTCGCGCTCACGGAGAAGTTCGGGCAACCGATGTTGAATATTCAGTGGTCGCGGCTGCAATCCATTCTTGCCGAAGCGTTGCCGCCAGGCATTATCCACCTGAATCATCGCTGCGTGGGCTTCGAACAGCATTCGAAAGGCGTTACAGCGTTCTTCGAAAACGGCGAACCGGCCCTCTCGGACCTGCTCATTGGAGCGGACGGGATCAACTCCGCGATCCGGCAAGCCCTTTTCGGAGACGGCGCTCCCGCCTATGCCGGGCGCATGTCCTGGCGCGCCGTGCTTCAGTTTCCGCACCATGAGCTGATCCCCAATGGCTCGACCGGATTTACGGGCCCGGATGGCAAGAACATCATGCTGTTCGATATGGGTGAGGGCTACACCTGCTGGAGCGCAGGAGCGCTCCTGACGGCACCAGCGCCATCTGCATCGCCAGACGAGGCCAAGGACCGGGTTTTACAGGCTTTTTCAGGCTGGGGTGATCTTGTGGAGGGAATAATCACCGCAACGCCTGCAGCCGATATTGTCGCGCGGCCGATTTGCGACAGGCCGCCCCTGCGGCAGTGGAGTCAAGGAAGGGTGACGCTTCTGGGCGATGCTGCCCATCCCGTTGTGCCTGTCCTTGGCCAGGGAGCGAACATGACGTTCGAGGATGCCCACGAAATCGCGGAGTGCCTGTCCTCCTCACCCGGCATAGCGACTGCGCTTCATGCCTACGAAGCCAGCCGCATTCCACGCACCGACGCCATCTATGCTCGAAGCGCAAGTCTAGGCGTTTCCTCCTACAAGCCGGACAGCCACGCAACGCTCGCCGAAAACGTCGCCCGCCTCAGCGAGGACGAGTTTCAGGTCTGGCTCTATGGATACTCCCCCAAACCTCCCGGGGCGATCGGAATATAAAGTGAGAGCCGGCATACGTCGCAGACTTTAGATTTCCTGAAGACACTGCCGTACTTGTCGAACAAACCAAGCGCCGTGCCGCCGTTCACTTGCAAAGTCGACCCTTGGGCGGGCGCTCCGGCAATCGCGCGAGGGTCGTAACATACGCGGATCATTGGGGGGTTCCCCTCGGGCCCATGGTGCCCTCGCCGCAAACGCTGCGCCCTGTTTCCTGCTCGATGCTTCGAGTTTTTAAGGGAGGATATACGAGTATGAGCGCCACATCTGAAATCACCCACTCGCAGGTCTTGCCAACGGTCACGCAGGTTGCGGCCACGCCCTCCACGGGCCCGGAGAGCCAGCCATGGCGGCCCGACGCCCGTGATCCGTGATCGCGCCGGTGCCCGTGACCGCCTCTGCGGTCAAACACGCCGCGTAGCTGGCGCAGGAAGCAGGAGAGGCGTCAAATGCAAGCAGACACGGCAAACGCCGGGCCTTCTCCGGGATCCGGGAGTCACCGCCCTCGTCATGCTGCTGTGGCTCGCCAGGTAGCTTGGGCTCAATAAAGTTTAGCTGCCGGCATGAGAAAAGTTTTATTACAACTTTCTTGGCATCTCATTCATTTCCCGCTAAAGATAGGCCTAGCAATTAATATACAATCTTGCGAAAATTAAGTTATACACTTAGACTGGAAGCTGCCGCTAGCCCCCAGCGGCATTTGAGGCGGGCCCGGCAAACGCCGGGGAGCATAAGAGATAGAGGCCGCCAGTTTAAGAGCCGGCCGAATGCGATGGAGGAAGGCATGTCCGACGATTATGTCTGGGGTTCGAACGTAGCGGGCAGCTGGGGCAATCCTGCAAACTGGAACGGCACGACGACAGGGCAGAGCCCTGCGGCTGCGGCGCCGGGCAGCACGGACAATGTTACGATCTCCGCGGCGGCGGGGGGCGCGACGAATGTCGTGACCGGGACGGGCGACTCGGCGTCTCTGACCATTGGCGGGGCGGCGGCGCTGCAAGGTCAGTTTACGGCCGGAGCCTACTCGGCGGCCAACTTCACGCTTGGAAGCGACGGCCATGGCGGCACCACGGTGGTGCAACAGCCGAATGCAGCGGCTCCGCTGTTGGCCGCAAGCCAGCACAGCCTTCACGCTTAGCGCAAAAGGGCTCGAAGGTGCCATCCCGCCAAAACCCCGATGAGCCCGCAGACAGCGCGGCTCCGTCCGGCCCCGAGCCGGCAGGCGGGGGCCGCGCCGGGACGGCGCCGGAGCCGGATGGCGTCTTCTCTTTTGTGACCCTTCTAGGCCTTCATGGCATCGCAGCCGACGCGGGGCAGATCGCGCACCGCTTTGCCGGCGCGGCGCTAGGCCTCGAGGACATGCTGCGGCTGGCCAAGGAGCTTGGTCTCAAGGCGCGCGTCCTTGCCACGGGTTGGGAGCGGCTCAGCCATACGCCCTTGCCGGGCATTGCCGCGCTGAAAACCGGCGGCTTTTTGCTGATCGCGAAGACCGATGCGGACAAGGCGCTGGTGCAGGCGCCGGGCAGCCGGCCGCGGTTGATGACGCGCGCGGAATTCGAAGCGGAGTGGGACGGAAGGCTTCTCCTTATCACGACGCGGGCAGGCCTCCTCGACATGGCGCGGCGCTTCGACCTCACCTGGTTCTTGGGCGCGGTCTGGAAATACCGCCACCTCCTGTCGGAAGTGCTGGTGGCTTCGTTTTTCCTGCAGATTTTCGCGCTCGTTTCGCCCTTGTTCTTTCAGGTTGTCATCGACAAGGTGCTCGTGCACCGGACGGAGACCACGCTCGATGTGCTTGTCATCGGGCTCCTGTCTATCGCGCTGTTCGAGGCCATCATGGGGGGGCTGCGAACCTATCTGTTCGCGCACACCACGAACCGCATCGATGTCGAGCTTGGCGCGCGCCTGTTCCGGCATCTCCTCGCTCTGCCGCTGGCCTATTTTCAGGCACGGCGCGTCGGCGATTTGGTGGCGCGTGTGCGCGAGCTCGAGAACATCCGCATCTTCCTCACGAGTTCGGCGCTGACCCTTGTCATCGACCTCGTGTTCACGGTCGTGTTTCTGGCCGTGATGTTCGTCTATTCCGGCGTGCTGACCTTGATCGTCATTCTCGCGTTCCCGTTCTACATCGCGATCTCGGCGCTGGCGACGCCCGTCTTCCGGCAAAGGCTGGACGAGAAATTCAGGCGCGGCGCCGAGAACCAGGCCTTTCTCGTCGAAAGCGTGACAGGGGTCGAGACGCTAAAGTCGATGGCCATCGAACCGCAGATGCAGCGGCGCTGGGAGGAGCAGCTTGCGGGTTATGTGTCCGCGAGCTTCCGCGTCTTGACCCTCGGCAATGTGGCGACCGAATCGGTGCAGCTGATCAACAAGATCACCACCGCGCTGATACTGTTCGTTGGCGCGCGCTATGTCATGGACGGGACGCTGACAGTCGGCGAGCTTGTCGCCTTCAACATGCTCGCGAGCCGGGTGAACACGCCGGTTTTGCGGCTGGCGCAAATCTGGCAGGATTTTCATCAGACGAGAGTATCGGTCGACCGGCTGGGCGACATCCTCAACACCCAGCCCGAACCGCAATTTGCGCCGGGCCGGGCGGCGCTGCCCCAGATCAAGGGCGATATTGCCTTCGAGCATGTCACCTTCCGCTACCGCGCCGATGGCCCCGAGATCCTCGCCGATGTTTCCTTTACGATCCCAGCGGGCGGGATCGTGGGCATCGTGGGGCCGTCCGGCTCGGGCAAGAGCACGCTCGCCAAGCTGATCCAGCGGCTTTACGTGCCTGAAAGCGGCCGTGTTCTCGTCGACGGCACCGATTTGGCGCTCGCCGATCCGGCCTGGCTCCGGCGGCAAACCGCGATGGTTTTGCAGGAGAATATCCTGTTCAACCGCACGGTGCGCGAGAACATCGCGCTGGCCACGCCATCGGCTCCCATGGCCCAGGTTATCGAGGCGGCGCAGCTCGCCGGCGCCCACGAGTTCATCCTGCAGCTTCCCGAGGGCTACGACACCGTGATCGGCGAGCGCGGCTCGACCCTTTCGGGCGGCCAGCGCCAGCGGATTGCCATTGCGCGGGCGCTGATGGGGAACCCGCGCATCTTGATCTTCGACGAGGCCACGAGCGCGCTCGACTATGAGAGCGAGCGCGCCATCCAGGCCAACATGGCGGCCATCGCCAGAGGCCGCACCGTTCTCATCATTGCACACCGGCTCTCGACTGTACGGAGTGCGCACCGCATCCTCACCCTCGACAAAGGCCGGCTCACCGAGGATGGCACGCACGACCAGCTCATCAAGACCGGTGGCCGCTACGCAACGCTGCACCGCATCCAGGCAGGGCTCTATGAAACCGGCTGACAACGTCGTCGTCCTGAAGCCCGCGAAAAAGAGCCGGGGGGAACTCGCCTTCCTGCCCGCGGCGCTTGAAATCGCCGAAACTCCGCCCTCGCCCGTGGGCCGGGCCACCGTCTGGGCCGTCATCGGCGTCTTCACGCTCGCGCTGCTCTGGGCCTGCATCGGCAAGGTCGACATGGTGGCCGTGGCACCCGGCAAGATCATTCCTTCGGGCCGCACCAAGACCCTCCAGCCCTTCGAGACGGGCGTTGTGCGGGCGATCCACGTCCAGGACGGCCAGAAAGTGCGGGCGGGCGACCCTCTCATCGACCTCGATCCCACCATCAACGCGGCCGAGCAGAACCACCTGAAGGCTGACCTCCTCGCCGCCGAACTCGACATCGCAAGGCTCAGGGCCGGGCTTGCCGCGCCCAGCGATCCGCTCCCCGCCTATGCGCCGCCAAAGGAGGCAAGCCCCGCTGTCCTTGCCGCCCAGCGGCAGTTTCTTCTGAGCCAGACCGAGGAGCGCCGCGCCAAGATTGCCGCGCTCGACCGTCAGAAAGCGCAGAAGGAGGCCGAGGCCTCAACCTCCAAAGCCGCGATCGCCAAGCTCGAAGCCACCATCCCGCTTCTGTTGCAAAAGGCCGAGGTCCACCGCGCGCTCATCAACCAGCAGCTCGTCACAAAGCTTGCCTATCTCGAAACCGAGGGCAAACTCATCGAGGAGCAGCACGAACTCGACGTGCAGCGTCATCGCCTGAAGGAGGCCGAGGCAGCGACCGCCGCCATCTCGGAGCAGCGCAATCACGCTGCCTCCGAATTCGAGCGCCAGCTTTCCGGCGATCTTTCGGAGGCAGAGCGCAAAGCGGCCGGCATCCGCGAGGACATCGTCAAGGCGGAGGAGAAAAAGCGGCTCCAGCATCTCGTCTCGCCCGTTGACGGCACGGTGCAGCAGCTTGCCGTGCACACGGTCGGCGGGATCGTGACACCGGCTCAGCCGCTGCTTGTACTCGTACCCGCAGACAGCGATCTCGAAATCGAGGCGATGGTCTCCAACAAGGACATCGGCTTCGTCGAGGAGGGCCAGGAGGCTGAGATCAAGGTCGACACCTTCCCCTTCACGCGCTACGGGCTCCTCTCCGGCCGCGTGCTCCACGTCTCGGGCGATGCCATCGCGCCCAGCGAGCCCAAGGACAAGAACGGGCCTCCCGCTGAGAAAGACGCCAAGCCGCAGGACTTGGGCTTCGCCGCGCGCGTCTCGCTCGGCGCCAAAGTCATGCAGATCGGCAACCGGAGCGTTGCTCTGTCGCCCGGCATGGCCGTCACCGTCGAGGTGAAAACAGGCCGCCGCCCCATCATCAGCTACTTGCTGTCGCCCCTGATGCGCTACAGCCACGAGAGTATCAGGGAGCGATGAGGCGATGTTGACACAATTGCCTGAAGTTCGCTTGTGGTCGAAGACAGTCTGTTCTGCTTAGACTCTGTCCTCTCTAACTTCGCGTGACCAAACATCTAGGCTGGTCCAGCCACCGTTATGGTGAAGCGCGTGAAGTAATCGCAGAGCGTCAAAGTAAACATCACGGTCAGCCATATGAATCCCGCTGCTGCGGCTAGACTAGGCGATGTGCCGCTCTTCCATGCTAATGGCGCGCCGGAGTGACGTGAAGACAGCCGGTTTCCGGCATGCGCTCAGATGGTTACCTTGACCGCGCCAGCGATTGAGTGCCTTGGCCCTGCCTATGCCAAGGCTACGCCGTATCGTGCGCGGCACTACGCGTCCCGAGTGAGCCGATGAGGCTCGCCAGGATAACGGCAAAAATGCCGGTGACAAAAATTCCATCGAAGGTGCCTGCCCCACCGATCGAGGCGACGGGCGTCCCCAGCCCCCGGATTTTGTCCAAGTTCAGGAGATCGGCGCCAATCAGCGTCCCAAGGCTACCGCTGACATAGGCCACGGCAGGGGCCTGACTCCACGCGACGATGCAAGACACCGCGCAGGCGGCAAGGGGCGGAATGAAAATCGGGATCGTGATCCCCGCGCCGGCTACCGGCTCGGCAAGGGAGAAGCAGACCGCGCTCACGACGGCCGTCGCGATGATGGCAGGTAGCCAGATCCGGTTTTTGCCCAGCAGGTAGAAGGAGATCAGGATCGGAATGATGGCGCCTCCCAGATTGATCGCGATGATCGTCCCAGGCCAATCGACCTCGGTTGGCAGGATGTATTCCATTCCGAAGAAATCGACATGCTGCCCCACGATGACGGTTTCGTCGGGAAGATGCCAAACCGGAATATTGACGTAGCTTCCGAGCAGGCTTGCCAGCAGCAGAGCCATCGCAGTGCCCGGCGAGATGCCGAGGCGTGCATAGACGTACCGAATGAGGCCGATTTGAATGAGGACGGTCAGAATCCCGAGCGCGATGAAGAGCAAGGCATAGATCGGCCAGGGTATGGGAAGGTATTGAAGGTGGCCTGTGTGCATGACTGCTTTCTCCCGGCGCACGGCGGCGCGCTTCGCTAAGCGTTGCGCTGGCCAAGAAGATTGGGAGGCTGCCCGGAATTTTGCAGGCCCGGCTGCGAACGAGGCAAACAAAGCAATAAGAAAGGGCGATGAGGAAAAAGCAGGAGGAGAGATAAAGGCCGCCTCCGGGCAATGTTGACGCTTCATCGAAGCCGCCCGCGAGCTTGGCTGCGACGGCGAATGGAAATGAACCGCTATGTTGACATGATGCACATCATCAAGGAGCGGCGAGGGCGAAGGCGTTCGTGAGGTGGCGGAAAAAGACAAAAGGCGATCCGCGATAACCTATTATAACAGCGCGGCCTACTTCACTTCTCCCCACGCTCTTTTTCTTCGTTATCAAGCTTTTTATCAAGCTTTTCCTCAGCGATCAGCATCTTAGCAATTTGCCCAGTAATGGAGATGGAATATCCATGCTTGGCGCTGTCGGAGCGCAGCTTTGCCATAAATTCCCGAACGCGATGCGGGATAGGTTCGCCATTATCATCGAAATACGTCTCGTCTGACATAGCCTACCGCCCAAGGCGCCCGCTCACCGCTTTCGCCTTCGATCTCGCTTCGGGCGAGGCTTCGGGGGCGTTTTAAGTAGCTTGAACAAGCAGCGCGTCCCGACACTGCTCGTCGCCTTCTTCGATCTCTGGAAGCTGCTGTTCTGGTATGGCTTAAGATTAGACTCGAATCATTATTGGTGTCAGATGGGGGGTGATGCAGTTGCGATGCATCACCCCTTTGTGGCCAAACGGGAAGCGCCGGCTTGGACCGATAACCTCCGTATCATGCGTCTGTTTGTTTCCCAGTGCAAGGCGGGCGCTTCCTTTCGCGCATCTGACGAAAGGAAATAACTATGGAAAACCATACCTTCGCGCTTAAGAACAGCGGTTATAGGTTTACGCCACTGGGAGGCCCCCTAGATAGCTTACCAGAAGAGCATTTTTTCCACGAACTAGGCTACGCACTAGCGGCATGGACGCGCCTGGAACATATGCTGACAACAATCATCCTTCACCTTAATAAGGAAGAGGTGAATATTAACTTGGCGACGGAAGACCCGCCAGCAAAGTTCAAAGAAATGATCGGCTTCCTGTCAAAATGGATGAGTGATCCAAGTTACGCTCATATTCGAACCGCGCACAATAGCGTGCTATTCGACGGACTAAAATATTATGCAGGGGTAAGAAATGAGTGGAATCACAGCACACTAGAAAGCATCAACGCTCAAAATGGCGACTTTACCATGTGCAGGTTAACAAGAAAAAAGAGAGGAATATGGGAACCGGTGACAACTACTTATGTCAGATCATCTCTTTCTGACTTTGCTACCCAGGCAAACCGCGCAACAAGACACTTTGTTGAAATCGCTAAAGTGATTTTCGAACAACCTCAAACGCCTGAACAGCAGCCCAATCGCTGCTAAGTATCCCCGGCGGCTCGTTAATGAGATCGCCTTCATAGTCGTTAAAAAGCGAAGAAAGATGATCGAGCATCTTGGGCGTCATCCCTTAAGGAAGGGTGATGCCTCTGTGTGTCGCCGGCATGTCACCGGACTTAGATACATCTTGCCGATAATCTTATCCTTGGCCTTTGGAACTCCTTCGTACCCCTCATTTACAACCTAATACTCGTTCAGAGTGTAAATGGGTACGCGATGGCTGTTCTTTCTCTCCGCAGCGGGGTGGACCCCGCAAATCGCGGGATGCTGCCGGAAACGGCCGTGGGCGCCAGCATCTGCACCCGGCATGGCGAAGCTGCGCTTGTGGCGAAGGCCCCATCCCGCGATTTGGTGGTCTTCGGCGAGGATTGGGGCGCGCATCCAAGCTCGACGCAGCACCTTATGACGCATCTCGCCGAGGATTGGCGTATCCTCTGGGTCAACAGCCTGGGGCTCCGCAGACCCCGCCTGAACCTGAGGGATGGCAAGCGGCTCGCCGCGAAACTTCGCGCGCGCTTCCGGCAGCCGGCGAAAGCCGCGCCTGCGGATCGGGCGCCCTTCCCGGTTGCTGCGCCGCTCGTGCTGCCCTTTCCCGGAAGCAAGGTGGCAAGGCGGCTCAACGCATCGCTCTTGCGCCGCCGGCTTGCGCCGATGCTCGAAGCCGCAAACATGAAACGGCCGGTCCTCTGGGCTTCTCTGCCGACGGCACTTGCGGCGGCAGGCCAACTCGGCGAGCGGGCCATTGTCTATTATTGCGGCGACGATTTCGGCGCGCTCGAAGGCGTTGACCACAAGGCGGTCGCAAAACTTGAGAACGAGTTGGCCTTCCGGGCGGACCTGATAATAGCCGCCAGCGAGCCCCTCGCCCGGCGCTTTCCGCCGCACAAAACGCTGTTTGTGCCCCATGGCGTGGATTTCGGCCTCTTCTCGAAGCCCGCGCCCCGCGCTCCGGATCTGCCGGTGGGCAGGCCCATCGCCGGATATTACGGCAGCATCGCCGATTGGGTCGATCTCGACGCGCTAGCGTCAGCCGCGCGCCAACTTCCCGGCTGGGATTTCGTGCTCATCGGCGCGGCCACGGCTAGCACCGGGCCGCTGAGCAAGCTGCCCAATGTCAGGTTTCTCGGGCCAAGGCCACACGCGGCGCTGCCCTCTTATGCGCAGCATTGGACCGTGTCGCTCATCCCATTCCGGAACACGGCGCAAATTCAGGCCTGCAACCCGCTCAAATTGCGGGAATATTTGGCGGCAGGGCGTCCCATCGCGAGCACTATCGATTTCCCGGCGCTGGAGCCTTACGCGGACTGCCTCACCATCGCGCCTTCGCCGGCGCATTTCGCTTCGGCCATTCTCGAAGCGAGCCGCAGTCCTCAAAGCGCCGCAGCCCGTCAAGCCGCCGTCGCCGGCGAAAGCTGGGCCGCGCGCGCGCAACTAATCGGCCAAGCCCTGGAGAAGCTCTAATGCGTGCCTTGGTTCTTGCCCTCGCGGCGCTGCTCTTTCCCCAACTCGCGCAAGGAGGCGGAAGTCTGCCGTTGCGCCATCAACTCGAAAGCGGTCTTAGCGGCAATGAAACCCTCGTCATCGACGGCCAGAATGAGGGCACGAGCCAGGCGACGGTGGTGCTGAGGATCGACGACGCCGCCTCGAACGATTACGCCAGCCGGGCCAATATCGAGCGGGGCTTGCCGCCTGGCCCGTTTCATTGGGAGATAGGCGCGAAGGGACTGCGCACCACTTCCGGCCGTGTGCTCGATCTGACATCGGTCCGCGAGCTTCGTCTTTTCTCGCCCGGTAACGCGCCGGTTTCTATCGCACAGATCCGCGTGAAGGTGTTCGAGCCGCTTGGCAAAGGCGCGCTCGCCTATTCCTTCGGCGGCGCAGATGCTCCGCTATTCCCGGGCTTCGAGCGCGTTTTGCCCACGAGCGCCATGATCGTCCAGGGCCATCCGCGAGCGATCAGGAGGCCCGGCCCAGATCCGCTCGTGGCGAGCGGTGTCGGAGGCATCGAGACGCTCATCGTCCCCTGGGCCGCACCGCGCGCAAGGGTAACACTTTGGACCGAAGACCCCGGCGAATGGGAAATGCTTCCCCATCCGGTCGAGAGGCGCGTCCGCGTGTACGGGAATCCCCCAACCGATGTGCTCTACGAGCGCTTCACGCCCGATGAGTGGTACCGGCAGCGGTATCTCAGAGGGCTTCGCGACGAGCACACCGCGGGTGACGATGCCTGGACGGCGTACGGCCAAAAACGCGGCGGTCTGATCAGCTTCGAGACCGATGTGGCCGGTCCGCAGGGAATCCGCATCGAGCTTGCGGGCGACAGCCTGGCCTCGACCTTTCTCAATGCCATTGTGGTGGAACCGGCGGGGCAATCGGCGGCGCGCGACGAAGCCGAAGCCCGGCGGGCGGCCTGGTATCGCGACTCATGGCCGGTTGCGCCCGCGCCGACGCAACCCGATAATCGCGCCACCCGGCTTTTGAAAGCCTCCGCTGCTCCTGGTACGGGCGTGCATTTCAGCGCAAGTCTCGAAACGGCGGCCGTCATCGAGCACCCGGAACCGGTGGCCGAACGGCCGAGGCTTGGCGAAGAGTCCCCCCTCACCCCAGCCCTCTCCCCGAGGGGAGAGGGAGAAGACGCTGCGGGAGCGGCGCCTCACGAAGAAGGAGCTGCGGCTCTTTCATCAAAGGGCGAGGCAGCTTCGGGCGTCCTCTCTCTCCTTGGGGAGAGAGACAGAGTGAGGGGGTCTTCTCAAACGCTGGAGGTAAAAATCTGGGCAGCGCAAAGCCGGCTCGAACGCGGGGGCGCCGCTGGCACCGTGCTGTCTCTGGCGGATAAGACCTTGCGCGCTGACATCGGGGCGCTGCCGCTCCGGCCGGGCCAGCCGCGCCGGTACGATCTTTGGATCGCGGTTCCAGACGTAACGCCGCCGGGCCTCTATCGCGGAGCTTTCGGGATCGCGCAGGACCGCGCCGCCCGCGTTGCCATCGAAATCGAGGTTCTGCCCGTCACGCTGCCGCCGGTCGCAAAGCCCGCGGGCTTCTATCTCGACGAAGCCCCGCAATGGAACTGGTTCTGGGGCCTCCAGGAGCGCCGCAAGGATCAACTCGCCTGCGATCTCCAATTTCTCGAATTGCTCGGCATCACGGGCAATGCACCCGCGCTTACGGCTCCGTTCGGGGAAGGCATGGACACATTTCTGTCCGACATGGAGCTTGCGTCCGCCGCCCGTAACGCAGCCCCCTGGCTTGCCTATGCAGCGGCGAAGCGCGTTGCCGCACGCGTGGGTCCTGTCGAAAGCGCCTATTTCCTGCGCGACGCGGAAGAGCGGGCGAAGGCCGCGGGCCTCGTCCCGCCGGTGTGGAGCGTGGCGGACGAACCCAGCAACGCGGATGCGCGCGGTTTCAATCTCAGGGGCTGGGTCGAGGCCTTGCGCCGCGCCGTGCCAGGCATCCGGCTCGGCGCTCAACTCAATGCCTCCGCCGATGCCAAGCTCGCGCCCCTGTTCGATGTCGCCATCGTCAATCAGGGCTTTGGCACCGATGCGGCGGACATCGCGCGCACGAAGAGTTCCGGGCCGGAGGTTTGGCTTTATAACACCGGGCGGTTCAGGGCTACGGCCGGGCTCTGGCTCTGGCTGACCGAAGCCTCCCGCTATATCCAGTGGCACGCGCGCATGCCCACCGCCGATCCCTTCGATCCCCTCGATGGGCGCGAAAGCGATATCCAGATGTTTCTGCCAAGCGTCGAGGCTTGCCCAGCGCAGCCCGATATCGACCGCGGTGTTTTCGAGATGGCCGAGGGGCTTACCGACCAGCGCTGGCTGCTTTGGCTAACCGGCCAGCATAGCGCGGAAGCGGAAGGGCTCGCCGAAGGCCTGCGGCGAAGATTGGGCGGGCGCTTCGAAAGGGCAGGCGCGCTGGCCAACTCCGATCTCGACGCCATCCGGGACTCCATCGCCGCACTCGCCCGGAAAAGGAAGCTGTCCCAGAAATGAACGCTCCCGCGCCAACGTTGCCCGGCCTCATCAGCGCTCTTCTCAGGGCGTCTTGGCGGCGGCGCTATTTCATCTGTGTCCCGATCGTTGTCATGATCCCGCTGGGCATCCTGGCATCGCGCCTTGCTCCGCGGGTGTATGAGGCCAAGACGATCCTGGTCCTGCAGGAAACGAGCAAGGAGAACCCCTTTCTCACCGAATACGCCATCGGCCTCAACGTGAAAGAACGCATCGCGGCGCTCACTTCGCTTCTTGGCAGCGAGCACATCCTGCTGAGCGTGTTGAAGGAACTTGGCGAGGTGAAGGACGGCGATAGACCGGCAAAGGTCGCCATGCAAATCCGCTCCCTTTCGGGGGCGATCACGCTCAAGCTCACAGGCACGGACCTTCTCGAACTCCGCCTGAAGGGCTCCGACCCAACCGGCATGGGGCGAAGGCTTGAGGCGGTCACGAAGCATTTTCTGTCGCAGCTTCTTTCGCCCGAGCAAAGCCGCTTGAAGGCGACGCAGAGTTTCCTCCGCGAGCAAATGGACAAGCGGCACGGTGAAATGGAAGCGGCAGAACAGGACGCCTCAGAGTTCAAGCGTGCGAACGCCGACCTTCTGCCCGACGTTTTCGACCGGAATTTGCAGCGTCTTCAATCCATGGAAGCCGATGTGAACGCCCGCCAGATCGATCTTGCCGGGGCGCGCGCCCAATTCGAGACGATGCGCGGCCAGCTCGCAAGCGCAAATCCCATCGTCGGCAAGCTTGAGGAGCACATCGTCGATTTGACGGCGGAGCTTACGGCTTTGCGCTCGCGTTATGCCGCGGGTCACTCGGAACTCCAGGGCGCGGAGCGCCGGCTGAAGCGCCTCCAGGAGGAGCGCCAGAGCCTTCTCGACGCGATAAAGGGTGTCGACGAGGCCGATATCGACGCCTTATGGCGCCTTGCGACCAGTTCGGCCTCCGCGCTCACGGCGCCGGGGGACAACGGCAAGGAAAAGCAGGCTCCCCTTCTCGTGTCGCAGCTTCTGCGGCTTCAAGATGCGAAGACCAAGGTCGCGACGCTGGAGCAGCAAATCGTCAAGCTGCATGAAGCTATCGCCGCGCTCCGGCAGTATGCGCAGGCGTTCGCGCCCATCGAGCAAAAGCGCAAGGACCTGGAGGCACGGGCCGCGAAGAGCCGGGCCGTGTACGAGGCTTTGCAGCTCCGCTACGACAACGCCACGACGAGCCTGGCCCTGGGCGTGTTCGAAGCCCCAGAGCGCATCAAGGTTATCGATCCCGCGGCCGATCCGACCGTGCCGGTAAGCCTGCCGAGTTTTGTGTTCTTGATTGCCGCCATCTTCGCCGGCGTCGCGCTCGGCGCCGGCCTCGCGATCCTCGCCGAACTCCTCGATCAGCGCTTGCGGAGCCCAGCGCAATTCATCGCTCTCACCCAGCTTCCCGTGCTGGTCCGCCTGCCAAAAGTGGCGATGACAGCCGCCTGAGCGGTGGCGATTTGAGTCCAGAGGGTCGCCTCAATCGAGCCAGGGTGGGGATAAGCTGCATGCGCTGACCTGACAGCCAGACAAAATGGCTCTATGCGTAAAGGGCTGAAGGAGGAAGCCATGCCGTCTTCAAAGCCGAAAAGGCAGCGTGCGTGGGTGAGGGTCAAAACTCTCAGCCCAGAGGAAAAGGCAGCCATAGCCGCCACGTGTGACCGTTTCATCAGCGGCGTTATGAAGCCCAAATTCCTCCCGGAAATTAAGCCGGCCGAATTCAACTATCCCGTCGATATTTTTGGCAAATGGCGCGGCGACAGTTACAGTTTCATCGTGCGCTTCCGCTCGGGGTACCCCGAAAATAAAGGCGAGGAATTCGATTCTGGCTTTGCGCGCTTCGATTATGCGCCCGAAGGCACTGAAACGCGCTTCCACGTGATGTGGCACAGGCACACGGGCCAGTGGTGGCCCCTTTATAGTTCCCTCACACTCGAAGGGGCTTTGGCCGCGCTTGAGACAGATGGCGTGCTGAGCCCACCGGTATAAAAGCCGCAATCGCGGCTCCGGCGGCTGCACTGCGTACCTCATGACGCGAACGATTTGAAGCCGGGGGCGCTCTGAGCCGGAAGGAAACCTTCTACCCTTGGAAAAGCTCAACGATTTTGCCGAGGACCTGCGGCTTGGAGCACGGGATCCGTGTTGAAAGAGGCGGGACGTTACGACTGACAGACTATAGACAGCGCACCTCCCGCTCCTATGTTCAATCGATCAGCCCGGTATCGCGAGGACAGCCATGCCAGACCCGACCCCCTCACTCGATCTTCCGAGCGGTGTCACCGTTTCTGGAGTTCTAAAGCCCGGTTACGAGCGCGTGCTCAGCAAAGACGCCCTTCAATTCGTGGCGGATCTCGCGAGGCGGTTTGAGCCGCGGCGCAGGGAGCTTCTGCAAGCGCGCGCTGAGCGCCAAGCCAAGTGGGACGCCGGCGGCCTGCCCGATTTCCTCCCCGAGACGAGCGGCATCCGCGAGGGAACTTGGAAAATTGCGCCGATTCCGGAGGATTTGCTCGACCGGCGCGTCGAGATTACCGGGCCCACGACCCGAAAGATGATCATCAACGCGCTCAACTCGGGCGCCAGCGTCTTCATGGCCGATTGCGAGGATGCGCTTTCGCCAACCTGGCCGAATGTCATCGAAGGCCAGATCAATCTCATGGATTACTGGCTTGGCCAGATCGGCTTCAGCGAGGGGGGCAAGAGATACGAGGTTGGTCCTAATCCGGGCGTGCTCTTCGTGCGTCCGCGCGGCTGGCACTTAACCGAGGATCATATTGCCGTTGACGGCGAAAAGGTCTCGGGCTCCTTCGTGGATTTCGGGTTCTACTTTTTCCATAACGTGCGCCGAATCATCGAGCGCGGCACCGGCCCCTACTTCTACCTGCCCAAAATGGAGAGCCACCTCGAAGCGCGGCTTTGGAACGAGGTCTTCGTTTTTGCGCAGGAGCGGCTTGGCGTTCCCCTGAGCACCATCAAGGCGACGGCGCTGATCGAAACCTTGCCCGCCGTGTTCGAGATGGACGAAATCCTGTATGAACTGCGCGAGCACATCACCGGCCTGAATTGCGGCCGCTGGGATTATATCTTTTCGTACATCAAGACGCTTCGCGCGAAGCCGGAATATGTGTTGCCGGATCGCAGCCAAGTGGTGATGAGCGAGGCCTTCCTGAAGGCCTATGCGGAACTCCTGATCAAGACCTGCCACAACCGCAGCGCGTTTGCGATGGGCGGCATGTCGGCGTTCATCCCGAATCGGCGCGATCCCGAGGTGACGGAGAAAGCGCTGGCGGCGGTCCGCGAGGACAAGCTCCGCGAGGTGCAATACGGCCATGACGGCACCTGGGTCGCGCATCCCGACCTTGTGCCCACGGCGCTCGAAGTGTTCAACCGGCATATGCCGCAGAAGAACCAGCTCGATAAGCTCCGCGAGGATGTGAAAGTGGGCCAGAAAGAGCTGCTTCAGCCTCACAAGGGGACCCGCTCCGAAGAGGGCCTGCGCATGAACATTCGCGTCGCGGTGCAATATGTCGAAGCGTGGTTGCGCGGCAATGGCGCGGTGCCGCTGTACAACCTGATGGAAGACGCCGCCACGGCCGAGATCTCCCGCACGCAGGATTGGCAGTGGCTGCACTACCGGGCGGCATTGGCCGATGGCCGTCAGGTGACGCCGGAACTGGTCGAGGTCGCACTCGCGGACGAAGTGGCGAAGCTGAAAGCGACGCTCGGGGACGCATATACGGGCGGGCGCTTCGACGAGGCCGTCGCGCTTTTCAAGCAGCTCGTGTTCTCCGACCGGCTGGAGCCGTTCTTAACGCTTCCAGCCTATAAACTCGTCGCGTGAACAGGCTTGCCGGTTCGCCGCGCGGGGTCACAAACGTGCCACCGCCGGCGGGATTTTTTTGCCCAGATAGCGTTCGCGCTCGCAACCTTTGCGCAAGGCGATGCAGCGATAGAATAGGCACGGGATATTGTCCGGAGCCATAATCATGATCGCTGTGACACAGGCGTCAAAGCCATCCGCCATTGCTGCGGCAGCTCTTTTCATTCGAGGCGTCTGGATGCGGAAGACCGTCGCGGTCGCGATGGCACTTCTGTTGGCACCGGCCGCCGAGGCGGCGCTGCTCTCGAACATCCAGGGGACTGTTCTTGTGAGCAGCGGTGGAGGTTTCCGGCCAGCCTCGGGGCCGATCATGATCGCTGCCGGCGACAGTGTCCGCACCGTCGATGGCTCGGCAGATATCGTTTACGACAACGGCTGTTCAACCAGAGTTGGTCCGCGTCAAACGGCCGTCGTTGCTTACGCGACGCCCAGTTGCGGTTTGGTGGAGCAGCGGGACCCAGACTTCGAAGTGCCCGCGGATACCCTTATGCCCGTTGCCGGCGCGTTGGTCATCGCGATAGCCATCGCGGTAGCCGCTAAGTTCGCGAACGGCACCAACGGCAGCAGCAGTAGTAGCAGCAGTAGCTCAAGCAGCAGCACGAGTGGGCGATGACGCCACGGACCTTAGGCTTCGAACCGGCGTTCCTCTTCGGCCATGGAGGATCGAGTCCCCCCTCATCCTGTCCTTCTCCCCGAGGGGAGAAGGGACGGCGCTGCGACCGCCGGGCTTCCTCTCCTTCAGCGGCCGCTCTAGCGTGGCGTCTGGCGGTCAAGCCGCAAGACCAGGACGGCGGCTTGGACACTTGCCTCCGGGAATGGCGTAAATCCGAACAACTCGTAGAATTCGATGGCCCGTGATTGCGCACCGGTCAGGACATGGATACCGGGCGAGCCTGCGTTCGCGCAGAGCTGAACAAACCGCCCCGCGAGACGGTGTCCAGTACCTTTGCCTTGATAGCCAGGCTTGACGTTAATGTGAAAATGCGAGGGATAGCCTTGAAGCGCGGCGAAAAAGCGGGGCGTGAAGTAATCGATGGCGGTGGTGATGGTCTTCGAAGACTCGGAATAGCTGTCGATGCAGCCGGCTGAAGTAGCCGATCACATTGCCTTTGTCATCCAGGGCCAGCACGAAAGCATCGGGGTATGTTCCGGCGTAACTCCCGAACCAGCGCATCCAGAAGCTGTACTTCTCGTCCTCAGAGGGAAAATTGCTCGTGTAGGCTGTCGCGAAGAAAATCTCCGTTGCCTGCGCAAGCCAGCGCTGCCGGGTTATCGGGTCGCCTTCGCACAGGAGGACGCATTCGGGCAAAGTCCTGGGCCTCGCTACTCCGCCGCACGCGGTTCGCCTGCCGCGCGCGCGCCGTTTCCGGTTTCGATGGCCATCCCTTCGCCGCGCTCGTTGATGGTCTCGGGACGCGGCATGGCCACGATATTATAGCCGGAATCCACATGATGGATTTCGCCTGTCACGGCGGTCGACAGGTCTGAGAGCAGGTAGAGCGCCGCGCCGCCCACCTCATCGAGGGATGGCGTCTTGCCCAGCGGCGAATGCATTTTTTGGTAGTTGAACAGAACGCGGGCGTCCGAAATGCCGGCACCCGCCAGCGTCCGCATTGGACCGGGCGACAAGCCGTTCACACGAATCCTCTGGGGCCCGAGGTCCATGGCCAGATAGCGCACGGAAGCTTCCAGCGCTGCCTTCGCCACGCCCATGACGTTGTAGCGCGGGACGACGCGCATCGACCCGCCATAGGTCAGCGTGATCATCGAGCCGCCCCTTGTCATGAGGGCTGCCGAACGTTTCGCAATCTCCGTGAAGGAGAAGCACGATATCACCATCGTGTTTATGAAGTTCTCGCGTGTCGTGTCAGCATAGCGGCCTTTCAACTCGTTGCGGTCGGAAAAGGCCAATGCGTGGACGACGAAGTCGAGCGAACCCCATTGCTTGCCGAGTTCGGCAAAGACCGCATCGACCGATGCGAGATCCGTGACATCGCACGGCAGGATAATATTGCCGCCCAGTCCCTCGGCAAGCGGGATGGCCCTGCGCCCGAACGCGTCGCCCTGATAGGTATAGGCAATTTCCGCGCCGTGTCCGGCGAGCACGCGCGCGATCCCGTAAGCGATGGACCGTTCGTTGGCCACGCCCATGATCAGCCCGCGTTTCCCGGACATCAACGGTGCCGGCTTAGCAATGTCCACCGCAGTCATTCGATCGAGGCCTCTCCGATACCGGCGCCTAAGCTTCAGGACGCCTGAAAATCAACGTCGCGTTCGTTCCGCCAAATCCAAAACTGTTCGACATGACGCAGTTGAGATCGACGTGGTCGAGTCGCTCGCGGACTATGGGCATATCCGCGAAGGCCGGGTCAAGCTCTTCAATATTCGCCGACTCGCAAACGAAGCCGTTATTCATCATCAATAGTGAGTAGATGGCCTCTTGCACGCCCGCAGCGCCGAGCGAATGCCCGGTCAGAGACTTGGTCGCTGACAGAAGCGGGACTTTCGAGCCGAAAACGCTACGAATGGCCTGTATTTCCTTCAGATCGCCGATGGGCGTCGAGGTTGCATGCGGGTTGATGTAATCGATTTTCGTATCGAGGTCCTTCATCGCCAGCTTCATGCAGCGCGCGGCCCCTTCGCCCGAGGGCTGGACCATGTCGAAGCCGTCGGAGTTGGCCGCATAGCCGCAAAGCTCGGCGTAAATCTTGGCGCCGCGTGCCTTGGCCCGTTCGAATTCCTCAAGGACCAGCACGCCGGCCCCGCCCGCGATCACGAAACCATCGCGCTTCGCATCGTAGGCGCGGCTCGCCTTCTGCGGGGTGTCGTTGAAGTTCGACGACATGGCGCCCATGGCGTCGAAGAGCACGGAAAGCGTCCAGTCGAGTTCCTCGCCGCCACCGGCGAACATGATGTCCTGCTTTCCCCACTGGATCATTTCTGCGGCATTGCCGATGCAATGCGCTGAGGTCGAGCAGGCCGAAGAAATCGAGTAATTGACGCCCTTGATATGGAAGGGCGTCGCCAGCGTCGCGGAATTGGTGCTCGACATGGCTTTTGGAACGTCGAATGGGCCAACCTTGCGCGGCCCTTTCTCGCGGGTCGTGTCGGCCGCCTGAACGATCGTGCGGGTCGATGGGCCGCCCGAACCCATCACGAGCCCGGTGCGCTCGTTGCTGACCTCGTTGTCCTCCAGCCCCGAGTCGACGATCGCCTGCTGCATGGCGATGTAATTCCAACCCGCGCCGGCGCCCATGAAACGGCGGACCTTCCGGTCGATGTGATCTTCCCAGTTCAGCGAGGGCTCGCCGTGTACCTGGCAACGGAAGCCTCTTTCGGCATAGTCCTTGGCCTTGACGATGCCCGACTTTGCCTCGCGCAAGGAAGCAAGCACTTCCTGGCTATTGTTTCCAATGGACGAGACGATGCCCATTCCCGTGACAGCAACACGTCTCATGTCTGCACCCCACGTTGTCGCATAGATTTCCTAGGCCAGGATGGACCGGGCTTCTCAGCTCGCGGCCTGCATGCCCGTGTTCGTATCGGCAAACAAGCCCACCCGAAGATCTTTTGCCGTGTAGATCAACGTGCCGTCTGCCCAAAGATAGCCGTCTCCAACGCCAAGCGTAAGCTTGCGCCGTATCACCCGCTTCAGATCGACGATATATTCGAGCTGCTTCACGCTTGGAACGACCATGCCCGTGAATTTGATTTCGCCTGCACCGAGGGCACGCCCTTTACCGGGGGCGCCGAGCCATCCCAGAAAAAACCCAAGCATCTGCCACAAGGCATCGAGACCGAGGCAGCCCGGCATGACCGGATCGCCCTTAAAATGGCACGCGAAAAACCACAACTCCGGCTTGACGTCCAACTGAGCGACAACGCGGCCTTTCCCGTGCTCGCCTCCGGACTCGCCGATGCTTGTTATTCTGTCGAACATCAGCATGGGCGGAAGCGGTAATTGAGCATTGCCCTCTCCGAACAATTCGCCGCGTCCGCAAGCGAGCAAATCTTCATAGCCGTAGCTGTCGCAGCGTTCAGACATGCTTCCTCTTAATATGATGCGCTCATTGCCCGAGCGATCGGGCAATGCGTCTCTTAACTATCACACCTTCCGCCGCCCGCAACCTGTCTGAAGGTTTGTGGACAACGATGTTGGCCGCACAGCGCTTGCGAGTTAAGGCGCCGCTGCCTATAGTACAAGGCGAAACCCGGAAGATTGCAAAGTGAAATGCCTGATAACATACCGGAATTGCCCATAGAAAGGCTTCGCATCAGTGGTCTGCGTCCGACGCGGCAACGGGTCGCGCTTTCGGAGCTGCTGTTCGGAAGCGGCGACCGGCATCTTACAGCGGAGGCGCTCCATGCCGAAGCCGTGAAACATGGAATTCCAGTTTCTCTTGCAACCGTTTATAACACACTTCACCAGTTCGTTGAAGCAGGGCTTCTCCGTGAAGTGGCGATCGAAAGCTCAAAGACTTATTTCGACACCAAGACATCGAACCACTTCCATTTCTTCTTCGAGAATGACGGCGTGCTCGAGGATATCGAAACGCCAAATCTCAATGTCGAGAATCTCCCGGAGCCGCCGGATGGGTATGAGATCTCGCGCATAGACGTGCTCGTGAGGCTCGTCCCCAAGGACCGCTAGCGGCGCGCGGCGGGCCAGGTAGTCTCTCGCAAAGCTCTCGACCGCCAGCGGAATTTCCGGCAAAATCCTATCCGGTGTAACAAACTGGAGCCATGCACTTGAAAGATATGCTCGAAGCGGGGCGTGAGCCCCAGAGGAATGTCTTCGGCGAGCCGCTGGCAACCTGTTCGGATTCCCCGCCGACAGGTTTTTTTCGCGATGGGTGCTGCAACACCGGGCCCCAGGATTACGGGTCTCACACGGTTTGCGCTGTCATGACGGCCGAGTTTCTGGAGTACTCGAAGAGAGCTGGAAACGATCTTTCCACGCCAATGCCCGAATTCGATTTCCCCGGTCTCAAGGCGGGAGACCGCTGGTGCTTATGCGCCGCGCGCTGGCAGCAAGCCTTTGAGGCTGGGAGCGCTCCCAAGGTGTCGCTGGCCGCGACACACGAGAGAGCCTTGGAAATCGTCGCTCTTCGAGATCTCAAGCGCTTTGCCATCGATCTTTCGTGATGAGGTGATTGTGATCGCTGTCATGCATAGCGAAGCACTCCACGTTTAAGTCTCTGATAATGTTTCTGGGATCGCGACGCCGGCTGATGCCACGTCCCGATGACGTTGCGCAGGTTAAGGCGCCAAACGGAAACCTTATCCTTCGAGACGCCGCCCTTGGCGGCTCCTCAGGATGAACGCTAGCGCCGTTACGTGCGCCGGAGAAGTCCCCGGTATTGCCGTGCCGTCATACCGTAGGTCCACGCAACCGCGGATCGCGCGGTGAGCATATTCGGCGGCACTTGGAGAAAATAGCGCTTCCGGGTTCCATCCGGCTCCGGCGTGCCATTGATAACCTCCACGGCAGCCCAGGCATCGCCGTCGGGCCAACGCCGTTCCCAGAGCACGCCCGTATCGTCTTCGGAAACGCGGAAGGCGGCGCCGCTTGAGATATACCGTTCAGGCGTGAGCCGGTCGATCATGCACCGGCGCACGTGAATATCGGAAGTCCGGTCTATGTCGGCGAGTGTGATGTGTTCCGGCCGCTCGATGAGGCGCCACGGCACCTCCACGCCCTTCCACGCATAGGCAGTCCAGCCGTCCCGGTATTGCAGCGCGGGGCCGTTGGCATTGTGGAGTCTTCCGGCTGTATCGGTCACGAGGACTTGCGGCGGTTCGGAAATCCAGCAAATCGACTTGTGTGGAATGATCCAATCGGCATTTTGCGCGATAAGAAGAAGCCCGCTTAAAAGATCCGTTTCGTCCGTCAAACCGCAGACCGCGCGGAAAAAATCGTGCCGTTCCAGCCAGGCAAAACCTCGCGGACTAATGCCGGCGTCGTGAAGATTGAGCCAGGGGCGTCCTTTGTTGAGCCAGAAGAGCCAGCGGTGCCGCCGGGGGCCATATGGGCGCAGCATGTTGCAGGAGCGGATAACTGCTTCCCTTGCGGTTTCGGCTGCCGAAGTTAGGGACGTGCGGTGGCTCAACTCGTCCACGGCGGCGAGCACACTTCCGTGAACGCGGCGCTGAATGGCAAGTGCGACGATGCTTCGAACTTGCTCGGCGATCGCAGGCCGGAGGTTTGTTCCGGCCCGCTCCGCCGGCGTCTTTGCCCACACCGCCGCCATTTGCAATGGGCTGGAACACCATACGATTTGGCGCGGCGCGGGGCGTCCCGCCGCGCGGTAAGCCGCTACGATCCCACGCTCCGCCAATTCGCGGTTCGCTGGTGCGGTGGACACCCGGATCTCCGCCCAGCGCTTCTTGTGGCCCTCGACGGCAGCGGCTTGCGCGGCGGAGAGGCTTTTGAGCTTAGTCTGCAACGATCCGCGCTTCCCTGGGCTCAAGCTCACGCTGCCGGCGCACCCTGTAGGTGCCCTTCGGAAGCGTCACCGTATCGTGCTCTTCATGCTGGACGCGCGCGGTAGCGTCCTCGATGCGAAGATGAGCGACATAAAGTCCATTCGGGATGTCGTGCGCCAGCCCGTCGTCGCGGAACATCGTAACACGGTCATGAATTGCATGGCGGTGCCCCGTGGTCTCGCCTTCCAGAAGAACGGACGCGCCATCCGCCCCAGCGTCAAGTGGCGTGCCGGATGGTGGAATATCGGCCACGCGTTCGATAAGCAGATCGCCCTGCGCGTACAGCAAACTCATTATGCTACTCCTCTCGAGTTGGGACGCTCCTGCAAACGAACAAGCGTTTGCTCATGCTGTTCCCTTCCCGGCTGTAAAAGGTACAGGCTGAGACGGCCATGCCGGACGATCCGGACCCGGACAAGGCTCCGTCCGCGGGATCGGCTTGCAAGCAATTGAAAGTGTTGAGGCTATGTTTACCAACGCCGGCGCCCGGCGCTTTGAAGGAGCCCAAGACCCCCTCACTCCGATGGCCAATGGCGGCAAGATGCTGCGCGATTCACGCCGGACTCGATACAGCCTGGCCGCTGGCAAGGAAATGCTGCAGCCTCATGGTTTGACCATGATGTGCCGCATCTTTTCTAGTCTGCCGAGGCGTGGCACGGGGGGGGGAGATCGCTTGAATGCGCCTTGTGCCTATTCAGCGCTGGGTGGAAATGTTGTGCGATCAGCGGTCATACGTGAAACGATAGGCCAGACCGGCTCCAACCCATAATTGGTCGGGGGAACCCCTGAACTTAACAAGGGGGCTGTCCGCTCCGTCGCCGATCAGCCGTTCATAGTCGGCGAAGGCGCGCACTGAAAGGTGGTCGCTCACATAGTAGAAAGCGGTCGCGTCGACACCGGCCGTGTTCAGGCCGCCCGAAGCGTGGAAGGGCGGCGCTATGGTCGAGAAGAAAGTGCTTTCATACTGGGTGTCCACGATTTGCAGGCGGGGCCCTGCCGCGAACAGCCACTCGCCGGCG
This sequence comes from uncultured Alphaproteobacteria bacterium, assembly GCA_963817705.1. Taxonomy (GTDB): domain Bacteria; phylum Pseudomonadota; class Alphaproteobacteria; order Rhizobiales; family Rhodomicrobiaceae; genus Rhodomicrobium. The sequence continues at coordinate 2,122,123 of CAWFPF010000001.1, forward strand.
GTCAGGATGTAGTCCGCCTTCAGATTGAAGGCCAAGCCTTCTGCTCCTGTCACGCCCTGCAACAGTTCGGCACGCGTTCTAATGAATGGCACCGGGTAGTATTCGGCGAAGCCACCGAGTTCCAGCGTATAGTCGATGTTCTTGAATGCAGCGGGCGGGCTTACGTCGCGGCGATCGCGGTTGAGAATATAGTCGCCCGCGGCACCGATGCGAAAGTTGCCGGTCTGGTAAAGGGTGACGCTTATTGCATCGGTCGGAAGCGACAGCCATTCCCGCTCGCCGGCGCGATGAATATCGAAGACCGGTATGAACGATAAGGTGTCAGTTTTTGAGCCTGGAAACTTAGGCTCGGCTGTAGCGAGGCCGCCGACAGTAACAATCCAATAATTCCCCGGCGCATCCTTGTAGGACGTGGCTGGCTCCCCCATGATGTCTGCGGCCTGCGCACAACCTATGGTCATTCCAAGGAATGCAACAATGCAAATGGTTTGATTCGATGCCCGCATTGTGCTCCCCGCTTCCAAGCTCGACGCGGCGGACTGTGCCTGAAATCTTCTGATTTGGCGTGAATATTTCCACTAAACCCATGTTGAAAGCTGACGGTAGTTGCACTTTGGCATCTGCGGGATGAAGAGGCCTCCCGGAGCACTTTGTTTTCAACGGATTCGGCTTCGTCGCTAGCCGGCCTCGGCCTCCGTGGCGATCCAGAACGGGAGATAACCCGGCTGCGTCGTCTCGCTCACAAAGACACGATTCGAAGTTCGAACGCGATGCTCTGGCCGCCGATCCGCTTAGGGCTGGACTGCGAATTTGAAGCTGGCGCCAACGCCTGCGACAAGCTGTTCGGAGGCGCCCCTCACGCTAACCTTGGGCGCATCCGCGGCGTCGCCGAGAAGCTGATTGTAATCGATAAAGAATTTGGCGGACAGGTCCCTTGTCCAATCGTATTTTCCCGTCAATTCCACGCCAGACGAAATTATCCCCCCCTCAGCGCGATAAGGCACGTAAAGGCCTGTTCTCTGCGCGGCCTGCGTCGAAAAGTAGTCCGAGGCGTATTGATCGTTGGCGAGCTGGGCACGGGGACCGAAGGCGAGTGTCCAATCCGCGGAAGCGCGCCAGATGTAATCTGCGGAGAAATTTGCGGCAAGTCCCATGTTGCCCGTGACGCCCTGCAGGAGTTCGACGCGCGTCCTGATAAAATTAACTGGGTAATATTCGGCGAACGCGCCGCCAGCCAGATCCACATCCGCCCTTCCAAGGCGCAGGTCTATATCCTCGCCGTGGAACCGGCTCTGCAGTGTCAGGGTGCCGGCAGGACCGGCCCGGAAATTGGATGTTTCATAGAGGGCATAGACGGTCGCATCGTGAGGGAATGACAGCCACTCTTGTCCGCCGGCTTTCCAAACATCGATCTGCGGCTTGAAACTTATGTTGTAGTGTTTGGAGCCCTCGTAAGTCGGTTCCAGCACGCCATACCCGCCAAGATCGACGATCCATGCCGAAGGCGGAAGGTTATCGATTGTGGTAATGTCCAGCGCGCGGGAAGGGGTTCCCGCGCAGGCCACCGCGCAGAGGAGGGGTAACACAAACTCAAGCCTTCGCCCAATCATGTCTGTCCAGCGCTTGCCCACAGCATAGTTCTAGACCGTTCGCGCAGCGGAATACACCCCCTATTTACGCATACCACCAGCGCCAACTCCTACACATCTTCGAAACCTGTCACGCCAAAGCGATTATTTTTTGGCAAACCTCTGAGGCCGGCCGTTCCAGCCTGTGCGCGGGAGCCCCGGTAATCGGTAAGCTCGCTGATGCTCCTGACCCGGCCACTGGGATCTCCGATCCGCAGGCCGGCTGCGCTGTCGAAGACCTGCACGTCCGCAAGGCCGCCATCCTTGTATTTCTGCAAGCGGACGCCGCGGCCCCGGCCCATTTCGTTCAACTCCGTGAGCGGAAACACGAGCAGGCGCCTGTTCTCGCCCAGAACGGCGACGGTGTCGCCTCCGGCCGGGCGGCAAAGGGCGGCGCGCTCGCCTTCGGCCAAATTGAGGATTTGCTTGCCTTTCCGCGTTTGGGCGACAACCTCTTCCTCGGGCACGATGAAGCCGTTGCCGATGTTGGAGGCGACAAGCAGCTTGCGCCCCGGCCTATGGACGAAGCCTTCGAGAATTTCGTCCGTCTCCTCCATATCGATCATGAGGCGCACAGGCTCCCCCTGGCCGCGTCCGCCGGGCAGCTCGTTCGCTTCGAGCGTGTAAAACTTCCCGTTGGTCGCGAACAGCACGAGCTTATCGGTGGTCTGCGCCTTGATTGCGTATTTGAGCGTGTCATCCGTCTTGAAGGCGAGCTTCGAGAGGTCGGCGTCGTGACCCTTCAGCGCGCGAATCCAGCCCTTCTCCGACAGAACGATGGTCACCGGTTCCTTCTCGATCAGCCCCTCCTCGATCGAGCCGTTCACCTCGGGCAGGGCCGCGGCCGAGGTCTTGCGCTTGCCGAGCAGCGTCGATTTCCCGAACTGCTTCTTGGTGTCCCGGATCTCGCTCGCGATCCGGTCCCATTGCTTGTCGTCCGATCCCAAGAGCTCGATCAGCGCGGTGCGCTCCTCCGACAGTTTCGAATGCTCGGTCTTGATCTCCATCTCTTCGAGCTTGCGCAGGGAGCGCAGCCTCATATTGAGGATCGCCTCGGCCTGCACATCGCTGAGGTCGAACCGCGCCATCAGCACCGGCTTCGGCTCGTCCTCGCTGCGGATGATGCGGATCACCTCGTCGAGATTGAGATAGGCGATGAGGAAGCCGCCGAGTACTTCCAGCCGGTGGTCGATCTGTTTCAGGCGATGCTCGGAGCGCCGGCGCAGCACCACCTTGCGATGGTCGAGCCACTCCTGCAGCACGGGCACGAGCCCAAGCACCTGCGGAACCAGCCCCTTCGACAGCACCGTCATGTTGAGGGGGATGCGCACCTCCAGCTCGGAGAGGCGGAAGAGCTGCTCCATGAGCAGCGCCGCGTCGACGTTGCGGGACTTCGGCTCGATCACGATGCGGATGTCCTCGGCGGATTCGTCATCCACATCGCCGAGCAGCGGGAGCTTCTTGGCCTGCAGCAGATCGGCCATCTTCTCGATCAGCCGCGATTTCTGCACGCCGTAGGGGATTTCGGTGACGACGATCTGATAGGTGCCGCGGCCCGTCTCCTCGGTGTGCCAGCGCGCGCGAAGGCGGAAGGAGCCGCGGCCCGTCCGGTAGGCCTCGATGAGCCCAGCCTGATCGTCCACGAGAATGCCGCCCGTCGGGAAATCCGGCCCCGGCAGATAGCTCAGCAGCGTCTCCACGCTCGCGCGCGGATGGCGGATGAGATGCAGCGCCGCGTCGCAAACCTCCTCGACATTATGCGGCGGGATGCTCGTCGCCATGCCGACCGCGATACCACTTGAGCCGTTCGCCAGCAGGTTCGGGAAGGCGGCGGGCAGCACCACCGGCTCTTCCTCCTCGCCATCATAGGTCTGGCGGAAATCGACCGTATCCTCGTCGATGCCGTCGAGCAGCGCGGCCGCAATCGCGGTCATCCGCGCCTCGGTGTAGCGCATGGCCGCCGCGTTATCGCCGTCGATATTGCCGAAATTGCCCTGGCCGTCGACCAGCGGATAGCGTTGAGCGAAACTCTGCGCGAGCCGCACCAAGGCGTCGTACACCGACTGATCGCCGTGCGGATGATACTTACCGATGACGTCGCCCACGACACGCGCGCATTTCTTGAAGCCGGTGCCGGGGTCGAGCCGGAGCTGCCGCATGGCGAACAGCACGCGCCGGTGCACGGGTTTCAGCCCGTCGCGCGCGTCGGGCAGCGCGCGCTGGAGGATCGTGGAGAGCGCATAGTTGAAGTAGCGCTCTTCCAGCGCGTCCTTCAGCTTGATGGGCTCGATCGGCGGGGGAAGGAGAATCGTTTCGTCAGCCATGCGCTATGGGTAGTGTTCTCTTGCCGGCAACTCAAGGCCCGGCGATGTTTTCAACGCCCCGGTTCCCAGTTATGATGTGGGAAGATTGGGAGTTCGCAGCCATGACCGTCATGACCATCCGCATCCCGGACGATGTGAAGGAAGCCTTCGATAAGGCGTTCGAGGGCCAGGACAAGGACGCGGTCATCGCGGATTTGATCCGCAAAGCTTTGGAAAAGGCTCCGGCAACCGCGCACGCACCAAAACGCGACCTCGTCGCTGAGTTCCGCAAATTCCGGGAGTCGGCGCCGTCGGTATCGCAGGACGAAATCCGGCGCTTGAGGGAAGAAGGCCGGCATTGAGGATCGTCATCGACGCAAGCGTCGCCATCAAATGGCTTTTGAACGACGATCCCGGCGAACATGACGTTGACAAGGCGGAAGCGATCCTGGCGCTGCTAACGGCGGGAAGCGTGCGAGCTTTCCAGCCGCTTCATTGGAAGGCGGAGGCGCTTTCGGTTGTTGCGCGCAAAGCCCGGCAGAAGATAGAGGCGGCATGCACGCTTTTGTTCAATACCCAGGTCACAACCGTCGACGATTTCGAAACTCACTGTTACGCAGCCGAGCTTGCCGCATCGCTCAATCACCATATGTTCGATACGCTTTATCACGCGGTGGCATTGGAGAACGAGGCAACGCTCATCACAGCGGACGAAGCTTACTTCGCCAAAGCCTACCGGCTCGGCAGACTTGAACTACTGAGCAATTTCCGGCTGAAATAGCTCCGCCGGCGCGTCCTTCATTTCCATGGCCTGTAAAGCAAGCGCTCGACGTCCTCGTCGCTCCCAAATTCACCTCGCCTGAGTTGCTCCTACGCCACATGCCTGCCCGGGCGTTTGCCCCAGCGCTTCTTCCTTGCCCGTCAGCTCGATCAGCAAATCGGCAACCCGGCCTTGCCTCCGCCCGCCGAACGTCGTCCACGACACGCGCGCATTTCTTGAAGCCGGTGCCGGGGTCGAGCCGGAGCCGGCGCATCGCGAACAGCACGCGCCGGTGCACGGGTTTCAGCCCGTCGCGTGCGTCGGGAAGCGCGCGCTGGAGGATCGTTGAGAGCGCATAGTTGAAGTAGCGCTCTTCCAGCGCGTCCTTCAGCTTGATGGGCTCGATCGGCGGGGGAAGGAGAATCGTTTCGTCGGCCATGCGCTTAGAGGTAGCCGCTAGCGGCCGGCGCGCCAAGATGCGAATGCGTGGGCGTGAACAGGTTTACTGCCGGTCTTGCGCGCCGTGGTAGATGCGCAACACGATAAGCCCGCCCGCTTCGATAGAATAGACGATGATGTAAGGAAGAGACTTTACCGGCTTCTCCCGTGTACCTTTCACGGACCCAGGCCGGCCGATGTGCGGGAAAAATTTAAGTAGCTCGATGGCGCGCGCAAGGGATCGTTGAACGCGCTCCGCCGCAGCAGGATTCTCGGATAGGATTGTATCCCGGATTTGCGCCAAATCGGCTTCTGCCGCGGGCGCTAGCCGGACCTTCATTTCCAAGGCCGGTATAACAAGCGCTCAACGCTCTCATCGCTCGCAAATTCACCCCGCCTGACCTGCTCCAACGCCACATGCACACCGGCTATCTGCTCGGGCGTCAGTGCCGGGGCTTCTTCCTTGCCCGTGAGCTCGATCAACAAATCGGCAACCCGGTCTTGCTGCTCGGCGGGCAGCTTTCTGATTTCCGCAACGGCTTCTTCGAAACGCTTGGTCATTTTAGTATAATATCATTCGACGGCGCCAACTTCCACCCGGCGAGACAGAGACATTCCAGCGCGTCCTGCCTGCCCAATATTGGCCTGGGAGATAAATACATTCTCATATTCTTTTGACTGCCCGAGGCGGCGTCCTAGCCACATAAAGCTTGCGGTCTTGAATGTGGCTTTCGCGCCACATAGCCTACGGAACGACATTCCGAACATACGGGCATAGCATGGTCAATACGCGGGGTTAAACGGGGATTCCAGCCCTCCCATTTTCCCGCTTTTTTGCTATCGAAACCGCGATTTCGCCCCTCAAAACGCGCGTTCCCAAAACGGGTTAAATATATATTTTAAGCTTAGCAAAGGCTTTCGCATTAACTGAAAACGGCGCGTTTTTCAGCCTTTGCTAACCACGCAAGCCTCTGTATCTGCATGTGTCGAGACGGCCTTCGGCATCCTCACCATGAGGAAGGGCTTGGCCCTAAGGAGCCGCGAAAGGGCGGCGGCTCGAAGGACTCTATCCGGCAGAAGCAATTTGCCTAAGTTCCCCCGCCGCGCTCATTTCCCGGCGGAGCCACTCCGGCGAGATATCGAAGCCGTTTGGCCAAGTGAGCGCGCCGAATTCGAGGAACACGCGGGAGAAATATGTCTCGTCGCGCAGCGGCAAGAGCATTTCCCCAGGTTCGTGCACCATGGGCGTAAAGTCGCGTGTGCCTTCGCTGCCGTCGTTGAATTGGATGCGAAGGCGGAAGCCTCCGAGCCTTTCTATGTGGGCCACTTTAGTCAGCATCGAGCCCTGCGATCCTTTCCAACCGCTCTCCCGCCTGAGCGCGCCGCCAGTTCGCCAATAAAAGCGGCTTGTGCGTCAAGGTCCAATCCTTGATGAGGCGGGAGGCAGTACGTGCCATCTTGCCTTCGATTACCTCGCCTGTATCTATCGAGATATAGGCTTCATACGCACCGTAGACAGCGTGAAAATGAGGCGGCGCATGATCCTTGACATACATTCTGATCGCGATGCCGTAAAACCATGCGATCGTCGGCATCGCGCGCTTTAATTATCCAAAAAGCTGCGCAGCTTGCGGCTGCGGCTCGGATGCTTCAACTTGCGCAGCGCCTTGGCCTCGATCTGGCGGATGCGTTCGCGCGTCACCGAGAACTGCTGGCCGACTTCTTCCAGCGTGTGATCGGTGTTCATGCCGATGCCGAAGCGCATGCGAAGCACGCGCTCCTCACGCGGCGTCAGCGAGGCGAGCACGCGCGTGGTGGTCTCGCGCAGGTTCGATTGGATCGCCGCGTCGATGGGCAGCACCGCGTTCTTGTCCTCGATGAAGTCGCCGAGATGGCTGTCTTCCTCGTCGCCGATGGGCGTTTCGAGGCTGATCGGCTCCTTCGCGATCTTCAAAACCTTCCGCACCTTTTCCAGCGGCATGGACAGCTTTTCCGCCAGCTCTTCCGGCGTCGGCTCGCGGCCAATTTCGTGCATCATCTGGCGGCTGGTGCGCACGATCTTGTTGATGGTCTCGATCATGTGCACGGGGATGCGGATGGTGCGGGCCTGATCGGCAATCGAGCGCGTGATGGCCTGCCGGATCCACCAGGTCGCATAGGTCGAGAATTTGTAGCCGCGCCGGTATTCGAATTTGTCGACCGCTTTCATGAGGCCGATATTGCCTTCCTGGATCAGATCGAGGAATTGCAGCCCGCGATTGGTGTATTTCTTGGCAATCGAGATCACGAGCCGGAGGTTGGCTTCGACCATCTCCTTCTTGGCCTGCCGCGCTTCGCGTTCGCCCTTTTGCACGATCTTGACGATACGGCGGAACTCCGCGATATCGAGGCCGGTTTCGGTCGCGAGCGCGTGGATTTCCTTGCGGATCTCTTCGATCCGCGGTCGCTCCTTATCGACGAATTTGTGCCAGCCCTTGCCCTTCAGCGTTGCAATACGGTCCGTCCAATTCGGGTCGAGCTCGGTGCCCTGATAGTTGCCCAGGAATTCGTCGCGGCGCACGCCATAGCCATCGGCAAGGCGCAAGAGCCGGCCTTCGTAGCCGATGAGCCGCTTGTTGATGTCGTAGAGCTGCTCGACCAGCGACTCGATACGCGCCGGGTTCAGCGACAGGCTTTTCACGTCCTGGATCACGGCGTCGCGGAGCTTCCGGGACCGTTTCTCCTGCTGGGGCGAGAGCACATCGTCCTGAAGTTTGCGCTCGACGTGCTGATCCTGGAGCTTGCGCAGCTTCTTATATTCGGTCGCGATGCGGTCGAAGGTTTCGAGCACCTTCGGCTTCAGCTCGGCCTCCATGGCCGCGAGCGACAGGCTGTTTTCGAGGTCGTCGTCGTCGTCGAAGTTCTCCTCGGTGCGGAACTCGCCGCCCTCGGTCGCTTCGGGTTGAACGCCGTCGCCGGTTGCGGGTCGCGCCTGCCCATTGACCGCCTGCTGCTTGATCGCGCCGGGCTGAGGCTGGGCATTGCCGTTAGCGTTGCCGTTGCCATTGACGGCGGGCGGCGGGCGGCGATCAGGCCCGAACTCTTCCTCGGCCCCGTCCTCTTCGCCTTCGCCGGTGCGGGCGAAAGGCCCCGAATAGGTCGCTTCGAGGTCGATGATGTCGCGAAGGAGGATCTTCCCCTCGTTCAATTCGTCGCGCCAAATGATGATGGCCTGGAAGGTCAGCGGGCTTTCGCAAAGCCCGCCGATCATGGCCTCGCGGCCGGCCTCGATGCGTTTGGCGATTGCGATCTCGCCCTCGCGCGACAGAAGCTCGACCGAGCCCATTTCGCGCAGATACATGCGCACGGGATCGTCGGTACGCTCGCTCACCTCGGTCGAACGCTCCTGCTTGACCGGAAGATGCGCCGGCGAGGCCTGCCTGTCCTCCTCCTCGTCGTCGAGCGGTTCGGCGGCGGCGGCTTCTTCAACCTCCTCCGCATCGACGACGTTCACGCCAAGGTCGGAGAACATCGTCATGATGTCCTCGATCTGATCCGGGGAGACTTCCTCGGGCGGCAAAACCTCGTTCAATTCGTCATAGGTGACGTATCCGCGCGATTTTGCTACCTTGATGAGACGTTTGACGGCGGCATCGAGAAGATCTAGTACGGGGCTGTCCGCCGTCTCTGGCGCAGCCGTTTCCTGCTCCTCGGTTTTTGTCGTCGCTGTGGCCATTATGCACTCCAGAAAATGCCGTTAGGCGAGGCACGCACTCTACGTACCCAGCCTAGAAGTGTCGGTGAATGCCTTGTGGCGCCAAGATGGCTATTCGTTGCTGTGCGCGGCAGATGCGATTCGAATCGCTACACCACTCCCCCATATAGGTGGTTGTGCTTAATGCCGCCCTACTCATCAAGCTAAATTCACGCCTTTTACCGCCAGAGCCCATTATTTGGGTAACCCTACCGGCCGACACAATATATAGGAGCAAATCAAGGTGCCGCAATTTCGACCTGTTGCACAATTGCCTGCAGTTTGGAAAAATTTTCGATTGTCGGTTCGCTGAGATAATCGCTCTCGGCTTCTTGCACCGAGCGCGGAACACCCGCTTTGCTGTGCAGCATCATGACATGACACCAACCTTCTAACACCTCGTCTTTACTCGCGTTCCGGGCGAAATGGGCATCGGCGTTGTGAGCAGTTGCGCTCTCAACGCGCCCAAGCTCCGCGCCGTAACCTTCACGGGAGAGGTGCTCTAACATTTTTTTGTTGTCAAGAAGTTCCTCCGCTTGATGGATCGTTAGCATCGCGTTCCTGATGCGTTCGCAATCGTTATCGTGGAAGTGGAGGCTTGCTATCTCTTCCAGGTGCTCATCGAACAGCCAGGGATGGCGCAGCATCGCAGCGATCAGCAAGGCTTCGCGCGGCCCGCTACTCGGTGTTGAGACCTGTACGATCTTGCTGGCCAGCAGGCTTCCTGTTCTCGAACTCGCCGCCAAATCCCCGGCCTTGCGAGACGGGGCGCGGCCAGGTGTGCGGGTTCGCGATGCCGTACCCTGCTTTCGTGCCTCCGGAACCGGCGCCCGGAGCACTGTTCTCAAGCGCTCGCGAAGCGCAGAAATGTAATGATATTTCAGACTCTTGTGTTCGATTTGGTTGGCCAACTCCATCAGCCTTGCGTCCAAGCTTGCGCGTTGCTCGGGGGTCTCCAGGGGATGGCGTGCATGCTCGCGAACTCCAAAGCACATCGATCAATGAGATGGGCTGCGAGAGAAGTTTCGCGAGCATGTCCTGTTCGCCGCCCCGCACCATGTCGTCCGGATCGCGGCCCTCGGGCAGGAAGGCGAATTGGAGGGAGCGGCCCGGCTCAAGATGGGGAAGGGCGTTATCGAGCGCGCGATACGCAGCCTTTTGGCCCGCCGCATCGCCATCGAAACAGAGCACCGGCATCGGCGCCAAGGTCCAGATCAGCCGGAACTGTTCTGCCGTCAGCGCGGTTCCGAGCGGTGCCACCGCGTTTGCGAAGCCTGCCCGCGTCAGCGCGATCACGTCCATATACCCTTCCGCAACGATCAACGATTTCGCGGTTCGGGCCGCTTCCCGTGCGGCCGCGAGGTTGAAGAGCACATGACCCTTATGGAAAAGCGCCGTTTCCGGCGAGTTCAGATATTTAGGCTGCTGATCCGGAACGAGCGCGCGTCCGCCAAAGGCAATGACGCGCCGTTTCGCGTCGAGGATCGGGAAAATCAGACGCCCGCGAAAGCGATCGTAGGGGACCGCGATATCCTCGCCGTGGATCAGGAGGCCGGAATCCTGCATCTCATCGAGCGTAAACCCTTTCTGGCTCAGAAAACTTTTCAGGCTCGATTTGCTGTCTGGAGCATAGCCAAGCCTGAACGCGCTGACCTCCGCAAGCGTGATGCCGCGGCGCTCAAGGTAGGCGCGTGCCGCCTCGCCTTCGCGGCTTCGAAGCGCCGCTTGGAAGAAGTGGCAGGCCTCCTCCGAAGCCCCGTGAAGGCGCGAGTCATAAGCAACCCTGGTATCGTCAGCCGGTGTGGGCGCGGGCAGGGCAACGCCAGCCTCCGCCGCCAGCCTTTCCACAGCTTCGGGAAAGGTCAAGCCCTCGGCTACCATCAGAAACTTGAAGATATCGCCATGCTCGCCGCTTGCAAAGCAGTGATAAAAACCTTTGTGGTCGTTGACCGTAAAGGACGGCGTCCGTTCTGTCTTGAAGGGTGACAGGCCTATATATTCACGCCCCGCGCGTTTAAGCTTGACGCGCCGCTCGACGATACGGCTGACGGGCAACCGGCTTCGAATTTCATCCAGCAAATCGGGCGGGTATCGCATGAAGACTTGCTCCGGATATCGCAGTCGCAGTGGCCGCGGAAGAAGGAGGTTATCATTTTGAGCTATTATGAGATGATTCGGGGGACGGACTGTACGGTTTGCAGCCAACCGGCTGTGTTTTGCGCGCTTTCCGCCTATATAGAGCGGGCTCTTGACAAATGGACGTCCCATGATTTTTCTCGCTATTGGACTGCTGGTCGTAAGCGTGGTGCTTTATGCCCTGACCGGGGAAGGCGATACCATCGCAGGCCTGCCCCGGGACGTTTTTCCCAGGCTCGCAGCACCCCTCTCGATCTTGATCTTCCTCATGGCCGGAGCGGCAAGGCTGACGGCCGGAAAGGCCGCCGAAGCACTGAAAGCGTTAGGGAGCTGGCTAGCGATCGGGCTCGTTCTCGTCGCGCTCTACGCGTATAGAAGCGAGCTAGGCGAGGTTGGCGACCGCGTCGTGCAGGAATTGCAGCCGGGTTCCGTTCAGACGGTCTCGCCGGGAGCCGGCGGACATGGCGCGATCATCAAGATCCGGAAAACCGGGGACGGGCACTTCACGGCCAAGACCCTCGTCAACGGCAAGCGCGTGCTGATGATCATCGACACCGGCGCGTCGACTGTGGTGCTCCGGCCCGAGGATGCCCGCCGTGCCGGGATCGAACTGAACGAGCTGACTTATACGGTGCCGGTGGAGACGGCAAATGGCAGGGCTTTTGCGGCGCGCGTCAAGCTTGAAAAGGTTTCCCTGGGCGAACTCACACTCGACAAAGTCGACGCCCTGGTGACAAGACCGGGAGCGCTTCACCAAAGCTTGCTCGGTATGAGTTTCTTAAGCCGGTTGCGGTCTTATGAGTTCTCCGGGAATCAGCTCGTGATGCGGAGCTAGCCGGACGGAACCCACTTCTCTTGACCTGATCGTGCTTGGGGCGGCGGTGCGCGTTATGGAAAGCCAGTCACTACAGCGCTGGGCAATGAAGGAGCTCCTGATATGGAGCACCGCGATCGCGGGCGGCTTTCTGACCTTCTCTTCCTTTGAGACCGTCTATGACCGGGTCAAATTCGCAGCGGCGCGCGCGGGATATGCCCGTATGTTTGACGCTGCCATCGGCGTTGCCAGCGTTTCGCAATTCGATACCCGCGTTCTCGGCGGGGCGCTGCCGTTCCGCCCGACAATTCCTGCGAGTCAAGGCCTTCCCTCCTCATCCCGCAAGACTGTGGTCATAACCGCAAACCCCTATGGACATTTCCATGCGGATGCGGAGATCAATGGGCAGAAGGTTGAGTTCATGATGGATACGGGCGCAACCTATGTAGCGCTCAGCTATGAAACTGCGCAAGCCCTTGGACTGGGCCAGAACTTGCGTTTCAGCGGCCGCTCTACAACGGCGAACGGCGTGGCTCGCGTCGCGTCCACGACCATCGCCGCGATCCGGATTGGCGGCATCACGGTGAAGGATGTGCAGGCGGTTGTGGCTGAGCCCGGACGCATGGCCCAGAATTTACTCGGCATGAGCTTTATCAAGCAGCTTTCGGCATTTGAGCTGAAAGACAATACGCTGACAATGAAAGAATAGCGGCCCAGAACAGGGCCCAAGCGAAATGCGTCCGGTTATTACTGCACGCCGGCGGTAGCGAACGCTGCCAGTTTCATTGGCATTGCTGCGGCGCGTAACTTTCTCGCGGTCCTTCGAGACGCCGCCGTGGCGGCTCCTCAGGATGAGATTTCCGAGACACGCCGCCGTGGCCGCTGGCCCTCATGGTGAGGAGGCCGCAGGCCGTCTCGAACTATGAGGGGGAGGCGATTCCGGGACTAGCTCGCGGCCCGCACGGGCCGCTTCAGGAATTCGGGAACATGATCGCCAAGACCAACCACGGGCGCAGACGTCGCGGGCGGCAAGAGTTCCCGGTGATAACGCGATACGCTGCTGTCCTTGTCGCGCCTTGGCGATGAGCCACGGAAGGGCCGGACGTCGGATTGCTGCGACTGCTGCCGCGGAGCGCTGCTGTCCTTACGCTCGTCGCGGCTTGCTGCCTTGCCGCGTTCACGGCGTGGGCGTTCCCGGCTCGCGCTGAAATCCGCTGAGGTGAGGTTTTCGGTCGATGGCTCGCCATCGAGCCATTCAATCTTCGCCTTGCAAAGCGTCTCGATGGCCTTGAGCGCCTTCATTTCTTTCGGCGTCACAATCATGGCCGTGTAGCCTTCCTTGCCCGCGCGGCCCGTGCGGCCGATACGATGGATATAGTCTTCGGGGCTGATCGGCACATCGAAGTTGAAGACGTGGCTGACTTCCGGAATGTCGAGACCGCGCGCGGCCACATCGGAGGCAGCGAGATAAGTGATCTCGCCCTTGCGGAACCCTTCGAGCGTTGCCATACGCTGGCGCTGATCGAGGTCGCCGTGCAGTGCGGCGGCATTGAAGCCGTGCTTGACGAGCGATTTATGAAGGATCGCCACATCTCTCTTGCGGTTGCAGAAGATGATGGCGTTCTTGACAGCGCCGGCCTCGCCGCGCATGAGGTCGCGCAAGACTTGGCGTTTCATCTTGGAGTCGGCAGCCGAAAACTTCAGCTTCTGCGTAATAAGGTTGGCGGCTGTTGCTGGAGCGCTAACCCGGATCTGCTCAGGATTGCGCAGAAACTGCTCGGTGAGCTTTTGTATCTCTGGCGGCATCGTCGCGGAGAAGAAAAGCGTTTGGCGGGAGGGTGGGAGAAGCTTACAGATACGCTCGATGTCGGGGATGAAACCCATGTCGAGCATACGGTCGGCCTCGTCGATCACGAGATAGTCGACCGCGCTTAGGAGAAGCTTTCCGCGGCCGAAGTGATCGAGGAGGCGGCCAGGCGTCGCGATCAGAATATCGGCTCCGCGCTCGAGCTTTCGCTCCTGGTCATCGAAAGAGACACCGCCGATCAGCAGAGCCACCGTCAGCTTATGCTGCGAACCGAGCGCTTCGATCGCTTCGGCGACCTGCGCCGCGAGTTCTCGCGTAGGCTCAAGAACGAGCGAGCGCGGCATCCTGGCGCGGGCGCGTCCCATTTCGAGCATGTGGAGCAGGGGAAGGACGAAGGCGCCAGTTTTGCCCGTGCCGGTCTGGGCGATCCCAACCACGTCCCGCCCTTCGAGGGCAACGGGTATAGCCTGGGCCTGAATGGGGGTGGGGGTCGTGTAGCCTGCCGCTTCTACGGCGGCCATCACTTTTTCGCTAAGCTTAAGTTCGTTAAATGTCATATCCAGTTGAATTCTTGGGAACCGTTCGGTTGAGGTTCGGTGAGTTTCATCACACGCACAATGCGGAATGATGACAAGGCGCAAGCATCGGGCATTAAATTCGCGCTACCATGCCAAGCAGGCTGCGGCACGTCACTTCACACCAGTGCTTACCGGAAGCGGCGCAGGAGGCAGAGAAAAGCCAAATCGGCCTTACGCTTGCCATCTATATGATCCTATCCGGCTGCACCGTCAACCCCGATCGGTGGGCCTGCGCCATGTTGTACCTGCTGTGAGGCAATTACCACAGCCGGCCGCGACGCTCCCGCATCTGGCCACTTTTATGGGATTTCGAGGTGTAATCCAGCCGCTCGAAGCGGAGGCGTTGCAGGTTTACAAAGTCGCGGATAGATATCGCGGAGGCTGCGCCACCGGGCACTTCCATCTTGACCGCTCTCACGTTTAAGATTATTCGGCGCGGGTCTGGACTTCGCCGGGCACCGCGGCCACCGGGTTCATGGATGAAGATCTTCAATACCAAATTCCGTCCGCTCTTCCAGCTGTTTGCGGATGAAGATTTCCGTGTTTTTCTGACTGTATTTAAAGAATACTTCCCGATTTATAAGTATAAATATGCAGCCGTCCTCGTCTTCATTATCATTTCGGCGAACGCCACCGCCCTGGCGGCATGGCTCGTGCGCGATGTCGTGAACGATTTTTTTGTTAAAAAAAATGCGGATTTCTTGATTCCCCTGTTTCTTCTGATCGTGGGGCTCTTCATTGCAAAGGGCGCGTCGACCTATCTGCAGTCCGTGATCTCGGCGCGAATCGCCAACGACATTGTGGCCCGCACACAGAAGAGGATGTTTGCGCACATCCTCGCTCAGCGTGTGCGCTTCTTCGAGCGTTATTCGTCCGACGACCTCACGATGCGTGTCAACAATGGCTCGGGCGCTTTCGGCTCCATTCTCAACCAGGTGGTTCTGAACGGCGCCCGCGATGGTGCCACGGTGGTGTCGCTCGTCGCAGTCATGATCTACCAGGATTTCGTGCTCACCCTTATTTGCCTGCTTGCCGTGCCTTTTGTCTTTATTGGCATCGCCAGCCTTATCAAGCGTATCAAGACGCTGATGATGCAGGAGATGCTTTCGGTTGCTCAGCTCAACAAGCATGTCCGTGAAGTTGTGCAGGGAGCAAAGGTTATCAAAGCCTATAATCTTGAACCCATCATTTTCTCGGAAGTCGACGCCGTCATCGAGAGCATCAAAGACCGCTCGAACCGGGTCTCGGCGCTTCAAACCGCCCCCGTTCCGATCATCGATACGGTTATGGGAGTGGGCATTGGGCTTACGCTTCTTTACGCGGGTTACCAATCCATCTATGCCGGCTACGGTCCTGGCAATTTTCTCTCCTTTATTACAGCGCTGCTTCTCGCGCTCGACCCGGCGCGGCGGCTCAGCCAGCTCCGGCTCTCCTTGAAAGCATCCCTTGTCGGCGTTGGCATGGTTCAAAATCTGCTCGCCGACAACGAACCCGACCGGGAAGTGGCAGCCACTCAACTCGCGCCTGCGCCCAGCGTGCCTCAGCGTGGCCTGCCGATCGCCATGACGGGTGTCAACTTTGCCTACCAGGAAGGCGGGCCCCCCGTGCTGAAGGACTTTTCGCTCGACGTCGAGCCGGGTGAGATGATCGCGCTCGTCGGCCCGTCGGGTGCCGGGAAATCCACGGTCTTCTCCCTGCTTCTGAGGTTTCACCACCACCAGGCCGGTTGCATCCTGGTTGGCAATCAATCCATCGAGACCATACCCACGCCGGATCTGCGGGATAGGATTGCCTATGTGGGTCAATCGAATTTCGTGTTCAGCGGAACCATACGCGACAATTTGACCTTCCGGCGCCCGGGCATCTCGCAGAAGACCATCGATGAAGCCTGCCAGACCGTTGGCTTGAGCGGGTTCATCGCGAGCCTGCCGCGGGGTTTCGAGACCGATGTTGGCGAACTGGGGGCATTGATTTCCGGCGGGCAGGCGCAGCGCCTCAACGTCGCGAGGGCCATCATCAAGGATGCGCCCATTCTGCTTTTCGACGAAGTGACATCGGCGCTCGACGCCGACAATGAGGAACTCATCCGCGCTTACATGCATGGACAGGCTGGCAAGAAAACCATCCTCGTGATCGCGCATCGCATTTCAACGGTCCGGCAGGCCGGCAGGATTGCGCTGATCGAGGGTGGCGCTGTCAAGGCCGTGGGGACGCACCAGGAATTGATGCGCGGGAGCGAATATTACGAGCGCATTGCGACCCTTCAGCTCATTTCTTGAGATTCAACAATGATGCTTCCGGCAAATCACCCGGCCCGTTTCATTCTCAACGATGAAGTCCACGCGCGGCCGCCCGAATCTTTGATACCGCCGTGCTCGATCTCGTTTCTTGCGCTCGTGGCTGACGATGCCGGGAAACGTGAAGCGCTCCGGCGGCTTCGCGAGTTGGCGGAACGCTTCGGCGCAACGCCGCCCGAGGACGGAACGAACCACTTCAGCGCGGATTTCGGCCCCTTCCGGCTGAAGTGGGAACGGCACAGCGAATACATCCGCTACAAGTTCATCGTGGATGGGGACGGCTCCTTATCAGACCCGGCCATCGGCAAGGTTCCGCGGGATTGGCTGGAAACCCTGCCTGGGCAGACCCTGGTCGCGACGAACATCCTTTTTGTGCAAGGGCAAAATGAGCCCGAAGACGCCGACACCATTTCGGAGCGGTATTTTGACGGCAACACGCTGATTGGAGCCATCGTCGCCGGAGGCAACGGCCGCGCCTACACCGACTTCCGCATCCGGGAGGACGGGTTCGGCCGCTTGCTGGTGCAAAACCTGTCGATGACGCCCCGGCAGGCCGGACGGACAGTCCAGCGCCTGGCCGAGATCGATACCTATCGCATGCTCGCGCTTCTGGCGCTGCCGGTTGCCCAGGCCCTGACGCCTGCGCTCGGAGAGGCGGAGCGTGAACTCGTTCAGGTCACCTCCGCTATGGTGACTGCCGGCGCGGCGGGCGAGCCGGGCTTGCTGGAACGCCTGATGAAACTGGAAGCGGGCATTGAAAGCCGCAATTCCGAAAGCCATTACCGTTTCAGCGCGGCGGCCGCGTATTACGATCTCGTGCAGCGCCGGATCGGAGAGCTTCGCGAAACGCGCATCGAGGGATTGCAACAATTCCAGGAGTTCATGGAGCGGCGTCTTGCTCCCGCGATGACCACCTGCATCGCGACCGCGTCACGGCTTCAGGCCTTGGCGTCGCGGGTTGCAAGCGTGACCCAGCTTTTGTCCACCAAAGTCGACATCGCGCTCGAACAGCAAAACCAGGCCGTCCTGGCCTCGATGGACAAGCGCGCCAAGCTCCAGCTCCGACTGCAGCAGACGGTCGAGGGCCTCTCCGTCGCGGCGGTGACCTACTACATCGTGGGCTTGATCGGCTATGGGGCCAAGGCCCTAAAGGCGGCCGAAGTGCCGTTTCTCAATCCCGAGCTGGCCATGGGCCTCAGCATCCCCGCCGTCGCCGGATTGGTCGCCTACAGCGTGCACAGGGTGCGTGATTCGGTTTCCGAAGAGCATTAAGCGGCCCGCGGATTGCCGTCTCCACGTTTTGAGCACGTTGTGTTTGCATCGTCTTGGCCTACGCTGTGGCGCAATTACCGAGCCTGACGCGATACACACCGGAAAACTCGCGCGATCCACAACCTGGCCTCATTTATCGCTTTCATTACAACCTATAATTGCGTAGGGTTGTTTCTCGGGATTGGCATTTTGAGGAGGGCGCCCGCGCTTGAGGCGGTTCCTCCTTGGGAGGGGCCGTTGCTGAAGACACAAGAACAGATGGATTTGCTTGCCCGGAAGAGCCGCGGCGAGAGCATTCGTGGCCTTTCGCGGGACACGGGCCTATCGCGAAACACCGTGCGGAAATACGTCCGGAATGCGGCGCCCATCGCCCGGCGCAAACCCTCGGCGAAGCGGGCCGAGAAGCTCGATCCTTTCAAACCGTATATCGTTGCACGCCTCAGGGCAGCGGCGCCGATGCGGATTCCAGTCGCTCATTTATTCCATGAGATCCGGGAGCGGGGTTATTCAGGAGGCTTAACCCGCGTGAAGCAGTTCCTGCGGCAGCCGGAAGCGGCGGCATAGCCAAAAGACTGGTCTGCCACAAGCACAATCGACACGGAAGACCGGCCTCCGGCGTTGAGCCCTTGTAATATGCGCGACCGCTTCGCCTTCCGCCGCGCTACGCCGCCAGCGACGTTGGCTGTGTGTAGACCGGAGGCTTGGCGCAGGCCCACTTCGCAACCGCGTTAATATCGTAGAAGCGGCAGGCTTCCATGAGCACCCGGCACTCGGTCCAGATGTCGCCGTCCACCATCGGCATGAACAGATCGTGGATGTTGTCCACGCCGAGATAGCAGCGCACCCCGGCCTGATGCAGCCTCGGGAAGGGGGCGATGGAGTTATGCAAGGGCGCCGTCATCGGCAGCCTTTGCATGCTGAGCGCCGCGGACGGGCAGACGATGATGCCCATATCGGCTTCGAGGATTTTCGCGATGATTCGATCCTGCTCGCGTTCGTCCTTGGCGCCGAGCGAGATCGCATGCACGCCATAGACCCGGCCCTGCATGCCGTGCTCGATGGTTTTGGCGGCGAGCAGCTCCGTCTCGTTCTCAAGCGGGTTGTTTTCCTGATCGACGTGCACATCGACGGATTTGCCGAGACGTTTCGCAAGGTCGAGGATGATGTCGAGATGCGCCTCTGGCCGTGGGCGGTCACGCGATGGCAAGCCACCGCAGTAGTCCGCCAACGCACAGGCTTCCGCATATTGCTCGTAGGAGGCCGGGTCGAGCACGCCTTGCAGGGGCTGCACGCCAACGTCGAAGGCGATGAGGCCGGCGTAACGCCGCTTCACCTCCATCGCCGCCGTAACCGGGAGAAGGCCCACGGTGCTGTCGGCGTCGACCATGGTCCGGCAATAGGTGACGCCCTGCTCGATCATCGTCTCAAGGCCGCGGCTGATCCGCTCGACGAGATCGTCATAGGTGTAGTTCTCTTTCAGGTAGCGGTAGATCTCCCACTTCTTCTGCATGTCCACCTGGCTGAGGCGCAGGTTTTCCATGTTGATGAGATAGGCCTTGTCGAAATGGGCGTGGTGATTGGCGATACCACCGTGACGCTCCACGGCCTCCATGAAATGCAGGTGCAAGTTCCAGGGCTCGGAGTTGTCCGCGAGCTTGTAGCGGAAGGTGCCCTTCGCTGTATCCGCGACAATCTGCTCCAGCGTCGCGATGCCGACATCGCAGTCGGTGATGAGCGGGATGCCGTTCTCGATACAAAGTTTGCGGATGAGTTTGGCGTCGGACGCTTCGTCATAATCGTCGTCGCCTGTCAGAACATTGATGACGAGGTCGAAGCGGTTCTCCTTGAGGAACGTCAGAATATTCGGAGAGCGGCGATCTGTAATTTTGTGGATTTCCGTCGTCTCGATACAGCGGTCCGATAGAAATTTGTGAGTGCCCGGCGTTGAATAGACGTCGACTTCTAAGGTAAGAAACTGTTTGATGGCGGGAAGCATCCGCCTTTTGTCTTCAAGCTTGCCCGCGCTGATAAGTATTTTCTTCCTGCTTTTGCGGCTGAGCAACTTCAGGTTGAAGGCCAGCATCTCAAGCGATATACCGTCGTTCATGTTTTACCCCTTGCCGTGCAGTCCCCCTTGCTCCATACGGCCTACGCGCTAATTGGCGCGCGCTGGCATCGACTCACGGTCCCTCCCCGCAAATTGACGCATCGTGAAGGGCTACGCGGGGCTAGTCAAGCCGCAAGGACATTCGCAGAGGTGACAAATCCGTTAAGAAGCCAGCGAGGCCGCATCCGGGGCGGCATCTATTTTTGCGTGTAGCCGCTGTTGAGCATGCAAAGCGTATAGGAGGTTGTGTACATCTCGGCGCCCTTTTCGCGGGCGCGCGACAGATTATCGATGCTGTTGCGCTCGGAAGCGACGGACTTTTCAAGCGCCGCACTTGCCGCCATCGCCTTGGCCTTGCAATCGTTTTGGGTAATCGCCAGCGCGCGCTCCCTATCCGCTTCCGTCTTGTATTTGTTGGGATCGGCGAGAACGAACTGCTTTTCGGGCGCGGTGGTTGCAGAGGTCGTGCAAGCGCCCAGGGCGAGGAGGATCGGAAGGAGGGTCGAACGCAACACGGACTTTATCCCAAAATGAAAAAATGATACGCCACCTAGCATATTTTGGGCAGTAGGAAATAGCGAAGTTTACGTTCGGCCAGTTTTGTGGTGGTCAATCGCTAAATGGAGTCCAGCCTTCGAGCGAAATCAACAGGAAAGGCGCTCCGGCGGCGAACGTCATCTTCGAAAAAGCGGGGATCCGCAAGGATCCGCCCTCGGCTCAATGCAGAGGCGCGCGCCAACCGCAGCCTACATTTCCCGCCGGATAGGCTCCGGCATGATCGGAGAATTCCCCCATGCGCCGAAGTTGAAATTGCTGCATCCAGCTTTTTCCAATTCGGATCGCAAGGTTCTCAATTTTTCTGACGCGAGGACCTCGTCCAGGTCAGCCAGAGACTGAATCCTCATAATGGAGAGTGCCTTTTTTCCATCGGCGCTGCGATAGACCCGCAGTTCCGTGACATTCGGCTCCGCTAGGACAGCTTCGGTCCAGCCTTTCGCTTTTAACTCATACGCTTCGAGCTGAACGGGATCGGATGGCAATGCGTAAGACAAGGTAATGATTCGCATAAAAGCCTCATTTTCTTTTCGCGGAGCGCGCCCTGCGATGCTCGCGCCTGGAAAACAGTTAGCTCCATCTCAATGATCCGGACACATTTGCGAAAGGATCGAATTTTCAGCATACCACCCAAGACAAGGCCACTCCAGTACTGGGAGAGAGATGAAACGGCTCAAACTGACGCAAGCGGGATCTCCTCCGGCCAGCATAATCTCTTGACGCGCCTCGCAAAAGGCCTATTCAGGGGCGATGGCTGAAGGCTAAGTATTCTGGCCGTAGTTAGAAGGTTCCATTCTATGAGCGGCAGACTAAACATGGAGTAGCCTATGCTTCGCTTAGCCGCCATGGCTGTGCTTTTCTTTTCAATTCAGGCCAAAGCCGCAACTGAACTTGCCGAAACACCTATCCGGGCGGCCGGCCCCATGGGAGCGCTCAGCGGTACTATGCTCGCTCCGCGCGGCGCGAAGGGCCCTGCCATCCTTATCATCCCAGGGTCGGGGCCGACCGACCGTGACGGAAACAATCCGCTCGGCATAAGCGCGTCCACCTACAAGCTCCTGGCCGAAGCTCTGGCCGCTAAAGGCATCACGACCGTACGCATCGACAAGCGCGGCATGTTCGGCAGCGCAAGAGCGGCGGCCGATCCAAACGCGGTCACGATCGGCGACTATGCCGCCGACGTTCAAAACTGGGTCAAGGTCATTCGCAGGCAAACGGGTGTGCCATGTGTATGGCTGGCCGGGCACAGCGAAGGCGGGCTCGTTGCACTTGCGTCAAGCAAAAGCCCTGACGATCTTTGCGGGCTCATCTTGATCGCGGCGCCGGGACGGCCGTTGGGCGAGGTCTTGCGGGATCAGTTGAGGGCAAACCCCGCGAACGCGCCGATTCTCGGCCAGGCGCTTTCGGCCATCGATACGCTTGAGGCAGGCCGTCACATCAAAATGAACGCGATCCATCCCGCGCTCCTGCCGCTCTTCGGCCCGCACATACAGGGCTTTTTGATTAGCATGTTCGCCGCCGATCCGGCACGGATGATTGCGCAGTTTCACAAGCCAGTGCTTATCATGCAGGGCGAAAGGGATATTCAGGTGAGTGTGCCGGATGCGGAGCGCCTCAAGCGGGCTGCGCCGGACGCAAGGCTCGTTCTTCTGCCCAGTGCCAATCATGTCCTGAAAACGGTGAGTTCGACGGACAGGGACGCCAACATCGTGGCTTATACGAAGCCTAACCTTCCTTTGGCGCCCGGCGTTGCCGATGGTATCGCAGAGTTTGTCTACATGCATCCAGCCGCCCGCTAAGACGTTCGAGCGGGTTGCAAATTGACTACGGCATGAACAAACGGCTGCGACCCGCCTTCCGGCGTGGGGTGGCGTTCAGCGCGCCTTCTCATACGTGCCGATCAGCGTCGCCTGGGCAAGGATATGGTTTTGCATCGCGGCCTCCACCGCCGTCTTTGCAGGGTCGCCAAGCCCGGTAAGAACGGTATCGAGGGCATAGAGCTTATGAAAGTAGCGGTGGCGGCCTATCGGCGGGCAGGGACCGCCATAGCCTTTGCGCTTCCAATCGTTGAGGCCGGCCATCGTGCCTGCCGGTAGAGCATCGCCCTTGATGCCCTCGGGAAGCCCCGTGGAACTTGGCGGAAGATTGTAAAGAACCCAATGAACCCAGGTCATCTTGGGTGCTTCCGGATCGGGCGCGTCAGGGTCGTCGACGATCAGCACGAGGCTTTTCGTTCCCTGCGGTATTCCAGACCAAGCCAAAGGCGGGGATATGTCCTCGCCTTCGCATGTATACTTGCGCGGAATGGGTCCGCCTTGTGTGAAGGCTACTGTCACGAGTGTGAGTGTCATGGGTTTCTCCTCATGCGGCGCCAGCGTACGGCATCGTGCCCAGCATCGGCATTCCCAAACTCCAAGGGGGGGTTGTGGTTCCGCTGTTTCAGTCGAAGTGGGGACCACGCTGATATTAATGCGCGATGAATAAAAGAGGAGCCATGGCCCGTTCTTCCCTTGGGGAAGGCAGGATGAGAGGGTCTGCGGCGAAGCGAGCAGTATGCAGCGAGCGCTTGCTTTCCCGTTCGCGTTTGCGATCACGGGCGGTGCGGATTGCGCTTACTGAAGTAAGCGCCTGCATTCGCATTCGCCGGAAGTCCATTCCAGCATGCTCAAGGTCTGCTCGCAAGCACAATCCTCGGTTTCCAGACGAGATGGCAGTGCACGAATTTTCTTGCGTCGGCCGAGCGGTTCACGGACAGCAGGGTCGATCACGAACACCCCTCAGTCAGCCATGGCAGCAGCAAGACGCTTATAAGGGCGTACCCGATTTCGGTGGAACCGGCTCCAGAGGCTTTGGTGCGGCAAAGGCCGGTCGAGATAAGACTTTATGGACAAGGAGTTCGAGGACGAACAAACCGCAATGCGCTGGCTTACGGAGCGAATCGCGGCAGCCCTAGAAGATGCAGAGCGAGGGGCGCGGTCAGGCGAGTAATCGGGATAAAGCTGCCCCTCTCAACACCTCGCGCCGTGAAGGTGTTTGGGCTTCCGCTTCCTGCACGGTGCCAGCATCAATGCCCTGCATCTCCGCTTCAATGGAAGCTGGGCGAGCGCTCGAAGTCTTGCCTCAAACCGAAGCCTGGCTGGAAGCTTGCCCTCTTTTCGCGGGTTTTGCGGCACTTCCTCGATAGCTTGAGCGAACCTCAAAAAACAGCGCTTGCCCAATCACCGCTTTGACGACTTCGGCATTGAAGGGTTTTGCGATCAAAAAAGTCGGTTCCGGCTGTTCACCCGTCAGCAGCATTTCCGGATGCGCGGTTACGAATATGACAGGGACCTCGAAATCGCCCAAGATCTCATTGACAGCCTCTACGCCGGAGCTGCCATCGGCCAGCTGAATATCTGACAAAATGAGATCGGGTTTCGTCTCCTGCGCGAGTGTCAAAGCTTCCCGATGTGTACGAGCGATCCCCGTGACGCGGTGGCGCGCAGCGATGACGAGATCTTCGAGATGGGAGGCCGTGAGCGGTTCATCCTCGATGATGAGGATGTCTACGGGCGCGAGCTGGCTTTCGATCTCGCGATCTGCGGCAGCCACCAGCATGATGACCCCGGCTGCATCGGTGTCGAGGATCTGGGCGATCGCATCCATGTCGAACCGCTCGACTGAGAGGAGCAGTAAGGCTTGCCTCGGCTCGGGCGTCAGCCTTTGCAGGCCCCGGATCGTTTTCGACTGTTCGGGGCGGAAACTTGGGAAAGCATTCGCGTCCACGGAATTCCATATCTTGAGGAATACGCGAAAGAGCGCGATTTTCGGCTCCTTGTCCGAAGGTAACATTCCGGGATGTTCAATCAGGGCTTCGAGAAGAGCCACGACATAAGCGTCTCCGCTCTCCTGAGACCCTGAAAGGGCCCTCGCAAACCGGCGAAGCGACGGAAGGTGCGGAGCGATTGATTTAGAAGCCAACATCGTTGTTTACCCCAAACTTTATAGCCCAGACTCGGAAGCAGACCTGCAAAAAGCGCACCAGAAACGCGTTCCCCAGCGTCTTCGCGATCCATGACACTATTCTCGATGCCGGGCAGGACGCGGCCCATAGGCTACGGCTCAGGCGATGACCGGCCTCGCTCAATGTTAACAAGCAAGCAACTCCAAAGCTCGGCACAAGGAGGACTGCTTTTGCGACCCTCGGTGAAAGACTAGCGATGCCTTTGCGCTACTCTCATCTCTTCAAGGCGAATTTTCAGAAATTGTTCCGATCTCATTAATTAAAATTAAGGCTTCTTGTCGCCCCATTAGGCCATGTGGACGGATTTGATCCAGATTATGCCAAGCGCAAGGGCCACAAACGAGGCATAATTCTGCGCAGTCTTCTCGCATCGCATGGCGACCCGCTTGAAGCGCTTAAGCTTACCGAAGGCCTGCTCGATGCGAGCGCGGCCTTTGTACAGTGTCTTGGCGAAGAAAGCCGGCTTCTTCTTGGCGTTTGACCGGAAGGGGATAACCGGGCAGATGCCGCGTTTGCGCGCTGCCGCGCGGTTGGCTGCCGCATCGTATCCCTTATCGGCCACGGCCGCCCGCGGCGCGGTCTCCGGTCCGATGTCGAGCAGCGTCTCGAAGGAGCGGCTATCGTGGGCCTCGCCGCCGGTCAGATGAAAGGCGATGGGAAGCCCCTCCTTATCTGTTTTTAAATGAATTTTCGTTGAGAAGCCCCCACGCGATTTGCCGAGCGCTTGGGCGTCCTGCCCCCCTTTGCGCCCGCTGCGGACACATGCGCCCGCACAATGGTGGAATCGAACATCTGAACCAGATGGGCGCTTTCGCTTAAGTTCGCCAGCGCGTCGAAAAACGCCTCGAACGTTCCTGTCTGACTGAGCCGCCAAAACCGCTTCCACACGCTGTTCCAATTGCCGAACTCAGCGGGCAAAGCCCGCCATGTGATGTTGTGAACGGTGAAATAGTGCAGCGCTTCCAGAAACTTGCGATCGTCGTGGCCGGGCTCGCCCCGCTTGGAGCGAACCGCCCGGAACACCTCGATAGCAATGTCCCAATCCTTCTCCGACATCTGCGTCAGCATGACCGGCCCTCCCAAAGCCGGTCACCCATGAATCACTGAAAAACTGATTTGGGAATCCATATTCGTTCTACTTGCGACAATCCGTCCACAGCGCCTAGATTAGTCAGTGCGTGAACACTACTAATATATTATGACCGAGCGTTGGGGCGAGCCTGAGATAATGACGCCAACACAGCCAGCAAGGAGAGCTGAAAACTGGCGCCCTGAACCGATTTTGGGATCGCCTGCCTTAAGATGCCGTTCGCTTGCGGCGACGGGGCTATCTTCCTATACCATTGTAATCTGCAACGAGTTCCCAATACGGCGGCCACTCATGAGCGATATCACTTCCATGGATGTCATCGTCATTGGAGCGGGACCCGCCGGCTTGGCCGCGGCCTTTGCCTGCCAAACCGTCGGATTGAAGCCCGTCATCGCCGACACCTCAAAGGAAGCCAACTCCGGGGCGGCAAAGGGGAGAAGCGCCGCACTTTTCAATAAAACCGTCGCCTTCCTTCAACGGCTCGGTGTTTGGGAAGCCTGCGTCGGCTCGGCCGAGCCGCTGCGGGTGCTGCAGTTCATCGACGACACGGGGCGCACTTTCCGCGCTCCAGACTGCGCATTCCACGCCTCCGAGATCGGGGAGCCGGCTTTCGGCTACAACATCGCGAATGCCGATTTGGCGCGCGTTTTCAAGGATGAAGCCGAGCGGCGCGGGCTCCCCATGCTATCGCCCGGCAACCTCAAGAGCCTTGAAGACAATGGCAACGAGGCCTGTGTCACCTTCGAGGATGGTACGGAGCTTCGCGCGCCTCTCATCATAGCGGCCGACGGCCGCGCTTCTGCGACCCGGAAAGCTGCCGGCATCCGCTCGGTCGCTTGGTCCTATGATCAGATCGCCGTCGCCGCGTCCTTTTCGCATGAGCGTCCGCACAAAGATACCTGCATCGAATTCCACCGGAGCGCCGGGCCTTTGACGCTTATCCCTCTCCCTGGCAACCGCTCGAGCCTCGTTTGGAGCGAACGCACGCCGGAAGCCCGGCGCATTCTCTCCCTCGACGGCCCATCTTTCTGCGCCGAGCTTGAAAAAGCGTCGCGTTTCGCTTTGGGCCGGATCTCGGATCCAAGCGAACGGGCGGGCTTTCCATTATCCTCGGTTGTGGTTCGCGAGTACGGACGCTCGCGCATCGCCCTTGCCGGAGAGGCCGCCCACGCCGCCCCGCCTATTGGCGCTCAAGGGCTCAATCTTGGCTTCCGGGATGTCGAGACCCTGACCGCGCTGCTGGGAGAAGCGCGCGGCCGCGGTGCCGATATCGGCAGCGACACTCTTCTTCGCGCCTATTCCGCTGCAAGACGCGGCGATATTATGAGCCGCACCCTCGGCCTCGACCTTCTCAACCGGAGCTTGCTTTCCGGTTTCCTGCCGTTTCAGGCGGCCCGGGGACTTGGCCTCTACGCGCTTGGCACGATCGGGCCGCTTCGCCGGGCCTTCATGCGGCGCGGTATCGCCCCGGCGGACCTGCATTAAGCCTTGACGGGCACGCGCCAGCTTGCAAGACAGACAAACCTTTCTCGAACTTCTCACACCAGCGGTCATGCTCCTCGATCTTCGCCACCGGCTCGAATACGGTCTTCTGATGGTGTTCGTGCTCGTGCTGCGTGCCATGCCGCTCGATATGGCCGCAGCGGCATCCGCGCGCCTTTGGCGTTCCATCGGCCCGAAGACGAAGCGTCACCGGCGCGCTTTGAAGAACATCGCGAAAGCGATGCCGGAAAAGTCCGAAGCCGAACGCGAGGCTATCGCACTCGGTATGTGGGACAACATAGGGCGGGTCGTGGCCGAGACGATCCTCATGCAACGCCTCTTGAAGGATCCCTCGCGCATCGAGTTCGACGATCCGGGCCTGATTGCGGCATATAAGGGAAGAATGGGCCCGGCGGTGTTTGCGAGCATGCACATGGGCAACTGGGAAATCGCGATCTCGATTGTAAACGCAGTGGGCGTCAGGCCCGCTGGCATTTATCGCATCGTGCACAATCCCTACGTGAACCGCTACCTTCACCGGCAGCGCGAGGTGCTCTATCCGGGGGGGCTTTTTGCGACGAGGGGCGACGACGGGCGCAAAACGCTGGTGCAAATCACAGGGTACCTTCGCGCAGGCGGCGGCCTTGGCGTCTTGAGCGATCTTGTCGAGTGGAAGGGCGTCCAGGTTCCTTTTTTTGGACACATGATGTTTGCGAACAGCGCACCCGCCAGGCTCGCGCGGCGGACAGGCGCCCGCTTCTTTGTAGGCCGCTGTATCCGGGCTGGGAAAGCATCGCGATTCAAGATCAATATGAAGGAGATCAAGGTGCCTCGTACTGGCCGCACCGATGACGACGTCCTGGTTCTGACAGCAAACATGCACCGGCATTTTGAGGGCTGGATTCGCGAGCATCCGGAGCAATGGATGTGGTCGAACAAGCGCTGGCACGATCACGAATTGGCGGGCGGGACACAAGATTGATGCGGCTTGCCGTCTTGCAGCACGTGCCATTCGAGGGGCCAGCCGCGATTGCAGACTGGGCGGCGGCGCGCGGGCTTCCGATGGCGGTCACGCAGCTCTATCGTGGAGAGCAACTTCCCGCTCTTGCGGCGTTCGATATGCTCGCGGTGATGGGCGGGCCGATGAGCGTCAACGATGGGGAGCGTTATGCTTGGCTCGATCCTGAAATCGCGCTTGTGGCCGAGGCGATCCGGGCTGGCAAGACCGTTCTTGGTGTCTGCCTTGGCGCGCAGATGATCGCCAAGGCGCTGGGTGCGAAGGTTTATGCCGGGGCTCAAAAAGAGATCGGATGGTTTCCCGTTCACAGAACCGCGGAGGCTTCGCCGATTTTCGATGGTTTGCCCGCCGTCTTTACGGCCTTCCATTGGCATGGCGAAACGTTCGAACTGCCCGCCGGCGCGGTTCGGCTCGCATCGACGCCAGGCACCGCCAATCAAGCCTTCGCCATAGGGACTCGCGTCCTCGGTCTGCAATTCCACATTGAAGCGACGCCGGCAAGCGTCAGCGCCCTTCTCGAAAACGCAGCAGACGAAATCGGGAGCGGACCCTTCGAACAACCACCAGAAGCGATCCGGGGCGGCGCCGGAAACTGTGCGCTGCTCCAACCCCTTTTGGATCGCGTACTCGATAACTTGACCGGGCCGGCGCAAAGGCAAATACTCGGTTAATCCAGGGAGGAAATCATGGCAGCGACACGAACCCCTTCAAAGTTTTTCAAGGCTCTCGCCACTGGCGCGCCCGCTCCTTTCATGGAGAAACCGGTCCGGCTTGAGCGCATGATTCACTTTGTTGCACCCCAGATCGAAAAGATCCGGGCAAGAATTCCCGAACTCATCAAGCAGGTCGATGTGATTTGCGGCAATCTCGAAGATGCGATACCCGCCTGCGACAAGGAAGCCGCGCGCGCCGGCTTTATTAAATTAGCCCGCGATAACGACTTCGGCCAAACCGGGCTATGGACGCGGATCAACGCTTTGAACAGCCCCTGGGTTCTCGACGACATCGTCGAGATCGTGTCCGCGGTCGGCAACAAGGTCGACGCCCTCATGCTGCCAAAGGTCGAAGGGCCGTGGGATATTCACTATCTCGATCAGCTTCTCTCTCAGCTCGAAGCTAAACATTGCGTGACCAGGCCCATCATGATCCATGCCCTTCTTGAGACGGCTGAGGGCGTGAACAATATCGAGGAGATCGCCGGTGCGAGCCCGCGCATGCACGGGATGAGCCTCGGGCCGGCCGATATGGCCGCAAGCCGCGCAATGAAAACCACCCGCGTTGGCGGCGGCCACCCATTTTATGGTGTGCTGGCCGATGCGGCGGGCGACGCGCCTCGCGCTTTCTATCAGCAGGACCTCTGGCATTACACCGTGGGGCGCATTGTCGACGCCTGTGCGACGCATGGCCTGAAGCCTTTTTACGGCCCGTTTGGCGATTTCTCCGATCCGGCCGCCTGCGAAGCGCAATTCCGCAACGCGTTCCTTCAGGGATGTGCCGGCGCCTGGACTCTTCACCCCTCGCAAATTGAAATTGCGCGGCGCGTGTTTACACCCGATCCGGCAGAAGCGGCCTTCGCAAGACGGATTCTTGAGGCCATGCCAGACGGCACCGGCGCCGTGATGGTGGACGGCAAGATGCAGGATGACGCCACTTGGAAGCAGGCGAAGGTGATGGTTGACCTTGCCGATATGGTGGCGGCCAAGGATGGGGCAGCATCATAATGGAGCGCGGGTGAGAGTGTTTGTTGTGCAGGACGGGAACGGCACGCAAAATGCCATGATCAAGGAACGGTGCGCAAAATATGCGATAGGGGAGATCGTGAAACACCGGCTTTTCCCTTTTCGCGGCATCATTTTCGACGTCGACCCTGTATTCAACAACACCGAGGAATGGTGGCTGTCGATACCGGAAGACATCCGGCCCGCCAAGGATCAGCCCTATTATCACCTGCTCGCCGAGAACGAGGAGACGGAGTATGTTGCCTACGTCTCCGAACAGAACCTGCTTCCCGACAGGAGCGGCGAGCCGCTGAGGCATCCGCAATTGACTGAGCTTTTCGATGAACTTGAGGACGGCGGATACCGGATCAGAAGCTCAAGCGCGAATTGAAGTCTGTCCTTGGAATCGCCCGCCCTTGTGGTTCGAGAGGGCGGCGTTCTCGTATGAGGGGACGGCTCAATGAACCTGCATTGGCGGGGGGTGTCTAGCGACTCGCTGATGGCAGCGAGACCCGTCTGATTCCTAGGCGGAATAAGGCCGCTCATCTGCAAGGCTCCCGCGCCGCAAGTCCATTGAACCCGCACAGTCGAAAGAGCCGCGAACCGGGCCCGGTCTTCTGCCGCTTCAGTGAGAAACGCGAGACCGGAAGTATGGCCGCCTTGGCGCGCAAGTGCAGATCGGGACTATCGCGGCGCTGAAATGTAGGGAGCGAGTGCCAAGTGCTTTCGATATTGAGAAGAGCACGCTTGATTGTGGCAACGGCGCTGGTTCTGGCCGGTTTTGCCGCTTGGTTGAACTTAGATGCCTTAGCGGTCCGCTTTGGCGGTACCTTTGGAATACCCGTATCCAAAGAGACCTTTTGGCTGCCTCGGGCCCTCAAACTTGGTCTCAGCGAACCTGTCCCCGAGGCTGTAGCGGGGCCGCTGGTCTGGAGTAAAGCCGGGGACGGTTTCGACATTGCGTGGCTCGACGTGATCGCCGGCGGGTCTGTCATCGATGGCATAGCCTTGGCCCGTATCGATCCTGCACGGCATCGCTTTTCAGTTTTGCAGGAGCCCAGCGGCAAAAGGCATCTCGAAGACTGGATGCGCGTTACCGGCGCCGAACTGATCGTCAACGCAAGTTACTATGACCGCAAGGGCGAACCCGCTACGCCTGTAGTCGATCAAGGCGTTTTGTCTGGCCCGGCAGATTATCAGTCTCAGCATGGCGCCTTTGCCGTGAACGCACGGCGGGGTGAAATTCGAGATCTGAGGATCGACAGGTGGCAAGACCTCTTTCAGAACGCCGAAGCCGGTCTCGTCTCGTATCCTCTGCTTCTTTCCCCTGGAGGCGCCAAGCGGACCGTGGCGAGCCAGTGGCTCGCAAACCGGTCATTTATCGGAGTCGACAATCAAGGCCGCATCCTTATCGGCACGACACAGTCCGCATTTTTTTCGCTGGATCGGCTCGCCGGCTTTTTAAAGGCTGCGATACCCGATCTAAAGGCGGCACTCAATTTGGATGGAGGACCGGTTGCGTTCCAAGCCATCGAAGTGGGAGATGTGCGGCGTAAGGTTCATGGGCGGTGGGAACTGCAAGCTCAAAACGGAAAAGCGCGCCTCTTGCCGGTATCGATTTTTATGACGGCGCCCATGCCCATTGTCATCGCGGTATTCAAAAGAGACTGAACTTTGAAAGGCTGCGGCTCGCCGGCATCGCGGTGCGCCGCGTAGTTTGGCCTGCGAGCTTTTTAGAGGCCGCCCGTCGTGACCGTTGCCTTGCGGTCGAGCTTGCCCCAGCCGACGAGGCGTCCCTGCAGAGCGTTCAACACCGATTTCACGACAACGTAGTACATCATCTGACGGTAGCCGAAACGCTGCAGGATCAGCCACCACAGGAGCGAGCGGTCCTCTTTCCTCTCCAACAGGAATGCAATCGCTCCCGCGGTCAGGTCGACCGTCATGAACGCCGCGTAGTATGAGGCGGTGACCATGAGGTTTCCGGAATTGAATTGCTCGCCATGCTGAAGATAGTCGGTGGCGGTTCTGACGATAGAAGACACAAGCGCCAAGTCGACAAGGGGAGAAACCAGCGCAAGCAGGATCTGGAACAGCCAGACCTGGGGAATCGCCACCATGCCGAGGGCGCCATAAAGCGGGTTGAGGTTGATGCGGCGATGCTTCCACACGCATTGAAGCGTTCCAAATGCCCAGCGGAAGCGCTGCTTGGCAAGACCGGCAATGCTATCCGGCGCTTCGGTCCAAGCCAGCGCCGACGGATCGAAGAGAACTTTCTCGCCGGCGCGCTGAATCATGATCGTCAGGTCCTGATCCTCCGCCAGCGTGTCGGACGGAAAGCCCCCGAGCTTCACGATGGACTGGCGCCGCCATGCCCCGACCGCGCCAGGCACCACGGTGATGCATCCGAGTGCCGCCAGGGCCCGGCGCTCGAGATTCTGCGCCGTGATGTATTCCAGCGCCTGCCATCGCGTGAGCACGTTGATCCGGTTCCCGACTTTCGCGTTCCCGGCGACAGCGCCTATTTTCGGATCGGCAAACCAGCGCACCAGCCGCGACACGGTCCTGGTCTCGAATTGCGTGTCAGCATCGAGCACCACGACGATGTCTCCTTTCGCACGGGCAAGACCTAGATTGATGGCTCTGGCCTTGCCGCCATTGCGCGCTGTGATGAGCGTGACGCGGGCATCTTCGGAAAAACGGCAGCGCACCGCGTCGGAGGTGCCGTCCGACGATCCGTCGTCGATAACGATGACTTCGATATTTTGATGCGTACTCGCTAGGATGCGCTCGACCGACGATGCTATGACCTTTACTTCATTGAACGCTGGTATGAGCACCGACACCGAGAGGCCATCCGCGTCTGGAGGCGGCTCGCTCCTGTTCTCGCGGTACCGGCCGATGAGGGCCAGCCCGCAGAGAAGCACAAGCCGGCCGATGCCAAGTGCGATTGCCAGGATGAACAGTGACGTCAATGCGCCCTGCAACCAGCTGAAGGTGAAGAAAACATAGCGGTTCACAAAGGGCGTCGCCTCGTCGGACGGAATTGGCGGCATAGCTTGGTCCTTGGTCCAATGCACAAGTTCCGAAGCCATGACAAACTCGAATCCCCTGGCCCGCAGAGCATCGATGAGCTGGGGCAGAGCGATGACTGTTCTGGAGCGGTCGCCGCCCCCGTCATGAAGGAGAACGATTTGCCCAGCTTTCTCGGGATCGGGATTCGTCGCTTGCTCGATGACGCTGGCGACGATCTTGTCCGGCGGCGGCTGCTGCCAATCGTCCGGGTCGACCTTCAGCCCGACCGTCAGATATCCAAGCTTCTCGGCCACCTCCATGGGGGCGATTTCCTGGGCTGTGGACGGTTCGGCGTCGCCGAAATAAGGCGGCCGGAATAGCCTTGTCGAACGCCCCGTTAACGCTTCGATCAGACGCTGGGTCGCGTTCAGCTCGATCCCCGCCACACCGTCGCGCGTGTCGCCCAAATTGGGGTGCGTGAAGGTGTGATTGCCGATCTCGTGCCCTTCGGCGAGGAGGCGCTGTACGAGTCTCGGATTGGCGGCGCCGTTCTCGCCAATGATGAAGAAGCTCGCGTGAACGCCTTTTTCTTTCAAAATATCGAGAATTCTCGGCGTCCACTCTGCACTCGGACCATCGTCGAACGTCAGCGCAACCTTGCCCGGCATCTCGCCTCCGCGGCGGATGACAAATGAGGTTGGCATTTTCGTGTAGGTTTCGGCAACGATCGTGGCATTCGCCTCGTCGGCTTTGAACTCACGGGCGCCGGGCGCCGGATCCGCCGCGATCTGCAAGATTTCGCCACGGCCGATAAAATTCACATCGTTCGTTGGCGTGATCGAAGACAGCGAGGCCGGAGGCGGCGCATTGTAGTTTCGGGGCAGCAAGGACCAAATCGAAGGATCCTCCGCGCCAAGCCGCCAGAGCGCGTAGCCCGCCGGCCTGTACTTGTCCGCGGCCCGAAGCTGATTGTAGGCCGTGACGGCATCAAGGAACCACACCCGGTGGATCTTTCCCTCTTCGCGATAGGAGAATTTTGGATTCAAGGTCGCCGGATCGAGATCGATCGTAGTCTTCGCGTCGCGAGCGGCGAGCATGACCTCCTGGAAGGTGATGTCTTCGGCGCTACCGCCGCCTTCTGTCCAATCGTAACCGTAATTGCCGATGGCGACGATGGTGCGGTCGGGATCGAGATCGCGCATCCGCGCCGCCAGCCGCGTGGAGAACCAGGATTGCGAAGCGACGGGTCCCGGATCGCCCGACGACCAATGCTCGTCATATCCCATCAGCATCAGATAATCGCAATGCTTCGCATAGGCTTTATAGTTCCAGGCGGGATCGTCGAACGGCGCCGCGAGCGTGACCAGCCAGCCCCTCGGCTTGAACACGGCACCCAGCTCGGTGAGGAACGCGATCACGTCCCTATGTGCGGTGTCCGGAAACTGCTCGAAGTCGACGGCAACCCCTTGCAGGTTGTTATCCGAGATGAATTTGACGATGCCGTCGATGCGAGCGCGCCTCTTGGATGGGTCCGATAGAAGCCGCGCGAGCCCCGCGCCGTTCCATTGGTAGGCGGACGAGTTCTGGATCATGGCGAGAACAACCGCGTTCGGCTTTTCCCCGCGAATCACCTCAAGCTCTTTATCTTTTAGGGTCGCCGTCAGCTCCATGGCGTCGCCTTGAAGGTAGAGCCAGCTCGGAATAACCCAATCGAGGTTTTGCATGTTTTTCCTGAGCGAGGCGAAGCTGCCATCGTCCCAGTTTGCAAAGAAACCGATCGTCAGGGGCTTTTCCCGCCGCTCGACGGTGGCCCTCCCGCCCTTGGCCCGCGCGATCGCCATGGCGAGCGGGTGCGTAGAACGGTTGAATTTTCGCTTCTCCGATTGCGCTTTCCTCGCGAGATTGCGGACGCTCGGCAGCAAATGCTGGATTTTCGCGACATCGTTCAGGAGCGGGTAGCGCTGTACCGGCGACGGTTGCAGCGTTTCGGGAAACGACCGGAAAATGAAGAGGCTCGATAGGAAGACGATCCCGGCGACCGTGCTCATCACGGCAATCGCCCAGGCTACGCGCGAAACATGCGCGGCGCGGCGGTTCTTCGGATCGTAGAAGACAGGGTGTTGGATCATCTGATTGCGAGGTTTTGAAAGCCGCCCGTTTGTGATGAACCCCGGCAATCGAGAGGTTTAAATTAGCCTGGAACGCATGCTGCCGGCCGCTGGGACGCCAGAAGGAGATCCGCCTCAGCCAACGTTAGCCATAAGCCGCGCTGGATGAACGGAAGCTGTACAGCCCCCGAAGAAATACGCAAAGACTCTTCGCGAGCGTTAAGATTTTTTAACCATGCCGTGTGGCCCAGATTATGGCTTGAGGTAAGCCTTGGCTTGCGCGGTCAGAAAGGCAAAAGTGCTATCCCGGCTCGATGCTGACAGAGCGGCCGGCACGACGCCGTAAAGCGCGAGATTGCCATCGCCTGCGGCAAAGCGGCAGAGATAGACGCCTTCCGGGCCACCCTCCGGCTGCGACGCGCGGGAGCGCGCAGAAAGACTTGCGGCCGCGTCTTTGCTCCACACTTCGATCGCAAACACTCTTCGCGCCTGCGTTCTCCACTGAGCGCTCGCCGGAAGCGCTGGGCTCGGCGCCATGGGCTCGCCGCAAAAATAGCTCCCCCAAAGACCGCCGCCGCCTGTCACCAGCAACAGCGCCTCTTGCTGAACGCTGTCCTGCGGATCGATCGCCGCCTTCTCCCTCAAGGACCGCAGAGCGAGGTCCAACTGAAACCGTTCAATCGGCTTTTGCTTCAGCATGGCCAAGGGCCCCGGCTTCGTGGACGACCCTTCGACGAGCTGCCTCATGAGCCGCTCGCGGAGATCGCCCTCCGCGAGCTTTCGGTTTCCACCCAGGTCCTCCAGCAGGTGAGTTTCGGGGCCAGCTAGAGATTGAGCGCGCGCGAGGAGCTTTCTTTCGAAGGGCTCGTCCGAGACGGCACCCGCGAGATCGAGTGCGCGCGCCCAGAATGCCTCAGGCGCAGCCACGCCAGCGCTTCCGGACAAATCGCCATCCGCGGACAGAATCGCGATGAGAATTGGCCCCGCCTTGCGCAAGGAGCGGGCAATCGCGCCGGTCCGCAATTCATCGGACGTCACGTTCGGCCTTGCTTCCAGCTCGCACCCTCGGGCGGCATTGGAGAGACGCGCCGCATCGCCAGGCTGCGCCGTGCCGATCAAGAGTTCGTTCCTCCCCGCGTCCGCGGGCAGCACCGGCACGTATCCGGAGCCGCTTTGATGAAACTTCAAGCCGGAGGGCCGTTCCGCCGGCTTGATCTTGCCCCAACCGCTCCCGGCTTGCCTCGCCGCGTCCACGTGCAGGCTCAGATCGCAGCCCAAGACAGCCCTGCCGGCTCCGTCCGAGATCGCGATTTTGAGATCGCCTGCGTAAATGAAAAGGGGCCGCAGGGTGACCAGCGTTAGGCCCGCTTGGTCCCGCACGGAGGAAACCGCGTAATGCGGAAAAAGAGGCCGGAGCGCCTCGATGGATTTGATCCTTTTGAGAGACTCCGTGGGCAGCGTTGCGGAGAGGCCGCCCGGAGTTTCGGCGAGAAGTACGCCTTCGAACGCGATGTTTCCTTCCGCCGCTCGAACATCCGCAGCCGGGATCGCTGTCCCGGAGCTGTTTTCGAAGGCCAAGATGATGCTCCCCGCAGCGGCGGCAGGCGGGGAGGGCGCTGGTGCTGTGGGCACCGGCACGGGAGGAACCGGCGTGGGTATGGGAGGCGGCGATGGCGGCACGCTCGCGGCCGGAGGAACGGCAGGTTTCACAGTCGCGGAAGGAACCGGCGGCGCTGGGGCCGGAAGCTGGGCGGGCGGAGCCACTTTGGGAACCGGAGGCGCAGGTGCCACGAGGGGAGTGGGGGCTTTGGGCTCGGGCGCAGCCTCCTCTGCCCGCTCCCGTCTCTGGCGGCCAATCCGCGCCGCTCAAGGCGAAGCTCACCAGCGAAGACGCAAGGATCGCTGTGTCGCCGGGGCAATCACCCTCGCAGAGCATGACCCCAGGAAGGCCGCAAGCGAAGAAGGGCCGGATGTCGCTAAAGCGCGATCCGCCCTTACGCAAGTGGAGCTGGACATCGTCGAAGCTGGCTCCGTCGTTGAGCGTGGCGGATGGGGCGAACGCCGTCATCTCCGAGTCGAAGTCTTATATCGTCGAGCGATTGCCGGGCGCGGCCGACGAAGAAAACCGGCACCTTCAACGGCAGGGTCTTCTGCCGGTCCCGCGCGATCACCAAAGTCCTCGGGGCGGCCGAACTCGAAAAGCGCGATTGGCTCCGCGATATCGAGCGAGAGGCTGAAGGTCCGGTGGAAAATATTGCGCTGTTCCGCCGTAATCAGGGGCGGCATCTCGCGGACCGGGCCCTGCGCTTCGAGCGTGAAATGCCGGCCCTGGACATCGCCGAGAATCAACCGGTTTTGCGGCCAGCGCTCGCAGACTTCGCTTTCGCGTCTGCTGCCGCCGGAGCCCTGGCCAGGCAGCGATGCAATCATCAAAGCCACGAGAACGGCGAAGCAGAGCACGGAGCGGAAGCGGGGGAACGCAAGGTTCATCGTGAAAGCGGGTGCCGCTGGGTGAACATGTCTCTCATTCTACTCAAATTAGAGATACGGACAAAAAGCGAAGCGCCGCATCCTTAACCGGTGCCGCTGAGAGCGCGCGCCCCTACGCGGTAGCACAGCGTTTATTCGAAGAGGAATTGCTCGATCGTCGACAAATAGGCCCCCTGCTGCTCGACGACGGGCAAGTGCCCCGAACGCTCAAGCACGATCTGTCGCGCATCGGGCACCAGCGCGGCGATCAGCGCGCCTTCCTCCGGCGGATTCAGCCAATCGTGGCGTCCGCTTATTACGAGCGTGTGCGCTGTAATCCGGGCTAATCCGGCTCGAAAATCGAAAGCCGCCGTAGCCGCCATCGCGGCAGCCTCTTCAGCCTCGCTGAGCTGGGGCTCGACGTTTGCGGCAAGTGCTGCCAGGAGAGCCACCTTGCGCGCCGGGGTCGCAGGGGCGAGCATGGCGCCAAGCAAAATCCGTCTTTGTTCATCCGCGCTTTTGCCCTCAAGTTCTGCGGCGTGGTGCCGGCGGAGCCGCAGGGTGCTCGAATTCGCTGGCTTGGGCGCGCGGCACCACAAGCACGAGCTTGTTGAAGCGCGCCGGAGCAGCGGAGGCGGCGCCCTGAGCGACATAGCTGCCCATGGAGCGCCCCAAGAGTGCGCACGTTTCGATGCCGAAGGCATCCATCACGCCCAGCACGTCGGCGACATGATCGTGAATGGTATAATGGGGCGGCCGGTCCGAACCGCCATGGCCGCGCGAGTCGATGGCAACCACCCGGAAATGCGTCCGGAAATGCGCAATTTCCGCGCTGAGCGAGGCGATGCTGCTGCCAAGCCCATGGAGCAGGACTAGCGCCGGACCTTCCCCTTCGATGACGGCATTGATCCGGACGCCATTGACCCCGATGAGCGGCATCGCGCCGTCAAGCCGGCTGCAGCAAGCTGCGCAAGGCAGAACACAACGCCTCGAACTCCGACGCGGCGGACGTGCTCATGGCGCGGGCGCGCAGATAACCGTGCGCCAAATCCGGTGCGCAACGATATTGCGCTGTCACGCCCGCCTCGCCGAGCCGGCGCGCGTAGAGAGCGCCGTCGTCACGCACGGGATCGTGCCCAGCGGTCCAAATCAGTGCCGGCGGCAGCCTCGAAAGATCGGCGGCATGAAGCGGCGCCGCATAGTGATGGGCCATGGCGCTTCTTCCGCCGAGGTAAAGGCGCCAATAGAGCGCCATGTCTTCGGAGCGGAGCAGAGGAGCCGCAGCGTTTTCCGTGTAGGACGGAAGGTCGTCGCCCGTTTGCAGCACAGGATAGATAAGAGCTTGTGCTGCCAGCGCTGGGCCGCCTTCGTCGCGTGCGGCAAGGGCGAGTGCCGCGGCCAGATTCGCGCCCGCGCTGTCGCCCGCGACGGCAATACGCCCGGCGTCGATGCCGAACGCCGCGCTCTCGCGCGCCAGCATGTTAAGAGCGGCCCGGCATTGCTCGAAGCCTTCGGGGAAAGGGTGCTCCGGTGCCAGCCGGTAATCGACGCTGACGACGATGGCGCCCGTGCTCTCCGCGATCTCGGCCGTTATGCAATCGTGGGTGTCGACGCTGCCCAAAACCCAGCCGCCACCGTGCATATAAAGGATGCACGGAGCGAGCTGTCCCGCCCTCAGAGAGGCGGGCTTGTAGATACGGACAGGCACCTCGCCAAGTCCAGCGGCAAGCGCCGCATCCTCGACCGCCATGCGCTCTGGGCGCGGGCGGCGGAAGCGCTGGCTGAAGGAGTGATAGGTAGCGCGCTGTTCATGCAGCGGCTCAGCCCCTGTTGCCCCGGCATAGGACTCGGCCGCTTCCGCGATGAAGCGCTCGATGCCGGGGCATAAGGCGGATCGTGATGGTGCGTATTCGTTCATGACCCTCCTGCCCTCGTTCAATTCGCGCCCGCTGTCTCCTCGCCGAGCGCCCGGATATCCTGAAGCGCGCGGCTTATCGCGCTCGCGAACTCCGCGCCATTAGTCTTTGGATGAGAGCGGAAATTCGTGACGTTGAAGTTGATGTGATCGTCCTTGATGATATAGCCGATCCCGTAGCCCTCAGGACAGACCGGGCCGAAATGATTGACGAACGCGACTTTGGTCGGAACCTGCGCCGTCGAAAGCTCCCAGCCACGCTTGTATATCGCCTCGCTGAAAAGCGCGGGCAGTTCGGTGATTCCCAGTTCGGCGGCGATCATTTTGAGGCCGAGAAGATGGCGGTCCACGGCCTGCCCGGCTGACGCGTCCCTGCCACGTTTGGTGTGCTCCGCGAACGCTGCGCGCAACAGGTCCATTTTCGCGCTGCCGGTGACCTCGGGATCGTCCATGACCTTCACGAAGGCGAGCGCCTGAGGCGACGCGGTGCGGATCGTTTCGGTCCGGCCGCCGCGGTACATACGTGTCGACGCCGACTCATAGGTCTTCGGCAAGTGGCCGTAGAGGCGCCAATAGGCCAGCATGAACGCCATCTGGATGAACGGGTCTGGGCCCGTCTTGAAGGTCTTGATCAGGTCTTTTCCGAAAGCTCCGAAGTGGAGAATGTTGAGATCGAGATCGCCCGTGAGCCGGTCGAAGACAGCCTCCGCTTCTTCGATCGCCTTCAGATTTTCAGCATCCAGATTCCAATGCATTCCCACAGGCAAAGGCAGCATGCCGCCTGCCGAAGCCTCGATGGTCCCGGCCGGTCCCCCGATCGCGTCCATCAGGGGAAGCCAGGCGCCGGCATCCACGGGCGTATGCTCGCCGTGCAGCGTGAAGCGGCCGTCTTCGTCGGCGATCAGCGCAAGGCTCTTGTCGTGCCAGCGATTGCCTTTCGACCCATAAAGCCCGGCGCGGGCCAGGGCTTCCTGCGTCTCATAATGCTCCGCATCGAGACAAAGGAGGAAAAGCGCCCGGTCTATGCGTTCGAGATTGGCGCGGTTGACAGCATCTTGCTCAAGGCGTTCGCGCTCCCGTGCCCACACAGGGCGAGCCTGCGCCGTCAGAACACCAACGGGCGGAACAGCCGGAGCCTTGTCCGCGGCCTCGATGACGCGCCTGAACTGGGTCAGAAGCTCGCCGTCAGACAGGCGGTGGCCGTCTTGAGAGATGGCCTCGAACGTGTAGAAATGCCCTCTACGGATCGCAAGGATGTGCCGGCTCTCGGCGAAGCCAAAGGTCTCGATCCGGTCCTTTGTCTCGCCGGGAAAGCGATTGGTCGCAAAGAACTGCTTGAGAAGCGACATGTCGAAGCCGCTCCCATCGCGCTGAACCTCCGGCGGCATGGTTTCGTTGACGATGGAGAGATAGAAGTCGACCGTGTCCGCGGCGAGTTGCGCGGCGCGCACCGCCTGATCCGGATGGACACGGCGCACATCGGTCGACAGCCCGATATTGCTGTTGATAATGAGCGGTTCCTGGTAGGTCAGGTAGGCGGCATCCTCCCAGTACCCCGACAGCCAATTGTCCTTCTTCGATGCGCGCTCCTGCAGGGCCGCCTGAAGCTTCTGGCCAAGCCCGCCTTCGGCTTTCAGCTCTTCGACCGCCGCTTTGGTTTGCGCGAATGCCGCATCATCCTCAAGCGGCTCGACGGAGGCCAGGTAGCGCGCGCATGTGTCGTCAAGCGCGGGCACCGGCAGCGGCGGCAAAAGCAGGTCGAGGTCGAATGTCCGGAGCCTGGGCTTTTCAGGCTCGGATGTCTCTTTGCGCTCTGGCATCGAAGGTGTCGAAGTGTGGCCCATCGGGTTCTCCTGACTGGCTGGACGATTCAAGTCGCGCAGCCAAGCTGCGAATTGTCGGATGGTCGAAAACATCGGTTATGCGCAGAGCGCCCCTTCTTCTGTTGCGGTCCAGTTCAAGAACGATCTGGGCGGCGAGCAGACTGTCGCCACCGAGATCGAAGAAATTGCTGTCGAGTTCCGGGATCTGCGGGACCGAGCACCTTGGCGTAGGCTTCGCGCACCCACGTCTCAGTTCGCGAAAGGCCGGGGATCTCATTTTGGACATCCGGCTGAAGCACTTCCGTTTGGGTTGGGGCATCGGCCGGCACGCGGTCAACCCAGCGCTCAAGCCGGGGTTCGAGCGGCGTCGCGGAGACCAGGACATCGCGCAGCGAAGGCTCGCCGAGAATAGCTTCGATGGCGGCCAGCCCCTCTTCCGGGGCAATCGAGAGGCCTGCGCGAGTTTGCGCGTAGGCGCCGGTCTGCTGCTTTCCATAGTCGAAATCCCAATCGTCCCAGCGAACGGAAATCCAAGGGACAGCCAAGCCCGCTTCGCCGCCTGAAAGATCGAACCCCGCCGCCAGCGCGTCCATCACCCGGTTGGCGCTCGCATAGGCCGCCATGCCGAGTCCGCCCAGGACGGCGGCAAGCGACGAGAAGGTCAGTACGAAAGACGGCGCGGCCCCCTGATCCGCCCATACGCGGCGGATGGCCTTTTTCAAATTGATGCTTCCGAGAACCTTCGGCTCGAATTCGGCCTCTAGAAAGGCGGCGGTGGTGTCGCGAAGGTCCGCCAACTCAGCGCGTCCCGCTGCGTGGAAGATGCCGCCCAGCCGGCCGTGTTTGCGAATGACGCCGGAAAGCAGCGCCTCGATGCTGGCCACGCTCGAAAGATCGAGTTGCAGGATTTCGATTTTGTCAGCTCCGCGAGGCCCGTCCGGCATGGCGGTCCCGCGTGTGGTTAGCACGGTGTGCGCGCCGAGCGAGGACAGATGCGTGCCCAGAACGAGGCCGATCCGGCCAACGCCGCCGGTCACGATATGCGGGCCTTGCATCAGCAGCCGGCGCCCAGCTTCGCGCTGCGTGGTGCCCAGCGGCAGCGCATCGAAGCGCTGCGCATAGCGGCCGTTGCGAAGCATCACGACTGCCTCGCGCCGGGGCTCCGGTGCTGTGCATTCGTCCTCAATCTGGCATGCAAGCGCGCCTATGTCCGGCGCGGAGGATAAGCCGGTATCGATGAATCGCACGGCCGTGGCCGGATGCTCCTGGCCAAGAACGAGAAGCGGGCCGATCGCGGCGGTGCGCGACGGATCGGCCGGGCGCGCCCGGCGACGCAAAGGCGCTCTCGCAGACGGCGAATAGATAGAGCGGGCGGGGCTCGCCTCGCTGAGCCACTGCGTTGGCGAGTTGCAGCGCCTCCAAGGCCTGTTCGCTGGCCGGCTGCGCGCGTTTTCCATCCGGCAAAGACCAAAGCGAAAGGATACGGGCAGGCGCCGGTTGCGCGTTAAGACGCTGAAGCGCGGCACTCAACTCCGCGGCCGGCAGGCCGGCGGCTCCACGTTCGAGGCTTTCAACCTCGCTCCCGCGGTCCTTCAACAAGCGAGCGAGCGCGTCCGCTAGAGCGCCGCGCACGCCGCCGAAGTCGCGCAGCAGCAACCAGCGTATGACCGTAGGCGACGCGGATGCTGGCGGA
This sequence comes from uncultured Alphaproteobacteria bacterium, assembly GCA_963817705.1. Lineage (GTDB taxonomy): Bacteria > Pseudomonadota > Alphaproteobacteria > Rhizobiales > Rhodomicrobiaceae > Rhodomicrobium. The sequence continues at coordinate 2,164,885 of CAWFPF010000001.1, forward strand.
GCAATCACTTGCCGGAAGGACGGAACATAGAAGCGCTGCTCTGGCGGCAATTTTGCCTCGCGCGCTCGCACGCTTGCGGGCGAACCCTGCAATGCGGCATCGTCCGTAGGCCAGCAGCGGCGGCGCTGGAAAGGATAGGTTGGGAGCACGGCGCGGTGGGTCGTGCGGCCTTCCCGGAAGGCGCCCCAGCCAATATCGAAACCCAACTCCCAAACGCGCGCCAGACACCGGCAGAGGGCTTCCCAATCCGAGGCGCCTGTCTCTGCCGCGTGACGCATTGCAGGCACAATGGCGAGGCTTGGCAGCTGCGCCGTGACAGCCGCTTCACGGACAAGCCGCGTCAGCGACCGGCCCGGTCCCGCTTCAACCACCGCAGCGGGCCGGAGTGCGGCGAGGGCGGCGGCATTGCCGGCGAAATCGACGGGCGCAAGGATATGGCGGCTCCAATAGGTGCCGGGATCACCGGCTGCTTCACGGCCCAGCCAGCCGCCCGTCACATTGCAAGCGACCGGGATACGCGGGGATTCGCAGCTCATGGTTGCGGCCACCTCCGCTACCCGGTCTGCCGCGGCTTTCATCATGGGCGAGTGAAAGGCGCGGCTCACGGCGAGACGCTGGCACACAATGCCGGACCGTGCCGCGGCCCGCTCCAGCCCGTCGATATCGGCGATGGGCCCCGAAACGGTAACATCGCGCGGCGAGTTGATCGCCGCGATGACGGCGCCGGGCCAGTCCGCCAACAGCTCTCCGGCCACCTGTGCACCAACGGCGAGTGAAAGCATCGCGCCGGGCGCCGCATCCTGCATTGCCGCGGCGCGGACGGCGACCAGACGCACGGCATCGTCCAGCCTGAGCATCCCTCCCACCGTGGCCGCCACGATTTGCCCAAGGCTGTGGCCGGCGAGCGCGCTTGGCCTAAGACCGAACTCGATTAATGTCTCGCCGAGCGCATACTCCACCGCAAACAGCGCGGCTTGATAGCCCGGCGCCGAGGCCATGAGTTGCGCCGCTGTCTGCGGGGCGAAAATATCGTCGAGGTTCACGCCGGCGTGGGTCCGGAACAGTTCGGCGCATTTCGAGAAATGCCGGGCAAAAGCCGGACAGCGCGTCATGGAATCTCTTTCGAGGCCCGAAAACTGTGCCCCTTGACCGGGGAATACGAGCACAAGTCCGCCGCCGGGCGCGCCTTTGTCGGGCTGACGCACCGCTTCCAGCTGGGCGATTGCTTGCTCGCGGCTCCTTGCGACCTCGGCGCGGCGCCAGGGAAACGCCACGCGGCCCGATTGCAGTGCCGCCGCCGTCTCCGCGAGGCCATCTTCGGGCGTTGCCTTAAGATGCGCCGCAAGCCGTCCAGACATCGCTTGGAGCGCTTCGGGGGATTTGCCGGATAACGGCAGAATCTCGATACCGTCCGGCTCCGGAGCAACCGCCGCGAACGCCGGCGCCTCCTCCAGGATCATATGCGCATTGGTCCCGCCTATGCCGAAGCTCGACAGGCCGGCCCGCCTGGGCGCGCCGTCGCGAGGTTCCCACGGGCGCCCCGTCGTCTCGATCCGGAACGGGGTCTGGTGGAGTTTCAACTCGGGATTGGGGCGCGTGAAGTTGATCTGCGGCGGGATCGTGCGGTGCTGAAGCATGAGCACCGTCTTGATGAACCCGGCTGTGCCGGCCGCGATATTGCTGTGGCCAAGGTTCGGCTTCACCGATCCGATGGTACAGAAGCCGGTTTCGCTTGTCTGCCGCCGGAAGGCCTGCGTCAGGGCCCGCACCTCGATCGGATCGCCGATCAGCGTTGCAGTTCCATGCGCTTCGACATAGCCGATGGTTGCGGCATCGGTTTCGGCCATATCGAGGGCAGCCGAAATGGCTTGCGCCTGCCCGTGCACCCCCGGCGCCGAGAAGCCCGCCCTTGCGGCTCCGTCATTGTTGATCGCGTAGCCTTTGATAACGGCGAGCACGGTGTCGCCCGCGGCGAGCGCGTCATCGAGGCGGCGAAGCACCACAGCGCCAACGCCGTCGCCCAGGATCGTGCCGCCGGCCGCTTCGTCGAAGGTGCGGCAATGGCCATCGCGCGAGCCGATATGCCCCTCGACAGGAAGATATCCGCCCTGCGGGAAGGTGATGCTGGAGGCGCCTGCCAGCGCCATGCCGCAGCGCCCGCTCCGCACAGCCTCCGCCGCCTCGGCGATGGCGACGAGTTCCGTGGAGCAGGAGGTCTGCACCGCGATAGCCGGACCTTCGAGGCCGAGGATATAAGCCACGCGGCTCGCGAGATAATCCTTGTCGTTGCCGGTTTCTGTGAGGTGAAAGGTGGTGGGGTCCGCCGCGTCGAGATGCCTCGCGGCGCCAAGATGATGGATGAGATAGCCCGGAAAGTAGCAGCCGGCATAAACCCCGGTCAGCGGTCCTTTGCCTCCAGGGGCGTGCCCGGCCCGCTCCAGTGCCTCCCAGCAGCATTCTAGGAAAAGCCGGTGCTGCGGGTCCATGAGCGTCGCTTCACGCTCGCTCAGGCCGAAGAACGCGGGATCGAACATCGCTGCGTTGCCGAGAATGGCGCCTGCTTTCACGTAGCCGGGGGTGGCGAGGAGCTGTGCAGGCACGCCTCTCGCGCGAAGCTCGTCATCGCTGAAACTGCGCACGCATTCTGTGCCGGCAAGAAGCTTGGCCCAAAGCTCCCCGGGGGTATCGCAACCGGGAAAACGGCAGGCCATTCCGATCACGGCGATATCGGCTGGACCGCTGGCTCGCGTAACCTTCGCGGACGGCTTCTGCGCGCCCGTCTTTTCGCTTGCGCCGTTCTTACCAGCCCGCGCGGCGACGTGGCAGCTAAACGCCCGCAGCGTCGGGTGGTTGAAGACATCGACCACGTCGAGCGCAACGCCAAACCGTGCCTCCGCCGCAAGCGCGAGCTGGATCGCGAGCAGCGAATGACCGCCAAGGTCGAAGAAATTGTCATCGGGCGCGGAGGGCAACTGGCCCAGCACCTCACCCCATAGATCGCACATCCCGCGCTCGATACCGGGCCCATCGGGTCCTGGTTTGTCTTCGCGCGGCTCATCCTGATGCGCCTTCGGCCGGCGGCAATCGCTTGCGGTCGATTTTCCCGGTCGACGCTTGGATCGGCAGTTCGGGGAGCGGGATGATGTGCGCCGGTATCGCGTAGGCTGGCAGCCGCTCCTTCAGATGCGCTCGCAGCGCGGTCATGCCGGCGGTATCGAACGGCCCGTCCCGGCCTACGACATAGGCCGCGAGACTCACTGGCTGCCCCGTTTGCGGATCGTTCACGGGTACGGCCGCAACGGCGCCCACCGCCGGATACGTTGAGATCGCGGCTTCCACTGCGCTTGGCACCACCGAATAGCCGCGCAGCTTGATCATGAAGTGCGACCGGCCCCGGATTTCGAGCTGCCCGTCCGGCAACGCGCGGCCGATGTCGCCCGTGCGGAACATGCGTGCATCGCCGGCCTGGAACGGATCGGGGAGGAAGCGCTCCGCTGTCATCTCCGGCAGACCGAGATAGCCGCGTGCGAGCGTTGGCCCCGCGACGTAGACTTCGCCGGGGACACCCCAAGGCACGGGCGCGAGATTTTCGTCGAGAATGTAGACCCGGACATTCGCCATGATGCGGCCTGCTGGGATAGTGCGGCTCCCGGGGGCCGGAAGGCCGTCTCCGATTGTGCCGGTGGCCACGTCATGGCATTCCGAGATGGAGTAGTCGTTCACCAGCGCGGCATGCGGAAGCAGCGCGCGGGCCCGCTCAGCGAGCGCAGCACTCACGACCTCGCCATTCAGGATCACCATGCGGAGCGCGGCAAGGCGCTGCGCAAGTCCCTCCCCGCCCACGTTCAGCACCTGCTCGAACAGCGACGGCGTGAACAGCACGCGCGTGATTGCATGCGTCTCTAGGAAGTCGATCAGCCGGCGCGGATCGAAAATGACATCGTCCGGGATGATATAGGCGGGGCGGCCCATCAAGAGTGGCCGCAGCACCTCCCAGACAAAGAAAACGTTACAGGCCTCGCGTTCGTCCTCGCCATAGGGAAGGTGTTCGAATTGCCACCAATAGGAGTTCACTGCTCCCTTATGCGGGCAGGCGATCCCCTTTGGCTTGCCCGTCGTGCCCGAAGTCATGACGCAATAGGCGAGCGAGTCCGGGCCGGGCTTTTCAACCACCGTATCGAGGGCTGGAAGCGGACCGGCCGCGATGTCCTCCCCCGTTCCAATGACGATGCACCGCTCCGCTGCCCGCCACGGCCGAGGCAACCGGCCTTCAAGGGAGGGCCGGGTTACGACCGCAACTGGACGGACGCTATCGAGGATTTCACCGATCGTCCGGTCCGGCGTAACAGGGGGGACGGGCAGATAAGCGCCGCCAGCCTTCAGGATCGCGAGATAGGCGATCACGAAATCGCCGCTCGTATCCATCAGGATCGCCACCATGCGATCGGGGCCGCACCCCAGAGACAAGAGCCGCCGGGCCAAGAGATCGCTGGTCCGGTCGAGGTCCGCAAATGTGAGCTGGCGGCCGGGCTCGAACAGAGCGAGCGCATCCGGCGTTGCTTTCGCCTGAGCGCGGAATAGATCGTGCAAGCAAGCGCCCAGCGGATAGTCTTCCTGCGGCCCAATCATGAGCGAGGGCGGCAAGGCATCGAGCGAGCGCGCGGCTATACCGGCGAGCGTTATAAGTAGCTCGCTGCGCGCTGTCTCCGTGTAGAAATGACCGCCGTCAAAAAGCTGGACGGCGAATGGGCCCTCGGAGCGCGTTCGCCAGGCGCCAAGGCTGGCCGCGTCCACGAGCGGGTCATCCTTGCCGCCAAGCACCGTGAGCGGGGCAGAAATCCGCGCATCGGCGGCAACTTCGTGGCTGGCGGCGAGGGTATAATCGGCCCGCAGCGCAGGCAGGATTAGCTCGCGCAGCCCTTCGGCTTGAAGTGAATCATCCGGCAACAAGCCAAGCCCTGCGATGGAGGCGAGCAATTCGTCATCGGTGCCGATTGAAAAGGACCGCGAGCGCGGCGAGTTCCGGCCGGTCATATCCGGATAAAATGACGTGGAGCGGCCTTAGTCCCTGGGCCTCCAACACGCGCGCGGCCTCAAATGCGATGAGCGCGCCCACGCTGTGACCGAATATGAAGAACGGAAGATCGAGGTAGGAAGCGAGCGCGGCGGTCACGCCTTCAACCATCTGCGCCATGACAGTGATGGGCGCTTCCCGCAGCCGGGCGCCTCTGCCTGGCGGGTTGATCGCCACCACTTCAAGCCACTCGGGCAACCCGGCGGACCATGCGCGGAATGCGTGAGAGCCTCCGCCGCCGTGCGGAAAGCAAATGAGCCGGGCCCTGGGATTTTCCCTTGGTGCGGAGCAGACGGCCCAAGCCGCGTTGCTAGCCGGCATGACGGCGAGAGCACATCGTATTGGCGGGGCTGACGAAGTCACGCCACGCATCCGGAACCAATGTCATGCCGCAATCCCGCTGATTTTTGCCCAAAAATTGGCCAGTCGCACAGGCTAGTCACTAAGCACGAATGGTTAATTTGCGTCAAGCTGGCGCTAAAGAGAGCTGTAGAAAGCTGCCTAAGGCGGCTTGCGGGCTAACGCTAGCTTTGCCAAAGTCCGGCAAGGGCCAAGCTGTTTTCTAGGGTGAGACATAAGATATGACAGCGGAAGCCATCGCGATATCCCCGGAAGCCTCCTCGCATCCGTTTCCAGCCACCCGGACGGACCGCTATCAAGAGGAATACATTGCCGGATTCGTGGCGAAATGGGACGAACTCATCGGCTGGGACAAGCGCGCCGCGGCTGAAGGCAGCTTTTTCATCGACCTTCTGAGAGCGCACGGTGCCCGTTCCGTACTCGACGCCGCAACGGGGACAGGCTTTCACTCGATCCGGCTCAAGCAGGCCGGATTCGATGTCACGAGCGTCGATGGCTGCGAGCGCATGATTGAGCGCGCAGAGATCAATGCGCGGCGCTTGGGGCTGCGGTTGCGCACCGTCCAGGCCGATTGGAGATTTCTCGGGCTGCATGTCGAGGGCGAGTTCGATGCCCTGATCTGCCTTGGAAACTCGTTCACGCACCTCTTCGATGACGCTGGGCGCCGGAGGGCACTTGCAGAGTATTATGCGCGCCTGCGGCCGGGCGGCCTGTTGATCCTCGATCACCGCAATTACGATGCGCTTCTCGACCATGGCATCCAGCCGCGCCATAAGGTCTATTACTGCGGCGAAGGCGTTCATGCGCGTCCGGTCCACGTCGATCCTGGGCTCGCGCGTTTCCGCTATGAATTCCCGGACGGCGCGGCCTATCATCTCGACATGTTCCCCCTGCGGAAGGCTTATGTCCGTCAACTCCTAAGCGGAGCGGGCTTTCAGAACGTCAAAACCTACGGCGACTTCAAGGCGGCCTATCTCGAAACCGAGCCGGATTTTTTCATCCAAACCGCCAGGAAGCCGGTTGGCTTGGCCGAAGGGGCAGCATGACGGCGGAAACTCAAGACACCACCGCGATAACGCGGAGCTATTACGACAGCGCCGACGCCGACAATTTCTATTTTCACGTGTGGGGCGGCGAGGACATCCACATCGGCGTTTACGAGGACGGCGAGACGGACATCGCGAAGGCGAGCCGCAGATCCATCGAGCTGATGGCATCGCGGCTGCCGCATCTTGGCCCTCAGAGCCGCGTGCTCGATCTAGGGGCCGGCTTCGGGGGCGCCGCCCGCTATCTCGCGCGGACAAAGGGCTGCCACGTCACCACGCTAAACATTTCCGCGAAGGAAAACGCCAGGAGTTTGGCCATGTGCGAGGCCGCGGGGCTTTCGCAGCTCGTCACGGTGATCGAGGGAGCCTTCGAAGACATCCCGGCGCCGGCCGATAGCTTCGATGTGGTTTGGTCTCAGGATGCGATCCTGCACTCTGCGCAAAAGGATAGGATTTTTCAGGAGGTTGCGCGCGTGCTGCGGCCCGGCGGCGATTTCATATTCACCGACCCGATGGAGAGCGGGACGGGCTCCGCTGAGGATTTGCAGCCTGTCCTCGACCGCATCCATCTGTCATCGCTGGGATCGTTCCGCGCGTATACCGCGGCGGCGGAGCGCGCCGGATTGGCGACAGCCGGTGTCGAAGATCTCACGCCGCATCTCATCCGGCACTATGCCCGCGTGCACGATGAATTGCAGACGAACCGGGCGCCACTCTCCGGGCTGATTTCACCGGCCTACATCGAGCGCATGCTCGCGGGCCTCGATCATTGGGTGAGGGCGTGCGAGAGGGGCGCGCTCGCCTGGGGGATTTTGCATTTCCGTAAGGCGGTTTAGGGTCGAGTGCACAGCTTCTCCAGCCTTGAGCCGCTTTGCGAAGTTATAGGCAGCTAAGAATATTGCGAGGTGCTCTCGCAGCTGGCCGTGGCTATCGTAGTGATAACGGCGGCCGGTTGCCTCTTTCAGAGTGCGGTTCATGCGTTCCACCTGGCTGTTGGTCCAGGGATGTTTTTGCTTTGTCAGACGGTGATCGATGTCAGCACTGTCTATCTCGGATCGGGGCTGTTCACCGAAGGTCGAAAGCACCGTGCGTTACCTCGGCATCGAGGTCGATGGACCGAGTTCATCTCATGCTTTTGCGTCAGCCATTTTCGCCACTGCGAGTTCCCTTGCGTTGCGGACCCTTTTTTGGCCTGGGTCATGACGTAACGCGCAATCGTAATCCGCAATCGCCCCCGCGTAGTCGCCTTTTGTGTCAAGGATGTTTCCACGATAGAAGTATGCCTTTGCGCTCTTAGGGTCGAGATAAATGGCCTCGCTTAGATCAGCCATTGCGTTCTCGTAATCGCCTTTCTTACAAAGGGCCAATCCGCGGCCGATCAAAGCGCCGGCATAACTGGGATTTAGGCGAAGCGCTTTGCTGAAGGATTCGATCGCCCGGTCAGCATCGCCGCTGCGCAAACAGGCGTGGCCCCGTTCAAAGTGATGAGCGACAGGACCGCCTTTTTCTAAGGAGAAGCCTCCCTGGAGTTTCCTGGTGGGAGGTCCCCCGCTGCCGAGCCAGGCGGTACCAATATCGGCAACCATGGAGAACAGCAAGCCACCGCCAATGACAAGCAGCACGGGTGTGTGAGGGTCTTTCGCGATGGCGAGCCTGATGGCTGCAAAAAAGTCAGGAGACTGGCCGAGCCATGTCTGGATCCAAGGCTGCATTACGAACATGAACCCGTCGCAGGAAGATAGAAAGGCCGCACCAGAAGGGATGCGGCAAGCCTAAGGGGCTTAATATGCAGCGATAACGGCTGGGGCGTCTGCTTATTCCTGTGGCAGCCCTCGTTTAGCAGGAGCGCTCGGCAATTCCCACCCGCGCCTTGAAGAGTCAATACAACCTCGGATTCAGAATATCTTACCCGCACGTTTTAGTATCCGGTGCAACAGGTAGCTGCGCCGTCGCCCTGACACTTTGGGTAAGATGCGCGCTGCGACTGCCATATCGCGGTTGGCGGCATGCGCGGCGGTGAGGTGTGCCGGCCATGTGTCAAGGATGCTTCAGCCAGCTCTTATTGCGTGACGTTTTGCACCAGCGCATCCAGGGAAGGAGAATGGCGTTTCCACCGCCTGTGCCAAACGGCATCGGCCGCATTGGCGCTCAAGGCCGCCACCGGAGGAGGCGTCTCGAAAAATGCTCAAGCGGTGGCGTTTGCTTTCGGATCCTAGTGCGGGCAATTCACGGGAGTGCCAGCTTCGGCAGATTGGGGCAGCTGCGGACTCATGCACAACAGCAAGAAACCGTGCCCCAGACATACCGCCGGCGTACGCTTATCACTCGGTACTCGATTGCGGCTACCCGGTTTCGGTCCAGAATGACGTGCCAGAGGCAAGTCTCATTCAACGTCATCATTCATATGCTTCAGGAACTTGGCTAGATCGTCGCCTTTGAGTGTGCTTTTCACGATATTGTTCCAAATCGTCTTTGCATCGTGATGAGAGATTTGATTATCGGTGGGTCGTAGAGAAAATACCAAGTCATAGGGGTTCGTGATATTCCGGCTCATCGATGTCCAGGCGAAGACTGTGAACGACTTCAGATTGGGATCGACCGCGGCGGCAATCGGGACAATGATGTTGTTCTTGGAAGATTTCTTGCTGCCGGCACGAATGGCAGCGAGCGTCCGATCGATCCCGTCCTTGTCGCCTTGCAGGGTTACCGCCACAGTTCCATCTGGATTGTTCCGGGCGTAACCGGCGAGATTGTACATGATCGCCTCCTTTTGGATCATGGCTCGGAATCCGACCTTCTGGATATTGTCGCCGCTAACAGTGCCCTTAAAGGCTTGTTGCTGCGCACTGGCGCCACCCGCGGTCAACGGGGCGCCTCCACTTGCGAGAACCGCGGAAAGCAGCAGGGTAAACACGATATTCGCCCGACTCACATCGCTCTCCTTCAATTCGAATTGGTGTGAATAATCGGCACCCGAACTACGGCAGGAATTTGAAAGCAAATACGGACGGCTTTAGCGCTGCGGCATAACCGCGGTGGCGGCATCGTTTTCCCGCCAGAGGATATCGCCGCCATATGCGCGGCGGCTCAAGAGCAAGGCGTCGCCACTTATTTGGACGGGGCGCGGCTCTTCAATGCGGCGGTAGCCAGCGGCCGGACACCGGCTGAATTAGCAGGCCCCTTTGACGTGGTGGCCGTCGCCCTGTCAAAGGGGTTGGGCTGTCCGGCGGGCAGCCTTATAGCCGGCACGGCAGAAGCCATGCGGAGCACGGTCCGCATCCGGCGCATGCTTGGCGGCGCCATGCGGCAATCCGGGATTCTTGCGGCAGCCGGGCTCTATGCCTGGCGGCAAAATCCGTAAGAGGGACCCCGCCGGGGAAGCGGGGTCCTTGGGACTTGGGGAGGTGAGCCTTTGACGAGGCTTAACGTATGGTGGCGATTCTGGCGCCGCATCGCAATTCACCTTTCATTGCGGTGTGTTTCAACGCTGCTGCTCAATTCCGGCAAGCTCGTTATTCCCCACGTAGCCGAAGGAAATTTTTGCAACCGCAAGATATGGCGGTCAGGGTCTGACATATGGTCCAATCGGTTCGCCGGGGAAAGGAGGCCTCCTGTCACCGATTTTCGGTTGAGCTTCTTGGCAGATTTTCGGCCAGCGTCTCGATGATGACTGTCCGGAGGCGGGTCAGAACTCGCCCCAACGGCCGGCCTCCATCATCCAGACAGAGAGCAAGCGCCTGCGCCGGGGCTTGCGGCAGACGATCTATGACCTCGAGCGTGGCCACCCCGGCCGGCAGCCCTACGGCCGTGCGCAAGGTCACGCCGGCCTCGACGGCCGCCCATAGCCCGTTCAGGCTCGGGCTAGTGAACGCGATGCGGCGGGGAGCCGAAGGAGGGCTGGCCGAGGAAGAAGAGGTTGTGGATAAAGCCGATCAAATGGGTGTTCTTGACATTCTTACATTTTCGAAGCGCCTTGACGTTTGCCGACGGCATTCATTAGCCCGTCGAATGAATCTCGCAATGCCCATGCCTTCGCCGGCCAACCGGTCAGCCGGCAGGCGTTACGAATGCCGTCATGCAATACCTCACGCGCCGCTTGGCAGCGGCTAAACTTACGGTCGATCTCGCCTATCGCGCCTTGATAAATCCGAAAGCAAGCCTCGACGTTGCCACTATTGTACAAAGGCGCGCCACTATTTATGGCTGCGGTGATGGCACTGGCGATGGCCGCGATATCCTCGGATGGGCACTCGTCGATAACAGACTGCGGAACCTCCGGTACATGACGCTCTGTTGTGCCGTTTTTCCTTGCAACAGCGAGGATTCCGTCGAAGGAATCACGCATCGCCCAAGCTTTTTCGGACCAGCTCGCCAGCTTCTCTGCGTTGCTGAGGCCATCGGTTAAAGCTTGCTTTGGGCCCGGACATTCCGCCACTGTCCGTTGCGCCTCCATCGCCGCTCCCTCATAGATCCGATAGCACGCCTCGATATTACCTTGGTTATAGAGCGGGGCGCCAACATTGATCGCACGCGAAATTGCACTGACAACGGTTTGCAACTGCGGCGCCGGACATCCATTGAGCAATGAAAGCGGATGGTTGGGTATGTTGCGTGGCGGAGCGGCCGCTGCGGAAGCAGCCAGCGGCGTTCCTTTATTTTCCTCGAGCATGCGCTTCACCGCGTTAATTGGTACCGCGAAGTTCAGATTTTGCCCTCCGGCGAGAAGAAAGGTCGAAACGCCGATAACTTCGCTTCGATCGTTGAGGACCGGTCCTCCGGATGAGCCGCGTGAGATCGGCGCGGAGATCTGCAGAAAGGTAGCCTTCGGAAACTCACGAATGCCACTCAGCAAACCATCCGAAATGGTGACGCCCAGCCCCAAAGGGTTGCCGATCGCGACTACGTGCTCTCCAGGTTTCGATGTGCTGGAGTCGGCAAGCGGCAGCGGCCTCAGTCCAGGCGCACTTATTCTCAAGACAGCCAGATCGTGCGCCTCATCAAGCGCAATCACCTCGACGTCTTTGTGTTCGACCCGATCCGATGTCACAACGGTCGCCTGCGACGCGCCTCGGATTACATGGAAATTGGTTACGATCTTCCCTTCCGGTGCTGCTACAAAGCCACTGCCGAGCCCGATCGGCGTTTTAATCACCACTACGGATGGAATCGCAATCTCGGCGATCTGGGCGGGAGTCAAATTTGGCGTTTGTTCCTGCCCGTAAATTGAGCCGCTGGCAAAAGTCACAGCGACAATGGCGATAAGATAAAGGCTTCCTTCTAAAATAAGTCTTCGCGATTTAGACAACTCCATTCAAGCCACCTTTTCTAGGCTCGCCGATTATCGAAATACTCTGCCTGGAGATCAAAACACATCCGTCCCGCGGAGGGAATCTCTTTGTAGGTTTGCAGTGCCCACGCGCTGCTGCGCATCTTCCATGTGGGGCGCGGTTGCCCCCGTCCGTCCGGCCTACAAAATCTTGTTCTACTAGGTCGTGCCGTCATGATGTTGCCCATGCCGTTGCCTGTGCCGGCCGATGTGTGCAGGTTCACCAGCCGCGCGCGGCTTGAAACCATCAGCCATTGCAACGACTGAGGCTTCTTGCAGGCCCAGAATGTATTGAAAGTCAGTTGGAAAGTTCTTTAGGAATGGCTGTTCAGTAGAACCAGGATTGCCAAAGACCGTAGTCAAGCCCAGGGACCGCAGAAGATCGTAGGTAGCTGCTCAGACGGTTTGTGATTTCTCCATATCGTAAGCTCCTTTCTGAGAGCCGCCGGGAAAGTGCGCGGTATAAACTTCGCCGCACTGGATATGATGCAACGGCCCATCGCAGCTAGATAATTGGCTGATGGGCATGCGGTTCCTCGCCGGTCAGCAAAGTATCTGTTAGAGGCGAGGGGACTTTCCGCTTTCTCGTAGGCGGTGCGGTTCCAAGACAAAACAGTCTGGCGCGCAGGTTTTCAAATCTTAGAACGGACGATGACTGGCTTCTCTTTGCTAAGGGCGCCGATCGTTGGCTGATCCAAATTGAGATGAGCGCGCACCAGTTCAGGCGGCGTCAGCGCCATCCATTGGTTCAGCGAGATATCGGCGAAGTAGGGGCTCTTGAACATTTCCAAGAAGCGGAGCACCTCATTACCGGTGTTTTCGACGTAATGACCCATCGCAAAAGGCACATAGCCCACATCCCCTGCCTGATAGTCGAAAGTGCGAGCCTTTCCGCCGGACGCGAATACGGTCATGCGACCGCGCCCGCTGAGATAGTACTGCCATTCGTCGTTGTTCGGATGCCAGTGCATTTCGCGTAAACCGCCGGGCTCGATTTCGACAAGCCCTGCCGCGATTGTGCTCGCCGCTGGAAAATTTGAGGAATCCACAATCCGGACCTGGCCGCCCGCCACCTTCAGGGGCTGCTGCTGGGACAGGCGGTAACTGTACGATATGGGCGTCTTGCCTGCCGGGGATTGGACCACGTCCAACTCCATCGGGCCCGGCACTTTCCCGGCGAAAATCCAGCGCGTGTGCTCGACGTCTTGCGGGAGGTTGTCAAAAGCGGCTTCTGGGACGCCGAAGTTCTTAGCGAGCACTTCGCGCGGCGTATGAGCGAACCAATCGCTGAGGAGGAAAGTCTCGTTCTCGGAGAAGTTTCCATCGTCGAATACCAGGAGGAATTCACAGCCGTCTTGGAGTCCTTGGATCGAATGTGGAAGTCCGGCGGGAAAATTCCAGATGTCGCCCGCCCCTACGTCATCGATGAAGTTGCGGCCCTGCGCATCGATCGCCGTGAGCCTTGCGCTTCCGGCGAGCAGGTAGCCCCATTCCGCCTCCTTATGCCAATGCATTTCGCGGATGCCGCCCGGCGCAGAGTCGCATGTCGACCCCGGCCATTGTTGTCGCGGCCGGCAGTTCGCGCACCGTCACTTCGCGCGCCCAGCCGCCCTTGGCGAGGCGATTGCGGGCCGTTGCAAACGAGAATTTCAGGTTCGGAATAGTCCCGGCGTCGGTATAGGGCGAGGCCAGAAGGTCAGGGTTCTCCGCTTCTAGGGGCGCGTTGCGGGGTCCCATAATTGGGGCACCCCATTCGCCGCGAATAGGTTGTGCGTCGTGATTCTTCTGGACCAGAGGATCCTCTTTGTTCTCAAACATGCCGACCGTCCTTCCTGCGTCTAACCGGTGGAAAATAGCCCCTCGCCGCCAGTAGTGGCGAGGACTCACATCCATGCTCAAGGCAACTTATTCCGCTGCCTTCCTTGCCGGAATCGCTGAGCGATAGTCCGGCTTGTAGACATGCTGGCGGATGAACGCGAGCACGTCAGGCGGGCGCTTGACTCGCGCAAGCCCTGCGTCGAAGACCAGCTTTGCTATCCTCGCGGCAGTCTGAATCTCGGTTTCCAGAATGTTTGCCTGAAGCGGGTAGAGGAGACCCTGTTTCAAGAGATCGGCGGGCACCTGATCGGCGACGGCGTGCGCAGAACTCGATGAACATCTCATCGGTTACCCGGGAGGCTTGCGTCGCAAACACGGCCATGCCAATGGCAGGGAAAACGTAGAAGTTGTTGGCCTGGCCGGGCAGGAAGGTTTGCCCGTTGAGATGAACTGGCGGGAACTGAACGCCTGCGGCATAGATCGCTTTGCCTTTCGACCAGGTGTAGGCCTGTTCCGGCGTGCACTCGGCACGCTCGGTCGGGTTGGAAAGTGCCATGATAACCGGGCGCTCGTTCAGGCGCGACATGGCCTCGATGACCTTCTGGTTGAAAGCGCCGCCTACGGTGCTGACGCCAATGATCGTTGTCGGCTTGATGCTTTCGATCGCCGCTACAAAGTCGTGCGTTGGCGGATGCTTGTGGGCGTAGGGCTTCTGAAAATCGAACAGGTCCTTCCTGGTGCTCTCCAGCAAGCCGTTGATGTCGAACATGTAGACCCGCGACTGGGCCTGCTCCAGGGTGAGTCCCTCTTTGGTCATGGCCGAGCACAGGAGCTTGGCGAGGCCTATCCCGGCAGAGCCCGCGCCCAGGAAGAGATATTTCTCATCGCTTAGCTTGGAGCCTTTGATCTTGGCGGCATTGATCATGCCGGCGAGCACTATGCCTGCTGTGCCCTGCACGTCGTCGTTGTAGACGCAATATTTGTCGCGGTACCGCTCAAGCAGATGGACGGCATCTGACCCCGTCCAATCCTCGAAGTGAATGCAGCATTTCGGGAAGACCTCTTGCACCGCTTCGACGAACTCATCCACGAAGGAGTAAAGCTCCTCTGCTGGCAGCCGCGTTTTGCGCATGCCGAGATAGAGCGGATCGTGCAGATACTGCTCGTTGTTCGTGCCGGCATCGAGATACATGGGGAGCAGATACTGCGGCGGAACTCCAGCGCATGCGGTGTAGAGCTCGAGCTTTCCAATTGGGATTCCGGCGCCGCTCGCGCCAATATCACCGAGGCCTAAGATGCGGCCCCCATCCGTGACGCAAATGAACCGGACATCTTTCTCAGGCCAATTTCTCAAGACTTCCTTCACTTTGCCCCTACGGCTTATGGAAAGATACATGCCACGCGCCTGGCGGTAGATATGCCCGAATTTGAGGCAGGCCTCCGCGATGGTCGGGTCGTAGACGATTGGGAGAAACCGGGCCGGATCCGACATGACGGTCCGGTAGAAGAGCGTCTCGTTATGGTCGAGCAGATTAACGAGGTAGATAAACCGGTCGAGATCTGTGGTCTTATGACCAAGCTGCATCATCACCCGGCTGAATTGCAGGTCCTCGCTTTCGGTGACATCGGGCACAAGGCCCACAAGCCCCAGCGTTTGCTTCTCTTCCTCGGTGAAGGCTGTCGATTTATTCAGCGCAGGATCGCGAAGCAGTTCGATTCCATGCTTGGTGGCAGGCATAGACGCAGTTCCTTTCAGTCCCTCCTCCCCCGATACTAGATTTCCTTCAGCTGGCTTGAGCGACGTAAGGCTGAACCATCTTGACCGGATCGACGACGCTGTCGAATTCAGCCTCGCTGACGAAGCCGAGCTGCAAGGCCGCTTCCTTAAGCGTCAGGTCTTTGTCCATCGCGTAGTGCGCGATTTTTGAGGCTTTATCGTAGCCAATGACAGGCGAGAGCGCCGTCACGAGCATCAGCGACCGCTCAACATATTCGTTTATCTTCTTTAGATTGGGCTTGGTGCCCTCGATCAGGAAGCGCCGGAAATTCTTGCAGCCATCGCTCATGATCCTGACGGAATGCAAGATATTGAAGATCATGAGCGGCTTATAGACATTCATTTCGAGATAGCCGCCGGCACCGCCAAACCCGGCTGCGACATCGTTGGCCATGACCTGGACCGCAATCATGGTCAGCGCCTCGCATTGAGTGGGATTGACCTTGCCCGGCATGATCGATGAGCCAGGCTCGTTTTCAGGGATCAAAAGCTCATGAAAGCCCGCGCGAGGCCCGCAGGACATGAGGCGGATGTCATTGGCGATCTTGTAAAGAGATACTGCGAGCGTGCGCAGCGTGCCAGACAGCTGCACGAGTGAATCATGGGCGCCCTGCACGGCGAATTTGTTTGGTGCGCTGACAAAAGGCACACCCGTGAGCTTGGCAATTTCGGAAGCCGCAGCCTCCCCGAAGCCGGGAGCTGAATTGATGCCGGTGCCGACGGCCGTCCCGCCAAGCGCGAGCCGGTAAACACCCGGCAATGCACTCTCGATGCGCTCCAGATCGTCGGCTAACATGCCCTCATAGCCGGACCATTCTTCACCCAGCGTGAGCGGCGTGGCGTCCTGCATATGGGTACGGCCGATCTTCACGATACCCGTCCAGGCTTTCGCCTTGGCGCCGATGGCATCGCGCAACGCGGCGACAGCGGGAATGAGGCGCTCTTTCACGTTGACAGCGGCCGCGATGTTCATCGCGGAGGGAAAACTATCGTTCGAGGATTGAGCCATATTGACGTGGTCGTTTGGATGAACCGGCGTCTTGCTCCCAAGAGGTGTGCCGGCGGCCTGGCAACAGCGGTTTGAGATCACCTCGTTGACGTTCATGTTGAATTGGGTGCCGCTGCCGGTCATCCAAACATGCAGCGGGAACATATCGTGATGCTGACCGGCGAGTATCTCGTCACAAGTCTGGGTTATGAGCTTATATCGCTGTTCGTCGAGCCGTTTGCCCGCGTGGTTCGCGGCGGCGGCTGCCTTCTTCAAGATCCCGTAGGCGGCGATCATTTCGCGCGGAATGAGGTCGGTGCCGATGCTGAAATGCTCAAGAGAACGCTGTGTTTGAGCGCCCCACAGTTTATCGGCGGGCACTTCAACAACGCCAAGGCTGTCGCTTTCTTTTCTAACGTAGCCCATGAGCTTCTCCTTAAGAGTGGAGCCCGACGAAGAACGGCGTAGCAATTTGAATATGATTTCTGAGCTTAGTCTTGGTCTTTTATATATAATAAACTTTATTGTTATGAGTTTTATGCCGCAGATCGAACAAATATATGCTGTAATACTGTGTCTTACATTCTTAGTACCGTATTTGTATATGGATCACCAATCAAGTTGTGCGCTCCGGCTAGGTTTCTAAATTTTATTAGCCGATGAGGTTTTTTTTCTCAAATTATAGTCCTCCTGTGACGTGCGGGCCGAAGGCTGGGTTCTGGGTCATTGCTTAGGTACTTGCCTGTATCCGATCTCTGCAACGAAGGTCACCAGCATGACCGCCCTCCCAAAGCCGGTCACCCATAAATCAGGACATTGGCGGGAGCGAAACATATAGACAATCCCACAACCAGTGCGCCCCTGGGCCAAACAACCTGGCCGGGACCGATATCGAGGTTAAGCTGTGCCCGCCAATAACTTCCAGCCGCCATGGTCAAAACACCGGCCAGAATAACCCAGCGAGCATCTGTACGCCGCCCAAGCACAAAGCCCACGATAGGTAGCGTCGACACTGAAAAAATGCCTTCTAGCGACAGGACGAGCCCCGCTTGCGTTGCATTGTAGCCGAACAGCGACTGAAGCAGGGCAGGCTCCGCTGCGCTGGGATTTGGTTCTTTGGGCTTGAGCCCATAGGGGTATTCCAGCTTCACCTATATTTGTTACGGCTGGACCGGCTTCATGTCACCGAGAAGGGTCGGGATGAGCTCCGACACAGTCGGGTGAATGGGCATCGCCCATTTGAGCACCGGGTAAGGGACCCGCGCGCTCATCGCGTCGAGGATGCCATGGATCGCCTCGTCGCCGCCGGTTCCAAGAATCGCGGCCCCGAGGATTTGCTGCGTCCCGGCATCGGCGATCGCCATCATAAACCCATGCGTTTCGCCCTTTTCGATGGCGCGGCCCACCCGGGTCATCGGACGCCGGCCAACAAGAAGCGGCCGTCCAGTGGCGCGCGCTTGCGCCTCAGTCATGCCCACGCGGCCGAGCGGCGGATCGATGTAGAGCGCGTAGCCCAAAATGCGGTCGCTTACCCGCCGCCGCTCGCCGTCCAGCAGATTTGCGGCCACGATCTCGAAGTCGTTATAGGCCGTGTGGGTGAAGGCGCCTTTGCCATTGCAGTCGCCAAGCGCCCAAATGCCCGGCGCGCTGGTACGCAGTTCATCATCGACGGTGATGTAGCCGCGTGCATTGACCTCAACCCCGGCGCTGTCAAGCCCTAAGTCATCGGTGTTGGGGCGGCGTCCGGTCGCGAGAAGCACGTGGGAGCCGATGACCTCGGGCTCACCAGATGCGCACTCAAGCCCAACCGCGATTTCAGCGCCCCGGGGCTCGAAGTGGATGCATTCCGCATCGAGGCGCACGGCGATGCCTTCGGCTTCAAGAATCTCCTTAATAGAAGCCGAGACATCCTCATCCTCACGCGCGATCAGCCGTGGCCCCATCTCCACGACAGTCACCTGGGCGCCGAAACGGCGGTACATCTGGGCGAACTCGAGACCGACATAGCTGCCGCCGATCACGGCCAGATGCTGCGGTAACGTGTCGAGCTCGAGAATCGACGTGTTGGTCAGGGTGGCGACACGGTCGAGTCCAGGCAAGTCCGGAATGCGCGCGCGGCCGCCCACATTGATGAAGACGTGCTTCGCGGTGAGACGGTCCATGTCCACCTGCACTTCGCGCGGCGAGACAAAGCGCGCATGGCCGCGGTAAACCGTACAACGCTCCATGTTCTCAAGCCAGGATTCGACGCCCTCTCGTGCTCGCGTGGAGATGACATCTTTACGCGCCTTTACGGCTCTCATGTCGACCGCAACCGCTCCGGTGCCGACGCCATAGTCCTTTGCGCGGCGCGCCAGATGCGCGGCATAGGCGCTGGCGACGAGCGTCTTGGTCGGGATGCAGCCCGTATTGACGCAGGTACCGCCGAAAAGCTTGCGCTCAATCAGCGCAACCGACATGCCGGCCGCGGTAAGCCGCCCTGCCAAAGGCGGACCGGCTTGGCCAGCGCCGATGATGACGGCGTCATAGGTGTTTGTCACGCGAGTGCTCCCATGAAACGTTAGAGATCGATAACGGCGTCGCCCTGAGGCCGGGAGCAGCAGATCAGCACATTGCCTTCCGCTGGTGGGTCGATTGGGTCGGGCGCGTAGGCGACTGACCCAGCCACAAGCCCGGTTTCACAACTGTGGCAAACTCCTGTGCGGCACGACCACCGCGTAGGAATATCGCAGGCTTCGGCAAGCTCCAGCAGGCTCTGAAATGCCGGATCCCAATGGACATTCAAGCCACTCCGGGCGAACGAAATCAGCGGACCCGCACCGGGAGGCCCGGCAGGCAGGTGCGGCGGCCCATGCGAGGAGGAGGCGACGCCTGGAGTATTGGACGGACCGGGACCGAACAGCTCGGTATGGATCTGGCCTTTAGCGATGCCCCAGGCGGCAAGACCCGCGGTCAGGTCACTGATGAAGGCCGATGGCCCGCAGATGTAGAAGCCGGCATTGCGCGGCACGCCCAGTTCCTGAAGCAGCCCCATGTCCAAGCGTCCACGAGCGTCGAAATCCACGCCTAGCCGATCCTCGGGATCGGGCGCGCTGTAGCGTATGTGACTGTGGCCATGGGCCAAGGCTTTGAGGAGTGTGCGGGCTTCTTGGGCAAAAGGATGCTCACTTCCGCGCCGGGCCCCGTATAGCCACCAGACTTCCCGCGGCGACGCTTCGGCCGCCAGCGCGTGGAGCATCGCAACGACAGGGGTCGCCCCGATGCCAGCGCTCACGAAGACGGCGGGAGCATCGTCCGGTCCTAGGGTGAAGTTGCCTCGTGGCGCACTCACGTCCAGCACGTCGCCAATCTGCACCGTCTCGTCGATATAGGCGCCCGCCGCCCCAAGCGGTTCGCGCTTCACGCTTATGCGATAGCCGCTAGCACTGGGTTCGCCCGACAGCGAATAGCTGCGCATGAGTGGCGGCGTACCGGGCGCCGGCCTCAGGCGCAGCACGACAAACTGGCCCGGAAGGCCAGCGGTAAGCGGAAGTCCATCCATAGGCTCAAGCATGAGCGATACGACGCTCCGGGTCTCGCGAATCTTGCGCGAGACCCGCAGGAGGCGGAATCCCGCCCACGCCGGAGGCGGTCCGGAAACCGGCGCAAGTCCGGCATTTCCCGGCCTCGCGACGCCACTCCGCTCTTGCGCGAGCAGCGCCTCAAACGCGCTGCGCCAGCCTGCGCTCAACGCTGGGATGCGCAGCGCGCGTTCGAGCTGGATGCGGGGGTGCGCGGGCAGGTAGAGCAGCGAGTTGATTTCGAAGACACTCATGCGCTCTGAACCAGCGCCGGCCTGGACGATCTCATCGCCTGCTTCCACTTGACCTTCCTCAAGGACACGGAGATAGAAACCGGGCCTGCCGTGTGAGACCAGTAGCGCGGCCATCCGCGGCTCGTTCATACGGATACCGACGCGGTAACAAGTGACACGCGGCTGCGTCACTTCGAATAAAGCGCTGCCGATCCGGTAACGGTCGCCAATGCACACTTCCTGGTCCGGCAGGCCGTCGACCGTGAAGTTTTCCCCAAACTGTCCATAGGTGAAATCGTCGCGGCCCAGCTGGCTTTGCCAATAGCGATAGGAGTCGATCTGATAGACGAAAACGGCGCGGTGCTCGCCGCCGTGCCCAGCCAGGTCTCCTTGCCTATCGCCGTCGATATTCAGCCGGCGCACCATGTGCGAGCCTTGAATCGGCGCCTTCCAAACCGCAGTGTGGACGGTCTTCCCTTGCCAGGTGATGTCCCGCGGCACGCCCACGTTTACCGAAAGCAAGCGAGCCGTCATTTTCTTCTCATGCCTCGCCCACCGCCTGCATTTGCGTTCTGCCAAACCTTTGACCTAGCGGACGTTATGGTTAAGCCGTCGATCGCAGAACCAAGTATCCGGCTCAAAAGGCTCGCCGCGAAAATGCCAAATCAACCGATCTGAGAATAGCTTGTTCCCTTCCTCCTCAATTCAACCATTGCGCGCCGGAAGGCTCGCCGAGAGAGGTATAGACGCTCCCGGGCGTCTCCTCCGCGACGATGCACGGCGCCAGGGAACCGAGCCACTTGCCCGGCATTGTCTCGGACGGTGTAACCGATGACGCCATTCAGTGAACTTTTTAGACGGGAGGTGGCACGCCGTTGCTGGGGGCTATAAGCAAACCGCCACGGCAGGACGCCATCTTGGGATGATTTTCGGATTGGCAACGCACCTATCCACTTTTGAGGGCCCCCTTAAGAAGGAGCTTAGCAATGGCGGAGGCACAGAAAACGGTTATCGTGACCGGCGGCTCGCAAGGCATCGGAGCCGGTCTCGTAAAGACCTTTCTGGATCGCGGTTACAACGTGGTAGCAAACTCGCGAAACATCACCAAGCCGGGCGCGTTTGAGGCGTCAGACAAGCTCGCATTGATTGACGGAAGCATCGCGGAAGCTGCAACAGCGGTAAAGATCGCTGAAGCTGCAAAAAGCAAATTCGGTTCGATCGACGCGCTCATCAATAACGCCGGCATATTTTTCGCAAAGCACTTCACCGATTACACGATCGAGGATCTGCGGTCGCTCATATCCGTTAACATCGAAGGTTTTTTCTTCATCACCCAGCTCGCGATCAAGCAAATGCTCGCTCAGAAGATTGGCGGAAGCATCGTCAATATTACGACGACGCTGGTGGATCACCCGATAGCCGGGGTAAACTGCGCGGTTCCGATGCTTACGAAAGGCGGCCTTGAGGCAGCCACGCGGAGCCTCGCAATGGAGTACGTGAAACAGGGCATACGCGTAAACGCCGTCGCGCCGGGCACTGTCGATACGCCGATGCACAAGGGTCAGCCGAATGATCTTCTCAAAACGCTGCAGCCAATGGGACAGATTGTCGAAGTGAAAGACATCGTGGACGCAATCGTTTATCTGACAGAAGCCCATCAAGTGACCGGGGAGGTGCTACACGTGGACGGGGGTGCTCACGTTGGCAAATGGTAACCCGCCAAGGTGCCCGGCTGGCCAACGCAGAAAGTCTACGACAAGGCCAGTAGATCGGCACGAACCCGTTTGAACCAGACCGGCAACGCGGAAGCGAGCACGTCACTGTCTACCCGGCGTACAAACATAATAAGCGACCTATCCAACCGTGTTTGGCCACTTGCTTTCACGTCGAGGTGATCCGCTGCTCGCATGTAAAGGCCGGCTTCCAAGCCGATTGAGCGCCGCGTCGCCACGACGACGCGAAGCTTCTATCAAGACGCAAAGCATCTCCCGAACGCTTGCAGCAGCCGCGGAGATCCTTTCAGCCGGACAGCGCGCGTGACGAGGCATCGCAAGATCGAAACGTCCTTATTGAGGAATCGCAACCAAGTGGCGCCATCCGCAATGACACGAAGGTCCGCTTTGCCCTGATGGCCGTCGAGGACCTGCAAGCGCTGATCCCTGATAATGACCGTTGCTTTGGCGGCCTGCGCGCCAGTGAAAGTGAAATGGTACACCGCATCAAGGCCTTTCGCCTTTCCCGGCTGGAAACTCAGCTTCAAGCCAAAAAGAAATCCGCGAATGGAGGTTGCGCGCCCGGCCGGCCGCACCCAGCGGATCGTCTTGTGCGGGAAACGCCGCGCAACGTGATCGGCCGCGTCCGTTCCCTTGCTGACATAGACGGTCTCTGCTTTCTGGACCAGCGGGTCGAAGACGGCCTGCATATGGCTTCGCTTATCGGCGAGGTAGGGCCCGATCACGTCGTCGCCCGCGGGGCAGACAGCGATGCAATAGGCGGCATTGTAGGTGGGGCCATAGGATAGGCTCTGCCACCGCGCCACCGTTTCGGAATAGCTGACCTTGCTACGAAAGTCGCGGACCGACTTCGAGCCTGCGATGTCTTCCACAAAGTTGGCGAAACCGCCCATGAATTGCTGATAGTTGTGAGTCAGGCAGGCGGAGAAATCGAAATAGCCATCGGGCTTTAGCGCGCCCACGGGGCACGCAGCAACGCAAAGTTTGCATTCGAGGCAGGGATTGAAATCGAGCGGCTTCGAGGTCTCTTCGAAGTCCTGCGCGATCAGCACCGTGCCGAGTAGGACAAAGCTGCCGAATTTAGGATGGATGAGGCTGCGGTGGATCCCGATGCGGCCGAGGCCCGCCGCCTCGGCGACGAGTTTGTGGGACACGATCCATCCCCTTTCCGGAAATCTTTCCATTTCCATGGGGAACGCCATCGCGGGATTGAGCGCCTGGACTCCGATGTCCTCAAGCCGCCGGACGATGCGCGCGCATACCGCGTCGATCTCGTGCCCTTCACGGTGGAATTCGAGATTGGCAACAGAGCGCGCGGGCGAGCGGACCGGTTCACGGTGCATCCGGCCCACGATCGGCAGCAGCGTGCGCGCGGCCGGAAACGCTCGCTCAATGTAGGCCCGCTCCGGCACGAGCGCGGGATTGTCTATGGATACGAGGCCGCAATCGTCCGCGCCGCAATCCCGTGCAAGCGCCAGGAGTTCGCTTGCAGAAATGCGGGAGCGCGGGAGTGCCTCGGGCCGGCTCTGAACAGCTGAACTCAACGTCATCCTATCCTTCGGAGTTATGGGACCAAGTTAGCTGCCAGGCGCGGCCATGCTCTCGACGGTGCGAGATGGAGCACCGGCCGCAGCAAATCTGTAAGACCGGTGCCGCGAGGCGAGGCGCCGGTAACGATCACCGTCGAGCCTTTGATTTTCCGTTTCATGCATCGTCCTTTCTGGTTTTTGGATTGCGATTGAAGGGCGGGTTAGGCGCGGACCGGCTCAATGACGGCGTCCATCACAAGGTTGGGGACTTCTGTCTTGAGCACATTCAAGGGTCCCGGCGCGGTTATCACCGACCTTGCGATCACTTTGGCGAGCGATAAAAGTCCAAGCCACTTCCAGACCGTTGCTGCCGTAGGCCCGGCGGAGCCGCGCAGCGCCATCCAGGCCGCGAGCAGTGCCGACAGTCCGATGCAGAGATCGGTAAGCCATAGCGGGAGGGCGATGCAATCGATACAGCCGGCCTGCGAGGCAGATACGCAAGTGCGGCGGTCAGCACGGCAGCGGCGGCCAGGATCACAAAGATGATGAACAGGACCGCCGTCATGACACCGGCCGCAGCAACGGTGCTTCTTGCTCGAAGAGGACGCGCGGCTGCAGGGCCATCAAGCGGGTATGCTCCGAGCGCCAGCGTGCATCCTTCATCGCAAAACTTTGCTCCGGCGGCACGGGAAGTCCCCACTGCCGCTCAAGCCGGTCAAGGTCGTAGCCAGGCAGGAGCGGCGTCCTCATGAAGTCCGCGAACGCTTTCACGCGTCTCGCGAAAGACCGCCGCGCAAGTGGCAGGGCCGCATAGCGCGCGGCAGTGGTCTCAAAGCTCTCGGCGCGCGTGCCGGTTAGGGCTTCGACAGTATCCGTGACGCCTCCTTCAAAGGCGAAGGCACCATTCTTCATGTCTTCCATGTAGCGGCGCAAAATGCTGATCTGGAACGGATCGGCACCCTGGCGGCGAGCAACCTTGCTGAACATCCAGAAAGGCAGATCGACAGCTCGCACACGGCGTCCGGTAACTTTGGCAAGGGCCGCCGCCATATCCCGCCCGGACAATAGCTTTGGTCCCGTTGGCCGGTAGGTTTTCCCGTCATGCAGGTCAGGAGCCATGAGCACGGCAATGGCCGTCCGGGCGATATCTTCGTTCGAAACCGGCGCCGCCTTGCCCTCCCCGCTCAGAACGGGAAAGACGCCAAGCAAGGTGGCGAAGTCGATGGTGCGAAGGAAATTGTCGGCGAACATGCCGGGGTTAAGGATCGTGTGCGCGATGCCTTGAAGTTCCGCGAACATCTTGTCCATGAGCCAGGTCTGGCGCGTCATGATCGCGGGATGGTTCCGGTGCGATAACCACTGGCCCATCTGTACGATAGCTTCGAGTTTCGCCTCGCGCGCCGCAGCCGCGAAGGCGGCGGCACTCTGGATGGCATAAGGGTGCATCGGCGGCACGTAATAGGCGCGCTTCACCCCGCGCATAGCCGCTGTTAGCTGGTCCGGGTCGAAAATATCGGCAACGGCGATTTCAGCGCCTAGCGCTTCCAAGGCCTCGCTGCGCGCATCGAGGCGACGCACCATGGCGCGAACCCCAATCCCCTTTGCCAGGAGCCCGGTAACGATGGCGCCTCCCGTCTTTCCTGTCGCGCCGGTCACTAAAATTGCGGGCTGGGTCATGCCGGATCTCCTCGAAGGCTCTTAGATTACGATTGACATCCAAAAGGATGATGGCCATAATCCAAGATGTCAAGGAGATATTGCGAAGGGCAGCACCGATGCGGATGTCACAGGAAGAAAAAGAAAAAAGCCATGCAAGGATCGTTGCCAGCGCATCGAAGCTTCTTCGCGAGCGCGGCCTTGAAGGGGCTAGCGTCGGCGACATTATGAAAGCGGCAGGGCTGACCCATGGCGGGTTCTACAAGCATTTCGAAAGCAAGGAGGCTCTGGCCGAGGCGGCATTCGAGGCGGCGTTTGCCGGTTTTCTGCAGTTACTTCACAAGGACGATCCCGAGCAGGCCGTCGCCGCCTATCGTGCGCTCTATCTTTCAGAGGATCATATGAGCCATCCGGGCCTTGGCTGCCCGGTTGCAGCTGTCGGGCCTGAGATCGCCCGGATGCCGGAAAGCATGAAGGCAGTCTTCGGCGCTGGCGTCCGAGGGATTGTAGCGGCGCTCGCACGCGTGAGGAAAGGCAACGCTGAAGCAAAAGAGGCGGCGGCATTCCGCGAGTTCAGCATGCTTGTTGGTGCCATCGTCATTGCGCGGGGATGCGATCGCGAAACGGCGCGCCTGGTTCTGGATGCTTGCAAGACGGAGGGGAGGCGCGCTCCTACTTGAATATCGCAATCAGTTAGCCAGCCATCGTCTTTTTTGCGGTCTGCCTGCCGCTATGATTTCGCCGCGAACACTTAAGAAGCCGCCAAACGGCTCGTGCTGACAGACGGAAAATCAACTGATTGCTGGTTTGCGCGGACGCATATAGCCGGGGGCACTCGGGGGTAACGAAGCCGGGGCGGAACAGATACTGCCGGCTGTCAGTACCAAATCCCCTCAATCTGACGATGGAGTGCGGGCCTTTCAAATTCCTCATAAAGCCTGGAAGCGACATCGCCGGGATGGATGGACCGCATGCCGCCGGGAAAGACTTTGCTTCGCTGAAAGCGTCCTGTCGCCGGGCCGCCTTTAATCCACCTTCCTCTTTTTAGGCTCGGTTTTCGACCATTCATCGACGACCGAAGCTGGAATGAGGTACAAGGCGAGGAACTTCTTTTTGTTTGAAGCGGTCATGGCTTTTCTCTTTCGTTTGGTTGCGCGCACCCCATGGGCGCCGTTAAAGGATTGGTATAAGAATTTCTGTTTTTAGCTTCGCTTCCGGCGTATCGGGACTGTTGTGATATCTTTCTATACAAAAATCTTTCCGGAGCGCCACCTTTGCTTTTTCCAAAACGGAAAAAGCAAAGGGATAAGCCGCGGGAAGTTGAGAATATGACCCCGTCAACAAAAACCGCGCGTATTTTCCTTCTTCCAGCAATCTGAGTTGGAGCCCATTGGGAACGCTGTCCGGCTTTTCCCTGAGAAAAACACCCGCCTGATATATGAAAGCCGCCTCTCCCGCTTTCGTTTCGTCGATCCGGCTCAAGCCTCCCATACTGGTAATTTGGCCTCGGTCGAGCTGTCCGGCTGCGATCGACCAAAACTCCTTCCAAGCCATTGGCGCAGTCTTGGGAAATGCGCCAAGTTTTTCCACGTAAACGAGAATAGACGGCTGCAGCGTAAGGGTCTCAAGCTCCCTGGTCATGTTGAGATTATCCGGCGCATCCGAGGCATTAGGCTTGCTGGCTGTCATGGCTTTTCCTTTGTCTGATTTTGCGGCGGCTGCTCGAAACGAACTTCGAGATAGCGCCGCAGATGCGCTAAAGTTTCACTGCGGCTGAGCCCCCGCCTCTTCTCCGCTTCGGGACGAGTGGCCTTACACCTTCCCGTGAAGACACGATTTTTACCGCTCCCGGCTGCACGCCCCGGCCATTCGCGCTATCGTGGCAAGAAACTGGGAGGTGAACGATGCGGCGATACGAGGGCGCTAGCGTACTGATTTCCGGTGCGGCGAGGGGGTTCGGACGGCTGGCAGCCGAGCGGTTCGCGGGGGAAGGCGCCCGTCTCGTACTGACCGATGTCCTTGAAAAGGACCTCGCGGACACGGTTGCAGCCGTGGAGGCCCTTGGCGCCGAGGCCGTGGCCGTGCCGGGCGACATCACCGAGCAGGGGATGGCGCGGAAGCTTGTCGAGGCCAGCGTCCACCGCTTCGGCCGGCTCGACGTTGCCATCAACAACGCCGGCATCGTTCACCCCCCGCGGAAGCTTCCCGACATCGATTGGGACACCGCGGTGCGTGTTATCAACATCGACCTTCTTGCGGTGTACCGTGCCATGAAGAATCAGCTGCCGCAGATGGAGTTGCAGGGAGGCGGCGTCATCCTCAACGTGTCTTCGGTGGCGGGGCTCTCGGGTGCGCCCTTTTTGAGCATCTATGCGGCCGCGAAACACGGTGTGATCGGGCTGACGAAAAGCGCAGCCGTCGAATATGCGGGACGCAACATTCGCATCAACGCCATTTGCCCCTCCTTCGCCGCAACGCCCATGGTAACGGAAAGCCTGGAGCACATGCGAGGTACGCCGGGGGAGGCCTTGGCGCGGATGGTGGGAGCCATCCCCATGCAAAGGCTGGCGACCGCCGCCGAGGTGGTGCAGGCCATGCTTTGGATTTGCAGCCCCGAAAACAGCTTCATGACGGGGCACGCCCTGACCATCGACGGCGGGCTTACCGCGATGTAGGCGGCTTGCCGTCACATCCCGATGCCTGCTTCGCGCTAAACCGGCGACGCGCCGCCGCTGCTTTTCACTGCTAACGATCAGGCTTCAAGCCGTGGTGTTGAAAACCAGGTCCAGGTTCTTGCACTTCGGTTGGATCAAGTTATATTCTTAAAAAATCGTCATGACGTTGCAAGGGAAGCCTAAAGCTAATTTGAAACGGACGCTTGGCAAAATGGAAGCTAAAATTGCGTATCTGTAGGAAGGCGCAAGGGCTGTAAATACCGAAACATCGAAGATTGAAATGACTGAACTCGCGGCTCGCGCGCAGCGTGAAAGGGAAGCGTGGAATCGTACTGACATTGTCAAGGCGATGAACTTCAAGCGCTGGTTTCTAGGAGCATTTGAGAACCCGCATGGATGGAAGCTTGAGGCGGCCCGGGCGCAGATTATACGGGACCGTTGCCGCGATGCTGTGGTTCTAGATTACGGCTGTTGGGAGGGTCTGGAAACCCGCCGGTATCTTGAGTATGGCGCTCGTTATGTTTACGGCATCGACATAGCAGATAAGGCGATCGAATGTGCTAAAGCTTCGTTGGCTCACGAGCCCGCTGAGTTTCTTGTCGCCGATGCCCACTTTCTTCCTTTCGATCCGGCGTCGTTTGATCTTGTCGTCGGCCGGGGCATTCTGCACCACCTTGATCTAAAAATTGCTTATGCAGAAATAGCGAGGGTGCTGAAACCGGGCGGTCTAGCACTATTTGTCGAACCGCTTAGGGGCAACCCGCTCAGCAAACTGATCAGACTTTGCACTCCGCGGGCGAGGACGCCCGATGAGCGCCCGCTGGGCCGCCAGGATATCCATCTGGGCGAAGAACTCATTGGCAGCGGACGACACCGGTTTAGCGGCTTTCTGTCTGCTCCACTCGGCGCCGCAGTTACGCTATGCGGCGGATCCTGCGACAACTGGTTTATGCGGCTGCTGGCCAAAGGTGATGAGATTGTCGACGCGACACCTTTGAAGTATTGGGGCAGGCTCGTGTATCTGCAGTTTGAAAAACCAGGTGCCATACCGAACGCCGACACGGACTGTCCTACGGCAGTGTAGGCGAGGCTCGGAGTTCCAGGAACCGCTACCTCGACTTTCACAGGCGCTCGCCGCGCGCATTCCAGCCTGTTACCCCGGCAAAGCACCGGCGCGAAAATCCGATGCGGCGCCGGACTACGCATGCTTCCGATGGCTTCGTCATAGACGTACGAGTCGATGTGCCCCGCTTGGTACGGGACTGCCTAATACCAACCGCTGAAAGCGTTGACCGGTCCCATAGCGCCGTTCCCGCGAAGGCGGGAATCCATTTCTATCGCGAATTCAGTATCTTGAACTGGATCCCCGCCTTCGCGGGGATGAAGTTTTGGCGCTTGGTATAATGCTGTCATCGCGCAGCGCGGTTTTGGCAGAACCGTGAAATCAAACAACCACATTTCTTAGCGCGCTGTTGCTTTCTGTCATGCTTCAACTCTCCAACTCGATCAGCCGGAGCTTGGCGCTTTCGCGCGAGCGATCCTCGATCGCCGCGGTGTCCTCGAAATCCAGCCCATCGATCTCCTGAAGCGACCGGCCCGCAATGCCCTGCATGTCGCCCCACATGCCCGAAGTGGCCTGAATGATACCCTGAATTTGCTGTTCGCGCTTGGCCCATGCCTTCTGCATTGCCCGGCGCTCCTTTTCGAGGTCGGCCTGCATATCCTGGAATTTCTCGACGATGGCTTCGACGCGGTGACGGAAGCGCGGGCCCGTGAGGTAATGATACATCAATTCCATCTTCGACTGCTGGCCTTCGCCGGACTTGCGCGCCATGGTCACCTCGATCAGCGCATGCCGGATCGCCATCGCCACCGCAACCGCGCATTTTGGCGTCGTGATCCAGACACCTTCGATCTGGCCGAACACATCGATGGACTTCGGCAGGGCTTGCGACACGATGACGGCCGCATCGGCCTTCGCAGCGCGCTGATCGTCGCGCAGCTTTTGCAGCCAGCCGTCGCTCCAATTGCGCGTGCGTTTCGATTCCCACAGGATTTTCCCGCAAGCCTGACCGAAGGGCGTCGTGACTTGCTGAAGCGCGTCGCCGCCGAACTCGCCCTTGGGCACGGGCACAATCGTATCGTGGGGAAAGCTCGCGCGAAGCAGCGCTTCGAGCTGCAGTTCCTGGACCTCGCCCTGCAGTTGCTGGGAGCCCTGCTCCGACTTCCGCTTCAATTCCTCGATCTGTTTTTGCATACCGAGGATCGTCTGCTCCTTCTCCTGGACCTTAAGAAGAAGCCCGGCCTCAGCCTCGGCCTTGGCCCGGGTTTGAATCTCCGCCTGCTTTTCGGCGACGCGCTTTTCGATCGTGAGGTCGAGCTCGCGCTTGGCCTCCGCGAACTCGCGCTCCTTGCGCACAGCCTCGGCCTGAGCCTTTTGCGCTTCCGCGAGCTTGGCTTCCTGCTCCTGCAGCGCCTTGTTCGCCTCTTCGAGCTGCTGCGCCTTGAAGTTCAGCTCAAGCGAAAACTTGGCCCGCGCCTTGGTTTCTTCCTCCTGCTTGAGCGTCTTGCTCACGGCGTTGAGCCTTTCGGAGACATCCGCCTCGATGGCCTCACGCGCTTGTTTGACAGCGTCCTGCTGCGCCCGGATCGCTGCCTCGCGCTTGGCGATTTCGGTCTCCTTCTGGCGAAGCTTCGCGTCGCTGTCGCGTTTCACCGCCTCGATCAAGGGCGCGGCCAGCGTTTCTGTGAGCTTGATCTCCGTCCGGCACTTCGGACAAACGATAGACGGTTCCAATGCCAGTCCCTCCCCATGCAACCGTGCACAGGCTAATCTGAGTCGCGGTCGGGCTGCATCTTTCTGGGAGAGCGGAAAGCAGAGGCTTGTTTGAATCGAAGCGGTTTCAGTCCCCCTCATCCTGTCCTTCTCCCGCGAGGGGAGAAGGGACGCCCTTACAGCAGCTTCGGCCTGCCCCCTCTCCCCTCGTGGGAGAGGGCCGGGGTGAGGGGGGGGGTTTTGTGCTCGATTAAGGCGATGTCCGGTGCAGCCGGCGCATCACTGCAGCGGAATCCGGATATCGCAGACAAGGCCGGCCGGTTCGAACCGCATCTCAGCCGTGCCGTCCAGCCCGCTCAGGCTTTCCTCGATGATGAAGGAGCCGAAACCGCGACGCGAACGGGGTGCTACGCGAGGTCCGCCGCTTTCCTGCCATCGGAGTGCCAGGGCCCGGCCCGCGTCCTCCAACTTCCACGCGAGGTACACGTGACCGCCGCTTGCCGACAGGGCGCCATATTTGCTGGCATTGGTCCCAAGCTCGTGCAGAACGAGCGCAAGGGCGACCGCAGCCTGAGGCTCAAGTTTTACACCCGGCCCAACGCAGGAATAGCGGTCTTCCCTGGCATCGCTATGTGTGAGCTGTCCGCTGATAAGCGTATGCAAATCCGCGCCATCCCACGACGTCGAGGTCAGAATGTCGTGCGCGCTCGCCATCGCCTGGATGCGTCCGGAGAAGCTTTCGCTGAAATCCTCCAGGCCCTGGGATTGCCGCGCGGTAAAGCGGGCGATCGACAGAACCATGGCAAGAGAGTTCTTCACCCGATGGTTGAGTTCGGCGAGGAGCAGGTGCCGCATTCTCTCTTGGGCTTTCCGCTCTGTGATGTCGTGCGCAATCGCGGCATAGCCTGAAATCTCTCCGTCCTCATAGCGGAGAGGCGCGAGCCGGAGAATGACATGGACGATCGAGCCGTCCTTACGCCGACGCCGGATATCGGCAGAAGCAGCGCACCCATGCTTCCGCACCTCCTGTTCAAGCGCCTCGAAATCGGCATAGTCGCCCTCCGGGCAAAGATCGCTCGCCGGACGCCCTACGATCTCGGAGGGGCTGTAGCCGTAGAGCTGCTCCGCGCCGGGGTTCCAGCTTTGAATCGTAAGCTCGGGGCTCAGCGTATAAACGGGCTGCGCAATCAATTCGATAATCGCCTCGTAGCGCAACCTTAGCTCTTGCCGCGACAGGTCGGTCACGACGGCGGAAATCAGATCTTGATCCTCGTTGCGCAGCGGTGCCGAGGACAAAAATATGGGGACTTCGCTCCCGTCGTCGCGCTTGAGGATCGTTTCGCTTCCGGAGCCGCCCGATTGTCCAGCCAAGCGCTGGAATTCGTCATGGGCGATGAGGCCTATGACGGAGCGCCCTGTGAGGTCCTTCGCACTTTTTCCGGCAATCCTCGCGAAGGCTTCGTTGCAATAAACGATGGTCCCCTGGGTCGAAAGGGTCAACGCGCCTTCGTGCATTTGCTCCACGAGCATGCGGTAGGGCTCGGCGGCGCTCTTCAGCGTGTAGACTTGGGGGCCGTTTTTGCCCTCGACGACAAGCGCGTCAACCTCGCCACCGCGCAGAGCGCGCAAAGTCTGCTCGGCCTCGTCAAGCTGACGGCGTAATTCCGTTAGCTCGGCCGAAGCCGCGCTCAAATAACGCGCGTCCATCAGACAACCTTGATTGCGGCGCGCAAATTGTCCCGGTTGGACATGTCGCCGATCACCCGGCGGGGCGGTTGGGGCTCCGCGCGCAGCAACGTCGGGGCTGCGATCACCTGAGAGGTTTTCGCGCGCTCGGGCGCCCGGTAGAGATCGACCACCTCAAGCTCGTAGTCTCCCCCGAGTTCCTGCTCGCAGAATTCGCGGACATTGGCCACAGCGAGAAGAGAAGTCCTCGTTGCTCCCGTGACAAAGAGCGTCATGGAATAGTGGAGTCCGGCCAGTCGCACTTCAGCGTTTTCCATCATGACGGCTCCTTTTTCGACCGTATATCCAATCCAATGAGAACACGCTCCTCATTAGAAAGGTCGCCGATGATCTTCTTTATAGGCTCAGGCAAACGGCGGACAAGCGTCGGTAATGCAAGAATCTGATCTCCTGCGGCAAGCTGCGGCCGGGTCAGAAGGTCGATGACTTCGATCGAATAACGGCCCTGGAGGTGCTCCTTGCAGATGCGGGAGAGGTTGGCGATGGCGCGAATTGACTTTTCGGTCTGCCCGGCGACGTACAGCCGCAGATCCCAACGCTCTTCATACGGTGCCGGTGCATCGGACTGCGGCGCCTCGTTCATAACTTGGCTTACCTCTCAAAAATCTCTATGCCGCGTGGCCCGATCGAGAACTCCCGCATATCGGCGGAGTGTGCCATGCCGCGCGATTTCACAATATAAAGCTGCCGCTTGAGCTCCCTGTTTCCATCCGTATTGCGGATTGTAATCCATGTGTCCATCAGAGACGAGATATTCAAATCGGTCTGATCCTCTTCGCCCTGAACGTTGAGATAAAGCGACGTAATACCGTTGGCTTTCAAGTGATCGATTAATCGCAGGACCATGAGAGTCGCTTGCGCTTGAGTGCCGCCGGACCGCAAAGCGGAGAGCGGATCGGCGATGAGGACATCGGGCTTTGTTTCTTCAATCAGGTGAAGAATGCGGGTCAGATGCATTTCAAGGCCCAAGCTCGTTGGCCGCATCGCCTTCATGAAAAGAAGGCCCTTGTCGAAAGCAGGCCGTAGATCGATGCCGATCGAACGCATATTGCGAACGAGCTGCGCCTCGGACTCCTCGAATTCGAGGTATAGGCACTTTTCGCCCCGCTCCGTGGCGGTCAGGGCGAAACGGGCGCCGATGCTGGTTTTGCCGGTGCCGGGACCGCCGCTTATCAGAATGCTGCTTCCTTTGTAGTAGCCCTTGCCTTCAAGCATCTTGTCGAGACCGGGAATGCCGCTCGAAACCCGCTCGTCCGAAACGGTGTGGGCAAGTCCCAGCGAGGTCACCGGCACTACGGAGATCCCCTTGTCATCGATCAGGAATGGATACTCATTGGTGCCGTGCGTCGAGCCGCGATATTTGACGACCCTGAGACGCCGGGTTGCAAGCTCGTCGTCTACCCGATGCTCAAGGACGATGACGCAGTCCGACACATATTCCTCGATGCCGTGCCGAGTAAGGTTCCTCTCGCCGCGCTCCGCCGTGACGATGCTTGTCAGGTTGCGTTCCTTCAGCCATGCGAACAAACGCCGAAGCTCGGAGCGCAGGATGGCCTGGTTGGGTAGGCCACCGAACAGCGTGTCGATACCGTCGAGCACAACACGCTTTGCCTTGACCTTATCGATGGCGAAGCCAAGACGGATAAAGAGCCCTTCAAGGTCGTACTCGCCGGTCTCGTGGATCTCTTGGCGGTCTATGTGAACATAGTCGATGTCGATAAGGTTTTTGCTATGAAGCGCCGCGAAATTGAAGCCCAGAGAGGACGTGTTGACATCGAGGTCGCCTTCGCGCTCGTCGAAAGAGATAAGGACGCCCGGCTCGCCATCGTGTGTGGCGCCTTGCGAGATGAAAGTCGCGGCCAGGAGCGTCTTACCGCAGCCGGGTCCGCCGCAAACGAGCGTGGTGCGCCCGGCGGGCAGGCCGCCGCCCGTGACTTCGTCCAAGCCCTTGATGCCAGAGGATACCTTCTTGAGCCGCGATGGCATGCAACTGCTCTCCCTTGGTGCAAGAAATTTAGTACTAGCGCGGGGGAAGCGCTGCTTGCAAATCAAATAAGGCTAATAGTAGGTGTCATACTGCCCCACATCCGTCGAGCCTTAGGGATGTTAAGTGATCCAAAACGGTTCGGAAAGTCCCTGTACTTTTCTCCGTGAGTTCGACAAAGGCCGAAGAACAGGGACTTTGCCGGCCGCCTCCTCAGCCTTGCCTGTCATGTTGAAAAACCGCACCCTCTTCAATCCCTTGCCGGCAGCCAAAAAAATCCTTGCTAAACGGTGGCGGGTTCCGCTCATCCTGTTCTTCCCCCCTTGGGCAGGCGAGGCCACGGCCCCGCCAGAAGAGCCCGTTTCAGGCGCTCTCTTTCCCTTGGAAAAAGATATTCTCTCCGAAGGTAAAAAGAAAGCGCGTTTCGTGAAAATCACTCAGGCGTTCACGTTCGAAGCGGCGCATGCGCTGCCACATGTGCCCCCGTCGCATCTCTGCTGGCGGATGCACGGCCATTCCTATCGCGTGGAACTGAGGCTCGAAGGGCCGGTCGATCCCATCACCGGCTTCGTCATCGACTTCTTCGACGTCGAGAAGGCCTTTGCGCCGTTGCTTGCCGAACTTGGCAAAGGCTGCCTCAATGACATCCCCGGTCTCGAAAACCCAACCGCGGAGAACATCGCGATCTGGATCTGGGACCGGACCAAGTCGCTGCTCCCGCAGCTTCGCAGCGTGACGGTGTACGAAACGCCGTCGTGCTGGGCGGAATATGACGGCGCTTGAGAAGGTGTGATCGTTTTTCCGGCGCTTGGACTTTTCCGGGCGAGGAGGGGGCTTGGGCGCGATTTCAGCGCCAACCGCTGTCTCTACCTCTTCAGGAGGCATGAGTTCACCGCTTAATCTTAAGCGGAAAGGCCCAGCCGCCCGCGTCCATTCGCAGTGGTGCGCGCCGGTCGCGCAGCACTCTCCGGCTGGCTAATCGCCTGAAAAGACTTTAGGCAGCCCATGAAACTCTGCAAGGTACTGTCCTCACGATCCAAGCGGCGCCGGATAAACAGAGTGTCTACCTGGCTCTTCGAGCGGTCGAGCGGATGAACACATACGCTTCCGCTTAGCTCGTTTCGCTCAACGACAACGCGCGGTAGAAGTGTAACGCCCATGTTGGCGGACACACATCCTATGATGCCGTCGAGCGTGCCGAATTCAAGCCGTCTCGCCGAGGGCCAGCCAAACTCGCTCAGGACCTGTTCCAAACGCTGCCTATAAGAGCAGCCGGCGCGAAAGACGAGGATGGTTGGTCCAGACGCATCTGTTCCAGCCCGAAGCGCTTCCAGGGTCTTCCAATGACTTGAGGTGACAAGGACAAGCTCTTCCGCAAATGCAAGCGAGACCAAGAGGCCGGGATGGTCGATGGGGCCTGCAACGAAGGCGCCATCGAGCGATGCGTCGAGAACGGCTTCAACAAGTGTCGCTGTTGGGCCCGTCCGCAAAGAAAGCTGGACCGCGGGGAAACGTTGGTGAAAATCGGTAAGCAATGGTGGCAGCCGCACGGCCGCCGTTGTCTCCATAGACCCGAGTGTCAGTGGTCCTTTTGGCACTCCGTCGTCTTGAGCTGCGTGGATGGCTTCACGCATCATCGCCGCCAGCCGTTCTGCATAGGGCAGCAAGCGTTTGCCTGCGCTTGTTAGGGTCATGCCACGGCAGTGCCGTTCGAACAATGGAACGCCGACCTCGGCCTCAAGCGCTTTGATGCGATTGGTCACGTTCGACTGAACGGTGTTGAGTTCGCTTGCCGCACGCGTGACGCCCCCACAGCGGGCCACCGCAGCGAACGTGGCAAGGCCGGAAAGTTCCATCGAGACGACCATTCTGTAATCGAGATGGCTGCGTTCTACACAATCCATTTCACAGAAAGGGTAACCCAACTTATCCTCTCAGTATAGGCCGATCAAGGAATGCTCCCGTGGCGATCCGCACAGATCTGACCAAGCTGCAGGCCACATGAGAGAAAACCATGGAAAGTCACGAAATCGCTCTGGTTCAATCAACCTTCAAGGACGTGAAGCCCATCTCGGACGAAGCCGCGGCCCTATTTTACGGCAGGCTTTTTGAGATCGCGCCATCGGTCAAGCCTCTCTTCAAAGGAGACATGAAGGAGCAAGGACGCAAACTCATGAGTACGCTTGCCTATGTGGTCAATGGGCTCGCTAATCTACCCGCTATTCTGCCTGCTGCAAGCGCGCTCGCCAAACGCCACGTGTCGTACGGCGCAACGAAGGAACATTACGGTCCGGTTGGCGAAGCGCTATTGTGGACGCTGGAAAGAGGACTTGGACCAAAGTGGACTCCCGAGGTAGCCGCGGCTTGGGCGCGAGCCTATGCAACTCTGTCGGGCTTCATGATCGCAGAGGCGTACGGCTCTTCGGGTGAAAGCGGTATTTAGCCTAGTGGCCGCAACTGAGACAGTTTGAAGAAAACGTGGATTAACTACTGGTACCAGGGGAGTGAACGCGAACTAAACTTCGAGTGGGTTGATTTATGCTGCAGGAGCTGAATCGTGTTGATCGCAATGACGAGCCCGGTTCCCGGAAGCTTATACTCAACATCCTAAAGGTCGTTGCGTTCTTAGTGGTGGCTGCTCTGCTCAAAATTCTCTTCGGATTGGAAACCATCTCAATCGAAGTGGACCCCTCGATGTTTTATGGGCCCTGACGCATGCCGGCCACCGGTATCAGGATCGGTTTACGGGCTAGCCCGCGAGGCGAAAGGCTTCGCGGGGCCGGAAGTTTAACTGAATGAAGCCGGGCACTAAGTGCGGGCCTTGACGAACGCTCCGGTGCAGGTCCTCGTGCGGGACACATCGCCGGCGACCCAGGTTTGTGTGCCGGTGAAAGTGCCGCCATCGGCCGCAATCGCGCCCGCATATTTACCTTCGTAGCGCGTACCGAGAACGGCGCCGGACGATTGCAGGGCGAAACTATCGCCATCGATCGTCCCTTTCGCCACTTCTGTGCCGGTAATCTGATTGGCTCGGACCATGGGACGGGCGAACATGATGGAATTGCCGGATATGGTCATATCCATAGCGATCCGGAAAACCTCGGGCTGTCCGGGGAGCTGTGCGCAAACCAGGCTTCCTTTATAGGCGCCATCGGATTGTGCCGGCGCAGCTTGCGGCTGCGGCGCGGTTTGGGACAGGGCCGCACTCGTGGAAAGCAATCCAACGGATATCGCGGCGAACAAAGTTTTTGACAGAGACGGCATGTTTTTTCTCCAATTGACGAACCTGTGAGAGCCAGGAGCAAACTGATTGACTTGCGCCCTTACAAGCTCAGTCGTGCCGAGGCTCGTATTGGTTCATGCAACGTTAAAGAAAATTACGTGCTGATTGCAGCGGGGACTTCGAGGCGGATCGGTTTATCAAAGCCGGACTTTGCAGCTACCCTTGCGCAGAGATTTCGAAGCGGAGCGAGCCGTTGCAGTAACCGGAACGGCCGCATCCGGGACTTCAGCGGCTACTCGCCGCTTCCGTTGGCGAGGCTGGGGTTTTCCGCGCTGGTGAAAGCCCGGACTGTTTCGTGAGCCAAGTATTGGAAGGGCAAAGGGGCTGCAACGCAGGCGCGCTTACCGCCGCTGCCGGGCCGCGTTCCACGGTGTAATGCTTGTTGCAAATCCCGGTGCGTGGCGGAATGCGGGTTTGTTCGAAGAGGTCATAAGCCGGCTTCAGCTCGCGCCAGAACTCCGCCCACGGATGCCAGGCAAATGCAGTCAGACGTTCCTCCGTCATCCGGAATGGGAACACATGCACGCCGATGCGTTCCTGGCCGCCATCGAGCGCGGCGGTCACAAGCAGCCATAGCTCATCGATGGAAGCGTCCGTCATGGCGTAGCAGCCAATCGACGCACATCCCCCATGCACCATGAGGTTTGCCCCGGTCCGGTCGTAGGCGCGGTCGAGCAGATTGGGAAATCCGAGATTGAACGCGCGATGGTAATGGCTGTTCGGGTTGAGCTGTCCTTTGCCGATGGTATAGAAGCCTTCGGGCGCCTGACCGTCGCCTTCCCTGAGTTTCGGTCCGAGCTGGCCCGACCAGGCGCAGATGGGATAGGTTTCGAACAGCTCGAAACGTCCCCCCCGCTTGATCCAAAGCTCCACTTGCACGTCGCCCTTGAAAATGCGCAGGAAGACGGGATCGCCGCGCTTGAGGCCTTTCTCTCGCAGCCGCTTGTCGAGTTCGGCTTGATCGACGGTATGGCGAAGCGCCGCGCCACGGAAGAAGCTACGGTAGCCATTGGGCGAGAATGCCGCCGACTGCAGATCGACCGTGCTCCGGAGCTGGCCCGATTCCACATCCCAAACTTTGAGCGTCTTGTCGAAGCTCCCCGAAATCAATTGCCGGGCATCGCCTGAAAACACCGCCGACGTGACACGGTCCGCGTGGCCTTCGAACGTCTTGACGAGGCCTCCGGACTTGACATTCCAAAGCTTTAGCGTGGCGTCCATGCTTGCAGAGACAATCCGGTTCCCATCGCTAGAGAACGCGACCGACAGAACCTCGCCGGTATGTCCCTCCAAAGTTCTGAGGAGCCGCCCCGCCGCAACGTCCCAGATCTTGACCGTCTTATCTTTGCTGCCCGAGAGCGCCAGCCGCCCGTCCGCGAGAAGCGCAACCGAAGTCACCTCATCCACATGACCTTCGAATGTCTTGAGGAGTTGACCGGTCTCCAAGTCCCAGAGTTTCAGGGTCTTGTCCTTGCTTCCCGAAAGGGCGCTGCGCCCATCGGACGAAAGCGATACCGACACCACTTCGTCCGCATGCCCCTCGAACGTCTTGAGAATCTGGCCGGTCGCTATATCCCAGAGCTTGAGGGTCTTGTCCTTGCTCCCCGAGAGCGCTTGAGTGCCGCTGGACGCGAAGGCAACCGAAAGAACATCCCCCGTATGTCCCTCGAACGTCCGGACCAACTGTCCGGTTACGATGTCCCAAAGCCGGAGCTTTTCATCGCCGCCGCCCGTTAGGATCGAGCGGCCATCCGGTGAAAAAGCGGCCGCGTGGATGCCGTTTGTCTGCGCGTCGAAGGTTCGGAGCAGAAGGCCCGTCGTGACATCCCAAAGCCTCAGCGCGTTGTCCTGGCTCGCGGCGGCGGCCTGGCGGCCATCGGGCGAGATCGCAACCGCATTGACGGCTTTCGAGTAACCCCAAAAAAGCGCGAGCACAGGATTTGTCTCGGCCCGTGCGGAGCTGAGCGCCACCACGGATAGAATAGGAAGCAGCACACTGAGCCGCAGGAAAAACCTTGAAAAACGCGCCATGCCTATGTGCCCCGGAAGACCATGCCGCATCCCTTATCCAGGCGCATTTTGGTGTTGTAGGGGCAAAGGAACCCAATTGATCCGATGCCAGCGGGGGTGCTAAACTTAAGTTTGTACGCTCGGAGGCTCACGCCATGGACGCTTCGGCTTCTCAGGGAACAGAAGGCTTGGTCCGCGTCCGATCCTCGCTGTCTTTCGGCAAAACCTCGGAGTGTCTCCTCATCGCGCTGAAAAGGCGCGGAATGGCGATCCACGCGCGCGTCGATCACGCAGCCAACGCGGCAGCCGCCGGTCTCGCGCTCGGGCCGGGCGAGTTGTTCATCTTCGGTTACCCCGAGGCGGAAGGGGCAATCCTCGCACGCTGCCCGGCAATGGGCTTGGAGTTTCCGCGCCGAATGCTGGTTTGGCAGGACCGGTCAGCGCAGGTTTGGATTGCCTACGACGATCCGGTCTGGCTTGGAAGGCGCTTCTCGGTGAGCCAGGACGTGTTTGCTTTGCTGCGCGCCATGGGAACATCGCTGACCGGCATAGCGCTTGAGGCAGGCGGCAAGAAGGACGCTCTCCAGCCGCTTTGACGCCGCGGACATGCCCAGGCGGCTAACGCAAGCATTCCCTCTCCTACGCCGGATGCGCCGCCGCGCGCGTCCAACGAGATTGGCGCCACATGTTTCAGGTGCGTGATCTCCGGGCCCACAAACACGTCCGCCGCCACACTTTTGCTTCCGCGCGAGATTAGGCCGCTTCGCGTGATCGTTCGGCGCCGCCCGCCTCTTTCCTTGCCCGGATTCCCAATGGATGCACTGCCGAAGCTTATCTCCGGCCTTGAGACCTGGAAGCTGGCTCTCATCGCCTTTCTTGCCGGTGCCTTAT
The DNA here is from genome assembly GCA_963817705.1 of uncultured Alphaproteobacteria bacterium. GTDB lineage: Bacteria > Pseudomonadota > Alphaproteobacteria > Rhizobiales > Rhodomicrobiaceae > Rhodomicrobium. The sequence goes on from CAWFPF010000001.1 coordinate 2,205,350, forward strand.
CCGTGCTGGCGATGGCGCCTTTCCTGCTTTGGCCCATCCTGTTTGTGACGTTCCCGCTCCTGATCTGGGTTCTCGATGCGCTTTGCCTGCGCGAGCCGGATGGGGAAGAACCGCTGGCGGCGATGATGGCGCGCCTGCGCCGGGCCGCTTTTGTTGGATGGGCGTTCGGCTTCGGCTATTTCCTCGGCAGCGTCTATTGGATCGGCTATGCGTTCTATATCGACGCGGAACGTTACGCAGCCTTGATGCCCTTCGCGGTCGCGGGCCTTGCTGCAGGACTCGGGCTCTTTTATGCCGCCCCGGCTGTTCTCGCCGCCGCGATGTGGCGAAGCGGCTACGCGCGACTTTTGGCGTTCGCCTTCGCCTTTTTCTGCGCTGAGGCCGCCCGTGGCTATCTTCTGACGGGGTTCCCCTGGAACCTGTTTGGGCAGGCCCTGGCCGCGAACGATGCGCACATGCAACTCGCCGCCTATATCGGCGTCTACGGCCTGACTTTGGCCGCGCTTCTGATTTTCCCGGCGCCTGCGGCTCTCGTCGCGGCACCGGCAGCGCGCGGGCGGAGGCTGTGGGCACCCGTTTGCCTCGCCCTGATCGCCCTCGCGGGAAGCTACGCGTTTGGCAGTCACCGGCTGCGCCAGGAGGCCGGTGAGGTCGAGGGCGTCAGGGTGCGTATCGTGCAACCCAATATCCCTCAGCAGGAGAGGTGGAAGCCCGAAAACCAGCGATGGATTTTCAACCGTATCCTGTCTTTGAGCCGCAGCGGCACCAGCGGAGAGGACATAAGCGCTTTCACCCATGTCATTTGGCCCAAATCTTCGGTGCCGTTCCGCTTCGGCTTCAACCGGGACATCTACAGCCCCGAAGTTCGCGGCATTCTGGCGGCGCTCATCCCGCCCAGTACAACCCTCATTCTAGGTGCGGAGCGCGCGGAGGGAATACTTTCGGTTGATGCACGTTATACATTCGATCGCGAGTTCAACAGCCTCTTTGTCGTGGGAGGCGGAGCCGGGATTAAGACGATCTATGACAAGGCTCATCTCGTCCCGTTCGGCGAGTATGCGCCGTTTCGTGAGGTTTTGACGGCTGTGGGGTTCCGAGTGTTTTCGCATCGGCTGGATGGCTTCGAGGCCGGATCCGCATCCGCGCCCCTGATCGAGACGCCGCAGGCCCCGGCTTTCATGCCTTTGATCTGCTATGAAATCATCTTTCCGGGCCGCGTGCCGGACAGGCGAAACCGGCCGGGCTGGCTCGTGAACGTGACCAACGATGCCTGGTTCGGCGACTCCACCGGTCCCCATCAGCATCTGCATCAGGCCCGCATCCGCGCAACCGAAGAAGGGTTGCCCGTCATGCGCTCGGCGAATACAGGGATATCCGCAGTCATCGATCCGTTCGGCCGCGTTCTTGCTCAGCTCAAGCTTGGTAGTACCGGGGTTATCGATCATGGGTTGCCGCGGGCACTGCCAGAAACTTGGTATGAAAAAACGCAACTCCCTATTTTTGCCTTTCTAATTCTGTTTCCGTTAGAAATTTATCTGATTATCGCTGCCCTACGGAAAAACAAGTGAGATTTGAAGTCCGGAATGGGAGCCCAGTTTTTCCATTTTGTAAAAAGAGTTTTTCAATCCGTAAATAGAATATTTCATAGTTTAAGGAAAGAAGCAACTTGACGGCATTCTCTTGTGTAATTACAACTTCTGAATAGTGAAAATGGGTGAGTCAAAAAGTACAACCTAGAGATGGTGGAGCGAGATGGGGCGAAACGTGGGCATGGCGGAGTCTTCAGTAAAAATGTTAGCTGATAACGACGAACTTTATGAGACGACAGGCAGAAAACCCAACCCGGTCGATGTCCATGTCGGTAGCCGCGTGCGCTACAGGCGCATGATCATCGGTATGAGCCAGGAAAAGCTGGGTGAGAGAATGAATCTCACTTTTCAGCAAATCCAAAAATATGAAAAGGGAACGAACCGCGTTGGCGCAAGCCGGTTGTTCCAGCTTTCGAAAATCCTCGAGGTTCCGGTCGGATACTTTTTCGAAGACGCCTTTGCGCAGTCATCTCCGGCGGCGGTTCAGGGTGTGAACGAGCCCGAGCAGGAGAGCTATCTCATCGATTTCCTCAATACGCGCGAGGGGCTTGATCTCAACAGGGCATTCGCCAAGATTCACGATCCGAAAGTGCGCCGGCGGGTTATCGACCTCGTAAGGGCCTTGTCAGAAGAAAAGCCTGAGGTTAAGGAAGTCCAGCCCGCGATCGTGGACGATCTGGGCTAGCACGGCGCGAGGCGCCGCGCTCCCATCCAACGAACGAAGAATGGAACGAGGCTGTGTCTCGAAAGAGTTACCTATTCACAAGCGAATCTGTGTCGGAGGGGCATCCCGACAAGGTTTGCGATCAGATTTCGGACGCCATCGTCGATCTTTATCTCGGAGCGGACCCTCACGCGAGGGTGGCACTGGAGACGCTGGCTACAACGAACCGTGTCGTGCTTGCCGGCGAGGTCCGGGGGCCCTCTGCCATTGGTCCCGAGGCTCTCATCGAGACCACGCGGCGTGTCATTCGCGACATCGGGTACGAGCAGGCCGGCTTCCACTGGCGGGACGCTGACATCGACTGCTACGTTCATTCGCAATCGGCCGATATTGCGCAAGGCGTGGATGCGTCGGGCAATAAGGACGAGGGCGCTGGCGACCAGGGCATCATGTTCGGTTATGCTTGCCGCGAAACTGAAGGCTACATGCCGGCCCCCATCTACTTCGCGCATCGCATCCTTTTCGAGATGTCGAAACTGCGCCACTCGGGCGAGCTTCCCGAACTTGGGCCCGATGCGAAAAGCCAGGTGACGCTTCTCTATGAGAATGGCAAGCCGGTCCGCGCGACATCGGTGGTCGTCTCAACGCAGCATAGCGAAGATGCTAGCGCGGATCGCGTCCGGGAGATCGCCGGAAACATCGTGACCGGGGTTCTGCCGAAAGGCTGGATGTGCCCGAAAGAAGACTTCTACGTGAACCCGACAGGGCGCTTCGTCGTAGGCGGCCCAGATGGCGATGCGGGTCTGACCGGGCGCAAGATCATTGTCGACACTTACGGTGGCGCGGCGCCGCATGGCGGCGGTGCCTTCTCCGGCAAAGACCCAACGAAGGTGGACCGCTCGGCAGCATACGCGGCGCGTTACGTCGCCAAGAACGTGGTGGCAGCGGGTCTTGCCGACAAATGTTGCCTGCAGCTCTCCTATGCGATCGGCGTGGCGAAGCCGCTGTCGATTTACGCTGACCTCTATGGCACCGGCCGTGTCGCAGAGGACAAGCTGGAGGCAGCGATCATGGAGGTGATCGATCTCAGCCCGCGTGGCATCCGCGAGCGCCTGGGGCTGAGCCGCCCGATCTACCGCCGCACCGCTTCTTATGGGCATTTTGGCCGCGAGCCCGAAGCCGATGGCGGATTCTCTTGGGAGCGCCTAGACCTCGTCGACGCGCTGAAGGACGCCCTGGACTGATTCCAGAGCAAGATCTGCCGAATTGGACTGCTACCTCACACCCGTTCCCTTGCATGTTGGTTGGGAGCCCAAATCGCTGTGGTGATGAGGGCGTCTCATGAGGGATGGCCATCCCTCATGAGACGGGCGGGCGGGACCGCCGTTCCCTTAAGCTTTTGGCTTGCGGGAGAGCTTGGTCCGTCCGCCCTCCGGCTCATGGTCTGAACAGATGACTGGGGAGCAAGTCCCGCATGCAAGGCAAGATGACATCCGTAGAAGCCGGACCAGCAGTTTACGCCGGGGTCGATGTATGTAAAGCGTGGCTCGATGTTTATCTGCATCCAATTGGCCGCAAGTTTCGCGTTCCCAACAGCAAGGAAGGCTGCGAGCGCCTGGCGCTGGCGCTGACCTCCGCAGCTGCCGGGCTTGTCGTCATGGAGGCGACGGGAAAGCTGCACAGGCTCGCTCACCGCGAGCTGAGCGCGGCCGGTTTTGCCGTCGCCGTCGTCAATCCCTACCGCTCGAAGAAAGCTCGCCGATGCGCTTGGCCAGCTCGCCAAGACCGATGCCATCGACGCACGCCTGCTTGCGCTCTATGGCGCCGCCGTCGGGCCTGAGGCGACCCCGGTTCCTGCCAAGAGGCTGGCTGAGCTCCAGGAATTGGTTTTGGCGCGGCAAGCGGCCAAAGCCGGTGAGACGGCTTTGAAGAACCAGATCGCCGCCGCTGCAAGCCCGGTTTTGAAGCGCTTGCTGAAAGCGCAGCTCAGCGCCCAAACCCGCCTGATCGCAGGTCTTGAGGCGGCTTTCGAGGTTCTTCTCTCGAAAGACGCCAGCTTGAAGCGGCGTTGCGATGTCCTTGCCTCGATCAGTGGCATCGGAACCATCGTCGCCGTGACGCTTGTGGCCTGCCTGCCGGAGCTTGGCCTGCTGAGTGGCGGACAGATTGCAGCCCTTGCCGGCGTCGCGCCCATGAATTGCGACTCCGGCGAAATGCGCGGCCAGCGCCGCATCAAAGGCGGAAGGGCGCACGTTCGAAAGGCGCTCTACATGGCCGCTGTTACAGCCAGCCGCTGCAACCCCGATCTCAACGCCTTCTATGGCCGGCTTCGCGCCCGCGGCAAGCCCGCCAAGCTGGCGTTGACCGCAGTCATGCGCAAGCTCGCGCTGCTCGCCAACACACTCATCCGCGAAGACCGCTATTGGACACCTCAACATGCTTGACTTCGAACACAGATGCTCTCCCTGTGTGGGAACGGCGTTGCAGGCTCAACGGTCAATTTAGGCGTTCCTTCTCCGCGTGGGAGAAGGACAGGATGAGGGGTGTTGCGGTTGATCGCGATGAACCCGCTCTTGCCATGACCTTCGAAGACGACATGCCGCCAGTCTCGCTGCGGGATAGCCCATTGCGCTCTTTTGGGCGAAGAAGGGGGCGCAAGCTCTCCTCGCACCAATCCTCGCTGCTAACGAGCGGGCTGGAGCAATTGCGCCTTGATTTAAGCCGGCCGCCTGAACGCGGCGGGCTCACTCGGCTTTTTCCGGTCCCCGTCGACGGCATCTGGCTCGAAATCGGTTTCGGCGGGGGCGAACATCTCATCTGGCAGGCGGAGCATAACCCGCATGCCGGCATCATCGGCGCTGAGCCCTATGTGAACGGCGTCGTGTCGGCGCTTTCGGCCATCGAGGCGCGGCAGCTTCAAGGCCGCGTCCGCCTGCATGCCGACGATGCGCATCCGCTTCTGGAGTGGCTCCCCTCCGAAAGCCTGTCGCGCGCCTTCATGCTTTTCCCGGACCCATGGCCGAAGAAGCGTCACCGCGCGCGCCGGCTCTTTTCGCCCGCGCTGCTGGATAGGATGGCCCGCATAATGCGGTCCGGCGCCGAATTCCGCTTCGCGTCGGACATCGCCGATTACGCGGAAGCCGCCATTGCACACGCGACGGCGCACTCCGATTTCGAGCTCGTCCTGACCTTCTCCTCCGCGAACCGCAACGCCGTGCCGGATTGGCCCATCACCCGCTACGAGGCCAAGGCCGCGAAAGCCGGGCGATCTTGTACCTTTATCGTGCTCAAGCGCAAGCCGCTCTCCTGACCGCCACGGTCTTCGCTCTTGATGGCCTCAAGAACGGCCATGAGTGGACATTTACCGGCTTTCCGGGGAACCCATCCATCGAGACGCCGCTGCGCGTCTCCACTGGATGATGAGGCGTCCCCGCTGGGGCACCGCAGGACGATGCCTCCCCTCATGGTGAGGAGGCCGAAGGCCGTCTCGAACCAATGGGGGAGGTTCTGTAACGGGAGAGTGCCGCGCCGATTAGGTACCGCAGAAGGTCTGGTGCACGATTTGATCGGGCCTTGGCGGATCGGCATAGCGTTCGAAGCCCGGCCGGTCATCGTAGGGTGTCGCCAGCACAGTTACGAGCGTCTCGAAGGGGCTGAAATCGCCGTCGTCTTGTGCCGCAGCAATCGCTTCCTCGACGCGGTGGTTGCGGGGAATGTAAACCGGGTTCGCATGCAGCATGCCGTCGCGGCGCGCGTCCGGATCGCCACCCTCGGCCGCAAGCCGTGCGCGCCACTGTTCGAGCCAAGCTGCGCAGGCGCCGGGATCGGCGAACAACGCGCACAAAGCCGCGTCATGCTCACTGCTCGCCGCCGCACCGGAGAGTTTGCGGAACGTCAATGTGAAATCCGCATGATTGGCCGCCATACGCGCAAGCAAGTCCTTGACCAAGGCGGCGTCACCTGCGACTGGGCGCAGGAAGCCAAGCTTCCGGCCGAAGCCCTCCAGGTAAACCTCCTCGAAGATCGGGACGAAACCGGCGATGGCTTCCTGTGCCAGCGCGACGGCTTTGTCGATGTCCTCGTCCAGGAACGGGAGGAGCGTCTCGGCGAAGCGCGCCAAATTCCACTGAGCGATGCGCGGTTGATTTCCGTATGCGTACCGGCCCATGACGTCGATGGAGCTGTAGACCGTTTCCGGATGGTAGCTATCCATGAAGGCGCACGGCCCGTAGTCGATGGTTTCGCCCGCTATCGACATATTGTCGGTGTTCATGACGCCGTGGATGAAGCCAACCCCCATCCACTGCGCAATCAACCCGGCTTGGCGCGCGATGACGAGGTCGAGCAGCGCGCGGTAAGGGTTCGCGGCCTGAGCGGCCTCCGGGTAATGCCGCGCAATGGCGTAATCGGCGAGATTTTGGGTTGAGCCAGCATCGCCCCGCGACGCGAAGAACTGGAAGGTGCCGATGCGCACGTGACTGGACGCGACGCGAGTCAGCACCGCGCCCGGCAATGCCCGTTCGCGCCACACCGTCTCGCCGGTCGTCACCGCGGCAAGCGATCGCGTCGTCGGGATGCCAAGCGCCGCCATGGCTTCGCTCACGATGTATTCGCGCAGTACTGGGCCGAGGACCGCCCGCCCGTCGCCCCTGCGTGAGAATGGCGTAAGGCCCGATCCCTTGAGCTGGATGTCGCGCCGAACCCCATCGGGGCCGATAACCTCGCCAAGCAGGATCGCCCGGCCGTCGCCGAGTTGTGGAACGAAGTTTCCGAATTGATGCCCGGCGTAAGCCATCGCGAGCGGTTCGGCGTGCTCGGGGACGCGGTTGCCGGCCAGGATTTCCACTCCCTCCGGAGAGGTTAGCAACTTCGGATCGAGATTGAGATCGCGGGCTAGCGCTTCGTTCAGCCGCACGAGACGCGGCGCGGCGATGGGCGTGGGCGGAAGCTTCGCGTAAAACTGGCCCGGGAGCCGGGCGTAGCTGTTGTCGAAAGGAAAAAATCCGGTTGTTTCAGAGCGCGTGGTCAGGTGGCGTTCCCGTCTACAAAGAGAAATGCGGCGATGCTCAGCTCAGCATAGCGCCTCGGTCCTGGAATTGGTAGCGCGCGAGGCATTCACAAGATCGGTGCCGCTGCCAACGATCCAAACCCTTCCCCCGTCGCAAGAACAAAGGCGAACACAATCGCCCCCAACCTTCCGATTTTCCACAAAGGCGTTGGAAAGCGCGAACAAAGTAAAAACAGACTGTTGCATGTGTACGATTTGAGCTACTATATTTCTAATAAACGCGTCGAGTTTTTCCGTGTGTTTTGCCGGTCTTGCGCAGAATCCCTTCACCGGTCGCGCTTGCTATAAATTGACAAACGAGGAAGCCGCCTCGCAGGCTTCGAGCGATGAAACCATCACGCAATTAGCCGCGCTGATCTTGGAGACGCACAACGAATTCGTTTGTCGATTGGGCGTGGCAAACCAAGGACCAGAATCAGGCTGGAAGCCCGGGAGGGGAAGCGGAGAAGACAAGGCCCGCCGCCAGAAAGTCAGGACGGGCAGTTGCTGAAAAACCGTTAGGCAAGGCGCGATCTCCAAAGCATCCACGAGAGAACGCAGAGCCCTTGTTTTGGATGGCCTGGTCAAGGCCGGGCTCTTGACCAGGCCATCCAGCTATAGCGGTGAAGGCGCGTGGATGGCCACATCAATGCGGCCATGACCTAAAAGAGTTCCGAGCCAATGGAGCGGCGTTAAGCGCGCCGGAAAACGAGCGACGCGCCGCCGCCGATGGCCGCCGCGACCACGACCGCGAGCACGCCATAGAGCCAGGGATAGTTCAGGGCCGCGAAGGACAGGCTCGCCTCGATGCCAGCTTTTTGCAGCCGGATGTTCGCCGAGGTTTCACCGGTGATCTTGCCGTTCTGGATCACGTAAAACTGTGCGCGGTAGAGCCCGGCGCCCGCCGAGGCGGGCAAATCGAGCCGCGAGCGGAACAATCGCGCGCCCACGAATTCCACCGCGTCCGTGCTCTTCTCCACGAAAAGGCCGGCCGAGCGCTTCAGCCGGATTAGGGCATCTAGGAATTCCGGGAGCGCCGCGCTGTCCTTCCCTTTCAGGGACCGCTTGAGCGCATCGAGGCCAATACCGTGTGCCTTGCGTTCGTCGAGCGGGGCGAGTTCGCCCACGGGCAGCGTAGAAAGGACGGCATAATAGTTCGGAACCGCCTTGAAGGTGAAACTCTCGGAATTGATCCAAAGCCCGGCATGCCGCTTCTTCTTCCAAAGGGTAACCGGCCTTAGCGGGCCGTGGACAGTCACAGCCACATCGAAAGGCAGCCCTTTGACAACCTCCCGTTCGATGGAGCCAAAGAGGACAATGGTCGTGCCGTCATAGCTCGGCTCGATGTAGAAGTAATTCTGCGAGGCCCCGGCTTCGATGGCGTCCGGCTCCTGCGCGGCGGCCTGCGCCGCAACCACGGTTAAGGCGCCGAATAAAAGCAGGAGGCTCCGCCACGCCCGGCCCCAGTTGTGCGCCGGAATGTTCATTCACGCCTCTGCCCGGGTCACGCTGAAGATATCCGTGGGCGCGAACAGACCAACGAACAGGCGAAGACCTACCGCTAGCACGAGAATCGCCAGAAGCAAGCGTAACTGCTCCGCACGCAAGCGATGCCCGGCCGCTGCTCCGGCCTGTGCCCCCAAAACTCCTCCTGTCATGAGCATGAGCGCCAGCGCGACATCGACGGTCTGGTTCCAAACCGCTTGTAGGATGGTCGTGATCGCGCTGACGAAGATGACTTGAAACAGCGAGGTTCCGATCGCGACGTTGGTTGGCACGCGCAGAATGTAGATCAGGATCGGCACCATCAGGAAGCCGCCGCCAACCCCCATCACGCCCGACAAGAGCCCGACAACGACGCCTAGCGCCGCTGGCGGCAACGAGCTGATATAGAGCTTGGACGTCTTGAAACGCGTTTTGAACGGCAGGCCATGCACCCAATTGTGCTGCGCGGGGCGCCGCATGGGGATGGGCCGTCCGAGGCGCTGCTTGCGGATCGCGCGGGCGCTCTCGATCAGCATGAGGGAGCCGACAGTGCTCATGAAGACGACGTACAGCAGCGAGACCGCCAGGTCGAATTGCCCAGCTTGGCGCAAATAACGGACGATCTGGACGCCCATGAGCGCACCCGCCGCGCCGCCCGCGAGCAGGTACACACCGAGCTTGATGTCCACGTTCTTATGCCGGTACTGCGCGACTGTGCCAGTGATGGACGAGGCGATAAGCGGATTGGCGCCGGTTGCAACCGCGACGGCACTCGGAACGCCGGCGAAAATCAGCATCGGCGTCATCAAGAAGCCGCCGCCGACGCCGAACATGCCGGAGAAGAAGCCCACCGCGCCGCCGAGCGCGAGCATCAGCAGCGCGTTCACGGGAAGCTCGGCGATGGGCAAATAGACAAGCATGCGGTCAAGCGGGTCTGGGAGAGCGCGGGCTGCGCTGCTTTTGGCGGGTTGTAGCCGGCGGGCAGGCAAGCGTCACGTGAAAATGGGTTCAGGCATTGCGTCCCATGGCCTCGCCTTGGGAAAAGTGTACCCTCCAAACCGGGACCGGCGCATGATGTTTTGTTTGAAATGGGCCGCGATTAAGAGTACGCGGCAACAGCGGAGGCACCGAGAATCTGTCTTAGAGAATCGCCTCATCCTGAGGGGCCGCTCTGCGGCGTCGCGAAGGATGCGGTTCTGTTAAAGCGGACAAACCCCGGCTCCCCCAGGTCACCGCCTATAAACCCATGTTTGTTATGAAAGATGTTTTGCCAATGCCGAATTACACCGCGATCGTGACCCTTCTCTCCGTCCTCTTCTATTTCTACACGGGCTTCGCGGTTGGCCAAGCCCGGATGAACTTCGGCGTCCAGGCACCGGCGACATCCGGCCATCCGCAGTTTGAGCGGCTGTTCCGCGTCCAAATGAACACGCTGGAGTGGATGCCGATCTTTCTTCCGTCGCTCTGGTTGTTTGCACTTTACGTGGACGATCGCGCCGCGGCTGCGATTGGCCTTTTCTGGATTCTCGCGCGCATTCTCTATTTCAGGGGTTATGCGGCCGCAGCGGAAAAGCGCGCGATGGGCTTCGGACTCCAGGCGCTCGCCGCAGGGGTGCTCTTAGTTGGCGCCCTAGCCGGCGTGGTCGCGAAATTGCTAGCGTCCGCCTAAAGCGGAATTACTTTACTCCGAATCGCCCGCCGGCCCTGGATGGCCGCACTTCATCCGGCCTCAGGGGGAGGCGTCTGATGCGGCTCGGCCTTGCTCCTTTTCGCGCCCAGATGCCTCGGGAACAGCTGGAAACGACCATCAATGCCGTGCGCCCTTTCAAGCATTACCGCCGTCGCGAGCTAACACGTCGAACTCGCGCACGGCGGCGGCATCGCGTGCGCTGAGATCAGGGTAAGCCGGGTCGCTGCCCACATCCCTTGTGATGCGCCAGGAGCGCGCGCATTTCTGGCCGGCCGCCAGTTTCGGCACAACCGCGACCCCTTCCACCTCATCGAGCGCAAACGCGCCGTCTGGAATCTTGCCGGTCTTGATCGCGGCCTCGCTCGTGATCGCAATCTCGGCCCAATCCACCGCTTTCGCCGCAGCTGCAAGTTCCTTGTTGCCGATATAGATCTCCGGCGCCGCTTCAAGGCTCGACCCGATCCGCTTTTCGCGGCGCTCAACCTCAAGCGCACCCGTCACCACGCGGCGCACAGCCCAGATCTTCCCCCATTTCGCGCCCAACGCCTCGTCGCGCCACGAGGCTGGGATCTCCGCAAAGGTTTGCAGGTGAACCGAGCTGTTCTTCGTGTCGCCATGGCGGGCGAGCCAAGCCTCCTCCGCGGTGAAGCAGAGGATCGGGGCGAGCCAGGTGGTCAGGCATTCGAACAGCGTGTTCAGCACTGCGAGCGCGGCGCGCCGCTTCGGGCTTGAGTAAGCCTCGCAATAGAGCGTGTCCTTGCGGATATCGAAATAGATCGCCGAAAGGTCGTTTGAGCAAAACTCGGCAATCGTACGATAGGCGCGCTTGAAGTCGAAGTCGTCGAAGTCACGCCGGATTTGCGCATCGATTTCGGCGACGCGATGCAGCACCCAGCGTTCGAGTTCAGGCATGTCCGCATGCGCAACCTCGAAGCCGGGCTCGAAATGGGCCAGGCTGCCGAGGATATAGCGCAGGGTATTGCGCAGCTTGCGGTAGCCATCGACCGTGGATTGGATGATATGCGGCCCGATGCGCAGATCCTCGGTGTAATCGGACGATAGCGCCCAAAGCCGCAAAATGTCGGCCCCGGATTGCTTGATCACATCCTGCGGCGCTACGGTATTGCCGAGCGATTTCGACATCTTGCGGCCCAGTTCGTCCATGACGAAACCGTGGGTCAGGACGCCGTCATAGGGAGCGCGGCCGCGTGTGCCGCAGCTTTCCAGCAGCGACGAGTGAAACCAGCCGCGATGCTGGTCCGATCCTTCGAGATAGAGGTCGGCGGGCCATTTCAAGTCTTTGCGCTTTTCGAGGCAGAACGCGTGGGTCGAGCCCGAGTTCGAACCACACATCCAGAATGTCGCGCACCTGCTCCCAGTCAGCCGGGTTTTCGACAAGCCCGTCGAGAAAACGCGCCGCCGCGCCTTCGGCGAACCAGGCGTCCGCGCCCTCGGCCTTGAACGCGTCATACACGCGCTTTTGCAGGTCCTTCGAGCCTTTGAACTTGGCGTTCGGGATCACCTCGCCCGTTTCCTTGTGGACGAACACGGTGATCGGCACGCCCCAGGCGCGCTGGCGCGAGATCACCCAATCCGGGCGCACCTCGATCATACCGCGGATGCGGTTGCGGCCTTGCGCTGGCACGAAGCGCGTTTCGTCGATGGCTTTAAGGGCCAGTTCCCGCAGCGTCGCGTTTTGCGTCAAGCCTTTCGTGGCAATCGGTTCGTCCATCGCGATGAACCATTGCGGCGTGTTCCGGTAGATGACCGGGGCCTTCGACCGCCAGGAATGGGCGTAATCGTGCTTGTGGCGGGGGTTCATGGCGGCGAGCGCGCCCGCCTCTTTCAGCGCCGCGATCACCGCCGCGTTGCCGTAGCGCACATCGTCGAGCTTGCCGAAGTGACCCTTGTCATCGATGACGCGCTTCGGCTCCGCGCCGCCGAACAGCGGCACGTGCTTGCGGTAATAGCCATCAGGGCCAACCATATCCGGCACGGTTGGATCGATGCCGAGCGTTTGCAGGTGCCGCGTGTTCGCGGTCCAGATGTCGAAGTCGTCCGCGCCGTGGCTGGGCGCCGTATGCACGAAGCCCGTGCCGGCATCCTCGGTGACATGCTCGCCGTCGAGCAGCGGCACCTTGAAATCGTAGCCGCCCGCGTGAAGCGGATGGGCAGCAATCAGGCCGGTTGGGTCGACATCGCCCAGCGGCTGCCACTTCTCCACGCGCGCGGCCTCGAAAAACTCGCTAGCGAGTTTCTTGGCGAGGATGAAACGCTCCCCGGTCTTGGTCCAATTGTCCACAGGCGCTTCGGTCACTTCGAAGAGGCCGTACTCGATCTTGTTCGAAAACGAGATCGCGCGGTTGCCGGGGATGGTCCATGGCGTCGTGGTCCAGATGACGATATGCGCTGAAACAAGTTCCCCCTCATCCTGCCCTTCTCCCCGAGGGGAGAAGGGACGCTGTTGCTCCCTCTCCCCTTGTGAAGATGGCTGCGCCTTTTTCTCCCTCTCCCCTAGGGGAGAGGGTTGGGGCGAGGGGGTCTTGCGGACCGGAAACTTCACCCAGATGGCGGGGCTGGCGTGCTCCTGATACTCCACCTCGGCCTCGGCGAGCGCGGTGCGCTCGACCACCGACCACATCACAGGCTTCGAGCCGCGATAGAGCGACCCGTTCATCGCGAATTTCGTCAGCTCATTCGCGATGACGGCTTCGGCCTCATAGGCCATGGTCGAATAATAATGCTCCCAGTCGCCCTCGACGCCGAGGCGGCGAAACTCCGCCATCTGCACGCCGATCCACTTCTCGGCGAACTCGCGGCATTCGCGGCGGAACTCGTTGACCGGCACCTCGTCCTTGTTCTTGCCCTTGGCGCGGTACTGCTCTTCCACCTTCCATTCGATGGGCAGGCCGTGGCAGTCCCAGCCTGGCACGTAGTTCGAAGTCCTTGCCCATCATCTGCTGCGACCGCGTCACCGCATCTTTCAGGATTTTGTTGAGGCCCGTGCCGATATGGATGTTGCCGTTGGCGTAAGGAGGCCCGTCATGGAGGACGAACTTGTCCCGGCCCTTCGCCGCCTTGCGCAAGAGCTTGTAGAGGTTCATCTTGCTCCAGCGTTCGAGCAACCTAGGCTCAAGCTGGGGCAATCCGGCCTTCATGCCGAAGGCGGTCTTCGGCAGAAAGAGGGTTTTCGACCAATCGCGCGCCTGCCCGTCCTGGGCTTCATCACGATCTTGGCCCTCGCGCGCCTGCCCGTTTTTCTTGGCGCGTCCGGGGTGTTGGTCTTGGGTGTCCATGTAAGAAAACCTGTCCGGCGCAGGGGCGCCGTTGTGTTGAAATTTCGCGCTACTGATAGGGCGAAGTGGCCATTCCAGTAAATAGCTGAACGTCAGGGATGTTTAAGCCGCTGAATGCTCTCACTTTTGCCGGCCAGCCCTGGGGAGTGGACCGGCAACAATCCCGGCAAAAGCGCCTAAGAAAGCGACGGCGCCCTTGACATTTGGTTATCCGCAGGCGCCGGCCCATGCGGCTGGCTGGCTGGCTGGCTGGCGGTAGCGGCCCTGACAGATCCCGCGGTCACGATGCCTATCGCCTTCAGGTGGCGCCCAATCTCCTCCAAGACCTCCGCCGCGGCCATGATATAACCCGCGCTCCCTCCGAACGGGCCGGCATAGCGGGTTCTGATCCGGCTGTATGGCGCTGGAGTCAGCACCTGCCCGAATTGTCCCGGAAAATAGTGCTTCAGGACGGCATTCATAGGGACGGGTTCGGGGACGAGATTGACAAGCGGCACGCCGAGTTCCCGCGCGATGCCGATATCGCTTTCCAGCCGGTGGGCCGGATACCACTGATGGATCGCGACGCGGTTGATCTTGGAGGCGTCGCCATCGAGGAGGGTGCCTCCCCGGGCCGTGCCGAATATATCGGGAAGCCGCAGAACGATCGCGGGCACGCCGCAGGCCAGGATTTCCCGCTCAAAAAAGGGCAGCCAGTCCTTACGAGGCGATCCGCCCGGATTCGCCGTCTCATCGAACGGCAGGCCTTTGCTGGGATACACGTCGATGGAGGAGAGAAGCACAATGCGCCCAGCCGTCCGCTTGAGCGCTGCCACAAGCGCATGCGCTAGGGGCCCGAGGCTTTTCCCGCCGAGACGCGTGCCGGCCGGCGCGATAATCACCGCTTCGTTGCAGGCCGATATGCCATTCGAAGCTTGCTTGTAGGTGTAGCAATCGGCGAAGGCCCGCCGCTGCGCAAGGTAGCCACCGAGTGGAGTTCCGAAACCGATAAGTGCCCGTCGCATGTTACTTTGCACTCGCATAAGTACTATTTTTTGTTTTTCTGCAACTCTCGCACTCCGGAGGGGCGGCCCGGAGCGGAAGCGTGAGCAGAAAAGAATAACGGAAGCGGTGATCGCGAGCAATGGTTTTTATGTTTTGCCAAACTTAGCCTAAGAAGAAAAGTGAGAATCTTGCGTCATTTGCGAGCATTTGGAACAAGTTGCCCGGAATAACTAGGAACGCGGAACCGAAGGCTCGTGTTTGCTCCTCAGGTATCGTTGTCTATGGAGTAAGAAATGCTAGGCTGGGCTTTGACTTTTCTCGTCATCGCTATCGTCGCCGGAGTCTTCGGGTTCGGCGGTATCGCGGTGGCCTCTGCCGGGATCGCAAAGATCATCTTCTACGTGTTCCTCGTCCTGCTCGTCGTTTCCCTCGTCTATCACTTCCTGAGGGGAAGCTCGAGCGTCTGACGGGCGCAGATTGGCAGCATGATTGGCGGGGCGTCTGGAAAGGCGTCCCGCTAATCTTTTTTTGCGCTTTGTGTCTAGAGGCTGCGCGCCGGTGCAGTTCCTAACCGCACTTTGACGATGTCGCCGCCGTCTTCCTTCGCTCGCCCCCAGCACCATTACTAACGCTCTTGCGATTGCCCCCCGGAGTTCCCGCGCAGCCGGCTTTATGCCACTTGAGCAACCGTGCAGTTTTGACTCACTATGCTTGACCGGTTCCACTGGATGGGAAGGCCGTTGCAATCGCGGGAGGGGACGCCCATGCGTTTAAAGATACTTGGCTGTGGCGACGCATTTGGCTCTGGAGGCCGCCTCAATACCTGCTTTCTGGCCGACCGCGGCGAGACATCGTTCCTGATCGATTGCGGAGCCTCCGCCATGATCTCGATCCGGCGCTTCGATGTGGACCCGAACCGGATCGGCACGATCGTCCTCTCACACTTGCACGGCGATCACTTTGGCGGCCTGCCGTTTTTCATCCTCGATGCCCAACTCGTCAGCCGCCGGACGCGCCCGCTGATCGTTGCCGGTCCGCAGGGCTTGGCTCCCCGCCTCGAAGCTTTGATGGAATCCCTTTTTCCAGGATCTTCCAAGGTCGAACGGAAGTTCCCAATTCAGCTCATTGAGCTTGTTCCGGAGGCTCACACGCCCATCGATCCGGCCGGGATTTCCGTAACGGCATACCGGGCTGTGCATCCGAGTGGAACGCCGTCACTTGCCTTGCGGATCGCATGCGACGGCAAGACGATCACTTACACAGGCGACACCGAATGGACCGATGCTCTGATCGCTGCCGGCAGTCACGCCGATATCCTGATTGCGGAAGCCTATTGCTACGAGCGGAAGGTGCGCTTTCACCTCGACTACGCGACGCTTCACGAAAAGCTGCCGTCGATGTCCGCCAAGCGCGTTTTGCTCACGCACATGTCGCCGGACATGCTTTCCCGCATAGCGGAGACAACGGGCTGTGAGGTGGCGCATGACGGTCTCGAAATAGAGATCGATTGAGGCCCAGCAGAAGGCCCGGTGTAAGGAACAAGCGATGACTGACACCTTCGATTTGAAGCGTTTTGCCGAGGCCCAGCGCGGCGCTTACGACCGCGCGCTATCGGAGCTGCGCCAGGGCGCCAAGCAAAGCCACTGGATGTGGTACATCTTTCCCCAGTTCCGCGGGCTTGGGCAGAGCGCGATGGCCTACCGGTACGGAATCGCCTCCCTGGACGAGGCGCGCGCCTACCTCTCTCACCCGGTTCTTGGCCCGCGGCTGATCGCATGCACAAAGCTCGCTTTGGACGCGGACAAGGCTTCGGCCAGCGCGATTTTTCCCTCTCCGGACGACCTCAAATTCCGCTCATGTATGACGCTTTTCGCGAGCGGCACCGGAGCCGGATATCTTCTGCGCCGCGCTGCAAAAATACTTTGGCGGCTTGCCGGACCCCGGGACGCTGCGGCTCCTCGGCGAATAGGCATAGGACGCCTCGCGCTAGAGCTATCCGCTTTCGGTGAAATCAAAAGCCAGATCTAACTTATTGTTTTGCCGTGCGTCTTTTCCGGAAAACCGCTTCACACTTTGCCGGACGCACTTTAATCGAGGCGTTCTTCGACACAGAGGTGCGAGAGTGTCAGCATCTCGCGCAGATGGCCTTCCCCGTAGCGGGCGGACACTGCGTGCCAATCGATCCCTGGTACGGATCTAATGCTGGGCCTCGAAATCCATCCAGTAAACATCGGCCCAATGGCTTCGCACCATGCCCTGCGGAGCCCCAAAGCGCGCGTCCGAGATGTGGAAACCGGCCGATGGGTCGCAGAGCGTCACCCTGTATAGGCTATGATGAGCGAAATCCGGGATGGCTCGCGGATATCTCAGCGCTTCCTCGCGCAAGAGAAACACGATGGCCGCATCCATGCGCGATGGACGGTATGAGAAACGCGACAGCCGCGCTTCTTCCAAAGCCATCTCGTGACCGCGCGTTGATGCTGCCAGCCAGCCGCCCTAACGACCCTTCCCCAGTGGCCCGGGAGGATGATGGAGCCCGGCAAAAGCAAGGCTCCGAAAAGATGATAGTAAGAATTCGATCCCACAAAACGCCCCGTACTCGATGTTCTCCGCAAATGCGCCATAACCGGGCTTGAGCCCGGCACTTTATGCCCTAGCGCGCGCAGGGTCTCAAGCCTGGACGTGACTGCCATTCCGCCGGAATGTCAAAAGCTTGCCCGCTGGCGACAAACCAATGAGGAATAAAACCTCGATCCCCCGCGTTCTTCGATCAGAGGACTGCTTAAAGTGGCGCTGGGTTGCAGGCTTGGCGAAGCCCTGGAAAAGGCTTGGCTTGTACCGCGTAGTCCATCTTGAGCTTATCATAATTTGACCGCTTGCCCGCCAAGACTGCGCTTAATTCCTCCCCAGCATTGCCAAAATAGAGCCTTAAGAAAGTTTCAGGTAATGCGTATCGGAAGGTTGTTCCCATGACCAATTCATGGCGCCATATCCTTGAAAGGGCTGCGTCAAATCTCTCAATCGAACTCGACGAGAAGGCTCCAGCCGGGTTCAGCAACCCAGCCGGGTGGCCGGCTCCAGCTCGCGCGCGTCGGCGGACCCGATCGCTTGCCGAGAGCCGTGAACTCCTCGCGAGGGAGCTTGAAACGATCCCGGCGCAAGCGCAGGACCCGGCGCGGAAGCAGGTCAAGCGGTCTTTGCCGCAGCAGCGCGTTGTCAGGCCATCCCTGAACCGGGCTGTGCTACCCCGCGAGGTGGACCCGCCACAGGCGCCAGCAGCGCGGCCTGACCGGAGGCTTACCGCACTCGTAATCTCGGTCGCGATCGTGGTCCTTTCGCTTGGCGCAATCTATGCGCTTTTGCATTAGGGGCGTGCGTGGATCGCTTCTCCAGCCTTCATGTGCTGTGGTGCCAAAGCGGAGCAAAAGCCGGCGGCACGACTCCGGCTTCGACGGTCATACGAGTTACGGTTGGATTTTGTCTGTCCAAGGAGTTCAACCGCAAAGCAGCTGGTTTTGAAGCGATCTAAACAGTATAGTGACGATGACGAAAACATTCAGTCGGAAATCAGTTTCATGATTTAAGCCACCATTACAATCGACTACTTAGTAAATATCGCTGGGTACACCTTTTTGCAAGAGTCTTTTCGGGGCGGAGAGCTTGGGCGCGGGTATCTATTGCCGCCTGCCCATCAAAGCTTGTTGATAGTGTAAACCCTCGCGTAGATCGAATGCCCGTCGCGCAGACGATCGCGACCCCCGCGAAGGTGGAACGAAGCCATCGCTTCACCATTCACCGATTCTCGTATAAGAGTACGCCGCATGCCTGCAAGATCGTCAGTTCTATCCGGCCGGGCTCTCTCCCCGGAGCTGGAGTGCAGCGAGGACCCCGCCGCGCCCTCCGACAAGGTGTGCGTGCGCGACCTCGTGCTGCCGATGCGCATCGGGGTCTGGAGCGAGGAGCAAGGCGTTGCTCAACGCGTGCGCTTCAGCGTGGAGCTGTGGGTCCGTCCCGCCCGGCACCGGCCCGGCGATTTAAGCAGCGTCGTCTCCTACGATTTCATCGTCGATGGCATTAAGGAGATCGCGGCGGAGGGCCATGTGCTCTTGACCGAGACGGTTGCCGAGCGCATCGCCGCCCATTGCCTGGCGCACCGGCGCGCCGAAAAAGTGCGAGTCGTGGTCGAAAAGCTCGACCGCATCCCAGGCGCATCGCTGGGGTGCGAGATCGTACGCTTTCCGCCTCGCGCAGGCCGCTAGCTCGTCTAAAACTGCCAGTGAAACCGGCCGGCAAAAACACTCACGGGCCCGCGATCGGTGTTGTAGGCCGGATTGTCTATGAACTGATAATCGGCGGTGAGTTTCGTGGAGGAAGACAGGGAGTAGCTGTAATAGGCCTCAAGGATCTTCTCCAAACCGGGGTTGGGCAATTGTCCATCGCCGATAAGGATGCCCAAGCCTCCAAGGTTGAAGAACTCCGCGTGAACGCTCGAAATACCGTTGATGACAAAGGCGGCCCCAACCTTGTCGTCTGGCCTGCCCCAATCTTTCCCGGATATCGAGACGCCTGCGGAAATTGTGCGATCGATGTCGGTGAAGTCCCACGGCTCGAGGTTGCCGTCGGCCCAGCCGGCGCGCGCGAACACGCCGATCGTGTCCGAAACTTGCTGCTCCAGGTTGAGGCTCACGCCCGGCCGGCTGTTTTCTCTGCGCACAGCGTTGATGCTTAGGCCCGGATCCGAGTTGGGATGGCTCTCGATATATGCGATGGCGTCCGCGAAGCTGCCCATGCGGCCGTTTTCAAGATAGCCTGTGATCTTGAGCTTGCCGGGCTGACCCCACAGTTCGTGGCGCTCCTCGATCTCTCCAAGCAACTCGAATTGACCGAACGTTGGATCGAGACCGTAGGATAAGGGGCTAATCCCGCCGGCTGGAGTTTGCGAGAGGTCGAAAATCCCGCCCCGAAACGTCCAGCGGCCATGGTACCACTCCGCAGCCGCGCCGTAGGTGAAGCCCCAGGCATCGCCGGCATAGTCGAACGTTCCGGCATTAATGAGCGACCAGTTGAAGAAATCGGTTTTTGGATTGTTCGCGTATTTATTGGTGTCGAAGATGTCGACGATGGCGAACTTGCCCACCGTCAACACCAGCCGGTCGGCCGTTTGCGTGCCTGCAAACTGATTGAGGTCGGCGTCCACTTTCTCGCTTGCGCCGCCGAGATCGATTGTCTGCCGGATGAAATAGCGCTGCACGCGCGCGTAGGGTTCAGCCTGACCGAGCTTATAGGACTCGCCGCTGGTGTATCCGGCGACCCCGTGCGTGTCTCCGATGCCGAAGCCCTGATCGATCTCCGGGTCGACCCAGAATTCGGCGCCCTTCCACAACCGGAAGCCCGCATAAAGCGTGACATCGGCTGTTTCGCGGCCTTCTCCGCCGCCGGGCAGACTATTGATGCCCTGGTAGGGTGAGCGGATCGGAGGATATCCTTGCCAAACGAAGGTAGCCTGGCTGTGAAAGTTGATGGTGTCCGAATCGTCCTTCGCCGGCGCGGGGTCCTTCTCCGATAGCGTCAGGTCGTTGCCGAACTGATAGTTCAAGCCCACGCGCAGCTCTTCCACGGAAAGATCGGAATTAAACCGCTGTCCGAGGGCCGGAAATGTCACGCTGTTATTGCCGTAGCCCGTAAACAAATATTCAAGCCGGGCGGTCCAGTGCGGCAGCACCGGACCTTCAATGCCAACTCCCGCCGCCCAACCCAATCGCGTCATGAACTGCGACTCCGTTGTGCCGCTTGCGAGCTGCGTCAGCCTGAATTGGTCATAGGTCCACGCAAGCCCCCCGGTCGCGTAATAGAGGAAGCTGCCGGGCGCATAGCCGATACGGCCCCGCATAGTGCCGGAAGCGAACACGTTCTCGCTATAACTTTCCACCGCGCCCGTCGATGGCGAACGCAACGTCGAGGTGCCCCCAATAGAGAGGCCGGTGATGGGATTGGGATAGGCCGGAAAGGTTACGTCGGCTTCGGCGCCGATGACAATACGGTTCGCCAGCATGCGGTTGTAGCCGGCTTGAATGCCTTCGAACCAGCTTCCCGCCTCGTTGAAGGAATCGAGCGGCTGAGCCAAACTGAATGATCCGGAGACGCTAGGTCCAGGAGCCCCGGCCGTGTTGGCGGTCCAGTTCGAGTTTCCCCATGCGTAACCGAGATGGCCGCCGAGATAGAAGCCGGTCCAATCATATGCAGACGGCTCGGCATAGGGAATCGCGGCAGCCTCCTTTGGCCCGAGGCCGCCTGCCGAGGCGCCTCTGCCTGAAATCATAGCTGCTGCAAGAAGCGCCAGCCAATACGTCGCCGGCCGCCGCAATCCGGCTACGGGCACGCAGCGCGGCGCGGCGTTGCTCTCGCGGTGGCTGACCCGCGCGCCAAAGAGGGCATTGCACCCGGATATTGTGCCGAATTTAATGCCCATCGGGTCCCCTGGGAAACTCTCATATCCTTGCCACGAGTTGCCGGTCGGTGAAAACGGGCAAAAAAGCGATAAGCGGACTTACGCTGATACGGCCATCGATGCCGGTGAGCGGGTTCGCCCGGCAGACAAAGTGCCTTGAGTCCGGCGTTCCCGTTATTCCTCGTAAGAGGAATCATCGGAGGGATCTTAACCGCTGCAATGCTCTGCGGCAAGATGTCAGCGAGGTTCCGCCGCTCTTTCGTAAAGTTCGTGCGCAGGGTGAGGCCGTGAAGACACAACCGATGGAGTAAACCAGGCGAAGAATTCAAGCGTATCTACACCTGGCAACGCTAAACTACTTTGA
This sequence comes from uncultured Alphaproteobacteria bacterium, assembly GCA_963817705.1. Lineage (GTDB taxonomy): Bacteria > Pseudomonadota > Alphaproteobacteria > Rhizobiales > Rhodomicrobiaceae > Rhodomicrobium. The sequence goes on from CAWFPF010000001.1 coordinate 2,226,917, forward strand.
CCGGTGTGGCAGATGAACCTGGTTTACTTAGAACCGTTCTAGACTAATTAGCAGGCTGCTGAAAAACGATGTTGCCCATGGTTCGACAAGCTAACCATGAGGTTTAGGCCTTTGAAAACACTCGGCCTCATCATGAGCCTGTCGAAGGATAATGCCACGCTTTCAGGCTTTTTCAGCAGCCTGTTAGCGGTCGAAGCGCACAGCCTCTGACTTGGTGCCGTCCTTGAATGTCAGTTGCACGGTCATGTACCGGCTGGCGCCCGGGACCTCGATGTAGACCTTGCTATCCGGTACGGCGAACGGGTCTTTGGCGTTGCATTCGGGCACGCCGAACGTGCTGGGCGTATTCCCAGAGTTCACGCCATAGGCGATCTCGCTCAAGGCGCAGCGATACGACAAGAGATGCGTGAAGTACACCAGCACTTTGCCGTCGTAGTCCCGGAAGGAAACCCATCCGTTTTTCGTCATGTCCAGGATTTTCCGCTGCGACGTCACGAGCGCTTTATCCGGGTCGAACTGCAACTCGTAAGGGCCGCGCATTTCGTTACCGGTATCGGCATATTTCACCTGGATTTTGATCTTCTCCGTGTTTGGCTTCAGCGAGAACCATTGGTTCGGCATGGGAAGCCCCGTCGCGCTGTTCCTTGCCTCCATCACGCCGGTTGAGCGGAAACTGTCCTCGCCCTCAAGGCGGTAGAAGACCTCATTCGGCGTTTCCGGCATCCGGAGCGTAATTGTCCAGTCCGTGTTCGAGCGGCTGGCCTCCATTGCGACCGGGTTTTCGCCCGCGGCACGCTTCACGGGTTCCAGCGCCTTGAGCCTCGTTCCGGCATCCTCAAGCCAGTTCGCGGCGAGTTCCTTGTCGATGAAGTACTTCAGAAATTTGCCCCCGGCGTTGAGGCTCTCGAAGGTTTCAAGGGCTTCAAGCTCGGCGCGTTTGTCACCGAAGGACTGGATGCCCTTCCGCACTCCGGAAAACTCGCGGCTCAGTTCATAATAGGCAGGCGCGAAATCGGGATGGGCCGTAGCAAAGGCCTTCAGCATTTCCGTTCGCTGGGGCGCGTCAAACAGAAGGATGCGGGCAAACTCAATCAGAGGCCGCTTATCGCCTTCATAGAGCCCGGAGTAGATTTCGCGCGCGCCGGCTCGCCCTTCCATAACCGCAAGAAAATTCTGGTAGCGCAGGTGTGGATCGAGAAATTCGAGCTTGGACGCGAAGAAGGCATTGTAGCTGCGGCGGGCGTTCAGATAGTCGCCGCGCTGCTCGTAGAGGCGTGCGTTGTGGTAATGCTCCTCCCGACGGCTCGCGTTCTCAATGATGCCGCCGGACTTTGCGAGGCTCCCAAAGCTCTGCTGCATGGCTTCAAGCGAGGCGACGATCCGGCTGGCTGAGGTCTCGGTCCTTTCCGCGCTGCTTTCCAACCGCGCAACACCTTCGGCGGTCTTCCGCGTGGTTTCCTTGATCTCGGCCACGTCCTTCTGAATGAGCCCAAGCGAGGCCTGCAGCGACTCGATGCCTGGGACATTCGTCGCCAGCACTCCTTTGGCGGCGCTTTCCTTGGTCTGCAAGGACAGCATGATCCCCGAGAACAGGAGAAACGCGAGAGACAGGATCAAAAGCGGCGCAGTGCGGTGCCGCCGGCTTTGCAGAAGAAGCAGCGCGGCGATGAGAACAAGACTTGCAGCAAGGCTCAGGAAAAAGATGTACTCGCTGAATGGCGCCAACGGCTGCAGCACGTCGGAAACGAATCCCCCGGCGGCCCCGATAAGACCGAAAAGGGCTGCCTGCTGCTGCAGATGACCTGAAACCCTGGAATCCATGGGACGACCAAAAAGCAAGAACTGTCGAAAGCCTCATCAGCCTCTCGGTTCCAATCATGGCCGATATGAGGCTTGAACGCGCGCCGCGCCGCCGGGTACCTTGCAACGCGGATGTGGCCAGGGGCTTATTTTGTTTTGGCGGCTTAAGTCATTTCTAGTCATAGGCGTTAATTAATATGGACAAAAACGTAACACTTCGTACCGTTGTGGAAATGTAAAACGGATGGGAGCAGCCCGAATGAAAGAAGCTCTTCTTATAGCAGCGCTTGCTGTTAGTTTCAGCATCGCTGACGCTAGTGCAGAAATGCGTCCACAAGGTACAAATATACTTCAACCCTCAAAAAGCGATGTAGCGTACTACTCCAGAAAACGCGGACGCTGGATCAGGTATTCTCCTGGAGGTGACCGGTATATTGGCCACGGTCCTTATCCTGACCGGTTGACGCCAAATGGAACGCTCACCGGGCCTATCCCGCGCTCGGCCAAGGGCGGTTGATAAGCCTCTCAGCGCGCCCGGCCGGAGAAATCCGCGCCGGGCCAATTTCTTTCTATTGGAACAATATGACGGCCTTCTGCAGCGTGACCCAGACGCCCCAGCCGAGCGGCCCCATCACGATGGCCCAGGCGAGGATCGCACTGGGACGGAGCAGCGCCCCCTTGCCGATGACGCGCGAGGCCCGCATGGGAACATCGTCAAGCTCGTCGTCCTTCGCCTGCATCGCCTCCACTTCCGCGTCGCTCATGTAGCGCTTTTCGGAGACGTGGTGGACCAGGAGGTTGCAGAAGAAGCCGAGGACCAGCATACCAGCCAGAATATACATCGTGAAATCGTAGATGTGATCGCGCGGCACCCCGGCTTGGATCTGCGCTTCGCGGATATAGTTCACGACGACAGGGCCGACGATGCCCGCCGTAGACCACGCGGTCAGCAGCAAGCCATGGATCGCGCCCACATATTGGGTGCCGAAGATGTCGGCGAGATAGGCCGGCACCGTCGCGAAGCCGCCGCCATACATCGATAGGATGATGCAAAAGGCGAGCACGAACAGCGGAATACTTCCCATGCGGGCCAGGGTGGGCGCCGCCGCGTAGAGCGCGATGCCGAGCAGGAAGAAGATGGCATAGGTGCCCTTCCGGCCGACGGCGTCCGAAAGAGAGGCCCAGAAGATCCGGCCGCCGATGTTGAACAGCGAGAGGAGCCCGACGAAGCCCGCCGCGATCGCTGCCGCCGCCGCCTTGGACTGCGGATCGGCCTGGACTTGCGCGAAGGACAAATCCGCCTTTCCGATCAAGGATCCGCCGAAGATCTCCTGCAGCATCGGCGAAGCGATGCCGATCACGCCGATGCCGGCCGAGACGTTCAAGGTCAGAACGAGCCAAATCAGCCAGAAGGACACCGTTTTATAGGAATCGCGCACGTGCACGTGGCGATGGGTGATGAGCGATTTTTTCTTCGATGGCGGTATCCACCCTTCCGGCTTCCAGCCGTCCGGCGGTATCCTATATGCGAACGCGCCGCCCATCATGAACACGAAATAGCCCGCGCCCAGAACGAGGAAGGTTTGCCAGACGCCGACATCGGTTGGCGTTTGAAAATAGCGCATGAGAATGACAGCGAGCGGCGAGCCGATCATCGCGCCGCCGCCGAAGCCCATGATGGCCATGCCGGTAGCCATGCCGCGCCGGTCCGGGAACCATTTGATCAGCGTTGAAACCGGCGATATGTAACCGAGCCCAAGCCCCACCCCGCCAATGACGCCCGATCCGAGCCACATCAGCCAGAGCTGATGATAGGCGACGCCGAACGCCGAAATGCCCAAGCCGCCCGCCCAGCAAAAAGCCGCCACGACGGCGGCTTTCCTTGGGCCCGCGCGTTCGAGCCAGCCGCCGAAGATAGCTGCCGAGATGCCGAGGAACACAAAAAAGAGTGTGAACATCCAGCCGAGGTCCGCCACGCGCCAGTCGCAGCTTGTGGTCACGAGCGCGTCGACGAGGCTCATATCGGGACAAGTCACGGGCGCCGACACGCCGATGGCCTTCGACAGCGGCAGCCAGAATACGCTGAAGCCGTAGGCCATGCCGATGCAAAGATGAATTGCAAGAGCCGCCGGCGGCACCAGCCAGCGGTTGAAGCCCGTTCTTGCGATGATTCGCCTCCGGCTGAGGAACCCGGCACTGCCTACCGGCCCAGACCCGGCGATCGTATTGACCGTCGCCATGCTTTTTGTATTTCCTCCCTGTTCTATATGCACGCTTCCCCGTGAAGTTGTCGCGGCCGCTTGAGGCGGCTTCTTTTGCGTCTCGCCTTCGAGGGTCTTGACCGCGGCCACGACCTCCGGCTGCAGGCCCTGCCCGCCTTCGCGAACATGGGCCAGAATCGCTGCCCGCATCCTGGGATCCCAGAATTGCTTGATATGATCGGCGATCCCGGCCGCCGCCTTCTCCCGCCCCTGGCTCGCGAAGAACTTGCCGATCTGATTGGCCATCATCACAAGCTTGTCAGGCGACATGCGCAGATACCTCCACGGCGATCCTGTCGGGATGGGTAAAAACTTCGAAGCTATCGCCTCTGACGATGGCGGCGAGCGTAATCCCCGCGCTCTTGGCCAGCCGCACCGCAAGCGCCGTCGGCGCGGAGACGGCCGCGATGATGGGCGCGCCAAGCCACGCTGTCTTCTGCACGAGTTCGACCGAAACCCGGCTCGTGAGCAGTACGATTCCCTCATGCGCCGGCATCCCCGCTGTGACGGCGGCGCCGATGACTTTGTCGAGGGCATTATGGCGGCCAACATCCTCCCGGACCGAGATGTTGCCGCCGGCGTAGAGCGCTGCGGCGTGGACCGCCCGCGTCCTCGCATTCAGGCTTTGCCGCACTTCAAGCTGACCCATGGCGCTCACAAGATCGCGCGGCCTCACGCTAAAAGCGCTCTCGATGGTCCGGACCGGCTTCAAAGCTTGCGCGACGCTCTCGGCGCCGCAAAGTCCGCAGCCTGAGGGGCCAAGGATGGTCCGGCGCCGCGCCCGCTGCCTCTTGGAGACATGCGGCTTGAGCCATAGGCGCGCTTCGATGCCCGCTTCGAGGTACAAAATTTCCAAACTCTCGATATCGCCGGGGGTGTCGATAACCTCCTCGGTCAAGCTGAATCCCACAGCGAAATCCGTAAGATCGCAAGGTGTCCCCATCATGACCGCATAGGTGGACCCATCGTAGGTTATGGCGATGGGCACCTCTTCGGGAATGTCACGGCTGATCCTGGAGAACTCGCCTCCGCTGCACTGAAGCGGGCCGGCCGGTGCATAGGGTAGCCACTCGGGCATCATTCGGCCGCCTTCAGCGATGCAATGCGCCGGCTCCGGCTGGACAGCTCTCCGTAGCGCTCCTGCCATTCGGTCGGGCCGTTCGATGGGGAAACCTGCACGGCCGTCACCTTGTATTCGGGGCAATTGGTCGCCCAATCCGAATAATCGGTCGTGACAACATTGGCCTGCGTCATGGGGTGATGGAAGGTCGTGTAGACAACCCCCGGCGCTACGCGGTCCGTGATCGTGGCGCGAAGGCTCGTCGCCCCGGCGCGGCTTGAGAGGCTTACCCAATCGCCGTCGCGGATGCCGCGCTGCTCGGCGTCGTGCGGATTGATCTCCAGCAGATCTTCCGGATGCCAAACCACATTGGCCGTGCGCCGGGTCTGGGCACCGACGTTATAATGGGCGAGTGTGCGGCCGGTCGTCAGCAGCAACGGAAAACGCGGCCCGGTCTTCTCGTCGGTCGGCACATACTCCGTGATGATGAACTTGCCCTTGCCGCGCGCAAATCCGCCGGTATGCATCACGGGCGTGCCCCCGGGCGCCTTCGCGTCGCAGGGCCATTGAACCGAACCCAGCTCTTCGAGCTTTGCGTAGGACACGCCTGCGAAGGTTGGGGTCAGGCGTGCAATCTCGTCCATGATTTGGCTTGGGTGATCGTAATGCATGGGGAAGCCCATGGCTGCCGATAGACCGGCGGTGATCTCCCAGTCTTCCTTGCCGCTCCGTGGCGCCATCACCTTGCGTACGCGCTGGATGCGCCGCTCGGCATTGGTGAACGTCCCGTTCTTCTCAAGGAACGTCGAACCCGGCAGGAAGACGTGCGCGTAATTCGCGGTCTCGTTCAAAAAGAGGTCCTGCACAACGACGCATTCCATCGCGGCAAGCCCAGCTGAGACATGCTTCGTGTCCGGGTCGGACTGAAGGATGTCCTCGCCTTGGATGTAAATCCCCTTGAAGCTGCCATGGACGGCGGCATCGAGCATGTTCGGGATGCGCAGGCCCGGCTCATCGTCGAGCGTCACGCCCCACAGCTCTTCGAACATCTGCCGGCTCGCGTCATCCGAAACGTGCCGGTATCCCGAAAGCTCATGCGGGAACGAGCCCATGTCGCAGGAGCCCTGCACATTGTTCTGGCCGCGGAGCGGGTTCACGCCAACGCCTTCGCGGCCGATATTGCCCGTGGCCATGGCGACGTTCGCGATGGCCATGACGGTGGTCGAGCCTTGGCTGTGCTCGGTGACGCCGAGCCCGTAATAGATCGCGGCATTGCCGCCCGTTGCGTAAAGCCGGGCCGCGCCCCGGATGTCCGCAGCTGGAACGCCCGTATACCGCTCGACCTCTTCCGGGCTGTTACGCGGTTCAGAGACGAACTCCGCCCAGGACTGGAAGTCCTCCAGGTCGCAGCGCTCCCGCACGAAAGCCTCGTTCACCAGCCCTTCGGTGACGATCGCATGTGCCATTGCCGTCAGAACCGCGACATTCGTGCCGGGCTGCAGCGGCAAATGATAGGACGCCTCCACATGCGGCGTACGGACGAGATCGATGCGGCGCGGATCGACGACGATAAGCTTAGCGCCTTCCCTCAGCCGCTTCTTCAGGCGGGAGGCGAAGACCGGATGGCCGTCCGTCGGATTGGCGCCCACGATCATCACAACGTCGCTGTGCTCGACCGAGTCGAAATCCTGTGTGCCCGCCGAGGTGCCGAACGTGGTCTTGAGGCCGTATCCCGTTGGCGAATGGCAAACACGCGCGCACGTATCGACGTTGTTGTTGCCGAACACCGCCCGGATCAGCTTCTGGACGAGAAAGGTCTCCTCATTGGTGCAGCGCGACGAGGTAATGCCGCCAACAGAACTGCGGCCGTACTTGACCTGGATGCGTTTGAACTCATTGGCGGTGTGATTGATTGCCTCGTCCCAGCTCACCTCACGCCACGGATCGTGGATGGAGGTGCGGATCATGGGCTTCAGGATGCGTTCTTTGTGGGTTGCGTAGCCCCAGGCGAAGCGGCCTTTGACGCAGGAGTGTCCGCGATTGGCCTTGCCGTCCTTGTACGGCACCATGCGCACAAGCTCGTCGCCGCGCATCTCCGCCTTGAAGGAGCAACCGACGCCGCAATAGGCGCATGTGGTCACGACGGAGTGCTCGGGCGTGCCGATGTCGTAGACCGACTTCTCGATCAGCGTCGCGGTGGGGCAGGCTTGGACGCAAGCGCCGCAGGACACGCATTCCGACTCGAGGAAGGGTTCGGCCATGCCCGGCGACACCCGGCTGTCAAAGCCGCGCCCCGCAATGGTCAGCGCGAAAGTGCCCTGCACCTCTTCGCACGCGCGCACGCAGCGCGAGCAAACGATGCACTTCGACGGATCGTAGGTGAAATAGGGGTTGGACTGGTCCTTGACCGCTTTGGTGTGGTTCTCGCCGGCATAGCCGTAGCGCACCTCGCGCAGGCCAACGACGCCCGCCATGTCCTGGAGTTCGCAATCGCCATTCGCCGCGCAGGTGAGGCAATCGAGCGGGTGGTCGGAGATATAAAGCTCCATCACGCCCCTGCGGATGCGCTTCAGGCGTTCCGTTTAAGTCTTTACCACCATGCCGGGCGCCACGGGCGTTGTGCAGGAGGCCGGCGTGCCGTTCCGCCCTTCGATCTCCACAAGGCACATGCGGCAGGAGCCGAATTCCTTAACCATATCGGTGGCGCAAAGCTTCGGGATGTTGTTCCCGAGTTCTGCCGCCGCCCGCATGATGGAAGTTCCAGCGGGAACGGTCACCGCCAAGCCGTCGATGGTCAGCGCAACGGTCTCCTTCGCGGTGGAGGCGGGCGTTCCGTAATCGGCTTCGTGGACGAGCGACATGGTGTCCTCCTACTCCGCCGCCGCAAGGCGGGTGTGGATGCCGAAATCTTCAGGGAAATGCGTGATCGCGCTCATAACGGGGTAGGGCGTGAAGCCGCCAAGCGCACACAGCGAGCCGAACTTCAACGTCTCGCATAACTCCCCAATCAGCGCGAGGTTCTCCGACGCAGCCTCGCCCGCGCGAATTTTATCCATCGTTTCAACGCCACGCGTGGAACCGATCCGGCACGGCGTGCACTTTCCGCAGCTTTCGAAGGCGCAAAACTCGAAGGCGAACCGCGCTTGCGCAAGCATATCGACGGTATCGTCGAAAACGACGATACCGCCATGACCAATCAGCCCATCGCGAGCCGCGAACGCCTCATAGTCGAAGGGCGTGCCGAAGAGCGCGCGCGGGAAATAGGCGCCGAGCGGGCCGCCCACCTGCACCGCCCGCACCGGCCGGCCGGTCGCGGTGCCTCCGCCGATATCGTCCACCAACTCGCCGAGCGTGATGCCGAATGCCGTCTCGAACAACCCGCCGTGCTTGACGTTGCCCGCGAGCTGAACCGGCATCGTGCCACGCGAGCGCCCCATGCCGAAATCGCGGTAGGCCGCGCCGCCTTCCGCCAGAATGAAGGGCACCGAGGCGAGCGTGATGAGGTTGTTGACAACGGTCGGCATGCCGAACAGCCCTTTGTGGGCGGGAAGCGGCGGCTTTGCGCGCACCTGTCCGCGCTTGCCCTCAAGGCTTTCCAGCAGGGCGGTTTCCTCGCCACAGACATAGGCGCCGGCGCCAACGCGCACCTCGATATCGAAGACATAGGGCGCGCCGGGCAACTTTTCGCCAAGGATGCTGTGCTGCCTTGCCAGCGCGACGGCCTTATGCATGGCGGCGATGGCATGGGGATATTCGGACCGGATGTAGATGTAGCCCTTGGTTGCGCCAGCGGCCAGGCCCGCGATCGCCATGCCCTCGATGAGGCAGAAAGGATCGCCCTCCATGATCATGCGGTCGGAGAAGGTGCCGCTATCGCCCTCGTCGGCGTTGCAGACGATGTACTTCTGCGGTCCCATGGCATCGGCGGCGGTCCGCCATTTGATGCCGGTTGGAAAGCCTGCCCCGCCGCGCCCGCGCAGGCCCGAGGTTACCACCTCATCCACGGTTGCGCCCGGCCCGATGGATATGGCGTGCTCCAGGCCCTTCAAGCCGCCATGAGCGCGATAGTCATCGAGCGAAAACGGATCGGTAATGCCGCAGCGGGCGAAGGCGAGCCGGGTCTGCCGCTTGAGGAACGGATGGTCTTCGGGCCGCCCGATGCGCAAGGGGTGCGCTGCGCCTTTAAGGAAGCCGGCCTCGAACAAGCCTTTGACATCGCGCTCTTCCACCGGGCCGTAGGCGATACGCCCTTCCGGCGTTTCGGCTTCGACCATCGGTTCAAGCCAGAACAAGCCGCGCGAACCATTGCGGACGAGCTGAATATCGATTCCGCGCTCTCTGGCCGTTTTGACGACCGCGGCGGCTACCTGATCGGCGCCAACTGCGACCGCAGCAGCATCGCCGGGAACGAAGACCCTCATCGCGTGACACCGTCCAAAATCCGGTCGAGCTTCGCTGCGGTCAGCCGGCCAACCGGCTGTCCGTCGATCATGGCCGACGGTGCGCAGGCGCAGAGTCCGAGGCAGAAGGTTTGCTCCAGCGTTACGCGGCCATCGCGCGTGGTTTCGCCCCAACCGGCGCCAAGCCGCGCCTGCGCCTGGCGGGCAAGGCCGGCCGCGCCCATGGCCTGGCAAGCTTCCGCGCGGCACAGGACGACGCTGTGCTCCCCGCGCGGGTCTAAATGAAAATCATGATAGAACGTGGCGATGCCATAGACTTCGGAGCGAGTAAAATTCAAGGCATCTGCGACGACGGGCAGCGTCTCCCTCGGGATATAACCGAAGGCCTTCTGAAGCGCGTGCAGGATGGGCAAGGCCGCTCCATCCTGCTTGACGTGGCGCGCAACAATGGCGCGCGCCGTTTCCTCGATTGGCGCACTCACGTTTCATCCCCAGTTCTTTTTATTACTACGATTAAACCAGAAGATCGGAGGCGGGATCAATTATGCGTTCGCATGGTGCCATCCCGGCTTGCGTTCGCACGGTCATGACAAATAAGCATATAATGGAGCCAGAACTGGACGCTTGCCCCCGGCAACGCTTGCGGCACCGCCCATCCCGGCGCGGGCGATGGCGCCCACCGGCTCACCTTTGCAACACGCCAGGCGCCCTACAGGCTCAGCGGAGCGGTGCCGTACTTTGGTGGCAAGGCGCCCGCGGTCACTTGAGTTTATGACTGCGGAGCGTGACGCCTGCGCCTTGACGGGGGCGAACTCCGAATGCCTCGTTGGATAGCTTGCTACTTTCCCGGCGCGCGGGGTGATTTTTTGCGCTAATATCGGCCCAAACTAACGAAAGGGAGGACTCAGCCTATGCATCGCTTTCTGGAATCGCATGCGAGTGAGTTCATGACGCCGTCGGTCGAAACAGTATCTGCCGGAGTTAGCTTGCGCGAACTGGACCGCTTGTTCGATCGCCATGATTTCAATGCTTTTCCGGTCATGGAAGGAGAAAGGGTCGTGGGGCTCGTCACCAAGTTCGATTTTCTCAAGGCGTTCGTTTTCAGCACCAGCCAAGTGGTCCCGCATTACGAGACCATCATGGCGCGGACGGTTGGCGATGTCATGACGAAGGATGTCATTCACGTCGACCATAAAGCGCCTTTGACGCGGGTTTTGGAAATGATGATCGAGCTCAAGGCGCGAAGCTTTCCCGTCCTCGACAGCGACAGCAGGCTCGCCGGGATGATTTCGAGGGTTGACGTGATGCGAGCGCTCGAACCCGCGATGGAAGCTGCCTGACCTCCCACGGGTAGCTCGCAGGAGCGTTCGCCTTGGATGGCGAGGCTCCCATTGGGCGGGCCGCCCTCCAAGCGTGGGTTTGTCTGCGTAATAATCGCGCGTTAGAGGGGTGCTGCCGATGAGAGGCTTGACGGTTCGATGGCAGCTATGGTCTACTCCGATCCGCGATACATCAGGTTTCCTATCGCGGATATTTCTAAGGTTTTACAGGTAAGGGCGCATAGCTCAGCTGGTAGAGCAGCTGACTCTTAATCAGCGGGTCCAAGGTTCGAATCCTTGTGCGCCCACCAATAAAAACATAGACGTAGAGATTTTTTCATTCATTAAAGGAAACGCTATATACTCACTGTGAACGCACATTAAGGTTGGCAGGTTCTGCAGGGCAGCGGCAAATTCAAGGTGACCAAGGTCGGCCCCCTCCGATCGCCGCGGTCGGCATTGGATGACGCAAAAGTAAAAATCTATCCACCTGCTTTTTTTGCCGTACCCCCCATACTTCCTATTTCCAGCGCTTCTTAGCTTTAAAGTGATCCCAGTGATCCCAGTGGTCTCTTTCAAGATAAATTGCTCCAAGGTATCAAATGTTTACAACGATATGACTTGGGATCACTAAGCCGTTTTCGAAGATCCCAGATTGATCCCATGATCCCGGCTCTATTTTACGGGGTCGACGGCCCGGCCCGATATGCCGGAGGCTGCGGCCCGCGCCCGCCGCATAGGCGACGAGCGGCTCGCGGCAAGACTGCGCGGCCTTGTGGACCTCATGGCAAATGAGCTGGACGGCCTCGAACATGCGCTCAGCCAATTGTCTTAATGCGGGACCCGGCCAGTCAAAGGCTTCACGCTGGCGAAATTTGAGATGGCGGTTATCACGCCCCCAAGCCCGATCGAGGATCGCGGCGGCCGAACCGGCCGTCAAGACCGCGCCGCGCCTGGGCACGGTGGCCGCTGGCCAGTCTTGACCGCCGCTTCCGCCGCCGCGTTTGCAGGGTGTAGGCTGGGGCGGAGAAACGGCGTTCAGCTGAACAAAGAAACGCTCTCAAACATTATCTATTCTTAGACAAATCCCAAATCCCGTCTGGAAGCAAATCAACACCAGCCATCAGAAACGCTGCCTTGATTTTAGCTAATGTATCGTCTCTTGGTGAATTTAGCCCACGCTCTATACGCGCTATGGTATTCATTCGGACCCCAGCATTGTTCGCTAAATCTTCTGCAGACCAGTGCAGCCATCCGCGCGCAGCGCGGATATGTTGTGGCTTTACTTCAAAATCCATAGCAGTCCTCTTGACGCGGAATCCCATATAGTATAATTAATATACACGATTGATCTCGCCTGCAAGCGCCGCTCCTCAGGACAGCGCTGCCTGCAGACCTTGGGTGGACGGCCCATGCGACAAGAGCCTATGCCACTTTCGCGCCTTCTCGGTGCAGCCTGCACGCTCGTCTTTGGTGGCGTCTCCGCCGCCATTGGCTGGCGGGCCGGGCATCTGCTTGCGCAAGCGCCGGCCGCAGGGGAGCTTCCCTTGGGCCTCTCCGACGGCGATCTACTGGGCGCAGCCGGCGTCGCCGCTGTCGCCTTCAGCGCGGTGTTGCTGAACCTCGCGGTCCGGGTCTGGAAGGCCGGGGCTTCTCTTCGCGCGCTGCTTGGCGCTTGCCTTTGGCTCTTGCTGGCGTTCTACGCCGCTGGCAACGCCGTCAAATTCTCGGCCTATCATCGTGCGGAAACCACAAGCGCACGTATCCTTGCTGCCGATCGCTACGACGATGGCAGAGAGCAGTTGCGGGCGGCCCGGCAAAAGCTCAACGAATTAAAAAGTCACCCGTCCTATTCGAGCACGGCCGGCTGCACAAAGATCGCGGGTAGGGAAATCAAGACCTTATGTGCGAAGATTGCTCAGAGCGAAGAAGCGGTCCGGGCGGCTCAGCAGTCCAAAGCGAGCGGGCGACCGGCCGCGGCCGATCCTGGCTCCCAGAGCCTGGCCTGGGTCACGGGATTGCCCGAGGCCTGGATCGTACAGTTCTGGCCAGTGTTCGTGGCGCTCGTGTTCGAGCTGTCCAATTGCCTCGGTGCATTCGCGGTATCCAATCCACGGGCAGCTCGCAGATCGGGGCGCCAAAGACCAGCGGCCAAACAACGTGTGCTGGGAAACATGGATGCCAGTAATTTCCAGGCCGGGAGGCTGCGGGCCCGGAGTGGTACCAGGGCGCCGGCAACTCAGGGCCGTAAAAAGATGCTCCTTCACTGAGTCGCTTTCGAGCGCTGACGCTTTCATCCCAAAAAAAATGGGTGTCACCGCGGTAAGGAGGCGGGATGCGGCTGAAGCGTGATGGTTTGTGTCTTTAAGGCTGGAAAAACGTATATAGGGGCTTTTTCACTGCCTGGGCAAGCTTCACCATGGTGTCGATGCCGACATTGTGCATCGCGTTTTCCATTTCCGAGATATGGGCCTGGGCAATGCCTGTGAACTCGGCGAGTTCACGCTGGCTGAGATTCACTTCGAGGCGGAAGCGCCTCAAATTGCGCGCGAAGATCTCGCGCTCCGGCTGGCTATCGGGCGCGCGCTTCTTATTCGCGGCCGGTAAAGCCCGTTTTCTCACCCGCGCGGGAGGTAGTGCCTCCTCCTGTGGGTCTGGCATGGCTCTCTGAAGTTTTCTGCTTGGCGGGGCAATATAACTCATAGCCCAAATACTATAAAAAACTTGACGATGAGGCAAGAACCCAAACGCAATCCCGGCGCATACCGTAAACAAATGAGCCCGAAGCTATTGAAAAAATGAGGAAAAGAGGTTTGAAGCGAGTTGTGCAGGGCCTGGAGCGTCACAACCTATCGCCGCGCCAGACGATGGTCTGTAAACACAGGCAGATAAGGCGGGAGTCACCGCAGAGGGTGACCGCAACAGGTTGACGAGCTAATTAGCCCCAGCTTCATCATCTGTTGACATCTGCACCGAAGGTGGCCGGTTCGGTGAACGTGTGATCGGCGATTTTTACCACCGCTTCGATACGCGGTGCCGTCATCTTATAAATATCGAGGGACTCACAAGGGCTGGACAGCAGCGTCCTTAAGGCTGGACGGAGAACGGCCGCCAGACGCATTGAGCGCTGGCACCGGCAGCTGATCCTTTGGGCAAAAACCGCGCAAAACGATCACGGCAACCGGCTAAAGACAGGCAAAAATCCCGGCCGCCAATGGCTCCCGATAGTTTCATAGAATTGCGTGGAGTTGCATTGTTTTGCATGGGGGATTGCGCAGAATTTCGTAGATTTGCGTGCAATTTCCTAGAATTACGTAGAATTTCATAACGTTGCGTAGATTTGCGTAATGTTGCTTTGAATTGCGTAGAATTTCATTTTCGTGGCTGGCAAGATGTGTATTGGGGGCCCCCGGCGAAGCCGGACCCCGTTACGCTGGCCTTACTCGCTTCGCTCGACGCAGAAAAGTCGTCCATTGACATCCAGGCCAGCCCCGACTCGTATGCGTGCCTGCGGAAAGAGGAGCTGCCCGAGCGGCAGGACAAGGCAAGGCCGGTCAAGGTTCAACTGACTCCATGGAGCGCGCGGAGCTGGAAAAAAAGGCCTTTACTACGGGCCTACGGCCGACGAGGATGGCCACGAGAACTCTGCTGAGGGAAGGCGGCCGGATTTCGTCAGAACCGTTTTGCGCCGCTCGTCCTCCATTAAGGGGGTCGGTGAAGCTTGGGCGGCCGATCCTGACGGCATCCGGAATATAGACAACGAGCTTGCAAAAAAAACTTCGGCTATTGAAGGAGGAGCAGACTGAATGAATGCGTTAATAAATCAACGCTCGTGACCCATGAGAGAAATTTAGCCCAATCGATAACTATACTGCCAGAGTGTGGCTGCTTTCGCCATGGGGAAGATGGCGAATAAGTAAGCCCAGGCGATATCTTTGGCCCTCGGCATACGAAGGTTCTCCGAGCATCTTTCGCTACTCGCGATGCCGCGCGGCCGCTTCCATCAGAGTGACCGTGCCGCGACTCGGGGGTTGACCTGCGGCGCTTCGTCAAGCGCCGTTAGCCGGCCCTCCCCGAGAGCGACACTTCGGGTGCCGATGGCGCGCCTGAAGTGAGGGTCGTGCGACACGACGATCATTGCCTGCGGCAGACCGAGCAGGATGCCGATCAGACGCGTGTAAATCCGCTCATCGAGAGCGTTGGTTGGCTCGTCGAGGAGCAGAACTTCGGGCTCCATCGCGAGCACCGCGGCCAATGTCACCAAACGCTTCTCGCCACCGGAGAGCTTGTGAGTGACCCGATCGCGCAGGTGCCCGAGCTCGAGCTGTTCTAGGGTCGCGTTTACGATTATCGCAGCCTCGCGGCGGCTCTTGCCGAGATTGCGCGGCCCGAAAGCGACGTCTTCGGCAACCGTGGGGCAGAACAGTTGATCATCCGGGTCTTGGAACACGAAGCCGGCGCGCTGGCGTACCTCATGGAAATCGCGCTCCGCCAGCCGTTCGCGGCCGAACGCGGTCACTGTGCCAGCGCTTGGCACCAGGAGCCCTACCAGAATTTGCAGCAGCGTACTTTTGCCGGCACCATTGGGGCCCACAATACAGAGCCGTTCGCCAGAAAAGAGCGAGAGATCGGCGCCGTCGAGCACCACCGGCTGCCCAGGATAGGCGAAGACGATTCCACTGGCTTCAAAAAGCGGTGGCACGGGTCATCATCTCCCAGAGGACGAGACCGGCGACGAAGGCGCCGAAGACGAAACCGAAGGCAATGTCGATGGTCCGAATGCGCTCATCGGCGTCGAGGAACAGCCGGCCCGAGAAGCCCCGGCACTTCATGGCCTGTAGAATCCGCTCGGACCGTTCCAGCGCGCGGATCAGCATCATGCCGATCAGATAGCCAAAACTGACATAGGTATGACGTGAATTCGACGGCCGGAAACCGCGCGCCCGCATAGCGAGGCGAAGCCTTTGGTACTCCCGATCCAGGATATCGATGTAGTGGACATTGAATAGGATGAGATGGACGAGACGCTCCGGCATGCCAAGCCGCGCCATTGCCCGGCCGAAAGCAACCGGCTCCAACGTCGACAGCAGTGCCATTGCCGCAAGGACCACGGAATTGGCTTTGAGGACGATCGACAAGGCCTCGATTATCCCTTCCCGGCTCGCGGGAAAACCGAGGACAATCAGCACAGGCTCGCCCGGAACCGTGAAAGGCAGCATCGCGATCATAAAAACGATGAACGCCTCCATCGCTACGACCCGCCGAAGGGTCCTGGCGATAGGGAGACGCGCGATTAGCATGATACCCATGGCACCGGCCAACGCGACGATCAGGGGCCCGAAGCGGGTCAGCGACACGGCCGCTACGGCGAAGATGGCGGCCGCGACGATGCGAACACGGCCGTCGAGGCCTTCGAGGAGGCTCCGGCGCGTCGCCGCCGTTTCCAGGACTCCCTCGCCCCCGGCGCGGATGACGCGTCCCATCAGGCGGCCAGTTTCTTCTGACGATGCGCGGCCAAATAAAAATACAAGCCGAACAGGCCGAAGATGTAGCCGATCCCGCCGAGGATCGACTGGAAATCGTTCTTCTCCTTCAGGGCGATGATCTCGCGCCGCAGCGGCTTGACCTCGTTGCGCACCGCCTCGATGAGAGCGGCCCGCTGCGCCTCGTTGATTGCAGTGGGCGCGGGAGCGGTGGCAACAGGTGCGGCAGAGATTGCCGCAGCCGCGGGAGCCGGAGCCCTTTCGGCACTCGAAGCAGAGAGCGTGGCGGGCAGATCGGAGACCTCCAGACGGACATTGGCGATGTGGCCACCGCCGAGATCGGCATGGAAGATGTGGACGACCCGCTTCGTGGGCACGAAGGAGAAGGTGCCGTCCTCGCCAGTGCGGGTTTCGCCGAGTTTGCTGCCGTCTTCGGCGAGGACCTCGACCGTTGCATTCTTGGCCATCGACCCGTCCGAGAAGCCGATCTCACCTTCGATACTGTCGCCGGCCGCATAGGCCCCGGCGACGACCTTGTGCGTCCACGCATTGAACGTGAAGCCGGTAGTGAGTGCCACGGCAAGGAGCAAGGCTGCGAATATCTTATGCATGGCGTCAAACTCCCTGCGCAGGCGTGGCGAAGGTGTAAAATAATTCCGGCTTCACGCGGCGGGCGAGGTACACCGCGGCCGCAGTAAGAACGGCCTCGATCGCCATGACAGGTATGTGGGCGAAGAAGACCAGCTTCGCGGCGGGGATGAACTCGTCGCCGGAGAAGGCCAGCGCGATGCCCACGCAAACGGTCGTCAGCGCGATTGCCGTTGCGCCGCCAACCGCGCCCCATATCGCCGCCACTTGCGGCGACCAGCGGACGATGCCGGGACGGCAAATGTAATAGACGATCACGGCCGGCAAGGCGATGTTGACTGTGTTCACGCCAAGGACCGTCAGGCCGCCAAAGCCAAAGAAGACGGCCTGCAACAAGAGCGCGACGAACAGCGCCGGAAAGGCGGCCCAGCCAAGCACCAGCCCGGCCAGGCCGTTGACGATGAGGTGAACGCTTGACGGGCCGATGGGGACATGCACCAAGGAGGCGACGAAGAACGTCGCGCTCAGGACCCCGGCGGCCGGAATCTTCTCCACCGGCATCTGGCGAAGCCCGATACCGATGCCTGCTATGGCGATCGCGGATCCGGTCAAGATGACCGGCGCCGAGAGAGCGCCGTCGACGATGTGCACCACGCCGTCTCCTATCCGTGTTACTTTAGCTCGTTGGCGCGGACCCAGATGACGGCGTCCTGCTCCAACTCTTTGTTCTGGAATTTCTTGTCCGGTCCAGAGCTGATGGCCGCGAAGCCCCAGAAGCCCGCCTTGGGAATGCCGAAGGTGAAGACGCCATTCGCATCGGCATGTACCACCAGCGTTCCGCCGGGCGGCGGCGTAACCGCCGGCTTGCCGGCCGCGTGAGTAGCGATGTCGGGTTCGGCGGAGATGTACTCGATCTCGATCTCGGCGCCGGCGACAGGCTTGCCCTCCGACAGGACCTGCCCTGAAAATGTCGATCCGGCGACGATCGCGGTCGGCTTGTTAAGCGGCACGATTTCGGTGGAGAGGCCGACTGGCTCGGCCCAACCGGTGGGAGCGGCGCCTTGGTTCACATAGGCCTTGGTGATCTGCTGGATATAGTGGTCTTCGGTCTTGTCGAAATAGGGCACCGGCACCAGCGAGAAGATGTAGTCGCCGAGGCTTTTGACGGGAACCTTGGTTTCGAAGGCCGCGGCTGAGTTCTCCGCGCCCTTGAAGGTTACCGGCTTGAGCGTACCGAGGAGATCCGTCTTCTTGCCCTTATAGGTGAGGAAGAACTGTTCCGGCTTGGCCATGTCCATGGCGTGACCGTTCTCGAACGGGTGCCAGAACACCAGCAAGAGCGGGATGTCGGCCGGCTTCTCCAGGTTTACTTCGGGCGTATAGATCAGCTGGAAGTGAGCTTCAGCCGGTGCTGCAGCCATGCAGGCGAGCGCGCCGGCGGCCAGAGCGGATTTTAATAGTGTCACGGCATATCCCTCAAACGCGTGCCGCGCAGCGGCTGCGATTTACACAAGGAGACGCGCGGGACCAGCGCTCACACAGACGCGGCCGCCCGGTGATGTTGCGCGACGCTCATCCCGGCGTCAGACGGCCAGCCGCCTGCAGTTGCAGACGGTTGTGGCAGGTCTCCTGGCTCGCGGATCACAATCTCGCCGAACCTTCCCAGCCCATTCGGACCAGTGGCGTTCCCCGGCGATCTTCACCGCATACAGTTGCGGGAGCAGCCTCGGAATAACCGCGCGGACGCAGTGGCACCGAGTTCCCTATTATCTCGTCAGGCTATGCCGGACGAGAACCACACGTCTTTTTTATCAAGTATGAACGTTCATGTAAATGGACATACCGGGTAATCTCAAGGAATGTCAGAACTGCCACGCTCGCGTCGAACTCGGGTCGTCCGACGCCCGGCGCGCACTGGTTTGTTGCCAATAAACTACAAGCCTTTCGTCTGCATCTCCCATGGGTGTGATGAATGGTTGGCTTTCTCACCACGCCTCAAAACGTTTCTTCGGGGAATGGGCAGAGAGAGGGGTGGGCAAGTGAGTGTGAACAATTTCGCCGGGCCGTTGCTGAACAGCGAGCCAGCTGCGGAGTTATTTGCTCAGAATAGCAACATTTCGAGCGTGAAACCCTGTAAAACCGCAGCTTGGCGGCTGGCGCTCCCAGCTGCTTTTCTTGCGATAATGCCCGCCAGCATCGCCGCAGCCGCCGCCCTGTCAGGCTCTACAAAGCTCACCTTTCAGCATATCGAAAACCCCGCATACAATACGGACAAAGGCCCGGTTAACCTTTTCACGGGGCGGTTCCGCTGGGCGTTTTAGATCGACAGGGGGCAATATCGCCCCCAAAAGCGTTTGGCTTGAGGCATAGGCCGCGTGGATCTTCAGCCCGTGCCCAGCTTACCTTGATCCAATTGGGGTAAACGCTCACTCGAAATGAACGGCGAGCCAAACCGTTGGCTGCTGCGGATGTGTCCACTCGACGCGGTGGCGCTTCCTTGCGGGGATGAAGACGTAATCGCCGGGGCCCAGCGTCCGCCCGGCAGGCTCGTCTTCGAACCTCAACGTGGCGCTCCCCTTCAGCACGATCACCCACTCGTTCCACGCCTGATCGTACCAGAACTCCGGCGGGCTCGCTTGCCCGTGCGATACGATGCGCTCGATCTTCAATCCGGGCCGCGCGAAGAGTTCGCTGAACGCCTCTTCCCCCGCGCCGGCGGCTGAAATGTCCGTGAACAAGTTGCCCGCCTGGACTGTCATCGATTTTGCCGGCCCTTTCAGTCCTATATCGTGAGCTGCCCCGCTTTCGCGGCCGCATAGCGCTCGCCGATCTTCTTCCAGTTCACCACATTCCACCACGCCTTGAGATAATCGCCGCGCCGGTTTTGGTAGGTGAGATAATAGGCGTGTTCCCAGACATCGTTCCCGAATAGGACGTGCCCGTCCTGCATCAAGGGGGTGTCCTGATTGGGCGAGGCCGTCAGGGCGAGTTCGCCGCCCTTGCCAACCGTCACGAACACCCAGCCGGAGCCGAACACGCGCAGGCCTGCGGCATTGAAGGCGTCCTTCAGTTTTTCGAGCCCGCCGAAGTCGCGATCAATAGCAGCCTTAAGGTCGCCCTCGGGCTGCCCGCCGTCCTTGGCCATGACCTCCCAGAACATGGTGTGGTTGGCGTGGCCTCCGGCGTTATTGCGGACAGTGGTCCGGATGGTGTCGGGTACTTCGGCGAGCTTGCCCAAAATCTGCTGGAGCGGAAGAGCGGCGATCTGCGGATAGTCCTTCAAGGCCGTGTTGAGATTGTTCACGTAAGCCGCGTGATGTTTGTCGTGGTGCAACTCCATGGTCTTTGCGTCGATGAACGGCTCAAGGGCGCCGAACGGATAGGGAAGCGGGTCGAGCTTGAAGACGCCGCTTGGTGCGCCTTGCCCAAAAGACCCGTCGAATACGATAATTGTCGAGAAGGCGGCGGCACCGGTAAGAAGCGACCGGCGGGTCGTGGTTATCATTGGGGGCTTTCTCCGGGTGTGAGAGTGAATGCGTCGAGCCAATCTCCTGCAGGCCGGCATCATAACGAGATAACAGCTCACGATAAATTCACGCCTTGGGTACGCGTCAAGCCCACGATATTCTTGGTATGATTTTTCTGAAAGCTCATCACACAATGTTGTTTCCCCGGCTCTGCCCTTCCGAGAAGCATCCTATCAATCGATTTAAGAAGCAGACCACGATGAGCCATGATGAAACGCTTTTTAAGCGATTGCCGGAGAGGTTATCACCGGGAGAATTGCGACAAGCCCGTTAGCAAGCTCTATCACAACATAACGATTTATTCATTTCTGTGCTTACGGCGCTGGTCGTCCGCGGGTCTAGAGACGCTAGCCGTGGCTCTGGTGCCGGTGGAGTAAAAGCAAAGCGGGCTTGCGCAAGCGTTCCCGGCTCGCATATTCCTGTTCTGCAAAGTTTTTGGAGGACGCGATGCACGATCCACAACAGGGCGGCGCCCATCCGCACGATCACGATCATGCCCACAGCCATGATCATGAGCACCGGCATTCACACGCCCATTCGCATACCCACGACCATATGCACCGGCATGGCGACCTCGTGCATTCTCATTCGCACACCCACACGCATGCGCACGAGCACGTGCATGTCCACGCTCACACCCAAGATGAGAGCGCGCATGATCATGCCGATCTCCACGGGAAGGCCGGTGCCCCGCACGATCACGACCATGGCGAACATGCCCATGGATCGCACCAGCACGAGCATTAACAAACGCGCGCTGCCCAGGAGCTAACCTGCCTGCCGCACGCGGCAGTGATCGTGCGGGTGTGCGCCGCCAGCCCCATGGGCGTGTACGTCTCGCGCGATCTCGACGGGCACGACGACGAGGCGCCCATGCCGAACGCCACGTTCAGCCATGACTTTCGCACCAAAACGCCTCACATCGGCTGTCGCTCCACGTAGGAGAGCGACTTCTAAACAGCTTTCATGGTTCAGGGCGACTGCGGTTGTGGATATTACGAGATCGTGATGCTGGTGCCTTGTGCCGGTGAGGCGCATCGCCAAGTCACGGACCTCGTGTTCGTAAACATAAACGAGGGCGGCGACGCAGTCCTTGCTCTCGCCAGTCTCGTCATGAACCTGCTGCAGACCAGCCCTTACGAGATCCCTGAAAGCCTCCGAACGGCTTTGATAGCCGCGCGTCTCGATGAACCGGTCGATCTCGGCCGTCAACTCGTCGTCAAGAGTTACCGTGACGCGTTGCATGAAAGTCTCCCTTCCCAATTAGGAGCACAGTGACACGGCAAGAAAGGCTGAAGCAACCGGTCCATTGAGAGTGATTTCGGTTCCGGAATGCCGGTTTAGCCTCTGCAGCGCCGCACCGGCGGATGGAGAGGCAGTTCCGCTGGGTCAATTTCAAGAAGATCTGTAATATGTGAATGTCTGCCG
The DNA here is from genome assembly GCA_963817705.1 of uncultured Alphaproteobacteria bacterium. Taxonomy (GTDB): domain Bacteria; phylum Pseudomonadota; class Alphaproteobacteria; order Rhizobiales; family Rhodomicrobiaceae; genus Rhodomicrobium. Next base: position 2,248,783 of record CAWFPF010000001.1, read on the forward strand.
CGAACGCTGAAAGAGACTGGATGAATCTCTTCGCCGCCCCTGCTCTGTTTGCGATGGCGTATATCACTTACCGTCAGCCATCGCCGTTATGCACCGTTCCTGGACCATTGGGATTTCTCAGCAGCATGTGGCTGATGTACGCCATAATGGGCCTGATCCATTCAGGGCCGTGGTGGTCATTGGCCCGCTGCCTTAGGAGATCTCGAAAATAAAATTCGTCTCCGTTACATGCGGAAGGGCTGCAGCATAGCCGCCGCCGTGTTAAAGTATTTCTATTGACAATCTTTAGGAGATATTCACATGCTGGAAGAGTTTCGCATCTTGGCAACGCGGTGCGGCAGTTGCGGATGTGGCTGCCCCACCATCATGGAAGCCGGCGATCAGTCGATCGTCGTCGTGGGATCTGTGGCAAACTCCCTTATCAACGCCGCCGCAGTCCGGGAGAAGACGGGGGATGGCGAAGCGGCCGTGGTGATTCCCAAAAGCTTGCTCCTTGAGGCCCTGCAAGCGCTCAAGGCCTAAAGGGAGCACTCGGCGAGGTTCGCCGCCGCCACGCACGCGGCGAACCTGTGTTTCTCTCGTGAGTTTCAGTGCATGTGGTCATGCATCATTCCACCAGCGTGCTCTCCTGCGGGCGTCTTCTCCACATAGACCTCGACATCGATCGAACCAGCCTTCGCAAAGTTTAATGTCAGCGGGATATGCTGACCTTCATCGAGCCTCTGCTTCAGGCCAAGGAGCATGATGTGATATCCGCCCGGCTTGAAGGCGACGTTCACTCCGGGTGCCAATGCAACGCCTCCCTCCACCTCATGCATCTTCATAACGCCTCCGTCTTCGGTGGTCTGGTGGATCTGGATTTTCGCGGCAACGGGACTAGCGGCAGAGAGAAGCCGGTCTGGTTCCGCGCCCGTGTTTTCAAGCGATAGATAAGCCGCACCGGCCTTCGCGCCCTCCGCTGTCGGCCGTGCCCAGGGATGGCCAATGGCGATAACGCCGATCTTGTAGTCATGCGCATTGGCTGCGCTGGCTACGCAAAGCGCCAAGCCGGCGATTAGAATAAGGTGCTTTCTCATTTTGAGTCCTTTTTCCGTAGTTTTCACCTTGCGGGAGATCGTTTGGCAAGCTGCGCGAGCGCAAACTGCCTATATTTGGCGGCGTCTTTCAGAGTTGGGTCCAGTCGGAGAGCTGCGTCGTAATCTGCGATGGCACGCTTATAGTCGCCTTTGTTATTATAGGCGTTCCCGCGGTTGTAGTAGGCGCCTACAGACTTCGGATCAAGCTGGATGAAATCGGCGATGGCGCGCTCGACCGCAGCATTCCCTATTCCTGCGAACGCTAAGCCACGGTGGTAATAGGCATTCGCATCTTTCGGATCGAGCCGGATGGCCTCACTCAAATCGGCGATAGCACTGTCATAATCGCCTTTGTCATAATAAGCGCTACCGCGGGCATTATAGGCGGCCGGCTTGCTCCCCGTCGCGCTCCCTTCGATAATGCTGGTGCAGCCGCGAATGCGGAGGTCTTGATCCTTGTCCTGGCTGCAGTCATCCGCTGGGCCCGCACGAGCACTGGCGAATGAGGCAAGCGTCAGAACGGCTGCAACGATAAAGGCGCGCATGAAGTCTCCCTATGATGCGTGAATATATAGGCCGGTGTATACGCGCGCCAGCGCCACCAAGCCGGGCGTCCACGTTGTCGAAGCGCTATAAGGCGTGAGTTGTGTCGATTGCACAGCAGGGATACTTCGAATTGATGGCTGACGGCTGGAGGTTACGGAGAGGCCCGCACGATGCTTATGGCGCGCCGGCTTCTTGCAGACACCGGCCGGCGTGGCTGGGGGAGCGGACCAAGGCGTCCGGCGGCGATATCGAGATCGCTCCTTATCCCGGCGCAACCAGCCTCGTCAAAGGCTCACCTCCCCAAGTCCCAAGGACCCGCTCCCCAGCGGGGTCCTCTTATTGGGCCATAGAAATCGGGCTGCCGATGGCCTTTGCCGCAGCAAGATTGGTGATTTCTTGCTGCGATGGATGCGCTTGTTGGACTTCGCCGTCCGCGCTATTGTTGAGCATCAGGTCATGAGCTAACAGCGAGCGAATGGCAGACAAGTTGGCATCTTCCCAACGCCGTTATCGCCCCGCCGCTATTCAAATGGAAGCAGCGGCGCGTTGGGGCCTGATCATCCTGGTTCTCAACATCTTTGCGGTTTCTATTTCGCTCGCGGATTTTTGCATCGAGCGCAAACTTACGTCGCTGGGAGATCGCGGCAGGATTCCCATCTGCGCAGGCGGCCAAATGCTGCTCGTTGGGCCAGATGGCGATATCATTGAAGACGATCCCGCCGAAAGGCAAACCCAGCATCACGATTGTCCCTGCTGCTATCTCCTTCAGGCCGGAACGGAACTGCCGCAAACCGTTCCAATCCCTGCCGGGCTTGCCGCGATACAAATCATGCGGCCTGGTTCGGACGATCACCTTCGGGCAACGTCCCTTCCCGCTCAACGCAGTCGCGGTCCTCCGACAGGAGCCTGATGCGTCCGTAACCTTGCTCGCACCAATGAAAAAGTGACCGTGCATGCCTGGAGCATGTGCGCTGACGCTGGCAAGCCTTTAGCCCGGCCTGCAAAGGATCGAGCACCTTGCAGAGCACGCACTCAAACCAATCCAAAGCCGAAGCAGACTTTTTTTGCTTCCAGCAAGACATGAATCAATCCGGGAAGGCAACATGGTTGAAGACCATCGCCGCGACAAAACTTCTTTCATATACCACAAGGGTATCCGCGCCGCCCTCACAGAACAGCAGCTGGACGGCCTCGTCTCGGCCTCACGCTGGAAGACCTTCGAGACGGGCGACCGTCTTTTCACGGAAGGCGAAGACACGGCGCATTCGTTCGCTCTGATCTCAGGGGTCGTAAGGCTAGCGAAAATACCGCCAGCCGGAGACCGCCATATAATGGGGCTCATGTTCCCTGGCGATTTGCTTTGCGGGATGTTCAAAGCACAGCAAAGCTGCACTGCGGAGGCGGTAACGGATCTTGAGGTTTTGGAAATCCCTCACGATGCCTTCCAAGGCCTTTTCGGTGAAGTGCCGAAGCTTGAACGCGTCTTATTCTTGGCGGCCTTATACGAACTCGAAGCTTGCCGGGACTGGATGCTTTTTATCCGAGGAAGCACAGCCTATCAGCGCCTCGCGGGGTTCTTGCAGCTTTTGGCGAGGCAAGCCGTCCTCGCTGAAGGAAAGGAAAAGAGCAACGCGGGTTCGGCGCGCTTCACCCTGCCGCTTCCAAGGCGCGAGATTGGCTGCGTGCTCGATATGACCATGGAGACCGTCAGCAGACAGATGGCCCTCATGCGCAGGCGGTCTGTAATCGAACTTGAAGGGCCCCGGGGCGTGATCATTCCCGATGTCAGCGCTTTGGCCGAAGATGCGAGGAGAAAAGCCCGAATGGGCGGTACGGGCGACTGTGTATCGCTGGCAGCCTAGCAGATAGCGCTCCGGCGCGCCTGAGGGAATCACGGCAGCGATTCTTTTAGCTTCTAAGCTGCTGATTGTTGCGTGCGGAATTAGCGGAAGTCTTTCTCCCTCCCGAACGCAGCCGGGGGCCCGTTTGCCACGAATTGGAAGGCGTACCAGCGCTCTCCGTTCTGCTGCGTGACGGCCTGAGCCATGAAACCTTGACCTGTCTTGAGCAGTGCGAGCTTTGCCGCCGAGACATCAGGAGCAACATAGAGTCCTGTATCGCCGTGCCGGGCATAAGCGATTTTTGTCTCGATCGTTCTCAATTGTGGGGGCGCGGCGAGCCAAGCCGGCAGACGCGGCTGAGTGGTTTGCGTGCTGGCGGCATCGACGCTAGCGGAGAGCGTGGCAAAATCCGCGGGCACCCCCGATTGCACGCGCAGGCGTCCGGAACTTACGAATACGAGCGCTGGCAGCCCAACAGGCAGCGTGGAACGCGCTTGCAGCGAGGGGGTGATGGCCGTCCAGAGAGCGTCGTTGAGGCCATCTGCATAAGCTTCCGCTGGGGTTGCACTCCTTCCGGCATCCGCACCGCGGCGATAAATTTCGTCGAGCGCAGCTGCCGCCCGCGAAAAAGCGGCATGCCCGATCTTGATGCGGTCAGCCTGAGATTTGGGTGCGGTCAGAATGAAACGGTATTCGATATCGGACGGTTGGCCGGACAAGATCTTGTGCAGCTGCCGGCAGAACGGACACCAGGGCGCGGCAAGCACATAGACCTTTTTAGGACGAGGCTCGGAGAGTGCGATCCAATAAGAGCCTTCGAGCGCCGCCAGCAGCTCCGTATCGGAATAGGCGATGTTTTCAGCCAGGGCGCCGCCGCTCGCGATCGCCATGGCCATTGCGACAAGCGTGATTTTCAAAAATCGCATAGCATCCGTTCCCGCCGTTACGATCGCTCGGAAGACGAAGACCTTAGCTTGGCAACCTCCGCCCCCTTCACACGCAAGCAAATTAAATTCAGGCCAGTGGGGCCGCAACAAAAGGTTAGGTGCGCCATCGTACCGCAGTGCCGCTCACGCTGGTTTGCTTGCTCTGTGTCACGCCGGAAAACTAGCGTCACTTGGGGCAAGCGGAATTTTCCGAGGACATCGGGTCCGCAAGGCCGCGCAATGTTAGGGACCTGCATATGCGTTCGCGGCGGTGGGTAACTTGGGCAGCGATTGCCTGCATGCTGATGCATGCGGTTACCCTCGTTCGTCATGATCTTATACTAATCCACGCCGCATCTGTCCCGCCGCTGAATGTGTCTGCAGACGATTTTGATAGCGCCGCCATCTGCCATGGCGCCGGCCCCGCTCAGGACGAAGGCGAGGGACAAAAGCCTCCCAAAAAAAGCCCCAACGGCTGCCCAATCTGTCTCGGAGTTGCCTCAACAGCCGCATTGCCGGCTAGCGAAGCTCCGGCACTACCTGCGCCTCTTGCATTCGAACTCGCTTCCGGCTCGGTCTACGTCCAGCCCGCGCCTGCTGAACGCTTCCACCTTCCCTCTAATCGTGGCCCCCCGAGCGACGCCTAAGTGCCCTGTCTTGTGAATGATAACGCGCGTTCGGGCGGTGGGCCCTGCGTATCTGTGCACTTCTTGAGGGGAAAGTTGATGAACAAGTCTATCGTAGCGGCGCTCGGATGCGTCGCAGCCGCGGGGCTGAGCGCGGCTCCAGGATTCGCGCAATCCAGCCCGCCGCAGGGACAGCCGCCGCTGCCTCCCATTATCGTTGAGAAACCATCGGCCTCGCCGAAGGAGGTCAAAAAGCCGAAAAAGAAAGCGCCGGCCCCTGCCGCGGCCATTGCCGAAGCTCCGCGCCAGCCGGAACCGGCCGCGCAGGAAGAGGCTCAAAAGCCGCTTGCCGCCGCGCCGGCGAGCAGCACCACAATAACCAGCGTAGCCATCGCCGATAAGAGGCCAGCTACCAACGATACCGCCCAATTGCTTTCGGACACCCCCGGCGTCAACCTTGCCACGAATGGTGGCGTCTCCAGCTGGCCGCAGATCCATGGCATGGCGGACGAACGCGTCAAGACTGAGCTAGACGGCATGCTGATCACCGCGGCCTGCCCCAACCACATGAACCCGGTGCTGTCCTATGCCGACCCGGCGGCGGTCAGCCAGGTCAAGGTGTACGCGGGCATAACGCCGGTGAGCGCCGGTGGCGACAGCATCGGCGGCACGATCCGGGTGGACAGCGCCGGGCCGCTGTTCGCCGCGGGCGATCGCGTGATCACTTACGGTTCTATCTCTGTCTTCGGACGCAGCAACGGCGATGGCATCTCTGCCAGCGGCACCGTTTCGGCTGCGACCAGCAATGTGAACGTCACCTATACCGGTGCTTGGGCCAAATCCGGCGACTATAGGGATGGCAACGGCACCACAATCGACTCGACGCTCTACGACACTCAAAACCACAAACTGTCGGTGGCTGTGCGCGACAATAGCAATTTACTCGTTATCGAAGGCGGCGTGCAGCACATCTCCTACGAGGGCTTTCCCAACGAATATATGGACCTGTTCGGTAACACGGCCTGGTTCGTGAACGGTCACTACATTGGACGATTCGACTGGGGGAAGCTCGACCTGCGTGCCTATTATCAGGACACAAGGCACGAGATGAACCTGGGCACCGAAGGCGACAAGCTCGCCTATATGGGCGGCTACCCCATGCCCATGAATACGCACGGCCAGAACTTCGGCTATGCGGCGAAAGCCGAGATTTTAGAATCGCCACGGGACATGCTTCGCTTTGGCAGCGACTTCCACGGCTTTCTGCTTGACGACTGGTGGCCGCCGGTGCCCGGCGTGCCCACTATAATGGAAATGATGGGACCCAACACTTTTTGGAATATACATGGCGGTCAGCGCTACGATGTTGGTACTTTCGCGGAGTGGGAGAGGAAATGGGACCCGCAATGGACGACGTTGATCGGCGTGCGTAACGACGTCGTGTGGATGAACACCGGGAATGTCCAGGGATACAGCGATGATCCACTAAATCCGATATACGCGCCCGACGCCGCTTTGTTCAATTCTCTAAACCACGAACGCACCGACATTAATTTCGATGCCACGGCGCTCGCCCGCTACCAAGCCGATCCGTGGAGCAGCTACGAAGGCGGCTTCTCTATGAAGACGCGGTCACCCAGCCTGTACGAGCGTTACGACTGGTCCACCAACATGATGGCGGCCATGATGAACGGCTGGGCTGGCGATGGGAACCTCTATGTCGGCAATATCAACCTCAAGCCGGAGACAGCTTACACGTTTAGCGCCAGCTATGACTGGCACGATGGCGTTTCCTTCAAGGACGCTCCCAGCAACAAGGACTGGGAGCTGAAAATCACCCCTTACTTCTCCTATGTGGCTAATTATATCGACGTAAGGCGCTGCGGGGCGTCCGATACGCAGATAATGATGACGTTGTGCGGCGTTCAAACCAACACAACAGGCCCAGTTGAGCTGATATATGTCAACCAAGATGCGGAAATATTCGGCGCCGATATTTCCGGCCGCATGCCTCTCCTTTATAGCGACGAATACGGCAAGTTCTCGCTGGCGGGTGTTGCGGGATACGACCGCGGCATCAATCTCGTTACCGGAGGCGCCCTTTACCATATGATGCCACTTAACGCAAAACTGGCCCTGCAACACAATCTTGGGAACTGGAGTACCTCCGCCGAGTTGCAGCTTGTGGACGCCAAAACCGATGTCGAGACAGTTCGCAACGAACTTAAAACGCCCGGTTACGCGCTGGTCAACCTGCGCAGCAGCTACCTATGGGGACAGGTGCGCTTCGACCTCGGCGTCGAAAACCTGTTTAACAAACAATATTATTCACCGCTCGGTGGCGCGTATCTCGGCAACGCCGCAGCAGCGAACTTTGGCGCAGGGCCTTTCGAGCCTCTCGCGGGCATGGGCCGCAACGTCTACGCCGGAATAACCTGGAAGTTTTAGATTCCCTGCTTGCGGCTGAAGTTCGCTTTGCCCGCCGCAAGCGCCAGCCTTATTTCACATAGATACTCACAGCTCCAGCGATCTACGGGCTGGCTTTCTTCGCCCTAAAAATGACAGGTAATGTGAAGCTCAAACCCTCGCGGACAACGGGCGCCGGTGGCCTCGGCACGGGGTCTGACCGGCGGATCATGTCAAGCGCGGCCTGATCGAAGGCCGCTTGACTAGACCCGCGCGCGATGGACGCGGAGAGCACATGTCCTTCCTCGTCGATGACGAGGCTCACTAAAATCTCAATACCATCGAGCGATTGCCCCGCCGGATAGCGTTTGTGCCGGTCGAGATGGGCAATGAGTTCCTTTTGCCAAGCACCCCGGACCCGTTGCTGGCTTTCGCCGGAGCCTTGTACTGGAGCAACCGATCGAGCCGGCTCTTCGATCAGCGGAGAGCTCGGCATGGCGGTGGCTTCTGATGCGGCGGAAGGCGCCGAGGCGGCGGTTGCGATCTCAGATTGGACCTTGTCGACCTTCTCGCGCTGCTTCGTTTCGGTAAGAGCCACCTGACGATCCGGGTCTTCCGTTATAACCGGCGTGTCTTTCGGCAGATCGTTGCGCTCGACAACTTTTCGCTGCTCGGCGACAGCCGCAGACGGCGCGGATTCGGTTGAATCGGCCCCGGGCGGCAGGTCTGTCGGATCGCCGCGCTTGGCAAGAAGTTCGACGCCGATCTCAATGGCCGGAGCGCCAAACTCGGGATCGTCGTCTTCAGGTTTCATATATTCGAGAACGAGCGCTCCGCTGGCGATATGCAAGATCAGCGCCGCGAGGGAGGCAAAGACCCAAATGCGAGCAGATCTTCGCTCCAATGTCAGGCTGCCTTCGGTGTCATCGATTACGCCAGTCATGGATTGGCGGCAGGTGCCAGAGCGTCGGGCAGTTTTTCCAGTGCAACGAGCGACACTTTCTGATATCCGCCCACGCGAAGCTGTTCGAGGACGCTCATCAACTCGCCATAAGAAACGCTGCGGTCCGCCCGAAGGAGAATCCGGCGATCTTTGGCCGCATCGGGCATCGTGTCCAGCGTGTGAACGAGGTTCAACCGATCAACCGCCGTATCGCCGATGGCGAGGCCCAGATTGGCTTTGATCGTAACATAGATGGGCTTGTCCGGCCGCTTGGCCGGGGCCGCGCTGGACGAGGGCAGATCGACGGGCAGATCGACGGTAGAAAGCGGTGCCACCACCATGAAGATGATGAGCAGAACCAGCATGACGTCGATGAAGGGCGTCACATTGATCTCATGCATTTCTTCTTGGCCGCCATCTTCGCTTCCGGCGCCGCTCAGGTTCTCCATGGCCTATTCCGCCGCGCGCATATCGAGAGGGCTTTCACCCTGCTCAAGGGTTCGAGAGAGAAGGCGGCCCGTGGCCCCCGAGGCCTCCGCAGCGAGGTCCAGATATCCCCGCATCATGCGCGTCAGATAGTTGTAAATCATAACGGCCGGAATTGCAGCGGCGAGACCGCACGCAGTTGCAAGCAGTGCTTCGGCTATCCCGGGGGCGACAACAGCGAGGTTTGTCGTCTGGGATTTCGAAATCCCGATGAAGCTGTTCATGATGCCCCAGACCGTTCCGAAAAGTCCGACGAAGGGAGCGGTTGCACCTATCGTTGCAAGCGCACCCATGCCCTGGCGCATCGCACTGGATTCTGCGCGGATGATCTCGGCAAAACGGGATGCCGCGCGCTCTTTGATGCCGTTTCCGGCTGAACCCGGCCCCGAAATCTGGATTTCTTCCCCCGCGGCAGCGAGAAGCCTGCTCAGCAAATTGGGCTTTGGCCCCATGCCGAGTCCAGCTTCCGGCAGAGTCTTTGCCGCAGATATATCCGCGAGCGATCTCTGAAGCTGGCGCTGCGACGTTTTGATCAGGATCGCCTTTGCAAAGAAGACTGTCCAAGTGATTAGAGAGGCTAGGGCGAGGCTGATTATCACCGCTTTGACGAGCGCATCAGCCGATAGAAACATGGACCAAGGCGATAATTCATGAAGGTCAGGCCGCACGTCGCGAGGCTCGGCCATGGCGCCGCCCGCGGTTGCCGGAAGGAGTATGATGGCCGCTATGACGGCGGGAGCCTTTTTCATCATGGAAGGCATAGCAGCAGTTGTGCCTTGAAATCGAGGCCCTGAACAATGCGAAGCCGCTTATTCCAGCACTCGGCGAGTTGAAGAGTGTCCGCGGTTCATCGAGCGGACTGCGGACACTCTGCTGACCTACTTATTCGGTTCGATTAAATCGGCGACCTTCGTAGTGACCTTCACGCCCGCGAAGATACCGAAACCGGGCCGGAGATAGCCGGACGGATCCTCATAATTCACATTAAAGAGATTGTCGATCCTGCCGAACAGCGTGATGCGATCTGTTGCGGCGTAATTGGCGGCTAAATTGACGGTGGTAAAGCCAGGTGCGGCGAACGTTGGCACACTGTTATCGGCAATGGCTTTTTCCTCCCAGGAACCGACATGAATAATTGTTCCGGACAAGGTGAGATCGTCCGTAGCTTTCCAGGACGAGCTGACGCTCACCTTGTTTTTTGGCCGGCGCGCGAGTTCCTCGCCCGTAATGTCGTTTGTGGCGATCAAATAGGTGTAGTCTGCGCGAACTTTGAGTTCCGGCGTGATCGCGAACGAGGCGAAGCTTTCTGTGCCGTAGGTTGTGGCTCGCCCCACATTGATCAAAGATGTGAACGTGCTGTTGTAGTCGATCAGATTCGTGAGGTCATTGTGAAAGTAGGTTGCCCCGAAACGGATACGGTCATGAAGGAGAGGCTGCTCGAAGCCGATATCGTAGCCCACGCTTTCTTCCGGCTTTAGACTTGGATTAGCAAAAAAGAAAGGGGGATAACTGACATAGAGGTCGCTCAGCGAAGGCGCCTTGAACCCGGTGCCGTAGCTGGCTTTGAGCTTGGTGTCGATATCCGGCAATATGAATGCCGGCGCGATACGCCAAGTTGTATGGGCGCCCCAGCTGTCATTGTCATCGTAGCGGATATTGGCATTCAGGAAAAGGCGCTTGGCCCATTCGGATTGGATTTGTGTCCACACCGCAGTGTCGCCCGTATGGTAGGTGCCCGGGAAAGTGTCCATGCTTTCGGTCTGGCGTTCAACCCCCGTCAAGAAAACTTGCCCCGGTGCGATCTCCGCTACGCCGCGCCAATCGTATTTGATCCGCTGCCCTTCGAAGGTTGAGTTAGATGCGTCACCAGGCCAGGGATCGACTACGTTGGTCCAGGCGTCTGTATAGGCCAGACCGAAGTAGTTTTTGAAACGGCCGTCAAAGAGAGACCAGACGGCTTCTCCGCGGGTCCAGAATTGTTGATTGATTTGTGTGCTTTGCTCCGGCTCCTGCACAAAAGGAAGGGAACAACTCGCGCAGAAGTTATAAAGCCCATTGAAATGGTAGGTCGCGTCTACGTAGCGCGCCACAAAGTTGAACGTGAACTCCTTCGACACCTCGAAGCCGAGCTTCGTCGAATAGGTCATATTGTCGAAGCTATTATCAAGCCGTGACTGGCCGGGCGGCACAAGGTAGTAAGGCGTCACCGGAACGTCGTCGGCCCGGTAATGCACAACGTTGAACGCATAGCTAAATCCTTGGCTGGAGCCGCTCACTCCGGTCGCCTGGTTGAACGTCCCGAACGAGCCAGCTTCTGCGGATACATAAGCCTGTGCCGGGCCTTCTCCCTTCTGCGTGACGATCGAAATCACCCCGCCGATGGCGTCAGACCCGTAGAGACCGCTTTGGGGGCCGCGCAACACCTCAATCCGCGCTATATCGCCTGTCAGAAGGCGGGCGAAATCGAAGGCAGCGCTCGGGGCGCTTGGATCGCTCACGTCGATGCCGTCGACCAGAACCTTCACCTGATTGGAATTGGTGCCGCGCATGAAAACGGACGTTTGGCCGCCTGGTCCGCCTGCTTGCACGATGTTGAGGCCGGGCACGGCCTGAAGCGCATCCGGCACGGTTTGCCGCTGATCCCGCTGCAGTTGTTCTGAGGTAATTACGCTGATGGAATTGGGCACTTGATCAACCGGCGTCGATATCGTCGTCGGGCTGATGACGGTCACTCCAGTGTCAGCCGCCGGCGAGGGCGTGGGCCTCGCCGCTGGCGTTCCAGGAGCCGTCACCACCACGGGCGGCAAAGCAGTTGGAGGGGATGTTGTTGAGGCGTCCTGGGCAAGCGCCGGGAGAGAACCGAAAAGCGCGAAAACCAGGGAAAATTTTAAGGAACGTTTGAAATGCCGACAAAATGAGCGAAGCCTCGCGGCTTCGATGCTGACGCACAACATATTGGACCTCGAGCGGTAACACCTTGTGGTACGTCACCGCGAACGAAGTCTAACCGGACTCAATATGAGACCGGTTTGGCAACCATCAGGACACCCCGCCCCAATGTGCTCGCGCGTGACCACGAATGACGGCAGGTCTCCTGACTCGCGGCTCGATTGCTCTTTCCGGCCTTCCCAAGCATCTATGGGACGCTCAGTGGCATATGCGGAACGAACTTGCCGCTTACAGTTGCGGGGGCAGTCCCGGCCTTGACATCGAAATGTCGCACCGTGTTCCCTTTTCGCCGCCAGGCTATGCTTGGCGGCACCGTCGAGTTCTAGTAGGAAACTCTTGGCGGGCCCAGTCAACCTGGGAGAACACCGCAGCAGCAATTCCGGAAAGAGGACAGGCAAAACGGCAACAGGAGCAAACCTTGCCAATCGCAACTCAGAATAGGTGAAACGCTAGATCCACATGGCCTTTCCACCCGCACGCATTGTCTGTTTGACGGAAGAAACGGTTGAGACGCTTTATCTCCTTGGCGAAGAGGCGCGCATTGCCGGCGTCTCGGGCTACGCTGTACGTCCTCCGCGAGTTCGAAAGGAAAAGCCACGCGTTTCCGCCTTCATTAGCGCCGACGTTCCCAAAATCCTGGCGCTTGAACCAGATCTGGTTCTCACCTATTCGGATTTGCAGGCGGAGATCGCCGCCAGTCTCATTCGGGAAGGCGTCGAAGTTCATGCCTTCAATCAAAGAACGGTAGCCGGTATCCTCGATATGGTTCGCGCTGTGGGCACCATTGTGGGCAGGCCCGGGGAAGGAGCGAGCCTCGCTGCGCGACTTGCTGCCGGCTTCGAAGCGATCAAGGCGGAAGGCCGGAACCTGCCGCAGCATCCCCGCGTGTATTTCGAGGAGTGGGACGAACCCATGATTTCCGGTATCGGATGGGTTTCGGAGATTGTCGAGGCGGCAGGCGGTATGGATGTATTCCACGAGCGCTCCAAATTCAAAAGCGCCAAGAACCGGATCGTTACCGCAGAGGATGTGATCGCGGCCGCGCCCGATATCATTATCGGCTCCTGGTGCGGCAAGCGGTTCAGGCCGGAACGCGTCTGCGCTCGTCAAGGCTTCGAAGCGGTCCCCGCTGTCCGCACAGGTGCGCTTCACGAAATCAAATCGCCCATTATTCTTCAGCCCGGTCCTGCTGCCCTGACGGACGGCGCCCGCGCCATAGCGGATGTCATCCGGAAATGGGTGAACGAAAGAACTTGAAGACAGCTTTTTTCGAGAACGCTTCGCACAGGTCCTCATGTGTCTCGACATGATCCCTATTCTTTGTTATCCAAGAGAAGCTGACGGTCCCCGCAAGGGGCGAACAGGGAATTCGGTGTGGGCTCTGCAAAGCGGCCTGCGAAGTCCGAAGCTGCCCCCGCAACTGTAAGCGGTGAGGGGTGCTCATCGATGCCACTGGGATCGGCTCCGCAGCCACCCGGGAAGGCGAGCAGCCCTAAGCCCGCGAGCCAGGAGACCTGCCGTCGGATTGATGACCATCTGGGACCGGCCGGGGTGCGCTGGTGGAGTCAAGACGATGACATTGTCCGCTCGCCGGCAGTTCCGGCCTCTCATCCCGAACATCGATTTTGAGCCCCTCCGTTATAGGGGCTGAGCATGCTGCCGCCGCCACATTCACCGCGGCAGGACCGCCCCCATTGTGCTCACGTCCGTCACCCGCCTTTCCCTGAAAAAGCTCGTGTCATTGGCACAGGCATCATAGGCGAGCCCGGCCGCTTCATCGAAAACGCCTTTACTGGCTCAACTCTTCCGCCCGATCCGGCTAAACGCGGTTTTGGCGTGGATGATTTGCGTTCCGCTTCACGCCTTGCCGCCCGGCTCGGGACAAAGATGAGCCGCTTTCGGCCCGGCAAAGGCAATTCATCTGCCTGCTTGAGTACACCGCCTCGCACCGCGGCGTGCCGCTTTCCGATGCTTCAGATCAAAGTCCCTTGGGGGCAAAGAACGTGACGACTGGCAGCGCCGCATTGTGCTTCTGGACATCTTCGGAATTAGGTTTTTTAAACTGGAACTTGGAGAAAGCTTCTCATGACTACGAATGACAACTGGGCGCTTCGCCATTCGACCGGCGTCGCCATCGTCCTGCTCGCCGCCGCCAGCGTCGTACTGACCCTCGGCTTCGCATGTGCCGTGCCTTTCGCCGCTTTCGCAACCATTTCGGCCCTGCTTCTCAACCGTGGCGAAGCCATTGCCACTATTCTCTCGGTTTGGCTCGCCAATCAGATCATCGGCTTCACCTTTCTGCATTATCCGGCAGATTTCAGCACTTTGGCCTGGGGGGCGGCCCTCGGAGCCATTGCTCTGCTCTCGCTCGGTGCGGCGGGTGCGGTTCTCGCGCGCGTTCACGGCTTTCCCGGCCTTGGACTTGGCTTGATCGCCGCTTTCGCAGTTTATGAGGGCTCGGTCTATGCCGCTTGCCTGGCAAGCGGAACAGACGTTTCTCACTTCACGCTGGACAGCGTCGCACGCATTTTCCTGATCAACGCCGCCGCCTTCGGCTCTTTCGCCGCCTTCCGTGCCCTGTGGTCGCGCACCGCCTTCGGACGCGATTTTGAAGCCTCGCTCGCTCTGCGGCATGCTTGACCTTGAACCGCCCGGCGCTGCTGTCCTGAGCGCCGCGCCGTTCCTTCTCGGCTGCGCACCGCCCTTTTTGACGGTGCGCTTTTTCGAACCGCAGCGAACGCTCGGCTGGTCGCTGCTCCATCCTGGTTTCGCGACGGTGAGCGATGTGGTCTGGGTCGAAGTACGCGACCGCGACCTGCCACCCGAGATCGACCCCCGCTCCTTTCTGAAGGCCAAGCTTGCCGAAGCAGGTATGGCCGACGCTCTGGCTTTCATGACCTCGCGAAATCTTTCGCGCCATCATTTCGGTAAAAGGCGCGTCGAGGATGTCGAGGCCTTCTGTCTGGCCACGGTCGGGCTTTCGAATGGCGAACGTGTTGGAGCCCGGAAACCCATTCGCGCCCGGACTGGCACGATCAACATTCTGGCCTGTCTTTCCCGCCCCCTAACGGACGGCGCGCTGGTTGAAGCCTTGTCCATCGCCGCCCAGGCGCGAACGGCCGCCATCGTCGAAACGCGCCCCCCGGGCTTCAGGCCGGCGATCACAGGCACAGGCACAGATTGCATCGTCATTGCAGCGCCCTGCGGGGACGATCCGCTTGCCTGGGCAGGGCTTCATACAGCAGCCGGCGAAGCCATAGGAGGCGCGGTCTACGATGCGACGCGCGAAGGCGCCGAGATCTGGAACGCCGAATATTTGCTGCCGCCGCTTTAGTCATTGGGACCACCGTCCTTCCCAGCGGGAAGAGGATGCCAGACGGTTGGGAGCGAAGTCCCACTCGATCAGAAAGATCGTGTTTACCGGAGAGGACCGGCTGAATACGCGCTCTCCGCGAAACGCCACGGCGCTCTCGCTGTTTGAGAAGTTCGAGGAATCGCCCGAGCCGCCGAGGTTGGCTACGAACAAGGGAAGTCCAGCATCCAAGCTTACAGCCTCCCACTCGCCGGCCGGGCCATAAACGCCAGGCGGCCGAGGAAACCAATGCCCGGGCACCTTGCTGTGCCAGAGACCGGGCAATCTGAGGTGAAAAGGCGTCGGCACAAACCAGCAGCCCGGCAGAACCAAAGCCGCTTAATTCGACAACCTGTACTGTATTCCCGGCGGTGGACCACGTTGCCGCGCTAGAGATTCTCAAATGGATCGACCTTGCCTTCCCTGCGGTGTGCTTTGTTCGCCTGATCGGTCCCAATGGCGCGGGCAAATCGACACTCATGCGAGCCCTCGCCGGTTTGGTGGCGGTCTCAGGCGAAATAACCATCGGCGGGCACCCAATGGCCTCGCTGACTTCGCGGGAGCGCGCCCGGGAGATTGCCTATCCGGCTCAGAGCCGTGACATCGCCTAGCCGATCACCGTCGAGGCCGTGGTCGCGCTCGGGCGCTTGCCGCATCGGGCAGCGTTTGCAGGAGACAGCGTGAACGATCGCAACATCGTCGGCCGGGTGATCGCCGAGATAGAACTGGAAGGGCTACGCCGGCGCTCCGCGACAGAGCTTCCGGCGGCGAGTTGACGCGTGTCCTGATGGCCCGTGCCCTTGCTCAGGAGACCGGCATCATCATCGCGGATGAGCCTGGCCGCTGGTCTCGATCCAGCGCATCAGTTGAGCCTCATGCAGCTTTTCCGCCGCTTGGCCGGATTAGGGCGCACGGTCATCGTCTCGCTTCGCGAACTCTCTCTTGCGGTACGCTGGTGCTGACCGGCTTGTGCTCATCGACACGGCCGGATCTTGGCTGATGCGCGGCCTGAAGACTTACTCACACTCGAACGGCTCAGAGGTATCTACGGCGTCAACTCGTTCATCGGACACGATCAAGGCGGCCTGTTGCTCGTTCCGACGAAGCTGGCGGCATCGAGAGCAATAACGAATTAGTCGCGTTCACCGACGCCAATGGGTGGTAAGCAAGCAGCCACTTTCATCGATTTGATGCAAACTAACTACAGGCCTTTCGTATCAATCTCTCATTGGTATGACGACTAATTGACTTCATCATACCCAGCCATCCACTCTCTCAAAATAGAGGTGACGCGCTTTTTCGCGGGCATTGGAAAAGCGGGCTTTGAACAGGGTGGGAGAGTATTATGTGCGTTCGCTATGTTTCGTTGGCGGTCATAGGTTTGGCGGGTTTCTACGGAGCAGTCTTAAGCGATGCCCGTGCGCAAAGCACCCCGCCGCCAGGCGAAGAGCGGAGTTCGCCGGCCGTAACCCTTCCACCGGTAAAAACCACCACGGAGAAGGACAAACCCAAAAAGCCGAAAGAAACGAAGAAGAACGTTAAGAAGCCCGCGCCGAACGCCAATGTCAGCACACAAGGTTTGCCGCCCCTGTCGAACGCATCGACGGAGGTGGAAGTGACCTCGACAGGCGAAAAAATCCCAACTTCGCTGTCGCCGGGCACTGTGACTGTAGTTGGCGGCGATCAGATTCAGAGCCAGCCGGGCGGCAGGATTGGTGAAGCTCTTATCACCGTACCAGGTCTTTATCTCAGTGGTAGCGCCGACGATAGCAACTTCCCCGGTGGCGCTTCTGGACAAATAAATCTCAACGGTGTTTCAGGTCCAAACCGCACTATCATCTTGATCGATGGTATTCCCTTCAATCCGCCAACAGGAACTTCGGTCGATTATTCTCAGCTGCCAACATTCGGCGTCGACCGGATCGAGGTACTGCCCGGACCTTATTCTGCCCTTTACGGTTCGCAAGCATTGGGTGGTGTCATCAACATCATCACGAAAGAGCCCACGAAAGAGGAGTTTCAAGGAGAGGTCTCGGCTGGCCGCAGTGCGTACGGTTCCGATATCGACAAAGTCAATCTCGCTTATCGCAATGTGACCTCATATGGCCTCGGCTATACGATTGATTTCGGCTATTCTGGCAGCACCGGTTTTCACGACACGCCAGCCACAGTCTCAGCCAACCCGTTTTACACCGGACCAGCGCCCATTAGCGCAACAGGGGCAATCCCCATTCCTGGATCGCCAGGGACTTACATTATCGGCGATACTGGCTCAACGCCTTGGTATGAGCTGAAATCCGGCGTTCGCCTCTACTACAACGTGGATGCAAATACGAAGATCACCGCCGGCGTGGCCTATTCGCAAAGCGAGCTCGAATTTGGCGAGGGGCCAAATTCGTACCTGACTAACGCCTCAGGGCAGAAGATTTATAACGGTGCCGCACAACTGCCAAATGGCGATATTTTGCAGCTTACAGGAAACAATTCTTTCCCGCCCTACTCGCTGGTGCAAAACCCGTTTCTCGGCTATCTCCCTGAGGGAGAGCAGATTTTCCGTGCCTATTCGACGGTGCAAACCAAGGTCGATGACATTTCTATCAAAAGCTCTTTGAGCTATATGTGGGATCGCTCTTGGTATGTTCAAAGCGCGCCGCTGGCGAGTGTAGTAGTGGATCCTGGCGCGCAACCTGCGGTTCCTGGATCACTCATTTCCAACCCGTCCTACCGGGTTTTATACAACCTTTATGTAGAGAAACCGCTGACGAGTTGGGACGTGCTTACAGTTGGCATTCAGGCCGAGCACGACGAACTCGTGGCTGAGCAAGAGGATCTTTCCAACTATACCTCTCCTGGAAGTCTCACCGGCGCCACAAGTAATTACGGCTTCGGCTGGACGAACACCTATTCGATGTTTTTCCAGAACCGTACCGATTTCTTGAACAATAAGCTGCACCTGTATGTCGGCGCGCGCGAAGATTGGTGGTCGACAGCGGGCTACATCTGGTCGGCTATCACGCCCAACACGCCCACCAATACCCCGGGTGCTACAACCTATCCGGGGGAATTTGTTCGCTCGTTCTCACCCAAGGCCTCGCTCGTTTTTAACCCGACCGACGACTTAACGATGCGCGTGTCTGCGGGCCATGGATTCCGCACACCTGACCTTTTCACCCTCTACTCTTCCAATCCCTTCTTCCCGCCCAATCCCAATCTGCAACCGGAAACCTCAAATTCTTGGGAGGCGGCGACGGAATGGAAGCCCTCGGACTGGACGAAGATTTCGGCCCGCTACTATGAGAATTATCTTGAGCACTTTCTTGACTACAACTGCGGTTTCTTTCCTTCTGGGGCTTATGGCTGCCAGGCTGAGAATGCTGCGCAAGCCACGAGCAAGGGCACGAGCCTGGCAATCGAGCAACGGTTGACGGACGAATGGCTGGTTTTCGCCAACGGAACCCGCACATGGTCGCGCATGATCGAGGATACCGTTAACCCCGCGGCTGACGGCAAACAGCTGACCTTCACGCCAAATTGGATGGCCAATGTAGGGGTGAAATATACAGAGGGACCGTGGAGCGGCATGGTGTCCATGCGCTACGTTTCGAAGGTCTACAGCAGCGAAACTAACTCAGACGCGGCTACGGGCCTGCCAACCTTTTACGACCCCTATGTCCTCCTCGATGCTAAGGTTTCCTATAAGTTTGATAACGGGCTTGTACTGAGCGTCACCGGCAAAAATCTCGGCGACGTCCACTACTACGAATATTACCTTCAGCAGGGACGCACTGTTCTGGCAAGCCTAGGCTACAAGTTCTAGAGCAAGAATCACGTGTTCCGGCCGGGTTCTTGCGGCCGGAACAAATAAGGCCTGAAGCAGACAAAGATTTCGCGGAGGATCGGGTTTGGACATTGTCAGAGCGCTTGAAAAATTTCTTTTCATCCTTTCATCGGGCCTCTACTTCCCCGTTGTAGGCGCCGTATCGGCGCTTTGCATCTACACGCTTTGGCTCCTTGGCGCTCTCCTCGGCGATAGTCTTTTACGGCTGCGCGGCGGATCTAGCCAACTTAACGCTTACCGCAAAAAGCTCGAGCTGGAGATCGCCCACTGCGGCGATCATCTTGACGCGCGGCTTGAAAGGTTATTGCAAAGCGCAGAGCTTGATGCGAGCCGCCGCCTTGACCGGGTTCGCTTTGTCATAAAGGTCGGCCCGGCACTCGGTCTGATGGGCACGCTAATCCCGATGGGCGTTTCGCTCGCCTCGCTCGCCGAAGGCAACATTCCGAAAATGGCGGGCAGCATGGTCACCGCGTTTACGGCCACGGTTGCCGGTCTCGCCTGCGGCGTCGTCTCCTACATCATAGCGCTCTTGCGCGAAAACTGGGCGCGCGCCGACATCCGCGAAATGGAGTTCTTGACCGAAGTCCGTGCGCGCGAAGCGGGCACACCTAAAGGCGGAGCGTGAGCATGCGTTACTTGAGGAGGCGGCGCCGTTTCGATAGCGATACGCCGCTCGAAGACCCAATCGCCGGTGTCGCGAATCTTTTCGATGCCAGCGTGGTCTTTATCGTCTCGATGATGATCGCGCTCTTCATGGCCTACAACATGCTGGATCTGCTCGATCCCAAGGCCAAGGTCACGATGACGCGCAAGGGCGCGGACGGCGAATTGGAAATTATCACGCGCGAGGGCGCGGAGATCAAAGTTCAGAAAGTCAGCGACAAGAAACTCGGCGGAGAAGGCGAGCGTCTCGGCGCTGCTTATCGCCTCAAAGATGGGCGGGTGGTCTATGTTCCGGATTGAGATCGAGAGGGCTCTGCTGGCGCTATTCCTCCTTCTTGGCAGCATTTCTGTCGCCAGCGCGGCGGAGATTTCGCTGGTGCTAGGCGACACAGACTCCGTCACCGCCATAGAAGCTGCGCGCCAGCTGAAGGCCGATCCGGCTCTGGCCGGAACGCAAGTCCATGTCTATCCGCTGCGTGATTTCTCCTCGCGCGATTTGTCGGGCCTTCGCCGCTCACGGGTGGTGCTGGTCAATACAGTCGGCATGGTTCTTTCACGCGCGCTGGCGCCTGAGATAGCGTCCATCACCGCACTAGGCGGTAAGGTTTTTGCTGTCGGCATAACCTGGGACAAGCAGGTTGAGGCTTTGGGCATGGCGCGAGACGCCGGTCTCGCTGCCTATATGGCGGCGGGCGGCGCCGATAATATAGTGAACATGGCGAAACAGGCGCTTAAACAGGAGACCGGCCTCGCGCTTGAGGTTCCGCCTCCGGCGCCCCTGCCGGAGGTTGGCGCGCTTGAGTTGGAGAGCGGCAAAATTTTCGCGAGTTTCGAAGCCTATGGCAACGCCTATCCGCATTTGAAGCCCGGCCGGCCGTGGATCGGCCTGCTGTTCTACCGCGCCAACGCCATTTCCGGCCAGACCGCGGCGATCAAAGCTTTGACCGCTGCGCTTGAGACAAGAGGGTTCAACGTCATTCCTTTTTTCGGCTATCCCAATCCAATCGCAATGAAGGCTTTTGGCTTCGACAAAGCCGGAAAAAAGACACTCGCCGCTCTCGGCTCTTTCGGCCTAAAGATCGGCGCGACGCCCGAGACCAGTATTCCGGCGCTTAAGGAACTCGACATTCCCGCGCTCAATCTGATCACGCTGAATTCGCAAACGCGCGCGCAATGGGAGGCGTCGAAACAGGGCCTCGACATTATGGAGCGAGCGTGGCAGCTCAGCCTTGCTGAAATCGCCGGCCTTGTTGCGCCGACCGTCGTCGCCTCGAAAGAACCGTTCACCGATGCCGAAACGGGTCTCGACGGCATGCGCGAAACGCCCATTCCCGACCGTGTCGAGCGCGCGGCAGAACGTCTCGCCCGGTTCGTCGCCCTGCGCGAGACGTCGAATAAGGACAAGCGCATCGCGATCATCTATTTCAATTATCCGCCCGGCAAGGAGATGATAGGCGCCTCCTATCTCAACGTGCTGCCGAAATCGCTCTGGCAGATTTTGCAGCGGCTGGAAAAGGACGGCTATGACGCCTCCGGCGCGCCGGCAACCGAGGACGGACTTTTCACGGCGATACGCGACAAGGGTGGCAATATCGGCAATTGGAATCCCGGCAGCCTTGAAGAATTGGTTCGCAACGGGATCAAGGAAAGAACCGTCACGCTTCTGCCGGTGAAAGCCTATCGCGTCTGGTTCGATCAGCTGCCCGAGAACTTACGCCGCTCGATGATCGAAAAATGGGGCGAGCCCGAGAAATCCACCATCATGGTTTGGCATGACGGCAAGGGGGAGCCCTATTTCGTCTTCCCGGCGATCCGCTACGGCAATATTCTCTTCGCGCCGCAGCCTTCGCGCGGCTGGGAGCAGGACGTCGAAAAGCTTTATCACGACGTGACCCTGCCGCCCCATCATCAATATCTTGCCTTTTACTTCTGGCTGCAAAGGGAATTCGACGCCCACGCAGTGGCTCATATCGGCACCCACGGGACGCACGAATGGCATGGCGGCAAGGAGGTCGGTTTTACTGGCGGCGATCCGGGCGAATTATTCATGGGCGCTGTTCCGCAATTCTATCCTTATATCGTGGACGACATCGGCGAGGCGCTGCAGGCCAAGCGACGTGGCATGGCCGCCATGATCAGCCATATGACGCCGCCGCTGGACCAAGCCTCACTACATCCTGGCCTGCGTGAAGTCAGACAACTGGCTTCCGACCTCCGGCAGGCGAAAGAAAAAAGCTCACTGGCGGCCGAAGCTTTGCGCGCCCAGCTCGAGAAAAGGGTCGCGGAACAGGGAATTTCGAAAGACATCGGCGTCAATACGTTCGAAACTAACGTCAAAATCGAAAAACTTGAGGACTATCTCGAAGAAATCGGCACCAGGGCAACGCCTTTCGGCCTGCATACATTCGGCGTCGCGCCGGAGAAAAACGCGGAGCTGACCACGGCCGAAGCCATGCTGTCGCTCGATCCCGATCTGACGCTTGAAGTCCGCGCGAAAAAAACCGCCGAAATCGTCGCCGCGCTCGATCTGTCGGCTGCCCACGAATTGGATGCGCTTTCCGCCGGCTTCGCCGGACGCTACGTGCCGGCCGGGCCGGGCAACGATCCAGTGCGCAATCCGGATTCGCTGCCGACCGGGCGCAACCTTTACGGCTTCGATCCTTCGCGCCTGCCGGGCACGGCCACTTGGGCGATGGGCCGCAAACTCGCGGAGGATTTCGTCGCTGACTTCAAGAAGCGAAAAGGGGAATGGCCGAAGAAGCTCGCCTTCAACCTCTGGGGCGTCGAAACCAATCGTCATGAAGGCGTGATGGAGGCTCAGATTATGGCGCTTCTCGGCGTCAAGCCGGTCTGGGACGCGCGCGGCAAAGTCACCGGCGTCGAAGTCATTACCCGCGAAGAGCTTCAACGTCCCCGCGTAGACGTCACTATCGTGCCCTCAGGCCTTTACCGAGACTTGTTTTCGCAGGTGATGAAACTGCTCGACGAGGCCTCAACCTTGGCACAGAAGCAGGAAGAAGCCGACAATGCGGCGCGCGAAAATACCCTGGCCACCAAGACGGAGTTGCTGCGCCAGGGTCTCCCCGAGAAGCGCGCGGAACAGCTCGCCCGCGTCCGCCTGTTTTCCGTGCCGAGCGGCGCTTATGGCACGAATCTCGACAAGGTGACGCCGCTGTCCAATACCTATGGGAAGGGCAAGGATGCGGACGAAAAGCTCGCCGGCGTCTATTTCATGCGAATGCATCACGCATTTGGCCAGGGGCTTTGGGGCGAGGATCTCACCGATCGCCCTAATCTCGGGGTCGATTTGTTGCGGCGCGGCCTCACCGATGTCCAAGCCGTCATCCACAGCCGCTCCTCGAATGTCTACGCGGCTTTGGACGGCGACGATTTCTACCAATATCTCGGCGGCACGGCGCTGGCGTCGCGCGTGGTCAACGGCAAGACGCCGGAGGTTTTCGTCACGGACATGGCCAATCCGCGAAAGCCAGCCAATGTCACACTGGAGAAATATATCGGCCGCGAATTACGTGCACGCTATCTCAATCCGAAATGGATCGAGCAGATGATGAAGGAGGGCTATGCCGGCGCCCGCTTCGTCGATCACGTCGTCGAATACATGTACGGCTGGTCGGTGATGACGCCGGAGGCAATCGGTGACGCCAAGTGGCGGGAAATGTACGAGACCTGGGTCGAGGACCGCAATCATCTCGACATCAAGCAGAAGTTCCGCGATGCCAACAACCTATTGGCTTATCAGGCCCTGGTCGACCGCATGCTGGTCGCAATCGACAAGGGTTATTGGAAGGCCGATCCCGCCACGGTCGCCAATCTTGAGAAGGTCAATCGCGAAATCATCGCCGAGGCCGGCGTTTCCTGCAATCGCGACACCTGCTCCTCGGGGGAAATCATCGCTCTGGCGGAAGCCCAAGACAGGAAGGCAATTGAACTTGCAAGTTTGCAGCCGGCCCCCTCGGCGGAAGCGATAAGGGCCGATATTGAGGCTGCACGCACCCCGTCGCCGTCCGCTCCCGCGCCCCGAGCCGCGGCCCAAACAGCGCCCGCGCGGCAGGTGGCTGAAGCTAAGGGCAGTGAACCCAAGAAGGTCGAAGGCTATGCTGTGGAGGAAGAAACGCATAAATCCTCCGGGGGCGTGGAAGGAGAATGGCGTTTGATCGCCGCTGTTATGCTAATCGCTGTCTTGCTCGGCTTCGCATCAAGATTTCGAAGAAAATCTCAATGAGATGAAGCAACTGACGCCTCTCATAAGATGCCGGTGGTTTGCTACGAAATGATGGTGTTGAATAAAAGGGCGGCTGTGCTGCGATCTCAAGCATCTTAAAGGAAGGACAGCCCAGGCATCAATCGTCTTAAGAATAACAGGTGCTTCTAAATCCCATCACAGGGGACGAACTTGAAGACTATCGATTCATCGCTTTCTCCTCTAAAGCTAATTGAGCATGCCGACCCGGTGGTTCAAGCCGTGATGATCTTGCTTGCTATTGCATCGATTGCATGTTGGACGATTGGGCTTGAAAAGCTGTTTCGCTTCATCGCCATTTCGCGCCAAATGCGTGCGTTCGAGGACGTGGCTGCCCGTCGCAGCAAAGGTAACGCTTCTTGGCTTGCCGCTCGCTTTGAATCCCTCGCGAATGCTGAGCCCAGGGATACCACGGGCGGACCGGGCGAATTCCAATTACATCTTGAAAAGAGCTTTACTCACGAAATCGGCGAGCAATTGCGCCGCCTGCAATCGGGCCTGCCGGTTTTGGCGACTGTTGGGTCGACGGCGCCCTTTGTTGGCCTCTTCGGCACCGTTTGGGGCATCATGAACAGCTTCACTGGCATCGCAAACGCTAAGGACACAAGCCTTGCTGTCGTAGCCCCTGGTATCGCGGAAGCCTTGCTCGCAACGGGAATCGGGCTTGCCGCCGCCATTCCCGCAGTCATCCTCTATAATTTGGCTAATGTCTATCTGACAAATTTTAGCGGCCGGCTCGCTTCGGCTGCAGACCGTTATGCCAAAATCTATACGGATGCAATCCGAAGGGATGAGGTGTCCAAAGCCTCATCGGCGCGAACGGTATAGACGGGACAGTGACGAATGGCAGTTTCTCCAAACCAAGACAACTGCGGCAAGGGCGCCCCAAAACTGATGGCTGACATCAACATTACGCCCATGGTCGACGTAATGCTGGTTTTGCTTGTGATCTTCATGGTGACGGCGCCGCTCTTGGTTGCCGGCGTCCACGTGGACCTGCCTCAAACGAACGCGGCGAAAATAAGCCATTTGGAAAAGCCGATTATTGTCACAATCACAGCAGACGGCGGCCTTTTTCTCGGAGAAAGCCCGGTTGAGCGTTCCGAAATCGAGTTTCGTTTGCGCGCGCTGAAAGAAAAGGACAACGCAGGCATCGTCTATCTCCGGGCGGACCGCAAGATCGCATATGGCAATGTGCTGTCGATCATGGGACTTCTCCAAAACGCCGGCTTTCAGAAGATCTCGCTCTTGTCGCAGACGGCCGATACCCCTATTGCTCCGAACCAGACGGGGGCCCAGGCCCCATGAATTGGATTCGTTTTGGCAGTTTACTCATCGCGCTTTCGCTGCATGGCGGCGTGTTTTATCTCATTGGGGCAAGCCCGTTCTCAGACAATGTCTCGCTCGACGAGGGCGCGGGTGCTGACACCTTGACGATTGTTGCAACCGTGGCTCTTGAAGGACGCGATCTTTTTACTCAAGCAGCACAAGAGGCATCCGTCGACGCGACCGCAGCCCAAGCCAGAGTGAAAGATCCGTCCAAAAAGGAGCAGCAAAAGGAAGAAATAAAGCCCGAGCAAGAATCGGAACAGGCTCTGGAGCAGGAAAAGCCAAAAGAGTCTCAGAGAAAGCCAGAAGAAACGCCCGTCAAAGAAGAGCGCGTCGAGGCGACCAGCGCCGTAACACAAGCGCCAAGTGTCGCCTCCAATGCCGTGGATGCGCAGATCGCCGCCTCGATGAGTGCCGCCAAACGGTCAAGTCTCTGGTCGGCCTACAAAACTGAGCTTTATTCGATGTTGGAGCGCTTCAAGAAAAAGCCAAACAAGGGGCTTTCGGGCGACGTTCTCCTTAGCGTCACGATCGCCCCCACGGGCGAGCTTTTGAATAGAACTGTGGTCAAAAGCTCCGGCATCGCCGAACTCGATGCCACGGCACTTGCGTCCGTCGATCGTGCGGCCCCGTTTTCGCCAATCCCACCCGAGCTTGGCAAAGCGGCACTCACAATCGTGGTGCCGTTTGAATACCGGGTGCGATAAGTCAGTCGAATTTCCGGTGGGCGCCGGTTTGATTCGGTGGCCGCTAGAGTGGACCTGTTTCGTTGACCGGGCAGAACGACATTCCCTTGAAGGCGGCGCTTTCCAGCGGGCGCAAGCCCTATCGCTTCTTAGCCCTGTACGACCCGATCGAGCAGGCGCGCGCGGGGTGTGCAGAGCTATGTAACATTGTTATATTACAGTTTCCAAGTCCTTGCCGGCAATCTCGTTTAGCCCACTGTGGCCCGATTGCGTCACGTTATAACATTACACGCTGTGTGGGCGAACCCATATCTTGCTGTCCGGCCCTCTAAAATGTAATAGTATAACATTACTTGGTGGGCGAGGGGTGGAATGTTTCAGCGTACTGCGTTTTGCGGCGCTCTTTTGATCGCGCTGCCAGCAACCGTTTCAGCACAGCAGAGTGAGACGCCTCCGGGCCGGCTGCAGTTGCCGCCTGTGACAGTGATCACGCCTAAGAAAGCGGAGCCAGCGAAGCCGAAAGCGAAAGCCGGGCCCAAAAAAACGGGGCCGGCTGCAGCCAGTAAGCGACGCGGCGGGCGCGCCAGCCGAAGGGTCTCCCGGCGGCACAGGCGGGGGACCTGCTGGGGTTGCGAGTAAGGCCGCTAGCCTGAATGCCGCCCGCGAGTACATTCTGCCGAAGATCGGCGTCAACAGCTACGAGCTGGACCAGCAAACCATCGCCGCGCTGCCGCAGGGCGATAATGCCTCGCTCGACAAGCTCCTCTTGCAAACGCCGGGCGTCTATCAGGACAGCGCCGCGAGCGGCAACCTCCACATCCGCAACGAGCACGCCAATCTGCAATACCGCATCGACGGCATCCAGCTCCCCGATGGCGTTTCAGGGTTCGGCCAGGTCCTCGAAACGAGCCTGATTGCCAACATGACCGTCGTGACCGGCGCGCTCCCTGCCCAATATGGGCTCAGGACGGCGGGTCTCGTCGACATCCAGACGCGCGCTGGAACGCCCGAGCCATCGGGCGAGGTTAGCATCTATGGTGGCAGCCACGACACCTTCACGTCCAATATTCAGTATGGCGGGATCAGCGGCAACACGCAGTATTTCTTCACGGGCCGCTTCACGGAGAACGCCTTGGGGATCGAAAACCCCACGTCCAGCGTAAACGCCATTCACGATGAGACCCAGCAAGAGAAATTCTTCAGCTATGTGTCGACGGTGCTTCCGAACGACGCCCGCTGGACCATGATCACGGGCGCTTCCGACGGAAAATATCAGATCCCGAACAACCCGGGGCAGGCGGTCCAATATTTCACGCCGGCGGTCTCTACTTTCAATTCGGCGCAGCTCAACGAGCAGCAGCTGGAACAGAACTATTACGGCATCCTTGCTTTTCAGCAATCGACCGCGTTCGCGGATTATCAGTTTTCATATTTCACGAGATATAGCAGCCTGCACTTCACGCCGGACCTCATCGGCGATCTCATGTTCAATGGCATTGCGACCGATGTGACGCGAACGAGCTTTCTGAACGGAATTCAGGCCGACAGCGCGTTCCGGGTCGCGCCGGATCACACGGTGCGTATCGGCATGGTTCTTAGTGCCGAGCAGACGAATGTCAGCGATAACGCCACCGTGTTTCTTTCCGGTGCGTGCGGACCTGCCATAAATCCGGTTCAGGCCTGTGCTCCAATTACCCCCGCAAACCCGAACGGCGTCGCCCCTCCCATACAGGTGCTGGATCAGGAAAATAAGCTCGGCTTCATAGCTGGCGCCTATATCCAAGACGAATGGAAGATCACCAATCAGCTCACGCTCAATTCGGGCCTGCGCTTCGACCAGATGTGGCAATATGTCGATGCAAATCAGCTTAGTCCCCGGATCGCCCTCGTCTACAAGCCGCTCGATGGAACCGTTTTCCACGCAGGCTACGCACGCAACTTTACGCCGCCGCCGCAAGCGGTCGGCGCTCCCGAGAACTACCAGCTTTTCAATGGGACCGTTGCGGAAGCACAGGTCGGGGCCAACCCTAACGCGCTGACCAAGGTGATCGTCAGCCCAAGCTTGCCGGAACGCTCGAACGTCTACGATACCGGCGTGACGCAAGTCCTCGCGCCAGGAACTCGAAGCCGGAATAACCGCGTACTATAAAACCGCAAGGGATTTGATCGATGACGGACAGTTCGGCCAAGCTTACACACTGACCGCTTTTAACTACGCAAGAGGCGAAAATGAAGGACTCGAAACCAAATTAAAATACTCACAGGATGGCATCCTTGTTTATGGAAATCTTGCTTGGGCAAGGCAAGTCGCGACTTAGGTTGTTTCAAACCAGTATTTGTTTACCAGCGATTTTTATAACTATGCACTTACAAATTACATCCCGACCGATCACTCGCAAACGTTAAGTGCTTCGGCTGGCATCTCATACCCCATTTACGATAACACGAAAGCCAGCATGGACATGATCTACGGCAGCGGGCTTCGTAGCGGCGATTACAATCAAACCCATGTCCCCGGCTACACCCAGTTCAACCTCGGCCTCAGCCACGAATTCATCATGCCGGATTGGAGGCCCTTCACGGTGCGCTTCGACGTGGTCAATCTTTTCGATCACGTCTATGAGCTTCGCGATGGCACCGGCGTTGGCGTCTTCGCCCCGCAATACGGCCCGCGCCGCGGCTTCTTCCTGGGCTTCGCTCAAAAATTTTAACTGAGCAGCAGCAATGACCTCGATTTGATGGGGTCTTGCTGCAATGCAGGTTGTGGCCAGCTGTGTGGGTCGGGCTTTTCCCTGAGAGCCGGCTTTCCCTAATTCAAAACTTCGCTTGCTCGTCAAGCCCGCCGCGAAATGGAGGACGTTAGCAGGAGTCCGTTCTGAAGATTTTTTTGACGGTTGTGCGAACGGCTTCGCGTAGCCAACCGTGTGCGGGATCCTCGTTGAAGCGCGGGTGCCAGCTCTGCGCCACAATAAGGGGAGGGGTCGGCACAGGCAGTGCGAACGCCGTCACAGCCTCCTTCCACGCACCGATCGAGGCCGCAATTCCGGGCGCCGATGCCAAAAGATCCGACTTTGCCGCAATTGACAGCGCCGCACTGGCGGTGGGGACCGTTATCGCGACAACGCGTTCGAGACCGTTGGCCGCCAGCGCCGTATCGATAGGCCCACGGGATATGCCCCGCCTGCTTGCTGCGATATGGCCATGCGCCGTGAAGGTCTTGGGCGTTACTCCTTCCTTGAAGATCGGATGACCCCGGCGTGCAAATCCTTCGAAGCGCAAACGAGCGAGTCCTTCAGTCACGATCTCCGGAGCCCAGTCGTTGCCCCGCACTCCGATATCGAGGTCGATTCCGCCGTCACGTAACGCTTCGCTCGAACTCGTCGCCCTCCGGAAGAAAACGGAATTGGACGCCGGGGGCCTGGCGGCGCATGGTATCGAGCAACTCGAGCGCCAGCGGACCGAAAATATCCTCGCTTGTCCGGATCGTGAAGCGCCTGACGAGTTTGTCCCGCTCGAAGGTTTCCGCAGCGAGCAGGCGGCTCGCCTCGGCGACAAGAGCGCTGATCCTTGGCTTGAGCGCCTGCGCGCGAGGCGTCAGCACCAGTCTCCGCCCAGCCCGGACTAGAAGCGGGTCGCCAAATGCGATCCTAAGTTTGCTAAGCGCACGGCTCGTGGCCGGTACGCTGCGGCCGAGGCGAATGGCGGCACCCGTGACGCTCTCTTCGTCTAAGAGAATATCCAGCGCGGAAAGGAGGCCGAGATCGCTCAGTTGCAAATCGCGCAATCATGTTTTCCTATCTTTGCATTTGCCGCAAGGCACTTTGGCGGGCAACCTCCCTGGCGTCAAGACCAGGAGATCACCATGCTCACACTGTTTGAACCGAACGTCTGCGCCCTTCTCGACCGCCTGTATGCCGAAGCCGGAAAGGCAGACGGAGCCATTCTTCCTGGTCTGATTGCCGAGGCAAAACGGTCGGGCGCCCTTGACGATGCGCTATTTGCGCCGGGGCTGCGCGAGGCTTTTATGCCGGTTGCGCCGGAAGTAGGCCGGCTGCTCTATCAACTGGTCCGGATGAAACGGCCAAGACTGGCCGTCGAGTTTGGAACCTCCTTCGGATTGTCATCCATTCACCTCGCTGCGGCTCTTCGGGACAATGGCGCTGGCCTCCTGATCACCTGTGAAATCGAGCCGGAAAAGGCTCGGAAGGCCACCGCGAATATCGCAGCTGCTGGGCTTTCCGGCTGGGTCGAGGTTCGCGAGGGCGATGCTTTCAATACGCTTAAGGGTCTTAGCGGCATTGAAATGCTCCTGCTCGATGGCTGGAAGGCGCTCTATTTGCCGTTGCTCCAGATGCTAGAACCGGTGCTTTCACCCGGTTGCGTCGTCTTGGCGGATGACCTAAAAATCCTGCCTGAAAAACTCGCCCCTTACCTCGCTTATGTCCGGAATCCGGCCAATGGCTTCGTGTCGGTCGAACTGCCGATTGACGACGGGGTCGAACTATCGATCCGCTGACATAGAAGCGGATAACATAAGCGCATACGGGAAGACCTCTTCCCCTCTTAACGCTCGTACGATCGCTCTACGAGTGCTAGTAGGGTTGCTTTCCAGCTGCAGCCGAACAAAAAGACGCCGGCACATGCAAAACCCCTTAGACTCCCCGGATGACAGGCAGGTGCTGATAAACTACCAATTCGAACCGTGTCAGGTCGTGCACGAAGGCATCCGTGCTGCCCTCACGGACCCGCAATTGATCAGGCTCGAAGAGTCCTCGCGGAGGGTGTGCCTGAAGACCGGCGAGCTCGTTTTCAGGGAAGGCGACAAAACCTCGCACACTTTCTCCGTGATTTCAGGCGTTCTTAAGCTGACCAAAGCTCATTGCAACAACCAAAGCTTGATCTCCGGTCTGATGTTCCCGGGAAATTCACTCTTCGACGTATTCAAACCCCGGCACACCAGTACTGCAGAAGCCGCAACCGATATTGAACTTTGCAAAACACCGCTTGAAGCCTACTGGCGGCTCTTCGGGGAAGCTTCCGAACTCGAGCGCGCCCTGTTCCGGGCATGCATAAGCGATCTAGAAGCTCGCCAGGACTGGCTTCTCTCGCTTCGGGGATGCTCGGCCTATCGGCGGGTGGCCAGCTTCTTGCTGCTCTTGGCAAAGCATGCGGAAACGGGCGCTCACCGGATGGATCCGGTGCCGGTTCGCTTTTGGCTGCCCCTTTCCAGGGGAGAAATGGCAGACTTTCTCGATCTCACCCTGGAAACCGTCAGCCGTCAGCTCAGCCTGCTCAAGAAAAGACGGATTATTGAGTGCCGCAGCAAAAACGAGGTGATCGTATCTAACATCGCACTTCTGGCCGCTCATGCGTCGGGCGGCTTTTGAGCCGTTGAACTCCGCGAACAGGCGCCCCGCGGCCTTGGGGTGCAGGTTGCGTCAGCCGAAGCGACGGACTAGAACAAAGCAAGAACACATTGCTTTGCAACGGAGTGTGCGATGGCTCGCAACAAAGTTCAATTCCAGAAAGGCATGAGCGAGGCTCAATTTGATAAATCGTACGGGACCGAAGCGCTTTGCCACGCCGCTCTGGTGCGGTGGCGCTGGCGTGAGGGTTTCGAATGTCCGGACTGCGGCGGCGGGGGGCACTGCATCGTCAAGCGCGGCGCCCGGATATTGTACCAATGCAATGCGTGCCGCAAACAAACATCGGTCAAGGCCGGAACGATCTTCGCGTCCAGCAAATTGCCTCTGCGCCTCTGGTTCAAGGCCATGTATCTGGTGACTCAATCCAAGAAGGGGGTTTCGAGCATCGAGCTCGGGCGGCGGCTCGGCGTTACTCAGACAACCGCCTGGACCCTCAAGCAAAAGCTTGCGCAGGTCATGATCGAACGCAATGCGGCCAAGCGCCTGCAAGGCGAAGTGCAATTGGACGACGCTTATATCGGCGGACACCATCCCGGAAAATGTGGGCGCGGCGCTGGGGGAAAGACGCCCTTCGTGGCCGCCGTTTCGATGACCGGCGACGGCAAGCCGGACCAAATCGTTCTCCGCCGCGTTGCCGGGTTCAGCAAGTCTGCGATAGCCAAATTTGCTGTCGCGGCGCTTACGCCCGGCGTTCACGCCGTGTCCGATGCACTGCGCTGTTTTCCCGCCGTGACTGCGGCGGGATGCACCCACACCCTGGTTAAAACCGGCAGCGGAGCCAAAGCGGCCAAAAACCCGCGCTTCAAATGGGTCAACACCATCCTTGGCAACATCAAGGCCGCAATGGTGGGAACCTACAGGGCCGTGCGGGAAAAACATGTGCCGCGATACCTCGCCGAATTCGAGTACCGGTTCAATCGCAGATACCGGCTCGAAACCATGATCGACAGGCTCGCATATGTCTCGCTGAGGACAGCGCCTATGCCATATAGGCTGCTGAAATTGGCTGACGTTTATGCGTAATCAGGATTTGCTTTGATTGTAACGCCGAACAGCGGCACGATGGCGCTGTTCAACGCGGTGACGGGCATCCGGTAGAAAGTCGTTCCTCGGTGCGGGATTGTGCCTAGCGTATGCGCAAATTGATATTTTTCGCCATCGTTGTCTCTGGCATTCTCTCGATGATTTCAGCTCCGGCGAAGGCACAATCAGCAGAATTGCCTGAACGGGTCACGTTTCCCAGCGCGGACGGCCGCACAACGCTTGTTGGGTATTTGTACCGGCCTATGAAACCCGCCGCGCAAGCTCCCGCAATCGTAATGATGCATGGACGCTCCGGCGCATATTCGTCCAAGGCGAACGGGATTTACGATGCGTCCACATTGTCGAAGCGGCACAAAGCGTGGGGCGGATTGCTTGCGCAGCAGGGATATTTCGCGTTGATGGCCGACGGCTTTGGCCCTCGCGGCTACCCCGGAGGATTTGCACGCTATAGCTATAATGACCGCCCAGATGAATTGAATGAGGTCACAGTGAGGCCGCTCGATGCCTATGGTGCTGCGGCCTATTTACGGACGCTTCCAGGGGTGGCTGGCGATCGACTGGGGCTTTTGGGCTGGTCGAATGGAGGCAGCGCGACGCTTGTGGCCATGTCTTCAGACGCGCCCGGACTGATAGCGCCGGTTCCTGGCGCGGGTTTTCGCGCCGCGGTGGCGTTTTATCCGGCTTGCGGTCTCAAGGACAAGTTCAAGGGGAAGGCCTATCGTCCCTATGCACCGTTGCGTGTCTATCATGGCCTGGCGGACGAAGAGACTTCTGCAACCCGGTGCGCCGCCCTCGTTGAACAAAGTAAAGCGGCAGACGGCGATATCGAGATCGCTCTCTATCCTGGCGCCACCCATGATTTCGACGATCCCGGCGAAAAGCGGCAGAGCGTTGAAGCAAACGCTGAAGCCGCGGAACAGGCCACCGCAGAGGCCTTGCGGTTCTTCGGTAAACATTTGAAATAGCTTCTTAGCTACCGGCGGCGGAAGGCGGCGGGGCAGCGTCAACTAAAAATCGCACAGGCACGGAGAGAGCCATGATTATCGGCATGCATGCAATCATCTACAGCCGCGACGCCGACGCGGATCGCGCCTTTTTCCGCGACGTGCTCGGTTTTCCCTCAGTCGATGCCGGCGAGGGCTGGCTTATCTTCGCCGCTCCGCCCTCCGAGATCGCCGTCCATCCGGCCGCGAACAACGGTAGGCACGAGCTTTATCTTATGTGCGACGATGTGCGGGCAGAGATTGCGCGGCTCGGCGAGCAGGGGATCGCATGCGGCGCTGTCAGTGATGAAGGGTGGGGACTTTGTCCTTGGTCCGACTACCTGGCGGTGGCGATCTCGGCCTCTACGAGCCGCGTCACCAAACGGCAGAGAGCATCGCTTTCTTGCCGTAGATCGCGGGTTAGCTTGGTAGTGTATTTTTCACCAGGAGGACGTCGGATGAAATTTGGCCACACGATCTTCGGTCAGGTTGTCGGATATGTGCGCGATAACAACGGCTTCCTGGTCGAAATCTGCACACCGATCTCAGGCTAGACACGTAATGGCCTCCTGCGTACTAGATATTATTCCATGCGCCAGGATAAGGACTAACCTCCATGCGCGGCATTGGCATCGCAAAATACTCGCCATGAGAATGATTGAGCGGGGCAAGTTCCAGATCTTGCAAAGCTCAAGGTAGCAAGACTTTAATCGATGCGGGGTTCACGCTGATGATAATGAGGCACGCGGGAAGAGAATCATGCTTCGCGAAACCCGCCAAGGAGCCCGTCGCGTTTTGCAGGCTTTTCGACGGTTCTACTTTGAAAACTTGCAAATCCAAACCGCGAAAACAGCGGCAAAGGCACGATCAATCAGTGGTTTGGGTATACTTCACAGGCGACGAATACGCAACAGGCGCACTTTGCCGAGCGGCTTCGGTGTCAGGTCTTTCCAAAAAGAGCATGCAATGCATTGCATTTCATTGCAGATTTGGGCGCAAACGTGGAGTCCGCCCATGGGCGCAACAATTAAGTCCCGCGAGAAGAGGATGGGCCGGCAGATGGGCTGGTTTCATCTGGCGCGGCGAGCGTGCAGCCAAACGGTATCACTCGCTCGCGGGCACTGGATGTGAATATCCATTTTCCACATCCGAGGGGAAAACACGATCGCGCTTGAAATGCAGAACCCACTGGCGATTGCGATCGTCGGCCAGACCTATGCGCCGCCGTACCTTGAGCCGGAGTACTTCCTTTCGCGCCCCAGCTGTCTTTTCGATCGAGGCTAGAAAACCGCGTTCGTAGAAGCGCTTCTCGAGCGTCATTTTTGCGAGAGCGAGGGACTGCCCCTCGGCCGCCGCCAGTTTCTCAGCTAACGCATAGGCGGTTGCAGGCTCGAAGTAGAGATCATCATTATCTAGCCACCCGACACGGTCGCCCAGCGGCTTCCAGCTTCCCTCGCACTGGCGCCAGCCCCAAAGTCCGGGTTGCTCGGGCGCGCCCTGGCTCAGCGTGGCAATATGTGCCTTGCCGGAAAGAAACGCCCCCTTCAGCAGCTCAAAAAACCTCATCACGGGGTCTGAGGCTGCCTGGAGTGTTTGTTGCTCGTCCGCGATGGCGATGAACGCGTTTCGCGCGCGGGCTTCGAGACTGGTTTTTTCACCGGGTGCAAGAGCGCCGGTCTCATCCGCAAATTCGACGAATATGCGCCAGGAGACAAGGAGCGCGCGCACGGTATCCGAGGTCCGCAAATGAGCGGTAGCCGTGTCCTTATCGGCGCGCAAAGTCTTTACCTCCTCGCGATAGCGCCTAATAACTTCGTCATAGCGAGCGGCGAGCCATCTCACATAGCCTGACATCGCGGCTGCGAAGACGCCCTGGGCTGCAAGGCCTTGCGCCAGCGTAAGCCGGTCGAGATCGAGTTGGCCCTTCATCATCTCCACAATAAAAAGCCGCGCTCGCAGAGAGTGGCCGCTCGGCACCTCCTCCCCAGTGCATATGATTGTACCGCGCGGCGCCTTTTCCACACGGGGCGTTCCGTCAGCATTACAGCGTCCACGTCCGGTGTTGTTACCCTGCGCCCGAAGAACACGGTCGGCTTTTTCATGCCAGGCGGCGACCTGCGTCGCGGTCCCCCTCGGGTTGAAATCGTCGATGACAAAAAGCGCGTCTTTGAGCAGATAGGCCACACTTTCGAGGTTGTTTGCCGACGACGACCAGTTTCCGGGCAGGTTTTTCCCATGCCAGCCTGACCCGAAATGGGCCTGAGCGAGGGCAGCGGTTTCCGACTTGAGCGATCCCGTCTGGCCCGTAAAAAATAGTGTGAAATCAGAGGTGCCAAGAGGCACCCGGTATACGGACGCGAGCATGGCGACGCTCACGCGATCAACCGTTAGATCGAGGAGGCTCAGCGAGCCCCGAACCGCGTCAGCAAGCGCGGGGCTCACTGGCGGTTCGGGCAATAGATAGTTACCGAGCTTGCCGTTCAGGGAAACCTCGATGTTCTGAAGCGCTCCAAGCTCACCAATTGCGCCGCCCGCATGCAGATAAGCCCACTGGCCGTCGATTTTTCGCCACCCCGTATGCATGTAGACCCGGCGCTCGGTGATGTTGTGCGATAAGCGCTGGATCGCGAGGCGCATCTGGCTTTTCACACTTGCGCCAGCCTCGAAATAGGCGCGGGCGCCAAGATTTTTTGCGACCCAGTCCAAACGCTCAAACTGAGATGCGGGGACAGTGAAAATAACATGGCGATCCTCAAGTGACGCTTTGATTTGGTAGATCCGGTTTTCCTCGAGTTCGTCGTCGTGGATCGCCTCAGAAATAATCTGAGCGCTGAAATTTGAGAGGCGGATCAAATACTCATTGCCGTCTCCGTCGGTCTTTGTGATGTAAATGCCAAACTCATCGAAACCATAAGGGTTGAAGTACGTTTTTTTTCGTCTTTCTTCGCGCTCCTTCACGAGGAACGCGCGCTCGCGCTCCTCATCCACAGAAGCCCGTTTGCGCTCCTCATCGGCATGATTTAAAAGTTCACCTTCGATTATCCGGCGAACGGCCTCCGCTCCCTCGGACGTAAATAAGTCATTGAAATCGGTTTGTCCGTCGAGGCGTGGACCGGAAAATACCGGAAAGATCACTTTCCCGCCCACCGCCTGAGCGGCTTTCTGTGCGCCAGCTAAACCGGGATTTCCGCGCTGCCTGACGTCATCGTCCGCGCAGAAAAAAAAATGGAGCGCCGGAAATTTCCGGCTTAAGGCTTCGCCCACATGCCTCATGTTTCCCCAATCCAAGGCGGTAACGACCGTCAAGCCGGTTGCCTCATGGATCGAAGCCGCTGTCGCGAAGCCCTCTGCAATGAGAATAATTCCGCAAGCAGCCAATTCACCGAGCACGTGAAAGCAGCCTTTCTTGCGCCCGCGATGGAGATTTTCCTTGTCGCTATTCCCAGCGATAAACTGGATCGAGTGGAGTGTTCCGTTCTCATCGCGCAGCGGCAATAAGAGGCGGCCATCGCTATGCAGCTTGAGGCCATGGACCCCGACGCCTTTCATGACGAGGTAGGGATGGCCGGCGGGCGCTGGCGATGCCGCCTCCCATATCTGCGCCGCTGTTGAGGCTGCTGTTTGTTGATTTTTCTCTAACTCAGCTTCAGACATTGCGCGCGCGCGTTTAGTGCGCTCGGCGTGTGCACGTTTTTCCGCCGGGCTGAGGGGACGCGCTAACTTGGCCCGCCATGTTTCACAGCCTATTTCATCGCGGAAATTTTGAATGAAGCCTATAGGGCTGCCGTCCAGGTGCAGTTTATACGATCCATCACGCGCACCGGGCTTCCCGCCTTCGACAGGACACCTGTGCCACCTCCCATCCCCCATGACGTTCGAGGGCAGCCGGAGGCCGCGCTTCGACGCGGCCTCCCGGAACTGGTGGATCGCGTCGCCGGCATCGATCGCGGGATACGTTGTCCCTTTGCTGCCATATTGAGACTCATCGTGCCCGTTGCCGCGTGCCGGCATGCCCGCGTTCCCTGTGTTGGAAACCCGGAAATCCCTTGAAAAAGGGGCTCTGCCGTGCGATTGCGATAATGCAAGGCGGTGCCTGTCCAGGTTTTCGCGTTGTTTGGTTTAAGGCTTTGGAGCGTTGGCGCGCTCTGAGAGCCGATCAACTGCCGGAAGCCCGCCCTAACGAGGCGGGTTTTCTTTTTTGGCTTGGCCGCTCTGATACGGTCCCACGTGCCCGTATTCAGATGTGCTGCTGGCGGTTCCCTGCGCCTGCCATTCATCGCACCACATCTGGTTATAAAAAACCATGCGCCCGCGTTTCGTAAAACGAGGGCCACCTCCCGTGCAGCGCTTCTTGTTCAGGGTGTCCGGGGACATGCCCATGTAGGCGGCGGCCTCGGTCACCCGCATCCATGGACCGCGCGGTAGTGCACTCATCTAACAAACTCCTGTATGCAGCCTTACAATGGTTTATAAACCATATCACGGATACCGGATGCACGACAAAAAAAAGGCGTGCAATGCGGGTAAAAATGGTGATATCTTCATAAAACTCTGTCCTATATGCATTTTTCTCGGGGAAAACATGGCTTTTGAGCGATAGTTCAACCTTAAGGTGCCAGAAATAGACACCGCCTGACCACCATACAAACGTGCTGGTCAAAACCTGCAAGTGCCTCTTTTGATGGCAGGTTAGCCTCTACACTCACTGCAATTGTCTCCAAGCCATAATTGACTCAAGGTTGTATGTGTGCGTATGGCACCCGCGCTTAGTTTGCCGCCGGTTGGCCCGGTGAACTGTTTTGGGCATTCCTGATGGCACTCCGCAGCGGTATTCCCTGTCAAGACATTCAAAGACGAGAAATTCACACGCCGCCCAATCAAGAAAGCGAAGAGGGCGTGAGGAACGTCGAGGCGGCCCCAACTCGATTAGCACCTGCTTATTTTGGCCGGTTGCGAACTCAAAGGTGCCATTTGACCACCTTGGACTCAGCCCGGCGAAAATACCAAGAGATGAGAACGGGAGAGTTTGGTCAGTTTCGACCTATTTGCCCAGATCGGCGCCAAGCAGGGGCTCCACAGAGACCAACTCCTCAAGATAGGCGCCCCAGTCCATAAGAGCAGCGAGCCGAGGTTCCCGGTGATCCTGCTGCTGGTAAACCCCCTTGATGCCTGTTCTTGCGTGGTTTTGGATGCGCTCGATCACATCGGAACCGACGCGCAGGTCTTCGCCCATGAGCGTCGACATGGTGCGGCGCAGGTCGTGAACGCGCCAAGGCACCAGGGCCCTGTTAAACCGGCTCTCCATGATAGAACGCATGTAAGTGTCAAGGCGCCGCTTGGCCTTTGAAAATCCGCTGACAGGCGTTAGGCCCGTGGTCGTGAAAACGAGCCCCTTTCGTTCAACGGGCAAAGCCTCGAGAATTGCTACCGCTTGCGGGCTCAAGTCCACGATGTGTTCCCTGCCGTTTTTTGTGCGTCGCGGTTGAAACTCCGTCTTCGGCGGCAACCGCCAAATGCGCCGGTCGAGCCTGAGTTCCTGCCACCACATGCCGGCAACTTCCTCGCGGCGCTGGCCAGTAAGCAGAAGAAGATGGAAAACCTGAGCAAAGGGCCAGCCAAGCAAACCCGCCCCCGCCCAGAATGCCTTTATCTC
Organism: uncultured Alphaproteobacteria bacterium; assembly: GCA_963817705.1. Taxonomy (GTDB): domain Bacteria; phylum Pseudomonadota; class Alphaproteobacteria; order Rhizobiales; family Rhodomicrobiaceae; genus Rhodomicrobium. The sequence continues at coordinate 2,287,817 of CAWFPF010000001.1, forward strand.
CTCATGGTCCAGAGTGCGCTCGCGGCTTGATAACGGAGGAGGCCCCCTGAAGCCTGCGATGGGGTTGATGTCGATCGCGCCGCGGTCGTTTGCCCATTTGAAAAAGGGCCGGATCGCGGCGAACAGTGCGCGCGCCACCGCCGGAGACCGTACCATCGTCTTGTCGATAATTGCGCCCACGTCACCTCTTTGTATCAACTTAAGAGGCTTATTTCCGAGGGCTGGCATCGCTTCGCGCTCGATCAAGCGCCGCGTCTCCGGCCAGCTCGCGTTTTTTTGGCCATTCAAAGAAAGATAGCGCTCTACGACGTCCTTGAAGGTGTCCCCCGTCTGGTCTCGGCGGCGGGATTTTTTGGCTTCCACTAAATCGACGCCGGTGCCCGCTTTGAGAATTTCTGTCCTCGCAAGCGCCCTCGCTTGCTCGGCTGTCACCACGCCGTGTCTGGCGATGGTCAGACGCTTTGAAGGGGTCTCCCGGCCTCCGGTTCGGTACTGTACGAAATAGGACGCCTTGCCTGCCTTTGTTGCATAGACCCCAAAACCGGTCAGCTTGTTGTCGTAGCAATAGAGCGTGCGGCCCTTCTCATGCGCCGCTTTCATAAGCGCATCGACCGCGGTCTTCGATATGGACTGCTTCACGGGATCTCACCAAAGTTGAGCAAGACTCGATTAGCACGAGTACTGAACCGTGATCCCGGTTGCGATTGTGATCCCTGCCGATGTCACTGATCAGACAAATGATTTACCCACTGGGATCACCGGGACCACATTCTGACTATAGAGACGCACTTCGCGGTCGAGGCCGAATGGCACGCCTTGGCGGAGGCCGGTTTCCAGCAGTAAAGCGCAGTCGTTCGTCTCAGTACGCGTCCCAATCCATGAACGCACTGTAGACGCACGACGAAACCAAGTCTAGGATAATCAAACCATCAATGTACAAGAATAATGCATTTATAATAGCGGTTTAGGTCGCAAGAGACAACTTGGGAAAACGTCAGAAAAGAAGTAGCACGTAACTCTTAATCAGCGGGTCCAAGGTTCGAATCCTTGTGCGCCCACCAAAATCCAAGAAAAATCAACGCTGTTTTGTCTAATTCGTTTTGTGGGTGGTTTTCTGGTGGCCCAAAAACTGAGGGTTTGCGTTGGGCCCGATGGTCAAAAAGTTCTGTGACCTCGGCCCCACAAAAAGTTGCGCGCCAAGTTCTGCAAAATGGTTAGGTCATAGCTAGTCGCTTGGATGGCCACCGCCGCCCGGGGTTGTCGAACCGCTCGAGCGCAGTTCTTCCATGACCTGAGTTAGGTTCCAGCTCTCGGGTGACTGCATCGGCGGGAACTTCTTGAAGCTCTCAAGCTCTTTTAGCCACAATTGCTGACCGATCGGCAGCATGTTCCAGTCATAGATATAAGCCGTGCTTGGGGCGCCAAGCGCACCGCCCATGCCCATTGCCGTCTTTTGATCTGGACCGACCGCTTGCTCGAAAGGATCGCGCTTGATGTTCTGGACCAGCGTAAAGTGGTAAGGAACAAGGGGCTGGATCCAGCCGGTCGCGCCGGCCTGCGACATCGTATAGTACATCTTCCAGTTTTTGTAGCGGACGGCTGACGGTGTTGCTCCCGAATAGTAGAAAAAGACATCGCGGGCCGATTTCTCGGATTTTCCTTCCAGGAAGTCGCGCTGGTCAAAACCGTCCAGCGTCGTCTTGACGATGCCGGGGTATTGGCCCGCCTCGATCTGGTTCTTCAGGCCTTCGCCTTTCGGTCCGCCAGCGATGTCGACAAAGGTCGGAACCCAATCGAGAGACGCGAATAACTGGCTGACGATTGTGCCGGGCTTGATGTGGCCCGGCCAGCGAACCACTTGCGGGGCGCGATAGCCGCCTTCCCAAGCCTCGCCTTTCTGGCCTTTGAACGGCGTTACACCACCATCCGGGAAGCTGATCGCCTCGGCGCCATTGTCGGTGGTGAAGACGACGATGGTGTTATCCAATTGGCCGATGTCTTCGAGCTTCTGGAGGACATATCCGATATTGTCGTCCAATTGCTTCATGCCAGCTTCTTGAATACCCCAGTCCTTGCCGCCCTTTTCGCCCAGCATGGCTTCGTATTTCGGCGAGAGCATCGTCGTGACGTGCATGCGCGCGGGGTTGTACCAGACGAAGAAGGGCTTATTGGTCTTCTTCGGGTCGTTGCGATCGAGGAAGTCGATCACCTTGGCCGAGATCTCCTCATCAACCGTCCTTGAACGATCCAGCGTTAACGGCCCCTGGTCCTCACACGTTTGGTTTTTTTGAGTGCCGTCGGAGGAATGGCACCATAGAACCGGCCGCGGCGGCGTCATACAGGTGGTGGTCTTTGGGTCCACCGCCCCAGCCACTTCCTGGAGGCCTGGGATTGGCGTGTTACGGCATGGAGGCGCAATGACTTGCGTGGCGGGATTCTTGTTGATGTCTGGGAAGCTCACCTGCTGCATGGCGTCGAGGTGATAGAGGTAACCCCAGTATTCCTGAAAGCCGTGAGACGTGGGCAGCGCTTCGGCATGATCGCCCAGGTGGTTCTTGCCGAACTCGCCCGTGGTGTAGCCGAGATCATAAAGAAACTTGGCGAGTGCTGGTGTGCCCGGCCGCAGCCAGGACGGGCTGCCGGGCAATTGAGGCGGGATCATCCCGGTGCGCAGCGGATACATGCCGGTGAAGAACGCATTGCGGCCGGAAGTGCAACTCTGCATCGCGACGTAGTCCGTGAACATCGCGCCTTCTCTGCCGATCCGGTCGATGTTGGGCGTTTCGCCAACCATCAGACCGCGATGGTAGATGCTGGGCTGCATCCAGCCGATGTCGTCGCCCATGATGAAGAGAATGTTGGGCTTCTGCGTGAGCGCCGGCTGTGCGGGCGCCTGCGCATGGGCCGCTGCGATGCCTCCAAGACACGCCGCCGCCGATAGCGCGAGCTGGCGAAAACACTTCCGGCGCTTGCTACTCATGATGTCGTTGTCTCCCAATCACCAACGCGGCCGACGAAAAGCGGCGTCGAGATTAGCGCCGCAAGCAGATCAGTCGAAGGTAATGTGAATTGTCTGATCTAATGAGAGATTGATTGACATCAAAATCATTGTGTATATCGCGCCAGATGTACAACCACCTCTAAAGGCCAATAATAAAAACATTGCAATCCTAACAAGAAATAACAGTGCAAGACCGAGTTGCCGGCATCGCCTCAAGCAGATTAGCTGTCGCTTTCCTTGCCAAACCCTCTGCGCAAGCTTAGCAGCAATAACCCGGTTCGTCTGCAGTTCACGAAAGCGGTCATGCAAATACCAGTCCGGTCGCTATCCCCGTTGGTCCGCTCAGGGTCAACAGTGACGGTTTTAGTTGCAGATTCAACGAGTTCGGCTCTACCTCCAATAGCCGAACGAACTTTGAGTGCGAGAAATAGGGTTCAGGGCCACTTCCGGACGAAGGCTGGCCATATAATGTATTTAACTAGAATCTGAGCTCGTATGCACCAGCGGACATCGCTTCACGCCCCGCCGGCGGCGCGGAAAGCATCGCCGGCCAGGTCCGATGACCGGAGATCGCGACAGTGTGAACGGATTGCCGGCACAATCATGCCGCTGCGAGCTTGTCTTCCCACTCCAGGTTTTCGCCGGTAACCCGGCCCCTCTTGTAGGCCTTGGCCAGGAGGTTCTTCCGGCCGGTCTGGAGAACTTTAAGCCGCATGCCCAGAGCAGCGAGTTCGTCCTCGATCACATTTTCTTTGAGAGGCACCAGATCCCGGCCGCCACTGACGCGGAAGGCCGCATCGCGTTCGGCCTTGAGCCTTTTGAGCTTGGTGCAGATACCGTGGCCAAGGCCCGCTTGAAACGACGTTGTGGCGCTGCGGCGCTGGGCTGACGGGTGCGCGTCATAAAGCTCGCTTCGCTTGAATGCGGCAGTTTCGGTTTCGAACGCCTCCTCGATCTTCTCGTAGAGATAGCGCGCGCCGGCCACGTCTGCGGGCAGACCGAAAAATATATGCCGGATATATCCCTTGGGCGTCATTTCGTACCAGCTGCGGCAATCGCAGAATGCAGCGATCCCACCCGCACATTCGTCGAGGGGCGACCGGCGGCGGCGGTTGGTTTCAACGCCTTCGCCCGCGCAACTTTGCGTCTTCATGTCGATTTCGCTAAGCGTCAAACCGTACTGGTCGAGCAGTTCGGCGACCTTGCCTGCAGCCAGCAGGGCTTCGGCCTCGGTGCAGCCCTGTTCCACGGTTTTGGCGCGCAATGCCTGAATGCGGGATAAAACCTTGTCCAGGTCCTCGCGATTCCCCTTGTTGGTCTTGGTGCTCCTGGCAAGCTTCGCGCGGCGGCACATTTCCTCGAAGTGCGCGATGGCATCCGCCGGAACTTCCTCCGTCGCCTGGCGTTCCCTGAGCTTCGCTGCGAGGATGTCTAGGCTCTCATACGACGTGCGGATTCCAGCGCTCGCCCGCCGGTGGACGGTTTCAAGCTGGAGGGAGAGAATGCGCTCATAGGCAGCGGCTAGGCGGGCTTTCCGACATTGCTGCGCCTGGTAGCTGGCGCAGTGCATCTCCAGCACGGGACCCTCGTAGGCCTCAGCCCGGATTAGCTGCAAGGCATCGGCATCCGGCTCCGGCAGCTGGCTCTCCTGAGCCCATTCCGCCGCGAGCGCGTGGAGCGGGCCGTCCGAGGCGCTGAAGGAAAATCCATCATCGTCATCCTCGCCGCCGAACAAGTCCAGGTCCAGGCCGTTCAAAGGGTTACCATGCTGGATGAAGTGTTCGTAGAGCGCCTCGGCGCAGCGCAACGGTTTTTTCAGGCCCCGCCCTCTTTCCACGAAGGGAGCCGCCACGGCCAGCATGTCATCGTCGAGCGGTGTCATCGGGCCAAATGCCACGTGCACGCCCTGGTACAGACAGGTGCGCCGCGCCCATCGTCCGCCACGCGCCATGGGCAATTCCGCATCGAAGACATTTAGCCTTTCGTTGCTGGCGAGATCGGTGGCTGCGAGAAGTCCGCCACCGTTATCTTTTGCGATTTCAAGAAGGCGAAAGGTAGCCTGCCGCATCAGATTTGCCGCCTCCATCTCCGCGCCGCCGATTTTGCCGGTGCGCATGGCGCGATCGATCGCGGTCTGTCCGCTCATGGAAGGCGTGAACAGAAGCACATCGATCGCATAGCCCACGGCGTCGACGGCGCGCAAAGACCTATCGGGGGCGTCGTGCAATCCGCGAAGAAATTCCGCGGCCTTGGCCTGGATTTTGGCCGGAAGTACGCATTCCACAGCTCTCTCGCCCACGGCGCCAAGATCGCCCTGCAACTTTTGCAGCCGATCACGAAAGAGCAGAATCCGTTCCGGCTGCCCTTGGCTTCCCTTGTTTCATGATGTTTCGGTCTCCCGCGAGCCTGTCCGGGAATTTCTCCCCGGCCACTGCAAACATATTGGAGATTCTCGCAGAGAGCATCGGCACCGATGACGGCATAGTCCTGCCTGTGGATTTCTATGCCCACGCTAGCGGTCTGAGCGAAGCCTTTAGGCATTACAGCCAGTGTTCAAGCAGGGCGTGGACGGCCCCATGCCTAACCGTATACAGACATCGCAGGCTCGTGGATGAACGGCTCAAGGCTCGATTTTTTAACGTCCGCATTCGAGGGTAATGCTGTCATGGCAAATCCGCCATGCCGAGGGCCTTGCTTAAAACGTTGCCCGGGGCGCACTGGGGGGGGGTTTGCGGTGAAAATATCTTTCAGCTTTTAGCTGCTGCAGACGTTCACGAATTTCGCACCAACGCGAATGACCGGAAGCAGCCATCGACGTATTTGCACAAATGTCGGGGATAGAGTGTAAGCTGAAGTCGATCAAAATTATCATAAACACGTGATAGATGTCATTTGCTGCATTTTCGAAACTTCCGTTAGGTCGGCCGAGCAAGGTGCAAGATTTCGTCTTCGGACAGTGGACTTCGTGGATGGTAGCTCAAGCATAACGGGGTTCTGACCTTCTGGATGGGCACTGTCTCGCTGCCAATGTAGAACTCGCCCGCTTTCAGTCGCGAGATGTCGTGGATCGAACCACCCTTTGACGTTGCGATTTCAGTCGTGTTCTAGAAATGTCGCAGGAGTCGCAAATGTCGCCCGCCTATTCCGCGGCATTTGCCTTATCGACCCGGCTGAAGGCCGTTTTCAAAGCGCGATTGCAAAAAAGCGTTGTGGATCAAGACACAACGAGAGCAGGCCGCAGTGCGGGCGTCGGGGCAGAATTACAAAGTTTCTAGTTCGTTCTCGAAATGTCGCCCGAAATCGCAACTGTCGCAGGCCCACCGGCGAATTCGAAAAACGGTCTTCCGGCCGATTGTCCGCTGGATGCGCCCTCCTCAGGGATCAACGGCTCAAGCGCGGAGATCAAGGGTCCCAGATGCTCTTGCGCTACCGCCCACACCAGATCGAGCCGGACCTCGGCATAGCCGTGGATCAGCCGGTGGCGCATTCCAACAATTTCCCGCCAAGGAATGTTTGGATTCAGGCTTCGCGTCTTGGATGAAATTCTTCCGGCCGCTGCTGCGGAGCCGAAACCACTCTCAATGGACCGGTTGCTTCAGCCTTTCGCGCCGTGTCACTGTGTTCCTAATTGGGAAGGGAGACTTTCATGCAACGCGTCACGATAACTCTTGACGATGAGTTGACAGCCGAGATCGACCGGTTCATCGAGACGCGCGGCTATCAAAGCCGTTCGGAGGCTTTCAGGGACCTCGTAAGGGCCGGTCTGCATCGGGTTCATGAAGAGACCGGCGAGAGCAAGGAGTGCGTCGCGGCCCTCGTCTATGTTTACGAACACGAAGTCCGTGACTTGGCTAAGCGCCTTGCCGATACAAGGCGCCAGCATCACGATCTCATGATGTCCACGACCGCCGTCGATCTCGATCATGACAGCTGTTTGGAAATCGCTCTTTTGCGCGGAGCGGCAGCCGATGTCCGGCGATTTGCCGCACAAATCATGGCAGAACGGGGCGTGAGGCATGGCCGCCTCACCGTGGTGCCGGTCGAGATCGCGCGCGACGCGCACGCTCATGGAACTGGCGGCGCGCACCCGCACGATCACTATCGCGTGCGGCAGGCGGGTTAGCTCCCGGCAGAGCGAACCGCTTAATGCTCGTGCTGGTGCGATCCATGGGCATGTTCGCCATGCTCGTGATCGTGCGGGCCACCGGAAGGGCCGTGGAGATCGGCATGATCATGCACGCTCTCATCGTGGGTGTGAGCGTGGACATGCACGTGATCATGCGTATGCGCATGGGTGTGCAAATGAGAATGCACGAGGTCGCCATGCCTGTGCATGTGCTCGTGGGAATGCGAATGGGCGTGTGAATGCCGGTGCTCATGATCATGGCTGTGCGGATGATCATGATCGTGCGGATGGGCAACGCCCTGTTGTAGATCGTGCATCTCGTCCTCCAAGACTTGTAGGAAAAGAATATGCGAAGCTGTGAACGCTCGCGCAAGCCGGTGCTGGCCCTACTCCACCGCTCCCTGAGCAACGGCTTGGACTTCAAGCTTATCGTAGCCCATCCAGCGATAGACAAGGACGGAAAGCGCCCATGTGGCGGCGAAGATCCCGATAATAATATAGCCGAGCGTCCCGAAGCCATCGTTGATCGCGCCAACCGAGTCCCAGAAATCTCCCTTCAGTTCCAGCTTATCGCCGATGAGATTGAGCGTTTCCAGACCGCCGACGGCGAGCGCCACAAGCACGGAAATGAATGTCATCGTCATATTGTAATAAAGCTTGCGGACGGGCTTGTGGAAGGCCCAGCCATAGGCTTTGACCATGAGGACACTGTCGGTCGTGTCCACGAGCGACATTCCAGCGGTGAAAAGCGCTGGAAAAACAAGGATCGACCATAAGGACATGCCCTTCGACGCTCCGGCCGCGGACATGCCGAGAAGCCCGATTTCGCTGGCGGTATCGAAGCCGAGGCCGAAAAGAAATCCCAGCGGATACATATGCCAGCTTTTCGTAATGACGCGGAACATGGGCCGGAAAATGCGCGCGAGTAAACCGCCCCTGCCCAGCAGCATGTTCAAGTCTTCATCGTCGTATTGGCCGCCGGCCTTCACGTGGCGGAACGTTTTATAGATGGCAGCCAGGATGAAGATATTCATGATTGCGATGGCAAGCAGGAAGAAAGCGGAAACCAGCGTTCCGGCAACGCCCCCGATCGCTTTGAAAGCTTCGATCTTATCTTTGAATGCAGCCGCGGTCAGCGCAATGGCGATCGAGCCAAGCCAAACAATCGTCGCGTGACCCAGCGAGAAGAAGAAGCCGGCTCCCACCGGCCGCTTGCCGTCCTGCATGAGCTTGCGCGTGACGTTGTCGATTGCGGCGATGTGATCGGCATCGACCGCATGGCGAAGACCGAAGGTATAGGCCAGAAAGGCTGTGCCCAGTTGAACGGGATAGTCGCGGAAGGCGAACAGGGCCCAGGCCCACGCGGCGATGTTCGCGGCGGCTAACAGGACGTAAAGGCCTGCAATTCTACCGGGCGCGCTCCTCGGGCTGTCGCTCAAGATTTGGAACGGAATGCGTCCGGTAGTTCCGTTTTGGCTCATCGTAGTCTGCTTTTCAAATCGATTGACAGGATGCTTCTGAGAAGGGCAAAGCCGGGAAACAACATTGTATGATTAGCTTGAAAAAAAATCATACCAAAATATCGTGGGCTGGACGGGTTCCCAAGCCGTGACTTCATCGTGAGCCGCTGTCTCACAACGATGCCGGCCTGCGGGGCGCTGAAGGACTTCCAGATCGCCGCTCTTCCGCTCCAGCAGAGTCTCGGGAGGCCCGGCGAAGTGCCAGGCACCGTCCGGACCGCCGTCCGCAACAAAGCTGGAGGCGCCTATCTGGGCAACTCTGCGGCCGGCTTGGCGCGAACGGCATGGGGCCGTTTACCCCCTCGCGGGCGTGGCCGCAACGTCTACGCCGGCATAACGGTGAAGTTTTAGGTTTCCTCTTTCACATAGATACTTACGGCTCGTCCCAGAACTCCGATGAGCGCCTTGCCGTTCGTGCGAATGCAGAAGCGGCTGCTCTTTCGTCCGAGTCCATAGTCGAATAGGACGTAATTGCAATAATCAGGATGGATGGATGGAGGCTTCGTCCAATCCCACCCTCGTGAAAACGCCGGGCCGGGAGGGGGCGGGAACAGCTTTCGGCAACCCGAGCACAATCGGGCCGCGCTGACCGAACGAAAAGGCCCGCAAACTATCGTGGCGAAGCAAACGGAAAGCGGCGGTGCTTGTCTTGCCGATGACGGCCTTGCCCTCGATGGTGGCCGTTATGGCTTGGCCCGAGGCGGCTGAAAATTCCGCGATCGCGCCTGGTCTCTGCCCCGTCTTGAACGGAGGCAGAATCAACTGCTTCGCGATGTTTGTGAATCCCTCTCGATTCGATCAATCCGGGAACCGCTCTAAGCTTCCACCGTGTCGCCATCGACATACAGCCATCGGCCGCCCTCACGGACAAACCGGCTCGTTTCGCGGAGATCGCGCACACGGCCGCTCGCTTTGTAGCGGGCGATGAATTCAACGATGGCCGCATCGGCGGTGCCGGCCTCATGGCGCACAACCTTCAGACCCACCCAGCGGCGCGAAGCCTCGGCAAGTTTCAATTCCGGCGGCCGCGTCCGGGGATGCCAGGTGGCGAGCACATAATCCTCCAGCTTCAGCACAAAGGCCGAATAGCGCGACCGCATCAGCACCTCGGCATCCGGAGGTATTTCGCCGCCGTGCCAGCGCTGGCAGCATTTCTCATAAGCGTTCCTGCTGCCGCAGGGACACGGGCCGCGATAGTGCTTTTCCACCTTCATGTTCGAAAATCCCCCCGCATTTGCTGCTCATCCAAGCTAATAGGGTAGCGGCGATAAGCCAATCACCGCCTGGTGGGACAGCAGGAGGGTGAGATAGAGAGCCAGCGCCGAGCCGGCCCGGAGCGGTTCCACGCGGAGCCCGGCACCGCGGAACCGGCCCGCAAAAACCGCTGCAAAGGGCACAAACGATGTTCGGGCGGCGCGCTTGGCCCACAGTTCCGGGCCCCACTCGCGCTGCTTGCGCCGGTCGAGCACGGCCATTCCCGCCAGACCGGACGCCGCAAACAGACCGAATAGGATCACATGAGCGAGATCCCCATTGGGGACGATATGCGCGCCAGCCCAAAATACGATCGCCCAGAGGAGCGGATGCCGGGTAATGCCCGCTATACCGGGCCGGTCGGGGGACAAGGATGCTCCGCTGCCGCCAGCGATCGAGAAGGGATCCAGGACGCCGATGCCGTAAGCAATGAGCAGGCAGGCAAGTGGCATTGCGATGTTGGGGACCCAAAGCTGCCACGGCTCGAAATCCCAAAGCTGTACGCGAGGCGCGCGGCCGGCGGCGGCAATGAGCCAGGCGAAGATCGCGAGGGAAATCAGCGAATAGACAGCCATGTAGCCACGGCCACCCAAAGAGGCGCGTAGGAAGCGCCGCACGGGAGGCCGCGCAGGCAGGACGTGCGAGCCGAAAAAGAGGCCAAGAGCGGCCGCGAATTCTCCCCAGCCGCCGAATGCGCCGGTCACGGATCAACTCCGGCTGTGGCGCCCGCGAACCAAGCCTCGGACAGCGACCTCTCCCGGGAGGTGATCTTCTCCAGGAACTCGTCCGCGCCCTTCATCTGGCGGAAAGCCCGGTATCCCCTTTCGAGAAACTCCTGCAGATCGGAAAGCCCAGCAGCGGCGGCCGGTCCCCGCATCATCGCGAGCGCCGTTCCGATGAGCGGCCTCCGCGTGAGCCGGTCGAGTGATTGGCCAAGGTGCGAGATGAGCGCGATCTGCCGCTCGCGATCGGCTTGCCGGCCCATCGCCCAATAGGCGGCCACATAATCGGTGCCGGTCAAGGCAAATACCTTGTCTTGGAGCCTCCTCAGCATGTCCGCATCGAGCGACTCCGACAACGCGTTCAACTCGATGGCGTCGGCCACGGTTTCGAGCCCCGCCACCGGCAAGACCTTCAGCATCAGCGGGAGAATCCGGTGCACCCCGGCAAGATGCCCAGTCAGATCCTTGGGTCCATAGATGTCGCTCAAGAAGAATGCGGCGGTGTCCGCATAACGCGGGCTTGCCAGGAGGTCGGCATGCGTCCGGGCAAGACGCGCGGCCTGCCAGGTCCGTAGCGCTTCGCGTTTGTTGAGCGCTTGCGGTTCGGAGGCGAGAGCGGCTCGCACATCGGCCGCCATGGCAAGCATCGCCACGATACGCGCCGAAATCTCTTTCTTGGTAGTCAAGTCTTTCCCTTTATGATGTATTTACCGGATGCGGCGCATTCATAGTTGAGCGTCAGTCCGGCTGACCGGCTAGTGCGGTATTTGGCCTGCCAGTCCTTGAAGTTAAGCCCTCGCGCGGCCGGTCCCATGGCCGCATAGGTATGCGCCATGCCCCAAGCGGAACGGATGTCGCCGGTAGACACGACTTGGCTGCGGATGGATAGGCCGTTGAACCCGATGGTGATCATCGGCGTGCTTATAATCGAGGGGCCGGTCAATCTCAATGTCTTGGAAGATACCCTGGCCGAGCGCTTTCTCGCCATACCCCGCTTGAAGCAACGGGTCGAGGTTCGCCTCGGTGAGCATTGGTGGGTTGAAGACCCTTACTTCGAGCGTTCGCGCCATGTCCGCCGGGTGCGCCTCCCCGGAAAGGGCGACAAGGATGAATTGCAGCGCTACATCGCCGAACTGGCTTCCGAGCCCATGGACAAGACGCGCCCGCTTTGGCAAATGCGGATCGTGGAGCATTTCGAGGGCGGCGCGGCCATCGTGCTGCGCTTTCATCATGCAATCGCCGATGGAATGGCGCTGGTCGGCGTGATGCTCTCGGTCACCGACGCCGTGGCAGGAAAGCAGACGTGGAGCGAGCCTCCCCCCCGCGGTAAGAAGAAGCGCAAGCTCCTGTCCGTGCCCGGTCTGGAAACGCTTGGCAAGGGCGTGGAAATCACCTCGGAGCTTTGGCAAGAGGCGCGGACACTCGCGGCTAACCCGGCGAGAGCGATCCGGACCGGGGCGGGAATTGCGGGCGAATTGGCCTATTTGCTCGTCATGCCGCAAGATACGCCGACGCGCTTCAAGGGCACGCTTTCCGGCAACAAGCGCGTCGCCTGGACCGATCCGGTCGCGTTGCCGGAGGTGCAGGCGGTAAGCCGCGCGCTGGGCTGCTCGATCAACGACATGCTGCTTGCATCCGTCGCCGGCGCGCTGGGCGCCTATCTCAAAGAGAGGGGCGACCCGATCGAAGATGTCGAGATTCGCGCTCTGGTGCCCGTCGACATGCGCGGCGAGCACCGGGTTGGGGAGCTTGGCAACAGATTCGGGATCGTCGCCGTGGAATTGCCCGTCGGTATTGAAAACCCGTTGGAACGGCTGCTGGAAGTGCATCGGCGCATGAAGGCGCTGAAGCAGTCGCTGGAGCCCCCAGTGACGCTCGGCTTGCTCATGGCGCTCGGCTACGCGCCACAGTCCATCCAGGACCGGCTTTTCAACCTCCTCTTGAGCCGCGCCACGGCCGTGATGACGAACGTCCCGGGTCCGCGCTATCCGCTTTATCTTGCGGAGCACGAGATCAAGCAGGTGATGTTCTGGGTGCCGCAATCGGGCGATATCGGCATGGGCGTGTCGATCTTGTCCTTCAACAACATGGTGCAGTTCGGGCTGATCACCGACGCGGCCCTGGTCCCCGACCCCGAATCGATCGTTGCGCATTTCCGGCCAAAATTCGAGCAACTCCTATACTACGTGCTGATGGAGCCTTGGGGCGAGGAAGAGCACTCAGAGTCCGCGCATCACGCCCATTTCGCACCTCAGCCCCGGCTTGCATCGAAGCCCCGGGCGAGAAAAGCCCAGCAATCCGCGGCGCCGGCTGCTGCCCCGAAAGCCCGAAGCGCCGCCCGGCGGAAGTTGCCGCGTCAATAGTTGGCGATAGTTCCGGCTTGCATGCTCACCTAGAGACGTTCCCGAAGCGGCAGGACGCTGATCCCCCCATAGTTTGCACTCAATTCTACAACCTAGGTGTGTGTAACGCTAAATTGATGCTTCCTTTTGCAGCGATACCGAATAATGTGCCAAGAGTTTCTACAACCCAGAGCGAGTTTGGTTGGCTGCGTTTTCGAGTAGAATTGGCACTTGGCGGGGCTCATCCGATCATGACTACGGCGCAGGTTTTGAGCGCGGACGCCTTCGGGGGCGGCGCGGATGAAAAATCGATTATGCCGCGGGAAGCGGTTCAGTATATCCATCATCTCCAGCATGCCTTTCGCGCCTCCGCGTCACACCGGGCGGATGCTGAGACATGGCGCGAACTGGAGAACACAATAGCCGCGGAACTTGACCGGCGCCGAAGCGAAGCCCGGTTTGAGCCATCGGCGGATGTTGTACAAAGGTTCGATCAAGCCGACGAGCGGCTTTATAATGCTGCCGGTAAACTTCTCGCCATCCTGGCACCCACGAGCGGGCGCGCAAGACGCTATAAGGGTGCAGTGGACGACGTGCGGGGGGGCGCCGCGCCTTGGGGCCGTTTCTTGGACGACCCCTTGATGGCGTACTGCCGGCATGCGGCGCTGGTTTGGATTACTCTTTGGCATGTCTCGGATACGCCCGCCGCGACATCCGAAGAAATCGGCCGGGTACTCAGGCAAAGCTGGCTACCTGAGCAAGGCATCCCGGACTGCGGCAACTCCCTGGAAGCGCCCCCTCAGCTTTTGGCGAGAACGCTCCGAGCTGTCGCCGCGGCTCTCCGCAGAGGGGATGAGGCCCGCTAACATCTTGAGCGCAGCGCTTTCCCCGATCTTGAGCTTTGCCACACGATAAGGCATAAACGCTCAAGAATCAGAGGATAGTCCGTGCTTCCCGATGACACCGGCAGGTTCCATATCCAGGTTTTGCGGATCATCGCAGCCTTATACAGAGCGATGCCGAGGACGATGCATGTCCAAGTTCCGATTGCGACGGGGACCGGACAAAACGATAAAGAAGCCAGCTCATTTGCTTCGGGCACGATCGTCTGGCTGCATCGAAACCTTTATGTTACGGGAACCCTTCACCCGTCCGGCGCAATCGTCAACGCTCAGCTCAGCGCTATAGCGTACAGGATCTTACAGCGGGAGGAGCAAATCGGCACCCTTGGTCAACTCGTCTTGGATGCAACAAAGCAGCCCGCCTCAGAGGACGAAGCCGCCGTCGCTGGACTACTTGCCAGGCGCTTGATTGGCGAGACCGTGAGCACTAACACCGAGCTTCCCCATTCCGAGGCGAACCGATAGGGTTACACCAAGCCTCTGAGTGGGTCGGCGGCTATCGTGAGCCGGGCTTTAAGAAGCGGTTTCGATAATCTGCAATCGAAAGGTTCAAGAACCAACAGCGCTTTAGCCGGCGCAAGGGTTCGCCAGCGAAACCCGGTTGACAGCCGGGCTTTGCCAGCCGAGAACGGCGGCAACACCGTTCAAACAGGGCGACCCGCCATGAGAACCGTTGCCGCAACTTTAATTGCCCTCGCCGTGACCGCCGCGGTCTTGCCGGCGGCGGCGCAGACCTATGGATCGCGTCCGCCTTTGGACGGCGGCAGCGCCATGGCCGGCCGGATCGAGCGGCTCGAGGAGCAGGTTGCCGGCTTGCAGGGCGTCGTGGCGGCGGTAGAAACGCTCGCCAAGAACAACGCCCAAGGCGGAAACGGCTATGCAGCTTATGGCGGCGGCGGCGCGAGCGCGGAGCAAATCCGCCAGCTCTCCGAACAGATCGCCGACCTGACGCAGCGGCTCGAACGGCTCGAATCCCGCGGAGGCGTTAGCCCGCAAGCCGCGCCGCCGAGGGGCGATCTTGGCTATGGCGCGGCGCCTGCGAGCGGTTTCGAAGATAAGCAGCAGCTACCGCCGCTCGGTGGGGCGCCTGCCCTGGGCTATTCAAGGCCGCAGCCAAGCGCGGGCGCCGGACTACCGCCCGTTGCCGCGCCGCCGCGCAGTTACGCCGCGAACCCCGTTGTGCCGGCTCCGCTACCGCTT
Source organism: uncultured Alphaproteobacteria bacterium (assembly GCA_963817705.1). Taxonomy (GTDB): domain Bacteria; phylum Pseudomonadota; class Alphaproteobacteria; order Rhizobiales; family Rhodomicrobiaceae; genus Rhodomicrobium. The sequence continues at coordinate 2,302,884 of CAWFPF010000001.1, forward strand.
CCGCAGGGCCCGGCGCAATCCGCGTCCACTGGCGGCGGCTCGCGCGCTCTTTTCGATCAAGCCTACGGCGCACTCAATCGCCGTGAGTATTCGGTGGCCGAAACCTACTTCCAGCAGTTTCTCGACGAATATCCCTCCGATCCGCTTGCGGGGAGCGCACAATATTGGCTCGGCGAAACGGCCTTCGTGAGTGGCGAGTATAAGACGGCCGCCGACCGCTTTCTGAAGACGTTCACGAATTTCCCAACGAACGAACGCGCGCCAGAAGCGCTCTTGAAACTCGCGATATCGCTCCGCCGGCTTGGCAACAACCCGGATGCATGCGCCACCTTCGCCGAACTCGCAACGCGCTATCCCCGTGCGCCCCAACAAGTGATGCAGCGGGCCGACGCGGAAAAGAAAAGGGCGAACTGCGGGTAACGCGCATTTTGGGCAGCCGTCGTTTTGCAGAGAAGATGGCTAGCGAAACTCGGCTTGGAATGGCTCTTATTGCTGCCGCGAGACCTCTCACCCTGTCCTTCTCCCGCAAGGGGGAGAAGGGACGCCTTCCGTTACCGCTGTGGCCTGCTCCCTCGATCTATCCCCGGTCTTGGTCGTGGTCTGCTCCCTCGCCAAAGGGTTGGCGACTTCGATCATCACCGGCATACCATGGCCGCTTTACACACTCTTGCAGAATACTCCGCGCACTATCCTCCGATCTTCCGGGCGCCGGCAGCAAGTTCAGTTTCCTTTTTGGTGCATCCTGGTAGTGTGCGCTCAAACAGAAAATTGACCTCGCAATGACCGCACGATTACCCGTCATCAGATTTTCGATTCAGCTGCGCAAACTGGTGCAGCAATGGCGCCGCCGGGGCCATACCATAGCGCTCGTTCCAACCATGGGCGGCCTTCACGACGGCCATCTGGCGCTCGTCAAGCTTGCGAAGCAGCATGCGAGCCGGGTTGTCGTATCGGTTTTCGTCAACCCCACCCAATTCGCGCCAAACGAGGATTACGATAGCTACCCACGCAATGAGGAGCGCGATTGGCATAAGCTCCTCGCTGTCCGGGCGGATGCCATGTATGCGCCGGAGCTGGGCGAAATCTATCCAACGGATTTTGCGACGCGCGTGGAAGTGGCCGGGGTGACGCAAACGCTGGAAGGTTTGTCACGGCCGCACTTCTTTTCGGGTGTCACGACAGTTGTGGCGAAGCTCTTCCTGCAGTGCCTTCCCGATGTGGCCGTGTTTGGCGAAAAGGACTATCAGCAGCTCCTCACCGTCAAGCAGCTCGTGCGCGATATGAGTTTCCCGATCGCGATCGTTCCGGCCCCTATCGTGCGCGAGGCGGACGGTCTCGCCATGTCGTCGCGTAACGTCTATCTCGATGCCGGTGAGCGTGCGGTGGCTCCCCAATTGTACGGTGTTATGTCGGATATGGCACACGACTTGTCATTGGGCCGCGCGGTTGAAGACACCGTACGTCAAGGTTGGGTCCGGCTCGAAAGTTCGGGTTTTGGTATCGACTATTTGGAAATCCGCGACGGCGCGACCCTCATGCCCATCGGTCCGTCTGTCGACGCGCCCGCGCGCCTCCTCGCGGCTGTTTACCTCGGCAAGGTCCGGCTGATCGATAACATTGCCATCGTACCGGTCGCGGGTAACTAGGAAGCGGGCTGGCCGAATGCACGTATCCCAGGCGGTTTTGTCCTGTTTTAAAAGCTAGCGCAACCGTCACCTATCCAGCCCCAAAGCACAGGCGCCCGGAATGCCGCGACACTTCACCTTCGCTTACGCTAACGCTCGCCCGCATTGGAGCTGCGCTCCCGCGCATGCGCCTTGAGGTGCGCGATGAGCGACGCCGTAGGCCAGCAGGTTTGAGCCAGCCCGGCGCTCTTCTGATACGCGCCCGCGGCGCTGCGGGTCCGGCCGCCCGCCTTTCCGTCGATGGTGTCGCTATAGAAATGAAGAGCGGTGAGCCGCGTTTGCATATATTCCATGTCGGCCGTGGAGACCTGCACGATCGGATCCCACGGGCGCTCAAACGCGCCGCCGCCCCGGATGAGGTCCGCGAGATGGCCCACGAAAAGCGCGTAGAGGTCAGACTTATTATACTCGCGGATGACCTGGAAATTCTGGAAGGTTAGAAAGGCCGGACCGTAAATCCCTGCAGGCTGGAGAAGCGAGGCCTCCCAACCGAGCGTCTCCGGCGGGAATGCGCTGCTCCTAAGCGGCGCTATCCCCAGCGCCGCCCACTCCTTGACTGGCTTGCGAATATCGAGATAGCCGAGCGAGCAATCGACGCCGGCCGGTGCCTTCACTTCCATGCCCCAGGGCTGGGTCTTGTCCCAGCCGGCGTGGTGCAAATTGTTGGCGAGCGATGCTAGCGCGTCTGGGACCGAATGCCAGATGTCCGGCTTGCCTTTTCCGCTCAGGCTAACCGCGTATTTATAATAGTCCTCGGGCATGAACTGCGTGAGGCCCATCGCCCCGGCCCAGGAGCTTTTCATGTCCTTGGGCGCGATCACGCCGTCCTGCACCATCCGGATCGCGTCGATGAAATGCCTCTGGAACAACTCCTTGCGCTTGCCTGCATAGGCCTCGGTCGCGAGCACCTTCAGCGCGTTATACGGAAGATTATAGGTCCCGAACGCCGTTTCCCGGCCCCAGAGAGCAAGAAGCAGATGGGGGTCGACGCCATAGGTCTTTTCGATGACCGCGAGTGTGTCTTTGTGCGCGGCAAAGAGCCGGCGCCCCTGCGCAGAGAGATCGGAAAGATACTTTCCATTCAGATATTCGGCAGGCGTGCGGACAAACTCGGGCTGCCCAGGCTGCTTTGCGCCGCGCGACGGGAGGTCGAGGTCAGGCAGCGAAAAATCGGGCGTCAGTCCGTGTGTCACCGAATCGTAAACATCGGCATGAATGCCGCCTGCAATCGCTGTGGCGCGGAAGGACGAGAGCCAGGACCGGAAACCTTCGGCCGAAATCGTCTCCGCGGAGGCCTGCGAACACAGCGCAAACGCAAAGAGCGCGCAAATTACCCGCGTGCTAAAGCGCGCTTTCATCAAGAGTAATTGATCCAAGGTGAAACTCGTCATTCTCAGGGCGTCTCGCGGAACAAGTGGAAAGTGAGCGAATTCATCGCTCTACATGCGGTTACGCGCTACAAGAGCCGCCGGCCGCGTTTTGAGTTGGATGGCGGGGTGCGCCGCCGTCACGTGCAGTGCTTGAGCCTCTACGCGATCCCGCCTATCCTCAAAGTGGGGCAAGAATACGAAACCAACCTGAGAGTGCATACATTTCGCTCTCTTATTATCAACTCATGGTTAAGAGGAATTGGTTTGTCCGCAGCTTACATCAACCGGATCGCAACGGCAGTACCGCCGCACCAGGTCCACGATGCCTTTGTCAAGTTTCAGGGGCATATGATTTCCGACAGGCGGACCCGTATCATCTTCGAAAAGATCGCCGAGAGAGGCCACATTGAAAAGCGCTGGTCGTGCGTGCAGCCTACGGAAGATTGCACCGCCGGCACCATCAACGGCGAACCCTTCTATGTCCCCGGAGATTTCCCGTCTACGGGAGCGCGCATGCTGCACTACGAGGCCGAGGCGCCCGTGCTGGCGCAGCGCGCCGTGACCAAGCTTGAGCTCGGCGCGGCCAAAGACGAAATCACGCATCTTATCGTCACCTCCTGCACCGGTTTCTCGGCGCCCGGTATCGACCTTCAACTCATTCAGCGGTTGGGTCTCAATCCCTCGATCGAGCGCACGATCGTAGGCTTCATGGGTTGTTACGCGGCCATCAACGCCCTGAAGCTCGCCCGGCACATCGTGCGTTCGGAGCCCGCAGCCAAGGTCCTCGTTGTCAGCATCGAGCTGTGCACACTGCATTTTCAAGAGAGCAACGATTTTGAGTCGATGATGCCTTTCCTGCTCTTCGCCGATGGATGCGCCGCCGCCCTTATCAGCGCGGAGCCCAAGGGGTTTGCGATGGATAGTTTCCACGCCGAAGTTTTCCCCGAAGCGGCAAGTCAGATGGCATGGCATATCCGAGACCTAGGATTTGACATGGTGCTATCCAGCCGCGTTCCGTCCTCGGTCGGTGAAGCCATCGGCAAGGCATCCAGCAAGATTCTCGGAGGCGCTTCGGCCGGGGATATCGCGCTTTGGGCCGTGCATCCGGGGGGGCGGGCAATCCTCGACGCGGTCCAGGACGCCTTCCGCTTGCCCCTCAACGCGCTCGATGCGTCCAGGCGGGTTCTTCGCGACTTCGGCAACATGTCGTCGGCGACGGTGCTGTTTGTGCTGAAGGCTCTGCTCGAAGACAGGAAGCCGGGAGCGGCTGGATGCGCCATGTCCTTCGGACCCGGTCTCGTCGCAGAGACGATGCTTTTCAAGGCCGTGTAGAGTTCTGCATGCCGGACTTCTCAAAGCGGGACACGACCCGCGAGCTGATGGACACCGAAGTGGTGGACTATGAGAGCTTCAGGGATTGTCTCGCCGAGCTGGCGCAGGCCAATGTGCTCTCGCTCGGCTACCGCCCCACACTTGCCTTCTTCCGCAGACTGGCGCGGGAGAACCGCTTCCCAATTGGCCGGCCGCTTTCGGTGATCGACGCGGGCAGCGGGTATGGCGACGTGGACCGCAAGATCGATTGCTGGGCGCAGAAGCATGGGTTTGAGGTTGAGATCACCGGCGTGGACATGAACCCATGGTCGGCTCGCGCGGCGGCCGAAGCGTCGGACAAGGCGCGCCCCTTTCGTTGGGTCACGGCGAATCTTTTCGACTATGAGGCGAAGAGCGCCGACGTGATCGTCTGTTCGCTTTTTACGCATCACCTGCCCGATCCACTGCTCATCCGCTTTATCCGGTGGATGGAGCAGAATGCGCGCATCGGCTGGTTCATCAACGACCTGCATCGGGACCCTTTGCCCTATTACTTTTTGAAAGTTGCGTTCTGGGCTACAAGGCGCCACCGCTTCATCCGGCACGATGGCCCGGTTTCGGTCGCAAGCGCCTTCATGAAGCGCGATTGGGTGCGCTATCTCGCTGAGGCAGGCATACCGGAAGGGGCAGCTCACATCGAGGCCTGGTTTCCATATCGCCTGTGCGTCACTCGCGTGAAGGGATCGCCATGACGCTGTTCGACGCTGCCGTCATAGGCGGAGGACCGGCGGGCGCGGCGCTCGCCACACTCCTCGCGGAGGCGGGACGGTCCGTGGTGCTCTTCGAGAAGGAGAGGGTCGCGCATGACAAGGTCTGCGGCGAGTTCATCAGTCACGAGGGCGCGGCCTATCTATCGAAGCTCGGCCTTTCCGTCGAGGGACTCGGCAGCTTGCCCATCCGCCACGTCCGGCTTGCCCGGCGAGGAAGCGCGCTGAGTGCGCCGCTGCCGTTCACGGCGCAGAGCCTATCGCGGCGCGTTCTCGATGAGGCGCTTTTGGAGCGAGCGGCACAAGCGGGGGCGGACATCCGGCGCGGCGCGCGCGTGCGAAGCCTGGACCAATGCAGCGACGGGTGGTCGATCAAGGCGGATAACGCAGACCCCATCCGCGCCGCGCAAGCTTTTCTCGCCACGGGCAAGCATGACTTGAAGGCCTGGAAACGGCCGCCGGGCCGCCAGCAGGGCCTGATCGCCTTCAAAATGTATGTGCGGCTTGCGCCCCGGCAGGCTGAAGACCTCTCGGGACATGTCGAGCTAATCCTATTCTCCGGCGGCTATGCGGGCTTACAGCCGGTCGAAGGCGGCCGCGCCAATCTTTGCCTGCTTGTCCAGAAATCTGTGTTCGCGCAGAGATACGGTTCCTGGGAGAGCCTTCTCGGCGGGATGCAGGAGTCCTGTCCGCATTTGGCCATGCGGCTGGCCGGAGGGGTGAGCCTTCTCGACCGCCCGCTCGCTATATCCGGCCTGCCTTATGGGCATGTCGCGCGGCCAGGCGGCGCCCTATGGCGCCTCGGCGACCAGTCCGCTGTCATCCCGTCCTTCTCGGGCGACGGCATGTCGATTGCGCTGCACAGCGCCCATCTCGCGGCCCGATGCTATTTGCGCGGCGGAAGCGCTGCCGATTTTCAGGCAACGCTCGCCGCACAGGTTTCTGGGCAAGTGTGGCGCGCGACATTTCTTTCCAAAATGCTTGTCAGCCCCGCCGGCCAGCTCGCCGCGCAGGCGGCTGCCCGAACCTTGCGCTCGAACCTCACGCTCGGCGCGGCGCTCACACGCATCCCCGCCCACGCGCTCCGGCCTGGCGCTGCAGTGCAGTGACATCTAAAACATCGCGATGAGGCCTACACCCGCGATCATAAGTGCGGCGCCTGCAATGCGCCCCAAGCTCGCTGGGTGGGCAGAAAAGCCGAGCAGCCCGAAATGGTCGAGCGTGACCGACCCGATTGCGGCCGCTGTAACGATGATGCCGGTATAGACGCCGGCGCCGAGTCTCGGTGCGGCGAGCGGTTGCGACCAGACCAGAAACGCGCCGCAGAAGCCGCCAATCCAAGCCCACCATGGCGCCTGCGGGAAACGGCTGAGGCTTATGATATCGGTTCCCCGCACGATGAGAGCCACGGCAGCGGTGGCCACCAAGCTAACCGCCAGGCTGACGAGCACGGCGCCGTAAGGATTGCCGAGCACCCTGCCGAGCGAAGCGTTAGCACCCGATTGCACCGGATTCAGAAGACCTGCGACGGCGGCAATGATCCAGAGCCAAAATGTCATGACGAAGAGACTTGACGACAGGGGTGACGGTAAGGCGCTGCCGGCAGCGCCCAGTGTAGGGAAAATTTAGAGGGGATGGAAGTTCCTGGAAAAGCACGCGGCTTCTTCGCGGATTTCCGTGGCAAGGCCATCCGCCGTTGCCCCTACGACGCGATCGGATTTAGGCAAGGGCGGCATTATTGGCATCGATGTCTCGAAAGACCGGCTTGACGTGTATGGCCAGTCGATAACAGCCTCGCCGTCGAGCACGGCGGAAAGGCCTCGCAGAGTTTTGAAAGGCTGGTTTCCTCATAGTGATGAGGCTTCCCGGCTCAGAAGAGGCCGTCTCGTTTCCTCATGGTGCGGAGGCCTATGACCTCTCGAACCATGAGGAAACCTAGACAAGCTTTAGCTGGCCGCGGGCTGCTCGGCAGGCTGCTCCGATTGCGGCGTTTCTTTGCCGGTCTTCTGGTCAATGCCCTTCATGGCGAGCCGGACCTTGCCGCGCTCGTCGAAGCCCATGACCTTCACATAAACCTCGGCGCCCTCTTTCAGCACTTCGGAGGCATGCTTGAGGCGCCGGTCGGCCATCTGCGAGATATGCACGAGTCCGTCGCGCGCACCGAAGAAGTTCACGAAGGCGCCGAACTCGACGATCTTCACGACCTTGCCCTTGTAGATTTGGCCGACCTCGGGCTCGGAAGCGATCATCTTGATGCGGTTGATGGCATCCTTGATCGAGCTCTGGTTCGCGGCCGCGATCTTCACGGTGCCGTCGTCCGAAATGTCGATCTTGGCGCCGGACTCTTCCACGATGGAGCGGATCACCGAGCCGCCGGAACCGATCACCTCGCGGATCTTGTCGGTCGGGATGCTGATGGTCTCGATGCGCGGCGCATGCTCGCCAAGATCGGAGCGTGCGGTCCCGAGCGCCTTCGACATCTCACCCAGAATATGCAGCCGGCCTTCGCGCGCCTGTTCAAGCGCGGTCTTCATGATGTCGGTCGTGATCCCGGTGATCTTGATGTCCATCTGCAGCGCAGTAACGCCCTGCAAGGTGCCGGCGACTTTGAAGTCCATGTCGCCGAGGTGATCCTCATCGCCGATGATATCGGACAGGACCGCCACGCCGTCCTCCTCCTTGATAAGGCCCATGGCGATACCCGCCACCGGCCGCTTCAAGGGAATGCCGGCGTCCATCATCGCGAGCGAGGCGCCGCAAACGCTGGCCATGGACGAGGAGCCGTTCGAACTCGGTGATCTCGGAGACCACGCGGATCGTATAGGGGAAGGTTTCTGCGTCAGGCAGCATCGGATGGACAGCGCGCCAGGCAAGCTTGCCATGGCCGATTTCGCGGCGCCCGGGCGAACCCATGCGGCCTGTCTCGCCCACCGAGTAGGGCGGGAAATTATAATGCAGGAGGAAGGTTTCCTTGTAGGTGCCTTCCAGCGAGTTGATCCATTGCTCGTCCTCGCCCGTGCCGAGCGTGGCAACAACGAGCGCCTGTGTCTCGCCACGTGTAAACAGCGCCGAACCGTGCGTGCGCGGGATCACGTGCACCTGGCAGTCGATGGGCCGGACGGTCACGAGATCGCGGCCATCGATGCGCTTGCCGGTCTTCAGGATATTGGAGCGGACGACGTGCTTCTCGATTTCCTTGAAAGCGTCGGCGAGCTTGACCTTATCGCCCGCGCCCGCCTCTGCCGTCAGCAGCTCTGTGACGGCCTTGGCCTTGGCCTCGCCGACCTTGGTGTTGCGCTCCTGCTTGCTCGCGATCTGGAAGGCCTTTTTGAGGTCCTTTTCAACGAGCTTCTTGACCTTGGCCTCGAACTCGTTCTTCGCCTCGGGAAGGCTCCAAGGCTCTTTCGCGGCTTGTTCGGCAAGACCGATGATCGCCTCGATCACGGGCTTATAAGCCTCCTGACCGAACACGACGGCGCCGAGCATCACCTCCTCGGTAAGCTCCTTCGCTTCCAATTCAACCATCAGCACGGCATCGCCCGTCCCCGCCACCACGAGATCGAGTTCGGTATTCTTGATCTGATCGGACGTGGGGTTGAGAATGTACTGGCCCTTGGCGTAGCCAACGCGTGCCGCCCCGATCGGGCCGAGGAATGGGAGGCCCGAAAGCGTCAGCGCCGCCGATGCCGCGACAATGGCGAGCACATCGGGGTCGTTTTCCATGTCGTGCGAGAGCACGGTGATGATGATTTGCGTCTCGTTCTTGAAGCCCGGCGCGAAAAGCGGCCGGATCGGGCGGTCGATGAGCCGCGACACAAGCGTTTCACGCTCGGTGGGCCGGCCTTCCCGCTTGAAATAGCCGCCTGGGATTTTACCCGCGGCGTAAGCTTTTTCTTGATAGTTGACGGTCAGGGGAAAGAAGTCTTTGGAGGGGTCGGCGTCGCGCTCGGCAACGACGGTTGCCAGCACGGAGGTCTCGCCATAGTGCGCGAGCACCGCGCTATCGGCTTGGCGGGCAATCCGCCCCGTCTCAAGCGTGAGTTTGCGGCCGCCCCATTGAACTTCTTCCCGGTAAATTTCGAACATTTTGTTCTTCCAACAGCTTTAGCCGGAGGCCCTTCCCCCGGCTCTTCCTTTTTGCGTCTTTTGGTGCGCAGCCCACACTTAGCGCAGAATCGCGCCCGCTCCTAGCGGAGAAAACGCCTTTCCAACCTTTCCCGCGGGAAAGCGCCAGAGGTAGCCGCTCAGCCGGCGCTTACAAAAACGTTGGGTCAATCCGGTAAGCGGGAACGCAATGCCTCGCCGGACATTTATTGGGCCTCAGCTCTAGCAGAGGTGTGTGAATGACGCCTAGCGAGATGATTAATAAAGGGATTTTGTACCCGTTCAGGGGTGGCCAGGGTTGCAATTCCGGCTTTTCCCGATGCATCAAGACCGGGGAGGCGAGGCCATGAGACTGCTCTTTGTTCATCCCGGCCCCTTGCTGTACACCAAGGTTTTTTTGAGGCTCGAACCTTTGGGTCTCGAAATTGTCGCCGAAGCCGCACGCCGCGCCGGGCACGCGGTCAAGCTCATCGATCTGCAGGTCGAAAGTCACCAAGATTACGATCGCATGCTAGAGGATTGGGAGCCGGACTTTGTCGCGTTTTCATGCAGTTACCTCGCGAACATCCCCGAAGTTATCGATCTCGCGAAAAGAACCAAGCAGGCGCGGCCTCAATGCTTTGTCTGTGTGGGCGGCCATAGCGCCTCGTTCACGGCCGCCGATATCCTCGATCATGGCGATGGCGCCGTCGATTGCGTTCTCAAAGGCGAAGGCGAAGCCGGCATCGTAGCGCTCCTGGAGGCGGTCGGGAATGGCTGCGCTTCGCTGGACACCGTTCCTGGAGTAGTAACGGCGCGCGGTAGCGGCCCAGCTCCCAGCTTCGTTCAGAGCCTCGACGATCTGAGCCCTGCCCGCGACCTATTGCGGCACCGGCGAAAGTACTTCATCGGGGTCCTCGATCCCTGCGCCTCCATCGAGTTTTCGAGGGGCTGCCCCTGGGATTGCTCGTTTTGCAGCGCTTGGACCTTTTATGGGCGCAGCTATCGCCTCGTCAGCCCCCGGAAGGTCGTGGAAGACCTTCAAAGAATAAGCGAACCTGGGATTTTCATCACCGACGACGTCGCCTTTATCCAAAGCGAGCATGGCATGGGGATCGCGGAGGAAATCGCAAAAAACGGCATTCGCAAGCAATATTATTTAGAAACGCGCGGCGATGTGCTGCTCCGCAACAAGGAGGTTTTCAAGTTTTGGACGGCGCTCGGCCTTCGATACATGTTCCTGGGCATCGAGGCGATCGACGAGGAGGGGCTGAACTCCTTCCGCAAGCGTATCTCGTTGAGCAAGAACTTCGAGGCGCTCGAATTCGCGCGCACGCTCGGGATCGAGGTGGCAATCAACATCATTGCTGACCCCGGCTGGGACGAGCGGCGCTTTCAAACCATCCGGGACTGGTGCATGGAGGTGCCCGAGATCGTCAACATCAGCATCTACACCCCGTATCCCGGCACCGAGGCCTGGCTGACCGAGCAGCGCGAATTGCAGACGCTGGATTACCGGCTCTTCGATATCCAGCATGCCGTCCTGCCGACGAAACTGCCCTTGCCTGTCTACTATCGCGAACTCCTGCATACGCAGCGAGTCCTCTACATGAAGCACTTCAACTGGCGCACGGCACCCGGCCGCGCCCGGGACTTCCTCGGCCTCCTCAGACGGGGCCAAGCGAACTTCCTCCGCGGCATGATGCTCTATCCGTCAATATTCAATCTAGCGAAGATGTTGGGCGACCACACCCGGCCGGTCAAATACCAGATGAGCCCAAGGGGTCAGCCCGCGGAGAAACCTAAGAAGCTGCTCGTGAAAACGCCGGGCTTCTACATTCACGCGCCGAAAGGCCGCGCGGGACGACACATCGATACCTCTACGGAGAAGTTCGTCCAGAGCACAAGATAGAAACAAAAAATGCCGGGCCGCTTAGCACGCACCATCATCTGATCCGGCCATCCAGAACAAAGTCGCGGCCATGACCGCCGGGCGATTCGGTGTATCGCGCTCCTGTCTCCGGGAGCGATTGCGGTTAGGAATGCGATGAAAACGATTTTGATGGCCGCCGCTGGAATTCTTGGCGTGCTGGCGCTTCTGACGGCACTCTTCATCGCGGGCAATTGGGCGCCGGAGCGGAGCGTGGATAGCCTAAAGGCGCGCTGGGCGCTGCCGCCCTCAATGTTCCTAGAAATCGCCGGCATGAGCGTTCATGTGCGGGACGAGGGGCCTCGCGAGGATCCGGCCCCTATCGTTCTGCTCCATGGCACAGGATCCTCTCTACACGCCTGGGAGGGGTGGGCGCAGGCCCTCAAGGATAAACATCGAGTTCGTGAGACTCGACTTGCCCGGCTTCGGGCTGACCGGCCCCTCGCCCGATGGCATTTACTCGATAGACCGCGACATCGCCGCCGTGATTGCCGTCCTCGACAAGCTCGGCATCGGCGTTTGTGTGCTGGGCGGCAACTCCCTTGGCGGCACGATCGCATGGCGGACGGCTCTGGCCCATCCGTCGCGCGTCGCCAAGCTGATCCTCGTGTCCTCGGGCGGTTACCGCTACGAGTTCGACCTCCAGGCCGCTCGGTTTCCAACTCCTGGATATCCCGGGAATGGGATGGCTTCTTCAGAACACGCTGCCGCGCTTTCTCGTGGTGCAAGGATACCGCAATGTTGTTGGCGATCCCAGCAAGGTGACGGACGCCATGGTGGATCGCTCTATCGAACTCACCCAGCGCGAAGGAAACCGCCGTGCGTTGATAGACCGCTCGCGCCAGTGCCGGCCGGGCGCCTTGTCGGAGCGCATCCCGGAACTGAAGCTGCCCACGCTCATCTTATGGGGCGGGAAGGATCGCCTCATCCCGGTGGAGTATGGGCAGCGCTTTCATAAGGATATCGCGGGCAGCAAGCTCGTGATCTTCGACGATCTCGGCCATGACCCCGAGGAGGAAGACCCGGCGCGGACGGTTGCTGCGGTTAAGCAGTTTCTCGATGCGAAGTGATGCGGGGCGCCGCTGGACTCTACCTTACGCAGCGACCGCCCCCCGGGACTCAGACGTCCACAAAGCCAGCGTGTTTTTCGAGATGACCCATGCGGGCATCCATGACGTTGAGCCTGCCAACGACAATTTTCTGGGATTCGTGCAGCTTGCCAAGAAGCACCGAATGCTGCTCCTGCACTTGCGCGATCATGCTAACCGCATCGATAAGCTTGACCAGAGTGGGCGCCTGCTCCTCTTGACCTGCCCTCAAACCGGCAAGCTCGGAAAACATGCGCTCCATCTGCCTTCCGAGGAATTCCAGCGTCACACTGTTGTTTTCGTCCGCCATTGGCGATGCACCCAGGTTTGCCGCTAACAAGTGAAGTGTAACCGTCTTCCGCTTCCGATGGGAATGCGGAAAAGCGGATACAATCTGCAAGTTAACGCCGGATACCCAGCCGCTCGATCAGCCCGCGATAACGAGCCTCGTCCTTGCTCTTCACGTAGTCGAGCAGGCGGCGGCGCTGGCTGACAAGCTTCAGAAGCCCGCGGCGCGAATGGTTATCTTTCTTATGGGTCTTGAAGTGTTCCGTGAGGTTGCTGATTCGTTCCGTGAGAACGGCAACCTGAACTTCCGGCGAGCCGGTATCGTTCGTGGACGTGGCATATTCTTGGATGAGCACGGTTTTGCGCTCGGCGGTAATCGACATCGGTCATCTCCATGACGTTGATCGCTGGTCCGGCTTCAGGCGGGGATGTTGAAAACCCGGACCGGATGCATCTCCCCGCGTTCGACCTCGCCAATGGCGACGAGGACCCCGCGAGAGGTCGCATAGATCGGGCCTTTCAGGATTGGTGCATTCCCTCCCCGGATGAGGATGGGCTGCCCCCGCTTCAGCCTAGCCGCGTCGTCCCCGCTTACGGCGAGCGCCGGGATGCCGTCCAGCGCCGTCTCGACAGGGATGATCGTGCTCAAAAGAGCATCTTGGCCGCCGTCACTATTGCTCAAACTTTCCAGAGTTTCCAGGGAAATCGCGTTTTCCTGGTGGAATGGACCGACACACGTGCGGCGCAGCGAGGCAATGTGGCCATAGCAGCCCAGCACGCGGCCGAGATCGCGGGCGATCGAGCGAACATAGGTGCCCTTTCCGCAATCGCAGGTGAAGTGCGTGAGGTCGGGAGCGAGCAGCGCCACAAGGACGAGATTGTAAATCTCCACAATGCGGGGCGCGAGTTCGACCACCTCGCCGTCTCGGGCGAGGTCGTAGGCGCGCTCGCCATCGACCTTGATCGCGGAATAGCTCGGCGGCGTTTGCAGCACGTTGCCTAGGAACGCTGGAAGCGCGGCCTCGATCGCGCCGGGGTCCGGCCGGGCGTCGCTCGTGCGCACCGCCTTGCCTTCAGCGTCGTCGGTGTCCGTTTCGATGCCCCAGCGGATCGTGAAATCGTAGGCCTTAGCGCAATCGACGGCATGCGCGACCGTTTTCGTCGCCTCCCCGAACGCGACCGGCAGCACCCCCGTGGCGAGCGGATCGAGCGTACCGGCATGGCCAACCTTCTTCGGGCTGAAAAGCCGCTTCAACCGTCCGAGCGCCTGGTTCGAGGTCAGCCCCTGCGGCTTATCGAGGATAAGCCAGCCGTTAATGTCGTTGCCTTTGCGGCGTGCCATAAGTTTTGCTTTGCCCGTTACTTCAGATCGCGGGCCACATCGGGCGAGCGCAACAGCTCGTCGATACGTCCCGCAGCTTCCGAGGCGCGATCGCCCCGGAAGAGGAGTTCCGGGATGTATTTCAGCTCGACGCGCCGCGCAAGCTCTCCGCGCAAAAAGCGTTGATGACGGTTCAAGGCGCGGGCCAGCTCGTCGTTGTTCTTGCCGCTGAGCGCGCTGGCAAAGACGGTCGCGTGCTGCAAGTCGGGGCTCATTCTTACCTCGGCAACCGTCACGATCTCCCCGTTTAGGTCGGGGTCTTCAATATCCTCGGTGCGGAAGATATCCGACAGGGAATGCCTCAGAAGCTCGCCTGCGCGGAGCTGCCTTTGCGTGGGACCCTTGTTCGTCTGGCGTTTCATGATGCGTGTCTCCGAAGCCGCATATTAAGCAAAAACGGCCGGCTTCTCCAAGGTTCGACTTAGCCTTCCGGTTCAGTAGGCGCGGGCCTAGGCATCTTGGGGTGAGGCTTGGCGCAAACCCGTCCCCGGCGGGGCGAACAGGCGAGGGGCCGATAGCCATCATTGGGCCGCGCCAAGCAGGCGCTCAGATGGGTGCGGCAAGAAATAACCGGCGACAACCTATCAAATGGCTCATTGCGCAACAGAGGCCCGGGCCGGCACCAGCGTCCGCGCTGGGCGAGCTTTCGGACAGCCGCCCCGAACTCCCTACTTGCTATTGCTTAACGAGCGCACACTTGCTTTGGGACAATGGGAGCGCCGCCTGATCGGCTGGGATCGTGCGCAGTATTTTATAGTAATCCCATTCCGCCTTCGATTCCGATGGCGCTTTCACCTCGGCCAAGTACATGTCCCGCAGAACGCGTCCGTCAGATCTGACTGTCGCGTTGCTCGTAACGAGATCTTGGACGGGCAATTCGCGTATCTTCGCGGCCACAGCTTTGCCTTCTTCTGTGCCGGCGGCCTTAACAGCCTTGAGATAGTGCAGCACGCCGGAATACACACCGGCTTGCACCATGCCGGGTTTGCGCTTCATCCGCGCTTCGAAGCGGCGGGCGAACTCCCGGCTGTTGTCATCGCGATCCCAATAATAACCTGTGGTGATGGTAAGGCCTTTCGCAATATTGAGACCGAGCGCGCGCACGTCGCTAATCACGACCACCAGCCCCACCAGCTTCTGACCTCCGCCTGTGATGTCGAACTCACCGGCCTGTTTGATTGCGGTTATGGTGTCTCCACCGGCGTTTGCCAATCCGACAATTTCCGCTTTCGATGCTTGGGCCTGGAGCAGGAAAGAGGAGAAGTCGCTCGAGTTCAAGGGATGGCGCACCTCGCCGATAACCTGGCCTCCATTCTCCACGACTGTCTTTGTCAGGTCCGCGGCCAGCTGCTGACCGAAAGCATAGTCGGCAGCAACGATAAACCAGCTCCTGCCGCCACTTTGCAGAACGGCGCGAGCGGTACCGACCGCCTGCGAGTATGTGTCGAACATCCAGTGGAAGCCGGTTGGCGAACATTCCTCTTCGGTCAGCTTCGTGCTTGCAGGCCCAACGGCGATGGTAATCTTCCCCCGCTCCTTGGCTAGATTCTGCACTCCGATCGCGATGGCGGAATTGGTCAAATCTGTGATCATGCTGACGCCCCCGACATCGAACCACTGGCGCGCAGCTGCCAATCCGACATCGGTCTTATTCTGATGGTCGGCAGTGACGATCTCGATGTTTTTTCCAAGAACCGTGCCGCCGAATTCCTCGACGGCGAGCCTTGCAGCTTCCACCGATCCAGCGCCCCCGAAATCGGCGTACAAGCCCGACTGGTCGTTCAGGACGCCAATTTTTATGGTATCGGAAGCGTGTGCCGGTCCCATCGCGGCGCATCCTATAAGTGCTAGGGCTAGTAATAGAGATCTTGGCATTATTCCCTCCCTTTTTATGCGGGTGCCCCTTTTTGGATGGACCCCGGCCGCCTTTTGAGGCTGGCGTTAAGGCATTTAAGGTTGATCGGTGCCAATTGACAAGTTTGAGACGGCGAAAGGCCGCACTCGTGAAAATTGCTTTCAAAGACGATTAAGACGTGCGGACTGGCCCCAGCGCCGCGGGCTTCTTCCCATGGTTCACTACCGGGGCGAAGCGGCCGGCATATCGTGAAACGGCGCGCTGTGCTTAAGAGGACTTCCCGGAAACAAGCCGCGCCGGGTGTAATCACGTTCATAAGCGAAATGGCCGGACGATAACGCCCGGCCATGATTTACGCGTGGCAACGCCCGCTAACCTGCGGACATGCTAAAAACCCTTAGTCTTCCTGGCCCCAAAGCTCGACCCAAGCCTCGCGACCGCTCCAATCGGGCCGCGTGCGGTAGTTCAGATCGACGTGACGGATAAAGCGGCCGTCGCTCCAGCCCGTCCGGAGGTCGAGCACGGCTTCGCCGCCATCGCGGATCTCCCGATGAAACTCAGCATCTTCTTTCTGGCCGTTGCCGAATTCGACGACGATCCGGCGCAGCTCGATGTCGTTCCGGTGGACGATCAGCTTGATGCGCTTGAAGCGGCCTTCGAAGCGGCCGACATCGATCCGGTCATGATCCTGTAAGAAACCGACATGGCGCTCGCCGAGGCGAACCCACTCACGGGCATAAGATGCGCTCACAGAAACGAGCGTGACAAGCAACGCGAGCCCTAGTTTACGAAACATCGTTCCTCCTTGAACTGTGCGACTAAAGCCGACGCTGATAAGGCGATAACTATGGCGTCAGCGCGGCAGCACGATCAATAAAATGTAATGGACTACAGCAATCTGGGGGCAAGTTCGCTTGAAGCTGCTTCCACCGGGTTATCCGCGTTTGACGATGGGGAGATAGGGAAAAGCCTTTTTTTGCCCAATAATGTTGCCATATATGCACAAATCGGCGTGACCGGCTCTCAAGGATAGAGGGCGGATACTTGTGATCATCGAGGCATACGATGAATTTCGAAAAACTCACCGACCGTTCGAAGGGTTTTTTCCAATCGGCGCAATCGCTGGCGCTTCGTGAGGGCCATCAGCGCCTGACGCCCGAGCATCTTCTCAAAGTTCTGCTTGATGATAGTGAGGGGCTGGCGGCCGGTTTGATCGCACGTTCAGGCGGCAGGCCAGAGGACGTCCTTGCGCGCGTCGAGCAAGCGCTGGCCAAGATGCCTAAGGTCTCGGGCGCCGGCGCCGGGCAGATTTATATCTCGCCGCAACTCGCCAAAGTCCTCGATCAGGCCGAGAAAATCGCCGAAAAGGCGGGCGACAGTTATGTCACCGTCGAGAGGCTTCTCCTGGCGCTCGCGATGGAGAAAGACGCCGAGACCGCGAAAATCCTGGCGGACGGCGGCGTGACGCCCGTCGGGCTCAACGCCGCGATCAACGATCTGCGCAAGGGCCGCACCGCCGACAGTGCCTCCGCCGAGCAGGCTTACGACGCGCTCAAGCGCTATACGCGCGATTTGACCGAGGCCGCGGCCAAGGGCCAGCTCGACCCCGTGATCGGACGCGACGAGGAAATCCGCCGGACCATCCAGGTTCTGTCGCGGCGCACGAAAAACAATCCTGTCCTTATCGGCGAGCCGGGGGTCGGCAAGACCGCCATAGCCGAGGGTTTGGCGCTTCGTATTGTGAACGGCGACGTTCCCGAGAGCCTGCGCGACAAGAAGCTTCTGGCCCTTGACATGGGCGCGCTGATCGCGGGCTCGAAATATCGCGGCGAATTCGAGGAACGTCTGAAGGCCGTCTTGCAGGAGATCACCGCTGCCGCAGGCGGTGTGCTCATCTTCATCGACGAGTTGCACACACTCGTTGGCGCAGGCAAGGCCGAGGGCTCAATGGATGCAGGCAATCTATTGAAGCCTGCGCTGGCGCGCGGAGAACTCCATTGCGTGGGCGCGACGACGCTCGACGAATACCGCAAATACATCGAGAAGGACGCCGCGCTCGCCCGCCGTTTCCAGCCGGTGTTCATTTCGGAGCCGACGGTGGAGGATACGATTTCGATCCTCCGCGGCCTGAAGGAAAAATATGAGCTGCATCATGGCGTGCGAATCACCAATTCGGCACTCGTTGCGGCGGCCACGCTATCGAACCGTTACATCACCGACCGCTTCCTGCCCGACAAAGCCATCGACCTTATGGATGAGGCCGCGAGCCGGCTCCGCATGCAAGTCGATTCCAAGCCAGAGGAACTCGACGAACTCGACCGCCGGCTCATCCAGCTGAAAATCGAACGCGAGGCCCTGAAGAAAGAAAGCGATCAAGCTTCCAAAGACCGCCTTGCAAGGCTGCAAAAGGAAATCGCCGATCTCGAAGACCGGTCGAGCGAGCTTGCCCGCCGCTGGAAACAGGAAAAGGAAAAGCTCGCATCCTCCCAAAAGGTGAAGGAAGAGCTGGACGCGGCCCGCAACGAGCTGGAGCAGGTGCAGCGCAGAGGCGATCTCGCTAGGGCCGGCGAACTCTCCTATGGCGTAATCCCCGATCTCGAAAAACGGCTGAAAGCCATGGAGAGCGCCGCCGACGCGCAGCGCGGCATGGTCGAGGAAGCCGTGACGCCCGATCATATTGCTGGCGTCGTCTCGCGCTGGACGGGTATTCCCGTGGAAAAGATGCTCCAAGGCGAGAAGGACAAGCTGCTCCGGATGGAGGACGAGATCGGCAAGCGCGTCATCGGACAATCCGAGGCCGTGCGCGCGGTGTCGCAAGCGGTGCGGCGCGCGCGTGCCGGATTGCAAGACCCCAACCGTCCGATTGGCTCGTTTATGTTCCTTGGCCCAACAGGTGTCGGCAAGACGGAGCTGTCACGGGCGCTGGCCGCGTTTTTGTTCGACGACGAGCAGGCCATGGTCCGCATCGACATGTCGGAATACATGGAGAAGCACTCCGTCGCCCGGCTCATCGGTGCGCCTCCCGGCTATGTCGGCTATGAGGAGGGCGGCGCCCTGACTGAAGCCGTCCGCCGCCGTCCTTATCAGGTCGTGCTCTTCGACGAGATCGAGAAAGCGCACCCGGATGTGTTCAATGTACTCTTGCAGGTGCTCGACGACGGACGCCTAACCGACGGGCAAGGCCGCACGGTCGATTTCCGCAATACGATCATCATCATGACCTCGAATCTTGGCGCCGAATATCTCATCAATCAGCCGCCGGGAGAGGATGTCAGCGCGGTCCGCCCGCAGGTGATGGCCGTGGTGCGTTCGCATTTCCGGCCGGAATTCCTGAACCGCGTCGACGACATTCTGCTCTTCCAGCGCCTGCGCCGCGACGAAATGGGGGCCATCGTCGACATCCAGCTCAAGCGCCTGCAGAAGCTGCTCGACGAGCGCAAGATCGTGCTCAGCATCGACGAGAGGGCGCGGAACTGGCTTGCCGACCGGGGCTATGACCCGGCCTATGGCGCGCGGCCTCTGAAGCGCGTCATCCAGCGCGCGGTTCAAGACCCGCTCTCGGAGATGATCCTGTCCGGGGCAGTGAAGGACGGGGACACTGTCCGGGTTACGGCGGGGTCGGATGGCCTTATCATTAATGACAGGGCGTTCAGCCTCGCCGCTTGAGGCTCAACGCCCGCGTAACGCCAAAACGGGCACGGCGGCGAAGAAGAACAGCGCGGCGAGCGCGAGCACGATGGACGGCCCCGCTGCCGTGTCGAGCTTCAGCGACAGGAACAGCCCGGCGCACACCGCTGCCGCCGCCGTACATCCGGCTAGGATTGCCATCTGCTCCGGGGTCTTCGCAAAGGGACGCGCGACGGCTGCCGGGAAAATCATCAGCGATGTGATGAGCAGTATTCCGATGACCTTCATGGCGAGCGCCACCGTCACCGCGATGAGAAGGATGAACGCCGTGCCCGTGCGCCTGACGGGCACGCCTTCCGCCGACGCGAGGTCTTCGTTCACGGTCATGGCGAGGAGCGGCCGCCACAGCCAGAGCTGGGCGCCGAGAACGGCAGCAGCCCCGCCCCAGATCCAGGCAAGGTCAGCCTTCGAAACTGCCAGGATGTCGCCGAACAGATAGCCCATCAAGTCAAGCCGCGCGCCGCCCACAAAGGCCGCAGCGATCAGTCCGGCCGCAAGCGCCGAATGCGCGAGGATGCCAAGCAGAGTGTCGTAAGGGATGGCGCGCTGGGCCTGGAATCCGGTGAGGAGCAGCGCCATCGCGATGGCGGTTACGATGACGCCGAGCGTCAGGTCGATGCCGAGCAGCAGGCCGAGCGCGACCCCGAGCAAGCCGGAATAGGCGACCGTCTCGCCGAAATAGGCCATGCGCCGCCAGACCACGAAGCAGCCGAGTGGCGCGGCGAGGATCGCGGTGCCGATGCCGGCCAGGACGGCGCGGGTCAGGAAATCGTCAAGCATCGGCTTGAGCCCCGGACCGGCGGGTGATCGCGGGGCGCCGGTCAATACGCGCCCTATGCCCCTCATCCTGTCCTTCTCCCCATGGGAGAAGGGACGCACGAACTGACCGCTGAGCGAGCAACACCGTTCCCTCTCCCTGAGGGAGAGGGACAGGGTGAGGGGTAATAGGCCGGGTCATTGGGGCTCAATCACGGTCATGGCCATCGCGAGCGACGCCGCCCGAAAGCGTGTGCTTATGGTCGTGACGATGGCTGTAGAGGCCGAAACTTGCCGCGGCGTCCGGGCCGAACAGCCTCGCATATTCGGGATGGCCCGCCACGGCGCGCGGGACGCCCTCGCAGCAAATATGCCGGTTGAGGCAAATCACGCGGTCGCTCGCGCCGAGCACAACTTGCAGATCGTGGGAAATCAGAAGGATGCCGCAGCCGCGGCGCTCGCGGATTACCGAGATCAGCTCATAAAGCTGCGCGGCTCCGGTGAAATCGATGGCTTGGGCAGGTTCGTCGAGCACGAGCAGGCCGGGGTCCTGCGCAAGCGCGCGCGCGAGCAGGACCCGCTGAAATTCGCCGCCGGAAAGCTGCGCCATTTGCGCTTCCACGAGATGATCGGCCCCGGTCTCCGCCAGGCACTCCAGCGCACGAGCCTTCGAAACGGCGCGGCTGAGCGACATGAAGCGCCGCACGGAAAGCGGAATGATTGATTCGATCGGGAATCGCTGCGGCACATAGCCAACGCGAAGCCCTTCGCGGCGCGCGACCGTGCCTTGCGAGACTGCTACAAGCCCGAGCAGTACGCGGGCGAGCGTTGTTTTGCCTGCACCGTTCGGGCCGATAAGCGTGACGATCTCGCCCGGATGGACGGCGATGCTGACATGTTCCAAAATAGGCTTGCTCCGGATGGCAAGAGATACGTCCGAAGCCGTGACGAGCGCACCGGCAGCGGCACCCAATTTCAGGCGCCCGATGGCCTCACGCACAGCAGCGCTCGCGCCTGTCTCCGTCAGCACGGCTTGACCGCCAAATCCTGGCATTCGCCGCATAGGCCGCTCACCTCGATCATGGTGCTACGGGGCGAAAAGCGGGCCCGCTCTATGGCCTCGCCGATCGCACAGTGAGCGTCCGGCGCATCAAGCTCGGTCACGCGGCCGCAATCGTCACAAACGAAGGCGATGGTCTTGGGAGTGCTTTCGTGCGCGGTCATGCAGGCAAAGAAGGCGTTGCGGCTTTCGAGGCGGTGCACGAGTTCGGCCTCCTGCAGCACCTCCAAAATGCGGTACACCGAGACGGGGGCTAGCCGCTTTCCGTCTTTGGCCAAGCTTTCGATCAAGTCGTAGGCGCTGAACGGATTGTGGCTCGCTGCGATCTGGCGGAACACGCGTTCGCGAAGGGCCGTCCATTTGATGCCCAGCTCAAGGAAGCGCGACTTCGCCCGCCATAGCGCGCCCTCTATACAGAGGCCGTGATCGTGGTCGCGCGCAGGGAATGAGGCAGCCCGGATTCGGTTCATGACATAGATGTAATGTTATTACCTTGCCTTGGCAATCTGCGAGAACTGCTCTTTTTTGCGGCCGGGTTGCCCAAACCTGAAGCGCCGTCTTGAAAACAAGGCAAATCTGATGCACATTTTGAATGTCTACAGTTGAACCCGGAGTATTGCCGGAGCACGATCAAAAGAAGGGTCTACACGCTGAGGCTTCATGCGCTGAAAAACGAGTTCTCCGAACTCACTCCGCGCCGCGCACAAAGCGCCGCTGCGGCTTCCGCCTCCCTCGACCGCCTGATCATCGATACCCTGGAGGACGCCAAGGCTGACGCCATCGTCAGCATCGACTTGGCGGGAAAAACCTCGATTGGCGACACCATGATTGTCGCCTCGGGGCGATCCCAGCGCCATGTCGGCGCCATCGCGGACCGCCTCCTTGACAAGCTCAAGGAGAGTGGCGTCCGCGGCGCCAGGGTGGAAGGGATGCCCCTCTGCGACTGGGTGCTCATTGACGCGGGGGACGTGATCGTTCATGTCTTCCGGCCGGAGGCGCGGGCGTTCTACAACATCGAGAAGATGTGGGCGTCCGACAAGCCGAAGCGCGAAGCAGCGGAATAGGCTTTTCCCAGTACGGACGGCCGGGATGAAGATTTCAATTCTGGCCGTTGGCCGGCTCAAGAGCGGTGCCGAGCAGACACAGTTCAACCGCTATTTCGATCTGTTCAACGCCGCTGCGCGCAACTTGAAGATTTCGCCCATCACGGTGGTCGAGATTGGCGAAGGCAGAAGCGATTCGGTAGACGAGCGGAAAGAGGCAGAATCCCGGGAGCTTTTATCGAAACTGGGTGCTTCCCGGCTCGTTACGCTCGACGAGCACGGTCAAATGCTCTCCTCGTATGAATTCACCACAATGTTTTCGCGCCTTCGTGACGAGGCGCTCGATGTTGCGTTCGCGATTGGCGGCCCGGACGGGCATGGGGACGCAATCAAACAGGCGGCGCATTTCCAGCTCTCGCTCGGGAAGATGACGTTGCCGCACGGTCTTGTGCGGATCGTGCTCGCCGAGCAGCTTTACCGCGCACTGACCATCATACAGGGCCACCCCTACCATCGCGCCTGAGCGTTATTTGCCAACATTATCAAAGATTTCATTATGGCAGCCTCGCTGCGGCCCTTTCTTTTTGACTGCGCTTTCGGCCTAAAGCGAAGCCGCAATGCATTCCAGCTATCGAACCGATATCTATCCGCTTCTTGTTTCCGCTGTATCAAATCGTTAATTTTCCTCAAATCCACAGCACTGAAAATATTTTCCTGGAAAATCAAGCTGGACAGCTCAAGTTTACGTAATGCCCCCTGAGGTGTGGCACACAACGTCGTGAGGGCACGAAATCGTTAGTAAAAACATTTTCTCATTGGGCTACTTAAGATCATGATGTGAGAGCGATCGAACAGGGGACGCCGAATGAGAGCTGCTTCGGAGGTTGCGTTTTGCGGTATCGCAGTGATGGCCAAGGCCTCACACCCTGGACGGACAAAAACGAGGCTGTGTCCGCCTCTCACGCTCGAAGAAGCGGCTGAGTTCAACACCGCCTTCCTCAAGGACATCGCAGGCAATCTGATTGCAGCCGCCTCGAAGGCGAGCATTGCGGGATCGATGGCCTTCGGGCCTCCTGGAAGCGAGGCGTTCTTCCGGGTGCAGCTTCCCGCCTCGATTGGCTTGCACGAGGTCTGGTATCCGGATTTCGGCCTTTGCCTGAAGGAGGCGATGAAAGCGCAGTTCGCCGCGGGCCACCGGGCAGCCTGCGTGTTGAACTCGGACAGCCCAACCCTTCCATCCGCTTTGCTGGTGGAAATGGTTCAGGTGCTTCAAGAGCCCGGCGACAGAGCTGTGCTCGGGCCTTCGACCGACGGAGGCTATTATCTTCTGGCAACCAAGATGCTCCATCCGAACCTTTTCCGGGACATCGCCTGGAGCACGGATGTGGTGACTGCGCAAACGCTCGAGCGCGCAGCGGAAATCGGCCTTCCGGTTCACATCCTTCCCGAGTGGTACGACGTCGACGATTGCGAGGCCATCCGGCTGCTCATGGGCGAGCTGCTTGAGGGCCAGAGCTTTTCCCAGCGCTTGAAGTCGAGCCCTGCGCCGCATTCGCGCGCGCTCTTGCAGGTCATGGCCGCCAACGCAGGCTTGATAGAACGCCTCGGCTGCTCCGGACCCGCAGCCCGCGCGCTCGAAGAGGCCGCGGCGTGAACGGACTGCGCGCGGCTCCCGGCTTTATGATCGCGGCGGCGGCGCTGCTTCTGTCGATGGTGCCGGGCGCAGTCGCGTTTTTCGGCATGAAGCATGGGTTTGTCGTGTACTTCGCCCTGGCGCAGGGAGCGGTCTACGGACTCTTCGTTTGGCTCCTCTTACGGAGCTGGCGCGGCCTCTCCGCAGGGTACGGACGCCGCTATTTTCTCTACTTGCTCGGCTTCGGCATCATGATGCGCGCGCTCATCCTCTTCGCGCCGCCGCATTCGACCGACATCTACCGTTACGTCTGGGATGGCCGCGTGCAAGCGGAGGGCATCAATCCCTATCGCTATATCCCGGCCGACCCCGCGCTGGAGGGCCTTCGCGACCGCGATATTTACCTGAACGTGAACCGCAAGGAATACGCGCCGACAATTTACCCGCCCGCCGCGCAGATCGTCTATTTCGCGGTCAGCCGCATCAGTGAATCCTTGACCGCCATGAAGCTGGCGATGCTTGCCTTCGAGGGCCTCGCCGTTTGGGCGCTCGTCCGGCTTCTCGCGGCGCGTGGCCTGCCCGTGATCCTTGCGTCTCTTTACTTGCTTCACCCCCTGGCGATCTGGGAGATCGCGGGCAGCGGGCATATCGACATTGTCGCCATCGCCTTCACCTGGCTTGCCCTGCTCGCGGCGGAGAAAGGCAAGCGATTTACCTCTGGCGTAGCGCTCGCCGCCGGCGCGTTTGCGAAATATTTGCCCATTGCTCTCACCCCCGCCCTTTACAGGCGCCGGGATTGGCGCATGCCAGCGGCGTTTGCCGCAACCGCGCTCGCGCTCTACCTGCCATACCTATCGGCAGGCATGAAGGTGTTTGGATTTCTCGGCGGCTATGCCGGTGAAGAACTTGGGCAAGGCGACGGCCTTTACATCGCGGCGCTTTTGAAGCAGTTCGGCTTTGGCACCGCATCGCTTCCTTTATTCCTGGCGATAGCGGCGGTGACGCTCTTCGCGCTCGCTTGGCGGACCGGGTTCCGGGCCGATCCTGCGAAGCCCGATCTCCACGGCGCGTTCGCCATCGCCGTTGCGTTTACGGTGCTCTTCTCGCCGCATTATGCCTGGTACTTCCTCTGGCTCGTTCCCTTTCTCTGCTTCTTCCCGAAACCGTCTGTGTTCTGGCTGACCCTATCGGCGCCAATCCTTTACCGCGCAGGCTGGCCTGCAGGATTCGCGGGCCAAAGCATCCTCTACGTGCCGTTCGCCGTTCTCTTCGCAATCGAGAATTTCAGGCCCATTGATAAGGAGGCGCCCGATGGACGCGCAGTTGCTTGAGCCGAAGCCCATCGCCGATGCGAAACCCGATCCGCGCCGGTATTTCGAGCGCGTGGATCAACAGCGGTCGCCGGTCGCAAAGGACGATCCGGTCTGCCTTTATCTGGAAACCACCAATCGCTGCAATCTGCTTTGCACCACCTGTCCGCGCACATTCGAGGAGCTTGAGCCGCCTTCGGATATGAGCTGGGAGCTGTTCACCAGCATCGTCGGGCAATTCCCGAATGTCGAGCGCGTGGTTTTGCACGGTGTCGGCGAACCGATGATGGTGGCCGAGCTGCCAGCGATGGTGAAATACCTCAAGGATCGCGGCATCTACGTGCTGTTCAATACGAATGGCACATTGATGCGCGAGAAAAAGGGCCGGGAGTTGATCAAGGCCGGCCTCGATGAGATTCGCATCTCGCTCGACGCGGCGGAGCCGAAAACCTTTGAGAGCGTGCGCGGGCGCGATCTCTTCGGCCGCATCGTGCGCAATGTCCGGAACTTCGTCGCGTTGAAGAAGCGGATGGGCGCGCAAAACCCGAGACTTTCGCTTTGGCTGACAGGCTTGCGCGAGACGCTTGAGCAACTCCCGGATTTTATCCGCCTCGCCCATGACATCGGGGTGCCCGAGGTGCATTTGCAGCGGCTCGTCTACTTTGAGAACAGCCCCATGGGCTTGGCCCGCCCGGAGTCCTCGCTGTTCGAGAAACGCGATAGCGAAGAGGGGAAGTCTCTGCTTGAGGCGGAAAAGATCGCGGCAGAACTCGGCGTGTTCTTCGACGCGTCCGGCGCTGCCGAGCCGGAGGTCAGTCTGCGCCGTCTGGACGGCGACACGCCATGGTCGCTGTGCAAGCGTCCATGGTCGCTGATGTATTTCACCGCGCATGGGCGGGCGCTGCCATGCTGCATTGCGCCCTTCTCAATGCACGGCTATGAGAATTTCACGCTGGGGAACGCCAGGACGACGCCGCTCCGCGAGATTTGGAACGGCCCTGAATACCAAAGTTTCCGCGAAGGGCTTTTGAGCGAATGTCCGCCGCAAGCCTGCGCAGGATGCGGCCTGCGCTGGAGCTTGTGAATGGGCGAGTGAACCCTCCAACTTCGTGTCCTCGCCGCAAGCGGAGGGGCAATTCGAACGTCCTCTCTCCCCCAGGGGAGAGAGACAGAGTGAGGGGGGACTCATCCTCGCTCCTAACGCCGCTCAGACCCCCTCACCCCAACCCTCTCCCCAAGGGGAGAGGGAGCTGAGGAGGTGTTTGCGTTGTCATCCCCGTCCTCAACGAAGAAGAGGCAATTGGCGGCGTCGTCGAGCGTCTCTTGAAGCTCCGCGTGGACGCGATCATCGTGGCCGATGGCGGCTCGAAAGACCGGACTGTCGAGATCGCAACGGCAAAAAGCGCGCGGGTCATCGATGCAGGCAAGGGCTACGGACGCGCCTGCATGGCGGGTGCGCTCGCGGCGGGCGATGGCTGCCGCGCCGTCGTCTTCATGGACGGCGATGGAAGCGACATCCCTGAAGAGCTTCCAAAATTGATCGCGCCGATCCTCGCCGGAACCCATGATTTCGTCATTGCATCGCGTGCACGGGGTAAGCGTGAACCGGGATCGATGGCCTGGCATCAGCTCGCGTCCGGCAAGGTCATCGGCGCGCTGGCGGGGCTGCTCTACGGCTTCCGCTACACGGATATGTGCGCGTTCCGCGCGATCCGCCGCGACGCCCTTCTCGCGCTGGGCATGCGGGAAATGACCTATGGCTGGAATCTCGAAATGCAAATGAAGGCCGCGCGGTCGCGCCTTCGCATTCTCGAAATACCGGTACCCTATGCGCGCCGCGCCGGCGGGCAATCCAAGGTCGCCGGTTCCTTTCGAGGAACGCTGCGAGCCGGGAGCCGCATCCTTATGGCCTTCGCGCGGGTGGCCCTTCAACCCCGGCCCTGAACGGACAAAAAACCGCCCGGCGATGCGGGCGGTTCGATGTTGAAAGCGTGCCAGTCTTCTTAAACAATGTCCTTCAAGACGCCGCCTTTGGCAGGCTCCTCAGGATGAGGCCCGCCCTCATGGTGAGGAGGCCGCAGGCCGTCTCGAACCATGAGGGAGTCTAGCGGCTACGATTTTGCTTGAGGCGATGATCGTGTTCCGGGTCTCTCACGCGGCCCTGACCGCCTGGAACAGCATCCTCGTCATCTTCATATCGAGAGCTTGACCGGCGCGGTTCGTAATAGTCATCGTCCTCGTAGCGGCTCGAACGGGAATGGGATCCGCGCGAACGGTAACTTTGGCCCTCGTCCTCATCCTCATAACGTCTGCGCGAAGGCCCGCCACTTCCGCTGAATGATGAGCCGCGTCCCGATCGCAAACGATGATCGTGCTCGGGATCGCGGACTTCCCCGCGTCCGTCGTCACCGCGGTGGCGCAACTCATAGAGCCGTTCGGACTCATGTCCGCGCAAACGGTGATCGTGCTCCGGATCGGTAACCCGTCCGCGTCCGTCGTCGCTGCGGTGACGCAATTCATAAAGCCGTTCGAACTCATGTCCGCGCAACCGCTGATCGTGCTCCGGGTCGGTCACGCGTCCGCGTCCATCGTCGCTGCGGCGCCGCAACTCGTAAAGGCGGTCCGATTCATGCCCGCTCAGACGG
This sequence comes from uncultured Alphaproteobacteria bacterium, assembly GCA_963817705.1. Lineage (GTDB taxonomy): Bacteria > Pseudomonadota > Alphaproteobacteria > Rhizobiales > Rhodomicrobiaceae > Rhodomicrobium. Next base: position 2,330,776 of record CAWFPF010000001.1, read on the forward strand.
TGATCGTACTCGGGATCGGTCACGCGTCCGCGCCCATCGTCACCACGGCGCCGCAACTCATAGATCCGCTCCAACTCTTGGCCGCTCAGACGGTGATCGTGCTCCGGGATCGGTCACGCGTCCGCGTCCATCGTCACTGCGGCGCCGCAACTCATAAATCCGCTCCGACTCCTGCCCGCGCAGGCGATGATCATGCTCTGCGTCGGTAACACGTCCACGCCCGTCGTCGCCCCTGTGCCGGGACTCATACAGCCGCTCAAACTCGTGCCCGCGCAGTCGATGGTCATACTCGGGATCGGTCACGCGCCCGCGGCCATCGTCGCTGCGATGGCGCGAACTCATACAGCCGCTCGGATTCGTGTCCGCGTAGGCGATGATCGTGCTCGGGATCGGTGACGCGCCCGCGTCCATCGTCGCCGCGCCGGCGTGATTCGTAGAGCCGCTCGGACTCATGGCCTCGTAAGCGGCGGTCGCTCTCGGGATCGCGAACGCGGCCGCTCGACCCTCTGCGCTCATAATCGTCGTCTTCTTGGTACCGTGGTGACATTGTGCTTCTACTCCCTGCACTGCTCGATGCTTGATACTCGTCCTCTTCCTGCCGCGAGGACGTTCTTCTGCTTCCTGTCCGGCCCGATGAGTTGGATCTGTGCCGGCCGCCGCCTCCGTTCGCTCCCTCGACTGCCTCCTCCAAGGCCTCGCCAAGTTCGCGAATTCTTTCGGAATTGCGGTCTTCGACTTTGCCGGCAATTTTTGTTGTGGACTCTGCAAGACGCGACAAAATGGACTGGATACGATCCTCGTCCGGCTCGTCTTGCTCCAGTTGACGCTTAAGGGCTCCGAGGTCGCGGAGGATGGACCGGGCACCCGGTACATCGACCTCTTGCAACACGTCTTCCCAGTTTTCGATTCGTTTTACGGCGGCTTCCGGCGACATGCTTGTCACGCCCTTCTCCAGGGCATTGATGGTCGCGGTGAACTGCAAGGCCACGGGGGTCCTCCTTATATTTTTTCCGAACTTAGGAGATGCTTGTCCGGAAAAAACGAGAGAAAGCCTGTAGTTCCAATAAAATTCTCAGATTGTACGTAAGATTGCAGTCATTAAAATGAATAACTCTGTGCTCACATGCGAGAATTAGCCGCGCTTCAGCTTGTATATATTCAGTGAGCGTTACACGGAACTCAGAACGACCACTCCCGCGATTTCGCCACCAGGAAATCTCTGAACACATTGACGCGCTTTAAATCCTTGAGATCCTCAGGGATATACAAAATACGTGTCAAATACAGGCATTTCGAGTTCTTCCAGGACATGCAGCAAACGCGGATAGTCCCTCGCCAGATAATCCGGCAGCACGGCGATTCCGACACCCTGGAGGACCGCTTCGCGCAATGCGAGAAGGCTATTGATCCTCAGCGACGCTTCGCGGGGAGCTTGCCCCTCGCGGCCCGTCGTCTCCAGCCAATTCATTTCCTTGAATGGGGTCGGCACGGGGCCGCCATACGTTAAGATGCGATGCTTGTCGATGTCCTGCATGGACTTCGGCTTGCCGTTCCGTTTCACGTAGTCATGAGAGGCGTAGACATGATAGTGGGCGGTGAAAAGCTTCCGGCGCACGAGATCCTGCTGAGTGGGAGCGACGAACCATATCGCAACGTCCGCCTCGCGCATCGTAAGGTTCCGGACCTCGTCGTCGAGCAAAAGCTGCAAGCGGATCGCGGGATAGAGCTTCATGAACTCGTTCAGGCGTGGCGTGAGCCAGCCCGTCCCCAGCGCCATGGTCGTCGTGACTTTCAACTCGCCGTTCGGCTTGCCCCGCGAATCCGCAAGCAGGATTTGCGTTGTCGCGAGCTTACTGAAAACATCCTGCGCCGTCCGGTAAAGTAGCTCTCCTTGCTCGGTGAGCACGAGGCCCCGGGCATGCCGGTGAAACAAGGGTACATCGAGGTCGCGCTCAAGCGCGCTGATGTGCCGGCTGACCGCCGACTGGCTTATGCTCAGCGCCTCGCCCGCATGGGTAAAGCTACCGGCCTCGGCGGCGGCGTGGAATATTCTGAGTTTGTCCCAATCCATGGCGTGCCCCCGGCAGGCCTAAGGCCTTACCCGGCTGCCCGCGCGAGTGCTTCCAGACTGTCGAGATACCGCTCGGCATCAAGCGCCGCCATGCAGCCCATCCCCGCGGCCGTTACCGCCTGCCGGTAGATATCGTCGGTGACATCGCCTGCGGCGAATACGCCCGCCACATTCGTCGCGGATGATCTGGGAGCGGTCAGGATATATCCCGAAGGCGTCATCTCGACCTGTCCCTTGAAAAGTGCCGTTGCGGGTTCATGGCCAATCGCGATGAAAACGCCGTCCACGGCACGTTCGGTGATGCTTCCAGTGTTGACGTCGCGCAGCCTGATGCCTGTCACGGCCTTCGGGTTTTCGGTTCCCAACACCTCCTGCAATGCGGTATTCCAGACGACTTCGATTTTCGGATTTGAGAAAAGCCTGCGCTGCAAGATTTTCTCCGCGCGGAAAGAGTCGCGGCGATGGATGACCGTCACTGAACGGGCGAACTTGGTGAGAAACAGCGCTTCTTCAACCGCGGTGTTACCGCCGCCCACAACGGCCACGTCCTTGCCTCTGTAGAAGAAGCCATCGCAGGTTGCGCAAGCGGACACGCCATGGCCCTGAAATTTCCGTTCGCTGGCCAAACCAAGCCAGCGGGCTTGCGCTCCGGTGGAGATGATGACGGCATCGGCGCTGTAAAGGACGCCGGAGTCGCCCTCAAGCAAGAAGGGCCGCCGGCTCAAATCGGCAGAGACGATGTGATCCTGAACGATCTCAGCACCCACATGAAGCGCCTGAGCCCGCATCTGCTCCATGAGCCACGGCCCTTGGATGGGTTCGGCAAAGCCCGGATAATTTTCAACATCGGTGGTCACCGTCAATTGGCCGCCCGGTTGAATGCCCTCGATGAGAACCGGGCGCAGCATAGCGCGAGCGGCATAGATGGCCGCCGTATATCCGGCAGGGCCCGACCCCACGATCAAAAGCCTGCCGTGACGTTTTGTCATCGTTTGTTCCTCCACGCTTTTGCTGCTTTTGCTGCATCGCAGAAAATAGGGATCCAAGCCGCCTTTCACAACGGACATGCTTAAGCCGTGGCAGGAAAGTGCTCCGCTCAACAGCTCATCCCACGCACGAAAACCTCTTAATTCGATTTTTTTGATTTGTATCATTTCTAAATCCGCCTCATCCGTCATATGAAAATATAAAACAAGTGAAGGGATAAATATGGCTTCGGCGCGAACATTGGACGACTTCGCAAAGCCGGCAAAGCTCGATGCGACCGATTGGAAGATTTTGGCCGAGCTTCAAAAGGATGGCCGGATCACAAATGTTGAACTCGCTACCCGCGTTGGACTTTCCGCCCCACCCTGTCTGCGCCGTGTCCGCGAGTTGGAACGGTCCGGCGTCATCGCAGGTTACCATGCGGCGTTCAATCTGCCGCGTCTGGGCTATCACCTTACCGCCTTCGCTTATGTCAAATTGGAAAGCCAGTCCGAAGCGGACTTATCGTCGTTTGAGGCGCGGGCACGCCAATGGGACATTGTGCGGGAAGCCTACATGCTCTCCGGAGACACGGACTATCTGCTGAAATGCGTGGCCCCGGATGTGGTAGCCTTTCAGAACTTTATCATCCGCGAGCTGACAGCCGCCCCGAACGTTAGTTCAGTCAAGACAGCCTTTACGATCAAGACTGCGAAATGCGAGCCTGGCGCACCACTCGACTGAGCTGGCTTTACCACCTCGCGCAGACGCATCGCGCTGGTCTCGTAGCGGATTTTTGAGGCGCGGAGGCTAGCGAGCCCATCGCGGGCTCGCTGCAACGATGGTCAGCCTTCAAACGCGACCTTCAAGATCTCGTATGATTTGGCCCCGCGCGGTGTATTCACCTCGACGGAATCCCCGGCCTTCTTTCCGATCAATGCGCGAGAGATGGGCGATCCGATGGAAACCTTGCCCTTTCGGACATCGGCTTCAAAATCGCCAACGATCTGATACTTCACCTCTTCTTCGGTGTCCTCGTCGACGAGCGTGACCGTTGCGCCGAACTTCACGGTCTCGCCTGAGAGCTTCGAAATATCGATGATGTCAGCGCGGGAAAGTTTGTCCTCCAAATCGGCCACCTTCGCCTCATTCATGCCTTGGGCTTCCTTGGCGGCATGATACTCGGCATTTTCGGAAAGATCCCCGTGAGACCGGGCTTCCGCGATCGCCTTGATGATGCGCTGGCGCTCAACCGACCTTAGGAACTTAAGCTCGGCCTCAAGTGCAGCGTGCCCCGCAGCGGTCATCGGCACCTTCTCGGTCATACCAATCTCCCCAGTCCAGTTCGCAATTCTGGAACTTTTCAATGTGTTTATTAAGTGGAGGTCACAATAGCGTTACGCGCCTGGCGCCTTAGTATGACACCGGCTCGCACATTTTAGGCGATATATTTCTGGAGGGGCTGAACTTCAAGGATGCCCGCACGCATTGCCTTGATGGCCTCTGTGACTGCGAGCGCACCTGCGATCGTTGTGTAATAGGGTATTTTGTACATGAGCGCCGTTCGCCGGATCGTTGAACTGTCGGCGAGAGCTTTAGCGCCTTCCGTCGTGTTGAAGACGAGATCGACGCCGCGATTTTTCATATCATCGACGATGTTGGGCCGCCCTTCCAGAACTTTGTTCACCTTCGTGCAGGCAATACCATTGGCTTCGAGGTGCCGGAGCGTGCCGCGCGTCGCCAGAACCCTGAAACCCATTTCCGTGAGTTCCCTCACCGGTTGAACGATACGGTCCTTGTCGGCCTCCTTCACCGAGACGAACAGGGTTCCCGATACGGGCACACGGCTGCCGCTCGCGAGCTGACTCTTGGCGAAGGCAACCGCGTAGCTGCGGTCGATGCCCATGACTTCGCCGGTCGATCGCATTTCGGGTCCGAGAACAGGATCGATTTCGGGAAAGCGCTCGAAGGGAAAGACGGCCTCTTTCACGCCGACATGCCCAAGCGCAGGCCGGGTCAGCTTGAAGCTTGAAAGTTTCTCGCCAGCCATCACGCGTGCTGCGATCGAGGCAACCGGCTGGCCGATGACCTTGGCGACGAACGGCACCGTACGGCTTGCGCGCGGATTAACCTCAAGCACGTAGACGTCCCCGTCCTTGATTGCGTATTGCACGTTCATAAGGCCGACGACATTCAGCGCGCGGGCGATTTCGGCGGTCTGGCGCTCCAGTTCGGCAAGCGTTTTTTCGCAGAGCGAGTGGGGCGGAAGCGAACAGGCGCTGTCGCCGGAATGGACGCCCGCCTCCTCGATATGCTCCATGACGCCCGCAATGAAGACTTCCTCGCCATCCGAGATGGCATCGACGTCGACTTCGATTGCGTCGTGGACATAGGAATCGAGAAGCAGTGCATTCTTCGAGAGGACTGCGTTGACTTGCGCATGCCTGTTCCCGGCAAAGCGATGCTGGATGTCGGGCGAGACGAATTGCGCAAGCGTCGTCTCGAAATACTCCTTCAGCGCGGATTGGTCGGGCAGGATCGCCATCGCACGGCCACCGAGCACATAGGACGGGCGCACGACGATGGGAAAGCCGATTTCCTCGCACGCAGGAAGCGCCTGCTCGATGGAATAGGCGATGCTGTTCACGGGCTGCCTCAGCCGGAGCTTTTCGACGAGCGCCTTGAAGCGGTCGCGGTCCTCCGCGAGGTCGATCGCATCGGGCGACGTGCCGAGAATCGGCACGCCATGGTCGTGAAGCGCCTGCGCGAGTTTGAGCGGCGTCTGGCCCCCGAACTGCACGATCACGCCTTTCAGCTTTCCGTTCTCCGATTCCTTCTCGATGACGGACAGCACATCTTCCGGCGTGAGCGGCTCAAAATAAAGCCGGTTCGAGGTGTCGTAATCCGTCGACACCGTCTCGGGGTTACAGTTGATCATGATCGTCTCGTAGCCGGCTTTCGACAGGGCGAATGCGGCGTGGCAACAGCAATAGTCGAACTCGATCCCCTGCCCGATCCGGTTCGGGCCGCTGCCGAGAATGACGATTTTTTCCCGATTCTGTGGGACGGGCCTCGCAATGGATCTCGCCCCCGAGCGGACTTTCATAGGTCGAATACATATAGGCGGTGGGGGACGGAAACTCTGCCGCGCAGGTATCGATGCGCTTATAGACCGGGAAGACGCTAAGGCGGTGGCGCTTGTCCGTCACTTCGGCTTCGGTTAGACCCGAAAGATAGGCTAAGCGCGTGTCGGAAAATCCCATCGCCTTGAGATCGCGGAAGGCGCGCGTGGTGTCCGGCAGCCCGTGCGCCCGGATTTTGGCCTCCACATCGACGATGCCTTGCAGCCGGGCTACGAACCACGGATCGATTTTGCAGGAGGCGTAAATCTGCGCGTGATCGACGCCGAGCCGCAATGCCTGGGCCACCTTCAAAATGCGATCCGGCGAGGGAGTCCCGAGCGCCGCGCGGATGACGTTCTTATCGTCGCCCTGGCCCAGCCCTTCGAGCACATAATCGTCGAGGCCGGTCAGCCCCGTCTCCATGGAGCGCAGCGCCTTTTGCAGGCTCTCCTCGAAGGTCCGGCCGATAGCCATGACCTCGCCCACCGATTTCATTGACGTGGTCAGCGTTTGCGGCGCGCCGGGGAACTTCTCAAAGGCGAAGCGCGGGATTTTGGTCACGACGTAGTCGATAGACGGCTCGAAGGAAGCCGGGGTCGCGCCCTTCGTGATGTCGTTGTCGAGTTCGTCGAGTGTGTATCCAACGGCAAGCTTCGCGGCCACCTTGGCGATCGGGAATCCGGTCGCCTTCGAGGCCAAGGCCGACGAGCGCGACACGCGCGGGTTCATCTCGATGACGACGAGCTTGCCATCCGCCGGATTAACCGCGAACTGCACGTTCGAGCCGCCGGTCTCGACGCCGATTTCGCGCAGCACGGCAATCGAGGCGTTGCGCATCATCTGATATTCGCGGTCGGTGAGCGTCAGCGCCGGCGCGACGGTGATGCTGTCGCCGGTGTGAACGCCCATGGGATCGACGTTCTCGATGGAGCAGACGATAATGCAATTGTCCTTGGTGTCCCGCACCACCTCCATCTCGAACTCTTTCCAGCCGAGCACGGACTCTTCGATCAGGATCTGCGAGGCGGGAGAAGCATCGAGCCCGCGTTCGGCGATATACATATATTCTTCGCGGTTGTAGGCGATGCCGCCGCCCGTGCCGCCGAGCGTGAAGGATGGACGGATGATGGCCGGCAATTGCACGTAGGCCAGCGCATCGATCACCTCGGCAAGATTATGAGCCAGCATCGAGCGCGGCGTGGCCAGCCCGATCTTCCGCATCGCCTCACGGAAGAGGAGGCGATCCTCGGCCTTGTCGATCGCATGGGCCTTCGCGCCGATCATCTCGATACCGAAGCGCTCTAGAGTGCCGTCGCGGAAGAGCCTGAGCGAGGTGTTGAGCGCGGTCTGCCCGCCCATGGTGGGCAACAGTGCCATCCGCTCATCGGGAAAGGCTATGCGTTCGCGCTCGATCACCTTGGCGACGATTTCCGGCGTAATCGGCTCGATATAGGTGGAGTCTGCCAGATCCGGGTCCGTCATGATGGTCGCCGGATTGGAGTTGATGAGAACGATCCGGTATCCCTCCGCCTTAAGCGCCTTGCACGCTTGCGTTCCGGAATAATCGAACTCGCTGGCCTGGCCGATCACGATCGGGCCAGCCCCAATGATGAGGATGGAGTCAATATCGGTGCGTCTGGGCATATTTTGGCGCTCGGTTTCGAGGCGTTATAAAGGAAGCGGCCAGCAATTCAACAACAGCGTGCAGACACGCGGGCCGCGCGGCGTCCGGCCGGCATAGGCGCAGGCAAAAGTGGCGTGGCTTTGACCGCTGGTCAATGGTTGCGGTCCTAGACAGAAACTCAGCTTACACCTAATTTTCGAGTATGACGGCAGCGTTCTCGTTCTTCACGTCGGGGACGGTCGCAGAAAGCCATTCCTGCCGTGACAGCTTGACGGCGCTCACTTCGCGGCGGAGGCGGCAGGGGCTTGCGTCCACTCCGACACATCCCATAGCATCAGCGTACGGTCATAGCTGCCGGAGAGGGCGAAGCGGCCATCGGGGCCGAGAAGGCGACGGACATTACCTCATGGGTGTGGGGCCCGTAAACTCGTGCAGGTCCTGCCCTGTATCCGCGGCCCAGAGTATGATGGAGCCGTTAATGCAGTCATGTTTTGTATCGTATTCTGCACAACTCCCGGCAAGAAGATAATGGCCGTCTGGGGAGAAGGCGAAAGAACTTAGATATTTAGGCCATCTGAGGTAAGGCCAAGCTATCCAATTTAAGGGCCGCCGTCGATTGGTTCTTGGCGATGTCCCGGCCGGACGGGATCGCGTCATTGCACCACAACCCGGTCGCGGACCCTTCTGGATCGCCGCGGCGGGAAAAGCCGCCTCGCGATGACGTGCGCGCCGGGCCGGAATTGGCTTGAACTCAATTCGCGAGAGCAACCTGTTCTATAATCTTCATGCTGTGGCGCATTAGCGCTTCCTTTGCCGGCGCCTTGTCATGTAAATTTGATTGTGATCAACAACGGCTCACTTCGAGGCTTACAGCCGTCATGTCGATTTGGGGCAAGCTAGCAGGCGCGGCCACGCGGATTGGTGGGCCGATAGGCGGGCTTTTGCAACGCCTCGGCCACATTGCGATGGACCACGGCGCAGGCCATGACAAGCAGGTCGCTTTCACAGTCGGTGTCATCGCGCTTGGCGCCAAGATGGCCAAGGCCGATGGGGTGGTCACCCGCGACGAAGTCGAAGCTTTCAAGGAAGTTTTCATCGTTCCAGAGGGCGAGGAGCACAATGTTGCCCGCCTGTTCAATCTCGCGAAGCAGGACGTGGCGGGCTTCGAGATTTATGCCCGCCAGCTGGACCGCCTCTTCCACGACGACCGCGAACTTTTGACCGACGTCATGGACGGGCTTTTCCACATCGCCGTCGCCGACGGCAAGCTTCATCCCCGCGAGGAGTGCTTTTTAGCCGCGGTTGCGGAGGAGTTCGGCTTTTCCGATCAGGAGTTCCTGAGCATCAAGGGGCGCCATTTCAAATGCGAGATGTACAGTCCCTACAACATTCTTCAGGCCTCGCCGAAGACGACCGATGCCGAACTCAAGACGCTTTATCATAAGCTCGTCGCCGAAAATCATCCCGACATGCTGATCGCGCGCGGAGTTCCGGCTGAGTTCGTCGATATCGCCACCAAGAAGCTTGCCGCGATCAATGCGGCTTACGAGGAAATCAGGTCCTCTAGACGCGTAGCGCTTTAAGCCATGACCAGCAGTGCAGCTTCATTTGTTCCCGATACGCGGCTCACCGCCCGCATCGTTCCGGCTGCAAACTATGAAGACCGGCGCGAGGGTCAGCGGCCTGACATCCTTCTCCTCCACTATACGGGGATGTCTTCGGCAGAGGCGGCGATCCGGCTGCTGGCCGATCCGAAGTCGCGGGTGTCCTGCCACTACGTGATCGATGAGGGGGGTGCGATCACTCAAATGGTGCCCGAGGCTTTGCGGGCCTGGCACGCCGGTCAATCTCACTGGGGCGGCGACGCTGACATCAATTCGTCCTCGATCGGGATCGAAATTCACAATCCCGGCCATGACGGCGGCTACCCGGATTTCCCGGACGCGCAAATGCAGGCGGTGGAAGCGCTTTGCCTCGATATTGTGAGACGCCATGGCATTGTCCCGCAGCGCGTGCTCGCGCATTCCGACGTGGCGCCGCACAGAAAGATTGATCCCGGCGAGAAGTTCGATTGGGCGAGGCTCGCCCGCGCCGGCATCGGTCACTGGGTCAAGCCAGTTCCGATTTCAGCCGGTGTCGTTTTGGCACGCGGTGATCGCGGAGACGCAGTGTTACGCCTTCAGAAACAGTTGCGCGCCTACGGTTATGCACCGCCCTCAACCGGCGCCTACGGCGAAGATACGGAGTTTGCGGTGGCCGCTTTCCAGCGTCACTTCCGGCCGGCCCTTGTCGATGGTATCGCGGACCGCTCGACCCGGGAAACCCTTGATGCGCTCCTGGCCGCCTTGCCCGCGGCGTGAGAACCGCCTCGATCTTCGATCTTGAGCGCCCTCAAGCCGGCGGCAACGGCCTTTTTCATAACCGTTGGAAGCGCGAAGCGCGCCAGTTCTTCGAGCGGCGCCCATTCGCCGCCAAAACCATCCGCGCCGCCAGGGACGGCAGCAGCGAAAATGCGCAGGTCAAGGTGGAAATGGGTGAATGTATGCTGCACGGCATGCGCTTCGATCCAATCGAGTTCAACGGCGTTGAAGCCTGTCTTCGATATGGGGAGTCCGCAAGACCCCCTCACTCTGTCTCTCTCCCCTAGGGGAGAGAGGACGCTTGAAATACCTTCGCCATTTGGAGAAAAGGGCCGCAGCCCCTTCCCCCTCTCCCCTCGGGGAGAGGGCCGGGGTGAGGGGGAACTTTCGCGCGCCGTTTCGCCAATCGCGACCCAATCAGTGCCTGGCACTTCCATCATGCCGCCAAGCAAGCCTTTGTCCGGCCGGCGCCTCAAAAGAATATGCGTCCGGCCGTTCAACGTCTTGACCATCACGAAGGCATCCCCCCGCCGCGACGGGCGCGCCGCTTTCGGCGGCTTCACCGGATACCGTTCCGGCTGGCCTTCCGTAGCGGCGGAGCAGAAACTCCGCACCGCGCAATCCTGGCAACGGGGCGAGCGAGGGATACAAACTGTGGCGCCCAGGTCCATCATCGCCTGGGCGTAGTCGCCGGGGCGGCTCTCCGGCGTCAGGCGCGCGGCCAACTTCCGGATTAAGGGCTTCGAAGATGGAAGCGGCGCGCCAAGGGCGAGGAGCCGCGCAATAACGCGCTCCACATTACCGTCGACTGCCGCGGCGCGCTGGCCGAACGCGATCGCAGCGATCGCGGCCGCCGTGTAGGCGCCTATGCCGGGCAGTTCGCGAAGCCCTGCCTCGTTCTCCGGAAATCCACTACGCGCGACGGCTTGTGCACAAGCATGCAGGTTTCTCGCCCTTGAGTAATAGCCGAGCCCCGCCCATGCCGCCAAAACGTCGTCGCGCGGCGCAGCGCCGAGCTCTTCGACGGTAGGCCATCTCGCAACGAAGGTCTCGAAATAGGGGATGACGGCTTTGACCGTCGTCTGCTGCAGCATGATTTCGGAAAGCCAGACCCGGTAAGGGCTGGCTGTTTGGCCAGGCTTTGCACGCCAAGGTAGATCGCGCCGGGCCACGTCATACCACGTCAGCACGGCCTTCTGGAAAGCATCCGGCGCGAAAGGGATCGTCAAACTGTGCTTATCCGGCATCACATTCGCACTATCTTTGCTCCCCACGGTGCCTCTCGATTTGCGGGAGGCCGCGAATCAGCGATTGCGCATAGCTATGACGGTCTCCCCTCATCATAGCAACAGCGCGGGTGCATTTGCCCCCGCTGCGGGTCCGGTCGCTGTTGGCCGCTTCGTTGCGCCCATCGCGGGAAAAACGCTCAGCCGGGGCGGTACGGTGATAGCCGGGCTTCTGTCGCAATGGCCCGCAATCGCTGGCCCCTCGCTGGCCGCCTATACGATGCCGGCGAAAATGACAAAAGGTGCGCCCGAACCGGCATTTACAGGCAAGGCCGGGCCGTCGTTGCTGGTCTTGAAGGTCGATCCGGTTAAGGCACTCGAAGTTCAATACGCCATTCCTCAGCTCATCGAGCGCATCAATCAAACCTTGGGCTATAAGGCTGTCGCCGGACTACGGCTCGTTCAAGCGCCGATCCAGGGCAGGCCTAAGCCACCGGCTGCCGTCAAGATAGGCAAACCGGAAAGCCCAAACCGGCTGGGCAGCGCGCTCGCGCGCATGGCAGCCGGCATCCAAGCGCGCGGAGGCCGGTCGCCCTCTCCCAAATAGATTGACTTGAATTTTTGCCCGCGCCGCTCCAAAAGAACGTTAAGACCCGTTCAATCTGGAGTGGCCCGTGTTCAGAAACCGGAACTTCGCGATCCTTGCGTCCGTGGCGATCCTTATCGCCTTTGCGGCGTTCAACCTCTTCTCCATCTCGCGCGCCGAAGAGCAACCCGCCGCGCCCGCCACTGAAAGCCCTTTGCCAGACATGGCCATAGGCAAAGCGGACGCGCCGGTGACAATCATAGAATACTCGTCGTTGAGCTGTCCGCATTGCGCGGCCTTTCACCGGGATGTCTTTCCGGCGCTCAAGTCGGACTATATCGACACCGGGAAGGCGCGCTACGTCATGCGCGAATTTCCGCTCAACGAACCTGCGCTCGCCGGTTCCGTGCTGGCCCGCTGCCTGGACCCCAGCCGTTATTTTGCTTTCGTCGATCTCCTCTTCTCGAAGCAGGCCGATTGGGCCTACAAGCAGGATGCGCTGACGCCGCTCAAGGACCTCGCCAAGCAGGCCGGGATGACCTCCGAAGATTTCGACAAATGCATCGATAACGAGGCACTCCAAAAGAAGATCCTCGAAATCCGCGATGAGGGGCAGAAGAAGGGTGTGAACGCGACACCGAGCTTTTTCGTGAATGGGACGCAACTTACGGGCGTGCCAACTTTGGAAGCATTTGCCGAGGCGATGAAGCCTTATCTGAGCACGCAGTAGCGTAGAGGGACAGGGGACATGAGGGGAACGGGGGGCCGGGCTTCTTTCATGGCAGGGATTGCGGGCGCATCTCTTGCCATGCTCATACTTGGAGGATGTTCGGGCGGGCTGCCCGACGTTCACTCGATAACCTCTTTGACGCCATTCGGAGACAGCCCCACGCCGGCTGACAAACCGAAGGGCGACCGGCCGGTCAATGCCGCCGAGCTCATTCAGCCGGGTGCGTTGGGCGATGTCGCCATTGGCAAGTCGAATGCGCCTGTGACCATCGTACAATACGTGTCGCTCACTTGCGCGACTTGCACGGGCTTTCAGACCGATACGCTCCCAAAACTCAAGAAAGCGTATATCGATAAGGGCAAGGCCCGGCTCATCGTACGCGAATTCGCCGACGACACCACGTCCATGACGGCGGCGCTGGCTGTCCGTTGCGTTCCCGCGAAAGACTATTTCAAGGCGCTGGACAAGCTGCTTGCGCATCAGAAAGATTGGGCGGCTCCGGATGCGAAACCGGACGCGCTTTATAATCTCGTGAAGTTTACCGGGCTGAAGCGCGACAAACTCAACGCTTGCCTCGCGAATCAAAGCACGAATGAAGCGCTTGTTCTGGTGAAAGATCGTGGCAAGTCGTACGGCGTGGCGGTGAGTCCTACTTTCTTCGTGAATGGGAAGAAGGTTGCGGGCGCAGTCTCCTATGAGGAGATGCAAGGCGTGATCGAAGCCGCGCTCGCGGTACCGTCCACGTCTCCGGCGCCTGCCGCGCAACAGCCTCAGCCGAGGGCGCAGCAGCAAGCTTCCGCGAAGCCGGCATAAGAAGGCTTATGGTAGCATTGCGCTTGTCCTCTTCCGCGCCGAATGGAACTGCGAAGCCAAGGTTTGGGTCGCAAGCAGCTCCGATACTGAAGGGCTCGAGACCGAAGTTGCGACGCTGTAAGAGCTGCGCGCCAAAGTGCTCGCGATGGTGGGAGATATCGGAATCCCGGTGCGTGCGCAAAATCTTCGGTGCTGCTTCAGCCATGCAATGCGGCCCGTGTCATCCCGCAGGCGTTTGCGTCTTTCGGCGCCACGGCATACATTCAGATATCACTCAAATTCGCGGCGGCTCGCGAAACAGTTTGGACCCAGGATGGCTGACGAAAACAACACAACGGTTGCAGACCTCACGCTAGAGCGCGTTCGGCGGCTCGACGAGAAATTGGATCGTGTCCTTCAAATCATCGCCGTTCAGAATCAAAAGATCGACGGCCTCGTCGATCTCGCCACCGGGACGCGAGCCGATTTCGCTGGGTTTATGAAGCTTTACTCGGCGCAAGAAGACTCCGTGTCGAGGATCGCAAGGGACGTAGAACTGATCAAAAAGCGCCTCGACCTTATTGACGCATAAGCCGGCGTCCCGGTCTGTCGCCTTCTTAAACCTCGCATCCTGGCGAATTCGACTTATGTTAATAAAATCTTTGTTCGGCTGAGGACGGTTTCTCCGTCCCGGCCTGTTCTGCGTAGGGCGCCGCGCACCCTTTGCGCTAAGAATGGTGGGAAGGCCGCGTCTTAGTTATATGGTGTCGGGCTCATTCTGGTCCTCACCTTGAATCAAGCAGGCAGTCCTTAACTCGCCTCCCTAAACCTTTCCGCAGCCTGCAAATCCACCGACACGAGCTGGCTCACGCCCTTCTCCTGCATGGTCACGCCGAACAGCCGGTTCATGCGGCTCATGGTCATGGGATGGTGGGTGATGACGAGGAAGCGCGTCTCGGTTGTGCGGGCCATCTCCTCCATCATGGTGCAGAAGCGGTCCACATTCGCGTCGTCGAGCGGCGCGTCCACCTCGTCGAGCACGCAGATCGGCGAGGGGTTGGTCAGGAACACCGCGAAGATCAGCGCGAGCGCGGTCAGCGCCTTCTCGCCGCCGGAGAGCAGGGTCAGCACCTGCGGCTTCTTGCCGGGCGGCCGGCACAGGATTTCGAGGCCGCTTTCCAGCGGGTCGTCGCTCTCGATGAGCTGCAGTTCGGCCTCGCCACCCGCGAACAGGATTTTGAACAGCCGCTCGAAATGCGCGCGCACCGTGTCGAACGCTTCGAGCAGACGCTTGCGGCCCTCCTTGTTCAGGTTCGCGATGCCGGTGCGAAGCTTCGCAATGGCTTCCGTGAGGTCGGCGCGCTCCTTCTCCATGCCGTCGAATTCGCCGCCGAGCTGGGCTGCTTCCTCCTCGGCGCGCAGGTTCACGCCGCCAAGCCGCTCGCGTTCGGCCTTGAGCTTCACGATTTGCTGCTCGACGTCGTGCGTGGCGGGAAGGTTCGTCGAATCCTCGATGCCAGCCGATTTCAGAACGTCCGCAGGCGGGCACTCGAAGTTCTCGCGAATAAGTTGAGCATATTCGCCCCGGCGCTCGCGGGCGGCTTCAAGCCGGGCTTCCACGCGCGCCCGGGTCTCGCGCGCTGTCGAAAGGCCGCCTTGCGCCTCACGTAAAACCTTGTCGGCCTCGCGCAGCGCATTCGTGGCTGCGGCGAGTTTGTCGGCGGCGGCTTTGCGTGCGGCGTCGGCCTGACCGATCTCGTTCAGGATCTTGTTGCGCCGGTCCGTGATCTTGGCGGGCAAATCGGCCAGAGAGGCCAGCTCAGCCTTGATTTCCGGAAAGGCGTTCGTCCAGGCTTGCCATCTGAGCGTTCGCGCTCTTGGTGCGCTGCAGCCAACGCAGGCGTTCCTCGTTGATCGACTTGAGGCGGAACTGCCGGCCGCGAATGTCGCGCTCGATGCCGTCGAGGGCTGCTTTCGCCTCGGTGTAGACATTCCGCTTCGCGCCAGCCTGCTCTTTCAGCTTCGCCAGCTCGGCTTCGGCCTGTCCCACGGGACGCGCCGCCTCAAGCGCCTCCTGCGCGGTCTCGCGGGCGCATTCGGCTTCTTCGCGGCCATAAGCGGCGCGCTCGCGGGCCTCCTCCAGGCTCTGCAGCTTGTTCGCCTGCTCAAGTGCCGCACGCTCCGCCTGCGAGAAGGTGGCACGCTTCTGAGCCAGCGCGGCTTGTGCCGAGCGCGCGGCGTCGCGGAGCCGCTTTTCGGCCGCCTGCGCCTCCGTTGCCGCTGTTTGCGCGGCTTGCCGTTCCGCGTCGGCACGGTCCGCAGCGCTTTGCAACGCGTCAAGCTGGGTTTCGAGTCCGCTGAGCCGGTTGCGTTCGGCAAGCCGGCGGGCCGCAGGGCTCGGGGCGTTAGCGGTGGCTACGAAACCATCCCAGCGCCACAGGTCGCCATCCTTGGTGACAAGACGCTGGCCCGGACTGAGCCGGTCTTTGAGCCTGTCGCCGTCCGCCTTGGCTGCGACGACGCCGATTTGCGCCAGCCTGCGCGACAATTCGAGCGGACCGCGCACGAAAGCCGACAACCGCTCCGCGCCCTGCGGCATGGCGGGGTCGCCCGCGCTATCGCTGACCAGCGTCCAACGGGTCGGCGCGGCCTGATCTGCGGT
The DNA here is from genome assembly GCA_963817705.1 of uncultured Alphaproteobacteria bacterium. Taxonomy (GTDB): domain Bacteria; phylum Pseudomonadota; class Alphaproteobacteria; order Rhizobiales; family Rhodomicrobiaceae; genus Rhodomicrobium. The sequence goes on from CAWFPF010000001.1 coordinate 2,346,915, forward strand.
CACATCGAGGTCGTCGCCGAGCGCCGCACCGAGCGCAATCTCATAGCCGGGCGTCACCGAGATCTGATCGACGATGGGCTTGAACCGGCCCGCCTCCGCTGGCTTCAACAGCTTGATGAAGAGTCGCAACCTCGGTCTCAAGACTCTTCGCCTTGAGGCGTGCCGCGCCCGCCGCGTCGCGAGTTTCTTTTTCGCGGATGCGGGATTGCGCGACGGTGTCTTCCGCCGTGAGGATGTCGCCTTCGATGGTTTCGAGCTGGGCTTCCAGCATCGCCACATCTTCGCGCAGCGCCTCGACAGGCGAAGACGCCGCGTTCTTCGCGCGAAGCTCCACAACTTGGCGGCCGAGATCGGCTTCCTGGGCCGCAAAGCGGCTCGCCCGCGTATTGTGCTCGGCAATTTGCGCTTCGAGCTGGCGGCGCTCGGCGCGAAGCTCGGCCGCTTTTGCAGTCAGCGCGGATAGGGCGGCTTCCGCCTCGTTCAGCCCGGCGAGTGCGGTTTCGGCACGGGCGGCGGCTTCTACGCGCGCTTCGGCCCCGTCGCCCTGGGCCTTGATGGCCTCCTCCTCGCGGTCGAACCTGGCGAGCAGCTCGCGCGCCTCGGCGATGGCCTGATCCTCGCGCTCGGCGTCCTTTTGGATTTGCTCCAGCCGGGCCTTCAACTCCGCCTCGCGCTCCTTGGCGCGGGCCTCTTCCTTGTCGAGTGTGTCACGTTCCACCGTGATGCGGTGGAGGACGGCTGCGCGCACCGCCTCCTCGTCGCGGAGCGGCTGAAGCGCGTCTGAAGTCTCCGATTGGACACGTAGGGCTGCGGCCTCGGCCTGCGTGAGCTGACCGACCGCGCGCAGAGCTTCGACGAGTTGCGATTCTTCCGCCTGCACCGCCGCGTGGGCCGAGGCATAATGCTGATAGTGCTGGATCGCTTCGAGCTTGCGAAGTTCGGCCGTCAGTTCTTTGTATTTCTGCGCCTGCCGGGCTTGCCGCCTCAAGCTCGCGAGCTGGTTGCCGATTTGCCCGATCACATCGCGGAGGCGTTCGAGATTGGCTTCGGCGGCCTTCAGGCGGAGTTCCGCTTCATGGCGGCGGCTATAAAGCCCGGCGATGCCGGCCGCGTCTTCAAGGATGCGGCGGCGCTCTTGCGGCTTGGCGTTGATGAGCTGGCCGATCTGGCCTTGCTGAACGAGTGCCTGACTGCGCGCGCCGGTGGCGGCGTCGGCGAAAAGAATCTGGACGTCCTTGGCGCGCGCTTCCTTGCCGTTCACCTTATAGATGGAGCCAGCCTCGCGCTGGATGCGCCGCGAGATCTCCAACACATCGGCATCGTTGAAGGCCGCGGGTGCGGTGCGCTGCGCATTGTCGATGGCGACCATGACCTCGGCCATGTTCCGGGCGGGCCGCTTGTCTGTGCCTGCGAAAATGACGTCGTCCATGGCGGACGCGCGCATGCTCTTATAGGAGGTTTCCCCCATCACCCAGCGCAGGGCTTCGAGAAGATTAGACTTCCCGCACCCATTCGGCCCCACGACGCCTGTGAGACCGGGTCCGATGAGGAGCTCGGTCGGCTCGACGAAGGATTTGAAACCGAGAAGCCTTAAACGAGTGATCTGCAAGGAGCGCCTCAATGATTCGCAATGCTTGCGGCAGGCTAAATGAGTTGCACGGACAAACCGAACGGGAAAGCCCTTGATTCACAACAAATGGGAATTTAATCCGCCCGGCAACGCAACGATCCTGCATCCGTTGGGGGTGGTTGCCGGACCGGCATGGACTTAAGACGTGCGCGCCTTTCTCCATAGCCAACTCTGAAAGGCTTTAGCAGCGTAAAAGTTTAATCTAAATTTTCTATTAAGGTCTCGAAAAGCGATGGCAAGCGTGGCTCGAAGGATAGCGAATAAGCGGGCTGCCCGATGGAAAGATTGGGGTTGTAGTACGGATCCTGAGCAAGCGCCAATGAATGACGCTTGCGCATATACCTCGCTTCCGCCTGGAAACGTTCTTGTTTTTCCGGCGTATTATCGCGCCCCCTCGTCTTAGACTTATAATGATAAAGCCTTGCAAAGGGCGTATATAAGTTTTTATACCCTTTCTCAGCGAGGCGAAAACAAAAGTCGATGTCGTTGAATGCAACTGGCAGGCTCTCGTCCAGTCCGCCAATCTCGTGGTAAAGGTTCTTTCTGACCGCCAAGCAAGCTCCCGTCACCGCGGTTACATTCCGGGTCAGCACCGCAAGATAGAAATACTGGCGATCGTTCCATCGAAAATCCACAAAGGCGTGCCCTGCCAAACCGCCCAGCCCCGCGACGACTCCAGCGTGTTGGATAGTATTGTCTGGGTAAAGGAGGAGCGCGCCCACAGCGCCTATCCCGGGCCGGCTTGCATGAGACGCCAACTCGGAAAGCCAGTCTCCGGCAATAACTTCCGTGTCGTTATTTAATAGAACTAGCACCTCTCCTTTAGCTTCCGCGGCAGCGAGATTGTTAATAATTGAATAGTTAAAGGGCTTTGGGTAGCGCAGAAGCTTGATTTTTCCTGCCGATGCAAGCTCACGCATATATTGTATGGCCTTTAAATCTTCAGATTTGTTATCGACTACAATAATATCGTAATTACTATAGTTTGTTTTCTCGTAGATGCTTGTTATACAAGCTCGAAGAAGTTCATATCCATTGTAGGTTGGGATAATAATGCTAACTAACGGCTGAGAAGAAACAGCATAATGAATCCGGTTGAAATCGTAGGAACAAAGGGATTTTCCGAAACCTTCGCGGCGATTTTGCGCCGCTCCAGATGCTCCGTTACGGCTCGCATACCGGCCTGCATGGCATAGGGTTTCGTGCCAGTGTTCGTAGCAGTGGACGTTTCCAGCTTTCGCCAATGGTATAGAACACGCGGAATATGCCGCACATTGTCGACCCCGCATTTCTCAACAACTCTCAGCGCCAGGTCCCAGTCTTGGGACCCCTCGAACCCGGTCCGAAACCCGCCGGCAGCATCGATGTAGTCCCTCCTATACACGCCGAAGTGATTTATTTGGTTTTGTGCCAAAAATAACTCGTAGGAAAAGCCGCACTTGAAATAGGGCCTACTTCGTTTTCCCTTTGTGTCGATTTTGTCCTCGTCGCTGAATATAATCCCCGCGTCCGGGTATTTATTTGCTTCTAAGGCAACGTAAAAAAGCGCGGTTTCGTGCAACTCGTCATCGTGATCCAAAAGGCCAATATATGAGCCGGTCGCAAGGGTAAGCGCATCGTTAGAGCAAGCGCTGATGTGGCCGTTCGTTTCCCTGAAATACACTTTTATGCGCGGATCGGTTGCTGCGTAATGCTTGAGGATCTTTCTGACGTGAAGCTCCGTAGAAGCGTCGTCCGCAATGCATAGTTCCCAATTGTCATAGAGTTGCCCGCGAACCAACTCGATCGCTTTCACAAGCCATTGCTCGGGAACGTTATAGACCGGCATTATGATAGAGATCAGAGGACGGGGTGTCAGTCTTCTTACGAAATCTCAAATCCGCTCCCGGTCGTGAGCCTTCAAGGTATCGAACCGCTTAATCCAATCTTGGTAGTCCGGTGTCCTGTCCGCCAGAGTAAAGAGGGTATATTTCTGCAATTTGCGCTGAGCTTTGGCGACTATCGCGCTTGATAGTACCGGGGTTAACCGTATTACGAACCGGGCAATTCGCGCCCTTCGGCGCCTTTTTCGCCGCTTTTCCCAAAAGACAAGATCGTCCGGGGCGTACCGTTCGACTTTTTGGCGCATTTTATTCGCAAATTTTTCTCCGGACAAAGATTTCGATGCGGCCATCAATTTCATGGCCCGCCATTTGAGGTTGTATCGGAGATTCTGTAAAGGTTGACGGCGGGTCTCCTCCAAAGCAGTATGCGTCAGCGCCAAGATCTGTGATGTCTGCGTGGCCGTTTTTGCCAACTCAAGGGCTGCAGACCGCGCTTCTACCGAGCCGCCAAGAGACCTGTAGCTGAGCCGCACTTGATTGCTTAAAGCGGGATCGGCCGCTGCAGCGAAAAGATTTGCGAGCGGCTCCGGAAAAAATGAGCCGGTTCCCAAAACACCGAGACCATATCCGTGATCGAACTCAAAGCTCGGATATTGCTCCCGTAATTCCTCCCAAAGCTTAAAAACTCCAAATTCTCTCTCCCGTACGCAAATATCGTGAAACAGTACCACTGAAGAGTCTGACAGCTTCGTTTTCCAGGCATTGAAGTCATGTTTCACGTCATCATAGAAATGACGCCCACCGATATGAAGGAGATCGATGGAGTTGCCGGCGAAATGCGTCAACGCGCTATCAAAAGACATGCGCAAGAATTGAGAGAATCCGGCGAAGCGGGGATCGTGATAAGCCTTCAATCGAAAGAATATCTCGTCTCCATAGAAGCCTGCATGCTCATCGCCGGTCCATGTATCAATTGCAAAAGCCTTGGTGCTCAAGCGCAGGTGGCGGATTGCCTGGCAAAAGGCCAGATATGAAAATCCCTTGTGCGTTCCAAGTTCTACGAGAACGCCCGGCCTCAACGCCTCAATGAGCCAAAAGGCAAAAGGCGCATGAGCCGTCCATGCCGATTTAACCAATGCAGCCGGCTTCAGAAAGGACGCTGGGGAAAGAAAATTCCCTAAAGTCAAGAGTTGCTTCTCTATCCGATTGGCCTTCGCCTCGATCGTGTTCTCCGTGACAAGATTTCATAGAACCCTCTCGACCTTGGCCCATCCCGCTCGGCGCCCGGCGCATCAGGGAGCCGCTAGGCATCCCCGGATAAACATCTACATTTCCTAGCGTCGGCTGAGCGAAGTCGCAAGCGCCGATTGGTAACAAGATGCCGCGACACGTTTGGTTTGGAATGAGACAGCTTGCACACCTGAAAATTGGCATCCGATACGGCTCAAATCCCCAAGGGTTATCAAACATCAAGGCGGCCGCCCCGACTCAGTTGACGCTTTGCAGGAACGCTCCTATCAAGTTCCCGGGCACGGAGAACGTAATGCGGCGCAGCACACCAAGCTTATTTTCCTACGGTTCTTTATCGCGCTCGCTACAGATCATAAGAGAGCGTTGCAGCCCATGAAGACTTCCCAAGTGCTGCTTCTCCGCCCTCGCCGGTTTGAGGATGATCGCGGTTGGTTCTGCGAGACCTATAAAGAGCAAAGCTTTGCCGCCCTCGGGGTGGACGTTCGCTTTGTGCAGGACAACCATTCGCTTTCCCGCCCTCTTCATACCTTGCGGGGGCTGCATTTTCAGCATCCGCCATGTCCGCAGTCAAAGCTCGTGCGTTGCGTGCGGGGACGCATCTTCGATGTAGCGGTGGACATCAGGAAAGGCTCGCCCAGCTTTGGCCGGTGGGTCGCTGCGGAGCTTTCGGCCGGAGGCGGCGAGCAGCTTTTCGTGCCTGAGGGGTTCCTCCACGGATTTCTCTCTCTCCAGCCCGATACCGAGGTGATCTACAAAGTATCGAGCCCCTATGCGCCGTCTTGCGATGCCGGCATACGCTGGGACGACCCGCTTCTAGGCGTTGGCTGGCCACTTCCCGCAGGGGCCGCACCTTCGCTTTCACCAAAGGATGCCGCGCTTCCGGGGTTTGCCGGCTTTGAGAGCCCCTTCGTTTTCGGACCGCAGGACGCGCCCTTGGCGCCCTTGACGGAACTTACTCCATGAGAATGATAGTAACCGGCGGCTCCGGGTTCATCGGTTCGGCGCTTGTCAGGGATATCGTCGCCAATAGCGGGCATGATGTTCTTAATTTTGACAAGCTGACTTATGCTGGCTCGCTCACATCGCTGGAGCCGGTGGCGCAGAATCCGCGTTACAGGTTTTTGCGTGGCGACATCTGCGACTATGCGCTCGTTAAGACCATTTTTCACGAATACGATCCTTGCGGCATCATTCACCTTGCGGCCGAGAGTCATGTCGATCGCTCCATCGATGCTCCGGGCGCGTTCGTAGAGACCAACGTCCAAGGCACATTTACGCTTTTGCAGGCCGCGCGAGAGCATTTCGAGCAACTTCTTCCCGAACGGCGGGAACGGTTTCGCTTTCACCATGTGTCCACCGATGAGGTCTACGGCTCCCTTGGCGCTTCGGGCCGGTTCTGTGAAACGACCCCCTACGATCCACGCTCGCCCTATGCAGCCTCGAAGGCGGCATCGGATCATCTTGTATCAGCGTGGGGTCATACGTTCGGCCTACCGGTGCTGATCAGCAACTGCTCGAATAATTATGGACCTTATCAGTTCCCGGAAAAGCTCATCCCCCTTTGCATTATTAAAGCGCTCGCTGGCGAGCCTCTGCCCATTTACGGAAAAGGCGAGAACATCCGGGATTGGCTTTATGTCGAAGATCACGTCCTGGCGCTTAGAACGATATTCGAGCGCGGGCGCCCTGGAGAGACCTACAACGTCGGCGGCAATGCCGAGCGCCGTAATCTCGACGTGGTAAGGGAGCTCTGTGACATTCTCGACCGGTTGAGCCCAAGGCCAGGCGGGCTATCTTATCGCGAACTCATAACCTTCGTAGCCGACCGGCCAGGGCACGACGCGCGCTACGCCATCGACGCCACAAAAATCCGGCGAGAGCTGAGTTGGGCACCGTTGCATAGTTTCGAAGCGGGACTCAAGGCAACGGTTGCTTGGTACCTCGATAACTCCGCCTGGTGGCAGGAGATCCAAGCGCGAAACTATCGCGGCGAGCGTCTCGGCATGAAACTCGCAAATCCATGACCGGCGGCGAGATCCTAATCACCGGGAGCACGGGGCAGGCCGGGATCGCGTTGTGCCGCCTCGCTTGGCCGGAAGACACCGGGCTGTGGAACTCCAAGCCGGGAAGAGTTAGACCTGACAAATCCCGCTAGCGTGAGCAAAGCGCTTGAAGGCCGCAGCCTTGCAGCGATAATCAGCGCAGGAGCTTACACCGCTGTCGATAAGGCCGAAAGCGAGCCCGTTACGGCCTTCGCGGTGAATGCGCTCGGTCCGGCAGCGCTGGCGGAGGCAGCCCGGCGTATGGGCGCACCGCTCATCCATATTTCCACGGATTACGTTTTCGACGGTCATAAAGTTGGCTTCTACGAGGAGACGGATCCGGTGGGTCCGCTCGGCGTGTATGGAGCCAGCAAGGAGGCCGGCGAGCAGGCCGTTCGTACCATTCAGCATCGCTCGGTCATCGCTCGCACGGGTTGGCTGGTTAGCCCTTACCGGAGCAACTTTCTGAAAACGATGCTTCGCCTCGCTTCCGTGCGGCCTGCGCTCAGGGTTGTGGCTGACCAAACCGGCTGCCCGACGGCCGCCGGCGATTTCGCACGCGCGCTTCAATCCATAGCGCTGCGATTGATCCGCGATCCAGCGGCGCCCGTGGGCACTTTCCACTTTGCGAATGGGGGTCAGGCAACATGGCACAGTTTAGCCGAGGCGGTGCTTGCCCGTGCGGCACGGCACGGCCATCCCGCGCCGCCTGTAGAAGCCATCTCCACAGCCGAATATCCAACCCAGGCAGCCCGTCCATCAAATTCGCGCCTATCGGTAGCGGGGTTGAGGATGGCGTACGGCATCGAGCCGCGCCCTTGGACCGAGGCTGTATCAGAGGCCGTTGACCTCTTTTTTGAAGGTGGGGGCACCGAATGAAAGGCATTGTTTTGGCGGGCGGATCCGGTACCCGGCTTTATCCGGCAACGCTAGGGATGAGCAAACAGCTCCTGCCGGTCTATGACAAGCCTATGATCTATTATCCCATCTCGGTGCTCATGCTGGCTGGGATTCACGACATTCTTTTGATTTCGACGCCCGAGCACCTGCCGTTGTTCCGAACGCTTTTGGGTGACGGCTCCGCTTTCGGAATCTCGCTGAGCTACGCTGAACAGCCGCGCCCGGAAGGTCTGGCTCAAGCGTTTATAATCGGCGAGGAGTTCGTGGGCCGGGATAGAGTAGCCCTGGTCCTGGGCGATAATATCTTTGTTGGTGCCGGCTTTCCCGCCCTTTTAGCTGAAGCAGGGGCAAGGAAGACGGGGGCAACAATCTTCGCATACCGGGTAAACGACCCTGAGCGTTATGGAGTCATCGCTTTCGATGCAGAAGGCAACCCGGCGGACATCGTCGAGAAACCCATCGACCCGCCGTCCTCCTGGGCCATAACTGGGCTTTACTTTTACGACAATCGAGCGGTGGAGGTGGCAAAATCCATCCGCCCTTCCGCGCGCGGAGAGCTAGAGATAACCGACGTTAACCGGACTTTTCTCGAATGGGGCGAATTGCATGTTCAGCGTATGACGCGCGGGCATGCTTGGCTCGATACCGGGACCCACGATTCGCTCTTGGAGGCATCCGAGTTCGTGCGTACGCTGCAACGCCGGCAAGGTTTACACATTGCGTGTCTCGAAGAAGTTGCCTTCAACATGGGATTGATAGGGATGGATCAATTACTCGAACGCGCGCGACTGTTCGCGAAGACGAATTACGGCCAGTACCTAAATGACATCGCTATTGAAGCCATGGAGAAATTCTAAGTCGACAGCCATCCTCGACCAAGCCGCCTGAAGGGGAACTCCTGCGGGCGCTTACCCGGTTCAGTTCGCCCCTCCTCCGCCTGCCAAAACTGCCCGCTGCATAAAAAACAACGGCAAATGGCTGGCGTGGCACGCCAGCCTTCCAAAAAGGCTTAGCTTGCTAAAGGAAGAATGCAAGGGTCACGACGACGAAGGCTGGGATCAGAACCAGGGCGGACCAAACCATAAAGCCGAAGAAGCTCGGCATCCTCACGCCGAGATGCTCGGCAATGGCCTTGACCATGAAATTCGGCGCATTGCCGATATAAGTGTTTGCGCCCATGAACACCGCGCCCGCTGAGATCGCGGTTAGAGTCTGGGCCATCGGCCCCATGAGCGTATCAGGGTCTCCGCCCGCAGCGTTGAAAAAGATCAGGTAGGTAGGCGCGTTGTCGAGGAAGCTGGACAACAGGCCCGTCATCCAGAAATAGGCGATGTTATTCGGAGCATCCGCTTCACCAAGAAGATCGTGCACGTGAGCAAGGGCACCCTGTTGGCCTGCTTTCAAGATCGCGATCGCTGGTACAATAGTCACGAAGATGGCGGCGAAGAGTTTGGCGACCTCCAAGACCGGCTCCCAATTGAACTCATTTTGCTCGCGGTAGATGCGAGGTGTCAGCGCGAGCGAAGCGGCAGCCAGTCCGATGAGACCGCCATCGCGCATGAGGCCGATCCAACCCACCCTGGTCCCGAAGATCTCAACCTGTCCCCATCCGTCCGAGCCGCTTACCGCGATCAGGGCAACGACCAGCATAAGAAGAGGTACGTTCACAAGCCCGCGCACAAAGATGCCGCCGCTCTTGGCGGGGCCGCGTTTTGCGGCGCCTTCTTTTGCGAAGAGATGCGAGTCGAGGATGTAAAACGCCCCGAGGACAAGTCCGCCAATCAGGAGCATAGGCCGCCATAGGGCCTTAAGCGGCCAGAAGAAGTCCACACCCTCGAGATAGCCGAGGAACAGCGGCGGATCGCCGAGCGGTGTTAGCGCGCCTCCGATGTTGCAAACGAGGAAGATGAAGAAAACCACGATGTGGACCTTGTACTGCCGATCCGTGTTCGCGCGGATTAAAGGGCGGATCAGGATCATGGCCGCGCCCGTCGTTCCGGCAAAACTAGCCAGCACCGTGCCGGTGAGCATGATGAGCGAGTTGAGCATCGGTGAGCCACGAAGCTGGCCTCCGGCGTAGATGCCGCCCGCGATGGCAAACAGCGAGCCGATCAGCGCGATGAAGGGGATGTATTCGAGCAGGAGCACGTGCACCAGTTCCCGGAAAGCGGCTCCGGTTCCAAAATGGGCAGCGAAGGGCAAGAGAAAAGCCAGTCCCCAAAACAAGGCCACGTGCCCTTGGCGGCGATGCCAGAAATTGGGGGCAAGCATTGGCAAGAGGGCGAGCGAGCCGAGGATACCGGCGAAGGGGAGCACCCAAAGGAGAACTCAGTTTCGAGCCGTCCAGGGCGGCATCGCCCGCAGACGCAAAGGCGCACCGGCAATCGCTCGCTGTGGCGGCAAAGGTGAAGCCTGCGATAACAAGCCACCGCCGGGTGTCGATCAAGGCGAATGCAGCATGGTCATGGCCGGGCTTGACCCAGCCACCTCCCCCGGGATGGCCGCATCAAGTGCGGCCATGACCGGTGACCGAGGGGCTCATAGCAGCGCGCGCGAAGGAAAATATTAAAAAGCACGGTCTCACCAGGCGTTCTGGAGCGAAGAGTTGGGTCCAAGAACGGCTATCATTTGCTCTCCACGCAGCGGACAGGCTGTTTCCCATGGTTCGGCAGGCTCATGACACCTCCCGTCTCATCCTTTTGAACGCATTGGACGCTATGGTCCCGGCTGGTCATTGCACGGTAAACCCTTCGAAAGCGTGCACAGCCTTGCGATAATCATGATACCTATGCCCGTTCCTCATGCCACCGTGAGACCGCTTGAGTTAAGGCTGTTTTATCGCGCGTGAGCTAATTTCCTGCCAAGCCGCGAACTTTAGGGTGGGGTCATGCCCCCGAATATGATAACGAGCCGCCCCGCATCGGTCCGCTCAGTGCTTTATGCGCTGCGCGGCGGGTTTTTGGTCCGGCCTCTTGTCATCGCCTTCACGATCGGAGCGGCCGGCGCGGTGCTGTCCTCGTTCGAGGAGCACTTTCCGGCCGTCCAAATCATCGTTCCCAAGACCCTTTTTCCATCGCATGCGGACCCGCAGGTTGCGCAGGTCATCCTATCCACTATCGCCACCGCAACCATGACGGTGGTGTCGATCGTTTTTGCGATCCTGTTGATGAGTTTGACGCTGGCCTCAACCCAGTTCTCGCCGAGGATCCTGGTTAGCTTCGTCCGGGATCAGGTTACCCAGTGGACGCTCGGCGTCTTTCTCGGCACGTTTTCCTATTGCATCGCGGCGTTGCCGGCGGCACGGTTGCTTCCTTATCCCTTCGTACCGGTCGTGACAGTGCTGGGTGCGATGGCTTTGGCGCCGGTCTGCGTCGGCTGGCTGATCTATTTCATCCACCACATTTCGAATGCCATCAGCGTCAACACGATCATCGACCGGATCCGCCGGGATACGGAAGTCGTGATCGACGAGCTGATGCCATATCCCTACCGGCCTCTGACTATGGATAGCGCGAACCACGAGACATTCGATCTTGCGCTTCTGAGCCGGGAGTCCGGCTATATCCGTTATGCCGATATTCCGCGCCTGCGCTCGCTGGCGAAATTCTATGGGATTTGCGTCCGGCTTGAGCGCCGGGTTGGCCACTTCATTGCGGAAGGCGTGCCCCTCCTGAGTATTTCGCGAGGCGAGCGGATAACGGGAGAACGCGCGCATGAGCTGCTCTCCGCGATCGAAATCGGCCCAACGCGGACATTACAGCAGGATGCCGAATTCGGCATCGTTCAGATCGTCGACATTGCGTTGCGGGCAATGTCGCCCGCCGTGAACGACCCAACAACGGCGATCAGCTGTGTCGATCAACTGAGCTGCATTCTGATCCGCTGGCTTGGACGCACGCCGCCGCGCAGCCATCACTACGACCCGCCCCATGTCCTGCGCGCCGTCGTTCCCTGGATCGGCCTGAGCGGCCTGCTCGATCTGGCGTTCGAACAGATCCGGCACTATGCCGCTTCGGATGCGGCGGTCAGCCTGCGGCTGATGCGAGCGCTTAGCGACATCGCGAGCACCGTCCGCGATCCTGCGATTCACCTTCGCTTGGTGGAGCGCGGCGAGCGTGTCGTCGACGGCTGTAAAGGCAAGCTTCAGGACGATGACATGCAAAGGCTGCAGCGGCGCTTTGCTGTCCTGGAGGCCTATGTGAGACCGGCGGCCTTGGGGTTCGATCCCACACGGGACTGAACCGATCTTCGTCATCGGCAATCCCGCGGGGCTAGAAAATCTTGGATTCCTGTTCTACCACCGGGTCGTCGCGTCATCGCCCTGCTACGGAGCTTTCGTTATGAAATGGTATCACTATTTATCTTATTTCTTTGGAGGAGCCTTCCTCACAAACGCCATCCCGCATTTCGTTATGGGAGTGACCGGCCATCCTTTCCAAAGTCCGTTCGCAACCCCGTCGGGAGAAGGGCTCTCAAGTGCGGTGGTGAACGTGCTTTGGGGGTTCTTCAACGGTGTTATCGCTTACCTGCTGCTCGCGCGTCTTGGGAACTTTGAACTCCGCAAGACCACACATGTCACCGTCTCCGGGCTTGGCGTGCTACTCATGGGACTTATGCTGGCCCGGGCCTTCGGCCGATTTTATGGCGGCGCCTGATGCGAGATTATGATGGAAGAGAGGCGCTCTATGAAGGTGTTTGAAATTCGTGACCAATGGTCGCTGGACAATTTGCAGATCGGGGAACGGCCGATGCCCGCACCAGGACCCGGGCAGGTTCTCTTGCGCATGAAGGCTGCCTCCCTGAACTGGCGCGACCGCATCGTCCCCCTCCGTGGCTACGGTTCAAAAACCGGCACACTCCCCCTCATTCCGGTGTCCGATGGCATGGGCGAAGTGGTTGACCTTGGCTTGGGCGTCACCCGCGTGAAAGTGGGCGACCGGGTGTGCCCAACCATCCTGCCCAATTGGATCTCCGGCGAACCGGATGAAGAACGCTTGGTGCTCCGTGGCGGACCTTTAGACGGCGTGATGGCCGAATGGATGGCGGTGGATCAGGAAGCCGTCGTCCAGGTCCCTGATCACCTCTCTGACGAAGCCGCGGCGACGCTACCGTGCGCTGCATTGACGGCCTGGAGCGCGTTGATTACGAACGGCCAAATCAAGCCCGGCGACAAGGTCCTCATCCAGGGCACCGGCGGGGTTTCGCTGTTTGCGCTGCAGTTCGCCAAATTGGCGGGGGCACACGTCATCCTGTTGTCTGGGAGCGATGAAAAGATCCAGCGTGCCATCGCGTTGGGTGCGGATCACGGCATCAATTACAAGAAAGTTCCCGAGTGGGGCAAGGAAGTCCGCAAACTCGCCGGCGGTGATGGTGTCGACCATGTGGTCGAGGTCGGCGGAGAAGCGACGCTCCCGCAATCGCTCAGGGCCGTCCGCACGGCAGGCACGCTGAGCGTCATCGGCGTGCTGTCTGGCTCGGCCATGACGGCAAGCCTGGGTATGATCGTGACACGCCAGATCCGGCTGCAGGGCATCACCGTCGGCAGCCGCGACGGCTTCGAGGCCATGGTCCGGGCCATCGCCCAGGCCCGCATTCAGCCGCAGGTTGATCGCGTTTTCGCCTTCGAAGAATTGCATCAGGCGCTTGATTACCTTGGCAGCGGGGCGCAATTCGGCAAGATCTGTATCCGGATATCCTGATGCAGCCAGATCAACGGCGGCGTCGTGCAGAGATCGCATGCTGCTATATGGCCGGCGTGCCTTCAAAACTTTTCAGGCAAGCCGCACCTCACCGCGCTCTTGTTCTGCCGTGCCCACGCTGCGATGGCGTCCAGCGTGTTCCGCAATCCCGTATCGAAAGTGATCTCGCTCAGCTGGACATGAAAGCGTACGGAACATCCCCTCAAGCTCTATCGGAAGACAAACCCCAAGCGCGGGCATCAAGTTGCCAGGTGCCTGATGGCAAGGCGGTTAAATCCCCGTCGTAGCGTATGCAGCTGGCCTCTGCGTTCCCGACCCTATGCGGCATGGTTCCGGCCCTCGTAAGCGTCAAGCTGCCACCGTAGATGATGTCCTGCCGGCGCCGGGACTGTCCATCAAGACAAAGAAAGCGTACGCGCCATTTCAATTTGCGCGGACGCTTCTTGAGGTGAGCCGCAGCGAGAGCGCCGATCTTAAGATAGCTTGATAAGAACCTGACCGGTTTCGACGCCTTCCCCGACCTTGACCAGGATAGCCGCGACTTTGCCACCCGCGTGAGCAACCATCGGCGTTTTCATTTTCATCGCCTCGATGATAACCACGCGGTCACCAGCATTGATGTCTTGGCCAACCGTCACCAGCACCAACTCGACCACGCCACCGAGCGTACAAACCACATCGCCGGCTTCAGCAGGCCAGGCTTTTGCGGGCGCGGCGGCAGCGGGCGCCTGTGCAGGGGGTGGTGTGAACGTGGCAGAAGGCGACGCGGGCGGCATATAGACCATGCCCGGTTGGGAATAGGGCAGGATACTCACTTCACTCAGGTCTTCCACGCTCACATCGTATTTCCGGCCGTCGACGGTGATTCTGAACTTGCGTTCCATGGGGTGCGATCTCCTCTAATTCGGTTATGCCGGCCGTTGCGGAGGCGGCGCGGCATGTGATCCAGGATGGGCATGTGAGCCGTGTTGCGCGGCGCGCCCTTCCGCCAGCCAACCGGGACCGTGACGGGCCCGCTCGATGCGGACGATTCGGTGAGCGCCAACCATCGCCGCTACCGCTGCCGATATCACAGCGATATGATCTTCGGCGGTCATGTCGACCTCGTCAGGCAAAGAAGCAGCCGGAGACGGCGGCGGCTGCTGGATCCTCGCAGCCAGGCCAGGTCCGATCCGGTTCATCAGCGGGAACGCCGCCAGGACGAAGCCGATGAACGAAATAACGATGAAACTCAGGAAGAAATCGATGATGCTTAGGAGGACGGCTCCGTGCACCGTATCGGGAACAGTGATATCCATCGGGGCGCTCCCTCGCTCAGCCTACGCCCAAGAGGGCTAGCATAATACCACCTGATATGGCAGTGCCGAACACACCCGCCAAGTTCGGTCCCATGGCGTGGTAGATCAGGAAATTGTTGGGGTTTTCCTGCTGTGCCACGACATGCGACACCCGTGCGGCAATGGGCACGGATGCGATCCCCGCCGACCCGATCAGTGGATTGATTGGTGTCTCCAGGAACATGTTCATGATCTTCGCCGTCACCACGCCTGACGCGGTGCCGAAGAGAAAGGCCAGCAGGCCAAGCACAACGATCTCCACAGTCTGGAACGTGAGGAACTTGTCGGCCGCCATTGTCGATCCGATGGCGACTGTCAAAATGATGATGATGACGTTCATCAATCCCCCGGCCGCGGTTTTCGCAAGACGCTCGGTCACGCCAACTTCCTTCAGGAGGTTTCCGAGCATTAGCATCGTGATGAGCGGCGCCACCGGTGGAAAGAATAAGTTGACGATGATCGCGATCACCACGGGGAAGGCGATCTTTTCAAGTTTGCTCACCTTGCGGATTTGGGCCATGCCGATGACGCGTTCCGCCTTTGTTGTCAGGAGGCGCATGATCGGTGGCTGAATCATCGGCATCAACGCCATGTAGGAATAGGCCGCCACCGAAATTGGCCCGAGCAGATGGGGGGCAAGCTTTACGGTTACGAAGATTGCCATAGGGCCATCGGCGCCTCCAATGATGCCGATCGCTCCGGCCTCTTTCAGGGAGAAACCCACCACCTTGGCGAGGATCAGCGCCACGAAAATACCGAGGTGAGCGCCCGCGCCGAGAATAACCAGCTTCGGGTTGGCGATCATGGGCCCGAAATCGGTCATCGCCCCGACGCCGAGAAAGATCAAAGGCGGGATGATAAGTTTGGCGACACCTTGATATGCATAATGGAACAGGCCGCCTTCCTTCACCTCGTAAAGGAGCGCTGAGATGGCATGGCCCCCCGGAACGTCGTCTGGAGGTCCTGGTACATTAGCGACGATGCAAGCAAAGCCGATGCCGACAAGCAAGAGCGGCTCGTAATGCTTGGCGATCGCCAGGTAAATCATCGTCGCCCCGATGATAATCATCACCAGGTTGCCGAATGAGAAGTGCGCCGCCCCAGTCTGCGCAAGCAACGCGCTGAGGAAGGCGATCAGTTGGTCAAGCACTTCCGTCCCCCTTGTTACAAGGCGGAGGCATCGCCTTCCGCCAACGATTCCCCCGCTCGCCGATTTCTTGAAATCCCGCCTGTCTTAGAGCGGGATGTTGCCGTGCTTTTTAGCTGGCCGCAATTCGCGTTTGCTAATGGTCTTACGCAAGGAAAGGGCCAAGACACCCCGGGTTTCAGACGGTTCTATCACGTCCGTGATATAGCCGCGTTCGGCAGACAAATAGGGTGACGCGAATTCAGCCCGGTAGTGAGCCGCGAGTTCCACCATTTTTGCTCTGCGATCGGGCGCCTCAGATAGCTCCTTCCGGTAAAGGAGGTTAACCGCGCCCTCCGCGCCCATCACCGCGATCTCGGCATTGGGCCACGCATAAACGAAATCCGCGCCCATTTCCTGACTGCACATGGCGAGATAGGAGCCACCGTAGGCCTTGCGCAGGATGACGGTGATCTTCGGAGAGGTGCAGGACGCATAGGCGAACAGCATCTTTGCGCCGTGCCGGATGATGCCGCCGCGTTCCTGTTCCACGCCCGGCAAAAATCCGGGCACATCCACGAGCGTCACCAGCGGGATGTTGAAGATGTTGCAGAAGCGGATGAAACGCGCGCCTTTGTCGGAGGCGTTGATATCCAGGGCGCCGGCCATTTCGGTTGGCTGATTGGCGATAAGCCCAACCACGATACCTTCGATGCGGGCAAAGCCCACGATCAGGTTCTTAGCCCAGGTGGCGTGGACCTCCAGCATCTCCCCGCCGTCGACAAGTCGGCTGATGATCCGGCGCACGTCCATCGGTTCCGAAGAATTGTCGGGAATGAGCTCGTTCATGGACTCGTCGCGGTCAAGCACGATATCCGGGTTGAAATGATGCGGCGGGTCCTCGGTGTTATTCGGTGGCAAATAGGACAGCAGGCGGTGAACGATTTGGACGGCATGCTGGTCGTTCTCGGCTATGAAATGCACATTGCCGTTGACGTTGGCGTGCACGTCCGCGCTGCCGACTTCGTCCATGGTCGTCGCCCGTCCCGTGACCGCCTTGATCACCTCCGGACCTGTGATGAACATGTAGGCATTGTGGCGGGTCATGATCACGAAATCCATGAGCGCCGGAGAGTAGGACGCGCCGCCTGCGCAGGGTCCGCAGATGACGGCGATCTGCGGGACAACTCCGGATAGGAGCACGTTATGGTAGAAGACGTCGCCATAGCCGGATAAGGCATCCACGCCCTCGTGAATGCGAGCGCCGCCGGAATCCTTGAAGGCGACAACCGGAATGCCGGATTTGAGAGCGAATTTCATCAATTCGACGATCTTCGAGGCATGCATTTTGCCGAGCGTACCGCCGGCAACGGTGAAGTCCTGACTGACTGCCGCGACAACCTGGCCGTTGACATATCCCGTGCCGGCGATCACAGCATCGGCGGGGAATTCCTTGTTCTCGCTTCCGAAGTACTTGCCGGTATGACGGATGTGCATGCCAACTTCCTGGAAGGTGTCCGGCTGAAAGAGCGCACCAAGGCGGTCGCGCGCCGTCATGAGACCCTTCTCGTGGCGCGCTTTGATCTTGTCCTCGCCACCCCCGGCGACAATCTTCCGGCGGCGCTCGCGTAGCCCCTCCAACATGGACGCCCTCATGGACCCTCCCGCAAAAATTTTCCGTTGCGCGCATATCGCATGAATGATTGTCCGATGTCTTTCATTTTTTTGTCAACCCAGAGTTATTTTCATCTGAGAGGCGCGCCTGCCAGAAACGTTCCGAAGATCGCGGGCCCACACATGCGGAAGTCAACAATATATAGATAAAACAAGATTTTAGTTGTTTCCTCTTCCGAACTGGCATGGCACCGGGGCCAACTGCCCTACGGAATAAATGATTAAATATGGAACGCGCCCCAGCGGCCAGCTCTTGGCGCGCGGGTTTGAACCTTCCGCCCCGCAGGTTCGAAAGGCGGGGCGACTAGTCTGCTGCAGCCATGCCGCGCTAGGCCGGCTCGGACTCGCGGACCGGCTGCGACTCGCCCGGCCTGCTTCCGCCTAAGAACAGCGTTTGCAGCGCCGGCACGACGATGAGCAGCATGATCGGGCCAATGAGCATGCCGCCGACGACGACGATTGCAAGCGGGCGCTGGACTTGGCTGCCGATACCGGTCGAAAGCGCGGCGGGAAGCAGCCCGAGGCATGCGGAAAGCGCCGTCATCAGCATCGGGCGCATTCTTTGCGTCGCCGCTTGAAACATGGCCTCCCGTATGCTGTCGGCCGTTCGTCTCAATTCATTGAAATAGGTCATGATCAAGATCCCGTTCATGACCGACACGCCGAGAAGCGAGACGAAGCCTATCGCTGCGGAAATCCCAAAGGCCTCCCCCGAAAGTGCGAGCGCAATGATGCCTCCAGCCACCGCGAAAGGAATCCCCGTCAGAACGAGGAGGCTATCCCGGATGGATCTGAAAAGCCCAAAAAGCAGTCCAAGGATGAGTGCAAGGCTCAGGGGAACCACGATGGCGAGCCGCTTTTGGGCCTGCTCAAGCTCCTCGAATTCGCCTGCCCATTCCATGCGATATCCGGTTGGCAGGGCGATAGCTTGAGCGATCTTCGCTTTGCCCTCAGCGACTGCGCTGCCGAGGTCCCGGTCGCGCACGCTGAATTTGATCGGGATGAAACGCTGATTGCGCTCGTGGAAGATATAGGAGGCGCCGGTGTCGAGTGTGATACTGGCCATTTCAGTCAGCGGGATGAAAGCTGTGCCCCCAGGCGTCGTAACGTTGATCTTCGCGTGGCGGACTTCATCGATCGTATCGCGGAACTGAGGCGCGGCGCGCACATTGACGCCGAACTGCCGGTCGGACTCGTAGACGACCGTGGCAACATTCCCGCCGAACGCCGTCTGCACAAAGGAATTAACGTCGCTCGCGTTCAAACCGTAGCGCGCCGCTTTCTCCCGGTCGACCTTGATGTTGAGATTGGGCTGACCCAAGACCCGGAAGATACCGAGATCGGTCACGCCGCGGACATCGCTCATGACACGCTGGACCTCGTTCGCGAGCTCCTCCAGCTTGAACAAATCCGGGCCTATGATTTTGATCGAGTTTGCCCCTTTGACGCCCGAAAGCCCTTCCTCGATATTGTCCTGGATATATTGGGAGAAGTTGAAGTCGATACCCGTGAAGCTTCGGGTGAACTCGGCTTGGAGGTCCTTGACAAGGTCTGCCTTCACCCGGCCCGGCGCCCACTCGTCGAACGGCTTGAGCGGCACGAAGAATTCCGCGTTGAAGAAGCCTGTTGCGTCGCTGCCATTGTCGGGGCGCCCGTGCTGGGAGACGACCGTGATCACCTCCGGGTGGCTTTTGATGATGGCGCGGATGCGGTCCACGATGGGCTCGCCGGCCTCAAGCGAGATCGTCGGCGGCATCGACGCACGGATCCAAAGGTTGCCCTCCTCAAGCGCGGGCAGGAATTCCGTGCCAAGCTGAGATGCCAGGAACCCGCTGAACACCAGGAATCCCAAGCCAAGTATGACGGTCAGCCGCCGGGCACGCAACGCCAGCCTCAAGATGGGCGTGTAGACAGCGCGGATCGCCCGGACGACGATGGTTTCCGCTTCCTCGACATGCTCGGGGAGCAGGTACGAGGCCAGCACGGGCGAGACGGTGAAGGTCGCCAGCAGAGCGCCGATAAGCGCATAGGCATAGGTTCTCGCCATCGGCCCGAAAATCTGTCCTTCGACGCCCTGCATGGTGAACAGCGGAACGAACGCGGCGAGCGTGATGGCCGTCGAGAACAAAACGGCGGCGTCGACCTGAATCGCGCTGATATAGATGAGCCGGATGCGGTTGAAGTAGCTCTCGTCGCCGGCACGCTCGGGGCTCTCCTGGATCGGTGTCGGGCGTCTGAGAATTTCTTCCCGCTCGCTCGCCTGGAAAATGCGGAAGATGTTCTCGACCAGGATCACGGCGGAATCGATGATGATGCCGAAGTCGACCGCGCCGAGCGAAAGGAGGTTCGCGTCCTCGCCGCGGAGAACCAGGATGATAATGCTAAAGAAGAGGGCGAACGGGATGTTCACACCAACAATAATCGCGCTGCGTAAATCGCCCAAGAAAACCCATTGAATCAAGAAGACCAGAAGGCTTCCGAAAAGGAGGTTATGAAGAACGGTCGAGGTTGTGACATTGACGAGTGTGGTGCGGTCGTAAAAGGGAACGAGTTTCACGCCCGGCGGCAGCGTGCCGTCGCTGTTGATTTTTTCCACCTCGGCCTTGATGCGGGGGATAACATCGTTCGTATGAAGCGTCCGGTTCATCACGAGGATAGCCGCTACTACGTCGCTGTCATTGTCGCGGCCAGCCTTGCCAAGCCTCGGCACATGTCCCACGGACACCGTCGCCACGTCCTTGACCTGGATCGGCACGCCGTTGAACTGCCCGAGCGGGATGCTCTCTATATCCTCGACCCTGCGGCCCTGCGTCAGGTCGAGGTTGCCCCCTGTGTCGATCAGGCCGACGCCACGAATATTGACCGACTGCTTGCCGATATTGATGGTGCGGGCGCCGATATTGAGGTTCGCATTGCTCACGGCGCTGACGAGTTGCGGCAAGGTGACGTTGAAGGCTTCGAGCCTGTCGAGATTGGCTTCGACCTCGTACTCCTTCGTGGTCCCGCCCCATGTATTGACTTGAACGACTCCTGGCACGGTCAGAAGCCGGCGCTGCAGAACCCAATCCTGAATCGTACGAAGGTTCGTAATGCCAAAGTGTTTCGGCCCAGTAACCTCATAGCGGTAGATCTCGCCGACAAGGCTCGAAGCCTGGATCTGCGGCTGCACATTGTTCGGGAGGTTGACGTTCTGCAGGATGCTGATCTGCGATTGCTGCAATGCGAAGTAGTAATCGACCCCGTAATCGAATGTGACGCGGACAAAGGACAAGCCGTAAAAGGACGTGGACCGGATGTTGTTGACGCCGGGTGTTGGGGCAAGCCCAACCTCCATGGGAATGGTGTAAAGACGCTCCATCTCCTCGGCGGAAAGACCCGCCGACTGCGCGGTGATCTCAAGGATCACCGGGGCCGGGTTCGGATAGGCCTCGATGTTAAGCTTCGTAAACGCGATGGCGCCCGCGACAGTAAAGACAAGGAGAATAAGCAGGATGATCGGCCTGCGCGTTAGCCCGAACGTGACGAGAGCCTGAAGCACGGGTTATCTCTCCTTACCGCCAGCCAAGCGGTTTACCGGCCCGCATTGGCGTATTGGTTGGCGATGAAGAGCGAACCTTCGGTGGCCAGCAGTTCGCCGGGCTTCAGGCCCTCGCGGATTTCCGCAAAGCCCATATGCGTCAGACCAACTTTGACAATCCGCTTTGTGAATTTCCGGCGGTCGGAAGTGACCCACACCGTCATTGTGCCATCGCCCTCGCGCACCACGGCATCTTGCGGAACCGCCAGCGCCAGCTTGGGCGGTGCCAGGGTGATGACAAAATTTGCAAACATCCCGGCGCGCAGCTCAAAATCGGGGTTGGCGATCTCGGAGCGGACCAATACGCGCCTCGTATTCGGATCGACGCTCGCCCCGATGGTCACAATCTTGCCGTGGAAGGTCTTGCCTGGGAGCGAGTCCACAACCGCACTCACCTCCTGCCCAATCTTCAACTCGGGTGCATCCCTCTCCGGCACGTTTGCCAGCATCCACATCGTGGAAATGTCGGCGACGATGTAGACGGCTGGCAGATTGGCGGGCTGAACGAAGAGGCCTGGGGACGCATTCCGGGCCGTGATGAGCCCCGTGATCGGGCAAGGCACAACCAGCGCGGGATCCACTTTGCGTTCGGAGACCATCCGGTCAATCTCGGCATCGGTCTTGCCGAACACCTTGACCGCAGCGCGGCCGGCGCGGTAGGCGCCCTCCGCAGACTGCTGATCCGAGATCGCCTGCTCATAGTCCTTCTGCGCGGCGGCGCTCTGCTTGAATAGGTTTCTCAGCCGCTCCAGCGTTTTCGACGTAAGATCGAGCACTCCTGCTGCAGCGATCAGCGTGGATTCTGCTTGCAAGAGATCGGGGCTGTCGATGGTAAAGAGGGTTTGGTCTTTCTTAACCGCATCGCCAACACTTGCGAAGGCCTTCAAGATCCGGCCCTGGTAGGGCGTGAAGACCTGGGTCAGAAGCTCCTGATTGAAATCGATACTACCTACAGCCCTCTGAACTTGTGGAAAGGCATGCTCGCCCGCCGGCTCGACCTTGATTGCCTGGATCTGCGTTTCCGATAGTTCCACGCTTGGTTCGGCTGCAGTGCTAGGGGCTGTGGCAGCGAAACTGACCGGCACAGAAACCGTGCAAAGCATAAGGGCTGCGGCTCCAAGGCCGGCCAAGCTCAGTTCTGCCCCTTTTGTGAAGCGCATCGTCGAACTCCAACTCAATTATCGGTGTGCGGCCGCCCCGAGCAGCAATCCGCCTCATTCTGCGAAGCCCCAGGATACTCCGTAGCTATTGGATCTGGCTTAACGCCGGAAACACTTGTTAGCCATGCTTCGGGCTGAGGCACGTGTGGCGGCGCATCCCGGTTCCACCAGCCGCCTCCCAAGGCCTGAAACAAGCCAACCGTATCTGAATAACGGTTTGCCCGCGCCTGGATAACCACGAGAGAAGCCTGCAAATAGGTCGTCTGAGCGCCGAGCAATTGCGGAATGGCGACTTGGCCTTCATTAAGCTGCAACCGCGTCAACCGCAAGCTTTTGGAAGCAGCCAGTTCCGAAAGTAGAGCCTTTTCTAAAGAAATTGTATCGTGCCTGATGGAGTACAGCGCGTCCGCCACGTTCTGAAATGCCGTCAGCACGGCCAGGCGATATTGTGCGCCTGGCCTGGTCCAAGCCAGCTTCAGCGGCACGCTGCCTCTGCTGTAAGGTGAACCCGTCGAAAAGTGTCTGCGTCGCATTGATCATGCCGGTATAAAAGAAGAACGCTGGATTATTGCTGAACAGATCGGCGAATTTTGTGCCGCTCCGGCCGATGTCGCCTTGTAGTGAGAATTGCGGAAGCCTGTTCGAGATGGCAACGCCAATAAGGGCACACGCAGCGTGTATATTCGCCTCTGCCGCGCGCACGTCCGGGCGCAGGGCTATAAGGTCGGAGGGGAGCGTTACCGGCAGGTTGCGCGGCAGCTGGAGTCCCGAGAACTCGAACCGCTCCGGCAGCCCTTCTCCCGGGAGATGGCCCGAGAGCACGATGAGCGCGTCGCGCTGGATAGCGAGAGCTTTGCGCAGCGGCGGCAGGGTGGCCTCGGTCTGCGCTACGAGAGCTTCCTGTGCCGCGACATCCAACCCAGAGACTTGTCCCTGATTTTTCTGGAGCTCAACTTTTGCGAGGATCTCCTTCGAGATCGTGATCAGCCTCTCCGTGATGTTGATTTGCGCGCGCAGCGCCGCTTCCTGGATCGCGCCGAGCGCGATGCTCGATGTGAGCGTGAGGAATGTCGCTTCGTTCGTGAAGCGCTGGTTCACCTTCAGCGCTTCGAGGTTCTCAATTTGCCAGCGCGTCCCGCCCCAGATATCGGGCACGTAGGTCACGCTTAGTTGCCCGGTGTGAATGGAGTAATACGGATTGTTGTTAGCGAGGGGTGACGAGACCTCATTGGAGACCTTACCGCCAACGAAATTGTAGTTTGCCGTCGCCAAGGGAAAGAGCGTCCCGACCTCGGCATAGACGTTCGCCTGGGCGGCGCGCATGGCCGCTTGCGCCGCGTCGACATTGGGGTTGTCGTGCAAGGCGCGCACCACCAAGGCATTCAGCGCGTGCGAGTGGAATAGCTCCCACCACTCGGCCGGAAGCTGATCGCTGAGTTCCACGCGCTGCGTCTTGCCATCGGCCGAGCTTGTTGCAGGTAGGCGATCCGGTGTGAAACTGCCGATGTTGGGCGGCTGGGGCGGCCGGAAGTCCGGCCCCACAGCGCAGGACGTGAGGCCCAACGCGCCCGCGATGGCTGCCGCCCAGCCTATTTTGATCGCGTCCTTCCGGATCGCGAAGCAAGTCTTCGCGGCCATTGTTTCCCTCTGCCCGGCGCGGGATCCGGGCGCGCCGGCGGATAAGACAACCCTACAACGACCTCAAAACAGACTCGCAACTCGCTAGAGTTAAAGATCATATTCGCGCTCAAGGTGGCAAGGCGAAACTCTTCGCGGAGTTTGGCCGCTTAGAGTTATGAAGATGAATCCCAGATGCTCTTGTTCTCATTGAGAAGAGCCGGGTACACCCCGTTAAGACTTTGAGTTGTCCGCTGGGTGCGTCTTTAGCACCTCGGCGTACGCGCTCTTTGAAGCAGCGGCGTACCCCAGCGCAAGGCTTAGCTTGGGCAAGCTTTGCGCGGTTAAACCGCCTCCGCTATCGGTGGTGCGCGGCGCATCAATGGCCGGCATTCCACTCCGCAGCTGATCTTTTTGAAGATGCACCAACACGGCCGAACGGGTATGCTCCAAGGCGTATGCGCTTCCAAGGCAAATCAAACTCATGCTTTACGATAGCCGAAACGATTATATCAGGCGCCGGGAGCCCAAGAAGGTGCCTTCTCCCGAATTAAGAGTGCTCGTTGGGCTTACTGTGCTCATGGTTTCTGCAGCACTCCTTTTTGCAGCGATTAGCCCTCGCAAGCCTGCAGAGATCAATGAGTCCTTTCAGCAGCTCTTTTCGTGGGGCTAACCCGCGCAGTGAAAACTGCGGGTAGCGATGAAGACGATGGCGCCGGACACAGCCGCACTACTGAAATCGAATTTGATAGGTTGCTGTTTCCATGCGTTGCAGAACTCTTGCGGCGGATCATCCGCATGGCAAGAACGGGACTGCGCTGAATGGAGGCTACCAACAGTTGCAATTGCGCAACTAACTTGCCCGGAAAATTAACCTCTCCTTGGAAGCGGTAGCTACGCCTGAAGCTTGGCGTTAAGACCGTCATTGAGGCAGTGGAAGCCTTTTGGATAAAGAGAGGGTTTAGGCATGAGTATCCGGCTTATTGCCATCGCTGCGGCCTTGACGGCGGGTTTTGGTTTTTCCGCAACTGCGATGCCGGTTACACCATCGGCACCAGTTGCTAAAAGCACAGTCACTCTGGTTAACGAACATCATTGGCACCATGGCCATTGGCGCCATTACAATCAGGAGTGGCGTCGCGGTCCCTTCGGACTATTCGGTCTTGCCCCTTGGGCCTGGTACTACCACCACCGTCATCATCGTCATGAGCCTATGAACTAGTTCAAGTCTGTAGATGAAAAAGTCCTGGCGCGGGGGGCTCGCGGTGCAGAATTACCGGCTCAGGCATAGGTGAACAATGAGGCCCAGCTTCTTAGAGTAGAGCCCCAACGGGCTAAGTCCGTTTAGGCCCGTAAGCCGCCAGAAATACGCGCACGGCGCCATCGAGGGTGCGGGTGATCTCCTCGGGCGCCGGCGCACTCTCGTCGCCCAGCATCATCCTCAGGTGGATTCCGGTCTTGCAGAGATCCAGAAATTGGCGCGCGGCTAGCTTGGGATCGTCCACCGACAGCGCGCCCTGCACTGTCATGCGCTCAAGATAAGCGGCGAGGCGCGAGGTTCCGTAGCAGGGGCCCGATTCGAAAAAAGCTTTGCCGATCTCAGGGAACTTTGCAGAGGCCCCGACCACGATGCGAAGAAACGCGAGCAACTCCGGCGCCAGCAGCATATCGAGAAAGGTCTCGCCGAGCCGTTTCAGCACGCGCGCGATATCGCGGTCGCTTTCATCCAAGGTGAAGAGCACCTCGGCCTGTTTGCGCCGGTCTTCACTGACCACGGCTTCGAACAACTTCTCCTTGCTGGGGAAATAGGCGTAGAGCGTCCCCTTCGACACGCCCGCCGCGCGGACGATGTCGCCGATGCTGGCACCGTCGAAGCCGTCATGGCGAAAAATCCGGCGCGCGCCTTCCATGATCTGCTGGCGCTTCGCCGTATCAAAGGCCGGCGATTCCGATTCCATTTCGTTCTCTTGCTTCTGCGCTTGCGCCATATTCGTTTACCATCGTTCGGCACGCCTGTGTAACAGCTGCGTGACCGCGCTTCGCTCCTTGCTTACGCACTTGACGCCGTTACCATCTTGGCTTATTTGCCATTGAACCGAACGGTTCGGTTCAAATGTCCCTTTTCGGGTTCGCCGTCAAGAGCAAACCTAGAGCGCACATGGATATGCAAGACACGCATACGCACAGTTTGGAGGGCGATGTGCTTGAGGTTGAGGACTTCCGTCCGGAAACCGGCGAAAGACCCGAGGCGGGCGCAGCGCGGGCCGCTTCCGGCTTGCCGCCCGGAACTCACGGCCCAAGCCGAATCCAAACCCAAACGCAACAAGCGGCGCCTCCTCGCGCTTGGCGCTCTCATTGCGGCGCTCGGCGCGGGCGGCTATTACGGCAATTATTGGTGGACCGAGGGCCGCTTCCTGGTCTCCACCGATGACGCCTATGTCAAGGCCGACCTTTCCGTCCTCTCGGCCAAGGTTTCCGGCAACATCACCGATGTTCCCGTGAAAGAGAACACATCGGTCAAGAAGGGCGACGTCCTCGCCCAAATCGACGAGCGCGACTACAAGATCGCCGTGGACGCCGCGCGCAACAAGCTCGGCACGCAGGAAGCGACCATCCAGAGGCTAAAGCAGCAGGCGGTCGCACAGCAGGCCGTCATAGAGCAAGCCAAGGCGCAGGTTCTCTCGGCAAAGGCGAGCCTGGTCCGCGCCTCGGCCGATTTTGAGCGCGCGCAGACTTTGGCGCGCCAGGAGTTCGGCAGTGTGCAACGGCTCGATCAGGCGCGTGCGGACCGCGATCAGGGCCAAGCCGCCGTGAAGTCCGCCGAAGCCGCCGAGCTTTCAGCCGAGGCCAACCTCGCCGTTCTGAACGCGCAGGTGAAGGAGGCCGAGGGCGTTCGCGCAGAACTGCAAACCAGCCTCGACAAGGCGCTGCTCGACCTCAGCTACACCACCGTGAGAGCGCCGTTCGATGGCGTGACCGGCAACAAGGCCGTGCAGGTGGGACAGTATGTGCAGCCCGGAACGCGGCTTTGTTCGCTGGTGCCGCTCGATACGGTCTACATCGAGGCGAACTACAAAGAAACTCAGCTTGAGACCATCAAACCCGGCCAGCCCGCGGATGTGGCCGTCGATGCCGCGAGCGGCCGGATCTATCGCGGCGTTGTCGAAAGCATCGCGCCGGCTTCGGGTGCGCAATATGCGCTGCTCCCGCCAGAGAACGCCACGGGCAATTTCACGAAGATCGTGCAGCGCGTGCCTGTGCGCATTCGCGTCGATGACGAGGCAATCCGCGCCGGGGTTTTGCGGCCGGGCCTTTCAGTCGTCACCTATGTCAATACCAAGGGGCCCGAGGCGGCTGGCGGCGCGATGGCTGCACAGCCTAAATAATTGGGGGTATTACCCCTCACCCTGTCCCTCTCCCTGAGGGAGAGGGACAGGGTGAGGGGTTGAGACCTTGATAGAGAGACCGATGGCCGCCACCGCGCAAACCATTCCAGCGACCGCCGGCGCAAGCTCAACCGCCGCGCCTTACGCCGCCGCCGAACCGGAAGTCACAACGCGGCGCGTCGTGGCTTTCATCGTCATGATCTTCGGGATGTTCATGGCGATCCTCGACATTCAGATCGTCTCGGCCTCGCTGTCGGAGATCCAGGCCGGCATCTCGGCCAGCGCGGATGAAATCCCCTGGGTGCAGACGAGCTATTTGATCGCGGAAGTCATCATGATCCCGCTCTCTGGCTTCCTGTCGCGCGCGCTCTCCACCCGCTACCTGTTCGTGATCTCGGCCGCGGGTTTCACAGTGATGAGCATCCTCTGTTCGACCGCGACCTCGATCCAGGAGATGATCGTTTGGCGCGCCCTCCAGGGGTTTATCGGCGGTGGCATGATCCCAACCGTGTTTGCATCGGCTTTCTCGATTTTCCCCAAGAGCAAGCAGGCCATGATTTCGCCGCTGATCGGGCTGGTCGCGACGCTGGCGCCGACGATCGGACCAACGGTAGGCGGCTATCTCACCGACCTCTTCTCCTGGCACTGGCTTTTTCTCGTCAATGTGCTCCCGGGCATTATCGTAACCACCGTTTCCTGGTTCCTGATCGATTTCGATAAGCCGAATTTCAAGTTGCTCGACCAATTCGACTGGATGGGTTTCTTGACTATGGCGGGATTTCTCGGTGCGCTCGAATACATTCTCGAAGAAGGGCCAACCGACAATTGGTTCGACAGCGACGCGATTACAGCCGGCACAGCCCTTTCGGCGATTTGCGCAGTTCTATTCTTCTGGCGCGTGCTAACGGCCGTGCACCCGGTCGTGGACCTTTCCGCCTTCAAGGACCGCAATTTTTGGACCGGCTCGCTCTTCTCCTTCGTGCTCGGCGTCGGCCTCTACGGGCTTACCTATCTTTACCCCGTCTATCTCGCGCGCGTTCGCGGCTACTCGGCGCTCCAGATCGGCGAGACGATGTTCATCACCGGGCTGTGCATGTTCTTCATGGCGCCCATCTCGGGCCAGCTCATGCGCCGGGGCGCCGATCCGAGGCTGATGCTGGCGCTTGGCTTCACGGGCTTCGCGGTCGGCACCTATCAGGCCTCGCTCATGACGAAGGATTGGGACTTCAATGAGCTTCTGATCCCACAAATCCTGCGCGGCATTTCGCTCATGCTGATCATGATCCCGGTCACCAACACCGCGCTTGGAACGACGCCGCCGCACAAGCTGAAAAACGCCTCCGGGCTGTTCAACCTGACGCGCAATCTCGGCGGCGCGGTTGGCCTCGCACTCATCAATACACTCTTGAACAAACGCCTCGATTTGCACCTCGCCAGGCTTCACGAGCAAGTGTCGTGGGGCCGGACGGCCGCCGAGGAAGCGCTCGCCAAATTGACGGCGCAAATGGCTCGGTTCGGCTCCGATGCGCAACTTGCGGGTACGAAGAAGCTCGCGCAGCTGGTGCGAACGCAAGCGACCGTCATGGCCATCGCCGATGTTTTCTTTGCGCTGACGGTCTTGTTCCTCGTCATCGCCCTGCTCACGCCCATCATGCGCCGGCCCAAGCCCATGGCGGGCGGCGGCGGGCATTGAGATTTTGCGGAAACAGGAAAGCCCCCCTCACCCCTCCCGCGAGGGGAGAGGGGTGATACAAGCGTCCCTTCTCCCCTTGAGTGAGAAGGATAGGATGAGGGGTCTTGAACTGCCCGGCGCTACTCGTGACGCCCAATCGCTGAATGCTTTTTCGTGTCGCGCATCGTGACGTAGACGGTGAGCGAGAGCGCGATCATGCCCGTCAAATAATAGGAAAACCAGCTTTCGTGGCCGATCGACTTGAACCAAAGCGCAATCGAGTCCGCTGTGCCGCCAAAAATGGACACCGTCAGCGCGTAAGGCAGGCCTACGCCAGTCGCCCGAACCGAGGTCGGAAAAAGCTCGGCTTTCACCACCGCGTTGATCGACGTATATCCGGAAACGATCAGCCACGCCGCCGCGATGAGCAGAAAGGCTCCATAGGGGGTCTTGGTTTGAACAAGAGCGTCGAGAAGCGGGATCGTAAACAACGTCCCGCTCACGCCAAAGAAGATCAGAAGCCACTTGCGGCCGATGATGTCGGAGATCGCGCCGTAGACCGGTTGCAAGACCATCGCAAAGATAAGGCTCCCGGCGGTCACAATCGTGGTTTGATTGTCAGTCAGGCCAACCGAAAGCCGCAGAAACTTCTGCATGTAAATCGTGTAGGTGTAAAACGCCGCCGTTCCTCCTGCGGTCAGGCCAACAACAATCAAAAGCTCGCGGGGATGGTTCAAGAAAAGCAAGCGCAGGGTGCCGTGACGGCCAGACTTCTTGGCTTCGAGATAGGCGTCCGTTTCCTGGAGATTTCGCCTCATGATCGCGGCTACGACGGCGAGCATCGCCCCGATGACGAACGGAATGCGCCAGCCCCAGCTACGTATTTCGTCGTTGGTCAGAAAAACGTGCTGAAGGACAAGAAGCACGAGGATGGCGCAAAGCTGTCCGCCGATCAGCGTCACATACTGAAAACTGGAGTAGAAACCGCGATTGCGCCGGTCCGATACCTCGACGAGGTAGGTGGCGCTTGTTCCGTATTCCCCGCCGAGGCTCAGGCCTTGGACGATGCGCGCGAGGCCCAGCACAACCGGCGCTGCAACTCCAATCGAGTCGTAGGTTGGGCAAACCGCGATCATGAGCGAGCCGAAGGACATGAGCACGACCGAAGCCGTGAGCGCGTTGCGGCGCCCGTAACGGTCAGCGAGCTGGCCGAAGAGCAGGCCGCCCAGCGGTCTTACAATAAAACCCGCCGCAAACAGGATGGCAGCGTTGAGCTGCTGCACGACCGGATCCGCGGAAGGGAAAAACGCGCCGGCGAAATAGAGGGCGAACGCGGCATAGGCGTAGAAATCGTACCATTCGACGAGGTTGCCAATCGATCCGATGAAGATCGCCTTGAGCCTTCGCTTCACGTCCGAGGCGGTGAATTCTTCCCCTTCGGTCCCGGCGGCTTTCAGCGCACGTCTCTCGTCTGCTGGCATAAGCCTCTCCTTGCCCACTGGGGAAAGCCTATGCGCGCGGCTTGCTATTGCAAAGCTACATTGCGTTAGACCTTGGTAGCTCTCTGACGCTGGCTGCGGGTTCACGATCTTCGGGCTGCAAAAAACTCAATATCGTCGCGGCGAGCAGCTCTGGCTTTTTTGTTTCGCATTCCCACACGGCCAGCACGCGCCAGCCCCGCGCTTCGAGCTTCGCCCTATTTTCTGCATCGCGCTCCAGGTTGCGCGCAAGCTTCGGACCCCAGTAGCCTGAGTTGGACTTCGGCGCCCGGCCGTCGAGGCATTTTGGCTCCGCGTGCTGGTGCCAAAAGCAGCCATGCACGAAGATCACGGCGCGATATTTCGGGAAAACGAGATCGGGCTTGCCGGGCAAATCCTTCCTATGAAGCCGGAAACGGAAGCCCAAGCCATGCGCCAGCTTCCGTACCGCAAGCTCGGGCTTCATGTCCTTCGAGCGGATGGATGCCATGTTCCGGCTTCGCTCGATGCTGCTGAGCTTATCCACCATGGCCAGCGAGCTCATACGTCCTTACACCGCGCAGCGAAGCCGATAGGGCGCTCGCGACGGCGAAGGCCAACGGCGGTGGCAGCGCGTTCCCCACCTGACGGTAGGCGGCGGTCTTGCCGCCCGTGAAAGCCCAGCTATCGGGAAAGCCCTGCAAACGTGCGGCCATCCGAACGGTAAGTCGCGGATGGCCTACGAATTCAGGCGAGGGCGCACGCGCGGCGAGGCCTTTTCCGTCGACGCCCAGCGCAGCCCACGCGGCGCGCGCGCGGCTCGGCCCAAGGTCGGGTCCGCCGTGCTTTT
Organism: uncultured Alphaproteobacteria bacterium; assembly: GCA_963817705.1. GTDB lineage: Bacteria > Pseudomonadota > Alphaproteobacteria > Rhizobiales > Rhodomicrobiaceae > Rhodomicrobium. The sequence continues at coordinate 2,378,116 of CAWFPF010000001.1, forward strand.
TCGAGCCTCCAACAATTGCCGGAGCGATCTCCGAAGCGGCTTTCCGCCACGCCTCGGCGCCGCCCCATCCTTCGCTCTCCATGAGGTCGAACAAGACCTCGCCAACGGTCCACTGCTGAGGCCTCTTCACGGGCATTTCGAAGGCGGAAGCATAGGGCGCTCTCAGGCCGATTATGAAAACGCGCGGCCTGTTCTGGGGGACGCCGAAATCCTGGGCATTTAGAAGCTCGAAGCGTGTCTCGTAGCCAAGGCTGCGAAGCCGCCCGGCAATCAGCTCGCGATAATAAACGAAGCGGTTATCCAAGATGCCGCGCACGTTCTCGATCATGACGGCTTTCGGCTGGGCTTCCTGGATGATGCGGAATGCCGCCGGAAAAAGGTTGCGTTCGTCGGCTTCGCCGAGCTGCTGGCCGGCGACCGAGAACGGCGGGCAAGGCAGCCCGCCCGCAACAAGATCGACGTCGCAATAGGGCTTGGCGTCGAACGTCGTGATATCGCCGTGGATGACATCCCAACTGGGCCGGTTGTGCCGGAGAGTCCGGCACGCATCGGCGTCAATCTCGACAAGCTCCGTGTGCCGGAAGCCGGCCTGCTCCAGCCCGAGAGCTTGGCCACCGGCACCCGCGCAGAGTTCCAAAACGGTAAGCGGCTCGCTGTGGGCCGCATTCTCGCGTACCTTCGGGCTTGCGGACTTATATGTCGTCCAGGTCGGCTCATAGTCGCAATTCGCCTGCGCGCCCCAGCACTCCCAGCCTTCGCGAACGCCGCGCGCGAACAGCTCCAGGAACGGTCCGCGCGAGCAGGCTTCGATCAGCCTATATTGCTCATCGGGCTTGCGGCTGTGCTCGCGCTTTCGCGTCGCGAGATAATTCACCTGCCGGCGTCCCGGCGGGAGCGTCCGCGCAGCTTTCCCGCGCACGCCGAAAAGCAAAAGTTCGGTCACATTGCGAAAATAGAAGCCGACGCCGCGCCCATCGGAGCCGCCATCTTTCCGGACTTTATGCCAGACGAGGTTGCTCTTGTAGCTGAAGCCCCAGGCCTTCATGACAGCAAGGCCTTCGGGCAAAAGCGCGTTCGGGACCCATAGATAAAGATGGCTTGTGCTTGCCGCAGTCTCAGCGATAGGAAGCGCCGAAATCTCAGCGAGCGTCAGCGTGGCGTAGCGGCTGAGGCGGCGATGCTCCGGCGCCACTTTGCCGGTCTTGTTCTGGAATTGCCAAGGCGGGTCAGCCAGGATTGCGCCAAAGCGCCGCCCTCCGGTTGCCCGCAGCAAATCATCTCCAGCGTCCAGCATCGGCCTCGAATCAGAATGGGTGCCCGCGAAGATGCTAAGGGCGCCGGGGCTAGCCTCAAGCGGTGAACATGATTTTTGCCCATAATTGTGCGGGTTAGCGAAGCGAAGTACGAGGCGCCCGCCCCTCACCCTGTCCCTCTCCCCCTGGGAGAGGGAACGCCGTTGCACGCTCAGCGGTCATTCCAGCGGCCCTTCTCCCAAAGGGAGAAGGACAGGATGAGGGGCGTTGCGCTTAGTTCAATTCGCGAAGCGGAAGTGCATGATGTCGCCGTCCTGCACCGTGTAGTCCTTGCCTTCGAGGCGCATTTTGCCGGCCTCTTTCGCGCCAGTCTCTCCACCGAGCGTCACAAAGTCGTTATACGCGATGGTCTCGGCGCGGATGAAGCCCTTCTCGAAATCGGAGTGGATCACGCCGGCGGCGCCAGGCGCGGCCGTGCCTCTCGTGATGGTCCAGGCGCGGGTTTCTTTTGGGCCTGCGGTGAAATAGGTAATCAGCCCGAGCAGCTTGTAGCCGGACGCGATGAGGCGGTCGAGGCCCGGCTCAGACAAGCCTAGCTCGGCGAGATAAAGGCCCCGCTCCTCTTCGTGGAGTTGCGCAAGCTCGGCTTCGATCTTGGCCGAGATCACAACCACAGCCGCGCCGTCGCCGCCGAAGTGCTCTTGCACCATCTTGGAGTATTTGTTTCCGGTATCGGCACTGGCTTCGTCCACGTTGCAGACGTAAAGCGCTGGCTTTGAGGTGAGAAGTTGCAACTGCTGGAAGGCACGGTGATCGGCTTCGGGAATTTCGGCAAGAGCCAGCCGGGCGGGCTTTCCGGCGGCGACATATCTAAGCGCGATATCCATGAGGGCGACCGCTGTCTTCGCCTCTTTGTCCTGGCCTTTCGCCTTCTTCTCAAGCGCAGGCTTGCGGCGCTCCAGGCTGTCGAGGTCGGCCAGCATGAGTTCGGTCTCGACCGTCTCTGCATCCGCGATGGGGTCCACACGGCCCTCGACGTGTGTCACGTCGTCGTCCTCGAAGCAGCGCAACACATAGGCAACGGCATCGACCTCACGGATATTTGCGAGGAACTGATTGCCGAGGCCTTCGCCCTTGGACGCGCCGCGGACGAGGCCCGCGATGTCGACGAAAGTCAGCCGGGTCGGGATGATGGCCTGGGACTTCGCAACACTCGCGATCCTCTGCAGCCGCTCGTCCGGGACGGAGACTTCGCCAACATTCGGTTCGATGGTGCAGAACGGGTAATTCGCAGCCTGCGCCGCCGCCGTTTGCGTCAGCGCGTTGAAAAGCGTCGATTTGCCGACATTCGGCAAGCCGACGATGCCGCATTTAAAGCCCATGGCAATCCTGTTTTCGTCGTGCTAGGCGTTGCCGCCGCGAATGCGCTTCCGGAAATACCAGGTGAAGAACCCACCCTTCTTTTTCTTTTCCGGCGCGACGGGCTGGGGCGCGTACGCCTTGGCCTGTTTTGCAGGCGCTCTTGCCGCAGGAGCGGTTGCCGGAGCAGCGGCCTTTACCGGGGCGGGCGCGGGGGTTGGCTCGATCTTCGCAGCCGGTGCCGGCTTCGGCTCGGGCGCGTGTCGCACGGGAGCAGGTTCGGCCTTTGGAACTGCGACGAGCTCGATCTCCGGCGCTGGCGAAAGCACAGGCTCGACCGCCGGGACCGGCCCCGGCCGCAGTTCGGGTGCCACAGGCTCCTCTCTCGCGGCCGGAACAGCCTCAATCTTCGCGGCAGGAACAGACTCTGCTTGTAAAACCGGCTCGGGCTCCGTCTGAATTTGCGGCGCGGCCTCGGCAGCGATTGGGGCTGCCCTTGCCGGCTCGGGCATCATGACGGGCGTTGAAACCGCGCCACCGCCGCTCGCTTCGCGGGCTGCGAAAACCGGCACAGCAACCATAGGCATGGCTTCGATCGGACGGGAAGCCTCCGAAGCGATGGCAGCTTTCTCCGCCATCTCAACAGCCTCAATTTTGGGCGCCCTTGCCTCAATCTTAGCCTTTGGAGCGGCCGCACCGTTCAGTTTTGCCGCCGCCGGTGACACCACACGGGCGGCTTCACTCAAAAAAGCGGCCTCACTTCCTTCGACGAGGCGTGCCATGCCGCGCGCGATGCCTTCCAGAAACGGAGCCAGCCATTGAATATCGGCCTTGGCGAAATCTTGGAGAACGTAATTCGTCACCAGCGCTTTGTCGCCGGGATGCCCTATGCCGAGGCGCACGCGGGTGTATTCATTGCCGATGTGAGCGGAGATCGACTTCAAGCCGTTGTGACCGGCATTGCCGCCGCCCGTCTTCACACGAACCGTGCCCGGCTTCAGATCCAGCTCGTCATGTACGACGATAACGTCGGAGATCGAAAGCTTGTAGAAGCGCATGGCCTCCCCGGCCGAGCGTCCACTCTCGTTCATGTAGGTGCCGGGCTTGAGGAGAATACACTTCTCAGCCCCGATCAACCCCTCCGCCGCAAGCCCCTGAAAGCGCTTTTTCCAGGCGCCGAAAGAATAGCCGCGAGCCATTTCGTCAACGGCCATAAATCCGATATTATGGCGGTTGCCGCAGTATTTATCACCCGGATTGCCCAATCCGACGATCAGCTTCATGTCTATATCCCGTCCTGTTCTTGAGTGCCGCCGAAGCAAATGCAAGAACCGTACAGATTAATCGGTCGCCGGTGCTGCTTCTTCGGTGTCGGCAGCGGCCGCCGATCCTCCCGCAGAAGCACCGGCGATCGTGGCGATTGTAAAGTCGCGGTCGGTGATCGTGGGCGTGATGCCTGCCGGCAGCTTGATCGCTGAAATGTGAATGCTGTCGCCGATATCGAGGCCGGTGAGATCGACCGTGATCTTCTCGGGGATCGCATCCGCCGGGCAGGTGAACTCAATCTCGTGCCGCACGATGTTCAACACGCCGCCGCGCTTGAGGCCTGGGCATGCATCCTCGTTCACAAACTGCACCGGTACCTCGACATCGATCCGCGATGTGCGGCTGATGCGCATGAAATCCACATGAATCGGGAAATCCCGCACCGGATCGACCTGCACGTCGCGCGGAATCACGCGTTCCTTAGTGCCGTCCACATCCAGCAAATACACCGTGGAAAGGAAGCTCCCGGTCTGATAGTGCTGCCATACATGTTTGAATTCCAGCGTAACGTTGGCGGGGGCTTTCTCTCCGCCATAAACGACGCCGGGTACTTTCTTTTGCGCCCTGAGCGCGCGATTGGCGAGTTTGCCAGTCCCATCGCGCGCGGTTGCCTTCAATTCTATGAGCTCCGCCATGATCTTCTCTGTTTTGCTAGGTGAGCGCGATTCTGCGGCAAACGGGCGCTGCAAACCGACGGCACACGATGTGTTTCAAACCACCTCTATAAGGGCAAGCGGGGCGAAAGACAATAAGCTCGGGACGCATAAGCTGCGGACACTTTAGCCTTGGCTTTAGTTGCGAGAGCATCTGGATCGCAGGGGTGGGGCGCTGCGCTTTCAAGCCACGCTGACGAGTTCGAACCACTCGTCTTCCGACAATATCTTGACGCCGAGTTCCTCGGCTTTCTTGAGCTTCGATCCGGCGCCGGGCCCTGCCACGAGATAGAGCGTATTCTTCGAAACCGAGCCCGCAACCTTGGCGCCGAGCCGCTCCGCCTGGGCCTTGGCTTCATCGCGCGTGAACCGTTCGAGCTTACCGGTAAAGACCACCGTTGCGCCGGCAAGCTGAGAAGCCACGGCATCGGATTTGTATGGCTCGACGGTCAGCTCCTTCAGCAACGCGGCGACAACCTCGCGGTTATGCGGCTCGTCGAAGAAGTCCACGACGGACTTCGCCGCCACATCGCCGATGCCGTCGATCTCATTCAGGCGCTCGAAGGCGCCGGGCTCGGCCATGACTTGCAAGAGCTGATCCAGCGAGCCGAAGGTCTTCGCCAGCAGCCGGGCCGTTGTCTCGCCGGTATGCCGGATGCCAAGAGCGAAAATGAACCGGGCAAGCGGGATGGACCGGCGAGCCTCAATAGCGGCGAACAGGTTCGCGGCGGAAAGCGCGCCCCATCCCTCCTTCTGCGCGAGTTCCGGCAGCGGAGCGCCGTCGCGGCGCTGCAGCGTGAAAATATCGGCCGGCGCGCGGATGCGGCCTTCGTCGAAAAAGGCCTGGATATGCTTCTCGCCAAGACCCTCGATGTCGAAGGCATGCCGCGATACGAAATGACGCAGCCGCTCCACGGCTTGCGCTGCGCAGATGAGACCCCCCGTGCAGCGCCGGACCGCGTCGAGCTTTCCCGACCTGGGGTTGATCTCGCGGACGGCGTGGCTGCCGCAGACGGGGCATGTTTGGGGAAAAGCAAAAGGCTCCGAGCGCGCCGGCCGCTTTTCGAGAACCACCCCCATGATTTGCGGGATCACGTCGCCCGCCCGCTGCACGATGACCGTGTCGCCGATGCGGATATCCTTGCGCGCAATCTCGTCCTCATTGTGCAGCGTGGCGTTCTGAACCACGACCCCGCCAACCGTAACGGGCGCCAGTTTTGCGACCGGCGTCATCGCGCCTGTGCGTCCGACCTGGATTTCGATATCGCGCAAGAGCGCGGTGGCTTTCTCTGCCGAAAATTTATGCGCCGTGGCAAAGCGGGGCGTCCTCGACACGAACCCAAGCCGCTCCTGGAGATCGAGCCGGTCCACCTTGTAGACTACCCCGTCGATATCGAAGCCAAGCGCGGCCCGGTTCAACTCGATGGCGCGATACGCCGCAATCATCTCCTCTGCGGTTGCGCAAAGCTCGATGGGCGGCACCGGAAAACCCCAGCCGCCGATGGCCTCAAGAACGCCATGGCTGGTCGCCGCCGGCAATTGGCTTGCCTCGCCCCAGCCCCAGGTGAAGAATCGCAAGGGCCGCGCCGCCGTGATCGCCGGGTCGAGCTGGCGGAGCGAGCCGGCCGCGGCGTTGCGCGGATTGGCGAAGACTTTTCCGCCGGCCTGAGCTTGCCGTTGGTTCAAAGCCGCGAAATCGGCGTGGGACATGTATATCTCGCCGCGCACCTCGAACACATCAGGGATATCTTGGCCTCTGAGTTCGTTCGGAATGTCCGGGATGGTCCGCACATTGGCGGTCACGTCCTCGCCCTCCGAACCGTCGCCTCGCGTTGCCGCGACCGCGAGCCGGCCGCGCTCATAGCGCAGCGAAACGGAGAGCCCATCGATCTTCATTTCCGCCGTGACGTCGAGCGGCGCCTCCGCGCCGAGCTTCAGGAAGCGCCGCACCCGTGCAACGAACTCCCTGGCTTCGTCCTCGCTGAACACATTGCCGAGCGACAGCATGCGGACGGCGTGCCGAACTTTGGCGAATTTCGCAGAAGGGGGGGCGCCGACGGACAGCGACGGGCTTTTCTCGCTGACGAGGCTGGGAAAGCGCTGTTCCAAAGCCTCGACCCGGAGCCGTAAGCGGTCGTAGTCCGCATCGGAAATTTCGGGCTGGTCTTCCTGATAATAGAGCTTGTCGTGGCGTTCGATCTCGTGCACCAGCTCGTCATACTGCGCCTCGGCCTCGCCTGGCGTCAGCCCATCAATTGCGGGCGCAGCTTCGGCGCCGGGGTCCCGCAATCGCGCCGCCCCGCTCTCCTGCTTAGACGAGGTCATGCTTCGCCCCGATCAGCTGCTCGGCAGCCGCGCGCGCCTCTTCCGTGACCGTCCGGCCCGCGAGCATGCGCGCGATCTCCTCCTTCCGGCCGCTCCCGTCGAGGGCTTCCGCACAGGTTTCGACCGAGATATTTTCGCCGGAGCCGCGAGACGACTTGTAAAGCCGGAAATGCGCATCGGCGTGCGCTGCTACTTGCGGCGAATGCGTGACCGCGAGCACCTGCGCCTGGCCTCCAAGCCGCATGAGCCGTTCGCCAATCGCCGAGGCCGTCGCGCCGCCAACACCGGTGTCGATTTCGTCGAAGACCAGAACCGGGGCCGTATTGCGTTCGGCGAGGACCACCTTCAACGCCAGCAGAAAGCGGGCAAGCTCACCGCCCGAAGCCACTTTCATCAGCGGACCGGGTTTCGCGCCGGGGTTCGTCTGCACATAAAACATGATAGATTCGCGCCCCGAGGGGCCGCCAATCAAGCCGTGTCCGCCTTCGGTGAGCTTTTCAGTATGAGTGACGAAGCGCGCCTTTTCAAGCCGTAGCGGGCTCAGCTCCTTTTGTACCGCGCGGTCTAGCTTGGCTGCGGCGGCAAGGCGCTTCTCGCTGAGCGAGTCCGCAGCCTTTGCATAGGCAGCTGCTGCCGCTATGGCCTCCTTCTGAGCCGCCTGGAGATGCTCCTCGCCCATGTCCAGCTTCGAGAGGTCATCCAGGAAACGCTGGTGAAGGCGGGGCAGCTCGCTCACGGGTATGCGGTGCTTGCGGGCTACAGCCCGGAGCTTGAAAAGCCGCTCCTCGATGGCTTCGGCGTTGCCGTCTCCCGCGGCGCGGAGCCGCGCCTCGACCATGGTGCGGGCCTCGTCCGCTTCGATCAGCACGCGCTCCAGCGCGCCGAGCAACGGCTTCAACGCATCGGGAAGGTTTGGCTGGCGTTCGAGCCTGCGCAAAACGGCGCTGATCTTGGTGGCCGGGAAAGCGGGGCTGGACAGGGCGTCAGCAGCCGCTTCGAGATCGGCGCGGACTTTCCCGGATGCCATGATTGCCTGACGCTTCGCGGCCAGCATCTCTTCCTCGCCTGGTTCCGGGGCAAGCGTGTTGAGTTCCTCAGCGGCCGCGGCTAGGTAGTCGCGCTCGCGCTCCGCAAGCTCAAGCTCGTTCCGGAGCGTTACGGCTTTGGCATCGCACTCGCGCCACCGGTCCCAAAGTTGCGCAACGGCCTTGGCTTCGGGAAGAAGTCCGCCGAATTGATCGAGAAGATCGCGGTGCGAGGCCGGGTCCAGCAGGGCGCGGTCGTCATGCTGGCCATGGATCTCGACAAGCGTGCGGCCGAGTTGCCGCAGGAGGCCGGTGGAAACGGGCCGGTCATTCACGAATGCCTTCGTTCTTCCGTCGGCAAGCTGCACCCGCCTCAGAATGAGGCAGTCCCGGTCATCGAGATCGTGCTCGCGAAGAAAACCGGCGCCGGGGTGGTTCGCAGCAAGGTCAAAGGAGGCCAGGACACTCGCCGAGTTCCGCGCCTTTTCGCACAAGGCCGCCATCGCCGCGCGCGCCAAGCGCAAGGCTGAGGCTATCGAGGATGATGGATTTGCCGGCTCCGGTCTCGCCGGTGAAGACCGTCAGCCCTTCGCCGAAGCTGAGATCGAGTTTGTCGATCAAGACGATATCGCGAATGGAAAGAGCCACGAGCATGGCGCTTTCTCTACGCGATTCGTGCCCAAGGACCAGCAGCGGTTCGTTCCAAGCCCACTAGCCGGTCACACTTCCGAGCGTCTTTTTCCACGCCTGGCTGACCCAAGAGCCGGAATCTTCCCGGGGCGCAGTCCCGCTCGACTGGAGGAGCGCGTACGCATCCTTGTACCAGGGGCTGTCCGGGAAGTTATGGCCAAGGATCGCGGCAGCGGTCTGGGCCTCGTTGACGATACCAAGCGCCATGTAGGACTCGGTGAGGCGCATAAGCGCTTCTTCAACATGTGCCGTCTGCGAGTATTCGCTAACCACCGTCTTGAACCGGTTCACCGCCGCGAGGTAGTTGCCCTTCTTCTGCCAGTAACGGCCCACAGTCATCTCGGATGCCGCGAGCGTATCCTTTGCAATCTTGATGCGCTTCTTGGTTTCCTCGGCATACTCGCTGTTCGGATAGCGCCGGAGAAGGGTCTGCATCTCTGCGAGTGCCTTTCTCGTCTCGCTCTGGTCGCGTGACGGCGAGGAGATGCGATCATAATACGAGGCCGCGATGATATCTTGGGCAAGAGCGGCTTCGGGCGTACCTGGATGAAGAGCGAGATAGCGCCGCGCGGCGGCCACGGCTTCCGGCGCCTTGTCGGCTTTCTGATAGGCAATGGCTGCCTTCAGCATCGATTTCTTCGCTTCCTCGGAGTACGGATAGAGCTGATCGATCCGCTCATACAGAGCGGCCGCTTTTGCGCTGCTTCCCTTGGCCAGAAGCTCTTCCGCTTCCTTATAGATGGCATCCGGGGGGCGCGAATCGAGCTTCGTGTCGCTGGCTCCGCTGAACAGTGAGTCCCCGACGCCACAGCCAGAAAGGAAGGCCGCCAACGTCACCGTCAAGGCAATCTTCCCAATCGATTGCAATCTCATCTCGCCTTGCTCCAAACCCCATTCATGTCGACCCGCTCGACGCGACTCAACCCCACCCCTGGGGCTTCCTTCTACGAAGGCGCAAAATGATGGTCAAATGAGGAAATTTTCAGTCACAAGCCGCTTGAAAGAAAGTTGTGGGCAGGTTTGCGTTCCGGGCAAACCTGCCCACGAGTTTAAGCGGCTTCGGGAGCGAAGTTCGGGGTCGCGAGCGCAAACCCAAAATCGGCGCGCGGCGCAACACGATCGAGGGAGGTTTTCTCCGCCATTTCGACGATGGTCCAGGCGTCTTTGTCCTCGTAAAGTGCGTGCAGCACCGCGGAGTTAAGCTTGTGTCCGCCGCGATACGAGCGATAGAGGCCGAGGATCGGCGCCCCGGCGAGGGCAAGGTCCCCAACGGCGTCGAGCGTCTTATGCCGCACGAACTCGTCGGTATAGCGAAGGCCTTCCGGGTTCAGGATGCGGTCGTCTCCAATCGCCACGGTGTTATCGAGGGACGAACCGAGAGCCCGGCCAGCAGCCCAAAGCTGCTTCACATCCTTCATGAAACCGAATGTCCGCGCCCGGCAGATTCTCTTGAAGCCTTTTGGCGTGATATCGATATCGAGCCGCTGCCTGCCGATGAAGGGAGATGCGAAGTCGATTTCCACATCGAGACGCAAACCCTGATAGGGGAAGATTTCGCCAACCAAGTCGCCATCGGCGACGCGAACCGGCCGGAGCACCTTGATATAGAGGCGCGGCTCATCCAAGTCGCGCAAGCCCGTCTCTTCGATCGCATCCACGAAGGGCTCGGCGCTTCCGTCCATGACCGGCACTTCGTTGCCGTCAAGTTCGATCGCGCAATTGTCGACACCGAGGCCGCGGAGCGCGGCAAGGAGATGCTCGACTGTCGCAACCGCCGTGCCATCGGCTCCGCTGATCACAGTGCAAAGCGTCAGGTTGCTGACAGCCCTGAAGTCCCCGGGCACATGTCCAACGCGCCCACCGCCTTGAACGTAGAAGTTGTAACCGGTCCCAGCTTCGGCGGGGTGGAGGATGAGCGAAACCTCAGCGCCGCTGTGGACGCCGATGCCCTTCATCACGATTTCACGATCAACTGTGGTCTGCCTGCTTGAAAAGCCCCGAAAACCCATGGTCTTTGCGCCGTTCTTTGTGCCACTGCGCCACCCTTTGCCGAAGGAGGGCGCTCCCCAACGCGAGCGAATGCTGGCCAAACCTAGAGGCGGCTGCGGTAGCTCGCGCTACTCTTTAACCCCGGCTGTGTCCGCCGTTTACGCACTCAAAGCTTAACGTCACCCGTTAATGGCAACCTATCCGGGCGAGCCGCGCCCCTTCAAATCACGCTTTCTAACAGTGTGTTACGGGATTGCTTTGCAGTTGCATCAAATGCGGCGGCGCGAAGGCGCGAAAGGCCAGGGAGACGCTCAACCTTGCCTTAGATGCGGGTAGCAAAAACGGCGCTTACGAAATCGGCTTTTTTAAAAATTGAGATATATCAGTATCTTGTGACATGCGATGCTCACCAAGTTGATCCCCGTCGCGAACAATTGCGCCATTCGGCGGTTGAGGCGCTCGCGCGGAGAAGCCATTCCGCTGGCCATTGAGATCGGGCTCGCGGGGCAGATTTTCCTGGGTGGGGCGTTGCTGCGAAGCAACAGATGCTGTGGAAGAATTCCCCGAATCGGATTTGCCCTTGTTCCGGCCAGCCATCCAATCGAAAAACCCGCGCGGCTTCGGCGGATTTCGATTCGAAGGAGCCTCCCCTCCGTTGAGCTCCGGAAAATCAATGTAAGTGAGCGGCCGGCGCGGCGGGCGGACCGCCCTTGGGGGCGGCGTAGGTTCGAATCGCTGCTGTGGCGGCTCCGCTGCGGGCGTCTTGCCCGGGGCCTCTTGGTCTGGCTGCTTTTTACCTTTGGGCTCAAGCACGACCCGGCGGGCATCGCCGTTACGGTCTGTCGGCTGTTGGGCATGTGCCGCTTTTTGATCCCGGGCCGGGGGAGAGGCGCCGAATCGTCCCTTATCCGGGGTGGCCGCCGAAAGCCGCCCGTTAAGGCTCTCCCGGTCCGGCGCGGGCGGGAAGGGCCCCGGCGGCGGGACATGAGCCCCAGGCTTGATCCCGGTCGCAACCACGGACACGCGGATGCGGTTTTGCAGCGACGGCTCGAAAGTCGCTCCGACGATGATGTTCACATCGGGATTTTCATCGGCGTCGACTTCGCGCCTGATTCGCGAGGCCGCCTCCTCCACTTCGTAGAGGGTCATGTCAAAGCTGCCGGTGATGCTGACGAGCAAGCCCTTCGCGCCGCGCATCGACACCTCTCCCAGCAGGGGATTGGTGATGGCGGCCTCTGCGGCTTGCAGGGCGCGTTTCTCGCCCTCCGCCTCGCCGGTTCCCATTAGCGCCGTGCCCATGTTCTGCATGACGGCCCGCACATCGGCAAAATCGAGGTTGATGAGTCCCTCTTTCACCATCAGATCGGTCACGCAACTCACGCCCGATCTCAGTACGTCGTCCGCGCGGAGGAAGGCGTCGGCGAAGGTGGTCTTTTCGCTCGCGACCAGGAAGAGATTCTGGTTCGGAATGACGATCAAAGTGTCGACGTGACTCGCGAGAGCCGCGATCCCGGCTTCGGCCGTGCGCATCCGGCGCTGTCCCTCGAATTCGAAAGGCTTAGTGACCACGGCAACCGTCAGCACCCCAAGCTCTTTGGCTGTGCGTGCGATGATTGGCGCCGCGCCCGTTCCGGTGCCGCCGCCCATGCCGGCCGTGATGAAGAGCAGATGAACGCCTTCGAGGTGGGACCGGATTTCCTCGATCGCTTCCTCCGCTGCCGCGGCTCCGATTTCGGGCTTGGACCCGGCGCCGAGACCCTCGGTAATGCCGACCCCCATTTGGATGACACAGCCCGCGCTCGACGAAGAGAGGGCTTGAGCGTCGGTATTGGCGACGATGAACTCCACCCCCTCAAGACCGCTCTCGATCATATTGTTAACGGCATTGCCGCCCGCACCGCCAACGCCTATGACGGTGATACGCGGCCGCAACTCGGTCAAACCTGGTAGTTGCAGGTTGATTCCCATGTCAGGCCTCGTCAGCTCCCTTGTCCGGGCTTTCGCTCGCCCGCCCTTGCCTGCCGCCAACCCTTTCGCCGCGCGGCTTCTCAAAAACTTGCCCGCAGCCATTGGCCGATTCGAGACGCGTAGCTACTATCTTGGGACGCAATTCCCGGTACACAGAGCATTTCCCCCCGCGACCGGTGCCGGCTTGCATAGAGACACCCCCCAACAAGACCGGCGAGCGCGTTTCCTCCGCTGAGACCGTTCAACACGGCGGGCTTGCCGGTCCTCACCTCAGCGGCGAAGACATGCGCTGCAAGCTCACGAATTCCTGGGAGCGAACTCCCTCCGCCAGTCAACACGATGCCGCCTGGCGGAACAGAATATCCGGCACACTTTAACCGTTCATTAACGGCACTGAATACAGGCAATGCGTTCGATCGAATAATGTGATTAAGTGAAAATTTGGAAACAGGCTCACCTGTTTCTCCGTTCGAGACCGGCAAATCGATATCGGCCTGCAGGCCATCGTAAACACTGCCGTAGCGGGTTTTCAAGCGCTCCGCTTCGAATTTCCGTAGGCCGAAGCTGTTCGCAATCGCGTCCGTGATCTCTTGACCGCCACGGGCGGAGCATTCGGCGGCGAACGGCACGCCGCGAAAGAACAGCGCGTAGCCTGTGGATTCCGCGCCGAGGTCGATGACCAGCACGCCCGCCGTCCGTTCAAGCGCATTCGTCACAGCTAACGCCGCAGCGACCGGACCGGCGATAAAGCCGTTCACAGTGAGCAAGCTTTTCGTGAAGCAGGCGGCGATTTGCCGTGCACCGCGTAAAGGCATCGATATCGCAATCACGTCCACGTCCTCCGGCGAAGAGCCGGCCCGGACATATTCTCGTCCGTCGCGTTTCCCGCTGTGGTGAACATGTGCAAGAGTTTTCGCTGAGCCGAGCGGCACTGCTCCTCGGCTGCCGCCGAGATGGCGCCCGCGTCCTCTTTCAAGAGCACAGCTTGGCCATTCGTGGGCTTGGCTTCGAAAATCTCCGTATTGAGGCCGGCAAACTGCGCCGTTACGATCGCGTGCTCCACCGTAAGGCCTGCCTGTGCCTCGGCTTGGGCGACGGCCCGCCGGACGCTCGTCTCGGCGGCAGCGATATTGACGATACGGCCTCCCGCGAAGCCCGACGAGCGCACGGCCGCGCAACCGAGCACACGGATATTCTTAGCGCCCGTATCCAGGCCAAAGCGCGGGGCGGAAAGACTCACGATGGCACAGGCGATTTTTTGCGCCCCAAAGTCTACGATGGTAACGATGTCATCGCGCGCCTTGAACGGCCACAACCGTGACGGAGCGCGCAGAGGCTGCCCGCCGGCCGGCATCATGAGGATCGGCCCTTCCGCGGTGCCGGTGAGGCTTGCGAGGAAACCGGCGACAGCGAAGCAATGGCCCGGTCCCTGTTTGCGCCGGAAGGCTCCCGCAGTTGCAGGATCGTCCGGTTGGTCAGACGCAAGTCGATCGTTTCCAAGCCCATTTCGGCGATCTTCGGATTAGCGAGAATCGAATCTAGCCGCTCTAACGCTAGCGCCGTCAGCTTGCGTGGAAGTTTCAGCGCAAGGCCACCTTCAAGCCGTACCGTCCAGAAGCGGTCCGCGACCATCTCGGCGCGCTCGATCCGGCGCGCTAGGGAGTTGTGACCTTCAAGCGCATCCTCGAAGGCCAGCGCCTGTTCCGGCGCGCCTTCTCCTGAAAAAAGCGGCAGGGTTACGAAGCGGTTGTCCGCATCGGCGCCGAGGACCCGGCCTTCGCGATCGATTACGAAAACCGTATGACCCGCGTCCTCCCAGCGCGCAAAGGGCACGCGCTCCGTCACGGCCACTTCCAGCCGCGACGGCAGGATGCGCCGGACACTGGCCTTTTCGATCCAGCCGTACTTCAAGAGATCGTCATGCGCCTCACTGGCGCTATAGAAAAGCGACGAACCCTTGTAGGGCAGCTTCAGTGCGTCATAGATCGCGGCTTGGGGTGCATTCTTGACCCCGGAAAGCGCCAAATCTTCAAGCCGGAAACCGGAATCGTAGGCCGCCCGGTCCGCGAGCGCGGCAAGCTCCGCCATGATGGGCTTCGCTTCGTCCGAGAGAGAGAAGCCGTAGAGCGCGGTGGCTGCCAGAAACATCATGCTGAAAACGAAACCGGCGCTTGCCGCCCGGTCTGCATGGGTCTGGGCTTTGGAATACCAAGATGCTGGAGACGATTTCCGGCCTGCGGGCTTTTCCCTCGCGTCTCCAGTGGGTTTGAATTGGAAGTCCTCTTCTTTAGCTATCGATTGCAAGAAGCGTCCTCCACAATCCACCGCACCAACTCACCGAAGCTCATTCCAGCATGGGCGGCTAGCTCGGGGACCAGCGAGGTCGCGGTCATGCCTGGTTGGGTATTCACCTCCAGGCAGACCAATTCGCCAGTTCCCTCCGCGCGGTCGTCGAGCCTGAAGTCGGCCCGGCTAACCCCCCGGCAGCCCAATGCGTTATGCGCATCGAGAGCTAGTTTCTGGATAAAGCCGTAAACATCCGGTGAAATTTGTGCCGGCAGAATGTGGCGTGAGCCTCCTTTTGCATACTTGGCTTCATAATCGTAAAAACTTAAGCCTACCGCTGGTAAAATCTCAATTATTCCAAGGGCCTTGTCTCCAAGTACGGCGCAAGTGAGTTCCCGGCCGCCGATGTATCGCTCGACCATGACATCGCCGAAAGCCCAGTCCGCGCGGGTCAGCTCCTGGGGCGGATGCCCGTGATCGTCCCGCACGATGAACACGCCGACGCTCGATCCTTCCGTCACAGGCTTGATGACATAGGGCGGCGGCATAAGATGGGCCCGGGCTGCCTCGGCGGGGGTGGCGACAACGCTTTCGGCAACGGGCACGCCAACGGCTTTCAGCGCGGTTTTGGTGCGCGCTTTGTCCATCGCGAGCGCGGAGGCCAGCACACCGGAGTGGGTATACGGAATTTGCAGCGTTTCAAGGATGCCTTGGATACAGCCATCCTCGCCGCCTTTGCCGTGCAGCGCATTGAAGCAGGCATCGGGCTTGAGCGTAGACAATTCTCCGGCCACGTCCCGGCCCACATCGAGGCATGTAACGCGATATCCGGCCTGTTCGAGCGCGCTCGCGCAGGCCGCCCCGGACCTGAGCGAAACATCGCGCTCGGCCGACCATCCGCCCATCAACACCGCGATATGGTTGTACTTGTTTGACATACTAGCTGACTGCTTCACCGCTTCGGGCACAGAACTTGGGACAAAAACAACGCAACGGCTTTCCCTCTTCTAGAGGGGCTGGGTGAGGAGTATGGCCGGTGATCGTGTCCATCATTCGGCGGCGGCGAGCTGGCTGCTGGCACCAGCGGGAATGCCTATGCGTTTGATTTCCCATTCGAGCATGATCCCGCTGCCGGCGAAAACGCGCTCGCGCACTTGCTCGCCGAGCCGCTCGATATCCGCGGCCGTGGCCCCGCCGTCATTGATGAGAAAGTTGCAATGCATCTCCGACATATGCGCGCCACCCACGCGAAGGCCGCGGCAGCCCGCGGCATCGATCAGTTTCCAGGCGCTCTTGCCTGGCGGATTCTTGAAGGTCGATCCGCCCGTCCGGCTCTTGACCGGCTGATTGGCTTCGCGGTACTCCGCCACGTCCTTCATCGCCCGCTCGATTTCGGCAGGGTCGCCCGGAATACCTTCGAAAATCGCTTGCGTGAAGATGAAGTCCGCCGGCACGCCGCAATGGCGATAGGTGAAGCCCATCCCTTGATTGTCGAAGACATGGAGTGTGCCAGAGCGGTCGATCGCCCGCGCCTCCACCAGAATATCCTTGGTCTCGCCACCATGCGCACCCGCGTTCATGCGGAGCGCACCGCCAACCGTTCCCGGAATACCGCGATAGAAGGCAAGCCCTGCGATCCCGGCAGAAGCGGCCGCCTGGGCCAGCCTTACATCGGGGACGGCGGCGCCTGCGCGAATGCGTGTTTCGCTCAGCGGCGAGGCCTCATTGAATCCGCGCGCAAGCCGGATCACCACGCCCGGCACGCCGCCATCGCGAGCGAGCAGGTTCGATCCGACCCCTATGACCGTTATGGATACATCCAGCGGGCAGTGCGAAACAAAATAGGCGAGATCGTCTTCATCCGCGGGCGTGAACAGCACCTGCGCCGGCCCTCCAGCGCGCAACCACGTCAGATCGCTCAACATCACGTTCGGAAGGAGTCTTCCGCGAATGTCAGGCGCTAACGCCAGGAGGCCCGGTATGAGATCGGGGAACATCGGTTATTCCGCAGCACCCGCAAAGGCGGAGAAAACACCGAGCCGCGACGGCAGCGCATGCGCCCATTCGCTGATCGTTCCGGCGCCAAGCCCGATCACGAGGTCGCCCGGCCGTGCCAGTGCCGCGACCGTGCGGGTCAGCGAATCCTCATTCTCGATCGGGTAAACGCGGTTATGGCCGGTGCGGCGGATGCCATCGACGAGCGTGTCGCGGTCGAAACCGTTCGGAGCCTCGCCGGCCGCGTAGACCGGCGCAATGAGCACCATGTCGGCATCTTGAAAACATTGGCAGAAGCCATCGAACAGCGATTTCAGCCGGGAAAACCGATGGGGTTGAACGACGGCGATCACATGCCCCTCGGATGCACCGCGCGCCGCGCTCAGCGCGGCCGCGATTTCTGCGGGGTGATGGGCGTAGTCGTCATAAATCGCAACGCCGTTCCAATCTCCGGTGCGGGTAAACCGGCGGTCGACGCCCTCGAAGGAGGCGAGCGCTTCGAAGATCGCGTCGGGAGAAAGGCCGATATAGTGCCCGACGGCAGCCGCGGCGGCGGCGTTCAGCGCATTATAGGCGCCCGGCACGCGAAGCTTGATGCCGCGCCTACGCAAAGGGGGATATCCCGCCAAATCGGCAAAGCGTGCGTCGAAGCACACCGAGCCACCATTTGTCGCGACATTGTCGATCTTGACGCTGGAGTCGAGGGCACGGCCAAACGAGGCGAGCCTCGGTAGTTCGCCCCCTATCGCGAGATGGTTGAGCAGATTGCGGACAACCGGGTGATCGATCCCCGCTACCGCGAGGCCATTCTTGGGAATTTGCCGGAAGAACGTCAGGAAGGCCTGATGGAGTGCGGCCTCCGTCCCGTAATAGTCGAGATGCTCTGGGTCGATATTGGTGACAACCCCGATTTCGGTCGGCAGCTTGATGAACGTCCCATCCGATTCATCGGCCTCGACAACCATCCAGCGGCTTGAGCCGATCCGTGCGTTCGATCCCCAGGCGCGAAGCACGCCGCCCACGAGCACGGTCGGATCGAGGCCCGCCTTTTCCATCATCCAGCCCGTCATGGCCGTCGTCGTCGTCTTGCCGTGCGAGCCTGTGATCGAAATCGTGCGGTAGCCGTCCATGAGCGCGGCCAGCGCTTCGGCCCTTTTGAATACGGGAAGCCCTTTCGCGCGCGCGGCCTGAAGCTCCGGGTTCTCCTCTTTTACCGCCGTTGAGATGACAACGGACGAGGCGCCTTCGAGATTGGCCGCGTCATGGCCAGCGAAAACCTGGATGCCCTTGGCGGCGAGGCGGCGCAAATTCGCACCATCCTTCTGATCGCTCCCCTGAACGGCTAGGCCTCGTGCCGCCATAATTTCAGCTATGGCGCTCATGCCGATGCCGCCAATGCCGATAATATGAGTACGGCCGCCGGAAAGCGGATCTGTCATCGCCTTGTCCTCTCGTCCCCCGAGCTGACTTGCCCCCACAGCCGCCAGCTCCATAGTAAAAGCCGATTCTTAAGCAGTTACTGCTTCCTGCTCGGCCGTAAGCGGTTTTTCTGCCAGTTCTTCCATAAGGTCCGCCAAATTTTCGACCGCCCGGTAGTTCGCGAGCGCATGCGCGCTCGTCGCTGCCCTCACCAGCGCCGTCGGATCCTCGAAAAGCCTCCTGACCGCGGTCGCCAGGCCCTCGGGCGTAAGCGTCGCTTGCGCCAGGCACCATCCTCCGCCCGCCGCCTCAAGCCGGTTGGCGTTCTCAAGTTGGTCGTTGTCCTTGGCGTGGGGCAGCGGAACGAGCAGCGCCGGCCGCCCGAGCGCGCAAAGTTCCGCGACCGTTGTCGCCCCGCTCCGCGCAACCACGAGATGCGAGTTCGACATGCGATACGGTAAATCCTCGAAGAAGGTCGCCAGTTCCGCCGCGATGCCTGCCGCCTCATAAGCCTCGAAGACGCGGTCGATGTCTTCCTCGCGGCATTGCTGCATCACGAAAAGCCGGTCGCGCACCTGTTGCGGCAGCATCTGCAGCGCCTGCGGCATGATGTCGGAGAAATATTTTGCGCCCTGGCTGCCGCCGAAAACCAAGAGGTTGACCTGAGCTTGGCTTGAGGGCGGGCGATAGGGAACGTTGTGCAGAGCAAGGACCGCACTGCGCAGCGGCGTGCCCGTTACCCGCGATTTGGCCAGAAGCTTCCCTTCGAGATATTTGGTGTTTTCAAAAGAGCAGGCGATCGCTTTGACGATCGGAGCCAGAAAGCGGTTTGCCTGGCCCATGACCGAATTTTGCTCGTGGATGGCGGTGGGGATTCCGCGTCCGGCCGCCGCCAGAACAGGCGCAAGCGTCGGGTAGCCGCCAAAGCCGATGATGGCCTTGGGCGTCAACTCGCCCATGATCCGGTACGATGCCTGAAAGCCATTGCCGAGCGTGCCGAGCGTCTTCGTTGCCTCGATCGGCGACCGTCCCCGGAATGTCGCAGCAGCGACCTTGTAGATTTTGCGCGCTGGAAATTCCGCGCCAAAGACGTTGCCGCGCGTATCGGTGATGAGGTCTACTTCCCATCCACGCCTGATAAGCTCCTCGCCGAGTGCCTGTGCAGGAAACAGATGCCCGCCCGTTCCGCCGGCGCCCAGCATGATCGATCCGCGGCTCATAACCGGCTCCCTCTACTCAGAGTCACTGCCACACCGTCCATGACGGACGCAAAATGGGCCGAATTCCCGTAGGCGGAGCGTCTCGTTAGAGCGACGATCATGCCAAGGGTTATCGCGGAGGCAATCAAGGAAGAGCGGCCATAGGAAACAAAAGGAAGAGTAACCCCTTTTGCAGGTAGCAAGTTCAAATTGACCGCCATGTTGATCAAAGCCTGCAACCCAAAGATCGTAACGAGCCCCACCGTTGCGAGACGCGCGAAAGCATCTTGCTCCCGGAACGCGACTCTTAGAACCCTCCACACGATCAAGGCATAAATCAGAATTAAGAAAAGGCAAGCGGCAATGCCGGTTTCTTCGGCAATCGCGGCGAAGACGAAGTCGTTGTGGGCATCGGGCAGCCGCCCCTTCGCAAACCCCTCGCCAAGACCATGCCCGAGCCAGCCCGACTCCCGGAATGCGTTCACGGCTACGGCGGTTTGCAGCGTTCCGCCTGCCCCAAGCATGAACCGGTCGAGGCGGCTCATGAAATGCGGCATGGTCCAATATGCCGCCGTCAATCCCACGGCCATGAGGATTATGAAAACGGGGAGCAGCCGCAAGGAATAGCCCGACAGGAATAGCAAGCCGCACCAAACGCATGCCACGATAATCGTTTGACCCATGTCAGGTTGCAGGATGAGCAACGTCAAGAAGGCGCCGAGCATTAAAAGAGCAAGCTCAAGCGCTGGCATGTCAGGACGCTTGACGCTCTCTGCAAAAAGCCAGGCGGAGAGAACCACAAATCCGGGCTTTGCAAACTCGGAGGGCTGAATGACGGCGCCGGAGAAGACAAGCCAGCGGATCGCACCGTTGCGCTCGGTTCCCTGGAGCAGCGAGGCGACCATAATGGCCAGCCCGCCCACGAAAAGAATGAGGGCAAAACGCTTGATCAGCGAAGGCGTAAGAAGAGAAAAGGCGACCATCGTCCCCAGCGCGACGGCCATTCCAAGCGCTTGGCGTTTCACGAAAAAGAAGGGCTCATGCTTGAGATGGACAGCGACGGAAGGGCTTGCGATCAGCGAAGCCGTCAAGCCGGCCAGCGCGAGCGTCAGGATCAGCGCCAGAAGCGCCCGATCCACGGTCAGCCACCAATCGACAATGGCGGCGCGTTCCGCTCGCGAAAAGATCATGCCGCGCGATCCTTCGCCTGAGCCACGGTCAGCGCCTTGACGAGAGACCGGAACGCGTCGCCGCGCACTTCGAAATTGGGGAATTGATCGTAGGACGCGCAAGCGGGCGACAGAAGCACCGCAGCATCCTCCCCGGCGCCCGCCAACGCGTCCGCAGCCGCCTCGGCGACGGCGCGATCGAGCGTTTCTGAGATCGTATAGGGAAGGCTCGATCCAAGCGTTTGTGCAAAGGCAGGGGCGGCCTCGCCGATCAGATAGGCCATCTTGATCCGGGAGAAGTATGGAACGAGACTTGCGATGCCGCCTTCTTTCGGCTTACCGCCAGCAATCCAGTAGATGTTGGAGAAACTCAAAAGCGCGCGTTCGGCAGCGTCGGCATTCGTCGCCTTCGAGTCGTTGATGAAGAGGACCTTGCCGACGCGTCCAACCTCTTCCATCCGGTGAGCCAAGCCTGGGAAGGTGCGAAGGGCCTGCGTGAGGATGTCCCACGGAAGGCCGAAGCTCCGGGCCGCCGAGAGAGCTGCCGCCGCGTTCTGGGCATTGTGGGCGCCCCGCAACGAACCGATTCCGTCGAGACTGAACCGGTTCTGAACGGCGCCGTCCACGGTTTCGAAGAGTTCGCTGCCTTCGGCGTAAATCCCCGTATCCACGGAGTGCCGGGCCGATATCCGCACCGTCTTAACTCCGCGCGCCAAGGCCCGGTCCGCGATCGCGTCGCACAGAGCATCGCCGGCACCGATCACGGCCGTGCCTGGGTTCCGGAAGATCGTCTCTTTGACGGCGGCGTAGTTTTCGAGAGTGCCGTGCCGGTCGAGGTGATCCGGCGTGATGTTGAGCAAGATCGCAGCGTCCGGGTCGAGGCTTGGGGTTAGGTCGAGCTGGAAGCTTGAGAATTCGATGACGTAATAGCGGCCATCCTCGAAGGGCGGGAGAGCGAGCACGGCTGTGCCGATGTTTCCGCCTAGCACGGCGTCTAGACCCGCAGCCGCGAGTACGTGATGGGTGAGCGCGGTCGTGGTCGATTTGCCGTTCGTGCCGGTGATCGCGACGATTTTTGCCGCGGTGCCGGAGCGCCTTCGCTCGCGGACGAAGATTTCGGTGTCGCCGATAATCTCCACGCCAGCGGCGCGCGCGAGGTTGACCGTCCAATGCGGCTCGGGGTGAGTGAAAGGCACGCCCGGAGCCAAAACCAGCGCATCGACCGCGCCCCAATCGGCTTCCCGCAGATCGCAAAGTGAAAAGGCCGCCTTACGCGCAGACTTCGCGCCCGCGCTCGCCATCGTCCCAGGCGAGTACCGTGGCGCCGCCGGCAATAAGCGACCGCCCTGCCGCCAATCCCGACAGTCCCATGCCAAATACGGCGACGGTCTTTCCAGCGAATGAGCGGGCTTCGATCATGTTACCTCAGCTTGAGCGTCGTAAGGCCGGCCAAAGCAAGAACCACGGCAATGATCCAAAAACGGACCACGACCGTTGGCTCGGCCCAGCCTTTTTGTTCGAAATGGTGATGCAGTGGCGCCATCCGGAACACGCGCTTGCCGGTCATCTTGTAGGACAGCACCTGCACGATCACCGACGCGGTTTCCAGCACGAACAGGCCGCCGACAATCGCGAGCACGATCTCATGCTTGACCGCGACCGCTATGGTGCCAAGCGCACCTCCGAGCGCGAGCGAGCCCGTATCGCCCATGAAGATCATGGCAGGCGGCGCGTTAAACCAGAGAAACCCGAGCCCCGAACCCAAAAGCGCACCGCAAATGACGGTCAGCTCGCCGGATCCGGCCACATGGTGGACCTGCAGATAATCGGCGAAAACCCGGTTCCCCACGAGATAGGCGATCACGCCGAAGGCCGAGGCCGCGATCATCACCGGCACGATGGCGAGCCCATCGAGGCCATCCGTCAGGTTGACCGCGTTGCCCGCGCCGGCGATGACGAGGATGCCCAGCAGCACAAAGAGCACCGGCCCCAAATCGATGACGACCTCCTTTAGGAAGGGCACGGTCATCACCGTCCCGAACTTGCCCTGCGCGCTCGAAATCGCAAACGTGGCGACGCCCGCGATGAAAAGCTCAAGAAACAGCCGGACGCGCCCCGAAAAACCCGAGGACGTACGTTTCGTGACCTTGAGATAATCGTCGTAGAAGCCGATCAGGCCGTAAGAGAGCGTGACGGTCAGGACGATCCAGACATAGGGGTTGTAGGGATTCGCCCAAAGCACGGTCGCGATGCAAAGCCCGAGCAAGATCATAAGCCCGCCCATGGTGGGCGTGCCCTTCTTCGTCAGGAGATGCGACTGCGGGCCATCCTCGCGTATGGGCTGCCCCTTGCCCTGGCGGACCCTCAGGGCGCCGATGAGCCAAGGCCCGAGCAGAAAAACAACGAGCATGCCAGTCACCACGGCCCCGCCCGTCCGGAACGTGATGTACCGGAACAGATTGAAGACCGGGGCTTGACCGTGGAGAACACCTAACAAATACAACATCCCGTCGCCTAACCTTTAAGCCGCGTTCCGGCCATGGGCCGTTGTGAAGTGCGAGCGGAGCGCCTCCGCCAAGAGACCCATCCGGCTTCCGAGCGATCCCTTGATCATTACGGCGTCACCGCCCCGTACGGTGCTCAGAAGCTCCGGAAGCAGCGCTTGCGAGGTCTGCGCCGCCGAGCCACGCTTTTCTGCCGGAAGGCGGCCGTAAAGATGAGCCATCAACGGGCCTGCGCAAAAAACGAGATCGATGCCATTTGAGTCAATGGCGGCGGCCAAGTCCGCGTGGAATTCCGGTCCGCTGTGGCCGAGCTCCAGCATATCGCCCAGCACCGCGATGCGGCGGGCGTGCTCCGGCCGTTGCACGGCGCCCAAAACGCCGAGCGCCGCGCGCATCGAAGCCGGATTGGCATTGTAGGTCTCGTCGATGATGAGGACCGCTCCTTCCCCGGTTTCGTAGCGCTTGCGGCTTCCGCGGCCTTCAGGTGCCTCGAACTGGGCAAGCGCGGCGGCGGCTTTCTGTAGGTCCGCGCCAGCGAGCTTCACCGCGGCAAGCGCCGCTAGGGCGTTCGTGGCCAGATGGCGCCCAGGCACACCGAGCGCGAACTTGACCGGCGCGCCAAGAATCGAGGCCTCGACCTGCGACCCCGAACCGGAAAGCGCAAAGCTCAAGAGGCGCGCCGCACAGCGAGCGCTCTCGCCGAAGGGCACGATCTCAGCCCCTTTGTTGCGCGCATGCACAGTGAGCCGCTCGAAATGCTCGTTATCGGCGGGCAGGATAGCAAATCCGCCTTGCTCGAAGCCTTCGAAGATTTCCGCCTTTGCGTCCGCGATGTCCGCGACCGAATCGAAGAACTCGATATGAACGGGCGCAACCCAGGTGACGATGGCGATGCGGGGCCGCACCATCCGCGTGAGCGGGGTGATTTCGCCCGCGTGGTTCATGCCGATCTCGAAGACGCCAAAGCGCGTGGCGGCCGGCATGCGGGCCAGGGAAAGAGGCACGCCCCAAAGGTTGTTGTACGACTTAGCCGAAGCGTGCGTCGCGCCCGAGGCTGACAGCATCGCCCGCAGCATCTCTTTCGTTCCGGTTTTGCCGGCGCTGCCGGTCACCGCAATCACGCCCGCACTGGACCGGCTCCGGGCTGCACGGGCCAGCGCGTTCAACGCTTCGAGCGTATCCGGGACGCGGAAGATGGCGCGGCTTGAGGCGGGCTCATATCCGGCTTCGGCAAGAGCGGCGGATGCCCCCCTTTCGAAGGCAGCCTCGATGAACTTGTGCCCATCCATGCGCTCGCCTTTTATGGCGACGAAGAGGTCTCCCGCTTCAAGAGTCCGGCTATCGATGGAAACACCGGTCGCGATGCCCACTCCTGGCGCCGGGACGCCAATCGCGGCAGCAATCTCATCGAAGGTCCAAAGGGGTGCAGTCATTCTTAGCTCCGCACAGCCGCGAGAGCGGCAGAAACGGCCTCATGATCCGAAAAGGGGATAACCGTCTGGCCCACGATCTGACCGGTTTCATGACCTTTTCCAGCCACAAGCAAGACATCGCCCGTTTTCAGCGCGCAAACGGCCGCTTCAATCGCCGCCGCCCGGCTGCCAATCTCGATGGCGCCGGGCGCTCCGGCCCGGATTTCGCGCCGGATGGCCGCGGGCTCCTCGCTTCTTGGATTGTCGTCGGTCACATAAACGGCGTCCGCGTAGGACATTGCCGCCCGGCCCATCTCGGGGCGTTTGCCTTTGTCGCGGTCTCCGCCGCAGCCGAACACCACGTGCAGCCGGCCTGCCACATAGGGCCGGAGCGCTTGCAGCGCCTTCACGAGGGCGTCCGGCGTGTGGGCGTAATCGACAAAGGCAGGCGCGCCCTCTCCCGTCTCGCCGATATATTCGAGCCGGCCTTTTGCGCCTTGAAGGCGCGAAAGCGCGGGAAAGACTTCCGCCGGAGGGGCACCGAGGGCGAGTGCAAGTCCCGCCGCGACGAGTGCATTTGAGACCTGGAAATCGCCGGCGAGCGGCAGATCGGCCTCAAACTCGCGCCCCTCGTGGAGGACAAACAGACGCTGCCGGAAGCCTTGCCGCTCAACGCCGCGCAGCGCGATCCAATCTCCGCGCTGTCCGATGGTCAAAACGCGAAGGTCTCGGGATTTCGCCGCTTCGATGGCGGCCTCCGCTCCGGGGCTATCCGCGTCGATGACGGCAGGCGCGCCGGGCGCAAGCAACTCCCGGAACAGCCGCATCTTGGCATTCAGGTAATGCTCGAAGGTGGGGTGATAATCGAGGTGGTCGCGGGTGATGTTGGTGAAGGCGCCAGCCGAGACGCGAACGCCGTCGAGCCGGTGCTGGTCGAGACCATGGCTCGAAGCTTCGAGCGCCAGATGTGTGACGCCCTCTGCGGCCAGCCCGGCCAAGTTCCTATGCAGCGAAACCGGATCCGGCGTCGTATGCGCCAAGGGCATTTCGCCCCGCCGGGTGATGATGCCGATCGTGCCGAGGCTTGCGGAATCAAAGCCGAACGCGGCCCAGATTTGGCGCAAGAAAGCAGCGGCCGAGGTCTTGCCGTTTGTGCCGGTGATGGCCGCAATCGTCTGCGGCTGCGCGCCGAAGAAGCGTGCTGCAGCCAGGGCGAATGCGCGACGGGGCTCCTTTGCTCGCAATACGGGCACGCCAAACGCTTCGGCTCTTGCATCCGGTCCGGCAAGGATCGCCACGGCGCCCTTTCTTGCCGCGTCCGCGGCGAAGGCCATGCCATCCGCCTTCGTGCCGGGAAGCGCCGCGAAGAGCACGCCGGGCGTAACGCGCCGGCTATCTTCCGTCAGGCCCGTAATATCGAGAACCGGGAGCGGAGTCCTGCTCGCGATAAGCGGAATGTCCGTCATCAAATCCGCTAGTTTCATTGGGGTTCTTCCGGAAAGCGGCGCGTTTTGAGCTTTGGATGTCCGCCTGTTCATAGGGGGTCGCGGTCCTCCCGTCAAATTGGGGGGCGGGCAGAATATCGAGCATGGGTGCAATGCGCTTGATGACGGCGCCAGCCGTTGGGGCGGCGTTATAGGCTGCTTCGGTGAGCCGCCCCGGCGCCTCCGGCTGGGGCTCGTCGATGGTAATCAAGATGAGATAGCGCGGGTTTCCAACGGGCAGGGCGGCCACGAAGCTGTTGATCACGTCGCGCGCATAATGCCCGTCCTTCGCTTTCCAGGCCGTCCCGGTTTTTCCGCCCACGTCGAGTCCGGGAACGGCTGCCCTATGCCCCGTGCCGCGCTCAACCACGAGCCGCATCAGGTCGCGCATCGCCGCGCTTGTCTCGGGCTGGATCACTCTAACGGCCGCTTCGGAGTCCGGGCTGTCCGCCAGCAGGAATGTCGGTTTGATCCGCTCGCCGCCATTGACGATGGCTGCGGTGGCGGCTGCGAAAACGAGAGGAGAGACCGCGATGCCGTGGCCGTACGCGATGGTTGCCGACTTCGCCGGCCCCCAAGGCCCCTTTAGCACGGCCTGCTGGGCGGTGCCGGCCTCGGTTTCGAGCTTTTCGAAGAACCCAAGCGATTCGAGGAACCGCTGCTGCCGGAGAGGGCCCGCCGCCATCGCGATGCGAGCGGCGCCCGTATTGACGGAGTGCACATAGATGTCCTCGACGGACATGGGCTCCCGCGAGGCATGCGCATCCCGCAGCAAGAAATGCCCGGTTTTCAAGGGGCTCGCATCGAAACGCTCATAGCGGCCGGCCACGCCCTGATCGATGGCCATGGCCACGGTGAAGGTCTTGAAGACGGACCCAAGCTCATAGACGTCGGTGACAATCCTGTTGCGCCTCGATTCGTCCGCCGCCTGCTCGCGCCGGTTCGGGTCGAAATCCGGGAGCGAGGCAGCGGCCAAGACTTCGCCATTCCTCACGTCCATGATAAGCCCAAGCGCGGCCGCCGCGCGGAAGCGCTGCATCGCGCCGGCAAGCTCCTCGGCGAGAACATGCTGTACGCCGAGGTCGAGCGACAGCTTCACAAAGGGACGCTTTGCGAGCGAGGCCGGGGTGAGCTGACCCGACATTTTCTGATCGATATACCACTCGACGCCGCTGCGGCCGCCATTATCGATATCGGTGATGCCCGTGATCTGGGCGGCATCGCTGCCGGCCGGGTAGACGCGCTGAACGGTCGGAAGAAGGCTCAGGCCGGGAATCCCAAGGCCATGCGCCAGCTTGGCCTGATTGGGTGTAAGTCCGCGCTTAACCCATTCGAAGGCTGATTTCTCCCGGAATTTCCTTGCGAGCGCGGCCTGGTCGAGATCCTTGAACAGAGCCGCGAGCTTTTCTGCCGCGTCGTCCGCATGCGGGATCTCTCTCGGGTTTGCCGCAAGCCAATAAACGCGGATGTCGGTCGCAAGCAGCCTGCCGTTGCGGTCCACGATATCCGGCCGGCTCTTTGCGAGGGCAGGCGCGGCGCTCGCTGAGGCGAGCATGGGCAGTTCTTGAGGCACCGCGGCGTAATGAATGGCTTTGCCGGCCACACCTGTGAAACCCGCCACAAAGCAGAAACCCAAGAGCATTTGTGCGTGGCGCGCATTCCTGGCCGCGGCTGCGCGCCCCGGCTTACCGGTGCGGTGGCAAAGAGAGGCCAGCGTCTTCATGGCGCTACCGGGTTACCGGCGCAGTAGGGGTTGCCGCCGCCTTTTCGATCAGCGCGGCGATGCCATCTTTCCCGGCGGCAGGCGAGGCGTGCGCCTGCCATTCCGGGCTCTGTCCGGCGGTAATGGTTTGCCACGCCACAAGCTGCGCCGGGGAAATCGGCTCGAGCTTGAGCTGTTTGCGCGCCATCTCCTCGATGCGCTCCGGCCTCGACAAATAGCTCACCTCCGCGCGCATAAGCGCGAGAAAATCGCTCTCGTCCTGAAGCTCGGTCACGAGATCGCGTGCCCGGACTTCGAGCTGGCGCGTCTTGAATTTTAGATCGTAGGTGTAAAGCAGAAGGCCCGCGAGGCAGCCGAAGGCCAACAAACAAAGCGAACGCATCACGGCTTTTCCCCCGTGCGAAACTAACGCTCGCGATACTGCACGAGGGGCGTAAATTTTCCGTGCTGGGTAAGGTTAAAGATGCGGCTGCGTCGCGTGACAGGGCGCGAACCGCCATTGCGCTGGACGGCAGCGGCCGTCTGCTCCCTGAAATCCGAGCGGGTTTTGATAGGTTAACGATTATTTTATATCGAGCAGGGCACGACTGCCGTGTAGCGGAAGGGGCCTTATCCTGGGGCGGAAACGCAGAAGCCGTTTGATCTAGGGATGGCCGGGCATCCCTTTGCGCCGCGCCACAATGGCGGCATCGATTGCTTCATTTTATTGTTTAAATTCAGCCGCAATTTAACAAGGGCAAAACATTGCTGCTACTCCTTCGATTAATCAATCTTTCATACATGTAAAAAACTTCAATTAGGTCCAGCCGAATTCGAAGCGCGGCTCCATGAGCCGATGCTTTTGAATCTCGCGAGCGGCATCGATGATAGCGGCCTTCCGCATGAGAAGGCAGCGATAGCAGGACGCTGAAAAGGCTGCTGGGCAAGCCTTGGAATCGAACCGCAGCCTTCGGGACGCCGCGTCTGCTGGCTACTCTGGCGGGCCTGCAGGATGGAGGCCCGCCGTCGTGGTGAGGACGCAACGGGCTCTAGTAGAGCTTGTAGTTCAGTCCGACGCGGACGATGTCGATATTTCCGATATCGTGCTTGTAGTTCTGATTGCTGTATCCGTTGACGGTTCCGGTCCTGCCGCTTTCCTCGGCGAAACCGTCTGCGAAGAGATACTCTATCTTGCCTGAAAGTTTTTCGTTGAAGGCGTGTTCTACACCAGCGCCTACGACGTAGCCGGTATGCCACCCCTGATAGAAGTTGGTTTCA
Organism: uncultured Alphaproteobacteria bacterium; assembly: GCA_963817705.1. Lineage (GTDB taxonomy): Bacteria > Pseudomonadota > Alphaproteobacteria > Rhizobiales > Rhodomicrobiaceae > Rhodomicrobium. Next base: position 2,407,152 of record CAWFPF010000001.1, read on the forward strand.
TCAGCGTCGTTGCCGACGATAACCTCGTTCGTGTGCACGAACGCGATACCGCCGGTGGCGTAAAGCAAGGTGGGTCCCATGGCATAGCCAACGCGGCCGCGAATCGTAGCGAAACCATCCCAGCCGCCGGACCAATCGTGGCCGTCATAAATGTACTTGTGCTGCTGGCCTTGCAGATCGGCCCAACTCATATCGGCTTCGACGCCGACGACCCAGTTCGGCGCATATTGCCAGTTGTAGCCGACGGTGCCGCCAATCAGAGCGCCATCGGGATTGTTGCTGGCCCAACCATGCACATTTGCATTGTTGGCGACCCAGTTGCTGGAATCCCCCGCTCCGTATCCCGCCGTAAAGCCGCCATAGAAACCGCCCCAGTTCCACTGCGTTACGGCGAATGGTGTGTCCTTCAGGCTGCCGGGTCCCGTCCCGAAATCGGCAGCATTGGCAACAGTCGCCGCACAGACTGTCACAGTTAAACCCGTGAAAATGGCCCTCAAGCTCATTGTTCTCTCCTAGATAGAAGGCAAGCCGCTAGTATTGCGCCGCGAGCACTTCTGTTTCAGCCGGAAAATTCTGAGAGAATATCAATGAGTTGAGACTCACTGATTTGATTGGCCGCAAAAAGACTGAATCAGGACCATTTCGCCTTACTCTTGACGGCAAAAAGTTTCGGATATCCGCATAAGTTATTGTTCTGACTAGCAATTATTGCGGGAATAAAATTATGATCCCGGATAAAGCCGCATTCGCGAGCCATTCCTGGGATCAAAGACCATACTTTTGGTGAAGACTGGGAGGTTAAGCGGAAGGCGGGGAATCAATCTCAAAATGCCCAAGACCGCCAATGGAAATGCCGCAGGCAAAGCACTGAGTCCGATCGCGCGCGGCGTATCACTCCAGCTCGCCCGCCGCAGGTCACGGCCGCACTTGCTTTGTTTGGCCGGCCTGCCGGGTCAAGCCCGGCCAAGACGATAGCGCATGCTAAACGCAACGTGCGCTAGGCCGCGCCCGCTTTCGCCTTTTCGAAGGCGATGGTGATGCTGTAGTCCCCTGGCACGGTGCCTTCCTTGATTGGTATTGTGATGTCGCGGACCACTGCGAAATACGAAATCGGGTTTTCTTTCGTGATCGTCACATTGATGGAGAACGGCTCAGTCTTCAGCTGATTTTTCGTCTTGTCGAAGACCAGCATCGTGGCCGGAAGCGTGATCGCACCCGGTTTGCCCTTCGGCCCGAGCAAGACTCGCCCGGCGATGCCATATTTCACCTGAACCATTCCACCCGAGAGCTGGCATTCGCGCGCGGTCTTGGTGATCTCGCCGCTGTGAATGACGGCGCGGCTGTTGCCAACGCGGTTGCCTTCGTAAATCGTCACGGAGCGCTGGCCGCCTTCGACTTGCAATGGCGGGCAGCCGTTCATGGCCGCCATTTCGATGGGACCGTCGGAGTTCGTGCGAGCCGCAGCCATCATGCTGTCCTCGGTGATGATCGGCGTCCAGGAGGCAGCCTCAGCCCTTTTGCCGGAGGAGAAAATACCGCCGTCTCCAAGGGAGGGCATTTGAGATATACCGCAGCCGCTCAGCGCTGCAGCGAGGAGCCCCAGGCCGAGAAATTTATGGGTTGCCGGTGCTGACCGCCACATTTGCCCGTCCATTCCATCTTCGCTACATGACAACGTTTGAAGTGCCGCGACCTTCGGCCCCTCGCTTTTTTATGGTTTGTCGCGTTCATAATTGTTACAAGGAAGGCATGGATTTCAAACGCGCTCGTGGCGACCCTAACGGGCTCCGGAAAGGGCTGCAAGCCTCGTCGCTCCCATCCCTGCCGAATTTGATCTTTTTGCGGAGTCCCCGCGCGCGTTCGAAATCGCTCTGTTCCGGAGAGCCTCATGACGGTGAAACCACACCTTGACGTACTCCTTGCCGCTCCCCGCGGGTTCTGCGCTGGAGTTGATAGGGCCATCCACATTGTGGAATGCGCCATCGAAAGGTTCGGCGCCCCCGTTTATGTCCGGCACGAAATCGTCCACAATCGTACCGTGGTTGAGAGCCTGGAGGCAAAGGGCGCTATCTTCGTTGAGGAATTGAGCGAAATACCGAGCACGGGCGCGCCTGTGATTTTTTCGGCGCATGGCGTGCCCAAGTCCGTGCCCGGCGAGGCGATGCGGCGGAACTTCTTCTATCTCGACGCCACCTGCCCGCTCGTCTCCAAAGTTCACGTGGAGGCCGAGCGCCATTACGCCGCCGGCCTTGAGATCATCCTGATCGGACACTCCGGCCACCCCGAGGTGATAGGAACTTTGGGCCAACTTCCCGAAGGCGCGATCAAGGTCGTTGAAACGGTAGCGGACGTCAGAAAGGTCAAGCCTCGCGACCCGTCGAGGCTTGCCTACATCACACAGACAACGCTTTCGGTCGACGACACCATCGAAATTATCGAGGCGCTGAAGACCAGATTCCCGCGCATCCAGGCCCCCCATAAAGACGACATCTGCTACGCGACCACGAACCGGCAAAGCGCGGTCAAGGCCATTGCCAACCGCTGCGATGCCATTCTCGTCGTAGGCGCGCCAAACAGCTCGAACTCCAAGCGTTTGGTCGAGGTGGCGTTACGCTCCGGCTGCCCGCAGGCCACGCTCGTGCAGAAAGCCTCCGAAATTCCCTGGGCCGACCTGCAAGGCATCAAGTCCATCGGCATCACCGCAGGGGCATCGGCGCCCGAGATCCTCGTCGATGAGATCATCGATCAGTTCAAAGCGAAGTACGATGTGAAGGTCGAGGTGGTGCGGACCGCCATCGAGGACGTGATCTTCAAAATCCCGCGATCGCTGCAGCCGGTAGCGGCGCAGTGACAACGCATGGCCGTCTACACCGAAGTCACGGCCGAGGATCTCGACGCTCTGCTTCGACGCTACGAGATCGGGCATCTCACCGCGTGTAAGGGCATCGCCGAAGGCGTCGAAAACAGTAATTTCTTCATCGGCACCGATCGCGCACAGTTCATTCTTACGCTTTACGAAAAGCGGGTTTCGCCGGGCGACTTGCCTTTTTTTCTCGGTCTTATGGAGCACCTCGCCAAGTGCGGCGTGAGTTGCCCCACCCCGGTTCATGACCGTGAAGGCAACGTTCTGCAGACCGTTGCCGGCAGGCCTGCGGCGATTGTGACCTTCCTTCCGGGCTACTCCTTGCGAAGGCCGAACCCCGCTCATTGCCACGCGCTCGGCGCCGCGCTTGCAACGCTGCACGAAGCCGGCTTGACGTTTCAGCTCAGGCGGGAGAACGCGCTGTCGCTAGCGGGCTGGTCCAAACTCTTCGCCGCGCTGAATGGCACGGCGGACAAGCTTGTGCCGGGCATGACGGCGGCTATGGCGGATCTGCTGGGCTCGCTTCAGGAGGAATGGCCTCAGAACCTTCCAAGCGGGGTCATTCACGCCGATCTCTTCCCCGACAATGTTTTCTTTCTGGCTGGCCATCTCTCCGGGGTGATCGACTTCTACTTCGCTTGCAACGACCTTCTGGCCTACGATCTCGCGATCTGTCTGAACGCTTGGTGTTTCGAGATCGACCACGCGTTCAACGTGACCAAGGCGCGGCTCCTGCTCAACGGTTATAATTCCGTCCGGGCGCTTAAGCCCGAGGAGGTTGAGGCGCTGCCGCTTCTCGCACGCGGTGCCGCGCTTCGCTTTTTGCTGACCCGCCTCTACGACTGGTTCAACACCCCCGATACAGCTTTTGTGAAACGGAAAGACCCCATGGAGTATTGGCGCAAGCTCAAGTTCCATCAGGGCGTGCGGACGCCGGGCGCCTATGGTCTCTGAACCGGCCGGCACGGTACAAGAAGAGGCCGTGACCGTCTACACCGACGGCGGCTGCAAGGGCAATCCGGGCCCCGGAGGCTGGGGTGCGCTCCTCCTCTTCAAGGGCCGCGAGCGCGAGATTTGGGGCGGCGAGGCGCTCACCACAAACAACCGCATGGAGCTGATGGCCGCGATCATGGCGCTTGAGACGCTCAAGCGAGCCTGCCGCGTCGCGATCCACACGGACTCGCAGTATGTACGGAACGGCATCACCGAATGGATCGGCGGCTGGAAGGCCAATGGCTGGCGGACAGCGGCAAAAAAGCCCGTCAAGAACGCCGATCTTTGGCAGCGGCTCGACGAGGCGCGGCGCCGCCACGATGTCAGCTGGCATTGGGTGCGCGGCCATGGCGGCCACCCCGAGAACGAGCGCGCCCACAATCTGGCGCAGCGCGGCATCGAGGAGCAAGAGGCGGCGGAGTAAGGAGGGCGTGCGGCCCGGCGCTGCCGCCCCGTCAATTCAGCATACGCGGGACTTCATGTGCGCTCACCGCGGCGGTGTTTAAATAAGAAAGCAAGTCCCACACCGATCCTGCGGCTTCGGTGACAATTCCACTACGGGTTTCGATCGATCCGGTGCCATCCTGATTCCACACGGCACGCAGGCCCAATTGAGCGGCACTTTCGACAACGAGACTCCGGCGTTCTTCAAGAGCGGCTTTTCGCTTTCCGAGGTTCTCGGGAAGGCCGAGCATGACGTCACCGTTCGCCGATTCGAAGGGCGTTTCGATAACGGCCCCCGTTTTGATCAGGCCTGCGAGAACGTCAGCCAACGGGTCGCCTGCGGCGCCAGCCAAAATGTCTTGCGCCGTCGAGTCACTTTCGATCGCGCCGCCTATAATGCTGCGAGGCTGGAAGCCGTCGTCGTGTTTGTAGCCTGGGTGAGGCTGCAGAAATTCAACGATCTTGTATTTGAGAAACGCCGTCACGAGCGCACCGTGCTTCTCTTCTGGGTTTAGACTCGATCTTGCTGCACACGCTCCCGCATTGCGGCCGGTGCTTTTTTTGGCGAGTTGCGCCTGCAGCTGCGCAATTTTCTCCTTGAGCCTCGCGTTCGCTGCAACGAGACTTTCACGGGAAAGGGTCGAGGTGACGATCTTCCGATAGTCGAGCCACAGGTTGTGGGCAGCTTCCAGCGCGCAGGGCGTCGCGCAGCTCCTGTTTTCGAGATAATCGCAGATAGCAGACCATGTGGCGCCATCTGGAAAGCTGCCATCGTCGCGGCTGTCACGAAGAATCCCGGCGGCAAACTCACACGTAATTCGCCTCGATCTGAGGAAGTCTTTGAAAGTCAGCATTATTTGCCCCCCATCTTGAGCTTCGTCCGGCGCGATATGGGAGAGCTACGGGAGGCCGGGGTAACATAGTGTTCGAGGTCATCCCAATCGCGTTGCCGGCGGCCTGCCCCTTCTTTGGTATACAGCTTATCGATAATTATTGGCGCGCGCAGGATGCAAATGTATCTCATGTGAGATAGGAAAGGCCAATCTTAACCGGTTGGTGTACTAAGGTCACGGCCTTCCGATAGAAACCGATTAGGCTAAAGATATCTAAATAAAAAAGCTTGCCATGACGTACGACGTTTTCGAGTCCATTCTCGATTCCATTTACGCAGCAGGTGAAGATCCCCGGCAATGGGACACTGTGCTCGCGCGGCTTACAAGCCATCTATCTGGCGCTGGCGGCGGCCTGCATGCCATGACTTTGGACGGTACAAGTTTCTCTTTCGGGATGACGCATCGAGTTCGATCCCGAGGCTTTGGCCGCTTATGCTGCATACTATTATTCTGTCAATCCGTTGAACGCCGCTTTATCCCGCATTCCAGTGGGCGTCGCTGTCCCGGACCAGAAGCTCGTTCTGCCATGTGACATGCAGGGAACGGAGTTTCAAAACGACTACGGGCGCCGATACGACATAGCGGGCTCTGTGACGCTCTTGCTGGCGAGGGACGGCCGGCAGGAGGCTTCCCTTGGCATCGTCCGCGCCGTTGGCTCGGATCTTTTCACGGATGAGCAGGTTTCCTTCGTGCAGCGGCTGTCGCCGCACATCCTTCGAGCCATCGGACTTAACCGCCGATTGGCGGCGCTGCAGGCTGAGCGTGACGGCTTCGAAGCCGCGCTAGACCGCATAGAAACCGCCGTTCTTCTTTTGAACGGTGAAGGCGCGATCTCCTATTGCAACGCCGCTGGCCACAGAGCTTTTAAAAAAGGGCGATGGCCTGAAAGCAAGCCGGGGACGGCTTTCCGCGGCAACCCCGTCTGCTCAAACTCTCCTCGACGAGGTTATTCGAAACGCGGTTGCGGCAACAGGAGCTCGGGGCGGCTCGCTGTCCCTGCCGGGAGAAAATGCCGCGCGACCGTTGATAGCGAGGATTATGCCCTTCGCGCAAAAAAGCGAGGTTTGGCTGGCTGGCTCCGAAGTTCGCGCCATCGTCTTCGTCTCGGATCCCGGCAGGCGTGAAAGAGACTCGATTGCGGAGGTGATGGATTCTTACGGCCTGACGCCTGCAGAAAAGAAGTTGCTGAACGAGCTTTTAGCCGGCTGCAGCTTAAAGGAAGCGGCCGGCCGTCTCAATATCGCGCGCGTGACCTCCCGTAACAGGCTGGCCCGGATCATGGCGAAAACCGATACGCACCGGCAAGGCGAGTTGATCCGGCTGATGCTTCGGAGTAGCGTAGCGGCACGATGAGAGGCATAGGGCGCCCGTTATTGACCGCCAAGTAGCCCGATGCAGAAAGCGGTCATTCAGCTTCCGCTTACAATGACGGCGCCGATCGAGATCTTATCGGCAGGAAAGGCAAGGCACCCAAGTGGCCAAAAGCGCGAGAGATCCTGGTTTTGCACCGGACTGGTGCGTCCATTTTCGATCAATGGCTCAGCACCAAACATGCGAAGCGGGTCTCGACTATAACGCCCTCAATGGGGGGACGGAGTACCGCCGCATGCACAAATTGCCGTGCTTCATCAAAAGCGGAGAGAAGCTCGGCCAGCGCATCAGTTGCGAGCGTTTCAGGGCGCCAACCCCAGAGGAAATCAGCCTTCACAATCAATGGAGCGAGGACCGGAAGAAACTCGTATCCTAAGTGTCTTTCGCGAAGGTTTGCCCTGATCGTTGAATAAGACACGCCTGCCGGACCATGACGGCCGCTTGCAAACCGAACCGTTGGCAGAGCCCTACAAACATGCTAGGCCGCAGAGGCTTCGACATCGAAACCTTGGATTGTGCCATGACTGCACTTCATCGTCTCGTACTCGCTGCAGCGTTGTGCTGTGCGAGCATTGGCAGCGGCCTGGCGGCTGATACGAGGGACATTAAGGAGTTCGTCAGGCAGGCCTTCGACGATCAGATCGCGGCCGTGAAAGCAGGGATATACTGCCGGGCGCTGTCCTGCGAGTTCGAGGTCGAGACCTTTTTTGCGACCGAAACCGACCCCAAAACCTATGCTCTGTCCACAACCGGCTGGCTTGAGGGCACGGTTCCAGGCCTCCAAGGATCGGCGCGCCGGTCAGTCGGCCTGACCGGCTTCTATACGCGCGGAACCTGCATCGTAAAGGACCTGAAGCCTATCTACGACACCGTGACTAACAATAACGGCTGGGGCGCGTCGCGCATAGAATCCGTGTTCAAGCGAATTCAAATTCCGGTGAACGTCGTGCTTACGCCGGAGGCATGCAGAAAAGTCGACGACTTTATTTTCGCGCCGGCTTAAGGCTTACTTGGCAAAATCATGGACTGAGAAGAGCCAATTCACGGGCGGCGCATGCATATTCTTGGCCCGCCGTCAACGGCCCGATTTCCTTGACAGTCCGGGGGAAGCCCCTATTAACTCGGTCTTACCGGTTAGAAAAGAACCGGCAATAATTATAATGAGGTAGCTTGAGCGCCGAGAGCGCTGGGCTGGGTTGAGGCACGTTGGGAAGGGGCGGTCGCCGCGAGCCTCCCTCTCACGCCCGAAGCGTTGACTTCGACTTAAGAGGCTTTCGCGAGCCGCTACACTTTACGATGGAGAGAGGCCGCATGTTCCAGATACGTATTCACGGGCGGGGCGGCCAGGGCGTTGTGACGGGTGCAGAAATGCTGTCCATCGCCGCTTTTCTTGAGGGACGCCACGCGCAGGCGTTCCCGAGTTTCGGATCCGAGCGTATGGGCGCACCGGTGGTGGCTTTTTGCCGGATCGCGGACAAGGAAATCCGGCTGCGTGAGCCGATCCTGGAACCCGATTGTCTCATTGTGCAGGACCCTACGCTTTTCAAGGTCATCGACGTGTTCGCGGGGCTGCGCCCTAGCGGCTTCTTGCTTGTGAACACCAATAAGACGTTTGACGAGCTTCGTGTCGACAATATCGCGAACAGCCTGCCGAAAGGACGTGCCGTCACCGTGCCGGCAACCGAGATCGCATTGAAGCATGTCGGCCGGCCGGTTCCGAATGCCGCACTGCTCGGGGCATTCGCCGCACTCGCCAGTCTCGTTAATCTCGACAGCGTCAAGCGCGCGATCGAACAGGTTTTCCCCGGCAAGGTCGGTGCCGCCAACATCGCCGCGGCGGTGGAGGCTTACGAGAACGTGAAGGCTCAAGAACGCGCCGCCAAAGCAGCCTGAGGAGAGTTCATGCTTAAGCAAATCGAAGGGTCGCATGCCACGGCGGAGGCCATTGCTCTATGCCGGCCCGAGGTGATCTGCGCCTACCCGATCACGCCTCAAACTCATATCGTGGAAGGGCTGGGCGCGCTTGTTAAGGACGGCAGCCTCACCAATTGCGAGTTCATCAACGTCGAAAGCGAGTTCGCGGCGCTTTCCGTCGCGATCGGTTCGTCGGCAGCGGGAGCGCGCACTTACACGGCAACGGCGTCACAGGGGCTGCTCTTTATGGCCGAGGCGGTCTACAACGCCTCCGGTCTCGGCTTGCCGATAGTCATGACCATTGGCAACCGCGCGATCGGCGCACCGATCAATATCTGGAACGACCATTCCAACTCCATGTCGATGCGGGACGCCGGCTGGCTGCAACTCTTCGCAGAGACCAATCAGGAATCCGTCGACCTTCACATCCAGGCGTTCAAGCTTGCCGAAGAACTGTCGATGCCGGTCATGGTCTGCATCGACGGATTTATTCTGACGCATGCGATGGAACGGATCGACATTCCGGATCAGGCGCAGGTCGACGCCTTTCTTCCGCCCTACGACCCTGTGCAAGTCGTCGACCCTGCCGCTCCTCTCTCCATTGGCGCGATGGTCGGGCCGGAGGCCTTCACCGAGGTGCGCTTCCTCGCGCATTACAAACAGACGCAAGCTCTGAGCCTCATTCCCGAATTGGCTGCCGAGTTCAAGGAGATCTTCGGGCGCGACTCCGGCGGCCTGTTGCGCACCTACCGCACAGAAGACGCGGATCTGCTCGTGGTGGCGATGGGATCGGTCTGCGGCACCATCAAGGATACGATCGATGAGATGCGCGACGAGGGCATTCCGATCGGTCTTGTGACGCTTATTTCCTACAGGCCTTTCCCGGTCGCGGCGCTGCGTGGCGCGCTCGCCCGCGCAAAGACCGTGGTCGTGGTGGAAAAGAGCATCGCGGTCGGCATGGGCGGGCAGCTCGCCGCCGATGTCAATTCAGCCTTGCGCAATCTTCCCAATGCACCGCGCCTGCATTCGGCCGTCGCAGGACTTGGCGGCCGCCCCATCACGCGGCCATCCTTGCATCGCCTGTTCCGGCAAGCCTCCGTGCAGCCGTGGGAAGGGACGCACTTCCTCGACCTCAATGAGCGCGTCGTTGGCAAGGAAATCCATCGCACCCGCAAAATGCGCCGCTCGGGTCCAACCGCCGAGAACATCCTGCGCGATCTCGCCGAAGACGGCATCCTGGCAGCAGAGTGATAGGAGACGCCATGACCGAATCCGCCTCAAAGCTCGCGCCCGGCGAAGCTGTGCAACGTCTTAAGTTCTACCAGAAGGGCACGTTCACCGTCGGCAACCGGCTTGTTGCCGAGGCAGAGCGCAGCGTGCAGGCTTCGCAGGACCGTTCCAACGGTCTCACCTGCGGCCATCGCGCCTGCCAGGGCTGCGGCGAAGCGCTGGGCGCGCGCTACGCCATTGACGCGGCCATGCGCGCGACGAACAACAATTTGATTGCGGTCAACGCGACAGGCTGCCTGGAAGTCTTCACGACGCCGTATCCCGAAACCTCCTGGCAGCTGCCATGGCTGCATTCCTTGTTCGGAAACGCGGCTGCGGTCGCAACCGGTGTCGCGGCGGCGATGCGCGTAAAGAAACGCCCGGAGGTCAGGGTCATCGCACAGGGCGGCGATGGCGGCACGACCGATATCGGCTTTCAGTGCCTGTCTGGCATGTTCGAGCGCAACGACGATGTGCTCTACATCTGCTACGACAATGAGGGGTACATGAACACCGGCGTGCAACGCTCATCGGCGACGCCGCCCGCGGCACGTACCGCGACTACGCCCGCGGTCGGGCCGGAGCCGGGCAATGTGTTCGGCACGGGAAAGTCGGTCCCAAAAATCGCCGTGGCGCATGACATCCCCTACGTCGCAACCGCCTCTGTCGCCGACCTGCACGATCTTGAGCGCAAGGTGACGAAGGCGATGTCCATTCATGGCGCGCGCTACATTCAAATCCATGTGCCGTGCCCACTCGGATGGGGATCGGCCTCGCACGACACCATCCGGCTCGCGCGTCTCGCCATCGAATGCGGGCTTTATCCGATCTTCGAAGCCGAAAACGGCAAGGTCACGAATGTCCGCAAGATCCGTCAGCAAGTGCCAGTGACCGCCTATCTGAAGCCTCAGCGCCGCTTCTCGCATCTCTTCCAGGGTGGCAACGAGGATGCACGCGTCGCGCGGCTGCAGGCCATGTGCGACAAGAATATTGGTGACTATGGCCTGACAGCTCCCGGCGGCGAGGAAGCGTAAGGAAAACTTATGGATCATCCCTTTGCAATTACACTCGAAGCCGGCACCTCGCTTATCAATCACACCGGTTCGTGGCGGACGTCGAAACCGGAATATGTGCACCGCCTCCCGCCCTGTAACGCCACGTGCCCGGCCGGCGAGAATATCCAGGGCTGGCTCGCGCATGCCGAGAGCGGCAACTACGAAGCGGCCTGGCAATCCCTCGTCGAGAACAACCCGCTGCCCGCCATCATGGGCCGCGTCTGCTACCACCCCTGCGAAAGCGCCTGTAACCGCGCAGCGCTCGACACCGCGGTCGGCATCAACTCGGTCGAGCGCTTTCTCGGCGATTTGGCTCTGACGAAGGGGTGGCGCTTCGCTGTAGCGCCCTCAGCCTCGGGCAAGAAGGTGCTGGTCGTGGGCGCCGGTCCCTCGGGGCTGTCGGCAGCCTATCATCTGGCGCGCCTAGGCCACGCTGTGACCATCAAGGAAGCCGGCCCGCTTCCCGGCGGCATGATGCGGTTCGGCATCCCGAAATACCGGCTGCCGCGCGAGGTGCTGGACGGCGAAGTCAAGCGCATCACCGATCTTGGCGTCGTCATCGAGTACAACGCCAAGGTGGATAACATCGAAGACGCCAGAAAAGCCGGCAATTTCGACGCCGCTTTCCTGGCCGTCGGCGCGCATATCGCAAAGCGGGCCTATATCCCGGCTGGCGAGGCGGCCAAGATCCTCGACGCGGTGCAGGTGCTCCGCTCGATGGAGGGCGAAGAGAAGCCGCTGCTCGGGCGGCGCGTGGTTGTCTATGGCGGCGGGAATACGGCGCTTGACGTGGCGCGCACAGCGAAGCGTTTGGGCGCGGATGAGGCGGTGATCGTCTACCGCCGCACGCGTGAGAAAATGCCCGCTCATGATTTCGAACTGGAGGAAGCGCTCCAAGAAGGCATCATGATGAAATGGCTTTCGACCATCAAGAATGTCGAGGCCGGGTCCATCACGGTGGAGAAAATGGCGCTTGACGAGAAGGGTTTCCCACAGCCCACCGGCGAAATCGAGACGCTGGAAGCCGACTCTGTCGTCCTGGCGCTCGGTCAGGAAGTCGACCTATCGCTCCTCGAAGGCGTTGCGGGGCTTGATGTGCATGACGGAGTGGTGAAAGTCGGCCCAAACATGATGACGGGCGCGTCAGGCATTTTCGCGGGCGGCGATATGGTGCCGTCGGAGCGCACCGTTACGGTTGCCATCGGCCACGGCAAGAAGGCCGCGCGCTATATCGATGCCTGGCTCCGCGGAGAGGTTTACGCCCCGCCACCGAAGCCTGAAATCGCGACCGTGGACAAACTCAACACCTGGTATTACGGCGAAGCTCCGCAAACAGTGCGCCCTGTGCTGGAGATCGCGCGGCGTACCTCGACCTTCGAGGAAGTCGTCCAAGGCCTCGACGAAAGCAATGCGCTTTACGAGGCGCGGCGTTGCCTCTCTTGCGGCAATTGCTTCGAATGCGACAATTGTTATGGCGTATGCCCCGACAATGCCGTCATCAAGCTCGGGCCAGGAAATGGCTTCGAATTCAACTACGATTACTGCAAGGGTTGCGGTATCTGCGCGCATGAATGCCCCTGCGGCGCCATCACAATGACGGCGGAAGCGATTTAATTCGAGTCCGCCGGGAACCTCATCCTTCGAGACGCCGCCTTTGGCGGCTCCTCAGGACGAGGCAGAAGAGGAGAAAGACGCTCCCCCCTCAAGGAGGCCAAAGGCCGTCTCGAACCATAAGGAGGCCGGAAGCGATCTCGAACCACGTGGGAGGCCGCCCCTCGACAGTCTCAGGGGTGAGGCCGTCTCGAACACGCGCATAAGCTTCAGCCCCCGCCCGACTCCTCTTTCTTCGGCTCAAGGCCGTATGGCCTTACAAGCGCCCATACATGCGGCGGGACCATGTTGCGCACGCGCCGCGGCCTTTGAGCCCGCAGATGCAAGACAGTTTCGATGGCCTTCATCTCAAGGCGCGCACGCGCAAATTCCAAGCCGCGCGGACCTATCTTCGGCATGAGCCATCCAGCGATGGGGCGCGCCCAGTTGGGCATGCTGCGCAGCGGCAACCCTCCCGCGGCGAGCACGGTGTTTTTCAAGAAGCCCTTCACCGGGCCTTGCCGCTTTCCCGCGCTTGTGGGTTCGCCCAACCGGATTTCGTCTCCGAGAAGCGAGAGAATCTCCTCGCCGCGCTCGTTGCGGACCAGGAGCCATTGCTCGCCCCGCCCTCCCATGTAGCCCACGGTGATGTCGGCGAGGACGTTGGTGTAGTCCACGCAGGTCCGGCAGGTGAGGGGAAAGAAATCGGACGGCAGCTTGGAGATGGGCAGCATCAGGAAGGGGATCTCCTTGATTTTGCCATCGCTAAAACGAAGTTCGACGTGGTAGTCGGCCCGGAATTCTAGATAGGTGATGGTCTCCGGCTTGTCCGACAGCAATTCCAGGAACTGGTGAAACTGATCCGTCGTCGTGTTGTCCGAGCAGGGCGTGCCGATTACATAAATGCGCTCGAAGCCTAGCTCTTGCTCCAGGGCCCGCAGCGCATAGACCTGGCAGGGAATGCCAATGACGGCGATGCGCTTGTACCCCTTCTCGCGCGCGGGATCGAGGAGCGCGAGCAGCGGCGCGTAGCCCATCCGCATACCGCGCACCGGCGCCATCCCTTGGGGCTCGGTGACGAGGACCGGCATGGGGCGCCACTTGTCATTGGGATCGGGCGCCATGGTGAGAACGGCATCCACGGCGCCGGTTTCGAGGAGGCGCTCCCCAAGCCGCGTCACGATCCCGGTCCATTGTGCGTTCTTGCGCGGCGTTACGAGCGAGGCGCGAAGCATCCGGCGGAATGGCCCGAAAAAGACTTCGTCTGGGCGATTTTCGTCGCGGGGACGCCCATGGACTCGCGTTTCGAGGCGCTCATAATCGGGCTTTATGAACTGGCAGGCGCGGCCGCACCGCTTGGGCTCTGCCGACCGGGATATGCCGCAGTCGGTGCAGAGATCGCGGTGCACGGCTTCTGAAACCGGCGGCGCCCAAAAAGGCGATGTCTCTTCGCCGTCCACTGTCACAACCCGAATACCTCCCGCGTGTCCAACTCGTTAGACCAGGCATAAAGCCAACCGCCTCCACAGTCGAGAGGCTTGATGCGTTGACCGGCTCAACAAAATCGAGGCCCGTGTTTGGACTGGCCGCCGCGGTGACTTCACGTTCCCTGGCTAAAGAACGTTGCGTTTATTATGCACCGTCGTCTCGGCCGGGCTTGACCCGGCCATTCCAGGGAGAACGCGGAGACCTTGTTATGGATGGCCGCATCAAGTGCGGCCATGACCGGTCGGGCGATTCGGAACAGAGCCTTCTCTGAGGCACCCACGAGGTTCTTACTTTCATTCAAACGGGCGATGCGCTGCCCGGCAAATGCCGGTACATAAAGTTGTATGTTAAATCGCTCGGCGGCTTTTGAGGCTATCGGCGGATAACCTCTGTCAGCGGAAAAAATGAAGGCCATTGAGGGACCGGTCCTCACAGACGATCTCGTCGATCAAATCTACGAAGCTGCGGTATTACCCGATCTTTGGCCCGGCGTTCTCGAACGCATCGCGGCTTTGAGCGGGGCTGACCGCGGCGGAATTGTGTCCGCGGTCACGCCGCATTTTTCCGGGTGGAAGGCATCCCCGGCAATGACTCCGCTTTTTTTGGAGTTTCTTGCGAGCGAGGTAGCTGGGTCAAACCAACGCGCCACGCGGGCGCTGGGATCGTGTCCCATGACGTGGTGTAGCTGCCGGCTGGTATCGCCGATGCTCCGGCAGGGCCGGGAAGGTCAGGCAGCCACAGCGGGCAGCCCGGCGATAGGATCATCGCTCAAAGGCGCGATGGTTTCCAGCGTCATGTAGCGGGCGCGCTGCACGGCCCATTCGTCATTCTGTTCGAGCAGGATCGCGCCGATGAGGCGGGTAATGGCGGCTTCGTTCGGGAAGATGCCCACGACTTCGGTCCGGCGCTTGATCTCGCCATTGAGGCGCTCGATCGGATTGGTGGAGTGCAGTTTCGCCCGGTGTGCTGTGGGGAAGGTCATGTAGGCGAGCACGTCCGGCTCGGCTTCGTCCATCAGGGCGGCAAGCTTTGGCAGTTTGGGACGCAGCTGATCGGCGACTTTGCGCCATTGCTGTTTTGCCGCTCCGGCATCGTCTTGCGCGAACGCGGTGGCGATGAAGGCGGAGACGACGCGCCGTCCGCTCTTGCCGGCATGGGCGAGCGCATTGCGCATAAAATGGACGCGGCAGCGCTGCCAGCTCGCGCTCAACACCTTCGAGACCGCGGCCTTGATGCCCTCATGCGCATCAGAGATGACGAGCTTCACCCCGCGCAAGCCCCGGCGCCGGAGCTTTCGCAAGAAATCGGTCCAGAACGTCTCGGCCTCGGAGGGGCCGATGTCCATGCCGAGCACCTCGCGGCGGCCATCGCTGTTGACGCCCACGGCGACAATCACGGCCACGGAGACGATGCGGCCGTTCTGGCGGACTTTCACATAGGTCGCGTCGATCCAGAGATAGGGCCAGTCGCCTTCGATGGGGCGGTCGAGGAAGGTCTTGACGCGGCCGTCGATCTCTTCGCACAGCCGGCTGACCTGGCTCTTGGAGATGCCGCTCATGCCGAGGGCCTTGACGAGATCGTCGACGGAGCGCGTTGAGATACCTTGGATATAGGCCTCCTGGATCACGGCGGTCAGCGCCTTCTCCGCCACGCGGCGCGGCTCCAGGAAGCCGGGGAAGTAGCTGCCCTTGCGCAGCTTCGGAATGCGCAACTCGACGGTTCCGGCCCGCGTCTCCCAGATACGGTCGCGATAGCCGTTGCGCTGGACAAGCCGGTCTGGCGAGCGCTCGCCATGCGCGGCTCCTGTGAGGCCGGACACCTCCATCTCCATCAGCCGTTCGGCGGCGAAGCCGATCATCTCCCGCAGAATATCGGCATCAGGCGTCTTCTCAATCAGCGTGCGCAGGCTCATCATGTCGTCGGTCATCGGTGGTTCCCCGGTTGCGTTGGTGTCGCAACCCGATCCTACCGGTGAGTCGCCGGTGACCGCGCAAGCCGCTCGCACGCTACGGCGCCATGGAGAGCGCGCTTAGCGAGCGGCTTGCTACCGCCGAGTTACACCACCACAGGGGACGTGACCGGCGCTGGCGTTAAACTATCCTGGCTTCCTCTCTGACGACGATCTCTTCACACGGGAGGAGATGGATAGGGACCCCTTCTACAAATGGACGCGCGAGAGGGGCACGGGCTGGTGTTTCGGGACCGCCATTCAAGTCCCCGATGGCGATGCCATCGCCTTCGGCTGGGAGCGCAGCTTCGGTCTTGGTCCGTTCAATCCCGCCCTGGTGCGAAGTTTTGACCCCCTCCGCCCGCACCTCGCGCGCGCCGGCTTGATCGCGGGCAGGCTTGCGCTGGAGCGTGCGCGCGCCGTAGTGGAGGCCCTGGAAGTCATGCAGCTTCCGGCCGCGGTCCTGACCTTATCGCAACGGCTCATGGCGGCGAATGGACTGCTGGAAAAACTCGTCCCGGACCAGATTCAGGATCGCGCAAAGCGCTTAACCCTCGCGGATAGGAGAGCGGATGTGCTCCTGGAGCAAGCGCTCACGGGACTTTCCGGTGCTTTCGCCGCTGGCCAAGTGAACTCCGTCCCCGTAGCAGGCGCTGGAGACCATCCTCCCGCCATCGCCCATGTCGTGCCGCTACGCCGCGGCGCGCGCGACGTCTTCCCCTCCTCCTTGTGCCTCCTTGTGCTGACGCCGGTTAAGCGATCCGGCGTTCCGGGTGCGCAAGTGATTCAAGCACTTTTCGACTTGACGCCAGCGGAAGCCCGGGTCGCCGTTGCCATTGCCGCCGGCAAGACGCAGGAGGACATCGCGGCCAGCACGGGTTTGTCGGTTAACACCGTGAAAACGCAGTTGAGGGCGGTGTTCAACAAGATGGGGGTCTCGCGGCAGGCCGACCTTGTCGCCTTGCTCGCCGGCAAATCCTTGCCGCGATAGGTTTTGGCTGGTAGCGAACCGCTCTCGCGGCGGGACCGCAAAAGTGTTAACCTCGACACCCCTAATACGAGACGACAATTCGGGAGTTCCATGCACAGACTGATCGAGGGTACGCTCCGCTTCCAGACCGAAATCCATGGCCCGCGCCGGGAGTTATTCAGCCAGCTTGGCGAGGCGCAGTCGCCTTTCGCGGTGTTCATCGCTTGCTCCGATAGCCGCGTGGTGCCAGAGCTACTCACCCAGCGCGATCCTGGCGATCTTTTCGTGGTTCGCAACGCGGGCAACATCATCCCGTCTTATGGCGGCACGGCGGGCGGCGTCTCGGCCAGCATCGAATATGCTTTGGCCATTCTCGGGATCGAGAACGTGGTCGTGTGCGGCCACTCGGACTGTGGCGCGATGAAAGCAATCATGGGCGGGAACAGGCTCGACACCATGCCTGCGGTTGCGAGCTGGATCAAACATGCCGACGCCGCAAAGGAAATCGTCAATGCGACGCTGCCTTTTCACGCTGATGAGGCGACGCGCTTGCACGCGCTCGTGCATGAAAATGTCGCGTGCCAAATCCGGAACCTGCAAACGCATCCCATCGTCGCCGCAAAGCTAGCGGCCGGCCGGCTTAAGCTTTATGGCTGGGTGTACAATATCGAGAACGGCACGGTCGACACCTTCGACGCCGATACAGGCTGCTTCGTGCCCTTAGCCGCAGGCTCCGAAGTGCACGCGACACCGAAATCGCGGCTTGCTTATCCCGCGCGGCAAGGGTAGTTCCCCTTGATCTGAGGGACATTCCATGGACATCACGGCAGCAGGCGCCCCCACCGCGCCAAAGGAGCTTTTCGGCCATCCGAGAGGGCTTTCGTACCTATTTGCAACCGAGATGTGGGAGCGCTTCTCCTATTACGGGATGCGCGCGCTCCTCGTTCTCTACCTCGTAAAGTATGTACTCCTGCCGGGGAATTCGGAGCAGGTGATCGGCCTCGCCACGCTAAAGAGCGGTTTCGAATCCGTCTTCGGCCCGCTCGGTACGCAGCCCTTCGCCTCGCAACTCTACGGCTCCTATACGGCCCTGGTTTATCTGACTCCGATCCTCGGCGGCCTCATAGCCGACCGGCTACTAGGCCAACGACGCACCGTGATAATCGGCGCTGTACTGATGGCCATCGGTCATTTCATGATGGCTTTCGAGCCGCTTCTGCTTTTTGCGCTGTTGACGCTGATTTTGGGCAACGGCGCCTTCAAGCCGAACATCTCGACGCAAGTCGGTGGCCTCTATGCCGAAGGCGACCCGCGCCGCGACCGTGCGTATTCCATTTTCTACGTCGGCATCAATATCGGCGCTTTCCTGGCCCCCTTGGTGTGCGGAACTCTTGGCGAGGAACTCGGCTGGCACTACGGCTTCGCGGCGGCGGGCGCCGGCATGCTGACTGGGCTCGCCATCTATCTGCGCGGGCTTCGCGAGTTGCCGCCTGACGAACTGCAGAAGGCGAAAGCCGCGCATCGGGATCATGAGCCCCTGAGCCGTGAGGATTGGCGCGCCATCGCCGCCTTGCTTGTCCTCTTCGTCCCGAACACGCTGTTCTGGGCCACCTATGAGCAGCAAGGCAACACGGTCGCCTTGTGGGCGGACGGCTTCACCGATCGTTCGGTCGATTTCATTTTTTGGCGGGCCGAAATACCGGTGACTTGGTTCCAAGCGTTCAATCCTTTCATGATCTTCGCTTTCACGCCCTTCATCGTCGCCTTGTGGACGCGGCAGGCGCGAGCGAAACGGGAACCGTCGACCGTTACCAAGATGGCCATCGGCTGCTTCGGCGTCACGCTTGCCAATCTTGTCATGTTTGCGGCTGCGCTACAGGCCGGCGGTGGGGGTAAGGCCAGCTGGCTCTGGCTCTGGGGTTATTTCGCGATTATCACTGTTGGCGAGCTTTATCTGTCGCCCGTCGGACTCTCGCTCGTTTCGAAAGTAGCGCCCGTGCGCGTGCTGTCCCTGATGATGGGCGTTTGGTTCGCGGCTAGCTTTGTGGGCAACTTTATTGCAGGCTGGCTGGGTTCTTTTTGGAGCAGCATGGAGAAGCCCGCGTTCTTCCTGATGATCGCGGGCGTGGCAGGCGTTGCCGGGCTCCTTATGCTGGCCGTCAACAAGCCGCTGCGGCGGACCTTGCAGCATTGACCGGAATGGCGCGCCGCCGCTCTCCGTGGGCGCTGGGGCGCATTGTGATGTGCGGATTTCTCGTGGCCGCAGCCGGCCTCGATGACCTGGGCGCCCTGGCTCAAAGCCGGCGCCGGTTCGGCGGGGCCATCGCGCCATCGAATTGCCAGCTTCAATCGGGAGGCGAGAGCACGGTTCTGGCCATTGCCGGGCCGCAGACCTTGCATCTGGCTGATGGCCGGTTTGTGCGGCTATCCGAGGTCCTTGTGCCAGCGGCCGCGCCTTTGGGGTTCGATCCGTCCGCCGCCGCCACTGCCTATCTCCGTGAGACCGCGCTGGGGCGGAAAATCGAGGTTAAATTTGGCGGCACGCAGCGCGATCGCTATGGCGTCTATACCGGCCATATTTACGTTGCGGGCGAGCCCGCCGTCTGGCTGCAAGAAGGCCTTGTGAGCTCAGGGTTCGCGGAAGTGTTCCCGCAGACGGACAACCATGCCTGCGCACAACAACTCTTGGCCTTCGAGGCCGCAGCCCGGAACGGGAATCGCGGCCATTGGGGGCTTGCCTACTTCAAGGTGCTCCAGGCGGCCAACCCGCGCTTAATTCTTAATCTGGTCCAGACGTATCAGATCGTTGAGGGCAAAACCTCTGAGGCGAGCGAAAGTGGCGGACGCCTGATGCTGAATTTCAATGACCGTAACAAATTCGGTTTCACAGCGCTGATCGAGCCAAGCGCAAGAAAGAGATTTTCCGATAAACCAGCGCCGGAAAATTGGCAGGGGGTGGACTTGCGTATTCGCGGATGGGTCGAACGCAAGCGCGGACCATCGATCCCGGTTACACAATCCGAGCAAATCGAGTTTCCCGGCGGAGACCCGAGTACGTCCCACATTGAGCCGCAGGAGGTAAAATAGTTCCCTCCTGCGCGATCCGGTGGTTATGCCGCTTCTTTCTTGGTCTCGGTCTCGGACGGCGATTCTGCAGCCTTGCGCTGCATGCGGCTGCCCTTGGTGAGGGCCTCGGCGACCTTTTGAATGGCGATCGACTCGTCCACATCTTGCGCCGCGGCAATTTCGCGTGCCATCCGATCCAAAGCCGCTTCATAAAGCTGGCGCTCGGAATAAGATTGCTCAGGTTGTGAATCGGAGCGGTAAAGATCGCGAACGACTTCGGCAATCGTGATCAGATCGCCCGAATTGATCTTGGCCTCGTATTCCTGGGCCCGGCGGCTCCACATGGTGCGCTTTACCCTTGCGCGGCCGCGCAAGGTATCGAGTGCGCGCGTCATAACAGCGTCGTCGGACAGCTTCCGCATTCCTGCGCTTTGCGTTTTGGACGTGGGCACGCGCAACGTCATCTTGTCTTTTTCGAAATTGATGACAAACAGCTCAAGCTTGTGGCCTGCGATCTCCTGCTCCTCGATCGCGACAATACGCCCCACGCCGTGCGTCGGATAAACCACGTATTCGTTGGTCTCGAAGCCGAAGCGGTGTTGACAATTGTTTTTCTCGGGCATACTCGCTCTCACTGTTTGTTGTCTTGGTTCGTGCAGAACATCATCTAATCGCCGAAGCTTCTGCCGGCGGTCTCGCCGGAAATGAATTCATCTCCCCGCCCCTTTATGGGCTGGTTCAAGCCATGCCTGATCGTGATCGTCGGGCAGGATAAAAGCCCGCCTTGTGGTCCCTTGCCGAAGCGCGAGTTCAACCTCTGCGCGTAGAACAGCTTCACCGATGGGTAAATATTATCAAAATGCGCCGATTTTGAGAAGGTTGTAAAAGGGTTAACATGTTCAATTCTGGGGATTAGCCGTTGATTCTTTTGATTAGTGTTAACAGAGCAACGGTTAACACGACGAAGTTGTACGCACCATCGTGTGGACTTTCACCCGGAAACCAGGCGCTGGCCGCTCCAAAAGAACGCTGCGCCGGAAGCGGTACACCCTTGCGGGACGTCCACCCGTTCGCGCCGCGACGTGTCCCGTCGGTTCGACAAGACCCGCGTTTTCCACCAGCCGTCGGAAATTTTGCTTGTGGAGGTAGCTGCCAAGAATTGCTTCTACCACACGCTGCAGGTCAAATAAAGTGAAGGTTTGGGGCATGAGTTCAAATATCACAGGCCGGTATTTCAGTTTACCGCGCAACCGGCTGATCGCCGTCGCGAGAATCCGGCGATGATCGAAGGCCATGGGCTTACCGAGCGCCGGAAGCTGAGGCCAATCCTTGGCGGCGGCTCTTCCGTCGCGTGCCGCTTCGGCGACGAGGCCCGCTTCGTAGAGCAGCTCATAGCGTTCCAGCACCCTTTCATCGTCCCATGGAACCGAGTGGCCGAAACTCATGCGAAAGCGGTCCATGCGCCCAAGCGGCCGGCGCGGCGCGTGGGTATCCTCCGGGCGCCTTGCCCAATCGTCGAGGCGCGGTTCGATTTCTTCGCTCAAGACCGGTGGCTTGCCGTTGCGCCAGTCCTCCCAGGGGAGATGCGCATACCAGGCGCGCCAGACCGCACCGCTTCCGAGCGGCGCCTCCTCGGTCCGTGTGAGCGCGAGATACCCAATTGAAACGACGTGAAGCCCTTCATCGCCTGGATGGGCGTGGCGGCCGCGGTCGCCGAAGGTGTAAAGCTGCTCGACGTAACCGAGGTCGAGACCTGTCTGGTCCTTCACCCAGTCGCGGAGACCGATTTCGAGCGTGCGATGCTTGATCGGGGTGAAAAGGCCAAAGGGCAAGGCCGGAGGGACGTTGGATGGCGCGCTGCTGCCCGGCGTCACGGTCAGGATCTGCGGGTCGCCAGCGATGATCGAAACGATGGCCGCATTCAGCCCAATCTCGACCGCGACTGCCTCCGGCCGGGTGTCCGTCCGCGCTGTCATATCCAGGGTCATCGAGGCGATTGCTGCCTCCCAAACTTTACATCCGGAAGAATAAACCGTTTCCCCGGCGCCTAAGCCTTTCCACGGAGGCGGGTTGACGCCGCCAATGAAATCGGATCAGGCGATCCAGACTATGAAAAGCGCCCTTTTCGCTTGCTTTAAGGGCGGGCGTTAGGGCGCGGACTAGAACAAATACGGCGCGAGGCCAGATCCATACGGGACCTACGCAAGCGCCTCACGATCAGAGGTCAAACAAGAAAACACTGAGCCGGAACCGCGAAGCGCCACTCAGGGAGCAACGCCCAGGCCGGTCACGGCCACCCTGCTACCGGATGTCCTCTTTCGCTTTGAGGATTTGCCGTCCACGATACTTTCCGGATTTCAGATCGATATGGTGCGGACGGCGCAACTCGCCCGAGTCCTTGTCCTCGACATAGGTGGGCGCCGCAATCGCGTCGGCGGAGCGGCGGAAGCCGCGCTTCATGGGCGACGTTTTTCTCTTGGGGACTGCCATCTGCTTAAAGCTCCAGGATAAATGCAACGCCGCACTCTCTTCGGGCCTTCGATCCCGAAGATGCGCGGTCCAAGCCATCTTTTGTCCCGTCAGATATACATGCGGTTTTTAGGATTGGCTAGCCGTTGTTTGCCTTGTTTGCCCCATCCGCAGGGCCCGGCCGCATCGGCATTAAGTTTGGTATGATTTCATCTTCTAGATGTCATACCACGGGCTTGCCATTCGGCGCGTCACTAAACATCCCTCAAGCAGCAGGCCGCGATGAGCCAGGACAAGGGAATGGGAGGTACGTCCTTCCAAATTTTCAGCGACTGTGAGGCTGGCGCCGCGGGAAGGATCGCGGCCCTGTCCGCGCTCCTCGCCATCGCGAACATCGCGTTCCGCGACTATCCCATTCAGATGGGAACCGCATTTCTGGCCTACACCTTCGGCCTCCGCCGCGCCGTCGACGCCGACTACATCGCCGCCATCGACAACGTCACGCGCAAGCTGATGCAGGAGGGCAAGCGCTGCATTTGACGGAAGAAACTGGATATTTCGCTCGCAATAACAGCCGCGTGGAGCGCGTCTAAACCGTCTCCGCGAGCGGCTCTTGCGCGATCGCGATCGGCCGCGTGCGAGGCGCATGCACCCAGCGCAGGATGCTGATCTCCCCATCCGCATCCTCGGCGATGGCGGTGCAGTTCTCCACCCAATCGCCGCAATTCAGATAGCGGACGCCGCCGATCTGCCGGTCGGCCGGCTGATGCACGTGGCCACACACGACGCCATCCAGTTTGCGCCGCGCCGCCTCGCGCGCCAGCGAAGCCTCAAACGCGCCGATATAGTCCGCCGCCGCCTTCACCCGCGTTTTCAGATGCGCCGAAAGCGACCAAAAGCCGAGGCCGAGCGCGCGCCGCGCCAGGTTCAGCGGCCTGTCGGCCCACAAGACGAACTCATAGGCGCGGTCGCCCACGAATTGCAGCCAGCGCGGATAGCTCGCCACCACGTCGAATTCGTCGCCATGCAGAACGAGCAAGCGGCGCCCGTCGGCCATGGTGTGAACGCAATCCCTCACGATTTCGATGCCGCCGAAATTCATGCCGCAATAGGTTCGCAGCGCCTCGTCGTGATTGCCAGGAGTGAAGATCACGCGCGTGCCCTGCCGGACTTTTTCCAACAGCGCGCCCAGAACCTCGTTGTGCGAAGCGGGCCATGTCACGCTGCGGCGCAGGCGCAGGAAATCGACGATGTCGCCGGCGAGATAGATCGTTTCCGCGTCGTTGCTTTGCAGAAATTGGGCGAGCGCGGCGGCTTGTGAGGAGGCGGTTCCGAGATGGACGTCGGAGAAAAAGAGCGCGCGATGGCGCCGGTTGACCGAATAGCCGGTCGCGGCTGGCGGTACGAACCCGTGCATGGCGAATCCCCCTCTCCCGATTTTGCGGAGAAGAAAAGCGGAAGCGCATTGCAGTTGTGTGACGCCAGGCGCGAAAAGGTCAGATCAGGCTTAATGCGTCCCGCAAACGGCCGCCGGCGCGCTCCAGCGCTGCACGCGCCGCATCGAGGCCGCAGCCCTTTAGGATCAGCACGGCGAGTTTCACATTCCCGCCCGTTTGCGCAAGCGCGTCCCGCGCCTCCACGGCGGACTTGCTGGTCAGATGGGCCACCATCCGCTCGCGGCGTGCGGCGAGCTTGGCGTTCGTGGCTTGCACGTCCACCATCAGGCCGGCATAGACCCGGCCGAGCCGGATCATCGCGAGCGAGGACAACAGGTTGAGCGCGATCCGCTGCGCGGTGCCGGCGTTCATGCGCGTGGAGCCGGCGATGGGCTCTGCGCCGGTTTCGAGGCAAACCGGGCATTCGGCATCGGTCAGCAGCGGGGTGCCGGGATTGTTCGCGATCCCGATGGTCAGCGCGCCAAGCCGCTTGGCTTCGCGCAGGCATTCGAGCGTGAACGGCGTGGTGCCGCTCGCGGCTACCGCGATCAAAACGTCCCTAGCATCGGCGCCATGCTGCCGCACAAGCTCGGCCGCGCGCCCGGCCTCGTCCTCGGCGCCTTCCACGGCCCGGAACATCGCCTCGTCGCCGCCCGCGATCAAAAGAAGCACGCGCTCGCGGGGCCAGCTGAACGTCGGCATCAGCTCCGCGCCATCCTGCACGGCAAGACGCCCCGAGGTTCCGGCACCGGCATAAATCAGCCGTCCGCCGGCGCGCAGCCGGGGTTCCATCACGAGGGCCGCCGCGAGAAGCTGAGGGCGCGCCGCACGCACGGCGGCCACGGCAGCGAACTGTCCCTCGATCATCGCATCGAGGATATCGCGCGGCTCCCAAAGGTCGATATGCGCGTAGCGCGGGCTCGGGCGTTCGGTATCCATCTGATTCAAAAGGCAGGCTCGCCGCCTGGACTTCTCCTGTGCGCAACCTTAAATAAGCACTGATAGTGGAGCTTCTAGGTGGATAACGAGTATCTTTTAGGCGTTGATGGCGGCGGTACGAAGTGCCGCGCGCGGCTGTGCAGTTTCTCAGGCGCGGTTCTTGGCGAGGGCGAGGCTGGCCCCGCAAACATCCGCTTCGGTATCGAGGAGAGCTTCGGCGCGGTGCTTGAGGCCACGTCGCAGTGCTTGAAAGCCGCGAGGCTGAACCGCGAAGACTGCGCGATTGCCGCGTGTCTTGCCATGGCCGGAGCCAGCGATCCCGCAACGCTTTCCGAACTTGAAAGCCATGGCCATCCGTTTCGCCGCGCCGTCTATACGACCGACTCGCATGCTGCTTGCGTCGGCGCCCACCGCGGCCGTGATGGCGGCATCGTGATCGTCGGGACGGGCAGCATCGGAGAAGCCGTTGTCAAGGGCCGCCATTATCGCGTTGGCGGCTGGGGCTTTCCGGTTTCGGACGAAGGCAGCGGGGCTTGGCTCGGGTCCGAACTGCTCCGGCGAGTGCTATGGGCCCACGACGGTCGCGCCGCCTGGACCGGGCTTTTGAAGCGGACATTCGAGCATTTCGCCTCAGACCCGCATGCCATCGTGCGCTGGATGGGCGGCGCCAAACCGAGGGACTTTGCCACGCTTGCACCGCTCGTCATCGAGGATGCCGCCAAAGATGACGCGGCCGCCTGTGAACTCGTCCAACTGGCTGCGGACTATATCGAGGCGTTGATTACCCGGGTCTTGGCTCTGGGTGCGCCCCGCGTTGCGTTGAGCGGCGGGCTTGCCGCCAGCATCGAGCCATGGCTCACCGACAGGACGCGGCGCTGCCTCGTGCCTGCGGCAGCGGATGCGCTGACGGGTGCCGTGGAACTCGCGCGCACCGCCGCTCTCACGGAGACAATCCGATGACCCATGCGAAAGCGAATATGGCCGCCGAAATCCGCGAGTTCTTCCGGCGCCGTCCGCGCGCAGGAGCAAACCCTGGCGGGACCGGCCGCGGAACTCGCCACGCGGCTCAAGCGCCGGCCGCCTCGCGTTGCCGTCACTTGCGCGCGGGGAAGCTCGGCGCATGCGGCTACCTTCGGCAAGCACCTCTTCGAGCGCTACCTCGGGATACCGGTCGCCGCTGCGGCGCCGAGCATTGCGAGCGTGTACGGAGAAAAGCTTCACCTCAAAGACCAGCTTTTCCTGGCGATATCGCAATCCGGAAGAAGCGACGATCTCATCGAGTTGACGGCTGCCGCGAAAGAGTCCGGCGCGCTGACCGTGGCCGTCCTGAACGATACGGACAGCCCGCTGGCGGCGCAATGCGATCTGGTCTTGCCCATGTGCGCAGGGCCGGAACTGAGCGTTGCCGCGACGAAAACCTTTGTCGCGTCACTCGCCGTGCTCCTCCGTCTAACGGCGGCGTGGACCGGCAGCAGGGAACTCGGTGCCGCTTTGGAGCGCTTGCCGGACCGCCTTGCACTTGCCGCGGAGCTGGATTGGAGCGCTTCGATAAGCGCGCTCGTAGGCGCCGGCAGTCTCGTCACCATGGGGCGCGGGCCGACGCTTGCCATCGCCCGCGAGGCGGCCCTCAAGCTGAAGGAAACCTGCAATCTTCATGCGGAAGCGTTCAGCGGCGCTGAATTCCGTCATGGGCCGGTCGCGCTCGTGTCGTCCCGCTATCCGATCCTCATGTTCATGCCAACGGACGCCGCGGCGGAGAGCATGGTGCATCTTGCTGCCGACCTCAAATCGAAGGGTGCGGCCCTGTTCATGACGGGCCCGGAACACGGCATTTCCGGCGTTCTGCCTGCGCTCGCCTCCGATTACCCAGAAACCGATGCGGTTTGTTTGATCCAAAGCTTCTATGCCATGGCGGTTTGCCTTGCGGGGGAACTCGGCATGGACGCCGGACGCCCTCGCCACCTGCAGAAGGTCACGCGCACCCGATGACAGTGGAGTTTATCTTACAGGGTTTTACCCCTCACCCTGTCCCTCTCCCCCTGCGAGAGGGAACCCCTGATTTAAGCGTCCCTTCTCCCACGGGGAGAAGGACGGGATGAGGGGTGCCGAGCTTCATCTTGAGAAGCAACATGCGGTCGTGGCCTCGACCGTCTTCGACGGGGACGTCTGCTATCGCGATTGTGCGGTTCTGATTGAGGGCACGCGGATCGCGCGCATCGTGCCAAGGCGGGCGCTCGACCCGGCGATCCCGGCGAAGGTTTTACCCGATGGCGCATGGCTCGCTCCGGGCTTTATCGATTGCCAGGTGAATGGCGGCGGCGACGTGCTGTTCAACGACGAACCTTCAGTGGAAGGCATCGCGGCGATCGTGAGCGCGCACCGCCAGTTCGGGACCACGTCGCTTCTGCCCACCTTGATCACCGACACCCCGGACAAGATGCGGGCTGCCCTCGCTGCGGCGAATAAGGCCGCCATGGCGTTGCCGGGCGTTGCAGGTATTCACATCGAAGGGCCGTTCATTTCGCCGGAAAAGCCGGGCGTGCATCATCCCGCGCTGATCCGGATTCCATCGGCGGAGGACATGGAACTGCTGATTGCGCCGCGCAAAGGCGTGACAGTGGTGACGCTTGCGCCGGAGCGTATGCCGGTGGGGTGTATCGCTAGGCTGGCTGGCGCGGGGATTCGCGTCTCCCTCGGGCATTCGATGGCGACCTACGAGGAGACCAAGGCCGCGCTCGCGGATGGGCTGACCGGCTTCACACACCTCTTCAACGCCATGCGGCAGCTCTCAAGCCGCGAGCCAGGGCCGGTGGCGGCGGCGCTGGAAACGCCCGGCGCATGGTTCGGCATGATTGCCGATGGCGTACACGCCGATCCGGCGATGCTCCGGCTTGCGCTTCGGGGCGTGGCGCATCCGATGCTGGTGACCGATGCGATGCCGCCCATCGGCGGCCGGAAATCCTCTTTTACGCTCTACGGCGATGAGATCGCCGTGCACAACGGCCGCTGCATGAGAGCGGACGGAACGCTGGCCGGAGCCGCGCTCGATATGGCCACGGCGGTCAGGAACTGTGTCGAACTTCTCCAAGTGCCGCTGACACAAGCGCTGCGTTTCGCCTCGGCGGAGCCTGCCGCGTTCTTGGGCCTTGGCGCAACTTTGGGGCGGCTCGCAACCGGTTATCGCGCAGATATGGTGGCCTTCGACCCAGGCAGCCTGCAAATTTATGAAACCTGGGTCGCTGGCGAGGCCGCCGTCTAAAGCGGATTATGCTGCGAGGTGCTTGAACATATGCGTGCGCGCGTCCTCGTCCATGTCCGTCTTGAAGGGGAACCGGTCCTTGAGGGCAACCGCGCGCGCCGCAGCAGGCCTCGCGCCGATCTCGTCATGAAGGCGTTTCACATTGGGAAACTTCTCCAAAGCGCCGTCGCCTAAGATAAAGGGGATCATGCGCGCCCAGCCCCATAAATCCATGTCGGCGATTGTGTATGTGTTGCCAACGAGATAGTCCCGGTGCGCGAGCCGCGCGTCGAGAATGCCGTAATGGCGTTCGGCCTCGAAGAGGTAACGCTTCTGAGCGTAGGGGACTTTTTCGGGCGCGAAATGCTTGAAATGCACGGCTTGGCCGGAGAAAGGTCCGACGCCCGTCGCTACGAACATCAGCCAGGACAGAAGCTCACCGCGCGCCGCTAGCGTGTCCTCCGGCAGGAACTTGCCCGTTTTCTCCGCGAGATAGAGGAGGATCGCGTTGCTGTCGAACACGGTATGGCCGTCATCCACGATGGCCGGAACCTTGGCGTTCGGATTGATGGCGAGAAAAGCCGGGTCGAATTGCTGGCCGCGCCTGGTATCGATGGGAATAGGCTCGTAAGGCAGTTCCGCCTCCTCAAGGAAAAGCGCGACCTTGGTGGGGTTCGGCGATCCATTGAAGTAGAATTTCAGCATGGTCTCCTCCAACGCGTTTGTGATTCAGATCTCACAGTTCGAAATGCTGCCCGTGGCGGCTCCTCACCATGAGGTTGTTCAGAGCGGCCACCTCATGCAAGGAGGCCAAAGGCCGTCTCGAACCATGAGGCTGCGGCACAGTGTTACTCATCCTGCGACGCCGCTAAACGTACTCACGTTATGTTTGCTCGCAAAAGGAGCAGGGCTCCAATAACTTTACAGCGATCTTTACATTTGCCTGGACGCTTCGTTACGGGCCGCCTCAGCGAAAGGACCCCTCATGATCGACCTCTATTATTGGACGACGCCGAATGGGCACAAGATCACAATCTTCCTCGAAGAAACGGGGCTGCCTTACAAGATTATGCCGGTAAACATCGGGGCTGGCGAACAATTCAAGCCTGATTTCCTCGCGATCTCACCCAATAACCGTATGCCCGCAATCGTCGATCATGAACCGGCTGGCGGCGGCGCGCCAATCTCGGTTTTCGAGTCCGGTGCAATTCTGCTCTATCTCGCGGAGAAAACGGGACGCTTCATTCCAGCGGACATACGCGGACGCGTCGAGGTTCTGCAATGGCTGTTCTGGCAGATGGGCGGCCTCGGCCCCATGGCTGGGCAGAACCATCATTTCAGCCAGTATGCCCCGGAGAAAATCCCCTATGCGATCGACCGCTATGTGAAGGAGACCAACCGGCTCTATGGCGTGCTCAATAGGCGCCTTGCGCACCGGCCCTTCGTCGCGGGCGATTACTCGATCGCCGACATGGCCGCCTATCCATGGATCGTGCCTTACGAGAGGCAAGGCCAGAAGCTTGAGGATTTTCCGCATCTTCAGCGCTGGTTCGAGGAGATCAAGGCCCGCCCCGCGACGGTTAGAGCCTATGAACTCGCGAAGGAGGTCAACACCCAGCCAACGATGAGCGAAGAGGCCAAAAAGGTGCTCTTCGGCCAGACGGCCGCGGTGGTGAAGACCTGAGGCGCGTGCCGTTCAGCCCGAAGGCTTGTCTCCACTCAAAAAAACCCTTGCAACCGATGCGCCATCCAACACATCACAGGGGGAAAGCGCGCGGGAGGCGGCGATGAAGGTTGGGGGAGTGCATTACCGGACGATTTGGCTCGATGGCAGCGGCCCGGCCGTTGGCATCATCGACCAAACGCGGCTGCCGCATGAGTTCGAGACGGTGTGGCTCGAAACGCTCGGCGATGCGGCACATGCCATCCGCTCGATGCAAGTGCGCGGCGCACCGCTGATTGGCGTGGCGGCCGCTTATGGCGTCTGCCTTGCTCTGCGTGCCGATGCCTCGGACGCGGCGCTTAGGCAGGCTTGCGAAACCCTCGCAGCGACCAGGCCAACCGCGGTCAACCTGAATTGGGCGCTGCAAGTGATGAAGACGGCGCTGCAACATCTCCCGCCTTCGGAGCGAAGCGCCGCCGCCTATGCGAAGGCCGCGCAGCTCGCGGATGAGGATGTGGAAACGTGCCGGCGGCTCGGCCGGCATGGACAAAAGGTCATCGCAGACATCGCCGCCCGCAAAAAAGGGCCTGTTAACGTGCTAACTCATTGCAATGCGGGGTGGCTCGCTTGCGTCGATTGGGGCACGGCGCTGTCGCCTGTCTATCACGCGCACGATGCAGGCGTGCCCGTGCATGTTTGGGTGGACGAGACGCGGCCTCGCAACCAGGGCGCGGCGTTGACCGCGTTCGAGCTCGGCGCGCATGGCGTGACGCATACCGTGATCGCCGACAATGCGGGCGGCCATTTGATGCAACATGGCCACGTGGATCTCTGCATCGTGGGCTGCGACCGCCTCACGGCGGCGGGCGATGCGGCGAACAAGATCGGCACTTACCTCAAGGCCCTTGCGGCGAAGGATAATGGCGTGCCCTTTTATGTCGCGCTGCCGCTCTCGACCATCGATTGGACCATCGCCAATGGCGTCCGCGAGATTCCCATCGAGGAACGGGACGCGCGCGAGGTCACGCACATGACGGGGCTCGCGGAGAGTGGCGAGATCGTCACCGTGCAAGTGACCGCCCCCGGCAGCCACGCCGCAAACCCGGCTTTCGACGTAACGCCGGCCCGGCTGATCACCGGCATCATGACAGAGCAGGGCATCGCGCCCGCCACTCGCGAGGGGCTGGCCCAGCTTTATCCTGGCATGGCAGCCGGCGCCGCCGCTTGAGGCGCGGCCCTATGGTTCGAGACGGCCTCACCCTGAGCCTGTCGAAGGGTGCCTCTCATGGTTCGAGACGGCGCTTTGGGCCTCCTCACCACGAGGAATGGCGGAACCTCGTCCTGAGGAGCCGCGCAGCGGCGTCTCGAAGGATGTGGTTCTCTCAACCCCAGACAAATTCAAAAAATACCGGCGGATTTCATGCTGAGATGACCGTCGCGGCCG
Source organism: uncultured Alphaproteobacteria bacterium (assembly GCA_963817705.1). Taxonomy (GTDB): domain Bacteria; phylum Pseudomonadota; class Alphaproteobacteria; order Rhizobiales; family Rhodomicrobiaceae; genus Rhodomicrobium. The sequence continues at coordinate 2,438,205 of CAWFPF010000001.1, forward strand.
AAGATGATGTGGTCGTGGACGGTGACGCCGAGCTTAATTGCCACCTCGACGATCTGCTTTGTCATATCGATGTCGGCCTTGGATGGCGTTGGGTCGCCCGACGGGTGATTGTGCGCGAGGATGATGGCGGACGCGGAAAGCTCAAGCGCGCGTTTCAACACCTCGCGCGTATAGACCGGCGTGTGATCGATCGTGCCGCGCGTTTGGACTTCATCGGCAATCAGCTTGTTGCGCCGGTCTAGGAACAGGATGCGGAATTGTTCGCGATCCTCGAAGGCCATCGCCGAGCGCAGATAGGACAAGACCGTCGACATCGCCGCGAGCACGGGCCGCTTCCTCACCTCGCTCTGGGATGCCCTTAGCGCGGCCGCCTGCACGACCTTGATCTCGGTAACGACCGCGTCCGTCACACCCTCGATTTCCATCAGGCGCTCCGGCAAGGCTGTCACGGCCTCGGCGAAGGAACCGAAACGGGCTAAAATGTCCTTCGCCAAGGGTTTGACGTCACGGCGCGGAATAGCCCTGAACAGGATGAGCTCCAAGAGCTCATAATCGGGAACCGCATCTGCTCCGCCCTCTCGGAAGCGCTTGCGGAGCCGGTCCCGATGACCCCAATAGTGCGGGATTGGGCGCGGCGGCTGAGGCGGCGCGACGACGGCGCCTGCCTCCAGCGCCAGCAACTCGAACAACGGGCTCTCTTCAAAGCTGTCCGCCATGGCAGACCTCACGCAGCACGAATTTCGCGGCATCGCGCGCCGCAACAATCAACGCTTTAGATAAGCATTCTTTCCGCGAAAGGGAAAGTTATAATTGCTGAGGATAGGGCGGCTTGTGCCATCCGCTAGGGCTGAAGGTGAAGACCTCGACGCCGGTGGCGGTCACGCCCACCGTGTGCTCGAACTGTGCCGAAAGCGAGCGGTCCCGCGTCACGGCTGTCCAGCCATCGGACAGCATCTTCACATGCGGCTTGCCGAGATTGATCATCGGCTCGACCGTGAAAATCATCCCCGGTTCGAGCTTCGCGCCTTCGCCCGGTGATCCGTAATGCAAAATGTTCGGTTTGTCGTGGAATTGCAGCCCTACGCCGTGACCGCAGAAATCACGCACCACACTGCAGCGCTCGCCCTCGGCGAATGTTTGGATCGCGTGCCCGATGTCGCCAACCGTCGCGCCAGGCTTGATGACGGCGATCCCGCGCATCATGGCCTCATGGGTCACGTCGAGAAGCCTCTCGGCCTTCCGCGAAACCCTGCCGACCGTATACATCCGGCTGGAGTCACCATGCCAGCCATCGAGGATGAGCGTGACATCGATATTGAGGATGTCGCCTTCGGCAAGCATGCGCGGGCCGGGAATGCCGTGGCACACGACGTGATTGAGCGACGTGCAGCAAGACTTAGGATATCCCCGGTAATTGAGAGTTGCCGGGACCGCGCCGTGGTGCATGGCGAAGTTGAACACGAGTTCATCGATGAACTCCGTTGTGACGCCGGGACTGACATGCCCGGCAGCGAGATCGAGGGCCGCAGCCGCGAGTTGGCCCGCCCGGCGCATACCCTCGAAACCTTCGGGCCCATAGAGTCTTATCTTGCCGTCGATCGCGTACTTAAGCGGCGCGCCGTATTCCGATCCGTTCATGGCGATGATCTTGGCGCAGGGCGCGCCCTTTGGAGTTAAGACACGATGCGCTGCTGTGCTGGCATCTACAAATCAAATATGGCAGCTCAAGATCGAACTCACAACACCCGCTCCGCTCCGTTGCAGTTCGCAGATATATGAGTCCGCCCCGGCAAGTGAATGGCCGGGGATGAGGCCCGGCCAAATGAAGGTTAGCGGCTGCGCTCGCCTAAGCACAAGCCGCTTCACCACGATATCATGACGGAGATGGATCCGCTCAGGCAGAAAAGGTGGTGCCTGTTCCGGCGGCCACCAAGCAGTTTTCGCCCCATCTTCGAAGACTGAAACCTAAAACCTAGCATTTACAGCACCCTGCTAATGAGCGCTGTGCTGATGCTTATTTTCCTTCCTACGCTGTTCCTGTTCGCGTTGCACGCGCTGATCCTCATCCGGACCCCGGTTCTCCTTCAACCGTGGCCCCACAGCCATATCTCGCGCTTCTCCGCGAAACTCTTCGATGGCGTGCTCGCCAGCGTCCCTGGTCTCGCGCATCACGCCTTCGGCGTCCTCCTGAAGCTCAGCTGCCAGGCCGCCTAATTCCTGGATGCTTTCCTGATAGCGATCGAAAGCCTCTTCGACGAAGCTCGTTTGCGCGTCCGCCAAGCGCCTTGGTAGTTGAGAATATTGTTCGAGGTGGTGACTCCAGATGTTCATCCACGCGCGATTCCAAGACATCGCATAGTGGCAGGTGGCGCCTGCCATGCGGACCGCATTTTCAGCCGCCGTGCGCTGAGCCTGTAAGAGCGCACCGGCGTTGGGCATTTGCGCTGCAATCCCGTTCAAACCGAAGGCTTCCCGATTTCTTGCCATTCTGTCGTCTCCATGAGGTTTGCAGCGCAACGGAATACACGCACCGTTGTTCCTGGATTGCATCTACGAAGGTCTACCCGCTGAGCGTCATCAAGCTGGCATTGCCGCCCGCCGCCGCGGTATTGACCGAAACGGTCTTCTCTTTGACAAGCCGGAACAGTCTGAACACAGGCGTACCGCGCTCGACCTGGACGATCGGGCCGGGGCGGCGGGCAAGCACTTGCAAAACCTCCTCAAGCGCCGACCCATCGGAAATCAATACGGCATCGAAAACGGCGTCCCGCCAGTTGCCCGCAATTTCGATGTGCGGGCGGAGGACAGCCGGAACATGATCTCGCAAGCGGCCAAGCTCCCCGGCATCTGCGAGTATGAAGCGGTTTCCAGTGGCAAGCGCGGCTCCAAACTGATGCAACGCATCGGCGATATTGCCTGCGATGCCAAGCACACGTCCGCGCGGCGTGAAGTGCAGCCGGTTCTCTTCGCCAACAGGACCGGCCAGCGTCATTGCCAGGGGGAGGAGCGTCGTTTCCCGGTAGTGGCAGAGGAATTCGCAAAGTTTGCGGCGCTCATCGGCGTCAAGTAGTCCGCCAGCTCCGGCTTCCGCCCATGCCGCCATTGAAGAGAAAACTTCGAGTTTCGTCTCATCCCGCACGCCGCCAGGCTGGGGCGGCGTGCCTCTTCGCAAGAGCCGGTGCAGATAGAGCGGTCCCCCAGCCTTTGGACCGGTCCCGGAAAGCCCTTCGCCCCCGAACGGCTGCACGCCGACCACGGCGCCGATCATGTTCCGGTTGACGTAGATGTTTCCTGCGTGGGCGCGGGCCTCGATGAAGCCGATGGTTTCGTCGATGCGCGAGTGGATGCCGAGCGTCAGCCCGTAGCCCGTGGCGCTGATCTCTTCGATGAGCCGCGCAAGACCGCTTCTCGCGAAGCGGACGACATGCAGGACCGGTCCAAAAACCTCGCCCGCGAGGTCCTCGAAGGACCCAATTTCGATCAGCGTGGGCGCAATGAAGGTGCCCGCCTTACAGGAGGGCGGCAATGGCACCTGGTAAAGGATGCGATCTTTGTGCGCGGCGAGATACGCAGTCAGGGCCGCTTGCGCCTCTGCATCGATGACGGGTCCGATGTCCGTTTCAAGCTGGGCCGGATCGCCAACTCTGAGCTCCGCCATTGCTCCTTTGAGCATATCGAGTACGCGGTCTGCGATGCCATCCTGCAGGCAAAGCACACGCAGAGCCGAGCAGCGCTGACCTGCCGAGTCGAAAGCAGAAGCGATCACGTCGCCCACCACCTGCTCGGGTAGCGCCGACAAGTCTACGATCATCGCGTTCTGACCGCCGGTTTCGGCTATGAAGGGAATATCGCCCCTTCCGGCAAGCTGCTTCTGGATGAGCCGGGCGACCGCTGTCGAGCCCGTAAACAGCACGGCTTGGGTCCGATGGTCCGCAGCCAGCGCCGCGCCTACCGGACCCGCGCCGGGAAGGAGTTGCAAAACGTCACGCGGAATGCCCGCCGCGTGCATGAGACGCACGGCCTCCGACGCAATGAGCGGCGTCTGCTCCGCCGGTTTCGCGAGAACGGGATTTCCCGCCGCAAGCGCAGCCGCGACTTGCCCGGTGAAGATCGCAAGCGGAAAGTTCCAGGGGCTAATGCAGACCGCGGGTCCGAGTGGCTCGTGAGAGTCGTCCAGCGCGCGGGCTTGCACGGTATGATAGCGGCAGAAATCGACAGCCTCGCGCACTTCGGAGACGGCGTTCGGCATGGTCCGGCCAGCCTCGCGGACCAGAAGCGCGCTCAGATGTCCGGTGGCTTGCTCGATGTGATCGGCTGCGCTGGCCAAGAGATTGGCCCGCTCGCTGGGAGCCGTTCGCGCCCAACCCTCAGCCGCTTCCGCAGCCGAAGCCATAGCCAATGCAACATCGGCCATGGTCGCTTCAGCGGCGTATCCCACGACATCGGCATGATTGGCGGGATTGAGGACTGCTCTTCGTTCACCCGCCGTTTCCGCCGGAGAGGCGATGACCGGAACTGCCTCGAAGGTAATATTACGGCTTTCTTCGACCGACCGCTCCAGCCCGCCGCGCGTAGCGGTATCGGAAAGGTCGAGCCCTTTCGAGTTCTTGCGTTCGCCGCCGAAGAGATCGCGTGGCAGGGCGATCATCGGATGCGGGGAGCCGGCATGGCGTGCCGCCTCCTCCACGGGATCGGCGATAAGCTCTTCGACCGGGATTGTATCGTCGGCGAGCTGATGGACGAAAGACGAGTTCGCGCCATTCTCAAGCAGCCGGCGCACGAGATAGGCCAGCAGCGTCTCATGCGATCCGACCGGCGCATAAATCCGGCACGGCCGGCCGAGCCCGCCGCCCACGACTTGCTCGTAAAGCGTCTCTCCCATGCCGTGCAGGCACTGAAACTCGTAATCGCCAAGGCGGAAGCCCGGCCCGGCCATATGGTACACCGCAGCAAGCGTGTGGGCGTTATGGGTCGCGAATTGCGGGAAAACGAGATCGCGCCGCGCGAGCAGCCGCTTGGCACAGGCGAGATAGCAAACGTCGGTATAGGCTTTGCGCGTGAAAACGGGATAGCCGCTCAGGCCGTCAACCTGTGCGCGCTTGATTTCGCTGTCCCAGTACGCGCCCTTGACGAGCCGGATCATGAGGCGCCGCTTGCTTCGCTCCGCGAGCGACAGAAGATAATCGATCACAGGCGGTGCGCATTTCTGATAGGCTTGCACCACGAAGCCAAGGCCCTGCCAGGCCTCAAGCGAGGCATCGCCCGCGAGCGCTTCCAAGAGGCCGAGGGACGGCTCCAGGCGGTCTGCCTCCTCGGCGTCGATATTGAAGCCGATCCCCTTCCGCTTCGCCGCCAGAGCGAGCGACCTCAGGCGCGGGTAAAGCTCTTCGCGGACGCGATCCATCTGGGTGTAGCTGTAGCGCGGATGGAGCGCCGACAGCTTTACGGATATGCCCGCGCTGCCGTAAACGCTGGCGCCGCGCTTGGCCGCTCCGATGGCCTCGATGGCATGCTCATAGGATGCGGTGTAGCGTGCGGCGTCCCCCGCGGTGACAGCCGCCTCGCCGAGCATGTCGAAGGAATAGGCGAAGCCGCGCGCTTCGTAAGACCGGGCGTGGCTGAGCGCCTCCTCGATGGTCTGGCCTGTGACGAATTGCCGGCCCAGCAGCCGCATGGCAACATCCATGGCCTTGCGGATGACCGGCTCGCCACCGCGGGCCAGCGCGCGGCCGAGCGAGGCCGCCAGGCCCTGTTCGCCATGCGTGGCAACGAGCCTGCCCGTAATCAGGAGCCCCCAGGCCGACGCGTTGACGAGCCAAGACGGGCTCGCGCCAACATGCGCGCTCCAATCTCCGCGGGAGAGCTTGTCGCGGATGAGAAGGTCCCGCGTTTCAGTGTCGGGGATGCGCAAGAGCGACTCCGCGAGGCACATAAGCGCCATGCCTTCGCGGCTCGACAACGAAAACTCCTTCATCAAGGCTTCCACGCCGAACCCTTGCGACCGGGCGGCCCTCACATGAAGGGCGAGCTTGCGCGCGAGGCCTGCGATCTGCGCCGCGAGCGACGGATCGGCCCGGGCTTCGCCGATGAGTTGGGGCACCCAGTCAGGTTCGGGCACCCGGTAGGCTGCGGCGATGGCGGCCCGGTGCTGCGTGAAAACGCCGTCTTCGGGCGCAAGCTGAGATGTCAACGCCGCCGCTTCTTCGAGTTGTTTGTCATGAACACCGGTCAATCGTCTCTCCGCTCCGGTTGCAGCACCTGTGCGCAGTGCCGTCTTCGGACAGAATATTGGCCCTGCGCCCTATGCGGCCAATACCAAAGGTTGCGTCCGAAGTGCGCCCCTAAGCGGGTATGCGAAAACGGCCCTTGTAACGGGACCGCCTCGCACCGTATTTCTGACGCGAGCGAAGGAACGGGTAAGGAGGGTGCTTTGTCCGCCGCAGATCCGAACGAAGTCTACAAGGGTCTTAGAAGGCTCAGCGCTGCCGCCGAAGTCCTATCGGAGGCGCTGCCTTATATGCAGCGCTACGACCAGGCGACCATCGTCATCAAGTATGGCGGCCACGCGATGGGCGATGCCAAGCTCGCCGAAAGCTTTGCGCGCGATATCGTGATGCTGGAGCAGGCGAGCGTCAAACCGGTGGTTGTGCATGGTGGCGGCCCGCAAATCGCGAAGCTTCTCAAGCGGCTTGGTATCGAGAGCGCATTTTCCGGAGGCTTGCGGATTACGGACGCAGCGACTGTTGAAGTGGTGGAGATGGTTCTCGCCGGCTCCATCAACAAGCAAATCGTCAGCGAGATCAATCAGCTTGGCGGACACGCCTGTGGCATTTCCGGCAAGGACGGCAATTTGTTGATCGCGAAGAAGCTCACACGGACGGAACGCGATCCCAATTCGAACATCGAGCGCGTGATCGATCTGGGCTTTGTCGGCGAGCCGGAGGAGGTGAACCCCCGCATCGTGCAAGTGCTTGCGGAGAACGAGATCATCCCCGTCGTCGCCCCTCTCGGCTTCTCACGGGACGGCACCACCTACAACATCAACGCGGACACCTTTGCCAGCGCGCTTGCGGGGGCATTGAAAGCCAAGCGGCTCTTGCTTCTCACAGACGTTGCGGGTGTCCTCGACAAAGACAAGAAGATCATTCACCGGCTTACGGTCTCCGAGGCCAGGGCCATGATCGCCGACGGGACGATCTCCGGCGGCATGATCCCGAAGGTGGAGGGCTGCATCACCGTGATCGAAGAGGGCGTCGAGGGTGTCGTCATACTCGATGGCCGCGTACCTCATGCCGTGCTGCTGGAGCTTTTCACCGAGCATGGCGTCGGTACGCTGATCACGCGGGATTAGAATGGCGGGGGCTGCGATAGGCGCCGGCGGCGTGCCCGAAACCTTCCGGGACACGCGTCTCTGGATCTTCGATCTCGACAACACGCTCTATCCCTCCCGGTGCAATCTGTTTGCGCAGATCGACCAGCGCATGTCTGCGTTCATCCAAAACCTTTTGGGGCTCGATCCTGTCGCGGCGCGCAAAGTGCAAAAGGAGCTGTATTACCAGCACGGCACGACACTCTCGGGGTTGATGCTGGAGCACGCCGTGAACCCAGAGGTCTTCATGGACTTTGTCCACGATATCGATCTGGCCCCGGTGCTGCACGCCCCCGATCTGGCGGAGGCGATCGAGCGCCTCGATGGGCGGAAGTTCATTTTCACCAACGGCTCGGTGCGCCACGCCGAACGCGTTGCCGGAAAGCTTGGCGTTCTCGACAAATTCGACGGCATCTTCGATATCGCGGCCGGTGGTTATATCCCGAAACCGAAGCCGGAGTCCTTCAAGCGCTTTCTCGATTATTGCAGCGGCGCTGAGTGCAAAGCCGCGATGTTCGAGGATCTTCCGCACAATCTGGAAGCCGCGCATGCACTCGGCATTGTGACCGTGCTCGTGAGGTCGGACTATTACGACCATCCGTCCCAGCACGCGCTGAAAGAGGCGGACGCGCTGCCCGCCTACATCCATTTCGAGACGGACGATTTAACCCGCTTTTTGAACGAAGCCGTTGCTTGGAAAGGTTCCTGAACAGCCCCTCCTGCCGGTTTGACACTATGGCGAAGGTTAGCTAACCTTGTTAGCTAAGGAACCAGTCATGCCGACCTACACGGTTCACGAAGCCAAAACACATTTCTCGAAGCTTATCGAGCGCGCCGAGCGCGGCGAGGAAGTCATCATCGCGCGCCGCAATAAGCCCGTTGTGATACTCACCGCAATCGAGGGTAAGCCGAAACCCCGGTGTCAGCCCGGCATGTTGAAAGGTGTGCTTCCCGAAATCCCCGACAGCGCTTTCTTCGACCCTTTGCCCGAGGAAGAACTCAAGCTGTGGGAGGACGGGCACGAAGGCGATCCGCTGAACGTCCCGGCTCCGGGAAAGCTGCATGGCGCTAATTCTTGATACGCACTCGCTGGTTTGGTGGTATTTCGACGATGCCAAGCGATCCCGGGCTGTCAGCCCGACGCCCTCGCGCTGGATGGCGCGTCTGGTTCGGCTGGCAAATGCGATTTCGCCAAATCTGTCATGGGAGTAGTTCAGCACTACTAAGACAGAAAAGCGAATTAGGCCCGCGCGGTAATGCTGGTTGCCTCGGATACGGCGCTCAAGCGAATTCCATAATCACGGCGTCGACGGCCAAGCTGTCGCCGGGCTTGGCGCGAAGCTTCGCCACGGTCGCGTCGCGGCCGGCCTTCAGCACGTTCTGCATTTTCATGGCCTCGACCACGGCCAAGGTGTCGCCGGTCTTGACCTCCTGACCCTCGGTCACAGAGATCGAAACCACGAGGCCGGGCATCGGGCAGAGCAGCTTCTTGGACGTGTCGGCTGGCTTCTTCTCGGGCATAAGAGCTTCGAGTTCCGCTTCGCGCGGGGTGTAGACGTAAGCCTTGGCGCGAATGCCGCCATAACAGAGGTCTACGCCGTTCGGTATCTGCCGCACTTGCACGTGCAATTCCTTGCCGCCAACGATCTTGCCGTGCCAGAGCGGCTGGCCAGGCCACCAGTCGGAGGCCAGCGTCATCCTGCGCCGGGCCGTGCCATCGGGTTCGCAGAGTTCGACCGTTGAACCGTCGTGGAGATCGCCCGAAACGCGCACATGCTGTGAGTATTTGCCGATCTTGCAGATGCGCATTTGCTGTCTAAGCCCCACCGCGAAGGGTAGCTGCCCCGAGATATTGCGGCGCCTCACATTGTTGAGATGGTCGATGACCGAAGCGACACTGATAAGGATGTCGCGTGTCTCGCCATCGGGTTCGCGGTGCTTGAAGCCGTCCTTGAACTCCTCGGCGATAAAGCCCGTTGAGAGGTCGCCCCGGCGCCAGCGCGGATGCTGCATCAGCGCGGAGAGGAATGGAATGTTGTGCTCGATGCCATCGATGTAGAACGCGTCGAGGGCTGAGGCCTGGGCCTCGATCGCCTCTTCCCGTGTCGGCCCATAAGTGATGAGCTTCGCGATCATCGGGTCGTAATACATCGAGACCTCGCCGCCCTCCTCCGCGCCGGTGTCGTTGCGGACCACGATCCCTCCATAGCGCGGGCCTTCCACCGGCGGACGGTAGCGCACCAGGCCAATCGATGGCAGGAAGTTGCGGAACGGGTCCTCGGCATAGACCCGGCTCTCGACCGCCCAGCCCTCGATTTTGAGGTCCTCCTGGGCGAAGGGCAGCTTCTCGCCCGCTGCGACCCGGATCATCAGCTCGACGAGATCGAGGCCCGTAATCATCTCGGTGACGGGATGCTCGACCTGAAGCCGCGTATTCATCTCAAGGAAGTAGAAATTCTTTTTCGGGTCGACGATGAACTCGACCGTGCCGGCGCTCTCATAATTGACGGCCTTCGACAGCGCGACGGCCTGCTCGCCCATGGCTTTACGGGTTTCCTCGTCGAGGAACGGGCTCGGCGCCTCCTCGATGACCTTCTGGTTGCGCCGCTGGATCGAGCATTCGCGCTCGAACAAATAGACAACGTTGCCGTGCTTGTCGCCCAGCACTTGGATTTCGATATGGCGCGGGTTTTCGACGAATTTCTCGATGAAGACGCGATCGTCGCCAAAACTCGATTTCGCCTCCGCCGTCGAGGTGAGGAAGCCCTCGCGAACTTCGTCGGACGAATAGGCGATGCGCATCCCCTTGCCGCCGCCGCCGGCACTCGCCTTGATCATCACGGGATAGCCGATGTCATTGGCGATCATGATCGCCTGCTCCGGGCTTTCGATCACGCCGAGATACCCCGGCACTGTCGAAACCTTCGCCGCCGCCGCCGCTTTCTTGCTCTCGATCTTGTCGCCCATCGCCTTGATGGCCTCAATATTCGGACCGATGAACGCGATGCCTGCCGCCTTCAGGGCCTCGGCGAATGCCGCGTTCTCCGACAGGAACCCGTAGCCAGGGTGAACCGCCTCCGCGCCAGTCTGCTTTGCGGCCTCGATGATCTTGTCCATCACAAGGTAGGATTCCGCTGCGGGCGGCGGTCCGATCAAGACCAACTCGTCGGCCATCATCTTATGAACCGCGTCGCGGTCCGCTTCCGAGTAGACCGCTACCGTCTTAATGCCCATCCGCTTCGCGGTTTTCATGACGCGGCAAGCTATCTCACCGCGATTGGCGATCAGGATCTTTTTGAACATGGCGGGTGTCCCATTGGGCAGGCGGTTCAGGCAGTTATTGTATCGTTACCGTTGTTGTAAACGCATGGTCGGCACGTATCAATACCGCATCGCAACACAAACGTCGCAATAAGGCGTTGCCGGGTTGTACGAAAGGGCTATGAACGGCCAGTTGCCGCCCGCTGTGGGCGCATTAATATGTTAGAAAAGGCGGCATGGCGCCTAAACAATAATCTTTGCGCCTAATTTGGCATCTTTTCGCCTAAACAATAACCTCGTAGGGAGGAAAACCGTGAGTGCAGTCAGCCGCATTATGCATGCGCTGTTGTGGGTTGCTGTCGCCGTAATCGGCGCCGGATCGCTCGGATTCATAGCGGTGAGCCGGGGCGAGACCATCAGCGCGGCTTGGCTTGTCATCGCCGCCCTTTGCACCTACTTCCTAGCCTTCCGCTTCTATGCACTTTTTGTGGCGAAGAAGGTGCTTGGCATCAACCCGGCACGGCAAACGCCCGCTTACCGTCACAATGACGGCCTCGATTACGTGCCGACGAACAAATATGTCCTGTTCGGCCATCACTTCGCGGCGATCGCAGGGGCCGGCCCTCTGGTCGGACCTGTGCTCGCGGCTCAGATGGGCTATCTGCCCGGAACACTCTGGATCCTCGTGGGCGCGGTCTTTGCGGGCGGCATTCAAGACATGACGGTGATGTTCCTCTCGGTGCGCCGCGACGGGCGATCGCTCGGGGACATCGTGCGGACGGAAATGGGTCCCGTCGCGGGCGGCATCGCGCTGATTGGCGTCATGCTCATTATGGTTATCCTGCTCGCGGTGCTTGCGCTCGTCGTCGTCAAGGCTCTCGTCGGCAGCCCGTGGGGTACGTTCGCGGTCTTCGCGACGATCCCGATCGCGATCCTGATGGGGCTTTACGCGCGCTTCATCCGCGTGGGCCGGATTGGCGAAATGTCGGCCATCGGCGTGATCCTGCTCTTGATCGCCCTGATCTATGGAAAATACGTGGGCGAAGATCCGATGCTTGGCCCCTGGTTCGATCTCAAAGGCGAATCGCTGGCGCTGATCATTATCGGTTACGGCTTTGTTGCCTCGGTCCTGCCGGTCTGGCTCTTGCTCGCGCCACGCGATTATCTTTCGACTTTCCTGAAAATTGGAACGATGGCGCTGCTGGCGGCGGGCATTCTGATCGTGCAGCCCGATCTTCAAATGCCGTCCGTGACGCGCTTTATCGACGGAAGCGGGCCGGTTTGGTCTGGCAGCCTATTTCCCTTCCTCTTCATAACCATAGCCTGCGGCGCGGTTTCGGGTTTTCACGCCCTCATCTCATCCGGCACAACGCCAAAGATGGTTGAGAACGAAAACCAGCTCCCGCTGATCGGCTACGGCGCTATGCTGACGGAGTCTTTCGTGGCCATCATGGCCATGATCGGGGCGACGGTCCTGCATCCCGGTGTGTATTTCGCCATGAACAGCCCCGCCGGCTTGATCGGCACCGACGCAGCAAACGCGGCGGCCGTCATCTCCAATTGGGGCTTCGTCGTCACGCCGGACACATTGACAGGGCTCGCACAGGAGGTTGGCGAGAAGACGCTTCTCTCGCGGACAGGCGGCGCGCCGACGCTCGCCGTTGGCATGGCCACGATCCTGTCCGGCCTGTTCGGGCGCACCATGATGGGGATCTGGTATCACTTCGCGATCCTGTTCGAAGCGCTGTTCATCCTGACCACGGTCAATGCCGGCACGAGGGTCCTGCGTTTCATGATGCAGGATATGTTCGGCAGCGTGGTGCCTTACTTCAGGAGGACGGAGTCCTGGCTCAACAACATCGTGGGGTCCGCGCTTGCCGTCGTGGCCTGGGGATACTTCCTGTATGAGGGCGTGATCGATCCCATGGGTGGGATCAACACGCTGTGGCCTCTGTTCGGAATCTCGAACCAGATGCTGGCTGGCATCGCTCTGATTGTATGCACCGTCGTTCTGTTCAAGATGAAGCGGCAGCGCTATGCCTGGGTCACGCTCGTCCCCACGGTTTGGCTTCTTGTGTGTACGCTGACGGCGGGACTCCAGAAGCTCTTCGATCCCGCGCCCAGCATCGGCTTTCTGGCCCATGCGCGGAAATTCCAGGACGCCCTGGATGCGGGCAAAATCCTCGCTCCGGCAAAGACGGTCGAGCAAATGCAGCGGATCGTCTTCAACGATTATGTCGACGCCACGCTGGCCGGGCTGTTTGTCCTGGTTGTCATAGCGATTGCGATCTACGGGATAACGTCAATTCGCCGTGCCTTGGGCGATCCCAAGGTCACGACAATGGAAGTCGGCGGCGCCGCGGCCCCTGCGGGAGTTGCTGTCCATGCCTAAGAAAAATTTCTGGCACCTCGCGGCGAAGACGGCACGCCTGATGGTCGGCATTCCCGATTACGAAACCTATGTCCAGCATCGGCGAGACCATCATCCGGACGAACCGGTGATGACTTACAAGGAGTTTTTTCGCGAACGACAGGACGCCCGCTACGCCGTCGGGAAGGGCAGATTTAGGGGCTGTTGCTAGTCCGGTAAGTTTGGCGGAAGGACCCCCCACCCCAACCCTCTCCCCAAGGGGAGAGGAGCAGGCTTCGCCCCTCTCACAGGGCGGGAGCGGATTTTCAAGCGTCCTCTCTCCCCTCGGGGAGAGAGACAGAATGAAGGGGGACTCACAGAGTTTGGTACCCTCTAGTGCTGCCCGCCCTTGCGAGCCGCCCCGGCGGCATCGCCCTGCGGCTTGCTGCCGGTGTGTCTTTGGCTGAACGCATGTTCGACTTCGGTGATTGAGCCGAACTCCTTGTCAGGGAGCTCTTGAATTGTCTTGACGACGTCTTCGGGCGCCCGGTTCTGGCGGGCATGCTCGGCGAGCTGGCGCTTATTGATGGGAAAAGTCGCGCCTTTGAGCCCATGCGCGAGATCTACCGCCGATGTGCGTGCCATCTTCTGCCTCCTTTTTCCGGCTGACGGGGATACGAAGTGGGGCGCGTTTGACGTTGTGCCACGCACCCTTTTGCACGTCCAACGGCTATCTGCGCGAATCTGTTCCCCGCGGCCGGGCTCCACGCCGCTGAACTTCACGGTCATCCATTCGAATACGTAGACCCGCCCCGGCAGGCGTGGTGTTATAGTTTCATTAAGGGTTTGAGCGGCCAGGGGGCGCGAAAGCATGTCCACGTCAGTCTCGCCGGCGGCAGCCGATAGAGTGGCCGTCGAGGATACCAGCTTCACCGGCTTCTACACGAACATGACGCCGCCCGAGCGGCGCACATTCTGGGCCTGCGCGGCCGGATGGGCGCTCGACGGCATGGACTTCATGATCTATCCGCTCGTCATCGGTACGCTCATCAAGCTGTGGAGTGTCGATAACACCTCGGCCGGCTTCGCGGTCACGGTCACGCTGCTCGCCTCTGCGATCGGCGGCTGGCTCGCGGGATTCCTGTCCGACCGCATCGGGCGGGTCGCGACCTTGCAAATCACCATCCTCTGGTTCTCGGCCTTCAGCCTGCTCTGCGGCTTCGCCGAAAACTTCAACCAGCTTCTGGCCGCGCGCACCCTTCTCGGCTTCGGCTTCGGCGGAGAGTGGGCGGCAGGCGCGGTGCTCATGGGTGAGACGATCCGCGCGCAATACCGGGGCCGCGCCGTTGGAGCCGTGCAATCCGGATGGGCCATCGGCTGGGGCGTCGCGGTCATCATGCAGGCCGTGCTGTTCACCTATTTTCTGCCCGAGGAAGCCTGGCGCTACATGTTCATGGCGGGCGCGCTGCCAGCCCTTCTCATATTCTTCATCCGGCGGGGCGTGCAGGAGCCGGAGGTGTCGGCCCTGGCGCGAACGCAAGAGAGATCGGCCGGTACCCTGCCCGCGATTTGGGAAATTTTCCGGCCGGGCATCGCCGGCACCACCATTCTCGCAGCCCTGATGTCGACCGGTGCCCAAGGCGGCTATTATGCAATCACAGCTTGGGTGCCGCGCTTTCTGACGTCCGAGCGAAAACTTTCCATCGTAGGTTCGACAGGCTATCTCGCCGCGCTGATCATAGGCTCCTTCGCCGGCTATCTCGTCGGTGCCTGGCTCTCCGACCGGATCGGGCGCCGCAATCTCTTCCTCATCTATTCTTTCGGCGCCATCGCGGTGGTCATTACCTACACACAGGTGCCCTTGTCGAACGAGGTCCTCTGGTTCTTGGGCTTTCCGCTGGGCTTCTTCGCGTCGGGCTATTTCTCCGGCATGGGGCCGTTCCTGACCGAGCTCTTCCCGACGCGATTGCGCGGCTCGGGCCAGGGCTTCTGCTATAATTTCGGGCGCGGGATCGGCGCGCTGTTTCCCACGCTTGTCGGCTATATCTCTTCCATGCTGTCGCTGGCCGACGCTATCGCGATCTTCGCGATCGCGGCCTACAGCCTGTTTTTCGTCTGCGCGTTTGCCTTGCCCGAGACGCGCGGAAAGGTTCTGCGCCCCGATGCCTGAGGAAACCCAGGGCGGCGCCGATCCGCGGCCCTGCCCGCCGCCCGATCCCAATCCGCGCGGGCCAACGCGCTACGAAGTGCCCAAGGGCGCTGTGGATACGCACGCCCACATCATTGGGCTACCGCCACGCCATCCGTTCATGGCAACCCGCAGCTACACGCCGCCCGAAGCGCCGCTGGAGAAATACCTCGACATGCTCGGCGCGACCGGCATGGCCTTCGGCGGCCTGACGCAGGTGAGCGTGCATGGCAGCGACAATAGCCTTTTGATCGAGGCTTTGCAGGCGGAGCCGAAGCGGCTTCGGGGCGTTGCCGTCGCGCCGCCGGACGCACCCGAGTCCGGGCTTGTGGCGCTGAAGGATGCGGGCGTGGTCGCACTGCGCCTCAACGTGCTTTATGGCGGCGGCATCGGCTTCGACGCGCTCGCCCGTTACGGTGCCCTATGCCGCGACATGGGCTGGCATTTGCAACTGCTCGTGGACGCGCGCCAACTCCCGGACCTTGCTTCGAAACTGTCCCGGCTGCCGGTCGAGTTTTTGGTCGATCACATGGGCCATATGCCCACCTCCGAAGGACTGCAAAACCCCGGCTTCCGAACCCTCCTTAGCCTGATGCGCGACGGCGCCTGGGTGCGGCTCTCCGGCGCGTACCGCACCTCGGTTGAAGGGCCGCCCTATGCGGACACCATCCCCTTTGCCCGCGCGCTGCACGAAACCGCGCCAGACCGCTGCCTCTGGGGATCGGATTGGCCGCATGTGGCCAATTGGGGGCCAATGCCCAATGTGGGCGATCTCCTCGACCTCGTGGCGGACTGGGTGCCGGACGAGGCCGCGCGCCATCGGCTATTCGTCGAGAACCCGCGCCATCTCTATGGATTTGCGAAGGGTGAGCCATAGGAGACGTGGCGAGATAGGGCGTGTGAAGTCGAGGCATCAGACAACCAAAAAGCCTTTGACGCGGCCTCTGACAAAGTAACATGTCGCTGAGCATTAAGGAAGACTAAGCGCCTTTTGGCTTTCTGAAGTGCCTTTTACAAATCCATGCAGTGTCCGGAACTACTTTTGGAGGAGGAGGCATCCTTTTCTGAGGCGGCAGTTTGTACTCAACTGCACTGTTTCCTTTGGTTATTCGCCGCAGGTTGGATTTAAAAACCTGCACATCTCCAAAGTAATTTGGATAAGCTACCTTTAGAGCCTCTATTTTATCCGCTTCAACCAGAACGGCGTTTTGCCCTCGATCGCCTCAGCTATCCCCTCATTTCAGATGACCCCGAAGGCCTCGGAAAAAGCGCGGTTTTCGCGTAGGAGGTCCTGGTATCGCTCGATGAGGGGCTGGAGTTCTTCGTCCGGCATGTTGGGGATGAGGTCATAGAGCAGGCATCCTTGCCGGAACAGGGAATGGACCCGGCGTTTAGCGGTGCTCGTTCTCAGTTGCCGGTCCATTCCAAGGCTTTCGCCGGCGGCGCCCAACAGCGTCAGCAGCATGATGGCGAAGGCATTGAGCAACAGGAGGCGGTCTCGGCGTTGGGGATCACCGATCCTCAACGTGCTCATGCCCATTCCAAAGCGAAGGTCCTTGCTGTCACGGAAGCTGGGCTCGATGGTCCAGCGCTTGGAGTATAGCTTGACGATCTGCGCGGCAGAGAGCGCGCCGTCGCTGGCGGCCAGATGCCAGGCTTCTTTCATGCCCGAGGCCTTCACGCATACGACCGCCCCGACCTTCTGGCGGGCGGCGGAGACTTCGGCGCCGGGCAGCTTTCGCGCCCGTCCGCCCTTGCCGATCCAATCGGCGGCCGAGCGCGTTTCGCCATCGGCTGTGCTGACGTGGATATTGCCGCGAAAGCGGATGACGTATTGAAAGCCAAGGGTGTCCAGGAATCCGAACAGCTTGACGTCGCCAAAGCCGCGGTCGGCCAGAATCGTCGTGGTTACGCCTTCGGGCAGCAGCGTCTTCAACCGGGACAGGCACAGATCCTCGAAATCGTTGCGCTGGTTCTTCAATTCGTCCTTGTCGACGGTCAGCCAAAGCAGCGGCGTCGCCCTGCCGTGTCGTGTGACCAGATGCAGCGCGAGCGTGGCCTGATTGTCGGAATCGAAATCGGTCCAATCCATCGCCACGACGATATCGCGCCTGGCTCCCACGGCCTCGGCAACCCACGGCCCGAACAAGTCCCAAGGGAACACGCCGGCGTTGCTGAGTAACCGGTCGACCTGCTTGATCGCCGACTTGGCGATCAAACCACGCGCAGTGGCCAGAGCCTGTCCGATCAGGGAAACAGCGAGCGCCGCCCCCGTCATCACGCCGAGCGTCCCATTGGTCAAAGAAAGAATGCGTTTGGCATGCAAGTCGCCGCTAAACACTCGACCCAAGAAATGGTGAACTAATTCAAACCGTTCCTTCGGCGCGCGCATAATCCTCCTCCCGATGATTCGTCCATTCTCCAGGAGGGGAATCCGAAAGTCGGGCTTTTTAAAGTCGCGCTAAAATGAGGGGATTCATCGAGCTCGATCGCTCCTAATAGCCGCCTCAGCATAATCTAAGGATTCCGTGCCACCCTTCGGTGTGCTGTGCGACCTGACGCTAACGCGAGCGTTACTTTTATCATACTCAATTAAGAAAAATCTTGCATCTTTATTATAAATATACATATCAGCGTAATTGAAAGCCTGACTTAGGTTTTCTAGATCGTTTGCAGCATTTATTCTTCTATCGATATCCTTAAGTTCTCTTATCCTATCAGAGTGGCTTGTTTCTCCCACAATATCCAGGTAGCCTTCAGCTTCTGCAAATTCTAAACTGATTAGTTTGAACAAACGGCGCCAATCAGGATTGCCACGCCCACCTTTTATGTCTTCTCCGCGAAACAAGCCGACTGCCTCAACGGCAGTGGCCCAAGAGTGTTGCAACCGTGTCCGAAATTGTATTTCCACCCTTCGGTTTTCAAAGATCTCTTCCCCCTCATCGAAGGGCCTAAATTTATAGAATTCGGTGAAAACTTCGATACCCGTCCTCCTTCGGATTTTCCATATAGTTCTTTTCATCAAAATAGACATGGAAGCATTCCCCCCTGTTAAAATCGATAATGCGTCTCACCACATCCATCGATGGAACGATTACCCGGCATCCGGCTAAATCCTGAATTTGTGTCAGATGTGCAGGGATCGAACGTAACTTGCGGCGGATCGACGGCATTGTTTTCAGTCTCGCGACTGTTAGTCCTGTCCCAGCCAACTTCAACTTTTGGAGCTGTCCCCTAAGCTCTGCCCTCACCTTTTTCATTGGATATAGGTGCGAGTCTCGCCAACTATTAGCGATTTCAAAAACCTTTAAGGCTGCTTCTCTCTCGGTGTCGGAATTCATAGGAATGTGGCCCCGAAGAGCCTCTCCGGCCCTGCGAACATCGTGAAGGCTATAATCAAGGACGGGATAATTAGCCACCGAATCGAAATCCCAATTGGCGTCAAATTTGACACTGTCGATTTCCGGCGGAATCGCTGCGTCGGGCATCAAATTACTCCCGGAGCGATGAAATGGGCAACCGTACATTCCATGCATCCCATAAGTCACTTAACTGGGATGAGAAACGATAGCGCCCTAATAAGCCGTTGAGGTGCAACTCTCCATCTTGCGACCTGATATGAAGTGTAACGTGCCCCCTAAAAATCCAGCCCGATGTCCAGTGCCTTCACGGAATGGGTCAGCGCGCCCACGGAAATCATATCCACGCCGGTTTCTGCAATCGCGCGCACGCTCACCAGCCGCACGGTGCCGGATGCCTCGCACAGGATGCCGGGGCGCACTGTTTTCGCGCGCGCGACGGCATTCTTCAACTCGGGAACGGCCATGTTGTCGAGAAGCACCGCGTCGATTTGATGATGCAGAGCCTCTTCGAGCTGCTTGAGCGTATCGACCTCGACCTCGATCTTGACCATGTGCCCTACCGCGGCGCGCGCCCGCTCGATGGCTGCGGAAACGCTGCCGGCGGCGGCGATGTGGTTGTCCTTGATCAGCACGGCGTCGAAGAGCCCGAACCTGTGATTGGAGCCGCCGCCCGCGCGCACCGCGTATTTTTCGAAGGCGCGCAGGCCGGGGGTCGTTTTGCGGGTACAGACGATCCGCGCATGTGTCCCGGCCACGGCTTCGACGAAATGATGCGTCGCCGTTGCGACCCCGCTCAAGCGCTGAAGCAGGTTCAACGCGGCGCGCTCGCCCGAGAGGATCGCGCGCGTTTTGCCGGACAGGCGGGCGATTGCGCTGCCGGCGCCGGCAAATGTGCCCTCGCCGATATGCGTGTCGATTTCGATTTCCGGGTCCAGCGCCCGGAACACCGCGATTGCCAGTGGAAGGCCGGCGATGCGGCCCTCCTCACGCAACGCGAGTGCGGCCTCGGACACCGCATCGACTGGGATCAGCGCGTTGGTGGTTATGTCTCCCGGTATTCCCAAATCCTCAAGGAGCGCTTTGCGCACCACGCCGTCCACAAGGTGATGGGGAAACTGAAGTTCAGGCTCGATCCGGATCACGCGTCACTCCAGGACAATCAAACAGCTGCTCGCAGGCGCGGCGCCACAGCGTCTTGGCCTTGCGATGTGCTGCCGGTTGCGCTTTCCATGATGGCGCGGGCTTTGCTCAGCGTCAAATAGCTGTGGCGGGGTGTTCCCTGTGCCTCGTCCGGATAATCGAGGCGGAAATGCGCACCGCGGCTTTCCCGCCGCTCATAGGCCGCAGCCGTCACGAGCGCGGCCGCCGCGATCATATTGCGAACCTCGACCGATGCCGGCCCGGTGCCAAGGTCGCGCAGGGCCGAGAGGGCGGTCTTCAGCGACGCTTCGGACCGTTCTACGCCCACATGAGCCGCCATGGTCTCCCTAAGCCGCCGCGCTTGGTCTTGTGCCAGGCGCGGATCGCCGGCCGGCAGTTCCATCGTCTCTGGGATGCCGCCCTCGCCGAGTGCCGACCATTGCGGTGCGTCGGCTGCGATATCGCGCGCCACGCGTGCCGCAAAGACAACCGCTTCCAAGAGCGAATTCGACGCGAGGCGGTTGGCGCCGTGAACGCCGGTGGACGCGATTTCCCCACATGCCCAGAGCCCGGTCAGCGTCGTGCGGCCGCGCGCGTCGGTGAATACGCCGCCCATGTGGTAGTGAGCAGCGGGTGCGATGGGGATCGGCTGGGTCGCGGGATCGATGCCGGCCCTCTGGCAAATCGAATAAGCCGTGGGGAAGGCTGTTTCCAGGTTCAAAGCGCGGCAGTCGAGAAAAGCGCCGCGGCCGGCCGCGATTTCACGATGGACGGCACGCGCTACGATGTCGCGCGGCGCCAGTTCGGCCAGCTCGTGCACGGCCATCATAAAGCGCTCGCCGTTCCCGTTCAGCAAGAGCGCGCCGTCGCCGCGCATGGCTTCCGACGCCAGCGGCGCCGGATCGCGCCCCACATCGAAAGCTGTCGGATGGAATTGGACGAATTCGGGATCGGCGATCACGGCTCCCGCCCTGGCAGCCATAGCAAGGCCGCTGCCGGAAGCTTCCTCCGGGTTGGTCGTCACGCGATAGAGGTGGCCGATGCCGCCGGTTGCCAAGACAACGGCACTGCCGCCAAGGAATGAGGCCGGCCCGGACGTTCCGGTGCGCCGGGCATAGACACCGGCCACCCGGTCCGCTCCGCGAACGAGTTCGATAGCCTCGACATTTTCGAGCACGGTGATCGAGGGGGTTGAGGCCACCGCCGCGATCAGCGCCGTCATAACGGCCCGGCCCGCGCGGTCGCCATTGACACGCACGATACGGCGCATGCCGTGGGCGGCTTCGCGCGATAGGCGCAGCTTGCCCTCGATGTCACGGTCGAAGGGCACGCCGAAGCGCAGGAGGTCCTCGATGCGCTCGCGCGCTTCGGCCGCAAGCAGTTTTGCGACCGTTGGGTTCGTGAGGCCGCCGCCCGCCGCGATGGTGTCGGCCGCATGATTTTCTGGGGTGTCGCCTTCGCCGATGGCGGCGGCAATACCGCCCTGCGCCCATGCCGATGCCGCCCCTTCGCCAAGAGGCTTCGGGCTAAGAACCGTAACCGGAAGCGGCGCCAGCCTCAGCGCCGTGAAGAGCCCAGCCAGGCCGCCGCCGGCGACGAGAACGCGGTAAGGACCGGCGCGCCGCTGAAACTTCAACGGCTTGGCATTGGATGGTTCGCTCATCGGATATAACCCCCACTTCGAAAACAAAACGGAGCCGGCCCTAAACTCAGGCCGCCAGGTTCACCATTCTCTCGACCGCTAGACGTGCCCGGCCGGCGATTTCCGGATCCACCTTGACCTCCTCCCTCATTGTGAGAAGGCTGTCGAGGATTTTCGGCAGTGAAATTCGCTTCATGTGGGGACACAGATTACAAGGCCGGGTGAAATCGGTCTTCGGCGCTTCGAAGGCGACGTTGTCGGCCATCGAGCATTCCGTGACGAGAACGGCGCGGGCCGGCTGGTGATCCCTCACCCATTTGATCATCCCGGCCGTCGATCCGGTATAGTCGGCAGCTTCGATGACATCCGGCGGGCATTCTGGATGCGCGATGATCTTCACGCCGGGCACGCTGTCGCGATAGCGGCGCAGCTCATCGGCCGTGAAGCGCTCATGCACCTCGCAATGCCCTTTCCACGCAATCACTTCAACGGACGTCTGGGTCGCAACGTAGCGCGCGAGATATTCGTCCGGGATGAGCAGAACGCGCGGCGCGCCGAGGCTTTCGACGACCTTCACGGCGTTCGCGGAGGTGCAGCAGATATCGCACTCCGCCTTCACGGCGGCGCTGGTGTTGACATAGGTCACAATCGGCACGCCTGGGTAAGCGGCGCGGAGGGCGCGGACATCTTCCGGCGTGATCGACGACGCAAGCGAGCAGCCCGCCTTGGAGTCCGGGATGAGTACGGTCTTGTGCGGGTTCAGGAGCTTCGACGTTTCGGCCATGAAATGAACACCGCACTGAACAATAATATCGGCGTCCGTATTGGCCGCTTCCTTTGCGAGCTGAAGGCTGTCGCCGAGAATGTCTCCAACGCCGTGGAAGATCTCCGGTGTCATGTAGTTGTGCGCGAGGATGACGGCGTTCCTCTCCCGCTTGAGGTCGCGAATCGCTTTGATGTAGGGGGCATGCGCCGCCCATTCCAGCGGCGGAATGACGCGTTCGACACGGGCATAGACGGGCTTTAGTTCGCGGATGGCCTCACGCACGAAGGCGGCGTCGAAGTTATGAGGCGCGGGCGCGGGATTGTAGGTGGGGCCGAAATCCCAATTCGCGTTTCGATGCGGCCGCCCAGCCGCCTGTATGTTTCTTTCCACGAGTGTCATGCGATTTCTCCGCCTATGCAGGACTGCTCTGCTAATGCTCATATTGAGCATTAGTGAGGCAAGAAAAACACGGCTCCGTTTGCCGTTCCATTCGCCGCCCTGACTTATGCTCAGAACGACTATAAGATAGGACCAGATTGTGCGCTTGCCAACAACTTTTTCGCAACTGCGAGGGAAACCCCTCCTAGGCTTTGGCTCGCGGCAAGCCCACCTGGCCGAACGCTCTTTTTGGCGAAGCGGCTTTAGCCTGACACATGCAAGAACCGGACCTGCGCCAGCGAAGCCTGAGAAATTTCAAGAGCAAGCGAAGCTTATCAGTTTGCTGGCGTTCGAAGAATTTCGATGTCCCGGTCCCCCGGCTTCCTGAACTTTACCCGCTCGTAGCAGACGGCGCGAGTTCCAACATGACCTCGTTGCGGCGGAAAAATGGGAGCGTCCAGGGCGGATTGTAGAAAGCAAGGACCGGCTCGCCCACGGTTGTCAGCTTGTGGCTGGCGGCATACTGCCGCAGCTCTTCCGTTTTTGCCTTGATCGCCGCGTCGCCCGCTAAACCGGAAAAAGTGATGACGGCGAAGCGGCGTGCCGGCAAAGGCTCCAGGCGCACACGCGGATCGGCCAGCGCCGGCAAGGTGTCCATGGTCCAGGACTTCGGCATGATGAAGCGCACAGTCCACGATCCATTTCCGGCCTGCTGTGTGACGGGCGCGGTCATCGCGATGGTCTGCTTCTGCTGCTCAACGGGCGCGGTCATGGCAATTTTGGCGCGCGGCGTATTCTTGCCGAAGATATAGGCCGCGATGAGCCGGAAGCCTTCCCGGATAGCGGCCTTCCGCTCGCCCTCGACGGTGGCCTCGGCCGCGATCATCGGGCCATAGGAGCGCACCTGGATCGGCCCCTCCGATGCTTCGGCCTTGTAGTCGGGCTGCTCGACCCTGCTCATGACAGGGCCCGCGGCAATGCCCGCGAGGGCCAGCACGGATATGATTGTTCCGGCGATCCAAAATAGGCGCTTGCGCGATTTCCCACGCTCGCGCCCAGCTTCAGCCTTTTCGATATGCTGCATGACATGGCTCGGATGACGCTCGTCTAAGATACATTCCCCATTGTACTTAGGTGCGCATCCCTACCGTTCAACAAGGCCGGAGAAGCGAGCGCCTCACTCTTATTTGACTAGAATGAGACGCTCGTGCCTGAGCCTGAGCTTTAGGAATGCGCGTGCGCGTTCCCGTTCGTGGCCTGCGTTACAGTGGTGAACCAACCGCTGAAGGTGGGGTCGAATTCGTGGTAATTGCAGGTAATCTCTTCGCCGGCCGCGATGTCACGAATCGCAAAGCCCTCCTCGAAGCCGGTGAAATCCGTGTTCGGACTTTCACTGTGGTTCATGAACCGGCCATTGTCGGCCTCAAGAACCCAGATGCCGGACTTGCGCATATGCGGATAGGAGTAGCGCGCAATGAAGTCCTGCATGTGAGGCGGAAGTTCCTCGATGTCGCTCTCCGTGAAGAAGACATCGAACTTCGGTTCGAGGCGCCAGATCATATCGCCGGCTTTAATGGGCTCAGCGGCGAAGATTCCTACGCCCTCGATGGTGCTGTTCGAGAGGTAGGTGCGGACAAGCATCATGACGATGTGAATCCCAATAGATGTGAGGTTGATTTTTGCTTTTTCAGCTTGACGGCATTGCGCCGGAATTTTTTCGCGCTCACGGCCTTCTGGGCGACCTCGGCCGCGAAGGAGGCTGTCGTCTTCTCACATGTGTTTTTTCAACATCCTTCGGCGTTGATTGGGAAAAATATGCGCAGAAACTGGTTGCATCATACAACGCAGAGAAACGATGATTGCTCCAATCGATAGGTTTTGCAACATACATATTGAGCCTGTTTTCAAGCTTCGGAAATTACCTGTGAAAATGCGACTGGACCGGCTCTTGGTACACCGTGGAATTGCAAGCTCGCGGTCGAAGGCGCAGGACATGATCAGGCGCGGCGCCATAAGGTTGAACGGGCGTCCACTCCTCAAGACCGGCATCGAGATTGCTCAGGACGAAGAGCTCGAAGTCTCTGAAGTGGAACGCTTTGTCGCGCGCAGTGCCCTAAAGCTGCTTGCCGCTCTCGATGCGTTCGGTTTTTCGCCCGAAGGCCGCGTTTGCCTCGATATCGGCGCCTCGGCCGGAGGCTTCACGCAGGTTCTTCTCGACCGCGGCGCGGCGCATGTTTTCGCCGTCGACGTGGGGCACGATCAGCTTCATCCCT
Source organism: uncultured Alphaproteobacteria bacterium (assembly GCA_963817705.1). Lineage (GTDB taxonomy): Bacteria > Pseudomonadota > Alphaproteobacteria > Rhizobiales > Rhodomicrobiaceae > Rhodomicrobium. The sequence goes on from CAWFPF010000001.1 coordinate 2,462,934, forward strand.
CGCTCAAGGCGAATCCCAAAGTCACGTCCATGGAAGGGACGGACGCCCGGGCTCTCAGGCCGGACATTTTTCATGCGCCCGTCGAAGCGGTGACATGCGACGTAAGCTTCATCTCGCTGCTTAAGGTTTTGCCGGCCGTGCTTCCCTTGGCTCACGAAAGCGCTTGGCTCGCCGCGCTCGTGAAACCCCAATTCGAGGTGGGGCGCGCCTTCATCGGCAAGGGTGGCATCGTCAAGGACGAGGCGGCGAGCCGGGACGCGGTGATGCGCGTGTACGCGTGGCTGGAGGGCGCGGGATGGGATGTTTGCGGCACAGTTCGCTCCCCCATAGCGGGCCGGGATGGCAATGAAGAAACCCTCGTGGGTGCCCTCCGCACACCTTAGCCAGCAGCTTCCGGGACCGCTCTCGCTATCCCTGCCTCTCGCGCAAGAGGAGTGCCGCCTTGCGATCGACACCCCAGCGGTAGCCCGATAGCGATCCGTCCGTCCGCACCACGCGATGGCAGGGGATCGCGACGGCAATCCTGTTGCTCGCACAAGCCCTCGCGACGGCCCGGACAGCATCTGGAACCCCGGCTTTGGCCGCCAGCTCCTTGTAGGATGAGGTCTGCCCCGGTTTGATCTCGCGCACGGCCTCCCAGACCATGAGCTGGAACGCCGTTCCGCGCACATGCAGGGGCAGGCCCAAACCGCGCCCCGGATCGTCCACCATGCCAACCGCTCGCGCTACGATATCGTCGAAGGCCGCATCGCCTCCGATGATCTCTGCATTCGGGAAGCGGTTTTGAAAGCTTCCGGCCAGAGCGTCCGGCGCATCGCCAAGCTCGATCGCGCATACGCCTTTTGCCGTCGCGGCGACAAGGATGCTGCCGAGCGAGCATTCGCCGATCGCGAACCGCATGGTTTCGCCGGCGCCGCCTTTCGCGAAAGCGCTGGGCTTCATCCCGAGCCTCGGAGCGAGCATTTCGTAGAATCGGCTGGACGAGCCGTAGCCCGCGTCATAGATGGCCTCGGTCACGGTGGCGGCCCTTCCAAGCCCCGCAGCGGCGCGCCGCTCCCGGAGTGCTCTGTGGTAGGCGCCCGGCGTGAGACCCGCGATGAGCTTGAAGCTGCGGTGGAAGTGGTGCCGGCTCATGCCAACAGTTTGTGCGATGGCATCCAAATCTGGCATGCCTTCAGCCGCCTCGATCAGAGCGCTCGCTTTTGTAATCGCCCCAGCCAGGCGCTCGCGAGGCGGGGTGCCGTCCGGCGTGCAGCGCTTGCAAGGCCGGAACCCGGCTCGCTCCGCCTCCGCGCTCGACGCGAAGAACTGGACATTGCCGGGACGAGGCAACCGCGATGGGCAGGCCGGACGGCAATCAGATTCCTGTGCTCGCGACGGCGTAGACGAATTGCCCTTCGGCCTTCGGATTCCGCGTTCTTAGCGCCTCCCAGCGGGTGTCATCATCTGTCAGTGCCATACCGGATCCTCGCATTGGCTTGTGCGACGATACTGCCTGCAGCGGGGCCCCGATGCACTCCGCCTATTGCTGTCAAAGTGCCGTTGCCGGCCAAATCGCGGGCTGCGGCAAATAGCCGTGCCCTTCCGAGGCGAGGAACTGCCACATCGCCTCCCCCGCCGGCATGACCGCCTTTTCGCGCAAGCGCACAGCGAACCATTTTCGCACACTTGGAAGCCCGGCAACCAGCAGAACGGTGAGTCGCCCGTCAGCGAGTTCGACGGCGACAGTGTGGGCGGAAATGAAGGCAATGCCGAGCCCGGCGATCACGGCCTGTTTGATGGTTTCGTTCGAGCCGATCTCCATTCCGACGGTCGGGACGAAGTTTGCTTCCTGAAAGAAGCTTTCCATCAGCATGCGCGTTCCCGAACCCCGCTCGCGAATGAAGAAGGTCTCCTTCGCAAGGCCTGGAATCTCGATTTCCTGTCCCGCAAGCGGATGTGAGGCTGACGCGATGACGACATGCGGGTGGTCGCCGAGAACGACGCTTTCAAGATCGATATTTTCCGGCGGCCGCCCCATGATCGCGAGGTCGAGGGACAGTTCCTGCAAGGCAGCAATCGTGTCCTGGCGGTTGTTCACCGAGAGTTTCAGGCCGACCCCCGGATGACGTTGCTTAAAGGCCGACAAAGCTTTGGGGGCGAAGTATTTGGCGGTGCTCACGACGCCAATCGATACATGGCCTCCTTTGATGCCTTTGAGCCGCGCGATCTCCTGATCGCATTCCGCAAGAAGCGCCTCGATGCGGTGGGCCGTTCTCAAGAAGATCTCGCCGGCGTGTGTCGGGGTCGTCCCCTCGCCAAGCCGCTCGATCAAGGGCAAGCCGGCTGTCTGCTCAAGTTGCTGCATCTGTACCGTGATCGCGGGCGGCGTCACATTAAGTTGACGCGCGGCGCCCGCCATCGAGCCCGTTTGCGTGACGGCCGTTAGGATACGCAGCTGCCTCAGCGTCAGGTTACGCATAAAACCAATTTAGCCCATTAGAAAAACTTAAGCAAAGGAAAAGGAAATTAAAATTTACTTTCGGTCCGATAGGGATCATACAAAAAAATCAGCCTTGTGGGCGGTTGTGATAGACTAGAGCGCATCCGGGGATAGGTTGACCAGGGAGGATGGCGCATGGGCGTTGGCACGGCATTGCGCGAGCACTTATTGGAGTGGGCCGGCGGCGACACGTTGAAACAGGCCGTCACGGACACGATCATGAACCTTGCCCGCGCCGGAGTCGAGATGGCGCGGATCATTGCAATGGGACCGTTGGCCGCCGTCGTGGCTTCGAAACGGGGCGATCACACTAAAGGCGGCGATTTCCAGAAGGAACTCGATGCCGTGACGAACAAGATCGTGACGGATGCCCTGAAGGCTTCGCCGGTCGCGTGGATCGGATCGGACGAGGATGAAGAGCCCATCGCCCTCAACGCCGGGGCGCCGCTTGCGGTGAATTTCGACCCGCTCGAAGGATCCTCCAACATCGACACGAATGTCTCCATCGGCACCATCTTCTCGATCCTGCCCGCGGAAGGATCTTCGCCGCTGCTTCAACCCGGCCGCAATCAGCTCGCCGCGGGCTTTATTATCTACGGGCCTCAAACCGCCCTCGTCCTGAGCCTAGGCCAAGGCACCGGCAAATTCTGGCTCGACCCAGAAACCGGCGAATTCTTGCTGGGCGAGCGCAGCGTCAAAATCCCGGCTGGAACCCGCGAATATGCGATCAACTCCTCGAATTTCCGCCATTGGGACGATGCGGTCAAAGCCTATGTGATCGATTGCAAGCTCGGCGCAGACGGCCCGCGCAAAGCGGACTACGATATGCGCTGGAGCGGTGCGCTCATTGTCGAGGCATTCCGGATTCTGACGCGGGGCGGCGTGTATTTGTACCCAGCCGACGGGCGCAAGGGTTGTACGAACGGGCTTTCGCGGCTTCTTCACGGGGCAAACCCCATTGCCATGCTCATCGAGCAGGCCGGCGGCGCTTGTACCACGGGCACCGGGCGCATACTCGACGTCCTGCCAAAGTCGCTCCACCAACGAATTCCCCTCGTTTTCGGCTCCAAGCCGGAGGTCGAGGAGGTCGCCCATTATATCCGTGAGCCGCATTCCCTCGGAGGCCGCTCGCCGCTTTTCTCGCAACGCGGGCTTTTCCGTTTAGTGTAGGACTGAACCATGTCGGTAAAACATCCCATCATCTCGGTCACCGGTTCGTCCGGAGCCGGCACGACAACGGTCAAGCACACGTTCGAGCAGATCTTCCGCCGCGAGGGCGTCGATGCCGCCTATATCGAGGGCGATGCCTTCCACCGCTACGACAGGGTGACCATGAAGCAGGTCATGGCGGACGAAGAAGCGCGCGGCAACAAGCACAAGAGCCATTTTGGGCCTGACACGAATTTGCTTGAGGAGCTAGAGAACACCTTCCGTTCCTATGGCGAAACCGGCCAAGGGCAAACCCGTTATTACGTTCATGACGGAGAGGACGACAAATACGGCTACCCCTCGGGCACCTTCACGCCCTGGGAGCCGCTGCCCGAGACGAGCGATCTATTGTTTTACGAAGGCCTTCACGGTGCGGCCGTGACGGATAAAGTCAACATCGCCCGCTATGCCGATCTCAAAATCGGTGTCGTCCCCGTCATCAATCTCGAATGGATCCAGAAACTGCACCGCGACAAGAAGGCGCGGGGCTATTCCGCGGAGGCGGTGACCAACACTATTCTGCGGCGCATGCCCGACTATATCAATTACATCTGCCCGCAATTCACTGAAACGGACATCAATTTCCAGCGCGTACCAACGGTTGACACCTCAAATCCATTTATTGCGCGCTGGATTCCGACGCCCGATGAGTCCTTGGTCGTGATCCGTTTCCGGGATCCGCGCGGGATCGATTTCAGCTACCTCGTAAAAATGATTCACGACAGCTTCATGAGCCGGGCTAATTCAATCGTCATACCGGGCGGGAAGCTTGACCTCGCGATGCAGCTCATTTTGACGCCGATGATCGCACGGCTGATTGAGCTCAAGCGGCGCGCCTCGTGAAACAAGGAAAGACAATGACGAACCTGGCCTACAGTTTGAATTTGCGCGCCGGCGCGAAACCCTCGCTCCGGGAAATGGCAAACGCCATCCGCGTGCTATCGATGGATGCCATCGAGGCTGCAAATTCGGGACACCCCGGCATGCCGATGGGTATTGCCGACGTTGCCACCGTGCTTTTCACGAAGTTCATGAAGTTCGACCCGTTAGCGCCCGAATGGGCGGATCGAGACCGTTTCGTTCTCTCAGCGGGCCACGGCTCGATGCTGCTCTATTCGATCCTTCACCTCGTGGGCTACCCCGAAATCACGATCGACGAGATCAAGAACTTCCGCCAGCTTGGAAGCCTGACCCCCGGGCACCCGGAATACCGCCATGCGCCAGGCGTCGAAACTACCACCGGCCCGCTCGGCCAGGGGCTTGGGAACGCGGTTGGCATGGCCATCGCCGAGCGTCTCTTGAACGCCCGCTTCGGAGACTCGGTTGTCGACCACTACACCTATGCGATTGTTGGCGACGGCTGCCTCATGGAAGGCATCAGCCAGGAAGCCATCGACCTCGCGGGGCATTTGAATCTCAACAAGCTGATCGTGCTTTGGGACGACAACTTGATCTCCATCGACGGGCCGACCAGCCTCACGACATCGACGGACCAATTGAAGCGCTTCGAGGCTTCAGGCTGGGCTGCAAGCCGCATCGATGGGCATGACCCCGATCAGATAGAGGCGGCTATCGCCAACGCGCGGAAGTCGGACAAGCCAACGCTGATTGCTTGCCGCACGATTATCGGCTATGGCGCTCCGAACAAGCAGGGCACCGAGAAAACGCACGGCGCCCCTTTGGGCAAGGATGAAGTTGCAGGGGCACGCCTCCGCCTCGAATGGCCTTATCCCGCGTTTGAAGTGCCGGAAGACATCCTGACGGCCTGGCGTGAGGCCGGTGTGCGCAGCCGGGCTGAATATGCAGAGTGGGAAGCTCGGCTCGAAAGCAAACCCATCCAGGAGCAGCGGCGTTTCGCGGCGATGTTGGATGGGACGATCCCGCTCTCTGTTGGCGACAAGTTCGACCTCCTAAAGGAGGAATTGGCGGCCCAGAAGCCGAAGGTGGCCACGCGCAAAACATCCGAACGCGTGCTGCAGCTCATCAATGACGCGACGGAGATGACGATCGGTGGCTCCTCGGATCTTTCCGAATCCAATTTCACGATTACAAAAGGCCTGAAGCCTCTGACTCCCGGCGATTTCAGTGGCCGCTATATCTATTTCGGCGTCCGCGAGCACGCCATGGGCTCAGTGATGAACGGCATTGCGCAGCATGGCGGTTTCATCCCTTACGGCGGCACTTTCCTTGTGTTCTCCGACTATATGCGCGGCTCGATCCGGATGTCGGCGCTGATGGGCCTTCGCGTCCTTTATGTCTTCACGCACGACTCGATTGGCGTCGGCGAAGACGGCCCGACGCACCAGCCGATCGAGCATCTCGCGATGCTGCGCGCAACGCCGAACATTCGCGTGTTCCGGCCCGCCGACGCGATCGAGACGGCCGAAGCCTACGAACTCGCCCTCGCAAGACACCATGGCCCTTCGGCGCTGTGTTTGACGCGTCAAGCCGTTCCGGCCGTCCGTCTCGATCCGCCATTGATCAACCTGACCGCACAGGGCGCTTATGTCTTGCGCGACACCGATGGCCCCCGCGACGTGACGTTCCTTGCCACGGGTTCGGAAGTCGAGCTTGCGGTCACCGCCGCGGAGCGCCTCAAGGCCGAAGGCCTAAAAGCGGCCGTGGTCTCGATGCCGTGCTGGGAGCTGTTCGACGAGCAGTCGGCCGAATATCGCGCCGAGGTTCTCGGAAGCGCGCCCCGGATTGCCATCGAGGCTGCCATCCGGTTCGGCTGGGACCGCTGGATCGGAGAAGACGGCGTTTTCATCGGCATGCGCGGCTATGGCGTCTCGGCGCCGCAACCCAAGCTCTACCAGCACTTTGGCATCACGGCCGATGCGGCTGTCAGCGCCGCGAAGGAGCTTGTGCAGCGCCATGGCTGCCCTCCGTTCGGGCAAGCGGCTCTGGGTCTTGGAATCAGATAGAGGCGGCCGTCTAGGATAACGAAGCCACGCCGCAATGGCAAAATGGCCGGGACTGTCTCAAAGCGAAAGCGGGAGGGGGCCCGGCCATGGCGGCACAATTAGGGAGAGAGGTAAACCCATGGATGCAGGTGCAAAGACGGTCACCGGTAACGACCGCTACAAAGCAGGCGTCATGGAATACCGTAAGATGGGGTACTGGGAGCCCGACTACCTGCCCAAGGACACCGATCTTATCGCGCTGTTCCGGGTCACGCCTCAGGAGGGCGTCGATCCGATCGAGGCCAGCGCGGCTGTTGCCGGCGAAAGCTCCACCGCGACCTGGACCGTTGTCTGGACCGACCGCCTGACCGCGACCGAGAAATACCGCGCGAAATGCTATCGCGTCGATCCGGTGCCGAACGCGCCCGGCTCCTACTTCGCCTATATCGCCTACGATCTCGACCTGTTCGAGGGTGGCTCCATCGCGAATCTGACCGCCTCCATAATCGGCAATGTTTTCGGCTTCAAGCCGCTCAAAGCGCTGCGCCTTGAGGATATGCGGCTGCCTGTGGCCTATGTAAAAACGTTCGACGGACCGCCGGCCGGCATCGTGGTCGAGCGCGAGCGCCTCGATAAATTCGGCCGCCCGCTCCTTGGCGCAACCGTCAAGCCAAAGCTTGGGCTTTCAGGCCGCAATTACGGCCGGGTCGTTTACGAAGCGCTGAAGGGCGGCCTCGATTTCACGAAGGACGACGAGAACATCAACTCGCAACCCTTCATGCATTGGCGCGAGCGCTTCCTCTATTGCATGGAGGCCGTGAACAAGGCGCAGGCCGAGACGGGCGAGATCAAAGGCAGCTATCTCAACATTACCGCCGGAACCATGGAGGAGATGTACCGCCGCGCCGACTTCGCGAAGGAACTCGGCAGCGTGATCGTCATGATCGACCTCGTGATCGGCTATGTCGCGATCCAGTCGATCTCCAAATGGGCGCGCGACAACAACGTACTCCTCCATCTTCACCGGGCGGGCCACAGCACCTACACCAGGCAAAAGCTACACGGCGTCTCGTTCCGCGTGATCGCGAAATGGATGCGGCTGGCGGGCGTGGACCACATTCATGCCGGGACGGTCGTCGGCAAGCTCGAAGGCGATCCGCTGACCACGCGCGGCTATTACGACATTTGCCGCGAAGACTTCAATCCGGCGCGGCTTGAGCATGGCCTCTTCTTCGACCAGTCGTGGGCGAGCCTTGGAAAGGTGATGCCGGTGGCAAGCGGCGGCATTCACGCCGGCCAAATGCATCAGCTCCTGAGCCATCTCGGCGAGGACACGGTGTTGCAATTCGGCGGCGGCACGATCGGCCATCCAATGGGCATCCAGGCCGGTGCGACTGCCAACCGCGTGGCGCTCGAATCAATGATCCTCGCCCGCAACGAGGGCCGCGACTACGTGACCGAGGGGCCGGAGATATTGCGCGAGGCTGCGCGGCACTGCATGCCTTTGAAGCAAGCGCTCGACACTTGGGGCGACGTCACGTTCGACTACACCTCGACAGACACGCCCGATTTCGTGGCCACGCCCTCGGTCGCCGCTGCGGAGTGACTCCCATGGTTCGAGACGGGCTGAGCGCCTCCTCACCATGAGGGTAGGGCGAGGGGCGCCGAAGCCCGCTAGGACAACCTCATCCTGAGGAGCTGCCGGAGGCAGCGTCTCGAAGGATATTCGGAGAACATCAATGCGCATCACACAAGGGACATTCTCTTTCCTGCCGGACCTAACCGACGGCCAAATCGAGCGGCAGGTTCAGTATTGCATCGAGAACGGCTGGGCCGTAAATATCGAGTTCACTGACGATCCTCATCCCCGGAATACCTACTGGGAGATGTGGGGGCTGCCCATGTTCGATATCAAAGACGCCTCGGCCGTCATGATGGAGCTTTCGGCCTGCCGCAAGGTGCATGGCGAGCGTTATATCCGGCTTTCCGCCTCCGATTCGAGCCACGGCTGGGAATTGATCCGGCTGTCCTTCATCGTGAATAGGCCGAAGGAAGAGCCGGGCTTCGATCTCTCGCGGCAGGAAGCGAACGGCCGGAACATTCGATATACGACGCGACCATATGCGGCGGACAAACCGCAGGGAAACCGGTATTCTTAGAACGAATTCCCTCACCCCGCCCTCTCCCAAGGCAGAGGGAGCAAGCGGCCCTTGCGGGAGAAGGCCAGGATGAGGGTCTTAAGGGGAGGGAAACAATGCCGTCAGGTGAGCCAAGAGAAGCCAAAATGTCAGAAGAAGCACGGGCGGATTTGCACCGCGAATACGAGGAGTCCGGCGTTGCCGCGCTGCTCGACGAACTCGACCGGGACCTGATAGGCCTCGCTCCGGTGAAGACCCGTATACGGGAAATTGCGGCCCTGCTCCTCGTCGAGCGCGCGCGGAAGAAGTTGGGCCTCGCCCATGAAGCGCCAACCCTGCACATGAGCTTCACCGGCAATCCCGGCACGGGCAAGACCACCGTGGCGATGCGGATGGCGAGCATTCTGCACAAGCTCGGCTTTATCCGGCGCGGTCACCTCGTTTCGGTTACGCGCGACGATCTCGTCGGCCAATATATCGGCCACACGGCGCCGAAGACGAAGGACATCTTGCGAAAGGCGATGGGCGGCGTCCTGTTCATCGATGAGGCTTATTACCTGCACCGCGCAGAGAACGAGCGCGACTACGGGCAGGAAGCCATCGAGATCCTGTTGCAAGTGATGGAGAACCAGCGGGACGATCTCGTTGTCATCCTTGCGGGTTACGGCGAGCGAATGGAGCGGTTCTTCGCCTCCAACCCCGGCTTCCGAAGCCGCATCGCCCATCACATCGACTTCCCAGATTACAGCACCGATGAGCTGCTCGCGATCGCCGAGAAGATGTTGAGCCAGCAGAATTATCATTTGGCGCCGGACGCGCGCGCGGCGCTCCGCGATTACATCGTCAAACGCCGCGCTCAGCCGCTTTTCGCGAATGGCCGCTCCATCCGGAACGCGCTCGACCGCGCGCGCCTGCGTCAGGCCAATCGTATTTTCGCGACTTCGAAGGGACCGCTCTCCGCATCCGAACTTTCGGAGATCGCCGCGGCGGACATTCTCGCCAGCCGCGTGTTCCAGATTGCCGAGGACGAGTTCTCATTCTGGCGTTGTGTGAGATGCAGGAGCCCGGCAGCCAGCTACTTGTGAGCGTTCAGTTCGAACGGCGTGGTGGAGTGAATCAGGTACCAAGCGGACTGAAACTTGATAAACCGCGAACTGAAAGCCTGCTTCGAAGGAAGCGCAAGCCTGAAATTTAGGATGGACATCATCTCTTCCGCTTCTTCATTGAGCTCTAGAATGTAGTCGCAGTTGTATCCAAGCTCTTCGCGCGCTTTGACGCAGCCAATCTTCTTAATGGAGAACTTGACCTTCTCAAGGGTCGCTGAGAGTGCACATATTCGAAAAACGGCCCCAAACAGGCGGTCGTGCTTCTGGTCTTGAGGGGAGTTGGATTCATTGGCCGCGCTTAATTTCTGGCAAGGAACGAAACTGGAAAAGAGTTTCAGGTTTGGAACCATAGCTTGAAAGTCGCCCTGGAACGCCTGTGTCAGGTCCGCTTCGCTAGGCTCTTCAGTCTGCGCTGTGGCGGGTTGAGTGGACAAGATGCCTGTTAGAAGCAGAAGGATCGCAAATGCAACCCTATTCATGAAGATCATTTGCATGCCCGTACCCGAACTTGCTCAGCGCGCCGGAGCGTTTTAACACCCAATTATGTCCGCATGCCGCGCAGAACTGCCGTCACCCTTTGAACCTGTCCGGAACCGCTGCCATGTCCAACCTCCTGATAGCTCCCTCCATCCTCTCGGCGGACTTCTCGCGCTTCGGCGAGGAAGTGCGTGCCATTGACGACGCCGGCTGCGACTGGGTGCATGTGGATGTGATGGATGGGCATTTCGTGCCGAACATCACGTTTGGGCCGCGCCTCGTCGAGTGCATACGGCCCTGGACGGAAAAGGTGATCGACGTCCATCTCATGATCTCGCCCTGCGACCCCTATCTCGAAGCCTTCGCGAAGGCCGGCTCGGATATCATCACTGTTCATGCCGAAGCTGGCCCGCATCTCGACCGCTCGCTGCAAGTGATCCGCGGCCTTGGTAAGAAGGCGGGCGTGTCGCTCAATCCTAGCACACCGGAAAATGCCATCGAATATGTCTTGGACAGGGTCGATCTCATTCTTGTGATGAGCGTCAATCCGGGCTTCGGCGGCCAAGCTTTCATTCCCGCCGTGGTGGAGAAGGTGCGGCGCATTAGCATGATGATCGCCGGACGCGGCATCGATCTCGAAGTCGATGGCGGGGTAACGCCCGAAACGGCGCCGGCGCTGGTGGCGGCTGGCGCGAACGTGCTGGTCGCGGGGTCTGCCGTGTTCAAGGGCAGCAATTATGCGAACAACATCCAGGCCATCCGCGACGCCTGCCTGATTTCCGCATGATGCGGCGTCTCTATCGCAAACGCGGGCGCCGCGTGGCTCGCCGCGGGCGCATAAGATAGAGCAAACCAACAACGGCACCGCTTGCGGCCAGCCAAGGCATGACCGGCGTCTCAATGTCGATCGAGGGCCGGGCCTCATGGTCGAAGCGCCCATGCGCGCCGAAATCGCCCTCGATGGGTTTGAAAAGATTGTCGGGAGCGTCTTTTTGGGCGCGTTCGGACGAAAACTGCGCCTTGTATCCGAAGCGGGCCAGATAGCGGTCGAGAAACGCAGGGGCGATCTTGTTCCCAAGTATCGCCTTGAACGACGAGCTTCCCACCCAAACCTCGCGCCGGCGCGCCTCCGAAGCGTAGACAATTGCGTCCGCGGCCACCTCTGGCTGGAAAATTGGCGGCACGGGCTGCGGCCGCATGGGCAGCTTGTTCCGGCCCCAGTTGAATTGTGGCGTATTGAGTGCCGGCATCTGAACCATGGTGATGTGTATGTTCGACCGGTCATGGAGCAGTTCGGACCGCAGGCTGTCCGTGAAGCCCCGGATGGCGAATTTCGCCCCGCAATAGGCGGACTGAAGCGGGATCGCGCGATAGGACAAGGCCGAGCCCACCTGCACGATGGTCCCGCGGTTGCGCTGCCTCATGCGCCGGAGCGCGGCCATGGTGCCATAGACATAGCCAAGGTATGTGACCTCGGTGGCGCGCTTGAATTCGGCGGGCGCGATATCCGAAAGCGGCGCGTAGACCGTCGTCATCGCGACATTGACCCACACATCGATCGGACCCAACTCTCGTTCGATTTGCCCGGCAGCGCGCTCAACCGCGTCCGCGTCCGCAACATCGGCGGCGGCCGCAATCGCCCGGCCGCCCGCGCGCCGGACCTCGTCCGCGGCCGCTTCCAAACCTTCCGTCCCGCGCGCAATCAGACCGATGGAGCACCCCCGCCTCGCAAAGGCCCGGACTGTGGCGCGTCCCACGCCCGCACTCGCGCCAGTGATGACGACAACCCGATGATCGCTTCCGTTCACGCGCTTACCTTTCCCCGGAGTTGAGCCGATGATCCACGAACGCCTCGCGGAGCGAGGACGTTCCGCGGGCCTGTGGCACTGGCGGGGCTTGACCGGGCGCCGCCGCGCATGCAGAGCTAGGCGCGGCCGCAAGCTGCGCGGCTACCGCTCAACCCCATCTCATTGGCTTTGTTCATGGCGTCCCTATCCGGCATCATCTTTACCGTGGCTCTTACCGCGCTCGCCGTCCTGAATGTGCTCTTACTTGCAACCGTCACCTCCAGCTCCTTCAAGCTGTGGCCGACCCCATCCACGAAAAGCTGGCAGCATTATACGTTTTGGCCTCTTTTCCGGGGCGGGCTCGGCCTGACGATTCTCTTTTGCGTTCTCACGGTTCATTGGCCCGAGAGCGGCGACGGCCTGCGTTTCGTCATCGGCTTAATCTGCGCGGCGATCGGCCTCGGCTTCACGGTTTACGGCTATTTCGACCTCGGCATCGAGAACACTTACGGCGCGGACGAGGGCTTGATCACAAATGGCCTCTACCGCTATAGCCGCAACCCGCAATATGTGGCCTCGATCCTGGGCTTCTGCGGTGGCGCGCTCGCCAATGGCAGCATCGATGCCATCATCCTCTGTGCGCTCGCCATGCTGGTTTATGTTATCATGCCCTACACCGAGGAGCCGTGGCTGCAACAGGCCTATGGCGATGTCTATCTCGATTATAAGAGCCGGACGCCCCGCTTTCTGTGAGGCCGGCCTCGGCCAGTTCAGAAACTCAATCGATTGGCTGAGGTCATGGCAGACCAGAACGAACATCTACAAAATACGAAGGCCGGCGAGCGTGTCGCGAAAGTGATCGCGCGATCGGGGCTGTGCTCAAGGCGCGAAGCCGAGGGCTTGATTGAAGACAGGCGCGTATCTGTGAACGGCGCCCTCATCGAAAGCGCCGCGCTCGATATTTCACCATCGGACAAGGTGCTCGTCGACGGCAAGCCGCTTTCTCCCCCCGAAGCGCCAAAGCTTTGGCGCTATCACAAGCCCAAGGGCCGCGTCACAACCCATAAAGACCCCGAAGGCAGGCCCACGGTCTTCGAAGCCTTGCCGGATAATCTGCCGCGCTTGATTTCAATCGGCCGGCTCGATTTCAATACGGAGGGCCTACTTCTTCTCACCAACGACGGCGATCTCGCGCGCCACCTGGAACTGCCCTCAACGGGCTGGACGCGCCGCTACCGCGTGCGTGCCTATGGCGAGGTGAGCGAAGCCCAGCTTCAGGAACTCGCGGGCGGGTTCACCATCAACAGGGTGAGTTACGGCCCCATCGAGGCATCGCTGGAGCGAGAGCAGGGCGATAACGTCTGGATTTCCATCTCGATCCGCGAAGGCAAAAATCGCGAGGTTCGCCGCATTCTGGAGCATCTCGGCCTGACGGTGAACCGGCTGATCCGCATATCCTTCGGGCCATTTATGCTGGGCGACCTGGAGCCTGGCCAGATCGAGGAAGTGAAAACCGCCGTCTTGAAGGATCAGCTCGGCCCAAGGCTTTCGCGCCAGCTCGGTGTCCGGCGCGAAGTCATGCGCGAAGAACGGAGTTTGACGCCGGGGCGTGCTAAGCCCACCTATCTGCGCCGAAAGCCCGTTGCGCCGGCAAAGCCCGAGCGCCCGGAATGGCCGGAGCGCCCACTGAAGCGCCGCCGTATTTTTGAGCAGGGCGGTGTGGAGGCTCCAAAGGTGGAGTTCGTGGCCGAACGTAAGCCCGGCCGTTTCAACGCGGGCGGAGAGCGTGGGGAAAGGCCGCCGTTTTCCAAAGGCGGCATGGGCCGGAGAGAGGGAGCGCCATCGCACCGGCGTGTCGGCGACTCGCCGGTCAAGCCGTTTGAAGCGCGGCGCCAACAGCATGGCGAAACGCCAGACGGCCCGCGGCGGCAGTGGAATGATCGCGATGAGCGCGCGCCGGCGGGAACGAGACCTGAGGGGCAAAGCACAGAGCGGAGGTATCGCGAGCGCCCGCCCCTGAGACGAGACGAAGACGCCTCTGCCGGCCGAAGACCGGACTTTCAAAAACGCGGCCCGGATCGCGCCGGAGAAGACAGACCGCCGCGCCGTTTCGAGCCCGGCCAGGATCGGGGTGAGCGCCGCCGTGACGGCCCATCAGAACGTCCTCCCCGCCGATTCTCAGCCGGAGGTGACGGAGGCGTCTACCGTGATAAGCCTCGGGAAGAGCGTGGCGAACGCCCCGCTCGCTCAGGAGGAAGGCCGCCGCACCGCTTCGGAGGCCAAGGGCAGAAGGAAGGGTATCGCAGCCGAAGCGAGGGTGAACGGCCGCCGCGCCGGTTTGCAGCCACGGGCGAACGAGCAGCACGCAGCGATAAGCCTCGGGAAGATCGTGGCGAACGCGCCACTCGTCCAGGAGGAAGGCCGCCGCGCCGTTTCGGGGGCGAGGGGCACGGGGAAGGTGATCGCAGCCGGAGCGAGGGATCGCTTTACCGCAGCGAGGGTGACCGGCCGCCCCGCCGGTTCGCAACCACGGGCGAAGGAGCAGCACGCAGCGATAAGCCTCGGGAAGAGCGCGGTGAACGCACCGCTCGCCCGGCAGGAAGGCCGCCGCGCCGCTTCGGAGCCGAGGGACACAGGGAAGGTGACCGCAGCCGAAGCGAGGGCGACCGTCCGCCGCGCCGGTTCGCAGCCACGGGCGAAGGCGCAGCACGCAGCGATAAGCCTCGGGAAGAGCGCGGTGATCGGCCCGCTCGCCCAGGATTCCGCCGGAAGCCTGAAGGCGAGCGCACGCCATACAAGGCCCGCGACACCTCGGCTAGCAGCGGAGAACGCGCCGGTGCCTGGAAGGGACGTGAGAAGCGCCCGGACTCAAAGCCATCAGGCCACGCTGGCAAACCGCCGCGCAACGGGCATGGCACGCCGCCGCGTAAGCCGGCATACCGGCCGCGTCCCGGCACGGATAAGGAAACCCCGTGAGGATCGTTGGCGGCCGTTTCCGGGGCCGCGCACTTATGGCGCCTCAGGGCAGTCTCACACGCCCCACGTCCGATAAGGTGCGGGAGGCCCTTTTCAACATCCTGACCCATGGTATCGAAGACTTCGCGATCGAAGGCGCGCGCGTGCTCGACCTTTTCGCGGGCACTGGCGCGCTCGGCCTCGAAGCCTTGTCGCGCAGCGCCGCGTATTGCCTTTTCGTCGACGATAGCGCAGACGCGCGGGGCTTTATCCGCGAGAATATCGAGGCGCTTGGCTTGACGGGCGCCAGCAAGGTGTGGCGGCGCGATGCCACGAAGCTTGGTCCCGCCGCACCGATGCAGCCGTTTCAGTTGCTCTTTGCCGACCCGCCCTACGGAAAAGGACTTGGCGAGCGTGCGCTCGGCGCGGCCCTGGAGGGCGGCTGGCTCGCGAGCGGCGCGGTCTTGGTGCTTGAGGAAAGGGCCGATGTTGAACCCGCGATACCGCCGGCCTTCGCCTTGCTCGGCAAACGCGTCTATGGCGATACCGCGCTCCATTTGATGCGCAAGGCTTGAGACCCGCACCGCAGAATTGCAAAGTCGCCTACTACGCCCTGGTCTAGTCGAGAGGTATCCTTCTTTCGTTACGGCCGCACTCAAGGCGCCTATCCAAAAATTACTCGACGCTCAAGGTTCAATTGGATGGCCGGGTCAAGCCCGGCCACGACATGGCGTATCCTAATAAAGCACCCCGCATGCCTCTACCGGAGAGTTGCTGTCCGGAGTGGCGTTGATGACAACGGAGCGGTTCGCCAGGTCGGCCAAGTTCAGCCGTGGGGCGATGATCTCTTGCACGCTGACGCCGTCTGCCCTCACGAAGAGGTTCGGCAGATTTCCCATATTCGCGTCATAAGACACCACTTCCAGTCCTGTTTTCCGCGCAGCGAAGGCATGAGGGCCGGCTGCCAAGCCGGGAACGATGACGCCATCCTTTTCCTTCGGGCCGCAATCGGGATATTGGTGGATGCTTACCGCGTGAAGTCCCGGCCTCAGATTGTTCAAATACGCCTTCAGAACAAGCGCGGGCTCCATGCGGCCACCTATGTTGATCATTGCATTGCGCGCTAAAACCGCGCCAATGTAAGCTCCAGAGCGCATTTGGCCGGTCTTGCGGATGCCTATTTCAAACTCCCAAGGCAAATCTCCCCGCCGCATGAAATTATCGAAAAGCCATGAGACCTTGGCCGCCGTGACATCGCGGTCTTGGGCCAGCACCTGCGGACCCGGAAAAAGGAACAGACAAAACAGGACACTGACTATGGCACAACGCTGAATAGACATGACCTTCCTTTGCAAGATAAGGTTGACGCAACGTCTCCCAACAGCGATGGCAGCTAAACTGTTCCGGTTTTGACGGCCTCCGTTTACCGTATTTTTACTAATACAATTCTTGGCACGGCGAGATTGTGCGGCGAGCTGTCCGGGGAGCCATCGCCGATAGCCGACCCGGCAATTTCCATTTCGCATCGAATCCGCTAGCGTCACGCTCATGACCCCACGTCTCACGGATCGCGAACGGCAAGACGAGGACGCCGGCGAGCTTTCTCTCCGCCCGCAGCGCTTGTCCGAGTTCATTGGACAGGCCCAGGCGCGTGCCAATCTCAAGGTTTTCGTCGATGCTGCCCGCGCTCGCGGCGATGCGCTCGATCACGTGCTCTTTGCCGGTCCGCCCGGCCTGGGGAAAACAACGCTTGCGCAGATCGTGGCGCGCGAGCTCGGCGCGAATTTCAAGATGACCTCGGGGCCGGTGATCGCCAAGGCGGGCGATTTGGCTGCGCTTCTCACCAATCTTGAAGAACGCGACGTTCTCTTTATCGATGAAATCCACAGGCTTAACCCGGCCGTCGAAGAAATCCTTTATCCTGCGATGGAGGATTTCCAGCTCGACCTTATGATCGGGGAAGGTCCTGCCGCGAGGTCTGTCCGCATCGATCTTGCGAAGTTTACGCTTGTTGGCGCCACAACGCGGACCGGACTGCTGACGACGCCGCTGCGGGACCGGTTCGGAATCCCCATCCGGCTCAACTTCTACACCGAGGACGAGTTGGAAGAGATCGTGAAGCGCGCCGCTCGCGTTCTTCATATGCGCATGACCCCGGAGGGCGCCCGCGAAGTGGCTAGGCGCAGCCGGGGTACGCCTCGCGTTGCCGGGCGCCTTTTGCGCCGCGTGCGTGATTTTGCCGCGGTCGGCGGCGCCAGCGAGGTTACGCGCGAAGACGCGGACAAAGCGCTGAGCCAGCTTGAGGTGGATCCGGCAGGCCTCGATGCGATGGATCATCGTTATTTGCAATGCATCGCGAAAAACTATGGCGGAGGGCCCGTCGGTATCGAGACGATCGCAGCCGCGCTGAGCGAAGGCAAGGATGCCATCGAGGAGGTCATCGAGCCCTACCTGCTACAGCAGGGCTTTATTGGGCGCACGCCGCGCGGCCGCGTGCTCACTCTCAGAGCGTTCCGGCACCTCGGTTACGCAGCGCCAAAAGCTTTTCGAGACGGGGAACTGCCCTTGTTCGAGGGTTCGTCAGACAGTTAGCAGAGCACTGAAAAAGGCATCCTTCGACAGGCTTACCATGAGGGTCAACCCGTTGACGGCTCACCACGAGGATACTCGACCTTATCTTGAGGAGCCGCACAGCGGCGAGCCTGTCGAAGTTCGTTAGGCGGCCACGAATTGAGCACAGGAGCAACAGCCAAATTTCTCCCACAGGATTCGCACAAGAGATCGCAGGGGGTGGACCATTTTCTGGATGACATTTGTGTCCAGATCGCTTTTATTAAGGTCAAGCAGATTAAATGCTGCAACGAGTTCCTTACTACGTGGTTTCAAATGCCACGCTGGTAGGAACAGGGCGCTCGGCGATCATGTGTTGCGTACGTCGAGCGATTCTGTTACCTATTTTTCAACCCAACCCACACATAATTGTCGCTATATATGTCTCTGTGAGGCTGGTCCATCAATTTGCCTTGATCTGAGACAACCCTTTGGACTCAGTCAGCGCGTCGAGATTACAATAGGCCTTATGAGCGAAATGATGATCGAAGCCGTTGGTAACCGCGGGAGCTGCATAAAGCCCTTGGGACGGGGTTTGATGTTCGGCTTTCTCGCTGCTTTGCCTCTCAGCGGCTTGGTGATTTTCTTCGAGGCAACGCGCCCTGCGGAACTGCCAGCTGAGAATTTCATAGCGACTCAGCTTTCCTCTGCATCGTCCGATAGCTCCCCTGTTGCATTTACGGCCGGCCGCCATTACTCCGTGACGCGGTTCAAGGGCGTGAGCGCCGAACTTAGCCAAGCCCGGCCGCCGTTGCAGGATGCACGCGTCTTCAGCGCCGCCGATGCCGAGCAAGTGTTTGCGGCTTCCCCTGCCAGCCTCAAGGTTGGCTTCCAAAGCGAATTCGTGACGAAGGACGGGCGGCGCGCCGGTCTCCGGATTGTCAGCCGCGAGCCTATCGCGGACCAGGTGACCCCGGACGCGAAGGAGCGCCTGATGGCGATTTCCCCGGTATCGACGGCGAGGCTGGTCAACTTCGTTTGGGGCGCGTGGCTATATCAGGCCGAACTTGAAGACCGCGGCGCGGATGCCGGCGCCGCCGTCCAGAAGGTCGTTGTCCAGAAGGTTCTTTAGCAGGATACTGGAGAAGCCGGATTTTTTGCTCCATCCGCTCAGCTAGCTGTCTCGCGAAATATCCCAAGTTTCGGTTCCGTCCCGGGATGGCCTCATAACGCGGCGAGGTGAACCGTCAAGCCGGGTTCTTATGGCTCCGGACCCAGTCCTCGAACGAGCCCGACTCATAGCCGCGCGCCCTGATAAAGCGCAGCAACAGCAGCATTTCATCCGGTTCGACATAGGCGACCCTCCCGGTTTCGCGCCCCTTCGACGCATCGCTCGGCGCGAAGAACTGAATGGTGGGCGTAGCGCGGATGCCGTATTTGTAGGACAGCGCCTCTTCGGAAAGCTTCTCGCCGTCGAAATCGGTGATCTCGCGCGGGGCCTGAATGTTGAGTTGAATGACGTTGAAGTTGTCTCGCAGATAAGCCGCGATGTCCTCGCGAGCGAAATTTTCAAGGTGCAGCCGCTTGCACCAGGGACAACGGCGCATCTCCCAGAGAATAGCGAAATTCTTCTTCGCCTTCGCGGTACTGGCGAAGTCCGCACGCAAGTCGGTGGAGGTTCCGAGAAACCAAGGCTCCTCGTAGAGGCCGTCAAACCCGAGCCGGGGCGCGGCCTTCGCGGTAAGCGATCCCAAAAGGGTAGCGCTCGCCACAAGGAGTGTCCGCCGCGACAGTGTGAACGGGACTTGCCTGCTGTGGTGAGTCATGGTGCGGTCCAAAGCCTCCTGTTTCGATCCGAATATGCAATATGCGATCCCGGTGACGATTTGATAATCCGGCTATAATTCAAGGACCCAAGCGTTAAGAATATGTCGCCTCGTCGCGATTGCCGGGTCGGCTTCCTACATAGTAGAACGTGCAAAACGCGCGGCTGAGAGGAACACTTGCCCATGATCGTCGGATTAGCCGGAAGTCCGTCCGTGCCTTCGCGGACGCGGCTCGTCGTGCAAACGGCGATTGACCGTATTGCCGGGCAGGCGGGCGCACAATCCCGGCTCGTGGACTTGGCTGGTTTGGTGCCCGATTTAGGAATCCGCTGCCGCGCCGAGGCCTCTGCGGCCGTGGAGGAAGCGCTGCGGCTCATCGATGGGTCAGACCTCCTGATCGTTGGCTCACCCGTCTACAAGGGTTCGTACACCGGCCTCTTGAAGCATCTCATCGACCTATTGGATTACCCATCGCTGCTTGGGACCCCGGTCGGCCTCATCGCAACAGGCGGGAGCGACCGGCATGCCCTTGTGGTCGAGTATCAGCTCCGGCCGTTATTCAGCTTTTTCGGCGCCAAGACGCTCGCCACCGCCGTTTTCATCCCCGACAAGTCCATCCATGGCGGATGGGTCGAAGAGGGAGCGTGCAGCGCGCGGCTGGATCAGCTCATCGCGGAGGCCGTTCATGAGCTGAAGGCCATGCGTGAACAGCGCCCCGCCGCTGTGGGTTAAGCTCGAAACGGAGGTTAGCCATGGCGCAAGGTCATGCCAGCTCTGAACCGGCCTGGAAGTATAATGGTGTGCGTGTCATTCCTGGCAGCAGCTTGGACTCAAATACCCCGCAAACACCCGGGATGCACCGCGAAGCTGCAATCGATTTCGCGCGCGTTGGAGCGCGGAAGATTTGGGCTGGTAAGGTCACGGTACAGCCAGAAGCTAAAACCGGCGCGCATCATCATGGCGCGCTCGATAGCGTCATCTACGTCCTGCGCGGCAAAGCGCGCATGCGATGGGGCGAGCATTTGGAATTCGTAGCGGAGGCCGGCCCCGGTGACTTCATTTTTGTGCCGCCCTACGTGCCGCATCAAGAGATCAATGCGAGCGATGAGCCGCTGGAATGCGTGCTGGTGCGAAGCGGCAATGAGGCGGTCGTGGTCAATCTCGATATCGAAGCCGCCGAAAAACTGGAAGAGGTGCGCTGGATCGATCCGATCCACACGGCCTGAGCCGCGCGCCGTTCGGTTGTGGTGGGGCGGCGGCGTGAACCTACGCCTGGCTGGCTGCTACGCCGCGAGTTTCAGCGCGCCGGAAATCTCCGACAGTGTCGCCTTTTCCTTATCGGTGACCTTCACACCGCCAAAGCCAAGGAAACCGCCTTCGGCATCGGCGTCGGCGACCTTCTCGCTGATGTGATACAGCCATTGCTTCACGGGTCCGGCGTCATCGGGTGCCTTGGTCTCAAGAATCCCCGCGACCTCTTTCAGTGTGCCGATGGATTTGTCCTTGATATCGGCGGCTTGTGCGCCAGAAAGCTTCTCCCTGAGGCCTTCGCGGGCGATGGTACGGCCATTGGCGGTTTCGAACTCGGCAACAAGGGTGCGGATGAGTTCATTGGGTCCGCTGCGGGCCTCAACGAGGGCGTGGCTCTGGGCGTAGCTTTCCTTCAGCGCGCCCAATAGACCGCCTGGCTCGGCGGCGCTGACCGCGAGCCCGGACATCATCACGCCTTCCAGCAACGTTTTCCATTCATCGGGTGTGAAATTCGATTTGTTCGTCATAGTGAGCCTCCTCTTGCGAATACAAGGAAGTCTTGCGCCGAAGCGGCACAGTCAAGCTTCCGGCATTCCTCAGATAAAAGTTTATCAAAACGGGCTGCCGGTGGAATTCAAGGTCTCAAAGGGACTTAATAATCCGGAAAAAAGATCACGTGCGATCGAAGTCGATTTCGGGGCCAACGGGTACGATCCCGGTGGGATTGATCGTCTTGTGGCTCTCGTAATAGTGGTGCTTGATATGCTGGAAATCCACCGTCTCGCGCACACCCGGCCATTGATAGAGTTCGCGTGTGTAACGCGTTAGATGCGGGTAATCGGCGATGCGCCGGATGTTGCATTTGAAGTGGCCAACGTAGACGGCATCGAAGCGGATGAGGGTGGTGAAGAGCCGCCAATCCGCCTCCGTGACGTGCATGCCGCAGAGAAAGCGCTGCTCTCCGAGCGTCATGTCAAGCTCGTCCAGCATTGCGAAGAGCGGGATCACGGCCTCTTCATAGGCCGCTTGCTCCGTCGCGAAGCCAGCCTTGTAGACGCCGTTGTTGACCCGGTCGTAAATAAGCGCGTTCAGGCGGTCGATCTTGTCGCGTAGTTCCGCCGGGTAGTAGTCGCCTTCCTTCGCGCCGATGCCGTCGAATGCGCTGTTGAAGATGCGGATGATGTCGGAGGACTCATTATTCACGATCATGCCGCCGGCCTTGTCCCAAAGCACGGGGACCGTGACGCGGCCGGAATAGTTGGGATCGGCCTTGGTGTAGATCTCATGCAGCCGCCTGGCACCGTTCACGGTGTCGGGGATCACGCCGGGGCCTTCGTCGAAGGTCCATCCCTCCGCGCCCATGAACCAGTTCACGACCGAAACGCCGATAAGGCTTTCGAGGCCCTTTAGCGCGCGGAAGATCATGGCGCGGGACGCCCAAGGGCAGGCCAGCGAAACATAGAGATGATAGCGGCCGGGCTCGGCTTTGAAACCGCCGCCTCCTGTTGGGCCGGGGCTGCCGTCCGGCGTGATCCAGTTCCGGAACTGGCTTTCGGAGCGCACGAACCTCCCGCCGGATTTTGCGGTGTTGTACCATTGGTCCTGCCAAACGCCGTCCACCAATAGGCCCATTTTCAGCCTCCTCTTCTCATGGATTTCCGCTTGTAAGCTTGTGAAGAAATCGACTGACCTTCCGTCGTCATGGCCGGGCTTCACCCATGCTGTCCGGCTTATTCATCTGGCATTGGCGAATGACATTTTTATTCGGTCTAGACGTTTGGCCATGACGGAGGGTCTTGGTATACGCAACGCGCTTCTAGCTGCCGCGCGTCAACAAAAACACGGCCTGCTGCGCGACGAGATTATGCAGCCGCGGCGGCACCTTGGAGCCGAGCGGATGCCCATTCGGCGAGAGCGCAAACGAATGCTCGACGCGCGCATTCACCTGACCGCAGAGCGACAGGAAGTCGCGGATGGTGCAAAAATGAATGTTGGGCGTCTCGTACCACGTTTCGGGCAGGTTCCAGGTCACCGGCATCTGGCCCTTGACCAGGATTTGCAGCCGGATTTTCCAATGCCCGAAATTCGGGAACGAAACGATCACATGGCGCGCGATGCGCAGGAGTTCCTCCAAGACCTCCTTCGGACGCCGCGTTGCCTGAAGCGTCCGGCTTAGGATCGCATAGTCGAACGCCTGGTCGGGATAGTTCACGAGGTCGCTGTCCGCGTCGCCTTGGATCACGGAGAGCCCCTTGGCAACACAGAAGTTCACGCCGGATTGGGAGAGCTCGATGCCCCGCCCGTCGACCTGCTTTTTTTCCTCAAGCAGTTTCAACAGCTCGCCCGTACCGCAGCCGACATCGAGCACCCGCGCGCCCGTCTCAACCATACCCGCGATGAGCAGAAGGTCGATGCGCGGAGATGCGATGTGCGCGGCCTTGAGCGCGGCACGTTCCTCCAAGCCGGTCACCGGGCCTCTCCTTCAGCCGCTTCAGCCGCCGCGGGCAAGCCCCGCCGTTCGGCCGCCGCGCCGAGAAAGCCGCGGATGGTGTCGAACAGCTCCGGCTCATGCAGCAGGAAGGCGTCATGGCCTTTGTCGCTTTCGATCTCGACGAAGCTCACATTCGCCGCCACCGCGTTCAGCGCCTGCACGATGGCGCGGCTCTCGCGCGTCGGATAGAGCCAATCGCTGGTGAATGAAACCACGCAGAACCTTGTTTTCGTTCCCGTAAACGCGTTGGCAAGCACTCCTTCGCAATCGGCGGCGAGGTCGAAATAGTCCATGGCGCGCGTGATGTAGAGATAGCTGTTGGCGTCGAAGCGGTCGACGAAGCTGATCCCCTGATAGCGCAAATAGCTCTCGACCTGGAAATCGGCATCGAATCCGAACGTCACTTTCTCGCGATCTTGCAGGCTGCGGCCGAATTTCCGGTGCAGCGCCTCGTCCGAAAGATAGGTGATGTGAGCGGCCATGCGCGCAACAGCGAGGCCCTTCGCGGGGTTGGTCCCCTCTTCGAGATAACTGCCCCCGCGCCATTCGGGGTCCGCCATAACGGCCTGCCGGCCCACCTCATGAAAGGCGATGTTCTGCGACGAGTGACGTGGGGCTGCCGCTATGGGCGCGGCGGCAAAAACGCGCTCGCCAAAGCTCGCGCACCATTCGAGCACCTGCATGCCCCCCATCGAGCCGCCGATCACGCAAAAGAGATCGCCGATGCCCAGATGGTCGATCAGCCGGGCTTGCGCGCGCACCATGTCGTCGATGGTGATGACCGGAAAGTCCAGGCCCCATGGCCTGCCGGTCGCTTCATTGACGGACGCGGGCCCGGTTGAGCCCATGCAGCCGCCCAGCACATTCGAGCAAATGACGAAATATCTGCCGGTATCCACAGGTTTTCCGGGGCCAACAATCGTTTCCCACCAACCCGGCTTGCCAGTGATGGGATGGCGATTCGCCACATGCTGATCGCCTGTGAGCGCATGACAAACGAGGATGGCGTTGGACCGGGCCTCGTTCAGCGTGCCGTAAGTCCGGTAGGCGATCTCGAATGGCGCGAGCGTACGGCCGCAATCGAGAGGCAGGGGGTCGCGGCTATGAAAAATCGCGGAATGCGAAGGGGTCGCTTCGAAATCGCGGCCCGGTACTAGCAATCTGGTCATTGAATTTGCGGCCAGCCTCCATTGGACCTGTGGTCCGAACCGGCCGCTTATGTCTCCCGGGCCCTCAGGGCCTCGGCCTTTTAGCGAGTTCTTTTACGTGGCTGCAAGCCTGGCCAAATCACCACGGGCCATAATAAGGGAAGGCCTATGCCCTGCGTCAAGCTCCGCAGACGAGCCTGCTTGGAATTCAGGGCAGGCGCCATACCGGTTCGCGTATCGCGAATCTGAAAAATATGCGACCGGGAGTTGGGCGCCGGCACTCAACGCGGCATCATCAATTGACGCAAAATTGAGTGTTTGCGCTTTCTTCCAAACCAAGGAAAAAGGCTCCGGGGCTTCTTCGGCAAGCTTCTGTCAGGATAGAAATTCTGCGATATAATTCTAATTCGGCAGATTGCACAGCGCTTAAAGTGTTGTGCAATCTGCCGGATGCTTTGCCGCTGGGAGTCACCCTCAACTCCCAGCGGCCGCGCGATCCATTGCCGCTATTGGATTGGCTTTGGCTGCATGTCTTAGTGGGGCGCCGCGTCCGCGTAGCGATGCGACGGGGTCATGGCCGCCACGCTTTACATCGCAAACGCATTGTTACCTCGCATAAAGGAATTGAGGCCCCACCCTTGCTCCTCAGCTCAAAGGACGCTTCCTCTGTGCGGCCCTTCTTGGCGCCCGCTCCATATGCTGTAGCTTTTTTCTATGGTGCATGACCGTTAGGACTTCCAAAACCACGGTAACAAACTTGCTGAAATCCCAACCGTGCCGTTCCGACTCCTGCCAGAGCCTCTCGATCTTTTTCTCCATAGAGATATTGAACTTGGTTCTGATTGGAGGCTGCTGTTCCGGGCATATCTCTTCTCCGGTGTACACGGACTCTAAGTTATTAAAGATTTGCATTACAACTCCCCCTTTGTCTGACCGGATTTATTCTTTTGCATGGGTAGCAAAGTCCATTTGTTAATGGAACGAGCACTTAGGCTCATCTGTCGCACGATTATTAATATTTTAAATATGCTGTCAATAAGAAGTTATGCACAGCGGTTATTACAACCAGGATCGAGAAGAAATACATGCGGGAACTCTCGGGCTGCTCTTAAGGTTAATAAAAGGTTGCCGCAAAGCAACGCGCCAAGAACAGCACACCGTGAGGTTTGTTCCGGACCGGCAGACCCGATTTTTGGGCGTGCGATATTTTGACCTCACCTAGCGCGGTGAGTCTGTCCGAAAGTCACCGGCCGGCCATCGAGCCGCTTGAGCCAGCCGTCCAGCATCGCGCCGTTACGGCAAGACCCCATCTTAGCGATGCCGGGCACCAAGCTTTCAAACTAACGCGCGGCTCGCATTGTCCGTGGCGGCTTGTCCGGCTCCGAGCAAACACTCAGGGTACCGATATACACAGGCTGTGCGCGCCGTTCCCCATTTTGCGGACCGCCGACTTGTGTTAGAAAAGATAGACCGCACGGCCGGTGCCCGTGAATGCCGGGCCGTCGAAAGCCGCTGTGGGAGGATGCCATGCCGCTGCGCGATATTCTCGTCCATCTCGATTCCAGCCCCAGGACCGCCGAACGGCTTGCCTTGGCCATAACGCTCGCCCGCCGCCACGAGGCCCGGCTCGTTGGCATTTTCGCTCAGCGCTCCGAGGCCTATCAAGTCGGCGTCGTCGCCGTCTGGCCGCCTGAGAGCTACGCGCTTGCCGCCGCCGCCAGCCGCGCGCAGTTCGAAGCCGCCGTCAAGGGGCTAGGGAACGCGGAATGGATCGACATCAACCGGGGCAGCGACCACGAGGTCGTGCACCTGATGACGGAGACCGCGCGGCATTACGATCTCACCATACTCGGCCAGGAGGATGAGGAGGCGCCCCGAATCTTGCCACGCGAACTCTCCGAGCAGCTGATCGTCGAGTTAGGCCGGCCCATTCTGGTCGTGCCTTATGCGGGCCATTACACGGACATCGGCGAGCGCCCGCTCATCGCCTGGACCGAAGCGCGCCCGGCCGCGCGCGCCTTGAACGATGCGCTGGTTCTCCTGAAGCCCAATGCTAAGGTCAGTGTCGTCTCGGTCGGACTGGGCACGGAAAGCCGTAAGACCTCGGTCGATCGCATCGCCGAGCATTTGAGGGCGCATAAGGTCGACGCGCAGATCGAGCACCTGCAGGTCAACGAGGTCGGCCTGATGGACATGATCTTGAACCTCGCCGCGGATAAAGCCGCCGACTTCTTGGTCATGGGCGCGTTCGGCGGGTATGGCTATCCAGTCTTGAGCCGTGGCAGCGGAACACGCTACATGCTGCGCCACATGACGGCGCCGTGCCTCTTCTCTCATTAAGGCTGCGGGGAAGAGTAGGGCATCGCTGCGAAGACCCCCCCCAAGGGTTGAGGGAGTGGAGTGCGGCCATCTTCCCCTTGGAAGCCGGAGGTTCGGGCGTTCTCCCTCACCGAGGGGAGAGAGACAGAGTGAGGCGGAACTTCAATCGCTTCGGTCCGATTCCATGAGATGAAGTCTTGCGTCGCGCACTACTCTAACGTGCGAACACTCTTGATTTCCGCGTCCGGAAAATGATGCAAGACGCTTTTCACGACTGGATGTTTGCGGATGTCCTCGACCGCTTGCGCGTTCTCGGTGCGCCGCCTTGCCCCCAGAGGTTCGAGGCCCCGCTCCTCCGAAAGCGAGACGATCCAGCGTTCGCCCGTCCAGGCCTGCATCTTCCGTGACAGCTCCTGCGCCAAATTCTGCGGCGCGCCATCGAGAAGGTGGAACTCGATGAAGCCCGGCCCGAATTTCACGAGTTCCACCTGCTCTTCAAGTGCGATCTTAAGCTTGATATCGCGGATTTGGCCCGCATGAGCCACGATGTCCTCCAAACTCTGGAGTTGCGGAGCGGTTCTCGTTTCGCTCACGGCGGGAGCGGGTGCCGTCTCCGAACGCTGTGCAATTTGCGGCTTGTCCGTGCGCGCCGGAGCGTTGCCGGTGAGTTCGCCGATGATGTCGGCAGGCGATGGCAACTGCGCCGCGTAGCACATGCGTATGATAAGCATCTCGGCCGCCGCAAAGGGACGAGGCGCGCGCGCGGCTTCATCTAGGCCCTTGAGCAGCATCTGCCATGCTATTGCCAGCCGCGGCACCGGAACCATGCCCGAGAGTTTGTCCGCGCGCGCCTTGTCATCGGATGAGAAGTCCGGCGGATAGTCGCCCGGCACGGCCTTCAACCGGCTCAGCACATGAATGGCATCGGCGGCATCGGTGAGGATCATTTGCGGGTCGCCGCCCTGATCGTGCAGCGCACCCAGCGAGGCCAGCGCGCCTCGCGCGTCGCCATCGAAAATCAGCTCCAACAGGTCGAAAACCGCACCGCGACCGGACAAGCCCAGCATGCCAAGCACCGCTTTCGCCGTGAGATGGCCCTGGGTGAGTGTGAGCGCCTGATCGAGCAGGGATAAACCGTCACGCACGGAGCCTTCGGCAGCCCGCGCGATGAGCGCCAGCGCGCCCTCTTCCGCCGTGTGCCCCTCTTTTTCGAGTATAGCGGCGAAGTGCCGCGTAAGCAGCTCCGCATCAACGCGGCGCAGGTCGAAGCGCTGGCAGCGCGACAGGATGGTGACGGGAACTTTGCGAATTTCGGTCGTGGCGAAGATGAACTTCACATGCGGAGGCGGCTCCTCCAGCGTCTTCAACAGGCCATTGAACGCGGACTTCGACAGCATGTGCACTTCGTCGATGATGAACACGCGGTAGCGCGCGGCAGCGGGCTTGTAGCGCACCGCCTCGATGATTTCACGGATGTCGTCGATGCCGGTGTTGGAGGCCGCGTCCATCTCAAGCACGTCGACATGGCGGCTTTCCATGATGGCCTTGCAGTGAACGCCAAGCTCCGCGATATCGAGTGTGGGTTTGTCCCCGGCGCCGGGCCGTTCGTAATTCAGCGCGCGGGCGAGAATGCGGGCGGTCGTCGTCTTGCCGACGCCGCGGACGCCGGTCAGCATATAGGCTTGCGCGATCCGGTCCATGGCGAACGCGTTCCGGAGCGTGCGCACCATGATGTCCTGACCGATCAGGTCGTCGAATGTCTGCGGGCGGTATTTGCGGGCCAGCACCACATAAGGCGCGGCGGGCGCTTCGGCGGTGCGCCGCTCCGCTCGTCTGTCCGGCTCACTGAGCTTGGGTGGGGGTTGGTCTGACATAGCAGAATGTTAACGGAAGCGCGCGCGGTTTGCACCGCCAGAATCACACGAAAAGGCGTCCAGCATCTCGTTAGACCTGCACGAGGTCCAGCCGCTTTTCGACGCGCTCCGAGCGGGCGTCGAGCCGGTCCAGCCGGCGATTGACCCCCGCCAGCGCCTCTTCTGCATTAGTCATGCGAATTTTGATGTCCCGCATATCGTCTGTCAGAGAGCCGAGCTTTTCGTCGAATCGATTGAAACGCCCTTTCATCTCGGCGCGCATTTCACGCAGGAGAATCAGCGTATGATTTTCAGCCAAGGCGCGCTCCTTCACTCCACAAATAGAACGGCGTTCGCACGTTCGCAACCGGGCGTAATGGACATCCATCCACTTTTCGCAGAGCAGAGCCTCGTTCCCGCACCGCGCTATTCGGCCAAAGACGCCCGATCAGCGCGGTGCTGCTCTTCCTAAACCTGCTCGCGGCGCGCAGCCAGTTCAAGATCAAGTAAGGAGAGGCGGAGAGGGAGGTGAGAGGCTGGACAGCAACCCGCATCGGATTCGTTAGGGCTGCTTCCTTCCGGACCTGACCCGGTTGGCGAGCGATACGTCTGCGCCAACCTCCCGGGTCTTATATCGCCGGCGCGGGCGTTTCGCGCAAGAGCGAAGCGGGGGTTTTGGGGATTCTCATCGGCGCCGCGACGAATTCCGCAGCCGCGCTGAAGCGCGGATAACCCTCTCCGCCGGAAGGGCTTGGCAGCACGCCGGCACCACGCTATGCAAGGCCAAACCGAAGCCGGAGCTGCCATGACCGCCCACGCCTCTGCCGCGCTCCTCAAGCCGCGGACTGATCTTAAGCCCAACACCGCCGATTTCGAGCGGCTGCCCTTCGTAAAGCCCACGGGTTTCCGCGAATACGACGCACGCTGGCTGTTCCCGCAAGAGATCAACCTGATGGGCATTCAGACGATCGGCATGGCGCTCGCCACGCTGATGCGCGAGCGCGGCGTACCCGCCCGGATCGTAACGGGGCACGATTACCGCTCCTATTCGTCGAGCATCAAATACACGCTCATCTCGGGCATGCTTGCGGGCGGCGCGGAGGTTCACGACATCGGGCTTGCGCTCTCGCCTACGGCCTATTTCGCGCAGTTCGCGCTCGGGGTCGAGGGCGTGGCGATGGTGACGGCAAGCCATAACGACAATGGCTGGACGGGCATCAAGATGGGCATGGACCGGCCACTCACCTTTGGGCCGGAGGAGATGACCGCGCTGAAGCACATGGTTCTCGACGGCCGCTACGCCACCCATCCTGGCGGCGCCTATTATTTCCACGGCGATATCGCTCAGCGTTATAGGGAGGACCTCACCAACCGCGCGCCGTTCCCGCGCAAGCTGAAGGTTGTCGCGGCCTGCGGCAACGGCACGGCCGGTGCCTTTGCGCCGGAAGTCCTGGCGAAGCTGGGCTGCGATGTGGTGCCGCTCGATTGCGGCCTCGACTATACCTTCCCGAACTACAATCCGAACCCCGAAGCGCTCGAAATGCTGCACGCTGTCAGCGACGCGGTTAGGGCAAGCGGCGCTGACGTGGGGCTCGCCTTCGACGGCGACGGCGACCGTTGCGGTGTCGTCGACAACGAGGGCAACGAGATTTTCGCCGACAAGGTGGGCGTGATGCTGGCGCGCGACATCTCGGCTTTGCATGCGAATGCCAAATTCGTGGTGGACGTGAAATCCACGGGGCTCTTCGCCACCGATCCCATCCTGCAAAAAAACGGCGCCCGCACGGACTATTGGAAAACCGGCCACTCCCACATCAAGCGTTACAGCCACGCGAACGGCGCGCTGGTGGGATTCGAAAAGTCCGGGCATTACTTCTTCAATCCGCCGCTCGGCCGCGGCTATGACGACGGGCTAGTGTCCGGCATCGCCGTTTGCGACATGCTCTCCCGCAATCCTGGGAAAAGCATGGCCGACCTTTACCGCGCCCTCCCCAAGACCTGGCAATCGCCGAGCATGTCGCCCCATTGCGACGACGAAAAGAAATATGGCCTCGTAGACCGCGTGATCGCCCATTTCGAAGGTATCGCCGAGCGGGGCGGCAAACTCGCCGGCCAGCCGATACGCGATGTCATCACAGTCAACGGCATCCGCATCGTGCTCGAAGATGGCACCTGGGGTCTGATCCGCGCTTCCTCAAACAAGCCGGAGCTTGTTGTCGTGGTTGAAAGCCCGGTGTCGGATGCGAATATGCGTGCGATCTTCGCGGAACTCGATGCGCATCTGCAAACCTATCCCGAGGTGGGCGCGTACAATCAGAAGATCTGAAGCATGCTTGGCATGGCGACAGATTGGCACCGCCGCTAGGTGGGACATCAGTGTTGTTGAATGCCGGGTCTGTCTTGTTTACACGGAGTGGGGTTCCGTCCCCGGCCGTGCGCCTCTGCGCACCAATCGTTGAATGAGAAGCCACAAACGTGGAACAGCTCCCCATTTTTATGCAATGCAAAGGCAAGACCGTCGCCGTCGCGGGCGGTGGCACCATGGCCGCGCGCAAGGCGGAGATGGTGCTCCGGACAGGCGCGGAGGTCCGCGTTTTTTCCACCTCTCTGAGCAGCGAATTCGAGACCATGGAGCACCACGGCGGCAGGTGGACCCATATCCCCCGCGCGCCGAACTTGGAAGACCTCGCAGACTGCTGTCTCGTCTTTAGTGCAACCGGAGACCCGGCGCTCGACCGCGCGGTCTCGGAGTTAGGCCGCCAAGCGCGCGTTCCGGTGAATGTCGCAGATGCGCCGTGGCTCAGCGATTTCATCATGCCGTCCATCGTGGACCGCGATCCACTCGTGATCGCCATCTCGACAGGAGGCGCGTCGCCCGTCTTCGCGCGCATGATCCGCGCCAGACTCGAGACCCTCATCCCATCGGCCTACGGCCGCCTCGTCGCGCTGGTAGGCGCAAGCCGGGAACGGCTCCGCGCCGCCGTCAAGGATGGGGTAAAGCGCAGGCGGTTCTGGGAACACTTCCTCGAAGGTCCGGTGGCGGATCGCTTCCTTGGCGGGCAGGAGGAAGAGGCGAAAGCCGAACTCGATCGCGCGCTCGATAGCATGGGCACCGCCGCTGTGGAAAAACCAATGGGCGAGGTTTACCTCGTTGGCGCTGGGCCTGGAGATCCCGATCTCCTCACCTTCCGCGCGCTCCGGCTGATGCAGCGCGCCGATGTCGTTCTCTATGACCGGCTTTTGCCGCCCGGTATTCTCAATCTTGTGCGCCGCGACGCGGAGCGCGTCTACGTCGGCAAGCTTCCCGAAGATCACGCTTTGCCTCAGGACGAGATTACCGCCCGGCTTGTCGAACTGGCGAGGGAGGGGAAGAGGGTGCTGCGCTTGAAAGGCGGCGATCCTTTCATGTTTGGGCGCGGCGGCGAGGAGATCGAAGCGCTGGCGGCGGAGGGCATACCGTTCCAGGTCGTTCCCGGCATTACAGCCGCGACGGGATGCGCGGCTTATGCGGGCATTCCACTCACCCATCGCGACCATGCACAGGCGTGCGTTTTCGTGACGGGCCACGCCCGGGCCGGCGGCGGCCTGAGCCTCGATTGGAGCGCGCTCATTCAGCCGCATCAAACGGTTGCCATATTCATGGGGCTGAGCCACATCGGCGCTCTGATGAAGGAATACATCGCGCATGGCGGAGAACCGTCCTTGCCCGCGGCGATTGTCGATAACGGGACGCGCCCGAACCAACGCGTTGTTACCGGCACGGTCGAAACTCTGGCGGATTTGGCGACAGAGGCCGGTCTCAAGGGTCCGGCGATGATCATCCTCGGGACGGTCGTCTCATTGCGGAGCAAGCTCACGCCGGGTGATTTCGCCGCCGGGCGGCAACCGGCGCCGGACCGGCTGTGATGAGAAAGCTGCGCCGCCGGCGGATGCTGAGACCCCCTCACTCTGTCTCTCTCCCCAAGGGGCGAGAGAACGCCCGAAATCTCCTCTTCCCAAAGGGAGAGGGCCGCGGCCTTCTCCCCTTGCATGTTGGTTGGGAGCCCGAATCGCTGTGGTGATGAGGGCGTCTCATGAGGGATGGCCATCCCTCATGAGACGGGCGGGCGGGACCGCCGTTCCCTTAAGCTTTTGGCTTGCGGGAGAGCTTGGTCCGTCCGCCCTCCGGCTCATGGTCTGAACAGATGACTGGGGAGCAAGTCCCGCATGCAAGGCAAGATGACATCCGTAGAAGCCGGACCAGCAGTTTACGCCGGGGTCGATGTATGTAAAGCGTGGCTCGATGTTTATCTGCATCCAATTGGCCGCAAGTTTCGCGTTCCCAACAGCAAGGAAGGCTGCGAGCGCCTGGCGCTGGCGCTGACCTCCGCAGCTGCCGGGCTTGTCGTCATGGAGGCGACGGGAAAGCTGCACAGGCTCGCTCACCGCGAGCTGAGCGCGGCCGGTTTTGCCGTCGCCGTCGTCAATCCCTACCGCTCGAGAAAGCTCGCCGATGCGCTTGGCCAGCTCGCCAAGACCGATGCCATCGACGCACGCCTGCTTGCGCTCTATGGCGCCGCCGTCGGGCCTGAGGCGACCCCGGTTCCTGCCAAGAGGCTGGCTGAGCTCCAGGAATTGGTTTTGGCGCGGCAAGCGGCCAAAGCCGGTGAGACGGCTTTGAAGAACCAGATCGCCGCCGCTGCAAGCCCGGTTTTGAAGCGCTTGCTGAAAGCGCAGCTCAGCGCCCAAACCCGCCTGATCGCAGGTCTTGAGGCGGCTTTCGAGGTTCTTCTCTCGAAAGACGCCAGCTTGAAGCGGCGTTGCGATGTCCTTGCCTCGATCAGTGGCATCGGAACCATCGTCGCCGTGACGCTTGTGGCCTGCCTGCCGGAGCTTGGCCTGCTGAGTGGCGGACAGATTGCAGCCCTTGCCGGCGTCGCGCCCATGAATTGCGACTCCGGCGAAATGCGCGGCCAGCGCCGCATCAAAGGCGGAAGGGCGCACGTTCGAAAGGCGCTCTACATGGCCGCTGTTACAGCCAGCCGCTGCAACCCCGATCTCAACGCCTTCTATGGCCGGCTTCGCGCCCGCGGCAAGCCCGCCAAGCTGGCGTTGACCGCAGTCATGCGCAAGCTCGCGCTGCTCGCCAACACACTCATCCGCGAAGACCGCTATTGGACACCTCAACATGCTTGACTTCGAACACAGATGCTCTCCCTTGCGGGAGAGGGTTGGGGTGAGGGGGTCTTCCGCTTCCGCCGCTTCCGCATAAACCGGGCACGCCTCACCACCGGCTCACCGTGTCACCGCGTCCATCAGGCCGATCAGGCCTTTCAGAAGATCGATGGGGCGCGGCGGGCAGCCGGGGATATGCAAATCGACGGGGATCACCGACGAAACGGGTCCGGCGCAGGCGTAGCTGTCCGCGAATACGCCACAATTTCCTCCGCACTCGCCAACGGCAACCACCCATTTCGGATCGGGCGTGGCGGCATAGGTGCGCTCCAGCGCTTCCCGCATGTTCCAGGTCACAGGGCCGGTGACGAGAAGAACGTCCGCGTGACGCGGCGAGGCTACGAATTTAAGCCCGAAGCGCTCGGCGTCGTAGACGGGATTATTCAGCGCTTGAATTTCCAATTCGCAGCCGTTGCAGGACCCGGCGTCAACCTCGCGTATGGCAAGGGAGCGCCCCAGCCTGCGCCGGGAGCGTTCGCGAAGCGCTGCCGCAAGCTCTTCGACCGTCTCGGCGCCCGGCTTGGGCGCCTTTGTGACCGCCGGGCCTTTCAAGAGAGCGTGGATCAGCAAAATATGCATGGGCTGGGCCTACAGGTCGTGCCCGGAGTAGGAGCAGTTGAAGGATTTGTTGCAGAGCGGGAAATCGGCAACGATGTTATCTTTGATCGCGGTCTCCAGCAGCGGCCACTGGAACCAGGAGGCATCGCGCGCGTGGAGATGTCCAACGTTTCCTTCGCCGTCGAGGCGGACCGCCAGGAACAGATCGCCGCGGAAGGCTTCAACCACAGCGGCCCCTTCGCCCGCCGCGATTGGCGGCTTTGCATAATGCGGCCCCGGTCCCAGCTTGCTCAAGAGTTGCTTGATAATCAGAGCGCTTTGCTCAACTTCGTCGATGCGGACCCAAACCCGGGCGTCGACATCGCCTTGGCTGCGGACGGGCACCTCGAACGTCACGCTGTCATAGGGCGCGTAGGCGAAGGCCCTGCGGGCATCGAAATCGCGGCCAGACCCACGGCCCACATATCCGCCGGCTGCGAATTGCCGGGCATATTCCGCGCGCACGGTTCCCGTACCGGCAACCCGGTTTTGCAGCGACGGCGATTGATCGTAAGCGCGGACCACGCGGTAAAAGGACGATTGCAGCCGGGTGAGCATGGCGAGGATGGCGGCGGCGCCCTCGGGAGTCAGATCGCAGGCGGTTCCGCCCGGCACGATGCGATCCATCATCATCCGGTGTCCGAAGCAGAGATCCGCGGTTTGAAGAACATCCTCGCGGATGATTGCGCAGCGCGCGTGGATGGCCGCGACGCTGGCGTCGTTGCAGATCGCACCGGCATCGCTGATGTGATGTGACAGGCGCTCAAGCTCGGCCATGATGCTACGCAAGATGGCGGCGCGCGGCGGCGCTTCGAACCCCAAGGCCACTTCAACGGCGCGCGCGAATGCGAAGCTGTAAGCCACCGTGCTGTCGCCGGATATACGGGCCACGATTTTCGCTGCCCGATCAAGGGGCGCTCCGGCGCACAGCGCCTCGACCCCTTTGTGCACATAGCCGAGCCGCTCTTCGAGGCGGACGATGATCTCGCCGTTTGCCGTGAAGCGGAAATGCCCCGGTTCGATAATGCCGGCGTGGACCGGCCCGACCGGGATTTGGTGCAAGCCGTCGCCCTCGACGGGCAAGAAGCTGTAACCCTTCTCAGTTCTGAGAGGTTTGGAGGGCCAGACGCCATGATCGAGCCAGGCCCTCGGATCGGGAAGGCCGAGAGGGTTGACGCCGTAGAGGTCGCGCATTGCGCGTTCGAGGCGCAGCGCAGGCCTGTGATGGAGGCCGGCGGCCGGATATACGCCCGAGCTGGCATCTATGGAAACGATCGCCCTCACGGCGCCGCTTGTGGTCCACAACGCCATGTGCATCCGGCCGCTGTCGAACCAAAGCGCGCCGAGATCTTGCAGGCCCTCCGCGCAACCCTTCGCGAGGCCGGTCCAAAGCTCATCGTTTGCTTCGATGCGAACGAAGCCATCGGGGCTTGCTGCCTTCCCCTCTATCGCGGCAGCCAACGCGATGCCGCCGCCCTCTGCGGGTATGTCGTCGCGTTTCATCCGAGCAACTCCGCGGCACGTTGAAACCAGGCAACCAAGGCCGTAGGCAAGTATAGGCCGGCCACGAGCACAAGGGACAGATGAACCACCAAAGGAAGGGAGGACGCGTTCACGGGATGATCCGGGGTGGTAGGTGCGCCGAAAAGAATACCTTGAAGCCGCCAGAGCAGCGCGCCGAAAGCGACAAGAAGCCCGAACGCGGCGGCGATGGCAAGGAGCGGATCGCGGGCAAAGGTTGAGGTCAGGATCAGGAATTCGCTCATGAAGGCGCCGAACGGTGGCAGTCCGGAAATCGCGATGACGCCCAGTGCAAGTCCGGTTGCGAGCGCCGGATGCGAAACGCTGAGGCCCCTGATATCCGAGAGCCGCTGTGTGCCCTTGGCCTGCGCCACGTGGCCCACCGCAAAAAAGATCGCCGATTTGGTCAAGCTGTGCATGACCATGTGAAGGAGTGCGGCGAAATTCGCAAGCGGGCCGCCCATGCCGAAAGCGAAGGTGATGAGCCCCATGTGCTCGATGGAGGAATAGGCGAAGAGCCGCTTGATATCCCGGCGCTGATACAGCATGAAAGCCGCGAAGATCAGCGAAATCAAGCCGATGGTGATCATGATCGGACCGGGCTTGAGCGCGCCGGGAGCGGCCGCGAGGATCATCTTAAAGCGTAGAAGCGCGAACAGTGCCACATTCAAGAGAAGGCCGGACAGGACCGCCGAGATCGGCGTCGGCCCTTCCGCATGGGCATCTGGCAGCCAGGCATGCAGCGGCGCGAGACCGGCCTTGGTTCCGTAGCCGACGAGGAGGAACACAAAGGCAAGGTTGAGAAGAGCGGCGTCCAGGTCGGGCGCGGCCACGAGAAGCCGGCTCCAGGTCATCGCAGGCAGGCCTTCGCCAAGCGCGTTCTGGCCGGCGAGATAGACGAGGATGGTGCCGAAGAATGCGAGCGATATGCCTACGATGCCGAGGATGAAGTATTTCCATGCCGCTTCCAGCGCATTCGGGGTCTGGTAGATGCCGACCATGATGACGGTCATGAGGGTCGCGACTTCGAGCCCCACCCACATGACGCCGATATTGTTGGCGAGCAGCGCCATGTTCATCGCCGCCATCATGCCCTGGAACATAGCGTGGTAGAAGCGCACGGATAGGGGCGTGAGATGGCCCGTCTCGATCTCGTGGCCGATATAGCTGGCGCTGAAGGCTGAAGTCGTGAACGCGACGAGCGTGTTGAGGATGATGAAGAAAATATTCAGGCTGTCGATGATGACGTAAGTGTTCTCCGCCTGAGGAAGAGTCAGGAAGGTGAGGCTTGCCGCGAAGGTGAGCCCGGACGCGAAGACGTTTCCGAGCGCCGTGATCTTGTAATTCGGTATGAGCGCGAGAAGCAGGGCCGCAATCGCCGGGATGCCAACGGCCGCGTAGACGGTTTCGTCCATCGCTAATCTCCCCGCACATTATCGAGCGACTCGATATCGACGCTGTCGAAACGCTCGCGGATGCGAAAAACAAACACCGCGAACACGAACAGCGCGATCAGCACCGAGAAGGCAACGCTGACCTCGACGACGAGCGGCATTCCGCGGGCACCCGTCGCCGCGAGAATGAGGCCATTTTCGATGGACATGAAGCCGACGATCTGGGTCACGGCGTTGCGCCGCGTAATCATCATCAGGAAGCCGAGCAGGATGATAGCCAGCGCGAGCGCCAGCCCTTCCCGCGTAAAGGACGCGGCGCCCGGCGTGACCTTCAAAACAAGCAAGAGGGCAAGGCTCGTGATCCCGAGCCCGAGAAACATAGCAATCCCAACATTCACAGCCTGGTCGACATCGCGCTGGATGCCGAGGCGCATCACCATACGGTTCAGCGCGAAGGGGATCACAAGCCCCTTCAGCCCAAAGGTCATCGCCGCCGTAATGAAGAGGTCGGGGTGGTTTTGGACGTATCCCTGCCAGGCCACGGCGAAGGACAGCATGATCGCCTGTGTGGCGAATGTGTTGAGCACCGCGAAAATGCGGTCCTGATAGAGCAGCGTGAAACTGCAGACGAGCATCATGCCGGCCAGGAAGTGGGCAACGTCATAGTCGGTTGTCACCGCAGCACCTCCCTCGAAAGAAATGCCAAGAGGATCGCGAGGAAGGAAAATACGAACGCGCCGCCGAGAAACTCGCTGACCCGGAAAACTCGCATTTTGGCCATGCTGACTTCCCAGATGCCGAGCCCCACTGCAGCAAGGAAAACCTTCGCAAGGTAGGCACCGAGCCCGATCATCCAGACAACGGGCTCGCCATTGAGCGGCGCCATGCCAAACGGCAGGAACAGGCAGATGATGAGGGAGATGTAGAGAACGAGCTTCAGTTGGCCCGCCGCTTCGATCATGGCGAGATGGCGGCCGGAATATTCGAGCACCATGGCCTCATGCACCATGGTTAGCTCAAGATGCGTGGCGGGGTTGTCGACGGGAATGCGGGCGTTTTCCGCAAGCGCCACGATGACCAGCGCCACGAAGGCGAGCGCGAAAGAGATGCGCACTTCGAGCGGCTGGCTGATGAGGAATTGCGCAACCTCCGGAAGCCGCGTCGTTCCCGCGGCGAGCGCGGTGGTGAGCGCGACAAGAAGCGTAGCCGGCTCAGCGAGCGAGGCGATCATCATTTCCCGGGAGGAGCCAAGCCCGCCGAAGCTCGTCCCGACGTCCATCGCCGCGAGCGCCAGGAGCGCGCGGGCCATCCCGATGAGCGCCACGAGCGCGACGATGTCCGCGGCCCAGTTGAACATCAGGCCCGACGCGAAGGTGGGGACGAGGGCGGCGGCCACCCACGTAAAGGCGAAAATGAGGTAGGGCGCAGAGCGAAAGAACCAGGAGGCATTTTCAGCCAGGACCGAGTCCTTGCGAACGAGCTTCAACGAGTCGCGGTAAGGCTGAAGCACCGGCGGCCCGCGCCGGCGCGTGAGGCGAGCCTTAACCTTGCGTACGACGCCCGTAACGGCGGGCGCGATGGCGAGCACCAGAAACATCTGTGCGCCTTGAGCGATGAAGGATTGAATCGAGAAGGCCATTACATCCACACCGCCGTTACGATGAGAAGGGCAATGAGCGTGCAGAACATCAGAACCAGGTAGCGCCGGATGCTAAGGAACTGAAAGGCGTTGAAGCGCTTGCTCAAGGTCAGCAAGCCCGACGCCGGCGCCGCGTAGAGATAGTTCCAGGCAAAGTCCCGGTATTGTACGGAGAAGCGCGCCGGTCTCAGATCTCCGGGCGCTGGCATATCGACGCTGACATCCGCGCCAAGCACAATGCTTTTATAAACGCGCCGCAGCGGCTGGCTGTAGCTCGACGCCGTATATTGGGTGGTTGGTGACGCATCGGGAAAGCCGCAGTCCCAGGCGGGAGCACGCCGGGTGCGCCGGTTCGAGACAAGATGGACGAAAAGCATCGTCGAGATCGACGAGATGGCCACGAAAAGCACAATCGTCGGGGCATCGTAGATGCTGCGGGCCTGGTCGAATGCCACGAGGGAGAGCCGGGTTGGGCCATTTGCGAGCCCTGCCAGGTCCGTGCCCGTGAACGTTTTCAACAGCGGCCCGATCGCATAGGCCGTAAAACCGCCGAACAAGCCGCCAAGCACGCAAAGAACCGCGAGAAATCCCATCGCGATGCCTTAAATCATGGGAACTTCATGCGCCTCCGCCGCAGCCTGGCTCCTGGGCCGGCCGAGAAAGGCCGTGCCGAACGCCCGCACAAAGCAGGCGGCTGCCAGCCCGGCGGCGAGCGCCAGCATGGCGCCAAGGACCGGCGAGAGGAACCTCAGCAGCGGCTCTGGAAAGGCCGGACCTGCGAGCACGGCCTGGAACAGGAGCCATTCCGACACGAAGCCGTTGAGCGGTGGCAGCGCGGAGATCGCCAGCGCGCCGATCAGCCAATAGAAGGCGGTGCGCGGCATGCGGTGAATGAGGCCGCCGAGACCGTCGAGGTCTTTCCTGCCTGTCGCGTGCAGAACGGCCCCGGCACCGAGGAAAAGCAGAGACTTGAACCACGAATGGTTGAGTGAGTGGATCAGCGCGGCCGCCATCGCGACCGCCGCCGCCGTAACGATGCCTGTCGACTTGAAGGCGATCGCGAGGCCAAGCCCGGCGAAGATAATGCCGATGTTTTCGATGGTGGAATAAGCGAGAACGCGCTTTAAGTCCCGGTCCTGCACCGCGTAGAGGAGGCCGCCCACCGCCGTGGCCGCGCCAAGAATGATAAAGGGAAGGGACCACCACCAGGGCGGGCTGCCGAGGAGATCGAAGACGATCCGGATGATAGCATAGACGGCGACCTTGGTCATGACGCCGCTCATCAGAGCGGAGACGTGGCTCGGTGCGGCCGGATGTGCGAGTGGTAGCCAGGCGTGGAACGGCATCAGCCCAGCCTTCGAGCCCGTCCCGATGAGCGCCGCGGTCAGAACAAGTCCCGAGACGGCGGGGGAAAGCGAGTGCTGGCGGATGGCGTCGAAGGCATAAGCGCCGGTTGGACCTGCCATGCCGCCGAAAGCGAAGAGCAGCGCTGTCGTGCCGCAAGCCGCCATCACGAGGTAAACGTAACCGGCTTTCCGGTTTTCCTCCTCTTCATGGCGCGCGACAACCAGCGCCCAAGAGCTGAGAGACATCAACTCCCAGAAGAAGAGGAAGCAAAAAGCGTCG
Source organism: uncultured Alphaproteobacteria bacterium (assembly GCA_963817705.1). GTDB lineage: Bacteria > Pseudomonadota > Alphaproteobacteria > Rhizobiales > Rhodomicrobiaceae > Rhodomicrobium. The sequence continues at coordinate 2,503,420 of CAWFPF010000001.1, forward strand.
TCCGCCAGGAGAACCACGTTCATGGCCGCGCAGAATGCGGGGAAGAACGGCTCGATCCGCTTCGAAAGATCGGACTTGCCGAGCCCGATGCCGTAAAGGCTGGCGGTCAGGATGCCAAGGTTGACGATCAGCCCGAAAAACGCGCTCAGCCCATCGAGATGGAACCTAAGCCCAACCGAGGGCAGCCCGAGCGGGAGCGATGCCTTGATATCCGCGCTGCCGGCGAAAGCCGAAATATCCGCAGCGCAGGCCAGGACCGACGCCAATACGCACGCCCGGTAAACGAAACCAAGCGCGCGCCTGGGCACAGCGACGGCGATCAGTGCCGTGCCCGCGTAGACGGCAAGCGCCACTGCCATCGCCGTAAGCGGCCAGTCCGGCGTCATTCGATGGCCCTTTCGGCCGGCTTCTTCAACCGCACGCCGCGCCCCCCACTGCTACTTTGAGCACCATCGCCGATCATCTCGACCCCGGCGCGCTCAAGAGCCTCCACGATCTTCGTGAGGCTATCGACCACGCCCCGCACTGTGCCGGGACTGCCCTCCATGCGCTGAACCGTAGGGAGGGAGACGCCGGACAGATCGGCGAGCGTTTTCTGGTCGATACCGAGAAGCGCGCGTGCCGCTCGTAGCTGGGCTCCGGTAAGCAACAGCGATGCCCCTTTAATACTGCAGAAGGCAAAGCTAGACCATCAATAGTGACGTTTCAACAGTCAATTTAGATGTCCACAGACGCCGGCACCGGCAACGCCAGGCCTATCGAAACGGAAGCCTATCTGCAGTCTTGACTGTGACAGAGGTTAAGAACACGCTAATAGGCTACCCCGATTAAACCCTAGGAAAACTCGAATGCATTATCGCTTGAGCTTCGTTCAGCCCTTGCAGGAGTCCGTGCCCGCGATTGCCGCGAGCCAGATCAATGCGGCGATGGAGCGCCTGAAAGCCGCGGAGAGCGACGAAAAGGCCGTTCATGCGGCACGCAGACATTTCAAGAGAACACGTGCCCTTCTTGGCCTCGTGGAGCCGGCGGCGTGCGGGAAGATCGCTAGACGGGACCAGAAGCGCCTTGCATCCTCCGCCCGTTTGCTCGCGGCGGCCCGCGACGCGCAGGCCGCTATTGCTGCGGCCGTAGCGCTTGAAAAAGACTTCGGTGCCGGCCCGAATTCGCGGGCTTTCTCGGACCTCAAGTCGTTTCTGGATGCTCGCCGGGACCGCGCCGGAGAGACGCTTCAGCAGGCCAGCGTGAAGACCGTATTGGCAACGCTGGAGAAGACCAAGGCAAGCATCTTGAAGCTCGATCTGAGTGGCCTGACGATGTCTGGGCTTCTCGACTCGGCATCGCAAACATACCGGAACGGCCGGGATGCCATGAGAGACGCTCTCGAAAATGAGGGCGAAGAGGAAATTCACCGCTGGCGCAAGCTTGTGCAGCGGCATTGGCGCCACATGCTTCTATTGAAAGAGTCGTGGCCGAAGGAGGCCAAGGCGCGCATCGCGCTCGCCCGCCGCTCTCGGAAGAGCTGGGCATGCATCACGATCTCGCCATCCTCCGCGAAACGATCGCAGCGAACCGGATCGTTTTCAGAAGGCCGGGCGACGTCAAATTGCTGATACGCTGTATCGCGAGGAAGCAGGAGGCACTCACCGGCAAAGCCGCGTCGCGGGGTGAGCGTCTTTATGCGGAAAAGCCGAAGGCCTTTTCCCGGCGCCTCGATGCCTATTGGCAGAGCGCGTTGCGCGAGCGCGAGCCGGAGCAGCAGGCCCAAGCGCAGGGGTGAGCGCAGGCGTGCCTTACTCCCCCTCCTCATCCTCGTAGCCCAGGAGCGACAGCGCACGGGCCTGCAACCCGGCCTTGCGGCAGTAATGCACCAGAGCCTCCTCACGGCCATGGGTAACCCAAACCTCGCCTGCGCCGGTTTCCATGATCGTTTCGATAAGCTGGCCCCAGTCGCAATGGTCGGAGATGACGAGCGGCAGCTCCACACGCTGCTGCTTCGCGCGAGCGCGGATCTGCATCCAGCCGGAGGCGGCGGCGGGGATCGCATCGGGCAGCGAGCGCGACCAACGGTCCGCGAGCGCCGAAGGCGGGCAGAGCACGATCTCGCCACCGAGGCTCTTGCGGTTTTCCGGGGTGACGGGCGCGAGCGAACCAAGCACAACGCCCCGGGCCTCGTAGAGCTGCGTGAGCCGCATCAGAGCGCCATGCAGGTAGATAGTCTTATCGTAGCCGGCGCGGCGCAGTTCGGCGATGAGCCGCTGCGTCTTGCCGAGAGCATAGCAACCGACGGCGTGGCAGCTTCTCGGGAAAATCTCAAGCGAAGTCAGAAGCTTCCCAATCTCATGCTGCGGTTCTGGATGGCAGAAGACCGGCAACGCAAAGGTCGCCTCGGTCACGAAGACGTCGCAGGGCACCGGCTCGAATTCGCGCGCGGTTGGGTCGGGCTTGCGCTTGTAGTCGCCGGAAATGACGAGCCGTGCCCCGCCATGCTCGATCGAAACCTGCGCCGCGCCAAGGATATGGCCGGCCGGGTGAAGCGTGACCCGGACCTCGCCAAGGTGGATGGCTTGGCCATAGGGCAGTTCAACGCGCTTTCGCGTGAACTCCTCGCCATAGCGGCAGGCCATAATCGCAAGCGTGTCCGGCGTGGCGAAGACTTTGGCGTGACCCGCTCGCGCGTGATCCGAATGGCCATGCGTGATGACGGCCTCGGGTACGGGCCGGACGGGATCGACGAAGAAGCCGCCTGCCTTGCAGTAAAGCCCCTCGGCACGGACTTCCATCCAATCGCGCGGATGGATCATCGTTTATCTGTCATTCTGGAAGCCGCTTTCGGCAGCTCCAACCCCAAGGCTCCGTTCCCTGGCTCTTGCTTGAACAGGCACTGCTCAGTTTGGCTCCAACTCACGGTTGCTTCCTTGCCGGCCAAGAATTTCAAGGGCTTCGGTCACTGTCATGTCCCGCCAGTTAGGAAGCGTCTCGCGCAACGCGGGCCGCTTGGCCTGTGGCGCAGGCTGAAGGCTGTGTCGGACGATCTCAGCCGCTTTTGAGAAGATGGCGCGCGCACGATCCTCGCTCAAGCCCATGGCCGCGGGCGTATCCACCAGGCGTTCGCCTGCTGCGATGCGATCGAGGAACTCCAAGACTACGGACGCTTCTGGCTCCGCCTGTTTCTTTTCCGCCGATCCGCCAGCATCGCTCATGGCCGTGCCCTCCAGCATCATTGAAGATATTTCTCAAGATCGGAATCCATCCGATACCAGGAACGTAAAAAGAACAAATTGCATGCAATTGCAAGGACGCGCTCTGCCACCAAGCGTCGCATTCTGGCGATTCCAGCCGGACAGGCCTACATCAACACTCGTCATGACAAAGCCCCGCCCACTTCAAGACCGGAGCGCCAGCCTTCCGCCTTATGCCGAGGCATGGTTCGCGGGACGAGGCTGGCAGCCGCATCCCTATCAAAGGGCGATGGTTGAGGCCTTCCAGATGAGAAGGTCCACCCTTCTGATCGCACCGACCGGAGGCGGCAAAACGCTCTCGGGCTTTTTGCCGTCGCTCATCGATATTCACGAGACGGGCACGGAGGGCATCCACACACTTTACGTATCGCCGCTCAAGGCCCTCACCAACGACATCGAGCGCAACCTGGTCCAGCCCATTGCCGGGATGCAACTCGCCGTCACGGTGGAGAGCCGCACCGGCGATACGCCTCCCGCGAAACGCGCCCGCCAGCGTCGCGAGCCGCCCAACATCTTTCTGACCACGCCCGAAAGCCTGATGGTCATGCTGTCGTCGCCCGATGCGGCCCGGCTGTTCTCCGGGTTGCGCGCGGTGATCGTGGACGAGGTTCACAGCTTTGCCGCCAGCAAACGCGGCGACTTCACAGCGCTCGCACTGTCGCGGCTTGCGGCGCTTTCCCCAGGCGCTATCCGCACGGGGCTGTCCGCGACCGTTGCGGACCCGGCGGCGCTTGCTGCCTGGCTTGGCCCAACGGGCGCACCCGCGAGCGTGCTCGAATCCGGCCTCCCCACGAGACCGGACGTCCGCATCCTCGTGCCTGAAGAAGCCCGCATGCCCTATGGCGGCTTCATGGCGCGCTACGCCGTGCCCGCGATCTACGAAGCGATCCGGCAAGCCGGTACCTCCATCGTCTTCGTGAACACGCGGGCGCAGGCCGAGCTGATGCTGCAGATGCTGTGGGATGCGAACGACGGCAACTTGCCCATCGCGCTCTATCACGGCTCGCTCAGCAGGGAGCACCGGCGCCGCACCGAGGCAATGATGGCGGCTGGGAAAATCCGCAGCGTGGTGGCAACCGCGGCTCTGGAGCTTGGCATCGACTGGGGCGATGTCGATCTTGTTATTCAGGTCGCGGCGCCCAAGGGCGTAAGCCGGCTCTTGCAGCGGGTGGGCCGCTCGAACCACCGTCTCGATGTGCCCAGCCGTGCGTTCCTCGTGCCCGCCAACAGGTTCGAGGCGCTGGAATGCCGCGCCGCGCTCACAGCCATCGAGCACGGCCAACTCGACGGTGAGGCGCCAAGCCCCGGCTCTCTCGATGTTGTGGCGCAGCACATCTTGAGCTGCGCGTGCGCCGCCTCCGTGGATCGGGACGCGCTTTTCGATGAGATACGCATGGCGCTGCCCTACGCCGCGCTCAGCCGCGACGTGTTCGACCGCCTGTTTCAGTTCGCCATCGACGGCGGATACGTGCTCCGTGCCTATGATCGCTATAAGCGCCTCACGCTTATGCCGGATGGGCGCTATCGGATCGCAAATGTGGGCACCGCACGCCGGCACAGGCAGAATATCGGCGTGATCGTCGAGGCGGCGCGGCTCAAGGTGAAACGCATCGGAGGCCGCGGCGGCCGCATCCTGGGCGAGGTCGAGGAATATTTCGCGCAAGGGCTGACGCCGGGCGATACGTTCTTTTTCGCGGGCGAGGTGCTCTCCTTCGCCGGCATCCGAGACCTGGTGCTGGAGGCCAAGGCCGCCCCGGGAGGCGAGCCCAAGGTTCCGGCCTATGCGGGCGGACAGATGCCGCTTTCGACGTTTCTCGCGGATGGCGTGCGCGCGCTACTAGCGAGGCCGGACGACTGGCTGGCCCTCCCTGACGATGTCCGCGAATGGCTCGATTTGCAGGCGCGGTTTTCGGCAATCCCGACCCTAGCTCACTCTTGGTCGAGCACTTCTTCGACCGCCGCTATCACACGGTCTTTTATACCTTCGCCGGCCGGAAGGCGAACCAGACGCTCGGCATGCTGATTACCCGGCGCATGGAGCATCTTGGACTCAAGCCGCTCAGCTTTCAGATCACCGATTACGGCCTTGTGATTTCGAGCCTGTGCGGCATCGGGCGCGGTCACGTCGCACAGTTTCTCGCGCCCGATATTCTTGGCGATGAGCTTGAAGAGTGGATCCTCGATAGCCCTATGTTGAAGCGCTCATTCCGCCATGTCGCGACGGTGACCGGGATCGTCGATCAGCAGAACAACGCCGCGCGGAAGACCATGCGGCAGATGACCGTCTCAACCGACCTCATTTACGATGTGCTGCGCCGGCACGAGCCGGATCACGTTTTGCTTCAGGTGACGCGGCGCGATGCCGAGCGGGAGTTGCTCGATTTGAAGCGGCTTTCTGAGCTTCTCACGCGCTTTCAGAATCGCTTGCTGTTCATGCACCTTGACCGCCCGTCGCCGTTTTCGATCCCGGTGCTCACCGATGTTCGTATCGAACAGGTTCGGGGAGCGGGCGTCGAGGATATTCTGGCGCAGGCAAGCCTACAGCTTGAGGCGGAAGAGATGATGAACGGGGTGCGGGCTGCTGTCGGCAAGTCAGAAAAGCGGCATTAACTATCCCCCTGGCTAGGGTGCATCGCCTAGCTTGTTTTCGGGCGTCATTAGGCGCGAGCCGTGCCGATTGATCCCTTGTCAAGCGGCCGTCAACGCGCCTAAAAGCAAAGAAAAAGGGAAAGCCGATGGACAAGTTCACCACGCTCACGAGCGTCGCCGCACCGCTGCCCATGATCAATGTCGATACGGACATGATCATTCCGAAGCAGTTCCTGAAAACGATCCAGCGGACCGGGCTCGGCAAATCGCTTTTCTACGAGATGCGCTTCAACGAGAAGGGCGAGGAAAATCCGGACTTCGTCCTGAACAAGCCGGCGTACCGGGCTGCGAATATCCTTGTCGCGGGGGAGAATTTCGGCTGCGGCTCAAGCCGCGAGCATGCGCCTTGGGCGCTCCTCGATTTCGGCATTCGCTGCGTGATCTCGACGTCGTTCGCGGATATCTTTTACAACAATTGCTTCAAAAACGGCATTCTGCCCGTGACGGTCTCGCCGGAAGACCTCGAAAAGCTGATGGACGACGCAGTACGCGGCGCGAATGCGACGCTCACCGTCGACCTCGCCAATCAGGAAATCCGGGGTCCCGATGGCGGTGTTGTCCGGTTCGCCATCGATCCGTTCCGTAAAAGATGCCTGATGGAAGGTCTCGACGATATCGGGCTGACGATGCAGAAAGCCGAGAAGATCACAGGCTTCGAGGAACAGGCCGCTCTGTCGCGCCCTTGGGCTTGAGGCACGAGCGGCAGGCGCCCTGGGTAATTACAGTCTGTTCAGCTTTGCGCGTTCCTACCCCCTCACCCCAACCCTCTCCCCGAGGGAGAGGGAGTCCGCAGCGAGAGCAGCACCGTCCTCTCTCCCTTTGGGGAGAGAGACAGAGTGAGGGGGGGCCGCGCATCTGGATATGCAAGCAGGCCGCCTACCCCTGCTCAACGGGCGTAGACGGAACCGCGCCCCACTCGGCCCACGAGCCGTCATAGACCGCGGCCCATTCATTGCCGAGCACCGCAAGCGCAAGCGCAAGAATGCAGGCCGAGACACCGGAGCCGCAGCTCGTAATCACGGGCTTCTCGGGATGGACGCCCGCTTGCTCGAAGGCGGCGCGGAGCGCCTCAGCCGATTTCAGTGTGCCGTCCTCGTTGACGAGCAGGGTGTAAGGCACATTGCACGCCCCGGGCATATGGCCAAGACGCGGCACGGGACGCAGTTCGGGCTCGCGGCCCTCGAAGCGCGCCTTGGCTCGCGCGTCCACGATTTGCGGCTGCTTCGATTCGATCGCTGCGAGGACATCGCCAATATCACGCAAAAGCTCCGAGTTTCTACGCGCCGTGAAATGGCGCTCCGAGCGCGGCGCCGGCAAACCGGACTCGATGGGGCGGCCTTCCGCAACCCACTTCTTCAGGCCGCCATTCAAGACCACCACGTCCTCATGACCCATCACGCGGAACATCCACCAGGCGCGCGGCGCGCTGAAGATCCCCTTGCTGTCGTAAACGACGACATTCATGCCGTTGCCCACGCCGACTTTGCGCATTCGCGACGCAAACTTCTCAGGCGACGGCAGCATATGCGGCAGCGAGGTGTCGTGGTCGGAAATGTCGTCGATATCGAAGAACAGCGCGCCGGGAATGTGGCCCTCGCGGTAAGCCTCTTGCGGCGTCTTGGCGTCCCCCGGCATTTTTAAGGAAGCGTCCAAGATCACGAGGCCCGGCGTGGCCGCGTGCTTTTCTAGCCAATCGGTCTCAACCAGCCATTTCGACGACAAATCGGTCATTGCACCCCCTCAAGACGCTCGATGGATTATGTCTCGGAAACGTCCGGCAGGTCCGGCGTTTCGCTCAGCCAGTATGGCACGGGCAACCCTTTTTCGCGCAGAAACTTTGGGTTGAACATCTTCGATTGATAGCGCGTGCCGTAGTCGCACAGCACGGTGACGACGGTGTGACCTGGGCCGAGATCGCGGGCGAGGCGTATCGCCCCTGCGGCATTGACGCCGCTCGACCCGCCGAGGCACAGGCCTTCCTCCGAAAGGAGGCGGAAGGCTGCCTCAAGCGATTCCCCGTCTGGGATTTGGTAGGCGCGGTCGACTGTGACACCATCCAGATTGGCGGTGATGCGGCCTTGTCCGATGCCTTCGGTGATCGAGGAGCCTTCGGCCTTCAGCTCGCCATGTGCGTAATAGCTGTAAATCGCGGAGCCCGGGGGATCGGCAACTCCGATCGCAATCGCGCCGCGCTTCGCTTTCAGCCCGAGCGAGACGCCGCCGAGCGTGCCGCCGGTGCCGACGGCGCAGATGAAGCCGTCCACCTTGCCGGCGGTCTGGGTCCAAATTTCCTCGGCCGTCGTCTCGATATGGCCGCGCCGGTTCGCAACATTGTCGAACTGGTTCGCCCAAATCGCGCCTCGGGGCAATGTCTCGTTGAGCCTTGCCGCAAGCCTCTCGGAATATTTCACATAGTTGTTCGGGTTCTTGTACGGCACGGCCGGGACTTGCACGAGCTGCGCGCCCATGGCCTTCAGCGCGTCCTTCTTTTCCTGGCTCTGCGTCTCCGGGATCACGATCACGGTCTTGAAGCCCATCGCGTTCGCGACGAGCGCGAGCCCGATGCCGGTGTTTCCGGCGGTGCCTTCCACGATGGTGCCGCCGGGCCGGAGCGCGCCGCGCGCGATGGCGTCTTCCACGATGAACAGCGCCGCGCGGTCTTTCACCGACTGGCCTGGGTTCAGGAATTCCGCCTTGCCCAGGATTTCGCAGCCGGTGTCGTCCGACGCGCGGCGCAGCCTGATGAGCGGCGTGTTGCCGATGGCGGCGATGACGGAAGGCTTGATGGAGGCGCCGGAAGAGTGTGAAACCATGAGACCGTGTGGAATTGAGTGCCTTATTTTAAGATGGACTCGTTTTCCGCCCGCCGCAACCGCTTCGTCCGCCCCGGCGTCCCAGCGGCGGTTTCTATGGGGCACGATCCTGCTATTGCGCCGGCTCTTGCGCCCACGGATCGATGACCGCGATGCCCAGATAATCGAAATCGGCAATATTGCGCGTGGCGAGCGTCAAACCCTGCTCCTTCGCGGTGGCCGCGATCAACGCATCGGGCAAATGCAGCACGCGCCCCAGGCGGCGGGCTTCAGCGCGAAGGCGCGCCGCCAACTCCGCCTCAGCGCGCTCGACGGGTAATATGGCGTCGCTGTACCGTTTCAGCACGTTGGCGATACCTGTTTCAAGGACGGCGCGCCTCTGCCCTTTGGGCAGCAGCTCGATGCCGAATACGATCTCATGCACCGCGATGACGGGGATGAAGGCCGACCGCAATTGGGACACGAAGATGACCACCCCGGCGTCGGGCACGCCTCGCACCAATTCGGAGATGACGTTCGTATCGAGCAGCGCGCTCACTGGCGCTCTTCGCTATCGTCGAACCGCCAGTCCGAAAAGGGAGGCGGACGCTCCGGCTCGGCGCGGTCCGGCAATTCGAGATCGTCGTAACCTCGCGGCAGATTTTCGACAAGCCATTGGCCGAGCGGGATGCGCGGTTCTGCGCGCTTCAGCCATTCCTCTTCCGGCACGACGACATAGGGTGTCTTTGTGCCGATGCGCTGAGGGCCTTCCTCGCTGGCGAGCCGCAGAATTTCGGACAGGCGCGCCTTTGCCTCCGCAACGGTCCAGGTTTTTCGCGGTTCTGTATTCATTATTACGCCCTCTTATCCCCTCAGTGGGATATGGACTAGACTAGACTAATTTTTCGCGGTTTTCAACTCCGCGCTCAGCAACTCTTTTGTCCGTCTGGATGCTGGCTTGCGCCATTAGCCCATGCTAGGCAACATATGGAGTTTTTTATATTCCTCGCGCTCACAGCGAGAGATGAGGCAGTCCGGCGATGCGCTTACGGATGTTTGCAGTATTCCTCGCTTGCTTCTGGTTTGCGGCCGCCGTGGCTTACACGCAGGCTTGCGCCCAAGAATTAAGCGACGCCCAATTGGCGGAGTTGGCGCCGCTGAACAGGCAAATCCTCAGCCTTTACCGTGCTGGAAAGTATCAAGATGCGCTTCCGCTTGCGCGCCGTTACGAGCAGGAAATTCAAAAAGCCGCGCCCGACACGCTCTATCATGCCACCGCTCTGAACAATCTCGCCTTGTGCCTTCAGGCGGCGGATGAATTGACCGAAGCTGCGGAGCTCTTTCGCAAGTCGCTCGCCATCGAGCTCAAGGTCCACGGTGAGACAGCAGAAGCTGTCCCGGCGCTCAGCAATCTCGCAGGTGTCCTCAAAGACATGAGCAAGCTCGATGAGGCCGAGCCGCTCTTCCGCCGCGCCCTCGACATCCTGGAACGGAGCGAGCCGGGGAAACAAACGAACTACGGCAGTGCGCTTATTAATCTTGCGCATATTCTCAGGCTGAAAAGCCAATTTGCCGAAGCCGAGCCCCTCTACCGGCGGGCGCTTGCTGCGATGGAGGCCAGCGGCGCAGAGGCAAAGCCAGAATATGCGATCGCGCTCAACAACCTCGCGGGAGTTTTAAAAGCAACGAACCGGTTCGCGGAGGCTGAACCGATGCTGAAGCGCGCTCTTGCGCTCGATGAAAAGAATCTCGGCCCCGATCATCCCAATGTCGCGGTGCGCCTCGTCAATCTCGGCGAGCTTTTTCAAGATACGAACAGGCTTGGGGAAGCAGAGCCGCTGTTGCGCCGCGCTCTATCGATCGATGAGCAGGTTTACAAGCCGGATCATCCGCGGATTGCGATCGATCTCAATAACATAGCGCGGCTGCTTGAGGATATGGGACGCCTCGCGGAGGCTGAGCCCCTGATGCGGCGGTCGCTGGCGATCAACGAGCGGTCAGACCCGGACAGTGCTGGGACCGCCACGTTGCTTAGCAATCTCGCGATGCTTCTGAAAGCAAGGCACAGCCCGGAAGCCGCCGAACCGCTCTTGCGCCGTGCGCTTTCCATCGATGAAAAGATTTTTGGCCCCGATCACCCAACGGTCGCCACCGACCTGAGCAATCTGGCACTGCTTATCAAATCCGCACAGCGGAACGAAGAGGCCGGGACGCTGCTGCGCCGTGCGCTGGCCATCGACGAGAAAGCCTTCGGCCCGGATCATCCGGACGTTGCCAAGGACCTCAACAATCTGGCTCTCCTCTTGAAGGCCGAAGGCAAACCGGGCGAAGGGGAGCCGCTGATGCGGCGGGCGCTCGCCATCGACGAAAAGAGCTATGGCCTCAACCATCCAGCCGTCACGAATGCCTTGAACAACCTCGCGTCATTTCTCGCGGAACGGGGCGATTGGGCTGGCGCAATCGCCCTGCATGCGCGCGCGGAACCGATGATGACCGGTGCGGCACTCGCGCCGGGAAAGCTGCAGAAAGCCACCGTCATGCAAAGCGGGGGAGAGCTGCGAACTTACGCGAGAGCGATCTTCCACGCGAACCCGGCCGATCCCGCCGCTCTCAGCAAAGCCTTTGAAATCGCGCAATGGGCGCTGCAAAACGAGGCGGCGGACGCGCTATCCTCCATGGCTGTCCGATTTGCGAAGGGTGAAGGCCGGCTCGCAGCCTTGGTCCGGGAGCAGCAGGACGCGCTGTCGGCCCGCGACAAGTCCTATCGACGGCTCGATTTGGCGGTCGCCCATGGCGATGCGGCTTGGAAGGAAATCGCACGCGCCCAGCTTGCCGATGCCGATGCGAAGCTGGCGCAATTTGAGGCCCAGCTTGCCACGGACTTTCCCGATTATGCCGCTCTCTCGCGCCCAAAGCCGCTCAGCATCGCGGAAGCGAAGATGGTGCTTGGCAAACGTCAGGCGCTGGTGCTGTTTCTTGACATGCCGGAAATCGGAAACTTGCCAGGCGAAACCCTCGTCTTTGCGGTGACGGCAGGAGAGGCGCGTTGGCTGAGCCTTCCCTGGGGTTCGGCCGAAGTGCAAAAGGACGTCAGAACGCTGCGGTGTGGACTCGATGCCAGCAATTGGGAAGACGGCGCAAGGCGCGAACGGTGTGCCGGACTGCTCGGCATCAAGCCGGCCTCGTCCGCGCTCCCGCCGTTTGACGCAGCGGCCGCATACGCCCTTTATCGCCGCCTATTCAGCGGCATCGAAGACCTGACCGAGGGCAACGCGCTCCTCATCGTTCCGTCTGGCGCCATGACGCAGCTTCCTTTCGAAGTGCTGGTCACGGCGAAACCGGATGAGACCTTGCCCCGCTTCGAAGCCTACAAGAGTGCGCGGTGGCTGGGGCAAAGCCACGCCATTACCGTCCTGCCATCCGCCGCGAGCTTGAAAGCGCTTCGTACCGCGAGAGCGAGCGCGGCAACGGAGCCGTTCATCGGCTTCGGTAATCCTCTGTTGACGGGTGTCAACAATGACGACAAACGCGCTTGGACCAAGCAGGCCTGTCCCGCGTCTTCCGCGCCGTCCTGGACGGCGATGGTGAGCCTTGCCACACCGGCCACGGCCGTCTTCCGCAACGGCGTGCCTGAAGTTGACGATCTGAGGCAACAGCCACCCTTGCCGGAGAGCGCGGACGAACTTTGCGAAGCGGCGCACGCGCTGGGCGTGCCGGATGCTTCGCTCGGGCAGGCTGTCTATCTTGGCGGCCGCGCGACCGTCTCCCAGGTGAAGGCGCTGTCGAAGAGCGGCGATCTTGCCCGCGCGCGGGTCGTGCATTTCGCCACGCACGGCCTGCTGGCTGTCGAGACCGAATCCTTCGCCAAGAACAAGCCCGAGCCGGCGCTGCTCCTGACCCCGCCCGCCGCCGATCAAGCAAGCGAGGACGACAACGGCCTTCTCACCGCCTCCGAAGTGGCGCAGCTCAGCCTCAACGCCGATTGGGCCGTCATGTCGGCCTGCAACACCGCGTCCGGCGAGAGCGAGAATTCGGAAGCGCTGTCCGGCCTGGCCCGCGCCTTTTTCTATGCCGGCGCGCGCTCGCTGCTCGTCTCGCATTGGTCCGTCAATTCGCGCGCGGCGGTCGCCATCACCACGGGGGCCATGAATGCCATGGCGGCGGAGCCCGGGATTGGCCGCGCGGAAGCCCTGCGCCGCTCCATTTCAGCGGTTATCGCCAAACGCGGCCGGTTCGCCCATCCGAGCATCTGGGCGCCGTTCGTGCTGGTGGGCAGCGGCGAGCGCTGAGGCGGGGATAAGCCGGCGCTGCCCCTTCCTGCCTGTGCGTGCCGGTCGCCTTAAGCTTCCGGCTTTGGAATCGCAGCGAAGGAGCAGGGATTGTCATCGGTTTCACCGAAGCGGGATGCGCGCGCGGGCGAGGCGGCGGACGCCAAAGGCGCCACGCCAATGATGGCGCAATATCTCGAAGTCAAGGCCAAGCATCCGGAGTTCCTGCTTTTCTACCGCATGGGCGATTTCTTCGAGCTGTTCTTCGACGATGCCGTCGAAGCTTCGCGCGCGCTCGGCATTCAGCTCACAAAGCGTGGCAAGCATGGCGGCGAGGACATCCCGATGTGCGGCGTGCCGGTGGTGCGCGCGGATGAATATTTGCAAAAGCTCATCCGCGCTGGCTTCCGCGTTGCGGTCGCCGAGCAGCTCGAAGACCCCGAGCTTGCCAAAAAGCGCGGGCCGAAGGCGGTGGTGCGGCGCGACGTGGTGCGGCTGGTCACGCCGGGCACGCTGACCGAGGACGCGCTCCTTGTTTCGGGCGCGAACAATTTTCTGACCGCCGTCGCGAAGGCCGGCAAGGGCGCCGGAACGCGCTACTACCTCGCGTCGCTCGACATTTCCACGGGCGAGTTCCTGCTCGGCGAAACGGCCGCCGCGGATCTCGAAGGCGAGCTGATGCGCTTGCGCCCGGCCGAGATTCTCGTGCCCGAGGATGAGCTGCAGGACGAAGCTCTCAAACGCGCCGCCGGGGCAGCGGGCGCGCCGCTTTCGCCGCTTGCACGCGCCTGCTTCGGCAAAGGGAAGGGCGAGCGCGCGCTGAAAGAGGCCTTCGAGGTCGCGGCACTCGACGGGCTCGGCTTTTTTACCGAAGGCGACCTCGCCGCCTCCGGCGCGCTTTTGCATTACGTCAGCCTGACGCAAATGGGCGAGCGGCCGGCGCTGCGTCCGCCGAAGCGCGAGGCGGCCGCTGCGCTGATGCTCATCGACGCCGCGACGCGGGCCAGCCTTGAGCTGGTGCGGCCGAAGAACGAGGGCGCGCCGACGGTGTTCTCGGCCATCGACCGGACTGTGACGGCGGCCGGCGCGCGCGAGCTCATGAGCCGGCTGGTTTCGCCGTCCGCCGATGTGGATCTCATCAACCGGCGGCTCGACGCAGTGTCCGCTCTCATCGACGATTGGGCGCTGCGCGAACGCATCCGCCAAACCCTGAAAACCACGCCCGACATTAGCCGCGCGCTCTCCCGTTTGAAGTTGAAGCGCGGCGGCCCGCGCGATCTCGGCGCGCTCCGCGATGGGCTCGGCGCGGCGGAGAGTTTGAGCACGATGCTCGCCGGCGCCGCGGCGCTGCCTCCGGAGCTGGAGGGGATCGCGCGGGCGCTTTCGTCCTTGCGAGGGGAGGGGAAAACCCCCTCACCCCAGCCCTCTCCCCAAGGGGAGAGGGAGAAAAAGCCGCAGCCCTCTCCCCAGGGGGATAGGGAGAAAAAGGCACAACCCTCTCTCCCGCCGGAGAGTGAGTTATGGCGTCCCTTCTCCCCTCGGGGAGAAGGACAGGATGAGGGGGAACTTCGCACTGCACAGGCTTCCGCGGATTTCCACGGCTCGCTCGCGGAGGAACTGAGCGCGGCGCTCGGCGAAAGCCTCCCCTATTTCGCCCGCGACGGCGGTTTCATTGCGCCGGCTTACGACGAAGCGCTGGACCGGCTGCGAGAGCTTGCTAGCGGAACCAAGGTCGTGCTCGCGAAGCTGCAAGCGTCCTATGCGGCGCAGACCGGCCTCAAGTCCCTCAAGATCCAGTATAATCAATTGTTCGGCTATTTCGTCGAGGCCGGCGCTGGCTCGGCCGCGATCTTGCTGAGCGAGCCGCATTCGGCCGTGTTCCGTCACAAGCAAACGCTCGCCAACGCTGTGCGCTTCACAACGGACGAGCTTTCCGCGCTGGAGAGCCGCATTCTGAACGCGACGGGCGAAGCGCTCGCACGCGAGCTCGCGTTGTTCGAAGCGCTGTCCCGCGCTGTGCTTGCCGCCGGGGATGCCGTCGCGGCTGCCGCCGAAGCGCTCGCGGCTCTCGATTGCACCGCGGCTCTGGCAGAACTCGCGCAGGCGCAGAGCTACGTCCGCCCGCGCGTCGATGCGAGCCGCTGCTTCCTTGTGGAAAGCGGCCGGCATCCGGCGGTGGAGCAGGCGCTCGCGCGAGAGGGCGGGGCCTTCATCGGCAACGATTGCAAGCTCGACGGTTCCGGCGAGCGTGCGCCCGGTTTCCTGGTCGTGACGGGTCCTAATATGGCGGGGAAGTCGACCTTCCTTCGGCAGAACGCGCTCATTGCCGTGATTGCGCAGGCCGGTTCGTTCGTGCCTGCGGCCTCCGCTCATATCGGCGTCGCGGACCGCTTGTTCGCGCGGATCGGCGCGGCCGATGACCTGGCGCGCGGGCGCTCGACCTTCATGGTCGAGATGACCGAGACCGCGGCGATCCTCAACCAGGCGACCGGCCGCAGCCTTGTGATCCTGGATGAGATCGGGCGCGGCACGGCGACGTTCGACGGGCTTTCCATCGCTTGGGCCGTGCTGGAGCACCTTCACGACGCGATCGGCTGCCGGGGCCTTGTCGCAACGCATTATCACGAGCTGACGCGGCTTGCCGAAAGCCTGCAGCGCGCCGCCAATGTGCGCATGGCGGTGACCGAGTGGAAGGACACCCTCGTGTTTCTGCACGCGGTCGAGCCCGGCGCGGCGCATCGCTCCTACGGTGTGCAGGCCGCGCGACTCGCGGGCGTCCCGAAGCCTGTGCTGGCGCGGGCGAAACAGGTTCTGGCGCAGCTCGAAAACGGGGCGGGGCCGCATGGACCGCTCACGCTGCCGACAGATATGCCGCTGTTTTCAGTGCCCGGAAATGCGGCCTGCGAGGATGCCTCGCCGCATCCCGTGCTGGAGAAGCTCGCCGCGCTCGACGCCGATAGCCTTAGCCCGCGCGAGGCGCTCGATGCGCTCTACGCCCTCAAGGCCGCGCTTTAGACCGAAGTTCTGGCCCCGAAGAGGCGATTGCCCCGTCATTTCAGGGCGTTAGCCTGCCGAGGCGCTTTTGTGTACCCATGTAAGTGCGACAGCATGACTCAGGTAAAAGCTCAGCAAATCGGCTATTCGATGCGGCATGTACATCGATCTTGTGCCCAACCGGGGCTCCAAGCCCGCCATCCTGCTCCGCGAAAGCGTGCGCGAGGGCAAGCGCATCAAAAAACGGACCATTGCGAACCTTTCGGCCTTGACGCTCGATCAGGCGGAAGCCATCCGGCTGGTGCTCAAAGGGGAGGGGCTTGCGCCCGCCGCGGGCGGCAGCCTCGAGTGCCTGCGCTCGCTGGCGCATGGCCATGTTGAGGCGGTGCGCATCGCTATGCGCCGGCTGGGTTTCGAGAAACTGATCGATGGCAAGGCTTCGCGCGAGCGCGATCTGGTTGTGGCGATGGTAGCGGGCCGCATTATCGCGCCCGAGGCAAGCAAGCTGGCCATGACGCATGCCTGGGCGGATACAACGCTGGCGGAGGATTTGGGCATCGCCGATGCCGATGAAGACGAGCTTTACGCCGCGATGGACTGGCTCATCGAACGCCAGGACAAGATCGAAAAGCGGCTGGCCAAGCGGCACTTGAAGGAAGGCGGGCTTGTGCTGTTCGATCTGACCTCCTCAAGCTTCGAGGGCACCACCTGCCCGCTGGCGAAGATCGGCTACAGCCGCGACGGCAAGCCCGGCACGCTGCAAGTGAACTACGGCCTGCTCACGGACGCACGCGGCTGCCCCGTCGCGGTCTCCGTGTTCGAGGGCAATACGGCCGATCCCAAAACGCTTCTTCCGCAGGTGGAGAAGGTGCGCGGCAGCTTCGGTATCGCCTCGCTGGTCATGGTTGGCGACCGCGGCATGATCTCGAACGTGCAGATCGAGGCCATGCGCAAAATGGAAGGCACCGGCTGGATTACCGCGCTGAAAAACGGCGCCATCGCCAAGCTCGCCGAAGCGGGTCAATTGCAGCTTGACCTGTTCGACGAGCGCAATCTCATCGGCTTTACGAGCGAAGACTATCCCGGCGAGCGGCTGGTGGCGTGCCGCAATCCCGAGCTTGCCAAACTGCGCGCGGCCAAGCGCAAGGACCTGATCGCGGCCACCGCTGGCGAGTTGGAAAAGGTCGCGGGCATAGTTGCCGCAGGCAAGCTCGCCAGGCGGGACAAGATCGGCGTCCGCGTCGGCAAGGTCCTCAACAAATACAAAGTTGGCAAGCACTTCGATCTCGATATCCAGGACACCGGGTTCAGCTTCCGCGTCAACGAAGACCGCGTTGCGGCCGAAGCCGCTCTCGACGGCCTCTATGTGATCCGCACCTCCGCCGCCGAGGCGGACATGAGCGCCGAAGCCGCCGTCTTGAACTACAAGCGGCTCGCCGAAGTGGAGCGCGCCTTCCGAACGCTCAAGGGCGTGGACCTTCAGGTTCGCCCGATCCGGCACCGGCTTGAGAGCCGCGTCAAGGCCCACATCTTCCTCAGCATGCTGGCCTATTATGTGCAATGGCATCTCGCCGAAGCCTGGAAGCCGCTGCTGTTCGCGGACGACGCGCTGGCGGACCCGGCGCGCGAGCGCGATCCCGTGGCGCCGGCCAAGCGTTCCAAAGCCGCGCTTGTCAAGGTGCACAGCCGGCAGCTCGCCGATGGCACGCCCGCACTCAGCTTTGGCGGCCTGCTCGCGCACCTGTCCACCATCGTGCGCAACACCATGCGCCGCACCGATGCCAGCCCCGGCGACGCTATGTTCAGCCTCACCACGCGGCCCACACCAAAGCAGCAGCAAGCCCTCGATCTTGCCGCCGCCATCGCGGTGTAGACAGTACCGCGCCTCCCGCTTCAATCGTAACAGATTGAAGTAAAAGGGAAAACGTCGGTGGCGCGCCAGGAACTTCGGTTTAGAGCGTGTCTTCCATGCAAAAGTTCCCGGCTTCCCCAACGGTTGGACCTCATGTCCGGTACCAAACGGCCAAGCCGTTAGGTCCTTATGCGGCTTATGTAATGTGGGTCGAGGCAACCGGTACGAAGATTAGTGGGAACGACAGCTTACCCACCAACTCGAGGCACGTCCGAAAACGAGCCCGATGGACCGCTTGGCCGGCCTTACCCAGGCTTTTCGGCAGATCATCCTCGTTAACGCAGCTTTTTCATCCTTCCCAATTTTCCACGGTCAATCCGTCCACGCGCTGAAATTCCCGCAAATTACGAGACACAAGCACGAGGCCGCGGGCGCATGCCTGACCCGCGATCAGTACATCGTGGGGACCGATTGACGTTCCCAGCACCTCCAGGGTGGCGCGGATTTCTCCAGCTTGGCGGGCGTCTTCCTTGTCGAACGAGACAACCTCGAACTGCAAACTATCGACGACGGTCATATTGTGCGCGCGGCGTTGGCTTTTGAACGCGCCGAAGTAAAGCTCATAAACAGCAACGGCCGGCAAACCGATGTCGGTTGGCCGGTATTGCCGCGCACGCTGAGCGAGCGGCCCGCTGGGATCTCTGAGCAAGGCGATCACCGCGTTGGCGTCAAAAAGGTAGCGCATCAGCTAAATGCTTCATTAAGCGCTGGGCGCTCCTGCATCGGCGGCTGGTCCAGTGCCGCCTCAACGAAATCGGAGTCCAGCGAGCCGGAAAGACCATCCAGCCATGCCCAATCCGTTGGAATGGGTTCTAGGATGACGGCCGTGCCGTGCCGGCGGATGCGGACTTCCTCACCCTCGAATCGATAGTCTTTTGGCAGTCTGACCGCTTGAGAGCGGCCCGACCAAAACACGCGCGCAGTTTCCATGGCAGTCTCCGGTTGGTATATATCAAAAGGATATGCCATTGTGCCATTTAGGTCAAATGTCCAGCGCCACCAAGCATCTTGATGTCAGCAATACCACCAGCTTGAGACGCAGCGTTTTTTGACTGAACTGGCCGCTTCCGGCCTATTCTGGCGTCAAAGCCCGGAACAGAGCCCGCCGCAAAATTTCGCGACGCCTCTCTCACGCACCTGCTTAGCAGCGCCCCGATGGTTCGGGACGGCCTCATGGTGAATTGCACAGCTGCGTCTCGGAGGAGGTTCCTGTGCAAGCCCTCTTCGGCTATCTGTTTGAATATTACTTCGCTCTCGTCCGCCCGGCGCTGCGTTTCGGCTCGGTGTCGCTCTCGCCGGCGATCGATCAGGGGTAGCGCGTTAGCCCTCTTGATCTGGCCCAAGGCAAAGCTCGACTCGATCGAAGCGACCCCTTCGAGCCGCGTCAGCTTATGCTTCAAGAACTTCTCGTAGGCCTCGAGATTTGGCACAACGATGCGCAGCAAATAATCGCGCTGCCCCGTCATCAAGTAGCAGTCCACGACTTCGGGCCATCGTCGCACGGCCTCCGAAAAGCGGTTGAGTTCTTCCTCCCGCTGCCGCTCGAGCTTGATGGACGCGAACACGCTGATGGGAAGGCCAACCTTGGCCTGGTCGATGACGGCGGCGTAGCCGGATATCACGCCGGCTTCTTCGAGAAGGCGGACGCGCCGCGCGCAAGGGGACGGCGATAAGCCCACCCTGTTCGCCAGTTCTTGGGCGGTCGTGCGGCCGTCTTCCTGAAGAACCGCCAAAATCTTGCAATCTATCGAATCGAGCTTCAACGGTGCTACCCTGCGTGAAAGCGCCTGATATTAGCACAATCAGCTAAATTAGCCGCCCTGAACCGTCATTAATAGCTCCATTTGCCGCTCATTCCGGCATAAAATCAGACCTATGAACGCGGCGGGTGCGGGAGGCTTGCTATGACGGTTTCAAAGCTTGAAATGCTGAAGGAGCTTGAACGTAAAGTTCTTTGGCTGTCCGCCTATACGATCCACAACGCCAATCACTTAAGGGAGAGCCGCGATGGGCTGAAGGTCGGCGGCCACCAGGCGTCCTGCGCCTCCACGACGGCCATCATGACAGCGCTCTATTTTTCGGTGTTGAAGCCCGAAGACCGCGTCGCCGTGAAGCCTCATGCCGGTCCGGTTTTTCATGCCATTCAATATCTGCTCGGCCGCCAGACGAGAGAAAAGCTGGAGAACTTCAGGGGCTATGGCGGGGTTCAATCCTATCCCTCGCGCACCAAGGATACGGATGGGGTCGATTTTTCCACCGGCTCGGTGGGCCTTGGCGTCGCGCAGACGCTCTTTTCGTCGCTCGTCCAAGATTACATCCGCGCAAAAGATTGGGCTGCGGAACGACCCGAAGGCCGCATGATCGCACTTTTGGGCGATGCGGAACTCGACGAGGGCAACATCTCCGAGGCGATGCTTGAGGGCTGGAAAAACGGCCTGCGCAACACGTGGTGGATTGTCGATTACAACCGTCAAAGCCTGGATGCCGTCATCCGGGAGGGCCTCTGGTCCAAAATTGAAGCCATCTTCCGCAATTTCGGCTGGGATGTCGCGGTCCTTCGCCATGGGAAGCTGCAGCAAGCGGCGTTCGCCGAGCCCGGCGGGGAGGTGCTGCGGCAATGGATCGAGCAGTGCCCCAATCCGCTTTACTCCGCTCTGACGTTCCAGGGCGGCGCCGTCTGGCGAAAGCGGCTCTTGGACGACATTGGCGACCAAGGGCCTGTCTCGGCTTTGGTCGGCCGGCGCAGCGATGACGAACTCGCGGCACTGATGGGCAATTTAGGCGGCCACGATATCGAAACGCTCATGGAAGCCTTCGCCAAGGCCCAGGAGCACGACAGGCCCGTCTGTTTCATCGCTTACACGATCAAAGGCTTCGGCCTTCCGCTTGCCGGCCATAAGGACAACCACGCGGGACTTATGACTCCGGCTCAGGTCGACGCGTTGCGCGTTTCGATGAACATCCGGAAAGGCCATGAATGGGACCCCTTCGAGGGCCTGCTCACGGACGCTGCGGACCTTGAGCGGTTCCTCGCCAGCACCGGGACGGCTCAAAAGCCGGCGCATCCTGACGAAGCCCCGCGTATTGGCGTTCCGGAGCGCCTTGGCTACGAAAGACAGCCGTCGATGTCGACGCAGCAGGCCTTCGGGCTCCTGATGCACGAAATCGCCAAGCGCGAGGATGAGTTCGCCGCAAGGATAGCCACCGTCTCGCCCGATGTGACGGTATCGACGAACCTCGGCGCCTGGGTGAACAGAAGAAACGTTTATGGCCGGGAACAGATACAAGATGTCTTTCGTGCCGAGCATATTCCGTCGGCCTTCAATTGGTCCGTGTCCCCGAAAGGGCAGCATTTTGAGCTTGGCATCGCCGAGATGAACCTTTTTGCGATGCTCTCCGCCATGGGGCTGGCCCACGCCATTTCGGGCGAACGGCTGCTTCCCGTCGGCACGCTCTACGACCCTTTCATCGAGCGCGGCCTCGATGCCCTGAATTATGCCTGTTATCAGGATGCACGCTTCATTCTTGTCGCAACGCCATCGGGCGTGACCTTGGCGCCGGAGGGCGGCGCTCACCAGTCCATCGCGACCCCTCTGATCGGGATGGCGCAAGACCGGCTGACTTCCTTTGAGCCGGCGTTTGCGGATGAACTCGCCGTCATTCTCAGGTGGTCTTTCGAGCATGTCCAAGCGCGTGCTGACGAGGGCGGATCGGTTTACCTGCGGCTTTCCACGCGCGTGCTCGATCAGCCTCAAAGAGAGATGACGGCCGACTTGGAGCGTTCCATTTTGAAAGGCGCCTACTGGTTGAGAAACCCGGGTCCGAACGCGCAAGCGGTGATCGCCTTCACAGGCGCTGTCGCTCCGGGGGCGATAGAGGCGACCGGCCTCATCGGGGAGGATCGCCGGGACGTGGGCCTGCTTTCGATCACCTCGGCAGATCGTCTCTACGCCGATTGGACGAAAGCGCAAAAGGGCCGCGAGCAGGGGGCTTCAACCGTCAGCCATGTCGAGACTCTCATGGCGGCCCTTCCTTCTTTTTGCGGTCTTGTCACCGTCATCGATGGTCATCCCGCGAGCCTGGGCTGGCTCGGGTCCGTTTGCGGGCATAGGACGCGCTCCCTTGGCGTTCAAAACTTCGGCCAGTCCGGCACGATCGACGATCTGCACCGGCATTTTGACATCGATGCTCGCGGGATCGTCAAGGCGGTACAAGCCATAGCGCCTGGCCGTCCGCTGCGTCATCTATGGGCGGCTTAACGCTCGCTTTAGATTGCTAGCATTGCTGAAGCTTCACTCCCAACGGGAGCAGGGATGCCTGTCCGCAGCCCCATAGCCCTGTTTCGCAAGTCACGGCTTTTTTGAAGCCGCCGGCTGGAACCATCCCATCCGCCTCGCTTTGACCCGTCAACAAACGAGGCCGCCGTTACACACGTAACTGGCTCGCCGGACAATCAGGCCGGCTTTGAAGCGAAGCGAGAGCCACCATGAAACCCGACAATAATGACCCCTCCCCTTGGACGGGAAGCGCCGATGGGCACCCCGGAAATAGTCAAGGCGTAAGCCGCCGCTTTATCTTGAGGGGCGGAGCAACAGCGGCTGTGGCGATGCCTTTGATCGGTGATCTAAGGGCTCAGGATGCGACGCCCGGCCAAGTCAGAGCCGATCCCCGCGATCCGGTTCCGATGACATTAAAGATCAACGGCCAGGATCACGCATTGAATTTAGATACGCGCACCACGCTTCTAGACACGCTGCGAGACCACCTCGCACTGACGGGTAGCAAGAAGGGTTGCGATCAGGGCCAATGCGGCGCCTGCACGGTGCATGTCGATGGGCAACGCGTTCTCTCGTGCCTCACATTGTCTATCGCCGTGCAAGGGCAAGACATAACGACCATCGAGGGGCTTGAGAAGAACGGCAAGCTTCACCCGATGCAGCAAGCCTTCATCGACCATGACGGATTGCAATGCGGCTACTGCACGCCGGGGCAAATCATGTCGGCGGTCGCCTGCGTGAGGGAAGGCCATGCCGGCAACCGCGATGAGATCCGCGAATATATGAGCGGCAATCTTTGCCGCTGTGCCGCCTATCCCAACATTGTCGCTGCCATCGAGCAAGCGCGTCAAGCGATGGAGGCGCAACGTGCGGCCCTTTAGCTATCAGCAAGCGCAAAGCGCGCAACAAGCCGCCGCTCTCGGTGCAAGCCGGGCTGTTGCCCACGTCCAAGCACCCGTGCAGTTTTTGGCCGGCGGCACTACGCTTATCGACCTCATGAAGATCGATGTCATGCGCCCGCAAATGCTGGTCGATCTCAAGCGGATTGCCGATCCGTCCATGCACCGGATCGACTCCGGCGCGCAAGGTCTTCGCATCGGCGCGCTCGTCTCAATGGCGGAGGCGGCGGAGAATGGGACCATCAAAAAGAATTACCCTGTCCTGTCGCAGTCGCTTTGGATGGCCGCGAGCCAGCAGCTCCGTATCATGGCAACGCTTGGTGGAAATGTACTCCAGCGCACGCGGTGCACCTATTTCCGCGACACCTCCTACGCTTGCAACAAGCGCGAGCCTGGGACCGGCTGCGCGGCCATGGACGGCGTCAACCGTCTCCATGCCGTGCTGGGCACCTCCGATGCCTGTATCGCCACTTACCCCGGCGATTGGGCGCAAGGGCTGATCGCGCTCGACGCACAGGTCGAAATTTTGGGCCAGAAGGGTACGCGCGCGCTCGCATTCGCCGATCTCCACCGTGACCCAGGCAACTCACCCCACATCGAGACGAATTTGCAGCCGGGCGAGCTCATAACCGCATTCACGGTGCCGGCCGGTCCGCATACGCGGCGCTCGCTTTATCTAAAAATCCGCGACCGCGAGTCCTACGAGTTCGCGCTCGCTTCCGCTGCGGTAGCGCTCGATCTGGACGGGGACCGCGCTCGCGATGTCCGTATCGCGCTGGGCGGTGTCGCGGCAAAGCCTTGGCGGGCTCGCGAAGCCGAAAGCATCTTGCGCGGCCAGGCACTCACGCAAGAGAACATGGTACGCGCGTCCGATGCGGCCTTAGCCCAAGCGGTTCCGCGCAAGCACAACGCGTTCAAGGTGCCGCTCGCCAAGGAAACGATGATCCGCGCGCTCATGCAGGCGCAAGCGATGGAGGTCTAACATGTCCGAAGCAGCTCCTGCGCCAAAGGAGAATATGGGCCAGCCTGCGCCTCGCATCGATGGCCGCCTCAAGGTGACCGGACAGGCTAAATATGGCTCCGACTACCAGGTGCATCGGCCTGCCTATGCCTTCCTCGTCACGAGCGCAATCGCCCGGGGAACGATCGCGGGCTTCGACGAGAGCGAGGCTCGCAAGGTGCCCGGCGTGCTCCTCATCATGACCCACGAGAACACGAAAGTTCCGGGCGTCTTCACTTTCTTCGGCTCCGGCGGAAATGCGTCGACCGCGAAGAAGCCGCTCGACGGTAACCGGGTCGATTACGGCGGCGATTATGTCGCGATGATCGTGGCGGAGACCTTTGAGAATGCCCGCGAAGCTGCCCAGCGCTTGATCGTGCACTACGACGCGCAGCAGCCCACGGCCACGATGGATCAGCCCGGCACCGGGATTCATGAGGCGGAGAAGGTCAGTCCCAGACACAAGAATCCGCACGCCGGGAATCCGGATGAGGCGTTGTCGCAGTCCGAAGTTACGATTGATGCGGGCTATTATACGCCCACGCAGCATCACAATCCCATCGAGCTGTTCACCACGACCTGCGTCTGGAATGGCGATGAGCTGACTGTCTATGAACCAAGCCAGTTCGTCACCGGCATGAAGCACGGGCTGGCCCAGCAACTCTCCATCGACCCCGCTAAGATCAAGGCCGTCTCGCCCTTCATAGGCGGAGCCTTCGGTTCGAAGGGCAGCATCACGCCGCGCACCGTGCTTGTAGCGATGGCAGCGCGTCAGCTTAACCGTCCGGTTAAGCTCGTCGCAACGCGCAATCAAGGTTTCACCATCGCAACCTACCGCGCCGAGACGAAGCACCACGTCAAGCTCGGTGCTGACAAGACCGGCAAGCTGAAGGCCTATTGGCACGAGGCGTGGGAAATGTCCTCGCGCACCGACGATTACGTAGTCAGCGGCGTGGACGCGACTTCCGCCATGTACCAGACGCCGAATGTCTGGACCCGGGTCTGGATTGTCAAAGGCGACCGCAACACACCGGGCTTCATGCGCTCACCGCCGGAAGTGCCATATATGTTTGCGCTTGAGTCGGCCATGGACGAGATGGCTGTGAAACTTAATATGGACCCGGTCGAGTTCCGCCGCGTCAACGACACGATGGTCAATCCCACCACGGGCGCACCCTACACGTCGCGGTCGCTGATGAAGTGTTATGACGAGGCCTCGAAGGCGTTCGGATGGGAGAAGCGCAATCCGCAGCCGGGCTCCATGACGGATGGCGATTGGCTGATCGGCTGGGGCTGCGCGACGGCGACTTACCCCACGCAGTTGAACCCTTGCACCGTTCGGGTCCGGCTCGACCGTCAGGGCAATGTCCGCGTGCAGGTCGCGGCGCAGGATGTCGGTACCGGCGCCTATACGGTGATCGGGCAGATGGCGTCCGAGATGCTGAACCAGCCGCTTGAGAAGGTCGCGGTGGAACTTGGCGTGAGCGATCTGCCGCCCGGCCCCGTCGCAGGCGGGTCCATCACGACAGCAAGCGCTTGCTCGGCCGTAAAGGGGGCATGCGGGCTGATCCAGGGGAAGCTGTTCCAACGCAACGCCGAAGACGCGATGAAGGGGGTTTCTCCGCAAGAGCTTGCGGCGGCTTTCGACAGGCTTGGCTCGAACGCTGTCGAGGAATTCTACGAATGGGTGCCACCAAGCGCCAAACCCGGCGCGGCGCAAGGCATCTATGACGGCAAGGTCGAGATCACCGGCGGCCCGTTGAAGGACAAGACGATGTTCGCCTTCGGGGCCGAGTTCGTCGAGGTGCGCATCAATCGGCGCACCCGGGAAATTAGGGTTCCTCGCCTCGTGGGCGCTTTCGCGGCCGGCCGGATCATGAACACGCGAACGGCCCACAGTCAGCTCATGGGCGGGTTGATCTGGGGTGCTTCCTCCGCGCTGTTCGAGGAGACCGAGATCGACGATCGCTACGCGCGTTACGTCAACGATGACCTCGCCTCCTATCTCGTGCCAGTGAACGCCGACATACAGGAGGTCAAGGTCATTCTCGTCCCCGAGGTTGACGATCAGGTGAACCCGGCCGGCGTGAAGGGTCTCGGTGAGCTTGGTAACGTCGGGACCAACGCGGCTGTGGCGAACGCAGTCTATCACGCAACCGGCAAGCGCATCCGCGCGCTGCCAGTCCGGATCGACGACTTCTTCACTGTGTAAGCAGTACCCCGGCCTCAGTTTTCGCCCACACGTCATCGGCGGTTGTGGGCGTCGCTTTTTTTGCCACTCTCTGAATAAAAAACGTCTCTGTATGCGTCTCCTAGCTGTGGGCGGCGGGGTCTCGCTCGCTTGCCGCGCACGGCAAAAGGCCGCAGATTATCGCTTTGACACGCCGTAACCCTGGCATATCGCGCCGCGCTGACACCGCCCGTCGCAGAGGGCGCCGGCAACGCGATCCGCACGGAGACTCAGGAATGGCAAAACGCGAGCTGGGCAAGCGCAAATTCGAAATCGCTCTCATCAAGCCGTCGCACTACGATGCTGAAGGCTACGTCATCCAGTGGTGGCGCTCGTCCCTACCGTCGAACAGCTTGGCGAGCGTGTACGGCCTCTTGATGGAATGCGCGGGAAGCCAGGTGCTCGGGCCGGATGTCGAGCTATCAATCTCCGCGTGCGACGAGTGCAACACCATCGTGGACGTCAAGGGCACGATCGCGCGGATCCGCGCGGCGGGCGGCGGCTTTGTGGGCCTCGTTGGGGTGCAGTCGAACCAATTTCCGCGCGCGCTCGATCTCGCCCGTCAGTTCCGCGCCGCACAGGTGCCTGTCGTGATCGGCGGGTTTCATGTCAGCGGCTGCCTCTCGATGCTCCCGGAGCTGCCCGCGGATCTGAGAGAGGCCCTGGATCTCGGTGTTACGCTGTTCGCGGGCGAGGGCGAGGGACGCATGGCGTCGCTTGTTCGGGACATCGACGCCGGCACCGCCAAGCCGGTCTACAATTATCTTAACGATCTGGTGGACATGGAGTGCGCCACCCTGCCGTTCCTGCCGCGCCCGCTCGTCACGCGCATCGCCGGACGTTACGCAAGCCTCGATGCGGGTCGCGGCTGTCCGTTCCAATGCAGCTTCTGCACCATCATCAACGTGCAGGGCCGCAAGTCGCGTTACCGTACCGCCGATGACGTCGAGGCCATCGTTAGGGCCAACGCGGCGCAGGGCATTACCCGGTTTTTCGTGACCGACGATAATTTCGCCCGCAACAAGAACTGGGAACCTATCCTCGACCGTTTCATCGCGTTGCGCGCGGAGGGCATAAAGGTCCGCCTCATCCTGCAGGTCGACACCCTGAGCTATCGCACGCCGGGCTTCGTCGAGAAAGCTGCAAAGGCGGGCTGCAACACTGTTTTCATCGGGCTCGAGAATATAAACCCGCAATCGCTGATGGGCACGAAGAAGCGCCAGAACAAAATCTGGGAGTATCGCGAGATGCTCCTGGCGTGGCGCGAGCAGAAGGTCGTGACCTGGGCCGGCTACATCCTGGGCTTCCCAACCGATACGCCCCAGTCGATCGCGCGCGACATCGATCTCATCAAGCGGGAGCTGCCGATCGACATCCTGGAGTTTTTCTGTCTCACTCCGCTACCGGGCTCGGAGGACCACAAGAACCTGACGCTGAAGGGCGTCCCGATGGACCCCGATATGAATAAGTACGACCTTGAGCACGTCTGTACGGCGCATGCGCTGATGTCACCGCAGGAGTGGGAGGGCGTGTACCGCAGCGCTTGGTCGCGTTACTACACCGACGACCATGTGGAAACCTTGCTCCGGCGCGCCCGCGCCAGCGGCCTCAAATTGAAAAAGGTCTTCAGAGGGCTCATGCTCATGTCCGGCGCCACCCGGATTGAGGGCGTGCATCCGCTGCAATTTGGCGTCTTGAGGCGCAAGGTGCGGACCCAGCGGCGGTTCGGCATGCCGGTCGAGAGCCCGCTCGTGTTCTACCCGCGGCGCGCGGTGGAGATCGCGGGTGTGGCATGGCAGTGGTTCTGGCTCATGCGGCGCTACCGCGCGATCATGAACAAGGTGGCGGCCGATCCGAATGCAACCACCTATACCGACCAGGCCTTGACGGCAACGGCCGCGGCGGAGGACGATTTCGTGCAGGCGTTCGCGGATAAGATCCCAGACACCTACGGTGCGCCAGCGAGACGCGCCAGCGATCAGATGAACGGCGCCGTTTCCTATGGCCACAAACCGGCAGGCTATAACGGGGGGTATGAACCGAGGGTTTGATCCCTGCGGGCTTGCCCATTCTTAATTCTGTATTTTGCGGTTGATGGATACCCGCACGGAAGTGGACCAACTCAAGGCGAAACGCTACCTTTGCTGGCATGGAGCTATTTGCATCGGCCGGCATTGATCTGCCGCCTTCCGGCGGCCTAGGCGCGAAGCGTCCCCGAGTTGCACGCACTTTGCGGGTGCCGCTATTCAACCACAAGGTCATTAAGGCTGAGCGGGAGCGCGTCGCGTTTGCCCCCAGCCCAGAACAGATTAAAAAGGCTACGGACTATGCCCGCAAGGTCAGCGATCCGAAATTTCTGAAGCAGAAAGAGACTGCGGTCCGGAGTTCTCTTCGTCCAGGATGTCCTTCAAACCATACTCGGCTACACGCCCTTCGATCCCTCGAACCCTTACACGCTGGCCGTTGAGAAAGCGATACGTGCCGGGGCGGTGGATGTGGCGCTTGGCCGTTTCGACGAGACCGACGGCGCTCTCGATATCGTTGCGCCATGCGAGTTGAAAGGGCCAGACACCTACGATCTCGACCATATCATGCCTGGACGCGGGCGAAGCCCCGTGCAGCAGGCTTGGGATTACGCCATCGATGCGCCGGGCTCGAAATGGGTCTTGGTTTCAAATTGCATCGAGGTGCGGCTCTACGGTTTTGGCCGTGGCCGCGATGCCTATGAGATGTTCGATTTGTCGAGGCTGAATGAGCCCGAGGAGCATGCCCGTTTGTGGCTCCTGCTGGCATCGGAGCGGTTGCTCGGCGGCGTCACGGACGCGTTGCTTCGCCAAACCAACAGCGCATACAAGGACATCACGGATGAGTTGTACGGTCAGTATAAAGAGCTGCGCGAGCGGTTAATTGCTTACCTGACGAGTTCAGGCGAAGGACCCCGGCTGAGCCTGTTCCAAGCCATCGAAGTCTCGCAAAAGCTACTGGACCGGATCCTGTTCATCGGCTTCGCGCAGCGGACCGATTTGCTGCCGGACCGGCTCTTGGAAGATGCTTCGACGGAGCAAAGCAGGTTCTTGCCGCAACCAATTTGGAAGAACTTTCTCGCTTTGTTCAAGGCCGTGGATCAGGGAAACCAGCGTCTTGCCATATGGGCCTATAATGGCGGACTGTTCGCGGAAGACCCCATCGCGGATGCTTTGATCTTGCCCGATCAACTCGCGCAGGACGTGGCTCAGCTTGGCCAATGGGATTACCAGCGTGAAGTGCCGGTCACCGTGCTTGGGCATTTGTTCGAGCAGTCCATCACCAACATCGAGAAGCTGAAGGCGGAAAGCCGCAACGAAAAGCCGCCGGCAATCTCGAAAAGAAAGCGTGAAGGCGTGGTTTACACGCCCGACATGATCACGCGTTTTCTGGTGGAGAAGACGATTGCACTGACCCTCGACGAGCGCCGGGCCGCGCTTTGGGAAAAGCACGGTATGAGGGAAGCTTCGGACGGCGATCCTGGGCCGGACGCTTCGCAAGAGTTTGCGTTCTGGCAGGATTATCTTGCGGCTTTGCGGGATTTCACTATCGCCGATCCAGCCTGCGGCTCGGGCGCTTTTCTTGTCGCGGCTTTCGACGAGCTTGCACGCCGCTACCGCGCCACCGTCAACCGGCTGCATGAACTCGGCATCGACGCCGGTTTCGATATCTTCGACGAAATTGTGACGAAAAACCTTTACGGCGCCGATCTCAACGCGGAATCGGTGGAAGTCACTCGGCTTGCTCTTTGGCTGAAAACCGCGCGCCGCGATCACCGGCTGCAGAACCTCGAAGCGACTATCAAAGTTGGCAACAGCCTCATCGATGACGCAGCCTTCACGGATCGGCCCTTCGATTGGCGCGCCGCTTTCCCTGAAGTTTTCGCGCGTGGCGGCTTCGATGTGGTCATCGGGAATCCGCCCTACGTGAGGATGGAATATCTGAAGGCGTTCAAGCCTTACCTTGAAAAGAATTATACGGTCGCCGCCGATAGGGTGGACCTATACGCCTACTTTTTCGAGAAGGGTACGCGCCTTCTCAAGGAAGGAGGAAGGCTGGGCTATATTTCCTCTTCGACCTTCTTCCGGACGGGGTCGGGCGAAAAACTCCGCACCTTTCTGACTGACGGCGTTGCCGTCGAAAGCGTTGTGGATTTCGGCGACCTTCAGATCTTCGAGGGCGTAACCACTTATCCGGCAATTCTGACCTTGAAGAAAGGGGGGCCGGCGGCCGAGACTCTCGCATATCTCAACGTGAAGGAACGGTTGCCTGAGGACTTGGCGAACGCCTTTGCCCGCTGCGCTCAGCCCATGCTTCGCAAGCGTCTCGGCAAAGGCTCGTGGCGTTTGGAAGACGACGCCTTGGCGCGCCTGCGCGACAAGATCGTGAAAGGCCGCAAGACGCTCGGTGAGGTTTACGGGGCGCCGCTCTACGGGATCAAGACCGGCCTGAACGACGCCTTCGTCATCGACCGGGCAACCCGCGACAGTCTTGTCGCGCAAGACGCGAAGTCGGCGGACCTTCTGAAACCATTCCTGCGCGGCGAGAACATCAAGCGCTGGCGCGTGGAGAGCGAAGATCTTTGGCTCATCAACACGCCGAAGGGCAAAGTCAATATTGAGGATTATCCGTCAATTAGGAACTGGCTTCTGCCATTTAAACCCGAGCTGGAAAAGCGGGCCACAAAGCAGGAATGGTGGGAGTTGCAGCAAGCGCAGCTTGCGTATCAGGAATCCTTTTCCAAGAACAAGATTGTCTTCCCAGATCTTTCACAAGGACCGAAGTTCTGCATTGACCGATCAGGATATTTTTGCGGAAACACAATCTACTTTATCGAAGGTGATATAAGCTCGCTTCTAGCGCTTTTGAATTCGCGAGTTGGCTGGGCGCATCTTTTTGGTCAGTCAGGAGCGCTTCGCGGTGGGGAGTGGCGGTTAAGGATGTTCTCGCAAAATTTGATCACGATCCCCATTCCCGAAATCGAAAAAGACGTTGGGTTAGAAAATCTTGCGGAAGCATGTGGCTCTGCCGCCCAGCGGCGGTATGAGGTCCAGCTTCAAGTTAGACAGAGGTTTCTAGATCTGGCTTCGCCAGAGTTGAGAAAGGTTTCAGGCAAACTTGAAAACTTCCATAAGCTGGATTTCAAGGGCTTCCGCGACGAAGTGAAAAAAGCGTTTCGCGTGGATATTCCCGTCAAAGAGCGCCGGGACTGGGAAGTTTATATTGCTGAAAATAGCGCTGAAGTTCGACGCCTGACGGCTGAGATAGCGGCTGCGGAGAAATCCATTGACGGCATCGTCTACAAGCTCTTCTCACTGACACCGGAGGAGATAACGCTTCTGGAGACTTCGCTGGCCGGTCAATATTAGCCACCGGCTGATCACCCCCTGACCCGCGCGCTCTTGCGGATCGTCACGTAAAGCGCGCCGCTGCCGCCGTGTCTCAGCGCCAACTCCGTAAAGCTCACGACGTGCAGCCGGAAGGACGGCTCGCACAGCCAGTGCGGCACAAGGCGCCTCAGCACGCCGCGCTCCTCCGAGGTCCAGAAGTCGCGCTCCACGCCGGTCTCCGTCCCTTTGCCGGTTATGATGAGCACATGGCGATGACCTTGCGCTTGAGCGTGGGCGAGGAAGCGGCGCAGTGCGGCATAGGCGTCCTGCTGACGCAAGCCGTGCAGATCGAGCCTCGCGTCGATCTCGCGCCGCCCTTTGGCAATCCGTTTGCTCTCGCGCGGATCGAATGGTGCGGGCGGGGGCACAGCCGGGGCCGGCTTGGGTTTTGCCTGAACAGCCGGTTTGCCGGGAGCCGGCGAGGACGGCTTTGGTTGGGCTGGGCGCTCGCCGCCAGATACCGCCGCGCCGTTGGGCTTTGGAGTAGGCGCGCTTGTTCCTGCGTCAAGAAGACGCGCACGCGCCAGGGGCTCGTCGTGGCGCGTGACTTTAGCCCACAACTCCAGCTCCTCCCGTGAAAGAAACCGCTTGCGGCTGCGGCCTTCCATAAGGCTCTCCAGGGCCCCAGCGCCCCGTTAGCGCCTCGGCCTCAAAATGATGAACTCGCACTCATGCCGGATGTGGCCCGCTATGCTACCAGCCTGCGCGCCTGTTCCTGCAAACACGTCACCGCGCTGCGGACCAACGATCGCCGACCCCGTGTCCTGGGCGATGAGAAGCCGCCGGAACGGGCGGCCATCGAAGATGAGGTCCCGCGCTGACACCCATATAGGCGTTCCGAAGGCATGGTAAAATGGGTCGGTTGCAAGGCTGCGCCCACGGCAAAGCGGTGTCCCGCAAGACCCTTTGGGTGCGCTTGCGGAATTCTCCAACTCCCTGAAAAAAATATAGGATCTGTTCTCGTTGAGATGCTTTTGCACATCGCGTTGCGCCCGCAGCCAGGCAAGTGTCCCTTCGAGGTGAGCGTTTTCGCGCGAAAGGAAGCCCCGTTCCACGAGGAGCTTCGAGATCGATGTGTAGCTATGCCCGTTCTTGCCGTCGAAGGTGAGCCGCACCGCCGATCCGTCATCGAGTTCGACGAATCCGGACCCTTGGACATGCATCACGAACGCTTCGACGGGGTCCGCGATATAAAGGAGTTCAAGGCCCCGGCCCGCCAGGGCTCCGGCCTCGATTGCCTCGCGCGTGAAGTATGGCTCGAATCCATCCGAAGTCTCGCGCCCCGCGGTAAGGCCCTGAACAGTCAGGCGATGGCCCTGCGGAAGAGGGCGCAAATCGGGAGGGCGCCAGTAGACCGGAACGGAAAAGGCGGCTGAGCGCTTCCGCGACCCTTTCAGAACCGGTTCGAAATACGACGTCAAGAGCCCTGGCGCGGCCGAAACGCGAGACGCAGCGAAGGTTTCCTCAAAGAAGCGGCGGGCTTGCATCCGGTCCCACGGGTCCCCCGCGCTATCGGCTTGGGGCAAAGGCTGACCGGTCAGATGGGCCGATTGTGTGTAGCAGTCAAATGCCTCGCGGTGATCGTCCGCTTCCCAGCCTGGAATCGCTGTAAATTCTATCGCCTCCACGGTGAGGCCGGGCGCATCCGGACGGGCATGCTGCCAGCGCCAAAGAGCGCTTTCCACCGCATCGGTCACGGTGGCTTAACTTTCAGGCGAATCCGTCGCCACGAGCTGCCAGTTGGGATTTTGGGAGCTGACATCGCGGGCGAAGGTCCAGATATCAGTCACTTGCCGGACGGCTTTCATGTCGCCCTCGACGACAATACCGGCGCGGTCGCGGACGGCCGTAACGAGTTCGCTGACAAATCGCACGGTGACATGCGCGATCTTTCCGGTGAGCTGCGCATCGGTCACATCCGCGGACGAAATCCCGACGAAGCTGAATTCGGTCGTCTCGCCCCGATCCTGACGCTGGTTGATGATCGCGTTGAAGCTGTCGTAGACCTCCGGCGACAGAAGATTGCGCAACGCCGTGCGATCGCCTTGCGCGTAAGCCGTGACAATTGTTTCATACGCAGCCTTGGCGCCCTTGAGGAACAGGCCGGCATCGAAGCTCGGGTCCGCGGCCGCTATGTCGCGAAGGGGGAGAAGCGCACTGCAATTTTCGGGGAGGCTGCCTAAGCGCTCGTCGACACCGCGGACGGCGGGCTGCGGCGCCGGCGGCTTGGGCTCCGCCTTCGGCATGGGCACAACATTATCGCTGCGCTCGCGGGCTGGCACCGTTCCAGACCCGCCATAAGGATCGAGACGTGGCGGCCTTTCGTTGCCGGTCCGCCGTCCGAGAACACTCCTCAGCCTGAAGAAAATGATGACGACCACCGCCAAAAGCAGAATATTGGTGAGATCGAAGATATCGCTAGTCTCCAAAGCCGCCGCTCCCGGCCCTGAGGCCCCTCTGTTGCGCAGTGCGTTGGGGGTGATATAAGCCCTTCGGAGGAAACTGGCTATAGCGGGAAAGTCCACGCTCGCATATCCGCCAGATTTCTGAGCGGGCACCGGCGCCAATCCGTCCTGCGGCCCCCATATTAAATACAACCGATTGCAATCCCAAACGAGGCCCACACGCGCCATGCCTTTCCTCGCTTTTTTCCTGCTTCTTTCCCTGCCTGTACTCGAGGTCGCCTCGATCGTCGAGGTCAACCGTTTGGTTGGTCCGCTTGTGACGTTCCTCTTGCTCGCGGCATCGGTCGCGTTCGGGGCCTTCCTGATCCGCTCGCAAAGCGTGACGGTGGGACGCAGGGTGATGGAGGCCATGCAGGCGGGCACGCCGCCGGAGCAGCCGCTGCTTGACAGCGGCGCGATAATGATGGCGGGCGTCCTCTTTATGATCCCCGGCTTTTTCACGGATATTCTTGGGCTTTTCGTGCTGCTGCCGGCGGCGCGGCGGCTGATCTGGCGCGGCATGTCCTATGGGATGAGAGGGCGGACGCAGACAGCTCGCACGCAGCCTCGCCCCGAGCCCGGGCCGGAAAAGCCGAAGCGTGCCGATGACGTCATCGATGTGGAATACACCGAGGTGCCGCGCGATCAAGGCCAGGGCGGAGCCAAGGCGCACCGGGATTCTCCCTGGAGCAAGTCGTGAGGACAACCTAATAAGATAAACAGGCGAAAATCGATAACTCGGCCTGGCATTGCATTCAAGAAATACAATGCAAAACATTTTCTATGCAAATTCAAACATAAAATCATCTTTAACCAGTAGTATTCCATAAGTAATACACGCTTTGATTGAAGGCAACAAAGCCACACCGGTAGAAGCGGTCGGCTTCCCGGCATTCAAAAAATTGAGGAGACTAAAATGCTCAGCTTGAACGAGGCGAGACGTGTTATCCGTGCAGCAGAGAGAAAGGCGCAACAGCTTGGCTGCGCCGTGAACATCGCCGTCGTAGACGAAGGTGGCCATGTGATGGCTCAGGTCCGCATGGATGGTGCTTGGCTATCCGGTATCGACGCGGCTGCCTGCAAGGCGTATACGGCGCGCGCCTTCGATGCCGCGACCCGAGACATGATGACCCATGCGCGGATGGGTGGCGAACTGTCTGGCATCGACCGCGGCGCGGACAGGCGGATCGTAATGTCGGCTGGCGGCGTGCCGCTTCGCATCAACGGCCGGGTCTGCGGAGCGATCGGCGTCAGCGGCTGCGCATCGAGCGAGGATGAGACGATTGCCTTGGCTGGTGCAAGCGCTCTGATGAATGGACATGATGACACCGGGGCGCACACGTCCAGCTATTCAGCGGCTGAGATCCGCAACTTCTCGCCGTCGCATATCGGCCGCCTCGGCAATTTTGGAAACGCGGGGACGAATGCCAATGGCATTTCGGGTTCCGATGGCCGCAGCATCTATCCTTCCCAGATCGCCCGCCTTGGCAGCCGCAGCGTCATGAATTCAGAGCAATATTGCGGCTCGATGCAGTAGTCTCGCGGCTTGTTCAATGTCTTGCGTTCGCCATTTGCGCGCGTGTGCCCCCGGCAGGGAATTGGGCGCTCACGGTCTCCATGGTTCGATACGGCCTGAGGCTTCCCCACCACGAGGGGAGGCCTCATCCTGCGGGCTACCGGGCGAGGCCTCATCCAGAGGAGCCGCCATCGGCGGCGTCTCGAAGGATGAAGTTCCGTAAAAAGCGGTCGAACTTTAGACGGGCCGGTTCTCGTTCACGTTGCGCACCGGACCCATCCGCTTCAGGCCCTCTTCATAGGTCAGGCTTGGAAACGTGTCGCTAAACTTCAGCGCGGCATCGGCAACCCTGTCATGCTTTCCGGCGGTGTCGAGCCTCTTGAGTTCGCTCTTCTCAAGGTAGAAAAGCTCTAGCAGCTCATTGTAAACGCCAGCTTCGTGAATTGGTAAGACATAGAAGTTGGCGCCGTTGTAGTTGACTTGATATCGCTCCGCGAGGTCGATGTTATCGCAGAAACAAAAATACTTGCCCTCGGGCGACAGCGCTTCGCCAAGCACCTCCGCCAACGGCTTCAAGTATTCGAACGAGTGCAGATAACACGCCAGGAAAGGGATGGCCGGGCTGCCTTCCTCGGCAATCGCCATGACCTGGTCCGCGGTCAGCTCCGGCGGGCGCGCCTCGTCGGCAAACTGCGGCGCAAATTTCAGCGCCAGCTCTCCGCGGAAGCCGAACCGCCCGGCCTTCTTGGTCGGCGATTTGAGAACCGGATTGGTAAGCCTTTTTTCGGCGTCGAGCCGCCCAAACGCCGTGTTGGTGATATTGGTCATGTCATCCTCGTCATTGCGGACCCACATCCGCGAGTTGATAGAGCTCTTGTTCGATTTGCCGTGCAGGCCCTCGTCCGCACGGGTGCTCAGCATGCAAATGAGGAGCATCAAGCAACCTCTGTACCAATCCAGTCACGCCAACGATAGCCTTAAGTCTTGAAGCCGCCGGCCTGAAATACTCTAGCGGGTTGTCGGATTGGCGACAGCCACTGTTATCTCCCGGACATTACCGATGGCGCCTACCCCTCCTCTCCGCTTGGGAAGAGAGGGTTGCACATGCGGGAGATGCGCCTGTCACTTTTTCTTCGCGGGCATGATCGAGAGCTGCACCATGGTGTTCGAACCGCGTCCGAGCATGATTGCTACTTTGCGCCGCACGGACTCCACCGTGAACGGTTTTGTCAGGACGCTATGGGCGCCGGATGCAAGGTAGGTTTGCGCCAACGCATCCTGCCCGGGCTCGGCAACGAGCATGATCTTCGCGCCACCCAGCCGCTCCGCGATCCCGGCGAGTAGGCTGGCTCCCCGCGCTTCCACGATCTCAAGACCGAGAAGGATGAGATCCGGCTTCCACTCCGCGGCCTTGGCGTAGGCCGCGTTCAAATCCGGCAAATCGTGCGTCTCGTTCTCATCGTGCAGCATGAACTGCAAAGCGGCGCGCGTGATCTCGTCATCCGAAACCACAAAGATGCGTTTGTATTCCAACGGGCGGGAGGCCGTGACGCCGGTCTGCATGGCGATCCTCTTCACTATCGAATCTTGCTCGCGGCTACTGCAATTTCCGGGCCGGACGCAGGCTGTCCGCTTTCAGACATGCGATGCCGGCGTGTCGGCTTTGAAACAGCGGAACGGCGCCTGAAACGCAGGCAGGAAACGAAATAAGACCATATATTTCAGCATCTTCCATCATTGGCACGCGGCTTGCTGAAAGAGGGCAGCGGGCAGAAGGATTGCCAGATACTCCGCCTCTGGAGGACGAGCCCGGCCCCGCACCCCTTGGTTAGCGACGGCGCTCGTAGGGCGTTTCGATGACTGGCGAACAAGACTCGCGCCCGGCGCCCTAGCCGGTCGCAAAGTTCAAGACGAAGGAGACTAGCATGGCTTTGCGTCAGATTGCATTCTACGGGAAGGGGGGTATTGGTAAGTCTACCACCTCCCAAAACACGCTGGCGGCGCTCGCCGAGATGGGGAACAGAATCCTCATCGTCGGTTGCGATCCGAAGGCCGACTCGACCCGCCTCATCCTCCATGCCAAGGCGCAGGACACCATCCTGAGCCTCGCCGCCGAGCAAGGCAGCGTCGAGGACCTCGAACTCGAAGACGTGATGAAGATCGGCTACCGGAACATCAAATGCACCGAGTCCGGTGGTCCTGAGCCGGGAGTCGGCTGCGCAGGCCGCGGTGTTATCACGGCCATCAACTTTCTCGAGGAGAACGGCGCCTACGACGACCTCGACTACGTTTCGTACGACGTGCTCGGCGACGTGGTGTGCGGCGGCTTCGCCATGCCCATCCGCGAGAATAAGGCGCAGGAAATCTACATCGTGATGTCCGGCGAGATGATGGCCATGTACGCCGCCAACAACATCTCCAAGGGCATTTTGAAATACGCCAACTCCGGCGGGGTTCGTTTAGGCGGCCTGGTCTGCAATGAGCGCCAGACAGACAAGGAACTCGAACTCGCTGAAGCACTTGCCGCAAAGCTCAGCAGCAAGCTGATCTACTTCGTGCCACGCGACAATATCGTGCAGCATGCCGAGCTTCGCCGGATGACGGTTCTCGAATACGCTCCGGATTCTCAGCAAGCTCAGCACTATCGCAATCTCGCAACGAAAGTCCATGCCAATGCGGGCAACGGCACGATCCCGACCCCGATCACCATGGACGAGCTCGAAGACATGCTGATGGAGCACGGTATCCTGAAGGCAGTCGACGAGTCGATCGTCGGCAAGACCGCCGCCGAGCTGGCTGCAGAAGCTGCAGCGGCCTAAAGAACACTCCCGCCGGGCCTTCCATGGCGCCGGCGGGGAACTATAAATTCAGGTTGGAAAGGCTAACTCGTTATGAGCCTGGCACTCGCGGAAAACGTAGAAGACATCAAGGCAAGAAATAAAGAACTTATCGCAGAAGTTCTGAAAGTCTATCCGGACAAGACAGCCAAACGCCGGGCCAAGCATCTTGGCGCATACCAGGAAGGCAAGCCCGATTGCGGCGTGAAGTCCAATATCAAATCGATTCCCGGCGTTATGACGATCCGCGGCTGCGCTTATGCAGGCTCGAAGGGCGTGGTCTGGGGACCGATCAAGGACATGGTCCATATCAGCCATGGCCCCGTCGGCTGCGGACAATATTCCTGGGCATCGCGCCGTAACTACTACGTCGGAACAACCGGCATCGACACCTTCGGAACGATGCAGTTCACCTCCGATTTCCAGGAAAAGGACATCGTCTTCGGCGGCGACAAGAAGCTCAACAAGCTCATTGATGAGGTCCAAGAGCTGTTTCCGCTCAACAAGGGTCTCTCGGTTCAGTCCGAATGTCCGATCGGCCTCATCGGCGACGACATCGAAGCCGTCTCCAAGGTGAAGTCGAAGGAATATGGCGGCAAGACGATCGTGCCCGTCCGTTGCGAAGGTTTCCGCGGCGTTTCCCAATCGCTGGGCCACCATATCGCTAACGACGCGGTGCGCGACTGGGTCTTCGAGAAGTCCCACGACAAGCCTGCGTTGTTTGAAGCCACGCCTTACGACGTGACCATCATCGGCGATTACAACATCGGCGGCGATGCTTGGTCCTCCCGTATCCTGCTTGAGGAACTTGGCCTCCGCGTGATCGCGCAATGGTCCGGCGACGGCACCATCGCCGAACTCGAAGCAACCCCACGGGCGAAGCTCAACCTCATCCATTGCTACCGTTCGATGAACTACATCTCGCGGCACATGGAAGAGAAGTATGGTATTCCGTGGATGGAATATAACTTCTTTGGGCCCACCAAGATCGTAGAGTCGCTCCGCAAGATCGCCGCGCATTTCGACGCCAAGATCCAGGAGAACGCCGAGCGTGTCATCGCCAAGTACACGGCTCTGATGGACGGCGTCATCGCCAAGTACCGGCCGCGCCTCGAAGGCAAGACGGTCATGCTCTTCGTCGGTGGCCTGCGCCCCCGGCACGTGATCGGCGCCTATGAGGACCTCGGCATGGAAGTTGTCGGCACGGGCTATGAATTCGGCCACAACGACGACTATCAGCGCACCACCCACTACGTGAAGGATGGGACGCTGATCTATGACGACGTGACGGGATACGAGTTCGAGAAGTTCGTCGAGAAGATCAAGCCCGATCTCGTCGGCTCCGGCATCAAGGAAAAGTACATCTTCCAGAAGATGGGTGTGCCGTTCCGCCAGATGCACTCGTGGGACTATTCCGGCCCCTATCACGGCTATGACGGCTTCGCCATCTTTGCCCGCGATATGGACATGGCGATCAACTCGCCGGTCTGGAATCTCACAAAGGCACCGTTCTAACAAGGCCATGCCCCCTCACCCCAGCCCTCTCCCGCGAGGGGAGAGGGAGCGGGCCGCGCCCCTTGCATAAGCGTTCCTTCTCCCCTCGCGGGAGAAGGACAGGATGAGGGGGGCTTTAATGAAGCGTCACGCCTGTGCGTCACGCGGACGGAATATACCGATCGCGGCGCTTGCGCTTTTCCCGCGGAGAGCTGCAACGCCACAGAAAGAATCAAGGATCTCACCATGAGTCAGAACGCAGAAGAAGTCTTAGACCATTTCAATCTATTCCGCGGGCCGGAATATACGGAGATGTTGAAGAATAAGAGAGACAAGTTCGAAGACCGTCACCCCGACGCCGAGGTGGATCGGGTCGCCGACTGGACGAAGACGAAGGAATATCAAGACAAAAACTTCGCCCGCGAAGCTCTCGTCGTCAACCCCGCCAAGGCCTGTCAACCGCTCGGCGCCGTCTTCGCCTCGCTCGGCTTTGAAAGCACGCTGCCCTTCGTCCACGGATCGCAGGGGTGCGTTGCCTACTATCGCAGCCATCTCTCGCGCCACTTCAAGGAGCCGACCTCGTGCGTATCCTCCTCCATGACCGAGGACGCGGCGGTATTCGGCG
Source organism: uncultured Alphaproteobacteria bacterium (assembly GCA_963817705.1). Taxonomy (GTDB): domain Bacteria; phylum Pseudomonadota; class Alphaproteobacteria; order Rhizobiales; family Rhodomicrobiaceae; genus Rhodomicrobium. The sequence goes on from CAWFPF010000001.1 coordinate 2,544,010, forward strand.
GCCTGAACAACATGGTCGACGGGCTGGCGAACAGCTACAACATGTACAAGCCTAAAATGATCTCGGTCTCGACCACTTGCATGGCTGAGGTGATCGGCGACGACCTCAACGCGTTCATCAAGACCTCGAAAGAGAAGGGATCCGTTCCCGCCGATTTCGACGTGACCTTCGCGCATACGCCCGCCTTCGTCGGCAGCCACATCACGGGCTACGACAATGTCATCAAGGGCGTGGTGGAGCACTTCTGGGGCGGCAAGGCCGGCACTGTGCCGAAGCTTGAGCGCCAGCCTAATGAAAAGATCAATTTCCTCGGCGGCTTTGACGGCTACACCGTCGGAAATTTGCGTGAAATTGGGCGCATTTTCGACCTGATGGGCGTCGAATACACCTTCCTCGGCGACAACAGCGATGTGTGGGATACGCCGACCGATGGCGAGTTCCGCATGTACGATGGCGGCACCAAGCTCGAAGACGCGGCGAACGCGGTCCACGCAAAGGCCACCATCTCGATGCAGGAATACTGCACCGAGAAGACCCTGAACTACATCTCGGGCTGGGGCCAGGAGACGGTTGCCCTCAATCACCCCGTCGGCATCGCTGGCACGGACAAGTTCCTCATGGAAGTGTCCCGCATCACCGGCAAGCCGATCCCGGAGGCGTTGAAGAAAGAGCGCGGCCGTCTTGTAGACGCCGTTGCGGACTCCGCCGCGCACATCCACGGCAAGAAATTCGCGATCTATGGCGATCCCGATCTCTGCCTTGGCCTGTCGGCTTTCCTCATGGAGCTTGGCGCTGAGCCTGTGACCGTCCTTGCCACCAATGGCGGCAAGACCTGGGAGGCGAAAGCCAACGAGCTTCTGGCCAGCTCCCCCTTCGGAAAGAACGGCAAGGTGTATGCCGGCAAGGATCTCTGGCACATGCGCTCGCTGCTCTTCACCGAGCCGGTGGATTTCCTGATCGGAAACACCTACGGCAAGTTCCTGGAGCGCGACACCGGCACGCCATTGATCCGTCTCGGCTTCCCGATCTTCGACCGGCATCACCACCACCGCCGTCCGCTGTGGGGATATCAGGGCGGCCTAAACGTGCTGATCACGCTGCTCGATAAAATCTTCGACGAGATGGACCGGAACACGAACTCCATAGCGAAGTCAGACTACAGCTTCGACATCATCCGGTAGGGGTCTCCCTCGCGGAACTCGATGCAGACCCCCTCACCCCAACCCTCTCCCCAAGGGGAGAGGGAGCAGACCGCAGCCGTTCAGAAGGCGTACCTTGGGGGGTCTTCTTCTAATTCGTTGGCCGGTGAAGTCCGGCCAACGCGTAGGCCAACCCAGGAGACGTGAATGAGCACGCTGGCGAACAAAATCCAGGATGTCTTCAACGAACCGGGTTGCGAGAAGAATCAGAGCAAAACGGAGAAAGAGCGCAAGAAGGGCTGTTCCAAAGCGCTTCAGCCGGGCGGTGCGGCGGGAGGTTGCGCGTTCGACGGCGCGAAGATCGCGCTCCAGCCAATCACCGACGTCGCGCATCTCGTTCATGGCCCCATAGCCTGCGAAGGCAATTCCTGGGACAATCGCAGCGCCAAATCCTCGGACTCAAGCCTTTACCGGATGAGCTTCACCACGGACATGTCCGAAAACGACATCGTCTTCGGCGGCGAGAAGCGGCTCTACCGCTCCATCAAGGAAATCATCGAAAAATACGATCCGCCCGCGGTCTTCGTCTACCAGACCTGCATACCGGCCATGATCGGCGACGATATCGATATGGTCTGCAAGAAGGCCGCCGCGAAGTTCGGGAAACCGTGCATTCCGGTTCACGCGCCAGGATTCGCGGGATCGAAGACGCTGGGCAACAAACTCGGCGGCGAAGCACTGCTCGATCACGTGATCGGGACCGAAGAGCCGGACTACACAACGCCCTACGATCTCAACATCATCGGCGAATACAATGTCGCGGGCGAGCTGTGGCAGGTGAAGCCGCTGCTTGACGAACTCGGCATTCGCGTCCTCGCCTGCATCTCGGGCGACTCGAAATATCACGAGGTGGCCCGCTCGCACCGCGCCCGCGCCGCCATGATGGTCTGCTCCCGCGCCATGATCAACGTCGCGCGCAAGATGGAGGAGCGCTACGGCATCCCCTATTTCGAAGGCTCTTTCTACGGCATCGGCGACATGAGCGAGAGCTTGCGCGAAATCGCGCGCCTTCTCGTGGAACGCGGCGCGCCGGACGATCTGATCGCACGCACCGAAGTTGTGATCGAGCGCGAGGAAAAGCGCGCGTGGGCGCGGATTGCTGCCTATCGCGAGCGCCTGCTCGGTAAGAAAGTGCTTCTCATAACCGGGGGCGTGAAGTCCTGGTCCGTCGTGGCGGCCTTGCAGGAAGGCGGCATGGAGATCGTTGGCACGAGCGTCAAAAAATCCACGAAAGAGGACAAGGACAAGATCAAGGAGATCATGGGCCAGGACGCGCACATGATCGACGATATGAAGCCGCGCGAGATGTACAAGATGCTGAAGGAGGCGCGCGCGGACATCATGCTGTCCGGCGGGCGCTCGCAGTTCGTCGCGCTGAAAGCGAAAATGCCCTGGCTCGATATCAACCAGGAGCGCCATTACGCCTACGCCGGCTATGAGGGCATGGTGGATCTCGTCCGCGAAATCGACAAAGCGCTATCGAACCCGGTTTGGGAACAGGTCCGCAGGCCAGCACCGTGGGACGAAGTGAGCTGGGAAGAGCTTGCCGATAAGGCCAATGCGGAGGAAGCCGCCGCGCTTGCGGCCGATCCGGACGCCGCGCGCGAGCGGGAGCGCAACGAAATTCTCTGCCAGTGCAATCAATTGCCGGCAGGCTTGATCGAGGACGCAATTCGCAGTCATGGCTTCTCGCAGGTTGAAGAAGTCAGGGCGTATACGGCAGCGGCAACGGGCTGCGGCACCTGCTCAGACGGCATCGCAGCCCTTATCGGGCGCGTCGGCGGGACACCTATTCCGCCAGCTGCCAATGAAGCCGGCGCACCGGCGACACAAGCCGCGTGAGACGGATCATGGCCCGAGTCGAACACTCCAAAAAATCGTGCACGGTCAACCCGCTGAAGATGAGCCAGCCCATTGGCGGCGCGCTCGCATTCATGGGCATCAAAGGCAGCATGCCGCTGTTGCACGGATCGCAGGGTTGCACCTCGTTCGGGCTCGTGCTCTTCGTGCGCCACTTCCGCGAAGCCATCCCGATGCAGACCACCGCCATGAGCGAGGTTGCCACCGTGCTCGGCGGCTATGAGAATGTCGAGCAGGCCATCCTCACCATCGCCAATCGCGCCAAGCCCGCTATGATCGGCATTTGCTCTACGGGCGTCACCGAGATCAAGGGCGACGACGTGGACGGCTTCATCAAGCTGATCCGGCAAAGCCACCCCGAGCTTGACGGGCTGGCCCTCGTGAATGTCTCGACGCCCGATTTCGCAGGGGCCTTTCAAGACGGCTGGGGTAAGACCGTGACGCGCATGGTTGAAGCGCTCGTCGAAACGCCACCTGCCAACGCCGCACGTGAGCCAAAGCGGATCAACATCCTTCCCGGCTCACATCTCACGCCCGGCGATCTGGAAGAGCTGCGCGATATCGTCGAAGCATTCGGGCTTGAACCGTCGATCCTGCCAGACATCTCGGGTTCCCTCGACGGCCATATGCCGGACGACTTCACGCCCACGACCATCGGCGGCATCTCCGTTGACGAGATCGCAAGGATGGGGCGTGCCTCGTGGACGATTGCCATTGGCGAGCAGATGCGTGATGCAGCCGAGGCGCTTGAGAAAAAAGCGGGCGTACCTTTCAAGCTGTTCGACAGGCTGACGGGCCTCGCGCCGAACGATGCCCTTATCGCGTTCCTTGCGAAGATCAGCGGCAATCCGGTGCCGAATAAGGTCAAAAAGCAGCGCAGCCAGCTTCTCGACGCCATGCTCGACGGGCATTTCTCGTTCGGCAACAAGAAGATCGCGGTGGGGGCGGAGCCCGATCTCCTCTTCAGCGTGTCGAGCTGGCTTGCAGAGATGGGGTGCACGATTGCCGCGGCGGTCACGACAACGCAGTCGCCCGTTCTTGAGAAGGTGCCAGCGGAAGCGGTGCTCATCGGCGATCTCGAAGACCTCGAACATCGAAGCCCCGGGTGCGATCTGATCGTGACCCATAGCCACGGGCGGCAAATGTCGGCGCGGCTCGGCATTCCGCTGTACCGTTACGGCCTTCCGATTTTCGACCGGCTCGGCTCGGCGCATAAGCTTTCCGTAGGCTATCGCGGCACGCGCAATCTCATCTTCGAAATTGGAAACATGTTCATGGCAGAGGTGCACGAGCCTGCGCCCGATGACTGGCGGCTTCCAAAGGGGGACGGCCATGATGATGCGGCACTTACGGCTCATTAGCCCGGCATTGAAAGGGACTGACGATGAAGAAAACACTGAAGAAAGGGCCGGCACGATGAAAGTCGCCTTTGCAACCCAGGATCTAAAGCGCGTGGACGCGCATTTCGGCTGGGCCAAGAATATCGCAGTCTATGAGATTGCGCCGGAAGGGCACCGCTTCGTGGAGGTCTTCCAATTCGAGGGCGACCTTAGGGAAGACGGCGACGAGGACAAGCTCGCCCCGAAGATCGAGGCGATCAGGGATGTGTCGATCCTCTATGTCGCGGCCATCGGCGGATCGGGTGCGGCTCGCGTCGTCGCCGCGGGCATTCACCCCATGAAAGTCAATCAGCCCGAAGAGATCCAGGACCTCCTCGCGAAGCTGGTGCAGGTGCTGAAAGGCACGCCGCCGCCGTGGCTGCGGAAAGCCATGATGAAGGGCAAGGAGCGCGAGCTCGATTTTGAGGATGAGGCCGTCAATGGGTGAAGCAGCAGAAGTACAAAAGGATGCGGTGGCCGAATCCGTCTTCCTCAAGGAACTCATCAAGCAATGGCGCGCGCAGGATGCGCATGGCGCGTGGGACAAGAAAACCGATCTCGATCTCCTCGCGCCCTACATCGTCACGAAAGAGCAGCGCCGCGAAATGCCGATCATCGGCGATCCAGATCCCGAACTTCTGTGGCGGCTGGAGCTGTACTACAACGCCGTTGGGCTCAGCGTAGAGCGCGCGACCGGCATCATGGTGACGCCCATGATGAAGATGCATCACGAGGGCTTCGGCCGGATGGTGCTCACGGCGGGCCGGCTCGTGGTGATCAACAAGCATCTGCGGGATGTCCATCGCTTCGGATTCGAGACCCTCGAAAAGCTTGTTGCCGAGGGTGAGAAGCTCGTGGCGTCGGCCGTCGAAATGATCGGGAAATTCCCCGAAGTTGCAAAATATTAGGCGAGGCGAGAACCATGAGCGAGGTTGAGACCCTCAAAGCCGAAATCAAGAAATTATCGTCCAAGGCCATCCAGGCCAAGATGGATTTGCACGACCTTTCCGAGGAACTGCCGGTGAACTGGCAGTCGGTCTTGGATGTGGCGCAGCGTACGCACGACGCTTACGCACTCCTGGAAGCGAAGCGCGCGGAATTGAAGAAGCTGGAAAGCGCCTGAGCGCGCGGGAGTCAAGGAGAAGGCGATGACGATGTTGACACGCGACGGGCGAGACTGGGAGCCCGAATTTCTGGTCGCGATCGATCCCAAGACCTGCATCGGCTGCGGACGGTGCTTTAAGGTGTGCGGCCGCGACGTCATGACCCTGCAGGGCGTGACGGAAGACAATGAACTCGTCCCTCTCGACAGCAGTGCTGACGACGATGACGACGATGACGAATTCGTTCGCAAGATCATGACCATGGCGGACGCCGGCAATTGCATCGGCTGCGGTGCTTGCGCCCGGGTTTGCCCCAGAGCTTGCCAGACCCATTCCTCCACACCCCAGCCGCTGGATCAGGCGGCCTAGTAACCGGCTTATATCGGGATCGCCGGGTGAAGCCACGGCGCTCCTGTCATAGCCTTGTCCCCCGGACAAAACGCCGGGTGATCAAGCGATCAGCCTCCACCGGGCGCCGGTGTTTCCGTCTGTTTCGCGGGTTCGGTTGCGGCTTGCGCTTTTTCAGCATCGGGCTTCTTCGGCGCTTCGATGAGAGAAGCCCGCTTCGCCTTCACGATGGGCTCGATGGCGGCTTCCGAAACCCGGAACAGGAAACCATTGGCCGAGCTTGCGAACAGATAAGCGCCCCCCTCCGCTTCGCGCTTGTATTTCAGGACCACGCTAGAGCCGTCCGCTTTCTTGATCGTCGCCTCGGCACTGAGCCGATCGAGCTTTGCGAACGCTTCGGGCCCTTTGCCGGTCACCGCGTCGAAAGCGGGATAGGTGAGCGCGCCCACGAGCCTATAGATGGCCGTTTCGTCCGGCTTCTCGCCCTCGGCGAGGTCTTTCAGCGCAAATTTCCCGTCCTTGCGTTCCAGAGTGACATCGCCAATCGAAATGCTCGCGATCTTATCCTGCGGGATATTCAGCGAGTAGCGATCCATCCATTCCTCGCCCTTGGCTCCAGCCTCGTATGAGGCGAAGGCCGCGCTGTAGACATTGCTGTCACCGCCCGCGCGGATATGCGCCTGCCGGAAGGTGGGCGAAGTTCCCAGCAAAATTTCGCCGATTTGCGATCCGCCGCTCTTGAGTACGATCCGGCGTTCGTGGATATCGTCCGTCACCTTGAAGCGCTTGGCCGCTTCCGCCGACGCGGCGACGGGCCAGCCCTTCTTAAGGGCGCCGAGCTTTGTGAAGAGCCCGCTCACCTTTGCGCCGTCGGCTGGGAAGCCGGCGAAGGAAGGAATGATCCAGCTTCCGTCCTGCTTCGTCAGCGTGACGCCATTGCCTCCGCTTTCGTCGATCTCGATCCGGTCGACTTTCGCGGCGTCGAACGCGAGTAGCGGCTCTTTCGCTTTGAAGGCGGTGTTATCGGAGCCCAGGCTCCAGACGATCGCGGCGAGTACGAGTTGCAGGCCCAGCACAGCGGCCAGTTTAGCGCTAAGACGTTCCATGACGGTCAGGCCCCCTTAGCCGTTAGCATTGCGAGATATTTGCGGTGCGAAAGATCGCGGAGATAGCGGCGGACGACATAGACGATGCCCAGTCCGAGCAGCGCCAGGCCGTAGTTCAGATATTCCCACATCGCTTGCCGCCCCGCCTTTACCGGCGCCAGAGTTCGCGAGAACAATCCGCCTCGGGCCCGGAGGGCGAGCAGCCCGCGATCCTCAAGGGACCAATCGACGAGGTTCTGGGCGAAGCCGAGCGGCGCGAGATACTGCGTCCGGTCGACCTGGGAAATCAGCGAGAGGATATCGTCGGAGAGGAAGCTTCCCGATCCGATGAGCACGATGCGCGCGCTTTCCGGTGAGCGTTCGATTACGCCTGTGATCGATGGCTTGTCCTTATCCTTGCTGACGGGAGCCTCGCCGGGCTTGGACTTCGCCTCCTCCGGCTTGGCATCCTTCGCGAGCGGGGATGGCTTGCCGGCGAAGTAAGACTTGAACTGCCCCTCCGCCATCGCGCCGAGAAGCTGGCGCCCTTTCTGGGCGGGCTCCTCGAAGCCGAGGTCTGCATGCGCATCGAAATCGGGCACCACGCCGGTGGAACTCGAAACCCAAGACTCGGGCGAGCTTTGGAAGAGGCGCGTCACCTTCAAGTCCTTCGTCTTGTCAGCATCGATGGCGATGGGCGTGGCCCAAGATAAAGTGAGCTGGCGCAACCCAAGCGCCGGCACATCGCCTTTCGCGATCCCGTCTTCGCGCACATCCGCGAAGTAAGGATAGTCGAGAAGCTGGATTTGGCGCACGGGGATGCCGGAAATCTCGCGCTCGACGGGGATAGGAAGGGGCGAATTCTGCTTGTCCAGCACCATACCGTCCTGGAAGCCGAGCCCGTGCGATTTCAGCCAATCCTCAAGGCCGGTCGAAACCTTGCTGGCGCTGAGATTCCCGGTCAGCGAGACCTCGTAAGGCGATGCCGCGACCACCACCGTGCCACCCTTCATCAGGAACTGATCGACAGCGAAAAGCTCCGTTGAGCCGAGTTTGCTGGGCGCGGCGAGGAACAAGATATCGGCCTGTTCGGGCACCCGGCCGGTGTTGAGATTGGCGTGTTCGACGGACGCATTCTCTTTCAGCTTCGCTTCGAGAAGCTGGAATGCCGGGCCGCCGCTGCCTTCGATCCCAAATTGCGGCATGGGCGGCGTGACCGGCGGCGTGTAGAGCGCCACGGTCCGCAAGGCGCCGGGCCGCAGCCGCTTCAGCTCGGCTTCGATGTTCTGCTTCAGGCCGGCTTTGTCGAGCGATTGCGGCAGGGCGACCTTCTCGACCTTGTTGCCGCTCTTGAGCACCAGCCCGAACCAGAACTGCTTCGGATTGAGGAGCCCGACGGCGAGCGGGTGAATGCCGTAGAGCTTGTCGAGTTTCTGTGCAGCTGCCTCGCCGCCTTCGTCGGGATTGACGATCTTGGCTGTGAACTTCCCGCCGCTGGCTGCGCGGTAGCTATCGATCAGTTCTTGCAGATCCGCCCTAAGCTTCGGCAGCGGGTCCGGCAGCTTGTCCTCAGCCGAGATGAACGCTTCAAGTTGAACCGGCTCTGGGATCGCGCTCAGCACATCGCCGGAGCCGCGATAGCTGTCGAGCACCTTCTTGATGGCGCGGGTGATCTCAAATTCCGGGTCGCGCAGATTCACGTTGAGGTTGGTTTCGCCTTCCTGCTTGATCTCGATCAGATCGCGGAAGCCAAGCGTCTGGAACTCGCCGCCATATTTCACCAGCACGTTGAAATAGGAATTCGTGACCGACGCCTGATATTTGTTCTCGGTCTGGAACGGCACCGGCTTGATGTTGTATTGGCTGTTCGCCTCCGACTCGAGCGCCGGCTCCTTCTGCGGATCGATGAATTCGACCCTGACTTGTCCGTGGCCCGCGATCTCGTACTCCTTCAGCAGATCGCGTAGGCGCGGGACGAGCGGCGACAGCAGCGGATGGGTTTGCGCGCTGAAATAGCCGCGGATCAGAAGCGGCTCCTGAAGCTGGCGCAGATAGGCTTTCGTCTCGCTTGAGATGGAGTAGACGCTACCTTGCGTGAGGTCGGCGCGCGCCCATGCGAGCTGGCCCAGCCAAAGATTGCCGGCGATGAGATTGGCTGCGGCGAGGAAGGAGGCGACGCGCCATTGGACGTGCTTCTTCTCCTGGCCTTTGGCGGACCATCGCAGGCTCTCAAGCGAATAGAGATTGAGAACGAGAAACACGCCGAAGATGCTGAGATAGTAATAGAGGTCGCGCACATCGATGACGCCGCGGGCGATGGAGTCGAAGCGCGACCCGCTGCCGATCAGCCGGAGCAGCCCGCCGCCGGAATTGCCGAACAGCGAGGTGAGCGCATCCGACCCGGCGATATAGAAGGCGCCGCAGATAAGCGCCGAGACGATGAGGCTGACGATCTGATTGTCGGTGCGGGAGCTGACGAACAGCCCGATGGAAATATAGGCGGAGGCGAGAGCCAGCGTTGCGATGTAGCCGCCAACGACCGGACCCCAATCGAGCGGCCCAAGGATTGCGACTGTAACCGGCAGGGGAAGCGTCAGCGCCAGCGCAATGCCCACCAGCGCGAGGCACGCGAGGAATTTGCCGATCGCAAGGTCAATGGGCCGGACCGGCGCCGTCATCAGAAATTCAAGCGTACCCGCGCGCCGCTCCTCGCTCCACATGCGCATGGTCATGGCCGAGACGAGGAAGATCAGGAGAACCGGCATCCACTCGAACAGCGGGCGTACATCCGCGATGTTGCGGGCGAAGAAGCGATCCACCCAAAAGAAGATGAACAGCAGCGCGGCGAGGAACACGCCGATGAAGATGAAGGCCGCGGGCGAGGAGAAATAGGCGGCCAGCTCCTTGCGGGCGATGCGGGTCACGCTCGAACCTTTAACCGCGCCGGCGAGAGAGGGGAAAATGCCGAGAGCATCAAACATGGGCTGCCTCCTGGGCTTCGGCGCCCGCTGTGATTTCCGCGAAGACCGTTTCGAGGTCGCGCTGCTCGGGATGGAGCGCGAACAGCGAAAGGCCGCTGTCGTTGATGGCTCGCGCCACGCGGGCGGCCGTTTCGTCCGGTCCGTGTCCGTTAAGCGTGAGGCTGTAGGCATTTGCCATTCCCTGAGCGGGAAGGGCTTCCACGCCCTTCACCACTTCCAGCGCGGCGATAAGCGGCTTGACCACCTCCGGCGCCCCGTTGGTTACGAGCCGCAGGCGCCCGCCGCCGCGAAGATCGGCCAGCGCGCTATCGAGCGCGAGCTTGCCGCGATTGATGACGATGACGCGTCCGCAGATCGCCGCCACTTCCTGGAGGATGTGGGTCGAGATCATCACGGTAGCCGTCTCCGCGAGCCTTTTGATGAGGCCGCGCATATGCTTGATCTGCGAGGGATCGAGACCGTTGGTCGGCTCGTCCAGAATGACGATCTTCGGATTGTGCAGTATGGCCTGCGCTACGCCCACGCGCTGGCGGTAACCCCGCGATAGGCTCGAAATCGGCGCCATGACCTTCTCGCCAAGCTCCGTCGCCGCGATAGCCTCCCGGATCGCGCTGGCCTTCTCGCCATCGCGGATGCCCTTCAGCTCCGCGGCATAGTCGAGAAAAGCGGCGACCGTCATCTCTGGATAGAGCGGGCAGTTCTCCGGCAGGTAGCCCACATGGGCCTGCGCGGCGCTGCGCTCGCTCTCGATGTCGTGGCCGTTGATGGTGACGGTGCCGGAGGTCGGCTCCAGAAAGCCCGTCAGCATCTTCATGATCGTGGTCTTGCCCGCGCCGTTGTGGCCGAGCAGTCCGACGATCTCGCCATCGTCGATGGTGAAGCTCACATTATTGACGGCGGTGAAGCTTCCATAGGTTCGTGTCAGATTTTTCGCGGCAATCATGAGGTGCTCCGGCCCTGCTGTTGAGGGCGAAACCGGTTTTGAATGTCCAAATGCCCAGGGCCGGGTTGGCCCGGTCCACAAGCCACACTCGGGGATTTGCTATCGGCTATTGCGGGCGGTTGGGGCGAAAAAATGGCTTTAATATTACATTTGCGAAAGATGCCGCGACTTCGTTAACGGAATGCGGCCGTATGGCGGATCGGCGATCATGCGCTATCTATGTTGTTTCGCCGGGAAAGGGGCCGCGCAATGAATGTGCGGCTCCTGTTGCTTCGCTGCGCTCGCAATTACGATGCTGCCGCCCATCCTCCCGGCCTACTCCTTTCAGCGCCTTGCGCGCCGGCGCCATAAAACTTACTCTGCGCAAAAAACAGGCGGAACGGCAGGGTTGGGGAGCGCCATGGATGCGACGATGCGCAGGGCCGGAGCGGATGCGCGCGGCGGCGAAGCGCTGCTCGTTTGCGACCGCATCTCGCGCAGCTTCGGCGGCTTGATGGCGCTGAAGGGCGTCTCGCTCGACGTGCGGCGCGGCGAAATCTTCGGCCTCGTCGGCCCGAACGGCAGCGGCAAGACCACGCTGCTCAACGCCATCGCCGGCTTCTTCCCGCCGCAAGAAGGCAAAATCTTGTTCGAGGGCCGCGACATCACCGGCATGCGCCCGCACCGCGTCGCGCGGCTCGGCATCGCGCGCACGTTCCAGAACCTCGCGCTGTTCCGCGGCATGTCCACGCTCGACAACATCCTCATGGGCCGGCACATCCACATGCACCCGCGCGCGCTGGCGGCGGCGCTGTACTGGGTGTGGGCGCGGCGAGACGAGGTGCGGGAGCGGCGCAAGGCCGAGGAAATCATCGACTTCCTGCAGCTCGAATCCATCCGGGACGAGCCCATCGATGTGATCCCGCTCGGGCTACAGAAGCGCGTCGAGCTGGCGCGCGCGCTGGCCGCCGAGCCGAAGCTTCTCATCCTCGACGAGCCGATGGCCGGCATGAACCAGGAAGAGAAGGAGTACATGGCGCGCTTCATTCTCGACGTGCGCGAGGCGAGCGGCATCACTGTGCTGATGATCGAGCATCACATGGACGTGGTGGCGAGCCTGTGCGACCGGATGCTGGTGCTGAACTATGGCGAGCCGATCGCGGCGGGGAGGCCGAAGGAGGCGCTTGCCGAGCCGCGCGTGATCGAGGCGTATCTTGGAAAGCGGCACGCCCATGCAGCATGACGTGATGGAGCGCCCTGCCGCCGTGGGTACGGCGCAAGCACGAGCCGGGGCTGGCGATACGCTTCTGAGCTTGCTTGCCGTCAACGCAGCCGAGGCGCCGAAGCGGATCGCGTTGCGCGAGCGCGAGTTCGGCATCTGGCGGCAATATAGCTGGGCCGATTACTTGCGCGAGGTAACGGCGTTCGCGGCCGGGCTGGAGGCGCTGGGCTTCGCGCGGAACGAAGCCGCCGCCGTCATTGGCGACAACCGCGCCCGGCTTTATTTCGGCATGGTGGCGGCTGCGATGCTGGGCGGTCATTCCTTGCCGCTTTATCCGGAGACGCCGGCGGGAGAGCTGGCGCAGTTCATCAAGCCGGAACTGCGGGTCGCGATTGCGGAGGATCAGGAGCAGGTCGATAAGCTCCTCGAACTGCGCGAGAAGCATGGCGCGCCCCAGATCATCGTCTACGACGACCCGCGCGGCGTCTCTTCCTACCGGTTTGAGAACCTGTTTTCCTATGAGGAAGTGCTAGCGCTCGGGACAAAGCGGTTAGCCGCCGAGCCCGGACTTGCTACGGCGCTTCTCTCCCGCGCGACTGCGGAAGACGTGGCCGTCATGCTCCATTCCTCGGGCACGACAGGGAAGCCGAAAGGCGTGCCGCTGAAGCACCGGCATCTGATCTCCGCGGTACGCCAGGCCGCCGCCGCGGGCTACTTCCAGAAGCACGACACGCTGATGGGCTATCTGCCGATGGCCTGGGTCGGCGACTATTCCTTCTCGGTTGCGGCTACCATCGCGCTTGGCGGCACGCTGTGCATCCCCGAGCGGCAGGAAACCGCCATGCACGATATCCGCGAGATTGCGCCAACCTTCTTCTTCGCGTCGGCGCGGAGCTGGGACAATCTCCTCACGCGGCTGCAAGTGCAAATCTCCGAATCGACGCCGCTGAAGCGGGCGCTCGTCCGGCACTTCATGCGCTTCGCCATGGGGCTTGGAGAAGAAGCACTTGGCCGGCAAGGAGCCCGGCTCCTTGGCTAAGTTCTGGAGATCCGCCGGCGAAAGCTTGGTCTACGGCCCCATCAAGGATCATCTCGGCCTCAGCCGGGCCAAGCGCTGCTACACGGCGGGCGAGGCGGTCGGCGAAGACACCTTCCTTTATTTCCGGGGCCTCGGCCTGAACCTGAAGCAGTTCTACGGGCAGAGCGAGAATTGCGCGCTCACCGCCGCCCAGCGCGACGGCGCCGTGAAGCTGCATACGGTCGGGCATCCACTCGAAGGCGTGGAACTGCGCATCGACGAGGCGGGCGAAATTCTCATTCGCGCGCCGAGCGTGTTCGACGGCTATGCCGGCGACGCGGACGCGACCGCCAAGGCGATCGCCGATGGCTGGCTGCACACGGGCGACGCCGGCTATCTGGAGGACGACGGTCAGCTCGTCGTGCTCGGGCGTGTGAGCGAGCTGCAATACACCGCCGGCGGCGAGCGCTTCATTCCCACCTATATCGAGAACCGCATCAAGTTCAGTGCACACGTCCGCGACGTGGCGATCGTGGGAGCCGGGCAAGCCCATCTCGCGGCGCTCGTCTGCATCGACATGGAGGCCGTGGGGCATTGGGCGCAGGTGGAGGGCGTCGGCTACACGTCCTACGCCGACCTCTCGCAAAAGCCGCAGGTGCTCGCCCTCATCAAAGGTGTGCTTGCGCATACGAACGAGGTCCTGCCCGAGGCGCTGAAAATCAGGCGCTTCGTGAACCTGCCGAAGGAGTTCGACCCCGACGACGGAGAGGTCACGCGCACGCGCAAGCTGCGCCGCAATGTGATCGACGCGAACTACGCCAAGGTGATAGGCGCGCTTTTCGCGGACCAGGACAGCGTCGACGTGGATGTGCCCGTCCTCTACGAAACCGGAGAGAAGGGCACGCTGCACCGTGCGCTCTCGATTGTGTCTTTGGAGACCGCGTAATGGATTGGGCTTTCCTCGCCGAGCTTGCAATCAATGGCGCGCTGGTCGGACTGATGTACGCGCTTTGCGCGCTCGGCATCGTCCTGATCTACAAGACTTCCGGCGTCGCGAACCTTGCTCAGGGTGCGCTCATCATGACCGGCGGCTATCTCGTCGCCTGGCTCGCTGGCGGCCTTGGCCTGCCCTTGCCGGCCGCGATTGGCATCGGGCTTCTGTCGCTCTTCCTGATGGGCTTTCTCATCGAGCGGCTGGCCCTGCGCAGCATGATCGGCCAGCCCATCATCATGATCATCATGCTCACGCTCGGGCTTGAGATCTTCCTTCGCGGGCTCATTCCGGCACTTGGAGGGACAAGCCTGCAACGGCTCGATCTCGGCATCTCGCAGCAGCCGCTGATCGTGGCGGACGTCTTCATCAACCGCGCCTATCTCTTCGGCGGAGGCGTGGCTCTCGCCGCCATCGCGCTCGCTGCCCTGTTCTTCAATTCCCGGCGCGGTGTCATCCTCCGCGCCGTCTCGGACGATCAGCCGGCCTCCTGGGCGGTGGGCATCCGCGTCGAAGGCGCCATCGCACTGTCTTGGGGGCTTGCCGGACTGACGGCGCTGCTGGCGGGCGTGCTGTGGGGATCGGTCCAGGGCGTGGATTGGACGCTTTCGCTACTCCTTATCAAAGCGCTGGCCGTCGCCATCCTTGGAGGCCTCGACAGCATCCTCGGCGCGCTGGTGGCGGGCGTGGCTCTTGGCATCGCGGAGAGCGTGATTCCCGGCTATCTCGATCCGGTCGCTGGCGGCGGCACGCGCGACGTTGTGGCATCGCTGGCCATCCTGCTGACCACCCTTGCGCGGCCTTATGGGCTGTTCGGCCGCGAGCACATCGAGAGGATTTGAGGCCATGTTCTACCGGCTCGCGGGGGTCTACCGAACCAGCTACGCGGCGGACCGCGCCATCCTCAAGATTCCGGCGGAGCGCTGGCAGATCGCGTTTCTGCTCCTTCTTGCGCTCGTGGCCCCTGCCCTTGTCTCAAGCCTTTATCTTTCGGGTTACCTGCTGCCCTGGCTGATCTGGAGCATGGCGGCGTTGAGCCTCAATCTTCTGGTGGGCTGGGCAGGCCAAATTCATCTCGGCTATGCGGCGGTCATGGCCATGGGCGCGTACGGAACAATCCACATCGTCCGCGCGGGCGTGCCCTTCGAGGCGGCGATTTTTGCAGGCGGTATCCTTGCCGCTACAATCGGCCTCGTGTTTGGTTTTGCGTCCCTGCGCGTGAAAGGCCTCTATCTCGCGATCAGCACGCTCGCCATGCAATATGTCGTGGACTGGACCATCAGCCACGTCCCTGCCATCTCCGGCGGCAGCCAGGCGACGCTGCAGGCGCCGAACTTCACCTTCGCCGGTATCCCCATCGATAACGATATCAGCCGGTATTACCTCGCGCTGTTCGCATGCGTTACGGTGGCGATTTTTCTCCTGAACGTGCGACGCACCGCGTTCGGACGCGCGCTCGCGGCGGTGCGCGAGAAGGACTATGCTGCGGCTGTTCTCGGCGTGAATACCTTCCACTTCAAGCTTATGGCGTTCTGGGTCAGCTCGCTGCTCGGCGGCATGGCGGGCGCGCTCCTCGCCTTCTGCTATTACCGCGCGGTCACGCCGGAGCAATTCAACCTCGACGTATCGATCCAGCTTCTCGCCATGGTTATCGTCGGCGGGCTGGCGAGCGTTACGGGAAGCTTCCTCGGCGCGGCGCTGGTCTTCTTTGCGCCTATCGTTCTGAACAACGGTGCGGGCGCGCTTGCCGACGGCCTTGGGCTGCACATCAGCGGCGAGCTGCGCTCCCACATTCCACTTATTCTCTATGGCGGACTTATCGTTAGCTTTCTATTGTTCGAGCCGCTGGGTCTTGCCAAGATCTGGGATAATATTCGGAACTATTTCCTGGTCTGGCCTTTCCGCCACACCAGGCATTGACGATGCAATCTCTATTTCCCTCATCAGCAAACGCGCTGAGGCACAACGAAAAAAAGGAACGGGAGGACTTTCATGAGACGGCTTGCGGCATCTTCCGCTATGGCAGCCTTGCTTCTTATTGGAGCCGGCAACGCAGAGGCAGACACAACGCCCATCAAGGTCGGCGCGGCGCTCGACTTTACAAAGGTCTACACCTTTGTTTCGAACGAATACAGCCAAGGGCAGCGGGACTATATCTCGCTCATCAACGCACGCGGCGGCATCAACGGGACGCCGGTCGATCTTGAGACCGTCGATACGGGCAACGAGCCCCAGCGCGGCATCGAGGCTTACGAGCGCTTGAAAAACGAGGGCGCTGTCCTCGTCGACTTCCTGTCCACACCTGTTTCCCGCGCCGTCGTTCCGCGCGCGCTCGCGGACGGCATGAACGTGATTACAGCATTCCACGGCCGCTCGGACGCCGCCGATGGAACGGTTTTTCCCACCATCTTCCCAATGACACCGGCCTACTGGTCGCAAGCGACCGTCATCGTGAAATACATCGGCGGCAAGGAAGGCGGAAATCTCAAGGGCAAAAAGATCGTTCTCGTCCACATCGACAGCCCGTTCGGAAAAGAGCCCATCCCCGTCTTCCAGAAGCTTGCAGAACAGGAGGGCTTCACGTTCTCCGACGTGGGCTATCCCTCGCCCGGCAACGAGCAATCCGCGCAATGGACGCAGGTTCGCCGCGACAAGCCGGACTGGGTTGTGATCTGGGGCGCAGGCGGCGGGCAGCCGAACTCGGTGCGCGAAGCGCTGCGGAATGGCATTTCGCCGGACAAGATCGTGTCAGTGATTTGGCTCACCGAGACGGATGCAGGCATCATCGGGGCCGAGCAGGCGAAAGGCGTTTCGCGCTTTGAGGGCGTCGCCTCCGGCAAGGATCTGCCAATCATCAAGGCGATCGAGACTGACGTGATCGCGAAGGGCAAGGGCGCTGGCGATCCGGCCAAGGTCGGGACCGGCTATTACAATATCGGCGTTGCAACCATGGCTTTGTTCGCGGAGGGCGCCCGGATCGCGCTGGAGAAGGAAGGCGCGCCACTCACGCCCGCAAAGCTCAAGAAGGGTCTCGAAAGCATCAAGGACTTCACCGCGGACGGGCTGCTGCCTCCTGTGACCATAACGCCGGAGGATCATCAGGGCGGCGGCCGGGGCCGGGTCGCGACCTGGGACGGCAAAGCCTGGAAACCGGCATCGGACTGGTACGCGGCCTCGCAGGATGTGGTCTGGGACCTCGTGAAAAAGACGTCGGCGGAGTTCAAGGCGTCGGGCAAGTAAGCGGCGCCATGCTCGTCCTGAACAACGTCGAGGTCATCTACGACAAAGTGTTCCTGGCCATCAAGGGCGTCTCAATCGAAGTCGGGGACGGCGGCATGGTCGCGCTCCTCGGCTCGAACGGGGCAGGAAAGAGCACCTCGCTGAAGGCGATCAGCGGCCTTCTCGCGCCGGAGCGCGGTGAAGTCACACGCGGCAGCGTGACTTGGGCAGGCCGGGATATCGCGCGCCTGCCCGCACCCGAGCGCGTCCGGCTTGGAATTGCGCATGTGCTCGAAGGCCGCCGCGTCTTCGAGCATCTGACGGCCGACGAGAACCTCACAGCGGCAACATCGATGCACGGAAGCGGCTCGAAGATCGCGGCCTTGAAAAGCCGTGTCTACGGCTATTTCCCGCGTCTCCATGCGCGCCGCACCGCCAAGGCGGGCTATCTCTCCGGCGGCGAGCAGCAGATGCTCGCGATCGGGCGGGCGCTTATGACGGAGCCGAAACTCGTGATGTTCGACGAGCCGAGCCTCGGGCTGGCGCCGTCGCTGGTGGACGAGATTTTCGCAATTATCGCGCGGCTCAATCGGGACGGCACCGGCGTTCTCATCGTGGAGCAGAACGCGGCGGCGACCCTCGACGTCGTCGAGCGCGCCTATCTCATCGAGAATGGGCGCGTGGTCATGGGCGGGACCGCGGCGGAACTCAAGAACAACCCCGATATCCAAGCGTTCTATCTCGGCGGCACTGGGGTCAAGGATTATACGCAGGTGAAACACTACCGCCGGCGCAAGCGCTGGCTGTCTTAGACTAGAATTTGTACCCCTTTTCACGGAACCTCATCCTTCGAGACGCCGCTGCGCGGCTCCTCAGGATGAGGCTTCGAGGCGCTGCCGATGGCGGGTCCTCTGGATGTCCCCGCGCTGGCGGCACAGCAGGAAAACGCCTCGTGGTGAGGGGGCCGCAGGCCGTCTCGAACCATGAGGCGCGATTCCACGAGAGACTGCGGACTCTCCGAAGCCCCTCTCGCCCCGAGCCTCTAGTGTAGCCCAAGGACGAGAGCGGGTCTGCGACGGCTACGGCAACGTCTTTTCCTCCCCTTGGAGAGAGACAGAGTGAGCGGGCTTCAAACCGCATCCTTGTGAACACGGCAGCAACTGTCTCAAGATTTGCCGTTCCGGATCGAAAGCTGTTGATACCCCTTGCCGAGGATGACGGGCTTTCGGCTTGAGATCATCCTGTTGTTTACGCCCGCCCAGGCGATCTCGCCGGAAAGTCGCCCATATTCGATCTTGGGGCAGCGGTTCATCACAACCTTCAGGCCCGCCTCTCCGGCGAGGCGCGCTGCCTCGTCATTGCGGACGCCGAGTTGCATCCACACCGCCTTCACCTGGAGGCGATCCTTGAGCGCGATGGCTTCCCGCACGATGCCAAGTGCAGCTTCAGAGTTCCGGAAGATTTCGACCACATCGGCGGACTCTTCAAGAGCGGCAAGGCTCGCGAAAACCTTCTGGCCAAGGATCTCGCCGCCGGCGAGCCCTGGATTGACCGGGAATACCCGGTAGCCTTTGGCGAGCAAGTATTTCAGGACGAAGAAGCTCGGCCGGACCGTGTTGGCGCTTGCTCCAACGATGGCGAAGCTCTTGGCCTCTTGCAAAAGGCTTAGGATGTAGCCGTCGGCGTATGAGTCATGGTCCATGTCGTGCCCCCGCGGAAGGCACCCTTATATGGGAGCAACCCGTCGCAGGGCAATCTGTACTGCCCCGGCCGGTCTGTCGCGCCTCACCATGTTCTGACAACGGGAACGCGCTTGCTCTCGTCTGCCGCGCGTTCAAGCGTCCCCTGCCGGCGCAGGCGATTTTAGTGTCTCATGCCTAGGCAAGAGTCCTCAGCTTGAGCGGCAGCGGGCGATTTGGGTTCATATTTTGGAGGCGCCCCGGGTTCAAGGGCGCCGGCGGCGCGCGCGCGCAGATAAACGTAGATATTGTCGAGATAGCACATGACGTTCTTGTTTTGCCGGAAGGACGGCATCGCGGTGCCTTCTGCCGCCGAGAAGATTTTCCGGCCCTCCGTAACGGTCCCGACAAATTGCCGGTAACCCAGCGTCTTCAGCGACTTCGAAAGCGCCGGAGCGAAGGTTGTACCGCCTCCATCCGGTCCGTGGCAGACGACACATGTGGACGTGTAGCGGGCGTATCCGGAGAAGGTGTACCAGTCCACTGTGCCGTCTCGCTGGACTTTGAAGGTTGGATTGTCTTCCCGGTCGTAATATTTGCCATCTGCGTTTCTGACAGCGCTTTGGGAGTCGTCGATCCCTCCGCAACCAGCCAAAAATGCACACGCGCAAAGAGCGAGCCCAATAGGGGAAATTCTTTTCCAAGACGCCGCCGGCCGCTCCTCTGGATGAGGCCTCCCCTCGTGGTGATGAGGCCGCGGGCCGTCTCCAACCATGAGGATAGAGGACTCCATAAGTCTAGTATCCAAGACCAGCCAAAGGGTTAGATGCGCACATGAGTGAGCGCGGCGGTAAGCTCATCCAGCGCCTCGTCGATCTGCGATGCTTCCTCCTCATCGAGCAAGCGCACGGCGTTGCTGACATGGACCAGCACGCATGAACCTGCCGGCGCCTCCTCAAGAAGCATGACATTGACGCGCCGCTTCTCGCCCCGGCGTTCGCACAGGGCCGTGTATCCGTCGCTCTCGATGACCCGCATCGGAACGCCTATACACATGAGGCTCTCTCCAATTCAGCGGCGTTGGAATCACCGCGTGGCTCGAGTCTTAGCCCCGCGGCGGCGAGTTCGGCGGCCAGAGCCTGAACCAGCGCAGGCAGGATCGCCAAGAGTTCGGGCGTTGGCTCAAGGCCAAGGGCAAAGGATTTCGGCTCCGCACCAATCAGCACCGTGCGCGCTGGGGAGAGTCCGTGCACGGCGAGCGTGGCGAGAACATCCGATAAACCGACTTGATGCGGCGAGATCTTCGTGCGGAAAAACACCTGGAGGTCGCCGTCCGCCAGCCTGACCAGAGCTCCCGGTTCCCGGCCCCCGCGTACACAGTCCGCGATCAGAAGGAGATCGGCTCCGGCGATCCGGTCGAGACAGTCCATGGCAGAGGTGCCACCATCGATGACCTCGACCCCGGCCGGAACGCCGTAACTCTCGGCGAGCCTATTGACGGCATGAACCCCGATCCCCTCGTCGGAGAGCAGGATGTTGCCCACTCCAAGCACCACTGCGCGCATCTACAACGCTCTCACCCGCACAGCCTGCCCGGTGTCCTGGTCATGGACGTGTACGGCGCACGCGATGCAAGGATCGAACGAATGGATGGTGCGCAACACCTCCAGCGGCTTTTCAGGGTCCGCAACAGGATTGTCCACGAGCGATGCCTCGTATGGCCCCGGCGCATCGTCCTCTCCCCGCGGCCCGGCGTTCCAGGTCGAGGGCACCACGCACTGATAATTTGCGATCTTGCCATCGCGGATCACGATCCAATGCGAAAGCAAGCCGCGCGGCGCCTCGTGGAAACCGAATCCCATGACCTCGCCCTTCGGGAAGACGGGCTTGTTGTAGGTCGCGAAATCTCCCGCGCCAATGTTGTCGATGAGCTTCTGCCAGTTCGCCTGCAGGAGATCGACCATGACCGCACACCGCACTGCGCGTGCGGCGTGACGGCCAATGGTCGAATGCAGCGCCCCAACACCAACTTTGCTTCCAACTAACGCCGACACCGTATCGAGCACCTTGTTCACGAGGCCGATCGTCGGCTGATGCCCAGCGGCGACCGCGCTCAGCACCGATGCCAGAGGCCCGACCTGCGCGCGCTTGCCGTAGAAGGTCGGAGCCTTGAGCCAGGAATATTTGCCGTCGTCCTGGAAGTCAGTGTATTGCGGCTTGGTCTCCCCCTTATAGGGGTGCAACGGACCGGGCACGCTGTAGGAATACCAGGAGTGCTTGACGGATTCCTCGACGCCCTTCCCAAGGAAATCGTCGCCGAAGTTCTTGATGGGCTGATACTTGGACAGATCGCCGCCGGGGATATAGCCGCCGGGATACATGAACTCGGTCCCTTTGGTGTCGACGGGAAAATCTGGACACGATAGATAGTTCATGACGCCCGCGCCATAGCCGGTCCAGTCGGCATAAACCGAACCGATGGCCGCCACGTCGATCAGATAGACCTTGTTGACGAAATCGGCGAGCTTGTCGATTTGGGTCTTGATAGCCATCAGGCGATCCACCGTCAGCACGGACTGACTGTCGACCGCAATCGGGTTCGACACGCCGCCCACCGCCATATTCTGAATGTGGGGCGTCTTCGAGCCGAGGATGGTGACGATCTTGTTGGCCTGACGCTGGACTTCGAGGGCCTGAAGATAGTGCGTCACGGCGACGAGATTGATTTCCGGCGAGAGTTTCATTGCCGGATGGCCCCAATAGCCGTTGGTGAACGGGCCGAGCTGGCCGCTGCCAACAAAAGCTTTCAGCCGCTCCTGAGTCTGCTTCATGACCTCCTTACCGTTCAGAGGCCAGTCGCTATACTGCTCGATCCAGGCAGCGGCCTTGACCGGATCGGCCTTGAGCGCGGAGACCACATCGACAAAGTCGAGGGCCGACAAGTGGTAGAAGTGCACGATGTGATCGTGGATCGCGTGGGCCGCAACGATCATATTACGGATGAACTGGGCGTTCTGCGGGACTTCGAGCTGAAGCGCGTTCTCCACTGCGCGTACAGACGCAATGGCGTGGACTGTTGTGCAAACTCCGCAAATGCGCTGGGTTATCGTCCAGGCATCGCGGGGATCGCGGCCAAGCAGGATCAGCTCGACGCCGCGCCACATTTGTCCGGATGACCACGCCTTCGTAACTTTGCCACCGTTGATCTCTGCATCCACCCGCAGATGGCCTTCGATGCGGGTTATGGGGTCGATTGTTATTCTTGTGGACACTGTGTCCTCCCTAAAGCGAAACGCGCATCAATGGCTATCACCGGGCCGGATGGCCGGGCAAAATCGGGAACCTCTTAACGAAGAAGACGTAGGCCAAGATTTCCATTGAGATAATGCCAAGCGTGACCAGGATTTCCCCTGCCGACGGGAAGTAGTGCCAGGCCGAATCGTGCTCGTAAGCCACGAGGAAGGCGTCGAGACGGTATAGGATGGCGCCAACCAGCATGCTGACGGCTGCGGGAAACAGCTTCGAAAGGCGGTAACGGTTGTCCTGGATGGAAAGGACGAGCGCGGGGTAGAGGAACAGCGCGATCTCGATCCAGAACATCACGCTAAGCAAACCTGAGTTGAAAAGCCGCGGCCATTGCCCGCGCCCCGCCAGATCGCCGAACCGCAAACCCAAATACAAGGAAGAGAATCCCGGCGACGATCTTACCGCACTTGGCGAGGAGCGGCAGCTCGTCGTGAAGTTCCCGGCCAAAGCCTACAGCCGCGAGCATGGCTTCGAGGATGACGACGGCATACCCCATGCACAAAGCCGTGAGCAGAAACAGGAGCGGTAGTAGCGCCGTCATCCATAACGGATCGACCCGGTAGCCCATCGGGACCAGCATCGCGCCGAGCGAACTTTGATGCATGGTGGGAAGGAGGACGCCGAGGGCGATGAACAGAAACAGGATCCGGTTGAAGGCCCTTCTCAGGCCGTGGCGCCCCAGATATTCAAGAAAGGTTGGGAAGAACTCGATCCACAGCACCACGACGTAGAGCGTGATGCAGGCCGCGACCTCGAACATGACCGAGCTCGTGTTCATATATTGCGGCAGCATCGCGTGCCAAGCGTTCCAGTAGCGCCCGAGGTCGATCATCACCGAGGCGCCGCCCAGGGTATAGCCGAATACCGAGGCGGTCAGAGCGGGCCGGATGAGCGGATGGAACTCGCCCCGGTTGAGGATGTAGACCACAAGCGCCATGGCGTAGCCGCCGCAGGCCAAGGCGGTCGCGATCATGATGTCCCAGACCACCCAGATGCCCCAGGCGTAGCCATTGCTGATATTGGCCACATCGCCGAGGCCGAAAATGAACCGGCGAGCGAGGAAATAGACCCCGACGGCGGCAAATATCGCCAAGGTGCTGGTGAAGGCACCAACGAGCCGGCCGCCGACCGGCGCGCTCGGTATGAAGCGAGGTTCTCCAGAGCGGTCACTCATGGCGGTCCTCCTCCTCGTGAATGTTTCTTGCGCCGCGATAAGCAGCCACGGCGAGACCGGCCAGCACCACGCCGGGGATGACAAGCCCGCCATAGAGCGTATGCAGAAGGGTTTCCGACGTGGCGGCGTAGGACAGGTCCGGCAGGCCGACAGGCAGCCCAAACTTTTCGAACGGGACGCCAGCCAGGTATCGCACCTGTGTGCCGCCCAGCATCTTCTCGCCGTAAACGCCTTCAGTGTATTCGGCGGCAGCGCGTTCCTGGGTGTCACCTGAATCGACCGTGCGCCTTGGAAAGACGTTCGCCTCACCAGGCTTCATCGCCTTCCGGCGTTTGATTTCAGCGGTCAGGGCGTTGTAGCTTCCGAACAGCGTCGCGCCGGTCGGACAGGCCTTGGCGCAGGCAGGAATATCGCCTTTCGCCAATTGCTCTTTGCAGAACTCGCATTTGCGGATGCGCGGGAAAGGTGTGTCGTACTGGAATTGCGGGACGCGGTAGGGACAAGCGGCAACGCAGTAGCGGCAGCCGATGCAGACATCGGGATTGTAGTTGACGATCCCGGTCACGGGATCCTTGTTCATCGCGTGGACGGGGCAGACCGAGACGCAAGACGGATCGATGCAATGCAGGCATTGCCGCTTGATATGAGCGAAGCCGTCTTTGGCTTTGTCCTTATGCTCGCCGGTGCCCTCTTGATAGACTTTGATGACTGTGAACGTCTTGCCGGAGAGGTCGAAAGGCGTGTCCCACAGTCCCGTGCCGAGATTGTCCTCAAGGGGAAGCTCGTTGGTGGTCTTGCAGGCTGACATACACGCCTTGCAGCCGACGCAGAGCGTTGAATCGTATAACAGGCCAATGGCATTTTCCGGGACGGTCTTGTTGCCTCTGGCCTCGGCGGGTGACGCGGCCAGCGTTGCGCAAGCTGCGGCCCCTGCAGCTCCGCTTAGCCCTCCGCGCAAGAAATCGCGACGATTGACGGACATGGGAGCTACTCCTTACGGATTGAGCCTGACGATCGCCGGACGCTTTCCTCGGCGCTCCTCTCGAGCTTACTGAGTCTCTTGGTCAGGACCGTACCGGCTCCGACCGCGGCGCCCGCAACCGCAGACAGCACCGCCACCGCAGGGATGGTGACGCCGGTGCCCTGCTCCTCCGCTATGCGCGGATACATGACCGGCGGACGCTGATTGGTGAGGTCGGCCAGCGCATGGATTGGCTTGGTGAAACCGATACCTTTTGTGGTGCAGCCGATACAGGGGTGTCCGGTGCCGACGGGCCAAGACTGCATTCCCGTATCGCCGAACAGGACGACGGGGCAATTCGCGTAGGTTTCTGGCCCTTTGCAGCCGATTTTGTAGAGGCAAAAACCCCGGCGATGGCCTTCGTCGCCGAACTCAAGGGCAAACCGGCCCGCATCGAAGTGGGCGCGGCGCTCGCAGTTCTCGTGGACCAGGCGGCTGAACGCGAAGAGCGGGCGGCCTTGATCGTCGATGGGTGGCAGCTTGTTAAACGTTAGGAAGTGCACGACGCAGGCGAGAAAATTGTACGGGTTCGAGGGACAGCCCGGAATAGTGAGAATGTCCTTGCGGCCCAACGCCTCGCCGACCCCGGCGCTACCGGTTGGATTTGGCGGAGCCGAAGGCATGCCCCCCCAGGAGGCGCAGGAGCCGAGCGCGATGACAGCCGCGGCGTTCTCCGCTGCCTCCCGCGTCAGTTCCAGCGAGGTTTTACCGCCGATCTTGCAATAGATACCGCCATCCTTCGTGGGGATGGCGCCTTCAACCACCAGCAGGTATTTGCCCTTGTTCTTCTCCATGGCAGCGCGCTTGGCGGCCTCTATCTGATGGCCCGCAGCGGCGAAAAGCGTCTCGTGATAGTCGAGGGAGATGATTTCGAGGATGAGTTTCTCAAGAGTGGGGTGCTCGGCGCGCAGAAACAACTCCGTGCAGCCCGTGCACTCCTGGTGATGGAGCCAGATCACGGACGGCCGGCTCTTGCTGACGATGGCCTCGGCGACCTCTGCGACCGCCCTGCCCGGCAGGCCCATTGTGGCCGTGATCGCGGCGCAGAATGATAAAAACTCGCGCCTGCCAATATTGAACCGCTGCTCGATTGCATCGAGCCTTTGCGTTGCCGCTGGCATTCGTTCCTCCCAGCACATGCGCATTTTTTGTTTTGATCATGCGCATTCTTGTTATTCATCCATGCTCGCTCCTTGAAGGTTTGATTGGGTTGATCCAGATCAATTGCCGCGCCTCAGATGGCGAAACAGCGGACCTGACGCTTGATGCCGTTGCCTGGAAGTTGCGAGGGCACGGACAGGCGCAGGGCGCGCCCCGCATCACCCGCAAGCCGCTGGAGCGAATAAGAATGACCCGTGGACAGGCCATCGCTCGGCGTCTGCTGCGGCTGAGGCCACCACGGTGCGCGCGCGGCAAATGCCCGCACCACTTTTTTGGGCCTTGGATTTCCTGAGAAAGGCGCATGCGATGACCGGCCAGCGCCCTGTTCGAGCGAAAGCTCTTATGGGAAGAAGCCGCGGCAACGCCATTCGAACGTGGAAATGCCTGGAAGACGCTGCCCAAGGCCATGGCGCTTTTGTCTGTCGACCCTCAGTGCAGATCGCCGCTCTGAGTGAGAGCTTCGGACTGAGGCGCCATCAGCTGCGCAAGCTCGACGATATCCATGTCCGGATCGAGCTGCTTCGAAATGCCGTCGAGCAGCGAGAGCGCCCGGCCGGCCATCAGCAAATCCGTGGGAAGACCGCCGATGCTCTTCATAAACCGCATTCCGGCATCGGCAGCATCGACATCTTCCCCGGTTTCATCCGATCCGTGACCGAGCAGCACTCCAGTCAAGCTCAAGAGTGTGTTAATATCCATTTCTCCCTCAAGGCGAAGACCGGCGTCGGCCAGCGCCTCGCCGACTCCCGCGAAATCGCCGCGTGTCAGCGCTTGCACCAATTTATTGAGTGCAGCGACGAGCGATGGCGCCAAGGGAACGGTCAGCCCGTGGTCGAGCAGCACGATGCGCGGACCTGGCTGGACAAGCAGATTGCCGGGATGCGGGTCGGCGTGCAGGATGCCAAGACGAAGCATCTGGTCCGCATACAGATAATTGAGACGCCGCGCCAGGTCGTGCCGGGAGATACCCGCACGATCCAGGGCTTCGACGTCCGTAATCTTGATGCCCTCAACATACTCCATCACGAGGAGGCGTCCGGTACTCAATTCCGGAATGGAGGCCGGCACAAGCACATCTGGGCGATGCGCGAGCGCCGCTCGCAAACTGGCCATCGCCTCTGCTTCCCGCATAAAGTCGAGTTCCAGCGGCAGCGTCTCTTTCAAGTAGTCGAGGATGGGCCGGAGTTCGATGGACGGCGCCAGCCGCGCAACCACCTTGACGATCTGCTCCAATATCGCCAGGTCGGTTTCCACGAGAGTCTCGATATCCGGGTATTGCACCTTCACGGCGACCGGGCGTCCACTGTGCAATCGTGCCCGATGCACCTGTGCAATCGACGCGGCTGCGACGGGCACGGGCTCGATATCCGCGAAGACCTCTTCCGGGCGGCGATGCAATTCGCTGGCAATGACCTCCCTGATCTCAGACCAAGGGCGCGGCGGCATGCGGTCTTGAAGAGAGGCCAGGGACCGGATGTAAGCGGCCGGAAGAATGTCGGGACGCGTTGAGGCAAACTGGCAGCCCTTGATCAGCGCTCCGCCGAGCGAGGCGGCCGTCTCCAACACTCTGTTCGCGCTGCGTTGGTGCTGCAGCTTCCAGTCCCGGGGCTTCACAAGCTGAGGGAACCACTTCGCGCGTTGACCCAGCATGGAATATCCGAGGAACATATCGGCTGTGACCGTTGCCATCACCAGGCAGCGGGAGAGAGATTGGGCGGCCGGAACCACGTCCGCGGCATGTCCCTGCATAGACAGCCCGGCCTTCATCCAGAGAAACGCATTGGATCGCGCCAGATCGCCCAGGCGGGCGAGAAGCAGGGCAGGATCGCGCGTCGCGGTCTCAGGGGTAAAGACGGCCCACGTTTCTTCAATGGCGTGCTTCACGGCCTGGTCGAGGACCCGCTTTCCTTTTGTCATTCTTTTCTTCTCCCTCCACTGCCATGCTCTTATGCCTTGGAAACTTCGCAAATCCAATAGACGGCATGCCCGGAGGCGAACGCTCACGTCCTTGAGCCGCTGCGACACTGCAGCGAAGCGCGACTGCGTAAAAGAACGTGCGGCCTAGGCCTCGAAGCTTTGAGAAGCCGTGTCGTCCTCGTCGGTTTTGTCCCTCGTCAACGGAAGTTAGCAAACTACGCTTTGCGGAAGGCTTAGTGTGGGCTATTTGCTCCTGCATGAGGGCAACGCCATCCATTGGGTAATACTGGGGTGTATTTTGCAAGCTTGTGGCGGCGAGGTGATGCCGAAAGCACCGGGCCCGCGGCGTCTGGCCTATTTCTGCGAGCGGGAGTTACTGTGGCCACGATTGCGGCTGCTCTCGCCGTATGGTTCAATTGCCAGCCATTTTTATTTCCTCTGGATGATGCCTACATCACCCTTCACAACGCCCAGACCCTCTTAACGGGGCACGACGCCAATTATGGCCAGCCGGCGCTAGTGGGGACCACCAGCGTTATACATCTTGCGGTCCTGGCGCTTATGGCGGTTGCGTTGCCACCCGTCTTGGCAAGCTTTGTAGTCGCGACAATCGGGGCTGCCGCATACCTCCAAGGCGTTGTGGCTCTCGCCTGCCGGCTTGGTGTGCCTGCGCCGCTCTCCGCGATAGTTACCGCCCTTGCAGCGCTGACCGGATACACAGCCTATCACCTTTTCAACGGCCTTGAAACAAGCTGGACCATGGCTGCAGTCACATGGGCTATCGTGTTTGCATCGGACGAACGGCAAAATCGAAAGTTGGCGGTGCTAGCAGGGTTGATGCCCTTCTTGAGGCCTGAGTTAGGTGCGCTTTCCATAGCGCTCCTGGGCCGGCAAGCATGGCTCCGATTGCGCACCAAAGTTGATCGCGGCACTGCACTTCGTGAAATCGGCATTGACGCGGCGGTCGCGCTCGTCGCCGCACTCCCATGGACTATTTGGCCGCTTCTTGAGATTGGGCAGCTACTCCCAGGGACAGTTGCCGCGAAGAAAGCATTTTTTGCTGAAGGGTATGTTTCTGGGTTGCAAATTCTAATGGTGATGGTCATGGCGCTCGCCGCCGGTCTTGGACCGTCCTTGGTCGCACTTGCGTTTGTCCCGCGGACGAGCCTCAGCGTGGCCCTTCTAACCTTTGCAGCTATCCTGCTGGCTGCTTTCGCGCTGGAGTTCCCGTTCGGCCTTATGCATAACTTCTACCGTTACACTTATGTCCTGATGCCGGTCTGTATTTGGGCGTTATGTGAGTTCATCAGGTCGAAACGCCGCTTCCTGATAGGCGCCATCCTAACGGCGTCAGCCGTTGTGGCTATAGCCGGAGCCTTCCACTCGTTCAAAGCTATTGTCGGGGGCGAGGACATGGTTCGTGACAGCTTCCGGATGGCAGATTGGGCCGAAGCCAATCTTCCTGCGCACGCCACCGTCCTCGTGCACGACGCCGGTGCGATCGCATTCGGGTCCAATTTGCGTTTGATCGATCTCGTTGGACTGAAAACGCCCTGGGCGACCGCATTTCATGAACATCTGACTTCACCGACAGGCGGCCTTCGACGCGGGCAGGCGATCAGTGAAATTGCGCAGAAGGGCGGCGCGCAATTTGCCATCATTCTGCACGATCATGATGGATTTTGGGGAAGTATTGCACAAGAGCTTCGCATGCAGGGCTGGGACGTAGATCTCATCCACACCCGGAGTCAGCCAGTCGGATACGACCTGTTTCGGCTGACCGCACCCTGAAAGAGGCCCTTGGCGCTTGCGGGGCGAACAGCCGAGTCTCCTAGCGGCCCAAGGCAGGCTTCGCCCTTCGGGGGGCCGCCGGGAGTCAAGCGGCCACGCCGCGGGGGAAACCGCGAACAGCCCTGCCTTGGCGATATGCCGCAATTAAAGTTACTTTCGGCCAGTCATCTTCGGACAAATGCAAAATCCCAAAAGGATGGCGGGTTAATTCGATTGGCTTAGCGTCTTACCGTGGATTCCATCCACGCAATACGTGTGTGACGCCGCAACCAGCGATAGGACAACCCGATGTGCACGGGGATCACCTTGAAGGCCGCCGATGGGGCTGTCATCTACGGCCGGACCATGGAGTGGGGCACCTTCGATCTCAAGTCGAGGATCATCCTCGTACCGTCCGGACAAGCATTCACGAGCACCTTGCCCGATGGCAAGCAGGGCCTGTCCTGGAAAGGCAAATACTGCATCGCCGCGTTGGACGGCCTTGACAAAGATATCATTCTCGACGGCATGAACGAAAAGGGGCTCGCTGCCGGGCTGTTTTATCATCCTGGTTTTGCGAAGTATCAGCCCTATCTCCCAGCGGACGCGAGCCGGTCGCTCGCGCCAACCGAAGTTGGTGCTTTCATCTTGTCGCAATTCACCACCGTCGAGGAGGTAAGAGCGGCGATGCAAACCGTGCGCGTGGTTCCCACGGTGGAACCTGTGTTGGGCTTTCCCGCGCCCATCCATGTTCTTGTCACCGAGCCCAGCGGTCAAGCGATCGTCATCGAATATATCAAGGGTGAACTTGCCATTTGCGACGATCCGCTCGGCGTCATCACCAATGCGCCTGGGTTTGACTGGCACTTAACCAACCTGCGGAATTACATCAATCTTTCGCCCGTCGCGCTGCCGGGCAGGGAAATCGGCGATCTGGACTTCAAGCCTTTGGGAGGCGGAAGCGGGATGATCGGCCTGCCTGGCGATAATACGCCGCCCTCGCGCTTTGTGCGCGCCGTGGCTTGGGCAGCGACCGCCCGCAAGACGGCGGACGGCCCCGAGACGATCTACGAGGCATTCCGGATCCTCGATAATTTCAACGTCCCGCTGGGCGCGTCGGAGGGTTCACCGGATCCGGCGCCCGGCTTGGCGGGAATGCGCAGCTCGACGCTTTGGACCACGGCTTGGGACCTCAAGAACCGCGTTCTCTACTACCACACCCAGCACAATCGCCGCGTCCGCAGGCTCGATGTCGCCGCGATCGATTTCGGGGCTCTGAGAGGGATCGCGCACATTCCGCTCGACAAGGAAAAGGCGCAGGACATCGAGGACGTAACGGCGCCTTCCTACGCCGGCCCGAGCAATCACCTCGCACGGGCCGCAGGCGGCCTTCCCAGTGAAGCGCTTTCCCATTGGCTTTTGAGCAGCCCTCCCGGTTCGTTCAATCAGGCGGAGCCGATGGCGCAGCTTACCTCTGTCCCATTGTCCCAGCCGTCCCAAAGGAAATCCTCATGAGATCCGTCAGCGATCAGCCTTAGGGCAAACCGGACCTGTTCCTCGTAGAACTGGCAGAACGCGCCTTTTTGCTCCATGCCGCCGTTCATTTCATGAGCTTCGGCGGGGCAGGGCGAACCGCAGAAATGGCGAATGAGACAAGCATCGCAACCCGCCACGTCTTCGACCCTGCGGCCCGTGACCAGACGGAACGGCGCGCTGTTCATAATCTCCGCTAACGGGTCGCGAAACAGATTGCCGCCGCTGAAGGCGGGCAAGCCCACGAATTCGCTGCAGGGGAACACATCCCCATTGGCCGCCAGGGCGAAAAAGCTACGGCCGCCCCCGCATGGGGAGATGTCGCACATCAGCCGCCGGGCGGTTGGTGCAAGAATGGCGATGAGAATGTTGGCGAAATTGGCCACCACCAGCTTGCGCCCCGTTTGCAGGTAAAGCTCATGCGTCCGCTCCAGGGCGGCGAGATAGGCCTTCGAGACCTCGCTGTCCTCGCCGCGCACGGCGCGGGCTCCGGGCAGTGTGCAGCGTGTAACGTTCAGCATGCAGGCAGGAACCTCATGAGCATGCAGGAACTCCACCATTTGGGTCAGATACGGCAGGTTCTCAGTCGTCATTGTGCAGATGACATTGTAGCCCGGGTAGCCCTTCAGCCTCTCGATGGCGCTGATGACATGGTCGAACACGCCTTTGCCGCTCCAGCGCCGCCGCGTCCGGTCAGCGACCTCCGCAATCGGGCCGTCGAGCGATAAGCCGATGCCAACGCCGCGCGAGGTCAGGAACGAGACCGCCGTGTCATCGAGGAGCGTGGCATTGGTCTGCACGCCGAAGCGGAAGCGATCGCCAAACTTCTCGATTGCAGCAAAGATGGCGTCGCGCGCGAGCAGCGGCTCAGCGCCGTGAAAGATGACCTGCGGCAGCGTCCCCGCAGGCATGTGCCCGCTGAAATAGCCATGGAGGCGGTCGAGCGCGCCCAGCACCGTCGCCTCGTCCATCTGCTCGCCCCTGCGCCGCATGTCTTCGGGGATGTAACAGTATGTGCAGTTGAGATTGCAGCGCTCCGTCGGATTGAAATAGACCGCCGAGGGTTTCAAATGGAATCGCAAAAGATCCATTTCGCGGCGGAATTCCTCCGCCTTGTCTCGATAAGCGTCGAGCAACGGGCTTTCCGCCAGCGTCTCGCTCAACTTTTCCTTGCGAACCAAGCCCCAAAAGGCGGTATCGGGTTCAACCACGGCAATGTAAGCGGGATGACCGATGTCGAACGTCTGTAGGGGGGACAGGGGGCTTCTTTCGAAGCCCTCCGCCAGCGTTCGATGCGCTGTCATTGTCACTGCTTGGCCTGCTTGTCCATCAGGACATAATGCGAGAGCCCAGTTCCCGCGGCGTCGCAGGTCTTGCGGATGGCGATGACGTCCGGCTTGCTCCGGACGCGCTTATCGCTGCACCAGCGCGGCTTTTTGTCTTGGGTTTGCTTCACGGCTCATTCTCCGATGCGCAGGAAGGGCCCGGCAGGCGCGAAGCCTCGCCGAAACCCTTTCCATCGGATCTCGCCCCTCGTGAATCCAATCCAGCAGGTCTTCTGGCTCTCGGATCGTCTGCCGGATTGCGTCTTCCCGGTGAAGTGATCTCCACCAGTGACTGGCTTTCGCCGTGCAACCGGCATCCCCGATTACAGCGGCGGGACCGCCACGGATTTACACCGTGTTCCGGGATACTGGATGAAGCGTAGAGTGCTTAGGATTTCGCGCCCTGTCAAGCAACCTTGGGCCGGGCAGAACTGCCGATAGGGCCGGGATTTGCAAAGAATGACGCGCCGAAAGCAATGAGGCCGGGAGCGGGCAGACATCTCACTTGCCTTGAATGAAGTCCATGAACGGCGGGAAGGTCAATAAGAACCCGATGGCCAGCCCTATGAATGCAAAGATGTTGATCCGGCGAAGATCGACGGCTTTCGTACCCCAGCGAAGATTGAGAATATACCAAGATACGAGCCAGACTGCGATCGCGAGCGTTGTTACCCCAGATAGAGCGCCCGTCGGCTTATAGAAAATGAGTAGGCTCTTGATGGTTTCTGACGCGTCTCCAGCAAGCGCCAGTACCCCAAGGGTCGCGCAGCCAATGCCTGCTGCTAAAATAGCGGCGGCGCCAGGTCCATTAACTTCTGGGTAGGGAGCGCTCACGGTCATTCCCCCTGTGTCAGGTTGATCGTGGCGCCGCCGCGAACCGGTGCGTATTTGCTCAGAAACGCGCCAAAAGTACCGGATATGGCAGTGGCGGCGAATGCGGCCAAGGTGAAGACCAGGACCGCGAGGCGCATGTTGCGGCGCTGAGCAATGGAATACCTATATTTCATTGCGATATAAGCCACTGCGGTGATCACCATGGGCGCCAGCCACGAAACGTGCTCTTTCCACTCCATGCCGATATTGTGCCAATCGGACGTTCTTGCGCTCGACAGCAACAATTTCCTCGGAAAGTGAGCGAGGTCCGTTACGCCCTCCGGCGGGACGGCCCGGTACCACGGATAGATGATATAAGCGCCAGAGAAGACTGTGACCCAGGCGAAGACGACCATTGTCACGAGATAAAAGGCGAGCAGCGACTGCTCTCTTTTGCTCATCAGGACTGTGTGACCGGGGGCGGTAAATCTGTTGAGTTGGGCCAGGGCGCCAGAGAACGCCAGCATGAAGAGCGTTCCAAAGCCCATCCCGTGCAGCACGGTAAAGAGATCGCGGGTCGTAATCTCCATGCAGACGCTCCATCAGAAACAGCCAACTCGTCTTGCTGTCATAGTCGCTGACCGGGCCAGTCCCAGGGCGGCGTCGGAATGCAGCACAGTGAAGTTTATCTAACAAAGCTGAGGTACGACGCGAGTGCGGCAATTTGTTCCTCGGACAACTTGCTCGCGATCCTGGGCATCGGTGCGGCTGCCGACTGGTGATAGCCTTCGCCCCACTGAGAAAGCCGCCTCTTCAAATAGGCGAAAGACAGGCCTCCGAGCCGGGGGATGTTTCTCACGCCTTGAGCCTGTGGACCATGGCACGCTGTGCAGGGTGCGATGTTTGCGTCGGGAACGCCTTCGTCGAAGATCGCCTTCCCGGCCGCTACGAGTTGCTCGTCGCCATCGGCGGCGGGCTGCGGTTCGGTCGATGCAAAATAAGCCGCCAACTCACGCGCTGTTACTGCATCGAGCGTGGCCGCGGCACCCCACATATATTGCCGGGACAATGGGTTATCGCGGCTGTGATCGTGAAAGCTGTGGAGCTGATTCTCAAGGTAGCCCAGTTGCTGCCCCGCCAATCGCGGCGCGGTTGCGAAGCCCTGCCCCGCCGGCCCATGACACCATGTGCAATTCCGTCCAGCAAGCTGTTCCCCAATGCTGACGGTCTCGATGCCGCCTGCCCATGCGGAGATAGACACCGAAACAAGGGCCAGGATCGCAAATTTGAACTCAATGAGTTTCATGATCTGAGTTTCCACTCTGCGGTTGTCTAGGCCGGAGACCTATTTGTGACTGAGGTAGGCTGCGACGGCTTGCAGTTGCGACTTGGTCAAGGCATGCGCGAGCGGCTCCATGGTCGCCTCGCCTGGATCCTTCGTAATCTGACCGCGCTCCGTGGACCAGTTCGTCAGTTCCTTAACCAGGTATGCAGAAAGCTGACCAGCTAGCCGGGGAATCTCCTCGGTACCCTTTGCGTCCGCGCCATGACAGGCCGCGCAAGCGGGGACGTTGGCCTCGGGAACCCCTTCCTCGAAGATTTTCCGCCCTCTCTCGACCAGGCGTTTTGGACCATCGCCTAGGGGGGCGGGGTTCAGGCTTGCGAAATGCGCAGCAAGAGCCGCGGCCATGGACGGGCTGACTGCATGCACCTTCGACATGAGGAGCGCGATGTTGTTTTCTCGATTCTTCTTTTGGAAATCTTCAAGTTGGTCTTTGAAGTATTGTTTTTGCTGGCCCGCAAGCCGCGGCATCGGAAACCACCCGATATAGCCCCGGCCCGAGGCTCCGTGGCAGTCCGTGCAGTATTCGGCCTTGGCCGCGACATCGCCGCTGTCGTGACCGGCGTAGCTTACCGCCGGGAGGGCGATCGCCAGAACCGCGGCTGACAGAGCCACTTTTATGTTGCCGAGTTTCATAGTTCTCAACTCCGCCTTGCGTTTCTTGTCACGGCCCGGGCACGTCGAGTGCAAGGCATCATCACACCTTTTCGACGCTAGAAGGCGATCCACGTGTAGAGGAAGACCGAGTCGTTGCTGCTGGCCTTCAGGCCGTTAATCCCGAGAAGCTGATCGTCTACGTTGTACCGGGCGCCATCGAACTTGTCGTAGTGGGTGTACGTTATGCCTATCTTGCCATTGAACCACGGCCACAAGTCAGGTCCGCCATGGCTGAAGGGAAGATAAGATAAATCGAATACCCATCCGCTGGTATTCGGCGAACCCGAGGAAGAGTTAGCCCAGAATAAGGCGTCGGTGGTTCCCCATATATTGAAATATCCAGTTGTAAAGCTGATTGTGCGGTCGTAAATATAACTCGCCGAAACGTGAAAACTGTTTATATAGTCAACAGAGTTGCTGGAAAATCCATTTGCAAATTCAGCATTTAGCTTCTCCTGCTCCCAGATGTAGCTTGCGCGCACCGTGACTGCATGGATGTCCCCTATATATTGGTACTGGGCGTCCACGCCGACGTCTGTGAAGTGATCGGGTACACCCGGCCAGGAAATGGCGGCGGGGTTGCCGTTGGGATTGTTACCGGTAGGAAGAACGTCGGCGTACATGCCGAATGTGCCGACCATGAGGGAGTTCTTATCCCACGTCTTTTCAACGGCGAGCCGCCAATAAGGAGCGCTGCCGGCGAACCTCGGCGTGCCGTCGGTCGGATCCACACCCAAAGCGGTCAATGTGCGGGGATCCAAAGCTCCGTATGCCGAGATTTCCGCGTAGACCATATTGTTGATCCACACATAGGCGCCGGCGCCTCCAACGCGTTGAGCCCAGGTGCCTTCAAGCATCGTCCCAGCGGCTGGGAGCGGCGCGACCTCCGATGAAAGGTAAGGGAAAGCCCAAGCAGGCGTAGTATTCCAAACGTCTTGGACCGTCGGGTTGTTGTTGGCCGTCATGCCCCAGACGATGTTTGTCCCGTCGATAGTCCCTGACCTCGCATAGCGAATGTCGGTGTTGTCCCAACTGAATGCTTGACCTGGCCTGTCGTAGGTCACCTGCGCGAAAGCGCCGAGACCGCAGTAAAGTTGGCCAGCGACAAACACACTTCCCTGTTGGAAAGTCCAAGTGTCGTCATACGGTGCGGACAAATTGGTATTCTTGTTTTTTACGTTCGTGTAAGTCGCCGGCTCAAGCATCACCGCGAGCGGCACCTGTGGAGTGTCCGTCAAAGCCGAGCCATCGCCGCATCGTGTCCCGCCGGCCGTGTATCCGTTCAGCTTGAATTGGCGCCCATAAGGCGTCAGCTCCGGAAAAGCCGTATGACAGGTCGCGCAAGGCTGGCCGGTTTGACGCGCGTAGCTCGGCACGGCGGATGCTTCCGGTGTATAGACAATAGCCGCGAATGCAAGGGATGCTACGCCAATGAACGGAAGACTCTTGATCCAAGATGCATTGGTCGCGTGGTGACGCAATTCAAGCATTGCTTTTGTCTCCCCCAGTGCCCCGGGGCGGACGTTAGCGGGTTAGTGTCGAAATGTGTGTCGTATTTTTGCACTCCTGAAATATTTTTTGGGTTGCAGCAGTCCGCTCAATTACTTTAGCGGACGAGCGCAAGTTGAGCTTCTAGCTAATTGAGCAAGACTGTGCTGTGAGCGATTGAAATGCTACCTTCACCGGCGAACATTCGTCTCATCACGGATCAACTGGGGAAACTTTTTCTGTAATGTCCGGTGTCAAAACAGGGGAGAGTCAGTATCCACGCTCCTAGCGTGCAAAACACGGCTCCCTCGCGGCAGAGTTTAGCTTGCGTTTGTCATACAGGCTTGGCCGCTACGCCGACAAGACAGAACATTGGACACGTCCCAAACTGAAGCTCGATTGAGTTTATAGCCTTCCTGGGGGCAAACGCCGCCCCGATGAGCCTACAGGCGCGCCCTAAACTTAGCCATATGCCGTTCAGTCGCAGCTCCCGCCGGCGCGTCCCGATGCAGAGGTATCGAAACCAAAAGACAAGCTTCGGGAGGCTTGCTATTTTCGACGGACAAAGAGCAGGAACTGCCAAAGTGGGAGGCGATAATGCATGCCGAAATGATGACCATGCCGCTTCTTGTGCCGTCGATATTACGGCATGCGGAGACCGTGTATGGCGGCAATGAGATTGTAAGCCGGCTGCCCGAGGGCGGCATGTGGCGCTATACCTATGCGGGTGCTGCAGAGCGCGCCCGCCGCCTTGCCAATGCGCTGATCCGGCTCGGCGTGCGCCATCAAGACCGCGCCGCCACGCTGGCCTGGAACACGCATAGGCATTACGAGCTTTACTACGCCGTATCGGGTAGCGGCGCGATCATTCACACTGTCAATCCGCGGCTCTTTCCCGAGCAGATCGTTTACATCGTCAACCATGCCGAAGACGCGGTTCTCTTTTTCGACATCACCTTTCTTCCGGTGGTCGAGAAGATCCGGCACGAACTCACCACCGTGAAGCACTTCGTGCTCCTCGTAGGCCGGGAGCACATGCCGGAATCCTCGCTTCCGCTACTCTGCTACGAAGACCTGATCGCGGCAGAAAGCGACAGTTTCGATTGGCCCGTGCTCAGTGAGAATCTGGCTTCCGCGCTTTGCTACACGTCCGGCACCACGGGGCACCCAAAGGGTGTGCTCTACTCGCACCGCTCGACCGTCATTCACGCCATGGCCTCCATGGCGAGCGATGCGCTAGGCGTGTCCAGCCGGGGCGCGGTTTTGCCGGTGGTGCCAATGTTCCACGTGAACGCATGGGGCATACCTTATTCCGCGACGATGTCAGGGGCGAAGCTCGTGCTTCCCGCGGGTCAGCTTGATGGCGCCTCGCTTTACAGCCTCATAACGGAGGAAAATGTTACACTCGCGCTGGGCGTGCCGACCGTCTGGCTTGGGCTTTTGCATTATTGCGAGAAAGCGAATGTGCGCCTCGATTGCATGGAGAGCGCGGTAATCGGCGGTTCGGCATGCCCCGAGTCCATGATCCGGCAATTCCAGGACAAGCACGGCGTGTTCGTCATTCACGCTTGGGGCATGACGGAAACCTCGCCGCTCGGCACGGTCAACAGCATGACCGCTTATATGGCGAGCCTTTCGCAAGAAGAGCGTTTCAAGCTCCAGGCGAAGCAAGGACGGCCAATGTTCGGCATCGAGCTGAAGATCGTTGGACCGGACGGCGTGGAACTACCCCACGATGGCAAGTCTTTCGGGACGCTTTACGTCCGCGGGCCTTGGGTCGCGTGCGGCTATTACAAGCATGAGGACCGAAGCGCCTGGGTGAATGGCTGGTTCGACACCGGCGATGTCGCAACCATCGACGAGACAGGTACGCTCAACATCGTCGACCGCTCCAAGGACGTCATCAAATCGGGCGGCGAGTGGATCAGCTCCGTCGAGCTTGAGAACGTGGCTATCGCGCATCCAGCCGTCGCCGAATGTGCTGTCATCGGCGTGCCCCATCCAAAGTGGGACGAGCGGCCGTTGCTGCTCGTGGTGAAGAAGGAAGGACACGAGGTCAGCAAGGCCGAACTGATAGCCTTTCTTGAAGACAAGGTCGCGAAATGGTGGCTGCCGGACAGCGTGCTGTTCGTCGATGCGCTGCCTCATACGGCAACAGGCAAGCTTTTGAAGCGTCAGCTTCGCGACGATTTCCGGGAAGCCTTGGCCGATCGCGACGCTGCGGCTTCTTAGCAGCGGGGGGAGAGAGTGGGCTTCATCCAACCAGGATGGAGAGGCAATAAACTGTCACGAGCAGCATGAGGATGACCGTGACAGCGATCTCGGCCTGAACGCCGCCCGCCGGCCGGGGTGCCGTATCGTCGATCAGCCTTGCGGTGCGCATGAATCGCCAAAAGCCCAGACCCAGAAGAACGACGCCGGTCAGCATGAAAGCAAGGCCTTCATACTGGCCGATCGGGCTGCCGAGCCGGCCGGCATGGATTGCTTTCCCCAACGCCGCCGGAGCGTTCGCGGCCAGCGCGCGCAGGAAAAGATTGAACTTCTCGATAACAAATCCGAAAGCGATCACTGCAATGCCGGTCCGCACCCAAGCAAGGAAGGTGCGCTCATTTGCGGAATGCTCGGTGAAGTTGTGAATCATGGAAGGTTCCTAGACGGCCTTCCCGGAAAATGGTGCTGGAGCGCCCGCTTGCGAGCCGGCATCTCGAATAGTGTGCGCGCCTCACTCGCCGGGTCGATGACCATGCGCACCAACTCACTCGTGGCGGCGCCCGTCTGCGAAGCGGAGTTGTTCGCAGCGCCGGAGCAAAATACTTTGTTGGGAAAATCGCCCAGGTCGAAACCCGCTTGCTGTCACGAGAGGCGCCGAGCGGTGCAGCTCTCCCGCCGTGCAGACCTGCAATAATCTCCAACGGCAACCGGCCAGTAACCC
This sequence comes from uncultured Alphaproteobacteria bacterium, assembly GCA_963817705.1. Classification (GTDB taxonomy): domain Bacteria; phylum Pseudomonadota; class Alphaproteobacteria; order Rhizobiales; family Rhodomicrobiaceae; genus Rhodomicrobium. Next base: position 2,583,455 of record CAWFPF010000001.1, read on the forward strand.
CGACAGACGGAACAGCACACAACCGAGCGGATTGGAGCGTGTAAGATACACTCCTGCAAAGACCGGCATCGAGATGCTGCTTCCAGGCAGGGATCAGGCCCAGCAGTCCAAAGGCTTAGGACGGCCTGTTAACGGTCTCTTTCGGCAGTTCCATCGTTTCCGTGCGCCCGAGCAGCCAATCCACGCTGACGTCAAGCTGGTCAGCGATTTGGGCCAGACGGTAAATGTCGAGCGCCCTTACCCCCGCGAAATGGAGATCGATCGCGTTGGCGCAGAGCAAGTCATGATCCGCTTTGCGCAGGCGGCATGCTTCATCAAGGTGCTGATGTAAGACAGAAAGATTCGATTGCATGGCTCATATACCGTATTGGCCCGCAGCCGCAACAATTGGCAAACGGGCAATTCATCGATGTGTTTGGAGTTCGCGCTTTGATATAAGCTAAAGCAACAGTGCGTTAGAATACATTGATCATCATCAAAAGGCTCGCGTGTACACAAATTTTTTTTGTTCGGGCATGAGGCCCCCCCGAAGGGGCGGCGGCCGTGAGCCGGACGTTGTCGCGAAACTGTCGTAGAACGCTATCAAAATTGGCAGATGCCAATAATCGCCAAGCCAAAGAAGCTCGCTGAGACGCTCAGCGCCGTAGAAATCATATCGGAGCCCGGTTTCGGCACCGTGAACGACGACAGGGCTGGCTATACAAAAAACTGCGTCTGGGTAATCGACGGCGCCACAGACTGCTCGCGCGAGAAACATCTGCCGGGCCAAAGTGACGCAGCTTGGCTTGCAGAACAGTTTCACGGCGAACTGCTCAAGCGCGGCCCCGCCTTCGGTGTGCCCATCACCGGTGTTCTGGCAGACATAACCGCAAGCGTTCGCGCCGCCTTTGACCGCGAGCGTATTCGCGACTTGACGGATCGCGGCCACCAGCCTTCTGCCGCCGCTCTCATTGCAAGGCTTCAGAATGGGATTCTCGAAACGGTCAGCGCCGGCGATTGTCAGCTCTTTGTTGCGCAGCCGGGCGGAAGGGCCAAGCTTTGCGGCGTAGAGCGGTCCCGCCTCGGCGATCGTAACGCGCTTGCGCGGATTCAATGCGCGATGGAAGAACACGGTCTCGATTTTCTCTCCGCGCGCGCAAAACTCCAGGCGGACGGGAGCCGGGGGCGCCGCCACATGAACAGACCCGGCGGCTACAGCGTGCTCAGCATCGACATGGCGCCTCTCGAACTCATTCATCGGGAGGAGATCCCGCTCGAATCGGGTTCGCGGCTGCTTTTGGCTACGGACGGGTTTGCGCGGCTCTATGAAGTCTTCGATGCCTATTCGGAGGAGTCGCTGCTCGAAGCTGCGTTCGAGAAAGGGCTCGCAGCACTCATGGCGCAATTGCGCTCTCTCGAACACGGGGATCCGGCGTGCCAAACCGCGCCGCGGCTCAAGCCTCAAGACGACGCGACGGCAATTCTAGCTGTGGCTGAATAAACCGAGGGGGGAAAGAAGAGAGACGAAGCCATTGGCTAGCGGGGGGGTGGGGGCCATGCAGCGGCTTCGTCTCTCAGGGGCAACTATCACCGGGATCAGCGTCCCTTAGTGTCCAAGACAATAGACCAAACTTGTTAACCAAGGGTTACGCGGTCGAGCGGTATAGGGGCACACAAGCGCTACGCAAAACCGGCCACGCGCTTACTCATACTGCACAAACGCAACATCAACACTTGACGCTACAAACTCAACTCTACGCGAAACTCAAGGTTCTTACTCGTCACATCCGGCTCTGTTCTGGATAGGGGCGATCCAAACTTCCGCCGTCTCGTGATGTGATATGTATGCCGCAGCGTTTAGACAAAATTAAGGCATGATGGAGAAATTTGCTTGACCTGTGATTTTTCCACACCTCGATCCGCTTCGGTAGTTTGTCGCGGGGATCATTTATCTCGCTTGCGATTTGTGGCGCGCCTTCGTGTTTTTGGTCATGGCTGCCTTTGAGGCGACCATTTCGGGATAAAGTGCGCCATCCAAGGTGAGTTGCCGCCGAATGGCCGGGTCAAAGCCCGGTCATGATCGCGCGCGGCTTCGCAAGGGTTGCGAAGGTGGAAAAGAAAAGGCTTGCGCTTAGTCGAGGTCCGCGACGGCCGCCGGGCCGCCACCATGGACGCGCTGCGCCAGAGCCGCCTCGATGAAGGCTGTAATGTCGCCATCGAGCACCGCAGGCGGATTCGTGCTGACGATGCCGGTGCGCAAATCCTTCACCATCTGATAGGGCTGCAGCACGTAAGAGCGGATCTGATGCCCCCAACCGATGTCGGTCTTGGACGCCGCGGCCGCCTGTGCCGCGTCCTCGCGCTTTTTGAGTTCCATCTCATAGAGACGGGCCTTGAGCATCGCCCAGGCCGTCGCCCGATTCTTGTGCTGAGAACGCTCGTTCTGGCATTGGACGACAATGTTGGTCGGAACGTGGGTGATGCGCACGGCGCTATCCGTCGTATTCACGTGCTGGCCGCCGGCGCCGCTTGCCCGGTATGTATCGATCCGGCACTCGCTTTCGTTCACAGCGATGTCGATGGCATCGTCAACGACGGGATAGACCCAAACGGATGCGAAGCTTGTGTGCCTGCGGGCGTTGGAGTCATAGGGGGAAATGCGTACTAGGCGATGAACGCCGGACTCCGTCTTGAGCCAGCCATAGGCGTTCTGACCCTTGACCTGGATGGTCGCCGACTTGAGGCCCGCCTCTTCGCCTGCGTTGCTTTCGATCAGTTCGACCTTGTAGCCCTGCTCATCCGCCCAGCGCATATACATGCGCAACAGCATCTCGGTCCAATCCTGGCTTTCCGTGCCGCCTGCACCGGCGTGAACCTCCAGGAAGGTATCGTTGGCATCGGCCTCGCCTGAAAGCAAGGCCTCGACTTCGCGGCGCTGAACCTCGGTGCGAAGGACGTTGAGCGACTCCTCGGCCTCTCTCACGATCTCTTCGTCGTGCTCTTCCTCACCCAGTTCTATGAGTTCCGACGCGTCGTTCAGCCTCGATTCGAGCTGGGAATAAGCCGTGAGAGCGCTGTCGAGATGCTGGCGCTCACGCAAAACCTTCTGCGCGCGCTGCGGATTGTCCCAAAGGGCCGGGTCTTCAACGATGCCGTTCAGATCTTTGAGGCGGGCTTGCGCTTTATCCCAGTCAAAGATACCTCCGCAGAAGTGACAGGGATTGTTTGATTTCGTCAACAATGGCGAGAGTTTCGGGCCGCATGATCAAGGTCCATTTGGGTAATGCGGGGTAAGGCCGCGGTGTCCAGCTTTCTTCCCCGAAGAAGATGAATTGCGTAAAGATGAGGGCGATGCGCGCTAGTACAAGCCTCCGGGGCTCGGCGCCCTCGCGGTCCCGCCCGAAGGATAGGCTGGCGGATAAGGCTGCGTTGTGCCGCCTGGGGTTCCCCAGCCGCCTGCTGTGGAGGACGAAGGGGTAGCGCCCCAGCCCTGCTGCATGCCAGGCTCCTCTCCGCTCACGGTCGTGTATCCTTCCGCCGGTTCCGTACCTGGCTTGAAGTACTCCGTGATCGCGTCGGGGTCGCTCGGATCGGTGCGCTGCCCGGTGTGCTTGTTCACACGAACCTGCCGGATGTCGGAAGGGGTGCGGAACGGGATGCCGGGTTTATCCTTCAAAGCAAGCTTGAAGAAATCCGCGAATATTGGCGCTGCCAGTTCGCCGCCGGTTTCGCCATGGCCCATAGGCTGCGGATTGTCGTAGCCGATATAGATGCCCATCGCCATATCTGGCGAAAAGCCGATGAACCACGCGTCTTTTTCCTCGTTCGTCGTGCCCGTCTTGCCGGCCAACGGCTTTTGAACCCGCTTCCAAATGAGCGCGCCCGTGCCCCTGACGGCGACGCCCTCAAGCATGGACACAACCTGATAGGCGGTCATGGGGTCGATGATCTGCTGGCGGTCGTCTACGAGTAGCGGTGGCTCCTGGCCGCGCCATGCGTCTGAGGCGCAATTGTCGCAGGTACGTCCATCATGACGCCATACGGTCCGTCCGTAGCGGTCCTGGATGCGATCGATGAAGGTCCACCTGATCTTCTTGCCCCCGTTCGCGAACATGGAATAAGCCGTTGTCATCCGCATAAGCGTCGTTTCGCCGGCACCCAGCGCCATGGACAACAGGGGCGGAAGATCGTCATAGACGCCGAACCGGCGCGCATATTCGCTGACAATCGGCATGCCGATGTCTTGCGCGAGCCGCACGGTCATCAGATTCCGCGACTTCTCGATCCCGACACGCAAAGGCTGGGGTCCGTGCACCTGCTTGTCGTAATTGGCCGGCCGCCATAAGCCCTGGCCGTTGCCCTGATCGATCGCGATCACGGCATCGTTTACAACGGTGGCGGGCGTGTATCCATTATCGAGGGCCGCCGCGTAAACGATCGGCTTGAACGAAGATCCCGGCTGGCGCCTCGCCTGAACAGCCCGGTCGAATTGGCTTTCCGCGAAGCTGAAACCGCCGACAAGCGCCAGAACGCGGCCGGTGTGGGGGTCCATGACGACAGCGGCGCCCCCAATTTGGGGAATCTGCATCAATTGCCACGGCGGAGCGACGGGCTTTGTCTCGGCTTTGGCGGTTTTGCCGGCAGGCATTTCCTTAGGGGTAGGCGTATCGAGCTCGGTTGGCGGCGAAACATACACGACATCGCCCACTGCGAGGACATCGCTCACCCCAAGGCTGGCTTTGCCCTGCGTCGTTTTGACCTTGTTTTTCAAACTGTCGAAGGCCCATTTCACGCCCTCCAACGGGAGCTCCGCCGTCTTGCGGTCTAAATCGACGGTGTTGTTTGGAAGGCGGACCGGCTGAAGCCCAATGACCGCCTTGTCCTTCGAGGATTGCAGGACGACACCGAGATGCCAAGGATCCACGTCGGCCAAGAAGGGTACCTCAGCCAGCTTTGTGCCCCAATCGCCGGCCGGATCGACTTCGATGTGAGTCACCGGGCCGCGCCAGCCGCCATGCTTACGGTCAAAATTCACGAGCCCTGCCCGGAAAGCAGCGCGCGCAATGATTTGAAGGTCAGGATTCAGCGTCGAGCGAACCGAATAGCCGCCGGCGTAAAGGCTTGAGTTGGTGGGATCGTTTTCATCCTGGCCGTAAAGATCGACGAGCGACCGGCGCACTTCCTCGGCGAAATATTCAGCCGCGAAAGTGGAGGGTCCGATCTGCCGCGTCGTCATCTCAAGCGGCATCTTCTTGGCGTCCTCGGCCTCTTGAGGCGAAACGAATTTGAAGCGCGCCATGTTGTCGAGGGTCGAGTTGCGGCGCGCCAAGGCTTCCTGGAAATTCTTGCCGCGAGCGGTGGTTAATTGGAGTTTCGAAGGCTCCTTAGGAAGCGCGGCCAGATACGCAACCTCGTGAAGACCGAGTTCGTGAAGCTCCTTGCCAAAGTAGCGCAAGCCTGCCGCCGCAACCCCGTAAGAGCCTGCGCCGAGATAAATCTGATTGAGATACAGATCGAGGACTTGGTCCTTCGTGAAGGCGCGGTCGATACGGACGGCGAGAATTGCCTCCTTCGCCTTTCGCGCGAACGTTTGCTCACTTGAGAGTAGGAAGTTCTTCGCGACCTGCTGGGTGATCGTGGACGCGCCTTCCTTCTTCTTTTTGGTTAGGTTGTTGAAGATCGCGCGCGCGATGCCCCGGAAATCGAGGCCGCCATGCTCATAGAAGTTCTGATCCTCGGCGGCCAGAAACGCGTTGATGAGCATTTTGGGCATAACCTGCACGGGAACGTAAATACGCCGCTCCTTGGCGAATTCCGCGATCAGCCTGCCGTCGCCCGCATGCACACGGGTTATGACGGGCGGCTTGTAGTTGGATAGCCTCTCGTAATCGGGCAAATCTTTCGAAATCTGCCAAAGATAATAAGCCGCGCCCGCCGCGCCCGCCAGAAACAAGAAAACGCCCGCCGTGAATGCGAAACCAAGAAAACTTAAGAATAGGCTCCGGCGGCGCTTCCGCTTCACCGGCGGCTTTCCCGAGAGATTGATTCGCATTAGATCCTAGCCTGGTTGCAATCTACTCCGCGACCGGAGGTACGTTTGCCAGCATCACGAGCACAGAGGCATAGCCAAATTGTAACTCATCATAGAACGCGTTCTCACGTGGGCTAACCACAAGATGCCACCATCGGCAACCGCAAGTTAACGCAGGTTCGAAGTCCACACAGGAAATGACTTCCTGCCGATGGAATTACAACGGTATATGACCCATCCGATCGGTCATGAAAGCGTTAACGGCTTCGGCTAAAGCCGCCGCGGTCTTGGCGCGCCACTCAGGAGAGGTCAACAGTTTTTCGTCCTCGGTGTTGCTGAGATAGCCCAGCTCTATGAGCACCGCGGGAACGCCGGCAGCTTTCAGCACCCGGAGATTTGCGCTGCGGTGAGGGTGGATATTGAACTTGAGTTTGCTCTTCAGGTGCTCGATGAGGTAATTCGCAAGAGCGAGAGACCTGTTCTTCTTCTCCCGGCTCCCAAGTTCGTTCAGGATGCTCATGATCTCGGCCGCGACCGCCGGAGGTACGGACTGTTCGCTTCCCACTCCGGCTTGCAAATCGGCTTTGTTCTCGTTTTGAGCAATTATTTTCGCTTGCTCGTCCGAGGCTTCCTCCGAAAGCGTATAGACCGTTCCGCCGCGAACCTCCTGCAGGCTTTTGATACCCAGGCGCTTCGCATCGAGCGCATCCGCGTGAATGGAAATGAGGAGATCGGCTTTTGCATTGGCGGCAATTTGCACCCGGTCGTCGAGAGCAACAAAGACGTCGTTCGATCTCGTTATGATAAGGCGGTATTTCCCGGTGTCTTGAAGCTTCTCCATCAACGTCTTGCAGAAGTCGATGGTGACATCTTTCTCAGGCGCGGCGGTGGTGCGTCCCAGAGCGCCGGCGTCGATTCCGCCGTGACCTGGATCGACGACAATGAGAGGTTTTTTGCCGGTTACGTTCTCCTCGGCGGCCCATTTCGGCGCCTCGGCCGGCTGTAGAGGCGGAGGCGCCTTGCTCTGTTCGGCAAAAGCTTTATGGGTTGATTTCGCGAGTTCGATGATCAGGCGGGCGGGAAGGCCATTCTGCGGTGGGAGCAGTTCGGACTTTTCCACGACGGCGGGCTCGGTCAGGTCGATCACAATGCGCGATTTGCCGGTGGCGATAAGCCCGGACCGCGTGGAGGCCACAAGCCCGCGCTGCATGCCCGTTGGCACCTGAATCCCGACTTCAGGAAGGTCGATCACGATCCTGTAAGGATCGGTGATGGAAAAAATTCTGAACTCCACCTTTTGCGCGAGAAAGGCGACGTACCGCGTATGGTTGCCGTCGCCTCCTATTCCGGCGGTCAGCGTCACCTCATCCGCGATGGCCGCTACCGGCATGAGGACTAAGAGAATGACGGTCCGCTTCAAGGCTGTCGTCACGGCGCCCCGTCCAACCGCTCTCATCACCTGCCCCTTCGCCTGCGTCCAGCAGCCTGCTTATAGCATCCCGTTGCGGTGCGTCCACCGCGGTTCACAGGCTGTTGTCCGGAATCCCCAAATGGCTGATTAGGTCTTGCTTGCGGGCGGCGCCAACACAACGTATTAGAGATATGTCAACCCTGACCGGTTAACGTGGCTCTTAAGGCTGAGCCAGCCAGCTAACCTGCGGTCAGCGGGCGAAACGTTTGGTAATCGCAAGACATCCACGATGGAAGACCAAAGTGGGACAAGCGATTGCCATCGAAGCAACCGGGATGCTGAATCCTGAACGAAAATAGCCAGGGGTAGCGCCGCCCCGGCTGTCCCTAGGGCAGCGGGCTGCCGGCGAACCAAAAAAAGACAAGAATGTCAACCTCGCACACTAATCTGCTTTGTTTGAAGAGTGCCAGACGCGGCCCCGGTACGGTTCCGGGGAACGGGAAGGCCTTCTCCAGCGTAGTGCTGGACAAACGCGGCACGTGCGCGATCAACAGAAATGGCGCCAGGCGATGCGGCCCGTTCGATCGTGGGATCACGATCGCGAGGCCCGCGGCTCCCCTTGGCCGCCTAGAAAGACTTCAATATGGGAAACAAAATGTTAATCGACGCCACCCACCCGGAGGAAACCAGGGTGGTGGTGACGCGCGGCAGCCGGGTTGAGGAGTTCGACTACGAATTTGCCACGCGCAAACAACTAAGAGGCAACATCTATCTCGCCAAGGTGGCCCGTATCGAGCCATCGTTGCAGGCAGCGTTCGTGAACTACGGCGGCAACCGCCACGGCTTTTTGGCCTTCGCTGAAATCCATCCCGATTATTATCAAATCCCGGTGGCGGTCCGCGAAGCGATCATGAAAGAAGAGGCGCTCGACCGAAAAGGCGCTCGCGACCAAGACGATAATGGTGCCGGCGAAACCGAGGCCAAATCGGAAAGGGGTGCGGAGCAACCGGCCGATGAGCCGGAGGCGAGCGCGGAGGCGCAGTCCGCCGATGCGGCTGCCACGCGAGAGGCCGGCGAAGATCGCAGCCACTCAATCCAGGCTGAAGAGGCCAGTTCCGGCGAGGCCAACGAGGCGCCGGATTTGCACACCCGGCTGGAACAGCCCGAAGAGCCGGAAGAGAAGAAGCGGCGCGAAAATCACATTCCGCTTGAGGCCGCCCTGCCGGCCGTCATCTACGAAGAATTCGTAGACGCAATCGCCAGAGGTGAGGAAGCGCGCGACGAAATCCCGGCGCATCCCGACGATGTAGACGGCGCGGCCGAAGATATTGCCCGGTCCGCGCCCGAGTTAGACGAGCGTGCGCCCGGAACAACCGTTGCGGATGGCGAAACTCCCGCAGACGGCGAGGAGTCTGGAGCTTGGGAAAGCCATCACCGCCAGCGCGGCGAAGGTACCGTCACGTCCGTGCCCGAAGCTCCGGCCCCCTCGCCCGTCGAGGTCATCGGCTCCGAGGATGCCATGGAAGAGCTGCCGCAGCGTCACAAGCGGCGCTGGCGGCACTATAAGATCCAGGAAGTCATCAAGCGTAATCAAATCGTACTGATTCAGGTGGTCAAGGAAGAGCGCGGCACGAAGGGCGCCGCCCTCACGACCTATCTCTCGCTCGCGGGCCGATACACCGTGCTGATGCCGAACACGCCGAGCGGCGGTGGCATCTCGCGCAAGATCACGGTTCCGGCCGACCGCAAGCGGCTCAAGGAAATCGCACTGGAACTCGAGGTTCCCGAGGGAATGGGCCTCATCATCCGCACGGCCGGCGCCTCGCGCACCAAGGCGGAAATCAAGCGCGACTTCGAATATCTGCTGCGGCTTTGGGAGAACGTTCGCGACCTCACGCTAAAATCGACGGCGCCCTGCCTCGTGTATGAGGAAGGCAATCTCATCAAGCGGTCTATCCGCGACCTCTACAACAAAGACATCGACGAAATCCTTGTCGCCGGCGACGACGCTCATCGCGAGGCGAAGGACTTCATGCGGATGCTTATGCCGAGCCACGCAAAGAACGTGATCCAATATAAAGAGCCGGAGCCGCTGTTCATCAAGTTCGAGGTGGAACGCCAGCTCAATCAGATGTTCAGCCCTGTGGTGACGTTGCGCTCGGGCGGATACATTGTGCTCAATCAGACCGAGGCTCTGGTCGCGATCGACGTGAACTCCGGACGGGCGACTCGCGAATATTCCATCGAGGATACGGCGCTCAAGACGAATATGGAGGCGGCCGAAGAGGTGGCGCGCCAGGTTCGCCTGCGCGACCTCGCCGGCCTGATCGTGATCGACTTCATCGACATGGACGAGCGGCGTAACAATCGCTCGGTCGAACGCAAGCTCAAGGAAGCGCTCCGCCACGACCGCGCGCGCATCCAGGTGGGACATATCAGCCATTTCGGGCTTATGGAAATGTCGCGGCAGCGCTTGCGCCAAGGCGTGGTGGAAGTCTCGACGATGCCCTGTCCCGTCTGCCAGGGCGTGGGGCATATCCGCTCCACCGAGTCGGTGGCCTTGATGGTTCTTCGCTCAATCGAGGATCACCTTCGCACGCAAGGCGCAGCGGACCTAACGGCCAGCGCAGCGACTGAGGCCGCGCTTTATATACTGAATCACAAGCGCGCCTATCTCCGCGATATCGAATTGCGCTACGGCGTTACCATCGTGGTCCAAATGGACGAAAACGCGCATGGCGGCAACTTCACGCTGGTTCGCGGTGCAAGCGCGAACGCCCCCGCCGTTGCCGAGACCAAAGCTATCCAGATGGAGTTCGGGCAAATTGACGGAGCCAGCGAGGAAGAGGATGAAGTTGCTGGCGTCGAAGGCGACGACAAGCGGCCGCAACGCCGCAAGCGCCGGCGCCGGCGCTCCCGCGGCGATCAGCCCGCCGGGTATCAGAATGGTGGCGCGCCCGCGGGCCTCGACGCCGGGGAGGGCGACGATGAAGAGGCCGGCGAAGAGTCCGTTGAGCCCGAGCTTGCCGCCGAAGCAGCGACCCTTCAGACGGGCGTTCCCGGCGAGGTCCCGGCCAGGAACGGAGCCGAAGGCGAGCAGGACAGCCAGTTCCGGCGGAATCGCCGCAGAGGCCGGCGCGGTGGCAGGCGTCATCGTGACGAGCCGCAGGCAGGCGCAGGTGTCCCAGGGCTCGGTGAACAGCCCGTGCTTGCCTACGATCTGAATTTCCCGAAAAACTTGGTGCTTGGGCCAATCAACCGGGAACCGGCAGCGCCTGTTCAGGAGCTGCCCGCCCCTCATGAGACTGCAGCTCAACCCGAAGCGCCCGCCGCCGAACAACCCGCTATCGTGGCCAATGAGCCGCTGACGGTGCCGGTCATGGCGCTAGAACCGGTGCTGCATGTGCCGGAAGAAGCGATAACGGACGTTGTGTCAAGCGCTCCGGTAGAGGCGGCGCCCGAAGCTGCGCCCGAGCCTGCGCCGGCTCCTGAGGAACCTGCCGCTGCGGCCGTCCCGCCGGTGGAGGAGCCAAAGCCAAGGCCGGTCAGAACGGGGCCGCCGCGTAAAGGCTGGTGGCAGCGCCGGATCGGCTGAGCGCCGGCGAGCCTTTGAGGGGATTTACACCCCTTATCTGTCGTTCTCCCCGTGGGAGAAGGGACGCTTGAATAAGGCGCTTCGAACCGGCATCATCCCCTCTCCCAAGGGGAGACGCCGGGATCAAAACACCGGCTGGCGCGATTCAACTGCCCGCCAGATGGGCAGGGTCATGGTCATCGTCTCCCATCGCCGAATTTCCAAATACGTCCGGGGTCGCGCCTGTCTCGCGAGACAAGCTGGTCGATACGCTGCGATTCTACAAAGGTCACCGGGCCGGCAAGAACGGGATATTTTTTGAGTGCGGGACGAGACATCGGGAGGCCCGGTGCAAAGGCGCTCGAATTCTTGCAGAGCAAACGCGGCCCCTTTTGGCGCCGCTGCGAGCACTACTCCCCACCAGCTGGCGCCATCGGTTTTCGGATGACCAGCCAGACGCCGTTTAAAGCGGCGTAGCGATTACAGGCTTCGGGTCTCGATGTGCGTGCGGAAGCACTCGATGGTGTCGCCCTGCTTGAGGTCGTGATAGTTCTCGAAAGCCATGCCGCATTCTTGGCCGACCGGGACCTCGCGGACCTCGTCCTTGAAGCGTTTCAGCGTCGAGAGCTTGCCTTCGTGGATGACCACGTGGTCGCGGACCAGGCGGACTCCCGCCCCACGCTCGACCTTGCCTTCGGTGACGCGGCAGCCCGCGACCTTACCGACCTTCGAAATGTTGAACACTTCGAGGATTTCGGCATTGCCCAGGAACTCTTCGCGCACAACCGGCGCAAGGAGACCAGACATCGCCTTCTTCACATCATCGACGAGGTCATAGATGATGTTGTAGTAGCGGATCTCGATGCCGTCGCGTTCGGCCTGCTGTTTGGCCTGCGCGTCAGCGCGGACGTTAAACGCGATGATGATGGCACCGGACGCCTCAGCGAGCGCCACGTCTGAGGACGTAATGCCGCCGACCGCCCAATGGATAATGCGGGCTTCCACTTCTTCTGTGCCGAGCTTCTCCAGCGCCGAGTTGATCGCTTCGACGGAGCCCTGCACGTCGCCCTTGATGATAAGAAGGAATTCCTTCTTACCACCCTTAGCGGCCTGCTTCATCATCTGTTCGAGCGTGCGCGCACCGGCGCCGGCCGACCTGACGTCACGCAGCTTGCGCACGCGATGTTCCGTCAATTCCCGGGCGCGGGCTTCGCTCTCAACCACGGCCAATTGATCGCCGGCGTCTGGCGCGCTGTCAAAGCCAAGCACCTCGACCGGTGTCGAAGGACCTGCCGTCACAACATTCTCGCTCTTGTCGTCGATAAGTGCACGCACGCGGCCCCAGGCGCGGCCCGCCACAACGAGCTGGCCAACTTTTAGTGTCCCGCGCTGAACGAGCACGGTTCCGACAGGACCGCGGCCCCGTTCCAACTTGGCTTCAATCACGATCCCTTCAGCCGGCCGGTCCGGGTTGGCAGTAAGCTCAAGAACCTCGGCTTGCAGTTAAATCGCCGACAAGAGCCTGTCGAGATTGAGTTTTTGCTTTGCCGAAACCTCAACCTCAAGCGTGTCGCCGCCCATGCTTTCCACGACGATTTCGTGGGACAGTAAGTCGGTTCGGACGCGCACGGGATCGGCATCCGGCTTATCGATCTTGTTGATTGCTACGATAATCGGAACGCCGGCAGCTTTGGCGTGATTGATCGCTTCGATCGTTTGCGGCATGACGCCATCGTCGGCGGCGACAACCAGCACCACGATATCCGTGACCTTCGCGCCGCGGGCGCGCATGGCCGTAAACGCGGCGTGGCCCGGCGTATCGATAAAGGTGACCGGGTCACCAGCGGGGGTGAGCACCTGATACGCGCCAATATGCTGTGTGATGCCGCCAGCTTCGCCCGCTACCACGTTCGCCTGACGGATGGCGTCGAGGAGCGACGTTTTGCCGTGGTCGACATGGCCCATGATGGTGACAACTGGCGCACGTGGTTTTAGCAAATCGGGCGCATCGGTCTCGCCAATGAAGCCTTCCTCGACGTCTTCCTCCGATACGCGCCTCACCGAATGCCCGAACTCGGTCGCAATCAGCTCGGCTGTGTCCGCGTCGATCACGTCGTTGATTTTCAGCATCTGTCCCTGCTTCATCAGGAACTTGATAATGTCCACGGCGCGCTCTGCCATACGATTGGCGAGCTCCTGGATCGTGATCGCCTCGGGCAATTGCACTTGACGCTGAATTTTGACGCGCTCCTGCTGAGCTCCACCGAGCGCCTGAAGTTTTTGACGCTCGCGCTGACGTTTGAGCGACGCAAGGCTGCGCTCGCGCTGCTGTTCGTCGAGTGCATTCGATAGAGTGAGCCTCTGACGGCCTGGACGCTCAACTGCCGCCTTCTTGGCGGGTGCGGCGCGATCCGGCGTGGTCTTGCCCACAATCCCACGCTTCGGCCTGCGGTCGTCTTCTTCGGTCTCGGGAGTGCGAGCCTTGACCGCCAGATCTCCGTCGCGCACCCGTTCAGGGCGCCCTGAGATATCCAGCGCGGGTGCAGGTGCTGCCGGCCGCGAACTCGTCGCTCCTGCCGTAGGTCTTGGACCGAAGCCTGGCCGCGCTCCAGCGCCGGCGCCGCCTGGACGCGGCGCGCCGCCGCCGGGCCTTGGAGCATCGCTCCTGAATCCCTCACGGCCCGGACCGCGGGGCGCTTCCCTGCCGCCGGCCTCTCTCGGGGCGGGGCGCTGACCGTCGCGAGCGGGGACTGCGCCCTCACCACCACGAGCCACAACTTCTTGGGTAGGCTGCCCAGGCCGTAAACCTGCAGCTGGAGGACGCCGTTCTTCTTGCGGGCGGGGGATGCTACGGAAACTGTCGGGCCCCACCTTGCGCGGGGGCATGGAGGGCGCAGCCTTTCGCGGAGCCGGCGCCTCAGCCGCCACGGGTTCGGGCTCTTCCTGTATAGGTGCCTGGACGGGCTCGGCAACTTCAAGCTCGCCAGCCGCCTCAGCCGCTTTGCGCAAGGCTTCTTCCTCGGCGCGGCGTTTGGCTTCCTCAAGCTCCCGTTGTTTGGCTTCCTCGCGAAGGCGTGCTTCTTCGATCTCGCGCTCGCGCCGCTCTACGTCCTCGCGTTTGCGAGCTTCGAGCAGCGCCCTTGCGCGGGCATCCATCTCACCAGCCGAGAGTTGCCGGAGGACCTTTTGCGGCCTCTTATCCTGGCCGTGATCGGGTTGCGGCTTTTGGAAGGCGCGGTGCTCGGGCTTGTGCTGCGCAGGCTGCTCGGGCCGAAGCGCCGGCTCGTCCGGCAAGCCAGTCCCGCCAAGCGCGCGCTTGCGCTTTGTCTCAACAAGAACGGATTTGGAGCGGCCATGGCTGAAGTTCTGGCGGATATGGCCCTGCTCGACCGTCCGCTTAACGTTCAAAGACATGGTCTTCCGGCCGCCAGCCGATTTATTGTCCGTCTCTTTAATTTCGCTCATTCTTTACCCTGGCGCAGGGGAGGAACCGTTACTTCCCCTGTGCGATAGCCGCTAAGACGATCGAGAGCTTCGAGAAATGCGCGGGTTGCCCCGCCTTCCTTCAGTCCCGCATGTATTACATTCGAGCTTCCTGCCGCCAAGCTAATTTCGGCGGATGTGAAGCAATTTTTCGGTGCGATGTGGTCTTTTTCTGAATATAGCGCCAAAAACTTTTTGTCGAGCTTGGACCGCCCATCCGGGGCCGCGTCGGTGGCATGAAGTAAGCCGGTAAGTTCCCGCCGCTTCAACGCCTCTTCAACCTTCGTGAACCCAACAACCACAAGCCCGGCCTTGTTACAAATCGATAATCGTTCTAGCGCAGATCGCTTAAAAAGCTCTTCCACCTGTAAAGGGAGATCCTGGCTGACTAGAACCGGTTTCCGGAAAGCCCTTTGGAAGGCTCGCCGCTTCACAGCCTCCGCAACAATCTCTTGTCTTGCAGTCACCCAAACACCGCGCCCCGGAAGAGTGCCCTTGATGTCGGGAACTACGGTGCTTTGCGGTGAAAGAACAAAACGAAGGAGAAAGGGCTTTTCCTTTCTCGCCCGCTCAACGATGCAGGTTCTCGCCGGGAGGCACCCGGTGCCACCCGTTTGCTCCTCTCCTAGATGAGTGTCCTCACCCTCGAATTCCAGTATCGGCTCTTCATCACTGCGCTTTTTCTTCCCGTTCTTCATGGGAGGCCTCTTCGCCTTCGCTGGCGGGAGCAAAAACATCGATGGCTTGGTGCTCCTCCGGCGCTTCCGCTTCTTCTTCGACAGCCGGCGCCTCGATCCAGCCCGCCTTGACGCGTGCATTCAGGATCAGCTGCTCGATGCTGGCCTTCGTGAGATTGAAGCTCTGCAGGATGCCTGGGAATTGTTTCGTTTGACCGTGAGCGCGTTCAGTCCACCCGGCAAGGTCGTCGGTGGCGCAATCGGCGAGGTCTTCCACGGTCTTGATCCCGCTCTCGCCCAGCGCGACGAGCATCGCCGATGTGACGCCTTCCACCTCAGTAAGTTCATCCTCGACTCCGAGCGCTCGCCGCTTTTCGGTCAGCTCGGCTTCGTGCCGCTCGATGAACTCGCGCGCGCGCTCCTGGATTTCGTGCGCGGTGTTTTCATCGAAGCCCTCGATGCTGGCGACTTCGGACGCATCCACGAAGGCGAGTTCCTCAACCGAAGCGAAGCCTTCCGATACGAGGAGTTGAGCGATCATCTCGTCCACATCGAGCGCTGCGACGAATGCGTTCGTGCGCTCGGCGAATTCCTTCTGCCGCCTTTCGGACTCCTCGGCTTCCGTCATGATATCAATGTCCCAGCCGGTGAGCTGCGAGGCGAGGCGCACATTCTGACCCTTGCGGCCAATCGCCAAGCTGAGCTGCTCGTTGGGGACAACGACCTCGATGCGCTCGGACTCCTCGTCAAGCACGACCTTAGCGACTTCTGCTGGCGCGAGCGCGTTCACGATGAAGGTCGCGGCATCGGGAGACCACTGGATGATGTCGATTTTCTCGCCCTGAAGCTCGTTCACGACCGCCTGAACGCGGCTTCCGCGCATGCCGACGCAAGCGCCGACGGGGTCGATGGAGGTGTCCTTGGACACCACCGCAATCTTGGCGCGGCTGCCGGGATCGCGGGCCACGGATTTGATCTCGACGATGCCGTCGTAGATCTCGGGAACCTCCTGCGCAAACAGCTTCGACATGAATTCAGGCCGGGTGCGCGAGAGGAAAATCTGCGGTCCGCGGTTTTCGCGGCGCACATCGTAAACATAGGCACGGACGCGGTCGCCGAGCTTGTAGTTTTCGCGCGGCAGCGTCTCGTCACGGCGGATGATTGCTTCGGCGCGGCCGAGGTCGATCATGACGTTGCCGTACTCCGCGCGTTTCACGATGCCACTAACGATCTCGCCCACGCGGTCCTTATATTCCTCGAACTGCCGCTCCCGCTCGGCCTCGCGCACTTTTTGCACGATGACCTGCTTTGCGTTTTGCGCTGCGACACGGCCGAAATCGAGCGGCGGCAGGGGCTCAGCGATGAAATCGCCGACTTCGGCTTCCGGGTTGCGCTTCTTCGCGTCCTTGAGGCTGATTTCTGTGGCATCGAGGGTCACGCGCTCGACAACCTCAAGCAGGCGCGACAGCTTGATCTCGCCGGTGCGCGGGTCGATCTCCGCGCGGATTTCGTTTTCGCTGCCATAGCGCGACTTCGCCGCCTTCTGGATCGCGTCTTCCATGGCGGAGAGCACGAGTTCGCGGCCGATCGATTTCTCGCGCGCAACCGCGTCTGCGATTTGCAGCAGTTCCAGGCGATTTGCGCTAATCCCGAACTGGGCCATCGTTCAACTCCGAATCCTTCAAATCTGGTTCTTCCAATTCGCCGCCTTCGGCCCATTTCTGGCCGGCGGCTTTTGCCTTTGCGAGCGAGGCCCGGATCAGCTCATCAGTGAGCACCAGCTTCGCGTCTTGAATGAGACCGATAGGCAGGCCGACGGTTTGAGGCTCGCCGTCCTCATCGAGCTGGACCTGCAGCCGCATCTCGCCATCCTCATAGCCTTCGAGAATGCCGCGGAAGCGGCGGCGCCCATCGATCAGCTCCTTCAATTCGACCTTCGCCTCGTAGCCCGCCCAGTCTTCAAAGTCGGAGGGACGCACAAGGACGCGGTCGATGCCCGGCGTTGAGACCTCAAGGTAATAGCGGCCCTCGATCGGGTCGTGTGCATCGAGAAGCGGTGACAGGCGGCGGCTGATCGTCGCGCAGTCGTCCACATTGATGGTGCCGCCCGCCTTGTCGGCCATGATCTGGATCGTGCCGCCGTCTCGCCTCGACATCAGGACGCGAACGAGCCGGAAGCCCAGATCCTCGAGGACGGGCTCCACGAGCGCCGCAAGATCGGCCGCTGGGCCAGTCTCTCGGAGGAAGCGATCTGTGGGCGCACCCACCGGGGCAGCCTCTCGCTGTATTTCCGTCTCCTGATCTTGTGTCATGCGCTTACGCGATCCAAGCCCAAATAAGCAAAAAGAGCGGACCGGGCGGACCACTCTTCGTCAGATCGAATTGAGTTGACTGAAAAATAGGCTAAATCCGGCCGCGGTTCAAGGGGTTTGATTATGGCGCCACGCGCTATCCGCTCTCGTCACCCGCACCGAGCCTCTCCAGCGAGGGAGAGGAACGGCACGGCTTACTCTTTCTCCAGGGGGTTAAAGATCCAGCCACAAACGGTGATGGCCGGGAACTCCCCGGCCATCAAGGCTAATAAGAGCAGAATGAGGTGCGGCCTAGGCGAACCACTGAGCCCCGTTGATCGAGATCGTCGCGCCCGTCATGAAGGACGCATCGTCGCCCGCAAGGAATGCGACGCATTTCGCAATTTCTTCCGCGTGCCCGAGGCGGCCAACGGGGATTTGCGCAAGGATGGCCTGCATGACCTTCTCCGGCACGGCCATGACCATCTCGGTGTCGACGTATCCAGGCGCAACGGCATTGACGGTGATGCCCTTCTTGGCATTTTCCAAAGCGACTGCACGCGTGAAGCCAATAATTCCGGCCTTGGCTGCGCCGTAGTTCGACTGGCCTATCTGACCCTTCTGACCGTTCATCGAGGACAGATTGATGATGCGGCCATAGTTCCTGTCCCGCATGCCATTGATGACCGGGCTGATCATGTTGAACATGCTGCCGAGATTGACGCGGATGACATCGTTCCATTGCTGGGGAGTCATGCGATGCAACTGGGTGTCGCGCGTAATGCCCGCATTGTTGACGAGCACGTCTACTGGGCCGGTCTGCTCCTCGACTTTCTTCAACCCGGCGGCGCAGGCTTCGTAGTCGCCCACATCCCATTTGGCGATCGGAATGCCCGTTTCTGTCTGGAACTTGATCGCGGCTTCATCGTTACCGCCGTAGTTCGCAACGACGCGGAATCCGCGTTTTTTGAGCTCGATCGAAATCGCTTGACCGATCCCGCGCGTACCCCCTGTGACCACAGCAACCCGAGACATGTTCCCTCCAACTTGAGTTTATCTTGAAGCCTTCTATGCCATACCAGGCAAGGAGTTGTCACGGGCATTGGACGAAAACAGACCTAGCCATAGGTGGAACTTGCAATTCCGCCGCTGCTCCAATTGTCGAAAACGCGCAGGAGGGCGTAGGCGCTACTGACGTCGGCTAGCGTTGGATCGGCTTCCACCGTAAACTGCTGAATTGAAGCGTTTTTTACCCACATTGCGTAGCGCTTGGAGCGCTCGCCCAAACCGAGTGGGCGGCCATCGAAGGCAAGGCCAAGGCCCCTCGCGAAATCGCCGTTTCCATCCGCAAGCAAGACGATTTCATCGGGAATTTCGAGCGCTCGCCGCCATTCATTCATGACAAAAACGTCGTTCATTGCCGTTACGGCGACGAGATCCACGCCACCGGCCCGGTAGCTTTCGTACTCGGCGGCGATTTCCGGCATATGGATATGATGGCAGGCGGGCGTGAAGGCGCCGGGCAATCCGAACAGCGCAACGCTTCGTCCGGAGAAGACCTCAGCGCAGGATATGGAGCGGGGCCTGCCCTTCTCCATGATCTGAAAGTTAACAGATGGGATGAGTATGTGCCCCGGAGGCATGGTGTTCTCCATTCAACCGCCGGGAAACAATGATACGCCCCCGGGGCAAAGCACACAACCCCGGGGGCCTGTAAGAATTTAGGCTAAGAGCTAGAGGCGCTCAACGCACATGGCGATGCCCATGCCGCCGCCGATGCAGAGCGTGGCGAGGCCCTTCTTGGCTTGCCGGCGCTTCATCTCATAAAGCAGCGTCGTCAATATGCGGGCGCCGGATGCTCCAATCGGATGGCCGATGGCGATCGCGCCGCCATTGACGTTGACCTTCTCGAGATCCCAGCCAAGCGCCCTATTAACGGCACACGCCTGAGCGGCAAAGGCTTCGTTGGCCTCGACGAGGTCGAGATCGTCCTTGGTCCAGCCCGCTTTTTCAAGAGCGCGCTTGGAGGCGGGGATCGGGCCTGTACCCATGATCGACGGATCGACGCCTGCGGTCGCGAAAGATACGATCTTAGCAAGCGGCTCGACGCCGCGCTTCTCGGCCTCGGAGAGCTTCATCACAACAACAGCGGCAGCGCCGTCATTGATGCCGCTCGCATTGCCGGCCGTCACGGTTCCTTCCTTGGGATTGAAGGCAGGGCGGAGCTTGGCGAGATCGGGGAGGGTGACGTTGTCCCTGATGAACTCGTCGGTGTCGACCACGACATCGCCCTTACGGCCCTTGATGACCACGGGAACGATCTCATCCTTGAAGCGGCCTTCTTTCCTGGCGGCCGAGGCCTTGTTCTGTGAGGCAACCGCGAACTCGTCTTGCTGGCCGCGGGTGATTTGCCATTGGCTGGCCACGTTCTCGGCGGTGACCCCCATGTGATAGCCATTGAACGTGTCGATTAAGCCGTCCCGCAACAGGGTGTCGAGGAACTCGACGGTGCCCATTTTCGTGCCATTGCGAAGATAGGCCACGTGCGGAGCGAGGCTCATATTCTCCTGGCCGCCGGCAATCATGATATCGCTGTCCCCGAGGCGGATTGCCTGGGCGGCCATGGCAACGGCGCGCAAGCCGGACCCGCAGAGGAAATTGATGGTCATCGCCGTGGTCTCGATCGGCAGCGAGGCGCCAATCGCAGCCTGCCTCGCGGTGTTCTGTCCTTGGTTGGCGGTGAGGATCTGGCCCATAATAACTTCGGAGATCTCGCCCGGCTCGGTTTTCGCGCGCTTGAGCACCTCCTGAATGACGGTTTTACCAAGCTCGTGCGCGGGAACGCTCGACAACGCTCCGCCAAATGAACCGGTTGCCGTGCGCGCGGCGCCTGCGATTACGATGGGTTCTTGCCCGTCCATGGTTATGTCTCCCTATTTGCGGATTTGATCGGAGGAGTTTAGCAGCGTTAACTCTTAATCGAAACGGCTAAGTCAGCCGGCAAATTTGATTAAGCGATTTCGGCTACCCAGCGCAACCATGCCTTCAAAAGGGCTGAGTTGCCAGACTTTTTGCAAGTGCGAAAAAAATCCCCTCAATGCTCAAACTTTGATCTATGATAGGTATCTCATAAACGACCGGACGCTCTTATGAATAAGCCTGCTGAAAAGATGTCACCTGGGACGGCGGAGCTTTACGAGGCTGCGCAGCCTATTCCGCTCAAACCCAAGAGCAAGGCCAATGCGGATGGCACGAAGTCCAAGCCCGTTATTATCAAGAAATACGCGAACCGGCGCTTGTACAACACCGAGACAAGCAGCTACGTGACTTTGGAAGACCTTGGCGAGATGGTCCGCTCGATGCGGGACTTCCTCGTATATGACGCCAAGACTGGCGAGGATTTGACCCATACCGTTCTGACGCAAATCATCGTCGAAGAAGAAGGACGAACGGGCTCGAATTTCCTTCCCATCGGCTTCTTGCGGCAACTGATCCGGTTTTACGGTCACTCCATCGAGCAGCTCGTTCCGAAATATCTTGAATTCAGCCTTGAGACGCTGACGCGGCAGCAGGAAAAATACCACAAGCAGTTCCAGGACGCCTTCGGGGCTGCCGCCTTCGAGGCGATGCAGGAGCAGGCCCGGCAGAACATGGTGATTTTCGAACGTGCTTTTGCCGTGTGGGCACCGTTCGCCAAGCCTGAACTCGGTTTGGCGGCGGGGGAAAAGGCGGAACCTCCGAAGCCGGAGACAGCTCCAGCCCCGGCGCAAGCCAGCTCTGCAGAGCTTGCCGAGCTCAAGGCGCAGCTTTCGAATATGCAGGCGCAGATTGAGCGGTTGTCGAAGTCGGCTCAGGGCGAGGGTGCTTAAGGTGCGGTGGCTTCGACAAGCCAGATCGACCCAGGCAAAACCACAGAGTTTCCGGTCTCGTAAGGCTTCAAAGCCTCTTCAATGAGCCGGGCCGCGCTTTCCCGGATAGTTTCTGGCTGGTCCCTCAATGCCGCTGCAGCGGCGCCAATTGTCATGGCTTGCCGAACTGCGGCGGCCAAGCCCTCTCCCGCAGCGAGGTCCAGCAGAATTCCGGCGGGCGACACGGCGATACCATCGAAGCCTGCCGCCGCCATGATGCGCGTCACCCGGCCCTCGTCCGCAAAAGCAAACGGGCCCGGCTCCTCCGGTCCGGGACGCGGCGCTCGCGGTACGCCAGCGCCCCAAACCGCCTTGAGCGGCACCTTCATCCAGGGGTTTTCACTGAGTGACCGCCAGCAGGCGAAGACAATCCTGCCACCCGGCTTCAGAGCAATGCGGATATTTGCAAAGGCGGCAGCGGGATCGCCGAAAAACATGACGCCAAAGCGGGAGACGGCGAGATCCGCGAAAGGCTCGAAGCGATGGGTCGCAGCATCGGCGAGCAGAAGCTCCACATTGGAATGACCGCCAGCGCGGGCTCCAGCCCGGTCAAGCAAGGCTCTCGAAATATCGACACCCACGACGCGCCCGGAGGGGCCCACCGCTTTCGCGAGGTCGAGCGTGGTCGCGCCGCAACCGCAGCCAAGATCGAGCACAGCCATTCCCGGCGCTGTCTTGGCGCGTCCCAGCAGAAGCCCCGAAACCGGCGCAAGCATCCGGTCGGTTTGCTCCTGTGCATTCACCCAGCGCTCGCCCCCAACACTATCCCAATAGGCGAGTTGCTCCTGATGCCGGCTGGCGGCGTCCACCATGTCATGTCCCCACAGCAAAAATTGGCTCAGCGGTTCTGATCCGCCGCTTTGATACTTGCCGCTTGCGAGGTCGCGATCAAGAGCGTTTGGCACTCTTTTGGAAGGTCCGAGACGAGCAGGGGTTTGGGCGGCACGGGCGGCTTCGTAGGCTTCTTGGGTACGGCCCGCAGCTTCTTGAACCAATCGTCGAGTTCCTGCCCGCAGCCATCATCGGCGGTAGAGACCGGCGCCTGGGCCACGCACGATGCGCTCCCCGGAGGGCAATTCAAGCGAACGTGGAAATGGTCGTCGTGCTTGTACCACGGCCTGATCTTATGCAACCAGGCCTTGGCGTCGCCAGCCGCTTCGCAGAGCGCTTTCTTGACGGCGGGATGCACGAAAACCCGTGCAACTTCCGGATAGGAGGCCACGCGCCGCAGCAGTTTGACGTGCGCCTCGGTCCAGACTGCCTTATCGACCTCCAGCGTCTTTTGGTCCACCACATTGACGGCGGCAAGGCCTTCGCGCTCCTCGGCGGTCAGCGTACGATCCGGCATCGGTCTGTACCACAGGTCGGCATCGAGGCCCGTCTGATGGCTGGCATGGCCTCCGAGCAACGGGCCGCCTATGGGCTGCGCCATGTCGCCGACAAGGATGCCGGGCCAACCGTCAAGCCGCTGCACATCGGAAGACAGTTTGCGGATCGTGGCGAGCAACACCGGGTGCCCCCAAAAACGGTTGCGGGACAAGCGCATGACCTGCCAGCCCGGGCCGTTGAGCGGGAGTTTTTGGGCGCCGGCGATACAGCCGCGCTCGTAAGGTCCGATGGCCTGCGGCGCGGTTTGTAATGCAGGAGCGCGGATCGCCCCGAAGGCCTGCTTCGCCTCGCGGGCGCCGGAGCCCTGCTCCTGCGCAAGGCACGGTTCGCACAAGCCACCGAAGGCTAAGGCGGCGGCTGCGAGCAGCCATCTATGGAGATTACCGGCCAAACGGATTCCAGCCCGCTCCAAATTGGGTGCTCTTCTCGGCCGGTGCCGCCTGCTCGGCTGCCGGCTGGGTTGCTGGCGTAGCTGGGACTGCAGCCTGCTCCGCCGGCGCTGCTGCTTGTTGTGCCGCGGCCGCTTTTTGAGACGGAGGCTTGGGCTTCTTGACGGCAGCAGGCTTCTTCGGCGGCGGAGGAGCCTTACCCGCAGGCGGCGCGGACTGGCTCAGATCGATACGGATCGGCTTCGCTTCCCCCGGCTTGGCGGAATCCCCTGCATCGGCCGTCGCGGGAGTCTCCGGCGCCTGCAGTCCTTCGCCGGGAGGCGCAACGTTCACGGCGATGCCTGCGATCATCCACTGCTCGCCGAATTTTTGGAATGCAAGGTCGAATTGGACTTGCTCCGGTGTCGTCGGGAAGTAACCGGCCACACGCAAAACCTGGCCCTCCTGGTAAGCCGGCGCCGAGGTGAGCTTCGGATTGAAAAACATAACAGGCGCGAGATCGATCTTCCTCGCGCGCAAGGTGGCGAACGCCTCGGCAAGGTGCGCGGAGCTGTTCGTGATCTGAAAGCTGGGCGTGCCCATATCTTTCAGAACCGAATAATTACCCGTCAGGTTCGCTTGGCCGAGAGCGACGACCGCGTTGCGGACCATAAGAGTAATGCGAACGTCATCCGGAAGTGGAGGTGCCTCGCCCGCCTCTGGTTGAGAAGCTGTAGGTTGCGCGAACTGCGCCTTCGCTCCCATCGTCATGCCCGCGATAGGCGCAACAAGGCAAAAACAGCACAAAGCGAGTTTCTTGAACACGGCTTTTCCCGATTCTAATTCCCCTCCCGCTTTTAGGCGCGGTAAAAGGCGACATCAAGACGAAAACTCGCTTAGGCGGAGGCTTCTCCTATGGCGTCTCGCGTTATGGTTGTGCATCTTCCGGCGGGGAGAACGCGATCGTTTTAGAGGGTCGAGGGCATCCGGGCCGCCGTATCGATTGCAGCAGCATAACGCTTCCGGTCGCGGGTCGCAGCATTGGATTTTCCCAGGCGCTATTCCATAATACATAAAAAAGGCGAATTGCGGAGGACGACGCCATGCCGGACAAACACCCCGAGCTCCAGCAGTTTGAGACGTTCATCGACGGAAAGTGGGTGAGCGCCCAATCCGGCAAGACCTTCGAGAGTATCGATCCCTATACTGGCGAGGCTTGGGCGGCGATCCCCGAATGCGGTCCAGAAGACGCAGCGCTCGCTGTGGAAGCGGCCTCGTGTGCCTTTGAATCCGGGCCCTGGCCTGCGCTCACGGCCACCGCGCGCGGCAAGGCGCTGCGGCGCATCGCGGGCCTGATTGAAAAGCACGCCGAACACCTCGCCCGTATCGAGGTTCGCGACAACGGCAAGCTCATCTCCGAGATGCTGGCGCAAATGAAATATCTGCCGGAGTGGTTTTACTATTACGGCGGGCTTGCCGACAAGATCCAGGGCGCCGTCGTGCCGGTCGACCGGCCGGAGCATTTCAATTACATCCTCCGGGAGCCGGTGGGCGTGTGTACCTTCATCCTACCCTGGAATTCACCGCTGATGCTCGCGGGGTGGAAGCTTGCGCCTGCGCTAGCGGCTGGGTGTACAGCCGTCATCAAACCGTCCGAATACACCTCCGCCTCACTGCTCGAATTCATACGCCTCGTGATTGCGGAGGCCGATATTCCGCCCGGTGTGGTCAACGTCGTGACGGGCTATGGCGCTGTCGTGGGCGAGTTGCTTGTGACTCATCCGAAAGTGGCAAAGGTGGCGTTCACGGGCGGCACCGCTACGGGTGCCCGTGTGAATGAGCTTGCCGCAAAGACGTTCAAGAAGGTGTCGCTAGAGCTTGGCGGGAAATCGCCGAACATCGTGTTCGACGACTGCATCCTGGATGACGCGGTCAGCGGCGCAATCTCCGGCATTTTTGCGGCGACGGGGCAGACCTGCATCGCCGGCTCCCGGCTGCTCGTGCAAGAGAGCATCCACGACGTTTTTGTCGATAAACTCGTTGCCATGGCGCGGCAGGCCAAGCTCGGCGATCCCGGCAAGTTCGAGACGCAGGTCGGACCAGTCACCACGCCGCCGCAATACCGGAAGGTTTTATCCTATATCGATATTGCCAAGGGCGAAGGCGCGACCTGCGTGATGGGCGGCGGGCCTGCCGGCAAGGACGAAGGCGGCGGCACTTATTTCGTAAAGCCGACGGTCTTCACGGACGTGGTCAACACCATGCGCATTGCGCAGGAGGAAGTGTTCGGGCCGGTGCTGTCCGTCATCAAGTTTAGGGATGAGGACGACGCGGTTCGCATTGCGAACGACATCGCCTATGGGCTCGGCGCGGGCGTCTGGACACAATCGGTGAGGCGCGCGCACACCATGGCCCGGCGCATCAAGGCCGGCACGGTCTGGGTGAATACCTATCGCGCAGTAAGCCCGCTGATGCCGTTCGGCGGCTACAAGGCTTCGGGGCTCGGACGCGAGAACGGAATCGAAGCCATCGACGGCTATCTCCAGTCGAAAAGCGTGTGGATCAATAATGGTCCCGGCGGCGGCAACCCCTTCATCATGAAGACGGCGTCGTAGGGTGCCCCTCGGTTTGCAGTTGTTGGGGAGGCCCCCTCACTCTGTCTCTCTCCCCAAGGGGAGAGAGGACGCCTGAATGTTCCGTGAGCGAGCAACACGGTTTCCTTCCCCCCTTGGGGAGAAGGACAGGATGAGGGGGGCTTACCCGCCCGGAAAAATGAAATGGAGCCGGCATGACCTTCGAAAGCGTCGAGGAAAGCGCAGAAATCCGGGAGATCCGCAGCTCCGTTTCGAAGCTGTGCGAGGCTTTTCCGGGCGAATATTGGCGCAAGCTCGACCGTGATATGACCTATCCGGCCGAGTTCGTGAAAGCGCTGACGGATGCGGGTTTTTTGTCTGCGCTCATTCCCGAGACGCATGGCGGTGCGGGCCTTCCCCTTTCCGCCGCCGCCGCGATTCTTGAAGAGATCCAGCGCGCGGGCTGCAATGGCAGCGCCTGCCACGCGCAGATGTATACGATGGGCACCATCCTCAGGCATGGCAGCGCGGAGCAGAAGCAGACCTGGCTGCCGGGGATTGCGAGTGGCGAACTGCGCTTGCAGGCTTTCGGCGTGACCGAACCAACGAGCGGCACGGACACCAGCTCGATCAAGACCTTCGCCCGGCGTGAGGGAGACCGTTACATTGTCAGCGGGCAGAAGATTTGGACGAGCCGCGCGGAGTATTCCGACCTGATGCTGCTCCTCGCGCGCACCGCACCGAAGGAGCAAGCGGCGAAACGCACCGATGGCCTCTCGGTTTTTCTCGTGGATATGCGCGAGGCAAAGCAGGCGGGGATGACCATCCGGCCCATTCGAACGATGATGAACCACTCCACCACGGAGATTTTCTTCGATTCGGTGCCCGTACCGGCGGCCAATCTCATCGGCGAGGAAGGCAAAGGCTTCCGCTATATTCTCTCCGGCATGAACGCCGAGCGCATTCTCATCGCAGCCGAATGCATCGGGGACGCGAAATGGTTCCTCGCCAAGGCCTCGGACTATGCGAGAGAGCGCGCGGTGTTCGGAAGGCCCATCGGGCAGAACCAAGGCATCCAATTCCCCATCGCGAAGGCTTACGCAGCCATGCGCGCGGCCGAGCTGATGGTGCATGACGCCGCCCGGCGCTACGAGGGAGGCACGGATTGCGGCGCGGAGGCCAACATGGCGAAGATGCTGGCCGCGGACGCCTCCTGGGAGGCGGCGAACGCCTGCGTGCAAACGCATGGCGGCTTCGGCTTCGCCGAGGAATACGATGTGGAGCGCAAGTTCCGCGAGACGCGGTTGTATCAGGTGGCGCCGATCTCGACCAACCTCATTCTCGCCTATTTGGCCGAGCACGTGCTCGGCTTGCCGCGTTCGTATTGAAGCGGGATCAAAGGGCAGACCGCCGCCCTTCAAGCCACGTTCGCGCGCAAGGCACGAGCCTTTTCCCGGCATGCGTCTTTTGATACAGATCGCCGGTACAATGACAACCGGGCCGACCATGCGGGCCAGGTCGCGCAAGCACTCGATAGCATTTTAGGGTAAGGCGTTATGTCGAAAGATGTTGATGCTGTCATTGCGGCCTTGAAGGCCGCGCTTCAGGACGCTGAGGCAAGACGCTTCACGGTCTGCAAGTCGAGGGTAGCTAACCGCTGGATTAATCAATTGCCCGGTGCCTGGACCGGCAAATGGCGCCACCTCAAAATTCACTCTGACTTTGACGGCGAGATCTTTCGGGACGATTTTATAGGACAGCTCAGAGCAACAATTGCCTACCTTGAAACAAACAAGGACGCTATTGCCAGCACGCCGTCATTTTCATTTTCCAGTCTGTTCAAGCACCGGAACACAGTTGCGTCCGAGCCGCTTGACGCTGAGTTTAGCGAAGTGCCTTCGCGAAGCTGGAAGCAAAAAACCGCGCCAGCACCGGTCAAGCTCGTCAAGAACGATTAGCGATCCGCTGCGGCCTTCTTTGGCCTTCCTCCAAGCCGGCCGTTGTTTCGAGCAGCCATGACCTTCCTCGGGCTCACAGATTTGCCGCCTTCGGAGCCGAGCAGTGCGGCCATCCAAGCCCGCGAACCGAAGACGCCTTGGATCAAGTCTGGCAACGAGAAATCCGCGTCAATCTTGGGGAAGCTCAGGCCATAGCCTGACGGGTCAATCTCGATTTCAGCGAGGTCCTCCGCCGTTGCTTCGGCGAGGCCTTGCAGCTTGGAAACCGGAAAGCGCACTTCGGCGCCGTTGCTAAGGCTCACGGCGACCATATTCCGGGCAGCCTCATACTCAGCCGCGACCGCGTAAGGCTCCGCCTTCCGGCGCTTTGCCATGCGCTGATTGGCGCGGGCAAATTCGGCGTCAGAAATTTCCATGGATTCTCCTCCACTCTTCGCATAGAGGGCCAACCGCGTTGCCGAGTTCCACTAGGATGTTGTTCAGCTCCGCACGGGTGAACCTGTAGTTTTCCCGGAGCGCGGGAGGGCCATTGGGGCAGTTCAGATAAAACAGGGCTTCTTTGCCGCCGCCGCTGACGTGAACGGGTCCATGGTCGTTTGTCCGAATGCTCACCTTAAGCCCTAGGACCCTCAAGACAGTCGGCATGCGCTCCTGCCCGCGTTAGGCCTTGCACTGGCGCCGAACGCAAAACCCAAGCGCTTCGCTAATATAAGCGAGGCAGGGCGGCTTGGCAAATGCCTAGCTGAAAATTAATGCTTATTTATGCCAGCTAGAGAAGGGGGGGAAAGCAGCCCCAAGGCTCATAACCGCGCGATATTGGTCCGAAAATCTGCAGCCTGCCGGCAGCAGCCTTACTCTGCGGCGGCGCGCGCAGCCTCACGGCCATGATAAGCGTCGATGCGCGCCTCAATCTCGTGGCGGAAATGGCGGATGAGTCCCTGCACGGGCCAAGCAGCGGCGTCGCCCAGAGCGCAGATCGTATGCCCCTCGATTTGCTTCGACACATCGAACAGCATATCGATCTCGGCAAGGTCCGCCCGGCCATCGGACATGCGTTCGAGCACCCGCCACATCCAGCCCGTACCCTCGCGGCAGGGCGTGCATTGCCCGCAGCTTTCGTGCTTGTAGAAATAAGAGATTCGAGAAATGGCCCGCACGATGTCGGTGGATTTGTCCATGACGATCACGGCGGCGGTGCCGAGGCCGGAGCCGACGTTCTTCAGGCTGTCGAAATCCATGCCGAGGTCCTGGCACATATGCGCGGGCACGCAGGGCACGGACGAGCCGCCGGGGATCACAGCCAGCAGATTGTCCCAGCCGCCGCGAACGCCGCCGCAATGGGTGTCGATGAGTTCGCGGAGCGTGATGCCCATCTCCTCTTCCACGTTGCAAGGCTCGTTCACATGCCCGGAAATACAGAAGAGCTTGGTGCCGGTGTTGTTCGGCTTGCCGAGCTTGGCGAACCAAGCGGCCCCGCGGCGCAAAATGTCAGGCACGACCGCGATGGATTCCACGTTGTTCACCGTGGTCGGCGCGCCCCAGAGGCCGGCGTTCGCAGGGAAAGGCGGCTTCAGCCGCGGTTGCCCCTTTTTGCCCTCAAGGCTTTCGAGCAGCGCGGTTTCCTCGCCGCAAATATAGGCGCCGGCGCCGTGATGGACGTAGATGTCGAGGTCCCAGTCATGGGCGTTGTTCTTGCCGATCAGCTTTGCCGCGTAAGCCTCGTCGATCGCAGTCTGCAGCCGCTCGCGCTCGCGGATATACTCGCCGCGCACGTAGACGTAGCAGGTGTGGGCCCGCATGGCGAAGCAGGCAAGAAGGATGCCCTCGACGAGAAGCTGCGGATCGTGCCGCAGGATCTCGCGGTCCTTGCAGGTGCCCGGCTCCAACTCATCGGCGTTCACGACCAGGTAGCTCGGCCGGCCGTCGGACTTCTTGGGCATGAACGACCATTTGAGCCCGGTGCCGAAGCCCGCCCCGCCGCGTCCGCGCAAGCCGCTCGCCTTGACCTCCTCGACGATCCAATCCGCGCCTTTTTCGAGCAGCGCCTTCGTCCCGTCCCACGCGCCGCGTTCGCGGGCGCCTTTCAAGCGCCAATCGTGGGTTCCGTACAGGTTCTTGAAGATACGGTCTTTATCGGAAAGCATGCACTAGTCCTCGTTTCCGGTCTTGCCCTGGCGGTCGCCCGTTGCGTTGGGTGCGGCACCGCCCGGCGTATTGGTTTCCTCAAGCGCCTTGGCCTGCGCCAACCACTCAGAGGTCACGCCCTTAAATCGCGGCAGCCTTGCCTCGACCCAATCGCGATCTTCATCGGACCAGCGGCCGATTTGCCCATAGCGGTAGATGCCGATTTCGTTGAGCAGATGCTGCGATTCCGCATCGATGCCCTGGACTTTCGTGAGATCGTCCGCAGGGCCTTCCGGCTTCTCGAAGCGCGACCTCAACTCGCCGATCTTCGCGGTATCCCCTGACTGCGATTCCGGCGGCGCGATGGGCGAAACGGCCTCGGCAATAGCCTGTGCGCTATCCTGATTATGGCGTTCTTCAGCAGCGCGCTCATGCGATGGAAAGGTGCTGCCGGATTGGCCGGCCCCGTTCGTGAGCGTCTTGGCTCCCCCAATCGGGGCGGAGAACTGACGCCCGTTCTGCGACCCGGTTTTCACGACCCGTCCGCGCCTCATGTTATCCAGAAGGGCTTCGAAGTTCTCAGGGGTGAGGTCCTCGTAATAATCCTTATTGATTTGCACCATGGGTGCGTTCACACAGGCGCCGAGGCATTCCACCTCGACCCACGAGAAAACACCCTCCGGTGTGACCGTGCCCTGCGGCCCGATTGCGCGCTCGCAGACCTTTTTGATATCGTTCGCGCCCCGCAGCATGCAGGGCGTGGTGCCGCAGAGCTGAACATGGTAGCGGCCCACGGGCGACAGGTTGAACATCGTATAGAAGGTCGCGATCTCATACACGCGGATATAGGGCATGGCCAGGAGATCGGCGACGTATCTGATCGCAGGCTCGGGGAGCCATTGATCGTGTTGCTCCTGCGCTCGCCAGAGCACAGGGATCACCGCGGCCTGCTGGCGGCCTTCGGGATATTTTTTGATCTGCTCCTCGGCCCACGCCAGGTTCTCGGGCGTGAAAGCAAAATCTTTTGGCTGGTCGGGATCGAGACGGCGGACGGACATGCGGCGCTCTCATGATGTTCGTGTTGTAGATAACCCAGAAGGAAGCCGCCTGCTAGAGGCCAAGAGCGCACACAGCACAAGCAGTTCCGGCCAGGTTAGACAGGGATCAGGTTCAGCTCGCCCAGGGCGACGAGACTGATGAGAAGAAAGGTTGTTAGGAAGCACAGGATAAAGCAGTAGGTTCCGCGCCGGAACGAGCGGACAATTCCGTGGAGCGTGCTCTCGATCTGCTCTTCGGACAGCGTCGAGAGAAAATGGAAGCCGGTTTTTGGATGGCGGAATTCGGCGCTCCAGCCAACCGATAGCGTCAGGCATCTGAGATAGAGCACACAGGAAAGGGCTATAAAGAGAGCATCAGCGGCGAGAACGGAGCCGTAGAGTTTGCGATGCATGCCCGTAGCTGGGTAGACCACGTCGTTGAAGAAATAGATGCAGACGGCAAAGATGATGGCCATGAACTGTAAGAGTGAGCCGGCATTGTTCTGCAGCCGGCCGATCTCCGACAAATGAAGCCCGATCTTGTCGGCGGACGAAATTTCGTTGTTGAAGGCAACCATGGTTCCAACGCTTTCCCTCGAAGCGCCTCGCGCATCCCTGAGGGACTTAGCCGGGAAAGCGCGCCGCCGCAAGGGATGTGGAGCACCCCGCGGACTCGCGCCGCGGGAGCGGCTCAGTAATACGTGTGCCGCTTCTAGCCGCTTAGTCCTTGACGTCAACAGCCAGCCATCGGGCTCCCAAGAATACCGCTGCCATTGCCATGTAACCGGCCGCGTACTGCCAGGCGGGAATGCCGAAACTGCCGATCGTGTCGGCGGGCGTAAAGACATAACTATGCATCAGCCCCACGCTGCACAGCGCTGCGGCGGCGAGGCACCAGAGAGCCGCGTTGACGAAGCGCTTTTCAATCAGATGCACTGTGACTGCCGATAGGATCATCGCGGTGAAGATGAAGCCCTGTTCCAGAGCAAAGCCGCCGCCGATGTAGTTGCCGGCCCCAGTCATCTGCGCCACGGTCCCGGGCGAGAAGGTCGCGTGGCCCGCACGAAGGCCGTCCTTGGCCATCAGCACACCCCATGCGCCCAGACCCGGCAGCAAGCCCATGACGACGGCCGGGGCGTGATGACGCGGGGTCGCTTCGAACGATTGGGCCGCCATCATGATGCCGATCCACAGCACGATCGCCATTCCAGCCTCGATCGGGACCAGCCAGGCGACGAAGGCAAGCGAGCCCGTCAGGCACAGCACGGTGAAAAGCGCCGCGTTCAAGATGGAATAGCCGGCGCGCGCCCCAATCGCCTTCCAGCCGGGATGACCGATATAGAGCGTGGTGGGGAAGCACGAGCCGAAGAGCGCTGCGGCAATGGTGCCAACGCCGTTCATAGCCAGCGATGCCGCTGTCGGGTACGGATCGCCGGCAGCAGCGGCGGACTCGATGTTTTGCAGCGAGCCGAGCACGTTGAAGATGCCCATCGGCACGATCACGGAGAGGTAGGCCAAGATATCCTGCCAGCTGAGCGCGGCGAGAATGTCGCTCAGCACCGGCACGGGAAGATGCAGGCCAAGCGATTGTGAAGCCGGCGGGCTAGGCGGGATAAGACCCGTCGCAAAACAGAGCGCGACACCCAGCATCACGGCGACGAAACCGCCCGGCAAGCCACCCCTGAAACGGACTTTGCCGAAATAGACCAGCAGGATGACGCCGAGCGTCGCTAAACCAACGACCGGGCTGGCGTAGGTCCGGAACAGGAACGAGAACGAGATGAAGCCGAGCGCGATACCGCCAAGCGTAGACAGCAGCGCCGCTCGTGGCGTGGCCCGGCGAAGGCGTTCGGCCACTGGCGCCGCCAGAACTTCGATTAGGCCCGCGCTGAAACAGGCGACAAGGCCCATGCGCCAGGCCGCGAGTGTGGCCGCCTCATCGCCAAGCCCGCGCGCCTTGGCTGCCAGGAGCGCCGGCAGCATGACGAGAAAGATGAAAGCAAACAGCGATACGGTATTGATGCCATACGGCAGCGCGCAGATGTCGCTGCGTCCGGTGCGGCGGGAGAGCTGCTTCGCCTGCCAAGCATAGAACACATTGCCAACCACGAGCGAGACGGCAACACCCGGCAGGATCGTGCCCAGGATCAGAGTATCGGAGAAGCCGAGCACGCCCCGGCACAGCGCGACGATTACGAGGAGCTGCACGAGATTGTCGATCGCAAGCCCGAAGAAGCCGTCAATGTCTCCGCGCACGAACCAGGGCATGCCTGCCGATTGCGGCCTTCCCGTTGCCGGGCGCGCAAGATCGTCCATCGCGTTACCCCCTCGATGCCCTGTCTTTCGTTTTATCGATCTATCCCGTGCTAAGCTGGCTTGTCTACCTCGCGATGCTGCAAGTTCCGAATCGCCCTTGGTGCCGCCGGCTGCGCGTTGCCCGCCGCCGGCTTCCTGGACCCGGCAGCGAGAATAACGATTGCGCAGCGGTCCGATCCCGCGGAAGGGACTTGTGGTCATTTCAGAGCATACAGAAAAAATGCCCGCGAAAATCGGTAACGCAGGAACCTTCTTCTTATTTATCCAAGATCGAGCCGGGCATATGGAAATTATTTCTCTATTCTGATTAACTCCTCCTGGGCTTTCGTCCATTTTCGGCGGGCGGCCTGTGCTGAGGGGCGATGATAAGCGACGCGACGGCTGCGGGGACCGCAGGGCGTTTGCATCGGGCTTGGCGGCCGGAAGGGCAGCCGGCCTGCAGCGGAAGGCGTTTGCGCCCTTCGATCAATGACATAAGCGAATAAGCCGCCTGCCTCCCGGTGGATACAAAATCAGGCGGCATCATTTCAAAAGGAGACCTCCATGTCATCGCCGACCCGTCATCCCGAGACGCTGGCCCTTCATGCCGGCTGGCGCGCCGACTCCGCAACGAACGCGGTGGCGGTTCCGATCTATCAGACCACCTCCTACCAGTTCCGCGACACCGAGCACGCCTCCAACCTGTTCGCGCTGAAAGAACTCGGGAACATCTACACCCGCATCATGAACCCGACGAACGACGTGCTGGAAAAGCGCATCGCCGAAATTGAAGGCGGCGTGGGCGCGCTGGCGCTGTCATCGGGACAGGCGGCGTCCGCGTTCGCGATCCAGAACCTGGCGCGCTCGGGCGACAATATCGTCAGCTCCACCGACCTTTACGGCGGCACCTGGAACCTGTTCGCGAACACGCTGAAGGACCAGGGCATCGAGGTTCGTTTCGTCGATCCGGCGAATCCGGACAGTTTCCGCCGCGCCACCGACGACCGCACGCGCGCCTATTACGCGGAGACGCTGCCAAACCCGAAACTGACCGTTTTCCCTATCGCCGAGGTGGCCGCCATTGGCCGTCCACTTGGCATTCCGCTGATCGTCGATAACACGGCGGCGCCGCTGCTGACGCGCCCCTTCGACCATGGCGCGGCGACCATCGTTTATTCCACCACCAAGTATCTTGGCGGTCACGGCACTTCCATCGGCGGCCTGCTCGTCGATAGCGGCAATTTCGATTGGGCGGCCTTCCCCGAGCGCCAGCCCGCGCTCAACACGCCGGACCCGAGCTATCATGGCGCGATCTGGACCGAGGCTGTCAAGCCGCTTGGACCCATCGCGTACATCATCAAGGCGCGTGTGACGCTGCTTCGCGATCTGGGTTCGGCGCTGTCGCCCTTCAACGCGTTCCTGACCCTGCAAGGGATCGAGACGCTAGCCCTTCGCATTCACCGCCACTCCGAGAACGCGCAGGCGGTGGCGAAATATCTCGGCCAGCGCCCCGAAGTGTCGCGTGTCATTTATCCCTCGGTGCAGACCGGCGTGTTCCGCGAGCGCGCCGACAAATATCTGAAGGGCGGTTATGGCGGGCTCGTTGGCTTCGAGCTGGCGGCGGGCCGCGATGCCGGGCGCCGCTTTATCGACGCGCTGGAGCTTTTCTATCACGTCGCCAATATCGGCGATGCGCGAAGCCTTGCCATTCATCCGGCGACCACCACGCATTCCCAACTTGGGCGCGCCGAGCAGGATGCGACCGGCGTCTCGGAGGGCTATGTGCGTCTGTCGGTGGGAATCGAGCATATCGACGATATCATCGCCGACCTTGAGCGCGGGCTTGCCGCTGCCGGAAGCTTGGCCAGAGGTGTTCGAACGGACAGGTCTCAGCCGATTGCAGCAGCTCCGATCACTGCCGCGCCGGTTTCAGAAGCGCCGATCACCGCCGCGCGGGTTTCAGAAGCTCCAGCTTCAGCAGCTCCAGTTGCAGCGGCTCAGGCTGCGACGAAATACGAGGAATTGGATGAAGATCTCCCGGAGGCCGATCTTCGCGGAGAGTTGCAACACGCTGCCGTTGAACCGCTCCTGCCGATTGAGAAAAAGCTTATCGGCTGGAGCCTCGGCTTGGGCGTTGTCCTTCTCGCGGCGCTCGTCCTGATCAACAAGCTTTATCCCCTCAGCGTCTAAGACGCGCTCGAAGGGACTGCCCGTTATCTTACCGGCTACCGCTCCAGGCGCGCGCCTGGAGCGGTAGTCCCGTTGAGCAAATGAATGCCACAAGACCCGTATTTCGCGCAAAACGCTCGCCGCGATAGAAAATCCACGGGAATTCATGCTCACGGAGAAGCAGGCTCATGAGCGGCTTTTTCTTCTTTCCGGTTTCGCATTGATCTGAAGCCGGAATTGCCTCATTTGACTTTTGTCAGTTTCTGAAGGAGGCCGCATGGCGCAAAGCAAAATCCACCGGGAAGTTATTGAGGCCAATCGGAAATATGTGGCGGAGTTTGGCGACAAGGGCACTCTGGCCCTACCGCCAGCCCGCGCCTTCGCCATTCTGACCTGCATGGATGCGCGTCTCGATCCGGCCAAATATGCCGGCCTTGCCGAGGGCGATGCGCATGTCATTCGCAATGCCGGCGGCCGCGCGAGCGACGACGCAATCCGGTCCCTCGTCATCTCCCATAAGTTACTGGGAACGCGCGAGTGGCTCGTGATCCACCATACCAACTGCGGCATGGAGCTATTCAACGACGCCACCCTTGGCGATCTCCTTGAAGACAACCTTGAGACCGCCGCTTTCGATGGTAAAAACTGGTCCAATCCGAAGCATGGCGGCGGATCGGCCACGGGCCATTACGTGCGCTGGCTCACGATCAGCGATCCTGGGCATAGTGTCGTCGAGGATGTGAAGCGCATTCGCGAGCATCCCCTGGTTCCGAGGCACATCCCGATTTACGGCTTCATCTACGACGTCCGGACAGGGCGGCTGAATGAGATTCCGACAGCGAGTGAAGTCGGCCGCGCTCTGATCGCATTGGTTGACGATAGCGAATAGCAGGACAGGGGAGAGGGCTGAACGGCTTCCGGCACCTCGGACAAACCCTGGATCGCCCCTACTGTGAGAGATAAGCGTCGTGGACAAGCCGCGCCACGCGCTCCATCTCGCGCAAGGGATCGTAGGTCCATGCCTCGATGCGGCCGTTGAACAACCGGATGCAACCTTTGTCCTCCAGGCTACGATGAAAGCGCGCGAATTTGTTGCGTTCGCCGCTGGCGCGTCCCCGCGCCGGGAGGAGCGCGACATAAACGGGTTTGCCTGTGCTGCAGGCCTCCGTAATCATGTTCACGGAATCGCAAGTCACGATAAACGCATCGGCATGGGCCAGCATTCCAAAATAGGGATTGTCGCCTCCGCCATCCGAGATGAACGCGGCCCGCCCATCGAGCGCCTGGCGGAAAGCCTCGATATTGGCTTTGCCCGTGCGCCGCGATCCCGTGATGAGAAGCCCGAAACCTTGGCCGGAGAGAGCCTTGATCTGCCCGGCAAGCGCCATGGCTTCGGCCTCTTCGAAGCGGTAGCGCGAACTGTTGCCGCCGAGCAGTACGGAAACCCGCGGGCGCGGAATGGCGGCGAACCGATCCGCCCATCGCGGCGCCTCGGCGTTAAGCCTTTCCGGCGTGACGCGGTGGAGCGCGCCCTCCATTACAATGACGTTTGGACCGGTTAGCCGGTCGTGTGCGGGAACGACGATGCGATCGAAGCGCCGGCGCATCATGACGGGATCTTGCAATTGCACGGTAAAGGTGTGGCCCTCGCTCCGCTCCTTGATGAACAGCGAGGGCAAAATGCTCGGCCGCCCCGTCGCGATGAGGATATCTGGCCAAGGCGGCTCGATCCGGTCGCCTTTGCCGCTCACGGCAAAACGCTTAAGGGCCATGACGTGCGGACTCAGGATTCGCCACGGCGTCTTGAGAAGAACGCGCTTCACAACCGGCGATAGCCCCATGGCTTCGGCCAGCCCCACCACTTGGCTTTCATGGCCGGCAACACCATCGGTCAAGCACCAGCAGCTCGGAAGCGGGTGTGGCCAGGAAATTGACGTGCCGGAATGCGGGCGTAGTTCGGTCATGTCATCACACGCTTCTGCTATGGCGGCCCGCATAGCACGGCTCGTTTGCAAGGGAAAGTCCCTAGAGCCTATCCGCTTTTGAGGGAATCAAAAGCGGGCTCTAACTCTTGTTCTGCCCTGCGTCTTTGCGGAAAACCGCTTCACACTTTTCCGGACGCACTCTAGCGGAAGTAAAGCGGCGCGGTTTTCGCGTTGAACGCGCTGCCTGTCCCGGCTATGACGTGGCCCATCCCATCGGAAGCCGGATCGTGTCCGGCAATACGAGTGCACAAGAAAACACCAGGAACCAGCATGGCCTCGGCAGCGGACAGGATCAGCGCCGGCGTTCCGGTCCAAAGCGCAAGCTCCGCGCTCATAAATGCCGGATCGCTAGCGTGTCTGGCGCTGGCTGGCCTGCTCATCGTCTTCCGCTTCATTCTTGCAGGGACAGCGGATCTCGCCGGGGACGAAGCCTATTACTGGCTCTGGTCTACCCATTTTGCGGCCGGCTATTACGATCATCCGCCGATGATTGCCTACTGGATCGGTGCAGGCACAGCACTTTTCGGTCAGACCGCGTTTGGCGTCCGCTTTGTTGTGCTCTTGAGTGCGCTTGCAGGCTCATACGTCCTCTATCGCGCGAGCCTGAGCTTGTTCCGCGACAGAAGTGCCGCCCTTCTTGCGGCCTTGTGGCTAAACGTGACGCTCACATACAACACTGCGGCACTCGTGGCGACACCAGACACCCCGCTCGCATTTTTCACGATTCTCACGCTCTTCGCCTTGGTAAAGCTGATCGAAACGGGGAACGGTTCCTGGTGGCTCGGCGCCGGCGCTGCGCTTGGGCTCGCCTTCATGAGCAAATACACCGCCCTGCTGCTCCTTCCCGGCATTTTTCTCTGGATGATCGTCTCTCAGGACGGGCGCAAATGGTTTTCGAGGCCAGAGCCCTATCTGGGCGCCGTGGCAGCGCTCGCAGTCGCGGCGCCGGTTTTCTCCTGGAACTATGAGCACGGATGGGCTTCTTTTGCGAAGCAGGCCGGTCACGCCATCAAGGATACGCCTGTGAACGCCCTTGCAAGCGTGACCGAGTTTTTCGGGGGCCAGGCTGGGCTGGCCACGCCCCTTATTTTCTGCTTCTGCCTGTTCGGCAGCTTCTTTGCGTTCATCCATGGCGTTAAGCGCGGTGATGCGCGCTTTCTGCTGCTGGGCTCCCTGACTGCGCCAGTCTTCCTGTTCTTTTTCATTCACGCGGCAAGCCAGAAAATCCAGGCGAATTGGCCGGGCTTCGTGTATCCGGTTGCCATCTTGGCCGCGGTTCATGGCTTCATCGCCTATCGCCAGGACAAGCCCACTGCGAGCTGGATCAATGCGAGCTTCCGCTTCGCGCCTTGGCTCGGGCTCGTGCTGACGTTCTCGGCTTTTCTACAGCTTGGACTTAGCGCCGTACCGATCGA
Source organism: uncultured Alphaproteobacteria bacterium (assembly GCA_963817705.1). GTDB lineage: Bacteria > Pseudomonadota > Alphaproteobacteria > Rhizobiales > Rhodomicrobiaceae > Rhodomicrobium. The sequence continues at coordinate 2,622,122 of CAWFPF010000001.1, forward strand.
AGAGAAGATGGATCCCACGGCGAAGCTCAAAGGCTGGGCCAAGCTCGGCGCCGGAATTGAGAGTTTGAAGCGCAGCGAAGGTGCCGCGACCATCTTGACCGATCGCTATGCGATCACGGGCGAACTGGCGTTTTATAGCGCTCCGCCTGTATGGCAGATCAGCGAGCGCATCCGCTATGCAAATCTCCCGGCGCCCGATGAGGCCACGCTCAAAAGCGGGCCGGCATTGTTCGTCTTGCGCAAAGGCGGCGATGCTTCTGGGGCAGCCGCCTTCTTTGAAACTGCCCGCTATGTAACCTCAATCCAGCGCGAAGGTGGATTTCACCCCCGCGATGCCTATGATGTCTACGTTCTCACGGGCTATCGGGGCAGGCTTTCCGGTCAAGGGACCGGACTCTTCTGCGGGGCGCCGTCAAACCAGGATAAGGCATGCAATTAGAAACGAACGGCTTGCGGCCTGCTGTTCTGACGGCCGCCCGCGAAACAGGGCCAGAACTGACCGTCATCGCACCGACCTTCAACGAGGCCGGAAACATAGAGCCGCTGATCGGGAAACTGTCCGCTGCGCTCGGCGATGTTCATTGGGAAGTGATTTTTGTCGACGACAACTCGCCGGACGGTACGGCGGACCGCGTGCGCGAGCAGGCACGGCGCGATGCCCGGGTGCGCTGCGTTCAGCGGCTTGGCCGCCGCGGCTTAACCTCGGCCTGCGCCGAAGCCGTGCTTGCCTCCTCCGCTCCCTATGTCGCAATCATCGACGCAGACTTGCAGCATGACGAAACCTTGCTCCCGAAAATGCTCGATGTCCTGCGCAAGGGTGGGGTCGATATCGTCATCGGCAGCCGCTACACCGAGCGAAAACTTTCGGAAGGCTTCTCACGCTCGCGGCAGAGCATGAGCTTCATCGCAACGAGGCTCGCGCAAATCATCCTCCGCGCGAAGCTGAGCGACCCCGTCAGCGGCTTCTTCATGGCGAAGCGCGAAACCTTTGACGGTTCGATTCGCAACCTCTCTGGAATCGGCAATAAGATCCTTGTCGATATTTTCGCATCCTCGAAGCGGCCCCTGGAGTTCGCCGAGCTTCCCTACCGGTTCCGCGAGCGCCTTCACGGCGAGAGTAAGCTCGATACGCTAACCGTCTGGGAATATCTCGTCCTTCTCGCGGACAAGCTGTTCGGCCGCATCGTTCCCGTCCGGCTGATCCTGTTCAGTCTCGTGGGTGCCAGCGGCGTGTTCGTCCATCTCTTCGTGTTCTGGGCTGCGATCCTTTCGGGCTTGGCGGGGAGTTTTTCCCTGGACCAGGCGATCCGGTTCAAGGCTGCGCAGGCGATCGCGACCGGCGTGGCGGCGACCTCGAATTTCTTTCTGAACAACCTTCTGACCTATCGCGACAAGCGTCTGCGCGGCTGGGCCATTCTGCGCGGGCTTACGTCCTTCCTGGCGATTTCAGCTATCGGCGCGGTCGTGAGCATTTCCTTCGCGGGGCAAGTGCTGGCTTGGTTCCCGGAAGCGGTGCGCGGGAGCAAATATGTACTGACCTTCGCGTCTCTGAGCGGCATAGCGGTGAGCACAATCTTGAACTTCTCCGCGACCGCCATCTTCACCTGGCGAAAAAAATAGGCTGGCGGGGAAAGCCCCGGTACTACAACCGGCCGGTAAAATGCCTCACCGCTGTGGCCGGCATAAGTCTTTACAAATTTTCTCTTAAAAATGCAGGGTTTCGCGTTGTGAAACGCTGCCGCTCGCGTTATCCGCGCACAATGCGTTCGAAAAACAGGAGAAACTCCAAATGAAATTCGCGCTTCATGCCACACTTCTCGCCGGGCTTCTCGCGGTCTCGGCGCCGCTCGCCTTAGCTCAGGAAGGCCCCGGTAAGGCTTGCAAAGCCGACCGCGAGAAATTCTGCGCTGGGCTGACGCATGGCGATGGCAAGCTTGGAGCCTGTATGAAGGAGCACGAGGCGGAACTTTCTCCCGAATGCCAGTCAGCCCGGAAAAATGCTCAGGACGCGCAAAAGAATATCCGGATGACCTGCAAAGCCGATGTGGAGAAGTTCTGCGCCGATACCCCGAGAGAGCATGGCGCAAAATTGAAATGTCTGGAAAGTCATGCGAGCGAAGTTGGTCAGGCTTGCGCCGATGCGCTCAAGTCCCGGCCCGGCGCAACAAAAATATAGCGAAGGCTTAAGGGCGGCCGCCAACACTTTGGAGGTTGCGGACGAGCGTCCCTTCTCCGGTGGGAGAAGGACAGGATGAGGGGTGGTAAGTTTCGAATATAGGCCACACTCCCTCACCCTGTGCCTCACCCCATGGGTGAGGGGATCCCTGCTCAGAATCTTTGCTAAGGCTTCGCGCCGCTTTCCGCCGGAGCGAAGCCGAGCGCCGCGCCGTTCATGCAATAGCGCAGGCCAGTCGGCCGGGGGCCATCGGGAAACACGTGGCCGAGATGGGCATCGCAGCGCGCGCAACGCACTTCGGTACGCCGCATAAGAAACGACCGGTCCTCGTGCTCTGTTATGGCCTCCCCTTCGACGGGCCGGTAGAAACTCGGCCAGCCGGTGCCAGAATCGAATTTTGCTTCGGATGAAAACAGCGGCTCACCGCAGCAAACGCAGGTAAACGTCCCTTCGCGCTTTTCAGTATTGAGCGGGCTCGTGCCGGCGCGCTCGGTGCCATGCTCGCGTGTGACCTTATATTGCTCCGGCGTCAGCTGCTCGCGCCACTCGGCATCGCTCTTTTCAATGCGCTCTTTCATGGCTGTTAACCTCCCGGCTTTGATCCGTGCCTAGTTATTGGGAGGCGGGTCGCTGTTTTGAAGTGGCTTGCTGTGCGATGACCGCTGTCCAAGGCTCAAATCGGTGTCATTGTCAAATCCTGGCGCTTGCCACGTTTCCTTGGCCGGGCCTCATTCGTATGACGCTCCTACAAGCTGAGGGTCGCGCGATGCGCCGCAAATTCCTTGCCTTAGGCATTTCGCTGCTTGAGCTGCTTTCAAGCCCGGCGTCGCCAGCGAACTCTTCCGCGGTTCCCGAACAGCTCTATAAAGCCGAGGTCATCGTGACCGGTACCGTTGAAGAAGAGCGCCGGCGCGAATCGTGGCGAAGCTGACGGGGGATTATGACCTCGAACAAAGTGGCAGGCTTACCCCTTTTCTCGCTGATCCAGGCCGTTTCATCCGGGAGTTCAGTTATGAAGACCGGATGAAGCATCTTCCCGTGCGCGACGAGCAGGGAACGAGGGATCGCCCGCATATCCTCCGCATGATGGGAGATGCCGTCTGGCTCGGCGCTGCGCTCGGAGAGGCGGGGTTGGAAATCTGGCGCGGACGTCCTGACATCGAGGTCCTGTTGACGGTCAGGACTTCGCGTGGCGCATACCTCCTTGGCGAGGAGGAGGAGCCAAGCTTGGCAGGCCAGAGTATCTTGGCTACCCCATAGCTTCCACACGCTACGACGGATACGAACAGCGGGAGGTCCTGAGATCGAACTCCAGGAGGCGCGGTTTGACGCTCGTGCTTCCGAAGCAAGTCACTTCAAGGAAGCGCAGCAATCTCATTTAGCGTAATCGTATCAAAGCCTTGGATCGCCACTGGGGTGAGGTTTGTAACCATGAGGGAGGACGATCAGGCCTTGCCCATGCGGTCCCAGAACACTTTGATCTTATCGAGGAAACCGGCTGTCTCGGGATGCGTCGATTCGGTCGACGCTTTCTCGAACTCCTTGAGGAGATCCTTTTGTTTGCGCGATAGGTTCTGCGGCGTCTCAACCTCAACTTGGACGTAAAGATCGCCCGTCAGTTTCGACCGGAGAACCGGCATTCCCTTGCCGCGCAAGCGGAACTGCTTACCGGTCTCCGTGCCCTCCGGCACCTTGACCCGCGCCCGGCCGCCATCGATGGTAGGAACTTCGACCTGGCCACCAAGCGCCGCTGTCGTCATGGTGATTGGCACCCGGCAAAAGAGATCGGCGCCATCGCGCTGGAAAATCTCATCGGGAAGGATCGACAGAAAGATATAAAGGTCGCCCGCGGGGCCACCCCGGATGCCCGGCCTCACCTTCTCCAGCCAAGCGGATGCGCGTCGAATCCTCGACACCGGCTGGAATATTCACCGAGAGCGAGCGCTCCCGTGTCACGCGTCCACTGCCCGTGCAAACCTGGCAGGGTTTTTGGATGATTTCGCCGCGGCCCTGACAGGTCACGCAGGTTCGCTCGATCGTGAAAAACCCTTGGCTGGCGCGCACTTTTCCGAAGCCCTGGCACGTCGGACAGGTTACGGGGCTTGAACCGGATTCCGCGCCCGCACCACCGCAGGCTTCGCAGGTTACTGAAGCAGGAACCCGGATCTGCGCGGTTTTCCCCACGAAAGCCTCAACAAGGGAAATCTCCATATTGTATTTGAGATCGGAGCCTCGCTCCTTTGCGCTGCGGCCGCGCGTCCGGCGCCCACCCATGAATTCGCCGAAAAGGTCGTCGAAGATTTCGGACATAGATGCCGAGAAGTCCGTGCCGAAGCCATAGCCAGCCCCGTTCGGGCCGGGACCTTCAAAAGCGGCATGACCGAACTGGTCGTAAGCCGCCCGCTTTTGCGGGTCCTTCAAGGCCTCATAGGCCTCGTTGACTTCCTTGAAATTGACCTCAGCCGACGTGTTGCCAGGATTCCGGTCGGGATGAAACTCCTTGGCAAGCCGCCGGAAAGCGCTTTTGATTTCGTGATCGGCTGCGCCCTTCTTCAGTCCGAGCACTTCGTAATAATCGCGCTTCATGGTCTGTTCTTGAGATCCTTCATTATGCTGGGGCACCAGCCTAAAAGATCAGCTTAGGCTTCCAAAGCACAAATAATGCGCCGCAAGCTCTTGTCCAAGCCGCGCGTCGAAAAAGGAGAGCCGAAGGGCTCCCCTTTTAGGCTGACTTAGGCAGACTTCTTCTTGCCGTCGTCTTTCACTTCCTCGAACTCCGCGTCGACGACGCCATCGGATGGAGCGGAAGCACCGCCCTGTCCTGCACCGCCGCCCGAAGGCTGCGCGTCGCCGGCACCGCCGCCCGACTGACGGTAGAGCGCCTCGCCAAGCTTCATCGCGGCTTTCGCGAGATCGTCCGCCTTGGCCGCGATGCGCGCGGCATCCTCGCCAGCAGACGCGGTCTTTAGTTCAGACAATGCGGCTTCGACAGCCTTGCGGTCTAAGTCGGAAACCTTGTCGCCGAGTTCCAGCAATGTCTTCTCGGTCGAGTGAACGAGAGCCTCGGCCTGGTTCTTGGCCTCCACCAACTCACGCCGCTTCTTGTCAGTTGCTGCGTGCGTCTCGGCTTCTTTCACCATCCGGTCGATTTCGTTGTCGCTCAAGCCGCCAGAGGCCTGAATGCGGATCGACTGCGCCTTGTTTGTGGCCTTGTCGAGCGCGGACACGTTCACGATGCCGTTGGCGTCGATGTCGAACGTCACCTCGATTTGAGGCACGCCTCGTGGCGCCGGCGGTATACCGACGAGGTCGAACTGGCCGAGCAGCTTGTTGTCCGCCGCCATTTCGCGCTCGCCCTGGAAGACGCGGATGGTCACCGCGTTCTGATTGTCTTCGGCGGTCGAGAACACCTGGCTCTTCTTTGTCGGGATCGTCGTGTTGCGGTCGATTAGCCGGGTGAAGACACCGCCAAGCGTCTCGATACCGAGCGACAGCGGCGTCACGTCGAGCAGGAGAACGTCCTTCACGTCGCCTTGTAGAACGCCGGCCTGGATCGCCGCGCCCATCGCGACAACTTCATCCGGGTTGACGCCCTTGTGCGGCTCCTTGCCAAAAAAGTTCTTCACGATCTGCACGATCTTCGGCATGCGCGTCATGCCGCCAACAAGCACCACTTCGTCGATCTCACCGGCCTTCAAAGAGGCATCGCGAAGCGCGGCCTCGCAGGGGCCAATGGTCTTTTGAACGAGATCGTCCACAAGGCTCTCAAGCTTCGAGCGCGTGAGCTTCATGGTGAGATGCTTCGGGCCGCTCGCGTCGGCTGTGATGAAGGGCAGGTTGATTTCGGTCTGCTGGGCGCTCGAAAGCTCGATCTTGGCCTTCTCCGACGCTTCCTTCAGACGCTGCAGGGCAAGCTTGTCCTTGCGCAAATCGATGCCATTCTCGCGCTTGAACTCGCTCGCGAGATAGTCGACGAGCCGCATGTCAAAGTCTTCACCGCCGAGGAACGTATCGCCGTTGGTGGACTTGACCTCGAAAACGCCATCGCCGATTTCGAGGACCGAGATATCGAACGTGCCGCCGCCGAGATCGTATACGGCGATGGTCTTCAATTCCTTCTTCTTGTCGAGGCCATAGGAGAGGGCGGCAGCCGTCGGCTCATTGATGATGCGGAGGACTTCGAGACCGGCGATTTTACCGGCGTCCTTCGTCGCTTGACGCTGCGCGTCGTTGAAGTATGCCGGAACGGTGATGACAGCCTTTTCGACCTTCTCGCCGAGATAAGCTTCAGCGGTTTCCTTCATCTTCTGAAGGATGAACGCCGAGATTTGAGAGGGCGAATATTTCTTTCCGTGGCTCTCGACCCACGCGTCGCCGTTGTCGCCGCGAATGATCTTATAGGGAACGAGCCCAACGTCTTTCTTGACCATCTCGTCGTCGTAACGGCGCCCGATCAGGCGCTTGATGGCAAAAAACGTGTTTTCCGGATTTGTGACCGACTGTCGCTTCGCGGGCAGGCCGATCAGCCGTTCGCCGTCCGTCGTGAACGCCACCATCGATGGCGTCGTTCGCATACCCTCGGCGTTCTCGATAACCTTGGGATGGCTACCCTCCATCACGGCCACGCAAGAATTGGTCGTGCCCAGGTCAATGCCTATCACTTTCGACATAGTTCAGAACCTCGTGCTGCTCATCTAGCTGCGAGACGTCAAGCTGCTTGCAGCCAGCGACCCCGTTTTTCGACTTAGTGACATCCGTCCCGCGCCGAGATGCTTATCTCGAATTTTTGATGATATAGGGGAGCGTGGAAGGCCGCGCAAGCGGCGGAGGCTTACGACAAGGGGGAGAACCCGTTTCGCAAACAAGATATTGCGTCGCGTGTGGCCGCAGCAAGGCGGTGTTTAGCCGTTGTGTTTCGCGGGGGCGCCGCCGGTTTTATCCCATATCGGAGACGGTCATCGACAGCCCCTCATTCCCGTCCATTGTTGAAGCATGTGCCGCGACTGAGAGTGTGCGCGTTCCGATGGGAGCGTCCACCCCGGAAGATTTGCGCTCACCACAGCGATGAAACAAATTCCGGCGCGTTCTGCATAGCTCGACAAAGGCATTGGAAATGCGCCGCGGCAGAGCCTTGTTATTCCGTTGTGTTTCGCGGATCTGGCCGCATTCCCGCTACGGGTTTCACGCCGCGCCAAAGACGGTCGAAGACAGCCCATTTGCCTTCGTCCATCGTGAAAGAAGCGTAGATCGCGACACCGGCAAAGTTTTCCGGCGATCTCATCCCGCGGAACGCCGCCGCGATCCCGTTGATGCTGTGCGCGATCGTTTCCACATCCGGCTTGTGGTACTCCTCCGCCTCGTCATAGGCAGGAATTCCCATGAGCCATTCGCAGCCTTTGGCGGATGGCGGAGGCAGCGCTGCAAGCTGGCGCATCCATGATGCGACGATGTCCTCGAAAACCTGAGGTGAGGCCGCGCCTGTGTTGTAACCCATGACCGCGATCTCATCCGCAGTCCCGCAGACTTTGCGCATGAATGACAGATCCCATTGCAAATCGCCGTCTGCCTGCAATGGCGATGGCGGGGCATAGGCGGCGACTGAAAGCGTATGCGCGCCGATGGCTACCTTGACCTCGGAAAGGAGGTCGAGATAGCCGGGAGTCCGGCTTTGCAGGGGCTCGATATTGAGATGAATGCCGTCCGCGCCGAGCGCAATCAGGCGCCGCGCGTGCTCCGCGAAAGCATGGCGCTGTTCCGCGTCCTCAAGCTGCAGGGCGCCGCCGGCGATCCCGCCCGTCCAGGGCATCACCCGGATTTCGGGAGCGATCCGATGGATTTCTTTGAGAAAAGCGCCGGCACGCTCGGGGTCATAGCGGACAGGGCCGGCCTTCGAGCGCCAGCCCGGCCACCCCTCGCGGTCCATTGGTCCAAGAAAAGGATAAATGCGCTGGATGCCATGGGCACGAAGACTGGCCGCTAGCGCCGCGATCTCCGCCGGCGTTGGCCCCTCGTGCATCCAATGGCGGCGCATCCAAAGCGCGTTGCTGCCCTTGTCGAATGCGCCGCGCCCCGAGTTTGCGGCCGTTACCGGTGTCGAAGTTATCCCGGCAAAGGCCAATATCGCCAATAGGATCGCACGAGTTGCGCGGCGCAAACTCACGGACGGTCTACAGGACCAAAGCCCGTGCAACGTCTTCGGCAGCCTTCGTCTTGCTGGTGAGGTCTGCATCGATCGCCGTTTCCTCGGTGCCGATGGCGGCGAGCCGGTCTTCTTGCGTCCTCAGCGTATCGAGATAACGCCGGCCGAGATCGGAGCCTTGCCCAGTGCTCGTCAAATTCTTGCGAATGCGATCCTGGTCGTCGGCGATCTTCCTCCGCTCGGCATCGAGCTCGCGGCGGCGGCCAATGGCCTTGTTGATATCGGCCGTAAGTCCGCTCAGCTTGGCGATCGCTTCCTTGAGCGCCGGCGTCTGGTTCTCCAATCCGGATATTGTCGCCAGCATCCGGTCTGCCCCGAGAGACGAAAGCGTTACGCTTTCATGATCGATATGCTCGCGGACGAGCGAGGCCTTGGTTGTCTTGCCCTTGGCGGCCGTAACCGTATGGCGAAGGCGGGAGGGCGTTACCTCGACGTCTTGCGTATCGGCAACCGGCTGCCATCCGTCCTGGCGCGGCTCTTCGATGACAACCTCGCGGTCTTCCTCCGCGGGAGGGGTGATTTCGTAGTCGATTGTCCAGAGCGATTTCACGGTCAGCGTCAGTTCGCCGCCAACGGCCTTTCCGAGCCGGGTCTGCTTCACCCCTTTGTCCGCGCGCCGGATGTCCGTGCGGGAATCGAGCGCGAAGGTCACGAACCGCGTGGCGCCACGAGAGAGCAGCGGAAGCTGCGCGTCGCCCGCGAAATTAATAGCGCCATCGCCACCCGTTTCGAAGGCTGTTACGAGGCCCGCCGGCAAGGCAGAGTCGCCGTCGTTCTTGAGGCGGACGGCGGCGAGAGGACGGTGCGCATTGGTCTCGGGCTGGTAGAGATAACTGCGCGTCGCGGCCACTTCGCGGTCAACGAAGGGGATCATCATGGTGGCGCCCGAGGCGAGCGTGACATTCGCGGGGAAGCGGTAAAGCACCTGCGTGGCAGCCTCCTCGACACCGGCTGTGATCGCAGCCGAGCCTATCTCCTCGTCATGGCGTGCGGCCCTGTCCGTGGAGCCCCAAGCGCTCGCTCCGAGAGCTCCACCCGCCGCCGGCGCAGCCTGCGGGGCGGCGCGAAGCGACCGGGAGGCCGATTTCGTGTTTGGCAGTAGCCCGGCCACAAGGTCACGTTCCTGCGCCTCTGAATCATCCTTGTGCGGAACGATCCGCGCCGAAGCGGAAACTGGAATTTCCGGCCGGTCCACGAAGACCGCCGAGTAGAGCGGCTGCTTTAGGGCCACGGGATTGCCGGAGACGAGCGTAAGTTCCACGTCCTTCCAATCGCCGCCAGTCAGATTTTCCAGAATGCCCCAGCCTTGAAGCCGGGCCTTTCCGCCTTCCTTCGGGAGCACGAGGCGGTAAGCTGTTTTCCAAACCGGCGCATTCACGACGTAACTGAACCCGGCCTGGCGCGGTGCCTGCCCCGAGAGATTGATCGAGATCGTGCGCTGATCCTTGGCGCGGTTTTGCGCCAGCCCGGTCAAGGCACGGTCGATCTGGGCGCGCAATTGCGGATCGGTGAAGCGCAGCGCACGGATGTTTTCAAGAATGGCCTGGACGAATCCTCTGTCCGTTATCAGCGTGAGGCGGTGCTTTTCGATTTGGCCGCCATTGTCCGGCAATTGCACCGGCTCGTCTTCGATGCGGAAGACGCGGCCCTTGGCATTGACTTCGCCCTCGATTTCAACCTCGGCGCCCACCAGAGCGTTCAGCAAGGCCGACTGCGACTCCAGCGCCTGCTGGTTGAAAGGGAGATCGCGGAACAGCTCGGCAAGCGGGGCTTTGCCGGGGAGGGTCACCGCGCCGATGGCGCCGGCGCTATCGAAAATCGTGAGACTTTTCAGAATATCGTCGACCTGGTCGAGCCGGACCGGCAGCTCAACAGAGGTGCTTGCGGGAACCTCGCCGGAATGTGTGAATTGCGCGAGGCCGGAGGTCGAGAGGACCACACGCCTCAGAGGAAGTTCATCCGCCATGGCCACCATTGGGAGAGCGGCCACAAGGGCGGTTACGCAAATCCGTTTCATGACATCGATCCGGGAACAAGGTTGAACGCATGGAGAATACTTGCCACACAAACATAAACTTGCTGTTACGTTCGAGCCTTGGGCGAAATAAAGGTTAAAGCGGGGCATTGTTCGTCTTTAAAGCGTCACAATCTGACCCGCAGCGCCGAATGGCAACCAGCATCCGGGAGATAACGTCCATGACTGAAGGCAAGAACCGGCAGATTATCCTCGTGTCCCGTCCGCATGGCGAGCCGGTGCCTGGCAACTTCAAGCTCGCCGAAGCGCCTGTCCCCGCCATCGGCGAGGGGCAGGTTCTGCTCAAGACGAAGTTCCTCTCCCTCGATCCTTACATGCGCGGGCGCATGAGCGATGCGAAATCTTATGTGCCGCCATTTGCCATTGGCGAGCCGCTGGGCGGCCAAACCGTGAGCGAGGTCATAGCTTCGAACAAGCCGGACTACGTCATTGGCGATATCGTGCTGGCCTCCAGCGGCTGGCAGGATTACGCCGTCTCCGATGGAAGCGGGCTTCGCAAGCTCGATCCGGCGCGGGCACCGGTTTCGACCGCGCTGGGCGTGCTCGGCATGCCGGGGCTGACCGCCTATACTGGATTGGCGAATATCGGTCAGCCCAAGCCGGGCGAAACCCTCGCGGTGGCCGCGGCGGCAGGGCCGGTCGGCTCGGCTGTGGGACAGATCGCCAAGATCAAGGGCTGCCGCGTGGTGGGCATCGCGGGCGGGCCGGAGAAAACAGCCTATCTCGTCAACGAGCTGGGCTTTGAAGCCGCCGTCGATCACCGCTCGCCGAACCTGAAGGAAGACCTGAAGGCCGCCTGCCCGAACGGCATCGACATCTATTTCGAGAATGTGGGCGGCGCGGTTTGGGATGCGGTGCTTCCGCTGCTGAACAATTTCGCGCGCGTGCCGGTGTGCGGCCTCGTCGCGAACTACAATGCCACGGCCTTGCCGGACGGCCCGGACCGCACTGTGGCGCTGATGCGCATGGTATTGACGCGGCGGCTGCGCGTTCAAGGCTTCATCGTTTACGACTTCGCCAGCCAGACGCCGGACTTCGTCCGCGACGTTGGCGGCTGGATCCGCGACGGCAAGCTTAAATACCGCGAGGATATCGTGGATGGCCTCGAAAACGCGCCGCAAGCGTTCATCGGGCTGTTAAAGGGCAAGAACTTCGGGAAGCTGCTGGTCAAGGTTTCGGATTGAGCGAGAAGATGCACGCATCTCGCGGCGCCGGCAAACTCCAAGCGAGATCAAGGGCCTCAATAGCCTATTCGGATTTTCCTCCTCGCCCGGGGCGGATTTCTTGGTCCGCGCAGTCAACTGGACGGCTTAACTAGGAAGCTGCGGCTGCCGAGCTTCAAACGTCTGGCCCGCAACAATTGTCTCGGCTTGGTGCCGATTCTGCAATCGTCTAGAAAGGTTCCATTTGTCGATCGAAGGTCGCTGATGCAAAGGCCTAGCCCCTTGACGAATGTAATTCGCGCGTGCACGCGAGATATATACTTGTCCGGATCCGGGACGATGAGATCACAGACCTCCCCGCGCCCTAACCGCAAGCTCCGCCCGTCACGAAGAGTCGCCACAACAATCCTGACTCGATGTCCCGTCGCCTCGCATGCCAGATCCACCGCCCGGCAGTGCTGCCAGATAGGCGAGCGATTGGCGATTGGCCGGGCCGCAAGCTTGTTGCTCACAGCCTCGAGCAAGGCACGCTTTCCATCGGCCCCCTCACCGAAGAAATTGACGGTTTGGATCCAGTCAAAAGGCATCGGTATTCCGACCGGCTCGATCCTGACCCCAATAAGCCGATCAGTATTGAATGCGCGCATGGCCTCCGACTGAACGAACCGTCCTCCGATTGGATCAATGGACCTGATGCTCCAGGCAACGACCACACAGCGAGCCTTGCGATGCTCACGGCGAACACAGGCGGCCCACCATTCTCCACCTTTGAGGTCGCTGTCCCACCACACGGACCAACCCCTAGCCAAGAGCAAATCGACGATGGCCTTGACCCTTGCGCGGTCTTCACGTTTGTAACTTACGAAGACGTCAGCCATCCGAAATGATTCCCGTTCGCTGCTTCGCGCGGGGAAAACGACAATATTGAACGCCGAATTTTTGCCCTCGGCGTCTGCGTCACAATAATGACTTGGCCCATTGGACGGTAAGCTCAGAGGGGTGACTTTATTGATCCACCCGCGGCTCGCCTACCGATGCGTTGAGAGTAACCACACCGCGCTTGATGCGCAAGCTGCGAGGACGCCTTCTGCCGCAAATGGCCCTGCATACCAACCGCCATTGGCCCCTACGGCGGCTTAGCCGGAAATGCAAACTCGCCCTTAGTCAGGCGAGTCCTCGATGGAGCACTTGTGTGCCGAGGCGCCATCGCCTTCGGCCTTCGAGAGCGTCCGGCATTATTTGGCGAAGCAGCGTAGATTCACCTAGAAAGCATTCAGCTTCGCGTCTTTCACCGAGGGCACCGAACCGACGATATCCCAGAATTTCTTCAAGTCGCTGCGATTGCGCGGGCTGTCACCGACGCCAATGTTGAGGGGCATGTATTCGGGCAATCCGATGCCGGCGATGGCGGGGCGCAGGCCGTATTTCAGCAAGCTTTCCTGCATCTTTTTGCCCTTCGCCAGCTTCAGGAAAGCATTCGCCGTGTCGTTGGCGGCGGTGCCTTCCTTGGCGATGATCGTCGCGGGGAAATTGCTGAGAATGCCGATCGCGGGGTAAATCACATCCAGCTCGATCCCGTTCTGCGCCGCGGCCTTCTTAATCTCCGGGATATAGGATTCATAGGTGAAGATGGCCAAATGTTCGCCGCCCACGCCCAACGGCGACTGCACGAAGCTATCCTTGACGCGTGACGAGCTTTCAACATCGAACTTGATCGTACTCATGAAGTCTTTGAGCGACTTTTCGCCCGCTTCGCTTTCCTTGGTGGCTAACGCTTCGTCGACTTCCTTGGCCGTGGTCGCGTCGAAAGCCGAGTAAACGCACGTGACGTAGGCCGACTGCCCCGAGTTGGACGTGGACATTTCGAGCGTGAGCCGGCTGGTCGCCGGCAGCTTGGACGATTGACCTTGCTTCAAAATCCGTCCCAGACGGCCTTTGGCGGCAACGCTCGCGAGGTCGCCGCACGACAAACTGTCACCGGCCTTCTTATCGAGGTAGGACCGGGCGGCGTCGAGCTTCTCTTTTTGGCCGACGGCGACGATGGGGGAGTAGGCAAGGTACGTGGCTTTGTTCTTGTCGAAATTATCGGCTCGCAGAGCGGCGACATCGCTGCCGAGAATAATGATGTCGCAGTGATCGTGGTTGTTCTGGTTCCAATTCTCGGCGAGGACGCCGGACCCGTTGAAGACGAGATCGCCCTCGCGAATGCTGACCGCCTTTTCCGACTCCTGGAATGCCGGAATGACCTCTTTCTCCAGCCATGGCTTGACTTCATTCGCCGCGCAGATCTTCAAGGACCCCGTCGCCTTATACAGCCGCGAGGAAAACTCGCCGGTCGCGCGTTTCCATAACTCGTCGAACTGGAAGCCCCCGGCATTCGCGCTGCCACTGACGAATGTCACGCAGGCGATTGCCGCCACGAAACTGCGCATGAAATGGGTCATGATGTTCTCCCATGTCCTGATCCATCGGGGATCGCCGGAAGCCTTTGCAGGTCAAGAGGGGAGACCTACCGCGCGTTTTGTAACAGGACGATGACAGTTTGGTCCGCGACAACGACCTAGCAGCCCAAAACCGAGCCGCAGCGTATCGCAAGCACATGCCAAAGCCTCCATCTTTCGATCCTGTGGCCGCAGCGCGGTTTCGCTTCGGAACCCGGCTCTCGACGCCTATTTAAGATGAACCGCGGCATGGCATTGGCCTGCAGGCGCGCGACGAGGGCGGTGAAGACTGCGATGCGATGGGCTGACGACGGCATTTTTTTGATCGGCCGGCCGCATGGCGAGACGAGCGTTATCGCCAATATTTTTACGCGGGGAAACGGGCGTACGTTCGGTCTGGTCAAGGGTGGCCGATCCCGCCGCATCCGGCCGGTACTGCAAACAGGGAACGGGCTGAGAGTCGAATGGCGTGCCCGCCTCGATGGCCAGCTCGGCGTTTACACCGTTGAGTTGACGGAAGCCACGGCCGCGCGCGTCCTCGACGACGGCCTCTCGCTTGCCGGGGTGAACGCAATTGCGGCGCTCTTGCAGGTGCTTCCCGAGCGCGATCCGCATCCCGGACTTTTCAATGCCGCGCTAGACTGCCTGAGGGCCGCCGGGGCCCAAGGCTTCCCGGCCTCGATTGTCCGCTTCGAGCTGCGGTTTCTCGACGAAATGGGTTTCGGGCTCGATCTCACGAAATGTGCCGCGACAGGCCGGAGCGACAACCTTGTCTATGTCTCGCCCCGGTCGGGGCAGGCCGTGACGGGAGAGGCCGGCGAACCTTACCGGGAGAGGCTCTTGCCTTTGCCAGCCTTCCTGACGCATGGTTGCGGCATCGGACAACCATCGGTTCAGGACGTTGCCGATGGTTTGACGATGACGGGGCATTTCCTTGAGGCGCATGTCTTCGCTGAAGGCGGAAAAGCGATGCCTAAGGCGCGCGAGGACTTCACCCGGCTTCTCCTGCGGAGCGGGCGTTAATCATCCCCCATGTTTGCGCCCTTTTTACCAGAACCTTAAGCACGGGAGGTGTGCTATCCTTGGTATGACCCTGTTTCCGATTGCGAAAAGAAGCGGCTTTCGCCATCTAACGGAGGTAGAAAATTCTGGGAAGGGCCGCGCAGACGGCCCGGGTTCGAGGGAGACGATGTCCATCGGCATTTTTCAGCCAAAATCCAAGGCCTATTAGTTTTCGTACGGCTTCTCTGCGCACTGACACGCAGGGTAGGCCTATTGTCTTCATGGCGCGGAAAGGATTGCTGTGACTTTGCTTGAAGCGATCGGGAGTCTCGATCCTACTACGATTAAGCATTATGTGATGCACCACAAGGATTGGGCCGGTCCGATATTGGGGGGAATCGCGTTCGGCGAGTCGCTGGTCCTTGTCGGCCTGTTTTTTCCGGCCACACTCATCATGGTTTTCGCGGGGCTTGCCATTCAGCAAGGCAAGCTCGACGCCGCCACGGTTATTGTATGGTCAATCGCGGGTGCTTCGCTCGGCGATGTGGTCACCTATTGGGTCGGACGGTGGATTGGACCGAGCGTGGTTCATCATTGGCCGCTCAACCGGGACAAGACAACGGTTGCGAAGGCGCGCCTCTTCTTCCGTAAGTATGGTTTTCTATCCATCTTTATCGGCCGCTTTCTAGGGCCTGTGCGTCCCACCATCCCGCTCGTGGCCGGCATCATGCGCATGCGTCACCTGACTTTTCAGATCGCGAACGTCACTTCGGCAATCGTTTGGGTGCCGTTCATGCTGTTCTGGGGCTACATCTTCTCCAAGGCCGTAGGCGATCTCAGCGCGCTGACGACGGGCCATTGGGTCGCGCTCGTTGCGTTCATCGTGGCGATCATGGTTGGCTTAGCGGCCGCCACTGTGAAATTGCAGGGAAAGAGCGCCAAGGATAGGCGCGAGGAACAGCGGCGCGAGGCGGCCTCCGCCAGCCCGGCAGAGTAAGGCCGCAGCACGCCATGGACGGCACAGCCATCGACACCCGCGGGCTCAGATGCCCGCTGCCGGTGCTGAAAGTCCAAAAGACCATGCGCGGCATCGCATCCGGAACCGAGGTGCTCATCCTCGCCACAGACCCAGGCGCGGAGCAAGACCTGAGGGACTATTGCGCGGCCTCGGGATGCGCGTTCGTTTCCGCGGAGCATTGCGGCGGTGTGCTTCGCGCCGTCGTCAGGAAACGCTGATGTCAGGTCCCAATCGCGCCAAGAGGTCTGCCTTGGCTAGTTCGAGGCGAGCTTCATCCGTCGAACGCAAGACGAGGTTGGTGCCGTAGCGCCCATTCTCAAAAAACGGATAGCTCCCCATGGCGACGTCCGGAAAAGCGTGCTGGCTATCCCCAAGCGGCACCGCAACCCGTCCCTCGGGTGCGTCGACCCGGAGGCTGTCCGAAATAAGCTTGCGCCCCTTGCGCAAGCTCGGCGTGACCGCACGCAGCATCGACTGCATGATAGCCGGCACTCCGGCCATGACGATCACGTTCCCAATCATGAAGCCCGGCGCCTTCGAGACGGAGTTTTCGATCAGTTCCGCTCCGTCCGGAATCCGAGCCATGCGCAAGCGGGCCGGCGTTAGGTCGGCTTCAGCAAAGCGCTCGCGCATGAGCGCCACAGCGCGCGGGTCGATATCGATCGAAACCCCGAAAGCCTTGGCAATCGAATCCGCGGTGATGTCGTCGTGAGTGGGACCGATCCCGCCTGTCGAAAAGACATAGGTATAGGCCGCTCGCAACTGATTGACCGCCGCGACAATCGCGGCTTCGTCATCGGCCACAACGCGCACCTCCCTCAACCGGATACCGATTTCCGTGCAATGATCAGCTATGAAGCCGATATTTACGTCTTTCGTCCTGCCGGAGAGAATCTCGTCGCCGATTACGAGGAGGGCGGCCGTGATTTCCTCTAGGTGAGCCGGCTCATGAGTCAGCGCGCTTTCCGTCATGCTCGATTGTCTCGCAGTATCCGTTTGCAGCGGCCCTTAAGGCATCGCTAGCCTCGCCGCCGCTTCGGCCGCCATAAGCATGTATCCAAAGTAGCATTGTGGCGGTTCGTTGTCGTCTGCGCGCAAGTCGCATCTTGCAGAACCGTTGGGTCATCGCCGGGGGCGTCACGGACGGTCGGTTAGAGTTTTTCCTTCACGGAACCTCATCCTTCGAGATGCCGCTGCGCGGCTCCTCTGGATGAGGCCCCCCGCCGGCGGTGCCGCACGTTGATTGAGGCCCCCCTCGTGCTGAGGAGGCCGCAGGCCGTCTCGAGCCATGAGGGGAGGCGATTCCGAGAGAGAGGGGCAGAATCGCGGCGGGGCTCTTCGCCCTCACGCGAACTTCACCTGCTTCGATAGCGGCAGTTCCCGGATGCGCTGGCCGGTCGCGGCGAAGATGGCGTTGCCGAGCGCCGGCAGCGAAGGCGGCGTGCCCGGCTCGCCGGCGCCCCCCATCCACGGTGAATTCTGCAAGACGGCGACCTCGATCGAAGGCGCCTGGTTCATGCGCATGGCGTCAAAATCGGTGAAGTTCGACTGCTCCACCACGCCGTCCCTGAAGGTGATCTCCTGTCCCATCGCCGCCGACAGGCCGAAGACGATGGCCGATTGCATCTGGCTTTCGACGATGCGCGGATCGAGCGCGGTTCCGACATCGGCCGCGCACCAGACCTTCTCGATGCGGATCGCGCCCGCTTCCACCGAAACTTGCGCAACTTCGGCGACCCAGGTGCCAAACGACAGCGTGAAGGCCACGCCGCGGCCCTTGCCAGCCGGAAGCGGATCGCCCCAGCCGCACATCTCCGCCACCTTCTCCACGGCCTTCACGGCGGTGGGCCATTTCGCCATCAGCTTCAGCCGCATCTCGACCGGATCGATACCGCTTTTATGCGCAAGCTCGTCCATGAAGGTCTCATGGAAGAAGCCGTTATAGGAGCTTCCGACCGATCGCCAAAAGCCAATGGGCACGCTGAGGTCCACCACGGCGCCGCAAACGCGGTAATTCGAGATGTCGTAGGGCTGATCGAACGAGCCTTCGGCCACGATCTTATCCGGTCCCGCGAGCGGCAAATAGGGCCACATCCGGCTCGCCACGCTTTTAATGATCGAGGGCGACGCGATATTGGCGTCGAGCGCTACGGGCAATCCACCCTTCTGCACCACGCCGCGGAAGCGGCCGATAGCGGCCGGCCGGTAGGCGTCGTGCGTGATGTCCTCCTCGCGGGTCCATGTCAACTTCACAGGGCGGCCGCCCGTCAGCTTCGCGGCGCGCATCGCGTAGAGCGCGTAGTCCGTTTCGAGGCGCCGGCCAAAGCCGCCGCCGAGATAGGTGACATGAACGTTCGCGTCGCGGGAATGGATGCCGAATTCGCGCGCGGCGATGGTTTGAACGAGCGTCGGCACCTGTGTCGGCACCCAGATGTCGAAACGGCCGTCCTTCCATTGCGCTGTCGCGTTCATCGGCTCCATGCAAGCGTGGGCGAGGAAGGGCGCCCGGTATTCCGCCTCGATCACATCGCCGGGACGTGCGGCCTTGAATAGTCCCGGCGCATCGCCGTCATTGCGGAAGGCGAAGCCCTCGCCATAGCGGGCCTCTTTGCCGATGGTTTCGAACATCGCTGCGGTCGATGCGGGGTAGTTCGCCTCAACCCATTCGATCTTGACGGCATCGGCGGCTTGAAAAGCGCGCCACGTATTATCGGCAATGACAACGATGCCATTGCCGATGGCGGCCACCGTTTCGACGCCGCGCATTTTCAGTGCGTCCGACGCATCGAAGGCTTTCATGGCGCCGCCGAGATGCGGGTTCATGCGGACCGTGGCGTAAACCATTCCGGGAAGCTCGACATCGATGCCGAACTTCGTCTTGCCTGTCACCTTGTCCGGGATGTCAACGCGATCTTGCGGCTTGCCGAGAAGGCGCCACTCCGAGGGCGTTTTCAGCTCGACGGAAGCGGGTGGCGTAAGCTGCGCGGCCCGTGCAGCGACAGCGCCGTAGGATACGGACTTGCCGCCGCCGGCGATCTCGCCGTCCTTGGCCTTGAGAGATCGCACCGGTTCGCCAAGCACGTCAGCCGCCGCCTGGATGAGGAGGACGCGGGCCATGGCTCCGGCCTCGCGCATTTTCGTGTATGCATCCACGGCGGACGACGAACCGCCTGTGATCTGAATCCCGAGCATTTTGCCAGTCGCGGCGAACATACCGCGCGCGGCCCCGGCGGCGAAGCTATCGTCGAACTTGGCGAATGGGCCGCCGTCGGCTAGCGCACCCGCATTGTAATAGGCCCAGGACGCGGGGCCATGCTCCACATGTCACCTGTGAGAGCGGGACTTCGAGCTCTTCAGCGGCGAGCGCCGCGAGCGTCGTCTGCACGCCTTGCCCCATCTCCGCGCGGGGCACGATCACCGTGATGCGGTTATCCCTGCCGATCTTCACATAGGGATTGAAGACAGCCTCATCTCCCCGTGGGTCTTTGAGCAGCGGGTTGTCGTAAGGCCGCCTATAGACGTATATAACCAACCGCCAGCCCGCCCGCGACCGCAGCCGAGCCGATGAGAAATGTCCGGCGCGCAATGCTTCCAACGCTCATGCTCAGCTCCCCGCCAGCTTACGCGAGGCGCGCTTGATGGCCGCGCGAATGCGCGGATAGGTGCCGCAGCGGCAGAGATTGCCGGCCATGCTCGCGTCGATATCGGCGTCCGAAGGCTGCGGGTTTTGGGCGAGGAGCGCAACGGCGCTCATGATCTGGCCGGATTGGCAATAGCCGCATTGCGGCACCTGCTCCTCGATCCAGGCTTCCTGAACCGCATGCAGGCGGCCACTAAGGCTCAAGCCTTCGATGGTGGTGATGGGGCCATCGACGGCGCTCAGAGGCGTCGAGCAAGAGCGGATGGGTTTTCCATTCATCAGCACGGTACAGGCGCCGCATGCCGCGACGCCACAGCCGAATTTTGTGCCCGTAAGTCCTATGATGTCGCGCAGCACCCACAACAACGGCATTTCGGGCTCGGCATCGGCCGGGATCGCTTTGCCGTTAACGGTCAATTCCAAAATCTTACGCTCCCGCTCAGGAAAAAAATAGGTGCGGCGGATATTGCGCTGGCGCCGCTGGAACGCAACTGACAGAAAGTTTACTTATAGCGCCGTTGCTGAGTTCTTCTGCCGTCTATTGGTCCGTTCGCAGACGCCTGCGTCACAAGGTGATATTAACTGCAAAAAAGACTTAAACCTGACCCGCCGTTATAGATGAGGCAAGGAGCGGGCCGTATAAACAAGGCTTGAACGGAGAGGAACTGCACCGTTCCCGTCTTGAGGGAGACGCTGAACCATGACACTGCATCTTGAAGCAAGACCGTCCCAAAGCGTGCCTGCTCCGGCGCAGGTGCTGGGTTTCGCGGGCCTGATCCCCTTCGCCGGGTGCGCGCTCGCGGTGGCCTTCCTCCCTGAGATCAAGCCGGAGGCCGCGGATGCGCTCCTCAACTACGGGGCGGTCATCCTGTCGTTCCTGGGCGGCATCCGTTGGGGTTTCGCGGTTTTCGAGGGCGACCGCGCGGGCTGGATCGCTTATGGCGTGAGCGTCATCCCATCGCTCGTGGCTTGGGTCGCGGCTGCAGGCGGCGGGCCTGTTGGGCTTATCATCCTCGCCATCGCGCTTGCACTCTGGTACGGCGTCGAACGCGCAACGCCACCTGCGCTTGCCCTGCCCGGCTGGTATTTGCGCCTTCGCGGCATTCTCACCGCAATTGCCGCGCTATCGCTGCTTTTCGCGGCCGTAACCTGGTAGCCGGGCTTAGAGCCGATCCGCTTTTATGGAACCTAAGAGCGGGCTCTAACTTTTGGTTTTGGCGTGCTTCTTTCCTGGAAAACCGCTTCACACTTTTCCGGACGCGCTTCAGCCACGTCCGCGATAGGGCGGAACACCCTGATCCGGGACCCAGACCCCTGCCGGCAAATCGCCAACCGCATAGAACACATCGATTGGAATGCCGCCGCGCGGATACCAGTACCCGCCGATGCGCAGCCAATGCGGATTGAGCGCATCGTCGAGGCGCTTGCCGATGGCGACGGTGCAATCCTCGTGGAATGCGCCGTGATTGCGGAATGAGGCGAGATAGAGCTTGAGCGATTTCAACTCCACGAGGAGATCGCGCGGCACGTAGTCGATCACGAGATGGGCGAAATCGGGCTGCCCGGTAAGCGGGCAAAGCGCTGTGAACTCGGGCGCGGTAAAACGCACGGCGTAGAGCGTGCCGCGATGCGGGTTCGAAACGGTTTCGAGCCGCGCTTCGCCCGGGGAAGCGGGCAGCGGGGTGATGTGCCCAAGCTGGGTGAGATGGATAGGTCTATCTGAACCTGTCATGTGGGTATCCAACCTAATGGGAAAGCGCGAAACCGGTAGCGTCTGGGCCGCGCTTTGCCGATAGCTTCACCACTTCGTTCTCATCTGACTGCCGTCAGAATAGACCATCGCATGGATGCCTGCCAATGCGTGTGTTTCATGGGATTTTTGTTGGACGGGCAAGTGCCGGGCACGATGCTGCCGGATCGCCGAAAGGACCGAGCCGCGGCACAAGCCGGACGGTGACCGGTGGAGGTAAATCGGGATCGGCGTATTCCAGACAGGGCGCTGAGATGAGCCGGCCCGCCTGCCAAAGCGCTGGCGTGGTGAGCGCTGCGAGGCGGTTTGCGCCGGCCGGAAGCCTTCCGTCCTTGAAGGATTGGCGGCAGAGCGCCCAGCCGGCCGCACCGAGCGGCGCGATGGTGACCCCGCCGCTGAGACCGTCCGCAAGCGCCAAGACGAAGCGGCCATCCCATACGCAGGTGCTTCCAGGCGCGGCCGGGAAGGGCGCGCGGTCTAGCCGGCCGGGTTCGCGATAGATGCTAAGCGTTCCTTGCGCCGCTATTACGAGACATCCGCCAAGGGCTGCCTCGCGTTTGCCCTGCGCTAGTTCGCCTAGCAAGCGCTCCACCTTTGCCATCCGCGGCGTCTCTTCTTTTCCGCCCACGAGCGCAAGCATCCGCGAGAGCGCCCGCACCGCGATTTCAGCGGGCAAGGTTTGGAGCGCCTCGATGCTGATGCGCCCCTGTCCGAGGCTTGTGACGCGAAAATGCTCTTCCAGGACATCCGCCGCAATCCCCGAAAGTGCGTCCCGCGCCCGCCCGAGCCGGGAGGCGGCCAGGGCAAGCGCCGGCCTTCCGATGCCGGCGTAGGCGCACGCTTTCATCGCATGCCGGAGCCGGACGCGCTCGAACGAGAGGTTTTCGTTGCTTGGATCGGTGACATAAGGAAGGGAACGGCTCCTGAGATAGGCCGTCAGCCTCGCTTTCGGGAAGGCAAGCAGCGGCCGGATCAGGCGCACTCCGTCGCGTTCGGAAACACCGGCCATCGCGGCGAGCCCGTCCAGCCCGCTCCCCCGGCGCAGGCGCATGAGGAAGGTCTCGGCTTGGTCGTCTTCGGTGTGCGCGGTAACGAGGCAGGCGAAGCCTTCCGCCCGGCAATAGTCCGTCATGAGGCTATAGCGCGCCCGGCGCGCCGCCGCCTGGATGCCGCTTGCCAGCTTTTCGCCCGCCCAACTCAGGGTCGCGTGGCGAAGTCCTAAGCGCTCTGCTTCCGCTGCGACGAAGGCCGCCTCGTCCTTGCTTTCCAGCCTCAGCCCGTGATCCACGGTGACAACAGCAAGCGCTTCCGGGCCGCGTCCCGTCATCTCCACCCAGCGGCTCGCGAGGTGCATCAAAGCCATGCTGTCCGGCCCTCCCGAGACGGCCAGCGGCGCGGAGGGGTAGGGTGCTAAAAGAGAAAACGCTTTCAAAAGGGCGGCGTCGCCAATATTGCGTTGCACATGATTATCCCAAAAAAAGGATTCTGGAATTCCCCCCTAACTCCAACCCTTGCATGTTGGTTGGGAGCCCGAATCGCTGTGGTGATGAGGGCGTCTCATGAGGGATGGCCATCCCTTATGAGACAGACGGGCAGGGCCGTCCAACCCTTAAACTTTTTGTGTCCGCCCTCCGGCTCATGGTCTGAACAGATGTCTGGGGAGGAAGTCCCGCATGCAAGGCAAGATGACATCCCTAGAAGCCGGACCAGCAGTTTACGCCGGGATCGATGTGTGTAAAGCGTGCCTTCTTTTCAGGCTGAACGGTTTTTTTCCCAGATCGAGGAAACTAGCCCGCGGCAACGGGAACCGCGACATAAAGCTGATTATTCTCGTGCTTCAACAGCACGAGCGCGTGACTGTGGCCCGCTTCCTTCGCCGAACGCAGGGCATCCCTGAAATCCGACGGCGTCGCGACAGCTTTGCCGCCGGCTTTCAAAATGACATCGCCTTCGCTCATGCCGAGGCTTGCGGCTTCGCTGCCCGGCTCGACACCTACGATCGCCAAACCCTTGCCGTCCGCGCCCTCGATATCCTGCAGGGGCGCGAGAGCAAGGCCAAGCCGTTCGACTTTCTCTTTGTGTGTCTCCTCATTCGTGCCCTGTTTGACAGACTGCTTCATCTGACCGATGCGCAAGGACACCGTTTCGGGCCGCCCGTCGCGCAGGATCGAAAGCGATACCTCGCTTCCCGGAGCAAGGTCCGCGATTTTCCGGGCAAGGCTGCGGGCGTCCTTTACGCTCTCGTTATTGATGGCGATGATGACGTCGCCCGATTTCAACCCAGCCGCGGATGCTGGGCTGTCCGGCTGCGGCACCGCAATGAGCGCCCCTTTCGCATCTTTCATGCCAAGGCTATCGGCGATATCCTTGGTGACGGGCTGGATCTGCACGCCAAGCCAGCCGCGCGTCACATGTCCGCTTTTTTGCAGCTGGGGAATCACGGCCTCCACTGTCGAGGCTGGAATATCGAAAGCGATACCCACCGAGCCGCCCGACGGTGAATAGATGGCGGTGTTCACGCCGATCACCTCGCCCTTCAAATTGAAGGTCGGGCCGCCTGAGTTGCCCCGGTTGATGGGCGCGTCGATTTGCAGGAAATCGTCATAGGGGCTTTCACCAATGTCGCGGTTTTCCGCCGAGATGATCCCAGCCGTCACGGTTCCACCGAGGCCGAAGGGGTTACCCATCGCAACTACCCATTCCCCGATTTGCGGCGTCTCTTTCGCAAGCGTCACAAAGGGGAAGGTCTGAGCGGTTTCGACCTTGATGAGGGCGAGGTCGCTCTGCTTGTCTGTTCCGATGACCTTCGCATTCAGCGTTTCTCCACCGTCTGTCACAACCTCCACTGCGGAGGCATCGTCGACGACGTGGTTATTGGTCACGATGTATCCGTCGGCCGAAATGAAGAAGCCCGATCCCTGCGCCTCCGTTGGCACGGTCTTCAGTTGCTGCCCGCGGCGCCCCTCTTTCTCCTGGCCATGAAAGAACTTCTCAAGCGGGGTGTCCTGGAAAGGATTGACGGTATCGCCTTCCGGCGTGAGCTGCGCCGTCACGTCCTGCCTAACGCGCACGGACACCACAGCGGGCTTCACGCGCTGGACAAGCTGCGTGAAGTCCGGAAGCCCCACAACTTTTTGGTTGAGCGTCAGGGTGCCAGGTGCTTCGTTCTTCGAAAGCACCGGGGCATCGGCGTTCGCGAATCTAATAGTCGGGAGCGCCGCAAGAAGCGCGGCTGCTGCCACGGTTGACATCAAATGGAGCCGGGCCATCCCGCGCCGTCCCTGGCCTTTGCCGCCTACGGTCCGTTGCTCCTGCTTCTCAATCGCCATCGTCTTTTCCTAAATAGGAGGGTATGCCGCTCTCCCATAAACGCATCGTAAGCAATGGAGTTTCGCGGGGACGGCGCCTTGCGCGCTTTTGTGAAATTAATTCTTGGTAAATGCCGCGTTTGCTAGCGGAATGAACACTCTGAATCGACCGCGGAGTCGTAGCCGCACTTGATGCGGCCATCCAAAGGGGAGGACGCAGAGCCCTTGTTATGGATGGCCGCATCAAGCCCAGCGGCTGCCCAGTTCGCTTTTGAAGCCCGGCGAAGCCGTCGTGATGGACAATCTGTCCAGTCACAAGAGCAAGGCGGTGCAGGACGCAATCGAAGCGGCCGGCGCGGCACTGCGCTATCTGCCGCCTCTGACCGGGCAAAGACAACTGACCGGTCACGTCCCCTGTGGTGGTGTAACTCGGCGGTAGCAAGCCGCTCGCTAAGCGCGCTCTCCATGGCGCCGTAGCGTGCGAGCGGCTTGCGCGGTCACCGGCGACTTACCGGTAGGATCGGGTTGCGACACCAACGCAACCGGGGAACCACCGATGACCGACGACATGATGAGCCTGCGCACGCTGATTGAGAAGACGCCTGATGCCGATATTCTGCGGGAGATGATCGGCTTCGCCGCCGAACGGCTGATGGAGATGGAGGTGTCCGGCCTCACAGGAGCCGCGCATGGCGAGCGCTCGCCAGACCGGCTTGTCCAGCGCAACGGCTATCGCGACCGTATCTGGGAGACGCGGGCCGGAACCGTCGAGTTGCGCATTCCGAAGCTGCGCAAGGGCAGCTACTTCCCCGGCTTCCTGGAGCCGCGCCGCGTGGCGGAGAAGGCGCTGACCGCCGTGATCCAGGAGGCCTATATCCAAGGTATCTCAACGCGCTCCGTCGACGATCTCGTCAAGGCCCTCGGCATGAGCGGCATCTCCAAGAGCCAGGTCAGCCGGCTGTGCGAAGAGATCGACGGCCGCGTCAAGACCTTCCTCGACCGCCCCATCGAAGGCGACTGGCCCTATCTCTGGATCGACGCGACCTATGTGAAAGTCCGCCAGAACGGCCGCATCGTCTCCGTGGCCGTGATTGTCGCCGTGGGCGTCAACAGCGATGGCCGCCGCGAGGTGCTCGGCATGGACATCGGCCCCTCCGAGGCCGAGACGTTCTGGACCGATTTCTTGCGAAAGCTCCGGCGCCGGGGCTTGCGCGGGGTGAAGCTCGTCATCTCTGATGCGCATGAGGGCATCAAGGCCGCGGTCTCGAAGGTGTTGAGCGCGAGCTGGCAGCGCTGCCGCGTCCATTTTATGCGCAATGCGCTCGCCCATGCCGGCAAGAGCGGACGGCGCGTCGTCTCCGCCTTCATCGCCACCGCGTTCGCGCAAGACGATGCCGGAGCGGCAAAACAGCAATGGCGCAAAGTCGCCGATCAGCTGCGTCCCAAACTGCCAAAGCTTGCCGCCCTGATGGACGAAGCCGAGCCGGACGTGCTCGCCTACATGACCTTCCCCACAGCACACCGGGCGAAACTGCACTCCACCAATCCGATCGAGCGCCTCAATGGCGAGATCAAGCGCCGGACCGAAGTCGTGGGCATCTTCCCGAACGAAGCCGCCATTACCCGCCTCATCGGCGCGATCCTGCTCGAACAGAATGACGAATGG
The DNA here is from genome assembly GCA_963817705.1 of uncultured Alphaproteobacteria bacterium. Lineage (GTDB taxonomy): Bacteria > Pseudomonadota > Alphaproteobacteria > Rhizobiales > Rhodomicrobiaceae > Rhodomicrobium. The sequence goes on from CAWFPF010000001.1 coordinate 2,648,520, forward strand.
GCCGTGCAGCGCGCCCGCTACATGACGCTGGAAACCATCGCGCCTTTGAGCGATGATCCTATCGCCGGGCTGCCCGCTGTGGCTGCCTGACCTTCCCGGCCCTGCCGGAGCATCGGCGATACCAGCCGGCAGCTACACCACGTCATGGGACACGATCCAACTGACCTCCTCGAAATGACATGGTCTCAGGTCCGGGAGGGTGGCTCGTTGTAAAGCAGAACAAGACTAAGGCGCGCGTGGAACTCCAGGTTTCCGGCGCACTTGCGGCCCTGTTGACCCGCATCCCGAGGCGCGCAGTGCGCGTTCTAACGAGTTCGGATGAAGCACCTTGGACACCGGATGGGTTTCGGTCGTCCTGGGGAAGGGCGCGTACGAAGGCAGCGATTGTCGGATTAACCTTCAACGAATTTCGGGGCACAGCCATGGCGAACCTGGTAGAAGCAGGATGCACAGTGCCGGAGATCGCCAGCATCACCGGTCACTCGCTCAAAGCGGTCAATACAATCCTAGAGCGCTATTGGACCAGAACACGGACGCAAGCGGCGCACGCGGTGACAAAAATGGAGGCCTTCAGGGCCAAATCGGGAAAGTAATTTTGAAACCGCCCCGGTATGATTTCGGTGTTGATTTTATTTGGCTGGGGAACCTGGACTTCGAACCAAGACTAGCGGAGTCAGAGTCCGCTGTTCTACCATTAAACTATTCCCCAATCGTCACATTCAAAACCCCGGCTATTCAAAGCGCATAGCAGTTGCTTCGCTTAGCGTTCGCGGGTGAAAAGAGCGTGAATGGGGGCAAGTTACGCCCGAAGCACGCCCGAAGCAATATCAAAAACCCGCCGCCGCTTTTCGTCCGGATGGTTCTGCGCCGTTTCCCACAAGGTCCAACAGTTCTGGCCCAGCGCACCGCCGCAAATTGCGAAAAGCGCCGGCCCTCATCGCAGTTGCGCCGCGATATGGTCCCCAACCCGCAAAGCGTTTGCGATGATGGTCAAGGTTGGATTCACCGCCCCGATGGAAGGGAAGAAACTAGCGTTCGTCACATAGAGATTATTGACGTCATGGGCCCTGCAGTTTTCATCCAGAACCGACGCAGCGCGATCGGTTCCAAACCGCATCGTTCCCGCTTGATGGGCCGTTCCGCCGATTGGAATATCGCTGCCCAGATACAGGGTATGGTCGAACAAATGCGGATAGAGTTCCAGTCTATCGCACAGATCGCGCAATTTCTGCTTAAGCCGCTTGTGAGCCGCCAAGTTGGTGAGCGTGAGGTCTAATACGACGCGGCCGCCATCATAGTAGATGCGGTTCTGCGGCAGCGGCAAGTCCTCCGAGGTCAGCCAGAAGTCCACAGAATGCTCCGCGATCCAATCGAACGGCGCCTCAGGAAACCATTGCAGCAATGCGGGCAATGCTTCCCCGCGGATTTGCTCGCCATCGGACTTGCCCACCATTTGAATATGGCCCAGCGGGTACTCCCAATCGTCTGACCGGAAGTAAAAATCATTCAAACCGAGGGTCTTCTGAAACGTCGTCGGATTGGGCGTCCGGGAGATCGCTAAGACAACGGAATTGTTGTGCCGCATGTAATTGCGGCCGACGAGCCCTGAGCTGTTCGCAAGCCCCTGCGGATGGCCGTCATTCGCCGACCGCAGCATTAGCAGCGCCGATGAGAGAGCGCCACAGGCCACGATGACGATGTCTCCGGTATAGGTGATACGCTCGCCGCGGCGGATCGCTTCGACGCCGGAAATTGTCTTCCCCTTCGAATCGGTTGTGAGTTTTTCGACGTAAGAATTGGTCATCAACGTAAGGTTCGCATGCTCGCGCAAGGCGGGGTCGACGCACATGATCTGAGCATCGGCCTTGCCATTGACGAGGCACGGATAGCCATCGAACGCGTTGCAGCGGATGCAGGCCGAATGCGGGAGCGCCTTCCCGTCGCGCTCATCGAGCAACACGCCCAGCGGCAGATGAAAAGGGTGATGCCCCTCGCGTTTGAGCCCGTCGAATAGCTTCTGGATGCGTGGCTCGTTCGAGACAGGCGGATAGGGATAGGGTTGCGTCCACGGCGGCTCGGTCGGATCTTCGCCGCGCAGGCCATGGACGTGAAAAAGCTCCTCGGCCGCTTGATAGTAGGGCTCGAAAACATCGTATTTCAAAGGCCAAGCGGGGGAAATGCCGTCGGGATGGCGGATTTCGTCAAAATCCCGTTCCCTCAGGCGGAAGAGGGCACCGCCATAGACTTTGCTGTTGCCTCCGACGAAATAATGCAGACCGGGATGAAAGCTCCGGCCCTCCTTGTCGTACCAGGTCTCCTTGGCCTGGTAGCGGGCATCGGCAAAGACGGCTTTGCTGTCCCAATTCTCGCGCTCCCGGGGCAAGTAATCGCCGCGCTCCAGAAGCAGAATACGCTTCCCGGTTTTCGCAAGGCGCCAAGCCATTGTCCCGCCGCCCGGCCCAGACCCGATGATCACGGCGTCGTAATGTTCACTAGCCATGAGGAACCCCGCCGCGGCGCGCGGTTGTTAACATAGCGATCCTCCGGAATCCCCGTCGAACTCAGCGGTTGAAACGCTGACGATGCTCAAAAGTTGCTGAAATGCTCCGAGGCGAACGGTTCTGTGCGATGGCCACTCTCAGCATAGCTATCACTCTGGCGATCCGCGTTGTGTTGATCCTCTTATTTCTTCCCTGCAGCGCTCTCGACAAAGTCTTCAACTTTGGCGGCGCCTTTAGCCAGGCACGGGAAGCCGTTTCCAACAGAGCTGTCGCGACTGCTCTGATATTTGCCGGACTTTTTGTCGAGATATTTATGTCCCTTGGCGTTGTGACCGGTATTGCCGACCGGCTTTGTGCCTTCGTTCTCGCGGGGTATTGCGCCGTGACCGGGCTTTTGTGGAAACAGTTTTGGAAGCCAGGCGATTTCTGGGCCTCACCAAATGGCAAGGCACGCGGTCTGTTCTGGGATTTCATGAAGAACTTCGCCCTTGGGGCGGGCTTTTTGCTGATCACGTTCGGCACGGACGCGTCATCGGTCAGGCGCTTCCTGGCCAACCCAACCCTATCGTCACAGCCCTATCGCCTTGTCCACGAGCACGTCCAGCCATGAACGCAGATAAGAAGCCGGCCATCTCTTATTGGCACCTTTGGACCGATGAGCGGGGCATCAGCCATCAAACTCGCTGCGAACTGACGGAGTTTAGGAAAGCCGGCATCCAGCCGGGAGCCGCTCCTCAATGGATTGGCTCGCAGACCGCGGGTGAGGCGACCGTTTTCGTCACTGTCCTGCCACCGGGTTGGACGGGCGCGTGGCATCAAAACCCGAAGCCGCAATGGATCATCCCAATGTCGGGGCGCTGGTTCGTCGAGTCGATGGACGGTCAGCGCGTTGAAATGGGAGCCGGCGAAATCTCCTTTGGCGAGGATCAGGAGGCTCGTGAACTCAACGGCAAGATGGGCCACTTGTCCGGCACCGTCGGAGATGAGCCGGCCGTTCTTATGATTGTGCAGTTGGAGGCTGTACCGGGGCCGTCATCCCCGTGCAGGTTCAGGTGAGTCATGGACGGGTTCGAGAGTCGTGACCGGCGGTTCGCCAAATACATCCTCGCCAATGCGCAGCTTGAGGAATTGGCTTCCGGATTCCGCTGGCTTGAGGGCCCGGTCTGGATGGGCGACGCGGGCTGCCTTCTCTTTGAAGACCTCCCCAACAACCGCACCATGCGCTGGATCGAGGGTCAGGGCACCTCGGTGTATCGCTTCCCTTCCAACTATGCGAATGGGCAAACACGCGACCGGCAAGGCCGCCTCATTACCTGCTCGCATCGCGGCCGCTGCGTGTACCGGACCGAGTACGATGGCCGGGTCACAACCCTGGTTGACCGGCACAATGGCAAACGGCTGAATTCGCCGAACGATATTGTCGTGAAATCGGATGGCTCCGTCTGGTTCACCGACCCGCTCTACGGCATAGTCAATGATTACGAGGGCGGACGGCAAGTCTCGGAGCAGCCGCCTGCCGTGTATCGCCTGGAGCCGGAAACGGGCGAAATCCGCATCGTGGCGGGGGATTTCGATGGTCCGAACGGGCTGGCGTTCTCGCCGGACGAGCGCCTGCTTTACGTCGCGGAGTCGGGCCTGCCGGGCACAGATAATCCGAAGCAATATATCCGTGTGTTCGAGGTTCAGCCGGATGGCGCGACCCTGAAGGGGGGAGACATTTTCCACAAGGTGGAGCCGGGTTTTAGCGACGGCTTCCGCGTGGATGAGGACGGCAATATATGGAGCAGCGCGGGTGATGGCGTGCACTGCATCAGCCCGCGCGGTGAGTTGCTCGGAAAAGTATTTGTGCCTCACGTGGTCGCAAACGTGACCTTTGGGGAGCTTATGAAAAACCGCCTTTTCATCGCGGGGGCTACCACACTTTATTCCATTTACTTGAATACGCGCGGCGTCCAGACGCCATGAGCCTGCTGCACAGCCTTTCGCGCATCGTTCTCGTCTCCCGTGGGCCGGAGACGCTGGCCGTGTTCTACGAAAGCGCTTTTGGTTTTGTGCGCAGCGGCGAAAGGCGGCTGGCCGGTCCTGCGCTTGCATCGCTGCTTGGCATCGCCGGCGCTAAGGCGCGCGTCGTCGAATTACGCCTGGGCGGTCAGAAGCTGGAGCTTCTCGGCATTGAACCGCAAGGCCACGCTTACCCCGCTGACGTTCCTGTGTGGAGCACTCAGTTTCAGCACTTCGCCATCGTTGTTACAGGCATGCCGGCCGCCTATGCCAAACTCAACGCAATTAAGGGCTGGAGCCGGGTCTCGACGGACGGCCCGCAGGTGTTGCCCCAATCGTCGGGCGGCGTTACCGCCTTCAAATTCCGGGACCCGGAAGGCCATCCGCTCGAACTCTTAGCCTTTCCGCCAGACGCTATCCCAAAGAAATGGCAAGCTGCGAGCGCCAACGGCTTTCTTGGGATCGATCATTCCGCGATTTCGGTCGCCAGCACGTCGCGAAGCCTGGAATTTTACCGGCGCATCGGTTTGCAGCGCGCGGGTGGATCGTGCAACGCCGGTCCAGCGCAGGATAGGCTCGACGGCGCTGACGGCATGCTCGCCGAGATGACGGCTTTGGCGCCACGAGAAGCGCCGCCTCACATCGAACTCCTCTGTTATCGCAAGGTGGGCCGCAATCCGGCCGTGGCCAGCCTGAATGACGTCATAGCCACACAGCTTGTGCTTTCTGCCCGAAGCACTGCTGAGCTGGCCGCGATCTGCGCTCGAAATGCCGATGCCCTGGTCTCTGGGCCTATACCTTTTGGGGATGGTGCCGCACGAGCAATGATGCGCGATCCGGATGGGCATCTGATCCGTCTTGAAGGCCCACTTTAACTATAGAATTAGCCGGCAAAAAGGGGTACGGAGAATAACGGGGGGCTCTGCCATCGGAGGAAAGGCGGAAAGTTCATGCATCTTCGCTTTCTTTTACGAAAATCCTTTGGAGCCTTAGAACGGGGCTGAAACCGTGGCGTTACTAGAGTGGCGAACGTCCGAGGGAAACGCTGCGCTCACAATTATACAGGTGATCCTCCTATGCGAAACCATGCCGGCTCCCTGGCTCTCGTTGGCAACACCCCGATGGTCGAAGTTACAAGCTTGGATACGGGGCCTTGCCGCCTCTTTCTCAAGTTGGAAAGCCAAAACCCAACAGGCTCGATCAAAGACCGCATCGCGGTTTCAATGATCGATGCGGCTGAGCAATCGGGCGCTCTGAAGCCCGGCGGAAGCATTATCGAGGCCACCGCCGGCAATACGGGCCTCGCCCTGGCTCTCGTGGCCATCCGCCGCAACTACCGGCTCACGCTGGTGGTTCCCGATAAGATGAGCCGGGAGAAGATCGCCAATCTGCGGGCGATGGGGACCGACGTGGTGCTGACGCGCTCCGACGTGCCAAAGGGGCATCCCGATTACTACCAGGATATGGCGCTCCGCATCGCGCAGGAGACGGGCGCTTTCTTCACCGATCAATTCAACAATCCCAACAACCCCGCAGCGCATGAGCGCACGACCGGTCCCGAGATGTGGGAGCAGATGGAAGGGCACGCAGACGCCGTAGTGGCTGGCGTTGGCTCTGGCGGAACCATCACGGGGCTTTCGCGCTTTTTCGCGCGGGTCTCGCCCGCAACTGAGATGGTGCTGGCCGATCCGAAAGGCTCGATCCTCGCGGACTATATACATACGGGGCACATCGGCGAAGCCGGAAGCTGGCTCGTCGAAGGCATCGGCGAGGATTTCATCCCGCCCGTCAGCGATCTCTCGCGCGTCAGAAAAGCCTATACCATTTCCGACGGCGAGAGCTTCGCCACGGCGCGCGCGCTGCTCAAGGCGGAGGGGCTGCTCGCTGGCTCGTCCTCCGGCACGCTGATCGCCGCCGCGCTGCGATACTGCCGCGAGCAGACCGAGCCGAAGCGCGTCGTCACCTTCATCTGCGATTCCGGCAACAAATACCTCTCCAAGATGTATGACGACCGTTGGATGGCCGAGCAAGGCCTCCTCAAGCGCGAGACTTACGGCGACCTGCGCGACCTGATCGCGCGCCTTCACGACGAAGGGGCGGTTGTGACGGTCGGTCCCAACGACACTCTGCAGACGGCTTACAGCCGGATGAAGCTGTACGACGTCTCGCAGGTTCCCGTGCTCGACGCGGGCCGCTGCGTGGGCCTGCTCGACGAATCCGACATGCTGGTTGCGCTAACCGAGGGCACACTTGACTTCAATCTTCCCGTGAGCTCCGCCATGACGAAAAAGCTGGAGACGGTGCCGCCCCACACGCCACCCGAGCGGCTCTTGCCGCTTTTCGACCGTGGATTGGTCGCGATCGTCGTCGATGGTGAGCACTTCCTGGGTCTCATCACCCGTATCGATCTCGTCAACCACCTGCGCAGAAAGATCACATGACTTTGCCGAAGCGCTCCAAAAAGGCACGTCCCGCAACTGCCGCCGTGCACGCTGGCGTTCAGCCGGACCCGCAGACTGGCGCGGTGATGACACCCGTCTATCTGTCGTCGACCTTCGCGCAATCCTCGCCCGGCGTTCACACCGGCTGGGAATATGCGCGCTCGGGCAATCCGACGCGCGCGGCCTTCGAGCGCGCCGTTGCCGAGCTTGAGGGGGGCGTCGCGGGTTTCGCCTTCGCTTCGGGCATGGCCGCGGAGGCAACCGTGCTGGAGCTTCTGGATCAGGGCAGCCATGTGGTTGCAAGCGACGATCTTTACGGCGGGACGTGGCGGCTTTTCGAGCGCGTGCGCAAGCGCTCAGCCGGTCTTTCGGCGACCTACACCGATCCCACGGACGCCGATGCGCTCGCGGCCGCCATCGGCCCCGAAACACGGATGATCTGGGTCGAATCACCGACCAATCCGCTGCTCAAGGTCGCGGACCTCGCGGCCATCGCCGCGATCGGCAAGACGGGCGGTATCTTGACCGTCGCCAACTCCACCTTCGCCTCGCCCATGATCCAGCGCCCGCTCGACCTCGGATTCGACATCGTGCTGCACTCGGCCACCAAATATCTGAGCGGCCATTCCGATATCATCGCGGGCGTGCTCGCCGTGCGCGATGAGAGCTTGGCGGAGCGCATCCGCTTTTTGCAAAACTCCGTGGGCGCGGTGCTTGACCCGTTCGCCTCTTTCCTGGCACTGCGGGGCTTGAAGACGCTTGCGCTCCGCATGGAACGCCATTCGGCCAACGCGCTCGCCGTGGCCAAGCATCTCGCAGGCCACCCGAAGGTGCGCCAGGTGATCTATCCGGGTCTTGAGAGCCATCCGCAGCACGCCCTTGCGGCGCGGCAGATGCGCGGGTTCGGCGGCATGGTTTCGATCGAGATCGCGCCGGACGAACGCAGCGTGCGGCGCTTTCTGGAGGCGCTGCAGCTTTTCAGCCTGGCTGAGAGCTTGGGCGGCGTCGAGAAGTCTCGCGGGCCACCCTGTCACCATGAGCCACGGATCGCTGCCAGAGGAACGGCGAGCCGCTCTTGGCATCGGCTGGGGCCTCGTCCGCCTTTCCGTGGGGATCGAGGATCAAGCGGATTTAACCGAAGACCTGGACCAGGCGCTGGAAGGCGCTTAAGCACTCGCTTCGAGCGTTGCAACAGGGGGGCGAACTCATTGCGCTCCCTCAGTTCCATAGGCGTGCCCGATGTCCGAAAGAAAAGTCCGACCCGAAACGCTGGCCGCGCAGGCTCTTGGCCGCGTGGACGGGTCGACAGGCGCGATCATTCCGCCGATCTATCCTTCCGCCACTTACGAGCGAAGCACCGATCTTAGCTACCCCAATGGCAGGATTTATTCGCGCGCGGACAACCCGACTTATGACGCCGCGGCCGATACGCTGACCGCATTGGAAGGCGGAGCCGCAACCCTGCTGTTTGCGTCGGGCATGGCCGCTGCGACTGCGGTCTTTCAAGCGCTTGAACCCGGCGACTATGTTGTGGTCCCGAAGATCATGTATTGGGCCTTGCGAGCGTGGCTTTCTGGCTTTGCCCGCCGGTGGGGGCTCGAAATTGAGCAAGTCGCGAACGGCGACAACGGCGCATTGCGCGCCGCGGTGCGGCCAGGCGCGCACAAAGCTGGTCTGGCTGGAGACGCCCGCCAATCCAACCTGGGTGGTCAGCGATATCGCCGCCGCCGCGGAAATCGCGCATGCCGCGGGCGCGAAGCTTGCCGTGGATTCCACGGTTGCCACGCCCGTGCTGACGCGCCCGATTTCGTTTGGCGCTGACATCGTGATGCATTCCGCCACAAAATACCTGAACGGCCACTCGGACGTGCTCGCTGGCACGCTTACAACCGCCTCCGCAGATGAGCTCTGGGCGCGCATCAAGGCCGTGCAAGTGCAGAATGGCGGGGTGCCCGGGCCGTTCGAAGCTTGGTTGCTGCAGCGCGGGCTGCGGACGCTCTTTCCACGCGTGCGCTGGCAGTGCGCCTCGGCTCACTTCCTGGCCAAGCGGTTGCAGAAACATCCGGGCGTGGCTCAAGTTTTTTATCCGGGCTTGCGCGATTTCCCTACCCACTCTGTCGCATGGCGTCAGATGCAGGGCGGGTTCGGCGGCATGCTCTCGATCCGGGTCAAGGGCGGCGCGGAGGCCGCGATTGCCGTCGCGGCCGGGGTCAAGACCTGGAAGCGCGCCACTTCGCTTGGCGGAGTGGAAAGCCTCATCGAGCATCGCGCCAGCATCGAAGGCGCCGGTTCACCCGTCCCCCCGGACCTATTGCGGCTGTCCGTAGGGCTGGAAGCAGCCGAAGATCTGTACGCCGATTTGGCCGAAGCGCTGGAGAAGTCCAGCAAGCGGTGACGGCACGCGGCTAGCGGCGGCGGGCGCTACGCCTCTACATAGGCGAGCGTGCTTTCTGCCGCGGGGACGGTCTCGAATCATGAGCGCTTCATGATATCGCGTAGTCTTGCAAATTTAATCTTTCAGCCTTATACACGGCTCATCTCACACGCGGGATTTTGTGTCGAGCCGGGCCGTTCGCGGCCCTTTTTGACATTCCGGTGATGGCGCTGCCATTCACGCCCGCGGAGGCTTAACCGGAAGAAGGACGACAATGCTGCCACAATTCACGATGCGCCAGCTCCTTGAGGCTGGCGTCCATTTCGGCCATCAAACGCATCGCTGGAACCCGAAGATGCAAGACTATCTCTTCGGGACGCGGAACAAGATTCACATTATCGACCTGTCCAAAACTGTACCGCTGCTCCACCAGGCGGTGGTGATCGCGAGTGACGTGGTCGCTCAAGGAGGGCGCATTCTGTTCGTTGGGACGAAGCGGCAGGCTTCGGACGCCATCGCGGACGGGGCAAAGCGCTGTGCGCAATACTACGTCAATCACCGCTGGCTCGGCGGCATGCTGACCAACTGGAAGACGATCACGAATTCGATCAAACGCTTGCGCTATCTTGAGGACCTTGTGTCCGGCGAAGGGCAGGGCTTCACAAAGAAGGAGCTTCTGCAACTCACGCGCGAGCGCGACCGGTTGGAGCAGGAACTCGGCGGGATCAAGGATATGGGCGGCGTTCCGGATCTTCTGTTCGTGATCGACACGAACAAGGAGGCCATCGCCATCGCCGAAGCCATCAAGCTGAAAATTCCGGTGATCGCGATCATCGACAGCAACAGCAATCCCGACGGCGTCAACTATCCAATTCCCGGCAACGACGACGCGGGCCGTGCCATTACGCTCTATTGCGACCTGATCGCAAGAGCAGCGATTGACGGGATCGAGCGCGCCCAGGGCGTCGCGGGCATCGACACGGGTGCGGCGGAGGAGGTTTCGGAAGCTGCCCTTGAGGAAGCGCCCGTGGTAGCCGTAGAGGCAGCCGCAGAGCCTGCGACAAACGGCAAGGCGGGAGAGCCAGAACACGCGAAGGGCCCCAAAGGCGGGAAGGGTAAGCCAGCCGCGGAAGCGAAAGCCGAAGCCGCGCCAGCCGCGGAATCCACAACCCTGGAAGGGCTCGCCGAGCCGCAGGGCGAAAAGGACGATCTCAAGAAAATCCGTGGTATTACAAAGACGAACGAGAAGAAGCTTAACGAGCGCGGCATTTTCCACTTCTGGCAAGTGGCCGCCTTCACGCAAGACAACCTTGATGAAATCGACCGGCTGCTGCATGGAAATGGTCAGATCGCGAAAGGCGATTGGGTCGATCAAGCCCGCGAGCTGACAAGCTGAGACGGTTCGAGGCCGCGCCCAAAGTGCGGCTTCTTGCGCAAACTTAAGAGGTCATACATGGCTGAGATTACCGCCAGCATGGTTAAAAGCCTGCGCGACAAGACCGGCGCGGGCATGATGGATTGCAAGACGGCCCTCGCCGAATCTCACGGCGAGATGGAGGCGGCGATCGATTGGCTGCGCGCCAAGGGGCTATCGAAGGCCGCGAAGAAAGCGGACCGCGTCGCCGCCGAAGGGCTCATCGGCGTGGCATCGGCGGCAAAGGCCGGCGCTGTCGTCGAGGTTAATTCCGAGACCGACTTCGTAGCGCGCAACGCTGAGTTCCAAAAGGTTGTCGGCGAGATCGCAAAGCTGGCGCTGAAGGCCGGCGGCGATGTGGTTAAGCTTGCCGCGATGGCATACCCCAAGAAGAAAATCACCGTCAGCGATCATTTGAAGGAGCTCGTCGGAACCATAGGCGAGAACATGACGCTACGCCGGACCGCGGCTCTCAAGGTGAAGGACGGCGTCGTCGCGACCTATGTGCATAATCAGGCCACGCCCGGCATGGGGAAGATCGGTGTCCTTGTCGCGCTCGAATTCAGCGGGCGACAAGGAAAAGCTGAACGAGATCGGCAGGCAGGTCGCCATGCATGTCGCTGCGACCAACCCGCTTGCGCTGAAGGACGAGGATGTCGATCCCGCCGTCGTTGAGCGCGAGCGCGCCATCTTCACTGAGCAGGCCAAGGAGAGCGGCAAGCCCGAGAAGGTCATCAAGCAGATGATCGAAGGACGGATTAAGAAGTTCTATCAAGAGGTGGTGCTCTTGAAGCAGGCTTTCGTTATCAATCCCGATCATACTGTGGAGCAGGCTTTGAAAGAGGCAGAAAAAGCAGTGGGAGCGCCGATTGTGGTCAAGGCCTTCGTGCGTTACGAACTTGGCGAGGGCATAAAAACGGACAAAGGCGATTTTGCTGCCGAGGTTGCGGCCGCGGCCGGCAAGCAGTAGCCGCTTCGAGTCTCGCGTAGGCGCACTCCGCGTGCGCCGGATGCCATCAGCGGAGAGATAGCCATGCCGCCACTGCCCTATACCCGCCCGCTCATCAAGATCTCGGGCGAAGCGCTCATGGGAAGCGGCAGCTATGGAATCGAGGTAGCCGCTCTCGATGCCGTCGCGGTTGACATCGCTCAAACCGCGCGGCTCGGCATCCGGCCCGCCGTCGTCGTTGGGGGCGGCAACATCTTTCGGGGCATCGCAGGGGCAGCCGCCGGAATGGACCGCGTCAAAGGCGATTTCATGGGAATGCTCGCGACCGTCATGAACGGGATAGCGCTGGAGCAAGCCTTGAGACGCCAGGGTCAGGCGGCTGTGGTCTATTCGGGATTGCCTGTCCCGACCGTTTGCAAGACGTTCTCTCGCGACGAGGCGAGCAGGGATCTCGACGCCGGTTCCGTCGTGGTCCTCGCCGGCGGCACCGGAAACCCCTTCTTTACCACCGACACGGCGGCGGCGCTGCGCGCAGCGGAACTCAACTGCGACGCGCTCCTCAAAGCGACCCAGGTTGATGGTATTTACTCAGATGATCCCAAGAAAAATCCGCGAGCCGAGCGGTACGCCCACCTTACATTCTCCGAAGTTTTGGGCCGCGATCTGAAAGTGATGGACTCTGCCGCGATCGCGCTTGCACGCGACAATCGGATACCGATCGTCGTGTTTTCGCTACATCAGGCCGGCGCCATTGGCAAAGTATTGCGCGGAGAGGCTATATGCAGCGTTGTCGAAAGCGGCACCGCAGCATAAATCAAGGACCAACGATTCAGCCGCAAGAAAAAAAGGGGACGGAGATGGCATCCGGCAACTTCGATAACCACGAAATAGAAAAACGCATGAAAGGAGCGGTCAGCGCGCTCAAGCAAGAGTTTGGCGGGCTACGCACAGGCCGGGCGAGCACGACCCTCCTCGACCCTCTGGTGGTGAACACTTCCTATGGGGCGAAAATGCCGATCAACCAGGTGGCCTCGATCAACACGCCTGAGCCTCGGTTGATAACGGTTCAGGTTTGGGACAAGAGCAACCTTTCGCATGTCGAAAAGGCCATCCGCGAATCCGATCTCGGCCTCAACCCCGTCGTCGACGGCCTGACGCTGCGCCTTCCGATACCGGAGCTCAATCAGGAGCGCCGCCAGGAACTCGTGAAAATCGCCAAAAAATATACCGAGCACGCCCGGGTCGCCGTCCGCAATGTCCGCAAGGACGGCATGGACCAAATCAAAAAGCTCGAAAAGGATGGAAAGATCAGCGAGGACGATAGCGGTTCGCTCTCAACGAAAGTACAAGACCTCACGGACAAGACCATCAAGGAGATCGACGGACTCTTGTCCGCGAAAGAACTCGAAATTATGCAAGTTTAGCCGCAATTCTGCCTGAGCGGCGAGGTTTGTGGAGGGAAAGTCCCGCTATGCGTGAGCGCCAGCATTGTTGAGCGCGTCATTTGGAAGCGGAACATTGAGCAATGGACCGAAACACTTTTGCCGTTTAAGTAAAGGCCGTATCCAGCGGCTCAGCCGCGAGGGAAAATTGTGGGTGGCTAAGCTGTGAGATTTCAGGAACACGCCGCGGCGCTCGGAGAAGAGCGGCCTTGCCCGAAACACGTGGCGATTATCATGGACGGCAATGGGCGCTGGGCCGCGCAGCGAGGTCTCCCCCGGACGGAGGGACACCGCCGGGGTGTTGAAAGCACGAAGGAATGCGTGCGCGCGGCGTCGGATCTCGGCATCGGCTATCTCACGCTTTTCAGCTTCTCATCCGAGAATTGGAAACGGCCGCCGATCGAAGTCACCTATTTGATGGGTCTATTGAGACGCTTCATCCGGCGCGACCTGGCGGAACTCCACAAGAACAACATCAAGCTGCGAGTGATCGGCTCGGAGGACAAGCTTCCCCGCGATCTCGTGACGATGCTGCGCGACGCGGTTGCATTGACGGGCGGCAATACGGGCCTGGAGCTTATCATTGCCTTCAATTACGGTGCCCGCGACGAAATCGTCCGCGCCGCCCAGCGTCTCGCCAGGCGCGTCAAAGTTGGGGAGCTCGCGCCCGAGGATATCACGCAGGAGACCCTTGCGGAACATTTCTACACAGCAGGTATCCCCGATCCCGATCTTATCATCCGCACCAGTGGAGAACAGCGAATAAGCAACTTCTTGCTTTGGCAATGCGCTTACTCCGAGTTTTTATTCGTTGATAATTTCTGGCCGGACTTTACAAGACAGAGCTTGGAAAGCGCGATTGCATCCTTCCGGCAGCGCGACCGGCGTTATGGCGGCCTTGCCAGATAACGCCTTCGCCAGCTTTCTGAAGGACTGTCCGGGCGAAGGGACAATGGCAAAGGCTATAAGTTCAGAGGTGATCCTCAGGATCAAATCGGCCTTCGTTCTCGTGGCGCTCAGTGTCGCCCTCACCTATGCGGGACCGAAAACCTTCGCAGGTCTGATCCTGTTTTTTGCGGGCGCTATGAGCTGGGAGTGGGGCCGGGTCGTGCGCGGCCGCGGCACCGATATCATGGTCGTGGTGCAAATCGCCGCGATCGTGGCCGCTGGAGTTCTTACATTGAAAGATTACCCTGCGTCTGCTGTCGGCGTCATTATCGGTACGACATGGTTATCGTTCTGGATTCACAAGAAAGCCAATCTGGCGAGCGATCCCTGGTGGACTGCCGCGGGCATTTATTACGTCGGCTTTCCAGTGATCGCCATGATCGCAATACGCCAGGACCCCGACTACGGTTTCCAGGCGATCCTATTTCTGTTCCTGGTTGTGTGGTCGGCGGACACGGGTGCCTATTTCACGGGGCGGTTCCTCGGCGGCCCTAAGCTGGCGCCGTCCATTTCCCCGAATAAAACCTGGGCCGGGCTTTTTGGCGCAGCGCTCGCGGCCTGTTGCGCCGGCTCGGTCTTCGCGCTTTGGCTTGGGCAGACCTCGGTGCCCATGCTTGCCGGGTTGAGTGTTCTGCTTGCTATTATCTCTCAAGGCGGGGATCTTGGGGAGTCGTTTATCAAGAGGGTCTTTGGAGTCAAACATTCGAGCGAGCTTATTCCGGGGCATGGCGGCGTGCTCGACCGTTTGGATGGTCTTGTCTTTGCTGTCATCGGCGCTGGGCTTGTCGCGGTTTTGGAAGATCCGTTGAAGCCGGGACGGGCCTTGTTGATCTGGTGAAGGCGATTGGATTTAGGGGCGATAGGGAACAATGATGCAAACGGATGGGCGCGCTGCAGCCAATGGGGCCGGAAACGGTCACCTTCCAAGGAAAAGTGTGACCGTGCTGGGAGCAACAGGCACGATCGGCCAGTATACGTGCGAACTGCTCGCGCTCAATCCAGACCGCTTCCGGACTGTCGCAGTCACCGCAAATAGCAATGCGCGCAAGCTCGCCGGGCTTGCGGTCACGCTAGGCGCCGAGTTCGCTGCCCTCGCCGACGCGCGCCTTGAGGACGAACTCCGCAGCCTTCTCGATGGAACAGGGATCGCCTGCGCGGCAGGACCGCAAGCGGTCATCGAGGCCGGTGAGCGGCCGGCCGATATCATCATGGCCGCAATCGTGGGCGCGGCGGGCTTGGCTCCAACGCTTGCGGCGGTTCGTCAGGGAACTGCCGTCGCCCTCTCCAACAAAGAATGTCTTGTCTCCGCCGGATATCTCTTCATGAGCGAAGCGGCCCGGCACAATACGGCGCTTATTCCCGTCGATTCTGAGCATTCGGCAGTGTTCCAGTCCTTGGACGCGATCGATTGCAAGCATGTTGAAAAGATCGTTTTGACGGCATCCGGCGGCCCTTTCCGGACCTGGACCGCCGCGCAGATCGCGGCGGCACGCCCGGAGGACGCCCTCAAGCATCCAAATTGGTCGATGGGACCGAAGATCACCATCGACAGCGCCACCATGATGAACAAGGGTCTGGAACTTATCGAAGCCTTTCATCTTTTTAACGTGCGTTCCGATCAGCTTTCGGCGATCATCCATCCCCAGTCGATCGTTCATGCACTTGTTTATTATTGCGACGGTTCCGTCCTTGCTCAAGCCAGCCTGCCCGACATGCGCACGCCCATAGCCTATAGTCTTGCATGGCCTGAGCGCCTCAAGGCGGATTTGCCGAGGCTTGACCTCACGGCGGCGGCTAGCCTGACCTTCGAGGAGCCGGACGAGGCGCGTTTCCCGGCGCTTCGGCTCGCAAAGAATAGCCTGACGGCGGGCGGCGCAGCGCCGACCATCCTTAACGCCGCGAACGAAATCGCTGTCGAAGCTTTCTTAAGCCGGGCCATCTCCTTTCCGGCCATCGCAGCCACGGTCGAACAGACGCTCAGTAAGGCGGTCGCGGAACTTTCCGGTATCGTCCCCGATACGCTGGAAGCCGTTATGGCCCTTGATGGCCGGGCGCGGGAGATCACCCGCTCGCTAACCGGCGCACCGGCTCCGGCATCCCTGCATGCCGCAGCTCTTCCCTTTAGCGCCTAGAGGCCATGGCGGATCGCCCTCAAAGCCCGGCCGCAACTCTCTTCAGACCGGAACAAGCGGTCTGGAAAACGCGCAGGCCTGGTACGGGATGACCGGCGCCCTCAAAGGTTCTTTCTCATGATGCCTCATGTCATAGCCTCGGCGGCTGGCCAGCTCTTCTGGTGGACAGTGCCATTCCTCCTCGTGCTCGGCGTCGTAGTGATCGTGCACGAGCTTGGGCATTTCCTGGCCGCGCGCGCGCTTGGCATCACGGTTGAAACCTTCTCTGTCGGGTTTGGCCCGGAGATCGCGGGTTTCTACGACAAGAGCGGCACGCGCTGGCGCATCGCCTGGATTCCGCTCGGCGGTTACGTAAAATTCAAGGGTGACGACAGCGTTTCCAGCCTTCCTTCCGCCGAGGACCTTGAGAGGCTGACGCCGAGCGAGCGCCAGGGTAATTTTCACACTTCGGCATTGTGGCGGCGCACCCTCATCGTGCTGGCGGGGCCCTTTTCGAATTTCCTTTTGAGCCTTGTGATCTTCACAGGGATGATTCTGGCTACCGGGATCGTCTATCAGCAGGCTGAAATCATATGTGTCGAGCCGGGAACTCCGGCAGCTCAGGCTGGACTACAGGCCGGAGATCGAATCGTATCCGTTGGAGGCGAGCCGGTCAGAAGTTTCGAGGATTTCAGCTCTCACGTGGTTCTGAACGCCCGCTCGCCCATCGACATTTCTGTGGATCGCGGCGGAAATGCCATAGAGCTCCAGGCAACGCCAGAGCTGACCGAAGGGGACTGCGTAGGCAGGCTGGGCGTAGTCGGCACCACGAAGGCGGACAACACAAAAGTACGGGGCGCGGGGGTGATCGAGGCGGGCGGCGAAGCGGTCCGCCGCTCATGGCGAATCGTTGAGGGACCGTTTCAATTTTTTGGGCAGCTCTTTCGCGGGAACGCCTGTGCAAGCTCGCTCGGCGGCCCGGTCAAGATCGCGGAGATTTCAAAAACGTTTGCGTCCCAGGGATTTGTTAACCTCATACCGCTTATTGCCTATATCTCGATCAGTGTCGGTCTCTTCAACCTGTTTCCGATTCCGGTTTTGGACGGCGGTCACCTTTTGTTCTATGGCGCGGAAGCCATACTCGGCCGGCCATTAGGTCAGAAGGCTCAAGAAGCGGCATTTCGGTTTGGATTCGCCTTGCTTCTCATGTTAATGGTCTTTGTGACTTGGAATAATGTTGCAGAACTTACGCGAGGCAAACCGCAAGCGAGCAAAATCGTAAGCGTTTGCCGGAAGTAGCATAAGTAGAAGGGGTGCAATCGTACCGCGTGATGCCGGGGGGCAACATGCGGATCTCTAAAGTGGGTAAAGGGTGGGGGTAAGCCACCTTGGCGTCACAAATTGCTAGTCTCTGGCTGTGTGACATGCTGAGTTGGGGAACCGGCGTTATAGGGGCAAATAGATCAAATGCTGCGCAAGAGCATAATCGGAAGGGTTCATGCGGCCCTTACACTTCTTGCGGCTGTGATGATGGTGACCGTCACAGCTGCAGCGGTCCAGACGACGCAGACATTCGCTCAGGGCGGCGCGGTTATCCGCGATATCCGGGTGGTTGGAAATAGCCGCATTGAGCCAGAGACGGTAAAGTCTTATCTGACTTTCACGCCCGGACAGCGGTACGACGGCTACAAGGCCGATGAGAGCCTGAGGGCTCTTTACGGAACCGGCCTTTTCCAGGATGTCCATATCAATCTTCAGGGAAGCACGGTCGTTGTTTCGGTGACAGAAAACCCGATCATCAACCGCGTTGCTTTCGAAGGAAACTCCGAGGTCAAGACCGATACGTTGAGCCAGGAAGTTCAATTGAAGCCGCGTTCTCTCTATGCACAGGGCCGCGTTCAATCGGATGTTCAGCGCATTCTCGACGTTTACCGGCGCCAGGGCTATTACGCGACGCAAGTCGACGCGCAAATCATACAGCTCGATCATAACCGAATCGATCTCGTGTTCGAGATTCGTGAGGGGCCAGAAACCAAGGTTGCTGGCATCAACTTCATCGGCAACCAAGCGTACTCAGATACCGAGCTTCGGGGCGTTATCACGACGACCGAGACCAGTTTTCTCGATTTCCTGAAGCCGACCTCAGTTTACGACCCCGACCGCTTCAATCTCGACCGTGAGATGCTCCGCCGCTACTACGTGAAAAACGGCTATGCAGACTTCCGGGTTGCGTCTGCCGTCGCCGATGTGGACCGCGAGGGTAAGGGCTTCTTTCTGACCTTCACTGTCGACGAAGGTGCGCGCTATAATGTTGGCGCCGTCAACGTCGAATCGACTCTCGCCTCCTTCAGCGCCGACACCGTGCGCGGGCGGCTCCTGACACATCCAGGTGACATTTACAACGCCGAGGCTGTCGACAAGACAGTGGAGTTGCTGACGGTGTCTGTGGCCGAGCAGGGCTACGCCTTTGGCCAAGTGCGGCCACGAATCGACCGTGATCCGGTTTCGCGGACGATCAACGTCTCCTACGTCGTCGAGCAAGGTCCCCGCGTCTACATCGAACGAATCAATATCGCGGGCAACTACCGCACCGAAGACTATGTCATTCGCCGGGAGTTCCGCATCGCGGAGGGGGATGCGTATAACAAGGTCATGATCGATCAGGCGCGCCAGCGTCTTGTGGGTCTCGGCTTCTTCAAGGACGTGAAGGTGAGCAAGGAGCCTGGCTCTGCTCCTGACCGCGTCGTTCTCAGCGTGAACTGCGAAGAGCAATCGACCGGTGAACTGTCTTTCTCAGCCGGTTATTCGACGGCCGAAGGTGTGATCGGTGAAATTGGCTACACAGAGCGCAATTTCATGGGCACCGGGCAATATGTACAGGTCAAGCTCTCGGGAAGTCTGATCAGCTATGGCGTAGATGCAAGCTGGACCGAACCCCGCTTCCTCGACCGGAACCTTTCTCTCGGCGTTGATGTCTTTATTCGGAATTCCGATTACAAGGCGGATACCGGTTATACCACGGCTGGTTACGAAGACTTCAAGACCGGCGCGAGCCTCCGGTTCGGCTTCGCCCTCATGGACAATCTTTGGTTCAATACGAACTACACGTTCATCTACGAGGATATCTATAACCTCGACCCGAACGCGCCGCTCGCCGTGTGGGAAGTTGCTGGAACATCCATCATCTCGTCCGTTGGATACTCGGTCATCTACGATACGCGGAACAACCGGAAAAATCCGACCCGCGGTGTTTATGTCTCGTTTTCGCAGGATTTCGCTGGGCTCGGCGGGAACATCGACTACATTCGCACCGTCGGCGAGGCCAGAGGATATTACCCTCTAACCAGCTATTTCACCCTTGTGGGCCGTGCCACCGGTGGCACGATCCAAGGCTGGAACGGGGAACTGGTCCGTACCACCGACGACTTCTACAAAGGTGGCGAAACCATCCGCGGCTTCGCCGTGGCAGGCCTTGGCCCCCGCGATCCGCTGACCCAAGAACTCCCTCGGCGGCAAGAACTTCTATGCCGGCACGGCCGAACTCCGCTTTCCGATCCCCTTTGTACCTGACGATCTCGGTTTCGGCGGCGCGATCTTTGCGGATGCCGGCTCTGTCTGGGGAACGGACGCAAATGCATTGGGGCTGCGTTACTTAGGCGGTAGCCTTGCGGGGAACTGCCCAAATGGTATCTCCAACGCCGCTCCCGGCAACCAGTGCTTCGCGCTTGCCCAGGATTCAGATGCACTCCGCTTGTCTGTTGGCGCCAGCGTGATCTGGAACTCGCCAATCGGGCCGCTGCGCGCCGATCTCGGCTGGGCAATTCTAAAGCAGCCCTTCGATCAGACCCAAGTCTTCCGGTTCGGTGCCGCCACCAAGTTTTAGGGGTGTGTCTGGCCGGCCGGTTGAAACACTATAAGGATGTTGAGCGGGCTAGGCCCGCTCAACCTTTTCAGAAACGCAGTCAGATGGATCATCCAGGTTTTTGGGCTCCGGCGGGGCCATTCGCACTCGGCGAACTTGCTGCCTATGCGGGCGCCCAAATACCGGAGGCGTTCCTAGCTGCGGAGCGAAAGCTCATCCGTGCGGTCAAGGCGCTTGACGACGCAACAAGCGCGGACGTTTCCTTCTTCGAAAACCGCAAATATCTTGCCGCCCTCCAGCAAACGCAGGCGGGCGCAGCCTTTGTCACAACAAAGTCCGTCCAGCGCCTTCCCGCGAAAACCGTTCCGCTCCTCACGAAGGATCCGTACCGGTCTTTCGCAAAGGCGCTTGAGCTGTTCTTTCCGGAGGCGGGACACACAAAAGTGGCGCCCGGCGGGGAAGGCCTCATCGACGTTAGTGCCCGAATCGAAGACGGGGCTGTCATCGAAGCTGGAACCATTATTGGGCCCGAAGCGCAAATTGGCCGCGGCACCCGCATTGCGGCAGGCGCGGTGTTGGGATACCGCGTTGCCATCGGGCGCGACTGCTTCATCGGGCCCGGCGCCTCGATTACGCATGCGCTGATCGGTAATGGCGTGATTATTCACGCGGGCGCCCGGGTCGGCCAGGACGGCTTCGGATTCGTCATGGGACCGGCCGGCCACTACAAAGTGCGCCAGGTTGGGCGCGTCATCATCCAGGACGCCGTCGAGATCGGAGCGAACACCACCATCGACCGCGGAGCCCTTAAGGATACAGTGATCGGCGAGGGCACAAAGATCGACAATCTCGTTCAGATCGCTCATAACGTGGTCATAGGCCGGCATTGCGTGATCGCTGCGCAAACCGGGATTTCGGGAAGCACGGTCTTGGAAGATTTCGTAGCCATGGGCGGCCAATGCGGGACGGTTGGTCACATCCGCATCGGTGCAGGAGCGCAAGTGGGGGCCCAAAGCGGCGTCCCCTGCGACATTCCCCGGGGCGAACGCTGGGGCGGGTATCCGGCCAAGCCGATGATTTCCTGGGCGCGGGAAGTGGCAATGCTCAAGCGTCTTACGAAGCGCAAGGGACCGGGCGAAAGCCAGAGCGGGTCAGACGAATTAGAATAAGGTTATGTGGAAGAAATCCGAAAGCAACACTGAAGCCCCGAAGGCGTCCAAGCAAAAAGAATTGGGAACCGCGGACATTACGCGAATCCTGAAACTCCTGCCGCATCGCTATCCCTTTCTGCTCGTCGATAAAATCATTGACATGGACGGAGATAATTCGGCGATTGGCATCAAGAACGTGTCCATCAACGAGCCGTTCTTTCAGGGGCACTTTCCCAATTTTCCAGTGATGCCGGGTGTTCTTCTGATCGAGGGGATGGCGCAGACGGCGGGTGCCTTGTGCGTCGCGAGCCTGTCGGAGGCTTACGAACCCCAGCTGGTTTATTTCATGGCCATCGACCGGGCCCGCTTCCGAAGGCCCGTCCTTCCTGGCGACACCGTGTATTATCACATGGTGAAGCGGCGTAACCGCGGCCGCGTCTGGCGCTTCGAGGGGCAGGCGAAGGTCAACGGGCAACTCGTGGCGGAAGCCGAAATCAGCGCCATGATCATGGATCCAGGACAACAGGCGGCCCAGTCCGGAAACGAGGGGTAACGCGCCCATGCCGGCAAAGGTGCATCACTTGGCTGCGGTGGATGACCGCGCGGAGCTGGGCGAAAACGTAGAGGTGGGGCCGTTCGCGGTCATCGGGCCGCATGTTAGGCTCGGCGACCGCGTAAAAGTACATTCCCACGCCATCGTCACCGGCCGCACAGAGATCGGGGCTGGGTGCGAGATCCATCCCTTTGCCGTCATTGGCGGCGCGCCGCAGGACATCAAATACCGCGGCGAGGAAAGCAGACTGATTGTCGGCGCACATACCACGATCCGCGAGCACGTCACCATGAATGGCGGAACGGAGGGCGGAGATCACGTCACGCGGGTGGGAAGCCACAGCCTCTTTCTGACAGGTGCTCACGTCGCACACGACTGCCAGGTTGGCGACCGGGTGATTCTCGTCAACAACGCGACGCTCGCAGGCCACGTCACCGTCGAAGATAACGCCATTCTCAGCGGCCTTTGCGCCGTGCATCAGTGGGTGCGCATCGGCGCACACGCCTTCGTCGGCGGCATGTCGGGCGTCGAGAACGATGTCATCCCGTTCGGCATGGTGCTTGGCAACCGGGCGAGCCTTGCGGGCCTCAACATCGTCGGCCTCAAGCGCAGTGGATTCGACCGCGAGCAGATTCACACGCTCAGAAAAGCCTACCGCCTGCTGTTCTCCGAGGAAGGTACGCTTCAAGAGCGCCTCGACGACGTCGACAAAATGTTTCCGGACGACGCCCGCGTGCAGCGCATCGTCGCTTTCATCCGGGCAAAAGCCGGACGCGCCTTCTGCCTTCCGAGAAGCCGCGCGCAATGAGCGCAGCCGCGCAAGCAGCGGAGAATTTGGAGCCCAGGGGCGGCGCGATGGCGGCCTCCGGACCCAGCTCCCGGATAGGAATCGTGGCGGGGCGGGGAACTCTTCCCAGCGCCGTTGCCGAAGCTGCCCGGCGAATGGGTCAAGACCCGTTTGTGCTGGCCGTGATTGGGAATGCCGAGGCCGCGGTCGAACGGTATCCCCACGCGTATGTGCATATCGGTCAAGTCGGCCGCCTACTCGCAATCCTGCGCCGCGAGGGATGCCGGCGTCTGGTTTTCGTGGGCGGGCTGCGCAGGCCAAACCTGTTTCAAATCAAAGTGGATGCGGGCTTCTTCCGGCACCTGCCGGAGCTGTTGCGCCTCTTCAAAGGCGGCGACGACACGGTGCTGAGAGGTGTCGCCCGATTTTTCGAGGCTCGCGGTTTCGAGGTGCTTGCCGCCCATGAAGTGGCTCCTGGCCTTCTGGCTCCGCAGGGCTCCTTTTCGAAGCTGGCGCCGGGCGCCCAGGACCTGGACGACATCGTGCTTGGCTTCAAGGTGACGCACACGCTGGGGCTTTTCGACATCGGCCAAGCCGCCGTAGTGGCCCGGAACTATGTTTTGGCCGTGGAAGCGGCCGAGGGCACCGACGCGATGCTGCGCCGCTGCCGCGATCTCAACAATTGGGGCTTCTCTTCACGCAAGGGCGTCCTCGTGAAGGGCCCAAAGCCCGGACAGGACCTCCGGCTCGACCTTCCGGCGATCGGACCGCACACCGTGGAACTCGCCGCTGGCGCCGGGCTTGCGGGAATCGCGGTGGAGGCCGGTTCCGTGCTGCTCGCCGAGCTTGATGAACTTGTGGAAAAGGCCGACAAGGCCGGCCTTTTCTCTATGGGGCCACGCCGGCGGTAACACCCGGCGGCTAGGTTGGCGCAGACGCGAAGGATCGAAGGACCGGTCGCATGTCCCAATCGAGGCGCATCTTCATTGTAGCAGGCGAGCATTCCGGCGACATCCTGGGGGGCAAACTGATGCAAGCCCTGCAAGAGAAGGCTGGCGGCGAAGCATTCGCTTTTGCGGGCGTCGGTGGCGACTGTATGGAAGCGGCCGGGCTCACCTCGATCTTCCCGCTCTCCGACGTGGCCGTCATGGGCCCCGCCGCCATCGTGGCGCAGCTCCCGAAACTCGTCCGCCGTGTCTATCGGGCCGTCGATGCCGCCATCGCCTTCGACCCGCACGCCGTGGTCATCATCGATAGCCCTGAATTCACGCAACCGATTGCAAAAAGGATCCGGCGGCGCCGTCCGGGCATTCCCATCATCAATTACGTCAGCCCGCAGATTTGGGCTTGGCGTCCCGGCCGCGCCCGGAAGATGCGGCCCTATGTCGATCATCTGCTTGCGCTTCTTCCGTTCGAGCCCGAAGCGCATGCGCGGCTGGGCGGCCCGGAGTGCACATATGCCGGCCATCCTCTCATTGAGAAGGCGGCATGGATAGACGGGCTTGACACAGAGAGCCTTCGCGCCCGCCTTGAGCTTACGCCAGGCCTGCCCATCCTCGTGGTCTTGCCGGGCAGCAGGCCTGCCGAAGTCTCGCGCCTGATGCAGCCGTTCGGCGAAACGATAGGACTTATCAAACGCGAGCTCGGCCCGATCGAGGTCATCTTGCCGGCTGTGCCCTCCGTCCGCCCTCTGATCGAAGCGGCGCTGCCCCACTGGCCGCAGCAGCCTTACCTTGTCGATGGGGATGCGGACAAGTTCCGGGCCTTCAAGCTTGCCGATGCGGCGCTTGCCGCCTCCGGAACGGTCACACTTGAACTGGGCGTCGCGGGCACACCGATGGCCGTTGCCTACCGGGTCGAAGCGGTAGCCGCCCGGCTGCGCTTCCTTCTGAGGATTCATTCGATTGTCCTGGCCAATCTTGTCCTTGGCGAAAACGCCTTTCCCGAGTTCGTTCAGGAGGATTGCGCGCCGGAGAAACTCTGCGCGGCGGTCGTGCCCCTGTTGAGGAAAAGTCCCCAACGGTCCGCGCAGTTGATGGCGCTCGCCAAGATCCGCGACAAGATGTTTTTGCCCAACGATACGCCGAGCGGCAAGGCAGCGGATGCCGTTCTGGACATGCTGAAAGCGACGCCGGCGGGACGGCGCGCAGCGGCCTAACAGGAAGCAGCCCAGCGCGGCGGTCACGTCATGCTGGCACCGGCGCCGGAGCTAAGTTTGCAATGCGGCATCGGCCTATTTGTGAGCATGGCCGGAAGAAAGCGCTTGTATCCGTACCGCGCCGCCGCAAAAAATAGATACATATCTATATGGAACAATCCAGCCGCGCAACTTTTTTGCTGCGCGCTAGGTGCTTTGCATATCGATTCTGAATGATTGGTTTGTTGCAAACCTGCTGCGGCCGGGCCGGCACGGCGCGGCTGTTGATAACCTGGATAGGTTTCGCCTTTCTTTGGAGCGGGCGGCCACAGCCTGAGGTGAGTTTGGGTCCGTGGAAAGGGTGATCGAATGACTTAAGCTCCGGAAGCACCGGCTCAGGCTCAGTCCGCTGGCCACGCATTCGCGACTGAAGGGATAAAGCCCTTCCGGGCCAGCCCCTTCGTGCCCCTCTTCATGGCCATCATAAGGGCTGCCGAGCATCTGAACCTCCGCTATTCGAAAGCCGGAAATCCGAGCGTTTACGATAACGCCGTCTTTCCCTGGGCCGCTGAGATTGAAAGCGAATGGCGTCTGATCCGAGCGGAGTTGGAAAGGGTACTTACTCGGAAGGACGAACTGCCGGACTTCCACGAGATTGCGGCCGATGTGGCTTCGATCAGCACCGATCCCGGCTGGAAGACCTTTCTTCTCGCGGCTTACGGAGCGAAATCGGAGCAGAACATTGCGCTTTGCCCGGAAACCTGGCGCATCGTTCAAAAGATCCCGGGCCTGAAAACGGCCATGTTCTCGATCTTCGAGCCTGGAAAGCACCTCCCTGCCCATCGCGGGCCGTATAATGGGGTCCTGCGCTTTCACCTCGGCCTGATCGTGCCCGAGCCGCGCGATCAGGTTGCAATCCGCGTCGGTAATCGACTTTGCCATTGGGAGGAAGGACGGGCGCTTATCTTCGACGATGCTTATGAGCACGAGGCTTGGAACCGCACCGGCCAGGTGCGGGTCGTGCTGTTCGTGGACTTTGTGAAGCCCTTGCGGTTTCCGGCGAGCGCCATGAACTGGCTGATCCTGAACATAGCAGCGTTCACGCCCTACGTCCGTGAGGGATACGAAAAGCACCGGAAGTGGGAGCGCGCCTTTCACAAGCGCACATGAAAAACGAGTTTGCGCTCATTACGGGACAGCGGCTTGAGGATCGCCCTCGAAGTTGGAATCGGAATCGAATCGCGTCCTTGCGAGCGAAGCGCGGCAATCCAGAGCCGGTTCACGCGTGCTGTTGTGGATCGCCGCCGCGGTGAAGGCCGCTTCGCGATGACGGCCACAAGCGCGATGTTCTACATCCCGTGCGTGAATTTGCGAAAGGCCTCAAGCGTCTCGGCGCTGACGTGATGCTCGATGCCTTCCGCATCCCGCCGGGCCGTCTCCGCGCTGATGCCGAGCGATAGCAGGAACGCCTCAACCACGCGATGGCGGTCGCGGGCATCGGCGGCGAGGCGCCGTCCGCTCTCGGTCAACAAGACTCCGCGATAGGGCTGCTGCAAAGCGAGTCCCTCCTCGGCGAGCCGCTTAAGCATTTTTGCGACCGTGGGCTGGGCAACGCCAAGCCGCTCGGCAATATCGACCTGACGCGCCTCGCCCCGTGCGCCGATGAGATCTGCGATCAGCTCGACATAGTCCTCGACGAGTTCGAGTTTGCGCGCTCGGCGGGTCTCCCGGAAGCTTGCGGACTGGATCTCGGCGGCGATCAGCGCATCGGTTTTTAAGTCTTTTCCGGCGGTCATGAGTCCCATCGCGTTCCACGGCGCGGAGCACCCTAGCAGATCGGAACCACGCTCTCAGCGAAAATCCAGCGGGATCAATTTCATGTAAGGGGCCTTGATAAGGAAGGACCACACATTATAGCATTTGCTATATCTTTGAAAAAGGCATGGCATGGCATCCGATGCGCCCGCGCGCGCAAAAACCGCACCCGCTGCCGGGAGCGCCACCTCCGAAGCACTCGGCGAGGCGCTTGCTGGACGCCGTGGGCGGCTTGCCACGGGCTGGCTCTTCACGGGCCCTGCCGTTGTCGCGTCCATCGCCTATATCGATCCGGGCAATTTCGCCACGAATATCCAAGCCGGCGCCAAATATGGGTACACCCTCTTGTGGGTCGTCGTCGCGGCAAACCTCGTCGCCATGCTGTTTCAGGCCCTGTCGGCCAAGCTCGGCATTGTCACCGGACGCAATCTAGCCGAGCTGTCGCGCGACCGTTTCCCCGAGCCAGTGCCTTTCATCATGTGGGTCGTCAGCGAAATCGCGGCGATGGCGACCGATCTGGCGGAGTTTTTGGGCGCCGCGATCGGCCTGTCCCTGCTGACGGGCTCATCCCTCCTCTCGGGCATGACTGCGACGGCAATCGTCACCTATGCGATCCTTGCGTTTGGCGGAGCGAACTTCAGGCGGATCGAGGTGGCGATCGGTTCCTTTGTGGCCATCATCGGCATTTGCTATCTGATCGAGCTTTTCATCGCACCGGTCTCTTGGGGGGCGGCCGCGCGCGGTATGGTCACCCCGGCGATAGCGGATAACGCCGCCCTCATGATCGCGGTCGGGATCGTTGGCGCCACGGTGATGCCGCACGCGATCTACCTTCATTCCGCCCTCACGCAATCGCGGACGCTGCTCCTGTCGGATGACCAGCGCGCGCGCGTTGTCCTTTTCTCCAACCGGGAGGTTGTTGCAGCTCTGAGCGTGGCGGGGGCCATCAACGTAGCGATGGTGATGATGGCGGCGGCGGCCTTCAACGCGGGCTTCCCGGAGGTTGCCGAGATCGAGACCGCGTATCACACGCTTACGCCCCTGCTGGGCGCGGGAGCCGCCGCCGCGTTCCTCATTTCGCTCATCGCCTCGGGCATCTCCAGCTCGGTCGTCGGCACCATGGGCGGGCAGGTGATTTTTCAGGGCTTTTTCCGCCGCAAAATTCCGGTCTGGGTGCGGCGGCTCGTGACGATGATCCCGGCCTTCCTCGTTGCCGGCGCGGGCGTGAGCGCGACGAAGGCACTGGTCATCAGCCAGGTCATTCTCAGTATCGCGCTGCCAGTCCCGATGGTCGCCCTTCTCATTTTGTCGAGCAATCGCAAGGTCATGGGACGATTTGCGAACGGCTATACGACACGCGTGACGGGCGCCGTATGCGCTTCAGCCGTCCTGATTCTCAATGGCGTGCTGCTTTACGAGACGCTGGCGGGCCAGTGAAAAAACTTGACGAAGCCCCGTCGCTCCGCTGTCTATAAGCACGGCGATGCGCGTGTAGCTCAGCGGTAGAGCATCCGGTTTACACCCGGACGGTCGGGAGTTCGATCCTCTCCGCGCGCACCATTCCACGATTTGGATTTATGCCAGATAAAAGATAAAGCTTTTGTCAAAATCCCGCATGCTTTAGTATAAAATAAAGCTATGCTTTAGGTAAGCGGTTTTTTCAGTCTCCATGGCGACGGTGCCGGGTATGGGGCTGCTGAGGCTGCACGAGCGGGGAGGCCAATGACACCGGCGCAAACGCGGCTCCTCGCGGAAACCTTCGCAAAGTTGGAGAACCGGCTTCCTGAACTTGGCGCCGCCGTTTACGAGAAGCTGTTCGAGATTTCACCGGATTCACGCCCGCTCTTCAAAGGCAACATGGACGAGCAGAACGCCAAGCTCGCCAAGGTGTTTGCGGAATTCGTACGGGTCAAATCCCGGTCCAAGCACTTCCTCCCCGTGACCCAGCAGGGTGGAGAGGCCGTTATCCCAGGCGTCGGTCCGCTCGGCAGCCGTCACGAGCAAAGCTATGGCGTGGAAGCGAGGCATTACAGCTTTATGCGGACAGCCCTTCTGCATGCGCTGGAACGGTTGCTCGGCAAAGACTATAATGAGGAGGTTGCCGCAGCTTGGGGCGAGACCTTTGACATGCTCGCGGAAGCGATGCAGAAGCATGCTGGCCAGAACCCTGAAGCGCAAGCCTTCGCCCGGCTCTTCGGTGGAAGGACAGGGGAAGCGGGCGCGGCTGAGACGCTGGCAGACCGTTTTTTCGATACGAAGTAATGATGCGCGTCCTCGTAACAGGGGCAAATGGCAGGATTGGATCGAGACTTCGCCGGCTGCTGCCGTCGCGATACGATCTTGTGTTGACCGATCGTGAGCCGCCCCCCGATCTCGAAGCGCGCGAAACCTTCATCGCCGCCGATCTCGCCGAGCCCGCCGCCATCGAACGCGCCGCCCAAGGCGTGGACGCGATCATTCACCTCGGCGGACACTCAGTCGAGGCACCGTGGGAAACCATCCTGCGCGCCAACATCGAGGGCACCTATAATCTTTTCGAAGCGGCGCGGAAACAAGGCGTGCGCCGGGTCGTCTTCGCGTCCACGAACCATGTCGCGGGCTTCTATCCCCGAAGCCGGAAGATCGGAACACAGGTCTTGCCACTCCCCGATACGCGTTATGGGGTCAGCAAAGCCTTCGGCGAAGCGCTGGGCGCACTCTATGCCCACAAATATGGCCTCGGGGTCTTTTGCATCCGCATCGGCAACGTCTCGGACGCCCCATGCGATGAAAGGCGGCTCGCCATCTGGATCAAGCCGGAGGACCTCGTCTCGCTCATCCGGATTGGCCTCGAAAGCGAGCGCCTCGTTTATGAGGTGGTCTGGGGCATGTCGGACAATGCGCGCGCCTTCTGGGACAATTCCCGCGCCCTGGAACTCGGTTACAAACCGGAAGGGCGTTCGGAAGATTTCGCCAAAGAAGCGCTCGCGGCGCAAGCGCAGTTACCCGCCGATAAAATAGGCGATTTCTTCCAGGGCGGGCCCTTCTGCTCTGGCGAATTCGAAGGCGATCCCGGCCGCATCTCTCCTAAAGACTAAATGCAATTGCCTTAATATTGAGCGCCCCCCGGCTTGCTCCTGCTTTCCAACACGGCCGCCCCCATGTCATAGTGACGCAGGCTCCGGGCAAAACCTCATGAAACAAGACTGGAAACATCCAGCTTACGCCGGCGCCGTTCATGCAAAGCCTGGGGAGGATTGCGCGCATGCCGGAGATATCGCTCGAAGTCAATGGAAAGCCGGTCCGCGCCAATGTCGCGCCGAACGTGCTGCTCTCGGAATTTTTGCGCCAAAGATTGAGCCTGACCGGCACGCATGTGGGTTGCGACACCTCGCAATGCGGAGCCTGCACCGTCCATGTGAACGGCAACTCCGTCAAGTCTTGCACCATGCTCGCCGTGCAAGCGAACGGTGCACGCGTGACGACCATCGAGGGTCTTTCGCAGGGCACTGATTTGCATCCCATGCAAGCCGCGTTTCGCGAGGCACATGGCCTGCAATGCGGCTTCTGTACGCCTGGCATGATTATGTCGGCGGTGGACCTGCTGCAAAAGCATCCCAACCCCACCGAGGCGCAGATTAGGACCTGGCTCACCGGCAATATCTGCCGCTGTACGGGCTACCATAATATCGTGAAGGCGGTGCAGTTGGCCGCCTCCGCGAGCGCGCCAAACATGGCCCGGGCTGCGGAATGACGGCGGGGGATCTCATGACAGTTCAAGGCATCGGCGCCCCGGTCAAGCGGCGCGAGGATTTCCGTTTCATCAAAGGCCTCGGCAAATATACCGACGACATCAATCTGCCGAATCAGAGCTACTGCTATTTCCTGCGGTCGGCGCTAGCGCACGCGCGCATCGCTTCGATCGATACGGCCGCGGCGAAGGCGGCACCGGGCGTGGTTGCGGTTTTCACGGCCGCTGACATCGACGGCTCCGGCGCGGGCGGCGTGCCTTGCGGCTGGCTGGTGACGAGCCGGGACGGCAGTCCGATGAAGGAGCCGAGGCATCCGATCCTCGCATCCGGCAAAGTGCGCCATGCCGGCGATCCGATTGTCGCGGTGATCGCCGAAAGCGTTCAGCAGGCCAAAGAAGCGGCGGAACTCGTGGCGCTCGATCTGGAGGAGCTGCCGGCGGTTGTAGATATGAAGCGCGCGCTTATGGGCGGCGCGGCAGTGCACGGCGAAGCGCCGGACAATCTTTGCTTCGATTGGGAGCTTGGCGATAAGGCGGCAACGGACGCGGCCTTTGCCCGCGCCGCTGCATGTGACTGAGATCGATCTCATCAACAACAGGCTCATCCCGAATGCCATCGAGCCGCGCGCAGCTATCGGCCACTTCGATCCCGGTACGGGCGACTACACACTCTACACCACGAGCCAGAACCCGCATGTGATCCGGCTTTTGATGGGCGCGTTTGTGCTCAACATTCCCGAACACAAGCTGCGCGTCTACGCACCCGATGTCGGCGGGGGCTTCGGCTCGAAGATCTATCACTACGCCGAGGAAGCGCTCGTGACCTGGGCCAGCGCGCGGGTCGGGCGCCCCGTGAAATGGACCGCCGAGCGGAGCGAGTCCTTCATGTCGGACGCACATGGCCGCGATCACGTCACGCATGCCGCAATGGGCTTCGACGCCAATGGCAAGGCCATCGCGCTGAAATGCGAAACGCTTGCCAATATGGGCGCTTATCTCTCCACCTTCGCGCCCTGCATCCCGACCTGGCTACACGGCACGCTGCTCGCGGGGCAATACACCACGCCCGCGATTTATTGCAATGTAAAGGCCGTATTCACGAACACCGTGCCGGTCGATGCTTATCGCGGGGCCGGCCGCCCGGAGGCGACATACATACTCGAACGGCTGATGAGCAAGGCGGCGCAAGAACTCGGCGAGGACCCGGCGGAACTGCGCCGCAAGAACTTCATTCAGCCCAGCCAATTTCCCTATCAGACGCCGGTGGCGGTCGTCTACGACACCGGCGATTACGAGGCCACGCTCGACAAGGCGTTGGAACTGGCCGATTACGCGGGCTTTCCGCAGAGGCGCGCGGAAGCCAAGACGCGCGGAAAACTCCGAGGCATCGGGATGGCGAGCTATATCGAGGCTTGCGGCATCGCGCCATCGAGCCTCGCCGGAGCGCTCGGCGCCCGCGCGGGACTTTATGAGGCCGCGACCGTGCGGGTGAACCCGACAGGCAGCGTGACGGTGCTGACGGGCAGTCATAGCCATGGGCAGGGCCACGAGACGACCTTCGCCCAGGTGGTGGCGGATAAGCTCGGCATCGACGCCGCTCAGGTCGATATCGTCCATGGCGACACGTCCAAGGTCCCTTTCGGAATGGGCACCTACGGCTCGCGCTCGCTCGCGGTCGGAGGCTCGGCCATCGTTAAGGCGCTCGACAAGGTCATCGAGAAGGGCCGCAAGATTGCGTCGCATCTTCTCGAAGCCTCGGAAGGCGATATCGTCTATGAGAACGGCGCCTATACGGTGAAGGGCACGGACAAATCCAAGGCCTTCGGCGAGATCGCGTTGACCGCCTACGTGCCGCACAAATATCCTATCGAAACGCTGGAGCCTGGCCTGGAAGAGACCGCGTTCTACGATCCGAAGAACTTCACCTACCCGGCCGGGACCTATGTTTGCGAGGTGGAGATCGACCCTGCGACCGGGTTCACAGAGATCGTATTCGTTCGTGGCGGCGGACGATTTCGGCAACGTGGTCAATCCCATGATCGTCGAAGGGCAGGTGCATGGCGGGCTGGCGCAAGGGATCGGCCAGGCGCTGATCGAGAACGCCGTCTACGATGAGAACGGCCAGCTCCTGACCGGTTCATACATGGATTACGGTATGCCCCGCGCCGGACGATCTGCCTTCGTTCAAGGTCGAGACGCTCAAGGGCACGCCGTGCACGCACAATCCGCTCGGCGTAAAAGGCTGCGGCGAGGCGGGCGCGATCGGCTCGCCTCCTGCCGTCATCAATGCGGTCGTGGACGCGCTCGCGGAATTCGGCGTGGATCACATCGACATGCCCGCCACGCCTGAAAAGATATGGCGGCTCCTGAATAGCGGTATGAAAAAGGCGGCTGAATAGCCTATGTCCGGCGGCCGCCAACAGGGGCTTTTACCCCTCATCCTGTCCTTCTCCCGCAAGGGGCGAAGGGACGCCTGAACTGCCGCTTGCGTCGGGGAGAGGCACAGTGCCCCTCTCCCCTTGCGGGAGAGGGGAAGGGGTGAGGGGGCTGTACGGAACCGCGAACCCGCCCAGAGGCAATAACGAAATAAGGGAAGGAAACAGCATGAACAGTTTCGGCTATGTGCGCCCATCCTCCGTCGCCGATGCGGCGCGCGCTCTCTCGGGCGCGAACGCTGCCGTCATTGCGGGCGGCCAATCGCTGATCCCAGCGCTCAAGCAGCGGTTCGCCAAACCGGCGACACTGGTCGATCTCGGCGGTATCGCGGCGTTGAAGGGCATCCGGCGCGAGGGCGGCGCGCTCGTCATCGGTGCCACAACGACCCACGCCGAGGTAGCATCCAGCGCTGAGGTGCGCAGCGCCATCCCGGCGCTTGCCAAGCTCGCCGAAGGCATCGGCGATCCGCAGGTGCGTCATCGCGGCACCATCGGCGGCTCCGTCGCCAATAACGACCCGGCCGCCGACTACCCCGCCGCGGTTCTGGGGCTCGGCGCGACCGTCGTCACGAACAAGCGGCAGATCGATGCGGACAAATATTTCAAGGGCTTGTTCGCGACGGCCTTCGACTCCGGCGAGATCATCGTCTGCGATCAAGTTCCCGGTCCCGGAGCGCGCGGGCTATGCGAAATTCGAGCAGCGGGCCTCGCGCTACTGCCTCGTCAGCGTCTTCGTGGCCAAGACAAAGGGCGGGATGTTTTCGTCCGGCGAAGTCCGTGTGGCCGTCTCGGGTGCCGGGGCCAACGGCGTGTTCCGGGTCCCTGCGATGGAGCAGGCGCTGAAGACCAATTTCTCGGCCGATGCGATTCGCGGGCTCAGCGTCCCCGCTTCAAGCCTCATGGGCGACATGCATGGCAGCGCCGAATACCGGGCCGCGCTTGTCACCGTGATGGCAGGGCGGGCGTTAGCTTCGGCATGACGGCAAGCACGCCCGAAAACGTCGCCGGAACGGCCGCGCTTCTCGCGCAAGGCGGCTATCTCGCAGGCGATGCCCTTGCCACCGCGGTCTTCCTCGCGCTCAAACTTCAGCGCCCTTTGCTCCTCGAAGGGGAGGCCGGCGTGGGTAAGACCGAGGTCGCGAAGGTTCTGGCGGCGGTGCTGGGCCGGCCGCTCGTGCGGCTGCAATGCTACGAAGGCCTCGACCTATCGACGGCTGCCTATGAGTGGAACTACAGCCGGCAGCTGCTTCACATTCGCGCCGCCGAAGCCACTGGCGCCGCGTCCACCGCAAGCCTCGAACGCGACCTTTACACCGCCGGTTACCTGCTCAAGCGTCCCTTGCTGCAGGCGCTGGAGCTTTCGGCGGAAGGCAAAGCGCCCGTCCTTCTGATCGACGAGCTTGGACCGCGCCGACGAGCCGTTCGAGGCGTTCCTGCTCGAAGTGCTGGCCGATTATCAAATCACCATCCCCGAACTTGGCACCATCCGCGCGGCCGAGCCGCCGGTCACGATCCTCACCTCGAACCGGACGCGCGAAGTGCACGACGCGGTGCGGCGGCGCTGCTTCTATTGCTGGATCGACTATCCCTCCGCCGCGCGGGAGGCGGAGATCCTGCGCCTCAAACTGCCGCACGCGCCTGCCACGCTGACCTCGCAGATCGTTGCCTTCGTGCAGTCGATCCGGCAGATGGAACTCTACAAGAACCCTGGCATCGCCGAAACCATCGAGTGGGCGCAGGCGCTAACCGCGCTCGACTGCGTGGCGCTAGACCTTGAAGCCGTGAATTCCACGCTCGGCACGCTCTTGAAGTATCAGGACGACATTGCCCGCATTCACGGCAGCGAGGCGGCGCGCCTCCTGGAGCAGGCGAAGTCGCGCGCGCGGGAGACGGCGTTTGCGGCGGAGAAAGCTTAGAACCCAGTATTGGATAGGCAATCTCGCAAAGCTTCTTTAGGCTACGAACTGGCTTCCCGATTCCGAGCCTCTGATGCACCGCGCTCGCCGTCGATGAGGCGAATCTGCCGGTCAGACTGGACGCGAGAACCTAGAAGATCTGCTGGAAGCGGTGGAAGAGGAGGGCAAGGCGGGTGCGCGGCGCGGGCTGTCCGGCTGGCTGTTAAGCGGCCGCTAACGGGTTAGAGAAATGGGTTGATGACGCGCAGGCCGCCGATGGCGAGCCCGTCGTGCATGTCTTCGCTGTAAAGCTCGCGGCAGCCGAGCGCCAGCGCCGCCGCGACAATCGCGCTGTCCCAATAGGAGAGGCGATACCGCTCTGTAATGCGAAGCGCCTCCAACAGAATGTCCATCGTCATCGGCTGGATGGCAAAGCGGCTCCACTTGCTTATAAAGCCTGCCGCCAAGGCGGGCGTCAAAGGCTTCGTGCGGCTTTGCCTGGTGGCCTGAACATAAAACTCCTGAAGGACTTGGATCGATAGCCCAATATCGTCGAGCCCAAGCAGTTCGAGCGCGGTCCTTCTTTTTTTGTTGTCAGGCGGATCGTCGCTGATCGAATACAAAAGTATATTTGTATCGAGAAAGACGGTCATCGGACTTTGCGGTCATGAAGGGCATCCCGCGGCAGCCGGTCGCTGGCGGAAAACCCTTTGACTTTCGCACGCAACTCTTCCTCTTCATGCTTCAGCCGATCGAAACGGGATTCGCCCTCGGCGAACTCCGTGAGATATTTGCGCACGATGGCCGAGACGGACGTATCCAACTCCGCGGCGCGGATGCGGGCCTTGCGGTAGGTATCGTCGTCCAGTGAGACTGTGATATTTTTCATGTCTCACAGTTACACAGTGACAATGCGCCTGTCAATCCGCTGGGCAGGCCTCCCAAAGCCCTGTCGCGCCGGCCTGCAAAACCCGTTAGAGTTGGCGTCATGGCCGCACGCGAGGCGCCCATCCAGAGACTATACAATGTTTTCAATGGCGACTGGATGGCCGGGTCAAGCCGGGCCAAGACGTTGGATGGATGGCCGGGCGGGACCGGCCATGTTGAAAGGTTGCGGCCAGGGAGGCACCCATGCTCCAGAATTCCTATCGCGGTCTCGATTTCGGCCTCGGCGAAGAGGCGGACATGCTGCGCGAAAGCGTGCGCGGCTTCTCCAAAGCCGAGATCGCGCCGCGCGCCGATGAGATCGACCGCAGCAACACCTTTCCGCGCGACCTCTGGCAGCCCATGGGCGCGCTCGGCCTGCACGGTATCACCGTCGAAGAGGAGTATGGCGGCGCGGGGCTCGGCTATCTCGAACATTGCATCGCGATGGAGGAGGTGAGCTGGGCGAGCGGCAGCGTGGGGCTGTCCTATGGCGCGCACTCCAATCTGTGCGTGAACCAGATCCGCCGTAATGGCAGCGAGGAGCAGAAGCGGCGTTATCTGCCGAAGCTGATCTCGGGCGAGCATGTCGGCGCGCTGGCGATGTCGGAAACCGGCTCGGGCTCCGATGTGGTGTCGATGACCACGCGTGCGGAGAAGCGGGGCAGCCGCTACGTTCTGAACGGCACCAAGATGTGGATCACCAACGCGCCCGAGGCCGAGGTGCTGGTGGTCTACGCCAAGACGGACCCGGCCGCCGGCCCGCGCGGCATCACCGCCTTCATCGTCGAACAGGGCATGAAGGGCTTCTCGGTCTCGCCGAAGCTCGACAAACTCGGCATGCGCGGCTCCGACACGGCCGAACTGGTCTTCGAGGACTGCGAGATCCCAGAGGAGAACGTCATCGGCGGCGTGGGGCGCGGGGCGAACGTGCTGATGTCCGGCCTCGATTACGAGCGCGTGGTGCTGTCTGCCGGCCCGCTCGGCATCATGCAGGCGGCGCTCGACACGGTGCTGCCCTATGTCCATGAGCGCAAGCAGTTCGGCAAGCCTATCGGCACGTTCCAGCTGGTGCAAGGCAAGATCGCCGACATGTATGTGACACTCAACGCCGCGCGCGCTTACGTCTACACCGTGGCGCGCGCCTGCGACCGGGGCGAGACCGCGCGCGAGGATGCGGCGGGCGCGATCCTCTATGCGGCGGAAGCCGCGACGCGCGTTGCGCTCGACGCGATCCAGCTCCTCGGCGGCAATGGCTACACCAACGATTTCCCAACCGGGCGCCTCTTGCGCGATGCCAAGCTCTATGAGATCGGCGCCGGGACGAGCGAAATCCGGCGCATGCTGATCGGACGCGAACTCTTCGAAAAAACCACGTAGCGTGGCATTTTTTAAGACTTTGGCATAAAAAAATAAATTGACAAATTGTAGGATTATGAAAGATTGCATATGAAAAGGAGTTGACCATGGCACGGAAGAAAGCAACGCCCTCCGCCCAGGCGCAAGGCTTCGCCGAGGCGCCCCAAGCTGCGTTTCATGCGGACCTTGAACGCAAGCCCGGATTTGGCCTTGCCAACCGTTTGCGGCTCACGCTTGGGCCGGGCGGGCGCGTGGTCATCCCGGCCGCATTGCGCGAGGCCATGGAGGTTGAGGAGGGCGATACGCTCCTTGCCTGGATCGAGGAGGGCGAGCTTCATCTCTTGAGCCCCCGCGTCGGCGCCCGCCAGGCTCAGGCCATGCTCAAACGTCTGGTCCCGGACGGTGTCAGCCTCGTAGACGAGCTAATCGCGGAGCGGCGCCAGGAGGCCAAGGCCGAGAGCTGTGGCTAGCATCGTCTTCGATGCCTCCGTGATCCTGGCCCATCTCAACGGCGAGCCAGGCTCCGAGCGCGCCGCTGGCCTCTTCGGCAACGCGCTAATGTCGGCCGTCAATGTCGCCGAGGTCGTATCCAAGCTCGCCGAACGCGGCGCAAGCTTGAGCCTCATCCGCGCCGCGCTGTCCCGCTATGGGCTGCAGATCGCC
The DNA here is from genome assembly GCA_963817705.1 of uncultured Alphaproteobacteria bacterium. Taxonomy (GTDB): domain Bacteria; phylum Pseudomonadota; class Alphaproteobacteria; order Rhizobiales; family Rhodomicrobiaceae; genus Rhodomicrobium. The sequence continues at coordinate 2,686,012 of CAWFPF010000001.1, forward strand.
CCATTCGACGAGGAACTGGCGGAACGCACCGGCGCGCTCCGGCCCAAAACGAAAGCTTTCGGTCTTTCGCTTGGCGATCGCGCCTGCCTCGCGCTCGCCGAACGCTTCGCGCTTCCGGTCCTCACCGCCGACCGTACTTGGAAGGATCTCAATCTTTCGATTGAGGTCCGGCTTCTGCGCTAAAACCCGGCGGTGCGCTCATGCTAGAGTGCCGCGATGCGAGCAACAAAGAGGGACAGCCAGCCGATGCCCCATCTTGAAAGTGCGGTGGACACGCGCTCCTTGGAGTTCAAAGCGAACGCCGATGCAATGGGCGCTCAGCTTACCGTGCTGCGCAAGAAGCTCGCAACCGCAGCCCTTGGCGGCACCGCCGAGGCGAGGCAGCGCCATGAAGCGCGCGGCAAGCTCCTACCCCGCGACCGTATCGATCTATTGCTCGATCCCGGCTCGCCGTTCCTCGAAATCGGCGCGCTTGCGGCGCATGGGCTTTATGGTGGCGACGCCCATGCCGCGGGGCTGATCGCGGGCATCGGCCGCGTGTCGGGCCGCGAGTGCATGATCGTCGCCAACGATGCCACCATCAAGGGCGGTACCTACTATCCGATGACGGTGAAGAAGCATCTGCGCGCCCAGGACATCGCGCGGGACAACCGGCTACCGTGCCTTTACCTCGTCAACTCCGGCGGCGCCTTCTTGCCTCAACAGGACGAAATATTCCCGGACGAGCGGCATTTCGGACGCATCTTCTACAATCAGGCGCAGATGTCCGCGGCCGCCATCCCGCAAATCGCGATCGTGATGGGGCCGTGCACCGCAGGCGGCGCCTATGTGCCGGCCATGTGCGACGAGAGCATCATCGTCAAAGGCAACGGCACCATTTTTCTCGGCGGTCCCCCGCTTGTCCGCGCCGCCACGGGGGAGATCGTTACAGCTGAGGAACTCGGCGGCGCGGAGGTCCACTCCCGCCAGTCCGGTGTAACCGACCATTACGCGCAGAACGACGCCCACGCGATCGGGATCGCCAGGCGGATCGCCGGCGATCTGAACCGGATCAAACCCCTCTCGCTCGATCTTGTCCCGCCGCGCGATCCTCACTACACGGCTGAGGACCTCTACGGCATCGTACAAGCCGATGTGCGCAAGCCTTACGATGTCCGCGAAGTGATTGCGCGGATCGTGGACGCCTCCGAATTCGACGAATTCAAGAAGCTCTACGGCCAGACGCTCGTTTGCGGCACAGCGCGCATCTGGGGCTACCCCGTGGGCATTCTCGCCAATAACGGCATCCTGTTCACCGAAAGTGCTCTGAAGGGCGCCCATTTCATCGAGATCATGAACCAGCGCGGCATCCCGCTGGTGTTCCTGCAGAACATCACAGGCTTCATGGTCGGCAAGAAATACGAGGCGGGCGGCATTGCCAAGGATGGCGCGAAACTCGTCACCGCAGTGTCGACGGCGACGGTACCGAAATACACCGTCGTGATCGGCGGTTCCTACGGCGCCGGCAATTACGGCATGTGCGGGCGTGGCTACTCCCCCCGCTTTCTTTGGATGTGGCCGAACGCCAAAATCTCGGTGATGGGCGGCGAGCAGGCGGCGACCGTGCTCGCCATCGTGCGCCGCGAAGGGATCGAGGCGAAGGGCGGCAGCTGGACCAAGGAAGAAGAGGAGGCGTTCCGGGCGCCGGTGCGCGCGCAATTCGACGAACAGGCCGACCCCTACTACGCGACCGCGCGGCTTTGGGACGACGGCATCATCGATCCGGCCGATACGCGCATGGTGCTAGCGCTCGCCATTTCTGCAGGCCTCAATGCGCCGCCGGAACCGGGCCGTTTCGGCCTGTTCAGGATGTGAGGAGCAGATGAAACCCGGCCGCCCCTTTTCCTCGCTCTTGATTGCCAATCGCGGCGAGATCGCCTGCCGTATTGTGCGGACCGCCAAGCGCATGGGCCTTCGTACCGTCGCGGTTTACTCCGAAGCCGATGCCGGGGCGCAGCATGTGCAGCATGCGGACGAGGCGCGGCTCATCGGGCCGCCGCCCGCCCGGGAAAGCTATCTCGATATCGCACGCCTTATCGCCGCGGCGAAGGCGAGCGGCGCCGAAGCCATCCATCCGGGCTATGGGTTTCTCTCGGAGAAGGCGGAATTTGCGGAAGCCTGTGAAGCGGCCGGGTTCATTTTCGTCGGACCGCCGGCGTCCGCCATCCGTGCGATGGGCTCGAAATCCGCAGCGAAAGCGCTGATGGAGGAAGCTGGCGTTCCCGTCGTGCCCGGCTACCATGGCGAGTCGCAGGATCTTAAGGTTTTCGCCCGCGAAGCCAAACGGATCGGCTTTCCGGTCCTGTTGAAGGCCGTGGCCGGCGGCGGTGGCAAGGGCATGCGCCTGGTGACAAGCGCGGATGGGCTCGACGAAGCGGCCCAAAGCGCAAAGCGTGAGGCAGCCTCGGCTTTTGGCGATGGCCGGCTCCTGATCGAAAAATACATCGAACGCCCGCGACACATCGAGGTTCAAGTGTTCGGCGACATGCATGGCGGCATCGTTTCGCTGTTCGAGCGCGAATGCACGCTGCAGCGCCGGCACCAAAAGGTGATCGAAGAGGCGCCGTCCGCGGCTTTGACCGATGAGCGGCGCGAACCCTTGTACGAGGCCGCGCGCAAGGCTGCGGCTGCAATCGGCTATGTGGGCGCAGGCACGGTCGAGTTCGTCGCCAGCGAGCGCGATGCCTATTTCATCGAAATGAACACGAGGCTTCAGGTCGAACATCCCGTAACCGAAATGATTACGGGGCTCGATCTTGTGGAGTGGCAATTGCGCATCGCCATGGGCGAGGAGCTACCGCTCCGGCAGGACGCGCTGAAAAGGCGCGGGCATGCAATCGAGGCGCGCATTTACGCCGAGGACGCTGCTGCTGGCTTTTTGCCTTCAATCGGCGAAATTACGCATTGGAGGATGCCGGAGCAAGGGCACGGGCTGAGGATCGATACAGGCTTTGCCGAAGGCGATGCCGTAACCCAGTACTACGATCCCATGCTCGCCAAGGTCATCGCCAAAGCGGAGACTCGGGAGGGCGCGCTTGCGAAACTCAGAAGCGCGCTGCTCCAGACCGAAATCGCTGGCGTCGCGACCAATGTGCCCTTCCTCACGCGGCTTTTGAACGAAGAGGCGGTTCTGACAAACGCCCTCGATACGGGATACATCGAGAGGGAACGCGCCGGACAAGGCAAGGCTTCGCTGGCGGGCTTCAGATTTCATTTGGCGGCGGCTTGCGCAGCGCTTCTCCATTTCGAGGCGGAGCGGACCAGACGCGACGCCGCAGACCCCTATTCTCCGTGGGCGGAGGCGGGGCCATGGACGCTCTCGCGTAGCCGGAAACGCCTAATCCAGCTTCGCGACAAGGGGGGCGTGCTGCATGGGATCACGCTCGCCCAAGGGCGCGGCGGCACGGTCATGGAGTGCGAGGGACTTGCGCAAGCCTTCCGGTTCTCACCACCGAAAAGCGGTAGCGCCCGGTTCGCCGTCTCCTTGGGAGAGGTGAGCCGGATGATCACGGCGCTCATCTCCGGTCCAGCCATTACGGTCTTCGACGGCCCCGAAGCCATCAAATTCACGCTCGTCGAACCTTTCGCGGCCGAACCTATCGGGGCCGACCCGGAAGCGGGGCCGGTGGCGCCCATGCCAGGGACGATCCTCGCGCTGATCGCAAAGCCGGGCGCAATCCTGGAAGCCGGCGCGCCGATGCTGATCATGGAAGCCATGAAAATGGAGCATACGCTGCGGTTCCCGGCGCGTGGGCGGGTGGCGCGCTACCTTTGTGCCGTAGGCGATTTCGTGGCCGAAGGCGCGGCGCTCGCCGAGTTCGAACCGGATGGGGACTAAGCCATGGCGGAGCGCGTCCGCATCGTCGAGGTTGGCCCGCGCGACGGTTTGCAGAACGAGGCCGTCCCGGTACCGGCCGCAACGCGCATCGAGTTCATCGAAAAGCTGATCGCTGCGGGGCTGACCTCCATCGAGGCCGGCAGCTTCGTCTCACCCAAATGGGTGCCGCAGATGGCGGACACCGCGAAGGTGCTTCATGCCTTCGCCGGCCGCGCCGGGCTTTCGCTCCCCGTGCTGGTGCCGAACGAAAAGGGATTGGACGCGGCACTTGCTGCGGGCGCGCGCGAAATCGCCATCTTCGGCGCGGCGTCCGAGACGTTTTCCCGGAAAAACATCAATTGCTCGATCGAAGAACTCGCTCATGCGCTTCACGCCCGTGGCGAGGCGTGCGCTGGAGGCAGGCGTGAAGGTGCGCGGCTATGTGTCTTGCGCGCTGGGCTGTCCCTATGAAGGAGCCGTTCCGCGCGAAAGGGTCGCGGAGGTTTCAGCCCGTCTATTCGAACTCGGCTGCTACGAAATCTCGCTCGGCGACACGATTGGCGTAGGCACGCCGCGTGCAGCCCGCGATATGCTGAAGGCGGTCGCCGCGCGCATTCCGATAGCGCAGCTGGCGGTGCATTTTCACGACACCTACGGCCAAGCCATTGCGAATATCCTTGCGTGCCTGGACGAAGGGGTGCGCGTGGTCGACAGCTCGGCAGGAGGGCTCGGCGGCTGTCCCTATGCAAAGGGCGCTTCCGGCAATGTCGCCACCGAGAGCGTGGTCTATCTGCTCGATGGGCTCGGCTTCGAAACAGGCGTCGACCGCAACGCCGTGATCGAAGCCAGCCGCTTTATTTTCGAGGCGCTGGGTAAGCCATCCCTCCGTTGCCCTCCGCAAGAGCGTTCAACTTCACGGCCGACTAGTGATCCTGCAAAAAGTCAAGGATAGCCTTCGTATATCCCTCCGGGTCTTGTAGCATCGCGAAATGGCTCGTATCCCTCAGAATGATGAGCTTCGCGCCAGGAATGACCGAAGCGATATAGTCGGTGTGATCGCGCTTGATCGCTTCGTCGTGGTCGCCGAGCAGGATCGCCGTTGGCACACGGATCTGGGAAAGCTGCGCCTTCGTCCAATTAGGTTCGGTTTCCCACATCCTGTTTATGTCTGCCAGGAAGGCCGGGTATTGGCCGGGCGTAGGCGACAGACGCTTGTAATCCTCGCCGGCTTTTGCGACGAAGCCTGAAAACGCGGGCGATTGCATGGTGTCCGGCTTAACCCCGTCCGTGGTCACGTTCGCGCCTTGCGCGAACAGTTTCGTCACGCGCTCCGGATGGTGCATCGCGATATCGATACCGATGATGCCGCCGTCGCTCCAGCCCACGATCGCGGTCTTCGGGATTTTGAGAAAATCGAGAAGCGCCAGATAGTCCGAGGCCATGAGATCGTAGCCGATCGGCTCGGCCGTGCGGCTCGACCGCCCATGACCGCGGCTGTCGGCGACGATCACCTTGTGGTCCTTCGACAAGGCGATGACCTGGTTCGCCCAGTAATCCGAATTGGCTAGACCGCCATGTACGAGAAGAATCGGGTCGCCCTGGCCGTAGATGGCGTAATACATCTTGATGCCGTTTACAGGCGCATAACCGGCCTCGACGGCTGGCGGCATGGGCGGGGCCGCGGGCACGGTCTGCCAGCGTTCCGCTGCAAGTGCAGCCCATTGACCGATCGTTACCGTCACGGCCACGGCCATCAAAAGCCGCCAAGCTATTTTTCCCATGGATTTGCTCCGCGTGAGGCGCTCTGACAGGAACAGCGCGCCTCGGATTGTCTTTGCTTTTTTATGCCACGAAAGCCGTTAGCGCTCCAGCCGCGGGAAGGCGGAGCCGGATTCCTCATCGACCCCGGCATACCGCCCATGGAGGCCCATCAGGTTGCGTCCCTGCCAACCGGAACCGGCTGGCAGTTCGAGCCCAAATGGGATGGATTCCGTTGCCTTGTTTTTAGAGCCGGAGGCCGTATAAAGTTGCAAGCCAAGTCCGGGAAATCGCTAGCGCGCTTCTTCCCGGAAATTGTTACCCTGATTGGGCAGCTGGAGCCGCCAGACTTTGCCCTCGACGGCGAACTCATCATTGCGTCCGGCGGCGCGCCGTCTTTCGATGCCCTCCAGATGCGCCTTCATCCCGCGGCTAGCCGCATCGAACGGCTTTCGCGCGAAACGCCTGCCACCTTGATCCTCTTTGACAAGCTGGCTGGGCCGGCAGGCGATTTGCTCAGCGCTTCCTTGAAAGAGCGGCGCGAAGCGCTTGAGAGGTTTTGCTGTCTCAATCCCCATCCGAACTTGAAACTGTCGCCGTTCACGCTTGACCGGGCCGTCGCCCTGGGCTGGCTCGATGCGAGCGGCGGGGCTATCGACGGCGTTATCGCAAAGCGGCTAGATGCCCCCTATCAGCCGGGCGCGCGCAGCATGATCAAGGTGAAGCGACTCCGGACTGCCGATTGCGTGGTTGGCGGCTTTCGCTATCTCGAACGTGAGCGGCTTACCGGCTCCTTGCTTCTCGGTCTCTACAACCCGTGCGGCGAACTCGACCATGTTGGCTTCACTTCGGCGATAGCTGACGACCATCGCAAAGCTTTGACGAAGGAGCTTGAAGCCTTGGTGCAGCCGCCCGGATTTACAGGCAGGGCACCAGGCGGCCCTAGCCGCTGGGCTACGGAGAAGTCCGCGGAGTGGGTCCCGCTACGGCCCGTGCTCGTGGCCGAAGTCCAATACGATCACGTGACTGAAGGCCGGTTCCGGCATGGAACCAAGCTTCTTCGTTGGCGCCCCGATAAAGCACCCCGTCAATGCACATCCGAGCAGCTATCTGACGCCGCTGCGCCGGCCGTAACCCAATGGCTGGTCTAATTGCGCTGCGAGCTTCAGCGAGGAGCGGCCAGACGGCGTTTCGTTTTTTTTTGCGAAACACGCGCCGCGATGACAGGCGGCGAAATCTGCTTCCGGCCGAACCCATTCAATTCACGACCCGCCGGATGCTGAAACTGTCCGCCTAAAGATTGCCGGAAACATCTGTTAACCTTTTCCCGTTTCTGGAGGATCCCTGGGGGGCGCGTGAAACGGTATCAGGTTTTTATCAGCTCGCCGTTCGAAGACCTTATCGAAGAGCGGCGGATGGTGGCGACCGCGTTGCTACAGCAGAGCTACCTGCCCTCGGGAATGGAGCTGTTTCCATCCTCACCCGGCATGACCTGGCCTTACATTCAGGAGGCAATCCGCCTCTCGGACTACTACGTCCTCATCTTGGGCAAGACCTACGGCAGCATTTTCCCAGGCGAAGAGCTGAGCTGGACAGAAAAAGAGTTCGAATTTGCGACCGAGATAAAGAAGCCGCTTCTGGTGTTTCTGGCGCGTCACAATCCGGACGAAATTGAACCCGCGACGCTGAGATTCCGGGCTCGGATCTCGGACGAACGACTTGTCAAATTCTGGCAATCGGGATCGGAACTGGTGTCGTCGGTGCTTGGATCGCTGGCCGATGCGGTTCGCCAGTATCCCGCCGCCGGTTGGGTGCGCACGGACGCTTTCCTAGACGAAGAGGAAAGCATGATGACGTTTTACCGGCGCTCGGCAGATTTCGATTTCAGCAGTTTCCTGATGTCGCCGGGCGATATCCGTATCATGGTCAATGACGGCTTCAACTGGTTGCGAAAATATGAGTCCGCTGTCTCCAGGCGCTTCACCGAGCTGCCTCAGGCGTCGACTTTCGTCCTGCATATCTCGCCGCAATCGCCGCTTTTGCAGCGCATTGCGCAAAAAAGCAACAAAAACTTGGCACAACAGCGGCGGGATATTATTGAATTCAATAAAAACTTCAAGTCTTTGGCAAGGGCGGCCGGATACGAGAAACTCGACATCTTCGGGCATGAGCGTTTCAATACTCATTGCCTTTATATCTGTCAGGATTATGCCATCGCGACGACTTATTTCACGTCCGACAACCGCTTTTTGCACCTTCCCCTCTATAAGTTCCGCTCTAAAACGTCGATCTACGACGATTTCTTCCTGGATTTCGACCTGCTGTTCCGCGAAGCGCGCACCGAACGGCGCCGGCTGATGGGGATTTTCTCGTCGAATTGAAGGCTCGACGGGGGGAGCAACATCGCGGTGCGGGAACAGACGAAGATGGAGGGTACATTCGGGGCGCTCAAGTCCCGCTGAACCAATTATAGCCGCCCTCTTCCCAATAGCCGCCGGGATAGGTGTTTGTCACCTCAATGGCGTAGATCCACTTCGGCTGCTTGAAGCCGAGCTTGAGCGGCGTCTTCACGCGCACCGGGAAGCCTTCGGGGTCGGACAGTGGCTGGCCGGCGTAATGTGTCGCGAGTATGGTTTGCGGATGCAGCGCGGTCGCCATGTCGATGCTGCCCCAATATTTATCCGCGCATTTGAAGCCGACATATTTCGCGGTCTTGTCGGCGCCGATGCGCTCCAGGAACACGCGCAAGGGCACGCCGGACCACTTGCCGATATAGTCCCAGCCTTCCACGCAGACATGCCGCGTGATCTGCGTCTCTTGCGGCAGCGCGTAGATCGCGTCCTTGGTCCAGGGCTGCTTGTTCTCCGCGAGGCCCGCAACCTCAAGCTTCCACGTTGCGGCATCTACCGGCTTCACCTGGTCGATGGAATAGAAGGCGTTGAAGCGCGGCGGTATCAGCACATCCGCGTCGGAATAGGTGGGCGCGAGCTTGCGCGGGTTGAACAGAAAAGCCTGGAACCGGTCGTTCCAGCCGGACATGGCGCGAAGCACGCCTTGCAGCGCGCTCTCGTTGCTGATGTCGCAGCCGGTGAGCAAAGTCAGTGCACCGAGGCTGACCGTGCCGCGCAGCAATGTGCGCCGCTCGATGCCAGCAATCAGTTCGCGATGCTCGGTAAGCGGGGATTGATCCACGCCGCCTTGCGGCCTGTTGAGCGAGCCTTTGGGCCGGATGAGTGTCATCGTTATTCTCCTGCCGGCACGGTTTGGGGTTCTTCCGAGGAAATCGATCCCTTCGTCATCGCCGCAATCGTCTTTGGAACCAGCAGCGCCAGCACAACATGTACCAGAAGGAAAAGTGTGATGGCGGTCATGCCGAGGAAGTGCACGAGCCGTGCGCCCTGGAAATCGTAGAACAGCCAGGTCAGCGTCTGAAACTGGACCGGCTTCCAGATCGCGAGCCCCGTTATGACCATCAGGATCGCGGCTGCGACCACGCCGATGTAAAGCAACTTCTGTACGGCGTTGTAGACCGTGATGTCCTCGTGGGCGAGGTGGAACGAAAGCGCCTCGCGAATATCGTGGATCAGCTCGGGCAGGCTCACCGGCAGCCATTTCATTTGCAGCCGCTTGGTGTAAAGCCCGTAGCCCAATGCGATAAGGCCGTTGATGAAGAACACCCACATCGCCGCGAAATGCCAGAGAAGCGCGTTCGAGAAGCCCACGTCCTTGTTGAGCTTATAGGTGATCTCCGGATCGCCCCCGAGCGTTGCCCATTCCGGGAAGGTGAGCCAGGAAAAAATCGGCACATTGTCGTAGATGCGCCACCCGCTGCCGATCATGACGATGATCGCGATGGCGTTGATCCAATGCGTAATCCGCACGAACCGCGAGTGCACCGGTATCTGCCGCGATACTTCATCCGCCATGCTATATTCTTTCGGTTATAAGTCATTCTAAGCATTGCAAATTTATCCGTAAACCCGGATGAACCGCAAATGCCAAGTGAGTGATGTCACGCAAAGCCTGAGCGCGGAAGAAGGCACCGTTAGCTCCGGCTTCGGTTCTAGAGTTTGTTCCAGTCTTACGGACTTACCCCCCTCATAATTCGAGACGGCCCCTCACCCTGAGCGTGTCGAAGGGCGGCCACCATGAGGAGAACGCGGCCTCATCCTGAGGAGCCGCCAGCGGCGGCATCTCGAAGGATGAGGTTCCGCAAAAAAAGGACAAACTCTACATGGCTGTTTAAAGCAGCACGGGTCTGCAATGAAATACCGATTGCACATGAATTCTATTCCTTGAAGCTTCCGAAAAACCCGCTCGCCTCTCGCTTGCCAGGAGGCGGGACTATTCTAAGGAGCGTCTTTCGAGCTGCTTTTGGCAACCTTGACCATCGCGGGGCGCAGCAGACGGTCATGGTGAAGGTAGCCGGGCTGAAGGACGTCTGCCACGGTACCGGCCGGCAAATCGTCGCGTTCGATCACGGCAACGGCCTCGTGCAAATTGGGATCGAACGGCTCGCCAGCGGAATCGATGCGTTTGACGCCATGTTTTTTCATTGTGGAAAGCAGGGCGCGCTCGGTCGCCCTGACCCCCTCCAAAAGCCGCTTCATGGGCTCGCGCGCCGCTTCATCGCCGGGCACGGCATTGAGGGCAAGCTGCAAATGATCGAGCGTGGGGAGAAGGCCGGCAGCAAAGCCTGAGGCGGCAAACTTGACGGCGGTCTCAGCGTCGCGCTGGCTGCGCTTGCGGCTATTTTCTTGATCCGCAAGCGCCTGCTTGAGGCGGCGTTCCAAATCTGCGGTCAAGGCCTCCAGGTGCGCGATCTTCTCCTCCGCCGCGAGGACATCGGCGGATTTCGGAGCACCATTCCCGCCAGCCTCCCGTTGCGAAGTGTGATGAACGCCCCGGGGCACCTCGCCGCCGTGGCCGTGGACTGGAGTTTCGGGGGTTGCGCTCTGACTTTCCTCGTGCGGACCATCCGGTTCATGGCGGCCGTGGTTCCTATCTTTGTTGCTTACGGCCATGATCCACTTCCTCGAACTCAGCGTCCACAACGTCATCGCCGGACCCGGTCTTTGGCGTTCCGCTAGCCGCCCGCTGTTCGCCTTGCTGTGCGCTTTGCGAGGCGGTGTGGAACTGCGACATCGCCTGCGAAAGCGCTGAGGACGCCTGCCGGATCCGGTTCGCATCCTCTCCGTTCATCGCTTCCTTCAGCGAGGAAATGGCCTGCTCGACCGGTCCGCGTGCGCTTTCGCTAACGCTGGCGCCCCGTTCGCTGAGCTGCTTTTCAGCGGCGTAAACGGCCGCGTCGGCTTCGTTCCTGGCTTCGACAGCCTCGCGGCGGCGTTTGTCGGCTTCCACATTCTTTTCGGCCTCATTAACCATGCGCTGGATTTCGGCATCCGAAAGTCCACCCGAGGCTTGAATGCGAATCTGCTGCTCTTTGCCCGTGCCCTTATCTTTGGCCGAGACGTTCACGATGCCGTTGGCGTCGATATCGAATTTCACCTCGATCTGCGGGATGCCACGCGGAGCGGGTGGGATGCCGACAAGGTCGAATTGACCGAGCAGCTTGTTGTCGGCGGCCATCTCGCGTTCCCCCTGGTACACGCGGATCGTGACGGCCGGCTGATTATCTTCCGCCGTGGAGAACGTCTGAGACTTGGCGGCTGGGATCGTGGTGTTGCGATCGATCAGCCGGGTCATGACACCGCCCAGGGTCTCGATCCCGAGAGACAAAGGCGTCACGTCAAGCAGAAGGACATCCTTCACATCGCCCTGAAGGACGCCAGCCTGTATCGACGCTCCAATCGCCACGACCTCATCGGGATTGACCCCTTTGTGAGGCTCCTTGCCGAAGAGCGACTTGACAGTCTCCTGGACCTTGGGCATCCGCGTTTGACCGCCAACTAGGATGACTTCGCCGATCTGCTCCGGCTTGAGACCGGCGTCTTTCAAAGCGGCCTCACACGGCCCTATGGTGCGTTGAATGAGATCGGCGACAAGGCCCTCGAGCTTCGCGCGGGTAAGCTTGACCAGGAGATGCTTCGGCCCGTGTTGATCGGCCGTAATGAACGGAAGATTGATCTCGGTCTCCATCACGGAAGACAGCTCGATCTTGGCCTTCTCCGCCGCTTCTTTGAGCCGCTGCAGAGCGAGGCGGTCGGTGCGCAGGTCGATGCCCTGCTCCTTTTTGAACTCATCGGCCAGATAGTCGACAATGCGGCGGTCGAAATCTTCACCGCCGAGGAAAGTATCGCCGTTGGTCGCCTTAACTTCGAAGACGCCATCGCCAATTTCGAGAATCGAGATGTCGAAGGTGCCGCCGCCGAGGTCGTAAACGGCAATCTTACCTTCGCGCTTCTTGTCGAGGCCGTACGCCAATGCAGCAGCGGTTGGCTCGTTGATGATGCGGAGGACTTCAAGTCCGGCTATTTTGCCCGCATCCTTTGTCGCTTGCCGTTGGCTGTCGTTGAAGTACGCCGGGACCGTGATGACAGAGTCCGTAACCGTGCTGCCGAGATAGCCTTCTGACGTCTCCTTCATTTTTTTAAGAATGAAGGCGCTGATCTGGCTCGGGCTGTACTTTTTGCCCATAACTTCGACCCAAGCGTCGCCATTCGGCCCTGGTACGATCTTATAGGGAGCGAGCTCTTTTTCCTTCTGTACGATCGGATCATCGTAGCGCCGTCCCATCAAGCGCTTGATAGCGTAGATCGTATTCTCAGGATTCGTCACAGCCTGCCGTTTGGCAGCCTGCCCTACGGCAATTTCACCGTTTTTCAGGAATGCCACAATCGAAGGCGTCGTGCGCGCACCCTCGGCATTCTCGATTACCTTTGCCGTCTTGCCTTCCATAACCGAGACGCAGGAATTTGTGGTGCCGAGGTCGATGCCGATCGCTTTGGCCATGATTCAAGCTCCCTGAAAGATAAGGTGTCCAGTAATCATACAGCTCATTACGAAAAAGAGCAGGCGAACTGCCATCGGTCGCACAATACATTCGATACAAACTGAGCGCAGAAGTCAGAAAATTTAGCAAAAACATTAAGTACGGAGGGATAGCTGAATAGGCTAAAACGTAATCTGTGCCGATTTGAGCTATCTCTTGACCGAGCGGAACGGAATCCTGCTCTTCAGGTTTAGTCTGGATGAAAGGAGAGACGTTATGCAAGAGTTTCACGTTCATGAGTATGCCCGCCAGCTCTGGGAAGCGCACGGCGCAAAGGCCATCGCAGAAGCCGCTCAAAAGGCCAGCACCTTTGAAAAGGAAGGCAAGAAGGACAGGGCAGACAGTTGGCGGCGTATTCAGGCGGCGCTTCTCCACATGCGCGGACCGCGTCAGGCTTGATCGCAATTGGCAGCGGGGCCGGACTTTAGATTGGGCTCCCGAAGCGGCAGGTAAACCGCGCCCTTTTCGCCGCATCGCCATGAATGCGGCAGTGCAATCCACAGCCTAGCCGCCGAGACGTGCGGCTTTTTCTTTGTCATACCACCATGTGTCGAGAATGCCCGCGTCATACTTCGGCTGCACGGCCGGCCTTGAGTACTTGTCCCAAGTAGCGATGTGATGGACTGGCTTGAACCACTCCGGCACCCAATAATGGCCCGCGCGCAAGACCCGATCGATGGCCCGGCAGGCGGTGCGCAAGTCATCCCGGCTTTTCGCCGCGAGGATCTTGCCGATCAGCGCATCTGTGACGGGGTCCGCGATCCCTGAGAGATTGAAGCTTCCGTCCTCGCGCGCGGCCTCCGAACTCCAATAGGCCCGCACTTCGGGCCCAGGCGTTGGCGATAGCGAATAGCGCTCGGTCACAACGTCGAAATCAAAACGCCGCAACCGCTCCTGCTCCTCCGTCGCGTCAATTCTGCGGAGCGATGCTTTCACACCGAGGTCTGTAAGCCTCCCGGTATAGGGACCGAGGATGCGCTCCGTGACGGGGTCGTCGATCAAAAATTCGATTTCGAGGGGCTCGCCTTTCGCATTTCTTCGCACGCCGTCCTGAAGCGGCCAGCCAGCCTCGTCCAGTAGCTTCGAGGCCATACGGGTGCTCGGCCGGAAGCGCCCCGAGGCGTCGGTGACAGGCGGTGAGTAGGGTTCGCCAAAGACCTCCGGCGGCAAGCGATCCTTGAAAGGCTCAAGCAGCGCAAGCTCTCCCGCGCTTGGCTTGCCCTCGGCCTTCAGATCGGAATTTTCGAAATAGCTCGCGGTCCGGGTGTAGAGTCCGAAAAACAGCGTCTTGTTCGTCCATTCGAAATCGAAGGCGTAGTCGAGCGCTTCACGAAGGCGCGGATCGGCAAATTTGGCGCGGCGCATATTGATGAACATGCCCTGCGCGCCCGACGGACGGCCGTCCGGCAAAGTCAGCTTCAAGATTTGCCCGGCGCGGACAGCCGGAATGTCGTATTCCGTTGCCCAGCTCTTCGATGTGAACTCCTCGCGCAAATCGTAAGCTTTTGCCTTGAAGGCTTCGAGGCCGACGGCGCGGTCCCGGTAATACTCGAAACGGATTTCGTCGAAATTGTACCGGCCGCGATTCACCGGCAGATCGGCAGCCCAATAATCCGGGCGGCGCTTGTAGGTAACGTATGTGCCCTGGCGGAAATCGGCGATGGCATAAGGCCCTGAGCCGAGCGGCGGGTCGAGGCTCTCCTTGAGGAAGTCGTTGGCCGTGTAATAGGCTTTCGACAAGACGGGTAAAGTCGCGACGAGCACCGGCAGGTCGCGCACGTTCTCGCCGTTAAATTGATACGTGACGGTATGCGGATCGGGTGCCGTTGCACCCGCCACATCCCTGAGGGAGAGTTGGTAGCGCGGATGGCCCTTGGTTTTCACCGTCTCAAGGGTAAAGACCACGTCATCGGCGGTAACCGGCGTTCCGTCCCGGAAGCGGGCCTCGGGGCGTAGATGGAATGTGACCGACATTTTATCGTCTGCCACTTCGGCGGATTCCGCGATCAGGCCGTAAACGGCATCCGGCTCATCCAGCGCGCGAACCATGAGCGAATCGAACAGCAGGCCCAGCCCTTCGGCGGGATCGCCGCGCAAGACGAACCCGTTGAATTCGTTGAATGTGTTGATCGAACTCGTGGGCATCGTAGCCAGCCGTCCGCCCTTGGGGGCATCCGGGTTGACATAGTCGAAATGCTTAAAGTCCGCGGGGTACTTCAGGTCACCGAAGGCCGACAGACCGTGACTCCGCTCCGCCGCTTGCGCCGCCGGCGCGACAGCGGCGACCGCAACAAGGACCGCGAGACATAGCGGGCGCCAGCCCGGGAGCGGCGCCCCGCTCATTTCGCGGCGTTCTTCGGGCCGGGAGCGGCCTCAGACCACCACACATCGGGGAACCCGACCGCGATCCTCGGCAGGGGATTGGGCGCTCCGAATTTATTCCAATATGCGATGCGCTCCCCGGCCGAGTGCCACTGCGGCACAAGATAAGCGTTCCAAAGCAGTACCCGGTCCAAGGCGCGGCACGCCGTTACCAGCGCATCCCGGTCCGGCGCAAAGATGATCTTGTCGACAAGCGCGTCCACGGCTGGGTTCTTGATCCCTATGACGTTCCGGCTGCCCGGCTGATCGGCCGCTGCTGATCCCCAGAAGTCGCGCTGCTCGTTGCCGGGCAATTCGGATTCGGGGAAGACGCCGACCATCATGTCGAAATCGAAATTGTCCTCGCGCCGCTTTTGCTCCGTCGAGTCCACCATGCGGACGTTCGCCGCGATACCAAGCCGTTTCAGGTTCTCCACGAGAGGCAAGATGACCCGCTCGAAGGCATCCTCGTCGATCATGAACTCAACCGAAAGCTGTTCGCCGGCCGCATTTTGCAGCTTGTTGTCAACGATCGTATAGCCGGCCTCCTTCAGAAGCCGTGCCGCCTCGCGCAAATGGTTGCGGAAATCGGCCGGATTGGCGTTGACCGGGTTTTTGTATTCCTGTGTGAACGCTTCTGGCGGGATTTGATCGCGCAGAGGCTCCAGAAGGGCCAATTCTTCCGGCGAAGGCAAACCTTTCGCCGCAAGCTCCTGTCCTTCGAAGAAGCTCGACGTTCGCGTATATTGCCCGAAGAACAGGTTCTGGTTCGCCCACTCGAAATCATAGGCGAGATTGAAGGCGCGGCGCACGCGCAAGTCCTGGAATTTGGCGCGCCGCAGATTGAAGACGAAGCCCTGCATCGGCCGGGGGCGCTCAACGGAGACCTCGCGCTTGATGACGCGGCCTTCGGTTAGCGCTGGAAAGTTGTAGGCGGTGGCCCAGGCTTTCGCGCTCGTCTCAGTCCGGTAATCGTATTGCCCGGATTTGAACGCTTCCATGGAGACGCTGCGGTCGCCGTAATATTGAAACTCGATCGTGTCGAAGTTCTGCTGGCCGCGCCGCACGGGCAGGTCTCTGCCCCAATAGTCTGGCACGCGCTCGAATGCGATCCACTCGCCGGGCCGCAGCGCCTTGACCTTGTACGGCCCCGATCCGAGCGGCGGCTCAAGCGTGGTTCTTGAGATGTCGCGCGGCTTGCCGTTCGCGTCCTTGCCGGTCCAATAGTGCTTCGGCAGGATTTCCATCTCGCCCACAATGAAAGGCAGCTCGCGGTTGCCCTTTGCGTCGAAGGTGAACGTCACCTCGCGCTCGCCCGTCTGCTCGACCGTCACCACGTTCTTGTAATATTGCGCATAGAAGGGCTGATAGGGCACGCCCGTGTCCGGGTCCTTGCCCTTGAGCGATGCCATGGTGAAGATCACGTCGGCGGGCGTGACCGGCTGGCCATCGTGCCATTTGGCGCCATCGCGCAGCTTGAAGGTGACGGAGCTAAGGTCGTCCGGATAGCTCACCCATTCGCAGAGCAGGCAATAGACTGTGGCGGGCTCTTCCAGCGAGGTGCGCATCAGCGGCTCGTACACGAACTGCGAGATCCCCGGCGCGATGTTGCCGCGAAAGACTGCGGTGTTCATGTTGTCGTAAGTGGCGCCCGAAGAGAGCTTAACCGTGCCGCCTTTTGGGGCATTGGGATTGACGTAATCGAACTGCTGAAAATTGGCCGGGTAATGGGGCGGCCGGATCAGCGACAGCGCATGATGCTTCTCAGGCTCGGCCCATGCAGGTTGGAAGGCCGCGAGCGCAAACAGGCCGAGAACTGCAGCTTTGGAGCGAAAAGTCATGGGCCAGCACCGGGATCGAGTGAAACGTCCGAAAACCCTAGCGGCGCGGCGGCGTGCGATCCACTTAAAGATCGGTCATGCTTAACCGGCTATCCCCTGAATAGGGGCGGCCGGTCATCAGCCGGAATGGAACCGGTCAGGTTGGCCAGCCTGCCGCCACCTGAACAATCCCCCCGCGCACCCTGGACTAAGGCGCCAGAGCACGCAGGGAGAGCTATCGTATTACGTTTCAGCGCCGCCGTCCGCCGCCACGCCGTCCCCCGCTCCTGAAGTGGACAGCTCTCTGGCGGGGGTGGTTCTTAAAGTGCTTAGCACCGTGATGGCCGATGGCCTTAAAGTGATTTACGTGCTTGCGATGGACGAAGCGATAGCGGTGCCACCTACGGTTCCAGCCGCCATCTCGCCAGCCGTTACTCTGGCCTTCCCAAGTCTCGCCATCCGAAGCATATCCTTGATCCCCGCCCACAAATTTGATCTGTAACCGCGACCAACCGTCCCCGGCTGGAACCAGCCGCCAAAGCTGGCAGGCGCCGCCGGCATAGCTCGACTCCCCGCTTAGCTTAACCTCGCCGGAGCAATAGCTGGCGTCGAGGAACTTGCCATTACGCTTCAGCTGGAGCCGGGCCCAGCCCTCCTCTGCGGGAACGAACCGCCATAACTGACAGGAGCCGTTATCGTAGTTGGAGCCTGCGTTCATATTCAGATCGTCGCGGCAGAATTTTGCGTCGAGGAACTTGCTGTTATATTTGAGCTGAAGCCGCGACCATCCGTCAGCGCCAGGAACGAGCCGCCAGAGCTGGCACGAGCCGCCATCGAAATCCGATCCGGGATTGAGCTGGAGCGTATCGCTGCAAAATTTGGCGTCGACATATTTGCCGCCGGCCGGTTGCGCGAATGCGGCGGGCAGCAGCAGCATCAGCCCTGCAACAGCGAGGAAACCCAGCCTGATTGACTGTCTGGACAAAGCTTCCCGAGCTGCCCAAGATCTGGATGATTTGAAATGCATTCCATCCTCCCTACGCGGAGCCCGCGCCAGCGAAGCTCCGTGCGCTCTATTTCATAAAAAATGAGTAGTGAAAGTCGCCCGAAAGGTTCAAGCTAACCTTTATTGTTTTCATAGGCCGCCGATCCCGCGGGCAAAAGCGCCAACGCATGCCTTTATCCAATACGGAAAGTGTGGTGTCATACCCTAAACAAGAGGCCTACAGGGTAGGGCGGCCATGGATGGAGCTGAAGCACTAGCGGCGTCCAAGCACGAGTTGACGGCCGCCGAGGTCGGCGCAATCGCGCATCTCTATCGCGGCGAGGTCTACCGCAGCACCGTCTGGCGGACGCGGCTCGACAACACCACGAACTGGGCAGTGGCGGGGCTGGGCCTGGCGCTCTCGATCTCGTTCTCGCGCTCGGAGGCCTCCGCCCTGCCGATCCTGCTGATCGGGTTTCTGATCGTGGTCTTCCTCATTTTCGAGGCGCGCCGCTACCGCTATTTCAACGTCTGGCGCGCCCGTGCCCGTTGGCTGGAGACCAACTTCTACGCGCCGATGCTGGGGGGAAAGCCAGCGAGGCCCGATTGGGAGGCTGTGCTAGCCGGGGATTATTGCGACCCGCAGCACCACATCAGCCTGGCTCGCGCCATCGGCCGAAGACTGAGGCGAACCTACGCCTATGTGCTGACGATCCAGGCGCTTGCCTATCTCGGCAAGATCATCATCCACCCCACGCCGGTCGCGAGCTTTGCCGAGTTCGTGCAGCGCGCCGCCATCGGCCCAATCCCTGGCGAGGTCATCCTTGCGGCGGGCCTTGTTTTCAACGCGACGTGGATCGTGTTTTCGATCGTGACTTATCTCAGCGATCGCACAAGGCATGGCGGCGGCCGCGTGAGCATGGGGTAACTGCGTGGGCAACCGTCAAGCCGTCTTGGCGTTACTTATCCTTCGGACGCCGCCCCTTGGCGCATCTCAGGAAAAGAGGGGCGGCGCGCCTGGCGTCAGCGGGCCTATCGAAGCGCCGCCTCGAATTGACCGAGCGCCCAGTCGATATCCGGCCGCGTAATGACGAGCGGCGGCGAAACGCGGATCGTGTGCTCGCGCGTGTCCTTGCAAAGGATGCCGCGCCGCAGCAGCGCCTCGCAGAAGCGGCGCGCGCCGCCTGCGTCGGGGTGAAGCTCGATGGCCAGCATCAGGCCGCGCCCGCGAACAGCCTTCACCGCTTTGCCCGGGATGGCACTCAGCCCCTCCAAGAGATAAGCGCCCTGCTCCGCCGCGTTTTCGACCATGCCCTCCTCCACGATGGCGCGGATCGCGGCGCGGGCAACCGCGCAGGCGAGCGGATTTCCGCCAAACGTGCTGCCATGCTCGCCGGGCTTCAGCACGCCCAGATTCTCGTCGCTCGAAAGCACCGCCGACACCGGATAGAAGCCACCGGACAGGGCTTTGCCGAGCAATGTCATGTCGGCCTCGACCCCCTCATAGTCCTCGGCCAGCAGTTTCCCGGTGCGGCCAAGTCCCGTCTGTATTTCATCGAGAATGAAGACGATGCGCTCGCGCGTGCAAAGCTCACGTGCGGCGCGTACATAGCCCGGTGGCGGCAGGATCACGCCTGCCTCGCCCTGGATCGGCTCCATGAGAACCGCGACGGTGTTGGGCGTGACGGCCGCTTCCAGCGCCTCGATGTTCCCGAAGGGGACGATCTTGAAGCCCGGCGTAAAGGGTCCGAAGCCGGTCGTCGCGGTGGGATCGGTGGAGAAGCTTACGACCGATACCGTGCGCCCATGGAAGTTGCTCGCGAAGACGATGATCTCCGCGCAGCCCTCAGGCACGCCCTTGACCTCGTAGCCCCATTTGCGGGCGACTTTGATCGCGGTCTCCACGGCCTCGGCGCCTGTGTTCATTGGCAGCACTTTGTGCGACCGCGTCAGCGTGCAGAGTTCCTCGCAGAACGGCGCGAGCTGATCGTTGCGGAACGCGCGAGAGGTCAGCGTCAGCCGTGAAGCTTGCGTTACGAGCGCCTCGCGGATTTTTGGGTGGCAATGGCCCTGGTTAACAGCGGAATAGCCCGCTAGGCAATCGAGATAGCGATTGCCTTCGACATCCCAAACCCAGATGCCCTCCCCGCGGCTCAGCACCACGTCGAGAGGCTTATAGTTTGTCGCCCCATACTCGGTCTCGGCCTCGATGAAATCCTGGGGCGATTCGAAATTGCGGGGATTAAGATTGGGCATTGTGTCAAAAGCCATGTGTTATCCTTGGGAGAGACCGGAGTTGCATTTGAGGTCGAGCCTAAGTGTCTTGCAGTAAGCGCCGCCACCCGACATGATAAATGGGCGCAGAGGAACTGGGGTTACCGTATAGCCGCGCTCCCTCAGCTCTTCCGCAAGATGAGAGGTCGGCTCGGCCATGACGATTTCGCGGCCGAAATTCACGGCGTTGACGGCGAAGCGCTCGGCATCCTCATCGCTCGCCTCGATAAGCAATTCGGCTGGGATCCGGTCCCGGATGCTGGTCAGGGACAGTTTCGAGAAGGCCGGCGGATAATAAAGAATTTCGCCTCCGCTCAGGCAGGCAAAGCACGTATCGAGGTGGTAATAGCGGCCGGATACGAGTTCCAACGCCGTCGCTGGCTTCCCGAAATAATCCTTGATGAAGGCAATCGCCTCGAAGGACGAGCGCGGTCCAAAGCCCGCCCAGAACATTTGCCGCGTTGCATCCCAGATGCAGTCGCCTGCGCCCTCGTGAAAATAGGGTTTCGGCATTTGCGCGGTCACTTCGAGGAGGCCCAGTTCGGTCAGGTGCCGGAACTCTTGCAAATAGTGCCGTTCCTCGCCCTGCCGCTCATGATGGCGGAAGCGTGCAACGAGCGCGCGCTTGTTCAAAACGACAGCCGCATTGGCCGGGAAGACCATATCCGGAAGCCCTGGCACACCTTCGATGGTAATGACGCGCGCACCCCCGCCCCGGAGCGCATCCGCGAGGCGCCGCTGGGAGAGGTGTGCTTCAGCCCTATTCGACGCCTCATTCTGCCGCCAGTTTTCCGGCGTCATCCAGGGGTTAATCTTGTACGACACCTCAAAGTGGCTTGAGTCAGTCATAAGAAAGGTTGGCGTGTCAGACATCCCTTGTTCCCGCTGCGATTCGATCTGAATTCATGCGTAATAATCGCCTGGAACACCCCTATCTTACAGTCAGCAAGTTGCTTGAAGCGTCCAAAAATATGTGCAAATTGTAGGCCAAAATTAGCAAACTGCTGCCAAATGGTCATGGACGATACTGATCGAAGGCTGCTTACGATTCTCCATGGGAACGCGCGCCTCCCGGTGTCGTCGCTCGCCGCGATCCTTGGTGTATCGAGGGCAACGGTTCAAAAGCGTCTCGACCGGCTCGTTGAGGATGGAACCATCACGGGTTTCACCATCAAAACAAGCGCCTGGGCCGAACCGGCAAGCATCCGCGCCGTCATGATGATCGAGATTGAGGGGGAGCGCTCGGAGCCGGTTCTAAAGGCGCTGAAGCGCTTTCCCGAGGTCACGGCCGTGCACACGACGAACGGCCGTTGGGACCTGGTGGTGGAACTCAAGACCGACGGGCTGGACAGTTTCGACAAAGCGCTGCGCCGCATCCGGGAGATGAAGGGGATAGCCAGTTCCGAGACGAGCCTGCTGCTCTCCACCTACAAAGGCTAAGTGCGACGTGATTTGCAGCCTGGACGGCTTGGGCTACAAAAAGCCAATGACCGGCGCCTATCCCTCGCATATCGCTGCCATCGCGTTCACCTTCTTTCTTGCCGGCTTCGTAAAGGGCGTGACGGGAATGGGGCTGCCTACGGTCGCGATGGGCTTGCTAGGCACCATCATGGCGCCCGCCGCTGCCGCCTCCCTTCTCATTGTGCCGTCCTTCGTCACCAATATCTGGCAACTGCTTGGCGGACCCGGTTTCAGAGTGCTGGCCCTTCGTCTGTGGCCGATGCTCGCCGGAATTCTGGCAGGCACCGTCGCAGGTTCCGGCGTGATCGCGGCGCACAATCAGGGGTGGACCACCGCGGCGCTCGGCGCCGCATTGGTGATTTATGCCGGAATGGGCCTTTTCTCTTGGCATTTCCAAGTACCGCCTCGCGCGGAGCGCGCTTTAGCCCCGGCGATTGGCGTGACCACCGGTTTGGTGACGGGCGCAACCGGAGTTTTCGTCATCCCCGCCGTCCCCTATCTGCAAGCGCTCGGTCTTTTCCGGGACGACCTGATCCAAGCTCTCGGCCTGTCCTTTACGGTCTCCACGATCGCGCTGGCGCTCGGATTAGCAAGCCATGGAGCTTTTCAGGCGGCAGGCGCTGGCGCCTCTGCGCTGGCTCTCATCCCCGCTTTGGCCGGCATGGAGGCTGGGCGGCGCGTCCGCCAGCGCATCAGCCTCGCTGCATTCCGGCGATGGTTCCTGATCGGACTTCTCGTTCTCGGAGGCGAATTGCTGCTACGGCCGCTTCTCTAAAAAAAGGAGCCCGGGAGGGAGGTCCCGGGCTCGACGGCCTGCCGCGAAGCGCTGTCAGGGAGGGGAAACAACGGCTCCTTGAACAGGCCGGGTTGAGGCGCGTACGCCTCAACCGTGACTCTTGATCCTACATGTTGTAGGCGCGTTCTCCATGCTCTGAGATGTCGAGGCCTTCGCGCTCGGATTCCGGCGAAACGCGCAAGCCCACGATCAGAGCGATGACAAGGTACACCACAAGGCTGCCGACCGCCGACCAGCCGATGGTGATCGCCGCATTCTTCGCCTGGATGATCACCTGAGACATCATGTCGTAGTCGCCGATGGGGCAGTCGGCCGTGACGAGACCGTCCTTGACCACGCACTTGGTGTAGTCGATGACGCCAGCGCCGCCATAGATGGGCGCGGCGACGATGCCGGTACCGATCGCACCAAGGAAGCCACCGACGGCGTGCACGCCGAAAACATCGAGCGTATCGTCGTAGCCAAGCGCATGCTTGACCGCTGTGCAGAAGAAGAAGCACACCGCGCCAGCGCAGAGCCCAAGGATAAGTGCACCCATCGGACCGGCATAACCGGAGGCCGGCGTTACGGCGACAAGGCCAGCGACGACGCCTGAGGCAAGACCGAGAAGGCTCGGCTTACCCTTGAACAGCCATTCCACAAGCATCCACGACAAGCCAGCAGCCGCTGTCGCAACGAAGGTGTTCGCCATGGCAAGCACGGCGCCGGCGTTCGAATTCGAGGTTCGAACCCGCGTTGAAGCCGAACCAGCCGACCCAAAGCAGGGACGCGCCGACCATGGTTAGAGTAAGCGAATGCGGCGGCATGGGCTCCTTACCGAAACCGATGCGGCGGCCGAGCAGCAGCGCTCCCACGAAGCCCGCGACGCCGGCGTTGATATGAACGACGGTCCCTCCGGCAAAGTCGAGCGCCCCCATCTGGAAGCCGAAGCCGGAACGGGCAAGCGCGGCCTCGTTAGCCGTGGCCAAATCGTTCGGGCCAGGGTTGAACCACACCGAGTGCGCGATCGGAATGTAAACGAAGGTGCACCACAGGACCGCGAAGAGCACAATGGCCGAGAACTTCATGCGCTCGGCAAACCCGCCAATCGCAAGCGCCGTCGTGATCGCTGCGAAGGTCATCTGGAAGCAGACATAGACGAGTTCGTCGATGCCGACGCCAACCGAAAAGGTCGCCGCGGGCGACTTCGGGTCGATGCCGTGCATGAAGAGCCGGGAGAGCCCGCCGATAAAGGGAGAGGTAATGCCGCTGCCCTCCGTAAAGGCCAGGCTGTAGCCATAAACGAACCACAACACGCAGACAATGCATTGAATTGCAAAGACTTGCGTGAGCGTCGACAGCATGTTCTTCGTGCGGACCATGCCGCCATAGAACAGCGCCAGCCCCGGCACGGTCATCAGCAGCACGAGAAGGGACGAAACCATCATCCATCCGTCGTCTGCCTTGTTCACCACGAGGTCGGGAGCCTTAACGGCTGCGGCCGCAGCCGCGTCCGCTGGCGCCTGTGCGAACGATGGGTCCACCATCGCTGCCACGGCAAAAGCTGCCGCGCCCAAAAGACCCAAATTACGCCAAACGATGTTCATTCCTCTTTCCTTTTCCAGATCAAAGTGCATCTGCGTTCGTCTCGCCGGTGCGGATGCGCACCGTCTGGTCGATCGGCGTGACAAAAATCTTACCGTCGCCGATTTGCCCCGTCCTCGCCGTCGAAGAAATTGCCTCGACGACCTTATCCGCCGCGTCCGAAGTCACGGCCACCTCGATTTTAATCTTCGGTACGAAGTTCACTTCGTATTCAGCGCCCCGGTAAATCTCTGTATGCCCCTTTTGGCGGCCATATCCCTTCACTTCCGTCACCGTCAGGCCATCGACGCCGAGGCTGTCGAGCGCCTGACGGACCTCTTCCAGTTTGAAGGGCTTAATGATCGCCATCACCATCTTCATAATCCATCCTCCATCAATGTCCCTAACGTCGAACCCAGCCCTTGACGTTCCTGGCCTGCCCGGTCCGCGTGTCCCGGTGTGGCTGGTCCTGACAATCAAGAGCTGTGCCAAAGATCGCCCTGCTAGCTGCGGCTAATCACGCCGGGCAAAAAAACGAGGATTTCGCCATCTTTGGCGTCACGCGGTAGGCACCCGGCTGAGTTCACTTCAATTTCCACGCCGGAGTGCCTAATAAGTGGGCGATATGCTCTGTTGAGGTGCAGGCCGATACTTAAGAAAAGATGGACAGGCGCTTGCGGGCCGTGATGCTAAAATTACTTGCGAGCCGGTATGCTATAGCTGCAAAACGATAAACGCAATGCTTGCTGCGGCCATGACGCCTGTTGCAATCCATCCGCCTAAGCGCATGCTAAGCGGCAGCGCGAGTACGACCATAATCCTCTTGTTGGAAGCGATCATGAGCATCAGCGCCATGAGGGGCGCCGCCAGAACACCGTTCAGGATCGCGGTCCAGTAAAGGGCCCTGATCGCGTTCACGCCTATGAAGTTGAGCGAGAGCCCGATGGCGGTTGAGACCGCGATGACGCCGTAGAACGCGGTTGCGTTTCCCGGTTTCAGGAGACAGCGGCCCGGTCCCTATGATGCTGGCAGCAAATAGCGCGAAAGCGAAATTGCCCGCGATAGGCCGGAGTGCTTGAGCCGCCTGCGCCGAAGTCGCGATCGTTGTGACCGCGCGAAGGACCGCAGCCGTCACCGCGATGAATCCTGGGATGTCTGCCAGAAAAACAGGTTGGGGGGCTTGATGGTGGTGCCGAGCAGGGCGATCACGGCCAGTGCGTAATCGGCCTTGAAGGAGATCGACGCCCCCTCGCCGGGATCGATGTGGACGGCAAAGAGCACGGCCGCGTAAGCGAGGAGCGGCAGCGGCGGTCCGCCTATGAGAAGCCTCAGCGTCGCCCATTGCGCCGAGGTCCGCGCCAAGATTAACGGTATTCGCCACAAGCAGGATCACCGCTGCGCCCCGAAACCTGATACCGTTTCACGCGCCCCCCCAGGGATGTTCCGAGATTTTGCCGCGGTGACAGCAGCGCGTGTTTCGCAAAAAAAGAGAGACCCCGTCTAGCCGCTCCTCGCTGAAGCTCGCAGCGCAATTACCTTTGTGCTAGAGAGCCAGAACCGCGGCGTTACTTCTCCGTCAGCTTCAGCTCGATCCGGCGATTGCGCCTCAGATCGGCATCGGAGCTACCTGCGGCGAGCGGCGCAAACTCGCCAAAGCCGGCGGCGACCAACCGATTTGGCGGAACGCCTTTACCGACGAGATATTTGACGACCGAGATCGCGCGCGAGGACGAGAGCTCCCAGTTCGACCGGAAGGTCGACGTGGAAATAGGCCGGATGTCAGTGTGTCCATCGATGCGCAGAACCCAATTCAAGTCCTTCGGGATGCGGCCTTCGAGATCGGACAATGCTGTAGCCAGCTTGTCGAGTTCGGAGTGGCTGACGGGCGTCAGGTCAGCGGAACCGCTGTCGAAAAAAATCTCCGATTGGAAGACGAAGCGGTCGCCCACAACCTGAATATCGTCGCGGTCGCCCAGCGATTTTTTCAGCTCCCCGAAGAAGGTCGAGCGGTACTGCGAAAGCTCCTGCACACGTTTCGCAAGCGCAACATTCAGCCGTTGCCCCAGATCGGAGATCTGGGCTTGGGATTGCTTGTCCCTCTTGTCCGAGTTCGCCAAGCGAGTTCTCAAGCGCGGCGATCTGCTTACGCAGAGCGTTGATTTGCTGATTGAGAAGCTCGATCTGAGCAAGCGCCTGGGCTGTCAGCCCGCGCTGGTCGTCGAGTTGCTTCGTAATCGCGCTCACGCGCGCTTCGGCGGACGTGCCCTTCCCCCCCTCGGCGCTGAGTAATCCCGCGAGGCGCTTCTTCTCCGCCTCGGAAGCACTGAGCGTGGCGCGAAGTGAGGACGCGTCGTCCTGCGCCGTTTTCTTCTGGGAGCGCTCCAGGGACAAAAGATCGGCCATTTGCGCGATCTGCTTTTGCAGCCGGGCGAGCACGGTGTCCTTGCCCGAGGCTTCTTGCGCAACGAAATATTGCGCTACCATGAACAGCACCATCAGGAAGGTGACAACGAGCAGCAGTGTCGACAGGGCGTCAACGAAGCCGGGCCAGTAGTCGATCTGGGGCGGCCGGCGGCGCGATCTGGATAAAGCCATGGGGCTATCTCTCTTGAGCCGCTCAGCGGTCGGCTGGATCGCGCCTGGGCGCCCGGGCTGCGATCTCGCGAAGGGCTGTCGCCAGCTTGTTCTGCTCCTTCAAGACGGCGGCCAGTTCGCCCGTATTGTGCGACTGCTCATCCACCCATTCGCGGAGCACCTTCTGTTCCGCGCGCATCTGCTGCACGAGCTTGTCGATGCCGTCGGACAGGCGAAGCAGGCCATCCGCATTCTGAGCGCCGCCGCCGCGGATGACCCCCTGCTCGATCTTTTCGGCCAGGTCCGAGATACTTCGCTGCATGTCGAGGAGCGCAAAACGGAGCTGTGTCTGCGATCCAGCCAACTCCCCTGTCCCATCGGAGCGAAGCTCTGTGATTGTCGAGAGCCATTCTTCAAGCTCGTTGTAAAAGCGCGATTGCGCTTGACCGGCCTGGAGGTCGAGAAAGCCCAGGATAAGAGAGCCTGCCAAGCCGAAGAGCGAAGCTGAAAACGCCGTGCCCATGCCTCTCAGCGGGGCTTCGAGGCCGGTCTTCAATTCCTGGAAGACTTGTGCGGATTCTTTGCCATCGGTGTTGAGAGCCGCGATTGTGTCCCCGACCGAGCCTGTGGTGAGCAACAGGCCCCAGAATGTGCCGAGGAGGCCGAGAAAGATCAAGAGCCCGACAAGATAGCGTGTTGTTTCCCGGCTTTCGTCGAGGCGGGACCCGATCGAATCGAGGAGAGAGCGCATCGCGGTTGTCGAGATTGCGGCCTGACCCTGGCGCCGCCGGAGCATCATAGCCATGGGCGCCAGCATAACCGGTACCTGATCCATCGCGAGGCCCGGGTCGGAGACTCGGAAATTGTTGACCCAGCGCACCTCGGGATAAAGACGAAACACCTGCTGGAAGGTAAAGAGTATACCAAAGATCAGAACGCCGATTATGAGCGAATTCAGTGCCGGGTTATTGTTAAAGTTGGTGAGGATCTGTTTATTGATAATAGCGGCAATGAGCCCGGTCAAAACCAGGAAGAGAAACATCCGCCACACGAAGGAATGCGGGCCGGACAAGGTTTTGTAGTAGGGCGGTTTCGTCATGGCAAAGGGATCTCGCGCGCCTCGGTCTTGACACTCTTACGTTGAGGGCTTCCATACATCATTTAGCCCGTGCGGGAAATCACAACTTCCTTGCAAATCGTTAAGGGTATTGTAACCGCTTAATGGTTGCGGCCGCAAATCCCCTGTTCGAATCACTTGCGAGGATGCCCGGGGTCGCCGAAACCCGATATTATTGTCACGGGCTCAGGATGTAACGGCCCGCAACGGGTTCACTCAGCCTCCGCGATAGAAACTCACCTCGGCGGTCTGAAGTAGAAATCCTCGTCTGGAATGCGGCCGTAAACGAATGGTTCCTGCTGATTGCTTGTCGTCTCCAACACCGTGCTCGTCACCTTGCGGAAGAAGCGGCCAAGCTCGATGCCTTCCTCATCCATATGCTTGACGAGCGCGGTCGCAAACGGGCTGTTACCGCCGCTACCGTCGAGGGCTACATTGCCGTCGCGGGCGGCGTAGAACACCACCTCGCCATGAGACGGCTCGACGCCTGCCAAGCCGCGGGTCACAGCGCGCGTGCTCGTGCCCGTCATGACCATGCGCGCCAGGAATGGATTGTTGCGGCAGGCGTCCAGGACCACGATTCGAAGCTTCCTCGCGGCGGACACCCTGTCGAGGACACGCTCCAGCGGCACCAACTCATCGGGTGCGTCGGAGGCACGGACGAAATGGGCGTCCACAGGAATGAGCCAGTTCCTGCCGTTCAATTCCATGCCATGCCCGGCATAATAAACGAAGGCCCAATCCGCCCCCGTGGCCTTGTCCTCGAACTCGCCCAACGCCCGGCGCATGGCCTCGATGCCGAGGTCGTGCCTCTCCATGACATCGAAGCCCAGCCGCACCAGCTCGGCGGCCACCGAAGCTGCGTCCCTTTGCGGGTTAGGCAGAGGAGAGACGGCCTTGTAGGCGCCGTTCCCGATGACGAGCGCGACCCTGCGTCCGATGGGGACTTGCGGTTTCGCCGCAACGACCATCGGGCTGGCTGCTGAGGCCGTGATGGTGCTGGGCGTTATTTCGAGTGCGAGGACCTTTGCCCGCGCGCTGTTTTGGGCGTCCAATTCGGCGGCGCCGGCCGCCTTCACCTCGATAGCCCTCTTGTAATCCGCAAGCGCAAGAGAGCGCAGCCCTTGCTGCTCGTAAACCTGGCCGCGGTTCCAAAGCGCTCTGATCAAGTCCGCTCTCAGCCGCAAGGCCTCGTTGAGATCGTCCAGTGCGGCAGTTGTGTTGCCTGAAGACAGGTAGAGTTGCGCGCGTTTGTCCCTTGCGACGGCGTTTCTTGGATTGAGGCGCACCGCCTCGTTCAGATCCGTGAGGGCGCGGTCGCGATCTCCCTTCTTGTAATAGGCCCATCCGCGATTGCTGTAAGCATTGGCATGCTGCGGTTTGAGCCGGAGAGCCTGATCGCAATCGGCGAGGGCAAACTCATAGTTCCCTCTGCTGTTGTAGAGCGAACATCGATTGTTGTAGGCGGAAGCGTTCTTAGGGTCGAGTTGGATGGCACGATCGCAATCGGCCAGACCCCGATCGTATTCGCCTTTGCCGTTATAGGCCCAGCAACGATTGCTAAAGGCATTCGACACTTGTGGGGTGAGCCGGATGGCTTGATCGCAATCCGCGATGGCAAGATCGTACTCGCCTTTGGAGTTGTGGACTAAACAGCGATTGTTGAAGCCGGTCGCGCTCTGCGGACTAAGCCGGATGGCTTGGTCGCAATCGGCCATGGCAAGCTCATAGTTTCCCTTGTACGTCTGGGCCAAACAGCGGTTGCTGTAGTTCGTCGCATTCTGCGGATTGAGGCGGATGGCCTGATCGCAATCGCCGATGGCGAGATCGTAGTTCCCTTTATAGTTATTGGCCACGCAGCGATTAGCGAACGCATTTCCCATGCGCGGATCGAGCCGGATGGCTTGGTCGCAATCGGCAACGGCAAGATCGTACTCGCCTTTGTAGTTATGGGCTAAACAGCGATTGTTGTAAGCGGATGCCATGCGCGGATCGATCTGGATAGCCTGATCGCAATCGGCGATGGCAAGATCGTAGTTGCCTTTGTAATTGTGGGTTAGACAGCGGTTGCTTAGCTTTGTTGCGTTTTTTGGATCGAACCGGATGGCCTGGTCGCAGTCGGCGAGCGCGAGATCGTAGTTGCCTTTGTAATTGTGCGCTAAACAGCGCGTACCGTAGGCATTGGAATATTGCGGATTGATCCGGAGGGCTTGATCGCAATCGGCAATGGCAAGGTCCCAGTTGCCTTTGTAATAATAGGCGACGCAGCGATTGTTGTAGGAGGCCGGCACCCGTGGATCGAGCCGGATGGCCTGATCGCAGTCTGCGATGGCGAGGTCGTAGCTGCCCTTGTTGTTATAGGCCGAGCAGCGATTGGTGTAGGCCGTGGCGATGCCGTAACGCCTGTCCTGCGCATTGATGATTGCGGTGCACGCCGCGATGCCCGAATCGGGATTGATATTCACCTTATCGCACGCACTCGTTAACGCCTGAGTGGCCGCCATGGCTCCGCCGCAGGAAGCCAGCATCAGGCCGAGAGCCGCAAACAATAGGCGCATTCCGTCCCCGCAACTCGAAAGTCCCTAAAACCCTATACATCGGAGGGGTTTCGAGCGCCAGTGGGCCGTTAGGAGCGGGCGTCCTTGCGTCCGGGGTGGTGCCCCGAGCACGTCATGGGCGGGCTGACCCGGCCATCCCGAGCAAGCGCCCTGCGCCTCACCTGGATGACTGCGGACGAATCGGAGTAATGGCATTTCGCTTTAAAGTCACCGCGCTTCGGCGCGCAACCTTTGCAGCAGGTCCTTTACCGGATGATGCGTCCAGGCATTCGTCACGAAATCGCGGTGCTCTGTCTCGGGATCGGTCGAAATGAAGGTTACACTTCCACCGCGCAGCGCGCCCTGGAGCTTGGTCTTGTAGGCGACGTCGCGCGCTTTCAGAATTTCCGCGAGCTCGGTATTGTGCGCCCGCGTCGAGTTGGCGTAAGCGCTGAGGAAGAAGGCTTTTTGCCGTGTAGAGATCCAGCCGGCGAAAGTGTCGATGTCCCCGTAAAGCGCGTCGAGCAGCACCACGCCGCGCACCCGCTCGCCCGTGCCGCCATGGCGGATGCAAGAGGCAGCCGTCATGTAGCCGCCGCTATAGGCCACGATCACAATCGGCATCCTGTCGAACATTGCTTTCGATCGCGGATCGCCGTGCAGCTTGGTCAGTTCGGCGCTTGCCTCTTCGAGGAAGCGCTGGAAGCCGCCGGGCTCCCACAATTTGCCCGCGCTTGAGTCTGCCGCATCCGACGCAAGCTGAGGCGCGACCAGAACGGCGTTGATGCCCGCCTCGGAAACCTGCTCGGGAACGCGTTGCCGTTCCATCACGTCGCGCTGGAGCGTGGCGCCGTGGCCATGCAGAAACACGACCATCAAGGCCGGACGCCGAACGTCGAATCCCCGGGGGATATGCAGCAAGGTCCGGGAATCCTTGTAGGTTTGGTCTTCCCAATACACGGTGCCACTCGACGTGCGGTGGCCACGCCGCCCATCCTCGTTCACGTCAAGGAAGGAGCGGCCCGTGCTGGGCACCGTCCCGCGATAGGGAAACGGCGCGTTTTGAAACTCGGCGAGCTTCGTCTTGGTGTGCTTCAGCGGCGCAAGGGGCGGTTCTGACTTGATCGCAGCGCCCTTCTTGACGAGCTTCACCTGAATAAATCCGCCTTCCGGTTCGGCTGCCGGCAGGGCTGGAGGCGGACTTGGCTTGCGGCTTTGCTTTGCCATTCTGTTCAGCTGATCCGAATCCGGAAGGGACGCCACATCCGTGTTCGCGGCTTGCGCAGGCTTGTCCTGGACGAAATCCAGAGCATTCGTCTCATTCTTGCACGCGCAGACCAGAATGCTCAGCGCAATGGCGGCGGGATAACGCAGCAAGGACAGTCTTCTCTTACTCATCCGCCGGCAATTCCACCGAAGTCCGCACACGTTTATTTACCAGGTTATCGATCACACACCCGCTCATAGAATGGAATCATGACGACATCATGGGCTCCATCAAACCCAGCTTCGCCAGGAAGGACTTTGGAAGGATTTTCGCCTTAGCCTTGTTCCTGAGCCGTTCGCTCAGCCTAAGTTGCCATCGAGCAACTACCGGAACATTAAAGGCGGCCTGAATTGTTGGAGGGCCAATAGGTTGGTAAGACCGTCCCTATGAGCGATGCATCGGTGACAGTTGACGAAGCGCCCGCGAACGGGCCAACAGCTATAACGGGGTTGCTCCCCGTGCCCCAAGTGTCCGCCGTGACCGCCCTGGCGCTCGCGGTTGCCGACATGATCGGCACTGGCGTTTTTACGAGCTTGGGCTTTCAGGTTCGAGACATCCCCTCCGGCTTCTCGCTGCTCATGCTTTGGGCCGTGGGCGGTGCTGTCGCATTGTGCGGGGCCATCTCTTACTCGGAACTCGCTGCCGCTTTTCCCCGCTCCGGCGGCGAATATAACTTTCTCTCCCGCACCTTCCACCCAGCTATGGGTTTCCTTGCGGGCTGGATTTCGGCGACGGTTGGCTTTGCCGCTCCGGTCGCGTTGGCGGCCATGGCTTTCGGCCAGTATTTCGAAGGCGTCGTGCCCGGTGCGCCGGCTATGGCTCTCGGGCTTTGCGTCACGGTGCTGGTTTCGCTCGTGCACCTATCCGGCATCAACCGGGGCAGTGTGCTTCAGAACATATCGACATTCATGAAGCTCGCCCTGATCGTCGCCTTGATCCTGGCCGGTTTCATCTGGGGCGAGCCGCAGCCCATTTCATTTGCCCCGGCGTTGGACGATTTCGCTTTATGACCGGCGCACCCTTCGCGCTCAGCCTCGTTTTCGTTCTCTACGCCTATTCCGGCTGGAACGCCGCGACCTACATCGCAGGCGAGATCAAGGACCCGCACCGGAGCTTGCCGCGCTCGATCATCGCCTCGATCTTGATCGTCACTGTCCTCTATGTCGCGCTGAATGCCGCCTTTCTATACACGACGCCCATCTCGGAACTCGCCGGCCAGCTCGACGTCGGGCTCATCGCCGGACGGCATATTTTCGGGGATGCGGGCGGCCGTATCGTGGCGGCGCTCATTTGCATCGGCCTCGTTTCATCGATCAGCGCGATGATGTGGATTGGGCCGCGCGTCACGATGGCCATGGGGGAGGACATCCCCCTGCTCAGCTTCTTCTCCAGGAAGTCGGAGACGGGCGTGCCATTTGTCGCGATCTTGTTCCAGCTCGCGAGCGCGGCGGCTCTCATGCTGACGCGAAGCTTCGAGGCCGTGCTCGATTTCATCCAATTCGCTCTGACCCTGAGTTCCTTCATGACGGTGCTTGGCGTGATCGTCCTAAGATACACGCAGCCCGATTTGCCGAGGCCTTACAAGGCATGGGGCTACCCGGTGACCCCATTCATCTTCCTAGCGCTGACGCTTTTCGTGCTCGCTCATCTCGCGGTGGAGCGGCCGGTTCAGTCTTTCGCAAGTTTCTGCACCATGCTCGCAGGGCTTGTTCTTTATGGACTCTCGGTCAAACACGGGCGCAGAGCGCCCCAGGAGATGCGTTGAACATGACTGCCATACGCCTGCTCGCGAGGTCACTCGCTCTCGCCGTTGCCCTTCTTGCCATCGCAACGAGCCTTGCGCGCGCGGCCGATGGCAAGGCCGCCGACGACATCGCCCATTTCATAGCCGGAATGCCGCCCTCAGCGGATTCTCCGCTTGCGCCACTGACCGAAGATCAGAATTGGAAAAGGCACACCGCCTTCTTCGAGCAGAGCTGGAAAGCGTTCGAGGAGGGGCAGCTCTCCAAGGTGCGCGCCTGGTCCGCTGAGAACATCAAGCAGACCCAACCCGTACTCTTCTATATGTTCAGCGGCCCCGACTTCCTCTACGCGAACGCCTTTTTCCCAAACGCGAAGACCTATATCATGAGCGGGCTCGAACCAGCGGGCGCCATCCCGCAACTTAGCGACATCACAGCGCGGTCTATCGGCTCGGAACTGGGCGGCATCCGGAATGCCCTCGGCAATCTCCTCAAGCACAGCTACTTCATCACGAGCGAAATGGGCTATCAGCTCGGCCACACCCGGCTGTCCGGCACGATTCCGGTCATCTACATGTTCCTGGCGCGCTCCGGCAAGACCATCCACGACGTGAGCCTGGTGGCAGTCGATAAGGAGGGTAAGCTGCATCCCCAGGATGAACCGGGCCTCGAAAGCGGTGCGAAGGGCGTCAAGATCGTGTTCTCTGGTGGCGATGGCGCCGAGCAGACGCTTTATTACTTCCGGACCGACCTCTCGGACAAAGGCGTCGCCAATAGCGGTTACCTGCAATTCTGCCAGAGCTTTGGCACCGGCGACAGCTTCGTGAAGAGCGCCTCCTACCTGCTGCACACGCCCGGCTTCTCGACGGTCCGCGATTTCCTTCTGAAGAACAGCGCGGCCCTGGTTCAAGACGATACGGGTATCCCCGTGAAGTATTTGAGCGCGCCTGGGTGGGAGCTGCGCCCGTTTGGCACCTATCTCAGGCCGATCCGTCAGTTCAGCCATGCCGAGCAGCCCAAGCTGATCGAACTCTTTAGAAAAGAGCATCCCGCCCCGCTCAGCTTCACGGTTGGATATCGCTGGGGTAAGCCGTCAAACCTTTTGCTGGCGGTCAGGAGCAGCCAATCGGCCACTCAAGTGAAGTGATGGCGGTCAGTCACTTGCCAAAAAAGTAAGAGTAAAGAATGAGGTAGGCAGCCACGGCCAGCCCCAGACTTGAGACGAGCACCCAAAGAACCGGGCGCCCGAGGAAGCCTTGCCGGGCTTCGACGGCCCCTTTTTCGACTGTACGCCGCCTTGGATCGTTTCGCGGACTCCGATTGGGGATATTCGCCATTCTCAACCTCCGTTTCGAAGACCAACGCGGCGTGCCAAACGGTGTTCCTGCGAACTCCAGCAAGCCTGATGCCTGTCACGGGCGGGAAGAGGCTTCCGCCGGAAATCGCCACCAACACACCTTGCCCGCTCTTTTGAGCGGACGGCTTTACTTGAAGGCAACAACAAATCCACATTCACCGAAATCAAGAAAAATAAGGCAAATTTGAGCTTGACGGGCTTCGTGCAGCCACCTATTTTGCACACACTCTGGCGGAAGGTCGTAAGCCATTTTTCGCGCTTTTGGCGCGTTCCTGCTTAAACACTGCCGCGAAGAAACCGGACACAGCATTCGTTGGGGTGGGAGCCAGGGCTCCGTTCATCCCATTTTCGTCATTGGACCGGGTTTCGATTGCCTTGGTCTTATGCCGTTTTAACTTGGAAGCGTCGATGCCAACGATACAACAACTCATCCGCAAGCCGCGTGTCGCGCCGGTGAAACGGAATAAAGTGCCGGCGATGACGGAATGCCCGCAGAAGCGGGGCGTTTGCACGCGCGTTTATACGACGACGCCGAAAAAGCCGAATTCCGCCTTGCGGAAGGTCGCGCGCGTCAGACTGACCAATGGCTTCGAGGTGACGAGCTACATTCCCGGCGAAGGCCATAATTTGCAGGAGCACTCGGTGGTCCTGATCCGTGGCGGCCGCGTGAAGGACCTTCCCGGCGTCCGGTACCATATCATTCGCGGTGTGCTCGATACTCAAGGCGTCGCGAAGCGTAAGCAGCGCCGGTCGAAATATGGCGCGAAGCGGCCGAAGTAAGCTGAGGAACAAGAAGCATGTCACGGCGGCATAGAGCGGAAAAGCGCGAGATCATTCCGGACCCAAAATACGGCGATCTCGTTATTACGAAATTCATGAACAGCCTGATGTTCGAGGGCAAGAAGTCGGCGGCGGAAACCATCGTCTATGGCGCTCTGTCCCGGATCGAACAGAAGGCGAAGCGAGATGGCCTCGAAATGTTTCATGAGGCGCTGAACAACGTGAAGCCGGCTATAGAAGTGCGCTCTCGCCGGGTCGGCGGCGCCACGTATCAGGTTCCGGTGGAAGTGCGTAACGACCGCCGTCAGGCGCTTGCGATCCGCTGGATCATCAACGCGGCACGGGCGCGTAACGAGAACACAATGGAAGAGCGGCTCTCGGGCGAATTGCTCGATGCTGCAAACAACCGCGGGACAGCGGTGAAAAAACGCGAAGACACGCACAAGATGGCTGAGGCCAATCGCGCGTTCTCGCATTACCGATGGTAGAGATTTAAGCGACGCGAGGCTCAGTCATGGCACGCCAGACCCCAATCGAAGACTATCGTAATATCGGCATCATGGCTCACATTGATGCCGGTAAGACGACCACGACTGAGCGTATCTTGTATTACACCGGCAAAAGCCACAAAATCGGCGAGGTGCATGACGGCGCCGCGACGATGGACTGGATGGAGCAGGAACAGGAGCGCGGCATTACCATTACCTCGGCTGCGACGACCGCCTACTGGAAGGGTAAGCGTATCAACATTATCGACACGCCCGGCCACGTGGACTTCACCATCGAGGTCGAGCGCTCCCTTCGCGTGCTTGACGGAGCGGTGGCTTTGCTGGATGCGAACCAAGGCGTCGAGCCGCAGACTGAAACCGTTTGGCGGCAGGGCGACAAATACCACGTGCCGCGCATGATCTTCGTCAACAAGATGGACAAGATCGGCGCTGACTTCTACGCCTGTGTGAAATCCGTTATCGACCGCCTCGGTGCGAAGCCGATTGTCCTGCAATTGCCAATCGGCGTTGAGGGCGGCTTTAAGGGCATTATCGATCTCGTGCGCATGACGGGCGTGATCTGGGACGACGACGTACTTGGCGCGAATTTCCGCGACATCGACATCCCTGACGACTTGGCCGGCGAGGCCAAGGAGTATCACCATAAACTCGTCGAGATGGCCGTCGAACTCGATGACACGGTGATGGAGGCCTATCTTGAAGGTAATCAGCCCGACGAGGCAACGCTAAAACGGCTGATCCGCAAAGGCACCATCAGCAGCCACTTCTATCCGGTTTTCTGCGGCTCTGCCTTTAAGAACAAGGGTGTGCAGCCGCTTCTCGATGGCGTTCTCGATTATCTGCCGTCGCCGCTCGACATCCCGCCGATCAAGGCGGTTGACGTGAAGACGGGCGAAGAAACCGTGCGGCTGCCGTCGGACACCGAACCGCTCGCCATGCTCGCCTTCAAGATCATGAACGACCCGTTTGTAGGCTCGCTTACCTTCTGCCGCATCTATTCCGGCAGGGTCGAGACGGCCATGCAGCTCATCAATACCGTCAAGGACAAGAAAGAGCGTATCGGCCGCATGCTGCTCATGCATGCGAATAGCCGCGAGGACATCAAGGAGGCTTACGCGGGCGACATCGTTGCGATCGCGTCGCTGAAGGATGTGATCACCGGCGACACGCTCTGCGATCCGAACAAGCCGGTGGTTCTCGAGCGCATGGAGTTTCCGAACCCCGTTATCGAAGTTGCGGTCGAACCGAAGACGAAGGCCGACCAAGAGAAAATGGGCATGGCCCTCAACCGGCTTGCCCAGGAAGACCCGTCATTCCGCGTATCGACCAATTCCGAGAGCGGCCAGACCATCATCAAGGGTATGGGCGAGCTACACCTCGAAATCATCGTGGACCGCATGAAGCGCGAGTTCAAGGTGGAGGCGAATGTCGGCGCTCCGCAGGTGGCCTATCGCGAAACCATCACGCGCCGCCACGAAGTGGATTACACCCATAAGAAGCAGACTGGCGGTTCCGGTCAGTTCGCCCGGGTGAAGATTTTGCTGGAGCCGCAGGAGCAAGGCGCAGGCTTCCAGTTCGAATCGAAGGTCGTCGGCGGTTCCGTGCCGAAGGAATATATCCCCGGCGTCGAAAAGGGCGTTCGCAGCGTGCTCGACAACGGCGTGCTGGCGGGCTTTCCCATGCTCGACCTTAAGGTTTCCCTCATCGATGGCGCCTATCACGAAGTGGACAGTAGCGCTCTCGCTTTTGAAATCGCTTCGCGCGCAGCCTTCCGTGAGGGCGCGCAAAAGGCTGGCCCGAAGCTTCTGGAGCCGATCATGAAGGTCGAGGTGGTCTCGCCCGAGGACTATGTGGGCGGCGTCATCGGCGACCTCACTGGACGCCGCGGTCAGAATCCTCGGACAGGAAATGCGCGGGAACGCCACGGTCATCAACGCCATGGTACCGCTCGCGAATATGTTCGGCTATGTGAACACTCTACGCTCCATGAGCCAGGGCCGCGCACAGTTCACCATGCAGTTCGATCACTATTCTCAGGTTCCACAGAACGTTGCAGAAGAGGTTCAGGCGAAATTCGCTTGATTTTAAGTTCAACCGCAGTAAGCAGGAGCTTTTTTCCGGAGCTAGTCACTAGACCGGCGTAAAGAGGAAGACGGAGAGCCAAATGGCCAAGGCAAAGTTCGCGCGCACCAAGCCGCATTTGAATATCGGAACTATCGGTCACGTCGATCATGGCAAGACCTCGCTAACGGCTGCGATTACGAAGGTGCTGGCTGCAACCGGCGGCGCGACCTACACCGCCTACGACCAGATTGACAAAGCCCCCGAGGAGAAGGCTCGCGGTATCACCATCTCTACCGCCCACGTGGAATACGAGACGCCGAAACGCCATTACGCTCACGTCGACTGCCCCGGCCACGCCGACTACGTGAAGAACATGATCACCGGCGCCGCGCAGATGGACGGCGCAATCCTCGTCGTTTCCGCTGCCGACGGCCCGATGCCGCAGACCCGGGAGCATATTCTGCTCGCCCGCCAGGTCGGCGTGCCCGCGCTCGTGGTCTACATGAACAAGGTCGACCTTCTCGACGATCCGGAGCTTCTCGAACTGGTTGAGCTCGAAATCCGCGAGCTTCTCTCCAAGTACGAATTCCCCGGCGACGATATTCCGATCGTTAAGGGATCGGCGAGGCTGGCGCTTGAAGACGACAAGGGTGAGCTGGGTTGGGAATCGATCACGAAGTTAATGGAAGAGGTGGACAAGTACATCCCGCTGCCCGAGCGCCCACGCGACCAGCCCTTCCTGATGCCGATCGAAGACGTGTTCTCGATCTCAGGCCGCGGCACCGTGGTCACCGGCCGTATCGAACGCGGCGTTGTGAAGGTTGGCGAAGAAGTCGAGATCGTCGGTATCAAGCCGACCGTCAAATCCGTCGTGACCGGCGTCGAGATGTTCCGCAAGCTGCTCGACCAGGGTGAGGCTGGCGATAACGTTGGCTGTCTCCTCCGCGGTATCGACCGCGAAGCTGTCGAGCGCGGGCAAGTGCTTTGCAAGCCCGGCTCGGTGACGCCGCACACCAAGTTCAAGGCAGAAGCCTATATCCTGACGAAAGAGGAAGGCGGCCGCCATACGCCGTTCTTCACGAATTACCGCCCGCAATTCTATTTCCGCACGACGGACGTGACGGGCGTGGTTCATCTTCCCGAGGGCACCGAAATGGTGATGCCGGGCGATAACGTGTCCATGGAAGTTGAGCTTATCGTGCCGATCGCCATGGAAGAGAAGCTGCGATTCGCGATCCGCGAAGGCGGACGTACAGTTGGCGCCGGCGTCGTCGCGGGCATTATAAAGTAGATAGAAGGAATCGGGGTGGCGTCCCGCGTGCGGGGCGCCTCTTCTTTTGGGAGCGTGAGATGGCAGGCCAAACGATCCGCATCCGGTTGAAGGCGTTCGATCACCGTGTGCTCGACACCTCCACGAAGGAGATTGTCAACACGGCGAAGCGTACCGGCGCCGATGTGCGGGGTCCGATCCCGCTCCCGACTCGTATCGAGCGGTATACGGTGAATCGTTCACCGCATATCGACAAGAAGAGCCGCGAGCAGTTCGAGATGCGGACGCATAAGCGCTTGATCGATATCGTGGATCCGACGCCACAAACGGTCGATGCGCTGATGAAGCTCGATCTGGCGGCCGGCGTGGACGTAGAGATCAAGCTTTAAGAACGCGTCATGGTTGCCCATGAGGCGGCCATCCAGAAAATCGCGATTGAGAATGGATGGCCGGGTCAAGCCAGGCCATGACGAAACAGATTAGGAACTGAGGCAAACCGATGCGATCGGGATTGT
Source organism: uncultured Alphaproteobacteria bacterium (assembly GCA_963817705.1). GTDB lineage: Bacteria > Pseudomonadota > Alphaproteobacteria > Rhizobiales > Rhodomicrobiaceae > Rhodomicrobium. The sequence continues at coordinate 2,725,570 of CAWFPF010000001.1, forward strand.
TGGCACAAAAGGTTGGTATGATGCGGATCTTCACCGATGCGGGCGAGCACGTGCCCGTGACGGTGTTGAAGCTCGATCAATGCCAGGTGGTTGCGCATCGGACGCAAGAGTCGAACGGCTACACAGCGCTGCAGCTCGGCGCCGGCTCGCGCAAGGTGAAGAATGTAACGCGGGCACAGCGCGGTCATTTCGCAAAGGCGCAAGTGGAGCCCAAGGCGAAGGTCGTGGAGTTCCGCGTATCGCCCGATAATCTCATCGATGTCGGCGCGGAATTGACGGCGGACCACTTTGTGACCGGGCAGTATGTCGACGTTACGGGGACAAGCATCGGCAAGGGATTCACCGGCGCTATGAAGCGCTGGAATTTCGGCGGATTGCGCGCAACCCACGGCGTCTCGATCTCGCACCGGAGCCACGGTTCGACCGGCAACAGGCAAGACCCGGGCAAAACGTTCGCCGGCAAGAAGATGGCCGGACATTATGGCGACGAACGCGTCACGACGCAGAATTTAGAAGTGGTTCGCACCGATCCCGAGCGCGGATTGATCCTTCTGCGCGGCGCGGTTCCTGGCTCCAAGGGCGGCTGGGTGATGCTTCGCGATGCGGTGCGGAAGCCCCTGCCTGCGGAAGCACCGAAGCCCGGCGCGTTCCGCAAGCCCGAACACAATAACGTCGCAGCCGAAGGCGCGGAAGCGGAGGCAAAATGAAAGCCGATGTGATGACCCTCGACGCCTCCTCCGCCGGAAGCGTTGAATTGAATGACGCGCTTTTTGCTCTTGAGCCGCGCGCGGACATTTTGCAGCGCATGGTCCGGTACCAGCTGTCGAAGCGGCAGGCCGGAACGCACAAAGCCAAGCAGCGCGGCGAGGTGAACGGCCCGAACAAGAAGATTTACAAGCAGAAGGGCACCGGGCAAGCGCGTCATGGCAACGACAAGCCGCCGCAGTTCCGAGGCGGTGGGCGTGCATTCGGTCCGATCCCGCGCAGTCACGCCCATGATCTGCCGAAGAAGGTGCGCGCGCTTGCTTTGAAACACGCGCTCTCCTCGAAGGCGAAGACCAACGCACTGATCGTCCTCGACAAGGCAGAGCTGGAAGAGCCGAAGACCGCGCAACTCCGTGGCAAGTTCGACGGGCTTGGGCTCTCGAACGCGCTCATTATCGATGGCGTCACGCTGCAGGATAATTTCGCGCTCGCCGCGCGCAACATCCCGAATGTGGATGTGCTGCCGGTGCACGGCATCAACGTCTACGACATTTTGCGCCGCGACAAGCTCGTGCTGACGCGCGCCGCGCTGGAAGCGCTGGAGGAGCGGTTCAAATGAGGGAAGAAGAACTCTACGACGTCATCCGCTCCCCGTTCGTGACGGAAAAGTCGACGATGGCCTCCGAGAATGGCCAGGTGGTTTTCAAGGTCTCTATCGGCGCGACGAAACCTGAGATCAAGGAAGCCGTCGAGCGGCTGTTCAACGTCAAGGTTCTGGCCGTCAACACGCTGATCCGCAAAGGCAAGACCAAGCGGTTCAAGGGCGTAAGGGGACGGCAGAGCGATTTCAAGAAAGCGATCGTGACCCTCGAACAGGGCCAGTCGATCGACATCACGTCAAGGCTCTAGGAAAAATTCGGTAGGGCGCATTCGCCATGGCATTGAGAAAGTACAACCCCATAACGCCCGGCCTCCGCCAGTTGGTGCTGGTGGACCGCTCGCAGCTGTGGAAGGGCAAGCCGGTGAAGGCGCTGACCGAAGGGCGCTCCGAGAGCGCCGGACGGAACGTGCACGGTCACATCACAACGCGGCGCCGGGGCGGCGGGCACAAGCGTACCTACCGGATCGTTGATTTCAAGCGAAGCAAGCACGGCGTATCCGCGACCGTGGAGCGGCTGGAATACGATCCTAACCGGACCGCGTTTATCGCGCTTATCAAATACGAGGATGGTGAGCAGTCTTATATCCTCGCGCCGCAGCGCCTGAATGCCGGCGACAAGGTCGTCTCCGGTACGAAGGTTGACGTCAAACCGGGTAATGCGATGCCGATGGCCAACATGCCCATCGGCACCATCATCCACAATGTTGAGATGAAGCTCGGCAAGGGCGGCCAGATCGCGCGCTCGGCCGGCTGCTACGCTCAGCTCGTCGGCCGCGACCAGGGCATGGCGATTTTGCGCCTCAACTCCGGCGAGATGCGCATGGTACAAGCCGATTGCATGGCCACCGTGGGCGCGGTCTCGAACCCGGACAACTCGAACCAGAATCTCGGCAAGGCCGGCCGCAACCGGTGGCTTGGCAAACGGCCAAGCGTGCGCGGCGTTGCAATGAACCCGGTCGACCATCCGCATGGCGGCGGCGAGGGCCGCACCTCAGGTGGCCGCCATCCCGTGACGCCGTGGGGCAAGGGCACCAAGGGCACCCGTACCCGCAAGAATCCCAAGACGGATAAATACATCGTCCGCGCCCGCCACGTGAAGAAGAAATAGAGGCAGCGATGACACGCTCAGTTTGGAAAGGCCCGTTCGTCGACGGCTATGTGCTGGCAAAGGCGGATGCGGCGCGAGACAAAAAATCGAACGCGCCAATCAAGATCTGGAGCCGGCGCTCGACGATCCTGCCGCAATTTGTGGGGCTGACTTTCGCCGTTCATAACGGTCAGAAGCACATCCCGGTGCTCGTCTCCGAGGACATGGTCGGCCATAAGTTCGGGGAGTTCGCTCCGACCCGCACCTATTACGGCCATTCCGCCGACAAGAAGGCGAAGAGGAAGTAGCCATGTCGAAACCGAAATTCGAGCGGCGGCTCAAGGATAACGAGGCACAGGCGGTGGCGCGGTCGCTTCGCGTGAGCCCGCAAAAGCTCAATCTCGTTGCCCAGCTCATTCGCGGCAAGAAGGTGGATAAGGCGCTCGCCGACCTCACCTTCTCGCACAAGCGCATAGCGAAGGACGTGAAGAAGACGCTGCAATCGGCCATCGCGAATGCGGAAAACAATCATGGCCTCGACATCGATCAATTGATCGTTGCGGAGGCCTATGTCGGTAAGAATTTGGTGATCAAGCGCTTTCATGCGCGCGCCCGTGGCCGCATGGGCCGGATCGAGAAGCCGTTCTCGCAGCTGACCGTCGTTGTGAGAGAAGTGGAGCAAGCCTAATGGGGCAGAAAGTCAACCCGATCGGGCTTCGGCTCGGCATCAACCGGACCTGGGACAGCCGCTGGTACGCCGATAAGGGCGAATACGGCCGGTTGCTTCACGAGGACTTCCGTATCCGCGCGTTCATTCTGAAGCAGCGCCGGCAGGCCGGTATCTCGAAGGTCGTGATCGAGCGGCCGCACAAGAAGTGCCGGGTTACGGTGCATACGGCGCGCCCTGGCATTCTGATCGGCAAAAAGGGCGCCGACATCGAGAAGCTCCGGACCCAGCTCGCGAAATTGACCTCGTCTGAGGTGCATCTGAACATCGTCGAGATTCGCAAACCCGAACTCGATGCCACGCTTGCCGCCGAGGGTATCGCGCAGCAACTTGAGCGCCGCGTGGCGTTTCGGCGCGCCATGAAGCGTGCAACGCAATCTGCGCAGCGCCTGGGCGCGCAAGGGGTGCGCATTTACGTCTCCGGCCGGCTCGGCGGCGCTGAAATCGCGCGCATGGAGTGGTATCTCGACGGCCGGGTGCCGCTGCACACGCTCCGCGCCAATATCGATTACGGCACGGCCGAGGCTGAGACGGCTTACGGCATCATTGGTGTCAAGGTGTGGATCTTCAAAGGCGAGATCCTGGAGCACGATCCGATGGCGCAAGAACGGCTGTCGATGGAGAATCAGGAGGGCGGCGGAGGCGGCCGTCCGGACGGGCGTCCCCAGCGGCGCGACCGGGACCGCGACCGGGGCGATCGCGGTGGACGTGACCGGGACCGTGAAAAGGAAAGGGCCTAGCGGCGCGTAAGTGCGGCGCTAGAGGACATGGTGTAAGCGATGCTGCAACCGAAGAAAACGAAATTCAGAAAGGCCTTCAAGGGCCGGATGAATGGCAATGCCAAGGGCGGCACGTCGCTTAACTTTGGCAGTTTCGGCTTAAAGGCGATGGAACCCGAGCGCGTGACAGCGCGTCAAATCGAGGCCGCGCGGCGCGCAATCACGCGCCAGATGAAACGCGCGGGCCGCGTTTGGATTCGGATTTTCCCGGATTTGCCGGTGTCGAAAAAGCCGACCGAGGTCCGCATGGGTAAGGGCAAGGGTGCGCCAGAATTTTGGGCGGCACGGGTCAAGCCTGGCAAGATCATGTTCGAGATCGACGGGGTCGGCGAGGAGACCGCGCGCGAGGCGCTCCGGCTTGGCGCTGCGAAGTTGCCGATCCGCACGCGCGTCGTGACCCGGCTTGGCGAGCTAGCACCGGTGAAGGAATAGCGGGGCTGCGATGAACATCGAAGACATCAGAAATTTCACGCTCGACCAGCTTGAGGACGAACTTATCAAGCTCAAGCGCGAGCAATTCAATCTGCGGTTCCAAAAGGCGACCGCGCAGCTCAACAACACAGCGCGCGTGCGCGAGGTGCGCCGCACCATCGCACGTATCAAAACGGTCGGGCGCGAAAAGCGCGTCGCCGAAGCGCAGAGTTAAGGAACGACGAAGATGCCGAAGCGCATATTGCAGGGTGTGGTAGTCTCCGACAAGAACGACAAAACCGTCGTCGTACAAGTCGAGCGCCGTTTGACGCACCCGGTTCTGAAGAAAACCGTGCGGCTGACTAAGAAATATCACGCCCACGACGAGGCCAACACATTCCGCGAAGGCGATATGGTGCGCATTCAGGAGTGTCCTCCAATCTCAAAGAGTAAGCGTTGGGTGGTTTTAGACCAGGTGTCTCCGCAGGCATCGTCCGAGTGATTGAACGCGAGGGCGCTTAAGCTCCTTCGTTTGAAAGGTGAACTGAGATGATACAGATGCAAACTAATCTGGATGTCGCCGATAATTCCGGCGCGCGCCGGGTCATGTGCATCAAGGTGCTGGGCGGGTCCATGCGCCGCACTGCAACGATCGGCGACGTGATCGTGGTGAGCGTGAAAGAAGCAATTCCAAAGGGCCGCGTGAAAAAGGGCCAGGTGATGAAGGCGGTTATCGTTCGCACCTCTTTCCCAGTGCGCCGTCCCGACGGCAGCGCGATCCGCTTCGACTCGAATGCAGCCGTGCTGATCAACAATCAGCGTGAGCCGATCGGCACGCGTATCTTCGGTCCGGTGCCGCGTGAGCTTCGCGCGAAGCAGCACATGAAGATCATCTCGCTTGCGCCCGAGGTGCTGTAATGACGGCACCGAAGCTCAAGGTAAAAAAGGGCGATCGCGTGGTGGTGATCGCGGGGCGGGACAAGGGCAAGCGCGGCGAGGTGCTGCAAATCATTCCGGATGAGAACCGGGCGCTGGTGCAGGGCGTCAATGTCGTCCGGCGGCATCAGAAGCAGACGGCTCAGCAGGATGGCGGCATCATTTCTAAAGAGCTGCCGATCCACATTTCGAATATCGCGGTGGAGGATCCTTCTGACGGATCGGCATCGCGGGTAGGATTCAAATTCACCGATGATGGGCGCAAGGTGCGGTACGCCAAGCGCTCGGGCGAGACGATCGATGGCTAAGGCGGCAGAAAGCGGTAAGGCAGCGGCAGGCGCGAAGGCGGCAGCAAACCCGAAGGCAGCGGCAAGCACGAAGGCTGCAGACAGCACAAAGTCTGCGGAAAGTGCAAACGGATACATCCCCCGGCTGAAGACGCAATACGTTCAGCTTATCCGGCCGGAGATGCAGAAGGAATTCAAGTACACGAACCCTATGCGTGTGCCGGAGATCGATAAAGTCGTGCTCAACATGGGTATCGGCGAGGCGACTGCCGACCGTAAGAAAGTCGAGCAGGCCGCACGGGACATGACGCTCATTGCCGGGCAGAAGCCCATTATTACCAAGGCTCGCAAATCAATCGCGACCTTCAAGCTGCGCGACAGCATGGCGATCGGCTGCAAGGTCACGCTTCGCAAGGCGCGTATGTACGAGTTCCTCGACCGTCTCGTGACCATTGCGCTGCCGCGCGTGAAGGACTTCCGGGGTCTGAACCCGAAAAGCTTCGATGGCCGCGGCAATTACGCGATGGGCATCAAGGAGCACATCATTTTCCCCGAAATCGACTACGACAAGGTCGAGCAGATTTGGGGCATGGACATTATCGTGTGCACCACAGCCGAAACGGATGACGAGGCGCGCGCGCTTTTGAAACAATTCAACTTCCCCTTCCGGCAATAGGGCGGGGCGGAGAGAGACAATGGCCAAAACTGGCATGATCGAGCGGAACAACAAGCGCCGGCGCATTGCCGCCAGGGACGCTGGCAAACGCTCGGACTTGAAGGATATCGCAAATAACAAAGAGCTGCCGATGGAGGAGCGCTTTGCGGCACGGCTTAAGCTTGCGCAGCTTCCGCGTAACGGCTCACCCACGCGCATCCGCAATCGCTGCGAGGTGACTGGGCGCCCGCGCGCCTATTACCGGAAGTTGAGGATGTCACGCATCGCGCTTCGCGAATTGGGCAATGAGGGGCTTATCCCCGGTTTGGTGAAATCGAGCTGGTAGGGATCATAAGAACATGGCGCTTTCCGATCCACTGGGCGATATGCTGACACGCATCCGTAACGCGCAGATGCGCAGCAGGCCGAAGGTTTCGACCCCGGCCTCGAAGTTGCGCGCCCGCGTTCTCGATGTGCTGCGCGAGGAAGGCTATATCCGCGGCTATGCCGAAATCGAATATGGCGGCGGCAAGACTGAGTTCGAAATCGAGCTCAAATATTACGATGGCGCGCCGGTAATACGCGATATCAAGCGCGTGTCTACTCCGGGGCGCCGGGTCTATTCCAGCGTGCAGGACTTGCCGACCATCGCCAACGGCCTCGGCGTGGCGATCCTTTCGACACCGAAGGGCGTGATGTCCGATACGCGCGCCCGCGCCGAGAATGTGGGCGGCGAGATTTTGTGCAGCGTGTTCTGACGGCGGCCATGTCCGGGGCTTGGCTTCGGACATCCAACGGAAGGCACTCGGAGAATTTTGATCTGAATGGACGCTCCACGGGCGGCCATGACAGGCTCGACGAAAGAGAAGGTTTTGGACCATGTCCCGGATTGGCAAGAAGCCGGTGCCCGTGCCGAAGACTGTAACGGCAACGGTTGACGGACAAAAGGTGACGGTGAAAGGGCCGAAAGGTCAGCTTTCCCTCACGCTGATCGACGATGTCGAGGTGAAGCTGGAAAACGGCGCCATCTGCGTCGCACCACGCTCGGATACGAAGCGCGCTCGCTCGATGTGGGGGATGTCGCGGTCGCTGGTAGAGAACCTCGTCCATGGGACCACGGCCGGATTCACACGGACGCTTGAGATCACGGGCGTCGGCTATCGTGCTGCGATGGATGGCAAGTCTCTCAAGCTGCAGCTCGGCTATAGCCACGACATCTTCTACCCAATTCCAGAGGGTATCACGATTGCCGTGCCGAAGCCGACGGAGATCACGATCTCCGGTATCGAAAAGGACAAAGTCGGCCAAGTGGCCGCCGAAATTCGCGGTTTCCGTGGCCCTGAGCCCTATAAAGGCAAAGGGGTCCGCTACCAGGGCGAATTCATTCAGCGCAAAGAAGGCAAGAAGAAGTAGGACCGAACCATGGCTTCTCCGCTCTCAAAATTCGACCGCCGCAAAGCGCGTGTCCGCCGGTCTTTGCGCACTGCGCAGGGCGAACGTCCGCGCCTATCGGTCTTCCGGTCTTCGAAGCATATCTATGCCCAGATCATCGACGACACGAAGGGCCACACGATTGCTGCTGCGTCGAGCATCGACGGCGATCTCAAAGCTAGCCTTCCGAAGGGCACGGACGTCGCCGCAGCGGCCGAGGTTGGCAAGCTCGTAGCCGAACGGGCCTTGAAGGCCGGCATCAAGGATGTGGTTTTCGATCGCGGCGGATACATCTATCACGGGCGCGTCAAGGCACTGGCCGATGCTGCGCGCGAAGCAGGTTTGAATTTCTAGACGTTTGCTCAGGCTCGGGCTTGAGAAGAAGGAAAGGGTAGGCTCGTGGCTCGAGAACCACATAGCAGAGGCAGAGAGCGCGATCGCGACGACCGCGACAGCGAGTTTGTCGACAAGCTCGTTCACATCAATCGCGTCGCCAAGGTGGTGAAGGGTGGCCGGCGGTTCGGTTTTGCCGCTCTTGTCGTCGTGGGCGATCAGAAAGGCCGCGTGGGCTTCGGCCACGGCAAGGCGCGTGAAGTGCCTGACGCAATCAAGAAGGCAACGGACTCGGCCAAGCGCAATCTAGTTCGGGTGCCGCTTCGCGAAGGCCGCACGCTGCACCACGATGTGCATGGTCATCACGGGGCTGGCAAGGTGTTCCTGCGCGCTGCCCCTCCGGGCACCGGTATCATCGCGGGCGGCCCAATGCGCGCCGTGTTCGAGACACTGGGTGTTCAGGATGTCGTTGCAAAGTCGCTCGGTACGTCGAACCCCTACAACATGGTGCGGGCGACCTTCGACGCTCTCAAGCGCGAGGACAGCCCGCGCGGCGTCGCAGCCCGGCGCGGCAAAAAGGTCAGCGAGATCGTCAACCGCAGGCGCGACGGAGCCGAGGGCGCTGGCGCGGCACAAGCGGCGGACGCTTAAGAGGATCGATTGCAATGTCTGAAGCACCGGCAAAAAAAACGCTGACCATCGAACAGGTCGGCAGCCCTATCCGCAGACCCTACGATCAGCGCGAGACGCTGATCGGGCTGGGTTTGAATAAGATGCACCGCCGCAAGGTCGTGACCGACAATCCGGCCATCCGTGGCATGATCAACAAAATTCCGCATCTCGTCCGGATCGTCGAGGAAGACGGCGTGCCGGTGGCTGCGAAAAAGCGCTAAACGTGGCGAAGACGCCGCCGAGGAATTGTACGATGAAGCTGAACGAGTTGAGAGATAACCCAGGCGCCACAAAGGACCGCATCCGGGTCGGCCGGGGTATCGGTTCGACCAAGGGCAAGACAGCCGGTCGCGGCGTCAAGGGTCAAAAGGCGCGTTCGGGCGTGGCCATCAAGGGCTTCGAGGGCGGCCAGATGCCCCTTCACATGCGCCTGCCGAAACGCGGCTTCAATAATCCACTGCGGCTAAACTTCGCACACATCAATCTTGATCGCGTGCAAGAGGTCATCGACGCGGGCAAGCTCGATGCGAAGGGGTTGATCGATGCCGGTGCGCTGATCGCTTCCGGCGCGTTGCGGCGCGAGCGTGACGGAGTACGCCTTCTTGCGCGCGGAGAAGTCAAGGCTCCGCTCAAGTTCAAGGTGGCTGGCGCTTCCCTTGCGGCGGTTAAGGCGGTCGAGGCGGCCGGCGGTACGGTTGAAATCACGATCGAAAAAGAGGATCGCCTCGCCGGTGACGGAAAACGTGCCGTTCGCCGGCGCGCTGCGGTGGTTAAGCGCGAGAGCCGTCTGCCGAACGCAGGTTAAGCATCTCGCGTCTCTGAAGTTGCGCTCCGGACTGCTTTGCTCCTCTTGCAAGGTTCATCTGCTACTGTACGATATAACTCACACCGCCCCGCCTAGCGCGCCGGCCCGGTGCCTCAAACCGGAGAAGCAGTCATGGTTTCCGCTGCGGAACAACTTGCCGCGAACCTAAAATTATCGACGTTTGCGAAAGCCGATGAGCTTAAGCAACGCATCTTGTTCACGTTAGGCGCTTTGCTGATTTACCGGCTCGGCACGTTCATTCCGATCCCCGGAATAGACACGAGCCTTCTGTCCAAGCTGTTCGAGAACAGCAACACCGTTTTCGGCATGCTCAATGTGTTCTCGGGCGGCGCGCTATCGCGTTCGGCGATTTTCCTCCTGAACATTATGCCGTATATCACGGCTTCGATCATCATTCAGCTTATGGGCTCGGTCGTGCCTTCGCTGGAGGCCTTGCGTAAGGAAGGTGAGTCCGGGCGCAAGCAGCTCAACCAGTATACGCGCTATCTCACGGTCGTAATCGCGACGGTGCAGGCGAGCTTGACAGCGCGCGGGCTGAACAGCTCAGCACTAGATCCGGGCTGGTTTTTCCAGCTGACGACTGTCATCTCGCTGGTCGGCGGCACGATGTTCCTGGTGTGGCTTGGCGAGCAGATCACAGCACGCGGCATAGGCAACGGCTCGTCGTTGATCATTTTCGCGGGCATCGTGGCCGAGATGCCGACCGCACTTTATCGCATCCTGGAGCAAGGCCGCAGCGGCGTTCTTCCGCCAGCAGTCATCATCGCTTTGATCGTCATGATGGTTGCCGTCGTAACCGTGGTTGTGTTTTTCGAGCGCGCCCAGCGGCGCCTAGCCATTCAATATCCGAAGCGGCAAATCGGTAATCGCATGTTTCAGGGCGATAGTTCGCATTTGCCGCTGAAGCTCAATGCATCGGGTGTCATTCCACCGATCTTCGCGTCCACGCTTCTCTACCTGCCAGCGACGCTCCAACAATTCATCGGGCATTCATCCGATGCAATGACGCAGGTGCTGGCGCTGCTCGGACCTGGGCAGCCGCTTCACATTCTGCTCTATATAGCTCTCATCGTATTCTTCTGTTTCTTTTATACGCCGATCGTCATTCCTCCGCAGGAAACGGCCGACAATTTAAAGAAATATGGAGGCTTTATTCCGGGATACCGGCCCGGTCCGCGCACCGCGCAATATATCGAGTATGTCCTTAACAGGATCACGGTGATCGGTGCGGCCTATATCTCGGTGGTGTGTATCCTGCCAGAAATTCTGTCGTATCAAATGCGAGCCCCCTTCTACTTCGGCGGCACTTCGCTTTTGATCGTGGTCAGTGTTACCATGGATACCGTCGCTCAGGTGCAAAGCCATCTTCTCGCGCACCAATACGAGGGCCTAATCAAGAAATCTAAGTTGAGGGGAGCGAAGCGGCGATGAACATTATTTTGCTTGGACCGCCAGGCGCAGGAAAGGGCACGCAGTCGAAGTACCTCGAGGACCATTTCGGTATCCAGCACTTCTCCTCGGGCGACATGCTCCGGAATGCCATTGCGGCCGGCAGCCCTGTCGGTATCATCGCCAAGCCATATATTGAGAGCGGAAAGCTCGTTCCAGACGATGTTGTGGTGGGTGTGGTATTCGAGACGCTCGACGGACTGCCGGCGGATCATCCCGGCTTCGCCCTCGATGGGTTTCCAAGGACCGTGCAGCAGGCCGAGGACCTAGACACGCTCATGGCAGAGCACGGCAAGAAGGTTCATGCCGTCATCGTGGTCGATGTGAGCGATGACGTCTTGGTCAAACGCGTTGCGGGTCGCTTTAGCTGCGCACAATGCGGCGAGAGCTACAACGAATTCTTCCGGATGCCCAAAAAGGAGGGCGTCTGCGACCGCTGCTTAAGCAAGTCCTTCAAGCGCCGGTCGGATGACAATGCCGAGACTGTCCGCAAGCGGCTAGATGTTTATCACAAACAAACGAGCCCGCTGATCGACTATTACCGGGCCAAGGGCAAACTTCACGTCATTGATGGCGAGTTGCCGATCGAAGAGGTGGTGCGCCGCATCAATGAGATCGTATCGGTGGCGCCGGGCGGCGCGAAATCTCCATGAGCGGATTTACTGGCGAGACGAGGACGCTAGACTTATTAGAAAAGCGTGCCTATATTGGCGGTCTGAACTCATGATCTGCGGCGGTCTGGAGGTGATCCCTCCGGAGCGCTTTTCCTGTATTCCGGCGTGAGCGGACACCCGCTCCAACTTAGCCTAAACATGAAGAGGATAAAGTGGCACGTATAGCGGGTGTGAACATCCCCTCCAATAAGCGCGTCGAGATCGGCCTTCGCTATATCCATGGCATTGGCCCGCGCTTCGCAAAAGAGATTTGTGAGAAGGTCAATATCCCGGTGCAGCGGCGGGTTAACGAGTTAACCGACGCCGAAGTCCTTCAAATTCGCGAGGTCATCGACCGCGATTATATGGTCGAAGGCGATTTGCGCCGCGACGTCGCGATGAACATCAAGCGCCTGATGGATTTGGGTTGCTATCGTGGGTTGAGGCACCGCCGCGGTTTGCCGGTTCGCGGCCAGCGGACGCATACCAATGCGCGCACCCGGAAGGGCCCGGCCAAGCCGATCGCCGGCAAGAAAAAGTAAGGCAAGGCTTTAGCGGCCAGATTGGGATAGACGATGGCGAAGGAAAAGGCGCGCGTAAAGCGCCGCGAAAAGAAGAACATTGCTTCGGGCGTGGCCCATGTGGCCGCAAGCTTTAACAACACGATGATCACGATTACCGATGCCCAAGGCAACGCGATCTCCTGGTCTTCATCGGGTGCGATGGGCTTCAAGGGATCGAGGAAGTCGACGCCCTATGCCGCTCAGGTCGCGGCCGAGGACGCCGGGCGGAAGGCCCAGGAACATGGCATGCGCACGATCGAAATCGAGGTGAGCGGGCCTGGCTCTGGTCGTGAGTTGGCACTGCGGGCCCTGCAGGCTTGCGGTTTTCAAGTCACTTCAATCCGTGACGTGACCCCCATTCCGCACAATGGATGCCGCCCTCGCAAAAGGCGCCGCGTTTAAAAGGCATTTCGAGAGGCATCCCCTCCATACAGTCAGCGATAGCGGCGCGCACCTTTTGCCTGACGCCGCCCCAAAAGGGAAAACAACGTGCTGAATAAGAATTGGCAAGATCTCATAAAGCCCGGAAAGATTAACGTCCTCCCGGGCACCAATCCCCGATACGTGGCGACCATCGTGGCGGAGCCTCTTGAGCGCGGCTTCGGCCTGACGCTCGGCAATGCCCTGCGCCGCGTCTTGCTGTCCTCGCTGCAAGGCGCCGCGGTCACCACCGTCCATATCGACGGTGTGCTCCATGAATTTTCTTCGATCCCTGGCGTGCGCGAGGACGTGACCGACATCGTCCTCAACATCAAAGAGATGGCGCTTCGCGTCCATTCTGAGGGTGTGAAGCGTATGGTGCTTCGCAAGGAGGGGCCAGGTGTGGCCCGCGCCCGCGATATCGAGGCCGGCGCCGATGTGGAAATCCTAAATCCGGACCTCGTCATCTGCACGCTGGACGAGGGCGCAACCGTTCGCATGGAGCTGACAGCGGATATCGGCAAGGGATATGTTCCGGCCGAGCGCAACCGCCCTGACGATGCTCCGATCGGGCTTATTCCAGTCGACAGCCTTTACAGTCCGGTGAAGAAAGTCTCCTACAAGATTTCGAACACCCGTGAAGGCCAGATCCTCGACTATGATAAACTGACCCTTGAGGTTGAGACCAACGGCGCAGTATCGCCCGAGGACGCCGTCGCCCTATCCGCACGCATCATCCAGGATCAACTCTCGATCTTCGTGAACTTCGAAGAGCCCCGTAAAGAGGTCTCGGAGGAGCGCATTCCGCAACTTGAGTTCAACGCGGCGCTGCTCAAGAAGGTCGACGAGCTTGAGCTTTCCGTCCGCTCGGCCAACTGCCTCAAGAACGACAACATCGTTTATATCGGCGACCTGATCCAGAAGACCGAAGCCGAGATGCTCCGGACTCCGAATTTTGGGCGCAAGTCCTTGAATGAGATCAAGGAAGTGCTCGCTGGGATGGGACTTCATCTGGGCATGGAAGTGCCGAACTGGCCGCCAGAGAATATCGAGGAACTGGCGAAGCGGTTCGAGGATCATTATTGATAGGGCTAAATTCCGTGGTGGCGCCTTAGCGGTGCGCCCCGGCCTTTGAGGACGAGACAATGCGTCACCGTAAATCCGGACGTAAGTTCAACCGTACGGCAAGCCACCGTCAGGCCATGTTCGCCAACATGGCCGCGGCGCTCGTCAAGCATGAGCAGATCGTGACCACGCTTCCCAAGGCAAAGGACTTGCGGGGCGTTGTTGAGGCTCTCATTACGCTTGCGAAGCGGGGCGACCTGCACGCCCGCCGCGTCGTGGCCTCGCGCCTTCGCGACGACGCCACGGTTGTGAAGCTTTTCGAAACGCTCGGCCCGCGTTATAAAGCCCGGCCGGGCGGTTATACCCGCGTTCTGAAGGCTGGCTTCCGGTATGGCGACAACGCACCGCTCGCCGTGATCGAACTGGTCGACCGGGACGAATCCGCCAAGGGTCTGGACTCCGGTCCGGTTGCCGGCAGCGAGAGTGACGAGAGCGCGGCGGCTTAGTGTTTGCCGCGGCCGGCGCTACCTTGCTTAACCCGTCGATGAGGGAATCCAGCTTTCCGGCTGCCATGATGGAGTCCCCGACCATTCGGGAAGTTGCGAGCTGACGACGGCTGTTCCCCTTCTCACCTAATTAGTCTAAGGCAGCGCTCCGGCGCCCTTGCAAGTCGCTTCAAAAGCCTGATAAAACGCCTTTGTGGGTGGGGCAAAACAGAGGGGCTGCCGGAGACGGCGTCCTGCTTCAGGGGGGCTGCTTTTGAGCTCCGGGGCATGCGACGAAAATTCAACTTGGCGATGGGCGCGCCTTGCGGGCGCGCTTTTGCTGTTTGCCTGTGCGTTGATCCTTTCTCAAGCCGCCGTGGCCAAAGACCTCGACGAACCTGAGATTGTTTCCCGCAGCGTTTGGGGAGCGGTTCCGGCGAAAACCGAATTGATGCAGGAGCAAAAGCCGGGCGAGATCATCATCCATCACACAGGTGAGCGGCAGCAACCGAAGGTCAGCCTCGAAGCCAAGATGCGCGGTCTGCAGAATTTCTCCATGACGCCCGGAAGAGTCGGAACGCTGTCCAAGCCGGCATGGGGCGATGTCCTCTACCATTATTACATCGATGTGGCGGGGAAGATCGGCGAGGGCCGGGATATCAACTTCGCTGGCGATGCCACAACGAATTTCGATAATGACGGCCGTATTCAAATTACCGTCGAAGGCGATTTCGAACGGGAGGCTCCAACTCAAGAGCAACTCGCGTCCCTCACGCAACTTGTCACCTGGCTTGCTCTGAAATATGGCATCGCCGCGGAAAACATCTCGGGGCATGGCGACCACGACCAAACCGACTGTCCGGGGAAGAACCTGAAGCCCTTCCTGGAAGACCTGCGTAAAGCCGTTACCGCAGAAGTGGACACTGACGTCAAATAGGTCCGGTCCGGGGCGATAACTTGCCTCGGAGTGTTGTCGAAAGCTGGCGCGGAAGCCGGACAAGCATTGGACGCTTGACCCGTGCAGCTCCAAGCGTTACATCAATTTAGATTGGCGAATACGCCCAACCTCCATTCACCTCTAGGTCCGAACATGTCGCGCCAGTGCGAACTCACAGGCAAGGGTGGCCTTGTTGGTCATCTCGTTAGCCACTCCAACATTAAGACGAAGCGGCGCTACCTGCCGAACCTGTGCAATGTCACGCTCCTGAGCGACGTGCTTGGGCGAAGCGTGCGTCTCAGAATCAGCGCAAATGCGCTTCGCACGGTCGAGCACCGCGGCGGCCTCGACGCGTTCCTCTTGAAGGCCAAGGATGAGGAGCTCTCGCTCAAGGCCCGGCGCTTGAAGCGCGAAGTGGCCAAAGCCCGCGCGCAGGCACAGGCGGAAGGAACCGCCGCTTAAACGGTCGCGTCCGCGCCCGTTAGGAACCCGGCTGGCTTTTCTCGCTTTACATCTCCGCGTAGTTCCAACATAGGCTTGGGCGGGAGAAAGAGCATGGATGGGTTCGCGTCTAACGGCGTTGAGATCTCCTATAGGGTTGAGGGTGAGGGGGATCCCGTTCTACTCATTCACGGGTTTGCCTCGAACGCGCAGACGAATTGGGCCGATACCCGCTGGATGAGCTTTCTCGCCGGGAACGGTTTCCGTGCCATCGCTTTCGACAATCGCGGCCATGGTACCAGCCAGAAGTTCTACGAGCCGGATGCCTATTCCGGTCAGGCGATGGCCGACGATGCGAGGCACCTCCTCGACCGGCTCGCAATCGATCGGGCCGACGTCATTGGCTACTCGATGGGCGCGCGCATCGCTGCTTTTCTGGCGCTCAGCTACCCTGAACGTGTCCGCAGCGCCGTGTTCGCGGGGCTTGGCGCCAATATGATACGCGGCGTTGGCGATCCACGGCCCATCGCCGAGGCCCTTCTGTCTGAGGAGGTGTCCACCATCACGAGCCCGGAAGCACGCGCGTTCAGACTCTTCGCCGATCAGACCAAGAGTGACCGCCGGGCACTTGCCGCCTGTATCATGGCTGCCCGTGACCGGATCCCACAGAACCAACTCTCGGCCCTGCGTATGCCCGTCCTTGTCGCGGCCGGTACAGAGGACACGATCGCTGGCCCCGCACAGCCTCTGGCGGACGCTATCCCCGGCGCACAAACGCTCGATATTCCCGGGCGGGATCATATGAAGGCTGTTGGCGACCGCCTCTTCAAGGAGGGTGTTTTGCGTTTCTTAAAGCAGAGGCCCTGAATCGCGGCCTTTGCGCGTGACGAGCCAATCGCGTAAAATATTACGAATGAACCGGACGGAGGGGCCGAGATTTGCCTATGTTGACGATGAAACGCGGGCCTAGGACCGGCAACGTTGCTGCCTACGATCCTGTGTGGGATCAAATTCGCGAAGAAGCCGGCGACGTGATCAGGCGTGAGCCTGAGCTTTCCGCGCTCATCTTCGCGAACATTCTCAATCACAGCCGCCTGGAACACGCGGTCTGCCATCGCCTCGCACAACGCCTCGATCACGATAACGTCAATGCCGATCTCATCCGCCAGACATTTCTGAGCATCGTCGACCACGAGCCAACGCTTGGCATCGTGATGCGCGCCGACTTGACCGCCGTCTACGATCGCGATCCAGCCTGCAATCGGATGATCGACCCGCTTCTCTACTTTAAGGGCTTTCACGCGCTCGAAACCCAGCGTTTCTCACATTGGCTTTGGCACGCCGGACGCAAAGATTTCGCCCTATATCTGCAAAGCCAATCATCGATGGTTTTCGGGATCGACATCCATCCCGCAGCAAAGATCGGCCGCGCAATCATGTTCGATCACGGGTCGGGCATCGTCATCGGCGAGACAGCCGAAATTGGCGATCACAGCTCGCTCCTGCATGGGGTCACGCTAGGCGGAAGCGGCAAGGAGTGCGGCGACCGGCACCCGAAGGTTGGGCGCGGCGTGATGATCGGTGCCGGAGCTAAGATCCTCGGTAACATTCATGTCGGCGATTGCGCACGGATCGCGGCGGGAAGCGTTGTTCTCAAAGACGTCCCGTCGAAGACAACCGTTGCGGGCGTGCCTGCGCGAGTGGTAGGCGAGGCGGGATGCAGTCAGCCGTCCCGGATGATGGACCAGCTTCTCGCTGGTACGGAAGTCAGCGGCATGGAACAGCAAGCTCAGATAAAACAGGCAGATCATGACGCCAGCAGAGATTAAGAGCCTCGAATTGTATTTGAGGAAAAAATTCGCATTCGATGCCATCGAGGTAAAGAAGCGCCATAAAAAGCAGGATTCCGTTGAGGTTTTTATCAAGGAAGAGTTCGTTGGCGTCATCTATAAGGATGACGAGGACAATGAAGTGACTTACCAATTTCAGATGGCCATTCTTGAGGATGACCTCAAGGAGTGACGCTCACGCGCCGCGGTTTCCCACATGAGGAAATCCGGTGCAGCAACGGCGTTGCGCTCGCGCGCGGCTATCTCCAATTTGGGCGGACCTAAGAAAACCGGCGCGTCCCGTTTGGGAGCGCCGGCCTCATTTGGCTCCGGCGGACGGGACATGGGGCAAGGGGAGGCCGGACCACGGAGCCAGTTGATTAACAAAGCCCCTGGGCGAACGTTCCCCCCGCGCGCTGAAAAGCCTTTTCATGTCCTGGGAGCGAAGGCTGTTGCAATAAAATTGCTATAAAGGCATCATAGAGAAGGTTGGGGATTAAAGCTGCGGCAAAAAGCAGCACGCCTGGTGAGTTCCGCTTCGGGTTCACGGCGCAATATCCCACCGGGAAGGAAACAGATGACAGTTGCTTGGATACTCAGAGAGAAAGGCCGTCAGGTTGTCAGCGCGCTTCCCACCGCGTCGGTGAACGAGGTGATCGCGCTGCTTGAAAAGAACCGTATCGGTGCGGTTGTGATCGCCGACGATCTGCACCACGTGCTCGGCGTTATTTCCGAGCGCGACGTTGTGCGCATCGTGGCGACGCAAGGAGCGGCCGCGCTTGATGAACCGGTTCGCGAGCACATGACGCATCCGGTCGTGACCTGCTCCGAGCATCACAGCATCGACTGGTTGATGGAGCAGATGACGGCTTGCCGCTTCCGCCATATCCCCGTGGCTGAGAACAATCGCCTTGCCGGCATTGTCTCGATCGGCGACGTGGTCAAGCACAAGCTTGCGCTGGCGGAATCTGAGGCCGCTCAAATGCGGCAGTATTTTGCCGCGGGCTAGGGAGCCAAGACCTGCCTTGTCTCTATAGGGATAAGGATACCGGCTAGGGGCGGTGCACCGTCCCTAGCCGCTAATGACGCTATTTACAAAAGGATCCTTCCGGGCGTCGCTGAGCTGGCCGGCAAATATCAGCTCACCGCGCTCGATCACGTAAACCCGGTCGATCGAATCGGGAACGTGGTGAATGTTGGACTCGGCGAGAAGTATCGAACAGCCCATCGACCGGATTGAGCCGATACCGTGCGCTATTTCGGGAATAATAACCGGCGACAGACCCTCGAAGGGCTCATCCAGAAGCAGCAGCTTGGGGTCGAGGGCCAGCGAGCGCGCGACAGACACCATTTTTCGCTCTCCGCCTGAGAGTTGCATGCCACCCCGGGCTTTGTAGCGAACGAGTTTCGGAAAGACCTCATAGGCTAGGCTGACACGTTCGCCGGCCGTGCGATCCGTGCGGGGCCGCGTCGACACCGGCAGCTCAATGTTCTCCGCAACCGTGAGATCGCCGAATACCTCCGATTCTTCCGGAGAATATCCGATGCCAAGGCGCGCGATCTTCCATGTGGGAAGCTTCGAAATGCTCTCCCCCTCGAACTCGATCGCCCCTGCGGCGGCCTTCCGATACCCCATGATGGTCCGCAACGTCGTTGTCTTTCCTGAACCGTTGCGTCCGAGGAGACACACGAACTCTCCCTGAAGAACCTGGAAGGTGACGCCGTCGAGAATACGGCTTCCCTGGATATCGACCTTGAGATTAGTGACGGACAACATGACCGGGTCCCGTTTCTATGGTTGGCGGCTTCCCGGCGACCGCGGCGACAAGTTCGCTATGTGCAAAAAACGACGCCACCGGCAGATCTGCCAGCACTTGGCCTTCCTGCATCGCCACGATCCGTTTCGAGTAGCGGCGGACAATCTCCATGTCGTGCTCTACGAGAATGATGGACCTGATACCGGCCGAGTGTGCAGCGTCCAAGAGGACATGCATTAAGTTATGTTTTTCCGAACTGCTGACGCCGCTGGTCGGCTCATCGAGGAGAATGAGCTCAGGCCTCAGCGTGAAAGCACTCGCGATATCGAGCAGCTTCTTTTCCCCCTGAGAGAGATGCGAGCTCTGCGTATCGAGGCGGGACGCGAGCTTGAACAGACTCGCCACACTCTCGCATTCCGCCCGGACTTTCTTGTCGGCCGAGACCCGCCGCAGCGAGTGGCGAAGCTTCCTGGGTCGGGAGGCAATCGCAATACTCAGCGTTTCCCGCACCGTCAGCGTGGGAAAAATCTGCACCAGCTGAAATGCTCTCGCCATCCCGCGACGCGCCAGTTCCACTGGGCCGGCGCCCGCAATGTCCCGGCCCTTGAACCGGACCTCGCCCTTGCTCGGCCTCAACAAGCCGGTTACGACGTTGACAAGCGTGGTCTTGCCCGCGCCATTCGGGCCAATGATCGCGACGAACTCGCCGGGGCCGACGCTGAAAGAGACATCGCTCAAGGCGCGGAAGCTTCCGTAGCTTTTCGATACGTTGTGAGCAGTCAGAAGATCGGTCACTTCGAACCTTTTCGCCGTAGCAAATCCAGTGTGAGGCCTGCGAGGCCAGCAGGCATGAAGATGATGATGGCAACAAGGATGGCGCCGAGGACGAACCGCCAATATTCTGTCGCCGCAATCAAGGCATCCTGTAAAAAGACAAACACGAATGCCCCCAGAATGGGACCGGCGAAGGCCCCGCTTCCCCCGAGCACCGTCATGAAGACGAGATTTCCAGACTGCGTCCAATAGCCAAGCTCCGGATCCGCGAGGCCAACGCTTACTCCGGTCAGAACCCCGGCGATTCCGCAATAGGCCGCGGATATGACAAACGCCCAAAGCCGCGTTCGCTGCACCTCCACACCGAGACACGCGGCTTTCTGCGCATTGTCGCGCACCGCCCGCATATGAAGTCCGAGCGGCGAACGCACGATACGCCAAGCCAGAAACCCGAGAATTGCGAGCAGAGCGAGCGAGTAATAATAGAAAGGCCCGATCAGGAAGGCCGTCTTGCCGCCGCCGGTGTCCAGGCCCAGAAGAAGGGGCCGGCTAACCCTCATCCCCTGATCTCCGCCGGTCACGCCGTAGAATTTGAACAGGAAGGAGTGAAATGTCATTCCAAGGGCGAGCGTGAGCATGCTGAAGAAGATCTTTGTATAGCGGACGCAGAATAGGCCGATCAAAAAGGCGGCCAGGGCCGAAACCGCGGCGGCCGCCAGCAATATCAGCTCAAGGGAGGGAACGCCGAGCTTGGACGTGAAGACGGCGGCGGTGTAGGCGCCGGCCGCGACGAACATCGCATGCCCGAAAGAGAGAAGCCCCGTGTAGCCCATAAGGATGTTGAAGCCGAGGAGGGCGATGGCGGACGCGATGAAGGTCCCGAGAAGAGTTACGGTGTAGGGACTTGAGACGTAGGGAGCCGCACCCAAAGCTGCCAGCGCGGCTATTGCCAGCACAGCGGGGATAGCGTTCGAGGCTGGAACCGCCGTTGCAGTGTCAGCCGGCCGCAAAACCGTACCGATCGTCATGCCGGAGCCTTTCCGAGA
This sequence comes from uncultured Alphaproteobacteria bacterium, assembly GCA_963817705.1. Lineage (GTDB taxonomy): Bacteria > Pseudomonadota > Alphaproteobacteria > Rhizobiales > Rhodomicrobiaceae > Rhodomicrobium. Next base: position 2,746,499 of record CAWFPF010000001.1, read on the forward strand.
AGGCCGCCCGGCCTGAAGATCAAGATGACGACGACGATCAAGTAGACGGACAGGATCTCGGCTTCTGGCAGCCTCGAAATGGCAAGCGCGCGCACGAGGCCAACGATGATTGCTCCCAAGAGCGCGCCGCGCATGCTGCCAAGCCCTCCGATGACCACGACGGCAAAGGCCTCCACGATCAGTTCGACGGCCATATCAAGCGAGGCGGCTGAGGCCGGAACGACAAGCGCCCCTCCCACCGTGCCGAGCATGCAGCCCGCTGTAAAAACAACCGAATAGACTTTCCCCGTGTCGGCGCCGAGGCCTTCTGCCATATCGCGGTTTTCCGCGGTTGCGCGGATGATCTTGCCAAACGCAGTCTTCTGAAGAACAAAGCCGAGCAAACCGGCAAGCCCAATGCTCGAAGCGATCACAACGAGATTGTAAACCGGGACCTGAGCACCGCCGATGCTTGCCGTGCCAAACGCCATATAGGCCTTCTCCATCGTTTGCGGCGTCGACCCCCAGAAAAAGCGGAGAATGTCCTGAAACATCAGGAGAAGGCCGAAGGTCAGCAGCAATTGATGGCTTTCCTCGCGGCGGTAAACCGTGCGCAACACGCGTTCCACGGGCAAACCCACCAAACCGATGAGCAAACCCGATGCGAGCAGGACAGGGAAGAAGTAAGCGATCGGGAGTCCGAACCTAGTCATGGCCGAGACCGCCGTTATTCCGAAATATGCCCCCAGCGCATAGAACGAGCCGCAGGCTAGATTGAGAATCTTCTGGACACCGAAGACCAATTGAAGGCCTGCCGCCACGAGAAACAAGACGGCAGCGTGGAAGAGGCCGCCTAGCACAATGTCAAGCCACGCTGTCAAAGCTCCTCCTCCTCCCGTCCTGTATCTTATATTTTTTTACGCGCTAATCGGCATCGGAGCCGTCTTGATCCACTCCCAGAAGTCGGCGCCGGCAGGCTTTTGAAGCTGTGCCGATGAGATCGCCTCCACGCTCGCGAGAGTCGGGAAAGAGTAGACATTGCCGTTGGCCGACGGTCCTTGATAGAACATCTGCTCCGCAATCTTGTCCTTCCGGAACCGGCCCGGTCCACCTAGACTTTCGATCTCCAAGCCGGGCATCGCTGCGATGACCTCTTCGGTGGACGGCCATTTGCCCGCCGCCTTGTGCGCAGCCTCCACGCCGGCCTTGTAGGCTGCCAATGCGAAGTAGGCGCGGTCCGCTTCCCAATGCGGGGCCTCTTTGAACCGGTCAAGGTAGTGGGAAACGAAGTCTTTCTGAAGCGGCGAAGCGTTCTCCAAGGCAAAGTAAAGTGTATTGTAGCCGAGGATCGTCCCTTCGGGCACGAACTCCTTGCTGAGCTGATTGATCTGCCAGGTTGCAGCGGGCAGCACCAGCTTGGTGCCATTGAAGAGCCCGCTCGCATGGCCTTGCTTCATAAATACGGGCAGATCGGCGAACAGCATCGAGGAGAAGATCAGATCGGGCTTTGCCGCATTCAGCGCGGCCACATTCGAGGTGAGGTCGAGCGTTCCGACCTTCGGCCATTGTTCTGCGACGACTTCGTACTCGACCTTGTAGCGCTTCAGAAGCTGCTGAAACGCTTCCCAATTGTTGCGGCCATAGGAGTAGTCGGGATTGATGCCGGCGATCTTGCGGAACTGACCCTTATAAAGCTTCAGCGCCAGCAACGAAGCCATGACGGCCTCGCACTCGTTGTCAGTGCTGCGGAAAACATAGTTCGGGCTCGGCATCGTTTCCTTGACGCCGTCTTGCGTCGTGCCGTCCCATAAGATCAGAAGCGCACGCTCGTCCTCCGCCGCCGGAGCTACGCCCAAGGAGACGCCGGTGGACACGATGCCTTGCACGCAGGCGACCTTCTCCTGGAGGACAAGGCGGCGGAAGCGCTCGATCGTGTCCTTGGGATTGGACTCCTCCTCGATCACAAGCTCGATAGGTCGCCCCGCGATCCCACCCTCCTTATTGATACGCCCGGCGCCCCACTGGACGCCTCGCAGCCCGCATTCGCCAATGGTTGCGGCGGCGCCCGCGCGCGGCGTCAAGATCCCAATCCTCAGCTTTTCGTTTTGAGCAAGCGCTGGCGACGAAATGCGCGTTGCGGCCGCCGCAGCGCCTGCCATCGCGATCCCTTGGCCGAACTGTCTGCGTGTCAACTTCATGAAAGGTCCTCCTCCGCTACAGTAAGGATAGTATCACCTTTTATGGTGACATTCTTAGCTGCGAAGCTGAAGCTGATGCACTTTATTTGCAAAACCCGCGCTGGCCATCAGGGGAACGCGCCAGGTCGCCCCTTTATTCCTGCGGCATCAGCGACATGATTTCGGCGTAGGGCACGGCTTCATTGACAAAGGTGACCGTGCCGCTTTCCTTGATTTCGCGGGCGGCGCGAAGGAACGCGCCAAGCGCTGCCCGGTTGAAGGCCGAGCCAACACTGATCCGCTTGGCGCCGGCCGCCGTAAGCTCCGCAACCGAAAGCTTGTGCGCCGTGCCTGCGAGGGCGTTGACCGGTTTTGTCAGCGCCGAGCAAACGGCTCTGATTGCCTCGAAGGACGGCAAGGCCGGCGCATAGAGAACATCGGCGCCAGCTTTCTCATAAGCCTGCAAGCGGCGGATGGTATCGTCGAGATCGGTCCTGCCATAGAGGAAGCCCTCCGCACGCGCGGTCAAAGTGAAAGGGAAGGAAAGCGCCTTCACGGCCTCGGCGGCAGCCGCCACTCTCTCGACGGCATGCGAAAAATCGTAGATCGGGCGAGCGGGATCGCCAGTTGCGTCTTCGAGCGAGGCTCCAACCGCACCCGCCTCAGCGGCGAGCATGATCGTTTCCGCCGCGGCGCCGGGATCATCGGCGTAGCCATTTTCGAGGTCCGCCGATACAGGCAACGGCGTGGCCGCAACGATGGCGCGGACGTTCTCGATGGCCTCGCCGCGCTTGATGCCGCCGACATCGCGCCTCCCGAGTGAAAAGGCCAAGCCCGCACTCGTCGTCGCCAGCGCCTCGAAACCAAGTCCCGCCAGCAAGACAGCGGTACCTGCGTCCCAAGGATTGGGAATGACAAAGGCTCCGGGCCGTTCATGAAGGGAGCGAAAGTGTTGGGCCTTCGCGGTCTGGCTCATGGTGAACTCCTTCATACGGAAGTCTGCGGGGCTATGCCAAGGCTAGCGATTGGGACGGCCGGAGGCGTCGAACCGTGAGGCCGGCTGCAAGGCGGCGGCCCGGCAACGCTCCGAACAACCTCCAGCGCGCGGGCAGCCCCGTTTTCTTGCGCCATGCGCGCCGCCAATTCGCGAGCCCGGCTGGCATAGGCCGGCGTTTGCGTCAATTCAACGAAGCGCTCAGCAAGAAGGTCCGCGCGCCACTCCTTTACAGGCAGGGGCCGCGGTCCGGCGCCATGCCGCACAACCAGATTGGCGAAGAAATATTGGTCCAACATCAGCGGAGTTACGAAAGATGGCCGCCCGGCAAGAAGACCGGCCGCGGTTGTGCCCGCACCACCATGATGCACTACGCCAGCCATAAGAGGGAAAAGCCGGCGATGCGGCGCGGCGTCTATAACATGAACGCGAGCCCCCAAAGAGGATGTGAAGGTTTCGCCCCATCCGCCCCAGCCGCGCGCGACAACAGCCCGCTGCCCCGACCGCCTCAGCGCTTCCGCAAGCACTCCCGCCTTTGTTTTGGACTGCCCAAGCGGCATACTGCCGAAGCCAATATAGATGGGTGGCGGCCCGGCTTCGAGAAATGCCGCCAGATCCACGGGAATTTGCCACTCCCCACCGTCATCGAGGAAGAAGTTTCCCGCCATGATCGCATGGTCCGGCCAATCCTGCGGCCTTGGTACGAGCGTTTCGCTGACCGCGAACACATGCGGCACGGGCTTGCCGTTCACCGTGTGAATGTCATGAAACCGTCCCAACGGCTTCAGGCCTGGCAAGCCGGTGCGGACGCCGTTCCACCAAGGCCTGAAGATGTTCCAAAGCATGAGGTCAAGGGCGCGGTGCGACAGCGGATTGACAAGGCGGCCATAGCTGTAACGGCGCTGAACCGGCACCGCGAAATCCCGGGTGGGAAACGCGGGAGCCAGATAGACAGCGATTGCCGGAATGCCGCGCGCCTCGGCAAGAAAGCTGGCGCTCGTCATCAGCGGTGAGTAGATAATAAGATCGGCGCCTTGGCTCGCTTCGGACACACTTTCGAACAGCGCGAGGAACTTCTCTTTGTAGCCAGCGCGTGCCAGGGCGCGGAAAAACCGGTCATTTTCGATCGCGCCGGCGAAGGCGTCCACAATGTCCCTCGCAGGATCGCCTGCGGCGTGATGGGAGATGCCGTGCGAGGCGATCCAGGGGCCGAAATCGGGTGGCGCCGATAACAGCACATCATAGCCCGCATGCTTGAGCGCCTTGCTCAACGCGCACGAAGGGCTCGACGTCGCCACGCGATCCGGCCGTCGCCACGAAAATGCGCTTTCCCATCGTCCCTCAAGCCGTAGCGTCACGCAAAGCGGCGCACGCCGTTTAAGGCATTTGTGCGACAGAAAAGAAGTCTTCAATTTCCGAAGGTTCGCGGCGTGCCGCAGATGAAACCCGTTTGGACTGCCGAGCGCCGCTCAGCGCAAGACGTAGAGGGCAGCAGCGGCGAGCGCCACGGCAGCCACGGCCCAAACCCACCAGGGAATGCCTCGCTTGGTGACGGGCGCTTCGAGCGGCGCGACCACTTCCCCGAACCGGGTGAAGAACTGGTCCGCGAGCAAGTTTGCGGTCCCTTGGATCAAGCGCGAGCCAAGCTGCGCGAATTTTCCCGATACATCCGCTTCCAAATCGTAGGTCAGCTTGGTGCCGGCGCCGTCCGGGATGAGCCGCACGCGCGCGCTACCCTTCGCGTTTCCCATGCTGCCAGCCGATCCACGCCCAGAAAGCCTATAGCCATGAGGCGGATCGAGATCGGAAAGCTGAACGTCGCCGTTAAACACGGCCTTGACCGGTCCGACTTTGGTCTCGATCGTTGTCTTGAAGGCGTTATCGCCCGTGCGTACGAAGCTTTTGCAGCCTGGGATCGACTGTCTCAGAACTTCGGGATCGTTGAGCCCTTGCCAAACCCGATCCGGCTTCGCTGCAATGGTTTGCTCCCCAGTGATCTTCATGGCGCGACAGTCTCCGGTTCATTCAGGTATTAGAGCTCGATTGGATTCGCGATTCGAAGGCAGCAAAATCGGCCGGCGTATCGATATCGATCGCGAAATGATCGTTCGGCGCCTGGTAATGCAAGACCAACTGGGGGTTTTGGCCGATGAAGGCGCGGGACGCGGCAATTTGTCCCGTGGCCCTCATTTGGGCGATGAGCGAGGCAGGGAACACGGCCGGGTTGCCGCGCCGGTCTCCGTAGAAGGGAATGAGAATGCGCCCGCCACCGCTTTCCGAGAAAGCTTGAAGCAGCCCCAATAAATCCCCAGGCGTCAAGGCCGGCTGATCGGCGAGAGCGACAAGAATGGCATCGTAGCTGCCGCCAAGACTATCCACCCCAGCGCGGACCGAAGAGGGTTGTCCGTCCTCGTAGGCCGGGTTTTCGACAAAGGAAATGGGCAACCCTTCAAGCGCGGCGCGAACGAGCGCGGCGTCATGGCCGAGAACCGCGTGAACATCGATACCCGCCGCGATATAGGCCTTCGCGACGCGCCGGACTAAAGGCTCGCCGCCAAGCTCAAGCACAAGTTTGTTACGCTCTCCCATGCGGCGGGACAAACCCGCCGCAAGCAACACGGCCGCCGCCTTGACATATCTGTCATTCATTGGCCGCTCCGTTCTCATTCGACCACCGAAAGCTGACGATTCTCGCCGGAATTGCAAGTTCGACTTCGGCCGGCGTTCCGCCTTCCAAACCCTCCGGAACGAATCGGGCAAGCGCCGCATCCAATCTTCATGCAACAGCTTGAGCCGCTGAGTATTACATCACAGCGATCACACCCAGCTTTCCCTGGGATTGCCAGGCTCAGGCTTTGTAATGTATCGCACACAGTTCGAGAATAGGGGGTATAGGTCAATAAAAGCTTGAGCCAAGCAAAATAAATGCGCAACACCTGGGTTATTTTAACTATCTTGACTGGTGCCCACGTGCAGAATTATTTAAAAGTGTGGTAGTAATCTGGACTCTGGAGCATGGTTTTGGCAAAAACGCTGGTTGAAAAAAGCGATTTAGCAGCGTCGCGCAGCTTTTTGGAGGGCGAGCGGGCCCGCGAACGGCTTCGCGAGAGCGAGGAGCGGTTCCGGGCCGCGATGGATGCCGTTCAGGGTGTACTCTGGACCAACAGTGCCGCGGGCAAGATGGAAGGCGAGCAGCCGGGCTGGGCCGCGCTGACCGGTCAGACCTATCCAGAATATCAAGGTTACGGGTGGTCCAAAGCTGTGCATCCCGATGACGCGCAACCGACGATCGATGCCTGGAAGGACGCCGTCAAGGAGCGCAGGCACTTTGTGTTCGAACACCGCGTGCGCCGTCACGATGGCCAATGGCGGCGGTTTTCCATTCGCGCCATCCCCGTTTTTGACGCAGACGGCGCGATCCGGGAGTGGGTCGGCGTTCATACGGATATCACCGAACAGCGTGCGGCCGAAGAAGCGCTGCTCGATCTCACCGCTACACTCCAAAAGCGCGTCGAACTGGCGACAGCCGAGCGGGACCGGGCTTGGAACAACGCGCGCGATCTTCTCGCCATGATCGATTCTAGGGGGGTGATCCGGGCCGCCAATCCAGCCTGGACAGCGACTCTCGGATGGTCTGCCGGCCAGATCGTGGGCCGCAACGCGCTCAAGTTCGTTCATCCCGGCGATGCCGTGACGGCGAAGGAGGCGCTCGCCGCGGCGGCCGTAGGCGTCCTTCGGGGATATGAGTGCCGCGCGCGCCATAAGGACGGGTCTTATCGCTCGCTTTCCTGCGTCGCGGCTCCCGAATCCGGCCTCGTTTATTTGAGCGGCCGGGATGTCACAGCCGAAAAGGAAGCCCAGGAAGCCCTTCAAAAGTCGGAATCCCGGATGAGGGCGATCTTCGAGACGAGTTACCAATATAAGGGTCTCGTCGCCCTCGACGGAACGCTGCTGGACGCAAATCCCACATCGTTGCGGGGTATCCAAGCGAAGCTCGAAGATGTCGTTGGGATGCCCTTCTGGGATACGCCGTGGTTTACAAACACCCCAGGTATGCCAGAGATCGTGAAAGCGGCTATTCCCGAGGTTGCACAGGGGGCGACCTTCCGTCAGGAGATCCTCGTCAATTTGCCGATTGGCGTTCGCTGGTTCGATTTCACCATCCGCCCGATTCGCGGCCCTCAGGGGGAAGTGTCTGCGATCGTTCCCGAGGCAGCGGACATTACGGCGCGCCGTCAAGCCGAAGAGGCGTTGCGGCAAAGCCAGAAGCTTGAGGCCATCGGCCAGCTCACCGGCGGCATCGCCCACGACTTCAACAACCTGCTGACGCCCATCGTTGGGAGCCTCGATCTCATCAAGCGCCGGCTCGGCCGCAGTGACGAACGCGCAGACCGCCTGTTGTCCGGCGCGATGCAATCGGCCGAGCGGGCGCGTGTCCTCGTTCAGCGCCTCCTCGCCTTTGCAAGGCGCCAGCATCTCGATGCGCGCGCGGTGGATATCGCCGACCTCGTTTCCGGCCTCGGCGATCTTCTGCGGCGGTCGCTCGGACCGAGAATTATCATCGAGATTGACATGGAAGCGGACCTCCCGCCGGCCAAGGTGGATCCGAATCAGCTCGAACTCGCCCTGCTCAATCTCGCCGTGAATTCCCGCGATGCTATGCCGGAGGGCGGAACGCTCACCATCGCGGCGAGCGCCGCGACCCTCACCGCGGACACTCCGAGCCTTCCCGCCGGCCGGTATGTCCGGCTCGCCGTGACCGATACCGGAACCGGCATGACACCCGATACGCTTGCCCGCGCGATTGAGCCGTTCTATTCAACAAAGGATGTCGGAAAGGGAACTGGCCTCGGCCTTTCGATGGTGCATGGGCTGGCGGCCCAGTCGGGCGGTCAGCTCACCCTGGCAAGTACGCTGGGAGCGGGCACCGTGGCGGCCCTGTGGCTCCCGGCAGCGGTGATCGCGCCGGAACTCGAGAGCATAGCCTCCCCTGTTGACCTTCCGCCGGCACATCCGCTTTCGATCCTCCTCGTGGACGATGAGGACCTTGTCCGGCAGGGCACCGCCGTTATGCTTGAAATCATGGGACATAGCGTCTCGCACGTGCCCTCGGGCTTCGTCGCATTGGGTCGCCTGGCTGAAGGAGCTGCCTGCGACTTGCTTGTGACAGATCACATGATGCCCGGCATGACGGGCGCCGAACTCACCGCGAAAGCCCGGTCGCTCCGGCCCGGACTGCCTGTAATTCTAATCACGGGTTATGCCAATTTGGACGAGCCCCCCGGAAGCGATGTTTTTTGGCTCGCCAAACCTTTCCAGGAGGCGGATTTGGCGCGTGCCGTTTCTGAGGCCGTCAAAAGCTCAAGGGCAGCCCGTTCTCTGTAACGGTCTCTTTCCTGCCGTTTGAAATCGCGCTTTCCAAGGCCCGGCCAAGTGTCTCGACGGTGTAAGGCTTATCCAACACCGGGATTTGCGTTCCCGGCAGCCTGATGCCGTAGCCGCTGCAAACGATGAACGGCATCTCCCTCTGCAGAAGGAGGGTCGCAATCTCACTTGAAATCTCGCCGCCCAGCCGGACGTCCAGCATCGCACAATCGAAGGAACAGCCGTTTCCCGCGATCATGGCCGAAGCGCCGTCGATAGACGATACCGTTCCCGCAACGACACAACCGAGTTCGTTCAGCATTTCCCCAGCAATCGCCGCGGAATGCTCCTCATCTTCAATAACAAGAATGCGTGTGCCCTCAAGCACCTTTTCGCCCATCCGCACACTGATAGAGCCGCTCCCCATGCCGCCGGCGGCTCTGAAACGTGTTCGGGGCCTTCATTTCTAATGTGAGTGCGGCTTAAGGTGTAATTTAAGCGTGGCTCGCCGCAAAATGCAACGCTCAAATATTTTATAGATATGCCAACTTACGTCATGGCTGAGTCCGCCGGTATCCGGTCCGCAAAAACAAACTCATGGCTTGCTGAGAGAAGGATTATTAACGTCCGGAAGCCAATCCGCGCGGCGCTCTTCGCATGACGCGGCTTGACAGCGCCACCGCCTATCCGCCACACCTTCAGGAACGGATTCTTACGCGCGAGCGCACCATGAAGATCAACGGCAACGAAATTCGCCCCGGCAATGTTATCGAGCACAACAACAGCCTTTGGGTGGCGGTGAAGACACAAGCCGTGAAACCAGGCAAGGGGCCCGCCTACAATCAAGTCGAGCTCAAGAACCTCATCAACGGCACGAAGCTGAACGAGCGCTTCCGCTCGTCGGAAACCGTCGAGAAGGTCCGGCTGGAACAGAAGGATTTTCAGTTTCTATACGTTCAGGGCGACATGCTCGTGTTTATGGATACCGATACCTACGAGCAGATGGAGCTTCAGCAGGAGTTCGTGGGCGAACGCTCGGCTTTTCTTCAGGATGGGATGAAGGTCGTGGTCGAGATGCACGAAGGGCGCCCCATCGGCATCACTCTGCCCGATCAGGTTACATTGACCGTCACGGAAGCGGATCCTGTTGTGAAAGGCCAGACGGCGGCCTCTTCCTATAAGCCGGCGATTCTCGAAAACGGCGTTCGCATCATGGTGCCACCCTTCGTCACGGCAGGCGAGAAGGTCATCGTCGACACGAACGAGATGGCTTACATCAAGCGCGCCGACTAGCGCCTCGGCAAAGCGGCCGGTTTGTTCAACCGGCACGCATTCATGGAGTAAACAGCCATGCCCGCTTCCGCGCTCATGACAGTCATGGTCAATGCCGCCCGGAAGGCGGGCCGGAGCCTTGCCCGCGATTTCGGCGAAGTCGAGCACCTCCAGGTCAGCGTCAAAGGCCCTGCGAATTTCGTTTCTGCTGCCGACCACCGGGCCGAGACCATCCTCTATGAGGAACTCAGCCGCGCGCGCCACGGATACTGTTTCCTCATGGAGGAGCGCGGGCGGATCGATGGGCCGGACAAGACGCACACCTGGATCATCGACCCCCTCGATGGGACCACGAACTTCTTGCATGGCATCCCGCTATTTTCGATCTCGATCGCGCTGGAGCGGGAGGGCGAACTGGTCGCGGGGTTGGTCTATAACCCCGCCAGCGGCGATATTTACACTGCCGAACGCGGCAAGGGCGCGTTCCTGAACGACAACCGCCGCCTGCGCGTCGCGGCGAGGCAGGATCTCGATATGGCGGTGATCGCCACCGGCGTCCCGCACCGTGGCAAGCCAGGGCATGAGCTATTCTTGCGCGAACTCTCGGCGGTGATGCGGGACGCCGCGGGTATCCGCCGGGCGGGCGTCGCTTCGATTGACCTCGCCTGGGTCGCGCAGGGACGCTTCGACGGCTATTGGGAGCGTAATATCCAGCCTTGGGATATGGCGGCCGGGATCGTGCTCGTGCGCGAGGCAGGCGGCATCGTCTCGGATCTCGATGGCGGGCAGGATATGCTCCAAAGCGGGGCCATCGTTTGCGGCAACGAGGCCATCCACGCCGCACTCAAGAAGCGCATAGCCACGGCCTAAAGCGGAAAGACTTTACCCCGACCGCCCGCCGGTCATGGCCGCACTCGATCAGGCCGTCCTGGTGAGGAAGCAGAGCTTTCCAGAGCCTCACGCAAGAGAAGCGCGACGTGAATGGGCGCCCGGCCGCTGCCATTGGCGATCTGATGCCGGCAAGAAAAGCCGTTCGCGATCACACGCATCTCCGCGGGTGCGGCGCAAAGGGCTGGGAGCAGCGAGAGACTGGCCATGGCCTGCGATGCTTCATAATGCTCTGCCTCAAGTCCGAAGCTGCCCGCCATGCCGCAGCAGCTCGATTCGATCAGGTCGTAGGTCAGCCCCGGGATAGCGCCGAGGATCTTGCGCATGGCCTTCATCGTACCGAAGGCCTTCTGGTGGCAATGGCCATGTACGAGGGCCTTAGTGGCGGGAAGCTCCTTCAGCGGCAAGCGAAGACCGCGCGCTTGCTCCCGGACAAGAAACTCCTCGAACAGGAACAGCTGTTTGCCTAACTCGCTCACTTCGGCGCCGAGACCCAGGCAATAAAGCTCGTCGCGCAAGGACAGAAGGCAGGACGGCTCCAGCCCAATGATGGGGGTTTTGGCTTGGATTGCCGGCCGAAGCGCCGCCAGAACGCGGCGCCCCTCGCGCCGGGCCTCGTCCACCAGGCCATGGGTGAGATAGGTTCGCCCGCAACAGAGCGCGCGGCCCGGTTCGGCATCGTCTGGGGCTGGCCGGGCAGTGCGAACGCGATAGCCTGCCACCGTCAGCACCTCAATGGCGGCAGTCGCGATCTCCGGCTCGAAATGGGTCGAGAACGTATCGGCAAAGAGGACAACATCCCCGCGCGGCGCCTCCTGCGTGGGGATAGGCGGCGCAAAAGCCCGCTTCACCGGAAGTGGAAGCGGCGTCTTGGCCGTTATGCCGAACAGCGCCTGTCCTAGCCGGGCTAAGAGCCGGGACCGGTTGCGCAAAGCGATGGTGAGGCGCAGGAGCGGGCGGTAATAGGCCGTCCAGCGCGGTAGATTGGCGAACAGCCGCGTCCGCAGCGGCGTGCCAAGCGTGGCATTGCGGTGGGCCAGGTACTCCGTCTTGATGAGCGTCATGTCCACGGCGCTCGGGCATTCCTTTTTGCAGCCCTTGCACGAGACGCACAAATCCATGGCCGCGGCCAGGCGCTTATCCGCGAAGGGCCGGTCCCCGAACTCGCCGTTAAGCGCAGCCTTGAAGGCCGCCACCCGTGCTTCCGTGGTATGGGCGGGATCGCCCGTGATACGAAAGCTCGGGCACATCAACCCCTTGGCCGTCTTCCGGCAATCGTGGCTACGCATGCATACCGCGACCGCTTTGGCGTAATTGCCGCCAGTCGCAGGGATGCCGGAATAGGCGTCACCGATGCCGTAGGTGTCGTAGGCCGACCAATCGAGGTACGTTTTCATACACTCTCCTCAGCTTCGAGGATGTGAATGCAAAAAGGCAGCCATACACGGCGACGGCGCAGGCGTTGCGTCCGGAGCGGCTGCCTCAAACCTTGGGGAGAATGACGAGACGCTCGACGGGCTTTGCATCGCCAAGATGCGACGCCGCGATCTCGTCGATATCCGCGGCCGTCTTAGGCGCATACCAAATGCCTTCCGGGTAAACGACGGCAAGCGGCCCCGCCTGACAAAACCCCAAGCATCCCGTCACGGTCAAGGCGATTTCGGGATTTCCGAGCGCTTGTACCTTGGCACTCAAACGCTCGATGAGCGGCATCGCGCCTACCGCGCCGCAGCTTCCGCGCGGATGCTGCGGAGGACGCTGCTGACCGCAGATGAAAATATGCCGCTTGAAAACCAAGGGCAGATCGAGGGACATCGTCATCTCCTACGTGCACTGCATTCGGAGGGACGCTGAGCAAGGATCGTACCGGTTTGCGAAGCCGGGCGCTGATGCAAGCGGAGCTGTCATATGGAGAAGCCGCCGGGAAAGCTACAGTCTTGATGTGACGGCTGCTTGAGCCAGGCTGGAACATAAACGCACAATAGACGTCCGTTGGCCGATCGTGTCACGGTTTCGCTCAACTGACGATTGATTTTGCCACAAATCAGCCAAAGCTTTCGCCATATTGTTTGATATCGATCATAAGGAAGGGGGCTCAATTGTTTCTCGCACGCCAGTCTGCCGCTGCTGTGACAGCTTTTGTGCTGATCGCGGGTGCATATTTGGGCGCACAGGCCAAAGATTTATCCGGCGCCTGCGAAGAAGCGGCCGGGCTCGCGGTCTTGTCCTCGCCGGTCACGCCGTGGAAGGGGGCGCCTTTGCGCCTTATTTTCGCCTTCGAGAAACCGGTTGAGGGCGAGTTTGCCCTGATCGCGCCCGATGGAAGCATCGCGGCCAAATCGCGTGAGCGGCACGGCGGCCCGCCCTATTTCTGGTTTGCCGAGGCTGCATCGCCCGCGGCCGGGACGTGGCAGGCGAAGCTGACGCGCGAGGGCGAGACGGGCGAGTGCGCCACGATCTCCCGCGACATCGCCGTGCTCGGCCACGAGCCGCCGAGGCCGCGCACCCAGCCCGGGAGCATCTGGCCCCTGCGCAATTCATGGAACCGCGCGACGGAAAACTTGTATTCGGCCTGGATCGAGAAGCTCTTCGACGCGCCGCTTGAAGCAGCGCCATCCTGGCCGGCGCTCCATGAGGTTTTGCGCGACCGCTCGCGTAATGTCCTGTTCAACCATTTGGGCGTTGGCGAAGACCAGACGGGTATGGTCATCAGGCCCGACTGCGCCGACCTTCCATACTTTTTGCGAGCCTATTTCGCGTTCAAGATGGGGCTGCCGTTCGGCTACTCGAAGTGCTCACGGGGGGGAGGCGGCAGGCCGCCCTTATGCCACGATTGGTGGAACATTGAGAATCCCGAGCCGCCACCTGCCCCTCCCCCTTCCCCCGCCGAACAAAAAACCGCGTCCGGCGGCCTGTTCGAGATGTTCAACCGGCCAGCTTCACACCCCGAGCCGGTGGCGCATCCCGTGAGCAGACCGCCCGCGAAGCAGCTAGGGCTCGCGGCATCGTTCGGCCATTATTTGCCAACCCTCGCCGACGGCGTCCATTCCGGATCCGCCCGAACGGCCGCGGCCGACGAGAACAACGATCATTACCCCGTTCCGCTGACGCAAGAGACGCTCCGGCCTGGGACCGTTTACGCCGACCCCTATGGGCACGTCTTGATGCTTGCACGGCGGGTGCCTCAGACGGACGGCGCGGCGGGCGTGTTTCTCGCGGTCGACGGGCAGCCTGATGGGACGGTCGCGCGAAAGCGCTTTTGGCGCGGGAATTTCTTGTTCGCGCAAAACCCAGCGCTCGGAGGCCCCGGGTTCAAGCATTTCAGGCCGATCGTTGCCGATAAGAATGGCGGCTTGCGGCGGCTGACCAACATTGAAATAGCAAAAAATCCGCAGTACGGCGATTTTTCGCTCGAACAGTCGCGGCTCGGAGTCGAAGAGTTCTACGACAGGATGGATGACGTGATGTCACCCGCGCCGCTCGAACCTTTGCGCGCGATGAGTGAGGTGATCGCGGCGCTCGAAGAACAAGTGAAGGCGCGCGTGACGTCGGTTGAGAACGGGCGGAAGTACCAGAACACCGGACACGGCGAGGCGGAGATGCCGGACGGACCGTCGATTTTCGAGGCGGCCGGCGCGTGGGAAGATTTCGCAACGCCGGCACGCGATCTGCGCCTGCTGATCGCGATCGATGTGTTGCGCGGTTTTCCAAATCGCGTCGCGCGGCGCCCCGAACGGTACGCGATGCCGCCGGAAAAGAGCGTTTCGGAGGTGAAGGCCGAATTGGAGAGCGTGCTCGCGTCGGAGCTCTCGGCGCGGAAGATCGCGTATCTCCGCAGCGACGGCTCCTCATGGACGCTCGCGCTCAAGGATGTGGCGGCCCGCGCCGCGGATCTTGAGATGGCCTACAACGTGAACGACTGTGTCGAACTGCGCTGGGGTGCACCGCCGGGCAGCGAGGAGGCGTCGACGTGCAAGCGGCATGCACCGCAGGGGCAGCGCGCGAAGATGGTGGAATACCGCGCGTGGTTCCACGAGCGGCGCCGGCCGCCGCGGGCTTGAAGCATGCACTATCTATCGTCATGGCCGGGCTTTGACCCGGCCATCCAGAACAACGGCGCTGCGTCCTCCCCAGGATGGCCACACATGTGCTCGGACTTGATCCGGCGATCAAGTGCGGCCAGGACAGCCAGCGATTCGGAGTGAAATTATCCAGCTCCAGCGGCCGGCGCCGGACACCGAGCCGCTATCGCACCGTCCAGGCTTTGAGGCGGCGCGCAGCTTCGCGCATATGCTCGAAGCTGCCGGCATAGCTGAAGCGGACGAAGTGCCGGCCGTCCGCCTCATCGAAGTCGACGCCTGGTGTGGCGGCGACCCCGGTCTCTTTTAGCAAGCGGCGAACGAACGCTTCGCTGTCACCGGTGAGATGCGAAACATCGGCATAAAGGTAAAAGGCGCCATCGGCGGGAGCGAGTTTGCCGAAGCCTGCCTTCGGCAGTTCTTCGAGCAGCAGCTCGCGATTGCGGACATAGACACCCTTATAGGCTTCGAGCTCCTCCGCGGCGTCGAAAGCGGCCAGGGCACCGACTTGAGAAGCCGCCGGCGGCGAAATATAGAGATTTTGGGCAACCCGCTCGAAGACGCGGATGAGCCGCTCCGGCACCACCATCCAGCCGATCCGCCATCCCGTCATGGAGTAGTATTTCGAAAAGCTGTTGATGACGATGGCATCGTCCCAATAGGACAGCGCCGTTGCCGCCTCTGCCGAATAGGTCAGGCCATGATAGATCTCGTCGGAAATGAACCATCCCCCGGCATTCTTGGCCGCTTCGACGAGGCTCGCTAGTTCGGCTGGCCGCAACATTGTCCCTGTCGGATTTGCAGGGCTTGCAAGGAGGACAGCTTGCGCTCCCACCCCCGTCATGGCACCTCGTAGTGTCTCTGGTGAAGGCGCGAAGCCAGCCGCGGGGCTGGCGGCAAGATAGACGGGGCGGAGTCCCAGCACCCGAGCGATCTGGCGGTAGCAGGGATAGCCGGGCTGCGGCAAGGCTACGCCGTCTCCTGGGTTGAGCAGAGCGAGAAATGCGAGGAGAAATCCGGCGGACGAGCCAGTCGTCACAACAATGCGGGCCGTAGAAACGCTGGCGTTGTAGGTGTCGCGGTAGTGCCGGGCAATGCGCTCGCGAAGCGCCGGCAATCCCAAGGCATCGGTATAGCCGAGCGGGCCTTCATCGATGGCGCGTTTCACCGCCTCGCGGACAAGACGCGGCGCCGGCGTGCCCGGCTGGCCCACCTCCATGTGAATGACATCCTCGCCGGCGGCTTGGCGCGCATTCGCCTCCCTCATGACGTCCATGACCACGAAGGCGCCGATTGCGCTTCGCAAGGATGGTGCAAGCTGACCCCCGCTAGATGACGCCAGCACGCTTCCGTCTACGTTTTTGGCCATGGTTTCTCCTTCGGTCCCTCCACCCCGCTGTCTTCAACCCTGGAGCTTGCGGCAAGGCCCGGCACAGGCCATCCTTACGCCCCGATTTGTGGCGAGAAGCTTTCGGAAAGACATCGCTTGAATGGGATGCTAATTACGCTTCGCAAGTTCCCTCGGGAAGAGCTTGAGCCGGAGTGGAAGACTATCATGGCCATGGCACACAGAACGTTAGGCTTCAGCAACCTTACAACACCCTCATGCGAAAGCGGCATTTCGCAGCCTCCCAGGTTCCTCTCCAGACTGACGGCGGCGCTGACGGCTTTTGCGCTGGCCTTTGTCACGGCAACCCAGTCGCACGCCCAGCAGATCAGCTTGATCCGCGATGCCGAGACCGAGGCCCTGATCGCGGATTACACAGGGCCGATCTTCAAGGCGGCCAATGTCGCGAGCCAGCATATCCAGGTGCACCTCATCAGCGACAACTCTTTCAACGCGTTCGTGATTAACGGACAGAACATGTTCATCAACACGGGCGCGATCTTGCAGTCGGAGACACCCAATCAGTTGATCGGCGTCATCGCCCACGAAACCGGACATATCAAGGGCAGTCACAACGCCAAGCTACAGCAAATGATGCAAAAGATGCAGACGGCAGCGCTGCTGCTCCAGGTTCTGAGTCTCGGTGCTGTAGTTGGCGGTGCGGTCGCCGGAAGTAACGACACCGCTCAGGCCGGTAGCGCCATGATGTTCGGCGGCCAGCAAATCATCCTCCGCTCGGTGCTCTCCTATGTCCGTCAGCAGGAATTTGCGGCAGATCGCGCCGCTGTCGAATTCCTGAACGCGTCGCATCAATCTCCAGCCGGGATGCTCAAGGTCTTCCGCTACTTTGCCAATCAGTCCATCGGCTCGGTGCATCCCGACCCTTACGTCCTGACCCATCCCATGCCGACGGAGCGTATTGCGCAGCTCCAGGATATCGCGGAGAAGAGCCCCTATTTCAATCAGAAGGATTTGCCGCAGCTTCAGCTCCGCCACGATCTGGTGCGGGCGAAAATCGCAGCTTACACCTACCAGAACAATCCCCAGCGCGTGCTTCGCGAATATTCGGGCGAAGGCCTGCCAGCGCGCTACGCCCGCGCCATCGTCGCTTTTCACACCGGCGGCTATCAGGCCGCGGGGCATGCCCTCGACGGACTTATCGCCGCCTCGCCGCAAAATCCTTGGTTTTACGAGATCAAGGGCACATTTCTTCTTGAGAGCGGGAACGCGAAGGAGGCTGTAGCGCCCTTGCGCAAGGCCGTTGCGCTCGTGCCGCGATCCGGTTTCATGCGCATCGAGCTGGCGCAGGCGATCCTGGAGAGCGAAGCCGGAAATCCTCAGGAGGCCTTGCAATTGCTGCGTGTTGCTCTCATAGACGAAGATCAGTCCTATTTGGGCTATAGGCTTCAGTCCGAGGCCTATGCGAAGGTCGGGCGGCTTCCCGACGCGGACCTGTCAGCGGCGCTGGCGAGTTTTCACAGAGGCGACGTCAGGAACGCGAAAATGTTGGCCGAGCGCGCAAAGAACGGTTTACCTCAGGGTACTCCGGCGTGGCTCAAAGCTGATGACATCGTCAACTTCAGAATGGAAAAAGTGCGTGGCTAGGTGCTCGCGCCGCGAGTAAGCCCTTTGCACAACGGATCTCCGGAGATAAAAATGCAAAACCGAATGAAGACCGGACTGGCGGCTTTATTTTTTGCCGCGCTCATCCTGATTGGCTACAGGGGAGCGGCAACGCTACCCGCGGTTGCCCAAACCGATAGCTTCAGCGAAGGCCAAGTCAAGTCCATCGAAAAAATCGTTAAGGACTATCTCGTCAAGAATCCTGAGATCATGCTTGAGATTCAAGAGGCTTACGAGAAGAAGATCGAGGGCGAGCGCGTCGAAGCCGCCCGGGCGCGGTTACCGTCCTTCTACAAGACGCTTACTGCGATGAGCCCGCTGCTTGCCCCATTCAGTATCGGTAGCGGCGACGTGACGGTTGTCGAGTTTTTCGACTATAATTGCGGATATTGCCGCAAAACCCTTCCCGACCTCGTCAAGCTGATCGAGAACGACCCGAAGGTCAAAGTTCAATTCATGGAGTTCCCGATCCTCGCGCCCGAATCGACCGAGGCGTCGAAGGTTGCGATCGCCGCCGCCAAGCAGGGGAAGTATTTCGAGTTTCACAAGGCAATGTTCGCGGCCGGCCGTGCCTCCAAGGACTCCGCGCTCAAGATTGCAGAGCAGCTTGGACTGGACATGAACCGGCTGAAGGCAGACATGGATTCGCCCGAAACGGATGCGCTGATCGCGAAGATCTCCGAACTCGGCAAGCAAATGCACATCGACGGCACGCCGACGTTCGTTGTTGGCGACAAGACGAACCCAGGCTGGACGCGCTTCGATGAATTGAAAGACCTCGTTGGAGACGCGCGCAAGGCCGGCTGCAAGGCCTGCGGCGCGGCGGATGGTGCAAAAGACGAAAAAAAGTCCTAACCTTTTTTGCACTGCGGCATAAAAGCTGTTAACAGGGTCCGCAGCTGGTTTGGCGTGGTCTTTTCGTGCTATGAATACCGCTTTAGGACAGACCCGCCCAGTCAATTCGCCTGCGGGAATTCTCGCAGGCGAAGTCCGTTTCAGGGCCTGGAAGGCGTGACACCGCGTAGTACCGATGAAGCCGATTTTCGTCCTTAATGGACCGAATCTCAATCTGATTGGCGAACGCGAGCCGGACATTTATGGCGCGGAAACGCTTGCCGGCATCGAAGAAAGCCTTCGCAATCAAGCCGGGGCCGCCGGTTTCGCGATAGACTTCCGTCAGACGAACCATGAAGGCCAGCTTGTGGATTGGATCCAAGAGGCACGTCACGCAGCCTCCGCTCTGGTTCTCAATGCGGGCGCCTACACCCATACTTCGGTTGCCGTTCTGGATGCCTTGCGCGCCCTGACGCTGCCCATAGCCGAGGTCCATCTGAGCAACATCTTCAAGCGCGAAGCGTACCGGCATCACTCTTATGTCTCGCCGGCGGCGACTGGTCTCATTTGCGGTTTTGGTCCGCTCGGCTACCGTCTTGCTCTGTCGGCGATGATCGAGAGTCTGCAAACGCCCGCGCCTTTCAACCGGAGTCCTCATGGCTGAACAGGCCCCCAAGAAATCACCCAACGAAGACCTGATCCGCGGCCTCGCGAACCTGCTCGACGAGACCGGGCTTACCGAGATCGAGATCGAGGAAAATAATCTGCGCGTCCGTGTCGTGCGGAACCTGCCGTTGCCATCGCACACGCTTCCCCTCATGCATATGGCACCTTCCGCGGGTGTTGCTGCGACGGGAGCTGCCGCCACTTCAAGCCTCGAAAATCACCCGGGTGTCGTCACGTCGCCGATGGTGGGAACCGCCTACCGCTGCCCTGAGCCGGGTGCGCCGGCCTTCGTGGAGGTTGGCTCGGTCGTGCGCGAGGGCGATACCCTACTCATTGTCGAGGCGATGAAGACGATGAATCAGATCGCGGCGCCCAGGGGTGGCACGGTCAAGCGCGTCCTCGTGGAGAACGGTCAGCCTGTCGAGTATGGGGAACCGCTCATGATCATCGAATAGGCGGTCTCTCAATGTTCGACAAAATCCTGATTGCGAATTGCGGCGAGATCGCGCTTCGGATCGAGCGCGCCTGCAAGGAACTTGGCATTTCGACGGTCGCCGTTCATTCGACCGCCGACGCCGACGCAATGCACGTCCGGCTGGCCGACGAAAGCGTGTGCATCGGGCCACCCGCCGCCAGCGAAAGCTACTTGAATATTCCGAGGCTTCTGGCGGCCTGCGAGATTACCGGTGCCGACGCTCTTCATCCGGGCTACGGATTTCTGTCAGAAAATGCCCGCTTTGCCGAGATCCTGGAAGAGCACGGCGTCGCCTTTATTGGCCCAAGCCCCGAACATATCCGCATCATGGGCGATAAGATCGAGGCCAAGGAGACAGCAAAGAAGCTCGGCATACCCGTGGTTCCCGGTTCGCAGGGAGCGGTTACAAACAACCAGGAGGCCGTGAAAATCGCCCGGGACATCGGTTTTCCCGTCCTTGTAAAGGCAGCTGCGGGCGGCGGCGGCCGGGGCATGAAAGTCGCGCGGACCGAAGAAGACCTGCCTATGGCGCTTTCGACAGCGCGCGCGGAGTCGAAGGCTGCCTTTGGCGACGACTCCCTCTACCTTGAGAAATATCTCATGCGTCCCCGTCACATCGAGATTCAGGTCATCGGCGATGGAAAGGGGAACGCGGTTCACCTAGGCGAGCGCGATTGTTCCCTGCAGCGCCGTCACCAAAAGATCATGGAGGAAACCCCGTCTCCGGCTCTTAACGAGGCTCAGCGCCGCGAAATCGGCAACACGGTCGCCAAGGCCATGCGGAAGCTCAATTACCGTAACGCAGGCACTGTCGAGTTCCTCTACGAGGATGGCGAGTTCTATTTTATCGAGATGAATACCCGCCTCCAGGTCGAGCATCCCGTTACCGAGATGGTCACAGGGATCGACCTCGTCATCGAACAGATCAGGATCGCGGCGGGTGCAGGGCTAAGCTTCACGCAGGAAGATGTTCGCTTCGAGGGCCACGCCATCGAGTGCCGGATCAATGCGGAAAATCCAACAACCTTCCGCCCGTCGCCAGGCAAAATCTCCTATTTCCATCCGCCTGGAGGCCTTGGCGTCCGGGTCGATTCCGGCGTGTATGCCGGCTACACCATCCCAGCCTATTACGACAGCCTGATCGGCAAGCTCATCGTGCACGGGAAAAACCGGAACGAGTGCCTGATGCGGCTGCGCCGCGCGCTTGGCGAATTTGTGATCGACGGTATTGAGACAACGATTCCGCTTTTCTCATCGTTGATTCAGCAACCGGATATCGTTGACGGACTTTACGACATTCATTGGCTCGAAAAATTCCTGCAGAAGCATTAGATTGATGTAAGACAGGAAACGGATCAGCCCTCGCACGAAATGGGATCGCCCTCTCATCTTACGATTGAAATCACGCCCCAGGTCCTCCTAAAGGCCTATGCGTGCGGCATTTTTCCGATGGCCGAGAGTTCCGGCGATCCGACGCTCTATTGGATCGAGCCGGAGCGGCGTGGCATTCTTTCCCTCGACCAGGTGCACGTGCCAAAACGTCTCGCCCGCACCATAAAGCAGGACAAGTTCGAGGTGCGCGTGGACAGCGCCTATGACGGCGTGATCGAGGGGTGCGCTTCGTCGCGCGCGGGACGCCGGACAACCTGGATCAACCGGCGCATCCGCGAACTTTACGCCGAGCTGTTCGAGATGGGTTATTGCCATACCGTCGAGACTTGGCACGATGGCAAGCTTGTGGGCGGCCTGTACGGCGTCGCTCTCGGCTCTGCGTTTTTCGGCGAGAGCATGTTCTCCTACGAGACCGGCGCGAGCAAGGTTGCGCTGATTTACCTCGTCGCGCGGCTGAAATATGGCGGTTTCTGCCTGCTCGACACGCAGTTCGTGACGGATCACTTGCGCCAGTTCGGCGCCCAGGAGATCAGCCGCGCGGCCTTTCACCGCCGGCTTGAGCAGGCGCTTCAGGGCCTCGGAGAATTCGGACGCCTCCCGGAAGAAACGTCAGGGGCCGGCATCTTGCAGCTTGTTAGCCACACATCGAAGGTTGGGTGCTCCACGGCGTGAAGCCCAGGGCTCTCCGCGAACGTCCAGCCCGTGAAGATTTGCTTGGCCGAACCGTCGAGCAAAAGCTCGTCGACCTCGATAAAGGCGGACGTCTCGGGCGCCTCCGTGGGCGGGTTGGTGTAGCAGGCACGAGCTGTCACCCTAAGCGCGCCGAAAGTGACCGTTTGCCCCATCTTCAGCTCGAGCGGGGAAACGCGGCCTGTAACTTTGTCCAGCGCCGCAAACACGGCGAGTGAATTCGGAATTTTGCTCGCAGATGCCGCCCATGCGCCAAGCGGGGCTGCGATGAGAAACGGAATTGTCAAAAAGAAGAGACTGCGGAGGTTCACGATTCGCTCCGATCTTGGGACCATGCCGGGCGCGCGACCATCGCCATCTAAAATCGTTAGAATAATGACCGCCGGGCAAAATTCAGCGCGCTCGCGTTGCCATGGCCGAGTTTCCGCGGCGAGTGCGCTTTGTCCTGTGCGGTATGGGGTTAACTGAACCGGGCGAAAACGGGCTTGATCGCGCCGGCTTCGCGTCCCGCATCCGTCAATATCGCGGGATCGAGAAACCGGGTGAGCTTTGCTTCCTGAGCGCCAGAAAAACAGCCGAGTTGGCGAAGGATGTGTGCCATCGCGCATTCTGCAGCCCGCATGGCGCCATCGTCGATTTTCAGCGCCACACCGAGACCCTTTTCAGGCAGCGCAGCGGCGTAGACGCCCTCAGCGCCACCCTTGACCCGAACATTCGGCACGGCGCGCATGACTTCGGTCGTAAAGCCGTCCGTGCCATTGACGTAGAACGGCTCGGCATCCATCGCGCCGAGAAGGCGGTGGGCGGCATTGGCGCGGACTTCCGGCAAGCCGGACGGATCGGCCAGCCGCGCCATTCCAAGCGCGAGGCTTTGCAGCGGCATGCGATAGACGGGAGCGCCGCATCCGTCACGCCCCAGCTGCATGCGCGAGAGGTCGCAATCCGTCATTTCCGAAAGCGCCTGCGTCACGCGCTGTTGCGCCGGGTGACCGGGTTCGATGTAGCCCCGGATGCCCTCGTTGCAGGCCACGCAGGCCGTGAGAAACCCCGTGTGCTTTCCCGAGCAGTTGTGATAGGCGGCCGTAAGCGGGGTGCCATCGCGGATGACTTTTTCCGCTGCCCGGGCTGTGCGAGGGGGTTGCGCGCCGCATTCGAGGCACGAGGCGTCAAGGCCGATACGTGCGAGCCACGCCCTGATCGCGGCGATGTGCTCCGGCTCGCCTTTGTGGGACGCACAGGCCAGCGCCAGTTCCCTATCGCCGAGACCGAAACGGTCCGCAGCCCCGGTCTCGATCAGCGGCAGAGCCTGC
Organism: uncultured Alphaproteobacteria bacterium; assembly: GCA_963817705.1. Taxonomy (GTDB): domain Bacteria; phylum Pseudomonadota; class Alphaproteobacteria; order Rhizobiales; family Rhodomicrobiaceae; genus Rhodomicrobium. The sequence goes on from CAWFPF010000001.1 coordinate 2,769,629, forward strand.
AAAGGTTTCGCCGCCGAACGCGGATAGATTGGCAATCGCGGATCGCCGGCGGCCCACACGATCTTCCCCGCGGCGTCCACAACCGCAAAGGTACCGCGGTGGAGGCTTTCGACTGCCGGGCCGCGGGTGACCTCGACGAGGATAGGATTTGCTGTCATTTCCTCATGCTCAGCCGCCTCGTGGTAAGCCTCACCGAAGTTCAAACCGATTACCGCCTTCACCGTTGCACCGAGTGAGGGGATGTTTTTGTTTTTAAGATGGTTTCTCTCCGCCAGGCGCCCCTGATCCATCTCGAACATCTGCGGGAGGAGAACCGCTTTACCGTCGAAGGGGACGTGCTGCATGTCGCTGCCGACAAGCCGGGTGCCCGGCGCGTTCGCGGCGTGCGGCGCGTGACCGCGCTTGCGATCGGCTCACCGCGCCTTGGGGTCGCAGGTGTCGCCGATCTCGTCGAATTCCATGCGGAGGGTGGTCTTTGCGGTGGAATACAAGCGCAGCAAGCCGAAGCGCCGTCGCGCCCGGCGAGCAGTAGCTTTGCGCGCAGAAAGCGCTCCGGGACGTGTTTTCTTCTCGCCTGACTCCTCTTCCGGCGCAGGAACGCAGCCGCAGCCGCACCTGCCCAGTTGTCGAGGTCTGCAAGCCGGGAATTGCCCGGCCGGGCCGTCCGCAATTGGCGGCGGCGACCGGAGGTTCGCGCTGACCGGGGACTTTCGGTCGATGCTTCAATGTATAAAAGAGGTGATGGTCGCTCCCGCGGGAGCGTGGATCGAACTCCGCTGCACAAAACAGCACCCGCTTAAGCGGAGTGAGTACTCAACATAGAAATAGACCCTAAAAGGACGCAAAAACTGTCGCTCCCGATCCTAACTGGCCCCGAGGAGCAAATTAGATGAGGCAACGAAGCAATAGTCAGGACCAGTATCGATGGAGCGGAGCGCGCAGCCCACTTAAGTCAAAGGCGCTCGTGCAAATAGATAAACCTGCGCTCTCCGAGCTGCCAGAGTTTGGAATAGACCGCTAGGATGAGTGCTCCGGCGAGGAGGGGGCTAAAAAGCCAATGGGCGGGCAGCTGGTGAGCAGGGACGAGAAAAGCGCCGATGCCTGCGGGCGGATGAACGACGTCGAAGGCAATCATGGCGAAGGTCGCGACTCCGACAGCGACAGCGCTCGATGTTTCTCCTGGGCCAAACATCCAGTAGCAGAGCAAACCGCATGCGCCAGATAAGAGATGTCCGCCGACAATCGACCGGGACCGGGCCGGCTTGCTTGCCGGAAGCGCCATGACAAGGACGATTGACGTAACGAACGGAACGCGCCAAAGCGCCTCGCCCGCAAACCCTGCGAGCAGTTCCATCATCCCAATTGCGATAGACGCGCCGAGTGCTCTGTAAAGCCAGATCGTAGCACTCTGCTTTTCTCCGTCCATGGAGGTTTCAGCCTCCCGCCGGAGCGTTTGCTTGGAGAAATGTGATTGGCAGCCCGCGCCCGCAGCTCATACGCCTCATCCTGTGCCCGCATGTATTTTTGCGGCCTAGTCGAGGCTTGTCGAAGTGTCAAGAGCGTTCTCATGTCGCGGCGGACGGCAGCACCTCTCCGGGAGAGGGAAGTTTATTCACCGCGCTAAATGCTTCACAGACAGGACGGGCATCGTTATATTCGTTTGAATATAACGCAGGTCGAAAAAGATGGCGCATTCAGGCACAAAAGCGGGGACCAATGTCCTGATGCTGGGTCCCGCACCCAGACCGGCCGCAGTCCCGGATTTCTCATCGATCATTCCAAGCGAGCTTGCTGCCACTTTCGAGATGGACGAGCCCAAGAGCGCCACCCGCCTTTGGGATCTTCATGCTTCGCTTCACTGTTCGATCATCGGCACCTGCCTAACCACCGCAGATTTGCGGCAAGTCTTGAATAAGGCAGGATTTTTAGGCATTGAGCATGCCTCCGATCATGAGCTTCACGCCAAGGCCGTGGCGCTTTGCTGCAAACGGCAGGACGCATCGAAGCTCCTCCATAAAGCGCTCGACAGGAAACATCGCAGTACCATCAACCGCTTCAGCAGCGCCAAGGAAAGCGGGCAAGTTCGCGCCTTATGGGACAGCTACCTGGAGAAGGGCGAAATACCAGGCGCCTATTGGGCCGTTGTAACCCACTCCCATGCCGATGAAGACCTCGTTCGTCATGTCTTCGGCGACGTGCACATGCTCTCACATCTCGTTGGCGCGTCAAACCGGGCGGATATCCGCCGGCTGCGGCAACTGGAGGAAGAAAACGCCGCCCTCCATGAGAAAGCGCAGCGGCAGGAAACTTGCCTTCGCGAAACGATCGCCGAACGCGATGAGACCATTCGCGATCTTAGGGCAGCGCTGGAAGATGCCCTGGTGACGCGAAGCGTGGAAAATTCCAGCCAGAGTGCGCTTGAGGCCGGCATCGAAGGCGCGGCCACCGGGGTGACTGCCGATCTCGACCAGAAACTCAAGCGGCAGGCCGGGCGTTTAGCGGAGCGGCTCGACGCGATCACCCATGAACTCGCCGATTTAAAGGAGGAGTGTTCGCATTGGCGGCTCCGTAGCCTGGAGTTGGAGGCCGAGCTTGAAGCTGCCGACCGTTGCCTTTCTTCTGGGGACGGCGGGGCGCGGCGGTCCAAAAACGACCTGAGCGGAAAAACTCTCCTCTATGTCGGTGGCCGCGCCAATCAGGTGCCGCAATTGAAACGGCTTGCGGAAGAGTTCGGCGCCGCTTTCCTCCATCACGATGGGGGCGTCGAGGACAACAGCCACAGTCTCGCAAGCTTGGCGGCGCGCGCCGATGCGGTCTTGTTCCCGGTCGATTGCATCAGTCACCGGGCCGTCATCACCGTGAAGCGCGTCTGCGGCCAGCTGGGCAAAACCTACTTTCCCTTGAGAAGCTCCGGGCTGACGAGTTTTGCAGGGTTGATCCAGCGTCTTGATCTGACGGCCGGCTAGCTTTGGAAAAGGAGACCAGCCAAAGCGGCAACCCCCTTGCAGCAACAACGCCTCCCTCCCGCCACACGGCCGGCCCCTTGCCATGATCCGGTTGTCAACCACCCTTAATGCGCGCGTTCTGCGGCACGACAAGCCTATGGGGCTAACAGCACTCACCTTCGACGGCGGCGAGTTGCGCGTCCCTATGATTGAGGCCCCGCCTGGATCCTCTGTAGCCGTTGAGATCGACGCCAGCGATGTTTCCATTGCCCTTTCGCGGCCCATGGATGTCTCGATCACGAACCGTTTGCCCGGAACGATTGCCGAGGTCGAATATCTCGATGCGCCCCACGCCCGGGTTACGCTCGACCTCGGTGCTGCGCGCCTTCACGCGCTCGTCACCTGGGAGTCCGTGCAGCGTCTTGCCCTGTCGCCCGGGGTCAGGGCATGGGCGATGGTGAAGACCGTTGCGATTTCGAAGATGAACGTCAGCTCTGATCAGTCCGCATAAACACGCGATCTCAGCCGCGTTCGCAGCCTTACTCCAATTCGTCTGCGGAGCTGATGAGGCGGTGGCTCGTGGCTGCGGGGGCGGCTGCGGGCGCCGGCGAGTCCGCGGCTTTTGCTTTGGCGCGGTCCACCCAGGCCAAGCCCCCGCAGACAAGGGCGAGGCTCACCTCGTTCAAGAGGTCCAGTATTTCGTGGCCGGGCTCGACGATGATGGGTTGGATGCCCGCGGCCATCAGCCGGCGGATAGATGATGCGCCAATTGAGGCGGCATAGACAGCAGCACATCCGTCTACGAAGCCGAGCTTGGGGAGCACCTTGTCCTTGACCGTGCCTGTTAGACCGGCGCGGCTGTCGGTGCCTGATTGCTCGGCCTTGGCGAATTCGGCAAAGCCCACGAGATCGGCGCGGCCAGGTGCCACGTCAAAAATTACGAGGCTCTCTGCGCCGCCGAAATGCAGATCCACGTGAACGCGGTCGGTTGAGGCGAATGCAACCTTCAGCATGCGATCTCCTTTCCGGTTTCGTGCTCGCGGGGTGTTCCTTGCCAATAGCGCGAGCGGTAAGGGGCGATTTCCCGGTAGTGGCCGGCCAAAAGGTTGGCGATATCGAAGAGGATTTGGCGGCTGCCGGCATAGCCGATCCAGGTCCGGGCGTGGGCGCCGTAGGAATTGTAGATGGGAAAGCCGGCGCGCAGCTGTGCGGTTTTGAGCCGCCTCGCGATTTCGGTGCCATGGGAATTGGTGACGATCAGTTCCGCGGCGTGCTCGCGGGCGAGCCACTCGAAATCCTCAAGATCTCCGATTACAACGTTGTCGATGGGAAGCTGCGAAAGATGATCGGCCCGCGCGGAGGCGACGGCCCCGGCGATTTCAGCGCCGAGCGCGGAGAGGTAGCCAACGAGTGCGGCGAGCAAATCGGGATCGGCTGCGACCGCAATGCGTGCGCCGCCCAGCTGGAACTGGCAGTCCACCATGGCGTCCTGAAGCTGCGCGCGCTTCCGTTCGATGCTGGCGGGTACTTCGCAGCCGGATATTTCCGAAAGGGCGTTCGTGAAGCTATCGCATTCCTTGAGTCCTAAGAGGCTCGGGAAGCGGTAGTCGGGAATGCCGGTCCTGGCCCGCAACAAGTCCGCGGCACGGTCGAGAGACCGGCCGACCACAAGGGTGGCGATGGACTTGTTCATCGACGCGATGGAAGAAACAGGCGTCCCGCCATAGGTGAGCGTGGAAAACCCGGCTTCGATCATGTGGCCGTCGAGCGAGTCCGCGATGTCCGGCAAAACGATTGCAGTTAAGCCGAACTCACCGATCCAGTGTTTGAGCGCTTCGACGTCCCCCGGTGTCAGCATGGCCGGGGCGAGCACGTTTACCTGGCGCGGCTCGCGCGCAGTGAAATCCGATGAGGGCGTCAGCGCCGAGATGATGGCCTCGACCGCCAATGCGAAGCCGGTTTCCAAATTGCCCAGCGTATCGGTCGCGCTCACCGGAACGATCGCCACGTCGCCGTGCTGCGGGTAAGCCGCCCGGAACTCCGCCACGGTCGGTGGAATGTCGGCGCCCTGGCTTTCCGACAGGCCCGTTGTAATCAGCCCGATCACCAACGGCCGGTTCTTTTCGCATATTGTCGCGAGCGCTTCGACCACGTTGCTGTCCGCACCAAGGACCGCGGTCATCTGATCCATGGCTGTCGTTTGCAACGCGATCGGCGTCGTGGAAATGGCGCATGAAAAACAGCTTGTTGAAGGAGGTGCAGCCGCGCGCGCCATGCTCCAGCGGCATCGCATCGGCAAGGCCAAGAAAAGCGAGCGACGCGCCAATGGGCTGGCTCGCCTTCAACGGGTTGACGGCAAGCGCCTTGGTGGGAAGGACGATTTCGGCCATGGCCCTCTTCCTTCAGGCTGCCGCACGGGCCCAGGCGGGGAGGCCGCGCACCTGGTCCCACACAGGCGAGTGAACCGCGCGGTCGATATTGCGTGCGAGCTCGATCAGACCGTCATAGCCGGCATAGCCGATGCGCCGAACGTGATCGACATCGAGGAAGGGGATGCGGGACTTCAGCGCCGGATAGATATAACGGTCGCCTGCCACGAAGATATCAGCCTGCCGGTCGTGGAAGGTCTTGATGAGGGCCGTCTGATCGTTGTCCGGAATCATGAGCGCGTCCGGACCCATCAACGCCAAGATGCGGGCCTTGTCCTCCTCAGTCGACTTCTCGGTGCCGGTGGCGACCACCACCATGCCGAGGTCCTGCATGGCCGAGACCACCGACCAGGATTTGTAGCCGCCGGTGAAGATCAGCGCGCGCTTGCCTCGGAGACGTTCCCGCAGCGGGGTAAGCGCCGTTTGGACCCTGGCCTCCTCGCGCGCGACCAGCATTTCAACGCGAGCCGCAAGATCGGGATCGCCAAGCAGGCTTGCGAAATCGCGAAACGCCTGAGACGTGTCAGCCATGCCGTAGAAGCTGCCCTCGAAGAATGGCGTGCCGTATTCGTCCTTGCAGCTTGCGGGCGACATGAAGCATGGCCTTGGAACAGACCACCATATTGGCCTTCGCCCGGTGCATGGTCTGCACTTCGCTGAACCGGGCATCGCCGGAAAGGGTGCAGAGGATGCGCAGGCCCAGCTCGTCGAAATAAGGGGCGACGTTCCAGAATTCGCCGCCGACATTCCACTCGCCGATCAAGTTGACGTCGTGGGTGATGACGCCCGTGGTGACCTCCGCCGCGCTGGGCTCGCGGGTTCCGATCACATGCTTGTAGATCACTTCGCCGGCGATGCGGTTGCCGAGGTTCTTGTTGCCGTAGAAGCCGGCGCAATCCACGGGAACGACCGGGACACCAAACTTCTCCGAAGCGGCCTTGGTCACAGCGCCGATGTCGTCGCCCTGCAAACCGGGGACGCACGTATTGTAGACGAATACCGCCGCCGGCTTGTAGGTCTCGACGGCCTGGCGGATTGCGCGGTAAAGCCGCTTCTCGCCCCGCCCCAAGATCACGTCCATCTCGGTAAGGTCTGGTGGTCATGCCGATGCGGTAGATATCGGCGCCGCTCGAACGGGTGCCGCGATTATCCCAAGAAGAGCCCGCGCAGCCGATGGGACCGTGAACGATGTGGGCGGCATCGGCGATGGGCAGCAGCGCGTTGCGTGCCCCGTCGAAGCAGCAGCCCCCTTGGGTCGCGCCGGGCGCCGGCTTGGCGCAACCGGATTTCGACTTACGATTATGGGCACAGGCAGGCTCGTCGAGCAGAGCGAGGATATCCTCGTGTTTCATTGCGATAACTCCTGTATCGTCTTTGATACAGCAAGGGTTGTGCCAGCCACGGGAAAATCGGGTTCGGCGCGGGCGCGAGCCAGCGCACGGGCTTGCTCCAGTTCGGCGGGTGTCAGCAGCGAATCACGGACGCGGTTGAACAGAGGATTGAGATAGCCGTCGAGCCAGTTAAAGAGCGGCGAACGCCTCTTGAGCGCATTCTTCCGGAATCTGAGACAGCGAGTGCAAGCTTTCGAACGGGGTTTGTCCGAATCCGTTCTGACCCATAAGGCTATGGCAAAAAGGCGAATCCCAGTCGCCAGCACCTCTCTGAAGGCCCTAAACCACCAGGCGCGCTTGTAGCAAATTTCCTCCAGGCGGATCGTACAGATTTTGCAAACCGCGATATCCGGTTGCGGGACGGTAATGGCCATTTGAACCCCTCCAATCAGCGGTCATACTCCTCTCACAGCAAACGCCAGGCCAAAACCTGTTCCCTATCAGATATAGCTATGGCAGGATATCAGCGCGCGGTGGGTTTCGTACATTCGAGGACGGAATGAATAAGTTTGTTCGCGGATGTACGTTTTCCCGGAGGTCTGGAGGAGCGTCAGCTTAATTTCGTCATGAGGCAGCAAATCGGATGAACGGGATGAGGCATTATTTCAGTTGGAATGGAGGCATTGCTCAAAATGAGCCCGCCAGGCTTCATCAAACTGGCACCACGCTTGCATTATCACTATCGACGACTTGTTGAGGCGCATCTGAATGAAAATGGACCGAACGGTCGCCGTCGATATCGACGATTTTGCCGAAGACTTTACCCACTGCTTCACCGGCGAGTGCCGGATCAACGTTCTGCCGATCCTGTTCCAGATCAGCGAGATCATCACGCAAAGCGAAGACCTGGCATCCTCGCTCACCGTCATGCTGAAAGTCATGCGGCAGCGGCTGAAGATCGTGCGCGCGATGGTGACGCTTTACGACCGCCAGTCCGAGAGGATCTTCCTTCACGAGAGCTTCGGGCTCACCGACGAGCAGAAAGCCCGCGGGATGTACTCTTTGGGCGAAGGCATCACCGGCAAGGTGGTTGAGGCCGGCAAGCCAATCATCGTTCCGCGTCTGCGCGATAATCCCGGCTGCATTGAGGAGACCATGAGTTCCGGCGATGGCGCCAGCATGAACACCTCTTTCTTCTGCGTACCGATCCAGCATGCCAAAAAGGTACTCGGGACCATTAGCGCCGAGCGTGTCTACATGAACCGACGGCTCCTGAAGCAAGACGTGGAACTGCTTGCCACCATTGCCTCGATGATTGCGCCCGCCGTGGAGCTGTACCTCCAGGAGAATATCGACAAGGTGCGGCTTGAAAATGAGAACCGCCGGCTCTCGAATGCGCTCAAGGAGCGCTTCAAGCCCTCCAACATCATCGGCAATTCCAAGCCCATGAAGGAGGTCTACGAACTCATCCATAAGGTGGCCGCCACCAAGGCGACAGTTTTGGTTCTCGGCGAGAGCGGGGTTGGCAAAGAACTGGTGGCCAACGCCATTCACTATAACGGCCTGAATGCGGAAGGGCCGTTCATCAAATTCAACTGCGCCGCACTGCCTGAAAGCATCGTCGAAAGCGAATTGTTCGGCCATGAGAAAGGCTCGTTCACAGGCGCGGTGGCCATGCGGAAGGGCCGTTTCGAGATGGCCGACGGGGGAACGATCTTCCTCGACGAAGTTGGCGAGCTGAGCCTCTCGATGCAGGCGAAGCTACTGCGCGTGCTGCAGGAGAAAACCTTCGAGCGCGTCGGCGGATCGCGGCCGGTGAAGGTCGATCTTCGCATCATCGCCGCGACCAACCGCAATCTCATCGATATGGCGCAAAAGGGCACATTCCGCGAAGATCTCTATTACCGTCTGAACGTGTTCCCCATCACCATCCCGCCGCTGCGCGACCGGGGAAGCGATGTCATTTCGCTCGCCGATTATTTCGTCACTAAGTACGCCGCCGGGACCGGCAAAAACGTGAAGCGCATCTCCACGCCCGCGCTCAATATGCTGATGGCCTATCACTGGCCGGGCAATGTGCGCGAGCTGGAGAATGTGATCGAGCGCTCGGTCATTCTGTCCGAGGACGGCGTCATTCACGGCTATCACCTCCCGCCGTCGCTGCAAACCTCGGTGGAGACTGGCACCACATTCGGCTGCGGCCTGGAGGCGAAACTTGAGGCTGTCGAATACGAGATGATCGTGGAAGCCTTGAAAACCCATCAGGGCAATATGACCGAAGCCTCCAAGGACCTTGGCCTGACCCGGCGCATCCTCGGCCTCAGGATGGAGAAATACGGCCTCAACTATAAGAAGTTCCGAAGGCTCGACGCTCCGGCAAGGGAGGGCGTGCAATGAAAGTCAACGCGAGGGACCAGTATTTCCTGATCCTGGCCGACATCGCTACGGTGGCCGCCATCGGGGTCCATGACAGGGGCTACGCCTTCACCGCCGGGGACGGGGAATATATTCCCGGCAGCCTGCGCGACCGCTGGCTCGCCGGCACCAGCGATGCCGGGCTCAGGAAGCGCGTGATGGCGATGGCGTCCGCGGGAGCGGCGTCATTGCAGGGAATGACGGAGCAGGAATTGGTGGCCGCCGCCGGCAAGTATGGCGTCACGCTTTCAGCGGTAATGGCCCAGCGTATCGCGGAATACTTCGACGCCAAGCGCAATGCCGTGCTGACCTATAACAAATGAGACCCATCGATCCGGCCCTTCACATAGTCGATTTTCGGCGTCCTGAAAGCCATTGCTGGCCAAGCCAAGAGAAGCCGCCATACAAAAAAAACGGAATTCCTTTTGTAGGCGGGCGTCCGGTCATCTTGGGGCATACGTCCCTCGTAGAGCGATACCCAGTGCCCTTTTGAAAAATCCAGAAACATTGCAGTGTTGCAGCATGTGGCCACCACCCGTCGCGTGGGCGACTTTGGGTCCAGCCGATGCTCCCCAAGAAGGGTGTCACTTTTCAGACAGCGCACACGATCCTTTCGGAACAGCACGAAGGGTGTACCACCATCTTCGTTCAAGATAGACTCTGCACCCGGCAAGGCTTCGAGTTGCCGTCCGGCGGCCTGGCAACTTGAACAATGGCAAACGGTGGTGACGATCGGGTCACCTTCTGCTTCAAGGGCAACCTGTCCGCACCGGCAGCGAGCGACCCGCGAATATTTCCTGGCTCTGGTCATGTCTGGGTCCCCTTGGTGAAGAATATTAGCGCCGGCCACTCAGCCGAGGAAATCTTCATAGTGTGACAAAACGTAGCTCGTCTCCGGATTGCCGGTCTGGCGCGAAACTCATGACGAAATCGACAAAGCGCTCACCATCCAACATTTACTGCAAGGCAAAGACGGCCTCGTTTGGGTCAGCACATCCCGCCAATTGCGATCAGCAAGTCAAGTTATTATGTAACAGTAGAATTCAAAGGTACTCCCAACATGCTCCCTGGTCTCGCCAGCCAACAGCCATCACAGGGGCGTGATGCCGAACTCCTTATAAATCGCGTCCTGCGCCTCTTTGAACTGCTCCATGGTGAACTCGTAACCTGCGGCTTTGATGTAGGCCCAGCTGGCCGCCTCATCTTCGGCGAGTTCATTCACGGCGCGATGGAACTCCTGGTCCTCGCGCATGCGGGTGATGTAGGCGGTGGCCAATTCGACGGACATGATGGTCTCTTTCTTCTGCAATGGGCGAAGTTCCCCCTCAACCTGTCCTTCTCCCCGAGGGGAGAAGGAACGCCTTCGCAACCGCTGAGGACCGCCCCCTCTCCCTTTGGGGAGAAGGCTGGGGTGAGTGGGCCTTGGAATAGTGCGGATTCTATTGAGCCGCAGGCAATTGCACCAACTCGATGCGGTGGCCGTCGGGGTCCTCGATGAAGGCGACGATGTTGCTGCCGTGCCGCTGCGAGCTGGGCGGTCGGGGAATGGATGTCCCGGCGGCCTTGAGCCGCTCGCAGAGCGCCCCGATGCCGGTCACCTGAATGGCGATGTGGCCGAACGACTCTCCAACTGCATAGGGTTCTTCGCGTGTCCAGTTGGCCACCAGCTCCAGCACCATTTGCCCGAAGCCCTCGCCATAGCCGAGATAGGCTTGACTGAACTGGTTCTTCTTGTGGTCGCGGCGCTCCAGCACCTGCATCCCCAGAAGGCGCGTATAGAAATCGAGCGACCGGTCGAGGTCGCGCACACGCAGCATCGTATGCATCAGCCGGAACCGGGACGTATCGAGGGGCGCGTCTGCGCGAGCCACGGACTTGGCGGCAAACACTTCGACGAGCGCGGTCTCCACCGGCTTGCCAACATAAAGGTCGCTCGCCTCGATACCGGCCCGGGCGAGCTTTTCCTGCGGGTTGATGCCAATCTTGGCGACAAGCAGCATCGTGCAGTCCCCCAGCATGCGGCACGCGGTGTCGCGCGCGTCGGCGTCCCCGGCCTCAGTGTGGCTTTCGATATCGCGCCGGGCGATCAGTGTAGCGCCCTCCGATGTCACGTCGAAAACCAGAAACTCCTCGGTCTGGCCGAAATGAAGATCGACCCGGAGGCCGTCCCGGCTGGCGACGGCGACGCGCAAGGTCTGCGCTGCCGCCGGCGCTTCTGGTCTTACTGCGGTGAGTACGTTGCTATCCATGGAATGGTCTCCGGATTTTGCTTGCGGCAAGTATAGAGCAACCGCCATGCCAGCCCGGTTTCTCCGGCAAAATTGAGCCCTTGTGAACCGTTCCGGGGACGGAAGGGTACTTTTGCAAGACAGATCGTACCTTTCGGAACCTTGTTTTACGGGGTTTTCCGGGCGAACCGGGCTCGCTCCTCAAAAAAATGCATTCCCTCAGGGAGTTCCGGCGGCTTCGCCAGGCTTGGCACGCTTCCTGCGATAGGGCAGATCAGCAGCTTCCGTTCCCAAGTTAACGGAGAGATGCAAGCCACTATAGCCCCGCATCTGCCGGAGGATAAACTATCATGCCCATGGTACTTCTAAAGTGCGATACGCCAATTCCCGAGCGTGAGAAGCACATCTATTTGAAAGTAGACGGAGAAGACTCCCGGGATTTTCTTCCGGTCTCGAACGCTCAGACCATACCGGGCACGCTCTCCGAGCGCGGTTGCGCGTTTTGCGGCGCCAAGCTCGTCATCGGCGGCGTTCTGAAAGACACCATCCAGATGATCCACGGCCCTATCGGCTGTGCCTATGACACCTGGCACACCAAGCGCTATCCAACCGACAACGGCCACTTCAACATGAAGTATGTGTGGTCGACCGACATGAAGGAAAGCCACATCGTTTTCGGCGGCGACAAGCGGCTCGAAAAATCCATTCACGAGGCTTTCGACGAGATGCCGCATATCAAGCGGATGTTCGTCTACACTACATGCCCGACGGCGCTCATCGGCGACGACATCAAGGCCACGGTGAAGAGGGTCATGGAGGTGCGTCCCGATGTGGACATCTTCACGGTCGAATGCCCCGGATTTTCCGGCGTGTCGCAGTCGAAGGGCCACCACGTGCTCAATATCGGCTGGGTGAACGAGAAGGTGGGGACGCTGGAGCCCGAGATCACCAGCCCCTACACCATGAACTTCATCGGCGACTACAACATCCAGGGCGACACCCAGCTCCTGCAGCAATATTGGGACCGCCTCGGCATCCAGGTCATCGCCCACTTCACCGGCAACGCCACCTACGACGACCTGCGCGGCATGCATCGCGCCCAGCTCAATGTCGTGAACTGCGCCCGCTCGGCCGGCTACATCGCCAATGAGCTGAAGAAGCAATATGGCATCCCGCGCCTCGACATCAACTCGTGGGGTTTCGATTACATGGCCGAAGGCATCCGCAAGATTTGCGCCTTCTTCGGCATCGAGGAGAAGGGCGAGGAACTGATCGCGGACGAATACGCGAAGTGGAAGCCCCAGCTCGACTGGTACAAGGAACGCTTGAAGGGCGCCAAGATGGCGATCTGGACCGGCGGCCCGCGCCTTTGGCACTGGACCAAATCGGTGGAAGACGATCTCGGCGTGCAAGTCGTGGCCATGTCCTCCAAGTTCGGCCATCAGGAAGACTTCGAGAAGGTGATCGCGCGCGGCCAGAGCGGCACCTACTACATCGATGACGGCAATGAGCTCGAATTCTTCGAAATCATCGACCTCGTGAAGCCCGACGTCATCTTTACGGGCCCCCGCGTCGGCGAACTCGTGAAGAAACTTCACATCCCCTACATCAACGGCCACGGCTACCACAACGGCCCCTATATGGGCTTCGAGGGCTTCGTGAAACTGGCGCGGGATATGTACAACGCGGTGCACAACCCGCTGTTGAAACTGGCCGCCAAGGACATCCGCGGCAGCAACGTGGTGCCAGTTCCAGTTCTGGAGGCCGCGGCATGAGCAGCGAAAAGATCGACCAGTTGTTCGGCTACGTTCAGGAACGCTGCCTGTGGCAGTTCTTCTCCAGGTCTTGGGACCGGCAGGAAAACATCGACGGCATCGTGAAGACTGCCACCGAGATGCTGACCGGCGAGGCGATTCAGATCGAGAGCCCGATGGACCGGCTGTTCTACGCCGACGCCAAGATCATGGTCTCCGACTTCAGGGAGCGCTTCCCCTGGATTCAGGAAACCGGCCCCGACCAGATCCGCGACCTGATGGCCGGCCTCAAGGAGAGGCTGATCGAATTCACCATCACCAAGTCGCTCAATCACGAACTCAACCATTCGCTCTACTGAGCGGGGAGGCCGGGCCCGTCAGGGCCGGCTCCAATCAATTCGAAAGGGTACCTATCATGGGTTGCGAAGTCTTCAACAAGGAACGGGCCGGCGTCATCAACCCGATATATGACTGCCAGCCGGCCGGCGCTCAATTTGCGGGGATCGGTGTCAAGGACTGCATCCCGCTCGTTCATGGCGGCCAGGGTTGCTCCATGTTCGTCCGGCTCTTGTTCGCCCAGCACTTCAAGGAAAATTTCGACATCGCCTCGACCTCGCTGCACGAGGATTCGGCGGTGTTCGGCGGCCACAAGCGCATCGAGGACGGCATCATGATCCTCGCCCAGCGCTATCCTCATCTGAGGGTTATTCCCCTCATCACGACATGCTCGACCGAAGTCATCGGCGACGACGTCGAGGGCGCGATCGTACGGGCTCAGAAGGCGCTGAAAACCGAGTTCCCCGGCCGCAAGATCCATGTCGTGCCGGTCCACACGCCGAGCTTCAAGAGCAGCCAGGTCGGCGGCTACGCCGAGTGCATGCTCTCGATCTTTAAAACCATCGCCACCGAGAAGACCGTGCCGAACGGATCGCTCAATGTGTTTCCGGGCTGGGTCAATCCCGGCGATGTGACGCTCCTCAAGCGCTACATGAGTGAGATGGGCGTGAAGGCCAAGATCTTCATGGATACCGAGGATTTCAACTCGCCGATGCTTCCGGACAAGTCGATCCACACCCACGGGCGCACAACCGTCGAGGATATCGCCGGCTCGGCCAATGCCATCGGCTCGCTTGCGCTTGCGAGATATGAAAGCGCAAGCGCCGCCCAGCATCTCAAATCGGAGTTCGGGGTGCCAAGCTCGGTGGTGTCCACACCGTACGGCATCGCCAATACCGACGCCATGCTGGAGGAGATCAGCCGCCTGACCGGCAAGCCGATCCCGGACTCGCTCGTGAAGGAACGCGGCGTTGCGATCGATGCGCTCCAAGACCTCGCGCATATGTTCTTTGCGGACAAGAAGGTCGCCTTGTTCGGTCATCCCGATCTCGTCATCGGCCTCGCGGAGTTTTGCCTTGAGGTGGAACTGAAGCCCGTTCTTCTGCTGCTCGGCGACGACAACACAAAATACAAGAAGGATCCGCGCATCCTGGCACTAAAGGCCAAAGCCAACTGGGACATGGAGGTCATTTGCAACGCCGACCTCTGGGAACTGGAGAAGCGCGCGAAGGAAGCCGGCAAAATCGACCTGATCCTCGGTCATTCGAAGGGCCGCTACGTCGCCATCGACAACAACATCCCGATGGCGCGTGTTGGCTTCCCCACCTTCGACCGCGCCGGCCTCTACCGTCACCCCACGATGGGCTACCAAGGCGCAATGCTGCTCGGCGAGGCCATCGCCAACGCGCTATTCGTACACATGGAGTACAACAAGGACCGCGAGTGGCTCCTGAACACATGGTAAGGAGCCTCCCCGGGGCGGGGGGCGCCGTCCCCCGCCCCGACTTCAGCTTTCCTCATCGCACAACGTGACCGTCATGCTGCTGCACGATTTGACTGCCGGCCTTTGCGCCGGTCCGCGAAACCGCCTGTCGCTGCCCGAATACCGGCAGATCGAGCTGTATTCCAAGCGCAAGACCCTGCATTTCGCGCCCGCGGAGCCGTCCTTGGGCGAGGTGCCCCAGCGCGTTGGCGGGATCTGCGCGGCCTTCATGGCGCTCGATGCCTATCTTGAATCGCAACACTTTCCGGGCGAGAGCGGGCCAAGCTGGCAGCGTTATCGCGATCTGCCGCGCGCCACCATGACCGATAAGCTCATGGCCGAACTCTACCGCATCCTGCGGGTGGCCCGCGCAGTGGCCTTCCATCCCCATGGGCATATCGAGGCGCAGGATGGCATCGTCAAAATCAACGGCGCCGTCAACCGCGTGGCCCTATCGCTGGAGATCTCTCCGGCCGGCCTCATTCTGCTCGAATCCGCCGCCGCCTATTACCTCGACTCGCTTCGCCAGCCCTATCCGGCGGCCTACATCGAAGCCATGCTGTCGGAGTATTTTTTCGACATTACAGATGAGATCAAGCGCTTCTCGGACGAGGGCCGCATCCTTTATCAGTTCCAGAGGAAGCATCCCTTCAACCGCCATTTCCGTTTCGACTGCGACAACCCGAAGACGCTGGTGAACGGAGAGTCGATCGAGATCGAGACCGGCGCCGCACACCGGGACCGCGCGCGCTTTCCCATCGACTTTTTCATCGTCTTCGGGGGTGCGCTTCACATCGTTCCGGTGGAGGCGCTCGCCGGTGACCTCTTACCGCTCGCCGAGCTGGAACGGTGGCGCGCCCGCCTCTCCGATGGCGTGACGCTGCCCGCCAGCTTCCGCTGGCGCTTTGGACGGGAAGCCATCGTCATCAACCAGCCGATGACCTGATATTCCTCAAGCCTCGCAAGGACCGAGCCATGAACAGCCCCCACCTCCGGATCGCCGTCACCACGAACAGTCTTGTGAATGTGGACGCCAATTTCGCCGCCGCCAGACAGGTCGTGTTCTACGACGTTGCCCGCGACACCTCGAAATTCGTGGACGTCGTTCATTTTACACCAGGCGGCAAGAAGGGGCTCGGCGGCGGCCAAGGCGGCGCGGATGGCCGTTGTGTCATGGAGGATATGGGCGACGACGATGGGACGGGGCGCGACCCCCTCGTCGAGCGCGTCGAGGCCCTGAAAGGCTGTTCGGTGCTGTTCACCTTGGGGCTCAGCGATCTGGCCGCAGTGCGCATCCACGATTTGCGCGTCTTTCCCGTCAAGAGCGCGCATGTCCGCGAAATTGACGATGTGATCGCGAACCTGCAAAAACTCATGCAGGGCGTGCCGCCCCTGTGGCTGCGCCGGTCACTGCGGGGCGGAGACGGCAACAGGCTTCCGCTGGATGAGCAGGAAATCTAGAAGGAGCCCCCTCTTTCTCACATGGTGGTAGCGATATGGGCATCGAGAATGAGGAGGCGAGCCTCGCCGCGCTGAAACTGCCGGATAAGGTTCGCGCGCTTCTCAAGTAAAATGGCGATATCTGCCGTGGAACAATTGCCGAGCCTGAGCCAGATGCATTTCGGCGGCGGCCCTAAAAGCATGGCCCGCTGACGCAATCCTGATCCTTGGAACTTCTTTGACCTCGACATACCACCGAGAGACAAAGCCTTTCCGCCAAGCTTCCTTTCAGCCATCGCAACAGAACTTATTAGAATACCACCGCCAAGGGCGTAAAGTGCAAAAATATCCTTGATACCTTCTGGAACATGTTTAATTGGTAGCCAGCAAAACACATGATCGAACAGAATCTGATGGAATAGATACCTATACGCGTCAATCAACTGTAGAAAAACCTCTTTTAGATGTAGGCCGAACAGCTTTGCTAGTGGATCGAATCTGAACGCTTGGTGCCCTCGTTTAACGGCGGCGATGATTTGATCTGGGTCTTTGGTCCAGACGAAGGGTTTGGGCTCTTGATTGTGCTCGGCGAGGAAACGGTTGATTGCGGCTTGAAGGTCAACAAGGGAGCGGAACGCTCCGCGCTTGAGGCGCCGCTTGGTGAGTTTTGCGAAGAAGCCTTCCACGGCATTGAGCCAGGAGCACGAGGTTGGGGTGAAGTGGAAGACCCAGCGCGGATGGCGCTCGAGCCAGGCCAGCACTTTTGGATGTTTGTGAGTAGCGTAATTGTCCATGACGGCGTGGATAATCTTGCCGGCTGGAACCTTGGCCTCGATGGCGTTGAGGAACCGGATGAACTCCTGATGGCGGTGCCGCTGCATGTTTTGGCCGGTCACCGTGCCGTCGAGAACGTTGAGGGCGGCAAACAGCGTCGTGGTACCGTGCCGCTTGTAGTCGTGGGTCATCGTACCGCAGCGGCCCTTCTTCATCGGCAAGCCGGGCTGAGTGCGGTCCAGAGCCTGGATTTGGCTTTTTTCGTCGATAGAGAGAACGAGCGCGTGTGCGGGCGGCGCCATATAAAGCCCAACGATATCCTGAAGCTTCTCAACGAACTTTGGGTCTTTCGACAGCTTGAACTGCCGGAACCGATGGGGTGCAAGGCCGTGGCTGCGCCAAATGCGCTGCACCGAACTCGCCGAAATGCCCGTGGCCTTGGCCATGGCGGAGGCGGTCCAGTGCGTGGCCTCGCCGGGCGGCGGCCCGAGCGTCAGTTCCACCACCCGTGCAACGGTCTCCTTCGAAAGCGGCGGCTTGCGCGAAGGCCGGGTCTTGTCCCGCAAAAGCCCGTCGACGCCCTCCCGCATATAGCGTTCCTGCCAGCGCCAGACGCAGGTCTTGGCCTTGCCCGCCCGCCGCATGATCTCCGCCGTGCCGCAGCCGGCGCTGGTCAGCAGAACGATGGTGGCCCGCCAAACGTGCTTTTGGGGACTGTTGCGATCCGCAGCAATCGCCTCCAGGCGAGTGCGATCTGCCGCGGTAACCTCGAAGGTAATTCCAGTGCGCATGCACCGCGATTCGCACGGTTCGCGGCGGAAGGGAATCCCAAATCGGACTCTTATGTTAGGCTTGAACCACTAGTAAATTGAATAGAGAAATTGCACCTGTTAGTGCGCCTAGTAGCGAAGCTGTCTTACCAGCGCCGCTTAGCCAATTCCACCATCGCTTTAACATTTGAATTCCTAACATGTCGCCTCCCAAAGCCACGCACATAACTAAGTATGCCGTTGATCGAGCCTAAATTGTGTCGCAGGCGGAACAATTTGCACCGGTTGAGGTGAGTTCGGCATTGCAAGTTCAACTCTCGATTTTAGCCAGCGCTTCAGCGGTGCCGTCGCGCAGCACCCAAGCGCAGGATAATTCGGCCACAACTTATCGCCCGCATTCCCGCCTGTGATAGATTACGATTATGCAAGACCGCGAAACTTTGCCCACCCCTCTCGTCACGATCTCGCCCGATTGGCTTGGCGGCGAGCCGTGTTTCACTGGCCGGCGCGTGCCGGTTAAGGCGCTGTTCGATTATTTGAAAGCCGGACACACTCTCGATGAGTTTCTAGCCGATTACCCGAGCGTGTCCGAGGCGCATGCCGTGGCGGTAATCGAGCTGGCGAACCGGGCCGTTGCCGTTCCCGCGGCGGCGGAGTAGCGGCGAACGATGGTCGTCACCCCTTCCCGAGGAAGCGGCGGCGAGCGGCGGCACCGATGATCGTAATCGCCGTGACGAGGCCCAAGAGAACGACGATCAGCGCCGACGCCTCGCGATATTCGAAGAGGTGGAAAGCGGTGACGATCTCAAGGCCCAAGCCGCCGGCCCCGACCACGCCGAGGGTGGTGGCAGCCCGCAAATTGTGTTCCCACCGGTAGACGGTGATGTCCACCAGCCGCGGCAGGACTTGCTGGAGAACGGAAAACCGCAGCACGCCCAGGCGCGAGACGCCATGGCTTCGCAGCGCGTCGCCGGGACCGGGATCGACATGCTCGATGATTTCGGCGAAGAATTTGCCGAGCATTCCGGTCGAGTGCGTGCCGAGCGCCAGGATGCCTGGAAGCGGGCCGAACCCGACCGCTGCGACGAAGATCACGCCCCAGATCAGACCGGGAATCGAGCGCAGGATGTTCAAGAACAGCCGGATCGATGCGCCAAGCCACTGCTTGCGGATCACGTTGCGAGCGGCCAGCGCGCCGAGCGGCAGAGCAGCAGCGGCGCCGAGCACAGTTCCTGCGATGCTCATGGACAGGGTTTCGAGGAGCGGCCGGCCCCACTCACGCCAGCGGGTGAAATCGGGTGGCATCGCGTCGGCGGCGAGTTGCATCATGGTCGGCAGCGCATCGGCGTAGCGGCGGAGATCGAAGGCGCCGGCATAGGCGAAAGCGCTGGCAATGATCGCCGTACCTAGAATTGCCGTCAGGATCGCATTGCGCTGCCGGCGGCGGCCATCCCGAAGGATAGCCGCCATCTCGGGATGAAGGGCGAGGCCGTTCATTGGGCAGCCGGCACCGCATCCGGGTTCGCCGCCTGGATTGCGGCGATCCAAGTCCGCACCCGGTCGACATCGGCATCGACGCACGGAATGAAGGCTTCGGCGCGGAATACCTTCAGGGCCTCCGGGTCGGACATCGCGATGAAGGCTTTGCGGACTTCCTCTTTGAACGCCGGATCGAGCCCTTCGCGGAAGGTCCACATATACTCTGGGATCGCAGGCGATGCGGCCAGAATGCGAACGGCTTTGGGATCGATCTTCCCCTCCTTCAGAAGCCGCTCATAGATCGGCATCGACAGGCCGCCCGCGGAGACCTTGTGGTTCGCGACCGCCAGGGCGACTGCGTCGTGAGCGCCAAGGACGCGCAGCGTGTAATCACGCCCTGAGACGAGGCCGGCCTCCAGGAGCTGATAGCGCGGCACCCAGGTGCCCGAGGTCGAGGCCGGATCGCCGAACGCCACTTCGCCGCCCTTCAAATCCGCCAAGGTTTTGGCGGGGCTGTCGCCGGGAACAATGACGACGGCCTGGAAGGCCGGCCCCACCACCTCATGCGATGGACGCGCGAATGGCTCAAGCTTGGCGCTGCGTCCGCGAAAGATGTAGGTTACCGGCCCGAGATAGGCGATATCGAGACGCCCGAAGCGCAGCGCCTCCCCAGTGGCAGCGTAGTTGGCGCCGACCACGAGTTCTACCGGCAGGCCCAACCGCTTTTCGAGATAGGCGCGCAGCGGTTCATTCAGCCGAATGACGGTCGGTGCGGATTCGCCGGGCAGAAGTCCGACAACCAGCTTTTCCGGGCGGCCCTGCGCCGAAGCCGCGCGGGTCAGCGAAAGGACGCCAGCGGCGATCAGAGCTGCGGTCAGCACAACTCCGGTTAACTTACGAAACATCTCTTCTCCTTTTTTTTGGATAGGGCGAACGTTGGGTTCGTCCCTGTAGTTGTGGATTGGAAAATCCTGGCTTCGGCGTTCGCGTCGAATGTTGCGGCCGGTCCATCAAAAGCGACCCGCCCATCTGCTAGGCCAACGATGCGGTCCGCGAGTGTGCGCGCCACGCCGAGCTGATGCAGCACGAGGATGACGGTCAGGCCGCCGCGGCTCACAAGGCGGCGGAATTCCTCTCCCAGGCGGCGCCCCAGTGCCGGATCGACGGAAGCGAAAGGTTCATCGCCAAGCAGGAGGCGCGGCCGGCGCACCAGTGCGCGGGCAATTCCAACCCGTTGACGTTCGCCACCCGAGAGGTGCTCGGTACGGGCGGTCGCCCGGTCGAGGAGACCGACCTCGTCCAGGGCCTGCGCTGCCCTTTTGCGTAACGCCAGCGGCCAAGGCAGGAGGGAAAGGGGATGGCGGGTGTCGGCCAACCCAAGCAGCACATTTTCGATAGCAGGCAGCCGGCCTATCAGAGCGTGGTCCTGGAAAACGGTTGCGGTCTGGCGGCGGGCCTCTTGCAGAGCCGCTGCGTCATCGAGCCGGCCAAGCCCCGCGAACGAGATCGTGCCGCTCGCCGGTCTAAGCAGGCCGTTCAAGGCGCCCACCAGCGTCGTCTTGCCGGCGCCGGATGGCCCAACGATCGCGGTGATGGTTCCTTCCCCGAAGGCGATGGACACGTCGCGCAGGACCTCCCGCGCCCCTCGGTGCATGGTGAGACGATCCACCGTGACAGCGGCTGGCGCCTTCGGCTGTTTCCAGATCAATACCGTCATGGCTTTGCCTCCATGCACGCGCGGAGGAGGAGCTCAACGTTCCATACGGTCATTCATGGCCGCCCCCGTGCAAATGCTCATGGAGGGAATAGCAAGCCCTGGGCCAACGCTAAAACATTGAAATTATTGTATCTTAGTAGGCGGGATCGCACTGAGACGTACATCGCAGCCGGGGGTTCGTACATCCCGGTACATAGCGCGAGGCTGGCTCGCTTCGCTTTGGCCCGGCGGCGCGCTCGATTGCTTGCCTTAAAGATAACAAAATGCTAACGGAGCACACAGTAGCCCGCATAGCTCCGTTGTAACGCGAATACTACCGTGTCTGACGAAAGGTTCGTTGTCCTGCAGGGAGATTTCCGGTCTTAAGAGATTCCGTCATCGGCCCAATACAGTTGGCCAAATAACAGAGCGCCTGCCCGCGACCTTGCCATTCGTTGTCACCGATGCCCTCCATTTTGGCGTTCCGGACGCGCCGCTGCATGGCCGGGTTTCGTCTTCGAAGCGTAAATCGGGATTTCCCGATGCCGATGGCATCTTCGTAAAAGCGGATCTCGCCAGCGGTAATATCGTGTATCTGTTTGGCAGCCGTCTCTAGATGAGATTTCGGGGACGTATGCTAAATCTGTCGCTGCCCGGCAAGTTACTCAATTGAACGGGAGAGGGCGCCAACTTTGAGTGTGATGCGGCGTGTCGCGTTCGGTTCAGCTCAGCTTACGCTGAGTAACGTCGTTGTGCGCCTGGTGGCGCTGGCGACCATGCCATTGCTAACGCGCCTCCTCCCTCCTAGTGCGTATGGAACCGCGGCGCTTGCCACAACCTTGATCTCGCTCATTTCCTACTTTGGTCTTTGGGGTGCCGACGTTTCCTATATCCGCTCTTACCATTCGGAAGAACCGCCGAAAGGGCAACAGGTCGAAGCACTCACTTGGCGCTTCACGCTAAGCGCCTCTTTCGTGGCAGCGATGTCATCGCTTGCCTGCTGGGGGCTAATTTCCAGGGTCCTATCGTTGCCGCATTATCTTGGCCCGCTCGTCGCCGCAGGAATCATGCTTAGCGTCTGTATGACAATGGCATTTGGAAGGGCCAGGTTGCATGGCCGTCACCGTGCGATGTCCGTCGCGACCGTGGCGGGCGGCGTTGGGCCTACCTTAATTGCGGTCGTTATCGCGTATTGCGGGCAGCGAAACGAGTTTCCACTCATCTTATCATTGCTCGCAACCTACCTCATACCCGTGCTTATCCTTGGCGT
This sequence comes from uncultured Alphaproteobacteria bacterium, assembly GCA_963817705.1. GTDB lineage: Bacteria > Pseudomonadota > Alphaproteobacteria > Rhizobiales > Rhodomicrobiaceae > Rhodomicrobium. Next base: position 2,791,979 of record CAWFPF010000001.1, read on the forward strand.
ACCGCCCTGGGCAATATTGCGGAAACCTTCGGGTCTCAGCTATGCCGGCGGCAAGCACATTCTTGGGATCGGAGCGGCCGTGGTGCTTACGAGTTCCTGCTCAGTGGGTCATAAGCTCATCGGACCGTTGGTTCCTCGATTGTTTTCAGGACGTAACGGCCATCGGAATTTACACAATCAGCTCGGGCGTCGCCGTCGCCGGGATGACCGTAAACAGCGCTCTGACTGCGATCTGGACCCCGGAAGCCTCCAGGCTTTTTGAAAGCCGCCCTCCCGATGCGATGCATAAAATGGGGCGTTTCACCGAAGGCATGATCGCGGTTCTAGCTTGCGTTTGGCTGGCGGTAACGGCCGCTGGCGGCGATTTGGTGAGGCTCCTAGCGGCGCCGGCCTTTCATGCGGGCACGATTGTCATTCCGCTCATCGCGGGAGGCGTTTTCTTTCACGGAATTACGCACCTGGCAAACACGGTCTATATCCTCGAGAAACGGGTCCATCGGACCGTTATTTGGTGGGCGAGCGGGGCACTTGTCTGTGTTGCGCTCAATCTGCTGTTAGTTCCCAGAATTGGAATGACCGGAGCCGGAGCAAGCCAGCTCTTCGGTTTCATGGTGACCGCCGCCGGACTGTCGATGGGAGCGAGGCGAATGCTCTGGGCTCACATCAATTGGATACGGTTGCTCCTTGTTATGATGACGGTCCTCGCCGCAGCCTATTTTTTGGTGCAACCTTGGGCGGAAACGCCCCTTGCAAGTTTGTTCAGAAAAATGCCAGCTGGTGCAGCGGTTGTTCTTCTTATCGCAGCTTATTACTGGTCGCCCGTTGCGGCTTATACTATGATACGAAGAACGAAATCCGCATAGGCATAGATACGGCGAAGGACTAAAAGCCGGTCTTTCGAAGGTCTGACATAGAGCTTCGGAGGGTTCGATAGTTTGCCACCTGCGTGAACAGGCCGGGAACGGTGTTGGCCAATACTTCGGGCCGTCCTGAAAAGTCCGCTAGAAACTTGCACGATCCTGCAAAGGCTTAGCTCAAAACGGCGGCGTAAGCACTTGTATCCGGGCATTTTTCGTTGACTTGACGGCGAACCGCACATATGTGTCGCGGCGGGACACCTCCCCCCAACGGGAGGCAACTATCTGAAAGGGTAGACCGCTATGACGGCCTATAAGCCTATGGTGCGCCCTCAAGTGGCGCATTTTTCGTCTGGCCCCTGCGCAAAGCGCCCCGGCTATTCCATCGAAAACCTCGAGGGCGCCGAATTAGGCCGCTCTCACCGCTCGAAGCCCGGTAAGGCAAAACTCAAGCTCGCCATCGATAAGACCCGCTTGGTTCTCGGCGTGCCCGACGACTTTCTCATCGGCATCGTGGCCGCCTCCGACACGGGCGCTTTTGAAATGGCCATGTGGTCCCTGCTGGGTGCACGCGGTGTCGACGTGCTCGCCTGGGAAAGCTTCGGCAAGGACTGGGTGACAGACATCGTCAAACAGCTCAAGATCCCGGACGTACGCGTGTTCGAAGCGGCCTATGGGGCGCTCCCCGATCTTTCGAAGGTCAATTTCAAGAACGATGTGGTCTTCACCTGGAATGGCACGACCTCCGGCGTCCGAGTTCCGGATGGCAACTGGATTTCCGCAGACCGCGAAGGGCTGACACTCTGCGACGCAACTTCGGCGGCCTTCGCACAAGACCTCGACTGGCCCAAGCTCGACGTCGTGACGTTCTCCTGGCAGAAGGTGCTCGGCGGCGAAGCGCAGCATGGCATGCTCATTCTTTCGCCGAGGGCGGTGGCGCGGCTCGAAAGCTATACGCCGCCGTGGCCGATGCCGAAAATTTTCCGCATGACGAAGGGCGGCAAGCTCGACACCGGGATTTTCGAGGGCTCGACGATCAACACGCCGTCGATGCTCTGCGTCGAGGACTATCTCGATGCGCTTCGCTGGGCGAAGGGGCTCGGCGGATGGAAGGCCCTGAACCAACGCTCCAACGCGAACTTCAAGGTGATCGCCGATTGGGTCGCCCGGTCTCCATGGGCCGGTTTCCTGGCGGCGGAGCCCGAAACGCGCTCGAACACATCGGTGTGCTTGAAGATCGTGGACCCCGAAATTGCTTCCCCTGACGATCAGGCGGCCGTGGCGAAGCAAATCGCTACAACGCTGGAAAAGGAAGGCGTTGCGATGGACATCGGGGCCTACCGGGACGCACCTCCGGGCCTGCGCATTTGGGCTGGAGCCACCGTAGAGCGCGCCGACCTTGAAGCGCTGCTGCCTTGGCTCGATTGGGCTTTTGCGAGCGCGAAAGCTGGCTTGGCGAAGGCCGCCTAGACATCATTATCGTCATGGCCGGACTTGATCCGGCCATCCAGGCTGGAGCCTCCAGAGCTAGTCATCCTGGATTGCCGGGTCCAAGCCCGGCAATGACTTACGGCATTTCTCTGGACTTTCAGGAGACCCGCTATGACAGCCCCCCGCGTTCTCATCGCCGACAAGCTTTCCCCCGCCGCCGCAGGCATTTTCACCGATCGCGGCATCGTGGCCGACACCAAGACCGGACTCGACAAAGATCAGCTTGCCGAAATCATTGGCCAATATGACGGGCTCGCCGTCCGTTCCGCCACCAAGGTGACGGCGAAAGTTATCGCCAAAGCGGAAGGTCTGAAGGTTATCGGCCGGGCCGGCATCGGCGTCGACAATATCGACGTCCCCGCAGCTACGAGCCGCGGCATTATCGTCATGAACACGCCTTTCGGCAATTCCATCACGACCGCCGAGCACACGATCTCTATGATGATGGCACTTGCCCGTCAAATCCCGGAAGCCGACCGGTCGACACAAGCCGGAAAATGGGAAAAGTCGCGCTTCATGGGTGTCGAGGTGACGTCCAAGACGCTTGGCGTTATCGGCTGCGGTAATATCGGTTCCATCGTCGCCGACCGCGCGCGGGGCCTCAAAATGAAGGTCATCGCCTATGACCCCTTTCTGACCGAAGAGCGGGCCCTCGATATCGGCGTTGAAAAAGTTGGCTTGGAGGAGTTGTTCCGCCGCGCCGACTTCATCACGCTGCACACGCCGATGACGGACAAGACCCGCCATATCGTCAATGCGCAGTCGATCGCGACAATGAAAAAAGGCGTGCGTATCATCAACTGCGCGCGCGGCGGATTGATCGTAGAGCCGGCGCTGGCTGAAGCTTTGAAAGCTGGGCATGTGGCAGGCGCTGCGATTGACGTGTTCGAAAACGAGCCGGCGAAAGAGAACTCTCTCTTCGGCCTGCCGAATGTGATTTGCACGCCGCATTTGGGCGCAAGCACAAGCGAGGCCCAAGAGAACGTCGCGCTGCAGATTGCCGAGCAGATGGCCGACTACCTGCTGCAGGGCGCAATCTCGAACGCGGTGAACTTCCCCTCGATCAGCGCGGAAGAAGCGCCGAAGCTCAAGCCCTTTGTCAAATTGGCGGAGCAACTCGGCTCATTCGCGGGGCAGCTGACCGAGACGGCTCCAAGCTTCATCCGCCTCGAATACGCGGGCGAGGTCGCGGAGATGAACACCCGCGCGCTGTCTTCAGCCGCCATTGCCGGCGTGCTGCGCCCCTTGCTACAGGACATCAATATGGTTTCGGCGCCGATCATAGCGAAAGATCGCGGGATCAAGGTAGAGGAAGTGCGGCGCGGACAGGAAGGCGCCTACGAAACCTATATGCGGGTGACGCTGAAAACGGAGCGTCAGGAGCGGACGGTCGGAGGCACAGTCTTTTCCGACGGAAAACCGCGCATCATACAAATCAACGCGATACCCATGGATGCCGAGTTTGCGCCCAATCTGCTCTACACCGAGAATGCCGACAAGCCCGGCCACATTGGTGGGCTCGGGACGCTGCTCGGCAATGAGGGCGTGAACATCGCGACCTTCAATCTCGGCCGTGATAAGCCGGACGGCAAGGCCATCGCGCTCGTCAGCGTCGACGGCCGTGTCGAGGACTCCGTTCTCGAAAAGGTGCGCACCCTCCCTCATGTCGTGCGCGCGTCGCGACTGAGCTTTTAGCTCATCGATGACCTATCGTGAGATGCCGTAACCGCGACCGGTTCCGGCATCTTCTTTATTTCCAATTTCCCGGCCGCGCCGATTGGGCGAAGGCGTCTCCAAAAAGCCCAAGTGCCTAGATAGCTCCGAATGGGCTGAGAGCGTATTTTTGCAAAATATTTGGGAGGGGGCACCGTGTCTGAACTCGCTCGCATGGCCACCGAGTATTTCCGGCTTGGCGGCTATCAGATCACACGCGAGGCAAGCGATTTCGTCGAAGCCGAAGCCGCGGGCCCCGAAGTCTCACCGTCGCGTGTGCTTGTTTGGGCCGATGACACCCTCCTTAGCGAGTCCTCCAGCCTTAGCGGCGAAGAGCGGGCTAAGCGCGAAGCGCGGGAACGGGCCTGGCTTCAGGCATTTACCGAATGCATGAAGGCTGCGCCGGGCGCGGTGGGCCACTTCTTGGTGCCAAGCCGGGTTGGTTACTCGCAGGCATTCGTTTCAGAAGCCACGAAAGTGCTGAAGGGCGGCATTCGCGTGCCGATTTAGTTTTTCGACTCGGAGTACCGTCACGACGAGGGCGGAAAAAGAGCGAAGGCATCTATTGCCGCGCCGGTCTTCGAGTCCGATGCAAAGCTGAAGCGCGTGCCGCAGCCGTTTTTCCGCAGGCGCACGCTTGCGGAGACCGGCAGAGAGCCGGGGCAGGGCGATCTTGTAGACTATCTCAAGGCGTGGATCGCCCAGGCCGGGCAAGGTCCGCGCTTCTGCCTGATCGATGGAAGCGCCGGCGGAGGGAAGACCATCGCCTTCAATGCGCTCGCAACACAAGCCTACAGGGCCTTCATCGAGCGTAAGCGTAAGCAAGGGAGCGGAGGCGCTGCTGAGTCCGGCCCCGGACGCCCGATTATCTTTCTACCCCAGCATCTCAGAATCGAAGGTGAGGTTGGTCACATCGACGATATCCTCGCTGCGGCGAGCGAAACCGATATGGCGGCTCCGGTAACGCCCGATCAACTCCGCTGGCTGCTCATGAACGGATTTAGCCTTTGGATGTTCGACGGCCTTGATGAGCTTTACGAAGGCGGGAAGGGCTTCTTCAATGAAATCGCCGCTGCGCTCGACAGGCCGGGGAGCAGGGCCTGCATTCTCATTTGCACCCGCGATTCTCTCCTCACATCGAGCGCGGCGATGCACGCTTTCGTTGAATCCCGCCTTGCGGGCAAGCGCGATACAGAGGTCCTAGAGCTTGCTCCTTGGGGTGAAACTGCCTGGCGCACGATTGCCGCGCTTGAACTGGGTCAGGGCGCGAAGGCGGACAAATTCGTGTCGTCGCTCACTTCGTCGCCAATCATCGCAGACCTCGCGCGCCTTCCGTTCTATTGCAGGGTGCTGATCGAGCGGTTCAGAGACGGCGCCGGCCTGCCCGCAAGCGAGTTCGAACTGCTCGATACGATCTTCGAGCGCATGATCGGGCGCGAGCACGACAAGGCTATCTTCCGCTGGCGGGACTTCGTGGACGAGGATCTCCTGTCAGACGCCATCGAGGATGAGATCGGAAAGGCGGGTGGCCTTCGTCCTGACGATGCCAACACACGCGACGCTGTCGCCGAACTCCTCGACGCGCAAGGACGGGAAAACGTTGAGGAACTCGTTTCCGCCCTCGCCCATGCCTGCCGTCGCGCGGACGGCGCCAGCGGTCTCGAAGCCCTCGATATCAAGGAGCTGACGGATATCTCCTACATCACGAACGACATGTCCCGGGAGGATCACGTCCGCAGGCTCAATGTGCTCGTCCAATTCGCGTTCTTCGGCGCGGGGCGCCGTGCGGGAACCGTAGACTTTACGCACCCCATTCTTGCCGATTACATGGCCGCCCGCTATGCGTTGCTCCTACTCCGCCTTGGCAAGGACGCCTTGCCGCCCGGGGGCGAGCTTCGCCCATCCGATCTTGCCATGCCGATTGGGGCTGTCCAACAGGCCATTGGCACAGCGCCGCTCGACGTTGATTCCATTTTCTTCCGCTACATCGATCAGGAAGTGAGAAAAGATCCCGCACTTCGTGATTTCCTCAGAAGAATAGGCGGGCAAACGATCGGCCGCCCAAATGTCCGGACCTTCTTGCAGGCAGTCTTGGCGCAGCCATAAGCTTGCTGGTGATTGGATATCGGGCCTATGTGTGAGGCGAACATGCGTGTGAAATGGCCACGGGCGTTACCGGGCCGGGGAGCGGCCAAGCTCTTCAGCCTCAAAGTGGACGGCCAGCCAGATTGCCGGTTCAGTCCCACTTGTCCAATCGACGCGGTGACGCTTCCTTGCGGGGATGAAGACGTAATCGCCGGCGGTTAATAGCCTCGCGTCAGCCTCGTCTTCGAAGCGCAATTTGGCGCTGCCCGAAAGAAGGATCACCCATTCGTGCCAAGCTTGATCATACCAGTAGCCCGGCGGGCTGGAATGGCCCTGCGAAACGATACGCTCAATTTTCAGCGCGCGCCGGGACAAAATCTCGCTGATGTCTTCGTTTCCGCGATTCCCCGCTCCTGGCATACCGGCGAATAGAGTTCCTGACTGAACGGTGTTCATTCCGATGCTTACCTCCTGCGGAGCGGAGCCCTAGCGGCATTTATTTCATGCTCATCAATGGAAACAGATGGCGCACCAGCGGCAAAGAGCGCATTGCGGAGTTAATCGCATTTGAGTGCGGAGGCCGCTTTTTTCTGGCCATACTGGATTTCCCGGCTTGCCGTTGAGGATATGTTTTTATGCCCGCTTTCTTTGCACGTTGGCCCTTTCGGGTCCTGGCAATTGGGCTGCGCCTCACCGGCGCCTTCGCCTTGCTTATCGCAGGCATGCTCGCAGTTCCCTTGCGTCAACCGCCGGAGCTGGAATCGGTCACAGCGAGTGTCCGGCGCTGGACCTGAGCGATCTTCCCAGCTCCCAGCTGTTTTAAGCCCGTGACGGTACCGCGCTTCCCTACCGGCACTATGAGCCGGCCGGCATGTGGAACAATCGGCTTGCCGTCCTCATCCACGGTTCCGGGGGCAGCTCGCTCAATATGCACGCGGCCGCTACGAATTGATGGACCCAAGCCGCTATGAGGAAGCCATGCGCGGCGGTCCGGAGGTTCGGGTCATCGTGGTCCAAGGCGTCAATCATATGGGAATCGTGGCAGCCAAACCCGCGCTTAGCGCGATCGCCGCGTCGATCTCCCAATAAAGCGATTCCAGCGGTCCCAAGGCTTAGGGCGGCCTTATGCGCCCCACGCATAGCTCGCATGAGAACATCCGGCGCCGGCTTGTGCTGAACGGCGCAGCTTCCCACTCTATACAACTATAGTCTAATTCGCTGGGGCGGCCATCTCAAATGAGCGCTAAGCCGTGGATGGGCAGCTACGCCCCGGTTCCTCTGTTGGACTCTGCGAAGGAAGTTCCGATTACCTTGAGGGGCTTCCGATGCTGCCGGCGTATCTTTCTGCTTCGAGTTTGGGACGGAAACAACATTCACTTCAATTCAACGTGGGAGAAGTCCATGGCTAGCGCGCAATGGAGTGAAGTTGATGCTTTGCTCAACATCAAGATGTTGGGCTTCGCTAACCGCCGTCGCGATCTTATGAGTGAAGCCAAGATTTACTACGACGTGGAGAAACCGCAAGAGGCAAGTTCAAACCAGCCTCTGGAAGAAGACGCCTCGCGGCCCTTCCCTGCTGCGGACTCCATTTCAGTCCCAGAAGCATGGCTACGGCGCACAATGTCATGGTGACAGCCATCTTCCTAGTGGATCGAATTTAACGCTTGGTGCCCTCGTTTAACGGCGGCGATGATTTGATCTGGGTCTTTGGTCCAGACGAAGGGTTTGGGCTCTTGATTGTGCTCGGCGAGGAAACGGTTGATTGCGGCTTGAAGGTCAACAAGGGAGCGGAACGCTCCGCGCTTGAGGCGCCGCTTGGTGAGTTTTGCGAAGAAGCCTTCCACGGCATTGAGCCAGGAGCACGAGGTTGGGGTGAAGTGGAAGACCCAGCGCGGATGGCGCTCGAGCCAGGCCAGCACTTTTGGATGTTTGTGAGTAGCGTAATTGTCCATGACGGCGTGGATAATCTTGCCGGCTGGAACCTTGGCCTCGATGGCGTTGAGGAACCGGATGAACTCCTGATGGCGGTGCCGCTGCATGTTTTGGCCGGTCACCGTGCCGTCGAGAACGTTGAGGGCGGCAAACAGCGTCGTGGTACCGTGCCGCTTGTAGTCGTGGGTCATCGTACCGCAGCGGCCCTTCTTCATCGGCAAGCCGGGCTGAGTGCGGTCCAGAGCCTGGATTTGGCTTTTTTCGTCGATAGAGAGAACGAGCGCGTGTGCGGGCGGCGCCATATAAAGCCCAACGATATCCTGAAGCTTCTCAACGAACTTTGGGTCTTTCGACAGCTTGAACTGCCGGAACCGATGGGGTGCAAGGCCGTGGCTGCGCCAAATGCGCTGCACCGAACTCGCCGAAATGCCCGTGGCCTTGGCCATGGCGGAGGCGGTCCAGTGCGTGGCCTCGCCGGGCGGCGGCCCGAGCGTCAGTTCCACCACCCGTGCAACGGTCTCCTTCGAAAGCGGCGGCTTGCGCGAAGGCCGGGTCTTGTCCCGCAAAAGCCCGTCGACGCCCTCCCGCATATAGCGTTCCTGCCAGCGCCAGACGCAGGTCTTGGCCTTGCCCGCCCGCCGCATGATCTCCGCCGTGCCGCAGCCGGCGCTGGTCAGCAGAACGATGGTGGCCCGCCAAACGTGCTTTTGGGGACTGTTGCGATCCGCAGCAATCGCCTCCAGGCGAGTGCGATCTGCCGCGGTAACCTCGAAGGTAATTCCAGTGCGCATGCACCGCGATTCGCACGGTTCGCGGCGGAAGGGAATCCCAAATCGGACTCTTATGTTAGGCTTGAACCACTAGCATCGCCGAGGCTGGTTTTGCCGTGACTTTTGCAAAGGGCGCAACCAAGATCACGTTGGTTGCTTCCTTCGCAGAGGCACTGGCCCTGCGCAAGTGCCGGCACGATATGCGCCGGGCGCGTGCCCCGAGACCTGGTGGAACTGGCGGTGCGCATCGCCGATGCTCCGGCAGTGGAGGCCGGTGAGCGTCGACGCGAGCCCGATGTTCGCAGTGTCCATGACGCACCGGCAACAACTGCCGGTTATGTGCCGCGCGATATCCGGCGAGTCTAATCTCTCCCTTTGGCCTGCCCGAGGGCTTTTACATAATCAGGCGGCAAGTTTTTCTTTGACCACCAATCAGGATTTTCAGAGTAAATCCACACGTATTCGTCACTGGTTTCTAGAGCGGCGGATACGGATGTTCTGAACGCGTCCGGAGTGAAGTAGTTCTTTTCAAATTCATCCAAGTGCCATCCGATTGTGTACCACTTGGCATCCATCCATATCCCAAAACCGGTCTCCACTCTTGAAAGGTATTTTTCGGGGAAAGCGCTTCGGCGAGACAAGTCTCTCTTAAGCCATGTATAGTGTCTTTGAAATTCCACGCGCGTCTTATCGAGATACGTAATTTCACCGGCGTCCACGAGCCTGATGCCTGGTCCGGCCGCTTCCAGTATTCCATCCATGAAGGAAGGCGCGAGGGGGTACTCTTTCATATTTGCTTCGTAGGCACTCCATGCCCAAGGAAACAATATAATGATATCCGGAAACTCCTGGCCTATCGCTGTTATGAGTTCCCGTCCTCGTTGCCGTACGACGGCGCGATAAGCCTCGAAAGAAGCGGGATGCGCGGCGCTGACGACCGCCAGATTAAAGAGTTTGGTCTTATATTGCTCGATATCGAACATGAAGCCCTTGCAGTTTCCTGCTTTCGCAACTTTGGCCGCCACTGCAAAATTGTGAACGATAGCCGCCCATCCCTCATCGTCGAACCAGTCCACATCTCCAGGTGTCACATTGACCCTGATAAAGCGATCGGTTAGCGTCTTGAATTGCGTATGCGTTAAGTCTTCCACCATATGCACAAGATCGGAGTATTCGTATTTTGTCGATGACCACATCTTCCAAGTAATATTTGTCCCGTCGCGATATCTGAGTGGAAAAACGAGTCCATCGAAAGGCATCTGCTCCATCGTATCGATGTTTTGTCTCAAAAACGCTGTGCTTGGCTCATCCCAGCCCCACTCAAGGACCTTCTTCTTTTTTTGTTCCGAACTCAGCTGCTGGCCGAAATTTGTAGTTGGCCGGATAAAGGGTGCGGTCAAAATGATGGCCGCGAGACACATCGTACCGATATTACGAACAAACTTGGACATGAAAATACGGCCTTTCGTGAGCAAGTAACTATCATCGGACTAAGGCAATTAGCCCTCTCTGGGAAGGGGGGAATTTGCGTCAAGGGGTGCCGCGGGCAGGCCAATCAATCGCGGGAAGGGCCGCCCTCTAACCAGCTCAACAAAAGATCTGCCCGAAAACAATATGATTTCGGACAGTAACACTAGAATATGGCGCGGCGGTAAGTATCGCAACGTGCAAGCCACCCTGTCGCGCGCCCCGCATCGCTTGGATTACCGCCACGTGCTTGCTGCATCCGACGAGTGCCGGCTGGCCCTCCTCATTGCGGTGTCAGGTTAGCCACGGGTGCGTTTGCCGTAGGAAATCATCATGAGACAGCATCTAAAGTCGCCGCGTTGGTTCGCAGCCGGCAACAGGCGGCGAAAAAACGTCTTCAGCTAAGCAAATTGACGCACATCAACAGCGGGATGCTTACCCGCTCGCGACGGTCAGCCCCAGCAACTGCCCGGCCTAAAGCTAAGAAATCATTATTAAATCCTAGTCTGCTTATCAGGCCTTCGCCAAATGGATTACCTTCGTCCAGGCTCCCATTACCCTGTATCCGGTAGACTTAACGCTAGAACATGTTGATCAAAAGTGCTTGAGTTGCCTTATGCCGCGAGCCAAGCATCTCCGCTTGCGACCCGCTATGGGTATCTCAGCATGTTAACCCGCTACTTCACGCCGGTGCCTGCTAGCCTTTTCGAAGGATTCAATAAAGACAACACACATCTGGCGAACGCATTCGAAGCTGAATTGAGGTGTATTTGCGAGCGAGCGCTCAGGAGCGGGCTTGCTCCAAACTTGGCTATTGCGGTTTTAGTGTCCTTTGCCGCCCGTGAAAGCGATTGGCTAGCAAATACAGCAAACTGCGGCCCTGCCGGCAAGCCACAACCTAAGAACGGCAGACGCGAAATTCATCCGCTGTCCAAAACAGCCACAGATACACTTGCTCTTTTGCTCGATTGCAGGGTGGAGTTGGAGCGGCTCCGGAGGTCCGTTGAAGAGATGAATTATAACACTCATGCGATCCCGTGCAGCCGGCCACACTGTTAGCAGATCCGCGGCGCAACCGAAAAGTACGCACCTAGCGTCTTTTTGTTATGGTGATTTATGATTTCCCGTATAAACGAGCCTGAATATTGGTATTTCCGAGCAGAGGAAGCGAGAGTCAAGGCGGAGACCTTCCACTGTATCAAAGCGCGCGAAATCATGCTCAATATAGCGGCTGAGTATACGAGGCTGGGAGACTTGGCGGCTGCCGAGCTAGTCCGCCGCCCGGAAGGCCAGCTAAAACCTGAGTAATGGATTTGAGCGAAGTCGAGTCCCGGTGGCTGGGTAAATTGCGTGCGGAGAGTGCGGCGCCGTAGAGGCGCGGGCCCTTAAGGGGCGTTTAGGGTCCGGAAATCCTAATGTGGCAAGCTTAAACATCATGTGCTACTGCAGCCAGGGTTGGGTAGCAGGTATTGGCTTGCGTAACGGGTGCGCCGGATGGTTCGTGGTGTCGTTGCTCTGATTTCGCTTTTAATTTTCGCCTCCACCGGCTTGGCCGAGAGCCGCCGGGCCGCACCTTCAAACAGCTTTCACGATTGCCCATCCTGCCCGGAAATGGTGACGGTGCCGGCTGGCGAGTTCCTCATGGGATCGCCCGAAAGCGAACGGGGCCGCGGTACGGATGAGGGACCGCAACACAAGGTCACGATTGCGCAACCCTTCGCAGTAGGCAAATACGAAGTGACTTTCGCCGAATGGGATGCCTGCGTGGCCGAAGGTGGCTGTTCGCAAAAACCCGGTGACGAAGGCTGGGGCCGGGGCAAGCATCCCGTCATCAACGTTTCATGGCACGACGCCAATCAATTTACGGCTTGGCTTTCGAAAAAGTCCGGCAAGCCTTACCGTCTGTTGTCCGAGGCGGAATGGGAATACGCTGCGCGCGGCATCACGAAGGCGACCGATCCCAGCACGCCGTTTTCGACCGGTGCCACGATCAATTACCGGCAGGCGAATTACGACGCCAATTTCACCTACGGGTCCGGTGCGCAAGGCCAGTACCGCCAGAAAACGCTCGACGTTGGCTCGCTTCCACGCAACGCGTTCGGGCTGCACGACATGCACGGCAATGTGTGGGAGTGGGTGCAAGATTGCTACAAAACCTCCTATGAGGGCGCGCCCGCGGATGGATCGCCCGTCGTCTCCGATGACTGCCACCTGCACATTCTGAGGGGCGGCTCCTGGAACTATTATCCGCGTCTCTTGCGCTCCGCGTACCGCTATGCCACCTCACCCGACGTCCGGCTCAACAATGCCGGGTTCAGGGTTGCAAGGCCGCTCTAATAGGCGGCGGTAAGAAGGCGAGCAGCTGGTTTATTTTTTTGTTCGAGGACCACACTCATGACATCGACCTTGCATCGCGCCATCGCCGCGCTTTCCGTCGCGGGTTTCGCGATCCTCGCCGGGGATGAGGCGAGCGCCCGCTATAGATATTATGACACCGGCTACGACGATCCCGCCTTCGGAAGGACGCCGCTCCTGGCTGTGGTCGGTCTCAAGGAGCAACGCGTTTCGATCTACGACGCGAAGGGTAAGTTAATGGAGTCGCCGGTCTCCAGCGGCCAGAACGGCCTTGAGACGCCCGCCGGCATCTACAGCATCGTCCAGAAAGAGGAAGATCACCGTTCGAACATCTATGACGATGCGTCCATGCCCTTCATGGAGAGGATTACCTGGACCGGAATCGCGCTTCATGCCGGAGTGCTGCCGGGCTATCCGGCCTCGCATGGCTGTGTGCGGATGCCGGAGGGTTTCGCGGAAAAGCTTTATGGGATCACGAATCTGGGCATGCGTGTGATCGTGGTGCGCGAGGATATCGCGCCCGCTGAGATCGCTCAGCCCGCAATGTTCACCCCGGCCGTGCCTCCGCAAGAAAGCGAGACGGTGGGCCGGTTGCATTCGGTTATGAGAGACGCATACCTGGAGGCCGAGGGCGCGAAGAGGCGGGAGAAGGAGCTTCGCGTATCCGCTTCGAAGAAAGCGGCGGAGGCCGCGGCGGCTGCTCGCGCCCGGCAAGCGGCACAGTCCAATGCGGAAAATGCACAAGCCGAGTTGAAGGCTGCCGAGCGGGCTGCAGGGACCGCGGGCGCGGCTGAGAAAGCTGCGGCTCAAATAGCAGGCCGCGAAGGCGAAGGTTACAGCAGCCGAAGCTCAGTTGACGGCCGCCAAGCTTGAGGCGCAAGCGAAGGCCGAGGCCTCCCGCCAGGCGGATGACGAGGTTCGCGCCGCCGCCGTCGCAACGAGCCGGGCCACCGAGGCTTACGAGGAGGCCGAGCAGAACCTATCCCCCGTGTCTGTCTTCATCAGCCGGAAGACTCAACGCCTTTATGTCCGGAAGAAGAACCTGCCCATTTACGAAAGCCCGGTCACGATCCGGGACGTGGATAAGCCGCTTGGGTCGTTCGTTTTCACCGCGGCCGACTACACTGGCACGCCCGGCGTCATGCGCTGGACGCTTGTATCGATGTACAAGGATCAGTCCTACGCCGCCGCCCCGGCACCCCAGCCAGCAGCGAAGGTCAATTTGCATACCGAGCCAGCGCCAGCGAACGTGGCTGGAGCCGAGGCTGCACTCGGCCGCCTGTCGATCCCGCAAGAGGCCGCGAACCGGATTTCAGCGGCAGTCTTGCCAGGATCTTCCCTCATCGTTTCGGATGAAGGACCGAGCCTCGAAACGGGCAAGGATACCGATTTCGTCGTCGTGATGAGCGGCGAGCCGCAAGGCGGGCTTGCAATCAGGCACCATCCGAAAAGAGACCGCGACGACGACGGGGACAGCTGGTTTGGAGGGCGGTCGGCACGGAGCGGAGGCTTCCCGTTCTTTTCGGACTGATCGAATGTTAAGAGGAGGCAAGCAGCACCCCGAGGCCGGAAAAATGCGGCCTGCCTCCCGCCGGACCTTCTAGGCCCTTACCGCCGCCGGCTCAAGACAGTTTGCGGCATCCAAGGCCAGCACCCCTGCATTATTCTTGCGCCTTCGTTAGCGTAGTCGTCGATGAGTTGCTTTACGAACGAGGCCTGCAAAGGCAAAACGTCAAAGGGCGATTTGCAGCTCGCGATCGCGTCCGGAACGCCCATGTAATTCGACCAGCGCTGTTCGAAGAACCGGCACAGTCTCATCTGGCCTTCGACGGCGCGCCGGAAATACTGCGCGCCGGGGTTTTCCGGACCGCGTGAGGGCTCAGCGACGGCAGGCTTGGCGCGATCGGGCGCGCCGTCATGTTTTGAACCAATTGGCCCGCAGTTTCGCAATTTTTCTTTGTTTGCTGCAACGCTTCCGAATACATCCTAAGAACAAACTGAGCGTAATCCTGCTGCATAGCTTGTGCTGTGTTCATTTTTCTGCTCCAGAGGCTGCCATTTCTGGAGCTTAATTAAATTATTTGACTTAAGTCGTGGTTAACGATGTTTTGTTTTTGCTGCGTCTGGCAAACGGCGGGCTACTCTGCATAGCCCGAGAAGCCTCTTTGCTTCGCAACCCTATGCCCAGCCCATTTATCCTGAACTCGGCTTTAAGCGCCGCCTCAATCGCCCCTGCGTCACGAAACCGTCGCGCGCTTGGCGGAGTCTTCAGCTTGTTGCACGCGGTCCGCCTCATCTTGCCGGCGCGGCCTTACGACGGTCACGGTGCAGTTGGCTTCGGCGGCCACTTTCGACGAAATGCGGCCGAGCAGTGCGCGCTTGAACGTGCTTTGCCGCGCGCCGACCAGGATTTGATCGACGCGGTTCTGCTCCACATAGGCCAGAATGGATGTGGCGGGGTCGATCGCTTCGAGCACATGGAAGGTGACGCGGCCCTCCCCGAGATTTAGCGGCTGCGCCCAGTCCCGCAATGCGACGAGCCGGTTCACATGCTTGTTGTGCCCCTCATCGTCGAGGACCGTATCGCGCGTGGTGATAAAGCTTTGCCGCAGGACGTTCAGGCAGGCGAGCCGCGCCGATGGCAGGGTCGCGAGCGCGCGCGCGGCCTCCTCGCGCAACGCGTCGTTGATCTCCTTAGCGTCGTCCGTGAAATCGAGGGCGACGGCAATGATCGGCGCGGAAGCAAGCGGAGCCGCGACGGTGCGCGGCGCCCAGTCGCTCCTCTGTTCCGTATTGTGCCGCCGCTTGAAGACAGTCCAAAACGAGTTGCGCTCCACGCGCTCGGATCGCACCGTCAGCTTGATCTGATCGTAATGGCTCAAATCGAACGCGAGCTGGGCCGCGGAGGGGTAACGCCACGCGGGCTCGACTTCGAGGCAGCGCAGCACAATCTCTTGCAGCCATAGCGGATAATCGGCGCGGAGCATCCGGGGCGGCTTGGGATCGCGGTAAAGCCGCTTCTTCATGACGCTGAGCCGTTCGCTTTCTCCAAACGGCCGCTCGCCCGTCGAGAAGAAATAAAGGAGCACACCGAGCGCGAATTGATCGCTCTGAGGGTCGTGGCGGACTCCGAGAAGCTGCTCGGGCGCCATATAGGGCGCGGTGCCATAGGGCAGCCTGAACTCCTCCTGCATCAGGTCCGGGAGCTGGGTATGATGGGAAAGCCCGAAATCGATGAGAACGGCCTCGCCGGAAGGCCGGAACAGGATGTTGCTCGGCTTAACGTCGAGATGGATGACATGCTGCCGGTGCAGATCTTCGAGAGCTGTCGCGATCTGCCATCCGATCGCTGCCACCTCCTCATAAGGAAGGGGCACGTCTTTGAGTTTTATTATCAGCGACTTGGCCGCCACACGCTCCATGACGATAAAAGGATGAACGGCGAAATCGCCCGCAGCCACGAATTTCGGGACGTGCGGCCCGGAGATGCGGGGCATGATCATCTGCTCCATCTCGAAGCTCACGATCGCCGCCGGATCCCCGCCTTCGCCGAGGATCGGCACCTTCATCAGGAGCGGCATGTCGATGCCGGGCTTGGTGACGCTCCAAAGCCTGGCCATCCCGCCCCTATGGATAAGCTCCCCGATAACGAAGCCGTCCAACACGTCACCTGGCTTCAGACGGGGCTTTGCCATCTCTATCTCCCGATGTACAGTCTATCCGCGAAGTAGTGCGAAAGACGGGCTTTCCGGATCGCTGCTGCGGCGCCGTCGATATCGTAGGGCACGCGCACGAAAGTGATCTCTTTCTTGACGGTGTCGAAGACCGCGTAAGCGGCGGCGGGGATGCCGTCGCGCGGCTGGCCGACCGAGCCGAGCACGACCTGCCATCGCCTTAGCCCGTGCAGCGGGATCGGCACATCGGTGACCGGACAAAACGCTGTCATCTTGGACAGTGCCGTGACACTGAAAATCGCGGGCTTGTGGGTATGGCCGCAAAACGTAATCTGCGCCTCGGTGGAGCGCAAGCTGCGCGACGCTTCCTCGACCGTCAGCACGTAAATCCAACGTTCGGGCGCGCTGGCGTCGCCGTGGACGTAAAGCCGGTCGCCGTCGCCATCGGTCATCGGCAGATTGGCGAGAAACCGGCGCTCCTCGGTGCCAAGCTGCCCACGGGTCCAATCGATGGCCGTCCGGGCTTCCTCGTGCATACGATCGCTTGGGGTGGCAATGGCCGCATCGTGATTTCCTTGGACGGCAATCGCGCCGCCGTCGACAAGTTCCATGGCCTTCGCCACGGCCCAGGCCGGGTCCGCGCCGTAGCCGACGAAATCGCCGAGCAGCACGTACCGCTCCGCACCTCGCTCCGCGGCATTCTGAAGGCAGGCACTGAACGCTTGACGATTCGCGTGCATGTCTGCGAGCAGGGCAATCAGCATTTGCACTCCCTACATGTGTTTTCTGCCACCTTACCCAAAAGCGGAGGCGCCGTCGTTTGATTTCAGTCAAGATGCCGGCGGATATCGCAGTTTTGAGCCGCCGGCTCTGAAAGGGACCGGCGAACGGGCCCATCTCCGGGGGAGCCCGGCGGCTAGTAGCGCGCATGCGCCGGATCGCGTGGCCCGACACTCTCCCGCCACTTGCACTTTCCGCCCCATCGGGTAAAAGCGCGGCATGAGGGGCAGCGGTTTATCCACTTTCAAGGCATTCGCGGCGATCCTGGTCCTGATCGCGCTGCAGGCAGCCGCCGTCAACTATCTAGGCCGCAACAACTATTTGCCCGAAGGCTCCGAGCATTGGACCGAAGACTGGCTCATTCATTACTTCTCGAAGCGTCTCGATACGCCGCACAAGGACATCGCCCTCGTTCTGGTCGATGCCGAAAGCCTCGAAAAGGCCGGCTTGCCCGCTATACCCCCGGCGGACCGCGCCTGGCTGGCAAAGCTCGTCACAGCGGTGGCGGATGCCGGGCCCCTTGCGATCGGGCTCGATTTCTATTTCATCACGCCACGCGATCCGGCCAAGGATGAGCTGCTCGCGACCGCGATCAGGGATGCCAAGGCGCCTATCGTGGTCGCCGCTGCGGATGGCGCCTATTTGGAGACGGATACGGAAAAGGCGTTTCAGCAAGACTTCCAGGAGCGTGTCAAACGCCCGTTCGGCCATATCTGGCTCAAACGCTCGCAGGAGATTTTCTCCCTCGGCGACCGGGCGACACGCTCCATCGATCATGGCCCGTCCTCCGGCGGCTTCGCATCGCTGACAAGCACGGTCGCGGCGCGTCCCGAGGTCATCGCCGCATTCGGCGCCCGTGATATTCCGGACGGCCCCCAGCGAATCGATTGGCTTCTTGCACCCAAGGATGGGGAAGCCTTCGCAACCTATTCCGCGCATGAGGTTCTTAACCCCGGCCCAGGCGCGCCTGCGCCTGATTTGCGCGGCAGAATCGTGCTGATCGGACCCGATTTCACTGGCCTGGATCAGCACAGCGTTCCCTTCTCTCTCGGCAGCAGTCAGGCTCTATTTCCCGGCGTCTTCATTCATGCTCAGGCGCTGGCGCAGATTATCGATGACCGGTTCTTCTTCAATTGGGCATCCTGGCAGCAATTCCTGCTGCTTCTTTGCATCGGCCTTATTGGGGCGGCTGCCGGTTGGACCTTTCACAGCACGCTTGTCGACATCATTCTCGGCCTCGGCGGGACTTTACTGCTTGCCGGCTTGAGCGTACCGTTCTTCATTGTGCGCGTCCCTTTCCCGACTGCCTTGGCCATCCTGATCTGGGCTCTTTCCCTTTCGACGGGACAGCGGCTCCGGGCATGGCAGAAGGGGTGATTTGCTCTTCGCTGAAGGAAGATGACCATGGTGAGAGTCTTTGCCCCGGTACTTATCCAAGCGTTCCTAATGGTGCCGTTCGCGTTAGCGGAGGAGCCGAAAACGCCGGCTCCGTCCGGGCAATCCGTGCCCGCGCCGCAGGCGAATCCAGCGGTCGCGAGCGACCCTGCGGCTGCGTCTGTTACGGCGTCCGTGGAGCCAAAGGCACCGGCTCCATCCACACAGCCTTCGCCCGCATCTCAGGCGACGGTTCCGCCCATGCCCGCGGCCACGCCCATGGAAGAGCCTCCCACGGCTCGGTCCTTGAGGAGACGCACTCAAATGGGAGCGAGCGGTGACGGCGGAAGACCCGACGAAACGGTCGGCGGTCTGCCCGGCGCGATGGCGCCCGTTCCTGAAAAGCAGCCCTGACCTGATGCGGCGCTTGCCGGGGTGGGCGCAAACGCCGCGCTGTGCCGCATTCAAAAACCACACGCAGAGGGCTACTTCCTGTGTGCGTCCCCCCTTTTAACCGTTGCCGTCCGGTGTCCGTTGGTGACATAAGATCGTTCGCAAGGCGGATGCTCAACCCAGGTTCTACATGCCCAAGCTCAACATCAACGGCCGCGAAATCGAAGTCGAGGAAGGTATCACGCTCTTGCAGGCGTGCGAGCTTGCCGGGGCCGAGATTCCGCGCTTTTGCTATCATGAACGCTTGTCGATCGCCGGCAATTGCCGCATGTGCCTGGTCGAGGTTGGCGGCTTGCCAAAGCCCATGGCGTCTTGCGCCACGAGCGTGAACGACCTGCGCCCGAATCGCGACGGTACGCCGCCGGTCATCCGCACCGATACGCCGCTCGTCAAGAAGGCGCGCGAAGGCGTGATGGAATTCCTGCTCCTGAACCATCCGCTCGACTGCCCCATCTGCGACCAGGGCGGCGAATGCGACCTCCAGGATCAGGCGATGTATTATGGCCTCGACGGCAGCCGCTACCGCGAGAACAAGCGCGCCGTGGACGAGAAATATCTCGGGCCGCTCATCAAGACCTTCATGACCCGCTGTATCCAATGCACGCGCTGCGTCCGGTTCATGACCGAGGTCGCGGGCGTTCAAGAGCTTGGCGCCATCGGCCGCGGCGAGGATATGGAGATCACGACCTATCTCGAACGCGGCATGCATTCGGAGCTGTCGGGTAACGCCGTCGATCTGTGCCCCGTGGGCGCGCTCACTTCGAAGCCCTATTCCTTCATCGCGCGCCCCTGGGAGCTGCGCAAGACCGAAACCATCGATGTGATGGACGGGCTCGGCTCGAACATCCGCGCGGATAGCCGCGGGCGCGAGATTTTGCGCATCCTGCCGCGCAATCATGACGAAGTGAACGAGGAATGGCTTTCGGACAAGTCGCGCGCTGCCGTCGATGGCCTGAAGCGCAAACGGCTCGACCGGCCCTACATGCGGCGCGCAGGCAAGCTCGAAGAGGTCTCCTGGTACGACGCCTTCAACGAGATCGCCGCCAGGGCCGGAAAGTCCGGCCCCAAGAAGATCGGCGCCATCGCCGGCGATATTTGCGCGGCCGAGGAGATGTATGCACTCAAGGCTCTGCTCGGAAAGCTCGGATCGTCCCATCACGACTGCCGGCAGCATGGAGCCAAGCTCGATCCAGGCCTCGGACGGGCGAGCTATCTTTTCAATTCAACGATTGCCGGCGTGGACAAGGCCGATGCCGTGCTCCTGATCGGCACCAACCCCAGGCATGAGGCTGCGGTCTTGAATGCAAGGTTCCGCAAGGCCTACCTTCAGAATCGTGCAAAGTTTGCTCTGATCGGGCCCGAAGCCGATTTGACCTATCCCGCCGAGTGGCTTGGGAATTCGCTGAAGCTGCTGGACGATGCGTTGCAGCCGGGCAGCAAGGTGCTTCAGATGTTGAAGGCCGCTGCCCATCCCATGATCGTTATCGGGCAAGCCGCGCTCAACCATCCCGCGGGAGAGTCCGTGCTGTTCAAGGCGTCGCAACTTGCTGCGGCAGCGATGGAAGGCAAGGACGCAGCCGGGTGGAATCCGCTCAACATTCTTCAGGCGAGCGCGGCCCAAACCGGCGGCCTCGATATCGGGTTCGTGCCCGGCGAGGACGGCTTCGGCGTGAAGGAGATGCTCGATGGCGCGGCCAGCGGCGATATCGAGATCCTGTATCTTCTCGGGGCCGATGAGTTCGATGTCAGCCGCACCGGCGATGCTTTGGTGATCTATCAGGGATCTCATGGCGATCGCGGCGCACGCATTGCCGATATCGTGCTCCCGGGCGCGGCTTACACCGAGAAAAACGGCACCTATGTGAACACCGAAGGCCGTGTGCAACTCGCCGAGCGGGCCGTGTTCCCGCCCGGAGACGCACGTGAGGATTGGACGATCATCCGCGCGCTTTCCGAGCATCTCGGCGCCAAACTGCCGTTCGATAGCCTGAGGGAGCTGCGCGCCGCGATGTACGGCGAACACCCTCATCTCGCCGCGATCGATGCCGTGAAGCCTGAGGGCTTCATCCCGCTCACAATTGCGCCGGATAAGCTCGTGCCGCTTCCGGACGAGCCGTTACCGGTTCTCGTCGAGGACTATTATCAAACCAATCCGATAGCGCGGGCGTCTTCGGTGATGTCCGAGCTTTCGGCATTGAGCCAAGTAACCGACTTTGGGGCGACGGGCACGAATGGTTGATTGGAGCGCACTCTGGGCGGATTATGGGTATCCCGCCGTTATCATCCTGATACAAAGCGCCGGTCTTTTGATCGCGGTTATGATGGCCATCGCTTTTCTGCTGCTGGCGGACCGGAAGATCTGGGCGGCGGTTCAGCTCAGGCGCGGACCCAACGTCGTCGGCGCTTATGGGCTGCTGCAATCCTTCGCCGACTTCATCAAGTTCGTGCTCAAGGAACCTGTCCTGCCGGCAGGCTCGGACAAGACCATCTTCCTGCTGGCGCCGCTTCTGACCACGGTGCTGGCGCTTTCCGCCTGGGCTGTGATCCCCGTGGCGGACGGCTGGGTCGTCTCCGACTTGAACGTGGGGATTCTCTATCTCTTCGCCATTTCGTCGCTCGGCGTTTACGGCATCATCATGGGCGGATGGGCCTCGAACTCCAAATACGCGTTTCTCGGGTCGCTGCGTTCTGCCGCGCAGATGGTGTCGTACGAAGTCTCCATCGGCTTCGTCATCGTCACGGTGCTGCTTTGTGCCGGCTCGTTGAACCTGGGCGCGATCGTGAACGCGCAGCGCGGTTCCTACGGCCTGTTCAACTGGTACTGGCTGCCGCTTTTCCCGATGTTCATCATCTTCTTCATCTCGGCGCTCGCTGAGACGAACCGTCCGCCTTTCGATTTGCCCGAGGCGGAGTTGGAACTCGTCGCGGGGTTCATGGTGGAGTATTCATCGACCCCATACCTGCTTTTCATGCTTGGCGAGTACGTCTCCATCGTTGTCATGTGCGCGATGACCACCATTCTCTTCCTAGGCGGATGGCTGCCTCCGGTGAATGTGATACCCTTTACATGGGTGCCAGGGGTCATCTGGTTCGTGCTCAAGCTGTGCTTCGTCTTCTTCATGTTCGCCATGGTGAAGGCGATCGTGCCGCGCTACCGCTACGATCAGCTGATGCGGCTCGGCTGGAAAGTTTTCCTGCCGGCGTCGCTGGCGATGGTGGTCGTTGTAGCGGCGGTCTTGCAATTCGGCGGCCTGCGCTAGCGCGGGTCTCCACCAAAGGAGCGTTTGAATGGGCGTCGCGCAGTCCCTCAGATATGCGGTCTTGGCGGAATTTACCGCCGCTCTTTGGCTTGCGATGAAGTACTTCTTCAAGCCGAAGGCGACCATTAACTACCCCTACGAGAAAAACCCGATCAGCCCGCGCTTCAGGGGCGAGCACGCGCTCCGGCGCTATCCGAACGGTATGGAGCGCTGCATCGCCTGCAAGCTTTGCGAGGCGATCTGTCCCGCCCAGGCGATCACCATCGAAGCCGGGCCGCGCCGGAACGACGGCACACGCCGGACCACGCGCTACGACATCGACATGGTGAAGTGCATCTATTGCGGCTATTGCCAGGAAGCCTGTCCGGTCGATGCCATCGTCGAGGGGCCGAATTTCGAGTTCGCGACCGAGACGCGCGAGGAACTGCTTTACGACAAGGACAAGCTGCTCTCGAATGGCGATCGCTGGGAGCGCGTCCTCGCAAGGAACATCGAACTCGACGCGCTCTATCGCTGATATGCCGGTCCGTCGATGCCCCGCTCAAAGGAGGGCGGGTTCGCGCAGGCAGACGCGAAACGGCAGGCGTGGAGTGAGGCGGAACTACGGCCTGTTGACGCGGATGGTTCCCCCCGGCACAAAAGCCTTGAAATGAGCGCGCCCTACCGGTAACCGTAAGCACGAAAATCCGCCTGCTGTGGGCGTTCCGCCGCTTTCTCACGGCAGGACCTGCGAGCCATCGCAGCCTGTTTCCTCCAGAGCGCGGCTCAGAGGTTAAAATCGTCTTTCACGGCTCACGCCGTATAATCCGGGATTGGCCGCGCATGACCATCGCAGGGTTTTTCTTCTACCTCTTTTCCGTCGTGGTTGTGGCATCGGGCGTTATGGTGATCACGGCGCGCAATCCGGTGCATTCCGTCCTATTCCTGATCCTGGCGTTCTTCAACGCGGCCGGGCTGTTCGTACTGCTTGGCGCCGAGTTCCTCGCCATGATCCTGGTGATCGTCTATGTCGGCGCGGTCGCCGTCCTGTTCCTCTTCGTCGTGATGACGCTGGACATCGATTTTTCGGAACTGCGCTCGGGCTCTGCCCGCTATCTTCCCGTTGAACTCGGGCTGGGACTCATTCTCCTTACGGAGCTGGTTCTCGTGGTCGGCGGCTTTGCCGTCGCGCCAAGCGCCATCCGGCCGCTTCCCGCCGAGCAAGTCACGAATGCGGCGGCGATCGGGCGCGTGCTCTACACCAAATATGTCTACTTCTTCGAGCTTTCCGGCGCGGTGCTTCTCGTCGCGATGATCGGCACGATCGTTTTGACGCTGCGCCACCGCCGCGATGCCAAGCGCCAGGATGTGGCCACGCAGGTCGGCAGGCGGCGCGAAGACGCCATCGAAGTGGTTACCGTGGAAACTGGGAAGGGGATTTCCTGAGCGCCATGCCCAACACTTTCTCTCCCATCGAGGCCGCCACCGGCATCGCCCTGCAGCAATACCTGACGGTCGGGGCCATCCTGTTCACGCTTGGCGTCTTCGGGATTTTCCTGAACCGCAAGAACGTCATCATCATCCTGATGTCGATCGAGTTGATGCTGCTCGCCGTCAACATCAATCTCGTCGCGTTTTCGGCCTACCTGAACGATATCACGGGGCAAATCTACGCGCTGATCGTGCTGACCGTGGCTGCGGCCGAGGCGGCCATCGGCCTTGCCATCGTTGTGATCTATTACCGAAATCGCGGCTCCATTGCCGTCGACGACATCAACTCAATGAGGGGCTGAGGCGCGATGTATCCGGCCATTGTCTTCCTGCCCCTAGCCGGGGCACTCATCGCGGGCTTCTTCGGCCGCACTCTCGGTAACCGGGGGTCGGGCGTTCTCGCCAGCGCGCTCCTCGTGGCCTGTGCGGTGCTGTCCTGGATAGCCTTCTACCGTGTTGGAATCCTTGGCGAAGAGACGCGCATCACGCTTATGCCCTGGATTGGCGTGGGTGATTTGCAAACGTCATGGGCACTGCGTATCGATATGCTCACGGCGGTCATGCTGGTCGTGGTGAACACGGTCTCCGCGCTCGTGCATATCTACTCCATTGGCTATATGTCCGATGACGACCGCCAGCCGCTCTTCTTCGCGGAACTGTCGCTCTTCACCTTCGCGATGCTCGCCCTCGTCACCGCGGACAATTTCATCCAGCTCTTCTTCGGCTGGGAGGGCGTGGGGCTCGCGTCCTATCTGCTCATCGGCTTCTGGTATCACCGCCCGGCTGCCAATGCCGCCGCGATCAAGGCCTTCGTCGTCAACCGCGTCGGAGATTTCGGTTTCGCGCTCGGCATCTTCGCCGTCTTCTACGTGTTCCGCGAAGTCAATTTCGACACGGTTTTCGCGGCGGCGCGCGAGAAGCAGGCGCTGATCATCCCGATCTTCGGCTATCAGGCGGATGCGCTGACCGCAATTTGCCTGTTGCTGTTCATGGGCGCGATGGGCAAGTCCGCGCAGTTCCTGCTGCACACCTGGTTGCCGGACGCGATGGAAGGCCCGACGCCCGTCTCGGCACTCATCCATGCCGCCACCATGGTGACGGCCGGCGTGTTCATGGTGGCCCGGCTTTCACCCCTTTTCGAGCTTTCGCCGACCGCGCTGTGGGCCGTCACAATTGTTGGGGCCACCACAGCCTTCTTTGCAGGTACCGTCGGCGTCGCCCAGAACGATATCAAGCGGGTCATCGCCTATTCGACGTGTTCGCAGCTCGGCTATATGTTCGCGGCCCTCGGGCTTCGCGCCTACAGCGCCGGCATCTTTCACCTTTTCACACACGCCTTCTTCAAGGCGCTGCTCTTCCTCGGCGCCGGCTCTGTGATCCACGCCCTCCATGGCCAGCAGGATCTGCGGCAGATGGGCGGCTTGCGAAAGGCCATCCCCTTCACCTACGCGATGATGGTGATCGGCACGCTGTCGCTTACCGGCTTCCCCTACACGTCGGGCTATTTCTCCAAGGACGCGATCATCGAGGTCGCGCATGCATCCCATGCGCCCGGTGCCGCCTATGCGTTCTGGAGCCTGATTATCGTTGCCTTCCTGACCTCGTTCTACTCCTGGCGGCTCATCTTCATGGCTTTCTTCGGCAAGCCGCGTGACGAGCACGCTTTCGAGCATGCTCATAAATCGCCGCCCGTCATGACCGCGCCGCTGTTCCTTCTCGCGGTGGGCGCACTTGTGGCCGGCTATTTCTTCGCGCCTTACTTCATCGACGAGTTCTACGCAAAGTTCTGGCGCGGCGCGCTTTTCACGCTGCCGGACAATTCGATCCTGAGCGACAGCCATGTTGTCGAGTCGCTTTTCATCAAGTGGCTGCCTTCGCTGATGATGGTTGCGGGCTTCGTTCTGGCTTATGTCGCCTATATCGCACAGCCGGGCCTCCCGGCTTGGACGGTAGCCAACTTCAAGCCGATCCACGCTTTCCTCTATAACAAGTGGTACTTCGACGAGTTGTACGATTTCATCTTCGTGCGGCCTTTGCGCTGGCTCGCCCGCGTCCTTTGGATTTACGGCGACGGCGCGATTATCGACGGCATCGGGCCGGATGGCGTGGCGGCGCGTGCCACGGCCATTGCCAAGCGCGCGGTGAAGTTTCAGACCGGTTACGTCTATCAATATGCCTTCGTCATGCTGATCGGCGTGGCGGCACTCGTTACCTACTTCACCTATCTTTTCCGCGGGGCGCTGTTCAAGCTATGAAGGATTGGCCCATTCTCACCACCATCATCCTTTTGCCCCTTGCCGGCGCGCTCCTTCTTGCCATTCTGAAAGGCAGCGACGAAGCGGCAAAGAGGAACGCGCGCTGGATCGCGCTATGGACGACGCTCATCACTTTTGGCGTCTCGCTTGTGCTTCTGTCGAATTTCGACCCGACAAATAGCGGGTTTCAGTTCACCGAGCGGCGCCCCTGGCTCAGCAGCACGATCCAGTATTATGTCGGCGTGGACGGGCTTTCGCTGCCCTTCGTGATCCTCACCACGTTCCTGATGCCGATCTGCATCCTTGCAAGCTGGACCTCCATCACCGACCGCGTCAAAGAGTACATGATCGCGTTCCTGCTCCTGGAAACGCTCATGATCGGCGTGTTCTGCTCGCTCGACCTCGTGCTGTTCTATCTCTTCTTCGAGGGCGGCCTGATCCCGATGTTCATCATCATCGGCGTCTGGGGCGGCCCGCGGCGGGTCTATGCGAGCTTCAAGTTCTTCCTTTATACGCTGCTCGGCTCGCTCCTCATGCTGCTTGCGATTCTCGCCATGTACGGCGAAGCGGGCACAACGGATATCCCGGCGCTTCTCACCCATCACTTCCCGGAAAGCCTGCAAACCTGGTTGTGGTTTGCTTTCCTGGCATCGTTCGCCGTCAAGCTTCCGATGTGGCCTTTTCACACCTGGCTGCCCGACGCGCACGTCGAGGCTCCAACGGCCGGTTCCGTCATCCTCGCCGCAATCCTGTTGAAGATGGGCGGTTACGGCTTCTTGCGATTCCTCCTACCAATGTTCCCGGAGGCCTCGGTCAGCTACCAGCCGCTCATGTTCGTGCTGGGTGTCACAGCGATCATTTACACATCCCTCGTGGCGTTCGCGCAGAAAGACATGAAGAAGCTGATCGCTTATTCCTCCGTCGCGCATATGGGCTTTGTCACTCTTGGCTGTTTCTCCGGCACCGAGACAGGCGCCCAGGGCGCGGTCTTCCAGATGATCAGCCACGGCATCGTTTCGGGCGCACTGTTCTTGAGCGTCGGGGTGATCTACGACCGGATTCACACCCGCGAGATCGCGGCCTATGGCGGCCTTGCAGACCGGATGCCGGTTTACGCCTTTATCTTCATGGTCTTCACCATGGCGAATGTCGGTCTCCCCGGTACGAGCGGCTTTATCGGCGAATTCCTCACGCTGCTTGGTACGTTCAGCGCGAACTCCGTTGCGGCCTTCTTCGCGACATTCGGCATCATTCTCTCGGCTGTTTACGCTCTGACCCTGTACCGAAGCGTGATCTTCGGAAAGCTGGAAAAGCCTTCGCTGGCAACGATCAGCGACATGTCTGCACGCGAAATAGCAATCATGGCGCCGCTTGTGATCGTCACGCTGGTTCTTGGCGTCTACCCTAAACCCGTGTTCAACACGGCGTCCGGGGCTGTGAATGCGATGATCGCACCCTACCGGCAGGCCACTGCGGCGCACCAAGCCGCGAGCGCGGCGCCTCAACTCGCACAACTTCAGAAATAGGGCCGCGCCGATGCTCTCCGATTATGCCCCGATCTTTCCCGAGTTGTTCATCGCGCTCGGCTCGCTTGTCCTTCTGATGTGGGGCGTCTACCATCGCTATGGCGCGGGCCGCAGCATCAGCATCGTTGCGATTTTCATCCTCGGAGGGGCGGCGCTCCTGATCGCCCGGCAGCCCGCGGCTACGGAAGAGCTGTTCAACGGCGCCTTCGTCAATGACAGCTTCGCGCGTTTCATGAAGATCCTGACGCTCGCCGGTTCAGCCTTCGCGATCATGCTGTCTTTCGATTATATGCGGCGCGAGCGCCTTCTGCGGTTCGAGTATCCCGTGCTGATTTTGCTCTCGACCGTAGGCATGATGCTGACGATTTCGGCGAACGATCTCATCTCGCTCTATTTGGCCGTTGAGTTCCAGAGCCTTGCGCTTTATGTCGTGGCATCGTTCCATCGCGATCATCTGCGGTCCACCGAGGCGGGCCTCAAATATTTCGTGCTGGGCGTGCTGTCCTCCGGCCTTCTGTTGTACGGCTCCTCGCTCGTTTATGGCTATACCGGAATGACCACCTTTCCCGGTATCGCCGAAGCGGTGCAAGCGCACGGCGCCACGATCGGCTTTATCTTCGGCCTCGTTTTCGTCATGGCAGGCCTCGCCTTCAAGATCGCGGCGGTCCCGTTCCATATGTGGACGCCTGACGTATACGAGGGCGCGCCAACCCCGGTCACGGCTTATTTCGCGGCGGCTGCCAAGATGTCGGCCATGGCGATGGTGATCCGCGTCCTTCTCGGAGCTTTCCCAGGCGCGACAGCTCAGTGGCAGCAGATCATCATCGCGATTTCAATCGGCTCGATGGCGCTCGGGGCTTTCGCGGCCATCGGGCAGCAGAACATCAAGCGCCTGCTGGCCTACTCCTCGATCGGTCATGTGGGTTACGCGCTGATAGGTCTTGCTGCTGCAACGCCTGCCCCTGAGGGTGCGGGTGCAGAGGGCATCTCCAGCGTTTTGATCTACCTTGCGATCTACCTCGCCATGACGCTCGGCAGCTTCGCCTGCGTTTTGGCCATGCGCAAAGGCCATACCATGATCGAAAACATCTCCAGCCTTGCCGGTATTTCCCGGGAGAAGCCGCTGTTCGCGTTCCTGTTCGCGATGCTGCTCTTCTCTTTGGCCGGCATCCCTCCGCTCGCCGGCTTTTTCGCCAAGTTCTATGTGTTCAACGCGGCCATCCAGGCGCATCTCTATTGGCTTGCCGTGGTGGGCGTTGTCTTGTCGGTCGTGAGTGCTTATTACTATTTGCGTATTGTCAAAATCATGTACTTCGATGAGCATGGCATGGCGTTCGAACCGATCCCGGCATCGGTTCAAGTCACTCTTGGAGTTTCGGCGGCCTTCGTGATCTTATTTTTCCTCACCCCAAGCACCCTGAAAGCCGCGGCGGACGTCGCCTCGCGCTCACTCTTCTAGCCGTGAGCCTGACGGAGCGCGCCACCGGTCTATTGCATTTCGAAACGCTCAATTCGACGAACGAAGAGGCGCAGCGCCAGCTAGCCGCCGGAGCGGAGGGACCGCTCTGGATTTCCACGGATGTGCAGACCGCCGGGCGCGGCAGGAGCGGCCGCCACTGGCTTTCCCCCAAGGGCAATGTTTACGCCAGCCTCTTGCTCTGTTTGAAGGTTACCCCTCCGGTGGCGACGCAACTTTCCTTCGTTGCGGCACTTGCGGCCTACGATGCCGTGGCCCGGCACCTTGACCCTGCCCGGCTCGACGCGCTCCGGCTGAAATGGCCGAACGACGTGCTGCTCGACGGGGCCAAACTCGCCGGCGTCCTGATCGAAAGCGCTGCCGCACCCCGCGGGAAGGGACTTGCGATTATCGCCGGGACCGGCATCAACGTCAGCGACGCACCCGCCGGAACGGGACGCGCGGTGGCTACCCTCGGCGCGCCACCCCATGCCTGCGCCGCCGTTTTCCAGTCGCTCAGGCAGGCTTTTGCCGTGTGGCTTGCCCGCTGGGACGAAGGCGCCGGGTTCGCTGAAATCCGGCAAGTCTGGCTCAGCCGCGCCTTTGCCCTGAACGAGCCTATTAGTGTCAATTTGAACGGTTCGTCGAATTCGAGGTACATTCCGGGGTATTGGTCAGACCGGTGCTCTTCAACTCGAAACGGGCCCCGGGGCTGTGCTCACGGTCAACGCAGGGGACGTTTATCCCGATTTTCATGGCTGACGGCCACGCCGCGGCCCAATCCCAAAGCAGCAGGACACCATAAAAAGCATGCCAGCGACAGGAACGCCTGCCATCCCCGAACTTGTGTTTTTGCCGCTGGGCGGCGTAGGGGAGATCGGCCTCAACCTCTACCTCTACGGCCTCGGCCCCACCGAGGACCGGCAGTGGCTCATGATCGATTGCGGCATCACCTTTCCGGACGATACCGAGCCGGGAGTCGATGTGGTGCTGCCCGATCTGCGCTTCATCGAGGAGGAGCGCGGCAGTCTCGCTGGCATTCTCATCACGCACGCCCACGAGGATCATATCGGTGCGGTTGCCGAGCTGTGGCCAAGGCTTCGCGCGCCCGTCTACGCGACCAAGTTCGCGGCCAAGCTTTTGCGCGGGAAATTGCAAGAACTGGCGCACCGGTCCGAGGTGCCCATCGTTGAGATGGTGCAAGGCTCGCGGTTCCATATCGGGCCGTTCGACGTCGACCTCATCACCGTTTCGCACTCGATCCCCGAATGCAACGCCATTTATCTGCGAACTCCAGCCGGCAACGTCCTCCACACCGGCGACTGGAAACTCGACGACACACCGGCCTATGGCGATCCCACGGACGAAGCCAAGCTCGCGCGCTGTGGAGAGGAAGGTGTGCGCGCGCTGGTCTGCGACAGCACCAACGTTCTGCTGGAGGGCACCAGCGTCACCGAGGGAACGGTCGCCAAAAACCTGAAGAAGTTGATTTCCGAGCTGAAAGGCCGAGTGGCGATCACGACCTTCGCCTCCAATGTCGCCCGCCTTATCGCCATTGCCGAGGCCGCGCGCGCAGCGGGACGTGAGATCGTTCTAGCCGGGCGGGCGATGCATCGCATCGTGGAAGCGGCGCGCGAGACAGGGCTGTGGCCCGAGCATCTGTCCTACCTCGATCAGGAGAATTTCGCGTCGATCCCGCGCGATCGCGTCGTGGCCTTGGTGACGGGCAGCCAGGGCGAGGCGCAGGCCGCGCTTGCCCGCATCGCCAAGGGCGAGCATCCCTTTATCAAGTTCGACCGCGGCGACAGCATGATCTTCTCGTCCCGGACGATCCCTGGCAACGAGCAGGCGGTGATCCGCATTCAGAACCAGCTCGCCAACCGGGGCATTGCTCTTATCACCGAAGCGCCGGACGGGCCGATTCACGCTTCGGGACATCCGAGACGCGCCGAACTAACCCGAATGTACCGGCTCACCCGGCCGGCCTACGCCGTTCCCATGCATGGCGAACCCCGGCACCTGGAAGCGCACGCCACGTTCGCGGAAGCCCATGGCATCATGGCGGTACGCGGCGTGCGGAACGGCCGCCTCTATCATCTTGGGCCGAACGATCCGCATCTTTTGGATGGCGGCGTACCCATCGGCCGCCTCTATCGCGACGGCAATCTCATCCTTCAAGCGGGCGACCCGGCGATCGTCGAGCGAAGGCGCCTTTCGTGGAACGGGCATGTCGCGGTTTCGGTCGTCATTCAGCGGAACGGCGAGATCGCTGCCGAGCCGGAGGTGGACGTGACGGGGATCCCATCATACGATAGGAATGGTCTCGACATGGGTGAGCGTGCGCTGAGTGCTGTCTATAATGCCGTGGAGAGCATTCCACGGGCCAAGCGGAAAGATCGTGATCTCGTCCGCGAGGCTGTCGCGCGCTCCGTCCGGGCCGAAATGAGGCTCGTCTGGGGCAAGAAGCCCATCTGCTCTGTCTTGGTATCGCTTGTTTAGACGTTTGGAGGAAATCGCATGATTGGACGCTTGAACCACGTCGCTATCGCTGTGAAGGACATGAAGGCCGCGGCCGCGGTCTATCGCGACACGTTGGGCGCAACGGTCTCGGAGGCCGTGGCTCAGCCGGATCACGGCGTAACGACCGTGTTCATCAATTTGCCCAATACCAAGATCGAGCTCTTGGAGCCCTTCGGTGAGAATTCGCCCATCGCGAACTTCCTGGAGAAGAACCCCGGGGGCGGCGTCCACCACATCTGCTACGAGGTCGATGACATTCTCGCCGCGCGCGATCGCCTGGTCGAAAAAGGCGCGCGTGTTCTCGGCCAGCTGAAAATCGGTGCACACGGGAAGCAGGTGCTGTTCCTGCACCCCAAGGATTTCTGCGGCACGCTCGTGGAGCTCGAACAGGCGTAAGCAGAAGACTTCCTTTCGAAGGAAAGAAGCCTAAGACCTCCTCACTCTGTCTCTCCCCAAGGGGAGAGAGTACGCCGGTTCAACGGCGCGAACTCTCTCTCCCCTCGGGGCAACGGTTGGGGAGAGGGGGGACTCCCTTTCAGGAACTGGATTGGCTGGCCTGACATGAGCTTGTCGCTGGCGCTCGCTATTTACTTCATTTGCTGGTGGGTCGTGCTGTTTGCGATCCTTCCGCTGCGGATCGGGCCCCAGCCGCCAGAAGGCGCGAACGATCCCTTGGCCGATGCGGCAGGCGCGCCTCACGCACCGAATGTTGCGCGGAAATTTCTCCTGACGACGCTCGTTTCCACGGCAGTTTTCGCCGTCATCTACGCGGTGATAGCCTTCCGGCTCATAACGCTTGACAACCTGCCCTTCTGAAGGCCGTGCCCAAAACAAAAAAACAGCAAGGAATGACCCTTGCTGTTTAAGTTGTTTGCGGTAGATGCTTTTTATCGCGAGCGCGTTTTGGACTCGCGCTAGCCGATCCTCCCTAGACCTGGGTACCTTGGCGTTTCATTTGAACGAACCATTGGCATTCCATGTCAAACCGGTATGGCAGAGTAGCCAAAATTGCAGAGCTTGTCACGAACTCTTAATGCCTCTCGCATGAAAAAATGCCGAGGTTGCGAAAAAGCGTTCCGGCTGCGTTTCCGGGACAAAACCGGGCGTCCGCCATTGCACCCGTCTTGAGAAAACGGTATGTCCCTCGGCCAAGGCAGCCAGTGCCAAGCGGCGGAGCGGATTGATGAGACTGAGCCGTTATTTTCTTCCTGTTTTGCGGGACGACCCCAAAGAAGCCGAGATCGTCTCGCACCGCCTCATGCTGCGGGCTGGCATGATCCGGCAATCGAGCGCCGGCATTTATTCCTGGCTTCCGCTCGGCTTTCGCGTGCTCCAGAAGATCGAGCAGATCGTGCGTGAGGAACAGGATCGCGCCGGCGCGATCGAGATGCTCATGCCCACGATCCAGCCGGCCGAGATCTGGCAAGAGAGCGGGCGCTACGGCGATTATGGCGCCGAGATGCTGCGCATCAAGGACCGCCACGACCGCGACATGCTCTTTGGCCCGACGAACGAGGAGCAGATCACGCAGATTTTCCGCGACGCCGTCAAATCCTACCGCGACCTGCCCAAGAACCTTTATCACATCCAGTGGAAGTTCCGGGACGAGGTCCGCCCGAGATTTGGCGTCATGCGCGGGCGCGAGTTCCTTATGAAAGATGCGTATTCGTTCGATCTCGACGCGGACAGCGCGCGGCAGTCCTATTACCGCATGTTCATCGCCTATCTCAGGACCTTCGCGCGGATGGGGCTGAAGGCCGTGCCAATGAAGGCCGATACGGGTCCGATCGGCGGCGATCTCAGCCACGAGTTCATCATCCTCGCCGACACAGGCGAGTCGGAGGTCTACTGCGACCGCGATCTGATCGAAATGCCAGTGCCTGACGCGGGCGCCGGCGAGGGCCAAGACCTCGCGGCCATCGTGGAGCAATGGACCGGGAAATATGCGGCCACGAGCGAGATGCATGACGCGGAACGCTTCGAACGCGAGGTGCCCGCGGAACGGCGTCTTTCGGCGCGCGGGATCGAAGTCGGGCACATCTTCTTTTTCGGCACGAAATATTCCGCCAAGATGAAGTGCCAGGTGCAAGGCCCCGATGGCCAGCTCATCACCTTGCAGGGCGGGTCCTACGGCGTGGGTGTGTCGCGGCTCGTGGCCGCCATCATCGAGGCGAGCCACGACAGCGCCGGGATCGTCTGGCCCGAACCCATCGCGCCGTTTAGGATTGGCCTCATCAACTTGAAACCGGGCGATAAGGCCTGCGACGAGGCCTGCGCGAAACTCTACAGCGCACTTGGCGGCGAGCGCGGCGAGGTGCTTTACGACGACACCGGCGAAAGCGCCGGTGCCAAATTCAAGACCATGGATCTAATCGGCTTGCCCTGGCACATCATCGTCGGGCCCAAGGGCTTGGCGAATGGCGAGGTGGAGATTAAGAACCGCGCCACGGGCGAAAGGCGCGCGCTCGCCCTTGATGCAGCCATAAAGACGTTGCAGCTAGGCGAGGCCGGGGCAGCACCGTTGCCGCCGGCGGCGAACGATGCGGAAGCGGCGGCTGCAGCGGTTACGCCAAAGTCCAAGGCGAAGGCCAAGATACGGGGCAAGGGATGACAACTCGTCCGGCGCGGGACACTGCAGCATTCGCCCCTTTCGAATGGCTGCTTGCCTTTCGCTATTTGCGCGCGCGCCGCAAGAAAGGATCGGTGTCGGTCATCGCGTTTTTCGCCGTGATCGGCATCATGCTGGGCGTCGCCACGCTGATCATTGTGCTGTCGGTGATGAACGGCTTCCGCAAGGAGCTCTTCGACAAAATTCTCGGTCTCAACGGCCACGTGATCGTGAGGCCGCTTGGCCGGCCCTTTAACGATTTCGCCGAAACCGCCGAGCGGCTCAACGCCGTTCCGGGCGTCAAGGTTTCCCTGCCCGTGGTTGAGGGGCAGGTGATGATCTCCTCGCAAAGCAATTCATCCGGCATCTTCGTGCGGGGGCTGCGGGCGAAGGACTTGGTGGCTTTGAAGTCGATCTCGGACAATATCCGCTATGGCACGCTCGACGGTTTCGACAACTCCGGGGGCATTGCGATTGGAACGCGGCTTGCCAACTCGCTCAACGTCTTCGCGGGTAGCGAGGTCAGCATTTTGGCGCCGAGGGGAGCTTCGACGCCGTTCGGGACGGCACCGCGCGTGAAGCGCTATCCCGTCAAGGCGATCTTCGAGATGGGCATGTCCGAATATGACGGGACCATCGCCTTCCTGCCGCTGAAGGAAGCGCAGACGTTCTTCAACGTGCCGGGCGCCGTGAATGTCCTGGAACTGGTCGTCGCCAATCCCGACGATGTGGACGCCATGCGCGCGAGCCTTCAGGATGCGGCCGGCCCGGACATGATTATGAACGATTGGCGGCAGCGGAACGCGACCTTCTACAACACCCTGAAGGTCGAGCGGAACGTCATGTTCCTGATCGTGATGCTGATCGTGCTTGTCGCCACGCTGAACATTATCTCCGGGCTCACGATGCTGGTGAAGAACAAGGGCCGGGATATCGCCGTGCTGCGCACCATGGGCGCAACACAGGGCGCGATCATGCGTGTCTTCTTCATCAGCGGCACTTGCATCGGCGTGATCGGCACGCTGGCCGGCCTCGCATTGGGGGTTCTTGTCAGCCTGCATATGGAAGACATCCGGGCCTTCATGTCGATCCTGACCAATACGCGCCTGTTCGATCCGCAGGTCTATTTCCTATCGAAACTTCCGTCGGAAATGGACCCGGTTGAGGTTGGGGTGGTGGTCGCAGTCTCGCTCCTGCTGTCGATGGCAGCCACGATTTACCCGGCCATGCAGGCCGCGCGTCTCGATCCGGTGGAGGCTTTGCGCTACGAATGACCGCCGCTCGCGAATTCGGGATGACGAGGCCCGTGCTTCAGGCCGTGTCTCTGGAACGGACCTATGTCCAGGGTAACCGCAGCCTGCATGTGCTGCGCGGAGCCTCGACGGAAATTTATGAGGGCGAAGTGGTCGCGCTTGTAGGTCCTTCGGGCTCAGGCAAGTCATCGCTTTTGCACGTCGCCGGGCTTCTCGAAAAGCCGGGCGGGGGCAGCGTGCTCCTGAACGGCACCAACTGCACGTCACTATCCGACCGCGAGCGCACACGGCTGCGGCGGACGCAAATCGGGTTTGTGTATCAGTTCCACAATCTCCTGCCTGAATTCACCGCGGTTGAGAATGTGATGATGCCGCAGCTGCTTGCCGGGGTGCGGAGGAAGCAGGCCAAGGCCCGCGCTTTCGAGCTTTTGGCAAATTTTGGGCTCCAGGACAGGGCCTCGCATCGCCCGGCGGAGCTTTCGGGTGGCGAGCAGCAACGTGTGGCCATCGCGCGTGCCGTCGCCAACAGCCCCTGCGTTCTGCTCGCGGACGAGCCGACCGGCAATCTCGATCCCCACACCGCGGACCGCGTGTTTGAGGAACTCATCTATTTCATCAAGGCGTCGAATGTCGCCGCCCTCATGGCGACGCACAATTTCGATCTGGCCGCGCGCATGGACCGCATTCTGCAGCTTTGCGACGGCCTGCTGGTCGAGGTGACACGCGGCCATGCCCCGGACACGGCCTATGCCACGGAAACGAGGTATGGGTAGCAGACCCCTTAGAAAGCTGCGCTCCATCTGTTAGCGGCCGCAGCCTTCTTCCTTTCCTCCCGGGAGAGGAGTCCGCAACGATTGCGGCGTTCCCTTTGTCATGGCCGCACTTGATGCGGTTTGATGCGGCCATCCAGATCAAAAAGCGCAGCCTTGTTTATGGATGGCCGGGTCAAGCCCGGCCAAGACGGTGAGTCTATGTAAACGCAACCCGATTTACGCGCCGTCGAGGCCGCCATCGCGGGCCGCAAGCGCGCCGATTGCCGACCAGTCGAGGTTTTCGCCGTCGCGCGCGAGCAGCGTGAGGAAGCGGTCCCGCAGCAGGCTGGCGAGCGGCAGCGGAACGCGCAGCGCCTCGCCCGCCGCGAGCGTGAGGCGAATGTCCTTCGCACCCAATGGCGCGGCAAACCCGGCCGGCTCGAAGACGCCATCCGCGATCAGATTGCCATAGGTTTTGTACACCGGGGCGCTAAACAGGGTCGAGGTCAGGATGTCGAGATAGCTCTTCTTATCGATGCCGGCCTTGCCGATCAGCGCCATCGCCTCGCCGAGCGCCTCGATGACCGACGCGATGAGAAAATTGCCGCTGAGCTTGACGAGATTGGCGTCTTTCGGCGTCTGGGAGATGATGAAGGTCCGCTGCCCAAGCGCTTCGAAGAGCGGCTTTGCGCCGTTAAGGCTATCGGGCTCGCCGGCAGCGACAACGAACAGTTGCCCTTTGGCGGCCGCGTCCGGCCGGCCGAACACAGGCGCCGCTATGAAACGCTGGCCGGCTTTTGTGTGAGCTTCGGTCAGCCTTTCCGACAATGCAACGCTGATTGTGCTCGAAGAAATGTGGATCGCGCCTCTGGGCAGAGCCGCGAGAATGCCGTCATCGCCGAAGACAACGTCAGAAACAGCTTCGTCATTCGCTAGCATGGTGATGACCACATCGCCCTGGCAGGTCTCCCCCACGTTGGACGCAACCCTGGCGCCCTGCTTCACAAGCGGCTCCGCCTTGGCCTTGGTGCGGTTATAAACCGTCACGTCATGGCCACCCTTCAACAGATTAGCCGCCATACCGTCGCCCATGCGGCCCAACCCAATAAATCCCACTTTCATAAGTCTTCTCCTCTCACAGCGGCACCGGCAGTCTATAAAACGGCGCGTCTCTTTGCGGAATGCCGCCAGGTGTCACTTGTTGCCTCTACGCGACGCCGCAAGCCGGTCCTTGCGCCACAGGAACTTCACCTGGACGCCTGCGTTCTCCTCCATGCTTGAGGCGCGGCTGACCCGACCGGTGGCCAAGGGGAGGACAATTATGGATAATCTGGATCGATACTCGCGCTACGGACCCGCACCCGGCTACGCCGGACGGACACGCTGCGGACGACCGCGCTCATGAAACTGTGAGCAACGCTGCCCGGACCCATGAGCTTCCCGACCCTGCGAACCTCCCCGATCTCGTCCTCTACAGCCACTCCACGATCTTCTACTGGTGGCCGGCATGGCTCGGCGGCTACGCGCTCGCGCTCGTGACTTGGCTTGGCGGCACCAAGGTTAAGCTCTCGAACGGCTCCGAAATCGTGATGCATCCCAGCGCTTGGGTCGGGTTGACCTTTCTCGTTATTCTTACGCTCGTGATGATCTTCACGAACGTCAAGCTTCGCGGCCTCTATTCCGTGATGTTTCTGCTCGCCATCGGCTTTTTCGTTGTGCTGTTCGGCTGGCTCGGCTGGCTCGACAGCATCCTGTCGTGGATTCCGTATCTTTCGGTCTATATGGACCTTGGATTCTACGTGACCTTCTCCACGATCCTGCTCGCGATCTGGCTTTTGCGCTTTTTCGTCTTCGACCGGCTCACCTATTGGCGCGTACGGCCCGGCCAGCTCACCATGGAGCGCGTGATCGGCAGTGGCGCGCAAAGCTACGATACGCGCGGCATGCTGTTCGAGCAGCGCGGCGACGACCTATTCCGTCACATCATCCTGGGTCTGGGCTCGGGCGATCTCCGGCTAATCACGACAGGCGCAAAGCAGGCGGAGATCGATATTCCGAACGTGCTGTTCGCGCGGAGGAAGGTAGCGGCGATACAGCGGCTGATCGCGGTGAAGCCGGATGAGATGCTGTCGAAGGTGGCGCAATAGGTTGTTCGGTCGCGTGAAGAAAACCGATCGTTCGTTGAACGCCAGACCGTCATGGCCCGGCAGCCACGACGTTTTGACCCGGCGCTCGTAGGCGCGAATCCATGACATCCCCGGCGCAACCGCCGCCACTGCCGCGTTGAGGCTGGGAAGGCTGCAAAATCGTTACGAATCAGTTACGTTGCTTATCTGGGACATGAGGTATTTCAGGAGCGCGGGCAGCAAAGACGATGACGGGGCACAAGAATGCGTCAGCCTTGCCGCAACCAAGCTTAGCCTGTCTCACGCCGCTCGCGGCGCCGGATGTGCTCGTGGCGTGGGTTGCCGCTCAGCCGAACGGCCGGTGCTTGCCAGAAGCGGCCGTCAAATTTCTCGCGCCCGTTCTGCCTTTCGACGAGACATTGGCCGAGGCAAAGAGGGCGGCCCTTGTGCACGAAGATGACGGATTTCTTTTCGCCCGGCAGGGTGCGAAAAGCAATGGCAGGGGGCAATCGGGTTATCCTGGTCCCGACGCGCTGCGGACAATCGCCGTGCAGGCGGTGAAAGGGCAGGCCGCGGCTTCACCCCTGAACGGCAGCCGGCGGAGGCGCGATCTCTCCGCATTGGTCTTGCGGCAGCTCTACGGCCTCGAAGAACTCCCAACCTGGCCAGCCGCACAGCAGGCGCGCTGCGCACTGCTGGCTCGTATTGTTGCGTCGTCAGGAGGCGATTTCGGGGGCTGCGCCAGACAGCCCCTGAAAGCCTTCAAGTTCGATGAAATGAGCCGGCGCATCTACCTCGCCTTTGCCGGATTGCAACGGGGGACTGTCTTGCAGGCAGATGCAGCTTTGCTGTCCAAGGGCCTGCGCGGCCCGGCGGACACGGTGCAGGCGCTGACCGTGACGATCATACGGGCGGCCATCAAGGCCCGGACGGCGGACAGCGCTGGAATGATCCAGGGCTTCGATCTTCCTAGCTTTTCGGCTGCGGTTCGCAAGCTCGCAAGCCGGTTGGAGACGAAGCCCTATGCCGGGCGCGTCGCCATCGCGCAGGTGTACGATGCCGGGCTCGCGGAAGGGCTGCGGCTTGGCAGCCTCGATGAGTTCAAGGCCAATCTGGCGGAAGCCGCGCGCGAAGGTCTCCTCGATCTTGAGCGTTATGACATCACGGGTCCGTTCGATGCCGGACTGAAGGAGCGGTCGCGGCTCAGGCTTGGACGTGACGAGCGGCACTTCATCGTCAATCAATGGATCTAGGCATTTTTCATGGATTTACGTCTCAAGGCCTTTGAAAGCCCGGAGTTCGAACGGGTCTTTGGCGCCGTGGCCTCGCTCGCGGGAGCGGCGGACGAAGAGCGCCTGGATGTTCCGGAGATCGAGGCTGAGGCCGACGAAGCGCTCGGCGCCATCGCCGGGCAAGCGCGCGGACAAAACCCCGATCCTGCCTCCCGCATCTTGCTGATCAAGGGAGCAACGGGCACGGGCAAAACCCACACTCTTCTCACATCGATCCGGCGCATGCACCAGGACGGCGGCGTCTACGCCGCGCTTTTCCCGATGGTGGATCTGGTCGCGGAGAGAGACCTCGATGCCTGGCTCCTGCGCGCCATGGTCTCGCGCCTGTCCGAACGCTATCTCGTGGCGCAGGGAACGCCGTCTCCGCTGAACCGCCTCGCGGCCGCCGTCCTCGACCAGGGACAAAGCGATCTTGCCGGCCCATTTCAGCGCGAGGTCTTCGATGACGGCGGAGACATCCGCGACTTCGATTTGCGGCCGCTCATCGTGTCGATCCGCGCGCATCTGCAAAAGCTCTCCCATCTTCCGGTGCCGTCCGAAGCGTTCGTGGCTGCCCTGCTGGGCGCCGCGGCGGGAGACGACGATTCCCTCTCCTATCTCCGGGGGCAGCCGCTGAACTGCACCATCGGCGGCGTGCGCCTCACGCAATTCGCCGAGGATCATGTGGCGCGCGGCCATATCGACGCGCTCGTGAACGTGATCGGGGCCACGGGCGGCGCGCTTTTGCTCGCCTTCGACCAGCTCGAACAGAGCCGGGTGCAGGGCTGGGAACAGCGCCTGCGCCACCTTTTCAGCCGGGGCGCACTGCTGGCGGAAACGCTGCCGCCCTTGTGCGTCGCATACGCCGTTCTGCCCTCGCTCTACGACACCATAGCCGATGGCATCGACAGCTCGATCCGCGACCGCATCGAGCGCTTCGGCGCATTGCCCATGCGTCTGAAGCCATTAGCGCGCCGGCAGGTGGAGGCGCTGCTGCGGCGCCGTCTCTTGGAGTTGTTCGAGCGCTGTGGTGCGAAGGCCGATCCGGGCGATCCTCTCTATCCTTTTCCGGCCTGGATGCTTGCGGAGCTTGGCGGCCAGACCTCCCGGTATGTCTTTGAGCTGATCCAGCAATTCCGCCGCGTCTATCTCAACACAGGCAGGCTGCCTTCACTGGACGACATGCCGCCGCCTCCGGCAGTGGGAAGCGATGCGCACATCGCGACGGCTTCAGCGGCATCGGCGACGAATTTCGACGATAAATGGCATGGCGAGCTGACTTCGCGCACCGTTCAGCCCTCCATCGGCAACGGTATCCAGCAAGCCGAGATCCTCGAATGGGCCGTGCAGGCCGCCGCGCCCGAACTCGATGGCATCACCGCGATCAAGACGCGCCGCACGGTGCGCGGGCGCGCGGGAACGGTCGTCATCGAGGCGGACTTTCAGAAGGATGGCCAAAGCGTCGAGCGCCGGGAAATAGCACTTTGCAACGAAGCGCGGGGCGCGCCTCTCGCCGATGAGATCAAGTTCTTCCTGAGAAGCGTCAACGGTTCCAGGCCTGTGATCGTGCGCCCGCGCGGCGGACGGCTTCCGCGTTCTGGGCGCTTCATCGCGCCATTGATCCGCGACGCCGAGGAAATGCACGCGATCATCGTCCCGCAATTCGAGATGCTGTCCTGGGAGCGCCTCGATTCCGCCCGCCACTTCTTCCGCAATTTCAAGGATGCGCCGGGCTTCGAGGCCTGGCAGCGCGACGCGCGTCCGCTCACGAAAACTGCGGCGCTTTCGGACATCGTGCAGTTTCCATATTTCAAAGCTGCTGCCGAGGAGGAAGAAGGCGAAGAGGCCGCGCCGGCACCTGCGCCTACTCCCGTTCCCCGCCGCCGCGGGCCATCGCACCAGGCAGTCATGCTGGGCGGCCATGAGGATGGCGGTCAGGTGCATTGGGCGCCGTTCGAGACGGAGGCCAAGCTTTTGAATTTCGGCATACTCGTCACCGGCGACCCAGGCTCGGGCAAGACGCAAACGCTGAACGTGCTCATCGACGGCGTTTCGGCCATGGGTTACCCCATCTGCATCTTTGACTTCAAGAACGACTACTCCGAGCGGAGTTTCGTGCAGGCGATCGGGCTCAAGGTGCACGACGTGCGGCGCCTTGGCATTCCATTCAATCCCCTGATGCCAAGCGCGAGCGAGGATGGTCAGGCCCAGCCCGTCGAGCATATTTTCACGATCTCTGGCGTGCTGAAGCGCGTCTTCGGGCTCGGCGACCGCCAGACCGCAACGCTGCGCGATGCCATGAAGGAAGCCTTTGAGCGGCGCGGTATCAACCCGCAACGGTGGGTCGATGCGGACTCCATAAGGCCGCCAAACTTCGACGACGTGGTCGCCATCCTTGAGGAGCAGAAGGAAGCGAAGAACCCGCAGGCGATCAGCCTCTTGGACCGGATCGCGCCGCTGTTCGAGCTGGGTCTGTTCCCGAAGTCCGACGACTTGCCGGTTCCGTTCGAGGCGATGCTCGACGAGAAGCTCGTGCTTTCCCTGTTCGCGCTGCCGACCGACGAGATCAAAGCCGCGCTGGCCGAGCTTATCATCATCCGGCTGCATGGCGTGCTGCTGCGGCGCGTGCAGCCGCGCAAGCTGACGCGCCTCCTCGTGCTGGATGAAGCATGGCGGGTCGCCCATAGCACGCATCTCGAAAATCTCGCGCGCGAGGGCCGGGCCTTCGGCGCCGGCATAGCCATCGGGACGCAATATCCGGGCGACCTGCCGCCCGATCTTTCCGGCGCACTCGATACGAAGATTTACTTGAAGAACCAGCAGCCGGATCACAAGAAGGCCGTGGTGCGAGCGCTTTGCGGCGCCAATTCCGGCCCGGAAGCCGCTAACCTGCACGGCGTTTTGGAGCGACTCACGCAATTCGAAGGCCTGATCCAGAACCAGCAGTATTTGCCCTATGCGCGGTTCAAACTCCTGCCCTATTTCGCGCGGGTGGAACGCACGAAGGCAGCTTAAGGCAGCGGCTGCCGTTGATTTACCGGTTGCTCCGGCATACTGTGCAAAGACCTCTGCCGGAGCGCTCACATGGACGTTGAAGCCCAAATCTCCGATCTCGACCGTCGCGTTTCCGCCCTCGAAAGGACCGCGAAAGGGCAGGAGCGTCACAATTCGCGGGTCGTAGAGCTTTTGACCGAGCTTAAGGAGGACGCGGCCCTCTTGCGGCGGCATGCGATTTCCACCGGGCAGAAGGTTGAGGAGCTTGACGGGCGGATGGATAGGCTCGATGCGCGGTTGGGTGAGCTTGAGGCGCGGATGAGTAAG
Organism: uncultured Alphaproteobacteria bacterium; assembly: GCA_963817705.1. GTDB lineage: Bacteria > Pseudomonadota > Alphaproteobacteria > Rhizobiales > Rhodomicrobiaceae > Rhodomicrobium. Next base: position 2,834,748 of record CAWFPF010000001.1, read on the forward strand.
CTTGAGACTGGCCTCGAAGGTGTCCGCGCCGATATCGCTGGCCTTCGCCGCGACCTTCCCGGCATCATCGCGGAAACGATGCGCGATGTGCTGCGGGACAGGAAATAGCCCGAGAGAGCGCGCCAAAGCTGCCTGAAGTGGCATTAAAGTCTCGCCGTGACGAATATGCCACGAATGTTCTCAAAAGACCGTCTAGGCGTGAAAGTAAAATGACGTGATTTTTTTGTAACAAAGTTAACGCGAATCAGTTCATGTTAATATTCGTAAACGCATTAACCTTTGTCCGATCGGGGCAGTTTGTCCGGACACGCGCGGCTAGCGGCTTGAGTCATCGCCAGCACCGCCTTTAGAGGGCAAAAACCTTATGCTTGCTGCAACGCTTCAGCGCCAAACGACGGATATGCCTCATGAAGTTGGGGCCTCCCGGGTCCTTCTCGGCGGTAAATCTCTGGTCGCGGATTCGACCGGCGCGTTGTTTTGGCCTGCCGAACATACGCTTATCGTAGCCGACCTTCAGCTCTCCAGTTGCTCTTACCTCGAGGGCAAGGATGTCATGCTGCCGCCATACGACACCGAGTCCGCCTTCGAAAAGCTAGAGGAGGCGCTCGACCGTTACGATCCGGGCAGGGTCGTCGCGCTGGGCAATAGCTTCGCGGGCTGCGCTTCCGGTGGCTTGCCGCCACACCAGAAGGACTGGCTCATGGATATGATGGAGGGCCGGGACTGGTATTGGGTTGTGGGTCAGGAGGGCGGACTTCCTCCCGCCGGTATCGAGGGGACGGTGGTTCCCCATATCATGCTGGGCGGGATCAAATTTCGCGCCGAGGCCGTGCGCGCGCCGATTGCCAATGAGATCGCCGGCGGCCTTCATCCGGTCGCGCAAATCTCCCATTATGGCTACCTAACGAGGGGCCGCTGCTTCGTATCGAACGGCATGCGCCTCGTATTGCCCTCGATGGGCGATTACTCGGCCGGGACCAATGTGCTGAGCCCCGACTTCGATCCCTTCCTGGGGCAGGGCAGCTTATTCGTTTGGTTTCTCTTGCAGGGCCGGGTGCACCCCGTTGCCCCTCCGCAGCTCATCGAAGACAGGGCCGCGTAAGTCAGCGAGCCTGTCGCCCGAACCGTGGCCGCCATCTGCTGGCCGTTTACGGTTCCTCGTGCGGGAGGGGAACCGCGGTGGCCGGCGGCTTAGGCTGGACGAGCCGGAAGCGCTCCGTGATAAGAACGGCGGCAAGCGTCGCTAGGAAGAGCAGTGAAATACCAATGCAAAGCGGCCTCACGCCACCATCAAAGGAGCGCCCGATAAACGTTCCCAGGAGCGCGGCTGTCGCTGTAGAATAGAAGCCCGCGACAGAGGAAGCCGTACCCGCGATGTGGGCCATGGGTTCCATAGCAAGCGCGTTGAAATTCGGCATGATGATTCCGAAGCAGAAAAAGACCGAGGCCATGAAGCCGCCGAAAAGTAGAAGTGGCGGCCTTTCGGGAAAGCCTGCAAGCGCCATGAGCGCGCAGGCGGCCAACGCTCCAAACAGCGCGCGATGCGACATGCCGCGCATGCCAACCTTTCGCACAGCGGATGCGTTAAGCAGCGACGCCGCTATCATAAAGGCGGCGATGGCGCCGAAAGCGAGCGGAAACCTGGAACCGAGGCCGTAAACCTCCACGAAAACCTGCTCCGCGCTCATGATGTAGCTGACGAGAAGGCCGAACACGAAGCCCATGGCGATGACGTAGCCAATGCATTGCCGCGTCGTGGTCACGAGCTTGACGGCTTGCCAGACGGCTGAGGCGGAGAGGGGCAAGCGGTCTCCGGAGGGGCGCGTCTCAGGGAGCCGGATGCTTGCCCATGACGCGCAAGCGATGGCTACAAAAAGCAGGAGAAAGAAGATCGACCGCCAAGCGGCGACTTCGAGAATGGCCTCTCCGATGGCTGGCGCAAGGATTGGTACGGCGATGAACACCATCGTGGCGAAGGACATGATCCGCGACATTTCGCGGCCCTCGAACCGGTCGCGTACGATCGCGAGCGCGATGACGCGTGGAAATGCGGCGCCCAACCCTTGCAAAACCCTCGCGGTAAGGAGCCCGCCCAATGAGCTGGAAGCCAAAGCGAAGAGGGTGCCTGCGATGTAGATGACCAGCCCGAACAATAAGGGCGGCTTGCGGCCGAAGCGGTCGGAAATCGGGCCGGACAGGAACTGGCCGATCGAGAACCCGCCCAGGTAAACACTCAGAATAAGCTGCCGGTCATTGCCCTCTACAATGCCGAGCGAGCGCCCGATCTGCGGCAGCGCAGGCAGCATGACGTCCACGGACAAGGCCGTAAGCGCCATGAAAAGCGCGATGAGCCCTATGAACTCGGCGGATGAAAGTGGGAAACGAGCCGCTTGCGTTGCGGCTCGGGATTCAGGCTTCACAAGCATGAAACAGGGTACGTTCCGTTTTGCAGCCCAGGCGGGCCTGTCTTAAAACGGGTTCCAACTCGCCCGTTCCGTGAACTTTAGATAAGCGATGCTGGCGCCTAAACGAAGCCCCAAACCGGTGCGAATCGGCACAATGACGGTGTTTCCGGCCTGATAGACGGTCATGCCGAGGCCGCCCGCGACATAAGCGGAGCCGTCGATGCCAGGGAATCGCCGGTAGAGCGAAGTCTGATCCTGAAGATTATAGACGAGAAACAGCGTTCGCGATCCCGTCGCGCCCAAGTCGGCGCCGAACGAGGGCCCTTGCCAATAAATCTTGGAGGGGCTGCCGTCCGCACCGTTGATGCGCGTAAAAAGCCTGCCGTCGCCATATCTCAGGCCCGCCAGAAAAGCGCCGCCGCCCTCATCGCCAATGATGTAGGCGTTGGGCTGGCCATATTTCTTGAAGGAATGGTTGATGATGAGTGCGAGTTCGGAGGTCAGCGAGCCGAAGACACCCTCGCCGGCAGCCCTGATTTCCTCGGGCGTGTAACCGGCGGAAGGCACAGGCGCTGGCGCATCGCTGGGCGGCTGTTGCAAAGACGCTATGCGAGTATCCTGTTGGGCCGGAGTTGGCCGGGGAGCGGCGGCGGGGCTGAGCGCCTGTGGCGGGGCGGCCTGTACAACCGGGCGCGGCGCGGGCGCAGGCTTTGGCGCGGCTGGCGCCTGCGCGACATTCGCGGACCATGGCGGTGCCGCGGGCTGAGCGGCGGCTGCCTGGTCTTGAGGAGCCGCGGGTGGTGCGGCAGGCACCTGTGCATAGGGCGAGAAAGGTGCCTTTGTCCCCTCGGCTTCGAGTTGAGCCAGGATGAAGCCAGACTTCTGCCCCATCACGCCAATCAGCTTTTCCCTGACCGCCTTGAGTTCGGAAAGCCTTGCACAGGAAATATCGCTATTCGGTGTGGCGCTCAGCGAGTTGAGTTGCGCGACAAGCTCTTCGATTTCGGTATTGAACGCCTCAAGTTTGGAGTCATCCATCGCAGCCGCGGCTTTGTCGGCTTTCTGGGCCTCCGACCAGCCCTTAAGCTTGCCAAGGGCTTGGAGCCGCTCGTGGAACCGGCTTTCGCTCTGGCGGTTCAAGGTCCGCAGAGCCTGCGCCGCCTGATCGATCTGCGATCCGAAGGCGCGTGCGTCGCATTGCTGCGCGGCATTCCCAGCGGCTGAAAACACCATGACGCTGGCGATGGCGGCGGCCGCAAGTCCCAATTTCATAGTCCAGCCCTTCCGCTTGAGTAGCTTTCCAATTCGACTTCATGCCGCGATTCGCGGTGCGAATGGAGGATGCCGGAGGTTATGCACGGCTTGTGCATAGCGGATCTGAGCGCGCGCAGCAATGCCGGCGAAGTCTTGCCAGAAGCCGGGTACCGGATTGCTGCTGGCAGGGATAATTTTATCCGCAATGCTTCGAAGCCTGGCAAGGCCAAACGGAGAACCCAGCTCGCAAAGTTCAGCAGGCAGCGTCTTTGCCGCGCTTACCGCGAAAAATAGGGAAGGAAGAAAACTGCGGCGGCGCAACCAAGATTTACATCGCGGCCGGCGCTTGCCACCCGGAACCCCGTATAACTGTCCCGCAATGTCTGAAAGTACATCGTGCGAGCCGCCGCCCGGAGAGAGCGGGGCGGACTGCCCCAGGCACCACCGCGAAGGACACGGCGGCTGCATTGCTCCCCGGTCCAAGCCGTACCGTCCCCGGGCGCACCCTCGTAATTGTCGTGCCAGCAGTCCTCAACCCACTCCCAGACGTTGCCATGAACCTGGTAGAGCCCGAAACCATTGGGCGCGAACGACTTCACGGGAAGCGTCATCCGCCGGTATTCGCCCTTCACCCCGCCGCCCTTACGAATTTCCGCGGTCGGATCGAAATTCGCCTGATCGGTCGTGACCGCCGGTCCCCACCAGAAAGGCGAAAGGGCTCCCGATCGCGCGGCATATTCCCGTTCTGCCTCGGACAAGAGACGGTAGCTTTGGCCGGTTTTTTGCGAAAGCCATGCCGTGTAGGCTTTGGCCTCGTTCCAGCTTACATTGATGACAGGACGATCTCCGCGGCCCCATCTCTTATCGTCGGGTTTGTAGCTGCCGCACCCCCCGCCCGCGACGCACGCGTCCCACTCGGCAAATGTCACGGCGAATTGTCCCGCGGCAAAGGGCTTGCCGATCGTCACGGTGTGCTGCGGCCCCTCATAAGGGTCGCGTCCGGCCTCAGTCTGCGGCGAGCCCATCGTGAAGGCACCGGCAGGGACGACGACCATCTCCGGGCAGTCTGGGCAGTCCCGGAAACTGCCTCGTGCCGCGAGCTTAGGCCGGGCTTTCGTTTGGGGAGCAGAATTCGTGGTTGTGGCCATTGGGGGCACCACGATCAACGCTGCCCCGGCCACCGCGCCGATGCCAAGGAGGCGAATTGAGAGCTGTAACCTTTGCATGACTTTAACCGGGATAATGCCGCACGCGCCGGACTCAGTCTCAGCCCTTTGGCTTTCCTATGGCGAACACGGAGGACATGCGCAATTTTGTCATGGACAGCAGATGTGAATGTGGGCGCAAGAAAGGCTTACCGGAGGGGAGGAGGTGGCCGCGCGGTGTTGGGGATGACGGCGGCGTCTGACTAAGATGGATTTCGCACCTTGGACTAGTGCATAGCTCGAACGTTTTAATCCCCCGGGAAAGCGATATTTCATTACAATTTAACGACTCCGAGACGGTTGACCAGCTCCGGATAGTGGCTAGCCTTGCACCATTGTTCCCTCAAGGAAGGAGTGCTTATGAAAGGCTTCACCACTTTGGCAATCAGTGCCGTGTGCGCCCTAACCCTTGGTGCCACGGCTGCGTCTGCGGACATCGTTTGCAACCGCGAGGGCGACTGCTGGCATGTGAATGAAAAGCATTCCTATCGTGGAGAATGGGGGCTTGTGGTCCATCCCGACAGCTGGAAATGGGAAGAGCACGAGAACGCCAAATTCCGGTGGCGCGAGCATGAAGGACGCGGCTATTGGCACAATGGTGCTTGGGTCGCATTTTGATGCATGTGCGTGCGGGTGCCGGGGGCACTCGCCAACCAATCCTGAAAGCGCCGTTGTCTTGCCCAATTGAAGAGCCATGACCATGGCCAGTGCGCGCGGGCGGGTGCGCTTTGGTTCTTTCGCGCGGACGCGTTACAGATTGCTAACATTTTGACCCTTGCAGAGCTTTTTATTAGATGAGCATACAGCTGAGATAGAAGAGGCCGGTCCCGCTTCCATGAGAACCAAATCAACCACCGTGATCGAAGTGCAGCCGCGCGGCCGAGGCTGTGTGAAAGACCTTGCGTGGGATAAGCGCGTTGCGAGAATCCGGAAGGAGACGGCCGGCCAGGGCAGGGCGGCCAGGATGTTCCCGGCGGTCCGGCGCGTTCTTCCTCCGGCCCATTGGCTATGGGCGGGTTTGCTCGGCTCAGTCCTTGCCTGCGCCGCCTGCGCGCAAGAGGGCCCGTTCAATCGAGAACCGCTCGATCCGATAGAGCAAGGCAAGATCGACAGCACCAACGACCCGGCGGAAGGGATCAACCGCGAAATCTTTGGTGCCAATAGATTTTTTGACGATCACGTGTTGAAGCCAGCGGCGCGGGCCTTTGGCGAGGATTTGGCGCCCGGGCTGCGTCAGGGCATACATAATTTAACGACCAACATCGGTGAGCCTCTCGTTTTCGCCAACGATCTCCTGCAAGCCAATCCCGGACGAGCCTGGAACACCGCGCAGCGCTTCGTAATTAACTCCACAATCGGCTTCGCAGGTGTCGCCGACATTGCCGCTGGCTGGGACCGGCCGTACCACTACGCGGATTTGGGACAGACATTCGGCGTGTGGGGAATACCAGCTGGACCCGCCGTACAAATCCCTATCCTCGGTCCATCCAATCTTCGCGATGCGACCGGTCTGGCGGTAACGAGCTTCGCGAGCTTTTTCGCTCCTCAAACCACCATCGTCAACGCCGTCTCTTATAGCGAGCTCGGCGCGACAGTGGTAACGCAAGTCGATTACCGGGCAAAAATTCTGCCGAACACGGACGCGCTGGAAAAGAATTCGCAAGACCTCTATGCGGCAACCCGTCTCATCAAGGCGCAGATGCGCGCGAAGTACGTTGAGGAAGGAAAGGCCGGGGGTGTTTCGCGCAACGGCGGGGGCGGTTCTGAAGGTTCGCGCCCATAAGAGAGATCGCATAAGCGTCCCGGGAATGCTTGCACGAACGGGCTAGCGCATGGGCTAGGCTTTGTCATCCTTGCGACGATAAATCGGGGAAAAGAAATGTCACGGAAGTTTTCGCAATCTAACCTCTTCCAGGTGCAGACAATTGCGCTGGCGATCAGCCTGTTCCTCTTACCGGTCTGCACGTCTGCACAACAGCGCGTAGGCGGCGCTTTTTCTCAATTTGCCGGCGATTGGTCGGGCGAAGGCACCGTCAAGACGACGGCAGGGCATGAGCGAATTCGCTGCAAAGTGCATTACGACGTGGCATCCGGCGGCGCATCTCTCAATCAGACGCTGCATTGTGCGAGCGACAGCTACAAGCTCGAAGTCAAAAGCACGGTGGCCGCGAAGGGAACGCAGCTCGCCGGCAAATGGACTGAAATCACGCGCGACACGATGGGCAACATTTCCGGCACGATCACCAGCACGGGAATTCAGGCCATGATCGACGGCATCGGTTTCACAGCGGATCTGGCCATATCAGTCGAGGCCAACCGTCAATCGATCACGATCAACCCCACCGGGGCAACCGACATTTCGCAGGTCGCGATCACGTTGACGAGGATCTCAGTCACCGGCGTGTGTCCGGCTTGACCTCGTAGTCCGGCTCTATGTCAGCCGCTCGAATCGCTGGACGGCGTGTAAGAGAGGGGCGTTGTGAGACGCGGCGCCATGATCGCTCAGCGGGATCAGGGTCTGAGCGAACCCTTGCCGAAACATCGGGTACCGGCAAAAATCGAGCGTTTGTTGTCTTAAAGGGCACCCGCCACAATCTTGGCGAACACGATACTGCTTGTTACAAAGATTCCAGTGCGGGATTCTTCGTTTCGCCAAGTTTCCGGGCTCCACTTGGAGTGGCGAGGAATAGATTTGAATTCAGGAGATACCACATGAGAATAGTCGCGGCCGTCGCGATGAGCTTCAGCTTACTCACCTCGATCACTGGCGCCCAGACAGCGAATGCTATGGTCGGCGCCCCTGCCGTTGCTGCCGCAGATGTAACTGCGGTTCAAGGAAGCCCGGTAACAAAAGTTCAGCAATGGCGCCGTTTCGGCCCAGGCTATCGGGGATGGCGCGGCGGTTGGCGCCCGGGCTATGGATGGCGTCCAGGATATGGCTGGGTTCCGCTTGCCGTCGCTGGCGCCGTGGTTGCCGGCGCTGCCGCTGGCGCCTACTATTCCGGTCCTCGCCCCGATTATTATGCCCCTGGTCCTGGACCCTATGGCCCCGCCCCTTATGGCTATGGCCCCGGTCCCTACGGCCCGCACCCATGATCCACGACGCCCGCGACTAACGGTTGGGCGGCTACCAGCCCCGGCGGAGCAATCCGGCTGGGGCTGGAGTCAGCTGCCACAGGCTACTTCGGGTCTTGGGCTGCCGGCGTGATTTTTGTTGACCGGGAAAGCTGGCGCTTCAAAGAAAAAGATGAGCCGCCGTTTGATGTTGGCGCCGATGGCAGTGCGCACGCTGCCACATTTGCCTGCAAATTTAAGCTTCCTGCCAGCTCGGAGTGCGTCCGGAAAGTGTGAAGCGGCTTTCCGGAAACACGCACGCCAAAACAAAAAGTCAGAGCCCGCCTTTGATTCCATCAAAAGCGGACAGGCTCTAGCGCGGCGGTTGACCTTGAGGGCCGCCTTCGTTGCCAGGGCCTTCGCCTTCCGGCGGCATCCAAGGCGTCCGCGCCCCGGGATTCGCCTTCGACCAGGCGGGGGTATTGGTCACGATGCATTCGTCGAGCGCGGGTAGCGTTGGACTCGAAGCGCATTTCTTTTGCAGCGCGGGGGGCATCATAGCCCATCGCTCTTTGTTCGCCGCAGCGCCCTCTGCGAACTCCTGATCGTTACATTGACGGCTGGGTTCGCAGAGTGTGTCGGGCGAATTGTGCAAAGCCGGGAAGGGCACATTGCTTTTTGAAGGCTTTGGCGGCGCGGCCGGCGCGCCGGTTGTAGCCGGCGCAGCGGCTGCAAACGCCGGAAGCGCGTCTGGCCCCGGCGCGGGAGCCGGTCTGCCGGGTGAAGGCGAGCGGGGTTTGATCACAACGCTTTCGACCATGTCGCGAAGCGTTACACCCGTGACCGTTCTACCGTCGGGGAGGGTTACGCGGACCACAGGAGCGCCACCTGGATCTTCACCCACCACAGTCATGAGCGTGCCGGCACTGATAAAGCTGCATCCGTAATATTCGACATACGCCCCAGGGCCTCGCCTGGCCGTGAAACCGCGGACCGCGGCCTGGATCGCCCTGTAATCTGGGCAAACGACCGCACCGGGCAGGATGCCGGGCTTCGCGATGACTTGCGCACTCGGCGCCGCCGCCAGGGACGGGCCGGACAAACATAACAGGAGCGGGAGAACGGAAGTTCGGCGCATTCGGGTTATCCCTCACAGACTTGGGGGCTTCATAAAGCAAAACGCTGGCGCAAAAAAGCCTCTGTGGCGCGCCGGCGACGTGCCGTTACAATTGCCCTCGCGCAGGGGGCGGTCCCAATAAATAGAGACCAACCCGCCCTAAGAGCCGGCATCACCCCCTTTTCCTCTGGCAGAAGGGCGTATATTTACGACCTGCCTTCCTATCCCACCGGATCATCCAAAAGCCCGGCCGCCCGCATGCCCAGAGTCCACATCAAGCAATTCCGCGCCTGCGAGAGCGCGCTTGATGCCAATGGCCACGTCAACAACCAGGAATATCTGCGCTGGATGGAGGAGGCTGCCATCGAGCATTCCGCTGCCCAGGGCTGGCCCCTGGAGCGCTATTTAAGCTGCGGGCTGTCCTGGTACGTCCGTTCGCATTTCATCGAATATCTACGGCCGGCATTGCTTGGCGACGAGATCATGGTGTGCACCTGGGTGGCTGGTATGGCGAAACGGGATTCGCCGCGCCGCACCTTGTTCCTGCGCAGCGGTGGCCGGCGTCAGATCTTGACGCGGGCAGAAACGGTGTGGGCCTTCGTGGATATCGGGAGCGGACGGTCGGTTTCTATCCCCGATGACGTGCGGTCGGCCTTCGAAATCGTGGATTTGGAGGATGAAGTTTTGCGGGAGGCCGGTATACGCCGGCGCCCCGGGGAGACTTTTTTGCAGGAGGAGAAAGCCTAGAATTTGGCGTTGCCGTTCGCTCGTCATTTCAGTTGACCGCCTTCGCCGGTCGCCGGAAACGGTCCGGCAGAGTCCAACTCGCTGCCGTCGAAGTACGCAAGGACTGCCGCTTGCCGGCTTCATCTCGCGGAATGAACTTCTGTGAGAGCGAATTGGCCTGCGAGAAGCAGGGAAGGCCGCCGCGTTACTTCAGCGGCAGATCGCGCGGTTCGCCGGAGAGGGGATAAAGCTCGATAGCCGCGACTCCGAAGGCCGCATTAAGGCCGGTCTGCCCCTGTACGCTCAATGGCTGCAACGCGAACGTATTGAATGAGCCGCCAACGAGCACATTCGCATTGGCTCCGGCTCCGATGGTTGCACCAGCTGTTATTCCGGCATACCAGCCAGCAAGCGCCCCCGGACCCATAGAGCGGACCGGGGCAACAACAGTCCAACCCAAACGGGCGGTGCGCACTAAACCGAGATCAAGGCCGAGCTTCTGGATTTCTCCCCCATAGCGATCTTCGGGATCACCGGGATTGCCTTGGAAGATACACCGGAGTTCCCTCCTTGAGCCGATGATAAAACTGGGTCCTCCTTTTACTCCACATGTGAGCACACCAATCGCGATTCCGCCACCACTGGCGTTGGCGCTTTCGTTGACATGACCGGCCGTGAAGGAGAGGTCCGCCGCCTCGCCGGTATATGAGATCAGACCTAATAGGCAAGCGGGGATTAGGGATCGAGTAATCATAGACGCACTCCAACTTGGTCAGGCTTAGAAATCGAGAAGCGGTCACATTCACCGCTCTTGCACGGCTGGCCTCGCAGCATCAAGGCTCCACTGTTCCCCTTTCCGTTGTATGTGTATTGCAACCCATAATATGGTTATTATTAAGACCAGATGCATTATATCTGAATATCAAAGCCACAAAATGGCCAATTCAATCTTTCTGCTGACGCAGAAAAACCTTGATGTAAAAACAACCGCTCTAACTTCGTTGGCAAAAAAGCTGTTGTATAACATAGACGTTAGATGTTGTTGTTTTTCGGATACTTGCAGCCTTGTCGCCGCTCGGAGGCGGTACACCGAGCGTGTAAACGAGCGGAAATTGTTTCGTGAAGCCGAATTTCGTCAACGGCCTTGATGGATCAGGGTTAAACAAATACATTTCAACCCGGTAAGAAGATACTTGGCGGCAAGCTGATTGTTTTCGCCACGGCCCAGGTGGATAGCTTTCATAGAGGATGCCCAGCAGGAGGTAAAAGCGAGAAACCGGCCCGGCACCGCCGCGCTTTCCGCATCAAGTCTCCGGCGGGTTTTCGATCTCTTGCGCTTTGCGCAGGGCAAGACGGAATTGTTTGAACGCGCCCCATCCGGACATGATTGCAATGAAGAAGAAAATACAAAGATTGAACGTGCCGTGTCCCTTTGTGATCGCGGGTATTAAATTAAGCCCAACATTGAACAAGGCGACGGCGAAAAGAAACGCTTGAATGGCGCCGTTCGATATCGAGGCCTTGAGCGAGGGGGATTTCTGCGCTGCTGCTCGCAACTCGCTAAAAGAAATGCGCTCCTCCGACCTCGGCAAATGAGCAAGGACAGGCTTCAGGCGGTAGAACTGCACCCAAGTAAAAACCTGCGCGAGCGCGAAAATTGACGCCAGGACCATAACCATCATGAGAAGATAGCCTGCAATCCCGGGCTCGCTATCGTGGTAGCCGAAATAGGCCCAAGCCATGACCACAACGACAATGACCGCGCCAAAAACAAGCCCCATCACGATGGACCGGTTCGGCTCTTTGAGCTTGAGTATCTCCACAATTTGCGCCTTTTGGGCTTCGTTCACGAGGTAGTGGCGGCCTGTACCGAACAGCCGGAAGGCTGGAGCGCGGAAAACGTAGCCATTCGCCACTTTCTTAAACATGGAGTATTCGATCTGGGATGCGTCCATCGCTAACTCCTTCTCGCCTCTCTGTGGGCTTTTATTGGTCGCTTAAGCGACCTTCAAGGTTCAAGCGCCCTGCCGGCGTTCGGGCGCGACAAGCTCCGCCTTATGAGGTTGCCGCCGCCTATTCCAGAGGTGTTTCGATCTTCAGCAGCCCGCCGCTCGCCGGGGGTAGCCGGAGACTCAAGGCAAGACTCAGTTTGGCGATCAGATACTCTCGTCGGTTAACCCAAGCTTCTTCGCAAGGCCAATCCGCTGGAGCTTACCGGTGGCGCCTTTCGGGATCTCGTTGAGGAAGACGACCTTGCGCGGTGCCTTGAAATCGGCGAGGCGGGTCGCGCAGAAATCCCGGATGTCCCGTTCCGTGGCGGTGAAGCTTTCGCGCAGTACCACCGCCGCGGCCACCTCCTCGCCAAGCATGGCATGCGGCAGGGCAAAAGTGAGGGCCTGCTGCACGGCAGGATGGTCCATCAACACGTCGTCCACCTCGGCAGGCGAAATCTTCTCGCCGCCGCGATTGATGATCTCCTTGAGGCGTCCTGTGATGGTGAGGTAGCCATCCTCGTCCAGCACGCCCTGGTCGCCGGTGTGGAACCAGCCATGAGTGAAGGCTTCGGCATTTGCGTCCGGGTTCTTCTCGTAACCGGCGGTGACATTATCGCCGCGAATAACGACTTCGCCAGGCGCGTTCGCCGGCAGCAGATTACCGGCGTGATCCATGATCGCGACCTCGGGGCCGGCCGCCACACCCACTTTGCCTGGTTTGCGCGCGCCGGGGTGCAAGAGATTGCTCGTCATTTGATGACACGCCTCAGTCATGCCGTAAGATTCGATGACGGGCGCATTGAAGACGGCTTCGAGTTCGGTCAGGACTTGCCTCGGCAAGGACGCCGATGACGAGCGGACAAAGCGCAAGGGATTGGCACGGATCACCCCCTCGTTATGACCCGCGCGCGTAAGGATAGCCTGGTGCATGGTTGGCACGGCGCTGTACCAGGTCGGCTTAGCCTCGGCCATCCATGTGAAGAAACGCAACGCGTTGAAACCGGGCGCACAGAAAACGCTGCCGCCTGACGCCAAGGACGCAAGCACGGTTGCGATGAGCCCATGAATGTGAAACAGGGGCATGATTGCGAGGCAGCGGTCATCCTGGGTCAGCCGTAGCGTTTGGCTTATGTTCCAAGCCGACGCGCACAGGTTCCGCTGGCTGAGGGGCACAATCTTGGGCCGCGATGTGGTTCCGGATGTATGCAGCACAAGCGCGGCATCGTGCCCGCCGGCTTGCTCCCCCATCGCGCCGTGCTCGCTGGTGTCCCCGCCGAGCGTAAAGCTGCCCGCGCCGCGATCGGGCTCTGGCTTCAACGCGACGATCTTGACGCCGAGCCTTTTCGCAACCTCGATGGATGGAGACGTGCTGCCTTCTTCCACGATGAGAAGCTTTGCACCGAGGTCCGATAAGTAAAATTCGAATTCGTCTGCCTTGTAATTGGGATTGAGGGGGGCAGAGGCGGCATGGCTTGCCACGGCTACAAATGCCGCCGCCATCTCCGCCCCGTTCGGAAGCACGATGGCAACCCGGTCTTTGCTGCCAGCACCGAAACGCGAAAGCGCCTGGGCTGTTTCCGAGACCTGCTCACGAAGCCGCCGGTAGGTCAGAGGCTTTGACGATGGCGCCGCGAGAGCAATCGCATCATCGGCCCCGATAGCCAAAACATCGCGCAATATCGTGTGTTTCACCCTTGATCCCCCTCCACGGCTTTTTCCAGCCGTTCTTCCGGCTTCGGCCAACTCATCTATTTCGCGTCATATATCGCTTTCTCAGCGGTTTGAGCACCAAGATCGCCAAAAGAGCCGCTACGATATTAAGGCTGGCCGCGGCGTAGAACACCCCCTGCCAACCATAGGCGGCGGCCAAGACGCTTGTGTAAGGGACAAGTAAGGCGGCGGTGCCCTTTGCAGTGTATAGAATGCCGGCGTTAGTCGCAGCGTATTTCGATCCGAAGATGTCGCCGCATAAAGCTGGAAAGATGCTATAAATCTCGCCCCAAGCGAAGAACACGAGCCCGCTCAGGATAACGAACAGCACCGGATCCTGGCCGTATTGACCGAGGAAAAGGATTCCCGCCCCCTCGAAGGCAAAGGCAACGAACATCGTATTCTCCCGGCCGATCCGATCGGATACCCAGCCGAAGAAGGGTCGCGAGAAGCCGTTTAGAATGCGGTCGAGCGTGAGCGCGAAGGGCAAAGCCGCGAGAGTGATGCCGGCGAGCGTTACCGGAGTACCGGCGATTTTGAAGTCCGCCGCAATGGGGCCAAGTTGCGCGACGGCCATGAGACCCCCGGCAGCCATCATGACGAACATGAGATACATGATCCAAAACACCGGCGCCGTGACCACGTCCATGGGCCCGAATTGAGGGCGGTCCGAGGGCGGGTCCGGGAGATAGCGGGCTTCGATCAGGCCTGGAACAGGACTGCGAAAGAACCAGCCGAGCAGGAAGACGATCACGCCTTGCCCTATGCCGAAATACAGAAAGGCGGAACTCGTAGCCGTAAGCCTGCGACTGGATCATGTTGTAGATGGGGGTGACGGTCAGAGCCGAGCCGACGCCAAAACCCATGGCCGTAAGGCCCGCCGCAAGACCGCGCCGGTCGGGAAACCATTTCAGCGCGTTGCCGACACAGGTACCATAGACAGCGGCCGCCCCCACCCCGCCTATGGCAGCGGCCAGATAAAAGTCCTGCAGGCTCCGGGCATAGGCATTCAACACCCAGGAAGCGCCCACAAGCACACCGCCCGCCACAACGAGGAATCGCGGCCCAAACTTATCGACGGCATAGCCCTTGAAGGGGACAAGCCAGGTTTCGAAAAGCACAAAGATCGTGAAAGCGTATTGCAGCGCCCTCTTGTCGAAATGATACTTGCCGGCAATTGGATTGACGAACAGAGTCCAGCCATACTGCAAATTCGCAATCATCGCCATGCAGACAATGCCGATGATAAGCTGAAACCAGCGGCTTACACCCACGCGCGGTTGCTCCATGACGGGCGCGCGGTACTCATACACTTTTCTGTCCATATCCCGCCTTTGCTTTGCTCTTTTTTGTTCAACATTTCCGGCAATGGTTATTGCTTCCGGCAGGCGTGCAAAATTGCGCGATCAAGCCGCGCAATCATTCGGTTGAGGTAACAAAGGGTTCAGGATCGGCTTCGAAAACCAGCCGCATCATCGCTTTTCCGGTTGGAACCCGGGAGGCGAACTCCCGGTAGATAGGCAAGGCTTGGAGCGTGAACGCGAAGCGGTCAGCCTCGTTGACGGCCATGGTTTCCCTGACGCGCTGAAGCCAGATCGCATCGAGCTCTTCGCCGCGCATCAGCACGCAGTCCTCAATTGCCTCGGCGTGCCGGACGAGAGCGTCGCGGATTTCTGCCGGCAGTTTCTGGAACTGTGTCTCGTCAATAATCAGAAAGGCGGGGGAATACAGATGCCTGGTCAGACTGATCTCCATGGGCGTGACTTGGAAATCCCGCATCCAGATCCGCTTTAATGTGCGCTTTCTCACGCCGACTTCCCACATGTGCATTTTATATAACAAACCGAAAAAATAGTATTTGACTATAACCACGCTGCTTAGTCCTTAGTATTCCCGCAAATGTAAAAAACTGCATAGGCATGGCGCCCCGGCGAGCAAAGCGCCCCTGCGCCGCCTTGAAATCGGCGATGCGGGAGGCGACAGTCAGGCTCGGGAACGCTTGAGGAGAAGAAAAAATGACTTTCGCGATTGTTGGAGCCGGCGCGATTGGGGGACTTCTTGGAGCGCGCCTTGCTTTGGCCGGAGAGAAGGTAACGTTCATAGCCCGTGGCGCAAATCTTGAGGCGATCCGCAAAAATGGATTTGCCCTGATCGAAGAAGATGGAAGCGAGCGCAACGCTCCGTGCGCGGCAACGGCGATCGTAGATGCGCAGCCAAACGATTTTGTCCTGCTTGCCGTCAAGGCTCATCAAGTTACGGCCATTGCGAAGGAGCTGCCGCGCCTCTTCCACAGCCAGACAGCGGTTGTCACCCTCCAGAACGGGCTGCCCTGGTGGTATTTTCACAGGCTGAAAGGCCCATTCGAAGGGCGGCCAGTGCTTTCGGCAGACCCGGACGGGCAGATCGCCGCAAATATCGGTGTGGACCGTGTCATCGGCACCGTGGTCTACCCTGCCGCCGAGCTTGTCGCGCCCGGTGTGGTGAAACTCGTGGAGGGTAATCGCTTCAGCCTGGGCGAGCCCGACGGATCGAAGTCCGCGCGCGTGCTACGGCTCTCGGAAGTGCTCACCAAAGCCGGATTCAAGGCACCGGTCAGCACAGACATTCGGGCTGAGATCTGGCTCAAGCTTTGGGGAAATGCGACGTTCAACCCTATCAGCGCGCTGAGCCATGCGACGCTCGCTGACATCTGCCAATTTCCGGAGACGCGCGCGCTCGCCCTCGCCGTGATGACAGAAACACAAACTGTGGCGGAGAAGCTCGGCGTCAGAAGCCGAATCGGCATCGAAAAGCGGATCGCGGGCGCTGAGGCTGTCGGCGCGCACAAGACTTCGATGCTGCAGGACGTGGAAGCGGGGCGTCCGCTTGAGCTTGAGGCGCTGACCGGTTCAGTGATCGAGTTCGCCCGGCTTACGGAAACGCCAACACCTCATCTTGACGCAATCCACGCCTGCGCGCGCCTCCTCGCCAAAACGCTGGCGGATCGGAAAGGAAGGCTCCAGATTCAGTCGGCATAGAACGGCTTTACAAGGCCGTTAGCGCTCACTGCGCGGATTTATTTGAGTTGCTTCACGCGAGGATTGCTCTCGGCTGCCACGCCATTGTGGCCGCTTTCAGCCAACAGCCAGCTGCACTGTGAGCCCCCGTCCGCACGCAAACTGCTAATCTTGATGGGTTTGCTTGCCCAGGGATGGAGACTATCGCCTCATAATTGCTGCAATTGACCAATGAGTCCGGGGCAAGAAGCGGAGCTATGCCAGCTCCCGTGAGAACCTCTATCAGGGTGCTACGGTGCGTTTGAGAGTTTTGCTGGCCCTGCTATTTGTGGGCATCGTTGGGTTTGGGTTGCACTGGTTCGTTGGCTTCAAAGAGGGGGCCATCAAAGGTTATTTCGCAACCCATAGGCCTCCGCCTGCTCCCGTGGAAGTCGCTTCCGCAAGACGCGTGGACGTTCCTCAATCGCTGGCTGCGATTGGAACCATAACGGCGGATCAGCAGGTGAACGTCACCACGCAGATTGCCGGCCAAGTGCAGCAGATTTATTTCGTGTCCGGACAACACGTAAAAAAAGGCGACAAGCTCGTTCAACTCGACAATTCGCCCGAGCGGGCAGACCTCGCGAACTTTGAGGCCCAGTCCCGTCTCGCCGAAGCAAACCTCAATAGGTCGCTAGAACTTGCGAGAAATGACTTCGCCGCAAAGCAGACTGTCGATCAATCCCGCTCGATTTTGGAGCAGGCCAAGGCGCAGATTCAGCGAAGTCAAGCGATCATCAATCAGAAAACGATCCTTGCGCCTTTCGACGGTGTCCTCGGAATACGGCAGATCAATCTTGGACAATATCTCAACGCTGGAGCCAATATTGTCAGTCTCACCAATCTTGAAGTGCTGCATGCCGACTTCCGTCTGCCTGAACAGACCGCCTCGAAGCTCAGCATTGGCCAGGACGCCGATATCACCGCAGATGCAGTAAGAGGCCGGGCGTTCAATGCAAAAATCAATGCCATAGAGCCGCGCGTTAGCGAAACGTCTCGCACGTTAAGTATTCAAGCAACGCTTACGAATTCTGGCGAAGTGCTTAGGCCCGGGATGTTTGCAGAAGTCGCGGTTGCGCTGCCCCCCAAACAAAATGCCGTGACGGTGCCCGTCACCGCGATGGATGCAACGCTTTACGGATCGAGCGTGCTTGTTCTTGAGCCCCAGGGCAAACCTTCTGACAAGATATTCAAACTTCGCCGCCAGCTTGTTACGCCGGGACTCTATTTCGGTAACCAGGTCGAGATTGCGACCGGTCTAGAGGGTGGGGAAACCGTCGTCGCCTCTGGGCAGACAAAGCTTCAATCCGGAGCACTCGTCACGCCCGTCGATACGACGGCTCTCGTGCCGCCCGCAATCACACCTCAGCAATAATCGGAGAGGCCGGTCTCATGCGTTTCACGGATCTCTTCATCCGCCGGCCCGTTCTGGCTTTTGTCGTCAGCGCTCTCATCTTACTTCTTGGCTTAAGGGCCATGGCCACGCTGCCCGTGAGGCAATTTCCGCTGCTCACCAACACGGTCGTGACCGTCACCACAAGCTATCCTGGAGCGACGGCCGAACTGATGCAGGGCTTCATCACGACGCCCCTTCAGCAGGCTATCGCCACCGCCGATGGCATCGATTACATCACGTCATCGTCGACCTTAGGGACGAGCACGATCACCTCCTACATCCGGCTCAATTTCGATCCTGACGCCGCTGTTACCGAGATCATGTCGAAAGTTCAGCAGGTCCGGTACCTTATCCCGCCAGGCGCTTTCGATCCGGCCGTCACCAAGAGCACCGGGCAGACTACAGCCATCATGTATATCGGCTTTTCGAGCCCCTCCCTCGCTCTTCCGGCGATTTCGGACTACCTGAACCGCGTGGTGCAGCCCGTCCTTGCCACCGTCGATGGCGTCGCTTCCGCGGACATCATTGGCGGCCAGACATTCGCCATGCGCGTGTGGCTCGACCCGATGCGCATGGCGGCGCGTAACGTTACGGCAGCCGACGTTTCAGCCGCGATCCGGGCTAACAATTTCCAGACAGCCCCGGGGCAGCAGAAAGGCTACTTCACCATCGCGAACATTACCGCCAACACCGACTTGCAAAGCGTCGACGCATTCCGGGACATGGTGGTAAAAGTAGCCGACGGCGCGCTGATCCGCCTCCGCGATATCGCGACAGTCTCCCTCGACGCCCAGAGCTTCGATGCCGCAGTGTCCATGGATGGACAGAATGCCGTCTTCATCGGTGTTCAGCCTACGCCTGCGGGAAACCCGCTCACCGTCGTGAGCGGCGTTCGCAAAAAACTTGAAAGCATCAAAAACACGCTTCCGCCTTCCCTTCAGATGAGCGTCGCCTATGACGCGAGCAAATTCATTCAGGCCTCGATTGACGATGTGATCTGGACTCTCGGAGAGGCCGTTGGCGTCGTGGTCGTGGTGATCTTCTTATTCCTCGGCACGGTTCGTTCGGTCCTCATTCCAGTGGTCACGATACCGCTATCCCTCATCGGTGCCGGAACGCTCATGCTCGCCTTCGGCTTCAGCTTGAACCTTCTGACGCTCCTTGCGATGGTGCTGGGCATCGGGCTCGTTGTGGACGATGCCATTGTCGTTGTCGAAAATGTATTCCGTCATATCGAGGAGGGAAAAACGCCGCTTCAGGCCTCGATCATCGGCGCACGCGAAATTGCAGGGCCGGTTATCTCGATGACGATCACGCTCGCCGCGGTCTATGCGCCCATTGGCTTTTTGGGCGGCGTGACAGGCACTCTGTTCCGCGAGTTTGCCTTTACGCTCGCCAGCGCCGTAATTGTGTCCGGTATCGTTGCCTTGACTCTTTCGCCGGTCATGTCCGCGCTCCTGCTTTCACAAGAGGTGCTGAACTCACCTTTCGCGCGGATCATCAATAAAGGCTTCAGCGCGGTCGAACGGTGGTATAAGCGCCGCCTGTCGAGCAGCCTCGATTACCGTCCCGCGACCCTTATCCTGGCCATCGGCGTTATCGCGAGCCTCGCCTTCCTTTACGCCAATGCCACCAAGGAACTTGCCCCGCAGGAAGATCAGGGCATCGTATTGGGTCTCGCGAAGGCGCCGCAATATGCGAACCTCGATTACATGCAAGCTTACCAGAAGCAGCTTGAGAAGGCGCTGACGCTTGCGGAAACCGATGGTGTTTTCATCATTTTCGGTGCGCCGGCTACCAATCAGGGATTCGTCGGATCGCGGCTTTTGCCGTGGAATGAGCGCAAGCGCACCGCCCAGCAAATCCAGCCGGAACTGCAGGGGCGCCTCTCCAGCGTTCCAGGCCTGCAAGTCTTTGCTTTCTCGCCTCCTCCGCTGCCCGGCTCCGCCGGCGGCCTTCCGGTGCAGATGGTTGTGTATTCGACCGACGGCTATAGCGTGATCTACAACGTCATGGAGAAGCTGAAGGAGGCGGCCCGCAAGAGCGGGCTCTTCATCGTCGCCGATAGCGATCTTGCGTTCAACAACCCAACGATCAGGCTCGACGTCAACCGCTCGAAGGCCAACGAGCTTGGCGTCACGATGGAAAATATCGGGAGCACGCTCGCTTTGATGGTCGGCGGGAATTACATTAATCGCTTCAATCTGCAGGGGCGGTCATACCAAGTCATTCCGCAAGTTCCCCGTGCGGATAGGCTCACGCCCGGAGACCTCGCCAACTATTATGTCCAGACGGCCATCGGTACGGAAGTGCCACTCTCAACCCTTGTAAGCGTATCGCCGGCCACCCAACCCAACGCGCTGACACAATATAACCAATTGAATTCTGCCACCTTCCAGGCTGTGCCTTCTCCCACGGCGACGATTGGAGAAGCGGTCGGCTTCCTGGAACAGCAGGCGCGCGAGCTTTTCCCCGAAAACTTTAGCCACGCTTATCTCTCGGATTCGCGCCAATATGTGGAAGAAGGCAACAAACTCGTCTTCACTTTCGTTTTCGCTCTTATCATTATCTACCTCGTGCTTGCCGCCCAATTCGAAAGCCTGCGCGACCCGATTGTCATTCTCGTCAGCGTCCCAATGTCGATCTGCGGAGCACTTCTTCCCCTTTTTATCGGGATCGCGACGGTCAACATCTATTCCCAAATTGGCCTCGTCACCCTGATCGGCCTGATTTCAAAACACGGGATATTGATGGTGGAGTTTGCCAAAGACTTGCAACAGCGGGAAAACATGGAGAGGCGCGACGCCATAGTGATGGCAGCGTCCGTGCGCTTGCGCCCCATCTTGATGACGACGGCGGCAATGGTCGTGGGGCTGATTCCCATGGTGCTGGCAACCGGAGCCGGCGCTGCTAGCCGGTTTAGCATAGGCCTTGTCATCGTGTGCGGCCTCACCGTGGGTACAGTGTTTACGCTCTTCGTCCTGCCGATGGTTTATTCTTACATCGGCGCCGACCACCGGCCTGGGACCACTGCCGCGCGCGATGCAGAGATCGCGTCGGTCGACGCCTAGGACATTATGCCCTCCGCCAACTCGGTCTTAGGGCCTGTCGCCGCCGGGCTCGTCACTTGGCGTATACTTTGCCACCAGCTCCGGTCAGCCACCGGCCGGCACCACGATAGACGCTAGGATCTCGCCCGCGCGCCGGCACTCTGCGGCACTGACGTTAAGATGAGTGGTTGCGCGCACGGTCCGCGGGCCAAATGCGAGAGCCAGAACACCCTGCTCCCTCGCACGCCGTACCACCGTTTCCGCGTCTAGCAGATGCGCGGGCAGCCGGAATATCACGATGTTTGTCTGCACCGATGTCAGGTCGATTTCCGCCTCGGTCTTAGCGATCGCTTCTGCGATAGCAAGGGCGTTCGCATGGTCCCGGGCTAAGTGCGCCATGCCTTGGTCCAGTGCATAGAGCCCGGCTGCCGCAAGGATCCCGGATTGCCGCATGGCGCCGCCAAGCATGCGCCGGATGCGGACCGCGCTGCGCATGGCTTCTGCGGTGCCGGCTATGAGGCTGCCCGCCGGACAGCCCAACCCCTTTGACAGCGCGACGGCGACCACCTCAAAGGGGCCTGCTAATTCAGCCAGGGACCGGCCACTGGCTATCGCCGCATTGAAGAGCCGCGCCCCGTCCAAATAAGTGGCGACGCCTTGCTCTTGAGCCGCCTCGCATATGGCGGCGATATCCTCTTGCGGGAAAACGACGCCGCCACCGCGGTTATGCGTGTTTTCGATGGCGACGAGCGTTGTAGGCGGGAACACAAAATGCCCTCTGGGCTTATAGGCAGTCCTAAAGTCGGCCTCGTGAAATGTGCCACCCTCTCCCGCGACCGCGAACTGGACGCCTGCGTTCGCGGCCGACGCTCCGGCCTCGTGCCAGACAATATGGGACTCTGCGCCAACAATGACCTCGTCGCCGGGGCGCGTCAGCAACCTTAAGGCAATCTGATTGGCCATTGTGCCGCTTGGCACAAACAGAGCGGCCTCCTTGCCCAGGAGCGCCGCGATCCGTTCCTGAAGGAGATTAACGCTGGGGTCTTCACCATACTGGTCGTCGCCGACTTGGGCGCGCGCCATCGCCGTGCGCATCGCGTCCGAGGGCTGGGTTACGGTATCGGAGCGCAGGTCGATCAAATCCATCCTGGGTACTTCCTCTATTCGATGTCCTCTGCCCGCGACGGGGGCCGTGATGCTCCTCCTAGATCGGGCTGAGGCGGCTGCCGGTAAAGGCACATGCGGGCGACATATCTTCAGCGGGAGACTTTTCGTTGTGATCCGTCTGGCGAATTGACCGGTGCCCCCGATGAACGGCTATAATCCGGGCAGGTTATCGAGGCTGGCCATGTCCGGATTCAAGCGAAGCTCAGGTGGCGAAAAGCTTGGCGTTCTCGCAGGACGCCAAGCGATCCCCGAGGCGCAGCATCCACGCGTGCCCGAACCTACCGCGAAATCGGTGCTGGCGCGAGCAGGCTCGCCTGTCGTCGCCACGGTCGGCGAAGATGCGACGGTACTCGATGCGCTAAGAGCCATGGCTGAGCGCGATACGGCCGCGGTAGCCGTGTTGTCCGCCGCCGGCCTCGCCGGAATTTTTTCCGAGCGGGCTTATGCACGCAATTGTCTTCTGGGAAACCGGACAGCGGCTAACACGCCAGTCGTCGACATGATGACCCGGTCTGTGGCGAGCGTAGCACCGGAGGACAGTGTGCGGCATTGTCTGGACGTGATGAACGAGCGGCGAAGCACCCACGTGGCCGTTCTCGACCGCGGCCTGCTGGCCGGGCTCCTGTCCCAGACCGATCTGCTGGCAGCGCAGATCTCCTATCACGAACGCATCTTCCACGAGACCGGGATCGATCAGAAGTTGCTGTTCCTGCGCGGAACCTACAGCTGCTGAAGGAACGTGCCCGCACATGATCCTTGCTGACAAAGCCCTTCGCTTGTCAGAGCGCGCGACTTTGCGATATTGCTAATGTTCGAGTAGCCCCGAAGGTCGATAAAACTGATTCCTCCCATCTCTTGCCGTCGGAGAAGGCTGATCGCCGTGATCGCAAGATCCCGCACAATCGCGAGCTGAGATGATGGCTCATAGCGCTTGCACACAAGCTAATGATCATTAATCTGCAGCGCTACTTCGCTTTACGACCGCGGACAAGAGGGGGCCATGACCGGGGCGAGCAATCCGAGAAAACCAAGATTATTTATCTTTTTCTCCCGGCCGGACCTTCCGTTCGCCGATCAACTTGCCCGAGCCCTTGAACTTTATGATTTTGAGGTTCTGCTTGATCGTGACAGCACAACCGGCACCAAGGAATGGCGAAAAAGGCTGTCCGAGTTCGTTCGAGATGCTGACACGGTTATTTATGTTCTTTCACCGGACTCCCTCATCTCACCCACTTTTGCTGAAGTGGCCGATGAAGCGGGCCGCCTCGGAAAAGGGCTCATTCCCGTCGTGTGCCGTCCGCTTAAAGAGTCTTCTGTTCCAGAAAAGTTTGCGGATCGAAGCCAAATACTTTTTTATACTGCGACATCAGCAACCGGTTATGGATTTGGCGAAGCCCTTGCGGCACTCTGCGAAGCGATTAGCAGCGATTTGGATTGGATCTTCGAGCAAACGCATGTCGATCAGCGTGCCGCTCGATGGCTAGCGGCGGGCAGGCCGGAGTCGCTTCTGCTCTCGGGAACTGAACTCACCGAGGCAAAATCCTGGGCGTCCCGCTCTCCCAAGTCCGCTCCTCCACCGACGCGACTCCAGCTTGAGTTCATCAAAGCGAGCACTGACTTGGATGATTCGAGCCCAGATGCCGAGCGCCGGCGGATTCAAGAGATTGTAACGGCGCAGGAGGCGCGCGCGCAGCTGCTGAAGGACAACGAAGCGGCAGTAAAAAAGTTAGCGCGCCGAACTATCATAGGGATTGCAGTCGCAGTCGCGCTGAGCGGTCTCGCCGGCTTCGCTGTCTTCAAAGCCCTAATAGCGGAAGCGAATTTGCGAGAGGAACGCGAACGCAGCAGGATTGCCGGAGTGCAAGCAAAAGCTGAGTTGCTTAGCGAACAGGAACGGAGAAAAGCCGCGGAGCACGCAAGGATCCCGGCCCGTGAGACGCCAACTTTGCAAGCTGGCATCTCTGGCCAATTGATTGCTTACTCATCCGCTAAATGCCCCCATTCAACGGATAACCCTCAGAATAGCGGGCTATCTCCGTATACAGAGGCATTGGTTGAGGCTCTTCAAAGTAAGCAACAGTCGCTTTACGCTTCCTTCGCGAAGGCTACGCAAAACGTCATTCGGGCGACGTCGGGCAGGCAGAGGCCATATTTATCGACCGAGTTGAACGGGGATATTTCCCTATGGCAAAGACCACCTAACTTGAAAGTGTCCGCCTTGGTCCTGACCGCCGGCCGGTGGGGCGATCTTAAGATGGCCGCTCCGAAAAACAACGGCAAGCGGTGGATTGACTTCTTGCGCGCCGCCGATGTTCCCGCCGAGCATCTGCACAATGCAACAAGGCAGGAGTTTCTCGATGCCTTGACCAAGCACGAAGCCGTTTCAGAGGCGAAACGCGACGTAGGGGCATCGCCGGAAGCGCGGACCGGTAATGAGGTCGAAAACAATCCTAACTCGCTGTTCATCCTGGTTTATTCAGGCGCAGGGGTCATATTTGATGGAAATGAATTCATTCCATTCTGGCCTATCGAGGAAGATTATCGGAATGAACTCAAGGTCGAAGGTAATCCAAATCTTTATAAGGAATACTATAGTCTCGTCGCATTGCGGGCACTTCCTCTCTCTCATCTAACTGAAAGGCTGAGGAAGGCTCGGGGAGCTTCAATTGTGGTAATAGACGCTTGTTTTGAAAGACCATTCAACTGATCAATGCATGATTTGGGGAATGCCAATTGATCAGGGCCGGTTCAAACTGCGCTTCCGGGATGATTTTACGGATGCACCTCGAAGGCTGGAACGAGCGATTCCGAAGACACTCAAGAGTGATATCCGCATGTATGCTTCCTAGTGCGAACGCCTTAAATAGACCTCAAATTGTATACAACTTCGTTGGGAGTCCGGTCTTTTGGGCTTTTCCTTCTTGCCGTTTCGTTTAAGGTGGGATTGGCCGTTAAGTCTTTGCTCCGAGTTAACTTCCGCGTCATGGCTGAACTTCGAGAATACGAAAATCTTACGAACATTAGCATTTCCGCCAAGCTCGGTGAAATCAGGGAAGATGTCTTAGAGTGTGGAAAGGAGCTGGAAAAGGAAGTTCATGGCCGGGTCGGCGGGCTCGTTAGCGACCTGCTGAACGAACTTGAGGGGCACGCCTGCCGCATCGCCTTTATCGGGCAAGTGAAGGCCGGAAAAAGCTCACTAATCAATGCATTGATACAAAGGCCCAATTTTTTGCCGACGGACGTCAATCCATCGACCGCCGTTGTTACGAAGCTGATTATAGGGTCTCAGTCCCGCGGGGCAGATACCGCGCTTTTCCACTTTTTCACGGATGAAGAATGGAATGGACTTATCGCGCAAGGGCCGGTGCAGCAGAAGCGCTCCCAAATGTTTTCTCTGCCTGCGAGCCGCCAAAAGCTCAATGAATTACAGAGACGTGCCGAAAAACGCCTTGGCAAGAAATATAATGAATTGATCGGCAAGCATCATCTATTCTCAGCTGTCACACCAAATATCCTCCATCAATATGTTAGCGCAAGCGAACAGTTTTCCGATCGCGATGGAGCTGTGTATTCAGACATTACGCGAATGGCTGAGATTTTCCTCGAATCAAAGCCGTATTTGTATCCATCCGTGCTTATCGATACACCCGGCGTCAATGATTTATTTTTTGTTCGCGACGACATCACTTATGCTAATCTCGCAGATGCGGACGTCTACGTGCTTCTGCTTACCGCGCAGCAGCCACTGTCGAGAGGGGACCTATCCCTTCTGCGGCTGCTAAGGGGACTTCAGAAGGACAAGGTTATAGCCATCGTCAATCGGATCGATTGTCTGACGAACCCTTCTGACGAGGTGGAACCTCTTGAAGACTTCGTTCGTCAAACGCTGGCCAGAGAATGCCCGCAAGCTGCGATTCCGGTCGTCTCGGTCAGCGCTCTTTGGGCGACCATGGCTCTAAGCCTTGGCGCTAATGGCGTGCAGTTTCCAATGACCGAAACCTTCATGCAGTACGCAAAGAGTTCGGGCTTTGGAACTTCCCTTCAAACAACGGGGGGCGGTCAGCGTACGCACTTCAACCCCGATGATCGGGAAATGCTCATTGCCTGCTCCGGGATACCGCGCGTTACAAAGCTCATTAGTAGTCTGATCGGGAACGCAATAACGGAGGAACAACTTCTGCCCGCTGCTACCACGCTCCGGGCCATTGCACATAACGCTGCAACATCATCCCGCTTCGGCATCGTCGCGCTGGCCCCATCCAAGCCAACTGGGGCTAGCCACGCTGCCCTCGCGCCGGACATCAAGAGCAAAGCTTATAGTAGCTTCAAGCAGATTCAGCTTTTGATAGAGAATACGGATAAGTACCTCAACGATAGCTTGACTGCCATCGACAAAATCATCGTCAACGAGACGCAAGCTCTGGAAAGTTTTATTTTTCTATCAGTTAGTGATTTTGCTAACAACCAGTCTGAACGTTATTTTCGGAGCGTTCCTACTGAATTTGTAGGTTCTTTTGTGCGGGAGGCGCTTTCCTTCCGTTCGGAGTTAGCTGACAGCTTCGCTGTATATTACATTGACATACTGAAATTGGTTTCGGAGAGGCATCGGCAAGCCGAGTCCTTGCTGCGAAATATGATTAAGGCCATGCTCCCCGCGCTCGACAATGTGGTACAATTCGGGATGTTGACGCGGAAAAGCCGCGGTTCCTCCATCGTATCCCTTGGCAAGGCGACGTCCCTGGAAACACCGGATTTTTGGGAGTGGTTCGTTGGCCTGGACCCGAAGCCAGATCAAGACTATCTGAGACGGATCATCATGTCGGAGTTCATTCTGATTCTAAACGAAGTCATGGAGTCCAGCCGCAGTAGTCTCAGGCTTTTTGCGAGCGACGGGATCCGCCGCCTGCGCCTGCTGGCGTTGAGCGCGATTTTTCCTATCGCTGAGCAAATTGAAAAGTCGCTCCAGTTTTATCAAGCGCAGGCGGCGAACACATCTCATGCTGGAGTGGAGGCTACGGCACTGAATGATTTCAATGAGCAGGTCCGCGGAGTCGTGGTGCGTTACGAGTTGCTGGCCGCCAAGCTCAACGAGCTCAAGAAGCGTTGTTTCCTCGTCCCTTCCGCATAAACTCAACCATGTTTGTGGATCATCCTCCGACGCGGAACTTCATACGCAGCCTGGCGGAAATAGAGAAATCTCAAATCTATTCCGCCTCACAAAGGCGCGCCATTTTAAGGCTTGCGGTGGCGCTTTCGCGCCCGCTGACTCTCGGCATATTGGGCGAGGCGGGTGTTGGAAAGTCCACTCTCATGAACTTCCTGGTCGGAGAGCGGATCGTGCCCCCCGGTGGTTTGGGACGGCTCCGTCCAATTATCCGGGTGCGGCATGGTGAAGAGCATGCAGCTTTTTCTATAAAGCCGGATAGATCCAGGCATCGTCTAACCTCGAAAGCATTCGATCAAGCCTCTGCCGGGCAACCCGCGTTCACAGGCGATCATTCAAAAGTAATTTACCGCTCGCGTGAGCTTCAGATTTCGGCGCGCGAAAACCAAGCCAAACACGCGATACACTGCGTTGAATTGCACTCACCTGCTGTAATTCTTAAACACCTGGAATTCATCGAGTTTCCCGCTGCATTCAATTCTTCAGCCCTTGAGCATGCAAAATGGCGAATATTCCGCCGGCTCGACATCGCACTTTGGGCGACGCCTGCTTCACAAGCCTTGAAACGGAGTGAACTTCAAAACTGGCTGGAACTGCGTCTCGCACCTAAAGAAAGCAGCATCATCGTGGCAACCCAGATAGACGGGCTTGCCGGACTTCGCGATAAGGAAAAACTGATGACTCGTATCGCCAAAGAGGGCGGCGATTACTTCAGCCGCAAAGTCCTCGTATCAGCGAAGCAAGCCATGGATATTCAGATGAAGGAGCAATCACCTGCTTCAGCGGCCCTGTTTGAAACGGGTCTGCCTAGCCTCCAGTCGGTCATAGAAGAGTTGGTGTCGGTGATTAGGCGGACACGCCTTGATCGCGCCTTCGCTACGTTTAATCGGCTCAAGAGTGAAAGCGCGGGGTAAGCGGTCCGCGCTCCGAGGCCGGCAGCGCGCGAATGCCCCCAGATTCAGATTCAGGAGTCCCTTTCAGAGGCCGAAAATGATTAAAAAAAGAGCGAAGGTCTGTGCGACATGCCGTTACTTCTGCCAAGAAGTCGATCCTGAAAATCGATTGTATTTTGACGAGAAAAGTGGCGAATGCCGCGCTACACCTCCGGTAGACCATTTCGTTTGGAAAAAAACCCGGCTCTATCATTGGTGTGGAAGTTGGGAAGCGCAGGAAGAACAGCAGCTTATCTGGAAAAAGATTAGCTTACATCCTCAGGACGGAAATCCTGTTCTGCTCTATCGAAAAGGCAAATTCTGCAAACAGTCGGGGGTAGTCGTCGGCTACTGGAATGCTGCATTCAACAAGTGGCACGATGACGGCGATCAGCTTATCGATCGCGATGGAATTACGGAATGGATGCCTCTACCGGAGCCACCGAAATATTAGACTTAGTTACACTTTCCACGGAAATCTCATACTCGAAGACGTAGGCATCGGCTTTTTCTTATAATGAGTAACGGATTTCCGATCCAATTTGGGAGAAGCAGCGAGGTGAGCCTCTGGGGCGATCGAAAGCCGCAACGTTTTAGGGGATAAGAGCCAATGCAGAAGCTCTCGAATTGCATCCTTGCCTGGACGCTGCCGGAGTTCGCCTTCCTCGTGGGCTTACTTGCCATGACCGCCTATGCCGCGGTATCGGACGGCCGCACCTTTCGCATTCCCAATAGTGCCGTTCTTGCAGTGGTAGGTCTTTTTCTTGCGCGCTATGGGCTTCTTTCAACACCAGTTGATTTCAAAGCGCACCTCATTATTGCCGGAATCAGCTTCGTTGTCCTGTTTATATTCTATATTTCCGGGTTGTTTGGCGCGGGAGATGCCAAGCTTATAACCGCACTCATGCTTTGGGCCGGTCCGGAGGCTGGACTGCAGTTCATTTTCACCTTGGCTATCGCTGGAGGCGCCTTCGCTGCCTGTTTGCTCCTTCTTGGCGCGGCGCTCAGAACACAAGCCCAGGTTATTGCTTACATTCCATCATCTCGTTTGGTGAGATGGGCGGAGCGAGGCGTGTGTCCCTATGGGATACCGATATTCATAGCCGTACTATGGGTGGCTCCGCAGTTTATAAGTGCCCTGGATTGTCAGTCTTCTCAACCGCTCACGCCAGCTTTTACTTTCCAATTCGCGAGCAAAGCCAAGTTGTTTTGGACGTACGGATTGGCCGGATCCTTCTCCGCGGCTTCGTGAAGTGCCTGATCGTCGGCTCGATAATCGCCTTTAAGCATATAATGGTAGCCGAGATTGTTGAGAATTGATGGCGTTTTTCCAGCCATCGCCACTACAACTTTGTAAGCCTTATCGGCTTCGTCAAATCTCTTGAGGTGGTCGTAGGATGCTGCCAAGCCAAGCCAAGCCTCTACATTGTCACGCCGTTCCTCGATAGCTTGACGATAATAACGCTCGGCGAGCCCGTACTCACCGTGCTTGAAGTTTTCTTTGGCTTTATCCAACCAGACTTTTTCGGGACCGTTGCCGAAGGTCGACGCCGTTGGCACCTCATTCTTCACTTCGGCCAGTATATTGTCGTTATTGGAGCTTTCGTCGAAGTACTTACATCCACCTGCCAAAGCTATCAGAGGCAACAGAACGGCTAGTTGTTTAAAGGATTTCATTATATTTTCCCCTTAGCTCAACAAAGCATTCTTCATACGGATCATGATCGGTAGCAGCACCACGACAAGGATTACCGGGAAGACAAAAAGCCCGAGCGGTAGCACAAGCTTTACAGGAAGAGAGTTGGCGCGTTCTTCGGCGCGCATCAAACGCCTGTCTCGCATTTCTTCGCTGTAAATTCGCAGCGAATTTGTGATGTTAGTTCCAAGCTGTTCGGTTTGCTGAAGGAGCGTCGCAAGCGTAACGGCTTCTTCAACTTCCGTGCGGCGGCCAAGGTTGAAAAGGGCCTCGTGCAGGGAATTTCCCGCCCGGATTTCAAGATTCGCCAAATAGAGGTTCGCGCCTAGATATTGATGCGCCGCTGCGATTTCCCGGCTAAGCCGATCAATCGCGGCACGTGGACTAAGGCCAGCTTCAGCGCAAATAACCATCAGATCCACAAAATCGGGAAAGCCGTTCCGGCACTCCTCAACAATCTGCTTATGACGCAACGCTATAAAGCGGCTCGGAAGCAAAAACCCGGCCACGGCAGCGGCTGTGATCGAGAATATCTTCGTTCCTGAAGTAAGCAGCGGGAAGTAAATATTCGCCACTAATGCGGTCGCAAGTGCGAACGCGACAGCCATCCCAAGCCTTGCTGCCTGATACCAGAGTGATGCGTTCTCCCCGAAGAAGCCTGCTTTCAAAAGATCGCGTTTTATTTTTGAAGCCTCTGTCTCTTTATCTTTCGCCCGCCGCTCTACATCACCAAGAAGAGAGGATGTCAGTGACAACTTCTGAAAACGAAGGGAGCGTGCGTTATTCAACCAATCTTCATCTACGATGTCTGCCCGTGCGCTCATATTGCGCTCAAGAACAGCCCTCCGCTTAATGTCTTCCCGCCGGCGCAGGATATCCATGTAAGCAAGGACGAAAAGAAAGGCTCCGAGAAAGGTAAAGAACATAGTCGCAAATATCTCGACGCTGCCGCCTTCCAATAGGTCCGAAATTTGAAGCGTTAGGCTAGTCATCACACTTTGATCCTGACCATTCGAAACATTATATAAATACCGGTAAGCATCCACACGGCTGCGCCTGGCAAAAACAGGCCTCACGATAGGATTATTGGCTATGTCCCCATAGTAACCCGGAGATACGGATTTGAGGATGAAGAATAGTACAACAGGCAATATGCTAAGAAGAATTGCAGAAAAGCGGCCTTCGGCTGACAACGAATATGTTTTCCGGCGCAATTTTAGCCGGCTTCGGATGATTTTTGCTAAATTACTGAGTACTTCGGCGAGATTGCCACCCGTTTTAGACTGAATCGAAACAGCCAGCACCATGAGGGAAAGGTCTGCCTGCCCCACTCTTGTGCTCAAGTTTACCATTGCGGTTTCCAGGTCGAGGCCGTAGGTCACTTCCGCACCGGTTAAGGCGAACTCAGCGCCGATTGGGTCCGGCATATGACGCCCAACTGAAATGATTGCTGTTGGCAAGGAATGACCAGCCCGAAGCCCGCGCACAAGCACGTCGATCGCGTCTGGCAACTGGCGCTCGAATTTATCCCGGCGCCGGTCGCGCAACGTTCTCAAAATCATGACCGGAATAATCAAACCGGCTACAACCCCCGCTGGAATAGCGAACTCGATGGGTAGGCCGCCAAGCCGGGCGGAGAGGTACACCGATAGGCCGGTCCCGATCGGCAATGCAATGGCGCCACGGATCCCAAGGTCGGTACCAGATTGCAGGAGCAGCTCATTGATGGAGAACAGAGTGAGGAAGTAGTTTCCCTCCGGAGTGAGGCTTCGTTCGCTCCTAATTCGAATAAGCTCGTCCTTATTGGTGATACGCTTAGCTTTGCCGGCATGCAGGCGGCTTTCAATACTACCCCTGTACGAGAGACGTTTCCTTAATTCAATGAAACTGCCAAGCAAAAAAGTAAGAACGGCAACAAATACGAGCATGATGGTGAGCGAAATCATTGTTCTAATCCACTATTCTGCCGGCTCAAAGAATGACTGCGGAAATAGCATTCCCTTCACCAAGAGTTCCTCGATGAATGCAGGACGCAGGCCGGTCGCAACGAAGGTTCCCCTCACCTGTCCATCATCCGAAGTTCCCGTCCTTATGAAACGGAAAATCTCCTGCATTTGTACAACTTCACGCTCCATACCGGTGACTTCGGTAATGCTCACAATCCGGCGTTTTCCGTCGCTGAACCTCTGGAGCTGAACGATAAGTTTGATGGCCGAAGCTATTTGGCTGCGGATGCTTCCTTCCGACATGGTCAATCCCGCCATCCCGATCATCTGTGACAGGCGCGCTAGAGCGTCACGGGGGCTATTGGCGTGGATCGTGGCCATCGACCCTTCGTGGCCCGTGTTCATGGCCTGAAGCATATCGAAAGCTTCCTCGCCTCTAACCTCGCCGAGGATAATGCGGTCAGGCCTCATGCGAAGGGCGTTCTTGACAAGTTCGCGCTGGCAAATCTCTCCGCGTCCTTCGAGACTTGGAGGCCTTGTTTCAAGGCGGCCAACATGGGGCTGCTGAAGCCGCAGTTCGGCGGCATCTTCAATCGTGATCAACCGCTCGCTGTGAGAGATATGAGAGGACAGCGCGTTGAGGAGAGTGGTCTTGCCACTGCCGGTGCCGCCCGAGATTAGAATACTCGTCCGGCAACTCACGCATGGGCCCAGGAAAGCAGCCATCCGGTCTGACATGCTTCCGACATCGACAAGCCTTTCGAGATTGAAGATCCTGTCGCCAAATCTGCGGATCGACACCAAAGGCCCGTCGACGGCGATTGGGCGTACGGCCACGTTGATACGGGACCCGTCCGCCAAGCGGGCATCGATCATGGGCTGAACTCGTCCACACGCCGTCCAACCGCGGAGACAATCTTGTTCACCACGCGAAGCAGATGGGCTTCATCCTTGAAGCGGATCGAAACCGGCTCAAGCTTGCCATGGCGCTCTACGAAAACCTTCTCATGTGTATTGATAAGAATGTCCGATATCGTTTGGTCTTTGAGGAGCGCCTCAAGGGGCCCCAGTCCCGTCAACTCGTCGAATACTTCTGTTGCGAAGCCTTCGAGTTCCCGCGCGTTGAGCATAATGCGCTCAACGCGAACGTAATCGGCGACAATCTCACCGATCTGGCGGCGAAGTTCGTCCTTTGGCATCCGCTCTATCGTTGCCAGGTTCAGGTCATCGATGAGTTTTCGATGAAGCCTGACCTTTGCTGCCAAGAGGTCTTGTCTGACAATTTTGCCTTGCTCGGAAACGCGATCCGATTCCGCTAGCTTACGATCAGTGCTGAGTTCCTTGCCGCCTTCGAGCTTGCCATTGGGCTGAAGTTTGTCGCGCGCAAATCTGTTCATCATTGGGACCGTACTCACATCTAACGCAGTTAAACCGCCGGCACACATCATGCGCGATTGATGCGCGCTCCTTCCAAGTCGATAATTTCAGACAAACGCCTTCCGAGTTTTTTGCCCGAGCTGATTTCCGAGACCGGCAAGCCGCGGTTGATCGCTTCGGTCACGATGTTTCCGGCATCGGGAGTAAATCCACCTAGCCGCGTCCCAAGAAGCCTTTCAGCATCCTTCCGCAGCAAACCAGCGCCGAAAAAAGGCTTATGAAACTTATTGACGATGACGGAAACCCGCGTGCTGGTCGGAGCTTTCGAAATGATAGCGTCACTGACGAACCGAGCTTGCCGGAGGGCTGGCACTGTGAACGATGTAACGAGGAAGACTTTGCTTGAGCCCGCGATCACGCTGTCTGTCCAAGGCTGCCAAGTCTTCGGAAGGTCGATGACTATGTTTTCGAAGGACTTGGAAAGGAGGTCCAGAACGGAAGCCAGAAGTCCTTCGCTGACCTCAAGCAAGCGCGCGGGTAGCCTCGGTGCAGCTAGGACAGAAAGGCCGGAGGAATGCCGGGCGAGCATGACCTCAAGGAGTTGACGGTCCAGGCGGCCGATGGCAACCGAGAGTTCCTCGATACTGAAGGCAGGCGCAAGATCGAGATAGTCCGCCGCCATTCCATCTTGGAGATTAAGGTCTACGAGGCACGTGGTTTCAAGGCGCTTGCTTTTGCCGCCGAGAAGGAAAGCAGCCTGAATAGCAAGAGTGGTGCAACCCGCGCCGCCGCAAATAGGCATGAACGTGTAGCAAGCAGCATCGCGCGCAGCAGGTGCCGTTTGCTGCTTACTTACGGCGCGTTCGCACGACTTATAGAGGTCGAGAGGCGTACATTCTTTGGGCAGCCAGTCATCGACTTTTATTTGGACAAGTGTGCGTACGGTATCCTGGTCCAGGTAGCTTGAAATAACGACGATCGGCGTGCTCGCGTAGAGAGACTTCTTAATGCGCTCCAGGGATTCGGTGTCTATAAGATTGGCGGTGTGGAGATCGAGGATGAGCAAGTCTGGCTTGTCGATTCCAGCCATATCTTGCTCGAATTCCATCACTCGTGCACTCAAGGCTCGGAGGCCGAAGGAGGACCTATCCCGAAAGGCCAAGGCTCCCTTCTCTCGCACATCGGCGTCTCGCGTAACGAGAAGAACATCGGCCGGCTGACCGGACTGCAGGCTCATGAATCCCCTCATTTTAGCGCGACTTTAAAAAGCCCGACTTTCGGATTCCCCTCCTGGAGAATGGACGAATCATCGGGAGGAGGATTATGCGCGCGCCAAAGGAACGGTTTGAATTAGTTCACGATTTCTTGGGCCGCGTGTTTAGCGGCGACTTGCATGCCAAGCGCATTCTTTCTTTGACCAATGGCGCGCTCGGCGTAATGACGGGGGCGGCGCTCGCTGTTTCCCTGATCGGCCAGGCGCTGGCCAGGCGCGTGGTTTATCGCCGAAGTCGGCGATCAAGCAGGTTGACCGGTTACTGAGCAACGCGGGCGTGTTCCCTTGGGACTTGTTCGGGCCGTGGGTGCGCGAGGCCGTGGGAGCAGGCGCGATATCGTCGTGGCGATGGATTGGACCGATTTCGATGCCGACAATCAAGCCACGCTCGCGCTGCATCTGGTCACACACCACGGAAGGGCCACGCCGCTCCTTTGGCTGACCGTCGATAAGGACGAATTGAAGAACCAGCGCAACGATTTCGAGGACCTCTGCCTGTCCGGTCTGAAGGCGCTGCTGCCCGAGGGCGTCGCCGTGACGATCCTGGCCGACCGCGGCTTCGGCGACGTCAAGCTGTTCAAGTTTCTGGAAAGCCTGGGCTTTCAATACGTCATCCGCTTTCGCGGCAATATCCACGTCAGCGCCGCCGACGGCGAAACGCGGCTCGGCGGCCGATTGGGTCGGCAAGGGCGGACGGGCGCGCAAGTTGCGCGACGCCGAAATCACCGCCGCCCGCCAGAAGGTCGGCGCGGTCGTGTGCGTGAAGGCGCGGGCATGAAGGAGGCCTGGCATCTGGCCGCCAGCGACGGCGCGCTCTCGGCCGCGCAGATCGTCGAGCTCTACGCCAAGCGCTGGACCATCGAGCCGAGCTTTCGCGACACAAAGGATCTACGCTTTGGCATGGGCATGAGCGAACTGAGGATCGGCGATCCCCAGCGCCGTGACCGCCTGCTGCTGCTCAACGCCTTCGCCATCCTGCTGCTGACCCTCTTGGGCGCCGCCGGCGAAAGCCTCGGCATGGACCGCCAACTGCGAACGAGCACCGCCAAGCGCCGCGTCCATTCCCTGTTCCGTCAAGGTTGCCTGCTCTACGAACTCATCCCCAACATGCCGGACGAAAGAACTGCGGCCCCTCATCGAGCGATACCAGGACCTCCTACGCGAAAACCGCGCTTTTTCCGAGGCCTTCGGGGTCATCTGAAATGAGGGGATAGCTGAGGACTGCAGGTTGTTCTGCGCCATCTCACTACCGTCCTGCGGGGAAGGAAATACGAAGTCCTCCCCTATGCTAAACTGGATGTCATCAAGAATGGACACGATCTTACCACCTGGAGTTCCAATAACCTTCAGTGTTGGATTGCAGTATTAGTTTGCGCTCCTGGGCCTTGTTGCTCGGATACCGTTGTAGTATTCAATCCACGGGGCTGAAGCGATTTGTTGTCCTGATATCGCTCCACAGCAGCTGCTGCTCGATTGCCTTCAAGGTTGATTGTGGAATCCTGCGCCTCCTTCGGCCAAGGATTTATCGTCTGCGTTGCCGAGTTGACTGCGATCGCGTTTCCCGCGTCGCGAGAAACAAAATCGCTGTGGTTGTAATGTGCTTCGTCAAAGCAGCCGCCCAGCATTAAGCAAACAAGAGCAAAAATACTGGTTGCGAACCTATAATGAATTCTCCTACCAAGAATAGCTCTCATTATTTACTCCTCCCATTATAGCTGGTCTGAGGATCTGGCGCATAGTCGATGATGTGGCCATTAAATGTGTCCGGTTGCCGGACCTTGACCTCCTGCGTTCCAGCGATGAAGAATTCGGGATCGTTTGCCGGCACGCTTCCATCGAGCGGCGTCGCCATCTTCTCCCCAGGTACGCGCGGCTTAACGAGCCTCGGCGTAACTATGATGACGAGGTCGGTCTCATTCTTCTGGAAGGACGAGCTTCTGAAAAGCGTGCCAAGCACCGGGGTGTCGTCGATCCACGGGATGCCATTCTTGTTCGAGACGTGAGAGCCTTGAAGGAGGCCCGCAATAGCAAAGCTTTGCCCGTCACGGAGCTCCACGGTTGTGGAAGCGCGGCGCACGCTCAAGCCCGGAACCTGGACGCCGCCCACCGTGACCGAGGCCGTCGTATCGATTTCGCTGACCTCGGGCTCAATTTTTAGGTTGATTTGGCGGTTAGCCAGTACCGTCGGGGTGAATGCCAAGCCGACGCCGAATTTTTTGAATTGCGTCCCAACCGTGTTGTTCTGGCCAAGGACGGGGAAAGGAAATTCACCGCCGGCGAGAAAGTTCGCTGTGTCCCCTGACATCGCCACGAGGTTAGGCTCGGCGAGACGGCGGGCAAGACCTTGCTGCTCAAGGGCCGAAACGAAGACATCAGCTTTGACCCCGCCGCTCAGCACCTGCCCGGCAAGCGTACCGAAGGGGACGACGTTTCCAGGCAGCCCGCCAGCCACGTTGAAGATGGAATTGTTTAGAAAGTTACCGTTGCCGGTGTCGGTGATTCCCCCCGATTGGACATTACCATTGTTGGTGATACCGGCGAGCTTGGTTCCACCCATCGCCCAGCTGACGCCAAGTCCGCGGGCATTCGAACGCTGAGCTTCGATGAAGCGCACCTCCAGCATGACCTGCTGGGGAGCGGCAACTGACATAGCATTCGTCACTTGACCGGGCGCGAATTGTTCGGCCAAGGTCAGCACATGCGACATGACAACGGCATTCTCGGCGATGCCGGATAGAAAAACCTTGCCATTGATTGAGGTAACGCGAATATGCCTGTATTCCGGGTTTTCGTGCATGAACATCCGAAGCGCATCAATGTCGTGGGTGACCTGAATGTCGACGATGCCAAGCACTTGCTTCTTGTTGTCCAGCAGGGAAAGCCGCGTTACCCCAATCTTCTTGCCCAGGATATTAATGGACTGATTGGTGAGCGGCACGATATCCGCCACGTCGGGATTTCCCACCAATGCCTCGCTAAACGGAAAAGCAATCTTGATGCTTTCCGACTTGTTCATCACTACGTGCACATCGATGCGCTCATTTGCGATATCGAGGTGATAAATCCGCTCCGCTGGCTTTCTCCGCTCCGCCCTGGCACCCTCTGATCCGGAGATGAAAAAGCCAGCAAGGAGCGTCCCCGCCAATAGCCACAGAGCGCCCCGCGCCCGTCCCCGTGACCTGAACTGACTAAACATTGTCTGCCCCCGCAGTACATTCCAACACTATTCTTTTCCGAGCCGGGGAAGCGCCTTGAGCCGCGCCTCGCCCGGAACCTTATAATCCTTCCGCTCGGTCGATCGCGTGATCGTCACGATGGGATCGACCTGCACCGTCGCCGCTGACGTGAGCAGCTGCTGTTCATGCTGGCGCTGGAGGAGATCGTTGATATCGATAACGCTTCGATCTTCCGGACTTGGAGGTCCGCTTGTCAGCGCAAGCGATAGTTGCCCGATGGCTTGCGCTAGCGTCAGCTTCCTCGCGTCCTCGGATGTCGCTTCCAGCGTCACCGTCTTTGGCGGCTGCACCAGCGGTCTGCGCTGCGTCTGCTGATCGACAGCAAGCACGCGCACGTTGCGGAGGAGCGTCGCCGTGAAGGCACCCCCACCCCCTCCATTGACTTGGGTCATGAACACGTCGACGCGGTCATCCGGCTGGGCAAACCCGCCGACTCCGGAGGCCTCGTTGACGCGAATAGTGACCCCGCTCATGCCTTGCATCCGCATGCCCAAAGCTGAGCCGTGAGAAGTCTATAGAGTTTGCCCGGCAAAATCGGCTCGTTCTCGCCAACGAAAGCCGAAAGCGTATGTCTTTCGCCCTGCTTGAGGAGAGCATCCTTAGAATTGAATGCTCCCCTTGGAAGCGTCTGCTCGGGCCAGGCGATCTCCCGCAGGTTCTCCGCGGTCAATGTCTCGCCTGGTCTGAGGTCTTTTGCCGCCACGACGACGCTCTTAGTTGCTGGCGCTTGCGCGCGCACCACCGGCATAGCGGCCTCGTTCGAGGGCTTTATCAGGTCCCTCACGAGAAACGTCGCAATGCCCGCGCAAACGAAGGCAACTGCAAACATGACCGCCGTGCTGATCCGCATCGGGAAGACACCTTCTGGCTAGCAACAATTTAACTATTACCGCCGCGGCTATTAGTGCTGAGTGGTGGTGGTGGGGGTATGGGTCTGACACAAGGGTGGCTAATGTTACCGAAGGTGGTGCTAAGGCTAGACCCGAAAGCCGTTATAAAGACAACCGCAGCAGCTTGCGATAATGCCGACGAGGACGGCATATTCGACGATGGTCGCACCCTTTTCGTCTTTAGAAAAAGACTTGACACGATTTGGAATAAGCTTTCTCATAATGTGACAGCCCCTACTGTTACTACTTGACTAAGGTTACTACGCCTGGCGCGAAAGCGCCATTTCCCCCACCTCTCCATTCGCGGGTGGGAAGACGAATACGCGACCGCATAGGCCCGTAAGTGAACCAGGATTAAAGAATCACTCAGACCCGCCCGCAATAAACCCAAGGTGGGCCACGTCCGAGGCGGTATGCCAATAATTGCAGTTGCCGTGAAGCTAATATACGACTGACTGACTCTCAACCTTCAGCTGACCTACATTACATTTTTGTGTCAAAGTCTATGCTGGCTCGCAGCGGGCATTTCCCGCTCCCGTCTAAAATAAGCTGAAAAAGTATCGCGGCCACGTTTGCCATGCATGCAACCGCACCTCGTACGTGTACTTCAAAGGCTGACGGAGCAATTGAACGAAAATCTCGGTGTCGAGCGCTTAGACACCTCGGTGCCGAGCGTCTATGCATCAAAGGCCCGCTCATCGACTTTTATGATAATTTCTCTAAAATCGAGGGTCGTGGCATTTATGCCCCTACATAGCGGTGGAAAGTTGTGTATAGGGGCGGACTGAGACGGCGTCACAGTTGGGGATTTGCGCGACCTCGCCTTCTGGCCCGGTGCCAAAACAGTTAGCGTTACGCACTTTGAGAGGGCTTGCCAGCGGCCGTCGCGATTTGCGTTTGTATATGTCGCGAGAGAGATCGTTCCGATCATGGCTTGCGGGCAGGTGTTTGAGAGGCCGGTGATGACTATGCCTGCGGCGACAGGAAAGACGCCTAGTACCTTTCTTGAAGTCATAGAGATCGCGCAAACGTCGGAATCAAGACGGAGAATTTATACCCGAATCCTTCTCTCTACCTTCGCAGTGCTGCTGATATTGACTGCGGCCAAGTTCTCTGGCGTTGGGCCGGGCTTTCAAGCGCGCCCTTTGGTTGATTTCGATGATTTCCATATTGCCGGGCAACTCGTGTGGCGAGGCGAGATTGAAAAGGCGTACTTCTTCCATACAATGAGCCAAGTTCAAAAGGCTCTTTCCGGGAGGGAGGCCTTCCTTCCTTGGACGTATCCGCCTCAATTCGATCTTTTGGTCGCGCCGTTCGCCCCCCTGCCGATAGGATTAGCTTACGGTCTCTTTACAGCAGGGACGCTGGCGCCTTTTCTATCAACTCTGAGGCGGATCGCAGCAAACTACTTCACACCGGTCTTAATCGTCATTTCGCCCGCCATGATGGTTTCGATTCGATGCGGTCAAAACGGATTTCTCACTGGTTCGCTTATCGGGCTAACCTGCGTTGGGCTGCTCGCGGGAAGGCGATTAGCTGGGCTTCCACTCGGCCTCATGATTATCAAGCCTCATCTCGCCGTTGCCTTCGCTGTCTACATACTCGTGAAAAGAAACTGGGGAGCGGTTTTCGTGGCCGCTGGGACCGTAGCGGTGACGTCCGCTCTGGCTACGATCCTACTGGGTCAGGGCGTTTGGACAGCGTTCTTTGGAGGCGTCAAGGAGGCTCGGATCTTTCTTGAGCATGGGCTTTATCCGCTCTTTCGTATGGTCTCTCCCTATGCGGCGATCCGGGCATTTGGCCTCCCGGCAATGGCTTCGGCAATTGCTCAGGCGCTTTCGGCGACCTTGGCTCTTGTTACGGTGATCCTCGCTATCCGCTGGCTCTCGCCACGGCAATCGCTCGGTGTGACAGCCATCGCCTCCTTGCTCGTCAGTCCGTACGCCTACGATTACGACCTGCCTGTCGCCGGGATCGGGCTGGCCTTCCTGCTTCCGGACCTCATCCGGCTGGGCACTGGCCGCGAGCGTATTGCTCTTTACTGCCTAGTCCTATTTACGAGCGGCTTCGGCATGGCAGTCACGGTCTGGCTAGAGCTGACTTAGTCCAGCTCAGCCGTCCAAATCGGTGAAGACATGCCGCTCTCTTTGGCGGGACTCGCTCTACTGCCAATTCTCGGCTTGGTGTGGAGAATTCTCATGCGAGATCGCCTATCGCCTCGCAGCAAGGACCCAGAAAGCGGGTAGCCCGTATTTCTCACCTAAGTAACTCCCTTACGATCTGATATGCCATTCCGTGTACTTAGGATAACCCGTCAAGGCTGGGTTTCATGCCATCAATGACATCCTTGTCTCCAAGAATAGCAAGAGAAGCGAAACCGCTTGGGGTGTCACCTCGAATTGTGATCTAGGCTTGCTATTTAAGTCTTCTGAACGCACGCCGTATTGCGTGGCGCGAAGTAGGACGTCTGGTTGAAGGTTACGCCGTGCAAGAGAAACCGCCCAACCGTAGGTGCGAAGAGGTAGCTTGTCTGCACGATGATAATGCATTGGCCCGTCCCCGTCCCATAAGTGACGGACGGATTGTTCGGGTCGTTCCCCGATCCGAGCAGGCCAGGCGGCAGCGACGTGCTCGACACCGGGCAATCGGGTGCCCCTGTGTTCCTGTTTGCCCCGCAATCCGAATAGGGTGTGTTAGCTCCTGAACAAACAGGAGCTGCTGAGATGCTGCTCCATGAGCAGCTCCAATTAGCTGTGACCTGATTGTTAGCTGTGTCCTGATTGGGGTTTTGGGCAAGCTGAACGCTTGTGATGGTCACAGTGAGCGGGGTCACAGAGTAGGGCGGCATCAGATTGTTTGCGGCGGAGACAATATCGTTGAGGTCGGACGTTGAGATGCTGACGGCTTGGGAAACGAGGTCCGCGGTCGTTGCTGCCACGGCTGCAGTGCGGCGGCGCACCGCAAAAGCTTGGGTGAACTCGACCATGGCGACGAGTAGCAGGAGGAGAACGGGAATGACGAGTGCGGCTTCGGCAAGAATGGCGCCCTCACCGCCGGCAGCAAGCCGGCGGACGGCAGCAACAAGCCTCAACGGCCCTTTTTCGATAGCGCGATAAACCCGAAATAAATTCATGCCGACTCCCTGAAGCTTGCCAATCCTTGGCGATTCCGCTTCTCCCTGCTCTAAAAAGGCTCGCTGCGGAAAACTGCCGCTGACTGCAAGAGAAGATTTCCATCTTTCAGGTTACGCAGGAACGCGCCTGTCAGCGGATTGATCAAAGGCCACTCGTAATAGCTGTTCATGAGTACGGGCTGCACGGGGCCAACTTGAGTGGGATCCCCGTCAAGGGTTGTGACGAGGTTGCCGTTCGGACCGATTGGATCCGGCGGCGTTAACGCGCCGAAACTCGACGCTGTTTGGATGCTGATCTGAACCTTGTTCGCGCAGTTTGAGAGTATGACAACTTCGGAACAAATTGCGGCCTTGATGCCGGCGGCATCCATGCTCCGGGCTTGACCCGTGCGGATAAGCCGCGACGCATCCAATGTTGCGTTTTCAAGCTCGTAGGACGCCCAGAATATCAGCCCGAGATCGATGAGGCCGAAGAAGAGAAGGAGCAAGGGCGGAGCGATAATCGCGAACTCGACAAAGGATACGCCCCGGCGATCCTGCCAA
Source organism: uncultured Alphaproteobacteria bacterium (assembly GCA_963817705.1). Classification (GTDB taxonomy): domain Bacteria; phylum Pseudomonadota; class Alphaproteobacteria; order Rhizobiales; family Rhodomicrobiaceae; genus Rhodomicrobium. The sequence goes on from CAWFPF010000001.1 coordinate 2,877,051, forward strand.
AATGCTCCCAGGCCGCGTTTGCCGGTTCGCAACGGCAGGCTGAAAAATCTCCGAGTCATGACAACATACCCCAACTGACGGGGATCATTCGATCTGTCCCGACGCGGTATAAGGGAGGATTCACGGCAAAAATCCGGACGGCATTGATTTTTTTAAATTTCAGGCTATAGCTGCAGCTTTGTTGCGTGCGGCGGTAGGCGGGGACCATTTTATGTTGGGCGTTTTTCTGCGGAAAGCCCGGCGATCCGCAAAGGACGAGAGCGGCATTGCGCTGGTGCTGTTTCTTCTTTTGATTGTTCCCATTCTTTTGCTGGTCGGCGTCGCCGTCGATATGGGCCAGTTTCTCGTCATGAAGCGCCAGATTCAGGCTGCCGCCGATGCGTCGGCGCTGAAGGCGGCGACAGACCCCATAGCGTCGTCCAATACCAGCGCTGCCACTCCCGCCTCTCCCTTCTGCCCAACGTCGTCCAGCGATGCCGCCCTGGATTCAAATGCATTCGTCTCGGCGAATTATAACCAAGCCACCGCCATCGGCACCTTGCAGTCCACCTCGATTTGCTTCGTGTATCCTACGGTGGTGCAGGTGACAGCGTCCGCGACGCTCGACACCGCCTTTCTTCGCTTCGCAGGCTATAGCCAACTCAGTGTGGCCGTGTCGGCGCAGGCCGCGCGCAAGAATTTGGAGGTGGCGATCATCGTCGATAACACAGACGCCATGGTCGCTAACCCGCAGCTTGACATCCAGACCGTGAAGCAAGAGTTGGGAACGCTTGTCAGTAACTTGTTTACAGGGAACTCCACGTCGTCCTATGTCAAGATTGGAGTGGTGCCCTTCGCCGCAGCGGTCAATGTCGGCAATACGTCGCCGCCTTCGTGGGTCGACCAGCAAGGGTTATCGCCGCTCAACACGGAGGATATCAACGCCCCCGCCGGCTTATACTCTCTTTACGGGAGCTTACAGGGTGCTATCTGGCAAGGCTGCGTGCGTCAGCGCCCTGAGCCGTACGATATTCAGGAAACGCAGGTGCTGGATGTTACGAACCCCAGCCTTGTTTTCGTCCCCTATTTCGCCCCCTCCGAGGTGTGGAACAGCGCTAACCCCAGCGATGCCAACTTCATCTACACGAACGCCTATATCGATAGCGACAACACAGGCACCGGGTTGGCCAGCCTGATCGCACAATATTACAATGCGGCTCCAGGCTCGCCGCAGCAGCAAGCTGCGCTCCAAGCGTTACAAACCTATCAGAAAGATCCTCAAAAATACATCAACGGCAAAGTCGACGGATATAATCCCTATGCTTACTTCGGAGGATCTCCGGGCATCAACTGCCCCGTGGCGCCGATTTGGCCACTGACAAGCACCTCGACCGATGTTACCGGCGCCATCGACGGGATGAAGCCGCCCCAAAATCCGGGTTACAGCCTTACTCTGGACCCGCTATCCACAAGGGTATTCCCCGCCGGTTTGATGTGGGGCTGGCATGTCCTCTCCCCTTACCCTCCATTTTCAATGGGCGCCCCGTACGGCGACGGTGCGACACAAAAGGTCATCATATTTGTGACCGCCGGGCCCAATTCAGTTGGCTCAGGTTTAAATGGCGTTCTGAACTGGAATTTCTATAACGCCTATGGCTATTTTTCTGATGGGCATCTTGGTGACCAAAGTTACTATTATACGGGCGGCCCCGAAGTCTACCTCAATACTCGAACCGCAACCCTCTGCAACAACATAAAGGCGAACGCCATCGCGATCTATACCATCGCGCTGACCCAAGATACAGCCACTACCAATCTCTTGCAGACCTGCGCAAGCGACAGCACAAAGTATTTCGCTGTTCAATCCCCGGGTGACCTCACCGCGGCGATCACCGCGATTACACTGCAGTTGGGCCGGCTCAACGCCGTGGCGCTTCTCAAATAGCCGCTAGGACCTTGAAGCACAAGGAAAGCCGTTCGAGAACTTCGTCGTTCACGACTTAAGGCGCTCCTGTCTGGCGAAACGGTTCATTTTCACGGCAAGCACATCCAGCGACGGGAAGCCCCTCCGCATATCGGTGTGCCCGGTGGCCAGCCACACCCGCACGCCGGTTGGAACCGGGATCATGGTCTCCTCCCACCGGCAATATCGAGAATGCGCTTCAAGGCGCTCATCTCGGCGCCGGGCCCAAGCCGCACGCGCCGCCTGTTCAAAAGCTCGATCTCGATGCGATTATCGGCGGCGGCGGGCGCGTCACCGGTGGTGTGATCGCGGCTCTTCGCTGAAGCCGTCAGAGAGACCGGCAGGAATGCCGGCGCGGGCTCTGGCTTCGCCTCGTTCTTGGCCAGCTTCCTCCAGCGAAATAGAAGGCTCGGCATCCCCCCTTCGGCTGCCTCTATGGATGGAACGCTACGGGCGCCCGGTAGCCATCGCAAACGGCATTCAGAGGCCGCTTATGTCCGGGCCTCGCCGTGCGGAACATGCTTAAGGTGACGTAGCTCCGCCGCCTCATCGGATAATTGGGGGGCCGCTTATGGCGACGAAATTGGCAAAAACGCTGCCAGAAAAGCCACAGCTACGGCGAAAACATGGGAATTCTTGGCTTAAGTCATTGATCTTGCTGGTACCGCTGGCCCGGCTCGAACGGGCGACCCCCAGATCCACAATATGAGGCACGTTCTTTCCTCTTCTTACCTCCTTTTTCCATGAATAGCTAAGCCAATGAATTTTATGCATTGATTTTGTTTCAGCTTGTCCTAACATGGCTTGAGCTTGAATTCAGGTTCCGACTATGTTCCGACTTTTGTTGATCCGATGCGGCGTTGGGGCAAAAAGGATGCGTGGAAGGGTAACGAAGACAACTGTGGACCGCACGGCCAGAGAAGCACTCGCGCGCGGCGGCAATATCAGGGTTTACGATGAGACGCTTACGGGCTTCGGCTTTACCGCCAGCAAGACAGGCGCCGCGACCTACTTCATCGAATACAAATTGGGCGGCAGGCACGGCATTTCGCGGCGAATGGTACTTGGCCGGCATGGCCCCCTTGCGCCTGAGCAAGCGCGCAATCTCGCCAAACAGAAACTAGGTGAGGTAGCTAAGGGCGTTGACGTGGCAGCAAGCCGGAAGGCTGAGCGCGCCAAGTTCGTTGGGCTGACGTTTCAGGACGCCGTTCAAGAATTCCTGGATACTCACGCCGAGGAGACGCGCTACTGGAAAGAGAAACGTGCGAGGCTTGTATCCGATGATGTTAAGGCGCTGAAGAATATGCCGCTCGCCACGATGACACGTAGGCAAGTGGCTGACGCAATTGACAAAGCAAAGGCGCGCTCACGATCAAGCGCCAGGCTACTTTTTTCTGACCTTCGCCCCTTTTTTAAATGGGCGCATCGGTGCGAGCTTATCGAGCAAAACCCGATGACAGGCATTGAGGCTGAAAAGCCAAGCAACGCCCGCGAACGCACGTTGGAAGATTACGAGGCCAAGGCTTTTTGGCGAGCGGCAAGCGAGGCGTCGTGGCCGTTCGCCTCTATTTATAAACTGCTCCTACTAACGGGCGCCCGGCGTGAGGAGGTGGCTGGGATGAAATGGAGCGAGTTGGACCTCGATGGCGCGGTTTGGATGCTTCCCGGCGCCCGCACGAAAAACAGCCGGGACCATCGCATTCCCCTTGCTCCGCAAGCCATCGCCATTCTCGACAGGCACGCTATACGGGCCATCAAAGCCGGACTGTGCTATGAAGATGCCGATCTTGTTTTCTCGACGACTGGCCATAGTTCGCCAAGCGGCTTCTCAAAGGCCAAGCGGGCGCTTGATGGCCGCATGAAAGAAATCCTCGGCCCTAAGTTTAAGGAATGGCGCGTGCACGATCTTCGCCGCACTTGTGCAACCGGGATGGAAAACCTCGGCATAGACACCCGCGTTGTCGAAACCGCCCTCAATCACGTCAGCGGCGTCAAGGCGGGCATCGTTGGCGTCTACCAGCGCGCCGAGCACCGGGAAGCGGTTGCTAAGGCGTTCCGGGCTTGGAGCGCACATGTTGAAGTCTTGTTTTCGAGGCCATAGGTTCGCTCGGTTCCGGCCGACGCCGAGGAGCATGATTTTCACTTGCGTTAGACAAAATCGTGGTCGCTTCACCGTCACATATATATGCCGTCAGACGTGATCCCAGTGATCCTGCCGATCTGACAGCCGATATTTTCGTGTCAAGTGAATTGGTTACGCTGCGACGGCCTGGGATCACACGTCTTAATGGCCGCGCTTGATTTGATCCTGCGCTCAATTTTGGTGATCCCGGCCCCTTTCCTTCCCGGGTGCTCTCACTCGAGAACAGCGTCATCACAGTCAACGCTCTTGGGTGGAGTAGGCCCGCCTCGCTCAGATAGGCGTTCGGCTATCGGCGGCGATCCCCAGATACGGAGGCACGCTACCTCATTTTCCAAGCAGTTACCGTCTATATTTTCCGAACGTCTGTGAGGGAACGAGCTCGAGGGCCAAGCTGGGACCTTGCAAACGGCTTGCCTCATCGGCAAGTCTTTCATAGTATCCAGACCATACAGAGCCGGACTCGGTCTTTCGAAATATCAGGACGCCATGCCAGAGCCAAAGCCGCTCGAAACTGCGGCCCTCCCCCGGACGAGAAAACGGGCTTTGCCAGCAGGCAGCAGAAAGCGGGCGCCCGAGAGCCAGGCAGAGCGTGAAATCTTTGCCCGCAATTTCCGGCAGGCCCGCATCGAGGCGGGACTGAGCCAGCGCGAGCTGGCAAAGCTCACCGGCATCGCGCAGGCCCATGTGTCCGAGGTGGAAAATGCGATGCACAATGTTGGCATAGACACCATGGTGAAGCTTGCCCAAGCGGTGAGGAAGCCGCTCTACGTGCTGTTCATGCCGTAAGCGCTGCACCGAGCGCTGCCTTTTTGCGGTCGAGCGAAGCGAGTAAGGCTGGCGTAATGGGATCCGGCTTTGCCGGGGGCCCCCATTACACATCTTGCCATCCCAAACGTTGCAAAACTTCTCAAGTCTCCGCAATGCTGCGCAAGTCTCTGCAAAACAATGCGTAAGAACGCAGCCCGTGCTCTGCTTCGACGCGGATGCAACGACCGCGACCTTTTCGAGATTCCAGACCCTCGATGTGACGCGCATCGAACTCATGGAAGGCACGGTGCTTAATCCGCGCCAGTTCGACGCGATGCTCGAGCCCATCTTGACGCAAGACGCCCATTGCATCGTCGACACCGGCACGTCGAGCTTTGTGGCGGTGTCGCACTATCTGATCGAGAACAACGTTCACGATCAGATCCGTCTTGCCGGAAAGAAGGTCATCGTTCACGCCATCATCGTCGGGGGCTCGACCTTGAAGGAAACCTTGAACGATCTTTTCGAACTCGCCCAGCAGCTTCCGGCGGACGTCGATATCATCGTCTGGCTGAACGAGCATTTCGGGCTCATCAAGGAGGGCGCCAAGACCTTCGCCGATATGGAAGTCTACAAATCCAATCGCGACCGCATCCGCGGGATCGTTCATCTTCCGCTACGCACGGCTGCGACCTATGGCGAGGACATCAAGGAGATAATGGCGAGGCACCTCACCTTCGATGAGGCGATCGCGTCTCCAGAGTTCACCTTGATGGCGAAGTCACGCCTCCACAATATCCAGAAGGATGTGAGGGCCAAGCTCAGCCGCGTGCTTTAGCCGATGCGGCAAGAACCGGTGCTGGACGCCGGCCGTTTGACCGGGGGAGCCGACATGCGGCACATGCTCCTGCGTGTCCCGGCGAACACCGAGGAGGAGCACGGCAACGCCGATCACGCGCTTCGTTGTTTCGAAGGGCGTGCGCCAGCGGGGACAGATGAAACGCTCCAGATAGTGAAGCGCAGGGATGATCCGGAGGAGCATGGCGGAAAGCTTGTCCGTCGCAATGGGCCGCTCGGCGATGCGCCTCGGGAAGACGGGCGCGGCCTGCGCACGGATCATCTGAAAGGCCGCGATGAATAGCAGCAATCCGGCTAACGTTGATAAAACGGGAAGCAGGCCGCAGACGCCGAGCAGAAGTAAAACGATGCCGAACGAGCGTGTACGGAGATAGTCCATCAGCCAGGCCAGCGTCACATGACCGGCCGGCGCATCGCGGACCAGACGCGCAAGGATGACGGAGGTAGGGACGTTCGTGCCTGAAGGAGATCGATCCATTTGCGTACCTGCCTTTTGACGCTTAGCTCGCCAAAGGCGCAATGCAGCCGGTTCGTTATTTGCGGGCATATTGATCAAAAAAGTATCCGAAGAAAGCCATTCCGATCTGCATTACTATTTCCATCCAATTCTTCGCTTGCTCCCGAGAAAGAACTAAGCAAATGCCTGCAGCGGCGATCCCGATTTCATAATTTTCCCATCCGAAGCCGCCAGGGGAGCGGCCGGAATGCTGAGGTCATCGACAAAATTTACTCTCAAGAGTTGGGCGAGTTCTGCGCGTCCCTTGATGAGACTGTCTTTAACCCTTTCCGGTTCGCATCCGCAGATTCCGGCTATCTCAAGATGAGAGAACTTTGCAGCCGCGGACAGAATGATCGCTTCACGGTCCTCAAAATCCAGACGCAAAAGGGCAGGGCCAACGTCTGCCATGGTCTGCGCGTCGCCGCTCGCTGTGCGGATTGCGGCCACCAAACTACAAAGGGCTCCGTAGGGTTCGGGAACACCTCGACGGAGCGCCGGGCCGAGATCGCGGACAAGAAGGCCGTGCATGATTTTAAAGAGCCCGGCGCGAAGCTGAGCCTTGCCGCAGCAGCGGATATTATTCGCCGGGATAGCCTTGAGAGTTTCTTCGACCTCTCTGTCTGCTTCGGACCGATCATTCGTCATCAACCGGGCGTAGGCGCGAAGATGTGGTATTTCAGCGAGGATGGCACTGGAAGAATCTGTCTGAACATTTTCTAGCATGGGCTTCGCTTTCTTGCCGGGGATGCAGATGCCAGATCCTGAGTGGCATCAATCGACGATACGAGCTGCTCGCGAGGAACCCCTGTAAAGGGCTTCAACCCCTTGAGAAATTAAGGATGGATGGGCGGAGGTGTAGCCGTTGCCGTTTGCCGCGGTAAATCGTACATCGATGAAAAGCGGCTGGCCTTTTTGCCATCTTCCGATTTTGGCCAGCTTCTCTGAAACATCTGCCAGTGTTGCGCCGCCGGGAATGCGAAAGGACATCTGGCCGTCCTCGAACTCGATCAGCACCTTGGATGCCACAAAACGTTCATTTGAGGTATTACGCATAAACATGACCTCTGATCTTGTACCGTAAGTTTAATTTTAGGAGATAGCGGACGCGGCCCATAGACTCGGAAAATACTCAATCGCGTTCGTTAGGTTCAGATCGGCAAGGTGCCCCGCAAGGGCGGAAAATCTCACGCCTTGGGACTTTCCATCAAATCCTTTGCCAGTTCGCCGGCAGGCGCGTCTTGGGCGCCGCACAAGGCGGCGCTCTTAAGCATACGCTCGGCGTCGAGTTCTTCGCGTACGCACGTGGTCGCATCGAGCTGCCGCTGAAGCTCGAGCAAAGCCAGCCATTCGATCTCTTGGGCTGGATCTGCAAACATATATGCCGACTCGCCAACAAGATAGTTGGACCTAATCCCCTCGCGAGTGTTCGAACCTAATTTAGTATCCTGTTTCATATTAGACTACTTTGCTGGGCGCTTTTGTGTTTTTCCCCGGGGTTGCGCCGGTCTAGTCTCGCAAATGAGAGAGCTGGCGAACGCTGCCATTCAGACCCGGCGGCCCAGTCTGAGCACAGAAATGCACCCGCGGTGGGTACATTTCTAAGTGCAAAATGCACTAGCGATTTTCTCTGTGCTCGTCGCGCACTTCGTCGCGATAGTAGCCCTTGTCGCGGCAGACAAAGCTTAATTGCCTTTCGGCTTCGCCGCGGGTGCTAAAGCTCGAAGGGCCAACGCGCAAGTGACCTTCCGGAATGCGCTCGACAACGCTGCAATGGCGGTCTTGGCCGTGAACGATATAGTACTCCTCCGCCATAGCAGGAGCTGCGAACGCAACGAAAACACCAAGCGCTAAAATTGATCTGACCATTAGAAGTCCTCCATTTGTGTACAGTCCAATACAAGGTGAAGAAATTGACAATTAACAGGCTCGGAAACTACTCAGGCAAAGACGCAGCATGACTTGTCGGAGCGCGTCCGTCTGCGGGGCTGGCTGATTGCTTCCTATCCGCTGCCGGCCGAGCGCGAGTCCGTCGCCGTTCAGTGAATCTTGATCCACCACGGAGTCAGCCGCGATCTTGCACAACTGCTGCTGGTCGATCTTAGGCACGCGCTCAACCACCTGCAGGCGAACCCGGTTCCGCATTCGACTGCGGGTCCAACATTTCATCACTAGGGCAGCCGTGATCTCTTCAAATTTCCCGCTGTGGAGTGGAATTATAGTTGAATTTGTGCTGACGTTACCGCCAGACTGCTATCATATTTGCAGCAGGCCCTCGCCTTATGCTCAGCCCAAGACATTGAATCTTTTTGGGAACTCGATGATCACGCTCAGGATCCATCACAAGACAACTTATCGCTACCGTAACCAGGTCAGCCTCGGCCCACACCGCCTCATGCTCCGGCCAAGGGAAAACCGCGATCTTCTACTCATCAAAGGGGAAGTGGTGCTGACGCCAACGGCGGCACTGACCTGGGCGCAGGATGTCTTCGGAAATACCGTCGCGACCGCCTCTTTTCCGGCTATGACCGATATTCTCGTAATCGACAGCGTGGTGGAACTCCAGCTGAACGCTGCTCCGTGGCCTGTCTTCGACATCGCTGCCTCAGCAATTGTCTATCCGTTCCAATATTCCAGCGACGAAGCGATCGATCTTGGAGCGCTCGCGATCCAGCAATACCCAGACCCGTCCGGACGGCTGAGGGACTGGTCCCGCGCCTTCGTTCGCGGTAGTTCAACCGATACGCTTTCGCTGCTGAAGGACCTGTGCGCCGGTGTTTCAAAATGGATCAATTACCAAAGCCGGGAAGACGAGGGCACCCAGTCGCCCACAGAAACCCTGAACCGCGGCTGGGGCTCATGCCGGGACTTCGCTGTACTATTCGTCGAGGCGGTGCGCAGTCTTGGGTTTGGCGCCAGGATCGTGTCAGGTTACCTCTACAATCCCGATTGTAGAAGCGTAGGAACTGCAGATGCGGGGTCAACCCATGCCTGGGCGGAAGTCTATTTGCCGGGGGCGGGATGGATCACCTTCGATCCTACGAACCGCAGTGTCGGCGGCTTCAATCTGATCCCTGTCGCCGTCGCTCGCGACATCCGGCAGGCCATGCCGGTGGCGGGCAGTTTTGTGGGAATGTCCGATTCCTTCATGAGGATGGATGTGGAAGTTAGCGTCACAGCGTAATGAGGTCAGCTCCTTTCGCATCCCCGGTTCCAAGCTGCCCGAAGACGACGCTTCAGCAGGGCGAACAAAAATTCCAGGCCCTTTTATCGAGACGCTAGCTTCGGGCGGCCTTCAGATTCGGCTTGGTCGAGGGCGTGCTGTGCTAGGTGCGTGTATGCCTCCGCGATCAATATCATTTGCAGCTTTGTGTAAGGCTCGCCCATGTGTTTGACAAGGCGGCGTGCTTCCTCTGCTTGTTGCAACCAACTTTGCGAATCGTACTGAAGTTCTGACATGGAATGCTCCAGCTGCAACTGACGCTGCTAGCTAATTGACAGACAACGAGATGAACCGGCACCGAGAAAGGCACCCTGGAATAGCAGACGGCCAGAAAAACCTCTTGAGATTCTTCATCGCCATGTATTCCAGTCGCCCTTCCCTCAGCAAGTCATCATCTTCGGACAAGGCCAACAACGAAAAGTAAGATGACTGCGCCAATTGTGGAAACGGCGATGCCCCTAATAAGCGGGTCAGCAATGGGGATAGAAACGCCAAGCCGGGGAAAAATATAACCTGCCACGACGGCGCCGAGTATGCCAATTATTATGTTGCCGATAAGCCCAAATCCGCCGCCTTCCATGACAAGGCCGGCAAGAAAACCGGCAACCGCGCCGATAACAAGCCAAAGTACAATGCTTTGTGGTTCCATTGGACACCTCCAATCGCTTTCTATTTCAAAATATATTATGGGGGACTAGCGCCAATGGCGAAAGGTTCGGAAACTACTTACGAGGCAGAAACGGCGCAGGAACGCACCCTCAGTTTCCGTTAAGTACAACAGACTGCACTGTAATTTGCCCGCTACGCAGTCCAAGCGTAAACTGAACATCCGCTCACGCTTGGTAGCCGTGCTGTAGGTATATTCCAACTCTTCCGGAGCCAAGCAAAATCCAAGTAATATCCTCGGTGAGTGGCACGTCCGCAAAGCCCCTGCGCGTGCCGCCTATATTATGGGGCTACGGCAGGCGGCCAACAAAGCCATGACACACCAACTCACGATCGACGAAACGAACGCTACAGCATTGCCTCGCCCGGCGGCTTTGCGAGAGATCGTCATTTACGGACACTCCACCCTTTTCTTCTGGTGGCCAGCTTGGGCGATAGGTTTCGTGATCGCAGTTCTAAACGCCGGGCAGGAAAAGTTTCTAGCTACCTCTCCCGGGAGCAAGCCAAGTTCGGCGCTTGGTCTCACTTACCTGGCAGTACTTTTACTATTGATCGTTTTCACAAATGTGAGGCTGCGTGGCATCAATTCAGTGGTGGCGTTACTCGCTGGGGCATTTATCGCAGTCCTGCTTGCCTGGTTCGGCTGGTGGGACGAGATCGCCAAAATAATCCCGTATCTGTCGGTGCATATGAACACGGGCTTCTATCTTGTATTTTCGACGGGCTTATTGATCATTTGGCTTTTGATGTTCTTTGTATTCGATCGGCTGACCTACTGGCGAATAAGGCCAGCGCAGATGACCGAAGAACATTTTATCGGCGGCGGGGCAGAGAGCTTTGATACCAATGGGCTGCGCTTTCAAAAGCTTAGCTCGGATTTCTTCCGGTCGACGCTTGGTTTCGGCGCCAGTGACCTACGCGCAACGGTAGCGGGTAGCGGCGCCGCAGCCATCGAAATTTCCAACGTCATCTTCGTCGACCGCAAAGTTCAAGCTATTGAGCGGCTGATTTCCGTGAAGCCGGAAATCGCTTCTGAATCCGTTTCTGACCGTGGCGTCTAGCGTTTCACGGAGTTAGAAACGCCGCGATCGCGTTGAGATGCTCGATGCGCTCGCAGATGATTTTGAAGCTCGCCAAAAGCGGAACGGCGAGGAGGGCGCCCGGGATGCCCCAGATCCAGCCTAAGAAGAGAATAGCGATGAACACCGCGACCGGGTTGAGCAAGAGCCGGCGCCTAACGATGACCGGTACCGTGAGGTGAACGGAGCTCATCAAAATGACATACGCGGCCGGTGCGATAAAAGCTTTGCCGAGCGTAGCGAAGGTGACCATGGATATGACGAAAAGCGTGGCCGTGATGGCCATTTCGCCGACGTAAGGCGCGAAACTCAAAACGACCGTGAGGGTGCCCCACAATAGGGGATCCGGAATACCAAGGAGTGCGGTAATGAGTACAACACCAAGGCCAAGACCTGAGTTGATAAGGAGCATCATCATAAGATAGAATGAAATATCCCTTTCGATGCTCCTGATGATCTCAACGGTACGTTTTTTATCCTTGAGGGTTGGAATAACGGTCACAAGTTTTCGTAAGAACGTATCGCCCGACGCCAGCAGAAAAAAGACAAGAACGAAGATGACCGAGACCGCCCCAGCAATTTGCGACGTGCCGCCCACTAGCCGCTCTGTCAAGCTTGGAGTCGCAATCTCGACCCTCTGCAGCGTGTTTACGTTTTGCCGCGCCGTTGCGGAAGACAATCGCTCTGTGGCTTGCTCAATCTGGGCAAAGGGCTTTTTAATGGAGCGCAGCATCTGATCGATCTTGCCACCGCTTTGGGGCAGCTTCTGCAACCACTCCTGAGCAGGGCCTGATAAGCCGTAAGTGCCTCCGCCGAGAACTCCCACCAGAATTGCCATCACGACAGCAGCGCTGAGAGGGCGCGGCAAAAGCCTATCGAGCAAGCTCATCGCCGGTGCCAGCACCATGGCGATCAGAACCGCCAGCGTCAGCGGAATTAGAACGGGCGATGACACATAAAACGTATAAATCGACAGCAGAACCAAGATCACGGTCGCGACATGAAGCAGCCGGCGTGTGATCTGGACCAGTTCGGGTGTGTTGAGGGCATCATCTGCCAGTGGCGCGGGCGCAACCGCCTCGCTATGAGGCTCGACCGGCAGTATTTCCAACGTCTCAAGCTCCGGACGAGGAAGAGTCGCAAATAACCGGTTGGCCAATGACCTAACCTTCCCAATGAACGCGAGCATCGCACATCCCGCTCAAGGGCCGCTGGAAGGGAAGAACTGTAAAGATCGCTGGCTAACCATTTATAACGGCCAATTGGATAATCAAAATGATGGTGACGAGAATCGCCCAAAGGGCTAACCCTGACTTGCTTAAGCCAAGCTTCGGCCGGGGAGGGACCTTGATTCCAGCCCTTGATGGCAAAAGGGTTATCAAGCGATCGGAAACCGTCCCGGCATCGAGGTACGCCGATGAGGCGCCAGGTATCGCTGCGATCATCGAGACTAGTCTCTTGGCTGCTGATGCGCGCGGCAGTTGAGCAAGCCCAGCCGCCTCGTCCCAAGGATCAAGGCCCTGCCGGGCAAGCACGGAAAGTACGCTGAGCGGCGTTTTCCCGCTAATCGTCCCGATCTGCGCAAATAGAAAGTCGTCAAACTCGCATGTTAGGTAAGAAACTGTCTCAGACGTTGTCATTACAATCACTGGCTTTCGTGGTCCAGACCGTTCGCAGGAACGACCGTGAGTTAATATATTTCATCGGACCCGCCCGCGTTAGGCTCGGAAACTACCTAAGGTCAAGAATTGTAAAGCGAAATAGGGGTCTACGAGCGGCTGCAAATGATAATTAGCCGATTGATCCCGGTTTTTTATGTAAAGGAGTTCGGAATCGCCCGCAGGCGCGTCGAATATTCTGATGCATAGAATGGGATTGGAAACGCCTTGAGTATTTTCCGAGCCTAGTATTGCTTGCCTTGTGGCACCTATTATCATTCTGACGCCCGCTCGGGCAGGCCCCCGAATGCGCCAGCGAAACCGGCACCGGCGCAACTGCCTAGGACCGCCCCGGATTAGAAGTAATCCAGCAATCCCAACTAAGCCGGCCTCGGACTTGCGGTTAAGCGTGGCCCAGGGCGGCCACGCTCACCTTCCGGAATGAACGTCTTTTCTATCTGAACGTGCAGCAGGCTCCCTAATCCGCCGGGGGTCAGGTCTGCTTTGAAAGGAGGAGCGCATGTCGCTCTTAGCTCTGTATCTCCTTCCCGTCGCGGTCATTTTGGTCTTCGCCCTGATTGCGGCGACCGTAAGAATTCTACGGGAATATGAACGCGCCGTGGTTTTCACGCTTGGGCGGTTCCAGAAGGTCAAAGGTCCGGGACTGGTGCTTTTGATCCCCTTCATCCAGCAAATGGTACGCGTAGATTTGCGCATTCAGGTCATCGAGATCCCAACCCAGGACGTGATTTCCCGCGACAACGTTTCGATGAAAGTCGACGCAGTGCTCTACTTCAATGTCGTAGATCCTGAGCGAGCTATCATCAGGGTTCAAAACTATATTCCCGCGACCAACATGCTCGCCCAGACGACGTTGCGCGCCGTGCTCGGCCAGCATGAGCTGGACACGATGCTCTCCGAGCGCAAGAAGCTGAGTACCGACGTGCAAAGCATTCTCGACACCCAGACTGAAATCTGGGGAATCAAGGTCAGCAATGTGGAGATCCGGACCGTCGAACTCACCGACAACATGGTACGCGCCATCGCAAAGCAAGCCGAGGCTGAGCGCGACCGGCGCGCAAAGATCATCCATGCGGAAGCCGAGTTCCAAGCCTCTCAAACGCTCGTCAACGCCGCCCAGATCCTGTCGGCCGTTCCCGCCGCCATGCAGTTGCGGTACTTGCAAACGCTCACCGAGATCGGCGCAGAGCAGAACTCGACCGTCATCTTCCCGATGCCGATCGACATTATGAAGCCGTTCCTTGAGCTTCTCGATAACAAGGCGAAGCCCGTTGGAGCCAATGGAGCGGCTCGTGTTGCCAGCATCGAAGGCGCAGCTCATTAGGCGCTAAGTTTGTCGCGGATCGGCTGCAATTCATGGAGCCGGTCCGCGCTCCATCATCCTGGGAAAACTGCCTCAACCGCGCCGTCGGGAAGAGGCGAAGAACTCGAAGGGTGTTGCGTGCTCTCCGCCATCTGACCTCATGAACGTATATCGTGCAAAGCCTTGAAGGCGTCATAGAGAACGCGCGGATCGTACTCACCCTTGTAGATCGCCGGGGGCTCACGGCTGAGACCAAGCAGCGCGTAGACGGCGGTCTGCGCCGAGCGGATCGAGTACTCGACGGTAAACACGACATCGTCGGGCAACTCGCAGTATTGCCCTATAAAGCCGAGATTTTTCGAGCCCTTGGGGATCACCTGCGGCCGGTCCCCTTTCGTTCGGGGAAGAAACTGGCTCGTAATGAAGGGCATCATGCAGGGAATGCAGATCGAGGTTGCGAGTATCTTCGATGCCTCAGCCTCGATACGAAGGTGACCGAGCACTTCGGTCATGATCTCGCGCCCAGTGCATTCCGCCATGGCTTTTTTCACAAAGTTCCCCGGTGCGCCGACGGAGAGGCCGTAGCCCCAGAGCACGCTCACGTCAGCGGGCTGGCCAATGAAATGCGGCTGGTGCGGGATGACGATGGACGCGAGCCAATTTAAATCCGCGAACGTGATCAATCCGCCCTCGCCAGGCACGTTGCCTGTCAGATCCCGGACGATGCGAAGGAAGTCCGCACCGTGCATGGTTGTGGTGAACGACACCCATTTGGACTGGTCTATATGATCGTCGAAGTTAGATGCCCGTCCGAATTCGGGCTGGTTCTTCGCAATTGTCTCCCACAGCGTCCAGGCGCCCCCGGAGGCCTTGCCGTTCAGGACGGGTGCCGTGTCCATGCTGCCAAGGCTTGACGCCTCGGTCATCGAGCCAAGGGTGACGAGGACATAATCGCCTTTGCTGACGGCGATTTCGCCAGCCTCCCCGTCTCGCTCAAAACTAATGCGCGCCACGGCGGTCTCGCCGTCCTGCTCGCTAAAGCCGAGACTGGTCACGCGCGTGTTCAACTTGAAGACCACGCCGCGCTCGTCGAGCCACTTCTTAAGGGGGCGGATCATGGAGTCATACTGATTATAGACGGTCCGCATGATCCCCTCCAACCGCTCGAAGCCCGAAACCATATGGGCAAACCGCACGAGATAGCGCTTGAACTCGACCGCGCTGTGCCAGGGCTGGAAGGCGAAGGTGGTGCCCCACATGAACCAGAAATCGGTCTTGAAGAATGAGGGGTCGAATTTATCGGCGATCGTTGCCCTGCCCAGCATCCCTTCCGGCTCGATAGCGAGGTGCTCGATCGTCAGGATATGCCTCTCGCTGAGCCCGAATTCCGGGGCTGTTTGCCTTTTGCCATTGCGGAAGAGGCGCGACTTCGATGACGTCTTCATAGTCTCGTTCCACGCGAAGGTTTCTTGCGTAACCGTCTGACTGCCATCGAGCGTTGGAATTGAAGAGAAGAGCTCGAAAGTACAGAGGTATTTGCTTTCGAACATCCGGCCTCCGCGAAGCACATAACCTGTCTCTGGTGAGCCGGACCCATCCATGCTTCCACCGATTTTATCGAGTTCTTCGAAAATTGTGATGTTGTGACCCGGCATGTCGCCGTCGCGGATCATGAATACGGCAGCAGCCATCGAAGCGATCCCGCCGCCCACGAGATAGACCTTGGCCGTGGGTCCGGCGCCGTCGCGGCCTGAGCCGGACGGATTGCTGCGCGTTGTAAATGCCATGATGGAAATTCCTTAAAGTTGACTTGGTTGCCTTGCCGCCGGATCGATACGTGAGATAATACGGGTGCCCAGTCTTCGTTGCGCTGGGCAGGTGCAAATCCACTTGAAGCCCTGCTGGAGTTTTTGAGCAGAGCAGTCTTCGGCGCCTCCTCCACCCAGGAAGCGCCGCTGATCAAATCGGGAAAATAAGCCTTGGCTCAGTTATTCAAACGCCTGCAGGGGCGAGAGTTTTTGCAGGCTCAACGTCTTTAGTACCCTGATGCACGTCTAGGCTGGAAGGGTTGACCGTGCTGAGGATCGACTTGGCTCTCGCCACTTCCCCGGCCGTGCCGTGCGCCATAACCAGGAACTTATCGGCTTTCAAGGCGGCCTCGTATTCGACAACGCTGTTCTTGGGAATGCCGATGCTGTAGAGCGCCGCCCCGAGCGCACTGAGCCCGCCAACGATAACAGCGTTCTCCAGGGCAGAGATCACGATGGCGCCGAGATATCCAAGCACCACCACTGACCCGCCAACCGGCGTCATCAGAAAAATACCGCCAAAAAGCAATCCCCAGAGCCCGCCCCAGTAAGCGCCCCGCGTGCCCCAGAACTTGATCCGGTCGCCGGCATTATAGAAGCCGGTCACCTTCTCATCGGTATGGTATCCTTGGCCCACAATGCTAAGCTTCTTCATCTCGAAACCGGCCTCGGCGAGCTTTTTGATGGCTGTTTCCGCGGCTTCATGGTCCGCAAAGACAGCGACGGCTGTGTCGGTATTTTCCATTCGATCCTCTTTCAGAATGAGACGAAACCGGGCTAGGGTTTTCGCGTGGCGCGCATGCAGTTTGAGAGCGTGCCAGGAGGGCCCTTTGGGGCTTGGCCTATCGCGCACCCGGCTTTGCGCTACAATACCCGCTATCCATCCAGCAAAGATAGGCTCGGAAACTACTCAGCCTTTCCTCTCGCAGCAGGCCTCCAGGAAAAAGACCAGGCCAAATCAATCACCAAGCGCCCGGTTTCGGAAGCGTAAGGCCAAGATTTAAATTGATCGAAGGGTCACTTTTTCTCATCGCCGGTGACACAGACGATGTTTAACACTGAAACGGCGCATAGTCTTCTTCGACTTACGCGCCAGCGCCTCACTATTCTCGCTCGGAAAGGTCTTCGAATAGGCCGGCGTCAATGCTTGCCGCGAGCGATCCTGTGTGCATCCGCCACAATGACGGATTCAAGCCTTTCGCAGGCCGCTTGTTTGAATTCGCCATGGATGCACGCGCCGCCGTCCTGCGGCTTTCCCGGTCGCGCCAAGACAGTTCTGACGCCTTCAAGGTGCAAAAGAGCGGCGACGGCCAGCATTGTATCGCGCAGACAAAGCGGGCAATGGGCGATATTCTGCTCCTCGCCGAAACGTCTAATGACGCCCATGATCTTCGCGATGAGCGCCAGTTCATGCGGTTCGCTGAACCCGCAATCCTCGCTGCCGTTCTGGCACCTATCAAGTTCCCACATCCATGCATCCAATCAAGGTTTCAATTTTTAAGGCTAATCGGAGAGTGACTTAGCTGTGGCGCGTTGCCTCAAACAGAAACCAGGTCCGCTTTCAGCACTTCTATCCATTGTATCTCCATTGATATTGAGTTGTTGCTGTTCCGGCGGTACCGGCGGATTTTGCTCACACTCTTCTGGGAAACAGCTTCTCCGATCGAGCGGCAAATAGCTTCCAACGCGCCTCTGGCATTAGAGCATACTGAAGCCGGGATCATAGGTTCGGAAACTACTCAGGCCGCTATACGCGCTGGCTTGATCGCAGAGCTTCGTTCAGCGGAAGCCTTTATCTGCAGATTTCCGCGGTGTTTCAGGCTGGATGTTCAAAGCAGTTTCAGCGGTGCGAAGAAGTCTTGTTGGCTTTCTGATCGGGCGGCTTGCAGGCCGTTAAATGGCAACCGGCCGCTTCGAACCTGACGACACAAATTGACGACCACCGGTAAGCTCCCGGCTCGCCATTGCCATGGATAGCGCGAACACTGGAGTTGAGAAAGGATCTTGCAACAATTCTGCTCGTGGGGAGCTTCCAACCAAACGGCCAACAAACGGGAGTGCCGAATAGTGACAGCGAAAAAAGGCATTGGCTCCTACCCGGCATCCGATCCGGAAAGCAGCGGCGAGACCGGCCGCAAAGACGATGTGAACCCAGACGAAAACATGGGCTCAAACAAACCGCGGAAAGACGGCGAAGGGGATCTCGCCAATCCTAACCGGGTTCAGCGCGATCTCGACCGCTACCGGAACGAGATGGCGGAAGATGCGCCTGGTTCTGGCACGCCTGAGGACAATCCCTGAGACACCGCTTGTGCGCTCGGCGCTGCGGATAGCCAGCGCCTAAGCCATTAGCCCGAAATTCCTGCCACCTACGCCTGGAGCGCACGGTTGCGCCGCGGACTAGGCGTTACCAGAGAATCTGCGTTATGGGTCATTCTGAGTTCACCAACCGGGGGATAGCCATGCTCTTCGAACCTTTCGAAGCCCGCTCGTTGCAGCTTAAGAACCGAATGGTCATGGCGCCCATGACGCGCAGCCGGGCAGTGGACGCCAACACGCCCAATGCGCTGATGGCGGAATACTACGGCCAGCGCGCTTCGGCAGGCCTCATCATTACCGAAGGCACGTCTCCGTCACCGAACGGGCTCGGATATCCACGCATTCCCGGCCTTTACAATACGGCGCACGCCGCTGCTTGGAAGGAGATCACGAAGATGGTTCACGGCAAGGGTGGCAAGATCTTTGTACAGCTCATGCACACGGGACGGGTGGGTCACATCGACAACCTTCCCGCCGGAGCCGAGGTCGTTGGACCGTCCAGTGCAGCGTGTCCCGGCGAGATGTATACCGACACGAAGGGCATGCAGCCGCACAGCGTGCCGCGGCCGATGACCGATGCCGACATAGCCTACGCCGTCGACGAATATGTGCACTCCGCTCAGCTCGCCGTCGAAGCGGGCTTCGACGGCGTCGAACTGCACGGCGCCAATGGCTATCTGATCGAGCAGTTTCTCAATCCAAACGTCAACCAGCGAAGCGACGCCTACGGCAGCACCATCGAGGGCCGTAACCGTCTGGCGATTGAGATCGCGCGCGCCACGGTGGCAGCCATCGGCCGCGACAGTATCGGCATTCGCCTCTCGCCTTATGGCGTCTTCAATGGAACCGGCGCGTTTCCCGAGGTCGAGGAACAGTTTCTCGCTCTCGCAGCCGATCTCTCATCACTTGGCCTCTTATATCTTCATCTGGTCGATCACTCAGCGATGGGCGCTCCGCCGGTGCCGGCAGATTTCAAGATCCGGCTTCGGGCCGGCTTCAACGGCCTGTTCATCCTTTCCGGCGGCTTCGATCGCGCCACAGCCGAGAACGCGCTCCTTGAAAAACGAGGGGACCTCGTCGCGTTCGGAAGGCCGTTTCCGCCAATCCCGATCTGGTGGCGCGCCTGCGCGCAAATGCTCCCCTGAACGAGCCGGACATGGCGACGTTTTACACGCCGGGGCCAAAGGGGTACACCGACTACCCGGCACTTGCCGTGTGATAGAAGGCCAAACTCGCGGATGACGAAGCCGGCTCGTGGCGCAGAAGAGAACGTGCAAGCGCCGCGGGCTTCCCTCCGTTGAGCTGCCGCCGAGAGATCATTCCGCAGCCTGATATCGCGTTGCATACAGATAGGCCCGGTCGTTCGCCGACCGGATCGTTTGATAGGCGATCTCACCGATTTCCCCCTCCGCACGAAGCTGCTGAACAGCTTCGCGGGCAGCGCGAAGCGCTTCCAATCGCAAGCTTTCAAGATCGCTGAGTTGCACAAGTTTGCCCAAATCCTCCAGTTCAGCAAGATTAAGAACGGATTGATACTCGAGGCGCAGAGCGTCAGCGTATTCTGATGTGTTCCCGTCGAGAAAGCGCAGTGCTGCCTCTAAACCTCGCCGCCGTGCAAGCGCTATTTCCCGGTCAAGCCGCCGGTCATCCGGCAGTTGGAGCCATCTCACCAGAGGCCCGAGTGTGAAACCTTGTAGAACAAGGGTCCCAAGGACAACGACGAACGCAACAAATTGTATCAGATCGCGCTCTGGAAAACTTGCTGGTAAAGCCAAAGCAGCGGCTAGGCTCACAATACCGCGCATCCCGCTCCAGGAGATGACAAGACCGCCCTTGAAGGTGGGCGGCAGCACACGCTCCGGGCGGTTTGGATTGCTTTCTCCTAAGCGCAGCGCCCAGTTGTAACCCATCACCCAGAGGATCCGCACGATGATGACCGTGACCAATATCGCGGCGCCAATGACAAAATAGCTCACCCTTTCATCGGGATTTAGAGCTGCCAGCAGGGGGGCGAGCTGCATGCCTATGAGGGTGAAAGCAAGTACGTTTGCTAGGAATACAGCCGTTTCCCACACGGCGAGAGATTTCACGCGCAACAGAGGCGCGTGTCTGTGGGGCAGCAATTGCGCAAGCGCAATTCCGTATGTAGCGACAGTGAGGATTGCCGATAGACGCAATGTTTCGGCAAGGATCCAGATGCCAAAAATTGAGCAGAACTGCAGGATGATGGAGGTCGGGGCGTCTTTGGCCAGCCGCAAGGCGAAGGGGACCACTCTCGCGAGCAGCAGGCCCAAGGCGATACTACCGATCACGCTGAGCAGGTAACTTGGGATCAACGAGGTGAGGGTGGCGTGCCCATCCTGAGCCAGGCGAAGCGCAACAGCGAAAATCAAGAGCGCGGAAGCGTCGTTGAAAAGGCTTTCGCCCTCAAGAATGGCACGCACGCGGCTTTGCAATTTTATCTCCCGCAAGACAGCCGTGGCAGCGGTTGCGTCGGGCGGGGCCACGATCGCGCCGAGCGCCACAGCTGCTGCCCACGGCACGCCGGGCACCAAACTATGAAAGACAATGGCAGCGGCTGCCGTGGTGACACTCACCGCCATGACCACCAGCAGGATAATGGAGAGCCGGTAATCGCGAAGGTCCCGCAAAGACGTAAGAAAAGCGGCATCTGCCAAAACCGGCGCAACAAATATGGCAAGCGCCAGACTGGGGTCGAGATTGATTGAGGGGGTACCCGGTAAAACGGCTATAAGCGCGCCGCCAAGCGCCAGGAAGGCCGGATAGGGCACGGAAAGGGCTGAGGCGAGGCGCGAAAAAAGCACAGCCACCGTCAGCATAAGAAGGATGGATAGGAAGAGTGCCATAGACGGAAAAATCCAAGAATTGACGTTAGCGGCCGCGCGGCCGAGGTTCATGAAATCGCGCAATGGCCCAAACTTGGCACGCAATGGGACCAGCTCCCCCAACTCATTTGAGCCGCGTTAGGGGAGCGGATTTTGCACCGGCTATGCTATGGGGATTCGAAAATTCCGCCTATTTGTTGTTGGTCTCAAAGTTTCCCCGGTCGCGCCACTTCCAATTTTGTCCGCCAGCTTGACGCATTAGCGATTCCGCCACACCCAAAGGATGACCAACGCTCCCACGATTGCGACGAGATAATCTGCGACCGGCACAGGAGTAAGGCCTGCCGCAACGCCAACATGAAAGCCAAGAAAGGCCCACGCGATGCCAACCAGGGCCGCAGTCAGGTCGCTGGCGCGTGTTCCAAACCAGCCGCGCCCTTAGCGAGTAACAGCCAGCCCCGCAATAATGCCGATAAGTGTCACAACGAAGAGGATCTGCAAGGCAGTGGTCATTTTGGGCTCTCAATTGTGGGAAGATTAGCGTCAGGTTCCGGCGCGTCGTACACAGCTTGCGAAAAGCCAAAGCAGGCTTGGCCGATGGAGCATGCTCACGTTGAGTTGCCGGTGGGGCATAGGTGCAGATTAAGGCAGGCGACCTGCTTGGTTCGTTCGCCTGCCGTTATAAGGGAATAGTTCAGTCAAGTTAGCGGCACTGAGGCTATGGTGTGGCAATCACATCATGAGCAAAGTCTCATGCTTTGCCTATTAATATGGCTCTTTGCATGTTCGAAAACGCTTTTTGCTCGCAGGCCTTTTACAAGCACGGAGAGGTCGAGCAAGCTCATCTGACTGGCAAAGCGTAGGCGCATGGCATATTGGCTACTTATAATTGAAACCCGCCTGCGCTTCCGTCTGCCAAGAGGCTGCTTTACTGCGCCAATCCTTCCAAAATCTTCGAGGACTGGAAGCTTAAGGTCAAGACTCGGAATCTACTTATGAGCTGCGGTTGCCCTAGCGGAACTGCGCTAGCAGTGACGGAACACAAGCTGCCTCGCTTAGCGCGAGGCTGACAATACCGGCAAATCTCAGCGCCCGCGGGCAATGCGGCTCGGCCAAGGGCGCCGCAGCGCGCCGATTGGACATAGAATGGACTTCAAGGCCGGCGCCTCGACTGACTTGATGCTCGTCTGAGTACATTCCGAGTCTATGGGCCGCTCCCGCCCTCACCTAAGATAGCACTTCGTTCCTGGCGCGCTTCTTGGAAAATATCGTGTCGCCTTTTTGCTGCGGCGCGCACGGGGCAACCTCCTCACGGGAACATTTCGACAGGCATAGTAACTTCGGGTCTTGTTCACAAGGACAGGGCGAAATCAGGGAATTTTCCAATGAAAACCACACTTGCGGCTGTGGCCGCTTTAATGATCGCGGTGAGCCCCGCCGCAGCGCAGACGCCTGCCTTCATGGACACGCAGAATGATACGGAAGTTCTCGGGACCGATTTCATCCGCGCGCCTGTCACTGACAAGAGCGGCCAGCAAGTCGGCGAAATCGTCAATCTCGTTTTCGACCAGAATGGACGAATCGAGCTTGCGGTCATTGGTGTTGGCGGCTTCCTCGGAATCGGCGAGAAAGATCTCGCGGTGCCTTTCGACGCCGTGAAATTCGAAGTGGTCAACGGCAAGCACGTCTTCGTTCTCGACGCGACCAAAGCCCAGCTCACGGCCGCTCCAGTCTACAAGACGATGAACGCCCAGGCTCATGCTGAACGCATGAAGGAATGGCGCGAGAAGGCGCAAGCAAGCTGGACCGATATCAAGAGCCGCACCTCGAAGGCTTACGAGGAGGCTAAGGACAAGGTCGAAGGAACAACGGCGCCTAAGCAATAGCGGAGTTGCAGCAAGGGCCGGAGAAAATCCGGCCCTTTTTGACCGCGCAGCGCCCACGCGCAGCCTGAGCGCGGGAAGCTTAGATCAACCGTGCGTGCACTGCATTGAAAGCCGCGACCAAATCATGCTCGCGGTAGGGTTTCATGACGCGTGGGATGTGTTCAAACCCGTCAAATGCATGGCTGTAGGCGGTGCAGAAGACGAAGGGAATTCCACGCTCATGCAGTTCGGCTGCAATGCAAATGGAAAGGTCACCGTTGAGGTTGATATCAAGCATCACGCAATCGAGACCTGGTTGCTGGATTTTCTCTTTGGCGGCGGTAACTGAGCGGGCTGTTCCTGCAACAATCCCACCAAGACACTCTACCATGTCGTTAGCCACCATCGCGACCAGGCAGTCATCCTCGACAATGAGGACGCGCGCTCCTTGAAGATGCATGTTCGACCGTGCTTTCATGCCGCACGTGGCGGCAAATTTAGTTATTGCCGGTCAGGCGTACTCGCTTTTTTCGTTCCTCTAGATGAAGAACAGGCACGCTATGTGATTGTTCATAAGGGGATAAATTCGGAATATACTCATAGCAAAAGTGTGCAACCAAGCGGATATCTAACAATAACATCGCCACGTGCTTCAATATTGAAGACACGGGCAACATTATCGATCTACCATCCAAACCACTTCTATTTTCCTGCCTCTGTTGCCCATCGATACGGCGGCGGGGTCTTGCCTTCCTTCTCCAGCGTGCCGATGGCTTCTTCGATCTCGCCAATGGCGATCTTGGCATCCTAACCGCAGGCTCCGATCGCCTTTAGGTCCTCCAGGCATGGAAAGTGCCCTCGTGAACTAGATTTCGAGAGTCGTCCGTAATTTTGAATCTTGTGGCGTTCCCCCAATAGAAGGTGTTGTTCCCAGCTAACTGCTTTGCCTTTGAGACGGCTTCTTCTATCGTCTGAAACGGCGATGATATTCTCTCGACGCCAAGTTCGCCCTGAGAATTGCTCCCGGAAAGTTCAAGCCAAAACATGATCAGCCTCCAACTTACCGCTTGGCATTTAGGAGAATGCGAGCAGGATTCCCTGCGCCAAGCGGCTGAAATTTCGAACTAGTAGATCACGAATGAATTAATGCGCACCACTTATGCTTCTTCTTCCTCGCAAATACGCTCCGTCCTGTATGCTTGTATGTCATAGGCCACTTGGATTCAATTCTTATTGAACATGAAAGCGACGGCATCGAGAAAACCCAACATATAGGCATCTGATTTATAGGGAACGTTGTCGTAGTATTCTCTGACACACGCTTGATATGTTTTCATTGCAACCATTCTTGTTTGTGACCTCTCGATTGCCGACGGATCGGTGGAAGGCGCCGAGCTGTCGCTCGATGGAACCGTAGGCGTGACAGTGAATAGGGTGAAGTTGACGGGTTCGGAAATCGAGGCGTCGAATGGCGTTATCCACTCCATAGACACGGTGCTCGTGCCTCCGGAGGCTTGATAACCGGAGATCTTGCCGCAATTTTTCGTGCCGGCCCGGACAGAAGCCAACGGTTCTGGGGCACCTTACCCGAGGGGGGCTTACTCAACCTTAACGAGGAGGAGGCAGTTTTGTCTCACAAGTTCGCCATAGGTCAAATGGTCTATTTTGCTTCGAGGAACGCGCATAACGCCGTTGCAGGAAATTACGAGGTGCGCCACCTCATGCCAGCGTCCGACTACCAAATGGAGCCGCGTTACCGAATAAAAAACCTAGCGGAACGGCACGAGCGCGTCGTTACTGAAAGCGATTTAATGCTGCCGCGCCGCCCCAACGCGAGCTAGACGCGGCCGCTCCCGGTGATGTTCATCACGCTTGTGATATCGAGCATGCGCAATCAAGACAGGCAAAGACTTTACCAAGATCGCCATTGTTGATTTCGATAACGATTGTGTCGTCCTGACCTTCACATGATGACATCATGACGTGGGGTTTCCGCCTTCCAGGCAACGTTCTGACGTAGAAGCGCAAGCCCTTACGTCAGGATTAGAGTCAGCAATCGCCGTCGGCAGCTAACGAGGTCCTCATCAGTGCTAGCTAAACAAGATGAAGTCTTGAGGAGTTCGCGTATTTATTGCCGGGCGAGCGAAGCCGGAGACTTTCGCCATTAAGAAAGCGCGGCGACCTGAGCAGTGAGCGATAAATGCTCGCATAATCGTTGGCCATGCGCATGGCGGAGAAGCGCTGCACGAAGCGTTGGCGCACTTTGTTGCGATCGAGCGCGATAACATGCGGGAGCGCCCCGATCGCGTCCTCCACGGTTTCGACGATCGCGCCGGTGAGGCCGTCCTCGACGATTTCCGGCACCGAGCCGCAGCGGAATGCAAGAACTGGCGTGCCGCAGGCCATGGCTTCGATCATGACAAGGCCGAACGGTTCCGGCCAGTCTATGGGGGTCAACAATGCAAGGGCCCCGCTTAAGAACTCGGCCTTCTGCCCGTCACCGATCTCGCCAATAAATTCGACGTTGCTGGAGGTGAGCAAGGGGCGAATTACGTCTTGAAAATACTCGGCATCATTCTTGTCGACCTTGGCGGCAATCTTCAGCGGAAGGCCGGACTTCGCGGCAATTTGAATCGCGCGATCGAGCCCCTTCTCTGGTGAAACACGGCCGAGAAAGGCGAGATACGTCTGGGCTACTGCTGCGGGCTTAAAGAGCTCAGAGGGGAGCCCATGCTGGATGGTGCCGATCCAGTTCGCGTTAGGCAAGGGAAGACGCTGTGCGTCCGATATCGATACAAGTGGCGCATCGGGGAATGTTGCGAAGACGGGCTGCAACTCGGGAAGGTCAAGCCGGCCATGCAGTGTCGTCACAAATGGCGTCCGCAGCCTGGAAAAAATGGAGAATGGCTGGTAATCCAGGTGAAAGTGAAGGAGGTCGAACTCCGATGCACGCCGCGCCACAAGTTCGAGCATCACCGCATGCAGCGCGCTCGGATCGCGGATCGTGCCATCCAAGCGCAAGGCGCGCGGCCACACCGAATTCAAGCTTTGCGGCGGTAACCAAGTCTCCGCTCGCGAACAGCGTAACATCGTGGCCTTGTTCGACGAGCGCTTCAGTGAGCCATGAAACCACACGCTCTGTGCCACCATAGAGCTTTGGGGGCACTGCCTCGGTGAGCGGTGCTATTTGCGCGATGCGCATTCTCGTTTCCATGAATATTGTCCTTGGTATCGCGCATAGGCCTGTCGCAAAGCGCATTTTAGAACCGTTACTAAAGCAGCTTAGCTGATCGTGGGGGACTGGCACTAAACTCGGAAACTACTCGGGATCAGCAGGCAACAATAATACATTATATTATCATCAGGCGCGCCATGATGGCTCGGTCCTTCCTTAACTTCAGTTGCCAAAGCACTTAATTCTTTATGCGGGTGAACCAGTGAAGATCGCCGCTCTTGACGCCCTTCGGCAAATAACAACTCTCCCCGGTACAAGAAAAGCCGCCAAGCGGACTGCATTGTGAACAATAGCTGGCGCAGTAGTAGGAGGAGCGACTTGTGCAGGTGACTCCATCTGCTCCCAATGCCGCGGAGGGGATAATCGACGGCAATCCCAGCAAGCAAATGAAGATCGAACGTATACACATTTTGTTACTTCCAACAAACTCAGCTGCCGATACTGCGATCGCGCTCGTCGCGCGATCGCTTTCGCCTCGTTATCAGGGTATCGCTGGAAAGTGCCCGCGCCCACAAACCGTCGTTTCCTTACTTTGCTATTTTCGGAAGTTCCTTAGCTTGCGCCGCCGTCAGGTTAACAACGATGCGGTCACTTTCCAGGTTAATCTGCGCGGGCAGCAGTCTTATGCGATGCTCGCCAAGGCCCAGGAAGCCGCCGATATCGGCATGCAGCTCGGTGACCTTGTTGTCAGCGCCACGCTCAAAGGCCGCGACCTCGCCTAATTTTTTTCCGTCGCTGCTGTAGACGGGCTTACCAATCCAAGCTTCAGCCTCCTGAGAGGTCAGCGACAGCCCGGCTTTTTGGGTTGAGGCCGCAGCCGTAGAGGGAGCTTTGATGTCCTCAGCGATTGCCGGGAGCGCGATCGCGGCGGCAAGAACGGTGGCAAGTGTCAGTGTGCGCTCCTAAAAGTTTAATCACGAGCACGATCTGCGCACGCCGAGGCGCCGCTGACCAAACTCGGAAAGTACCCAGCAGTGAGTTATCGGGGGCCCGGCCTGACCGTTGATGTATAAGCCTAGTCCTAAGCAATGAGTACATTCCGCAGCTTTATTCTTCCCTTCGCGATAACGATATCAAAATTAGAAATCGGCGTCGCCGATGCGGATTTAAGCCAAATCAATATCCGCTGAGCGCTTCCCTTTTTTCGGCTTGTCCAATTTAACGCTAGGAGATCGCTGTGGACACTACAACTCTCTTACTCATTGTCATTGTATTTCTGCTGCTTGGCGGCGGTTATTACGGCCGGAGGCGCTGGTTTTAAAGTGCCCCACAGCCGGGCCCGTGCCGGAATTACTGGAATTGAGCGTCACAGCTAGGAGGAGCCCATGGCCGGGAATAAGGAATCAGAGACCCTGCAGAACATGCGCGACGTTGCGGTACAAAAAATTGACAATGCTCGCGCGGCTTACAGCCAGTTCATGGACGCGGCGCATAAGGAGATGGTGAAAACCGTAGCCCCATCGAGCCGGACGGGGCCTGGAATGACTGAAGTCCAGGAGAAGGCAATGAAGTTTACTCAGCAAAATCTCGATGCAGCTTTTTCATTGGCTACCGAACTGGCGAAGGCAAAGGACTTTCAAGAAGCCGTGCAAATCCAAGCCAGGCATGCGCAATTGCAGATGCACGCCTATGGACTTCAAGCTCAGGAGCTTGGCGGCTTAGCGAATTCGGAAGGGCAGAAGGGCAAATAGCGGCTCGACCGGGCTGATTTACAATGCACAGGCAGAGCGGAATTTAGATTTATTGTCCGCCTTTTGTGTTGGCGGGCGTATTGGAGAAAGAACATGGACAAGGACCGGGTCATCGGATCGGCGAAGAAAATAGAAGGCGAAGTCAAGGAGGCGGCCGGGAAGCTGCTCGGGGATACTAAGCTGGAGTTGGAGGGCAAGGCCGGCCAAATTGAGGGCAAGGTTCAGAATGCCGTTGGCGGCCTAAAAGACACGCTTCGAGGCAAATAGGGCATCTTCTGCCAGTCTATTGGACGAACTCCCGCGGTAGACACCGCTTTTTTTTAGAAATCTGGCCGGGCGGTGCGCCCCGCTTTCGCCCGGCCCAGCCAGATTTGCCATTTGGCCAAAGCCCGCAATGGCCAAGCCCAAACGGCCACGAACCGGCAGTGTGCGACAGCCCACAAACCGACCGTTTGATTATGCTTGGAGCGGGCTTTTCTAGGATAGATTCGGAATCTGCTCATGAGGCGGCAGCCGTAACCACAGGCTCGCCGATTTGCCCGGCCGAGAGGGCAATTCTGATCAGTGCGGACAACGACTTCGCGCCGGTTTTCCGCATAATCGCCGCGCGGTGATTGTCCACGGTTCGTTGGCTAATCTGCAAGTCGGCCGCAATGTTTTTGCTGGGATGGCCCGCTAGAACAAGCTGAAGGATTTGACGCTGGCGAGCCGTTAGGCTCTCGATCGTCGCCATCGCTGTCTGCTGGATTGAGTTGTGTTCTGGGTCTTCTGGAGAAGAATTCAGAGCACGCTCAATGCAATCCAGCAATTCTTGCTGATTGGCCGGCTTTTGTAGAAAATCGAAGGCACCGGCCTTCATCGCCTTGACGGCCATGGCTATGTCGCCATAGGCGGTAATCACAATGATGCGAAGCGGCGCCTGCATTTTGGTTAGGCGCTCAATCAGCTCAAGCCCCCCCATGCCGGGCATCCGCGCATCGGCGAGCAAACACCCGCTCCGCCCGGGCGAGTAAGCGTTCAAGAAGGAGACGGCGCTGGCGAAAACCTCCGTGCGATAGCCGTGCATTTCCAACATTTCCCGCATCGCCTCGCGGATTTCCAGGTCATCGTCGACGACAAACACCGCGGGCGTCGTTGAGCGGCCGGCAGCAAGCATTGAATCAATCTGACGGATCAAATTCCGCGGGTTCGCCGGCTTATAAAGGTGCACATGGCCTTTGCTTGCAATCTCAAGCAGCGTGGCCGCCGAGATGTCGCCAGTCAGCATAATGACAGGTATTTTCCGACCGGAGGCTTCCTCGATCTTGCCGGCAATGTCCAGCCCGTTTGACCCGGGCAAATTATAATCGGCGATGATCAAATCCAGGTGCATGCCGCGTTCCGCGGCGATGGCGAGTGCCTGGGCGCGGTCGCGAGCCGCGAACGCTCGATAGCCGCGGCGATCCAAAAACAATTTGAGCGTCTCGCGGATCTCTGGATCGTCTTCCACGATCAAAATCGCCTGCGCGTGCGCCAAAGGCTCCTCATGGATATCATCCGGAGGGGAGGGGTCTGCAGGCGGCTCAATGAGCGCGGGCGCAAGCGCCACCGGCACCTCCACGGCAAAGACCGAGCCCCGGCCCAAGCGAGAGCGGACGCTGATAGGCACTTCGAGCAAATCCGCGATCCGCTGAACAATCGCAAGACCGAGGCCAAGACCCTTGGCTCGTTTCCCGCTGGGATTATCCAGCTGATGAAACTCTTTGAAGATGGCGCTCAGTTCGGTTTGCGGTATGCCGGTTCCGGTATCCCAGACTTCGATGCTTAGGCGCTCGCCCCGGCGCCGGCAGCCGAGGAGAACCTTGCCTTGGCTTGTGAATTTGGTGGCGTTGGAAAGCATGTTGCGCAGGATCTGCTCCAAGAGACGCGGATCGGTGCGCACCGTGAGGCGGCAAGGTACGATGCGCAAACGCAAGCCGGCATTGGCGGCATGGATCTCGTATTCGGTTCGCAACTGCTGGAGCACATCGTTGATCGCGAACTCGGCGGGTTTTGGCCGCACAACCCCTGCCTCAAGCTGGTTAATGTCGAGGAGTTTGTCCAGCAAGCCCGACATGACCACGATTGTCTTATCGAGCCGTTCGATCAGCTGCGAGGCGCCGGGATCCGAAACGCCATCGGCCAGCATGCCTTGCAACAAGCTGAGCGTCTGAAGCGGCTGGCGCAAATCGTGGCTGGCCGCCGCGAGAAAACGCGACTTTCCGAGGTTCGCCCGCTCAGCCTCATCCCTAGCGGCCGCAAGCGCTTCCGCTTTGGCCTTCGCGTCCGTGATGTCATCGATGGAAATGAGTATTTTTGGACGTTCTGATAACCCGGCGGCGATCCGGCGTGCACTGAGCAGGAATATGCGGTGGCCAACATTTGGCAGCTCGATGTCCACCTCTCGATCCTCGACCGCGCGGCCTTCATTGGCGGCATCCAGGAACCGCGCCAAGACCACGGGCTGCACCTTGGTCCCAAGCGTGAACGGCTTACCGATGGTGTCTTCCGGCTTCGTATCGAAAACCTTGAAGAAGGACGCACTTGCCGACACGATACGCAACTCGGCATCGAGGACCACGAGCGGCTGCTTGACGGTTGCGATGATGCTTTCGGCGTAGGCCCGTGCCGCCTCAATCTTCCGTTCGGCAGCCTTCATTTCGGAGATGCGGGCGAAGGTGATGACGACGCCCTCGACGGTGCCTGCTGCAACCCTGTAAGGCAGGACGCTGCGGATATACCAATTGCCGTCATGACTTTCGATCTCACGCCGCAAGGGAGAGAGACTTGAGAGCACCTCATGTGCGTCCTTGAGCAACGCTTCGTCATGGAAGCGTTGCGCCAGATCGGCGACCGGGCGTCCGATATCGACGCTGGAAACGCCAAAGAAGGACTTCGCTGCGGGGGTAAAAAAACGGATCTTGAACGCGCTATCGAGGAAGAGTGTGGCGACGTCCGAGCTGTTGAGGATATTCTCCAAGTCGGCGGACGTGGCGCGCTGCTGCTCCAATGTTTCCTGAAGCTGGGCATTCAAGGCCGTCAGCTCCTCGTTGAGGGCTTGAAGTTCCTCCTTCGAGGTCTCCAACTCCTCGTTTGTCGACTGAAACTCCTCGTTGATGGAAAGGGCTTCTTCATTGACGGCCCGCAGGTCTTCATTGGAGACCTCCAAATCGCGGATGACGGCGTTCAGCTCTTTGCGCGCCGCATCGAGTTCCTGTTCCATTTGGACAGCGTGCGAGATGTCCTCCGGCGGCGCCTTTGCTTCAAAAGCACGGACGGCCGGCTCGCGGTCCTCGATAAAACTGACAAGGAACATATCGTCGCTGGAAGCGGGCTGAGCACTGATTTTCACGCCAAAGGTCTTTCCCTCGCGACGGAGAGTGCCGCCCGTTTTCAAGCAGGCTTCCCCGGTCTCTTTCGCGCCTTCGAGCGCCGCTCGGAGTTTGGCCCTAAGCCCCTCACGCGCCATGACAAGGATATTCCTGCTGGCTTCGCCCGGAGCGACCTGCAAAAACCGGTCGACGGCTCCACAATAAAACAAGGCTTCATATTTTTTATCGACCAGAACCGAAGGCGGTGCGTAGGCTTGGAGAAGCAGCTTGGATGCAAGATCGTCCAAGTTGACTCGGGGCACCCTAATGGGCGTTTGACCGGCTGCGGGCGCCAAGCGGCCTACAGCGTCTCCGCCCGTCCGAAAACCAAACGCGCCCGCACGCCCCGCAGCGAGATGGCGATAAATATGTTGCTTTTTGTCGACGGGCTCGAAGCGATCGAGGAACTTCCCCACCGTCTCGGACCGCCCGAGAAACAGAATGCCTCCGGCGCGCAGAGCGAAATGAAATAGCGAAAGAATTTGCTCCTGGGCACCGGTCTGCAAATAGATCAGAACGTTGCGGCAGGAAATGAGATCGACCCGCGAGAAGGGCGGGTCGGCAAGCAGGTCGTGAACGGTAAACACCACCGCCAAGCGCAATTCGCTCACGACGCGGTAGCCGTCGCCCTCTTTTGAGAAAAACCGCGCCAGGCGCTTCTCACTCACTTGCGCCTGGGTTTCTGGTCCGTACAGGCCCGCGCGCGCAAACGCGACGGCATGCGCATCAACGTCGGATGCAAAGACCTGCAGCTTGATGTTGCGCTTTGTAGCCTCGATCGCCTCCAAAAACGCGATGGCAAGAGAATAGGCCTCTTCGCCGGTGCTGCAGCCGGGCACCCAAATGCGAAGTGGCCGGTCGAGAGACTGTCCCGCGACCATCTCCGGGATAACGCTTGCCGCGAGCGCTTCAAAGGCTGCGGAGTCGCGAAAGAACTCGGTTACATTAATGAGGAGGTCGTGACCGAGGCTATCGAGCTCGCCGGGATCGGCTTTGAGCTTTTCAACGTAGTGATCGAGGTCCGCAATTCCCGCCATCGCCATGCGCCGCTCGATCCGGCGTCCTAAGGTCCCTGTCTTGTAGAGGCAGAAGTCCTGATGGGTCTTCTGCCGGACGAGATCGAGAATTTCCAGGAAACGGTGGCCGGTTTCCCTGTTGGCGTCTGACTTCGCGTGGGAGGATACATCGCGAATACCGGCGGCGTGATTGACGAGCGCGCCCGGAATCTGGCCAGCGGGTAAGATGAGATCCGCCTGTCCGGTCTTGATCGCGCTTTTCGGCATGCCGTCGAATGCTGCCTCCGAAGGGTCCTGGACGATCACGAAGCCGCCCTTATCCTTCACCGCTTTGAGACCCTCGCTGCCATCGGTTCCAGTGCCCGAGAGCACCACGCAAATGGCGCGCTCGCCGCAGTCCTCGGCCAAGGAGCGGAGGAAAAAATCAAAAGCCATCCGAGCGCCGTGGCGCTCCGCCGGGACGGAAAGATGCAACTTTCCGTGGGACACAGCGAGCGAGACGCCCGGCGGGATGAGATAAACATGGTTCGGCTCGATCGAGACACCTTCGGCGGCCGGTGTCACCGGCATGGCCGTGTGGCCCGACAGGAGCCCAGCCATCAAGCTTGCGTGGAGGGGATCGAGATGCTGGATGAGGACAAAGGCCATGCCCGCGTCGGCCGGAAGCGCGGCGAGGAGGGCCTTGAAGGCATCGAGACCGCCGGCCGATGCGCCAATGCCGGCAACTGGAAACCGGCGCACCGCGGTCGAATCTGGGGCAGCCGCATCGCTTTCATCCGGCGCTAGGCCGCATTGCGACGCCATTTCGATCTATCCCTTCCGCCCTGTCTGTCAGACAGCAACAAAACAAGCCGTATCTTACTCACAATTGCAAATATTCCGGACTCTTATTTGACCCTGAAGCATGGGTAGTTTCCGAGTTTAGGGGCCATTCTCTTAATCTGCTAAATCAAGTTAGCGATGCCTTTACCACATGATGTGGTATCGGCCTGCGAAATGTTAAGCGAGGGTTCACTTATGATTAAAGCATTTGCGGCAGCGGCACTTACGTCGTTCATGGTCTGTTCGGCAGCGGGTGCCGGCACTTTATCATCGGCCAGCGGATTGAAGTCACCGGCCGCGTCCGAAGTTGTCCAAGTTGGAAGCAGGGGCGGCAGGAGCGGCGCCCGTGCCGGGGGCGGACGGCGTAGCTATGCCCACAGGGGCGGAGGCCACCGCAGAGGCAGAGGTTACGGCGGCGGCTGGGGCGGCGACGACGGCGGCTGGGGCTATGGCCCTTGCACGTGGGTCGGTCCGGTACGTGTTTGCCCATAGCCGGAGATCCAACTGTTTCTGGAGGCTAGAGCGCTTTCATGAAGCGCCGGCGAACCCGATGAGAACCAATCCGGCCGCACATAGCGGCCGGAACTCACCTTAAAAAGGCTCCGGAAGCCAAAGGGAAGGGACCGGAGAGTTCAATGTGACAATGGGAGTACACTCCATGCCGTTAGGAACAATCCTCGTCATCATCCTCATTGTTTTCTTGCTCGGTGGTTTCAGCGGTCGCTTCGGCGGCTATGGCTACGGGTTTGGTAACGGCGGTGTAGGCGTTCTCGGCGCCCTGCTGATCGTCGTTGCCGTTCTTTTAGTGCTCGGACGAATCTGATCCGATCCGCGGATGAGCCGTCTTTGCAAGCATGCTGAGCACCACCTCGGCGGCCGCGCCGGCTGGATGAGGGCGGCTGTGCTCGGGGCCAACGACGGCATCATCTCGACAGCGAGCTTGATTACCGGCGTCGCGGCTTCGTCCGCGACGCCCCACGATGTGTTGATTGCCGGTGCCGCTGGGCTGGTCGCTGGCGCCATGTCGATGGCCGCGGGCGAGTACGTGTCCGTCAGCTCACAATCCGATACTGAAAAGGCCGATCTCGCGCGCGAACGGGCGGAATTAAGCGCTAGCCCGGAGGCCGAACTCGACGAGCTTACCGAAATCTATGTAAGACGCGGCGCCGGCCGTGCGCTTGCACGGCAGGTTGCCCAAGAGTTGATGGCTAAGGATGCCCTGGGCGCCCACGCCCGCGACGAACTGGGGATGTCCAAGATCACTGCCGCGCGTCCCGTTCAAGCGGCCTTCGCGTCCGCGGCCATGTTTTCGGTAGGCGCGGCCATGCCGCTCCTCATGGCCATAGTGTCACCCGCGAGCGCGCTTATACCTATTGTTTCGGTTATGTCTCTGGTTTTCCTCGCCCTTCTAGGGGCAATCGGGGCAAGAGCCGGTGGTGCGAACATTCTGCGCGCCACAGTCCGTGTGACATTCTGGGGTGCTTTGGCCTTGGCTCTCACGGCCGGTATTGGGAAATTGTTCGGCACAATAGTGTAGAGACGCCGGGCGCGGGTCGCGGTCGCAGTGGATGCAAACGCTGATCGCTTTTCAAAAAAAGAAGACCCCCATAGAAGACTTCAATGGATGACTACCTCCGGTAATACTGATAGTTCTTTCATAATTCTTCGGGTTAAGCTCAAGTGAGAAGTGGGCAGGAGAATGATTTGATGAAATTCCAAGAGATAAGGCTTTCTGGCCACTCCGATGGATCTGATACTCGCGAGATCGATTGAGTATTTTCCGAGTTTATGGGCTGCCTCCGCAATATCCTAAGATGAAGCTAAGGTTAGATCAGAGGTGATGACGATGCGTAATATGTTAGATAAAAGCTTTATTGCAACCAAGGTGTTAATAGAGTTCGCCGACGGTCCAATGTCTTTTCGCATTCGCCCCGGCGCGACATTGGGAGAAATTTCAGAGAAGCTACAAAACATTTGCAGATGGCATCGCGGCGGGGCCCGCTCCATTGGCGTGCGTTTTGGTGCGCCGGACGGGGGCACCCGCGCCTCCACACAGCCGCTGATATCGGTCTGATTTTAGAAAGCGAAGCAAAATGCTATTACATGGTCAAGCCGATCTCGCGAGCGCCCTACTCGCCGAAACTCCGCTCATGCGGGCATACGCCCGGCTGATGACGAACGATCGATCCGGGGCCGACCGCGCGGTCGAAGACACTCTAAAAAGCTTATCCGCCAATGAAATCCACCGGTGCGGAGACGCTTCTCAACTGCGTATCGCGCTCATTACAGTCCTGCGCGGGAAGGTCCTGTCCGGACTTCTCGCGGGTGATCGCCCTGCTTTCCATCAAGGGTTTCGCGACGCTTACGGCGCATTTTGCAAATCGTTTGCCGCAATCGGCCGGGCCGGCAATGATGATCGCACGGTGACCAACACGGGCGCCGCACTCCTAAGGCTGAGTATCGCCGACCGCGAAGCATTGATCCTGTCGGCAGCTATAGGGTTCACAAATCTTGAGATCGGCGGACTCTGCGGATGTGCTGAGGAGATGGTGAGCGAAAGGGTGAAGAGAGGACGCGCACAGCTCGCTGAACACCTGCGCATCGAATTTGTAGACGACCTTACCTCAATCGCGGTTCCGGCCGCTGTTTTGGGCGTTGGCGTTACGAAAACTATGGCCGCCGTCTGATAGTCCGCTTCCGAGGTGAATCCGAACTCTAGCCCGGCAGAGGCGTTGGCCGGGCCATCACCCCCAGCGACGGTACCCTGGGAATCCGACCACGAGGCGTCCCCGCCGGCATAGGCCGAAGCGTGGTTAAAATCCGTATGGTGAATGGGGGCCGATCTAAATAAGTGTACGCCGGTAAAACCCCAAATGTTGGCATTCCTGGCTAAGAATCGCGCTTCAGAAAAACGTGTTAAATATAGATAATTGCGCGCCTTAACCAAGAACTGCAATCCTGGATTGTTTCGTTAATAGCTACAACCGGTATAAATCCCCGCTGAGGGCGGAATTTTATGTTGTATTATCAATACGATAACCTCAGCACCATTGCCGCTTAAGTATTTCTCAAGGCGCTCTCTTCTAACGTTATCGCGTGGAAGGCGGCTGCACCGGCAAGAAATTCGAACCAACGAAGTGAACGCGAATCCCGGGCAAAACGCGAGCCTTGCGGACCGGCGCCCTCCTGGCGCCTCGAGGCTGGCTCAGGCCGCCGGTGCATTTCGCCCAACTCGCCACACTGGGCTAGGAGCCGGCTTCTGGAAGGTCCCGCGCGTTCAGCCCCAGCTTCTCGCAGACATCGCGAACCAAACCCGCATCGAGGTGATGATGCGCTCCTGTCAACGGCAGCTCCGCGACCCTACCCTCGCGATGAATCGTCAGATGTCCATGCCCCTCGCCGCGATGATGGGCCTGCGTGTCGAAACGGCATCCGCGTACCGAGAGCCAGTGCCGGAATGTGTCGATCTCCATTGATAATCTCCATCTGTTCAGAGCGTATTTGTCGCGAGCCCGCTCACGTCGAGCGCTTCGCCGCTTTCCGTAATGTCAGACCACAACACATCGACGAAGGGGTGCTGACGGTTGAATGCCGGGCCTCGCCGGTATTTAGCCGAGACAATGCGCTGGATCGCCGGAAGGTTTCGCTTGCCCAGCGCATTGTATTCGCGGCGAAGGAGGCTTTTCCTGCTGTTGGGTGAACGTCTTGGATCGACCCAATCGTCCATCACGTGCCGGCTGATGAAGGCAGTGACCGGTTCTGCTCCATCCCAGCAATGGAGCAGCAGGCCGTCGCTGCTATGGGGGCTTTCGTCGAGGGCGAAATGGACGAGCTGCGGTTCAGCGGGGGCGCCCGCGTTTTGCCAATTAACGGCAGTTCCGGCAGGGAGGCCGATTTGATATTCCGGGTGATTTGTCATTTGCTATATATGGTCATGTCTATGAAGAATAGCGAGGTCAATCTATCGCCTTAGGGGTCAAATTTACGGTATAATTTGCAACTCTGCTCCTAACATTGCGCGATAACACGAACAAGCGCTCTAGACGAAATTGAGAGCGCTGCTGGCCACTTGCATGGTATATTACCCAACACATCCTCATGAACACGAATGAGTATTTTCCGAGTCTATCAAACGTGTTATCAATATCATAGGATGAAGCTCCGGCGATTGTCCGGGTAAGGGGTTGAAGTGCTCGCTGCGAGTTGGGGAGCAATGCATCCCGATCCAGAAAGCGACGCCAATGCCAGCCCATGTTCTAGTCCATCTCTCCCGCGCCTTCCCCGCCGGAACACCGCGCATGCGGGCATAAGCACATGATCAAGATGCTGCCTGTGCCTTTCAAAAACGCATGGCAAACAACGCCTCGAGACCGCGGACTTGCGGCGAGGGCAAATGTGCACAGTATCGACTGGTCGCCGGCCATGCTGCAGCTCGTTCTTGCGGTGCAGCTCCCGGGCTGCCAGACCATCGTCGTGTCGAACCGCGAGCCCTACATTCATAATCGCGAAAACGGGACTACGGTGCTTCAGACCCCCGCGAGTGGCGTCGTTTCCGCATTGGAGCCTGTTATGAGAGCCGGCGGTGGGACCTGGATCGCCCATGGAAGCGGCTCCGCCGATCGCGACACCTCGGACCATCGGGGATGTGTCCGCGTGCCGCCGAATTCGCCGGCCTACACGCTCCGCCGGATTTGGCTCAGCGAGGAGGAGCAGGACGGGTATTATTACGGCTTCGCGAATGAAGGCTTATGGCCGCTTTGCCACGCCGCGTTCGTGCGCCCAACATTCCGGGAGTCCGATTGGACTCACTATCGCGCGGTCAACCAGCGCTTCGCAGACGCCGTCCTCGAAGAGGCAAAGCGGGATGATCCCGTCGTGCTGGTGCAAGATTACCATCTTGCGCTCGTCCCGCACATGGTGCGTGAAAAGCTGCCAAAGGCTACAATCATCACCTTTTGGCACATCCCTTGGCCAAGTGCCGAGACGTTTGGAATGTGCCCTGGGAAATTGGAGATCCTTCAAGGTCTGCTCGCAAGCACAATCCTCGGTTTCCAGACGAGATGGCAGTGCACGAATTTTCTTGCGTCGGCCGAGCGGTTCACGGACAGCAGGGTCGATCACGAACACCCCTCGGTCAGCCATGGCAGCAGCAAGACGCTTATAAGGGCGTACCCGATTTCGGTGGAACCGGCTCCAGAGGCTTTGGTGCGGCAAAGGCCGGTCGAGATATGCCGGCAGATGGTGCGCCGTGACCTCGGGCTTTCCGAAGACACCCATCTTTCCGTTGGCGTTGAACGGCTTGACTACACAAAGGGTATTCCGGAGCGTCTGCGGGGAGTCGATGATTTTCTCACGCGCCACCCCGAGTGGAAAGGCCGCTTTGCCCTATTTCAGGCTACCGCGCCGAGCAGGTCCAAACTGCAGGTTTACAAGGACCTCCACCAAGAAGTCGTTTCATTGGCAGAGATGATCAACGCGAAACATGGATTGGGGGATTTCCAACCGATCAGACTGTCAATCCGTCATCACGATCCTAGCGAAGTCTTCAAACTGTTTCGGGCAGCGGATTCTTGCCTTGTGACGAGCCTTCACGACGGGATGAATCTTGTCGCGAAAGAGTATGTCGCAGCTCACGAGGATGAGCTCGGCGTCCTGATCTTGTCGAGCTTTGCGGGCGCATCGCAGGAGCTGACCGAGGCGCTGATCGTCAACCCCTATAATACGGAGGAACTCGGAGATAGCCTTTATCGCGCTGTCACGATGTCCAAGCTCGAACAGCGCGGGCGTATGCACCACATGCGGACAG
Source organism: uncultured Alphaproteobacteria bacterium (assembly GCA_963817705.1). Taxonomy (GTDB): domain Bacteria; phylum Pseudomonadota; class Alphaproteobacteria; order Rhizobiales; family Rhodomicrobiaceae; genus Rhodomicrobium. The sequence goes on from CAWFPF010000001.1 coordinate 2,915,984, forward strand.
TATTGCGCCACAACAATATCTACCGCTGGGCTGGCCAGATGCTCCTCGACGCGGCGAGCGTTCGCAAACGCGAGCTAGACGTCGAGCTTGCAGAGCCATTCAGCCCGGCAGACGCCCCGCTGCGAACTGCGCGCCTGGCCGCTGCTCCCCGGCCGGGGATAGCGGGACAATCCGGTGCAACTCCCGGAGGGGGTTCGGGCGTCCCAATAATGTCAGGATGTCGCTGAAGCGTTGGTGCGCTGAGCGCGCGCGGCTTACGCGAGCCTTAGCGTCCGTCAGGCACGCCGGAGGTCTTAGCCTCCTGCGCCTTGGTCATTGCCGTGAGCCGCAACGCCGCATCCATCCTCAGAATGGCCGTAGCGATATCGCGATAAAGCTTCAACTCGGTTATCGGATCGAACTTGAGGCGGCCCATTTGAGCGCGAGCTTCGATTTGAAGGGACAACGGCGCGTCTATTGGCTGCTTCAGGTCTTCGATCGCAAGGACCACTGCGCGGCGGGGATACACAGTGCCATCAATTTTGACAGCATCATCCAAGTAATTCAGGCAGCCAGAAAGGTCCGCACTTCCTTGCTGGCCTCGGCAAGGTGCGTCGCGAAAACTGAAAAATCTGATTGCATGGTTGACACTCCTTAGGACGTGGCCCGGGACCGAAGCCATCGGCCTGGAAGCGGGCGCTTAATACATAAAACGGGGTTTTTACCTCGGGAAGGGTATGCCCTCGGGGAGCGTTACTCTTTTCGTACGTAACCCATCGTGCTGGCTCGCCGCCGGTTCATGCTTCATCCCGAACCCAAGCGGGCACGTGATAGATCCAGCGTTTTATGCTGCATGATCGAATGGCCAGACTGTAGACCTTAGGATATGTCCGCGATAAGATTCGGAATCTACTCACGCCGTTCGCCGTGCTTAATCTGCTAGGGGAACTCCCGCAGCATTGGCCTGCTAGGTACTTTCCGGCCCTATTCATCCGGGGGAAAGCCTGGCCAGTGTTGAGTTCCTGCAGTAAGCCTCCGTGTAGTTTGTATTTAGTTGCATCGGGGCCAAAGCTCCCGTCACCGAAGAACGCTTGGCGGCCTCATTTTCTGGAGTTCCCCGTGGCATATGCTCGCGTCGCAGTCCTCACCGCTCATCCCACCAACGCTAACCAGGCAACGGGCCACGCAGAGTCGTGGTTCAATATCTGGCTCGACGCTTGCTCATTGGGTTTCGAAGCCTCGTCAGTCATTGGTCTTCGAGTTCTGACAATCGGAGCGGGCGGCGCATCAGGCGAGGCAGAAGCGCATAGGATGATAAGCGAAAAAATCGAAGCCAGCCTCACACTTCCCGCAAAAGCCGTAACGGGCAGGCTCGGCATGACGGCAATGAGTGTGGCTGCCAGGACGGTCGAGCATTACCGCCAAAAAGTGGCTGAAAACCAGAGCCGTCTTCTCGGCGAGAAACGCTAACGGGCTGAAGGTGCCGGGCGGCAATAACAAGTGGCACGTTCGCGGCTCCCTTCGCCGCCATATCCCCTTGAGCTAGTGGGCTGGACGTTATTTCCGTGGTGAAGATGGAAACAATTAAGAATGTGATGGCAAAACCAACACCGGAACAGCGCGCCAGAGAGATCACGGAAGACTTTATGGACAAGGAGTTCGAGGACGAACAAACCGCAATGCGCTGGCTTACGGAGCGCATTGCGGCAGCCCTCGAAGATGCAGAACGAAGGGCACGGTCGGGGCGACCGCGAGCGCGTACAAGCACGTCGATTGGCACGTCAATCTAAGGAGCGCGCACTTCCTACGGCGCGGTTCTCCATTGAGCGTGTGTACGGAGAACCGGGCTGGCAAGCACTTTTTGGCCCAGGCTAAGATCCGTGGGCCCACAAATTGAGCCGAAAGCACCAAGAACATGCCGTTCAATGAGCAAATGTCGGATCGTGGCCGGCGAAGGCCTTGTAAAAGGGCTTTGCAGCGCTCATCAGGCGACAGCGCCTTGGCCGGGATCACCGATTGATCCCGCAGGATCATCGGTTTTTGCGAGTGACCCAGGTTATTCTATTGGTATAACAATTAGATTTAGTTCTTGGGATCACTGGGATCACTTTCATAAAGAGAATATGAGCCCCAGCCTCCGGAAGAAAACACACGATCGCGCTTCACATGGAGCACCCATTGGCGGCTTCGGTCTTCCCCTAACCCGATCCGCCTGCGGACCTTGAGCCTGGTTTTCTCATGTCCCATGGCGCCCGCGACTTTCTCGACCGAGGCCAAGCATTCGCGTTCGTACAGCCTTTTCTCGAGCGTCGCCTTGCTGAGGCCGAGAGACTGCCCCTCGGCCGACGCCAGCTTTTCGGCAAGCGCATAGGCCGCTGGAGGCTCAAGATACAGGTCTTCGCCTTCCAGCCAGCCGATGCGGTCGCCCTGCGGCTGCCAGCTGAACGCAGTATTCGCTTCATGCCGCCGCCATCCCCAAATTTCGGGCTCGTCCGGCGCGCTTTGGCTGACACTAGCGGCGTGGGCTTTGCCAGAGAGCAGGGCGCTCCGCAGAAGCTCGAAAAACCGCAAGACCGGATCGTAGGCGGCTTGCATTTCGTCTTGATCTTCGGCGATTGAAGTGAACGCGCTCATGCCACGGGCTTCGAAATCGGCTTCTTCGACAGGGGTGATCGAACCGCTTTCGCGCGCGAAATCGAGGAAGATGCGCCAGGATGCGATCAGCGCGCGCACCGTATCAGAAGTGCGCAAATGGGCCGTGGCGGTCCCCGTGTCCGCGCGGAGCGACTTCACCTTGCGGGCGTAGCGCTCCAAGATCTCGTCACGGCGCCCCGCGAGCCATTGCACATAGCCCGCCATGGCGGCGGCAAAGACGCCAGCCGCCGCGAGCTTTTGCAGCTCCGTAAGCTTATCGAGATCCACGTCGCCCTTGACCATGCCGGTAACGAAGAGCCGTGCGCGCAAGGAATGGCCGGCCGGGACCTCCTCGCCGGTGGAGAGCATCATGCCCCGGGGAGCTCTCTCAGGCCGGGGCGTTCCGTCGGGATTGCAGCGTCCCCTTCCAGAGTTATTGCCTTGCGCGCGCAGCACGCGGTCGGCCTTTTCGTGCCAAGCGGCGGCCTGCGCCGCCGTTCCCCTTGGATTGAAATCGTCAACGGCAAAAAGCGCGTCTTTTGCCAAGAAGGCCATGCTTTCGAGGTTGTTCGCCGTCGAGGTCCAATTCCCAGGCAGGTTCTTCCCATGCCAGGATGCGCCCCAATGGGCCTGCGCGAGCGCCGCCAGCTCGGTTTTGAGCGTTCCAGTCAGCCCGGAAAGAAACGTGGTGAAGTCGCAAGCGCCAAGCGGCGCCCGGTAAATGGTCGCTAGCAGCGGGAGCACGACGCGGCCGGGGGCGAGATCGAGAAGGCTCAACGATCGCCTGACGGCGCGGGTAAGAGCCTGTCCCGCCGGCGGCTCGGGTAAGAGATAATAGGCGAGCTTGCCATGCAGGCTCACTTCGATATTGTCGATGACGCCCTGCTCTCCGATAGCGCCGCCACTATGTAGATAGGCCCAAGCTCCATTGATCTTGCGCCATCCGGTATGGGTATAGACACGGCGCTCCGCGATGTCCTCTGAGAGCCGCTGGATCGCAACCCGCGCCCGGTCCTTGACCTGAATGCCGGCCTCGACATAGGCGCCGGCGCCGAGGTTAGAGGCGACCCAGTTAAGGCTCCCGAACTGGGCGGCGGCCACAGAAAAGGTGTGTTTTCTCCCATTGAGGTGCGCCTCGATCTCGAAAATATGGTTTGTCTCCACACCATCGTCGTAAATGGCGTCGGAAACGATGCGCGCTTTGAAGTTGGTGAGCCGCGTCCTGACCTTGCCGCCGAAAACGCCCATCTCTGTGACATAGATTCCGGTGTGATCGTCGCTATAAGGGTTCTCGCTTCCATCTAAAGCTCTCTTCCCGGCTGCGATCTCCTGCCGGCGGTGCCTCACCGCCTTGTTCAGATCGGCGGCGCCGATGCCGAGAGCCTTTGCCGCCGCCTTTTTTTCGCGGCCATAGCTTACCGCATCGAGCTGAGCGAGCTCGTCGATCCGCCTTGCGATCATGTTCGGGTTCGAGATCGCAAACACAGGTCCCAAAAGCGCCTCTTCGATGGCGCTGCGGACCGCGCCCAACCCCTCGGCGGACGCCAAATCGTTGAAATCGGTTTGCCCTTCCATGCGAGGACCAGAAAACTTTGGGAGAGCGATTTTGCCGCCGACGGCCTGCGCCGCGTCCTTCGCCTTCGCCGCACCAGGGTTGTCCGCCGTCCAGGCGTCGTCGTCCGCACAAAAAATCAGCGTTGCTGTGGGATATTTTTTCCGCAGCGCCTCGCCCACGGGCCGCAGGTTCGCGCAATCGCATGCAACGGCCACGGTCAGGCCTGTCGCCTCATAGAGCGAGGCCGCCGTGGCGTATCCTTCGGCAATTAGGATTTCGCCTCCGGGATCGATCTCGCCGAGCATGTAAAAACAGCCGCGTTTGCGCCCGCCCGGCAAGTAGCGTTTCTCTCCGGATGCGGAAATGTATTGTAGGGAATGGAGGGCGCCGTTTTCATCGCAAAGCGGGATGATCAGGCGGCCATCGCCACTCTGCCTTAAACCATGCGAGCCAACGTTCTTTTTGGTGATATAGGGATGATCGGTCAGCGCGGCGGAGGCATCGCCCCAAGTTTGCGCCGCCGTCTTCGCCGCTTGCTTGTGACAGCTTTGCTCCTCGCGCGCCTGTACGGCACGAGATCGCTCGATGCGCTCTGTCTGTGCTTTCGTCTCTTCGCCGGTCAGCCTGCGGGCGATATCGGCGCGCCAGGTTTCCGGGCCATATCCGTCGCGGAAATTTTCGATGTATCCCGCCGGAATGCCGTCGAGATGCAGGAGATAGGCGCCGTCTATTGCACCAGGCTTCCCGCCGGCGACGGGGCACCGTCGCCGGCGTTTCCCGTCGCCCTCCAAGCGCGGCGGCAAACGAAGACCGCGCCTTGCCGCGGCCTCGCGGAACTGGCGTTCAGCTTCTGCAAAATCGGTCGCTTTATAGGCGCGCCCTTTCGCCTTAGGCCCGCCTCGATCGGGCCCATTTCCATTGCTCAGCATCTTGACCTTACCCGGAACGGAAAAGCCTAGAACTTCTTGAAAAATGCGGCGCGCCGTGCGATACGGACTGTGTCAAATCAATCGCAAAGCGGCCCTTTTTTGAGAAGGCCCTGGGCTTGCCGATACCAAAGCCCTCGGACGTTGGCGCGTTCTGAAGGGCTATCCTTCTAAAAAAAGGCGCTTAAGCTTGCCCTTGTGCCGGGCTTTTTTGTTTCCCGCTCCCGGCTTTAGCGGCGGGCTCATACTCAGCGGTGCTCCTGGCAGCTCCCTTCACAAGCCATTCATCGCACCAGTCCTGACGGTAAAGGATGCTTCGCCCCTGCCGGACATAGCGCGGGCCTCCGCCGTAGCAGCGCAATTTATTGAGGGTGGCGGCAGATAGACCCGTGTAGCTTGCCGCTTCGGGAACGCGCAGCCATGGTCCTTGACCCGTCTTCGTCATGACGATCCTCCAAAACAAAACACTTTTACGATAGCCTATGAACGATACATAAAACGGCGGAATCAAGGAAGGAACACTGGCATCCTCAAGATAAGTCGTATTCATAGAGCTCAATATCCTGAATAGGACAGGAACGATCATCGAGTGATGTTTCTTTGTTCGGCTGAGAGGCGTTTCTCCGTCCCGGCACAATTTCGGTGGCGCGCCGCGCGGAGCTGCTGTCAACACTGGCCGGAGGTCACCGCGGTACGCGGCGCGAAGCGGTGTTGACAGCGGTGAGCACGGAGCGATCGTTGGGCAAAGCCGGGGCCGCTCATAACGTTTGCCGTAAGAGCTGCACCTTGTGTTCGCGAAGTTAATTCATCTCGAGATAATCGCGACCGCTTCAAAATGAGCCGGCCCCCGGCGCTAGAGCCAGATCAGCGTTCATCGAGGACATCAACCCGGCGCGAGAAGGGGGGCAGCAACTTAACCGCGTGCCTATACGGTGCCTATTTCCTCAGAAGCTCTCAATTGCCAATTTTGATTAAGACCTTGATTTTATTAATATCGGCTGAGGGATGGCCCTAAGTGGGGAAGATATAGGAGGCGATTGGGGCTTCGCCCGGTGTGCAGCCTCTTTTCCTTCTTCCTCGGCGAGCGGTCTTATCCTCGCGGGCCGGCGATTTTTTTCACGGTTCCGACTATGTTCCGATTTTCTTAGGAGCTGTTTCGCGCCTCGCCTACGTAAGCCATTGATTTTGCTGGTACCGCTGCCCCGGCTCGAACGGGGGACC